>OY970337.1:0-2894038 GCA_963717475.1 uncultured Actinomycetes bacterium | reverse complement strand
CGTGACGATGACGAGCAGGCCAGCCGCAGAGAGGCCGAGTCGCCGCACGCCCATAGCTTCGGCACTCGCTGCCTTCCGTGCCTCCCCCATTCGGGGCGTTTTCTGTCAGACGAAGACGAGGCTGCGGTACGAGATCGTGTGGCGCATGCCGACGTTCTCGTAGACCCGGATCGCCGGCGCGTTCTCGGCGCGGACGAACAGGCAGACGGCCGGGACGCGCTCGAGCAGCAGGCGGCAGAGGTCGCGCATCCCCCGCTGCGCGTAGCCGCGGCCGCGGACGTTCGGGTCGACCCAGACCTGCTGCAGCTGCACCGCCGAGGGCGTCCACGCCGACGCCTCCGCCTTGAACAGGATCGTGCCGTCCTCGGCCCAGAGCCACGAGCGGCCGTCCTCGATCTGCATCCGCGTCCGCCAGCGGAAGCTCTCCGGGTCGCGCGCGAGCGGGTCGATCCCGAGCTCCTCGCGGTGGGCCTCGGCGCACGCGGGGACGAGCAGGTCGAAGTCGTCCTGCGTCGCGGGCCGCAGCCCGGTCTCGCCGGGCTCGGGCGGCTCCTCGAGCACGTAGACCGGCTGGCCCGGGCGGTCCTCGCGCGGCGTGCCGAGCCGGTGCCGCGCCTCGCGCCCAGAAGTCGCCGACCGCGTTCTCCTCGCCGATCACGAGCCGGGCCCGCCGCGCGCCGTCGACGGCCGCGAACGCGCCGCAGCCGCTCCCCGACGGGACGAGGTTCGTGCCGACGTGGCAGAGCGCCCGCAGCCGTCCGTCCTCGGCGAGCCCGGTGAAGCGGCCGAGCCCGCGCCGCGCGACGTCCTCGAGGAACACGCGCTCGATCGGGTCCTCGGCGCAGAAGGCCAGGATCTCGTCCAGCGCCGGTTCGATCAGCGCGGCCACGGCCGCAACTTTAGGCTCTCGGGCATGCCGATCCACGTCCGCGCCGAGCCCGGCGAGTACGGGGAGGCCTGTCTCCTCCCCGGCGACCCGCTGCGCGCCAAGTACATCGCCGAGACCTACTTCGACAATCCCGTGCAGCGAAACGGCGAGCGCGGGATGCTCGGCTACTCCGGCGAGTGGGAGGGCAAGCCGGTCTCGGTGCAGTCGACCGGGATGGGCTGCCCCTCGGCCGCGATCGTGATGGAGGAGCTCGTGCAGCTCGGCGTCAAGCGCTTCCTGCGCGTCGGCACCTGCGGCGGGCTCCAGCAGGACCTCGCAGCTCGGCGACCTGATCGTCGCGGTCTCGGCCGTCCCCGCCGACGGCACCGCGCGGCACTACGTCGGCGGCGAGCCGCACGTGCCGACCGCCGACTGGGAGCTCGTCCACGCCGCCGTCCACGCGGCCAAGGAGCTCGAGCAGCCGCTGCGCGTCGGCGCGATCGCCTCCAGCGACACCTTCTACGACCCGGACCCGGAGCGGCACAAGCGCTGGTCGGCCCGCGGCGTGCTCGGCGTCGAGATGGAGGCTGCGGTGCTGTTCACGATCGGCTCGCTGCGCGGGGTCAAGGCCGGCTGCCTGCTGACGGTGAGCGACATCGTGATCGGCGACGAGTTCACGCGCATCTCGGACGACGAGCTGCGCGCCGCGGTCGACCGCATGACGCGCGTCGCGCTGGCCACGGTCACCGGACTCTCATTAGCGACACCGTCTTCCTGGTCAACCCGGCGGCCGAGGCCGGCGCGGCGGGACGGCGCTGGCCGGAGCTGGCGCACCAGGCGGCCGAGCTCGGGCTGCAGGGCGACGCGCTCTTCTCCGAGCGCCCGGGCCACCTGACCGAGCTCGCGCGCGAGGCGGCGGCGAAGGCGTCGCTGCTCGTGGCCGTCGGCGGCGACGGGACGGTGAACGAGGTCGTCGAACGGGATCGCCGGGCTCGACGTCGAGCTGGCCGTGATCCCGCGCGGCACCGGCTGGGACTTCGTCCGCACCTACGGCATCCCGCGCAAGCTCGAGGCCGCGGTCGAGGTCGCGCTGCACGGGCGCACGCGCGAGATCGACCTCGGGCGGGCGCGCTACCTCGGCTGGGACGGCGCCGAGGCCGAGTCGCTGTTCGCGAACGTGGCCAGCGCCGGGATGAGCGGCGCGATCGCGCAAGCGCGCGAACGAGACGTCGAAGACGCTCGGCGGCAAGGTCTCCTACGCCTGGGCCACGTTCGCCGTCTTCTCGCGCTGGCGCAGCGGCGAGGTCACGGTTCGCGCCGGCGGCGAGGAGCACCACGGCCGCATGCACGACGTGATCGTCGCCAACGGCCGCTACCTCGGCGGCGGGATGAAGATGCTCCCTGACGCCGAGCCGGACGACGGCCTCTTCGACGTGCTCCTGATCGGCGACCTGACCAAGCGCGACCTGCTGCTGACCCTGCCGAAGACGTATCGCGGCCGGCACCTGCCGCACCCGAAGGCGACGCTGCTGCGCGGCGCGACGGTCGAGATCGAGTCTCCCGAGCCGCTGCCCGTCGAGCTCGACGGCGAGCAGCCCGGGACGACGCCCGTGCGCTTCGAGATCGTGCCGCGCGCGCTTGCGGCTGCGCGTCCCCGCTTAGCTCTTCGGCTTGGGCTTCGGCTTGGCGGCGGTCTTCCGCGCGGCCGGCTTGGCCGACTTCGAGAGCTGGTCGACCTTCTTCTCGAGCGAGGCCACGCGCCGCTCGAGCGCGTCGAGGCCGCGAACCTTCTTCGAGAGGTCGTCCACGCGCTCCTTGAGCTGGTTCGCGTTCTCGACGAGCTTCTGCGCGCCCGGCATCTCGGCGATCCGGCCGATCACGTCCTGGCCCCGCTCGGCGAGCTGGGCGAAGAGGTCCTGTCCACTCTCTTGAGCCATGTGCGCTTTATACCCGACTTCGCGCCCGCTACTCGTGGATCACGACCGGCGTGCCCGCCGGCGTGACCTCGTACAGGCGCCGCAGCACCGGATTGCGGACGCGGATGCAGCCGTTCGAGACCGCATGCCCGATCGACCAGGGCTCGTTCGTCCCGTGGATCGCGATCGGCCCGCCCTGCGTCCAGCCGGTGAGCACCGTCGAGTAGGCCGAGATGCCGATCGCCGCCGGGCCGAAGGGGCCGCGCGGGTCCTGCGGGATCAGGCGCTGGTTGACGTAGTAGCGGCCGGTCGGCGTCGGCGTCGCGCGCGAGCCGACCGCGACCGTCGTCGAGAAGACGCGCCTGCCGCTGCGGAAGAGCGTCAGGCGCTTCGCGGAGAGGTCGACGACCACGCGCGAGCGCACCGGGCCGGTGTCGACCGCCTTCGCCCGGACGTAGCCGGTGACGCCGTTCGGCTTGATCGGCAGCTGGACGCGGAACCAGCGCGGCGCGCAGTCGGGACCGCGGACGGTGCCCAGCACGCGGAAGAAGGTCGGGAAGCGGTTGACGTTCAGCCGCCCGAAGCGGGCGAAGGGCTTACTTCCCGGCCGGCGGTAGGCCTTCGCGCTCGAGAGGACGACCGCCGCGACCGCGACGTTGGCGCTGCCCGCCCGCACGAGGCCCGGGTGGCAGCTCGGAGCGTCGCTCGGCGGGCGCGTGCTCGAGGCCACGTGGGCGGTCGCGCCACAACCGGCCAGCACGAGCAGGAGCGGAGCCCAGAGCAGCGCTCGTCTCACGACTACGAGCCTAGCCGCCAGGCGCCGTTTCCGAAACGTCACAACTTCATCACCCGTTTGGGCGTCGTAGCTTCCGATGGCGACGCTACGGTTCGACAAGGACATGGGTCAGCTGTCCATACATCGCAAGCGGCTTCACCGGCACTCGGGCGTGCGGTCCTACGTGCTGCTCCAGCGGCTCGGAATCCCGTACGAGGTCGAGCGCACGGTCTGCTCGGAATGCAGGCGCGTGCTCGACGAGCGTCCGCTGAAGCGCGCCGCGGCCTGACACCGCCGGCCGCGCCGGGCCAGAATGGCCCTGTGCCGCCGCATTCCCACGTCGAGCTCGCCGAGGGAACGTCCTCCCCGCTCGCACTCGCCCTGCACGAAGCGCTCACGCGGAACGCCGCACAGCTCGGCAAGCTCGAGGGCCGCGTGCTCGTGCGCGCCGAGGACACCGGCAGCGCGGTGACGCTCGACTTCGCCGGCGATCGCGTGCGGGTCTCCGACGGCGAGCCGGAGAGCGCGAGCATTCGCATCCTCGGCGACGAGGACGCGATCCTGGCGCTGACGCGGATGCCCTGCGAGCGGCTGCCGGCGGTGTGGTCGCCGGCCGGCCGTCAGGTGCTCAAGCGGCAGCTCGGGGGCGAGCTGACGATCCGCGGGCTCGTGCTCCGCTCACGAAGCGTGCTGCGGCTGCTGCGGCTGCTCTCCGCGTAGCGCCTCGGCCGTCCGCGCGAGCACCTCGCCGGCACTGCCGTCGATCGTCAGCGACGCCCGCGCGTCGTACGGCGTCGCGCTCTTGTTCACGATCGCGAGCTGCCCGCCCGCGGCGAGCGTCTCCTCCGGCAGCCCCGCCACCGGGTAGACCTCGAGCGCCGAGCCGACCACGAGCAGCAGACTTGCCGAGCGCGCCAGCTGCGAGGCTCGCTCGATCGCCGCAGCCGGCAGCAGCTCGCCGAAGAAGACGACGTCGGGCTTGAGGATCTCTCCGCATGCCGGGCAGACAGGCGCGTCGGCCTCGGCCAGCAGCTCGAGCACGCGCTCGAGCGGCTCGCGCTGCCCGCAGGCCGGGCAGGTCGCGCTGCGGATCGAGCCGTGCACCTCGACCACCTCGCGGCTCCCGGCGCGCTCGTGCAGCAGGTCGATGTTCTGGGTCACCACCGCCTCGACGAAGCCGAGCCGCTCGAGCTCGGCGAGCGCGAGGTGCGCCGCGTTCGGCTCGGCCTCGGTCAGCATCGCCATGCGCGGCTTGTAGAAGCTCCAGACCTTGAGCGGGTCGGCCCGAAAGGCCTCGATCGAGCCGTACTCGAGCGGGTCGAAGCGCGCCCAGAGCCCGGTCGGCGAGCGGAAGTCCGGGATCCCGCTCTCGGTGCTCACGCCGGCGCCGGTCAGCACGACGCACGGCTGCCGGGCGCGAATCAGCTCGGCCAGCTCCACGGCGATCGCGATCGTAGAGACTCCGCGGCCGTGGACTTCCACTTCGAGACCGAGGTGCGCGTGCGCTTCGCCGAGACCGACGCGCAGGGGATCGCGCACAACGCCGTCTACCTCGTCTGGTTCGAGGTCGCCCGCATCGACTACCTGGCGCGCTTCCGCGGCGGCTACCCGGGCCTGCGGGCCGAGGGGATCGAAGCGCTGACGATCGAGGCCGACGTCCGCTACCTCGCGCCCGCGCGCTTCGACGACCGGCTCACGATCCGCGCCCGCTGCGGCGAGCTGCGCGGCGCGCGCTTCCGCTTCGACTATTCGGTCGAGCGCGAAGGCGAGCAGATCGCGGACGGCTGGACGCGCCACGCCTGCGTCGACGCGACCACGCACCGGCCGACGCGCGTGCCGGGCTGGCTCGCCGACGAGATCAGCGCTGCGGAGAGCTGACGCCGGTCGGGCCGGTCGGGCCGCTCGGCCCGCTCGGGCCCTTCTTCTTCGGCGGCTCCACCGGCCTCGGCTTCGTCCCGACGTGGACGATGCGCGTCTCGCCGCGGTAGGACGAGTACCAGGTGTTGTCGTAGAGCAGCGCGCCGCCGGCGGTGTAGACCTTGCGCTCGACGCTCGTCGACTGCGGAGCGGTGCCGCTCTCCTCGACGGAGGTCTGGCCGACGAAGAGCGCCGGGTCGGACACCTTCTCGAGCGGCGCGTGCCCGGTCGTGACGAGCGGCCGCGTATCGCTCTCGACGCGCCGGTTCAGCGGCGCCCCGTAGAGCTCGACCTGGAGCGAGTACGAGCCGACGTACGTGCGCAGCAGCAGCCAGTGCGCCGTGTCGTTGACGAACTTCAGGTCGACGTCCGGGTAGTTGACCGTCGCGTCGCGGCCCTGCGGGTAGTGGCTGATGTAGAGCGCGTGGTTCGTCCGCTCGGTGATCTTCAGGCCGGCCTCGTAGGCGGCGTTGAAGACCGTCGTCGAGACCTGGCAGACGCCGCCGCCGAGCCCGGTCGTGAGCTCGCCGTTGATGATCACCGGCGCCTCGCGGAAGCCCTTGTCGGCCGTGCGGTCGCCGGTGGCCGCGTTGAAGGAGAAGGTCGCGCCGGGCGCGATCAGCTTCCCGTCGATCAGCTGCGCGACGAGCTGGACGTTGTGGATCCGGTTCGGGTCGCCGCCGTAGATCGTCTCGTAGCCGGCGACACGCGTCGTGATCCCCATCGCCTTCGCCTGCGCGGTCGAGCGGTGCGGCTGGGCGTAGGTGACGACGACACGGGCCGTGCGGGCCTGCGGCGCGAGCGCGGCGGCGAGGATGTGGCGGCCGGTCGGGCCGGCGGCGACGACGCGCCCGGGCCGAGCGGGCACGACGACGACGCGGCCGGACGAGAGCACGCTGAAGGTGGCGTCGCGTGCGGGCTTGTCGATCCCGCGGCCGAGCCTGGCGAAGTAGCGGGTCGCGCCCGGCCCGCCGACGGCCAGCGTCTTCGTGCCGCCGCGCGGGAGCTGCAGGATCGCCGCGAGCTGCCTCGGCGGCAGCCACCACGACGCGGCGCCGAGCTGCATCCGCACAGGCCGCGCGAGCGCGGTGCGCACCTGCGCGGCGACCGGCGTCAGGTCTCCGGCGCGCGCCTTGGGGGCGTCGACCCGAACGGGCAGGGCGACGCGGTGGCCACGCTGGAAGCTCGCGAGCGAGCGCACGATCGTGTCGCCGGCCGCTGCCCGGTCGAGCGCCACGCCGGTGCGCGCGCCCAGGACGACGGGCTGCAGGCCGTGCAGGACGATCGCCGCGTCGCGATGCGGGCGGTTGACGGCCTTCGCCATCCTGCCGACCTCGAAGACGAGCGCCCGTTCGAGCACGCGGGTCGGAGGCGAGACGTCGGCGCCGAAGACGCGCACGCCGATCCGGCGGAAGCCTCGAATCGGGCCGACGCCGTCGCCCTGGTCGAGCGCCAGCTTGGCGGCGGCGCCCCAGTCGGCCTCGACGCCGAGGCTGACCGGCTTCAGCCGCCACTCGTGGCCGCCGGCGGTGAAGGTCACGGGCACTTCCGCCAGCGCGTTCGCGCGGCGCTCGAGCTTCGTGCGCGCCTCGCCGGCGGTCAGCCCGCCGACGTTGACGCCGTCGACCTTGACGCCCGCGGCGATCCGGTCCGGCGAGCCGGCGAAGATGAATCCGAGCACGGCGCCGCAGACCGCCACGACGATCGCCACCACCACCAGCCGCTGCGCGAGCAGCGCCCTGGAACGGCTGCGACGTCGATTGCGGACACGGACCGGCCCAGTCCCAGCCTCGACGCGCAAGACGTGGAGTGTAGCGGCGGGGCCAGGCAGTTCAGGCGTCGCGGGGAAGAAAGATCTCGCGGGCGATCACGAGCCGCTGGATCTGCGACGTGCCCTCGTAGATCTGGAACAGCTTCGCGTCGCGCATCAGCTTCTCGACCGGGTACTCCTTCATGTAGCCGTAGCCGCCGAAGATCTGCACGGCGTCGGTCGTCACCTTCATCGCCGTGTCGGCGGCGAAGCGCTTTGCGTAGGACGACTGCAGCGTCGCCCGCTCGCCCTGGTCGAGCAGCCACGCGGCCTGCCAGGTGAGCAGCCGCGCGGCCTCGATCTCGGCGGCCATGTCGGCGACGAGGAAGTTGACGCCCTGGTTCATCGCGATCGGCTGGCCGAACTGCACGCGCTCGCGCGCGTAGGCGACCGAGTGCTCGAACGCCGCCCGCGCCACGCCGACCGCGCCCGCGGCCGTGCCGGGCCGCGTGTTGTCGAGCGTCTGCATCGCGATCTTGAAGCCCTGGCCTTCCTCCCCGAGCCGGTTGGCCGCGGGCACGACCACGTCCTGGAAGGCGAGCGCCGAGGTGTCGGTCGCGCGCTGGCCCATCTTGTCGAGGTGCTTCTCGACGACCACGCCGTCGAGCTCGGTCGGGACGACGAACGCGCTCAGGCCGCGGTGGCCGGCGTCCTTGTCGGTCGAGGCGAAGACGATCACCCACGAGGCCTGGCCCGCGTTGGTGATGAACATCTTCGAGCCGTTGAGGACGTACTCGTCGCCGCGGCGCACGGCCGTCGTCTGGATCCCGGAGACGTCGGAGCCGGCGTTCGGCTCGGTCAGCGCGAACGAGCAGAGGATCGGCTCCTCCAGCAGCGGCGGCAGCCACTCGCGCTGCTGCTCGTCGGTGCCGGCGATCAGCATCGGCAGCGCGCCGAGGATGTTCGCGACGATCGACGTCCCGATCCCGGAGCAGCCCCAGCAGAGCTCCTCGCCGATCAGCGCGCCCTCCATCGCGCCGAGACCCGCGCCGCCGAGCTCCTCGGGGATGTGCGGATTCATCAGGCCGACCTCGTGCGCCTTCGCGATCACGTCGGCCGGGATGGGTCTGGTGCTCGTCGTGCTCGGCCGCCACCGGCCTGATCTCCCTGGCCGCGAACTCGTGCGCGAGCTCGCGCAGCGCCTTCTGCTCGTCGGTCAGCGCGAAGGAGATACCGGTGCCGATTGCCTCAGCCGTAGCCATTTCTACCCTTTGATTGACTAGTCAGTCAAAGAGTAGCGCCGGGCTCGCGCCAACGAAAGCCCATGTCTTCCGGGGCCGCGCGGGAGCGGGCTCGGCGGCAGGCCGGGCCGCGGCTCGGGATCGTTGTAGGCGCGCGGCGCGACGTCGTTCGGCCCGTCCGGGTGGAAGAGCGAGGCGAGGTACTGGATCTGCCCGCGGCCGGGGCCGAGCTCGAACATGCCGCCGCCGTAGAGCGCGATCCCGTTCGCGGCGCAGTGGTCGTAGAAGGCGAGCACCTCGCTCAGGCGGCCGAAGCGCGAAGGCTTCGAGTTGAGCACGCGCGGCGGCCAGGCGAGCGCCTCGACGTCGGCGACCGAGTGGATCGGCGCGTCCCAGGTGACGCGGTCGCGGTGCGGCTCGAGCACGGCGTCGGTCTCGTCCGTCAGCGCCGGGTCCTCGAGGTAGGCCTCCGGGAAACCCTCGGCGACGCGCCGGTAGAGGTCGGGGTCGGGCGGCGGGTCGTCCTCGGTGCGGTAGTAGGCCTTGTAGTCGGCGGTCACGATCGCGCCGGTGTCGGCGAGCGCCTCGATCAGCTGGTCGGTCCAGTCGCTCGCCGGGTCGAGCTTGAAGCGATGGCTCTGCGTCGAGCTCGAGCCAGCGCAGGACGACGCGGCTCGTCGGCGGGTTGCCGAGGCCCGGCGAGACCACGAACGTGACCGGTCGCGGCTCACGGCCCGCGAGCTCGGCGAGGCTCTGGCCCGCCTGGCGCAGCGCGAGGTCGAGCGCGGCGCTCTCGTACGCCCAGCGCCGGTGCGGGTCGGGCATGTCGAGCGCGTCCGAGAACGACTCCAGCGTCCAGCTGCCGGCGAGCGGCAGGACGGCGCCGGCCTGCTGCTCGCGGTCATGGTGCTCGGGGTACCAGGTGACGTCCTCGCCGAGGCCCTCGTGGCCGCCGCCGCGCAGGTGCACGACGGTGGTCACGCGCGTGAAGCCTCGCGTGACCGGCTGCTCGAGCCGCTCGAGCTCGTAGCCCTCGACCTCGAGCGGGGCCGGGCCGAGGCGCTTCCATAGACTCTCTGCCATGGACTTCGACCTTACCCCGGAACAGCGGCTGATTCAGGACACGGTGCGTACGTTCGTCGACGAGCGCGTGCTCCCGAACGCGATCGAGAACGACATCAACCACCACCTGGACCTGGATGTGATCGCGGGAATGGCCGAGCTGGGGCTGCTCGGGATCGTGATCCCGGAGGAGTACGGCGGGGCCGGGCTCGACTTCGTCGCCGAGGCGCTGGCGTGCGAGGAGATCGAGCGCGGCGAGGCCGCCTTCCGGACGCTGATCTCGGTGCACGTGGGGCTGAACTCGCTCTCGCTGCTGCGCTACGGCTCGGAGGAGCAGAAGCAGCGCTACCTCGTGCCGCAGGCGAAGGGCGAGAAGCTCGCCTGCTTCGGCCTGACCGAGCCGGCGGCGGGGTCGGACGTGGCCGCGATGCTCACCACCGCGCGGCGCGAGGGCGACTCGTATGTGTTGAACGGCCAGAAGAACTGGATCTCGTACGCGACGGTCGCCGACCACCAGCTCGTCTTCGCCAAGACCGATCCGAAGGCGAAGCACAAGGGCATCTCCGCGTTCATCGTCGAGCGCGAGTGGCCCGGCGTCACGACGCGCGAGACCGAGCACAAGCTGGGCGTCTGGGCGGGCTCGACGGGCGAGCTCTTCTTCGAGAACGTCGAGGTGCCGGCCGAGAACCTCGTCGGCGAGGAGGGCCAGGGCTTCGAGATCGCGATGTACGGGCTCGACCAGGGGCGGTTCACGGTCGCGGCCGGCGCGTGCGGCGTCGTGCGCGCGTGCCTGGAGCGGTCGGTCGAGTACGCGCGCGAGCGGGAGACGTTCGGGCAGCCGATCGGCAAGTACCAGTTCGTCCAGGACATGATCGCCGAGATGGTGCTCGGCTACGAGACGTCGAAGCTGCTCGTGATGCAGGCGGCGTGGCTGAAGAACCAGGGCGTGCGGAACACGCGCGAGACGTCGCTGGCGAAGTGGCATGCGACCGAGTCGGCGTTCCGGGCGGCGCACCTGGCGATCCAGGTGCACGGCGCGTACGGCTACTCGGCGGAGTACGGGATCGAGCGCTACTTCCGCAACGCGCGGGCGCCGATCATCTACGAGGGCACGACGCAGATCCACAAGCTGATGCAGGCCGAGCACGCGCTCGGCTACCGGCGGCTGAACGGCGACGGCGACGTCTCGCCGATGGCCGCCTGGGCTCCCGCGCTCGCTCAGACTCGCTAGCGGCGGTCGCCTACGGCACTGCCGGCGGAGGCGTTGCAGGCACCGGTGCCAGCGCGCGCTCGTCCTCGACCGCCATCAGCCGCACCAGCAGCGGGATCGCGCCGAGGATCCCGAGGCCGCAGACCGGCCACAGGATCTGGTAGCCGTTGGTCGCGCCCAGGTACGGCTTCGCGACGTCGATCGCCAGCCCGGCGAGCGGGGCGCCGATGAGCAGGCCGATGCCCTTCGTCGTCGTCGCGAGCCCCGAGGCGGCGCCGCGATGCTCCTCCGGGACGATCTTGTAGAGCAGCCCCCACGCGAGGGTCATGACCGTGCCGCCGGCGATCGCGACCACGCCGATCAGGCCGAGGTACCAGCTGTGCCACTCCTGCGCGAGCCCGCCGACGAGGAACCCCGTCCCGTAGACGAAGGACGCGAAGAAGATCACCCGCGCGAGCCCGAACCTGTCCCCCAGGCGCCCCGAGAACAGCGCCGCCACCACGTAGCCGCCGGCCACCGCGGCCAGGATCTCGCCGGAGACGGTCTGCGACTCGTGCAACCCCTCGATCACGTAGAGGATCACGAAGCTGCGCGCCGCGGCGAACGTCCCCTCCCAGGCGGAGTTCGCGATCAGGAAGCGCCGCACGTCGCCGTCGTCCCAGAAGATGTGCCAGCTCTGCTTGATGTAGGCGCCGAAGCCCTCGAAGACGTGCCCGTGGCCGCCGTCCTCGCGCACGAGCAGGATCGTCGCGCCGCACGCCGCCGAGGTGACGAACGCCGCGACCAGAAATGGGGCCGGCAGCCACGCCTTGAGCAGGAAGTTGCCGCCGACGAGGGCGATTCCGAGCGCGATCCCGCGCAGCACGTGCTGGATCCCCTGGGCGCGCCCGTACGCGGTCGGCGGCAGCACGTCGGGGTAGAGCCCGCGGTACGGCGGCTCGTAGAGGTAGTAGGCGAAGTAGAACGCCAGCACGAGCAGCACCGTCGTCCAGAGGTTCGGCATGAACCCGATCAGCAGCAGGCAGAACGCCATCGGGCCGATCGCGACGAGCATGAACGGCCGCCGCCGCCCGAGCGGCGTGTGGAACGAGTCGCTCCACGGCCCGACGATCGGCGAGAGCGTCAGCGCGAACAGGCCCTCCGCGCCGATCGCGACGCCGATCAGCGTGCCCGAGTCGGTGAACGTGTGCAGCAGCGGCGGCAGCGCCACCGAGATGGTCGTGACCGAGAAGGCAAGCCCGAACGCGCCGAGCCCGAGCGACCAGATCAGGCTCCGGCGAACCGGCGGCGCGGCGACGAGCGCCTGGGACCCCGTTGTGGTCGCCACTAGCGGCCGGCCGTCGCGAGCTCGGGGGCGAGCCCGCCGGTGACGATCTCGACCAGTGTGTGCTCGGCGCGGGCGACGTCCTCCTCGGAGTCCGGCAGCCGTCCGAGCACCCAGCCCGTCAAGAGCTCCTCGACCGCGCCGTAGAAGATGTAGCTCGCGAGACGGGCATCGAGGTCGGCGCGGATCGTGCCGTCGGCCTGGCCGCGCTCGACGATCTCCTGGATCGCGGCGAACGACTCCGCGATCTCGTCCATCTCGCCCGGGAGGTGCTGGCTGCGCGTCACCTCGAGCACCAGCACGCGCACGAGATCCGGGTCGCGCGCCCACGAGCGCAGCAGGATCTCCGCCACCTTGCGCAGCTGCTCGCGCGGCGGGTCGCCGGCCTGCTCCACGCTCTTGATCGTCGCGATCAGCGCGCGCCAGGTCTCGCGGAAGACGGTCAGGAGCACTTCTTCCTTCGACTGGAAGTAGTGGTAGAGCAGCCCGTAGGCGACGCCGGCCTCCTCGGCGATGTCGCCGACCCGGCTGGCGTGGTAGCCCTTGCGTGCGAAGACACGCACCGCCGCAGCGAGCAGTAGTCGGCGCTTCTCCTCTTGCGCGTTCGAGCGGTTCGGCACCTCTAAAAGTCTAGTCCGTGCCCGCGCCGGCCAGCCCGAGCGCGGCCGGGAGCGCGTACAGGTCGGGCAGCCGCTCGGCGGCCTCGGGATGCCGGTTTTCGCGGTCGAGCAGGAAGGCGCGCTCGATTCCGGCGGCATGCGCGCCCTCGATGTCGTCCTCGATCGAGTCGCCGACCATCGCCGCGTCCTGCGGCTCGACGCCGAGCCGTTCGAGCACGGCGCGGAAGATCGTCGGGTGCGGCTTCGTCCGCCCGAAGGCGCCCGAGCCGAGCGCCGCGTCGACCTGCAGGTGGTGGTGCGCGACGAAGGCGTCGAGGTCGCGGCCGGTGTTCGAGACGAGCCCGAGCTTCAGCCCTTGCGCGCGCAGCTCCTCCAGCACGGGCGGCGCGTCCTCGAACAGCTCGAAGTGCTCCGCATGCTCCCAGGCCCGCGTCATCTCGACCGCGCACTCGTAGGCGCTGTCGGCGTCGCCGCCCATGCCGCGGATGATCCGCTCGGTGAAGGCGACCCAGATCTCCTCGTCGTGCTCGAGCTCGGGGTGGCGCTTGATCCCCTCGACCGCCCGCTCGCGCGCCTCGCCGTAGCGGGACGGGTCGAGCTCGAGGCCGAAGCGCTCGCCCAGGCGCTGGTAGCCCTCCGGGCCGAGCTCCGGTCCCGGCCGGGCGATCGTGAAGTCGACGTCGAAGAGAACTGCCCGCAGCATCAACGGGCTTCTAGCAGCCAGCGCGCGGTCTCGATGTGCGTCTCGTGGCCGAAGCCCCAAGCGATCGTCTGCCCGATCGTCCAGCCGCGGGCCCGCTCGCGGTCGAGGCCGAGCTCGCGAGACGAGCCGGTCGAAGCGGTTGAGCACGTCGCGGCGCGAGTGCCCCAGCTCGCGGGAGCGGACGATCGGCGCAATCGCCGAACTCGCGCTCGCCGACGAGCGGCTTCGGGTCGATCGCCAGCCACGGCTCGCGCTGCGCGGCGAGGACGTTGTCGCCGTGCAGGTCCTGGTTGCAGCAGCACCTGCTCGCCCTGCGTCCGCGGCAGCTCCTGCAGCGCCTCGAGCGCCGCGTCGAGCAGCCGCCGCTCGAACGGCCGGGCGAAGCGCTCCCAGGTCTCCTCGAGCGAGTCGGCCCACCAGGCGGCCTCCGCGGCCAGCGTGCCGAACGGCGCGCCCGCCGGCTTCCAGAGCCGCGGCAGCAGCTCGACGAAGACGTCCAGCGCGGCCTCTCCGCCCACTGACGCGAGCGGCGTCCCGGGCACGCAGCGCTCCAGCAGCAGCGCGTGCTCTTCGGGCTCGGCAGTCGAGCAGCCGGATCGCGCCGTCGCCGTCCCAGAGCTCGAGCGCCGCCGCCTCGTGCTCGCTCTCGCGGTGCGGCTGCTGCACCTTCAGCACGGCCTGCTCGCCCTCCGCCGTCGTCACGGGCGCGACGAGCTCCGACGCGACCCCGCCCGGGAAGGGCTCGCCGAGGGTCAGCCCCCGGCGCTGGATCAGACGCTCGCCGGCCAGCGGTACGCGTCGGCCTGGCGGTTCTTCAGCGAGGGCAGCTTCTCGCGCACCGAGCGCAGCAGCGCGCGGTCGAGCTCGGCCGTGATCACCGTCTCCTCGTCGGGCGCCTGCGCGAGCACGATCCCCCACGGGTCGACGATCAGCGAGCGCCCGTAGGCGGGCTTCCCCGGCAGCGTCTCCCCCACCTGCGCCGGCGCCGCGACGAAGTACTGGTTCTCGATCGCCCGCGCGCGCAGCAGGACGTGCCAGTGGTCCTTGCCGGTCGGCGTCGTGAAGTGCGCGGGGACGGTCACGAGCTCGGCGCCCTCGAGCGCGAGGATCCGGTAGAGCTCGGGGAAGCGGACGTCGTAGCAGACCGTCAGCCCGACCGGCCAGCCCTCGCCGCGCACGACGACCGGCTCCGCGCCCGGCTCCTCGGCCTCGGACTCGCGGTAGACGACCCCGCCGACCTCGACGTCGAAGAGGTGGATCTTGCGGTAGAGCCCGAGCAGCTCGCCGTCCGGCCCGAAGGCGAGCGAGGTGTTCGAGAGCTTCTCGCGGCCCTCGCGCTGCTCGGAGATCGAGCCGCCGACGAGCGTGATCCCGTGGCGTCGCGCCCAGTCGGCCATCGCCTCGACCGACTCGCCGCCCTCGAGCGGCTCGGCGGCCGCGTGCAGCTGCTCGGTCGTCCCGATCGCGTTCCACTTCTCCGGCAGCGCGACCAGGTCGGCGCCGGTCGCCGCGGCCCGCGCGACGAGCCGCTCCGCCGTCTCGAGATTCGCCGCCTTGTCCGGGCCGCTCGTCATCTGCACGCAGGCCACGCGGAGAAGGTCGGTCACGCGCGGAGGATAGCTTTCGAGCATGGAGGCAACCGCCGCCGTTCCGTCGCGCGCCCGCGTGCTCCAGGCCTTCCGGAGCCGCAACTTCCGGCTGCTCTGGACCGGCCAGGCGATCTCGCTGCTCGGCGACTCGGCCTTCGTGGTCGCGCTCGGCTGGCGCACGTTCACGCTGACCGGCTCGGCGCGCTCGCTCGGGCTCGTGCTCACCTTCCAGGGCGTCGGCGTGCTGACGACCGTGCTCGTCGGCGGCGCGCTCGCCGACCGTTACGACCGCCGCACGCTGATGCTGGTCTCCGACCTCGCGCGCTTCTTCGTGATCGGCGGGCTGGCGGTGCTCGACGGAAGCGGGCACCTGACGATCCACTCGCTCGCGGCGATCGCCTTCGTCGAGGGCCTCGCGACCGGCTTCTTCACGCCGGCGCTCGGCGGCCTGATCCCGCTCGTGGTCGAGGACGCGAGGCTCGGCTCGGCGAATGCGCTGATCGGGATCGCGCGCCAGACGAGCTTCCTGATCGGCCCGGCCGTCGCGTCGCTGCTCTACGGCTTCGCGGGCGCGACCGTCGTGTTCGGGTTCAACGCCTGCTCCTACCTCGTCTCGTTCGCGTTCGTCTACGCGACGCGCCCGCGCGCAGGCGGAGAAGGCGGCCGAGGACGGGACGTTCCGCGCGATCCGCGAGGGCTTCCGCTACATCGCGGGCGTGCCGTGGCTCTGGATCACGATCTGCCTGTTCGCCTTCGTGCTGATGCTGCAGTGGGCCTCGATCCAGGTGCTGACGCCGAAGCTCGTGCGCGAGCACTTCGAGCTCGGCGTGGGCGCCTACGGGCTGATCTTCTCGCTGATCGGCGGCGGCATGATCGTCGGCACGTTCGTCTTCGGCCAGGTCAACCCGAGACGGCGGCGCGGCCTGATCTCGTACCTGATCTGGATCGTGAACAGCCTGCTCGTGATCGTCTTCGCGCTCTCACCCTGGTTCCCGCTCGCCGCGGCGGCGGCGTTCGTGCGCGGGATCTGCATCGGCTTCGGCGTGACGGTCTGGGAGACGATGCTGATGGAGCTCGTGCCGCGGCACATGCTCTCGCGCGTGGTCAGCCTGGACTGGTTCGGCTCGCTCGGCCTGACGCCGTTCGGCCTGCTGTTCGTGGGCGCGATCTCGGACCTCGCCGAGCCCGGGACGATCATCGCCCTCGCCGCGGCGATCTCGATCTGCATCATCTCGCTCGGCCTGACCTCCAGGCAGATCAGGACAATCGACTGATGCCCGTCTACTGGAAGCCGAAGTACGGCACGCGCTCCTCGCGGCACAAGGCCTGGACGCAGGCAGGAGGCGAAGCGCGAGCAGCGCCTGCAGCGCGAGCCGCGACGGCCGCTGCGCGAGCTTGTCCGCCGCGTCTTCGGGCGCGACTAGTAGAGGCCGTCGCCGCGGGCGTAGCGCTCGGCGCGCTCGCGGTCGTACTGCTCGGCGTCGAACGTCGGGATCGCCGACCGAGCGCAGGATCTCGCCGGAGCTCGGGAGCTCCGAGCGGTCGATGTGGCGCTCGGGGTTCCAGAGGTCGGAGCGGACCAGCGCCTTCGAGCACTGCGTGTAGGCCTCGTCGACCGAGACGAGGATCCCGAGCCGCGGCACCTTGCCGTCGACCGCGCTCGGCGCGAGCAGCTCGGCGTCGTCGACGATCGTCGCGCGGCCGTTGACGCGGAAGGTGTCGCCGACGCCGGGGATCAGGAAGAGCAGCGCGATGCGCGGGTCCTCGAGCAGGTTCGTGAGCGTGTCCGCGAGCCGGTTCCCGGGCCGCTCGGGCAGCAGCAGCGTCCGCTCGTCGAGGATCCTGACGAAGCCCGGCGGGTCGCCGCGGGGCGACACGTCGAGCCCGCCGTCGGGCCGCGCGGTGGCGACGCACACGAACGGCGAGCGCTCGACGAACTGGCGCGTCAGCTCGTTCAGCCGGCCGGCGATCTTGCCGCGCACGACCTCCGTCGGCGAGCCGATCGCCTCGCGCAGCGTGCGCTCGTCCCGGATCGCCACGGCTCGAGGATAGTCGGCAGGTAGAAATCAGACGCGATGCACCGGCTCACGAAAGCGCAGGCGCGGCGGATCGCGGTGCGCGCCCAGCTGCTCGACGCGCCGCGGCCGACCGACCTGCTCGAGGTCGTCCAGCGGCTGACGTTGCTGCAGGTCGACCCGACCGCGGCGATCGCGCCGAACGCCGACCTCGTCCTCTGGAGCCGGCTCGGCTCGGCGTACCGGCCGGAGGACCTGAAACGGGCGCTGGAGGAGGAGCGGACGCTGTTCGAGCTCGACGCGCTGATCCGGCCGACCGGCGACCTCGGCCTCTACCTCGCCGGCGCCGACGAGCGGCCCAGCTACGAGCGCACGCGGGCCTGGCTGCGCGACAACGACGGCTTCCGCCGCGACATCCTCAAGCGGCTGCGCAAGTCCGGGCCGCTCAGCTCGCGCGACCTGCCCGACACCGCCGCGGTGCCCTGGGCCTCCACCGGCTGGACGCACAACCGCAACGTGACGCAGATGCTGGAGATCCTGATGAACCGCGGCGAGGTCGCGATCTCGGGCCGCGTCGGGCGCGAGCGCCTCTGGGACCTGCCCGAGCGCGTCTACCCGGCCGTGGCCGTCCCGTCCGTCGAGGAGGCCGAGCGGCGCCAAGGACGAGCGGCGGCTCGGCGCGCTCGGGATCGCACGCGCGAAGGCCCGGGCGATGCCGATGGAGCCGATCCACGTCGGCGAGGCGGGCGAGCCGGCGGTGGTCGAAGGCGTCAAGGGCGAGTGGCGGGTCGACCCCGCGCGGCTGGACGAGGAGCTTCGAGGGCCGCACCGCGCTGCTCTCGCCCTTCGACCGCCTGATCCACGACCGGACGCGCACCGAGGAGCTGTTCGACTTCGAGTACACGCTCGAGATGTACAAGCCGGCCGCCAAGCGCCGCTGGGGCTACTTCGCGCTGCCGATCCTCCACGGCGACCGCCTGGTCGGAAAGCTCGACGCGGCCGCCGACCGCAAGGCCTCGATCCTGCGCGTGAACGCGATCCACGAGGACGTCAAGTTCACGCGGGCGATCACACAGGGCGTGCAGGCCGAGCTCGAAGACCTGGCCCGCTGGCTCGGCCTCGACACGATCGAGTCCTGATCGCGGGGCCCGTAGGCCCCGCGACGCGGCTATCGGGGTGCCGAGATTTGAACTCGGGACCTCTCCGACCCGAACGGAGCGCGCTACCAGGCTGCGCCACACCCCGAGCAGGCCACAGGTTAGCGGCTGAGAAAGCGCCGTGATCGCATCGGCGCACGCGACGGGCCGCTCGACGATCAGGAGATGGCCGCAGTCGGCGATCACGCGCAGCGGCGCCCGCAGCCGCCGCGCGTAGTCGAAGGCGTCGTCGACCGGAAGCTGGTTGTCCCGCGCGCCCCAGAGCACGAGCACGGGACAGCGGACGTGCTCGAGCTCGGTACGCACGTCGTCGCGCACGAGGGCGGTCGCGGCGCTGACCGTGTCCGTGTGCCGGGCCGGCCCGGCGAGGAGCGCCTCGACCAGCTCGGGCGACAGCGCCGGCGGGTCGGAGGCGCCCCAGCGGCCGAAGACGAGCCGCTTGAGCAGGTCCGAGTGCGCCACCCGCCGGCGGTGCGGCGCGATCCTGCGGCCCGGCTTCAGGATCCCCGTGACCGTCAGCGCGTAGCGGGCGCTGCGCTTGGTCGACGAGATCCCCGCTGCGGCTGCCAGCACGAGCGCGCTCACCGCCTCGGGCCGGCGCAGCGCGAGCCGCAGGGCGACCGCGCCGCCGAGCGAATGGCCGACGACGGCCGCAGGAGTCGCGCCTTCGTGCTCGAGCAGCAGGCCGAGCCGGTCGGCGTAGGGGCGCAGTGACGGAGCGGCCGGGAGCGGCGAGGAGCCGCCGTGGCCGGGCAGCTCGGGCACGATCAGCCGTCTGCCCGGCAGCAGCAGCGGGGCGAGCGCGAGCCAGTTCGCGGCCGCGCCGCCGAGCCCGTGGACGAGCAGCAGCGGGTCGCCCTCGCCGGCGACGAGGTAGCGCAGCCGGCTGCCGCGGGCGTCGAGGAACCGCTCTTCGAAGCCGAGGAGGCTTTGCGTCCGTCACCAAGGCCGATTATTCTTCGCGGCGATGGATCGTTCGGGGAGGCAGGACCCCTGATTCCTGCCGGACACCAGAGAGGTTTGGTCGGCTAGCCCGTCTGCGCTGAGAGCGCGGCGGGCTTTTTTGTACCCACAGGAGGGAGCGAGATGGCGAACCACCTGACGCCCGAGGAGTTGTCGAAAGAGCTTGGGATCGACCGCACCGAAGTGATCCGCGTGTGCATGGAGGAAAGCGTGCCGATCTACCAGGGCAAGATCGACAAGACGCTCTTCCAGGCACAGCTGCAGGCGCTCGGCGCCGTCCCGCAGGCGCACTAGTCGGCGAGAGGCGAGCGTCCGCCGCCGGCGTTCCGGCGTCGGAACTCGGTGAGGAGCCTGTCGACGGTTTCGTCATGTGCCACGCTCCCGTAAGAGCCGAGCAACGAGACCTCGATCTCGGCCTCGCCGACCTGGATCGCCACGCAGTCGCTCTCGTGCTCGAAGTAGTCGAGCAAGACCCCCACGAGCTCCGAGTCACCGACGTGGACGCGCAAAGCTTCCTCCTTCCCACCGCTGGCACCGACGCTTCCAGCCTGGTCGAGCGCGAGGCCGGATGAACCAGCCGAACGTCCGGTCGGTGCGAGCCGACCGTCGAGGTCAAGCGACGTACGAGAGCGGGCGTTCGACGAGACCGTTTGCATAGGCGTAGTGCACCGCCTCCGTGCGGCTCGATACGCCCAGCTTGCGGTAGATGTTCGTCAGGTGGAACTTCACCGTCTGCTCGGCCACGAAGAGCCGCTCGGCGATCTCCCGGTTCGAGCCACCCGACTCCAGCGCCTCGAGTATCGACAGCTCGCGCGGGCTCAGGCCGGCCTCTTCCAGGGCGCTCAGCGTGCCCACGCCGGGCCGATCGAGCGCACGGAAGATCGTCCCCCGCATCACTTGCCGCACCGCCCCGGCGAGGTCGTGAGGGTCGATGCCCTTGAGCACGAAGGCCGCCGCGCCGCGCTCGAGCGCTGCGCGAACGAGCGCCGGGTCTTCGATTCCGGAGAGCATCACCACGGCGATGCTCGGGTACCGAGCCTGTAGCTGCTCGAGGACCGTTAGCCCGTCCATCCCCGGCATCCGCACGTCGAGCAGCACGACGTCCGGTCCGGTCTGACCGACGAGCGCGACGACCGTCTCGCCCGAGTCGACACACCCGACGACGCTGATGTCGTCCTCCCGCTCGAGCTGGACCCGAATCGCCTCCAGCATCAGTCGATGATCGTCGACCACGAGTACCTTCAGGCGCCGCATCGCCGCACTCTCCCCTGACAGATTTCGGCTCCCCCGAGCCGTTTCCCACTCGCACCGTAGGTAGTCGCGGGGCCGACGCAAGTCGGCGGTGTGCGAACTAGACCTTCCGGTGGGACCGCCCGTCCCGACCTCTCGCGAGTGGTTTACCGCTTTCGAGGGATGTCCTTCGGCGGTGAACTCCACCACAGTTCGAGCCAAGCGGCGAAGGGATGAGGTTGCGGCGGCTCAAGGTGGTTGTTGCGGACGACCACGGCCTGATGATCGAGGCGGTCGGGATTGCGCTCGCGCGGCCCGAGTTCGAGATCGTCGGCGTGGCCGAGTCGGGGAGCCAGGTGCTACCGGTCGTCCAGCAGATGGACCCGGACCTGGTTGTGCTCGATCTGCGGATGCCGGGGATGGACGGGCTGACGTGCATCCGGCTGCTGCGCGAGCGAATGCCGTCGGTCAAGATCGCCGTCCTCTCGGCCGTCGACTCCGACGACACGGCCCGTGAGGCGCTGAGCCTCGGCGCGTGCGCGTTCATCTCGAAGCGAATCGATCCGGACGAGCTGCCCGACGCGTTGCTGGCTGCCTTCGAGGAGACCGTGCCCGAGCCGATCGGGCTCATCCACGACGGCGACATCCCGGCCGTGCGCGAGGCCGGGCTGACCGAGCGCGAGCTGGAGATCCTGCGCGCCCTTGCCGAAGGCCTGGCCAACGGCCAGATCGCGAAGCGGCTCTGGCTCGCCGAGCAAACCGTGAAGTTCCACCTCACCAACATCTACCGGAAGCTCGGCGTGAGCAGCAGGACGGAGGCCGTTCACTGGGCATACCGTCACGGGCTACTCGAAGCGTCACTCGACGCCGCTGCGCCGGCACTGCTGTGAAGGCCGCCGGCGGGCCGCCCACAGCCGAGCCGGACCGCTTGACCGCGACACTTCCGGCCGGCAGCGGCCTGGCGCTCCTCGGCGCCGCGATGATGGTCATCGGAGCGTTCGGCCCGTGGATCGGCGGAAGGTTCTTCAGCGCGACGAGTGGAATCGAGCTGGGGGGCGACGGCTGGCTCGTGCTGGCCGCGGCGACCCTTGCGCTCGTTCCGGTGGTCCTGCCCGTGGCCGGCTCAACCGTGAAGGGGGGCTGGGTCGCCGCCCTCGCGTTCGTGGCCGGCTACGTCTGCTGGACGCACTACGCGGAGGCGCGCGCGGACGGCTCAGAGGTGGTCTGGGGGCTCGAGCTCGCGGGAATCGGCTGCGGTCTGCTCGCGCTCTCCGGCGTCCGCTTCTTGTACGACCGTTCTTGAACGTCGCCCTGACAAACGGCTAGCTCCATCCGGACCTTCGCTGGTGGGTCGGAGGCCGCGAAAGACGCTGAATGCCTCTCGTACCTGTCAACGCAGGCGGCGTCGCGGAGACCTCGCCTGCAGGAACTTACCGGGGAGGTAAGGGACATGCAGAAGCTCTACGAGCAGCTCGCTCTGGGGCTCACCCGCGGTCTGACGCTCTCGCGCGAGGATCTGAAGCGCGAGGACGGTCAGGGCGCGGTCGAGTACGCCCTCGTGGTCCTGGGCATCGCGGCGGTCATCTCTTTGGCAGTCGCCGGTTTCGCAACCCAGATCACGAACTTCATGTCGGCGGCCGGCGCGGCCCTCATCGCGCTCGTCCCGTAACCAGGGCCGAGCGGATCGGGGATGCAGGGGCAGATGCAATGAACGCACGGTCTTCCTCTGCGCACCCGGCCGACAACGGGCACGGGTGGACGCCGCCCTCCGGGGCGGCGTCCATCACGGCTCACACGGTCGATAGAGAGCGCCCGACCCGCCCGTTCACGCAACGAGCGTGGCCAGGCGGCGGTCGAGCTCGCGCTCGTCGTCCCGATTCTCTGTTTGCTCGTGCTCGCGCTGATCGACTTTGCGAAGGCGCTGAACTACTGGCTGGACGCGAACCACCTCGCCAACGAGGGCGCGCGCGCGGCCGCGGTGATCGGCAGCTCGCCCCAGCCGGGCGGGAGCCTGGCGCGCTGGATCCAGCAGCAGGCGGAGACCACCGAGTTGCGCAATGGCACGGGGTCGGTCTCGTCTCCGGCACAGGTCTGCATCACCTTCCTGGCGAATCCTTCGACGGGGACCACGGGCCGCGTCGGTGACCCGATCAAGGTCACCGTCACCGCGCCGTACAAATGGCTCCCGTTCACCGGCGGTGCGACGGCCACGATTCGGGCGGAGTCGACGATGCGACTCGAGCGGCCCGCGGATCCCTCGCTCAACGGAGAGTGCTCATGACCACGGTTCGCGCCGACTTGCGCAGAACGAGCGCGGCGCAATCGCCGTCCTCTTCGCAGTGCTCACACCGGCCCTGATCTTTCTCTTCCTGCTCGTGATCGACGTCGGCAACTGGTACGTCCACAAGCGACACCTCCAGATGGAGGTGGACGCGGCGGCCCTCGCGGGCGGCGCCTACTTCGGCGACTGCTTCTCGTCCGACCCGTCGATCGCCGGCGCCGCAAACGACACGATCAGGAACGCGGCGACGAAGTACGGGGGCGGCGCCGGAAGCACCTACAACGTGCCGGGCGGAGGCGCCAGCGCTCGCATCGCGACGCTCTTCAACAGCAAGACCTTCCCCGTCGGCGGCCCGGGGGCCGACGACACCGAGACGAACGGGCCGTGCGAGACGCCGCACCTGATGCTCGACGTCAAGCAGTCGGAAGCCGACGTCCCGTTCATCCTCGGAGGTCTCATCAGCGCCTTCGTTCCGAGCGCGAAGAAAACGATCGACGCGATCAATGCGCGCGCTCGCGTAGAGCTCAAGAAGGAGACGATCGTTCAGGGGTCGCTCCCGCTGGCCGTCCCGGACGTCGATCCGCGGCACGTGACGGTGACGTTCATCGACGAAGCGACCGGCTCGGCGATCGCGCCGGCGCTCTCGCTCACGAAGGGCTCGAGCGCGGGCGGCCTCAACTACTGGACCGGCTCCGCGTCCCTTGCGGTCCCGGGCGACAAGAAGATCGGCGCGAGGATCGGCATCGGCGGGCAGGCAGGCACGTGCAACGCAGCGGCGGGAACCGGAGGCTCCGGGTTCGTCTGCTACGACTACGACAGCTCCGGGATCGGGCTGGCGGTCGTCCAGGGAGTCGGCTCCGGCGGAACGGTCGACGCTCCCAAGCCGCGCGTGTGGGCGACGACGTCCTGCACGGGATCGCCGTTCTTCTCGGACGTCTTCGTCGTCGCGCCCGCGACGACCTGCGCCGCCTCGGTCCAGGCTGTGCTGCAGACGAGCTCGGGCACGGTCGGAGCGGCCTCGAAGAAGACGTTCGACGCCACGCTCACCGGCGCCGGGACGAAGCCGATGACGTTCGACAGTGCGGCCGGCTACTGGACGACCGGTTACGTCTACGCCCTCCCGCCGCAGGGCGGCCCGGTCGACGTCTCGCTCGCGTGGCAGTCGACGACGGGCGCCAAGCAGTCGTATTCGAAATCCAGCGCGTCTACAGCGGCAGCGACGACGCGTCCGGGCCCGTGAAGGACCTCGCGCTCTCGACTGCGACGACGACGCTCGGCGCGCCGTACACGCTGTCGGCCGGCACGCACACGATCACCGCCCGCGTCGGCCTCGAGGGCAGCCTCGACCTGACGAACACCGCCCAGACCACGATGCTCCGGCTCACCGGCGGAAGCCAGACGAGCGCCATCGCGTGCGACGGGCCTGGGGCTGCGGAGTTCAGAAGCGCGATCATCAACGGTTGCCAGACGCCGTACCAGCTCAACTCGGCCGGGGTCTGCCCCGACCCCGCGCCGCCCTCGGGGCCCGCGGACTGTGTCCCGATCAAGACCGGGACGACGGCCGGGCCGACGCTGCAGGGCCTCGACGGACGCTTCTCCGCGTGCCCTGCGAACAACTGGCCCAGCTACGACGCCGCGAACGACCCGAGGGTGGTGCGGCTGTTGATCACGGACTTCTCCGCGCTGGGCGGGAGCGGCGCGACCGACGTGCCCGTCACGAACTTCGCGGCCTTTTACATCACCGGCTGGACCGGCTCGAAGTGCGCCAACAACGAGCCTGCGCCCGGAGACGTCAAGAAGGGCGCGATCTGGGGGCATTTCGTCAAGTACATCGAGCCCGACCCGAACAGCACGGGCGACGAGACCTGCGACCCGATCGTCGTCACGCCCTGCGTCCCAATTCTCGTCAAGTAGTCGATCGGAGGTAGCAACTCATGGAATTCGCACAGAAGCTCATCTCTTCCAGGCGGGGGTCGCTGTACGTGTCGCTCGTCGCGGCCGTCCTCGCCGGCGTCGTGATCGTCGCCTACGTGAACGGCTACCGGAAGAACCTGAAGGCAACCTCGACTCCGGTGACCGTGCTCGTCGCCCGTCACACGATCGAGAAGGGCACCGCCGGCAGCGTGATCGCGGCGAAGGGCCTCTTCACGGTCACCACGATCCGCGAAAGCCAGTTGCGAGAGGGCGCATTCAGCGACCCGTCGAGCCTGAGCGGGGAAGTGGCGACGAAGCCCATCTACAAGGGCGCGCAGCTCACCGCGGCCGACTTCTCCGCGAGCTCCGACTCGCTCGCCAGCACCCTCAGCGACCGACAGCGGATCATCGCGATCCCGCTGGACGGCGCACACGGCCTCAGCGGCCAGGTCCAGGAGGGAGACCACGTCGACGTCTACGCCGGCTTCAACGTCATCGGCGTCAGCCCGAACGGCACTCCCACCGACGGCGGCCAGTCCCGCCCGGTCCTGCGGCTCATCGTCCAGGACGTAGAAGTCGTCCGGATCGGCAGCAGCGCCGGCGTCGCCTCGTCCTCGAGGACCAGCGACGTGAGCCTCCGCGTCAACGACGTGGACGCATCGAAGATCGCCTTCGCGTCGGACAACGGCAAGGTCTGGCTCTCGCTGCGGCCTGCGGCCGGAGCGAAGCCCTCGGGAAGCCGCATCGTGAGCCCCGAGACGCTCCTGCTCGGAGTCCCGCCGGTGGTTGTGCTGCACGCGCTCGGAGGACGTCGGTGAGCGCCCTCGCTCACAACGCCCTCCTCGTGCTCGAGGACAACATCGACTCGGGGCCGATCGAGCAGGCGCTCCCGCCGGGCTCCCGTGTCACCAAGACCGCACTGCCGGATGCGGCCTACCTCTGGTCGTCGCTCACGGCTACGGCGGCCGACGTCGACCTGGTGGTCTTCGCGTGCGACCGCGAGCACGACCGGGTGCTCGAGGGGATCACGAACCTGACCCGGCAGCTCGCGAGCCGGCCGGCGCTCGTCGTGCTCCACACCGGCAGCTCCAACGGCTTCATGGAGCAGGCCTTCGGAGCGGGGGCGGACGACCTGATCACGCTGCCTCAGCCGACGCACGAGCTTGCGTTCGCGCTGGAGAAGGCCATCGCGCGCAGGCGTGGTGCCACGACTCCAGGCCCAGGACAGCGTGATGATCACCGTGCTCGGGCCGAAAGGCGGCACCGGGAAGACACTCACCGCCTGCAACCTCGCGGTCGCGCTCGCGGAGTCGGGGCACTCACCCGTGATCGTCGACCTCGACCTCCAGTTCGGAGACGTGGGGCTCGCCCTTGGATTGCGCCCGGACCGGACGATTTACGACCTCGCGGTCGCCGGGAGCTCGCTTGACGCCGAGAAGGTTGCGGGCTTCCTGGCCAGCCATTCATCGGGCGCGCATGCGCTGCTCGCACCGGTACGGCCGGACCAGGCGGCGGCGATCACGATCCCGTTCTTGCGGGCGGTCTTCGAGGCCCTGCGGTCACGTCACGACGTCGTGATCGTCGACACGCCTCCTGCGTTCACGCCCGAGGTGATCGCTGCCGTCGACCTCTCGTCGGACATCTGCCTCGTCGGCATGCTGGACGCACTGTCGCTGAAGGACACGAAGATCGGGCTCGACACCTTGGCGCAGATGGGATACGAGATGGCAGGCGTCAGGCTCGTGTTGAACCGCGCCGACTCGAACGTCGGCATCAGTCACGCTGACGTCGCACGGCTCCTCGGCCGCCGCCCCGACGTGCTCGTGCCGAGCGATCGGTCTATCCCGCGGGCGATCACCGACGGCCAGACGATCGTCACGGCCGATCCGCGCTCGGGCGCGGCGCGGTCGTTCGTCGCCCTGGCCGCGAGCTATGCGAACGGGAAGGACGCAGCCAACGGGACGGAGCCGGAGCCTGCCGTGGCAAAGCGTCGGCGGACACTGCGCAGAAAGGAAGGGCGGTAATGGAGCTCCACGAGCGCCTTACGCAGTCGGGCACCACCCTGAGCGGCGTCGACGGCGGCGGGACGGACCCATTCGCCGACCTGAAGAACCGCATCCATCTCGGGCTGGTGAGCGAGCTCGGCCCCGGTCTCTTCGATGTCTCGGACACCGACGCAGTCCGTGCCCGGGTTGAGGCCGAGATCAGGACGCAGCTCCAGCAGGAAGCAGGGCCTCTCGCGGGACGACCGCGAACGGCTGGCTTCCGAGATCGCGGACGACGTCTTCGGCTACGGGCCGCTCGAGCGCCTCCTGCCGGATTCGACCATCTCGGAGATCATGGTCAACGGAGCGCACGAGATCTGGATCGAGCGGCGCGGTCTCCTGTCACGGACGTCGCTCCGCTTCAGCGACGAATCGCACCTGAGGCGGATCATCACCAAGATGGTCGGGCAGGTGGGCCGCCGCATCGACGAGTCGTCGCCGATGGTCGACGCGCGCCTGCCTGACGGTTCACGGATCAATGCGATCATCGCGCCGCTGTCGCTCTCGGGAGCGCTCCTGACGATCCGGAAGTTCGACCAGGGCCGTTTCACGCTCGACGAGCTGATCCAGATCGGAACGCTCACGCGCCGAGGCGGCCGATTTCCTGGACCGCTGCATCAGGGCCGACCTGAACGTCCTGATCTCGGGAGGAACGGGCTCCGGCAAGACGACGCTCCTGAACGCGCTGTCCGCCGCCGTCCCGGACAGCGACCGCATCGTCACCATCGAGGAGGCGGCCGAGCTACAGCTGTCGCAGCACCACGTGCTTCGCCTCGAGTCGCGCCCGAAGAACATCGAGGGCGAAGGCGAGGTGACGATCCGCGAGCTCGTCCGCAACTCACTGCGCATGCGACCCGACCGGATCATCGTCGGCGAGGTTCGCGGCGCGGAGACGCTCGACATGCTCCAGGCGATGAACACCGGCCACGAAGGCTCGCTCTCGACGATCCACGCGAACTCGCCGCGCGATTCGCTCAGCCGCCTCGAGACGATGGTGCTGATGGCCGGCTTCGAGCTGCCGGTGAAGGCGATCCGCCAGCAGATCTCCTCTGCGCTCGACCTGATCATCCAGCTCGACCGGCTGGACGACGGCACGCGCCACGTGACCGAGATCACGGAAGTGCAGAGGATGGAGGGGGACGCGATCACGCTTCAGAAGCTGTTCGAGTACCACGTCGAGCGGGTGGAGGCGGACCGCACGGTCGTCGGTCGGCTTCTCCCGACCGGGCTGCGGCCGACGTTCCTGGCGAAGTTCACGCGGCGCGGCATCGAGATTCCGAGCGACGCCTTCGGAACATCGCTCGACGCCGCCTACGGCGCGAGCCCCTACCACAACGGCCCGCGCGGGCCTGGAGACGGGCAGTGAAGACTCTCCTCGTCACGATTCTGATCACGCTGGTCGCAACCGTGGCCGCCACTGCCGCGGCGGCAGGTCCCGACCAGGCTGCAGACCACGCCGATCGGCCGGCTGCCGTTCCCCGAACGCGGGTTCGTGATCGATCTGCCCGACGGGGTCACCGCCTCGCGCGGCGCATTCCGCGTCACCGAGAACGGCCGTCGAGTTGAGAACGTGGACGTCGCCGCTCTGGGCACGGCCGGGATCAGCTACGGCACCGTCCTGGCGATCGACACGAGCCTGAGCATGAAAGGCGCGCCGCTGATCGCCGCTCTGGCCGCGGGCCGATCCTTCGTCGCCCATCGAGCGGCCGGTCAGCAGATCGGCGTGGTGGCGTTCGACGGACGAGTTCGCGTGCTCCGACGCCCCGGGCCGGACGACGGCCAGCTGACTCGCCTGTTCTCGGGCGCTCCGGATGTGGCATTCGGGACGCGCATCTACGACGCGCTGGAGCGATCGCTCGCGCTTCTCGACCGCGCGCGACTGTCGACCGGTTCGATCGTGCTGCTGTCAGACGGCGCCGACCTCGGGAGCCGGAGCGAGCTCGACAGCGTGATCGCCAAGGCGCGCGCACAGCACGTCCGCGTCTTCACGGTGGGACTGCGTTCGAAGGCGTTCGCCCCGTCCGTGCTCCAGAAACTGGCAGCGGAGAGCGGTGGCAGCTTCGCGGAGGCGTCGTCGGCCGACGAGCTGGCATCGATCTACGACGCGCTCGGCCAACGTCTGGCCGGCGAATATGTCGTCCGGTACCGCTCGACGGCACCGCCGAAGTCGGACGTCGACGTGAAGGTGGAGATTCATGGCGTCGGCGTGGCGACAACCAGCTACACGGCTCCCACGCCATCGGGTCTCGCGCCCTTCCATCGCTCACTGCTCTCGCGCTTCCTGCTGTCGGGCTTCGCCGTTGCGCTGCTGGCGCTCTTCGTCGCGGGCCTCGCGGCGTTTGCGCTGCTCGTTGTCCTCAGGTCGCGCGAGAGCAAGGTCGTCGATCGCGTGCAGCAGTTCGCCGGAGACACGCCCGAGGCTGCAGCGAGCGACGAAGACTCGTGGCATCGGGTCGCCATGCGTCGCGCGCGCGTCGAGGGCCAGGGCGGCCTCGCGCGCATCGAGCGCCAGCTGGAGATCGCACGAATCGAGATGTCGGCCACCAGGGTCGTGCTCCTCACGCTCGGCGCCACCGTGCTCGCGATGTTTCTGCTGGGGCTGATCGCGCCGATCTTCATGATCCTCGCGCTGCTGACGCCGCTCGGGACGAAGGGGCTGATCGAGCGCAAGCTCAGGCAGGTTCGCGGCGAGTTCGCCGACCAGCTCCCGCCGAATCTCCAGGTGCTCGCGTCGGCACTTCGTGTGGGACAAAGCTTCATCGGCGCGCTGACGGTCGTCGTCGAGAACGCTCATGAGCCGTCGAAGAGCGAGCTTCAGCGAGTCCTGACGGACGAGCAGCTGGGTGTTCCGATCGAAGAGGCGAT
This sequence comes from uncultured Actinomycetes bacterium, assembly GCA_963717475.1. Taxonomy (GTDB): domain Bacteria; phylum Actinomycetota; class Thermoleophilia; order Gaiellales; family Gaiellaceae; genus AC-32. The sequence continues at coordinate 2,864,593 of OY970337.1, read as the reverse complement.
CCGCCGCGTTGCCGCCCGCATGGCGAGCCGCGACCTCGAGCAGGTCGCGCTCCTGGCCGAGCTGCAGCGGACGGCCGGTGGCAACGCGGCCGAGGTCCTCGACACCGTGGTCGAGACGCTTCGCGAGCGCGCCGACCTGCGCCGGCTGGTGCAGACGCTCACCGCGCAGGGGCGGCTCGCGCGGTGGATCCTCTCGGCGCTGCCGATTGCGGCCGGGCTCGCTCTCGCGGCGATTCAGCCGACAGCAATCCTCCCGATGGTCCAGAGCGGCGTCGGCCAGATCGGCCTCGTGGTCGCCGCGCTGCTCGTGGTCACGGGGTCCCTCATCATCCAGAAGATCGTCGACATCAAGGTCTAGGAGCCACATGATCATTCTTCTGCTCTTCGGAATCGCACTCGTCGCAGTCTCCGCGGGCTTGGCCGTGCGCGCCGTCACCATCGGCGGGCTGCGCCGCCGCAACACCCTCGCGCAGATCGCGAGCTACGGGTTCGCGGGACCCGTCGTCGCGCCGGAGGCACGCGAACGGCGCGGGCCACGCGCGGTGCTCGACTCGCTCGCCACGTTGCTCGGAACGATCGCAGTGCGCCGCTTCGCCAGCATGCGTGAGCAGGAGACGCGAAAGCTGCTGCGTAGCGCGGGCCTGTACCAGATGCAGGCCGAGACGTTCGTCGGATACCGATTGCTCGCTGCAGGCGGAATCCCTGCTCTCTGGCTGCTGCTGTCGCTCGGCTCGGGCGGGGTCTCGCCCCGAGGCCTCCTGATCCTGTGTTTCGTCGCGGCGCAAGGATGGATCCTGCCCTCGTTCTTCATCAAGCGGCGGGGGACGAAGCGCCTCCACGACATCGACCTCGAGATGCCGGAGCTCGTCGACCTGCTCGTGACGACGGTGGAGGCCGGCGTCGGCTTCGCGGCCGCGCTGCAGCTCGTCGCGCGCCGGGTCGAAGGGCCTTTGGGCCACGAGCTCCGGATCACGCTCCAGGAGCAGAACATGGGCCTGACCATCGAGAACGCTCTGCAGAACATGCTCGAGCGTGTCGAGAGCGCTTCCGTTCGAGCGTTCGTGCAAGCGATGATCCAGGGGCAGAATCTCGGCGTCTCGATCGGCAAGATCCTGCGCGACCTCGCGGTCGACATGCGAAAGCGCCGGCGACAGATGGCGGAGGAACGGGCACAAAAGGCGCCGACGAAGATCCTCTTCCCGCTCGTCTTCCTCATTCTCCCGGCGCTCTTCATCATCGTGCTCGGCGGGCCGATGATCGGGCTCGCGCAGACGCTCGGCTCCCTGGCGTAGGGCCGACGCCGGATCTAGCGCAGGAGCCGGGAGAGGTCGGCCAGTGCTCGCAGGAGGCAGCCGGAGACCCAGAACGCGAGCGTGAGGCACGGAAGGACGATCCCGAGAAGCGCGAGCGGCACCGCCAGCCCGCCGACGTCGACGAGCGCCGCGAAGATCGGGGTCGACACCTTGAGCAAGAGGCCGACGCCCAGCAAGGCGGCGATCATGGTCACCGGCCGCCGCGGGCCGACTCCTGGGAAGCGAATCAGCAGCCACAGCGCGAGCGCCGCGCCGCCGAGACAGAACCCCAGCAAGATCTCGTAACCGTCCACGTCCGCCCCTTCGGAAGGTTGCCGGGCGAGATCGAGCATATCCGGAACGATCTCGTGGGGCTAGACCGGAGCGTGGAACGCGCTGGACCTTCCGGGGGCGGCGCCCGGCCGGCGATGCGTGATCGTCCAGAAGGGATGGCTGGAAACGTGCAGTCGCTGCTTGGCGAGGACGGTCGTGTCGTCTGCGAGCGCTGCGCGGTCGCCGACGGGTTCGCGTCGCGGCTGCTGGGCCTGCAGGGCCGTCGGGAGCTTCTGCGCGGCGAGGGACTCCTCCTCAGTCCCAGCTCCTCGGTGCACACCGCGTTCATGCGGTTCGCCATCGACGTCGTCTTCCTCGACCACGCGCTGCGGGTCGTCGGGATCTCCGCCACGCGTTCCGCCGTGGCGGCTTGCTGGACGGCGGGGCGCCCGCCACGCACTCGAGCTGCCCGCCGGCGAGGCCGAGGCGAGGGCGCTTCGAGTCGGGGAAGCCCTCACGTTTCGGGAGATCGAGACGAACGGCTTGCTCGACCTAGCCCTGCGGGCCTGATCTCGCAGCGCGGCCCGCGCCACGCTGCGAGAAACGATCAGTGTCGAGAGGCGGAGCGTGCTCTGCCACCTACGGGGCGCGCGATTCCCGCGTCCCACCGACAAGAAGGGAGGGACACGAATGTCCCGAAGAACAAAGTTGCCGCTGCTCCTGGGGGTGGTCGTCCTGCTGGTCGCCGGCACCGCCTCGGGTAGCACTAGCTCCAAGCCGCGAAACCCTGGCGTCAAGCGCGTCGGGATCAGCGGCACGATCGGGCCGGTCTGCTTCCGGCGGTCGAACGTCACGATCAACGGCGTTCACACCGGCGGGATCGCCCGGTTCATCGAGCTCGGCCAGCATTGCTACAAGGGCGAGCAGTACCGCTACATCCACGTCCGCCTCAAGGTCAAGCGTGCCGGTCTGCGCGGCGCACGGGGCTTCGCCGGACCTGCCGGGCCGCAAGGCCCCGCTGGTGCCGCAGGAGCAAAGGGTGAGACCGGGGCTCAGGGTGCGAAGGGCGATACCGGTGCGACCGGCGCCCAGGGCATCCAGGGCGAGCAGGGCGAGCGCGGGTTCATGGGGCTCCAGGGCCTCATCGGTCCGGCTGGCCCGCAGGGTGACATCGGCCCGATGGGTCCGATGGGCCCGCAGGGTGCGAAGGGCGACACGGGTGCCACCGGCGCGAAGGGTGACACGGGTGCCACCGGCGCGAAGGGTGACACCGGCGCGAAGGGTGACACCGGCGCTCAGGGTGTCGCTGGTCCTGCCGGTGCCACTGGCCCGGTCGGTCCCGCTGGCCCGCAGGGTGCGAAGGGCGATGCTGGTGCCCAGGGCATCCAGGGTCCCGCCGGTCCTGCCGGTGCGAAGGGCGATGCCGGTCCTGCCGGTCCCGCTGGTCCGAAGGGTGACGCCGGGGCCGTTGGCCCTGCCGGACCTGCCGGTCCCGCTGGCCCTGCCGGTCCCGCCGGCCCTCAGGGCCCGAAGGGCGATGCCGGATTCTCCGGCCTCGTCACGGTCGCCGGTGGCCAGTCGACGGGCGACAAGCAGTTCACCGTGAACTGCCCGCTCAACCTCTCCACGCCTGACCCGACCGACCGCCTCGAGGCGGTCAGCGGTGGCTACAACATCCAGGGCTCGGTCAACGCTTCGTTCCGAAGCGATGCGGCCGGCAACCCGACGGGTGGCACGAGCTGGACGATCGTTCAGACCTCGGGGAAGGACCTCTCGGGGACAGCCTACGTCTACTGCCTGGCTCCGGCCACGCCGTAGTTCGGCGTCTGCCGCTCCGCCCGTAAGAGGGCGGGGCGGGAGCCGCTGGCTCTGACCAGGGCTCGCGGATCACATCGAGGCGCCACGCAGGTTCAGGCTCGCCGGCGCGGCTTGCCGTCAGCGCGAGCCCCCTGCGAGCACGCCAGGCGCGGGCGCCGGCGCGCGGCGATCACTTCGCCGCAGCGCGCTTTCGCGAGGAGGCCTTCTTGCGTGCCGCCGGCTTGGCGCCGTCGCGCTTCTGTCGAGGCGGCGACGCTCTTCTTGAGCGCCTCCATCAGGTCGACCACCGGCGCGTCGGCGACCGGCTCCGGCACGGCGATCTCCTCGCCCGCCAGCTTGGCCTCGAGCAGCTTGCGCAGGTTCTGCCGGTACTCGCTGTGCAGCGACTCCGGCTCCCACTCGCCGACGAGGCTGTCGATCAGCTGGCGCGCGAGCTCGAGCTCCGGCTCCTTGACGTCGACGGCCTCGACCGCCTCGTCGATCTCGGCCTGCGAGCGCACGTCCTCGGCCAGGAAGAGCGTCTCGAGCACGAGCGCCTCGCCCTTCGGCCGGATCAGGACGAAGTTCTCGTTGCCGCGGATCACCATGCGGCCGATCGCGGCCATGCCGGTCTCCTTCATCGCGTTCAGCAGCAGCACGTAGGGCCGGCGCTGCGCCTCCGCGCTGGAGGGCGCGAGGAAGTAGGTGCGGTCGAAGAACATCGGGTCGACCTCGGCGAGCGGGACGAAGCGCGAGATCTCGATCGCGCGCGAGGTGTCGCGCTGCTCGATCGCCTCGAGGTCGGCGTCCTCGACGATCACGAACTGGCCCTTCGAGACCTCCCAGCCCTTGACGAGCTCGTCGTTCGTCACCTCGCGCTCGTGCACCGGGCACCAGCGCTTCTGCTTGATCGGCGTCCCGCACTCGCGGTGCAGCGTCCGGAAGGTGACGTCGGAGGCACGGGCCTTCGGCGCCGTCGCCGGCGCCAGGCCGACCGGGATGGTGACCAGTCCGAAGCTGAGTGATCCGTTCCAGGTAGTTCGCATCTGAGGCCGCTTTCGCTGTGGATAAGTGTAGTGGGACCGGGCAGATTCGCCGCTTCTGCGCGCTTCCCTTCCGGCGTAAGCTGCGCGCCGTGCGAACGATCGGACAGCTCTGGCGCGACGGCGACGGCCGCGGGCCGCACGAGGCCCGCCTATCTCGTCGAGCGCGGCGACCGCTGGGAGGAGGTCTCGTGGGACGAGGCCGGCCGCGCGGTCGAGGAGCTCGCCAACGGCCTGCTGGCGCTGGGCGTGCGCAAGGGCGACGCCTTCGGGATCCTCGCCCAGACGAGCCTCGAGTGGGCGCTCTTCGACTACGCGCTGGCGCGCGTCGGCGCCGTCGGGGCGGCGATCTACGCGAACAGCTCGCCGAAGGACTGCCGCTACGTGCTCGAGCACTCGGACGCGGTCGGCGTGCTGGTCGAGGACGAGGCGCAGCGGGCGAAGATCGCGGACGTCGCCGCTCGCGCCACGTGCTCACCTTCGCCGACCTCGACGAGCTGCGCGCCCGCGGCCGCGAGTTCGCCGCCGCCAACCCGGACGCCCTCGCCGAGGCCGAGGCGCAGATCGGCGAGGAGGACCTCTTCACCTTCATCTACACCTCGGGCACGACCGGCCCGCCGAAGGCCTGCATGATCCGCCACCGCAACTACTACGAGATGGCGACGTGCATCGACGACGTCCCGGAGTTCGCGCTTCGCCGACGACGTGATGCTGCTCTACCTGCCGCTGGCGCACAACTTCGGGCGGCTGATGCACCTGCTCGGCGCGCACAAGGGCTACACGACCGCCTTCTGCCCGGACCCGCTGCGCGTCGCCGAGGCGATGCCGGCGGTGCGGCCGACGCTGCTGCCGAGCGTGCCGCGGCTCTACGAGAAGGTGCACACGGCCGTGCTCGCGCAGTTCGAGCAGGTGCACGGGCCGCGAAGGCGGCTGCTCGACTGGGCGCTCGCGGTCGGGCGGCGAGGTGAGCGAGCTGCGCGCGCGGAACGAGCCGCTTCCGCGCAGCCTCGCGCTCCAGCACCGCCTGGCCGACCGGCTCGTCTACTCGAAGGTCAAGGACCGGCTCGGCGGCCGGCTGCGGCTCGGCGTCTCCGGCGGCGCGCCGCTCGCCAAGGAGATCGCGGAGTTCTTCCACTCGATCGACATCCTGATCGTCGAGGGCTGGGGCCTGACCGAGTGCACGACGGCAGCCTCGGTCAACCGGCCCGGCCGCTTCCGCTTCGGCACCGTCGGGCCCGCGCTGCCCGGCTTCGAGGTGCGCGCCGACGAGGACGGCGAGCTCCTGATCCGCAGCGAGACGGTCTTCGCCGGCTACTACAAGGACGAGGAGGCGACGCGCGAGGTGCTCGGCGAGGACGGCTGGCTGCGCTCCGGCGACCTCGGCTCGATCGACGAGGACGGCTTCGTCTCGATCACCGACCGCAAGAAGGACATCCTCGTCACGGCCGGCGGCAAGAACGTCGCGCCGCAGAACCTGGAGAACGCGCTCAAGACGGCGCCGCTCGTCTCACAGGCGCTCGTGCTCGGCGACCGGCGCCCGTACGTGGCCGCGCTGATCACCGTCGACCCGGCGGTTGCCGACGGGCTCCCGCCGGACGAGCTCGAGCGGCGCGTGCAGGCGGTCGTCGACGACGTCAACGCCGACCGTTCTCGCGCTACGAGCAGATCAAGCGCTTCCGCGTCCTGCCGCGCGACTTCAGCGCCGAGGACGACGAGGTGACGCCGACGCTGAAGCTCAAGCGCCGCGTCGTCGCGGAGCACTTCGCGCGCGAGATCGAGGAGCTCTACGCCGGCTAGAGCCTGCGGCCGCCGACGAAGGTCGACGCGTACCAGCCGCTGAGCGAGGAGATCTTGACCACGTCGCCCGTGTGCGGCGCGTGGATGAAGCTGCCGCCGCCGACGTAGATCCCGACGTGGCCGAGCCCGTCGAAGAAGACGAGGTCGCCCGGCTGCAGCTCGGCTCATCGAGACCGGGCTGCCGTAGCCGTACTGCGCGTACGAGCTGTGCGGGAGCGAGACCCCGATCTGCGCGTAGACGTACATCACGAAGCCCGGAGCAGTCGAAGCCGGACGGCGAGGCGCCGCCCCAGACGTACGGCGTGCCGAGGTACTGCATCGCGACCCCGACGACGCCGCCGTGCGTGGCCGGCGGTGCGACCGGCGGCGGCGGATCGGGCGTGGTCGAGCCGATCGGCAACCGTCGGCGCGAGCGAGGCCTGCCGCTGCGACGCCTGCTGGGCCGCGAGCTGCTGCTCGACCTGGCGCTGGAGCGCGGCCTGCCTGGCGGCCTCGACCGCCTGCAGGTGCGCGATCTCGCCCTGGATCGAGCCGAGCAGCTGCTTGCGCTCGCCGAGCTGCGACTCGACGGAGGCGCTTGCGCCGCGTTCCGCTCCGCCACGACCTGCACCTGCTCGGCGTGGGCGTGCTGCAGGAACTGCTGCCGGTGCTGCACCTCACGCCGGAAGTGCGCGACCTGCTTGAGCACGAGCGAGTCCTGCTCGGAGACGCGGTCGCTCGCGTCCATCCGGCCGAGCATGTCGTCGAGGCTCGACGCCCCGAGCAGCACGGCCAGGCCGGCGTTCTGGTCGCCGGAGGTGTAGATGTCGACGAGGCGGCGCCGAGAGCTGCGTCTGCGAATGCAAGAGGCTCTTCTTCGCGACGGCCAGCGCGTGCGTGTTGTCGTTCAGGTCGTGCTTGATCCGGTTGAGCTTGACGTTGGCGAGGTTGTAGGCCTCGACCGCGCGCTCCAGGCTCGAGTCGAGCTGCTGGATCTGCGCCATCACGCTCTGCGCCTCGGCCTGCTTGGAGGCGACGCTTGGATCAGCGGTCGCTGACGCAGCAGTCAGTGCAGAGGCCGCAGCCAATGCGATGACCAGTGCCGGCGCCTTACGTCGTATCGAGCGGAGGGGGGGCTTGAATGCGGCTCGACAGGCGCCCTCGAAAGAGGGGCCGGTACGTCACAAGCACGGCACCCTAACAACCTTGTCGGACGACCGCAAACGGCTTCCTTGACCCAAAAGGGCCAAATGCCGCGATTGTGCGCGAATCGGCACAAACCCGTGTGGTACGGTGCCGCGTCGTGCCGGGGGAGATGCGCACGCTCCGCTATTGGCCGGTCGTCCTCGGAGCCCTGCTTGCTCTCGTCGGACTGGTCCCGGCGGCGACCGTCGCCGCGGACTCGGGCTCCACTGATTCGCGGGCTGACGCAGCAGAACGCCGACCTCGCCGCTCGCTCGCGCGGGGTCGTGCTGGAGCTCTACTCGCTCGACTCGCGCCTCGCGCGCGAGCGCACGCGACTCGTCGAGCTGCGGATCCGGACGGCCGAGGTGAAGGGGCGAGCTCGCGGCCGCCCGCCAGCGGCTCCGCGTCGCCCGCCACACGCTCAAGGCCTCGGAGCGGTCGCTCGCCTCCGCGCTTGCAGCTGCTCTACGAGCAGGGCGACACCGACCCGCTGGCGGTCGTGCTCGGCGCCTCCTCGATCGCCGACGCGCTCGGGCAACCTCGACTCGCTCGACCGGATCGCCGACCAGGACCGCGTCGTGATCGAGCAGACGCAGCACGCGAAGCACACCGCCGCCGCCCTCACGCGCGGGCTCGCGGCCAAGGAACAGCACCTGCGAGGGCTCGCGCAGGAGGCGTCGCAGTCGACGCTCGTGCTCGAGCAGTCCCGCTCGCAGCGCGCCTCCTACCTGGCGACGCTCGCCAGCCAGCAGAAGCTCAACGCCGCCGTCGATCGCCGCGTACCAGCAGCAGGCGCTCGCCGTCGAGGCGAAGGCCCGCGAGGTCTCGGCCGTCGTCGCCGACGCAGCCGGCGACGCCGATCCCGATCGCTCCCGGCGGCAGCTCACTGACGGTCGTCGCCACCGGCTACTCGATCCACGGCCGCACGGCGACCGGCGCGCCGACCGGCTGGGGCGTCGTCGCCGTCGACCCGAGCGTGATCCCGCTCGGCACGACGCATGACGATCCCCGGCTACGGCTCGGGCGTCGCCGCCGACACGGGCTCGGCGATCCAGGGCGCGACGATCGACCTCTGGTTCCCGACGGTCGCGCAGGCGCGAGCCTGGGGCCGGCGCACCGTCACGATCTCGCTGCACTGACTAGACTTCTCCCCGCTCCAAGGGGGGTGGTCGTGAGCGAAACCGTGCAGACTCGAGGACGAGCGCACCGCTAGCAGCGTGCGCGTGCTGCTGGTCGACGACCACGACCTCTTCCGGACCGGCCTGCGCAACCTGCTCGAGGAGCGCGGCGTCCAGATCGCCGGCGAAGCGGGCCAGGGCGCGGACGCGGTGCGGCTCGTGCGCGAGCTCGCCCCGGACGTGGTCGTGATGGACCTGCACATGCCCGGCATGACCGGGATCGAGGCGATCCGCCAGATCCACGGCTTCGCGCCGCTCACGCGCGTGCTGGTGCTGACGATCTCCGACCAGGACGACGACGTGCTCCACGCGATCCTGGCCGGCGCCTGCGGCTACCTGCTGAAGGACGCCTCCGTCGACGAGCTGATCCGCGGGATCGTGGCCGCGTCGGTCGGCGAGTCGCTCGTCTCGCCGGCGATCGCCGGCAAGGTGCTGCAGCAGGTGCGCGCGACCGCGATCTCGCCCGAGGCCGCCGACACGATCCGGGCCGAGCTCTCGGAGCGCGAGCTCGACGTGCTCAAGCTGATCGCGGCCGGCAACGACAACGCGATGATCGCGGCGCAGCTCCACATCAGCCCGAAGACGGTCAAGAACCACATCTCGAACATCCTGATGAAGCTGCAGATCGAGAACCGCATCCAGGCCGCGGTCTACGCGGTCCGCAGCGGGCTCGTCTAGCCGACTCTGCGAACGGCGCTCGTGCGCGCGCGCAGGCGCGTGAGCTGCCGCGCAGGCCCGAGAGCAGCGCTGCCGTTGCTCGCGAGCCGGTCCGAGAGCAGCGCCAGCTCCCTCGCCTTCAGCTCCTGGTTGCCGTCGCCCAGCTCGCCCGCCAGCTCGGACATGCGCTGCTCGAGCCGCCAGCGCTCGGCCTCGAGCGCGAGCGCGTAGGCGTAGCCGTCGGTCAGCGTCCGCTCGAGGCGCGCGAGGCTGGCCGGCTCTTCGGCCGGCTCGGCGAGCAGCTCGTCGATCTGCTCGAGCAGTGCGGGAATCGTCTCGGGTGCCACAGTTGCCTCGCATTCGATTATCAGCGGCTTCCGCGCCCGCGAACAAGGGCCGCGCGGCCTATCCCCGCGACCGCCGAGGCCCAGACTTGACGGCGGTAACGGCACTCCCAACAATGCCTCGGATGACCTGCCGCCGTCTGCCGGTCGTCGCCTGTCGTGCTGGCGCTCGTCCTCGCAGCTCCCGCCGGCGCGGGCGACTCGCCGCTCGCCAAGCGCCTGGCGCGGGCGCTCGCGGTGCCGCACGTCTCGCAGGCGCGCACGGGCGCGGTCGCGATCGACCTGCAGACCGGCGAGACGGTCTTCTCGGAGCACGACGCGCTCCCGCTCGCGCCCGCCTCGAACGAGAAGCTCGCGATCGCCTACGGCGCGCTGGTCGCGCTCGGCTCCGGACTTCCGGATCGAGACCGACGTGCTCGGCCGCGGCGAGCAGGACGGCACGATCTGGCGCGGGAGCCTGCGTGCTCGTCGGCCACGGCGACCCGACGCTCTCGAGCGCGAGCCTCGCGGCGCTCGCGCGGCAGGTGCGCGCGGCCGGGATCCGCAAGGTGACGCGCGGCGTCTTCGCCGACGAGTCGTTCTTCGACACCCGCCGCACCGGCGCCGGCTGGAAGTCGTGGTTCTACGTCAACGAGTGCCCGCCGCTCTCGGCGCTGACGGTCGACCGCGGGCCGCTACCTCGGCCGCACCTCGCGCGACCCGGCGCTCGCCGCGGCGCTCCTCTTCGGCGACGCGCTGCGCCGCGCCGGAGTGGCGGTCGACGGGTGCGGGCCACGGCACGCAGCGGGACGACGACGTGCCGCTCGCCTCGGTCGAGTCGGCCCCGCTCTCGCAGATCGTCGCCTGGATGGGCCGCGTGAGCGACAACTTCACCGCGGAGCTCCTGCTCAAGCAGCTCGGCGCTGCCGGCGGCGAGCTCGGCACGAGCGCCGGCGGCGCGGAGATCGTCCGCGGGGCGCTCGCCGACGCGGGCGTGCCGCTCGGCGGCGTGCGGCTCGTCGACGGCTCCGGGCTCTCCTCGCTCGACCGGCTGACGGCGCGGCGCGCTCTCGGCGCTGCTGCGCGCCGCCTGGGCCGATCCCGACGTGCGCCCGTACCTGCTCGCCGCGCTGCCGGTCGCCGGCAGTGAGCGGCACGCTCGCCGACCGGATGCGCACGCCGCCCGCGCGCGGCAACGTGCAGGCGAAGACCGGCACGACGAGCCTCGCCTCGGCGCTCTCCGGCTACGTCAAGCGCCGCTACGTCTTCTCGGTGCTGCAGAACGGCAGCCCGGTCTCGTCCTACTGGGCGCGCCGCGCCCAGGACCGCTTCGCGACGGCGCTAGCCTCGCAGTAGCTTCTTCAGCGCGGCCTCGTCGAGCACCGGCACGCCGAGCTGCTCGGCCTTCGCGGCCTTCGAGCCCGGGCTCTCGCCGACGACCACGCCGGTCGTCTTCTTCGAGACCGAGTCCGCGACCTTCGCGCCCTTCGCCTCGAGCGCCTTGCGCGCCTCGTCGCGGCTGAAGCCCTCGAGCGTGCCGGTGATCACGTAGGTCGAGCCGGTCAGCGGCCCTTCGACCGGCCGCTCCTCGGGCCCGGCCTCGAAGCGCAGGCCGAGCTGCCGCAGCTCCTCGACGAGCGCGCGGTTGTCGTCGTCGGCGAACCACTCGACGATCGCCTCGGCGCGCTCGGGCCCGATCCCCTCGACCTCGACGATCTCCTCCTGCGTGGCGGCCGCGAGCTTGTCGACCGAGCCGAAGTGCCGCGCGAGGCTCTGCGCGGTGACCCAGCCGACGTCCGGGATGTTGAGCCCGAGCAGCACGCGCGAGAACGGCGTCCGCTTCGAGAGCTCGATCGCCTCGATCGCGTTCGACGCGCTCTTCTCCGCGAAGCCGTCGAGCTCGAGCAGCTGCTCCTTCGTCAGCCGGTAGAGGTCCGGCAGCGAGCGGACGAGCGCCGAGCTCCCAGAGCCGCCGCATCAGCTGCTCGCCGACGCCCTCGATGTCGGCCGGCCCCTGCACCCAGTTGATCAGCGTCTCGAGGCCCGCGCGACGGGCACGCGCGGTTGGGGCAGCGGTGCATCGCCTCGCCCTCGGGCTTGACGATGTTTGCCCCGCAAAGCGGGCACTTCTTCGGCATCTTGAACGGCTTCGTGCCCTTGGCTGGTGCTCGCCCGCGGGACCGACGATCTGCGGGATCACGTCGCCGGCGCGCTGGACGATCACGCGGTCGCCCTCGCGGATGTCCTTGCGGTTGATGTCCTCCTCGTTGTGCAGCGTCGCCCGCGAGACGGTGACGCCGCCGACCTGCACGGGCTCGAGCATCGCCCAGGGGTTGAGCGCGCCCGTGCGGCCGACGCGGATCGCGATCTTGTTCAGCGTCGTCTCCGCGGTCATCGGCGCCCACTTGAACGCGCGCGCCCAGCGCGGCCGCGAGTGCAGCGCGCCGAGCACCGCCTGCTGCTCGAGCGAGTCGACCTTGATCACGATCCCGTCGATCTCGTAGTCGAGCTCGGTGCGCCTGCGCTCCCACTCGGCGCAGCGCTTCGCCACCTCCTCGATCGACTCGAGCCGCTCGGCGAACGGGTTCGTGCGGAAGCCGTGCTCGCGCAGCCACTCGAGCTCCTCCCAGTGCGAGGCGAGCTGCACGCCCTCGCGCGCGCCCATGCCGTAGACCCAGACCGCGAGCGGCCGCGAGGCGGTGATCGACGAGTCCTTCTGGCGCAGCGAGCCGGCGGCCGCGTTGCGCGGGTTCGGCGCGAGCTTCTGGCCGAGCTCGGCGATGCGCTCGTTCAGCTCGCGGAAGCCCGAGAGCGGCATGTAGACCTCGCCGCGCACCTCCGCCACCGCCGGCAGCCCGTCGCCGCGCATCTTCAGCGGCACCGACGGGATCGTGCGCAGGTTGACCGTCACGTCCTCGCCCTGCACGCCGTCGCCGCGCGTCGCACCGCGCACGAGCCGGCCGTCCTCGTAGGTGAGGTTGATCGCGAGCCCGTCGATCTTCGGCTCGATCACGTAGGCGACCGGCTCGTCCGAGTCGAGGCGCTTGCGCACGTCGTCGGCCCACTTGAGCAGGCTCTCGTCGTCGGTCACCTTCTCGAGCGAGCCCATCGGCGTCAGGTGCTGCACCTTCTGGAAGCGCTCGCTCGGCGGCGCGCCCACGCGCTGGGTCGGCGAGTCGGGCGTGATCAGGTCGGGGTGCTCGTCCTCGAGCGCCTTCAGCTCGTCGAAGAGCCGGTCGTACTCGGCGTCGGAGATCTCCGGCTCGTCGAGCACGTGGTAGCGGTGGAGGTGGTGGTCGACCTGCTCGCGCAGCTCGTCGAGCCGCTGCTGGACGTCCTTCTGCGTCCTCGTCGCCACCGCTTCGATCCTAGCGAGCTAGTAGCGGACGGAAACCAGGTAGAGGCCCCAGGGCGGAGCGGTCGTGCCTGCGTCGCTGCGGTGACCGCCGTCGAGCAGCTGCTCCAGCTCTCGCGGCGACTGCTCGAGCATCGTGCCGACGAGCGTCCGCACCATGTGGCGCAGGAACGAGTCCGCCGTGATCTCGAGCTCGAGCGCCTCCTCGCGCCGGTGCCACACCGCCGACTCGACCGTTCGCGTGAAGACCTTGTGCTGCGTCTCGGTCGGCGTGAAGGCGCGGAAGTCGTGCTCGCCGAGCAGCAGGTCGGCCGACTCGGCGAGCTGCTCCTCCTCGAGCGGGTACGGATACCACCAGGAGCGCCGCGCCTCGAACGGCGAGCGCTCGGCACGGCGGTAGACCCGGTAGCGATAGCTGCGAGCGCGGGCGAGGTAGCGCGCGTCGAAGTCCGGCGCCGCCGGCTCTGCGGCGCTCACGGCCACGTCGTCGGGCAGCCTGGCGTTCAGCGCCGGAGCCGCGCGCTCGACCGGCGCGCCGCCCTCGACCTCGACCGAGGCGACCTGGGCGAGCGCGTGCACGCCCGTGTCGGTTCGCCCCGCGACCCGCAGCTCCGACCAGGCCTCGAAGACGTCGCCCAGCGCCTCCTGCAGCACGCCCTCGACGGTGCGACAGCCCGGGCTGTGCGGCCCAGCCGCGGAAGCCGGTGCCGTCGTACTCCAGCGTTAGCCTCAGCCGCACGTCAGGCGCGCCCTGCAGCGCGTTTGTAAGGCGTGCCTTATGCTCTAGTGACTTGCGCTTTGTTTGATATACTCTACTCATGACCGACCACCAGTTCCTCCTGCAGCGCGTCCAGCCGGCGATGATCGGCCTGATCGACGGCTCGCTCTCGACGCTCGCCCCGATCTTCGCGATCGCGCTCCACACGCACGACACGCAGACCGCCTTCATCGCCGGCGTGGCGACGGCGATCGGCGCCGGTGTCAGCATGGCGTTCTCGGAGGGGCTCTCCGACACCGGCGAGCTGACGGGCCGGGGCAACCCGGTCGTGCGCGGGACGATCACCGGCGTCGGGACGTTCATCGGCGGCATCCTGCACACGCTGCCGTTCCTGATCCCGACCTACCACGTGGCGATCATCGCGGCGATCGTGGTCGTCGCGGTCGAGCTCGTCGTGCTCGCGTGGCTGCGCTGGCGCTTCTTCGACACGAGCTTCGCCCGCTCGTTCGCCTCGATCACACTCGCCGGCGTCGTGATCGCGGGCGTCAGCGCCGCGCTCGGAACCGCCTAGGAGCGCGGCTTCGGCCTCGACCGGCTCTTCCTCGCGCTCGGCTGGCCGGGCCGGCCGCTCACGCGGGGGCTCCGGGAGGAAGTCGACGAGCTCGAGGTAGACCATCTCGGCCGCGTCGCCGGGCCGCGGGCCGATGCGGATGATCCGCGAGTAGCCGCCCGGCCGGTCGGCGAAGCGCGGGCCGACGTCGCTGAAGAGCTTGTGCACGACGTCCTGCGAGCGGAGGTAGGCGAGCGCCTGCCGCCGCGCGTGGACGCCGCCGCGCTTGCCGAGCGTGATCATCTGCTCGGCGATCGGCTTGACCTCCTTGGCCTTCGCCGCGGTGGTCTTGATGCGGCCGTGCTCGATCAGCGCGCTCGCGAGGTTCGCGTAGAGCGCCTTGCGGTGCGAGGCGTCGCGGCCCAGCTTCCTGCCGGACCGCCGGTGCCTCACGCCGCGGAACCGTCCTCGCCGCGCAGGTTGAGGCCGTGCGTCGCGAGCGTCTCCTTGACCTCTTCGATCGACTTCTTGCCGAAGTTCGGGATCGCGGCGAGCTCGTTCTCGGTCTTCGTGACCAGGTCGCCGATCGTCTCGATGCCGACGCGCTTGAGGCAGTTGTACGAGCGCACGCCCAGCTCGAGCTCCTCGATCGGGAAGTTCTCCATCCCGTGGGCGAGGGCCGGCTCGGCCTGCGCCTCGGCGGCTGCCTGCTCGCCGAAGCCCTCGATCCGGTCGAGGTCGGTGAAGATCGCGAGCTGGCGGATCAGGATCTCGGCGGCCTGGCCGATCGAGTCGCGCGGGTCGATCGAGCCGTCGGTCGTGATGTCGATCCGCAGCTTGTCGTAGTCGGTGCGCTGCCCGACGCGGGCGGCCTCGACGTCGTACGAGACGCGCCGCACCGGCGAGAAGATCGAGTCGATCGGGATCACGCCGATCGTGTGCTCGGGCCCGCGGTTCAGCTCGGCCGGGACGTAGCCGCGGCCGCGGCCGATCGTGAGCGTCACCTCGAGCTTGCCCTTGTCGGAGAGGTTGGCGATCTCGAGGTCCGGGTTGAGGATCTCGAGCTCGGCCGGCGCCTCGATGTCGGAGGCCTTGACCGCGCCCGCGCCCTTCTTGGTCAGGCGCACCTCGATCTCCGGCGACTCGCCGTGCAGCCGGCAGATCAGGTTCTTGAAGTTGAGCAGGATGTCGGTCACGTCCTCGCGGACGCCCGGCAGGGTGGTGAACTCGTGCGCGACGCCCTCGATCTTGACCGAGGTGACGGCGGCGCCCTCCAGCGAGGAGAGCAGCACGCGGCGCAGCGAGTTGCCGAAGGTGTAGCCGAAGCCGCGGTCGAGCGGCTCGATCACGAAGACACCGCGGTTGTCCTCGACCTCTTCGTGGACGATCCGCGGGATCTGGAACTCCATCAAGCTGGTACGAACTGCCATTGGATCCTTTCTACTTCGAGTAAAGCTCGACGATGAGCGATTCCTGGACCGGCGTGTCGATCTCCTCACGCTCCGGCCACTTGAGCACCTTGCCGGTGAGGCCGTCGTGGTCGGCCTGGAGCCACGGCGTCACGGAGGCGGTCAGGTCGGTGGCGTCGCGGACGACCTGCTCGGCCGGGCTGCCCGACTTGAGCGAGACGATGTCGTCGGGGCGCACCTGGTAGCTGGGGATGTTCACGCGGCGGCCGTTGACCTGGAAGTGGCCGTGCCGGACGAGCTGGCGGGCCTGCGCGCGCGAGGCGGCGAAGCCGAGCCGGTAGACGACGTTGTCGAGGCGCGTCTCGAGCATCCGCAGCAGCGTCTCGCCGGTGATGCCCGAGCCCTTCGCGGCCTTCGAGTAGTAGGTGCGGAACTGCTTCTCGAGCAGGCCGTAGTAGCGGCGCGCCTTCTGCTTCTCGCGCAGCTGCAGCAGGTACTCGGACTGCTTGATGCGGCCGCGGCCGTGCTCGCCCGGCGGGTAGCTGCGGCGCTCGACGGAGCACTTCTCCGTCAGGCAGCGCTCGCCCTTGAGGAACAGCTTCATGCCCTCGCGGCGGCAGTTGCGGCACTTCGGTGTGAGCGAGCGGGCCACTAGACGCGCCTCCGCTTCTTCGGCCGCACGCCGTTGTGGGCCTGCGGGGTGACGTCCTTGACGCCGAGGATCTCGAGGCCGGCGGCCTGCAGCGAGCGAATCGCCGTCTCGCGGCCCGAGCCCGGGCCCTTGACGAAGACCTCGACCTTCTGCAGCCCGTGCTCCATGCCCTTGCGCGCGCACGCGTCGGCGGTCACCTGCGCGGCGAACGGCGTCGACTTGCGCGAGCCCTTGAAGCCGGCCGAGCCGGCGGACTCCCACGCGATCACGTTCCCCTCGCCGTCGGTGAGGGAGACGATCGTGTTGTTGAAGGAGGTCTTGATGTGCGCCTGGCCGATCGCGATGTTCTTCTTCACGCGGCGGCGCGCACGACCTCTCGTCGCTTGTCGTCTAGGAGGTGCCATGGCCTAGGTCTTGGTCGGAGCCTTCTTGCCGCGGCCGACGGTCTTCTTCGGGCCCTTGCGGGTGCGGGCGTTCGTCTTCGTGCGCTGGCCGCGGACGGGCAGGCCGCGCCGGTGCCGGATCCCGCGGTAGGCGCCGATCTCGCCGAGGCGCTTGATCGCGTTCGTGCGCTCGCGGCGCAGGTCGCCCTCGACCTGCAGGTTGCCGTCGATGTACTCGCGGAGCTTGGTGATCTCCTCGTCGGTCAGGTCCTTGATCTTCTCGTCGGTGCGAGAGGCCCGGTGTCGGCGCAGATCTTCTGCGCGGTCGAGCGGCCGATCCCGTAGATGTAGGTGAGCCCGATCTCGAGCCGCTTCTGGTTCGGCAGGTTGACGCCGGCGATTCTGGCCATGCCCTAGCCCTGCCTCTGCTTGTGGCGGGGGTTGGTGCAGATGACCATGGTCTTGCCGTGCCGCTTGATCACGCGGCAGCGCTCGCACATGGGCTTGACTGAAGCTCTGACTTTCATCGGTGTCGGTACGTGATCCTTCCTCGGGTGAGGTCGTAGGGGGAGAGCTCGACCTTCACGCGGTCGCCCGGGAGGATGCGGATGTAGTGCTTGCGCATCTTGCCGGCGATCGTCGCGAGAACCGTGCCGTCCATGCCGTCCACCTGCACCCTGAACATGGTGCTGGGGAGCGACTCGACGACCTCGCCCTCCACCTCGATCTTCTCTTCCTTCTGAGCCAAGCGACCTCGCTCGTAGACACGAAAAAACACGGCTTCCGCCGCGGGTGACCATGGTAGCAAACCGCTTAGATCAGCCAGCGGCCGCTTTCCTGCACGGTTTCGCCGTCCAGCTCGATGCGTGTGCCCTCGCTGCGCATCTCCTTGACGATGTCCCAGTGGAGCTGGCTGACGTTCTTGCCGCCCACGTCGGGGAGGCCGTTGCCGAGCGCGAGGTGGACGGTGCCGTCGATCTTCTCGTCGAAGAGCGTGTTCTTCATGTGCCGCGTGATCCCGGGATTGCAGCCGATCCCGAGCTCGCCGAGGCGGCGGGCGCCCTCGTCGAGGTCGAGCTGCTCGAGCAGGAACTCCTCGTTCGCCTCCGCCGAGGCGTCGACGACCTTCCCGCCCTCGAAGCGGAGCCGGATCCCGCGCACCTCGCGGCCGGCGTAGACCGCCGGGAACTCGCCGAAGACGATCTCGCCCTCGGCCGAGTCCTCGACCGGTGAGGTGAAGAACTCGCCGCCGGGCATGTTCGCGCCGCCGGCGTCGACCAGCATCGGGCGCCCGGCGATCGAGAGGCGGACGTCGGTGTCGCCCGCGACGAGCCGCACCTCGTCGGCCTCTCGAAGCGCTCGGCGTAGCGCTGCATCCGCTCGCGCTCGGCGTCCCAGTCGAGCAGGCAGGCGCCGTAGAGGAAGTCGGCGAACGCCTCGAGCGACATGCTCGGCCTCCTGCGCGAGCGCCGGCGTCGGGTACTGGCAGCCGACCCACTTCAGGTCCATCGACAGCACGCGCTCGAGATGCGGCCGCAGCCCGCGCCTGGATCGCCGTCAGCCGCTCGACCGGCAGGCCGGTGAGCTCGCGGGTGTTCTCGGGCGCCTCGATCGAGACGAGCGCGTCGGCGTGCTTCCACATGTAGGCGTCGATCTCGGCGGGCGTCTCGAGCAGCTCGTCCGGCGCCTCGCGCGCCCACGGCACGTTGATCCCGCTGCCCGCAGAGATTGACGCGCAGCAGCGCGTAGGCGCCGCGGCGCGCGACGGCGCGGCTGACCTCCTCGAGCAGCGGCCGCGCGAGCGCGCTCGCCGCCGACGAGCACCTGCCAGCCCGGCTGGACGTCGATGCACGTCTCGACCAGGAGCTTCGCGTACTGCTCGACGCGCGGGTCGTTCACTGTGCGAACGGCGCTCGTGGCCGCGGTCAGGATCCGCGGGCCGTCGGCGGTGATCGCGACGGTGTGCTCGAAGTGCGCGGCCAGCGAGCCGTCCGCGCTCGAGATCGACCACTCGTCGTCGTGCAGCACGACGTCGGGGCCGCCGGCCGTGATCATCGGCTCGATCGCGAAGGTCATCCCCTCGGCGAGCAGCGGGCCGCGGCCCGGGCTCGCCGTAGTTCGGGATCTGCGGCTCCTCGTGCATCGAGCGGCCGACGCCGTGGCCGACCAGGCTGCGGACGACGGAGAAGCCCTGCTCCTCGGTGGCGACCTGGATCGCGTGCGAGATGTCCGAGAGCCGGTTGCCGACGCGGCACTGCTCGATCCCGGCCGCGAGCGCGGCCTGGCAGCCCTCGAGCAGGCGCTCGGCCTCCTCGGAGACCTCGCCGATCGCGAACGTGTAGGCCGAGTCGGCGACGAAGCCGTCGAGCGTCACGCCGACGTCCACGGAGAGGATGTCGCCGTCCCGCAGCGCGTACATGCCGGGAATGCCGTGGACGACCATCTCGTTCGGCGAGGCGCAGATCGAGGCCGGGTAGCCGCGGTAGCCCTTGAAGGTCGGCGTGCCGCCGCGCGAGCGGATGAACTCGTCGGCCAGCTCGTCGAGCTCCTGCGTGGTCACGCCCGGCCGCGCGTGCTCGCCGAGCAGCGCGAGCGTGTCGGCGACCACCTCGCCGGCGCGGGCCATGCGCTCGATCTCGGCCGGCGGCCTTGCGGATGATCATCGGACCGCCACCTGCTCGAGCGTCTGCTGGATCTCGCGGAAGACCTCCTGCACGGGCCGGTCGGCGTGGATGCCGACGAGGTTCCCGCGCGTGCGGTAGTACTCGATCAGCGGCTCGGTCTCCGAGTGGTAGAGCCGCAGCCGCTCGTCGATCGCCTCGGGCGTGTCGTCGGCTGCGGCCCTCCTCGGCCGCGCGCCTGAGCATCCGCTCGCGCCCGACCTGCGTCGGCGAGCTGGAACTCGAAGACGACGTCGAGGTCGCGGCCGATCTCGCGCAGCATCTCCTCGAGCGCCTCGGCCTGCGGCATCGTGCGCGGGAAGCCGTCGAGCACGAAGCCCTCGCGCGCGTCGTCGCTCGCCGAGCCGCTCGCGGATCAGCGCGATCATCAGCTCGTCGGGCACGAGGTGGCCCGCGTCGTAGATCGGCTTCACCTGGCGGCCGAGCTCGGTGTCGGCGTACATCGCGGCGCG
This sequence comes from uncultured Actinomycetes bacterium, assembly GCA_963717475.1. Lineage (GTDB taxonomy): Bacteria > Actinomycetota > Thermoleophilia > Gaiellales > Gaiellaceae > AC-32. Next base: position 2,844,869 of record OY970337.1, on the reverse strand, counting down.
CAGCATGTCGCCGGTCGCCACGTGCGGGATGCCGTACTCCGCGGCGATCAGCCGCCCCTGGGTTCCCTTGCCGGCTCCCTGCGGGCCCGAGCAGCAGGATGTCGGCCACTACTTGAGGAAGCCTTCGTAGGAGCGCATCATCATCTGCGACTCCATCTGGCGCATCGTGTCGAGGGCGACGCCGACGACGATCAGCACCGAGGTGCCGCCGAGGGCGCGCGAGGTTGCCTGCGAGAAGCCGCCGTACTTGATGAAGATGCTCGGCAGGACGGCGACGGCCGCGAGGAAGATCGAGCCTGGCAGCGTCAGCCGGGTCAGCACGCGGTCGAGGTACTGCGCGGTCGGCGGCCCGGGCCGGATGCCCGGGATGTAGCCGCCGTGCTTGCGCAGGTTGTCGGCCTGGTCGACCGGGTTGAACTGCACCGCCGTGTAGAAGAACGTGAAGAGGATGATCAGCGTCGCCTCGACGGCGATGTACGCCCACGACGCCGGCGCGAAGTGCTGGTTGATGAAGGTCTGCGTGTTCGGCGCGAACGAGCCGAGCGTCTGCGGCAGCGCGAGCAGCGCGGCCGCGAAGATGATCGGGATCACGCCGGCCATGTTCACGCGCAGGGGCATGATAGGTCGATTCGCCCGACGTCATCTTGCGCCCGATCATGCGTTTGGCGTACTGGATCGGGATCCGGCGCTGCCCCTCCTGCATGAAGACGACCGCGACGATGATCCCGAGCGCGATCAGCGGGAAGAACAGCTTCTCCATCGGGCCGCCGTTGTACCAGGCGGTCACGCCCGCGGGCGCCGAGACGAGGATCGAGGCGAAGATCAGCAGCGAGATCCCGTTGCCGATCCCGCGCTTGGTGATCAGCTCGCCCATGTACATCAGCAGCGTCGTGCCGGCGGTGAGCGTGATGATGATCAGCACCAGCCGGCCGGAGTTCGAGGTCAGCGCGCCCTGGCGCTTGAACAGGTACGCGTAGCCGGTCGCCTGCGCGGCCGCGAGCACCACGGTCAGGTAGCGCGTGTACTGGTTGATCTTGGCGTAGCCGGCCTCGCCTTCCTTCTGGAGCTCCTCGAGCTTCGGGATCACGACGGTCAGGAGCTGCAGGATGATCGAGGCGGTGACGTAGGGCATGATCCCGAGCGCGAACAGCGAGAACTGCGACAGCGCGCCGCCCGAGAAGACGTTCAGGAAGCCGAGCAGCGTCCCGCCCTGGCCGCTGAAGAACTGCTTGATCCGCTCGGAGTCGACGCCGGGGGCCGGAATCCACGAGCCCAGCCGGTAGAGCGCCAGGATCAGCGCCGTGAAGAGCACGCGCTTGCGCAGCTCGGGCACGCGCCAGGCGTTGGCGACCCAGGTGAACACCTAGCCCTCCTCCCCCTCGGGCTCCGGCTCGGCGTCCGGCTCGCCTTCGGGCTCGAGGTCGGGCTCGGCCTCGGCCTGCGGCTCGGTCTCTCCTGCTCCGGCTCGTCGTCGGCCGGCGCCGGGCGCGCGCTCTGCGGCTTGCGCTTCGGCCGGCGCACCTTCGGCTCGCGCAGCAGCGTCAGCGAGCCGCCGGCGGCCTCGACCTTCTCGCGCGCGCTCGCCGAGGCGGCGTGCACGGTGATGCTGAGCTTCTTCGAGCAGGTCGCCCTGGCCGAGCAGCTTGACGTCGATCTTGGTGTTCTTGATCAGCCCCTTCTCGACGAGCGCCTCGAGCGTGACCTCCGCGCCCGCGTCGAAGCGCTCCTCGAGCGCGGCGACGTTGACCGGCTGCGTGTGCGTCCGGTGCGGGCCCATCGGCATCGCGTCCTTCGAGTACGGGCCGCGCTGCTTGCCGAGCCGCATGTAGAGCGGGTTCTGGCCGCCCTCGAAGCCCGGGCGCATCTTGTGCGAGCCCGAGCGCGACTTCTGGCCCTTCAGCCCGCGGCCCGAGTAGCGCCCCTTGCCCGAGCCCAGGCCGCGGCCGACGCGCTTGCGGTCCTTGCGCGCCTGGGCCGGCTTGAGGTTCGAGAGGTTCAGGTCGTCAGGCATCGGAGTCCACCCTCACGAGGTGACGGACCTTCCTGAGCATACCGGCGAGCTGCGGGCTCTCCGCGTGCTCCGCGCTGCTGCCGATCTTGCCCAGGCCGAGCGCCCGGAGCGTGCCGCGGTGCCGCTGGCTCTGGCCGATCGCGCTACGCGTCTGGGTGATCTTCAGCTTCGCCATCCGTCGTCTCCGGCTCCGGCTCGGCGGGCGCTGCCTCGGCCGCCGGGGCCTCCTCCTCGGGTTGCTTCGCTCCCACCGGGAGCACCTGGCTGATCGTCAGGCCGCGCGTGGCGGCGACCTCCTCGGGGCGCCGCAGGCTCTGCAGGCCCTGCACCGTCGCCTTGAGCATGTTGATCGGGTTCGTCGTGCCGAGGCTCTTGGCGAGGATGTCGCGGATCCCGGCCAGCTCGAGCACCGCGCGCACGCCGCCGCCGGCGATCACGCCCGTCCCCTCGCTCGCCGGGCGCAGCAGCACGCGCGCCGCGCCGAAGCGCCCGAGGATCTCGTGCGTGATCGTCTTGCCGTGAAGCGGAACCGTGAACAGGTTCTTCTTCGCGTCGTCGACGGCCTTCGAGATCGCCAGCGGGACCTCGCGCGCCTTGCCGTAGCCGAGGCCGACGCGGTCGACCTCGTCGCCGATCACGACGAGCGCGGTGAACGAGAACCGCCGGCCGCCCTTGACCACCTTGGCGACGCGGTTGATCTCGACCACGCGCTCCTTCAGCTCTCTCGATTCCTGCACGTCAATTCCCACTTAGAACTTCAGTCCTCCCTCTCTGGCTGCATCGGCCAGCGCCTTCACGCGACCGTGGTAGAGGTAGCCGCCGCGGTCGAAGACGACCGTCTCGACGTTCGCCTTCTTCGCGTTGGCAGCCAGCAGTTTGCCGACCTCGGCCGCCTGCTCGCTCTTCGACCCCTTGAACGACTTCTTCAGGTGCAGCCAGCTCGCGGCGGCGAGGGTCTTGCCCTCGAGGTCGTCCACCAGCTGCGCCTCGATCCCGCGGTTCGAGCGGAACACGACCAGCCGCGGCCGCTCGGCGGTGCCGACGATCTTGCCGCGCACGCGCTTGTGCCGGCGCTCGCGCGCCTTCCTGACGGTGAGCGTGCTCATGCGCGCTTCCCGACCTTCCGGCGGACGTACTCGCCCTCGTAGCGGATGCCCTTGCCCTTGTACGGCTCGGGCGGGCGCACCTTGCGCACCTCGGCGGCGATCTGGCCGACCGCCTGCTTGTCGATGCCCTTGACGATCACCTCGGTCGGCGTCGGCACCTCGAAGGTGATGCCCTGCGGCGCCTTCAGCACGACCGGGTGCGAGTAGCCGACGTTCAGCTCGAGGTCGGTCCCGCGCAGCGCGGCGCGGTAGCCGACGCCCTGGATCTCGAGGCGCTTCTGGAAGCCGCTCGTGACGCCCTCGACCATGTTCGCGATCAGCGTCCGCGTCAGGCCGTGCAGCGCGCGGTCGTCGCCGCGCTCGGTCGGGCGCTTGACCGTGATCGTCGACTCCTCCTGGTCGACCTGCATGCGCACGGGCACCTGCTGGGTCAGCTCGCCGAGCGGGCCGTTGACCATCACGCGGCCAGGGGCGATCGAGACCGACACGCCGGCCGGCAAGTTCGATGGGCTGTCTACCGATTCGACTCATGGCTCACCAGACGAAGCAGACGACCTCGCCGCCGACGCCCTGCTCCTCGGCGCGCGGGCTCGTGATCAGGCCGTTGGAGGTGGACAGGATCGCAGTCCCCATCCCGCCGAGCACGCGCGGCAGGCGGTCCTTGCCGCGCGTAGACGCGGCGGCCGGGCTTGGAGACGCGCTTCAGGTCGGTGATCACGCGCTCGCGGCTGCGGCTGTACTTGAGCTCGATCACGAGCGTGTCGTAGGGCGTCTCCTCGTTGTGCTCGACCCGGTAGTCCTGGATGTAGCCCTCCTCCTTGAGGATGCGCGCGATCTCGGCCTTCAGGCCGGAGGTCGGCATCTCGGCGCGCTCGTGCAGCGCGCGGTTCGCGTTGCGGATCCTCGTGAGCATGTCTGCGATCGGGTCGGTCTGCATGGCTACCAGCTCGACTTGGTCATGCCCGGGATGACGCCCTCGTGGGCGAGGTCCCGCAGGCAGATTCGACAGAGGCCGAACTTCCGGTAGATCGCGCGCGGCGCGGCCGCAGCGGTTGCAGCGGTTGTACGCGCGCGTCTTGTAGCGCTGCGGCTTGTGCGACTTCTCGATCAAGGCCTTGCGTGCCATCTACTGCGTCTCTCCTTCGTCTTCTTCGTTCTCGGGCCGGGTGAACGGCATCCCGAGCGCGCGCAGGAGCGCGAGCCCCTGCTCGTCGTCCTCGGCGGTGGTGGTGATCGCCACGTCGAGGCCGCGGATGCGCGCCGATCTCGTCGTAGTCGATCTCCGGGAAGATGATCTGCTCGCGGATCCCGAGCGAGAAGTTGCCGCGGCCGTCCATCGAGCGCGGGTTCAGGCCGCGGAAGTCGCGGATGCGCGGGAGCGCGATCGAGACGAGCCGGTCGAGGAACTCCCACATGCGGGCGCCGCGCAGCGTCACGCGCGCGCCGACGGGCATGCCCTCGCGGACCTTGAAGCCGGCGATCGACTTGCGCGCCAGGCGCACCTGCGCGCGCTGGCCGGCGATCGTGGTCAGCTCCTCGACCGCGCTGTCGAGCTGCTTCGCGTCCGTCTTCGCCTCGCCGACGCCCATGTTGAGCGTGATCTTCTGCAGCCGCGGCACCTGCATCGTCGAGCTCAGGCCGAGCTCGTCCTTCAGGCGCGGGCGGATCTCCTGCTCGTACGTGGTCTTCAGGCGGGGCTGGTAGCCGTTCAGCTCGCTCACTTGTCGATCTCCTGGCCGCAGTCGGCGCGCTTGCAGACGCGCACGTGCACCTCGCGGCCCTTGACTTCCTTGGTCGTCATCCCGATCCGCGTCGGGCGGTTGCACGTCGGGCAGACGAGCATCACCTTCGCGACCGGCACCGGCGCCGCCTTCTCGATCACGCCGCCGGGCGTCATCTGCGTGCCGCCCATGCGGTTGGCGTCGCGCATCGGCCGCGGCCGCGTGTGCCGCTTCTGGATGTTCAGGTTCTCGACGACGACGCGCTGCTCGCGCGGACGGGCCTCGATCACGCGGCCTTCCTTGCCGCGGTCCTTGCCCGAGAGCATGTGGACGGTGTCGCCCTTGCGGATGCGCATCTTGTGGCTCACAGGACCTCCGGGGCGAGCGAGACGATCTTCATGAAGTTCTTCTCGCGCAGCTCGCGCGCGACCGGCCCGAAGATGCGGGTGCCGCGCGGGTTGCGGGCGGCGTCGATCAGCACCGCCGCGTTCTCGTCGAAGGCGATCGAGGTGCCGTCGTTGCGCCCGAACGGCTTGCGCGTGCGGACGACGACGGCCTGCACGACCTCGCCCTTCTTGACCGCGCCCTGCGGGCTCGCCGTCTTGACGGTGGCCGTGATCACGTCACCCACGCGCGCGTAGCGGCGCTTCGAGCCGCCCTTGACGCGGATGCAGAGGATCTCGCGCGCGCCGGTGTTGTCGGCCACGCGCAGCCGTGACTCCTGCTGGATCACTTCGCCACCTCCAGCACCTCGGCGAGGCGCCAGTTCTTCGTCTTCGAGAGCGGCCGCGTCTCGACGATGCGCACCAGGTCGCCGACCTTGGCGGCGTTCTGCTCGTCGTGGGCGTGGAACTTCGCCGAGCGGCGGATCGACCTTCTTGTAGCGCGGGTGCGCCTTCACCGTGTCGACCTTGACCACGATCGTCTTGTCCATCGCGTCGGAGACGACCACGCCGCGGCGCTCCTGGCGCCGGCCGCGCTCGTGCTCGGGCTTGGGCAGCCGGACGATCGGGCGGCGCTCGGCCGGGCGCTCGCGCTTCGGCTTGGAGTGCTTGTGGCGCTCCGAGCGCGGCATGCGCTTGCGCTTCGGCTTGGGACCAGACTGCTGCGGCGCCGCCTCTTCGGCGGCCGGCTCCTCGGCGGCGGCCTCGGCTGCCGGCTCTTCGGCCGCTGGCTCTTCGGCCGCGGGCTCCTCGGCCGGCAGGCTCCTCGGCCGCGGGCTCTTCCGCCGCAGGGCTCCTCGGCCGCGGGCTCTTCGGCCGCGGGCTCCTCGGCCTCGGGCTCGCTTCGGCCGCAGGCTCCTCGGCCGCGGGCTCCTCGGCCGGAGCTCTTCGGCCTCGGCCTCGGCCTCGGCTCGACGGCCTCGGTCGGCTCTTCGGTTGTCTCGTTCTGCTCTTCGTCAGGCATTGGTCTCTCTCGTCAGGCTCGATTCGCGTTCGATGCGGATGGTCAGGATGCGGGCGATCTCGCGCTTGGCGTGCTTCAGCCGCGCGGGGTTCTCGAGGGCGCCCGTCGCCGACTGGAAGCGCAGGTTGAACAGCTCCTGGCGCGTGTCGGCCAAGCGGTTCTCCAGCTCCTCGTCGGTCAGGTCGCGCAGCTCTCTAGCTCGCAAAGAGATCCGCCTCCCTCGTCACGACCTTGGTCTTGATCGGCAGCTTGCGGCCGGCGAGGCGGAGCGCCTCCTTGGCCAGCGGCTCGTCCACGCCGGCGAGCTCGAACATCACGCGGCCGGGCTTGACGACGGCGACCCAGTGCTCGGGCGCGCCCTTGCCGGAGCCCATGCGCGTCTCGGCGGGCTTCTGCGTGACCGGCTTGTCCGGGAAGACGTTGATCCAGACCTTGCCGCCACGGCGGATCTTGCGGGTCATCGCGATTCGGGCGGCCTCGATCTGGCGGTTCGTGACCCAGCCGGCCTCGAGCGCCTTCAGGCCGAAGTCGCCGGCCTGCACGGTCGTCTGGCCCTTCGACATGCCGCGCCGGCGGCCTCGCTGGTACTTGCGGTACTTGGTCTTCTTCGGTAGCAGCATCTAGCTCTCGTCCTTCTTCTCGGTCTCTCGGCCTGCTCGGGCTGCGGAGCCTCCACGGGAGCCTCGGTCTCGGCCGCGGCCTGCGGCTGCTCCTCGACCGGCGGCTTCTCCTGGGCCGGCGCCCGCTCGGTGGACTCCTGGCTGCGCGCGCGGCCTCGGCCGCCGGGCCGCCGCGGGCCGCCCGGCCCGCCGCCCTTGCCGCGCCGACCCGGGCGCACCGGGCCGAGGCCCTCGCGGTCCTGGCTGCGACCGCGGCCGCCCTCGCGGGAGGCGCCGAGACCCTCGGCCGTGCCGCCGCGGCGGCGGGCCTGATCCTGGTCGCCGAGCCGCGAGTCGCGCTGGGTGACGCCCTCGTAGCCCTCGGGCATGATCTCGCCCTTGTTGATCCAGACCTTGACGCCGATGCGGCCGTAGGTCGTCTTCGCCTCGGCGAAGCCGTAGTCGATGTCGGCGCGGATCGTGTGCAGCGGCACGCGGCCCTCGGAGTAGCTCTCCGAGCGGCTCATCTCGGTGCCGGCGAGCCGGCCGCCGCACTGCACCTTCACGCCCTGCGCGCCGGAGCGGATCGCGGAGGCGAGCGAGCGCTTCATCGCGCGCCGGAAGCTGACGCGGTTCTGGAGCTGCTCGGCGATCGACTGCGCGACGAGCTTGGCGTCGAGCTCGGGCCGCTTGATCTCGTTGATGTTGATGTGGACGGCCTTGTTGGTCATCCCGTGGATCTCCTTGCGCAGCGCGTCGACCTCCACGCCGGACTTGCCGATCACGATTCCCGGCCGGGCCGTGTAGATGTCGATCGTGATCCGCTGCGCGTCCTTGCGGATCAGGATGTCGGACAGGCCCGCGTGCTCGAGCTTGCCGTAGATGTGCTCGCGGATCTTGATGTCCTCGAGCAGGAACGCCGAGAACTCCTTCGTCCCCGTGTACCAGTTCGACTTCCAGTCGTGGATGACGCCCACGCGCAGGCCGCCGGGATGGATCTTCTGGCCCATCTAGGACTCCGCCTCCTCGGTCTTCTTCGGCTTCTTGGCGGCCGGCTTGCGCTTCGGCGCGGCCTTCTTCTTCGGCGCGGCTCTCGGCCTTCGGCTCCTCGGCCTTGGGCTTCGGAGCAGGCTCGGGAGCGCGCTCGACCGGCGTCAGCTTGACGGTGATGTGGCAGGTCGGCTTGTGGATCCGGGCGGCGCGGCCTCGCGCGCGGGCGCGCCAGCGCTTCAGCACCGGGCCCTCGTCGACGTAGACGGACGAGACGACGAGGTCGTCGCCGTCGAGGTTGTGGTTGGCCTCCGCGTTCGCGACCGCCGAGCGCAGCACCTTCTCGATCTCGCGCGCGGCCGCGCGCTGCGTGAACGCGAGCACGGTCCGAGCCTCCGGCACCGAGCGGCCCCGGATGTGGTCGACCACGAGCCGCGCCTTGCGGGGCGACGTGCGCACCCACTTGGCCACGGCCTTGACCTCCTGGCGCTCGGCGGTGGCCATGCCTAGCGCTTCACCTCCGCCTTGCGGTCGCCGGAATGGCCGCGGAACGTCCGCGTCGGCGCGAACTCGCCGAGCTTGTGCCCGACCATCTGCTCGGTGACGAAGACGGGCACGTGCTTGCGGCCGTCGTGGACCGCGATCGTGTGCCCGACCATGTCGGGGAAGATCGTCGACGAGCGCGACCAGGTCCGGACCATCTGCTTGGAGCCGGACTCGTTCATCTTGGTGATCCTGGTCAGCAGCCGCTCTTCCACGAACGGCCCCTTCTTCGAACTGCGGCTCAACGCTTCTCCTTCCCGCGGCGACGGCCGCGGACGATCAACTTGTCGGATTCCTTGTGCTTGCGGCGCGTGCGCTTGCCGAGCGTCGGCACGCCCCAGGGCGTGACCGGGTGGCGGCCGCCCTTCGACTTGCCCTCGCCGCCGCCGTGCGGGTGGTCGACCGGGTTCATCGCCGAGCCGCGCACGGTCGGGCGCTTGCCCCGCCAGCGGCTGCGCCCCGCCTTGCCGCCGGTGACGTTCTCGTGGTCGACGTTGCCGACCTGTCCGATCGTCGCCCGGCAGACGAGCGGCACCCGGCGCAGCTCGCCCGATGGTAGCCGAAGCACGCCCTGGCCCTCGTCCTTCGCCACGAGCTGGATCCCGGAGCCGGCGGAGCGCGCGAGCTGGCCGCCGCGGCCGGGCTTCAGCTCGACGTTGTGCACGAGCGTGCCGGTCGGGATGTTCGCCAGCGGCAGCGCGTTGCCGGGCTTGATGTCGGCCTCGGGGCCGGACTCGACCGTCGCGCCGACCTGCAGCCGCGCGGGCGCGAGGATGTACGCCTTCGCGCCGTCGGCGTAGTGCAGCAGCGCGATCCGCGCCGAGCGGTTCGGGTCGTACTCGATCGCGGCCACCTTGGCCGGCACGCCGTCCTTGAGGCGCTTGAAGTCGATCTTGCGGTACTGGCGCTTGTGCCCGCCGCCCTGGTGGCGCCGGGTGATGCGGCCGTACGAGTTGCGCCCGCCGCTCTTCTTCAGCGGCTCGACGAGGCTCTTCTCCGGCTCGGTCTTCGTGATCTCGTCGAACGTCGAGACCGACATGAAGCGGCGGCCGGGGCTGGTCGGCTTGTACTTGCGGACGGGCATCAGGCCTGGGCCCCTTCGAAGATCTCGATCGTCTCGCCCTCGCGCAGCTGCACGATCGCCTTCTTCCAGCCGGGCTTCGTCGCCGCGGATCATCCCGCGGCGCTTCGGCTTGGCCTGCACCTTGAGCATGTTCACGGCCTGCACCTTGACGCCGAACAGCTCCTCGACGGCCTGGCGGACCTGCGTCTTGTGCGCGTCGGGATGGACGCGGAAGGCGTACTTGCGCTGCTCGAGCAGCTCGTAGCTCTTCTCGGAGACCACGGGCGCGAGCAGGACCTGGTTCGGGTGGAGGCTCATTGCGCCCTCCCCTGCACCAGCTCGAGCGCGGCTCGGTGATCGAGCAGCGAGCGGGCGCGCACGACCTCGGCACCTCGAGGTCGGCGGGAACCGTGATCCGGACGCGCTCGAGGTTGCGGAAGGACTTGATCAGCGCCTCCTCGTCGGGCTGCGCGACGATCGAGCAGCGGGCAGCTCCTTGCCCCACGCGCCGAGCAGCTCGAGCGCGGCCTTCGTCGACGGCGCGTCGAACGCAGCGGGTCGAGCACCCCGAGCGTGCCGCCCTGTGCGTGCGCCGAGAGCGCGCTTCGGAGCGCGGCCTTGCGCGCCTTGCGGTTGACCTTGCCGACGAAGTTGCGGTCGTTCGGCGGGAACGCCATGCCGCCGCCGGTCCAGTGCGGCGCGCGCGTCCCGCCGGCGCGGGCGCGGCCGGTGCCCTTCTGGCGCCACGGCTTCGCGCGGCCGCCGGCTACGAGGCCGCGGCTCTTGCCGCCGCGCGTAGCCGGCGCGGGCCTCGTTCTGCTCGGCGCGCACCGTCTCGTGCACGAGGTGCGGCTTGACCTCGACGGCGAACACGCCCTCCTCGAGCGTGACGCTCTTCGTCGAGCCGAGCACGGGTGCCTTAGGCGCGGCCACGGCCGGTGTCCTCCCTGACCTCGACGTAGCCGTTCTTCGGGCCGGGCACGGCGCCCTTGACGAGCAGCAGGTTCCGCTCGGCGTCGACGTCGTGCACGGTCAGCCCGACCTGCGTGACGCGCTTGCCGCCCATCCGGCCGGCCATCTTCATCCCCTTGAAGACGCGCGAGGGCGTGGCCGAGGCGCCGATCGAGCCGGGCGCGCGGACGTTGTGCGAGCCGTGCGAGACCGGGCCGCGGTGGAAGTTGTGGCGCTTGATCGTGCCCGCGAAGCCCTTGCCGATCCCGATCCCGGAGACCTTGACCGTGTCGCCCGGCTCGAAGCGTCTCGACGGTGACCGGCTCGCCGACGGTGAGCTCGGTCGTGCCGCGGAACTCGACGAGCTTGCGGTGCGGGCCGGCCTCGCCGAGCTGGCCGAGGCGCGGCTTGGTCACCTTGCGCTCGGCGACCGGGTCGAAGGCGAGCTGGACGGCCTCGTAGCCGTCCGAGTCGACCGTCTTGACGCGCACGATCGGGCACGGGCCGGCCTCGATCACCGTCACCGGCGTCACCTCGCCCGTCTCCGCGTCGAAGAGCTGGGTCATGCCCAGCTTCTTGCCGACGATGCCTTTCACAGCTTGATCTCGATGTCGACGCCCGCCGGGAGGTCGAGCCGCATCAGCGAGTCGACCGTCTTCGGGGTCGGCGAGTGGATGTCGATCAGGCGCTTGTGCGTGCGCACCTCGAAGTGCTCCCGCGAGTCCTTGTCCTTGAACGGCGACCGGATCACGCAGTAGACGTTCTTCTCGGTGGGCAGGGGCACGGGCCCGGTGATGGTCGCGCCGGTGCGCTGGGCGGTCTCCACGATCTGGCTCGCAGACTTGTCGAGCTGCTGGTGGTCGTAGCCCTTGAGGCGGATGCGGATCTTGCTCTGCGGCACCGGCGCTCCCTCTACTTGTCGATTTCCGTGACGACGCCGGCGCCCACGGTGCGGCCACCCTCGCGGATGGCGAACCGGAGGCCCTGGTCCATGGCGATCGGCTGGATCAGCTCGATCTCCATGTTCGTGTTGTCGCCCGGCATGACCATCTCCTGGCCCTCCGGGAGCTTGATCGCGCCGGTCACGTCCGTCGTGCGGAAGTAGAACTGCGGGCGGTAGTTGTTGAAGAACGGCGTGTGCCGCCCGCCCTCGTCCTTCGAGAGGACGTAGACCTCCGCCTTGAACTGCGTGTGCGGCGTGATCGAGCCCGGCTTCGCCAGCACCTGGCCGCGCTCGACCTCCTCGCGCTTGGTGCCGCGCAGGAGCGCGCCCGCGTTGTCGCCGGCCTGGGCGTAGTCGAGCGTCTTCTGGAACATCTCGAGCCCGGTCACGACCGTCTTCTCCACCTTCTCGTGGATGCCGACGATCTCGACCTCGTTGCCCGACTCGATCTTGCCCTGCTCGATGCGGCCGGTCACGACGGTGCCGCGGCCGGTGATCGTGAAGACGTCCTCGATCGGCATCAGGAACGGCTTGTCGGTGTCGCGCGTCGGCTCCGGGATGTAGGAGTCGACCTGCTCCATCAGCTCGAGGATCTTGCCGGCGGCCTCCTCGTCACCCTCGAGCGCCTTCAGCGCCGAGCCGGTCACGATCGGGATGTCGTCGCCGGGGAACTCGTACTTCGAGAGCAGCTCGCGGACCTCCATCTCGACGAGCTCGAGCAGCTCGGGGTCGTCGACCATGTCGGCCTTGTTCAGGAAGACGACGATGTACGGCACCTCGACCTGGCGCGCGAGCAGGATGTGCTCCCGCGTCTGCGGCATCGGGCCGTCGGCCGCCGAGACCACCAGGATCGCGCCGTCCATCTGCGCGGCGCCCGTGATCATGTTCTTGATGTAGTCGGCGTGACCGGGGCAGTCGACGTGCGCGTAGTGACGGTTCTCCGTCTCGTACTCGACGTGCGAGGTGTTGATCGTGATCCCGCGCTGCTTCTCCTCGGGCGCGTTGTCGATCTCCTCGAACGACCTGACGGTCGTGCTGCCGACCTTCTCCGCGAGCACCTTCGTGATCGCGGCGGTGAGCGTCGTCTTGCCGTGGTCGATGTGACCGATCGTGCCGACGTTGAGATGCGGCTTCGTCCGCTCGAACTTCTGCTTGCCCATTCGTTCCTTTCCTTCCGATTAGCTCTGCGAGTCGACGAGCTCGCCTGCGATCGACTGAGGCACTTCCTCGTAGCGATCGAACTGCATGGTGAAGGTTGCCCGGCCCTGCGTCGTCGAGCGCAGGTCGGTTGCGTATCCGAACATGGTCGCGAGCGGCACGTGCGCCTTGATCGCCTGCGCGTTGCCGCGCGGCTCCAGGCCCTCGACGCGCCCGCGGCGCGAGTTCAAGTCTCCCATCACGTCGCCGAGGTAGTCCTCGGGCGTGACGACCTCGACGGCCATCACGGGCTCGAGCAGCTTCGGCTTCGAGCGCTTCATCGCCTCCTTGAAGGCCATCGAGCCGGCGACCTTGAAGGCCATCTCGCTCGAGTCGACGTCGTGGAAGGAGCCGTCGATCAGCTCGATCCGCACGTCGACGACCGGGTAGCCGGCGAGGATGCCGGACTCCATCGCCTCCTGGATGCCGAGGTCGACCGGGCCGATGTACTCGCGCGGGATCTTGCCGCCGACGATCTTGTCGACGAACTCGTAGCCCTCGCCCGGCTCGGTCGGCTCGGCGTTGATGACCGCGTGGCCGTACTGGCCGCGGCCGCCGGTCTGGCGCACGAACTTGCCCTCGATCTTCTCGACCGGGCGGCCGAAGGTCTCGCGGTAGGCGACCTGCGGCCGGCCGACGTTCGCGTCGACCGAGAACTCGCGCATCAGGCGGTCGACGATGATCTCGAGGTGGAGCTCGCCCATGCCCGAGATCAGGGTCTGGCCGGTCTCGTCGTCGGTGCTGCACGCGGAAGGTCGGGTCCTCCTCGGCGAGGCGCTGCAGGCCCGCGCCGAGCTTGTCCTGGTCGGCCTTCGTCTTCGGCTCGATCGCGACCGCGATCACCGGCTCGGGGAAGTCCATCGACTCGAGCTTGATCGGCGCCGTGTCGATCGCGAGCGTGTCGCCCGTGGTCGAGCTCTTGATCCCGACGCCGGCCGCGATCTCGCCCGCGCCGATCTCCTCGCGCTCCTCGCGGTGGTTCGCGTGCATCTGCAGGATGCGGCCGATGCGCTCGGTCTTGCCGGTGCTCGTGTTCAGCACGCGGTCGCCGGCCTTCAGCTGGCCGGAGTAGACGCGGAAGTACGTCAGCTTGCCGACGTACGGGTCGGACATGACCTTGAAGACGAGCGCCGAGAACGGCTCGTCGAGCGCCGGGCGGCGTGAGAGCTCGTTCTCGGTGCGCGGGTCGATCCCGTGGATCGGCGGCACGTCGAGCGGGCTCGGCAGGTAGTCGACGACGGCGTCGAGCAGCGGCTGGATGCCCTTGTTCTTGAACGCGGAGCCGGCGAGCACCGGGGTGACCGTGATGTCGAGCGTGGCCGCGCGCAGCGCGCGCTTCAGCATCTCGGGCGTGACCGACGTCCTCGTCGAGCAGGTAGGTCTCGATCAGCTCGTCGTCGTGGTCGGCGACCGCGTCGATCAGCTGGTGGTGGTACTCCCGCGCCTGCTCGAGCAGCTCCTCCGGGATCTCGACGACGTCCATCTTCGTGCCGAGGTCGTCCTCCCAGACGGTCGCGCGCATCTCGACGAGGTCGATCACGCCGCGGAAGTGCTCCTCCTGGCCCAGCGGCAGCTGCACCGGCACCGGGCGGGCGCCGAGGCGGTCGACCATCGACTGCACGGCGGCGAAGAAGTCCGCGCCGGTGCGGTCCATCTTGTTGATGAAGGCGATGCGGGGAACGCGGTAGCGGTCGGCCTGCCGCCAGACCGTCTCGGACTGCGGCTCGACGCCGGCGACGGAGTCGAAGACGGCGATCGCGCCGTCGAGCACGCGCAGGCTGCGCTCCACCTCGACCGTAAAGTCCACGTGTCCGGGCGTATCGATGATGTTGATACGAAAATCGCGCCACTCGGCCGTCGTCGCAGCAGAGGTGATCGTGATCCCGCGCTCCTGCTCCTGCGCCATCCAGTCCATCACCGCGGCGCCCTCGTGCACCTCGCCCATCTTGTGGGTGCGGCCGGTGTAGTAGAGGATCCGCTCGGTCGTCGTGGTCTTGCCCGCGTCGATGTGGGCCATGATCCCGATGTTCCGGACGTTCTCGAGTGCGAGCTGCGTCTTGGTCGTCGCCACCGCGCTCACCACCTGTAGTGCGCGAAGGCCTTGTTGGCCTGCGCCATCCGGTAGAGGTCGTCCTTGCGCTTGAACGCGCCGCCCTGCTGGTTGAGCGCGTCCAGGATCTCGCCGGCGAGCTTCGCCGACATCTGCTTCTCGCGCCGGTCGCGCGCGAACTGGACGAGCCAGCGCACGGCCAGCGTGCGGGCACGCCGCTGCGGCACCTCGACGGGCACCTGGTAGTTCGCGCCGCCGACGCGCCGCGAGCGAACCTCGAGCACGGGCGTGACGGTCTTGATCGCCTGCTCCAGCACCTCGACCGGCGGCTTGCCGGTCTGCTCGCCGACCCGGTCCAGCGCCTGGTAGACGATCGCCTCGGCGGTCGACTTCTTGCCGTCGTTCATCACCTTGTTGATCACCTGCGCGACGAGGCGGGAGCTGTAGACGGGATCGGGCTCGAGCGCCCGGGGCTGGATGGTGGCACGGCGCGGCATTACGAGCCCTTCTTGGCGCCGTACTTCGAGCGCCCCTGGCGCCGCTCGCTGACGCCGGCGGCGTCGAGCCCGCCGCGGATCACCTTGTAGCGGAAGCCCGGCAGGTCCTTGACGCGGCCGCCGCGGACGAGCACGACCGAGTGCTCCTGCAGGTTGTGCCCCTCGCCCGGAATGTAGGCGCCGACCTCCATGCCGTTGGTCAGCCGGACGCGCGCGACCTTGCGCAGCGCCGAGTTCGGCTTCTTCGGCGTGACCGTCATCACGCGCGTGCAGACGCCCCGCTTCTGCGGCGCGCCGCGCAGCGCAGGGGTCTTCACCTTCGCCTTCGGCGCGACCCTGCCCTTTCGGACCAGCTGATTGACGGTCGGCATGTGCTCCTTGCTAGATGGGGGCGGACACAACAAAGGCTGGCCAGGGGTCAGGCCCCTGCCAACCGGATGAGCATGGTAGCGAAGCTGCACCCTCCAGCGTCAAACGGCAGAATGCGCTTGGCTGCGCGGATTCGGCGGCACCCGCGCGGCCGGTTCGTGCGAATCCGAACGAGAGGTTTTATCGTTTTGAATCCATAGCCTGCGGCCCGGAACCCGATTACAGTGAGTCGGCTCGGCGATTCTGCGGTTTCCGGGCAGGGCGGAGGTCTTGACGAGGGAGATGATGGCGGAGGCGGTGACGGCTACGACCGCACTCGTCGCGGTCGGCGCGGCGGCGGCGGTGCTTGCGCTCGTGCTGCTGGTCGTGCTCGTGCGCTCGCGCAGGCGCGGGAGCGGCGGGCAGCAGCAGGTGCTCGCGCTCGTCTCCGAGATGAACACGCGCATGGAGGTGCATGGTGCGCGAGCTCTCGGAGGCGCTCGAGCGCGCGCAGGAAGAGGGCCGGCGCAACCGGT
This sequence comes from uncultured Actinomycetes bacterium, assembly GCA_963717475.1. Lineage (GTDB taxonomy): Bacteria > Actinomycetota > Thermoleophilia > Gaiellales > Gaiellaceae > AC-32. Next base: position 2,828,907 of record OY970337.1, on the reverse strand, counting down.
TCCTCGGCGAGCTCGGCGCGTCGATCGACCTCGACGAGGTGCTCTCGCGCACGCTCGAGGCCGGCGGCGCGATCCCGGGAGTCGACGCGGCGATCGTCTCGATCCGCGACGGCGCCGACAAGCCGATCGTCGCGACGCTCGGGCTCTCGGCCGAGGAGGCGCAGCGGCAGGTGATCTCCGGGCCCGCCGAACGGCCACGAGGCGCGCGCGATCTCGATCGTCTACCAGTACCCGCCCGGCGCTCGAGGGCGCCGAGCTCGTGCACTCCGGCCTGGCGGTGCCGGTGCCGGGCGAGACGGCGGCGATCGGCTTCATCGCGATCTACAGCCGCTCGCCGAGCCACCGCTTCGAGGAGGAGATGATCCGCGAGCTCGAGGAGCTCGCCAAGCGCGCCGGCCCGGCGATCGAGAACGCGCTGGCGCTTCCGCGAGGCGCGGCAGCTCGCCGACCTCGACGCGCTGACCGGCCTGCACAACCGGCGCTACTTCCACGAGACGCTCGCGCGCGAGGTCGCGCGCGCGCAGCGCTACGAGCCGCCAGCTGGCGCTGATCGTGTTCGACCTCGACGACTTCAAGGCGATCAACGACCGGATCGGCCACCTCTCGGGCGACGCCGTCCTGGCCGAGACCGCCGAGCGCGTGCGCGACGTGGTGCGCTCGGCCGACATCGCCTGCCGCGTCGGCGGCGACGAGTTCGCGGTGATCCTGCCCGAGTCGTCGACCGCCGACGCCGACCAGCTCTACCACCGCCTGCGCGGCGCGGTCTCGTCACGCCCGGTCGGCCAGGCCGGGCCGGCTGTCCCTCTCCGCCGGGATCGCCGACCTGCTGCCCGACGACGACCCGACCAGGCTTCTTCGAGCGGGCCGACGAGGCGCTCTACCGCGCCAAGGAGCTCGGCAAGGGCCAGGTCTTCCAGGCCGGCGCGCCCGGGCTCAGCCGCCGCGCCGGACGCTAGTCAGCAGCCAGGAACGGCAAATAGTCAGTGAGCTCGACGACGCCGACCTCGGGCTGGGCGTCGCGGCGGCAGACCGCCTGCTCGTTCGAGCACCCGCTCGCGCGCCAGCAGCCACGCCTCGTAGCGGTCGGAGCGCGCGAGCTCCTGCAGCGCGGTCACGATCGCGGGCCGGGCGAGGTCGAGCGGCAGCGCGCCGAGCGAGACCGGTGAGTCGAGCGCCCGCACCTGGTAGGTGCCGCGCATCGTCCTGATGCTGCTGCCAGCCGCTGCCCTCGGCGAGCGAGAAGAGCTGCGGCGGGGCCATCGACTCGAGCGCGAAGCCGCGCTTGCGCATTCCCGAGCCAGGGCGCCGCGGTCTTCGTCTCGACGAGCCTCGCCCTGGTCGCGCCGTAGGTCTCGTAGTACTCGTTGATCTCCACGGGCCGTCGGGCCGCCGACGCGGAAGCCGGACTCGATCGCCACGCCGGCGCAGCTCGTCGCCGATCACCCCGCGCGCCGAGCCCGGGCTCGCGTGCGCCTTGGCGAGCGCCGCGCGGTAGCGCGCGAAGCTGCCGCCGAAGCGGGCCGCGACGACCGCGCGCTCGGCGTCGGTGAGCTGCTTGGCCTTCAGCTTCACCTGCAGGCTCGTCACCGCGCGGGCGAAGGCGGCGCTGAAGGCGACGTCCGGGTCGCCGGTCACCGGCGTCAGCGAGGAGATCGTGCTCTCGGTGATCGGCCGGCCGTAGAGCGTGCAGCGGGTGCCGGCCGGGAGCGTCAGCTGGCCCTGGGTCAGCGACGTGTTGAAGCCCTTGCCCGCCGCGGCCGGGCCGTTGCAGAGGCTCGGGTCGCGGGCCCAGAGGTAGACGCAGGCCGCGACCGGCTTGTCCGGGTCGCGCTCGCCGGCGCTCCAGGCGGCCCAGCCCCACGACCAGACCGAGCGCAGCCCGACCTCGCTCGCGACCTGCTTGGCGGCGAGGGCCTGCAGCTTCGTCACCTCGAGCCACGAGTTGCGCGGCGCGCCGCTCGCGGCCGCCCGAGCCGCGGCGTCGTCTGGAAGCCGAGCATCAGCCCGAGCTTGCTCGCCGGCAGGCCGGCGGAGGTGAACTCGGCGACGCGCTTGCGGAACAGGTTGCGCAGCGTCCGGCTGCCCTCGATCGGCCCCTGCTTGGCGATGCCGGGCGCGGCGAAGTACGACTCGCGCACGACCTCGGCGTACTGCGAGAGCTGCCGCCACCAGTCGCCGGCCTCGTCGCCCATGTACGGCGCGCTCGGGACGAGGATCACCGGGCGCGCGCCGAGGGCGGAGAGCGTCTGCATGTAGATCAGGACGTTTCGCCGGTACTGCGGCGTTGTTCGCCGTCCAGGGCGTGACCAGGTTGGCGCCGTTCATCTCGTTCTCGGCGATCACCGGCTGGGTGCAGCCGCTCGACATCGCGGCGGTCGAGTAGAGGCGGTTGGCGCGGTTGATCACGACGCCCGGGTCGTAGGGCTCGAGCGGCGTCCCGACGCGCAGGCGGAAGTTGAGGTCGAAGTAGACGGTCTTCGCGCCGAGCGCGCGGAGCTGCGGCGGGTAGATGAAGTTGGCCGCGGCCGCGATCACGCCCGGCCGGGCGAAGGTCTGCCAGAACGGCACCGAGCCGTCGGCGAAGTCGACCCAGATCGTCCCTTTCTCCGGGACGCCGCAGGTGTCGGCGGCAGCGCGATGCGGCGCGTAGGCGAACCCGGCGCAGGCGACGAGCAGGATGAGGAACAGCCTCTTCACGCGACCCTGCCCCAAAGTAGCAGCGCGGGAGGTGACCTCCACCTCCCGCGCCGCGATGCTCGCGCTACTCGCCGTCGAGCGGCGTGTCGACCTCGGGCACTTCTTCGGCCTCGGTCGACTCGTGCGGCTTCGGATCGCCGTCGGTCGGCTCCGGCCCGCCGCCGAAGTCGAGGCCGAGGCTGGCGAGGTCGATCCCGTCGCCGCCGTCGGAGCCGATCTCCTGGAGCGCGGCCAGCAGGGCCTCGCGCTCGTAGGTCTCCTTCGGCACCTTCTCGGACGGCCCGATCTCGATGTTGCGGTACTTCTTCAGGCCGGTGGCGGCCGGGATCAGCTTGCCGATGATCACGTTCTCCTTCAGGCCGAGCAGCCGGTCGACCTTGCCCTCGATCGAGGCGTCGGTCAGCACCTTCGTCGTCTCCTGGAAGGAGGCGGCCGAGAGGAACGACTCGGTGGCCAGCGAGGCCTTCGTGATCCCGAGGATCAGCGGCTCGTAGGTCGCCTGCTCCTTCTTGCCCTTCTCCTTCTTCACGCGCACGTTCTCGCGCTCGAGCACGACGCGGTCGACGAGCTGGCCGGGCAGCAGGTCGGTGTCGCCGGCCTCCTCGACGCGCACCTTCTTGAGCATCTGGCGGACGATCAGCTCGATGTGCTTGTCGTGGATGTCGACGCCCTGTGACTTGTAGACCTTCTGCACCTCGCCGACGAGGTACAGCTCGGTCGCCGTCGAGCCCTTCAGGCGCAGCAGGTCGGCGGGGTTGATCGAGCCCTCGTGGAGCGCGTCGCCCGGCTCGACCGTCTGCCCGTTCTCGACCAGGATCCGCGTGCGCCGCGGCAGCTGGAACGAGGCCGGCTCGACGCGGCTCGCCGTTCTCGTCCACCTCGTCGGTGTGGATCGTGATCTTCGGCCCGCGCTCGGTGTCCTCGAGCTCGACCTTGCCGCCGGTCTCGGCGAGCTTGGCCGCGCCCTTCGGGTTGCGCGCCTCGAAGATCTCGACCACGCGCGGGAGGCCGTGCGTGATGTCCGCGCCGGCGACGCCGCCCGTGTGGAACGTCCGCATCGTGAGCTGCGTGCCCGGCTCGCCGATCGACTGCGCGGCGATGATCCCGACCGCGTCGCCGATCTCGGCACATCCCGCCGGTGGCCAGGAAGATCCCGTAGCAGGCGCGGCACACGCCGAACTCGCTGCGGCACTTCAGCACCGACCGGACCGGGATCGACGGCTCCTCCTCGAGCTCGTGCTCGGTGAAGGCCTCCTCGATCTCGGCCAGGAGGACGTTGGTGACGATCTCGCCCTTCTCGCCGACGACGGTCTTGCCCGGCTTGCCGCTGGCGAGCGGCTTGTGCACGTCCTCGCCCAGCGTGCGGCCGAGCAGGCTCTTGTTGACGCCCTCGGGGACGTGCAGGGCAGGTCGACGTAGTCCTTCGTCTTGCAGTCCTCCTCGCGGATGATCACGTCCTGGGAGACGTCGACCAGGCGCCGCGTGAGGTAGCCCGAGTCGGCCGTGCGGAGCGCGGTGTCGGCGAGGCCCTTGCGGGCGCCGTGGGTCGAGATGAAGTACTCGAGCACCGACAGGCCCTCCATGAAGTTGGCCTTGATCGGGCGCTCGATGATCTCGCCCTTCGGATTCGCCATCAGGCCGCGCATGCCGGCCAGCTGGCGGATCTGCTTGAACGACCCGCGGGCGCCGGAGTTGGCCATCATGAAGATCGGGTTCAGCTCGAAGAGCGTCTCCTCCATCGCCTGCGCGACGTCTTCCGTGGCCTCCGTCCAGAGGTTGACGATCTGCTCGTGGCGCTCCTCCTCGGTGATGAGGCCGCGCTCGTAGAGCTGCTCGACGTTCGCCACCCGCTCCTCGTAGCCGGCGAGGATCTTCTCCTTCGCCAGCGGGATCACGATGTCGTTCTTCGAGACGGTGATCCCGGCCTTGGTCGCGTAGTGGAAGCCGAGCGCCTTGATCTTGTCGAGCACGCCCGCGATCACGTGCGCGCCGAAGCGGTCGGCGAGCGAGGAGATGAACGTGTCCATCTCCTTCTTCGAGAGCGTGCGGTTGATGAACGGCCGAGCCTCGGGCGCGTGGCCCATCGTCTCCTCGAGCGACCGGTCGACCTCCTCGTTGAAGATCACGCGGCCGGGCGTGGTCAGCACGAGCTCGCCGTGCCAGCGGTACTCGATCGGCTGCTGCAGATCGGTCTGGCCGTCCTCGACCGCCCGCTCGACCTCCTCCTCGGAGGCGAAGCGCTTCGGGCGCGGGTCGAGCTCCTCGGAGCTCTTCGAGTCGAGGTCGATGTCCGAGTAGGTCAGGTAGTAGCCGCCGAGCACCATGTCCTGCGTCGGCGTCGTCAGCGGCCGCCCGTGCGCGGGCGAGAGGATGTTGTTCGACGACAGCATCAGGATGCGCGCCTCGGCCTGCGCCTCCGCGGAGAGCGGCAGGTGGACGGCCATCTGGTCGCCGTCGAAGTCGGCGTTGAAGGCGTGGCAGACGAGCGGGTGCACCTGGATCGCCTTGCCCTCGACGAGCACCGGCTCGAACGCCTGGATGCCGAGGCGGTGCAGCGTCGGCGCGCGGTTGAGCAGCACCGGATGCTCCGCGATCACCTCCTCGAGCACGTCCCAGACCTCCGGGACCATCGAGTCCACGTGCTTCTTCGCCGCCTTGATGTTCTGGACGGACTTGCGCTCGACGAGCCGGCTCATGATGAACGGCTTGAAGAGCTCGAGCGCCATCAGCTTCGGCAGCCCGCACTGGTGCAGCTTCAGGTTCGGCCCGGCGACGATCACCGAGCGGCCGGAGTAGTCGACGCGCTTGCCGAGCAGGTTCTGGCGGAACCGGCCCTGCTTGCCCTTGAGCATGTCGGAGAGCGACTTCAGCGCCCGGTTGCCCGGGCCCGTCACCGCGCGGCCGCGGCGGCCGTTGTCGAACAGCGCGTCGACGGCCTCCTGCAGCATCCGCTTCTCGTTGTTGACGATGATCTCGGGCGCGCCGAGGTCGAGCAGCCGCTTGAGGCGGTTGTTCCGGTTGATCACGCGCCGGTAGAGGTCGTTCAGGTCGCTCGTGGCGAAGCGGCCACCGTCGAGCTGCACCATCGGGCGCAGCTCCGGCGGGATCACCGGGATCGCCTCGAGGACCATCCACTCGGGACGGTTCTCCGAGGTGATGAACGCGTTCACGACCTTCAGCCGCTTGATCGCGCGCTGCTGCTTCTGGCCCTTCGAGGTCTTGATCGTCTCGCGCAGCGACTTGGCCTCCGCGACGAGGTCGAGGTCCTTGAGCAGCTCGCGGATCGACTCCGCGCCCATGCCGCCCTGGAAGTAGACGCCGAAGCCGTACGGGGAGCCGAAGCGGTCCTTGAGCTCGCGGAAGATCTGCTCGTCGTTGACGATCAGCTTCGGCTCGAGCTCGCGGAACAGCTGCCAGGTCTCCTCGAGGCGGCGGACCGAGTCGACCGCGGCCTCCTTCGCGTCGTCCTTGCGGGACTCCATGTCCTGGTACATCTCGCGCACCTTGATCGCCCACTGGACGATCGCGTCGAGGTCCTCCTTGGAGATCTTCCCGTCGGTGCGCAGGCAGAGGTCGTTCGTCAGCTCGCGCAGGTCGTCGGGGCTCGCGCCCGGCTCGGCCGTCTCCAGCACCTCGCGCAGGAGCCCCTTGCCGAGGTCGCGGGCCTTCTCGAGCTGCTTCTGGTCGACGCTCGCGACGAGGTCGACGTCCTCCTCGTGCACCGAGGCCTTCTTGTCGAGCAGGCCGTCGAGCACGCGGTTGACGTGCTTGGTGATCGCGCCCTTCTTGGAGCCGGTCGCCTTGCCGAGCTCCTTGTAGAGCGGCGCGAGCGCCTCGCGGATCTGGATCGCGACGTTGGCGACCGTCTCCAGCTCCTTCGGGGAGAGGCGGCGGTCGTCGCGGATCGCCGAGTTGCGGACGAGCTCGCGGATCTTCTTCGAGTCCTCCGTCGTGATCTGGTTGGCGACCTCGACGAACATCTTCCCGACGAGCTCGCGCACCTCCTCGAGCGTCGGCACGCCCTGCTCCTCGGCCCAGTTCGAGAGGCCGCGGCCCCAGAAGTCGTCGTCCTCGTCGAAGTTGCGCTCCGTTGCCCTTGGTGAAGTACGTCGCGGCGCCGCTTCAGCCGGTCCTCGAGCGCGGCGAGGTTCTCGTCGCGGTCGACGTAGATCTGCTCGGACTCGGCCTTGACCTTGTCCTCGAGGTCGTTCAGGTCCTTCTGGCGCGCCTCGGTGTCGACCGAGGTGACGATCGAGGCGGCGAAGTAGAGAACCTTCTCGAGCTCGCGCGGCGCGATGTCGAGCAGGTAGCCGATGCGGCTCGGGACGCCCTTGAAGAACCAGATGTGCGAGACGGGCGCGGCCAGGTCGATGTGGCCCATGCGCTCGCGCCGCACCTTCTGGCGCGTCACCTCGACGCCGCAGCGCTCGCAGATGATGCCCTTGTAGCGGACGCGCTTGTACTTGCCGCAATAGCACTCCCAGTCCTTGGTCGGACCGAAGATGCGCTCGCAGAAGAGGCCGTCGCGCTCGGGCTTGAGCGTGCGGTAGTTGATGGTCTCGGGCTTGGTCACCTCTCCGGACGACCAGTCCCGGATCTGCTTCGAAGACGCCAGTCCGATTCGGATGGCGTCGAACTCGTTGATGTCGATCAAAGCTCTCCTTCGCCCCGCAGTTACTCGTCTACTTCAACATCGGCCAGCTCGTCGGCGAGCGGCCCGGCCTGTGCTTCCGCCTCTTCCTTGGCGTTCTCCGCCGGCGTCACCTCGACGTCGGCGAGGTCGCTGATCGCCTCGTCCGCCGGCAGGGTCAGCTCGGCGCCGGTCTCGTCCGTGCGCTCCTGGCCCTCCTCGGCCTCCTCGGCCGTCGGCTGCCGCGCGGCGGCGCGCAGCGAGCCCGGCGAGAGGTCGATCCCGAGCTCCTCCGCGGCGCGGAGCAGCTCGTCGTCCTCCTCGCGAACCTCGACCTTCTCGCCCTCGTCGGAGAGGACGTTGACGTCGAGCGCGAGGGACTGCATCTCCTTCAGCAGCACCTTGAACGACTCCGGGATGGACGGCTCGGCGATGTTCTCGCCCTTGACGATCGCCTCGTAGGCCTTCACGCGGCCGACCGTGTCGTCGGACTTGATCGTGAGCATCTCCTGCAGCGTGTAGGCCGCGCCGTAGGCCTCCAGCGCCCAGACCTCCATCTCGCCGAAGCGCTGGCCGCCGAACTGGGCCTTGCCGCCCAGCGGCTGCTGCGTGACGAGCGAGTAGGGGCCCGTGCTCCGCGCGTGGATCTTGTCGTCCACGAGGTGGAGCAGCTTCAGGATGTACATGTAGCCGACGGTCACCTTCTGCGAGAAGTTCTCGCCCGTGCGGCCGTCGAACATCCGCACCTTGCCCGAGCAGTGCCGGCCCGTCGGGCCGCTTCGGGTCGACCACGAACGTGATCGGCGAGTCCGGGTTCTGCTTCGTCCACTCGACGAGCGCCTGGTCGACGTCCAGCTCGGTCGCGCCGTCGAAGACGGGGGTCGCGATCGGCGTCGGCGCGTGGCCGTCGCCGTTGATCAGGGCCGACGCGGAGGCTGAGGCGCCGTTGCCGTTGCCGTTCTCCTCGAAGACGCCGTGTGCGGCCGCCCAGCCGAGGTGCGTCTCGAGGATCTGGCCGATGTTCATCCGGCTCGGCACGCCGAGCGGGTTGAGCACGACGTCCACGGGCCGCCCGTCCTCCAGGAACGGCATGTCCTCCGTCGGGCACGATCTTCGCGATCACGCCCTTGTTGCCGTGGCGGCCGGCGAGCTTGTCGCCCTCGGCGATCTTGCGCTTCTTCGCCACGTACACGCGCACGAGCTCGTTCACGCCCGGCGAGAGGTCGTCGCCCGCGTCGCGCGAGAACGTCTTCACGTCGATCACCTTGCCGCCCTCGCCGTGCGGGACCTTGAGGCTCGTGTCGCGGACCTCGCGCGCCTTCTCCTTGAAGATCGCGCGGATCAGCTTCTCCTCGGCCGTCAGCTCGGTCTCGCCCTTGGGCGTCACCTTGCCGACGAGCAGGTCGCCGGAGCCGACCTCGGCGCCGATGCGCACGACCCCGCGCTCGTCGAGGTCGCTGAGCGACTCCTCCGAGCGGTTCGGGATGTCGCGCGTGATCTCCTCGTCGCCGAGCTTGGTCGAGCGGGCGTCGACCTCGTACTCGTGGATGTGGATCGAGGAGAGGACGTCCTCCTTGACCAGCCGCTCGCTGATCACGATCGCGTCCTCGAAGTTGTAGCCCTCCCACGGCATGAAGGCGACGAGCAGGTTCGCGCCGAGCGCGAGCTCGCCCATGTCGGTCGAGCTGCCGTCGGCCAGCACCTGCTCGGCCTTGACGCGCTCGCCGAGGCCGACGATCGGCTTCTGGTGGATCAGCGTCCCCTGGTTGGAGCGCATGAACTTCGTCAGCGGGTACTCGTGCTTGCCGTCCTTGGTGTCGACGACGATCTTCTCGGCGTCGACGTCCGCGACCGTGCCGGCCTCGTCGGCGACGATCACGTCGCCGGTGTCGACCGCGGCGCGGTACTCGAGGCCGGTGCCGACGAGCGGCGCCTGCGTGATCATCAGCGGCACCGCCTGCCGCTGCATGTTCGCGCCCATCAGCGCGCGGTTCGCGTCGTTGTGCTCGAGGAACGGGATCAGCGCGGTCGCCACCGAGACGATCTGCGCCGGGGCGACGTCCATGAACTCGACGTCCTTCGGGCGCGCGGTGACGGCCTCGCCCTCGCGGGAGCGGCAGAGCACCTGCTCGTCGACGAAGCGGCCGGTCTTGTCGTCGACCTGCGCGCTCGCCTGGGCGATCGTGTACTGCGCCTCCTCGGCGGCGTCGAGGTAGACGATCTCGTCGGTCACCTTGCCGTTCGTCACCTTCCGGTACGGCGTCTGGACGAAGCCGAACTCGGAGACGGTCGCGAACGACGCGAGCGAGCCCATCAGGCCGATGTTCGGGCCCTCCGGCGTCTCGATCGGGCACATGCGGCCGTAGTGGGTCGGGTGCACGTCGCGCACCTCGATCGGCGCGCGCTCGCGCGTCAGGCCGCCGGCGCCGAGCGCCGAGAGCCGCCGCCGGTGCGTGAGCCCGGCGAGCGAGTTCGTCTGGTCCATGAACTGCGACAGCTGCGAGGAGCCGAAGAACTCCTTCAGCGCCGCGACCACGGGCCGGATGTTGATGATCGTCTGCGGCGTGATCGTGTCCACGTCCTCCGTGGTCATCCGCTCGCGGACGACGCGCTCCATCCGGTAGAGCCCGACGCGGAACGCCTCCTGGATCAGCTCGCCGACGGTGCGCAGCCGGCGGTTGCCGAAGTGCTCGTACTCGTCGAGCTCGCCGCGGACCGGGTCGCGCGGGAGCACGATCGCGTCGGCGGCGTAGTCCTTCGACTCCGGGTCGACGCCGAGCAGGTCGGGCAGCTCGACGAGCTTCTTGACGAGCGCGAGGATGTCCTGCGTCGTGAGCACGCGCACGTCGTCGGGCACGTCGACGCCGAGCCGCTGGTTCAGCTTGTAGCGGCCGACCTTGGTCAGGTCGTAGCGCTTCGGGTCGAAGAAGAGCGACTTGAGCAGGTTCCGCGCGTTGTCGAGCGTCGGCGGCTCACCGGGGCGCTGCTTCTTGAAGACCTCGATCAGCGCCTCGTCCTCGCGCGTGGACGGGATCCTTCTCGAGCGTGTTGGCGATGTAGATCGAGTTCCCGAAGAGCTTCATGATCGCCTCGTTCGAGCTGGTGTCGAGCTGCGCAGCCCGTCGTCGGGTCCTCCTCGGGGAGCGCGCGCAGCAGCGTCGTGATCGGCAGCTTGCGCTTCCGGTCGATGCGCGCGTAGACGATGCCCTTCTTGTCGATCTCGAGCTCGAGCCACGAGCCGCGGCTCGGCATCAGGTTCGCGGTGAAGACCTGCTTGGCCGGGTCCTTCGGCTCCATCAGGTACGCGCCGGGGCTGCGGACGAGCTGCGTCACGATCACGCGCTCGGTGCCGTTGATGATGAACGTGCCCCACTCGGTCATCATCGGGAAGTCGCCCATGAAGACCGTCTGCTCGCGGATCTCGCCCGTCTCCTTGTTGACGAAGCGGACCGTCATCGAGAGCGGGGCCTGGTAGGTCAGGTCCTTCTCGCGGCACTCCTGGATTCCGACCGGAGGATCGCCGAACTTGTACTCGCCGAACTCGACGGCGAGCGTGCCGGTGTAATCCTCGATCGGGGAGATGTCGTCGATCGTCTCCCGCAGGCCCTCGTTCAGGAACCAGTCGAACGAGGCCTTCTGGATGTCGATCAGGTTGGGAAGGTCGAGGACGTGCTTGAGGCGTGAAAAGCTTTTGCGCGCGCGAGGCGCAGCGACCCGGGTGGTCAAGTCTGGGTGCCTCCCTTACTGCTTATGAGGTGAACTATAATCGGACATGCGAACAGGCGGACGTCGGCGCGGAACCGCCAAATATAGCGAACGTCCAGGCTGTGGCGCAAGCGCAGCGACAGGGTCGTCGCCCGGTGGTGCACGCACTATAGACGCGCGTTCGGCGGTGCGCCACTCCCGCTTCCGGCCGGGACGACAAGGGCCGCGCTCAGGCGGCCCTTGTCCATTCCGGTGTGCTCAAGCCTCGAGCTATTTGATCTCGACCGTGGCGCCGGCCTCCTCGAGCTGCGCCTTGATCTGGTCGGCCTCGTCCTGGGCGACGCCTTCCTTGACCGGGTTGGGCGCGCCGTCGACGAGGTCCTTGGCCTCCTTCAGGCCGAGGCCCGTGACCGCGCGGACGACCTTGATCGCCTGGATCTTCTTGTCGCCGGCGCCCGTCAGGACGACGTCGAAGGCGGTCTTCTCCTCGGCGGCCGCAGCGCCGTCCCCGCCGGCCGCGGGACCGCCGGCGGCGGCCACTGCGACCGGAGCGGCGGCGGTCACGCCCCACTCCTCCTCGAGCTTGTTCTTCAGCTCGACGAGGTCGAGGACGGTCATCCCGCCCAGCTGCTCGACGAGCTTGTCGGTGTCAGTCTTCGTTGCCACTTGCTTCCTCCTCTTCTGATTCGGCCGACGCCGGCTCGGCTTCTTCTGCCGACGGCTCTTCGGGCTGCTCGTTGCTTGTCTCCTCAGCTGGCTTGTCTCCTCTGCTGGGGTTGTCTCTTCGGCAGGCGCCTCGGCCTGCGGCTCGGCCTCGGCCTGCGGCCTCCGGCTCCGCTGGCGCGGCGGCCTCGCCCTGCTCCTCGAGCTGGCGGATGCGCGCGTCGATCACGCCGACGAGGTCGCGCAGCGGTGCGGCGAACAGGCCGACGACCGTCGTCAGCGGGCCGGCGACGGCACCGACGAGCTGGGCCCGCAGCACTTCCGCGGGCGGAAGGGTCGCGAGCCGCTTGATCTCCTCGTCCCCGACGACCGCGCCGTCGAGCATGCCTCCGCGGATCACGAGCACGTCGTGCGCACGGGCGGTCTCGTTCAGAACCTTCGCGACTGCGACGGGGTCGCCGTCGGCCTCGAGGAACGCGATCGCGGTCGGGACCCTCGATCAGCTCGAGCACGTCCTTGGTGCCGGCCTCCTCCGCGGCGAGCCGCGTGAGCGTGTTCTTCACGACCGTGAAGCGCGCGCCGGCCTCGAGCAGGCGGGTGCGCAGCTCGTCGATCTCGGTCATCGTCAAGCCGCGGTAGTCGGCCACCATCAGCGTCTCCGCGCCGCGCAGGCGCTCGGCCAGCTCGGCTACCACTCGCTCTTTGTCAGATCTCAGCATCGAATCACCTCCTCGAAACACACGAGCCCGCACTCAGGCGGGCTCGGAGAGGCTCGATGCCTTTCCTGCTCCGCCTCGGCTGGGCTTCCGCCTGATCGGCTGCCAGCGGTCTTCGGCGAACGGGCTCTACGCGGTAACGGCTTCTTCTGCCGGTGCTCCTTCCAATTCCTCTACGAGGCCGCGAGTCCGCGCCGGGTCGACGTGGATCCCGGGCCCCATCGTGCTCGTGAGTGTAGCGGTCTTGATGTAGCGGCCCTTCGCGGCGGCGGGCTTCGCGCGGATGATCTCCTCCATCAGCACGCTGTAGTTCTCGAGCAGCTGCCGCTCCTCGAAGCTCTTCTTGCCGATCGTGACGTGGACGTTCGCGCCGCGGTCGGTGCGGTACTCGAGCTTGCCGGCCTTCGCGTCCGAGACGGCCTTCCCGACGTCCATGGTGACCGTGCCCGTCTTCGGGTTCGGCATCTTTCCGCGCGGGCCGAGGATGCGGCCGAGCTTGCCGACGACGCCCATCTGGTCGGGAGTTGCGATCGCGACGTCGAAGTCGTCGAAGCCCTCTTCGATCTGCTTCGCGAGATCGGCCGTGCCGACGACGTCAGCGCCGGCTTCCTGGGCTTCGCGGGCCTTGTCGCCGTCGGCGAACACGGCGACCTTCGACTCCCGGCCGGTGCCGTGCGGGAGCATCAGCGTCCCGCGCAGCTGCTGCTCCGCGTGGCGGACGTTGAGCCCGAGGTTCAGGTGCACCTCGACCGACTCGTCGAACTTCGCGGCCGGGAAGCTCTTCAGCATGCGGATCGCCTCCACCGGCGAGTACAGCTGCTCCCGGTCGATCTGGCCGCGGGCGCTCCGGTAGTTCTTGCCATGCTGACTCATACTGGATCCGTCTCCACGCCCATCGAGCGGGCCGTGCCGGCGACGACCTTCATCGCTTCCTCGACGTCGCGCGCGTTCAGGTCGGGCATCTTGGTCTCGGCGATCGAGCGCAGCTGGTCGCGGCTCAGGCGGCCGACCTTCTCGCGGTTCGGCTCGCCCGAGCCTTTCTCGAGCCGCAGCGCCTCCTTGATCAGGACGGCGGCAGGCGGCGTCTTGGTGATGAAGTCGAACGAGCGGTCCTCGTAGACCGTGATCTCGACGGGGGTGATGCGGCCGTTCTCCTGCTGCGTCTGCGCGTTGAAGGCCTTGCAGAACTCCATGATGTTGACGCCGTGCTGACCGAGCGCAGGGCCGACGGGCGGCGCCGGGTTCGCCTGGCCACCCGGGATCTGGAGCTTGATCAGCGTGAGAATTTTCTTGGCCATCAGTCGATCTTCTTCACCTGGTCGAACCCGAGCTCGACAGGAACCTGGCGCTCGAAGATGTCGACGAGCACCTTCAGCTTCTGCTGGTCGGCGTTGACGTCGACGATCTCGCCGTCGAAGTCGGAGAGCGGGCCGGAGGTTACCTTCACCGACTCGCCGAGCGTGAACTGCACCTGGGCGCGCGGGCGCTCGCCCACGGCGGTGCCGGTGCGCAGGATCCGGTCGACCTCGCCCTGCGAGAGCGGGACCGGCTTGGAGCCGGCGCCGACGAAGCCCGTCACGCCTGGCGTGTTCTTGACGACCGTCCAGGCCTCGTCGTTCAGGTCCATGTTCACGAGCACGTAGCCGGGCAGGATCCGCTTCTCGGTCTGCACCTTCTGGCCGTCACGGGTCTCGACGATCTGCTCGGTCGGCACGACGACGCGGCGGAACCGTGGCTGCTGCGCCATCGAGTCGATCCGGTGCTCGAGGTTGGCCTTGACCTTGTTCTCGTGACCCGAGTAGGTGTTGATCGCGTACCAGCGGAACATGGCTACTGGCCTAGAGGAGTACGTGCTGGACGAGGCGCTTGAAGACCTCGTCCGCAGCGAACAGGTAGACGCCGGTGATGAAACAGGCGATGAGGACGACGACGGTGCCCTGGATCAGCTGGGACTGGCCGGGCCACTCGACCTTCTTCAGCTCGGCCCAGGACTCGGCCACGAAGTTGCGTGTCCCCGCGAAAGGCCCGCGGCGCCTCGGCTGTTCCTGCGCATGGGCCGGCTCGACAGCCGGGCGCAGCTGGGGGCGCGTGCGAGACGTGCGCTCGACGGCGGCCTTGCTCTCGGCCTGGGCCGCACGGAGGGCCCTTCGCTCAGAGCGGGTTTGACGAGCCACGGCTAGCGGGTCTCCCGGTGCAATGTATGGCGGGCGCACCAGCGGCAGTACTTGCTGAACTCGATCCGGTCCGGCGAGTTCCGCTTCGACTTCTGCGTCTGATAATTACGCCGCTTGCACTCCGTGCAGGCGAGCGTGATGCCTACTCTGACTCCGGTTGCCATGTCCTGTTCTTCCTACGTCTCGACGGCGAGGAGGTAGCGGCGGGTGGACTCGAACCACCGACACGCGGATTATGATTCCGCTGCTCTAACCAACTGAGCTACGCCGCCCCGCGGGCTGAGTGTAGCAACGGTTTTGGGCATATCCCGCCGCCGGCCGCCACCTCTGCTCTCTTTGCGGCTCCGTCCAGCCTACGCCGCTAGGCTCGGGTTCATGGCGGCGATCGAGGTCGAGGGGCTGCGCAGGACCTACCGGACGACCACCGGCTCGTTCCGCCGGCGGTCGAAGAGCATCGAGGCGGTCCGGGGGATCGACTTCGCGGTCGGCGAGGGCGAGCTGTTCGGGCTGCTCGGGCCGAACGGCGCGGGCAAGACCACGACGATCAAGATGCTGATCACGCTGCTGATCCCTACCGCCGGCAAGGCGCGCGTGCTCGGGCTGGACGTCGTCGAGGACGCCAAGGAGGTGCGCCGGCGGATCGGCTACGTCTTCGGCGGCGAGCGCGGCGTCTACGAGCGGCTCTCCGGCTACGACAACCTGCGCTACTTCGCCGAGCTCTACGGCGTCCCGCCGCGCGAGCAGAAGGCGCGGATCGGCGAGCTGCTCGAGCTCGTGGGGCTGGCCGGTCGCGAGCACGAGCGCGCGGAGGGCTATTCCCGCGGCATGAAGCAGCGCCTGCACGTCGCGCGCGGGCTCCTGCACGATCCCGAGGTCATCTTCCTCGACGAGCCGACGATCGGCCTCGACCCGGTGGGCGCGCGCGAGGTGCGGGCGACCATCGGCTCGCTCACGGAGGCCGGCAAGACCGTGCTGCTCACGACGCACTACATGTTCGAGGCGGACGCGCTCTGCGACCGGATCGCGGTCATCTCCCACGGGAAGATCGTCGCGCACGGCACGCCGACCGAACTCAAGCGCGGCGTCGCCGAAGGAGCGGTCGTCGAAGTGGAGGTCTTCGGCCCCGCAGAGGAGGCCGTCGCCCGCGTGCGCGCTCTCGACGGTGTGAGCTCGGTCGCGGTCGAGGAGCGCGAGCAGGCGCAGGTGCTGGTCGTACAGACGGCGCCCGGCGTCGAGCTGACCCACGCGATCCTCGGCTGCCTGAACGGGTCCGACGTCGGCCGCATCTCCCAGCGTGAGCCCACGCTCGAGGACGCGTACGTCGCGCTGGTGAGCGGATGAGCGCTCTGCGCTTGCTCCGCATCTCGTGGGTGCTCCAGCTGAAGATGATCATGCGCTCGCCGTTCGACGGCTTCGGCAACGTCATCTACCCGCTCTTCTTCGCGACCGTCGCCTTCTTCGTCTTCCGGGCGGGCGGCGGGCCGCGGACCCTTCTCTACGCCTCGCTCGGCGCGGCCGTCATGGGAATGTGGTCGAGCGTCAGCACGTCTTCCGGGACCGCCATGCAGCGCGAGCGCTGGTGGGGGACGTTGGAGCTCGTCGTCTCCGCGCCACGGCATTTCTCGCTCGTCCTGCTGCCGGCGACGCTCGGGCTCGCGACCGTCGGCATCTACAACCTGATCGCGACGCTGCTCTGGGGCCGGCTGCTGTTCGGCATCAACCTGTCGATAGCGCACCCGCTGCTGTTCGCCTTCTCCGTGATCGCCGCGGTGCTCGCGTTCGGCGGCCTCGGCTTCCTGTTCGCGGTCTCGTTCGTCCGCTACCGCTACGCGTGGGTGCTCGGGAACTTCTTCGAATATCCCGTCTGGCTGATCTGCGGCTTCCTGGTCCCGCTGACGCTCCTGCCGACGTGGGTGCCGCCGATCTCATGGGTGTTCGCGCCGACCTGGGGGATGAACGCGATCCGGGAGTCCGCGCTCGGCGGGACGCCGCTGCCGGACCTCCTCGCCTGCCTCGGGCTCGGCTCGGCGTACGTCGCGGTCGGGATCCTCGTCACCGACCGCGTGCTGCGTGCCGCGCGCGTCAGCGGCTCGCTCTCGCTGACATGACCGCCGCAGCACGCCTCTTCTTCGTCGGCGGCATCACGAGCTTCCGCGCGCTCTGGAACTGGCTCTCGCCCTGGATCTACATCCCGACGATGCTGATCTCGCCGATCTTCCAGATCCTGCTCTTCGCCTACATCGGCCGCTCGGCGCAGCTGGAATCGGACGAGTTCTACTTGATCGGGAACGCACTCCAGTACGCCTCGATCCCGTGCCTGTTCGCGATGTCGCAGATGATCAGCGGCGAGCGCTACCAGAACACGCTCAGCGCGATCCTCGTCAGCCCCGCGCCGCGCATCCCGCTGTTCTTCGGCCGCTCGCTTCCGGTGATCCTGAACGGCGCGTTCGTCTCGGCCTTCTCGCTCGCCGCGGGCAGCCTGATCCTCGGCGTCCACCTGCCCGCGAGCTCGTTCGCGCCGCTCGCGCTCGTGATCCTCGTCGCGGCGTTCTCGTGCACAGGGCTCGGGCTCGTCAACGGGGCGGTCAGCCTGCGCATTCGCGAGAACGCGGTGCTGAACAACGTCATCTTCGGGTTCCTGCTGATCTTCACCGGTGCGAACGTCCCGCTCGACGCGTTGCCGGACTGGATGAGCACGGCCGCCCAGGCGATGCCCTTCACGCACGCGATCGAGGCGGCGAGGCAGCTCGTTGCGGGGAGCAGCCTCGGCGACGTGAGCGACCTCCTCGGCGCGGAGCTCCTGATCGGGGCCGTCTACGCCGTGCTCGGCTACTCGGTGCTGCGCTGGTTCGAGACGCAGGCGCGGCGGCATGCGACCCTGGAGCGTTCGTGAGAGCGCGCGACCTCAACTGGATGCAGGTCGAGGAGTACCTCTCGCGCGACGACCGCGTGGTGCTGCCGGTCGGCTCGACGGAGCAGCACGGCTACCTCTCGCTGGAGACCGACAACATCCTCGCCGAGCGCGTCTCGGCCGAGGCGGCCGAGCCTCTGGGCGTCCTCGTCCTGCCCGTGCTCGCGTACGGCCTGACGCCCTCGTTCGCCTCGTACCCGGGAAGCCCGACGCTTCGGCTCGAGACCTTCCTCGCGGTCATTCGCGACCTGCTCGACTCACTCCACGGCCAGGGTTTTCGGCGGTTCCTGGTGGTGAACGGCCACGGCGGGAACCTCGCGGCCGCCTCGCTCGTGCGCGAGTGGGCGGCGGAGCACCCGGACGCGCAGGCGATCTTCCACAACTGGTGGGCGAGCGAGCGCGTGCAGGCCGAGGCGATGTCCATCGACCCGGAGCCGAGCCACGCGAACTGGTACGAGAACTTCCCCTGGACGCGGCTCGAGGGAGTCGACCTGCCGAGCGAGCGGAAGCCGCCGCTCGACCAGGAGGCCTACCGCGTGGCGAATCCGGACGGCGTGCGCGCCCTGCTCGGAGACGGCGTCTTCGCCGGCGCCTACCAGCTGCCCGACGAACAGGTCGAGGCGGTCTGGCGCGCGGGAGTCGAGGAAGTGCGCGAGCTGCTCGAGAGCGCCTGGCGTTGAACGAGCCGGCGTTGAACGACCCGGTCGCGATCTTCAACGAGTGGCTGGAGGAGGCCCGGGCGGCGGGCGTGGAGGCGCCCGAGGCGATGACGCTCGCCACCGCCGACGGGGACGGCCGTCCCTCGGCGCGGATGCTCCTGCTGAAGGGGGCCGACGCCCACGGCTTCACGTTCTTCTCGGGCTACGAGAGCCGGAAGGGACTGGAACTGGCGGACAACCCCCGCGCCGCGCTCGTCTTCTACTGGCGAGCGCTCGGCCGGCAGGTGCGCGTCGAGGGCTCGGTGCGCCGTCTTTCGGAAGAGGAGTCGGATGCGTACTGGGCTACGCGCCCGCCCCGATCGCGAGCGGCCGCGGCGGCCTCGCACCAGAGCGAGCCGATCGAGAGCCGTGACGAGCTCGAGGCGGAGTTCGAGCGCCTCCTGCCGGGTGACGAGGTCCCACGCCCCGCGCGCTGGGGCGGCTACCTGCTCGAGCCCGACGCGATCGAGCTCTGGCAGCACCGCGACGACCGCCTCCACGAGCGGGCCAGGTACACGCGCACGGCCGGCGGCTGGCGGCGAGAGCTCCTCGCTCCCTGAGTTATCGCCGACTGCATTATGCGCGATCGCATATGACTTATTGGCTGCTGTATAATGCAGCCATGCATAGGAGAGAACGTTGACCAACCCCTTCACCTTCGGCGACCTGGCGCTCGACGAGGCGTTCACCGACCGCGAGCCCGAGCTGCGCGAGCTCGTCTCCGACATGCTCAACGGCCAGAACGTCCTCGTCTACGCGCCGCGCCGTTACGGAAAGTCCTCCCTCGTCCTGCGCGCGACCCAGGAGGCGATGCGCGAGAAGGCGCTGGTCGGCTACCTCGACCTGATGAAGACGCCCACCAAGGAGCGCTTCGCCGCGGCTCTCGCGAAGACGATCTACGCAGACGTCGCGTCGCTCGTCGGGCAGACGTTCGAGAAGGCCGCGGAGCTGTTTCGCGGCCTGCGCGTCGTTCCGACCATGGAGGTGGATTCCGACGGGACGCTGCGGTTCAGCTTCCAGGCCGGCCGCCGCAAGACGGACATCGACGAGACGATCGAGCGCCTGCTCGAGCTCCTCGGCGAGCTCGCCGCCGAGCGCAAGCGGCGGGTCGTGATCGTGTTCGACGAGTTCCAGGAGATCCTCGCGCTCGACCCGCGCTTCCCGAACCTG
The DNA here is from genome assembly GCA_963717475.1 of uncultured Actinomycetes bacterium. GTDB lineage: Bacteria > Actinomycetota > Thermoleophilia > Gaiellales > Gaiellaceae > AC-32. The sequence goes on along the minus strand of OY970337.1, from coordinate 2,809,543 downwards.
ATGCGCGCCGTCTTCCAGGCGCAGCCCGAGGTGAGCCACGTCTACCTCGGCAGCAAGCGGCATCTGCTCAGGCGGATCTTCAGCGACAAGAACGAGCCGTTCTGGCGCAGCGCGAAGCAGCTCGAGATCGGCGTCATCCCGCCGACGGCGTTCGAGCCGTTCCTCCGTCAGCGCTTCGAGGAGTCCGGCAAGCGCCTCTCCGCCGAGGCCGCGGCGCGCCTGCTCGCCTCGACGGGAGGCCACCCGTACGCGACGCAGGAGCTCGCCTACTTCGTCTGGGAGCTGGTGCCGGACGGGGGCGAGGCATCGGCCGCGGACGTGGAGGACGGCGCTCGGCCGCGTCCTGCGCTCCGAGCACAACCACCTGGTGCTCATGTGGGACGACGCGCCGCGGCCCCAGCGCCTCCTGATGCTCGCGCTCGCCGACGAGCCCGTGCGCGCCGTGTACTCCGCCGACTACGCCTCGCGGCACGATCTGCCGCCGACGCCGACCCTCCAGCGGGCCCTGAGCGGCCTCGTGCAGAAGGAGATCGTCGCCCAGGGGCGCGACGGCGAGTACCGAATCGTCGAGCCCTTCCTCGCCGAGTGGCTGCGGCGCGAGGAGGCGGGCGGCTAGTTGCATCGGCGAGATTTGCTTACGCCATCACGGCCTCGGCGATGGATGGCGCGTCTCGTGAGGGACAGCTATGCGGGGTACCGCTCCGGGTGCTGGGCAAAGGCTGCTGCACACGTAAGCGAACAGAAGTAGTACGCCTTCTCGTCTAGCAGCAAGCGGCCAACCGCACGCTCTGGATCGACCGCCATCTGACAAACAGGGTCGATCGCCAGGTGATCGGCATTCTCGTCCACGCGAACGACGGCGAAAATCTCGACCGGCTCCGCGACATTGCGCAGCACCTGCCGCCCGCGCGACTCGTAGAGCACCCCCTCGAGATCGGGCGCAAGCGCTGCCGTCTGCCCGGTGACGAGTACCTCGCCGCCGGCGGCGAGCGCCGAGACCCGCGCCGCGACATTGATCGTCGTTCCGAAGTAGTCGCCGCTGCGTTCGACAGCCGAGCCGTGGTTGCCGCCGACGCGGACAGACGGCGCATGATGGCCGCCCATCGCATTTCGCGTGATCCACAAGCCGAGGCGAACTGCATCGGCGGGGTCGGGCACTCGCAGCATGAGCGCGTCGCCGACTGCCTTCACGTACTCGCCGTCGACGCGTGGGAGTTCCGCCTGTACGACATTCGCGAAGTCCTCCACGAGCTGCACGGCATGCTCGTCACCGTGCGCCTCCGTGAGCGCCGTAAAGCCGGCGATGTCGGCGAACAGGAAAGTTGCTTCGGCTTCCCTTGACACGGATAGAACGTAGTCGTTTATTCACACCCGAAACGCGACTGAGTGACGAGGAGGGTGTCGGCTGAACTCAGCTTCGAGCAATTCCGGCGACAGCAGCGCGCGGCACCTCGATGTGGCAGTCATCGGTGGCGGCCAAGCCGGGCTGGCCATCGGCCACTTCCTGAGGCAGCACGGCTACCGCTTCGTGATCCTCGAGCGGGCGAGCGAGCTCGCGCCGGCATGGCGCGAGCGTTGGGACTCGCTGACGCTCTTCACGCCCCGTCGTTACAGCGCGCTCCCAGGGCTTCCGTTCGCCGGTGACCCGGACGGTTACGCGACCCGCGACGAGGTCATCGGCTACCTCGAGCGCTACGCCGCGACCTTCGAGCTGCCGGTCGAGCTGAACAGCGAGGTCAAGCGACTCGACCAGGACGACGACGGGCGGTTCCGGGTTGCCGTCGGGGGACGGACAATCATCGCCGACCAGGTCGTCGTGGCGACCGGTCCCTTCCAAACCCCGTTCGTGCCGAAGCTCAGCGAGAAGCTGGCCGGCGACCTCTTCCAGACCCATGCTGTCGGCTACCGCAAGCCGGGTGACGTGCCAGAGGGGACAGTGCTCGTGGTCGGCGGCGGCAACACGGGCTTTCAGATTGCGAAGGAACTCTCGGCGACGCACAAGGTCGTGCTCTCGATCGGCTCCCGTCAGAAGCCGCTGCCCCAGCGCGTGCTCGGGCGGGACCTCTTCTGGTGGCTGACCAAGACGCGCCTCATCAACAAGACGGTCGAGTCACGCCTTGCCCGCAAGCTGGGCATGCGCGACACGCTAATCGGCTCGAGCCCCCGCGAGATGACGGAGCGCTACGGCGTCGAGCTCAAGCCACGGCTTGTCGACGTCGAGGGCCGGCGGGTGCGCTTCGAAGACGGGAGCGAACTCGAAGTTGGCGCCGTCATCTGGGCGACCGGCTACCGCTCCGACTACTCATGGATCAAGCTGCCGATCTTCGACGAGGACGGTCGCCTGCGCCACCGCCGCGGCGTCACCGAGCTGCCCGGCCTCCACTTCCTCGGCCTCACCTGGCAGCACACCCGCGGCTCGGCGTTGATCGGGTTCATCAAGGACGACGCCGAGTTCATCGCTGAGAAGATCGCGGACTACCAGCAATCGAACAGACCAGCAGAGGCAGGCTCACCGGTCGACGCCGGCGCAGCCAGCGAAGCCCGCTCGAGCGAAAGGACCTAACGGTGCATGACCACGAGTCTCATGAGCATGATCACGGCTCCCATCGCCACGGTCACGTCGCGGAACTGCCGCGCGGAACCGAAGGACTTCCCGAAGCACGCGAGACCGAGCTCAACGAGCTCGCCGATGGAGACGAGCTCAAGCTCGAGATCGTGCCGGTCAAGAAGCAGATCGGCGACGCGACCGTGCGGATGCTCGCCTACAACGGCTCCGTGCCGGGGCCGACGCTGAAGGTCCCGCAGGGCGCCACGATCGCCATCCCGGTCACAAACAACGGCGACATCGAAGCGACCGTGCACTGGCATGGCCTTCGCCTCGAGAACCGCTACGACGGCACCCACGACACGCAGGCACCCATCCCGATCGGCGAGAGCTTTACGTACCAGGTGCACGTGCCCGACCCCGGTGCGTTCTGGTACCACCCGCACATCCGTGAGGACTACGGCCAGGAGCTGGGCCTCTACGGGAACATCCTCGTCACGCCGAGCGAGGCCGACTACTGGCCGCCGGCCAACCGCGAGCTCTTGCTGACGCTCGACGACATCCTGATCGAAGAAGGCCAGGTCGCAGCATTTCGGGTGTCGGAGACGACGCACGTCGCGATGGGTCGCTTCGGCAACGTGATGCTCGTCGCGGGCGAGCCTGACCTGTCGCTCCGGGTGAAGTGCGGCGAGGTCGTGCGCTTCTACTTCACGAACACCGCAAACACAAGAGTCTTCAATGTTGCGTTGCCTGGCGCAGAGATGAAGCTGGTCGGTGCCGACGCGGGCCACTATGAGCGGGAGGAGCTTGTCGAAGAGGTGCTGCTTGCGCCGTCCGAGCGCGTCGTCGTCGACGTGCACTTCCCATCGGCAGGCGAGCTCGAGCTCGAGCACCGGACGCCCGAGCGCACTTACCGGCTTGCCGGCGTCAGCGTCGCTGACGAGTCGCCGGAAGAGTCATTCGCCGACGCGTTCAGCCAGCTGCGGACGAACGCTGACATGGTCGAGCAACGCGAGCGGGTCGAGCCGTACCTGACTGCACCGCCCGACAAGACGCTCTCGTTCGTCGCCGAGATGGACATGGGCGTGCCCGAGGGCGTCGAGGTCGTCTACGTCTGCCCGATGCACCCTGAGGTGGTGAGCGCGGAGCCCGGAAGCTGCCCCAAGTGCGGCATGAAGCTGCTCGCCCAGGCAGCAGAGACCACGTACCTCTGCCCGATGCATCCCGAGGTGACGAGCGACAAGCCTGACCGCTGCCCGAAGTGCGGCATGAAGCTTTTGCCCGAGAGCATGGTTGCGGCTGGCGCAGGGCACGAGCACGACCACCACGGGCACGGCCACCACGGCGACCAGCACGGCGGGCACGGCCACCACGGTCATCACGGACACGGCCACGATCAGCACAGCGAGACCGACCACGCGCACGACCGCGCACAAGGCATCGAGTGGGAAGACGACATGGTCGAGGTCAACCGGACGACGACGCCGGCGAACATGCGTTGGAAGCTCGTCGACCGCCAGACCGGTGCGGAGAACGCGCAGATCGACTGGACGTTCCGGGTCGGCGATCAGGTGAAGCTGCGGCTCGTCAACGAGATGGACTCGGACCATCCAATGCCGCACCCGTTCCACGTCCATGGCGCCGGCCGCTTCCTGATCCTCGCTCGCGACGACGTCGTCGAGCCGAACCTCGTGTGGAAGGACACTGTGCTCGTCCGGACAGGCGAGACCGTCGACATCCTGCTCGACGTCACGAACCCAGGCCGCTGGATGGCTCATTGCCACATCGCGGAGCACCACGAGAGCGGGATGATGTTCAGCTTCAACGTGCTGCAGGGCTCCGCCGAGAGTGCGAATCCAGGTGAGAGTCGCTAACGCGTTGATCGGCACGCCCCAACTCGACCACCCGGTGGCGGCGGCGGCTACTTGACGAGCTGGAGAAGCTTGAACATCGGCAGGTACATCGAGATGATGATCACGCCGACCATCGCGCCCACGGCGATCATCATCAGCGGCTCGATGATCGCGGTCAGGGAGCCGATCGCGGCGTCGACCTCGTCCTCGTAGAAGTCGGCGATCTTCGAGAGCATTTTCTCGAGCTCTCCCGTCTCCTCACCGATCTTCACCATCTGGCTGACCATCGGTGGGAACACCGGGTTCTCGATCAGCGGCTGCGCGATCGGAACGCCCTGGTGGACCTTCACCCGCACGTCTGCCAGCGCCTCCTCGATCACCCAGTTGCCGGCGGTCTGGCCGGTGATCTCGAGCGCCTTGATGATGTCGACGCCGGCGGCGACGAGCGTCGAGAGCGTCCGCGAGAAGCGCGCCATCGTCACCTTGAGGACGACGTCGCCGATCTTCATCGGGATCTTCAGCTTCGTGCGGTCCCAGAGCTGGCGGCCGGGCTCGGTGCGCTTCGCGCGGCGGACGCCCCAGACCAACCCGAACATCGCCGGGAAGATGATGAACCAGTGGTGCCGGAGCTGGTTCGACGCTGCGACCACGATCTGCGTCAGCTTCGGGAGCTCGCCGTTGAGCTGGGCGAAGATGTTCACGAAGACCGGCACGAGGAACATCAGCAGGCCGATCAGGACGAGGGTCGCGAAGATCAGCACCATCGTCGGATACATCATCGCGCCCTTCACGCGGCGCCTGATCTGCGTCTCCTTCTCGATCTGGTAGGCGACGCGCTCGAGCACCTGGTCGAGGATTCCGGCCGCCTCGCCGGCCTCGACCATCGAGACGAACAGGCGGCTGAAGATCTTCGGATGCCGGGCGAGCGCCTGCGAGAGCAGCAGGCCGCCCTCGACGTCGGCGCGGAGCTCCTTGACCACGGACGCGAAGTACACGTCGTCCGTCTGCTCCTCGAGGATCACCAGCGAGCTGACGACGTTCAGGCCGGCCTCGATCATCGTCGCGAACTGCCGCGAGAAGATCTGCAGGGTCTTCGGCTTGACCTTCTTGAACGCGGTGCGCGCGCTCTCCTCGCCGCTCGCCGGGAGCTCTTCGAGGTGCTCGGCGAGCAGGCCGCGGACACGCAGCTGCTCGCGGGCAGAGCCGGCGTCGGGCGCGTGAACCTCGCCCGTCAGCTCCAGGCCTTCCGCATTGATGGCGCTGTAGGCGTATGCCGCCATACCTGGGGCCTATCGGCAGGGGGATTGGCTCGCTTGAGGTACCGCGACCGCGTGCCGATAGGGAAATCGTGCGCATGCGGCTACGAAGCGAGGGCGGCTTCGGTCTGATCGAGCTGCTCATGGCGATGGTGATGCTGAACGTCGGCATCCTCGCGATCGTCGCGTCGTACAACGCCGGGATCATCAGCCTGAAACGGGCCAGCAAGCTCTCGACCGCCTCGACGCTGGCGGACGCCCAGATGGAGCAGTACCGCGCCCTCACCTGGTCGGCGATCGCGCTCGATCCGAGCACGATCCCCGCGACGGCGCCGTACACGACGGACTCCGCCTACAGCACGACCGAGGTGACGGGGACGTGCAGCGGCGCGCTCGCCCAGCACAACGAGTGCAATGCGAGCAGGGTCGTCACGGGCCCGGATCACAAGCCGTACCGCGTCGACAGCTACGTCGTCCTCTCGACTGCCTCGACCACGCCTCCCACGCCGGCGAACGGGCGCCCGCTGCGGATCGTCACGGTCGTCGTCCGCGACGGGAACAACCTGACCGGCCGGCCGCTCGCGCGTCTCGCCGCGACGTTCGACTCCTCGACCGCCGGCGGCTGCACGACGGACTGCTAGCTGACGGAGACCAGCCGGAGCACGTACCTCGTGCCGTCGGCCGTGTTCATCAGCGTCAGCGGGCGGCCCTTCTTCAGCGTCACGGTCCCGCCTCCCTGAAGCGTGCCGCCGGCGATGGCGATCTTCGCCGAGCTCCGCTTCAGCGAGACCAGCACGAACACCGGGCTCGAGGCGGGGAACTGAGCGCCCACGCTGACGGTCTCGCCGGCGCCGTTCACCGAGATCTGCGCTGACGTCGGCTTGGCCGGGGGCGACCCGGACCCGGGCGGCTGGGTGACGCCGCTCGAGCCGGTGGCGCCCGTCGCGCCGCCGGAGCCTCCTTGTCCGGGGCCCGACCCGGTCGAGGTGCTGCCGGAGCCAGAGCTGCAATCGCCGCCCTGGCCGGTCGCGCAATCGAGCTTGAGCTGCTGCGCGAACGGGTCCTTGCTCCGGAAGCGGCTGAACGCGAGCAGCTGGCCCGACTGCGGGGAGACTGCCGTCCCGGGGTCGGTCAGGCCATCGGCCGAGGTCGCGGCGGCAGTCCCGGAGGTCGCAGTCGCGCCCGCGACCGGCGTCGCGGCCGGGATCGTCGGCGCCGGCGCAGCCTGGGAGGCCGACGCAGTCGCGTTGGACGGGTGGCAGAAGCTTGAGCGTGCGCGGCAGCTGGAAGGCGAGCAGGCCGAGGAGGATCACCCCGCCGACGGCGGCGATCACCTTCTGGCGCTTGGCCTTCGCCTGCGGGTCGTGCTTCTTCTTCGCCATCAACTTCCTCCCGTGGCGCTGGTCGCTCCGGCGGCGCCGGTCGCACCCGTTGCGCCCGTCGCGCCGGTCGCACCCGTTGTCCCGGACGGCGCGGCGACCGTCGGCACCGAGCCGGTCCCGTAGACGAACGCGTCGATCGCGAGCTGCGCCTGGATCTGCGGGAAGTGCGCGGGGGGCGCGGCCTGGCCGAAGTCGATCGTGTCGATCGCGAACAGCCGGCCCTTGGCGTCGAGCCCGCCGTGGCGGACGTCGACGAGGTTCCGCAGGCGGTAGAGGAAATCGGACAGCTCGTAGAAGTTCCCCTGGAACTCGACCTGGATCGGGATGGCCTCGTAGCCGTCGAGCAGCACGGCGGTGCTCGCCGGGGTGATCTGCTGGAAGGTGATGCCGCTGTCCTCGGCGATCTGGTTCAGCTCCAGCAGGATGTCCGGCATCTCGGCCTGGTCGGGCATCGCCTTCGTCAGGCGGAAGACGTCCGCGACCCGGATCTGCGCAGCCTTCTTCGCCTGGAGCGTCAGCGCGCGGGCCGAGTCGATCGACTCGTTCGTGCTCGCGATCTGCACGTCCACCGCCTTGGCCTTCGCGTGCTGTGGCCGGATCAGCATGAAGTAGCCGCCGAGCGCGAAGACGAGCACCCCGACGACGGCCAGCGCGATCTGGACCGGCTGGGAGAGCCCGCGCTTCACGATCCGCCCGCCAGCTGCCGCAGGTCGGCGGCGATGGTGAAGTTGACCACGTTCGTGCTGCCGTGAACCTCCAGCTTGCTCTTGACGAGCTGCACGTTGTTGAGGTCCGGGATGACGCTGATGCGGCCGAGCAGTCGCGCGACGGCCGCCTGCGAATAGGTGTAGCCGTCGAGGATGAACCCGCTCGCGGCGACGTTCGTCGCGGAGGGCGGCGCCGCGCCCGCGAGGGCCGGCGAGACCGGCGACTTGGCGGAGAGGTCGGTCAGCCAGACGTCGTCGGGCAGGACGAGCGAGAGCTCCCGGAAGATGCGGTCCCACGCGACCCTCCGCGACAGCGCTGCGTTCACGGCCGTGATCCGCGCCTGCTTCTCGGCGGCGAGAGCGGTCTGGGTCTGCACCTTCGAGGCGTCCGGCGTCGGGATCGCGGCCAGCTCGGCGTTCAGGGTCGCGAGCTCGGCATTGCGGTCCTTCACCGCTCCGCTGGCGGAGAGGAACAGCATCGAGAGCACACCGCTGATCACGACGACCAGGATCACGGGCACGACCACGACCCACTGCACCTTCTGCTGCTTCTGCCGGCGCTTGAAGTAGTCGTCTCGCGGGAGGAGGTTGATCGCGCGCACGGCTGCCTAGTCCTCGATTCCGAGGCCGATTGCGACGCTGAGCGAGCCGAGCTGCTCCGTGTCTTTGACCTTGCGCCCGAGCTTCACGCGCGTGAGCGGGTCGCCGACCGAGACGCGCACGCCGATCAGCTTCTGCAGCTCTTCGGCGAGCCCGCCGAGGTGCGCGGTGCCGCCGGTGATCACGATCTCGCCGATGCCCAGAGATCCGGGCTGGTTCTGGTAGAACTGAAGCGAGGAGACGAGCTCTCGCGCGAACGTCTGGAGCTGGCGGCGGACGGCTTCGCGGGCGGCGAGCGCCTGCTCGGGCGTCAGGCCTTCTGGAACGCTCTCGCCGGTGAGCGTGAGCCCGTGCTTGACAGGCTGTGCCTCCGAAGGGGCCATGTCGAGCTCGCGCGCGATCGCCACGTCGAGGGTCGATCCGCCCCACTCCAGCACGCGCGTGAACTCGCAGAGGCGGCCGTCCGAGACGGCGAAGGTCGAGCGGTCGTGCCCGATCGAGACGACGACCACAGCCGCTTCGGCGGGGCCGTCGGCCTCGGGACGCGGCTCGCCCATGGCACGCAGGAGGGCGAAGGCCTCGAGGTCGATCCCGACGAGGCGTAGTCCCGCCTTCTTACAGGCCGAGACGTAGCGGTCGACGAGCTCTCGGTAGGCGACGACGAGCAGGATCTTGGTGACCGGATTGCCTTCCTCGTCGGTGCGCTGGCCGAGCACCTGGAAGTCGAGGACCGCCTCGTCCAGCGGGATCGGCAGCACCTCCTGGGCGCGGAAGCGCACCGCGTTCTCGAGCTGCTGCTCGTTGGCGATCCCTGGGATCTCGAGGACGCGCACGCCGATCCGGTTGCTCGCGATGCCGAGGCGGACGCCCTGGCGCGGAAGCCCGTGCGTGCGGAAGAACGAACGGAGCACGTCGGCGAGCAGCTCGGGCTCTCGGAGCTCGCCGCCGACCACGAGGCCGGGATCGAGCTCCGTGCGCGCGACCTGGACGAGCTCGGGCACGCCGTTGTTGACGACCCGTGCCGCGGCGAGCTGGGAGGCGCCGATCTTGAGGCCGACCAGGCGCTTTCCGCGCTTCGGCCCGGAGGGCTCGCGGCGCCCGCGCTCCTTCTTCGGCTTCGGCTCGCCTTCGGCCTTGTCCGCGCGCGGTGCCTTCGGCTTGCGCTTGAACGAGAGGTCCCGCTTCAGGAGCGGCTTCTTCTCCTTCTTTTCCTTCTCTGCCCCCGGCTCGGGAGCCGGCCCGTCCTCGGCCGGCGGCTTCGGCTTCCGCTTCGGCATGAGATCCGAGAGCTTGATCTCCTTCTTGAGGTCGACCATCGCTAGTGCTCCTCCGGGTGGCGCCGTCTAGCTTCTGGGTCGCGAGCACCAAGCCAGGGGCCGCACTCGTCCGCGGCCAAGGCTGGTTGCCTTGGCAAGGGCGAGGGTGGTTCCTGGCGCCGCGTGATCGCGGGCCAGAAGCGGGGGAGTGTCGCCTGGAGGAGCACTAGGCCTCCGCGGCGATTCGCAGGGCCTGTCCCGGCTCCTGCTGGGTAAGGCTCTCGGGGAGCTCGAAGCCTGAGCGCTCGAGGAGGCCGAGGAGCTGCTCGGGACGGCTCGAGCGGCCGAGCGCCGTCTCGACCGTGATCACGCGGCGGAGCGTCAGCTCGGCGAGCGACTGCTCCATCGTCTGCATGCCCTTGGCCGTGCCGGTCTGCATGACGGAGTAGACCTGCTCGACCTTCGCCTGGCGGATCAGGTTCCGCACGGCGTCGTCGGGAAAGAGGACCTCGAGGGCAGCCACGCGGCCGGTCCCGTCGGCCGTCGGAAGCAGGGCCTGGGTGACGATGCCCTCGAGAGTCGCGGCCAGCTGGATCCTGATCTGATCCTGCTGGGCAGCCGGAAAGGCGTCGATGACACGGTCGATCGTCCCCGGGGCGCTCTGCGTGTGGAGCGTCGCGAAGACGAGGTGGCCGGTCTCGGCGGCGGTCAACGCCGTGGAGATCGTCTCGAGGTCGCGCATCTCGCCGAGGAGGATCACGTCGGGGTCCTGGCGGAGGGCGGCGCGGAGCGCCTCGGCGAAGCTGATCGCGTCGACTCCGATCTCGCGCTGGTTGACGACGCAGCGCTTGTGCCGGTGCACGAACTCGATGGGGTCCTCGATCGTGAGGATGTGCTCGGCGCGCTTGCGGTTGATCTCGTCGATCAACGCGGCGAGTGTCGTCGACTTACCGGAGCCGGTCGGGCCGGTGACGAGCACCAGTCCGCGCGGCCGCTCGGTGAGGACGTGCAGGCTGGACGGGATCCCGAGCTCCTCGAGCGTCTTGATCTCGGTGGGAATCAGGCGGAACGCGCCGCCGAGCGATCCGCGCTGCCAGTAGACGTTGACGCGGAAGCGGGCGAGGCCGGGCATCGAATGCGCGAAGTCGATCTGGCGGTTGATCTCGAGGTGCTTCTGCTGCTCCGTCGAGAGGATCCGGTAGAGCAGCTGCTGGGTGACCTCGCCGGTGAGGGGCTCGATGTCCTGAAGAGGCTCGAGCCGGCCGCGAAGGCGCACGACGGGATGGGCGCCGACCGTGATGTGGAGGTCGGACGCGTTGAGCGCAACCATCCGCTCCAGCAAATCGTCAATCGAATAGAGGGACTCCGCCATGGCCCTAACCGGCTATCGGCAGGGCAGGAACCTTCCTTGAGAGGGGCGATTGCATCGTAACCCGATCACCCCTACGGGTGCCCCGCTCCGGGGGAGTGCGGCCGATGAGAGGCGTGGCCACTGCGCACCCTTAAGGAGGAGAAACGCATGCGTTCAAGGCTTCTGAACCGACTCGGCGCCGATGAGGGTGGCTTCACCCTGATCGAGCTCCTTGTCGTCATCATCATCCTCGGGATCCTGCTTGCTATTGCGATCCCGTCGTACCTCAGCTTCCGCACGCGGGCGAACAAGTCCGCTGCGCAGGCCAACGTCCGCGCGTCAGTCCCGGGCATGGAGGCGTTCAACGCCGACCACGCCACGGGCTACACCGGCGTCACCCTGACGAAGCTGCAGCAGTCGTACGACGCCGGGATCAAGAACATCAAGATCTCGGTCGCCAACGCGACGCTGTACTGCGTTCGCAACACCGTCCCCGGCACGGTCGTGTACCACAAGACCGGCCCGTCGGGCGACATCAAGCCGGGCGGCTGCTAGGCAGCCCCACGGCTCATTTCTGCGGAAGGGGCGCGGGAGACCGCGCCTTTTTCGTGGTCCTCACCCGTTCGGGGGTATGGGCGCGAGTCATCGGAAACCGATGTACGTCGGAGCCACCGCAGTTTTCGAGCCGAAGGAGAGACATGACCAACCTGTGGCACCGGATGAGGACAGACGATCGCGGTTTCACGCTGATCGAGCTCCTCGTCGTCATCATCATCCTCGGGATCCTGCTTGCTATTGCGATCCCGTCGTACCTCAGCTTCCGCACGCGGGCGAACAAGTCCGCTGCGCAGGCCAACGTCCGCGCTGCCGTCCCGGGCATGGAGGCGTACAACGCCGACCACTCGACCGGCTACACCGGTGTCACGCTGACGAAGCTGCAGCAGTCGTACGACGCCGGGATCAAGAACATCAAGATCTCGGTCGCCAACGCGACGCTGTACTGCGTTCGCAACACCGTCCCCGGCACGGTCGTGTACCACAAGACCGGCCCGTCGGGCGACATCTCGCCGGGCGGCTGCTGAGACGCCGCTCAGCAGGTTCGCGAAAGGGCGCGGGAGACCGCGCCCTTTCTTTTGGTCCCAGTCGCGCCAACACAGTCAAGACCCGGCTCCGGACTGCCGATAGAGAGAACGTGAGCCAGCGGATGCGGATCGTCGCTGCGGCCGGACTCGTGGCCGTGCTTGCCCTCGGCGGCGGTTTCATGCTGCTCGGGCGCGGGCCCAGCGAGCCTGCCGCGGCGCCAGTGATCAAGCCGCTCCACCCGGTCAAGAAGCATCCGCGCGGCGGCGAAGAAGGCTCCTCTTGCCGCGAGGAAAGTGAAGGCGAAGGCAAAGGTCGCGGCAAAGCCGAAAGCGAAGCCGACGCCGAGGCCGAAGCCGAAGCACGTGCCGGCTGTGATCGACGGGATGCCGTCTGCGCTCGCGCTCGCGCTGCGCGGCGGGCCCGTTGTCGTGGCGGCGCTCTACGCGCCTGGCTCGTCCGTCGACGAGCTCGCGCGGGCCGAGGCCCAGGCAGGCGCCAGGGCGGCAGGCGTGCCCTTCGTCCCGCTCGATGTGACGAGCGAGAGGGTCGCCGCCCCGCTGACCTCGTTGCTGACGGGCGGTGCGTCCGCGGCCGATCGCGTCCTCGACGACCCGGCGGTCCTCGTGTTCAAGAGCCCCAAGACGCTGTTCGTCCGCCTCAGCGGGTGGAACGACCGCGACACCGTCGCGCAGGCCGTCGCGAACGCGCTCAGCGCGCAATGAGCGGGCGCCAGTGAGCGGACCCGCCACAGGCCGCGAGCTCTTCGTGCGGCACGCGCGCAAGGACGGCCGCTCGATCGTGATCATGCGCGCGGTCGACCAGGGCGACAACTGCGTCGTCGAGGCCGACGTCTTCCCACCGGGAGTGCCCTCGACGAGCCCCGTGCGTCCCGGCCCCTACACGTTTGCGGACGCCCGAGAGGCGACCGCGTTCGTGACGGAAGCCGTCGAGACGCTCATGTATCTCGGCTGCGACATCCAGGCGGCGTAACAGATCCGTCACGGTGCCAGGCACCGTGACGAAAGGCGCGCTTACGTGGTGACGCGCGCCAGCTCTTCGATCGACGTGAGGCCGGCGGCGACCTTCGCGAGGCCGTCGTCCCAGAGCGTCCGCATGCCCTCGCCGATCGCGGCGCGCTCCAGCTCTTCGCGGCTCGCCTTCGCCGCGGCCATGCTCTCGAGCATCTCGCTCATCACGAGTAGCTGGTAGATCCCGACACGGCCCTTGTAGCCGGTCTGGCCGCACCGCGGGCATCCCCTCCTGCGGTAGAAGACGACGCCGTCCGCGCGGGCCGCGACCTCGGGTGAGATGCGCGCCTTGATCAGATCGTCGGTGGTCGGCGAATACATCTCACAACAGTGGGTGCAGAGCTTGCGCGCGAGCCGCTGGGCGAGCACAGCCGACACCGCCGAACCGGTCAGGAACGGCTCGACGCCCATCTCGTTCAATCGCGAGATCGCGCCGGGCGCGTCGTTCGTGTGCATCGTCGAGAGCACCAGGTGGCCGGTGAGTGCCGCCTCGATCGAGATCTTCGCGGTCTCGCTGTCGCGGATCTCGCCGACCATCACGACGTCGGGGTCCGAGCGCAGGATCGACCGCAGCGCAGCCGCAAAGGTGAGCCCGGCGCGCGGGTTGATCTGCACCTGGTTGATGCCTGCGAGCCTGAACTCGACGGGATCCTCGACCGTGATGATGTTGATCTCGGGACGGTTGATCTCCGTCAGCGCCGCATAGAGCGTCGTCGACTTACCGGCGCCGGTGGGGCCCGTCGCCAGGATCGCGCCCGTCGGCCTGCGGATGATCTCGTCGAGCTTCGCGCGCATGTCCTCGCTGAGCCCGAGGTCGGCGAGCGTGGGCGCCTTCTTCGACTTGTCGAGGAGGCGCATCACGATCGACTCGCCCTCGACCGTCGGCAGGGTCGCGACGCGGATGTCCAGCAAGCGCCCGGCGGCCGCCGCATTCAGTGAAATGCGGCCGTCCTGCGGCTTGCGGCGCTCGGCGATGTCGAGCTTCGCGAGCACCTTCAGGCGCGTCGTCACCCCGGGCATCATCCGCTTCGGGATGCGCTGCACCTCGTGCAGCACGCCGTCGACGCGGAGCCGGACGACGAGCGAGTCCTCCTGCGGCTCGAAGTGGACGTCGCTCGCCCCGTCCTCGGCCGCCTGGAAGATGATCGAGTTGACGAGGCGGACGAGCGGGACGTCGGAGATGCCGTCGTCGACCTCGAGGTCGTCGCCCTCCTCCTCTTCCTCTTCGTAGAGCGCGGACTCCTCGTCGATCGCGGCGCGGGCGCCGAACGCCTCCGAGGCGCGAACCAGGCGCTTGATCTCGTTCGCGATGTCCTCGCGCGATGCGACCGCGACCTCGAGCTGAAGGCCCGTCCCCAGCCGCAGCTCGTCGATCGCCTGCACGTTCCCGGGGTCCGCGACCGCAATCCGGAGCGAGTCGCCCTCGAGCGCGTACGGAATCGCGTCGACGCGCTCGAGGACGTGCAGCGGCAGCTTCTCGGCGGCCTCGTGCTGGACGCCCATGAGCGCCAGATCGACGAACGGCAGCTGGAAGCGGCTGGCGAGCGTTCGCGCGATCCCCTCCGAGGTCGCGACGCCCTCCTCGAGGACCGCGGTCGAGAACGGCGTTCCCTGCTTCGCGCGGCCGCGCGCAGGCGCCAGCCTGTCAGGCGGGACGAGGCCGGTCGCCTCGATCAGGTCCGCGACCAACTCGCCGGTCTCGTTGACCGGAAAAGCCGGGGGCAGCGCCGTTTCGTCGGCAGCCTGCTTTGGCCCGGCGCGGCCGGATGTGCGCAGTTTGGGGAGGTCCATGAAATACCTCGTTCGAGTTATCGGCATCCGGGGCCTGACGCTGTAGGTGCCGGGTCACCCGCGCGGTAGGGTTGGGACGCGTGAAGAGGAGGGGATCGGGTCTGAAATTGCTCCTGGCCGCGGGCGCCGCGCTTGCCCTGACGACCCTGCCGGCGGCGAGCGGAGCCTCCGCTCCGGTCGTGCGCGAGAGCGTCTCCTCGGCCGGCGCGCAGGCGAACGGCCACAGCCTGGCCGCCTCGATCAGCGCCGACGGCCGCTACGTCGCCTTCTACTCGAGCGCCACGAACCTCGTCGCCGGGGACACGAACGGAGCGCGCGACGTCTTCGTCCACGACAACCGGACCGGCGCGACGACCCGCGTCAGCGTGTCGAGCTCGGGCGGCCAGGCGAACGGCCAGAGCTTCTCGCCGGCCCTGAGCGCCGACGGCCGCTACGTCGCCTTCTACTCGGACGCGACGAACCTCGTCGCCGGCGACACGAACAACGCCGACGACGTGTTCGTCCACGACCGGCAGACGGGCGCGACGACCCGCGTCAGCGTCTCATCCGCGGGCGGCCAGACCGACGGCGGCAGCTACCTGCCCGCGATCGACAGCGACGGCCGCTACATCGCCTTCGTCTCGGACGCGACCAACCTGGTACCCGGCGACACGAACCGGCTGCGCGACGTCTTCGTCCGCGACCTGGCAACGGGGACGACGACGCGGGTCGACGTGGCGACGAACGGCGACGAGGCGCAGGGCGGGCCGAGCACGGCTCCTGCGCTCAGCGCCGACGGCCAGCTCGTCGCGTTCTCGTCATTCGCCTTCAACCTGATCGCGACGGACACGAACTTCGAGTCGGACGTTTTCGTGCACAACCTGCAGACAGGCGACACGAGCCGCGTGAGCGAAAGCGCGGGCGGTTTCGAGGTCGACGGCAACAGCTTCGACCCTTCTCTGAGCGGCAACGGCCGCTACGTCGCGTTCGACTCCGACGCCTTCGACCTCGTCCCTGACGATTCCAACGACGCCGTGGACGTCTTCGTCGTCGACCGGCAGACCGGTCTCGTGACGCGCGCCAGCCTCGACGACGCGGGCTCGGAGGCGAACGACGGCAGCGCGAAACCCTCCCTCAACGGCGACGGCCGGTTCGTGGCCTTCTCGTCCGAGTCGACGAACCTCGTCCCCGGCGACACGAACGGCGCGGTCGACATCTTCATCCACGACAACCTCAGCGGAGCGACCACGCGCCTGAGCGTGAAGGCCAACGGCGTCGAGGCCGACGGCGACAGCATCAGGCCGGTCCTCAGCGCCGACGCGCACTTCGTCACGTTCGACTCGCAGGCCGACAACCTCGTCTCCGGAGACAGGAACGGCTTCAGCGACGTCTTCCTCCGCGACGCGACCGTCGCGCCGCCGCCCCCGCCGCCCGCCGTGCGCTGCCACGTGCCCAGGGTCGTCGGGCTTCGGCTCGCGACCGCGCGCACCCGCATCGGCCACGCGCACTGCCGCGTCGGACGCATCCACCGGGTGCACTCGAAGCGCGTCGGCCGCGTGCTCCGCCAGAGCCCGCGCGCAGGGGCCGTCAAGGCCAGGGGCACGAAGGTCAGCCTGACGGTGGGCCGGCGCTAGAAGCGCGAGAGGTACGCGTCCAGCAGCGGGTGGCCCACGAACAGGGCCACGATCGCGCCGATCGCCAGGAACGGCGCGAAGGGGATTCCCATCTTGCGCGCGGCCGAGCCATGCCGCGCGAGCAGGACGACGCTGGGGATGACCGCGGCGATCATGCCGAGCATCAGCCCCACGGAGACGAAGCGGCCGAGCATCGCGCCGAGGAGCAGCGCGAGCTTCACGTCGCCCATGCCCATCCCGGCCGGATAGGCGAGCGCGGCCGCGAACAGGAAGCCTGCCGCTCCGAGCGCGCCCAGCGCCCACTCGGGGCTCGGGTAGAGCGCGGTCTGCGCAACCAGCACGACGAGTGCGGCCGGCAGCACGAGCCGGTTCGGGACGATCCGGTGCCGGAGGTCGATCGCGCTCAGGACGACCAGGACGGCGCAGAAGAACGAGGCGACGAACGCCTCCCCGCTCAGCCCGAAGTGGACGAAGCAGGCGGCGGCGAGGCCTCCGATGGCGAGCTCGACAGCGGGATAGATCCAGCCGATCGGCACGTGGCACGAGCGGCAGCGGCCGCGCAGGAGCAGATAGGAAAGGACGGGCACGTTGTCGTACCACGCGAGCTCGGCGCCGCAGCTCGGGCAGGCGGAGCGCGGCTTCACGACCGAGCGCTTGAGCGGCACGCGGGCCGCGACCACGTTGGCGAAGCTGCCGAGCGCGAGGGCAGGCCAGAACGCGAGCACGCCGAGAGCGAAGTCCACGACGCGTTCTATCGGCGCGAGAGGCCGGCGCTTTAGCCGGTGAAGCCCTGCGGCGGGTTCGGCTGGGCGTACACCTCATCGTTTGACGGCATCCCGACCGGGACGATCGAGATCGACGGGAACGCGTTCGTGGTCAGGTTGTTCGAGAGGACGATCGAGCTGCCGACGATCGGGCCGTCGACGTTGTCGTTGTTTCCGAACTCGACCGCGTTCGTGCCGTAGAGGCCGCCCTGCCACGAGAAGTTGTTGTCCATCTGGATGCTGTCGCCCGGGTTCACCTGTCCGCCGCTTCCGTTGGCGACGACCATGAACATGTCGAAGTTCGGGTTCCAGCTCGCGAAGTCGCAGTCCGAGCCGGAGACCGCGGCGCAGAGCTTGCCGCCGATCCGCAGCGTCCCGGAGAGGTAGAGCGTGCCCTGCCCGTTGTACGTGTTGAGCGAGCCGTTGCCGATCTTCACGCTGCCGTCGATGTAGACCGTCCCGCTCAGCGTGAGCGTCTTGGTGGTGGCATTCCAGCCGATCTCACCGCTCGGAGCCGTGTCCCACTCGACGGTCTGGCTGTTCACGTGCGCCGCGGCTGTCGACGCCTTGGCACCGCGAACGACGGTCCAGGTCGTCGTGCCGAAGCCGCCCGTCACCGTCATGTACTCGTCATCGATCCTGATGTTGAACTGGCTGCTCGGGAAGCCGGTCGTCCCGGCGGCGACGTTCAGCGTCGTCTGCGAGGCGGTCATCGCGTTCGCCAGCGTCGTGTTGGCTCCATGGCCGACACGGCAGAAGTACGAGCTCGAGGGCGTCAGGTCGAAGACGGTCGAGACGCTGCCGTCCCGCGAGGGGTAATTCCCGTCGAACGTCGGGGGCGTTCCGCTCGAGCTCGTGCACGACTGCGAGGGCCCCGGGATCGCGTTCTCGTACCACGTCGCGTAGTCGGCAGCGGGCGGCGCGACCACCGGCGGCGTGTGGTTGACGCCGATCGTCGTGCCGTCCGTGAGCTTGCTGTAGATGTGGTTGGCGTCCTGGTTGCCGCTGCACGCGGTCCAGCTCCCGCTCGTGGTGTAGCGGCAGTTGCCGCCGATGAACGTCTCGACGCGGGTGCTCAGGTTCGTCGAGGCGCCGATGGACGCGTTGTTGGCCACGTCGACATTGCCGCCCACGATGACCGTCGACTCAGCGAGGTTCACGTTCTGGCTGAGGCAGAGGTTGCCGGCGACGTACATGCGCGACGAGCCGGTGATGTTGTTCGGCAGGCTCTGGTCGCACGCGCTCCCCGTGTGACCGGCGTAGAGGTAGTTCCAGACCGGGTTGTTGAGAGGCTGCGTGATCGTCGGCGTCACGGTGACCGTCGCTTCGAGCGTCCGGTTGACGGTCCCGCTCGCGCTGTTCGGGTTCCTCGTGCGGCCGACCGAGGTCAGGTACCACCAGGCCTGGCTGCGGACAAGCGTGCCGCAGTAGTCGACCGTGCTGCCGTCCGGGAAGGTGCTGTGGCGCCAGGTCGAGGTCGAGGTGCGCTGCGCTGTCGGGTCGGAGTACTTCGTCTGGTTGCTCGTGCAGGCCGGCAGCGTGTCCTGGTCGAGCGCGTTGTTCGTGGGGAGGTTGAGGACCGCCATCGAGTTGTTGATCCCCGACTCGGCCATCGAGAAGGCGCTCTGGCGCGACCGGCTCTGGACGGACTCCTTCGACGCGGAGGTCGAGGCAGCGATCGCGGTCGCGCCCGCGATCAGCAAGACCGCCGCGATTCCGACGGCCATCACGAGAGCCATTCCGCGCTCGTCGAGCAAGCGCACGCGTAGCCAAGCCTGTACCCGCATGTTCGAGGCATCGGAGCCCGAGCCGGGCCCCAGCATCCCTCGATCCAGGGGCTTACGAGCGAGAGCTGTTGCGAAGGACGACGTCGTCGGCCAGCTCGTACAGGTCGACCGCGTTCGACGGCTGAAGGTTGACCGGCAGGTCGACGTGCAGCTTGGCGAGAGACGTCGTGGACCCGGCGGTGTAGCCGAACACGCAGAGCGCGGTCGGCGTCCCGCAGGTAGGTGCCGCTGTCGTCGGGACGAGGTAGTCCGCCCAGAGCACGCCTCCGGCGCAGCTCGTTCCGGCGGCGCGGTAGAGCCCGTAGCGGTTCGTGGCGATGCTGCGCGTGCACCACGTCACCGAGCCCGTGCCGGTCTTGCAGTAGGACGGAAGGCTCAGCGTGACCGAGTAGGCCGACGCAGACGACGGCGTCGCGCCCGTGACGTCGGTGGCGCAGCGCGCCTCGCGCCGCAGCTTGTCGAGCCCCATCCGGGCCGAGAGCTGGGCCTGGAAGCGGCGGCTCATGTCGTTCTCGGACTTGGAGGCCGAGACGAATACCGTCGTCAGGCCGCCGAGCACGACGCCCATGATCACCATCACGGTCAGCATCTCGACGAGCGTGTAGCCCGACTCGCCGCGCACCCGGCGGAGGACGGCGCGGATCATCGGCTCAGGCGGCGAACCCGCGCAAGGGCGGCCCGGGCGACCCTCTCGCTGCGGCTCCCCTCGCCCCACATCCGCTCGACCCGGCCGTCGATCGCGATCAGCTCGACCAGCGCCTGCTCGCCGTGCGACCAGCCGAAGTTGGCGCCGTCGACGATCCACGCGTGCTGATAGAGCCAGCGGTTGACGTTCCGGCTCGTGTGGCGCGGATGCGTACCGATCCAGGCTGCGAGCTTGTCCGCGCGGGCCTTGAGCGTGATCTCGTCGAGCGGCTCCTTCGGCGCGCCCTTGACGGCGAAGGCGGGAGGCCTCGCGGCGGGCGGCGTCTTCGTGCTCGCCGGTGTCGGCTTTGGCTTTGGCTTTGGCGTCGGCTTTGGCGTCGGCTTCGGCGCCGGGACGACCTTCTTCGTCGGCGCCGGCTTCGGAGCGGCCTTCACATGCCGCGCGCCCGCGAGCTTGATCGCGGTCGCGGGGTAGCTCGAGCTGTCCTCGGGCGTCCCCTTCTCGGCGTACTGCCCCCTGGCGAGGTGCAGGACGATCATCGGCGCACCCGTGTCGATCACGTGCGTTCCCGCGGCGGGCGACTGGCTTACGACCTTGTTCCCCGAGTAGCCGTGCACCGGGCCCGAGACGCGCCAGCCGAAGCCCGCGTCCTCGAGGATTCCCTTGGCGAAGACGAAAGCCTGCGCGTCGACCGTCGGCACCGTCAGCACCGGCGGCGGCACAGGCGCCGCGGTCGTCGCCGGCTGCGGCCCGATGATGCTCGTCTTGTCCGCGGCCAGCGTGAACGCCGCCGTGGCCAGGATCCAGGCCATGGCGACGAGCACAGCACGTGGCAGAAGCGCGCCCAGCCGCATGGTCATCCCTTCGGCACCGTCCGGTTGCCTTGTCATCCCCCTACCGGGTGAAGAGGACCACTGAGCCGCCGGAATCGGGCTCCTTGGTGGGCACGACCGCGAAGACGGAGCGGCCGGCCGAGCTGGTATCGGCCGGCGCCGCGTCCTGCCAGCGGAAGGCGACGTTCGCGAAGCTCTGGAACCAGGGCTGGTCCTGCGGATAGCTCGCCGTCGGGTCGAGCTGCACGTGGAGATGGGGACCGGTCGCGTCGCCGGTGGCGCCGACGAGGCCGACCGGCGCGCCGGCGGCCAGGGTCGCGCCCGCGGCCACTGAGGGGTCGAGGTACGAGAGGTGGCAGTAGGTCCAGGTCTGCCCGTCGTCGGTGCGGATCGTCATCCCGATCCCGCAGCGCGGGTCCGGGGAGCGCCAGGAGCGCAGGACGACGCCGTTCGCGAGGGCATACACCGGGGAGCCCATCGGGGCGGCGATGTCGGCCGCGGGGTAGTCGTGATGGTGGTGCGAGACGGAGACGAGCGAGGGGCCGCCGCCGACCGGGAAGACGTAGCTGCCGTCGTACGCAGGCGCGCCGAGCATCGTCCCGGCGGCGGGCGCGAACGAGGAGGCCACCGAGCGGTCCTGCGCGGAGGCGAGGTCGGAGCGGGCACGGTCGAGGGCGCCGCGAGCCTCCGCGGCTCGAGCCTGCGCCTTCGCGAGCACGATGCGCGCCTGCGCGGCCAGCCGCTCGAGGTCGAGGCGGTCGGAAAGCAGCGTTGCGCGGGCCGCGCGTGCCCTGAGCGAGCGCTCGCGCACCCACCGGGCGCGCACGACGTGCTGCGCGGCGACCAGCCTCCGGTTCGCCTTCGCGACCGCGCGGCGCGCGTGGTCGAGCGAGACCTGGAGCCGGTCGAGCGTGAAGGTCATCTGCTGCCCGCCCGAGTCGAACAATCGGGCGAGCTGGAGCACCTCGTCCACGTACCACTGGGCGTGGTTGTACGAGAAAACCGCGCGGGAGATGTCCGCGCCGCCGCCCGAGGCCGCGAGGTACCGGGCCGCGGCGGTGATCGCGTCTTCCGCGTTCCAGGGATCGGCGAGGCCGTCCCCGTTTGCGTCTACTCCCCAGCGTTCCCAGGTCGAGGGCATGAACTGCATCCAGCCGATCGCCCCTGCCGAGCTCGGGCCCATGTTGCGGCCGAAGTTCGACTCCACCTTGTTGATCGCGGCCAGCACCTGCCACGGGACGCCGTACTCGGCACCCGCGCGCTGCCAGAGCGACAGGAGCTGCGCGTAGGCGAGGCGCTCAGGTTCCGCGGGCGGCGTGGGCGAGAACGACGCCGTTCCGGGCGCGTTCGGGGCGAAGGCGCTCGGGACCGCGACCGGCCCGGTTGTGGTGTTCGGGACGACCTTGAAGACGTCCGCGCCGGCGGAGCCGGCGAGCGCCAGCGCCGTCACGAGAGCCGCAGCGAGTCGCTTCATCCCTCGGGCGCGCCTGCCACCCTGAGCCCTGGCATGGGCTGCTCTTCCGGCGGCTCGGGCTCCGGGGCGGGCTGCAGCATCGACTCGTCCTGGTGGATACCGGCGGCCTTGCGCTTCAGCGCCTGCTCGAGCGCGACCAGGAAGTCGTGCCGGTTCGTGGCCGCGTTCGCGGCCACCTCGCGGTCGACCTCACCTGCGACGACGTGCTCGATCAGCGCGTCGGTGAATGTCTGCATGTCGAAGAACTCGCCCTCGCTGATCGCGTCCGGGATCTCCTCGACCTTCTGGTCGCGGATCAGGTCGGCGACGCGGGAGTTGTTGACCATGACCTCGATTGCCGCGACGCGGCCGCCGTCGATCCGCGGCAGCAGCCGCTGGCTGATCACGCCGCGCAGGACGCCCGCCATGACCGAGCGGATCTGCTCCTGCTTCTCGGCCGGGAAGAACTCGATCATGCGGTTGACCGTCTCGGCCGCGTCGATCGTGTGCATCGTCGAGAGGACGAAGTGGCCGGACTCGGCCGCCTTGAGCGCGGTCTCGGCGGTCTCGGAGTCGCGCAGCTCGCCGATGAGGATCACGTCCGGGTCCTGGCGCAGCACGCGGCGCACGGCCGCGAGGAACGAATCTGTGTCGAGGCCGATCTCGCGCTGGTTCACGATGCACCCGCGGTCCTCGTGCAGGATCTCGATCGGGTCCTCGATCGTCACGATGTGCTGGCGGCGCGTGCGGTTGACGTGGTCGATCACGGCCGCGAGGGTGGTCGTCTTGCCGGATCCGGTGGCGCCCGTGACGAGGACCAGGCCGCGGTGCTCCTCCGCGAGCCGGCGCACGCCGTTCGGCAGGCCGAGGTCGTCGAAGCTCGGAACCTCCTTCGGGATCACTCGGAAGGCGAACGAGATCGACCCGCGCTGGCGGAAGCCGTTGACCCGGAAGCGCGGAAGCTCGGGAGACGTGTAGGCGACATCGAGCTCCCCGGTCTCGTGGAACGCCTGCAGCTTGGCGGGCGCCTGCTCGGCGACGCGCGCGAGGACGGCCTCGAGCTCCGCGTCGGCGAGAGGCGCGTGCTCGGGGAGCAGGCCGAGCTCGCCGTCCCGCCGCAGGATCGGCGGCTGGCCGGTCTTGAGATGAATGTCGCTCGCGCCGAGTTGGACCGCGCGAGACTAGAACCGCGTTCAGCTCCACACGGAGCAGAATCGGCAGCTACGCGGGCTGCCTTGAGCGGCTCACGCCGGGAGACTCGAGCGGCCCAGGCTCTCCACGAGCCGCAGCGGAAGGCGCACGAGTCCGTGCGCCTCGTCCGGGTGCGCGAGGTCGCCGCGCAGGAAGGCGGCGGTGAAGCCCCAGACGATCGGGATCCTGGCGATCCCGAAGACCAGGCGCGGAAAGCGGTCGAGCGCCAGCTTCGCCTTCCACGACGCCGCGAGCGCGCGGCCGAGCGCCGCTTCGAGCCGCGGGCCGTACTCGTCGAGGCTCGCGATCCGGCCCTCGAGCAGCTCGAGCGACGTCTCCGCCGCGATCCGCGAGCTGACGAACGCCTCGTACATCCCGTCGCCGGAGAGCGGGTCGACGAGACCCGCAGCGTCGCCCACGAGCAGTACCCGTCCGCGAACCGCCGGCTCCCCCTGCGAGCGCATGGGCAACCGGTACCCGCGCAGGCCGTCCAGCCGCTCCGCCGGGAGCCCGTAGGCGGCGCAGGCGCGCGCGAGGTGCTCGCGCAGGCGCGGGCCCTCCGACTCCCAGCCGCCGACGCCGACGTTCACGTGGTCGCCTTTTGGGAAAACCCACGCGTAGCCGCCCGGCACGACACCCAGGTCGACAACTGCCCGGCCGCGCCAGCGCTCCTGGCGCGCCGCGCCATAGGAAACGTTCCCCTCGAGCGCGACGCCGTGACGCCGCTCCGCGCCGAGGCCGAGTACCCGGGCCGCGATCCCGTTGACCCCGTCCGCCCCGATCACGACCGGCGCGGTCGCCGACGAGCCGTCGAAGCGGACGGTCGCCTGCTTCTCCCCCAGCTCGAGCGCGGTGGCGCGTACCCCGTCACGGAAGTCGGCCCCCGCGACCGCCGCCTGCTCGGCAAGGTGAGCGTCGAGCCGCCGCCGCTGCGTCATCAGCACGAGCGGGCCGTCGCTCCGGCGCTCGAAGCGCCGCCTGTAGCGCAGCCCGAGCTCGAAGCGGTCGACCACGTCCTCGACCACCGGCTCGACCGAGACCGGCAACTGCCGCACTGCCCGGTAGGTCAGCCCCCCGCCGCAGGGCTTGTCGCGCGGGAAGCGCGCCCGGTCGAGCAGCAGCACTCGCGCGCCGCCGCGGGCCAGCCGAACCGCCGCCGTCGAGCCGGCGGGGCCGGCCCCGACGACGATCGCGTCGAACCGTTCCACGCCCGCAATCGTACGGTTGAAGAGACCAGGTCTGCTCAGTAAAGTCGAGCGCAAGCGAGCCGGAGGGAGAGGGCAATGACCGAGATTCTGGATACCGCGCACGTCGACGCATTCGCGGCGCAGCTGCACGGAGGCGTCACGCGAGGGACCGACCCCGACTACGACGAGGTACGCGCGCTCTACAACGCGATGATCGACAAGCGCCCGGCGCTGATCGCGCGCTGCGCGGACGTCGACGACGTCGTCGCCTCGGTGAACTTCGGGCGCGAGCAGGGTCTCGAGATCGCGATCCGCTGCGGCGGCCACAACGGCCCCGGCCTCGGCAGCGTCGACAACGGCCTGGTGATCGACCTCTCCGGCCTGAAGACGATCACCGTCGACCCCGACGCGAAGACGGCTGCCGTCGGCGGCGGCTGCCTGTTCGGCGACATCGACGCGGCCACGCACGAGCACGGCCTCGCGACCCCAGGCGGGATCATCTCGACCACCGGCGCCGGCGGGCTGATCCTCGGCGGCGGCATCGGCCACCTGAGCCGCAAGTGCGGCCTCTCGATCGACAACATCCTCGGCGCCCAGGTCGTGCTCGCGGACGGAAGCGTCGTCAACGCGAACGAGAACGAGAACGACGACCTCTACTGGGCGCTGCGCGGCGGCGGTGGCAACTTCGGCGTCGTCACGCAGCTGACGATGCGCCTCCACCCGGTCTCGATGGTCGTCGCGGGCCCGATGTTCTGGGAGCTCGAGCGCTCCGCGGACCTCCTCCGCTGGTACCGCGAGTTCATCCTCGACGCGCCCGAAGACCTGAACGGCTTCTTCGCGTTCATGAGCGTTCCGCCCGCACCGCTCTTCCCCGAGGAGCTGCACCTACGCAAGGTCGCGGCGATCGCGTGGTGCTGGGCCGGCCCGGAGGAGGGCGCAGCCGACGCGCTGGCCGAGGCGCGCGCGCAGGAAGGCCTCCTGCTCGACGGCGTCCAGGCGATGCCGCTCCCGGCGCTGCAAAGCGCATTCGACGGGATCTACCCGGCGGGCGACCAGTGGTACTGGCGCGCCGACTTCGTCGAGTCGATCCCGGACGAGGCGATCGAGAAGCACGTCGAGTGGGCCGAGAAGATGCCGACGTGGAAGTCGACCATGCACCTCTATCCGATCGACGGCGCGGCGCAGCGCCTGGGCCCGACCGACACGCCGTGGGCCTACCGCAACGCGAACTGGGGCTCCGTCATGGCCGGCGTCGACTCGGATCCGGCGAACGTCGACGCGATCGGCGCCTGGTCGAGGGGCTACCACGAGGCGCTCCACCCGTACTCCGCGGGCGGCGCCTACGTGAACATGATGATGGAGGAGGGCCAGGACCGGGTCGAGGCCAGTTATGGCGAGAACTACGGACGGCTGGCGAAGATCAAGGCCGAGTACGACCCGGCGAACCTCTTCCACGTCAACCAGAACATCCGACCCGCAAGCTGAGGAAAGGAGAGGGGTCTTGGGCAGGTACCTGATAGTCCGCCGGTTCGACGTCGCCGAGGAGGAGATGCCCGAAGTCGGGCGGAGGTCGCGGCGGACGATCGAGGACAGCTACCCGGAGATCACCTGGGAGCACAGCCACGTTGTCGTCGGCGGCGACGGGATGGTGATGACCTACTGCATCTACGACGCGCCCGACGAGGACATGCTGCGAGCCCACGCGGGCGATCTCGGCAACCACACGATCGACGGGATACACGAGATCGCGGGCGACGTCACGCCGGCTGACTTCCCTGGCTAGCTTCGTGGACCAGCACCCGCGCGTCGGGAATGTGCACCGCGGCGGCCCGGGCGAGCGCGAGCCGTCGCCGGACGTCTGAGAGCTGCGCCTGGTCGTCCTCGGACGCCAGGTCGAGCGCTTCGCGGTAGAAGACCGCGGCCTGGTCCTTGGCCCACCCGTGCTCAGCGACCTCGCCCGCGCGGATGAAGTAGCCGAGCGCGCGCTCAGCGTCGCCGGCGTCGCGCCAGTGCCGCGCGAGCGCCGCCGCGACCTCGCCGAGCTCGGCGGTCGTCTCTTCGAAGAACCGCGCCGCACGTGCGTGGTGCTCCCGCCGCTGGGCACGCGGCAGGAGGTCGTAGGCGACATCGCGGATCAGGACGTGCTTGAACCCGAACTGCTGCTCGCCCTCGATCATCGAACGCGTGTCGCGCACGATCAGGTCGCGGCGCTCGAGGGCCCCGAGCAGCTCGGACAACCCGCCGCCCTCGTCCTCCATCCGCTCGAGCGCACCGCGCCAGAAGGTCTTCCCGCAGACGGCCGCCACGAGGAGGAGCGCGCGCTCCTTGGGCGGCAGCGCGTCCAGGCGCGCCGCGAGGATGCCGCGGATGGTCGTCGGCAGCGAGCCTCCCGTTTGCGACGACTCGGCCATCGTCGCCGCTAGCTGCTCGATGAAGAGCGGGTTGCCTTCGGCCGTCTCGGCAAGCCGGCCGGCGTCCTCGTCGAGACCCCCGAGACGAAGGCGCGCGAGCTCCTGTGACTCGGCCGCGCTCAACGGCGCGAGCGGCAGCGCCGTGTAGGCCGGCAGGCCGCCGCCCCAGGACGGGCGCGAGTCGAGCAGGTCCGGACGGCTGAGCGTCAGCAGCATGATCGGCAGCTCCCGCAGCCGCGCCGCGAGCAGCTCGATCAGGTCGAGCAAGCCGCGGTCGGCCCAGTGGATGTCCTCGAACACCAGCAGGAGCGGTCGGTCGCGCGCGACCGACTCGATGAAGACGCGCACCGAGAAGAAGAGCTCCTCGCGGTCGTCGACCGACCCCTCTGGGTCGAGCCCGAGCAGGATCGCGAGATGCCCTGCGACGGTCTCGTCGGCGACCTTTTCGTGAAGCTTCGCCAGTCCGACCTCCGCCGAGTCGCTCTCGAAGATCCCGCAGAGCTCCTTCACCTGGGTCGAGAAGGCGAAGTACGCGCTGCTCTCGCGGTACGGGAGCGAGCGCCCGTGGACGGTTCGCCCGCCGAGGTCCTCGACGGACGCCGAGAACTCCTGCGCCAGACGGGTCTTGCCCATTCCGGCCGGCCCGAAGACCGTCACGAGGTGCGGCACCGACTCGCGCGAGACCCGCTCCCAGATCCCGCGCAGAACGTCCAGCTCCCGCGCGCGGCCGACGAGGTCGCCCGAATGCCGCCGCTCGCCCGCCGCGTGCAAGGCCCGAAGCGGGACCCAGGCGTCGACGGGCTCCGCCTTTCCCTTCGCAAGGACGGGCTCGGCGGGCTCGTACTCGATCGCGTCGCGGGTTGCCTTGTAGGTCTCACGGCCGACGAGGATGCCGTTGACCGGAGCGGCAGACTGCAGGCGCGAGGCTGTGTTGACGACGTCGCCTGTGACCATCGCCTCGCCGAGCTCCGCGCGGGCGCCGAGCGAGACGAGCGCTTCGCCGGTGTTCACCGCGATGCGGAGTTGCACGTCCAGATCGCGCAGCTCGCCGATGCCGTCCCGGACCGCAAGGGCCGCCCTGACCGCGCGCTCCGCGTCGTCTCCGTACGCGGTCGGGGCGCCGAAGAGCGCGACGATCGCGTCTCCGATGAACTTCTCGACGACCCCGCCGAACGACTCGAACTCCCGCCGGACGAAGTCGTGGTACGGGGTCAAGAACGCGTGCACGTCCTCGGGGTCGAGCGCTTCGGAGCGCGCCGTGAAGCCGACGAGATCGACGAAGACGACGGAGACGATCCGCCGCTCGTCGCGGCCCCCGGGCCCAGCGGATGCCAGTTGCTGTCCGCACGCGAGGCAGAAGCGCGCGACCTCGGGGTTCTCCTGCCCGCAATTCGAGCACGTGAGCATGCGTCAAAGACTAGGTGGCGAAGGGGCCGGGACAGGCGGCGATCTTCGGAATCGAGAAGCGCGCGATCGTCCCGAATTGCGGCGCAGGCTTGCAGGCCTGAGCGACTCCCGCGTCGCAGGCGACCGAGAGGAAGATGAACGCGTCCTCGATCGTGAACTCGTGCTGGTCGATGAGCAGGCGCGCGGCTTCCTCGCATACCAGCTTCAACGCCTCGTCGTAGTCGTCGGCAGTCGCGTGTGGAACCCAGCGGTCGGCGAGCTCGGTCACGGGCCAGGTTGCCTGCTTGCCCTTGAGGAGGTCGAAGCGGATGTCGACCTCGCCGGCGATCTCCACTCCCGTGAAGCAGACTTCGCCGTCGCCCATGGACGCGTGCATGTCCCCGACCGCGAACATGCCGCCCTCCTGACGCACAGGGAAGAAGATCCGCGCGCCCTTGCCGTGTAGGTGGTCGTCGAGGTTGCCTCCATGGCGGCCGGCGAGGCCGTTCGAGAGGGTGTCCCCGTCCGTCGCGACACCGACGACGCCGACCATCGGCCGCGTGGGGAAGCTGACGCGGTCGTTCATCCGGATCTCGCCGTCGCGCACCTCGAACAACCGCGTCAGCGGCGCCTGCACCTGCTCGATCAGCTGGCCGAATCCAGGGATCAGCGTCGCCACACCCCAGTCGACCGGCCGCACCTCGAGGATCTCGGCCACGAGCGAGTCGCCCGGCTCCGCCCCGCGCACGGCGACGGGGCCCGTCGCGCTGTTGATCCGCTCGAGATCGATCTCCGTCACGAGGTCGTCTTCGCCTCGGATCTGGCCGGTGAAGCAGTCGTTCGTCTCGAACGTGACGGTCTCTCCCGGGTCGACCTCGAGCACGGGCTCGAGGTCTGGGCCGAACGCCCAGATCACCTGATCGCGCGAGAGACGGTGTGTGGTCGCGACCGCCACCGCGGCGAGTCTTTCCCATTCCGGCGGGGTGACGCAAGCCAGACGCCGCTAGAATGGCCGACCCCGGGGGTGTGCCCGAGTGGCCAAAGGGAACGGGCTGTAAACCCGTCGGCTCAGCCTACGGAGGTTCGAATCCTCCCGCCCCCATCGCGCTTCTAGCTTCTCTATGAGTCGAGCGGGAGGAGCGCGCCCTCGAGCTCGAGCAGGAAGCGCTTCACGTGCAGCCCGCCGCCGAAGCCGGTAAGCGAGCCGTCCGCGCCGATCACCCGGTGGCACGGGAGCACGAGCGGCAGCGGGTTGGCGCCGTTCGCAGCGCCGACCGCGCGCGCCTTGTCGCTGCCCAGCCCGAGGCGCCGCGCCTGCTCGCCGTAGCTCACGGTCTGTCCGTACGGGATGGTTGCGAGCGCGAGCCAGCACTGCCGCTGGAACTCGGTGCCGTGCAGCTCGAACGGGAGGTCGAAGCCGACGAGCTCGCCGGCGAAGTAGGCCTCGAGCTGCCGCGCGGCCTCGTCTAGGACGGGCGACTGCCCCTCAGGCCGGACGCGCTTCCCGTCGAAGAACACGGCCTGCAACGCGGAGCCTGAAGCGACGAGGCCGAGCGGCCCGATTGGAGTGTCGACGACCGTGCGCGCCATCTCTTGAATGTAGAACGCGAGCCGGAAGCGCTTCGTGAGATCGCGCCTACAATGACCGCGCTGCCCTCTTAGCTCAGTTGGTAGAGCACCTCCATGGTAAGGAGGGGGTCGACGGTTCGAGTCCGTCAGAGGGCTTCCGCGAAACCCCTGCAAGTGGCGTTTTCCTTTGCCTACTTTGCAAACGTCTGGCACGCGCGGGCACTTGCGGGCTCTAGCTGGCGTTCCCTTATCGCGCGAGTTCGCATGCCGCGCTTGGCTTGTGCAAGCCGATCCGAGCTGTGGTGACCCCCTCTTAGCGGACAGGGAGCTAGACGCACGTTGCTCTGCCGGGTTGGCGCGGCCGTACCGGCGCTGAGAGGATCGCGTCGTGGTTGTCGCGCTCGATCGTCGCCTTGTTGCGGTGATGTTCACGGACATGGCCGGGTACACCGCGTTGTTGCAGGCGGACGAGCGTCTCGCACTCGACCGGCGAGAGCGGTACTGGGACGCGCTCGAACGTCATCACGAGGCGTTCGGGGGGACGATCGTGCAACGGCTCGGGGACGGAAGCATGAGCATGTTCCCGAGCTCGCTCGCCGCGGTCCAGGCAGCGGTAGCTGTTCAGCAGGAGCTCGCGCCGCAGGACGTGCTGGTTCGTATCGGCGTGCACAGCGGTGAGGTGGTCGTCGAACCGGAGCGGTTGACGGGCGATGCCGTCAACGTCGCTGCGCGGATCGAGTCGTTCGCCGTCCCAGGCGGCGTCTTGCTGTCGGACGCGGCGTACGAGCAGATCAAGAACCGAAGCGATGTTGTTGCCGTGCCGTTGGGGCGGTTCAGGCTCAAGAACGTCGGGCGCGCCTTCGAACTGTTTGCCGTGTCGGCCGACGGCTTGGTGGTACCGGACGCGAGAGCGCTCGAGGGAAAGGGCGAGCGCTTCGCGAGCCTGCCGAGCAGTCTCCCCACTCCGGCGGTGCCGCTCGTCGGGCGTACGGGCGAGCTCGCCGCGCTCACCGATCTCGTGCGAACGCAGCGGGTGGTCACGATCACCGGTCCCGGCGGGGTCGGAAAGACGCGCGTGCTGATCGAGCTCGGACGGCTCCTCGCAGCAGAGTTCCCGGACGCTCTCGCGTTCATCACGCTCGCAGACGTCTCCGAGCCTGCGGCGTTCCTCCCGACGCTCGCGACCGCACTCGACGTCAAGGAGGCGGAGGAACGAACGCTCCTCGACGGCATCGTCTCCCTGATCGGCGACCGGCCCACCCTGCTGCTTCTGGACAACTTCGAGCAGATCGTCGCTGTCGCACCCGAAGTGGCGACGCTGACTGAGCGCTGCCCCATGTTGCGAATCGTCGTGACGAGCCGTGCGCCGTTGAGGCTCGCGGCCGAACACGAATTTTCGCTGGGGCCGCTCGCGCTCCCTTCCGGGTCGGAAGGAGTCTCGCCGGAGTCGGTCGCGGCGTCCCCCGCCGTCGTGCTGTTCGTGCAGCGCGCGAGGTCGGCCCGGGGGTCGTTCGACGTGACGGCCGACAACGCCGGAGCGATCGCAGCCATCTGCCGCAGGCTCGACGGGCTGCCGCTCGCCCTCGAGCTCGCCGCTGCTCGTTCACGGCTGTTGTCACCCGACGCGCTCCTCGAGCGCCTCGACCACGCTCTCGACGTGCTCACGTCAGCGAATCGCGACAGCCCGGGGCGGCAGCAGACGCTCCGGGCGACGATCGACTGGAGCCATTCGCTGCTGACGGAGCCGGAGCAGCGGCTCTTCCGGCGCATGGCCCTCTTCGCAGGCGGGTGTGCGTTCGGAGATGTCGAGGCCGTCTGCGCCGACGCGGAGACGCCTTCACTCGACGGGCTCGAGTCGCTCGTGGACAAGGCGCTCGTGCAGGTCGAGGCACAAGACCGGCTCCAGATGCTGGAGACGATTCGCGAATACGCGAGAGAACGACTCGAGGCTGCCGGGGAGTCTGACCAGATCGCGCTGAGACACGCTCATCGGTACGCGGCCCTCGCTCGCGAGGTCCGAGACGGCATCGAGGGCACGACCCAGCAAGCGTCGATCGAGCAAGGCGTCGCGGACGAGGCCAATCTCGAAGCCGCTCTCGGCAAGCTTCTCGACGCCGCGCGCGCAGGCGACGCCGACGCCCTCGAGGCCGGCCTCCAGCTTTGCGGCGACCTCTGGATGTACTGGCACATCCGAGGAAAGCACCTGACGGCGCGCGACTACACCGCCCGCTTTCTCCAAGCCGATGCGACGAGCGCCCCCACACGCGGTCGCGTGGGCGCACTGATCACGGCGGGGCTCGCGTCCTGGACCCTCGGGGCGTACGAACAGGCGGACGAGCAGTGGGCCGAGGCGTGTCAGGGGGCAGCGGGGCTCGGCCCCGCGCGAGAGGTCTGCATCGCCGCGACATGCCGCGCGATCGGTCTGCTTGGATCCGACCTCGAGGAAGCGTCGAAGTGTGCGCGCGAGGGCGCCGAGGCGAGCCGCGCGCTCGGCTTCGCCTGGGCTGAGGGCCTCGCCTCGAGCTTCGACGGGATCGTCGACGCTCTCCAGGGAGACACCGAGACCGCAGCGGAGAAGTCCGAGCACGCACTTGCGATTCAGCGGAGGCTCGGCGACCACGAAGGAGCCGGCGTCTCCCTCAGTACTCTCGCCCAACTCGCGGCGGGCCGTGACGACCTCGTCGACGCGCTCGATCTGTACGGTCAGGCGCTCGCAGCCTTCGAAGCGATCGGAGATCGCGCAGAGGAAGCGCGCATCCTGTCGGAAATGGCGTGGACGCATCTCGGGCTCGAAGACGCCGCAGCCGCACGCCGGTACTTCTTCGAGTCCGTTCGGGCATACACCGAGCTCGCGAGCATCCGTGGAGTCGGCCTCTCGTTGATCGGCCTTGCGGCTGCCGCCGCAGTCGACCACCGGCCCGATGCAGCAGTACGCATCGCGGCAGCGGCCGAGATCTATGCCGGCGAAGAGGGCATCGTCAACGTCTACGGCGACAATCCGGTCGGGCGCGAGCTCATCGACCGCGCGCGCGCCTCGCTGGCCGCGGAGGATGTCATCCGCGCGACCGAGGCCGGCCGAAGGCTCACCATTGCCGAGACGCTCGAGATGGCTCGGCCGGGCGATCCGGCTCCGGCGTAGCCGAGGGAACCCTGAGGGAACACCAGCGCGGGCACCGGAGTCCACGGGAGGTCACTCGTCTTCGGGCGATTCCTTCTTCTTGCGGGACTTCCGTGCCCGCGGCTTCCCGGCCTTGCCCGCCGTTCCCGCCTCGTTGCTCGATGGTAAGGAGGGGGTCGACGGTTCGAGTCCGTCAGAGGGCTTCCTTAATGAAAGGCCCACCGCCTAGAGCCCACCTTTCGGACGGCGCGCCACCTGCTAGTTGACGGCAGGGGAGCAAGCCTGCGCGCCGAAGCGGCGGTTGTGCCCCCGGCGCACCACAACGGCGCGGAAGACGCCCTCCGGCGGACTCGCCTCGCCAATGAGCGGACCTACCTCGCGTGGTGGCGCACGGGACTGACCACGATCGCCGTCAGCCTCGCCGCGGGGAAGTTGGTGCCCGAGCTGTCGAGCGGGGCAGCCTGGCCGTTCGAGGTGATCGGGATCGCGTTCGGCCTGGTCGGCGTCTGCATGATCGTCTACGCCTACGACCGCCAGAAGCGCGTCGAAGAAGCCCTCGAGCAAGGCGACTACGCCCCGTTCGGCCGTCGCGCCGGCCTCGTCTTCACAGCGGCTGGCGTGCTGCTCGGGCTCGGGACGGTGGTGATCATTCTCGTGCAGTCGTCCTGACCTTACGAGCGGACCATGGGAACGAGGGGTCGATCAACAGGCGTGGTCCCGCTCGTGGGTCATGCTGCTCAGGCGCGGCTCATCTGGTCGATGCAGACAGTGACGGCGAGGATGAGCGCGTCGTCTTGGCCGGGCGCGATCTCGATTCCGTATGTGTCCCGGACCCGGAACCAGCGCTTCGACACTTCGGCCACCTTGTCCCCACCGCGCTCGATCTTGTACTCGTGGTCTACGACGTTGCCCTTCGCCTCCATGTCGCCGCCGCCTTCGACGGTGATCGAGAAGCGTTCGCGCAACGGGGTGATCAAAGCCTTCTTGATCGTTGCGGCGGTCTGCCCGCCTCGCTCTATCTCCATCGTGTCGCGAACGCGCAGCTTCTTCTCCTGAACAGTGAACAGCTCGACGCCGGCCGCGTCTTCAAGCACCAACGTGTCGCGGATGCGAAGCGCCTTCCCATCAACCTTGAACGCCCGCTCCCCCTCCTCGTTCTCGACCCAGAAGTCGTCGCCGATCGCGAACAGCTTCTCCTGCATCCGGTACTTAGTCCCGCCGTCGTCGCGGCGGCCGCGCAGCAACGGCATCGTCGTGCTCCTTTCGATTGTGGGACACGCCTTCGCTCCTTCGCCTAAGCGCTGATGCCATGCGCAGCCGCGCTGTGCGCCGCGGCTTCGTGCAGTGCCTGTTCGTCACCGTGGCCCGCGGGCTTCAGGTCGAAGACGACCTTCTTCACCGTCCCGGTGAACGCATAGGGCGCCTTCTCGGCGTAGGCCCGGTCGACGACGAGGCCGTTGTCGCGGCCGATATCCATGCCGCTGTAGCCGGAGAAGCGGAAGAAGACGGTCTTCTCGATCCGCCCCTCGCCGATCTTCTCGTCGTTTGTATAGAGCGAGACCATCCCGCCGGCCGATCGCTCCTCCCGGTCCGCGTCGAACTGCATGCGGACGGTGATGTCGCCCGTCGGGATCGGCTCGGTCGAGACCTGCTTGTAGTGCTCGACGCCCATCATCGAGTAGCTGTGGTGCAGCATTCCCTGCTCGTCGACCCAGAGCGAGAAGCCGCCCATCTCGTCCGCCTCGGCGACGATCACGCCCTCGGCGCCCTCCTCCGGGACCAAGAGCTCGGCCTCGATTGCGTACGAGCGTCCGTAGACGCGCGGGATCATGCCGGACGCGATGTTCTGCACGTCACCGTAGAACGTGTGCGTGGTGATCGTCGGCAGTGGCGGCAGGATCCCGAAGAAGACCGAGAACCCGGCGAGCAGCGGCAGCACGTTGTGCTTCTCGGCTTCCTGCCAGAAGAGCTCCTTGAGCTCCGCCAGCTTCTCCGGCTGCTCCGGGGCGAGATCCTTCGCCTGCGAGAAGTCGTCGGGTAGGTAGTAGAGCTCCCACTTGTCCTGCTCCGGGTCGTAGAGGCCGGGTGCGAACCTCCCGATCGACGGCGGCGAGGCGTCCCAGGGGATGCGATCGAGCATGCAGGCCGCCCACCAGCCGTCCTTGTAGATCGCGCGGTTGCCGTACATCTCGAAGTACTGCACCGTGTGCTGCTCCGCCGCCTCCGCGTCGTCGAGGTTGTAGAGGAAGCTCGTCCCCTCCATCGGCTTCTGGCCGATTCCGTCCACGACCTTGGGCTCGGGGATGCCGGCCGCTTCGAGAATCGTCGGTCCGAGGTCGATGCAGTGGGTGAACTGCGTGCGATACCCGCCTCGATCGGTCATTCGCTCGGGCCAGGAGACGACCATCGGGTTGCGCGTGCCGCCGAGATACGAGGCAACTTGCTTTCCCCACTGGAACGGCGCGTTGCCGGCCCAGGCCCAGGCCGCGGCGTAGTGCGGCGCGAAGGCGTCGCTGCCCCAGGCGTCGAGACCGCCGTAGTTCTCGATCAGCGAGAGCTGCTGCTCGGGGCTCAGCGCGATTCCGTTCTGCATGGTCAGCTCGTTGAAGGTGCCGGTGATCGTGCCCTCCATGCTCGCGCCGTTGTCACCGAAGATGTAGATCACGAGCGTGTGCTCGAGCTCGCCCATCTCCTCGATGGCGTCCAGGAGTCGCCCAACGTTCCAGTCCGCATTCTCGAGGTAGCCGGCATAGATCTCCATCTGGCGGGCGTACAGCTTCCGTTCGCTCTCCGAGAGCGACTCCCAGGCCGGCAGGGCCTCGGGCCGCTCCGTCAGCTCCGCGTCCGGCGGAATCACGCCGAGCTTCTTCTGGCGCTCGAAGGTCTCCTCGCGGAGTGCGTCCCAGCCTCCGTCGAATTTGCCCCGGTATTGCTCGCTCCAGTCCTTCGTCACCTGGTGCGGCGCGTGCGCGCAGCCGGTGGAGTAGTAGATGAACCAGGGCTTCGTCTGATCCTGCGCGCGGACGGTGTGCAGCCAACTCGCCGCCTGGTCGGTCAGGTCGTCCGGGAGGTAGTACTGCTTGCCGTCCTCACCTTCCGGGACTCCGAGCGTTGTGTTGTCCTGCGTGATCACGGGGTCGAACTGCCCCGTCTCGCCGCCGAGGAAGCCCCAGAAGTGATCGAACCCCCAGCCGTTCGGCCAGCGGTCGAACGGCCCGGCCGCCCCCTGGACGTGGTCTGGAGTGAGATGCCACTTGCCGAAGCCGGCCGTGCTGTAGCCGTTGCCCTGGAGCGCCCGGACGAACGACGAGCAATCTTGTGGCACCGAGGCGGTGTAGCCCGGAAACGGTCCGGGCAGCTCCCCGATCGAGCCGAACCCGACGCTGTGGTGGTTACGGCCGGTCAGCAGCGCGGCGCGCGTGGGCGAGCAGAGCGCGGTGACGTGGAAGTGGTTGTAGCGGGCTCCCTGTTCGGCGAGCCGCGACATACTCGGGGTCGAGACCGGGCCGCCGAAGGTTGAGGGATTGCCGAAGCCCGCGTCGTCGAGCAGCACGACCAGGACGTTCGGCGCGCCCTCGGGCGGCGAGGGCGTCATGTTGACCGTCCAGTCCGGAACCGACTCGTCGAGCGTGCGCCCGACCGTGCCGCCGAAGTTCGGATCAGGAATCGGCAGGACGGTACGGTCAGGGCTGAACTTCCCCATCGCTTCGGCCAGCGACTGCTTCAGCGCGCCCGTTCCCTGCTTGTCGCCTTGGACGACCGAGAGGAGCATGGCCCCCTGCAGCGCCTGCTCGACGCCGAGCCGCTGCTCGTCGTCGAAGACGGCGATGATGCCTGCCGATCCCGGTGGCAGGTTCTCACCGATCTTGTCGTGGATCTCGTGCTCAACACGGTGGTCGACGAACCTGCCGATCACCCCGCCGGCCACCGCGCCGACGGCGACCGACGCGAGCACCGGCGGCGAAAAGAGGCCGATCGCGAGCCCGACGCCGCCACCCCAGCCCGCTCCCTTACGACCACGGTTGTCGCCCGTTTGCCGGACGGCGACGCTGCCGTCCTCGGCATGCGTGACGAGGATGACGCCGTCGATCGTCACCTGCTTGGCCTTGACCAGCGCAACGAGCGACTCGAAGTCCGCGGTTGCCTCGTCGATGTCCTGGTAGCCGGCGACGAGGACGTCGGTCGGAGTCTCGGCCATCAGTGAGCAGGCTAGGGCGCAAGCCGTGGCCGCCCGTCATCCGTTGGGGATGAAGTGCACCCGAAGACAGGAGGTTTAGGCTGGCTCGGTGGACGGCGACCCCCCGCCTGCGCCCGATCCTGCTGCTCTGATCCGCAGCCGGCAGTACCGCGTGCTGCTCGTGCTGGCGGCATTGATCGGGCTGCTGGTTTCGGCCGCGTCGTGGTGCTTCCTCGAGGGGGTTCACGAGCTCCAAGTGTGGGTGTACTCGGACCTACCCGGCGAGCTCGGCTATCAGGCAGTTCCCGTGTGGTGGCCGCTGCCGTGGGTGGCTCTCGCCGGACTCTTGACCGCGTTCGCAGTGGTGCGCATGCCCGGCCACGGCGGTCACGTCCCCGCCGACGGGCTCAGCGCGGGTGGCCGGCCGACTCGTCCGATCGAGCTGCCGGGCATCGTGCTTGCGGCGCTCGCGACGTTGGGGCTGGGGCTAGTGCTCGGGCCTGAAGGCCCGCTGATCGCGGTGGGGCTCGGGCTCGGGGCGATTGCCATGCGCCTCGTCAAGCGCGACGCGCCGGAGCAGGCGGTGGGGCTAATGGCGGCCGCAGGCGCGTTCGCTGCTGTGTCGTCGATCTTCGGCTCGCCTGTGATCGGCGCCGTCCTGGTAATAGAGGCGACGGGTCTCGGCGGGGCCACCCTGCCGCTCGTGCTCCTCCCCGGTCTCATCGCAGCCGGAGTGGGCTCACTCGTCTTCATCGGGCTCGGCTCGTTCTCGGGCTTCAGCACGGCCGCATGGGCTCTGAGCCCGTTTCCGTTGCCGCCGTTCGGCGGCCCGGGCTGGGGCGACTTCACCTGGACGATCGTGCTCGCGGTCGTGACGGCCGTGTGCGTCTTCGCGATCATGGAGCTCGCCCGCTGGTCGAAACAGGTAGTCGATCGGCACCCGTTCGTGCTCACGGTCGCGGCTGGACTGGCCGTCGGCGGTCTCGCGATCGCGTTCGCCGAGGCCACCGGCAGGTCGCCTGACGCGGTGCTCTTCTCGGGACAGGAATCGTTCGGTTCGCTGTTCGGAGGGGCGGCGACAATCTCCCTGTCGACGCTTGCGCTGCTGCTGCTCTTCAAGGGGCTCGCCTGGTCGATCTCCTTGGGGAACTTCCGCGGCGGCCCGACCTTCCCGGCGATCTTCCTCGGCGTCGTCGCGGGACTGCTCGCGCAGCATCTGCCCGGCTACGCCGAGACACAGGCAGTTGCGGCGCTCGTCGGCGCCGCCTGCGTCTCGGTTCTCCGTCTTCCTCTCGCTTCCGTGATGATCGCGTCGCTTCTCTCGGCGAAGGCGGGACTGGCGGTCGCCCCGCTGATCGTCGTCGCCGTCGTGGTCGCTTACCTCACCAGCGAGACGTTGACCGCGTTCGTCGACGCCCGGGTCGGCGCCGATCGCGGTCGATCGGCGGCAGACGCCGCCCAAGCCGCGCCCTTACCAGCACGCTGAGCCGTCGTCTCACTTGCGAAGCGCGTCTTCAAGGCGATCGAGGCGCTGCGCGATCTCTTCCAGCCGGGCTTCGATTCGCACCTCGGCGGCCTCTTCTTCCGCGTCCGCGACCGCACGCTCCTCCTGGGCTGCTCGCGCGACGAACGTCGAGGTGATCGCAGCGATCACGATGGTCAGGAACGCGATTCCCTCGAGCATCACGAACGCGGCGATGATGCGCCCCGACACCCGCGCCGGCGTGACGTCGCCATAGCCGACGGTCGTGACCGTCTGCAGCGCCCACCACATCCCGACCCAGATGTTCGGGTACTCGTGATGGTCGAGCACCCGCATCAGCACGCCGCCGACCACGACCACGACTCCGGTCGCCGTGACGATCACCCCTGCAGCCGTCCGCACGGCGGGCGGCTCGCGCAAGAAACGCGTCATGCGGCGCTCGATCAAGTTCGGCCGGCCTACACGTGGCATGCCGCCTCCCGGCTCATCCGACCGCGCGGCCGACGCCCTCGACCGGACCCGGGTCGGCCACACGGTCTTCCGCTCGAAGGCGAACCGACAGCTTGACCACGCGCACGGAGGAGCTCGCGGTCACGTGCAGCACCGCTCCGATCGCCACCAGCGCGCCGCCGACGATCCCGAGACCCGTTCCGAGCAACAGCCACCCGAGCCGGTTGAGCAGGAAGCCGGGCGTCGACGCTACCCCGCTCAGCACGCCGGTCGTGGCGCTCTGGGTCATCCGCTCGCGCCTCGAGCCCGTCTTTCGGACACCCAGTAGCCAGCACGGGATCGCGATGAACAGATAGATCTGAACCACGAACATCACGGGCAGCGCCAACCAGAGCCAGCCGGTGTGAACGTGCGGCAGCAAGCAGCCAGATCGCCGCCTGCAGCCCACCGGTGAGGAGCGCGAGGCCGCCGATCAGACGCCAGTGAGGCCGAGCCTCGCGGAATGCCGCCCTGATGTCGTCGTTCGCGTCCTTTGCCATCGTGTAGGCGAACGTCGCGTTCGACCAGTAGGCGACCTGCGCGGCCAGCAGCACGCCGATCGCGGCGGCGATCCCGGCGCTGGTCGACAACGTGGGCTTGGAGACCAGGTGGCTCTTCATGTTCCAGGTCATCACGGAGATCCACGCGGCCGGGAAGAGCTGCAGGAGCGTGAGCCGCCAGTTGCGCAACAGCAGGAGGACCCCGTCGAAGACGACGGCGACGGTGCCTGCGGCGTAGACGAGCGGCGCGAGCCAACGCCGCCGGCCTCCGAGCTTCGTGAGCGCCGATTCGACGCTGGCGGGATCGGTGCTGCGAACCGCCGCGACCGCATCGGCGAGCGCGCGCCGGCGTGACCGGCGACGCGCCCGCGCGCTGGTCGGCGTCGCCGCAGGGGGTGTTCCAACGCTCCTGTTGTTCACGCGCTCGGCGCCGTTTCAGCTGATCCGGCAGCCTCGGATACTCGGTCCTTCTCGGCGTGACGCCATTCCGCCCAGACGGGAGCGAACACGGCGCACACCATCGAGATGGTGACGACGATGAGGATGTAGGCGAAGAGGCCGAGGATGACGCCGAAGGAGCCGAACGCCTTGGCGTTCTGGTTCAGCGTCGGGCCGATCCAGAGCGGGGACGTCCCGACCGTCCCACCGACGACGAACGTGGCGAGCAGTGCGCCCGGCATGAGGGAGCGAAGCGAGACCTGGCGGTGGAGCAGAAAGCGCGGAGTCCAGAGCCAGAAGATCATCGAGCCCGCGATCCATGCCGGCAGGACCGCGATCCAGCCGGCGGTTCGGAGCTCGGATGCCGCAACGGTGACCAGCGCGAGGAGACCGCTGAAGACGAAGAACCAGATCGTGAAGAGCGCCTGGTCGGCGGCCGAGCCGACGCGGATGCGCCAGGCCCGCGCGTAGACGTCCTGGTACAGCTGACCGATGGACAGGCCCCAGATCAGGAAGCCGATCACGACCGTGACCGAGGCCGCCAGGAGATTGTTCGCCGTGGTGCCGAACATGTCGTGGGCAATGCTCGCGGTCGGCCCGTCGAGCTTCATGTGCGCGATCAGATGCTCGGCAAAGGCGTTGTCATTCCCCTTGGCCGACGTGAACATCGCCACGATCACGAGTGCCGTCGGGAAGACCGACAACGTGACGTATGCCGACGCTGCGGCGCCCGAGTTCCGGCTCGCCTCGAAATAGCGGCGGAACCAGAGCAGTGTCAGACGTCCGAGGCTGGTGTCGACTCGGGTCCGGAGCCAGTCCGTCGTTGCCGACAGCCGGCTTCCGCCGGTTCCCGTCGGCGAGGTCGTGGGGCCTTCTGGATTTGTCATCGGTGCGCCGAACTCTCCGCTCCGGTCCTGCGAGTGATCGTCGCCGGACGGCTTCCACGTCGAGTATGGCCCGGTTGAATCGGTGCTCTTCATGCGAATGGCATGAAGCTCCTCGATCATCTCATTGGGAGGATGCACCGTTCTGGGCTGCCGCAACGGTTCCAGGACGGGATGCTCGGCGCCCCCGCTGCGCGATCCTGACAGAGCAGGCTCGCCGGAAATGGAGTCCACGTGGCCGAAGGTTTGTCCGCTTCCGAGGTCGGCAAAGAGATTGCCGAGCACCACGAGCACACTGCGCACGAGCAGCGTGACCGTCTGGTCGCGATCTTCGAGGCGGTCCTGCTCTCGATCGTGGCGCTGCTGGCCGCATGGTCGGGCTATTCGGCCGCCAAGTGGGGAACCGAGTCGTCGCTCTCGCTCGCGAAGGCCTCCTCGACGCGGAGCAAGGCGAGCGTTGCCGAGATCAAGGCGACGCAGATCCGCACGCTCGACTCCGTCTCCTTCAACGCGGCCGAGACCGCGTATGCCTCGGGCGACGCGAAGCTCTTTGGGCTGGCGGTCAAGCGCCTGCGCCCGGGCTACCGGCCCGCCTTCGAGGCCTGGCTCGCGACCCACCCGCTGAAGAATCCGAACGCGCCGGCAGACCCGTCCGACCTGCCGCAATACCGAATCCCGCAAGAAGCACAGGCGCGGGCGTTGACCGCGAAGGCCGACCACTACTTCGAGGAGGGCCAGTCGGACGCCGGCACGGCCGACAAGTACGTCCGGCTGACGGTCTTCCTGGCTGCGGTCCTGTTCCTCATCGGCATCGGCAGCCGCTTCCCGGTCCGCGTGGCGCGTTACGGTCTGGTGTGCGTCGCGGCCGTGCTGCTCGTCGTGTCGGTCGTGCAGCTGCTCGGCCTCCCAGGGCCGCCGTCGTGATGTGACGGGCGTCGCCGAACAGGCCGCGCAGAGCCTTCCAGTTCCAGAGCCGCGCTCTCGCATCGTCATGCCGTGGATCTCTGTTGTGAAGTCTCCCGCGCGAGCTCCCGGCTAGCCCGCGCCACTGGTGCGTCGCGCGTAGGGTTGTGAGGGAACACTGAGGGAATGCCACCGTGGGCACGCGCGTCCACGACCGATCACTCGTTTTCAGGCGATTCCTCTGACTTCCGGGATTTCTTGGGTTGACGCGACCCGCGCTTACCCCGCGCTTCCCGCCTCGTTGCTCGATGGTAAGGAGGGGGTCGACGGTTCGAGTCCGTCAGAGGGCTTCACAAAAGGCCAGCAAATGGCCTTTTTTCGTGCCTCAGGCGCGTACGCGGGACGCTCGACCGTCCCTCAACCTGTCCTCCCCAAAATCTGTCCATCGTCTGAGGAGCCAGGCAGTTTTGGCCTGAAGCAAAGGCTTCTGGCTTCATCGAGACCTCCTTGAACGAGAGGTGCTCGTCCGTGCCAGGAGGCTCGTCGAGACATCCGACTCGCCGATGTCTCCCGCGCCTTTGGTGGATCACCTGATCAGGATGACGCCGGGCGGCGGGGCGAGTCCGATGATGACTCGATACGAAAGGGAGGATGCGATGTGTCGCTGGATGGCATGGCACGGGCAGCCCGTTCTCATCGAGGAACTGCTCTTCAGAACCCAGCACGGGATCGTCGACCAGAGCTTGCACTCGCGAATGGGTGCCGAACCGACGAACGGCGACGGCTTCGGGGTCGGCTGGTACGGCGCCGGCGAAGGGCCGGGCGTCTACCACAGCGTCGCCCCGGCCTGGGGCGATGCGAACCTGCGTGAGCTCGCCGGACACGTCGCGTCGCCGATGTTCATGGTGCACGTCCGGGCGGCGATCGGGTCACCGGTGACCCAGACCAACTGCCATCCCTTCCGCCACGGGCGCTGGCTGTTCGTGCACAACGGCTACATCGGTGACTTTCACGTCATCCGGCGGGACCTCATGTGGGCGATCGATCCGGAACTGTTCGCCGGCATCGTGGGCTCGACGGACACGGAGGTGGTGTTCAGGCTCGCGCTCACGTTCGGACTCGAGGAGGATCCGATCGGTGCGCTCGAGCGCACCGTGGGGCTGATCGAGGAGACCGCGAGCGATTCTGGCGTCGCGCCGATGGTGCAAGGGACCTTCGGTGTCTCGGACGGCAGCAGCCTGTGGGCCGTGCGGTACGCGACCGAGGGCCGGGCACGGTCGCTGTTCGCGTCGGCCGACGTCGACTCGCTGCACCAGCTCTATCCCAAGAAGAAGATGTGGTTCACGGAGGCGACTTCCGCCGACCGGCTGATCGCGTCCGAGCCGTTCTCGGATCTGCCGGGCGTGTGGCACGAGATCGACGAGTCGTCCGCCGTGATCGTACGCAACGGCGGGGTGCTCGAGCACGAGCCGTTCCGTCCTCAGGTGCCGCAGACCACCCTCTCGTCGCCCTAGACGGTCTTTCAGCCCTGCGGCGCGAACCTCTCCAGCGACGGGCTTGCTTCGGATAGTGGCCGGAAGGGGGTTGTAGGTGGGGAGCTTGATCCCCGAGGTCGCTGCTCTCGGTTTGGCGGTCGCGTTCACGAGCCCCGGCTCGGTGGTCACAGTGATCGTTTTGCTGAGCATGTCGAACGGCCTGCGGCGCGCGATCGCGTTCATCGGTGGTTGGATCCTCGCGATCGGACTGCTCGCGGTCCTGATGGTTTTCGTGTTGCAAGGCCAGGACTTCGGTTCAACGCAGACAACCCCGTCGCGGGCCGCTTCTGCGATCGAGGTCCTGCTGGGGTGCTTGCTCCTGTTCGTTTCCGTGCGCGGCTACCGCCGGCCAAAACAGGAGACGAAGAGCCAGTCTCCGCCGAAATGGCTCGACCGGATCGACCGGACGCACTGGGCGCTCGGCTTCCTGGTCGGAGCCTTCATGCTCACCTTCACGCTCACGTTTGCGGCCGGCGCCGAGATCCTGAAGGCGAACGTCGGAGCCGTCGATTCTGCCGTCGCCGCTCTCATGTTCGCGCTCACCTCGATCGTGACGATCTCAGCCCCCGTCGTCGTCGTTCTCGTCGCACCCGACCGCTCCGCCCAGGTCTTGGCTACCTGGAGAGCGTGGCTATTAGGGCACACACGTTCCATCGCGCTGATCTTGCTCATGGTCATCGGCACCTTTCTCGTGGTGCGCGGCTGCTACGACCTGGCCGCATGAAGCCAGCCCCTACGACGCTGCCCGTAGCGCGCTCGCGCTAAGCAGCTACAGAGGGCCGCGCGGTGCATGCGCGCGCGGCCGGGATTCACCCCCATCGGGCAGCGCGATCTGGGCGGAGCGATCATGCAGTCGATCTTCGGTGCGCTTCTGACCGCCGGTTACGCCGCCGCAGCGGGAGCGGGAGCCGGCCCCTTCGTCTCTAGGCGTTCATGCCGGCCCCGGACGGCGACGGGGTTAGGCTCCCTTCATGCCGGAAGGGCTTTCGGCGAGCGAGGTTGCGAAAGAGATCGGCGAGCATGCGAAGCACGCCGACTCGCATGAGCGGCGCGACCGGCTCATCTCCGTCATCGAGGCGGTCCTGCTCTCCCTCGTGGCGCTGCTAGCGGCGTGGTCGGGGTACGCGGCCGCCAAGTGGTCGACCGAGTCGCGCGTCGAGTTAGCAACAGCGTCGAGCTTGCGGATCGACGCGAGCAGGGCGGATTCCGACGCGGGCGAACTGCGCGACTTCGACTCGTCCGCCTTCGAGTCTTGGTTCGCGGCCTACATCGCCGGCAACAAGACCGCCATGCGGCTGGCGGAACACCGGTTCCGCCCCGAGTTC
The DNA here is from genome assembly GCA_963717475.1 of uncultured Actinomycetes bacterium. Lineage (GTDB taxonomy): Bacteria > Actinomycetota > Thermoleophilia > Gaiellales > Gaiellaceae > AC-32. The sequence continues at coordinate 2,764,999 of OY970337.1, read as the reverse complement.
AAGGTCGCGTTCGATGCCTGGCTCGCGACGAAGCCGGCGACGAACCCCGAAGCGCCGCGAGGCCCCACATTCATGCCGCAGTACAAGCGGCCCGGTGTGGCCGAGGCTCGCGCGCTCGATTCCCGAGCCAAAGCAGCCTTTCTCGACGGCGAGAAAGACGGATCGACCGCGGACAAGTACATTCGGCTCACGGTCGTCCTGGCCAGCATCCTCTTCCTGGTGGGCATCTCGACACACTTCCCGTACCGGGGTGTCCGCTACGGCCTGGTCAGTCTGGGTATCGCGCTGCTCGCGCTGTCGCTCATCCAGTTGTCAGGGCTGCCGCTGCCTCCGTCCTGACTCGGCGCATGAGCAGCGGATTGGGGACACGTTTTGGGGACAGATTCCGGGTCCGCGGGGGCAACTCGGGTCGGTTCAGGCAATCCTCGTCATCGCGTGCGAACCGGTGCAATTGCCGGGGAAGCGCCATGTAATCCGCGATCCCGAACCGCCGCCGCGCAGGGCGAAGTCTCCATGGTAAGGAGGTTGTATGGAGGGGGTCACCAAGCTAGGCCTTTGCGGGCATTTTCCGGCCCGGAGCCTGCATCCCGCCGGGCATCAAGGGCACTCTGAGAGAACAGAGGGCACAGATGCGGCGCCGCCGGCGATGGATCCAAATCCGTAGCGGGGGAATACCCTTCGCCGATGGCGGTGGCAGCGTGACGGGCTGGGAGACATCGGAGCGCGTCCTCGAGTCCGGCGCCTTCGAGTCGCGCCAGCGGGTGCTCGTGGCGGAGCCTGCGGTCGAGACGTCTGAGGCGGGCGCCCGCACGCTCGGTGCCACCTACTGGCAGGCGGTCGACCGCTTCACCCGCGGCGTCGTCCGCGCGAGCTGGACGGGCGGCGGAGGCAAGCTGAAGCTGCTCGGCGGTGCGACGCTGCTCAACTTCGGGCAGCCGGAGCTCTCGTTCGACGATGGGCTTGTCAGCTGCCGGCACGCGATCCAGGGTGGACTGCTCGCGCTCCGAGCCGGCGGCTCCGTCACGCTCGCACAACGACCCGAGGGCGATCAGCAGGAGCTGAGCGTCACCGTCGAGGGGTACCTGCCGCGGCTCGCCGCCCGCGCGGGCGCGCCGCAGTGGACCGGGATGCTCTACGCGAAAGGGCAGAGCCCCTTCCATGCCGCGGTCAGCCGCCGCTACTTCGAGCTTCTGCTGCGGAGCGGGGACTCGTGAACGTCACCGTCTTCGGCGCAACCGGCGTCGTCGGCCGGGCGCTCGTGCCGCTGCTGGCCGAGCACGAGCTGACCTCGGTCTCGCGCACCGCACGCGCCGAGCCCGGCGCCCGCTGGGTGGTAGCCGACGCGGCGAGCGGAGACGGCGTCGCCGCGGCCCTGGAAGGTGCCGACGTGGTCTACTACCTCGTCCACTCGCTCGGCGCCCAAGACTTCGAGGAGCAGGATCGCGCGGCAGCGGAGACGGTCGCGCGCGAGGCGGCCAACGCAGGCGTGCGGCAGATCGTCTACCTCGGCGGGCTCGGCGCCGACGGCCCCGGCGCGTCACCGCATCTGCGCAGCCGCCGCGAGACCGGAGAGCGGCTCGCCTCCGCGGGCGTCCCGGTTACGACCCTGCGTGCGGCCATGATCGTCGGCAAGGGGAGCGCCGCCTTCGAGACGATCCTCGGCCTGGTCAAGCGGCTGCCGGTCATGGTGACGCCGAGCTGGGTCTCGACGCCGACGCAGCCGATCGCGCTCGACGACGTCGCCCGCTACCTGGCAGGCGTCTGCGGCAACGAGGCCGCCTACGGCGAGGGCTACGACACGGGCGGGCCCGAGGTGATGACCTACCGGCAGATGATCGAGCGGATCGCTGCCCTGCTCGGCCGGAAGCCGCTAATCGTCGAGGTCCCGGTGCTGACGCCGTACCTCTCCTCGCTCTGGCTGAACCTTGTCACGCCGGTGAGCGCGTCGGTCGCGCGGCCGCTCGTCGAAGGGCTGCGCAATCCGACGATCGCGCGCGAGGAGCGGATCCGGAAGCTGTTGCCGCTCGAGCTCACGCCGTTCGACGAGGCGGCGCGGCGGGCGCTTGCGTGAAGCAGCACGGGCACCTCACCGGTGCGGTAGTCGAAGATGCCCTCGACGCACGCGCGCTCCCAGCAGCCGCGGCACGAGCGCGCCGATCGAGAGGGCTTCGGCTTCCCGAACTGTCCAGCCGCCCTCGTGACTCCGTAGTGGATGTTGGAGCGGAGGAGCCTGCTACCGTGGGCCCGCGGCCGCCGGTTCGGCGCTCGCACCTTCTTATGCAGGCCTGTCCCTCCCAGCGTCGCAGACGCTAATCGTGCTCGCCCTCCGCAACGACCTGCGCAACGTCGCGATCATCGCGCACGTCGACCACGGGAAGACGACCCTGGTCGACGCGATGCTCTGGCAGTCCGGCTCCTTCCGCGAGAACCAAGACGTCGCGGAGCGGGTGATGGACTCGATGGATCTCGAGCGCGAGAAGGGCATCACGATCCTCGCCAAGAACACGGCAGTGTCGCTGGGCGACACGAGGATCAACATCGTCGACACGCCGGGCCACGCCGACTTCGGCGGCGAGGTGGAACGCGCCCTGACGATGGTGGACGGCGTGCTGCTGCTCGTCGACGCGTCCGAGGGGCCGCTGCCGCAGACGCGGTTCGTCCTGCGCAAAGCGTTGGAGCTGAAGTTGCCGGTCGTGCTCGTGATCAACAAGGTCGATCGCAGCGACGCGCGGCCGGCCGAGGTCGTGAACGAGGTGTACGAGCTGTTCCTCGATCTCGATGCCGAGAGCTCGCAGATCGAATTTCCGATCGTGTACGCGAACGCCCGCGCGGGTCGCGCGGGCCTCGCCGCGGACGAGCTCGCTTCCGATCTCGGCCCGCTGTTCGACACGCTGCTCGACACGATCCCGGCCCCGGAATACGACCCGGAGCATCCGCTGCAGGCGCTGGTCACGAATCTCGATGCGAGCCCGTACGTCGGCCGGCTGGCCCTGTTGCGGGTTCGCCACGGGACGTTGCGCAAAGGCGCGCCGATTGCGTGGTGCCGTTCCGATGGGACGATTCAGCAGGCACGCGTAATCGAGCTGTACATCACCGAGGCACTCGACCGCGTTCCCGCCGATGAAGCGGGACCCGGAGAGATCGTCGCGCTCGCCGGACTGCCCGAGGTGACGATCGGCGAGACGATCGCCGACCCCGACGATCCGCGGCCGCTGCCCGTGACGACGGTCGACGAGCCGAGCCTCTCGGTGACGATCGGGATCAACACGAGCCCGCTCGCCGGCACCGAGGGGACGCGGTTGACCGCGAGCCAGGTGAAGCAGCGCCTCGACGCCGAGCTCGTCGGCAACGTTTCTTTGCGCGTCCTCCCGACGCCACGCCCCGACGCATGGGAAGTGCAAGGACGCGGCGAGCTGCAGCTAGCGATCCTCGTCGAGCTGATGCGCCGCGAGGGTTTCGAGCTGACCGTCGGCAAGCCGGAGGTGCTGACGAAGGAGGTCGACGGCAAACGGCTCGAACCGGTCGAGCGTGTCTCGATCGACATCCCAGAGGAGTTCATCGGTGTCGTCACGCAGCTGCTCGCACTGCGCAAGGGCAGGCTGCAGCAGATGGTGAATCACGGCACCGGCTGGGCGCGCATGGAGTACCTCGTGCCCGCACGGGCCTTGATCGGGTTTCGCACGGAGTTCCTCACCGAGTCGCGCGGCACCGGGATCCTGCACCACGTGTTCGAGGCGTGGGAGCCGTGGCACGGCGAGCTGCGGACACGGCCGAGCGGCAGCCTCGTCGCCGACCGGCGCGGCCAGGCGACCGCGTTTGCGATCGCCAACCTGCAGGAGCGCGGGTCGCTGTTCATCGCGCCCGGCGACGAGTTGTACGAAGGGATGGTCGTCGGCGAGAACGCGCGCGACAACGATCTCGACGTGAACGCCTCGAAGCCGAAGAAGCTGACGAACATGCGCGCCGCTGCCAGCGACGAGCTCGTGCGCCTGATCCCGCCGCGGCCGCTGTCGGTCGAGCTGGCGCTCGAGTTCATCCGGGAAAACGAGGCGGTCGAGGTAACGCCGCAGTCGCTTCGCCTCAGGAAGGTCGAGCTGTCGGCATCGAAGCGGCAGACGCTGGCGTCGCGCGCCAAGCGCGAGCGCACGGCTCAAGCACAGGCGTGACCGACGCGTCGAGCCGGCCGCTGCTGCGCGCCGAGTCGTGGTTTCATGCCGACGTGGAGGTTGAAGACGCCACACGTCGCACACGGCTCGCGACCGAGCGGACCTACCTCGCGTGGTGGCGGAGCGGCCTGACGGCACTCGCGGTCGGGCTTGCTGCCGGCAAGCTCGTGCCCGAACTCTCGAGCGGCGCTTCCTGGCCGTTCGAGCTGCTCGGCGTCGGCTATTCGCTGCTCGGCGTCGCGTTCATCTACTACGGGCATCACCGGCAGCGCGCGGTCGAGAACGCCCTTCGGCGCGGAGACTGGGAGCCGCTCGACGCGCGAGTTGCGACAGCGCTGACGGCCGCCGGCATCGTGCTCGGGGCGGCGACCGTCGCTGCCGTCCTCTTCTCCGGCTCGTAATTCGCGAGCCGCAAATCCGAGTTGAAAAGATGGGTCGGTCGGCCTATAGGCAGTACTGCTTGTAGCGCATAAATTCGCCTTCTAGCCGGTGACCGTGGCCGTGGGGTGGGCCCGCCGCCGCGCGCCGGGGAAGGAGGTCCGACATGAGTCTGGACCAGAAGAGGGCGCGAGTCTTCGGCGTGCTCTACCTCATCACGTTCGTCACGTCGATCCCGGCGCTGCTGCTTTTCGAGCCGGCCCTCCGTCACCCAGTGGGCTTCGTCGCCGGCGCGGGGAACGTCAACCGGATCTACCTCGGCGCGCTTTTGGAGCTGTTGCTGATCATCGCGAACATCGGAACGGCAGTCGTGATCGTCCCGATCATGAGGCGCCAGTTCGAGGAGCTGTCGATCGGCTACGTGACGGCGAGGCTGTTCGAGTCCACGTTCATCCTCGTCGGCATCGTCTCGATGCTGGGGCTCGCAACGCTGCAGCAAGAGGCTGCCGGCGCCTCCGAAGGCACCGTCGCCTACACCCTCGCGGCGATCAAGGACTGGACGTTCCAGCTCGGGCCGGGCTGGGTGGTCGGCTGGGGGAACGGGTTGATCCTCGGTTACATGATGTACCGCACGGGGCTCGTTCCGCGGCTCGCGACCTGGCTCGGGCTCGTGGGTGGGCCGCTGATCATCATCTCCGGGACAGTCGTGATGTTCGGAGGAGGCCACGGCGCAGGCACGTTCCAGGGCCTCGCGACGATCCCGGAGGGGCTGTGGGAGCTCTTCCTCGGCGTCTACTGCACGATCTGGGGCTTCCGGCCGTCGGCGCCGATTCTCCGAGCCGACGCTCGCACGGACAGCACGGAAGAGGTGGTGATCGCACCGGCGTCCGCCTGACGGAGCCCTCTAGCGGAGCGCGTGAAGCGCCGCCCCTATGTTCATCCAGTTGGGATGAGGGCGGACAACTAGAGCCTGGTCGAGAATGGCGACGCAATTTCTCGAGACCGGGAGGACGGTATGGCGGCCAAGACATCGGTTCTGGCGGGCGTGGAGCCGGCTGCGTTCTGGGAGCATTTCGAGCGGCTCACCACGATCGCCCGGCCGTCCCGCCAGGAGGAGCCGGTGATCGAGTACGTGAAGGCCTGGGGCGAGGCGCACGGTTACCGGATCCGCCAGGACGCGGCGCGCAACCTCGTCTTCGACGTCCCGGCGACCGACGGGCGCGAGTCGGCGCCGACGGTCGTGCTGCAGGGGCACCTCGACATGGTCTGCGAGCGCCAGCCGGACAGTCCGAACGATCCGGCCGAGGGCCGGATCGAGCTCGAGGTCGACGGTGACTGGCTGACCGCGAACGGGACGACGCTCGGCGCGGACGACGGGGTCGCGATCGCGGCGATGATGGCGCTCGTCGACGACGCCTCGCTCCCGCACGGGCCGCTCCAGCTGCTGATGACGGTCGCCGAGGAGGTCGGCCTCGAGGGCGCGAACGGGCTCGACGGCGGGCTGATCGACGGCTCGATCCTCGTCAACCTCGACAGCGAGGAGGACGCGAGGCTCACCGTCGGCTGTGCCGGGAGCACCGACACGTGGATCCGGGTTGCCTCGAAGCGAGAGCCGGCTCGAGTCGGACGCCGTGACGCTGGCCGTCACCGTCAGCGGAGGCCTCGGCGGGCACTCCGGCACCAACATCCAGCTCGGCCGCTCGAACGCCGTCAAGGTGCTCGGCCGGGCGCTGCGCGAGGCGTATGCCACGGTGCCGTTTCGCCTCGTCTCGCTCGACGGCGGCAAGAGCCGCAACGCGATTCCGCGCGACGCGCACGCCGTCGTCTCCGTGGCCGCCGGTTCCGAGGACGACCTGCGCAAGGCGATCGAGTCGGCCGCCGCGACGATCGCGGACGCCTACGCCAAGACGGACGCCGGCATCTCGGTGACGGTCGACGCGGCCGACGCCGCGGGCGACGCCTGGACGGAGGAGGCCACGGCCTCCCTGCTCGACGCGGTCGCGCTCGTCCCGACGGGACCCCTCGCGATGAGCCCGGACTTCGACGGCCTCGTCGAGACGAGCACCTCGCTCGGCGAGGCGATCACCGAAGGCGACACGCTCACGCTGCACAGCCTCTCGCGCTCCTCGAACGACTCGGCCATGCCCGATGTGATCGGGACGCTCGACGCCGCAGCCCGCCTGGCCGGCGGGAAGCTCGAGGTGAAGCACAACTACGGCGGCTGGCGCCCGGACCTCGAGTCACCGGCGCTCGCAGCGTCGAAGCGGGCGTACGAGCGGCTGTTCGGCGAGCCGCCGATCGTCACCGCCGTGCATGCCGGCCTCGAGACGGCGGTCATCGGCGACAAGGTCGAAGGGCTCGACATGATCTCGTTCGGCCCGCAGATCGAGTCGCCGCACTCCCCCGACGAGCGGGTGAGCATCCCGACCGTAGAGCGTTTCTGGCGGCTCGTGGTCGGCGTCGTCGATGAGCTCTCGAAGCCTGGAGGTGAAGCCTGATGCGAACGCTCGCGATCGCCGGCGCCTGTGTCCTCGGCGTGATCGTGATCATGGCCGCCACCGGCATTGCCGCCGGCAACGGCCGCGATCACAGCGGCGAGACGGTGCGCGCCAGCAAATGGGCCGACGACGTCTGCGGGACCGTCGGCGCCTGGCAGGGTCAGCTGAAGGACATCCGCGAGGAACTGCGCCACAACAACTGGGCCGCGCGGCGTAGCGACGGCTACACGGGTGACGCGCAGGAGGAAGTCGTGACGATCCACGGCGCCGTCGATAGCGCGATCAGCGCGACGCAGGAAACGCTGCAGGAAGGCCTCAAGCGCGCCGGCATTCCGGACACGAGCCAGGGTGCGGGGGCCGCGGCGATCCTGCGCGACTGGGCTGACCAGACCGAGCACAACCTCCGGGTCGCGAAGGGCCACATCAAGCAAAAGCCGACATCGGTGTCGGAGGCATTCGCGTCCCTCATTCCGCCGGTCACGGCGCTCGCAGCGTCGGCAGTCCAAGGGCGAGCGGCGTTCAAGAAGGCAGCGGCTCTCGATTCGGAGGTCGGTGCCGCGCTGACCAGCCGTAACTGCGGCCGCCTGCTGGGGAAGCAGCCGTGAAGCGGACACTGACGATCACGATCGCGTGCCTGCTGCTGGCCGCCGCAGGCTTCCTCGCCGTCTCGACCTTCAGCCCGCACAACTCCGGCGCGGCGGGGACCGGGACGACCGCGACAACGGGCGCAACCGGGGCGACGGGAGCGACGGGCGCGACCGGTGGCGTGGGGGCAACGGGAACCACCGGCGCGCAGGGCGCAACCACCGCGGCGCCGCCGGTAGAGCCCGCCTCCACCACGACGAGCACGAGCGACTGGATCCTGATCGCGATCGAGGGGCTCCTCGTGATCGGCTTCATCGCCCTCGGCGTCCGCTCGGGCGGAGTCGGCCTCGGTCTCTGGGGCGGCGTCGGCACGCTGATCCTCGTCTTCGGCTTCGGCCTGGACCCCGGGGAACCGCCCTTCGACGCGATGCTGATCATCATCGCGGTGATCTCGGCCGCGGCCGCAATGGAGGCTGCCGGCGGGGTCGACTACATGGTGATGATCGCGAGCAAAGCGTTGCGCGCGCGCCCGCAGTCGATCAACTTCGTCGCGCCGTACGTCTCGTACCTGCTCTGCATCCTCACCGGGACGAGCAACACCTTCTACTCGATCGTCCCGGTGATCAACGAGGTCTCGTTCGCGAACAAGATCAGGCCCGAGCGGCCGCTCGCCGGGTCGACGGTGGCCTCAGCGTTCGGGATCACCTCGAGCCCCGTTGCCGCCGCGATGGCGACGATCCTGCCGCTCGTCGAGGTCTACCACTACAACCTCGTCGACGTCCTCCTGATCACCATCCCGGCGAGCATCGTCGGGATCTTCGTGATGTCGCTGGTCATGAGCCGTCACGGCGTGGACCTCGAGAACGACGCCGAGTACCGGCGCCGGCTCGACGCGGGCCTCGTGAAGCAGCCGGCCCCCTCGAGCGAGATCAAGCTCATGCCGTACGCGAAGCGAAGCGTCGCGATCTTCCTCGGCGCGGTGCTCGTGATCTGCATCTTCGGCCTCTTCGAGGGCATCCGGCCGACGGTCGCCGCGGAGGAAGGCGGAGGCGTCGAGCCGCTGGCCGTCACCCCGATCATCCAGATGGTGATGCTGACTGCCGCCGCGCTGATCCTGGTCTTCGCGAAGGTCAAGGCAGCCGACATCCCGGGCATGTCGATCTTCCGCTCCGGGATGGTCGCCATGATCGCGCTCTTCGGGATCGCGTGGATGGCAGACACGTTCATCGCGAGCAACGAGGACGCGATCGTCTCCGCGCTCGGCGACCTGGCCGGAAAGTGGCCGTTCATGATCGCCGTCGCGATCTTCGCGGTCGCGGCGTTGACGACCAGCCAGTCGGCGGCGACGAGAACGATGATCCCGCTCGGCTTAGCGCTCGGGATCGGAGCGGGCTACATGATCGCGATGTGGACCGCGGTCGCGGGCGTGCTCTTCCTGCCGGCGAACGGCACGCAGATCGCCGCGGCCGAGGCCGACACGACCGGGACGACGACGCTCGGCAAACGCGTCATCGACCACTCCTTCCAGTTACCGCTCCAGGTCGCCTGGATCAGTACGGCCCTGGTCGGAATCGGCATCGTGGCGGTCTTCCACTGATGAGTGCGATCGCGGCCGAGGGCGTCGCCGACCGCGCCGCCGGGCTGGGCGTCCTCGCGGCGGCGTCGATCTCGGCGCTCGTCGTGAACGCGAACACGTCGGCGGTCACGATCCTGCTGCCGACGATGAGCAAGGACGTCGGCGCGCCGGTGGCGCAGCTGCAGTGGGCGGTCACGGGCTACATGCTCGTCGGGGCCGCCGTGATCGTCACCTCGGGCGCGCTCGGAGACGTTCTCGGCCGCCGGCGCGTCTTTCTCGCGGGCCTGGGGCTGTTCATCGCCTCGTGCGTGCTGATCGCCCTCTCCGACAGCGCAGGCGGAATCATCGCCGGGCGGATGATTCAGGGCGCCGCGGGCTCGACGATCCTCGCCTGCGGGATGAGCCTCCTCTCTGTGGCTGCGTCGGGGGCCGGCCAGATGAAGGCGATCACGATCTGGGGCGCCGCCTCGGCCGCCGGAGCCGCGTTGGGCCCGCTGATCGGCGGCGTCCTGGTCGACCTCTCGGGGTGGCAGGGCCTGTTCTGGCTCGATGCCGCGATCGCTGCCGCGTGCGTGCCCTTGACCCTCTTCAAGGTCGCAGAATCGCGCGATCCGAAGCGCTCGAAATCGATCGACTTCCTCGGCACGATCCTGATCGCCGTGATCCTCGTGCCCCTGGTGCTCGCCCTGAGCGAGGGCGCGGACTGGGGCTGGACGTCGGTCGCGACGATCGGGTGCCTCGTCGTCACCGTGATAGGCACCCTGCTGTTCGTCGTCGTCGAAGGCCGCGTGAAAGCGCCGCTCGTCGACCTGAAGCTGCTCCGGAACCAGATCCTCGTCGGAGCCACCCTCACGATCCTCATCGTCGCGGGGACGATCAACGCGCTCATGTACGTCCTCAGCCTCTACTTCCAGAATCCGAGCGCATTCGGCATGAGCGCGCTCGAGACCGGCTTCGCGACCCTGCCCGCCGCCGCGGCGATGATCCTCGTGACCCCGCTGATCACGCCGATCGCGGTCAAGATCGGCACGCGGCTTGCGATCGTCGCCGGCTTCGGGCTCTCGGCGATCGGCTTCGGAGTTCTGGCGTTCGTCCACGCGTCCTGGGCGTACGCAGCCTTCATCGTCCCGCTGGCCGTGATCGCGGCCGGCCTCGGCCTCTCCAACGGGCCGGCCTCGTCCGCCTCGACGTCCGCCGTCCCGGCGGACCAGGTCGGCCAGGCGTCGGGCATCTCGAACATGGCCCGCTACATCGGCGGCTCGCTGTTCGTCGCCGCCATCGCCACGGTCTACAACTCGGTGACGGTGGATCAGCAGAAGAGCGGAGCGTCCTCCGCGGACGCCCTTGCCACGGCCCTCTCACGGTCGTGCCTCGTGATGGCGATCCTCGCCGCGCTGGGGATAGCGGTCGCCCTGCTGATGGCGCGTCACCACCAGCGGCAGCCGAAGGCTGTCGACTTCGCCGCGGCCGCGGCAGCCACCGCGCACACGATTCCGACCGAGCCGCAGAGCGCCTGAGCTTGTTCGCGCGATGAGCGCGAGGCGAGCGGTCCTTCGTACTAGGATCCGCGGCCAGGGAGAGGAGTCTACGAAGGAGGATTCATGAAGCGTTTCGCGAGGCCGCGGCATGCGCTGTGGCTGGCAATCGGGCTCGTCGTCGCCGCGCTCGCGGCGGCCGCGGCGATCGCCGCGAGCGGGAATCACCCGGCGGACCTGACGTTCACGCCGCAGTCCGAGACACAGTTCACGAACATCGACGTCGCCCGGGCGTGGGCCAAGAACTACTACGGCGCACCGGGCGCCGCCACAGGTCCCAACGGCGCCTGGGACGCGCCGCTGAACCTGGGAAGCAACTACGCGGCCGAGGCGCAGTCCGTCGCCGACCAGGCCGACAACTGGCTCGGCGCGCGAAGGCACGTGGCGAACCGGGCGCTCGTGCTCGACGTCGACGACACCACGCTGACCACCTGGAACTACGAGCTCTACAGCAACTGGGACTTCAACCCGGCCACCAACGCCATCTTCGTCGGACTGACGAACGGGTCGTGGACGGGGAACATGTTCCCGGCGACGCCCGGGATGGTCGCTCTGGCCAACCACGCGCACGCCCTGGGCTATTCGATCTTCTGGATCACGGGGCGCGGCGACTCCCAGCACCAGGCGACGGTCGCCAACCTGCAGGACGACACTGCGGCCGGGCTGCCGCCCATCGACCAGGTCACGCTCAACGGGAAGACCGTCCCGGAGGCCGACGCCGGCTACGTGCCGCCGACGCCGATCGACACGGGCCACGGCGGGTTCAGCGACGGCCTGTTCACCAAGCCGCCGATCGGCCAGTACCCGGCCTACCTGAACATGCCGCAGTTCTGTGCGTCGTTCATCCAGGCCGGCCAGTCGTGCCCGACGATCCAGTACAAGTCCGGCACGCGCGCGTACATCGAGTCGCAGGGCTACAACGTCGTCGCCGACATCGGCGACCAGTTCAGCGACCTTCTGGGCGGCTTTGCGGACAAGACGTTCAAGATGCCGAACCCGAACTACTACCTCCCGTAGCGGAGAATCTTTGCCGCTCCCCCTCGCGACACACGAGGGGGAGCGGCAACAAGCGTGTTCAGCCGAGCGGCTGGAAGTAGTGGTCGGGCGACGTAGCGTCCGACCTTGCGCCCGAGGGCGGAGCCCTTGCAGGTCGGAGCTGCGGAAGTGGAAGCCGACGAGGACGCGCGCCCAGTCGACGTCCTTGACGACGTCGTGGAGGCGGTCGGTAGGTGCGCGTCCTCGTCGGTCACGCCGGGCGCTCGGCTGTCGAGCGTGAGCGAGACCTTGTCGGTGCCGAAGAACGCATCCAGGGCGCGGACGACGGCGGTGCTGTGGCAGGCGTGCGCGGAGGGGTACTCGGGGAAGTTCGGCGTCGCTCCGAGCGGCTGCCAGGTTGGGTCGGCGACCGTGTCCGGGTTGCCGTCGCGTGTCCGCCAGCTGGATCGCCTGGTAGGGGCGCCAGAACCAGTAGTGGTACTTGGCGTCGAAGCAGGCGATCATCGCGTCGCCGCCGGCGACGTGCGCCATCGCCAGCATCCGGGCGGTCTGCACGAGATCGAGGCCTCGGTCGTGCGGCGAGGCGCGAGCATGCCGTCGTTCCACTGGCGGATGTCGTGGTCGGTCCAGAAGAGCGCCTCGTTCGTCTGTTCGGGCGTCCTGCTCGTGCTGTCGACGCGGCCGAGGTCCTTGACCTGGTTGAAGTCGTCGGCGTACGCCTGGCTCGGTCAGCGAGTTCGGGCCGTCGGGCCGGAACTGCGAGCGCGCTCCGGAGCGCGAGCGGCCGCATGCCGGGGAGACACAGCCCGAGCACGAGGCCTGTGGCGTTGGGCTGCCAGACGCCGGGCCCGGGTGGCGGTGGGTTCGAGGTCCTGCGAGCGTCGTGGTGCACCCGCGGCCGTCGTTTACGCGCAGTCGCCAGCACCGCCTCGGCGGCCTGCTGAGCCGACCGCGATCCCGTTCGCCTCCGCCGCTGGCCCGTCCGGGATCGCCGCCAGGTACGGCGGGTAGTCGTCGTCGAGGATCGCCTGCTGCGCTGGGCTCAGGCCGAGCGCCGGCTGCAGCCCAGTGAGCGTGGCGTATGCAGCGGTCGCGACCGCGGCCTCGGGCGAAGTGTCCGGCGGCGCCGGAGGCGTCGGCGCGTACGGCTGGTAGCCGCCGTCGATCGCCACCGCCGCGTCGTAGATGGCGACGTGGACGATGCCCATGTAGACGGCCGCCTCGCCCGGGAACTTGTTGCCGAAGTTCTCCGAGCCGAAGACCCCGCCGGGCCCGGCGGGAACGATCGCGCACCGGGCCTCAGTGCTCCAGAAGGCGACGGGCGTTGTCGCCGCAGGGTAGTTCGCCGCGGGCCAGCACTGGGTTGCCGGCGGCGGTGTCGCGCCGACGCCAGAGCCGACGCCGAGAAAGACGACCGCTCCCAGGAGAGCGACTAGAAAGAACAATCTCGGATTTCACTGTGTCTCCTTTCCGGACGGAACGGCCTCGACGACGCGGATCGGCTGCGAGCTCGGCCCGCTGAGCGGCCAGCGCGGCCTCGCGGACTGACGAGGCCGCGAACGTGAAGAAGCAGATCTCGTCCTCGGGGACGTGGATAGACCCTTCGAAGCGGACGCGTGCCCCCTCCCGCGTCATCGCCTCGGCGGCCAAGCATGCGCGACGCTCGCGCGCGTGGCGCTCTCCAGCGGCGCCACGGACGAGGAGCGTCTCGACGAGGTAGCTCGGCACCCGTCCGACGCTAGGCGGCCGGGCTCAGCTTGAAATCGTGAGTCCCCCCGAACTTTGCTCCGCGGACTCGGAGTCGGCCCTGTAGACGCGTGCAAGCTCGGCGCGCGACCGGACGCCGAGCTTGGCGTACACGTGGGTCAGATGCGTCTCGACCGTGCGCTCGCCGAGAAAGAGCGCGGCGGCGACTTCTCGATTCGTCCGCCCCTCGGCGACAAGTGCGGCAACGCGGCGCTCGGCAGCGGTCAGCCCGCGCTCGCGCGTGCGGCCGCCGATCCGGCCGAGCTCGGCGCGCGCCTTCTCGATCCACGTCGCGGCGCCGAGCCGCTCGAAGTCGGCGAGCGCGGCCTCGATCGCCTCGCGAGCGGAGCGCTTCTTCCGATTACGCCGGCGAACGACGCCGAGCGCGAGCAGCGCGCGGCCCCGGCCGAAAGCGTCGACCGCTCGATCGTGCTGGGAGACCGCTGCCTCGAGCAACGATGCGGCCTCGACAGCATCGCCGCGCGCGGCGGCCACGAGACCGCGGCAGCGCGTCACGTGCGCGGGTGTTCGCTCGTCGCCCACGGCTCGCTCGCCCTCCCAGGCGTCGAGGACTCGCACCGCATCGTCCACCCGGCCGACCGCGAGCAACGCCTCGACCTGGTCGCCGACCCACCAGCGACGGACTGCGCTGCGCCAGCCCAACCGCGTGGTCACCGCCTCTGCCTCGGCGAACCAGCGCAAGGCGACCTGTGGGTCGCCGCCCTGCATGGCTACGAAGCCGAGCGTCCCGAGATGAACAGGCGTGTGCTGTCCGAACTGCTCCTCGCCGAGCTGCAGCGACCGCTCGGAGTGTGTCGCGCGCGAGCTCGAGCTGGCCGCGGTAGGCCGCGGCTATGGCGATCGGTAGGTGGGCCCACGGCACCTCGAGGCCGTACTGGGTCGTGAGGTCGTACGCGCGCTCGGCGTAGTCGGCCGCGAGCTCCCACCGTTGCGCCCAAAGCTCGAGCCACGCCAATCCATCCAGCGCCTCGGCTGCCATCAATTCGTCACGTTCGCTGGACTCCTCGTACACGCTTTCGAGCAGCGCGCGGTCGACGGCGACATCGGCGCCCGCTCCCAGAAAATCGGGAAGTGCGAGGCGGGCCCGCTGCACCAGCGGCGGGCTGCCGTTCGCGATCGCGATCTCGTGCGCGCGGCCCGCGTAACTCGAGGCCTGCGGGTCGCCGACTGCCGAACCGAGGAACGCCATCATTACGAGCGCAGGCACGCGGAGGGCGTCGTCGCCGACATCCTCGGCGAGCTCGAGCGAGCGTCGGGCATGCTCGAACGCGACGTCGAACCCCTCGGTGAAGCGGGCCGCCCACGCAAGCCGGCACTGAATGCTCGCCTGCAGCGCCGGTCGCGACGTTGATTCCTGCAACGCTTCCTCGAGCAGTGCGATAGCCCGGTCGAGCTTCTCCAGCTCGGCCAGGAGCAGCAGCACGTCCGCGCGCAGCTCACCGATCTCGGGGTCTTCGAGGAGGTCCTCGGCAATCGCCCGTGCTCGCAGTCCACTCGCCTGCCACGCGATGCGCGCGGGCAGCGGCAAGCGCGCGACGTCGGCGCTCGCTGCGCGTCCTGTATCCGGGGTCAGCCGCAAGCGCGGCTTCCGCCAGCTCGGCCGCGCTCGCAGACGCGCCGCGAGTCTCGGCGATCGTCGCTGCGTCATCCAGCACCGCCGCGGTCGCAGCGTCGGGGCCGTCCGACGCAAGCGCGAGATGCCGGGCCCGCATCACGCGGTCGTCCGCGACTGCCGCAATTCGTTCTGTGCACTTCCTCGGCGCCGCGCGCCGAGATCGTTGTAGAGCACCGACGACAGCAGCGGATGCGTAAACCGGATCGTCCCGCCCTCGCGCTCGATCACGTGCGCGTCGACAGCCGGCTCGAGCGCGTCGGCCGCGACCCCCGCCCGCTCGAGCAGAGAAACCGGCGGGGTACCGAGCGCGGATGCGACTCCAAGCGCGTCGCGCGTGCCGTCGGGAAGTCCGGCGAGCCGTGCGCGCAAAAGCTCGTCGAGGGTCTCGGGGACCGGGAATGGATCGAGCGGGCTGACGTCCGCCTCGAGCGTGCGGCCCAACTCCAACGCGAAGAACGGATTCCCGCCCGATCGTTCGTGGATGCGAAGCAACGTCTGCCGGGCAAACGGCTTGCCGAGACGATCGTGTAGGAGCCGGTGTAACGCGCCGACGCTCAGCGGGCCCACCAGCATCCGCTCGACGCGCTCGGCGCCGAGCGCGCGCTCCAGCTCCGTCGGCTCCAGCCGGCGTGCGAGCAGCAGCCGAGCAGAGCCCCCCTCTAGCCGCCGCAGCGCGAACGCGAGCGCGCTCGACGTGGGCGCGTCGAGCCACTGAGCGTCATCGATCGCAACGAGCAAGCGGGAGCGCTCCCCCAGCAGATGAAGTGCGTCGCGCACCGCCACAGCGAGCGCGCGCTGATCGACGGAATCGTCCGAGGCCTCCTCGCGTAGCAGCGCCGTCTCGAGGGCGCGTCGCCGCGGCTGGGACAGCGCGGGCAGGACGTCGTCGAGGACGTCGTCGAAGAGATCGCCCAGACCGTTGTGGGCAAGCCCGCGCTCGGCCTCCGCCGGCCGGGCTGAAAGCACGGAGACCCGGCAGGCATGCGCGTGCTCCACCGCCGCAAGCCAGAGCGTCGACTTGCCGACTCCGGCCTCTCCTTCGAGCACGAGCGCGCCGGACACGTCGCCCGTTCGCTCGACGAAAGCGCGGACGGAGGCGATCTCCGCATCCCTCGCGACGATCTCGAGCACCATCCCTCTTCCGCAGATGGTGACAGAAGTACCCCCTTAAGCTCTAGCCCGCGTCGGCCGGTAGCGTCGGCTGGTCGGTGGGATAGACGCCGACGGCGAAGCCGTACATGGTCTCGCCCGACCGCGGGAGCCGGTCGAACTCGGCCACCAGCTCGACCATCCGCTGCCAGAACTCCGACGCCTGAGCCTCGGAGATCCGTGCATGCCGGATGAAGCCCCACAGCTTCCCGTCCATGTAGGCCGCTGCCGACTCGCGCGCCGCGACCTCGAAGTCGTTGAAGTCCAGAGGCAGTTCGTCTCCGTCCGCGCCCCGCTCGACGCTGACGTAGAACATCCGTGCGGTGCGGCCGTAGAAGCGCTCCTCGATCGCCCGAACCCGCCGAGTCCGCACGACTCGCACGAGGCCGGCTTCGTTGAGCACCTTGACGTGGTGCGCGACCGTGCTCTTGGGCCGGGCAAGTGCGACGGCGAGCTCGCTGACCGTCGCCGCCCGCTCGTGAAGGAGACCCAGGATCGTCGTGCGCAGCGGGTGGCCGATCGCCTTCACCTGCGAGGGCTCGATGAGCGCGATCCGGTCGGCGAGATCGTAGTCAGGTGGAGTTGAGTCGGCGGCCACGGCGTCAATAGGCTAACATCGCGGAATGTTCCAACTTATTGGATCAATCGCCAAGGAGGGATCGGAATGACCGAGGTCGTGCTGTACCACCACGTCCAGGGGCTCACGAAGGGAATGCAGTCCTTCGCGGACGACCTGAGCCAGGCGGGGCACACCGTCCACACGCCGGACCTGTTCGACGGGCGCACTTTCGAGACCATCGAAGACGGACTTGCGTTCGCCCGCGAGGCGGGCTTCGGCGCGCTGGTCGAGCGCGGAGTGGCCGCCGCCGGGGGGATTGGCCCCGAGGCGGTCTACGCCGGCTTCTCGTTCGGGGTGATGGTCGCCCAGCAGCTCGCGCAAACGCAGCCCGGCGCCCGCGGGGCCTTGCTCATGTGCGGCTGCCTGCCGGTCTCGGAGTTCGGGGACGCGTGGCCCAAAGGCGTCCCTGTGCAGATACACGGCAAGGAGGGCGACGAGTTCTTCGAGGAAGACCTGGAGGCCGCCCGGGACCTGGTCGCCTCGGCCGACGAGGCCGAGCTCTTCCTCTACCCCGGGGAGGAGCACCTCTTTGCCGACTCGTCGCTCCCGGCCTACGACGCCGCCGCGACCGCGCTGCTCACAGAGCGAGTCCTGGCGTTCCTTGCTAGTGCTTGAGACCTGTGAACCTTTCTGATTACGGGCAGATCACGAGCGTCGTCGTCTCAGAGCATGGCGAGATCGTCGTCGAAAAGTACCGCGGAGGGGGACGCCGAGACGCTGCGCAACACGCGCTCGTGCACGAAGACCGTCGCGGGGATGCTGCTCGGGATCGCGATCGAGCGCGGGATCGTCGACGGCGTCGATGCGCGCCTCGAGGATCTGCTCGGCGAGCCGGCTCCGCCGATCACGCTGCGGGAGCTGCTGACGATGAGCTCGTGCCTCGAGTGCAACGACTGGGACGAGGAGTCGCCCGGAAACGAGGAGCTGATGTACCCGCAGGAGGACTGGCTCGGCTTCGCGCTCGGCCTGCCTCTGCGCGAGACGACCGGCTTCAGCTACTGCACCGCCGGCGTCGTGGCGCTTGGGATCACGCTCGAGCGGGCGCTCGGCGAGCCGCTCTCCGACTTCGCCCGGCGGGAGCTCTTCGATCCGCTCGGCATCGAGCGCGCCGAGTGGCAGCACACGCCGCGAGGCGAGACCTCGACCGCAGGCGGCCTCGAGCTCACGAGCCGGTCACTGCTCCGCCTCGGCGAGCTCTACTTGAAGGAAGGCGAGGGCCTCGTCCCACGCGAGTGGGTCACCGAGTCGATCCGGGCGCATGCGCGCATCGACGACGACACGGAGTACGGCTACCTGTGGTGGCTCAAGGAGCACGCCGGCGAGCGAACCTTCTTCATGACGGGCATGGGCGGGAACCGCGTGCACGTGTTCCCGGGCCGCGAGCTCGTCGCGGTGATCACGACGACGAACTTCGGCCGCCGCGACGCGCACGCGCTGAGCGACCGCCTGCTCGTCGAAGAGATCCTGGGCTAGGCCCTCAGCTTCTCGAGGAGCGCGTCGACCCGCGCGAAGCCGGTCTTCGCGCCCTCCTCGACGCCGTACTGCATCGTCGTGTCCCGTTGCTCGGTCGTCTCGAAGCGCATCGTCTGCGTCAGCTTCGTCCGCTCGCCGAGATCCTCGAACTCGAGCGTCTGCAGGTGGTTCTGGAACGTCTGCACGAGCCGCGCCGGCGGCTCGACCTCGCGAAACTCGCCCTCGACGAGCCCGAACGCGGTCCGGAAGCGGTAGCTCCCTCCAGGACGGACGTCCATCTCCTCGACGACGGTGCCGTCGCCCCACCACTCCGGGATCAGCGCCGGATCGGTCCAGACGGAGTAGACGTGCGCCCGCGGCGCGTCGAAGACCCGTTCGACGCGGATCTCGTGCTCGTTCGGGGTGGTGACCGTGGTCTCGCTCACCGTCAGCTCACGGCCTGCTTGACGAGCTTCGTGATCTTGGCCTCGTCGGCCTTGGTCAGCTTCGTCGTCAGCGCGTACGCCACGGGCCACATGGAGCCGTTGTCGAGGGCGGCGTTGTCCTGGAAGCCGAGCATCGCGTAGCGCTCCTTGAACTTCGCCGCGTCGCGGAAGAACACGAGGACCTTCCCGTCCTTGTTTGCGTACGCAGGCATCCCGTACCAGGTCTTCGGAGTGAGGTCGGGAGCGGTCTTCTTGACGATCGCGTGGATCCGCTTGCCGAGGGCGCGGTCGGCCGGGGTCATCTTCGCGAGCGCGGCCTGCACCGCCTCCTCGCCCTCCGTGGCCTCCTTCAGCTCCTTGGCGCGCGCTCGCATGGCGGCCTTTTCCTCGGCGCTGAATCCTTCCTTCTTCTTGGTCGGGCTCATCGTTCTCCTTTCGTGCGTTCGACAACCTGGGCGAACCGGTCGAGCCGCTGCAGCCACGTGCTGATGCCCTCGAAGGCGTACGGGGCGAGGGCGCACCTGCGAACCCGGCCGATCTTCTCCGTCGTCACGAGCTCCGCCTCCTCGAGCAGCCTGATGTGCTTCTTCATCCCGGTCAGCGACATCCCGAACGGCTCGGCGAGCTCGCTCACGGTCGCGCTTCCGGTGCCGAGCCGTTCGAGGACGGCCCGACGCGTGGGGTCGGCCAGGGCGACGAAGGCGCGGTCGACGGTCGGTGAATACTGAACCATTAGGTTCAGTATAGCGAAGCCTCACTCCCAGCGGACGGTGATCTCTCCCTGGACTCCCGGCAAGGGCAGCGACGCCGCCTCCGCCTCGACCGCGCCGCGCTCGACGCGGGAGAGCCGGCGCCATGCGTGGACGGTCAGCTTTCCCTGGTCACGCCGCCACGTCCCGACCACGTCGCCGGCGACGAGGACGGCGCCAGGCCAGACACGCGACGTCCAGAGCTCGGCGCGCTGAGCGGGTCGGGGACGAGAAGCTCGCGATCGGCTCCGTGGAGCAGGTAGTACGTGTCGCCGCTCGGAAGAAGGCGCGCTGCGGCGGGCGGGCCTGCGGGCTCGCGGAGGGCCTGCTCGTCACGCGCAAGGATCCGGGCTTCGCCGATCGGAGTCCGCACCGGCGCGAGCGACCGGCTGAGCCCGTCGAACGCGCTCGCAGCCTCGCGGGCGCCGATCCCGGCCCACCTGGCGAACGCCGCGACCGTCGCGGGGCCGAAGACGTGGAGGTACCGCCGCGCGAGCTCGCGGCGGGCCTCGAGCGGGTCGATCTCCGGCCGCGGCACGGTCCAGATGACCGGTGCCCGCGCGCCCTCCCAGCGGATCAGGACGGTGCCGGTCGTCGTCGCGTAGCGCATGCGGTTCCCCACGTTTGCGCGCCGTCCCGCCTCACGGTCGGTCATCCGCTCTTCTCCGAGGTGCCGCTGCAGCAGCTCGGCCATCTCCTCCGCGACGCGGCGGCCGCGGGCGTCGTCCGGGTAGCGGCCGACCGTGAAGATCGCGTGGTCGCGGGCCGGCACGACGTAGACGCTGAAGCGCGGCCCCCAGACCTGGACGAGCGACGGATGCTCCCAGGTCGACGGCTTGGTGCCGCGCACGCGCGCGTGGATGGAGAGCAGCGCGGCGCGGGGCATGCTGTCCGTGAGGCCCGCCCAGGCCGCGCGCCTGAGCGAGGCCGCGCCGGGCGGAAGCCGCTCGTCGAGCGCCGCTACGCGTCGCCTGAAGGCGAGGATCTGCGAGCGGGTGAGGACGAGCGGCGCCACGGCGCGAGGCTACCGCCGGTGACGACCGCCCGGCCCGCGAGCCCGACCGCCAGCACGGCCGAGCCGACGGCGATCGCCGACAGCGGAAGAGCGGCGACCAGGACGACGCAGCCGATGCACCCGATCACGTTGAGCGCCCTGGGCCAGCGCCGCCGTTTCGCGGGCTGCGTGAACGCCGACGCATTCGCGATCGCGTAGTAGAGGAGCACGCCGAACGAGGAGAACGCGATGGCGTTGCGGAGGCCGCTCGCGGCGACGACGACGGCAACGGCTACGCCCACGGCAAGCTCGGCGCGGTCCGGCACCCGGTAGCGCGGGTGCACGGAGTCGAGGAAGCGGGGCAGATCGCCGTTGCGCGCCATCGCCAGGCTCGTCCGCCCAACTCCGGCGATCAGCGCAAGGAGCGCGCCGAGGCTCGCGACCGCGGCGCCGACCCGGACGAAGGGCAACGCCCACCCGGACCCGACGGCGTCCACGGCGGTGGCGAGCGGCTTCGTGCTCGCGGCAAGTGCGGCGGGCCCGGCGCCGGCCAGAGCCGCCACGCCGACCACGACGTAGAGCGCGAGCGCGATCCCCAGGGCGATCGGGATCGCACGCGGGATCGTCCGCGCCGGGTCGCGCACCTCTTCCCCCATCGTCGCGATGCGCGCGTACCCGGCGAAGGCGAAGAAGAGGAAGCCCGCGGCCTGCAGGACGCCGTGCAGCCCTCCGGCGCCGAGCGACGGCCAGTGGCCAAGCCGGCCCGCGTCCGTCTCACCGCTCGTGGCGATGGCGAAGATCGCGACGAGCAGGCAGGCGAGGGAGACGCCCACCAGCAGCCGGGTGGCCTGCGCGGTGCGGGAGATGCCCCGGTAGTTCAAGGCGGTGAGCGCGAGGACGGCCGCCACGGCGACCAGCCGCTGCACCCAGGTGCTGGAAGGGACCGCGTACGCGGCGAAGGTCAGCGCCATCGCGGCGCACGACGCCGTCTTGCCGACGACGAACGCCCAGCCGGCCGCGAAGCCCCACCACTCGCCGAGCCGCTCCCGCCCGTAGACGTACGTCCCGCCCGAGGTCGGGTACTGCGCCGCGAGCTGCGCGGAGGCGACGGCGTTGCAGTAGGCGATGCCGCCGGCGAGCGCGAGCCCGGCGAGGAGCGCGCTGCCCGCGGCGTCCGCTGCCGGGCCGAACGCCGAGAAGATCCCGGCGCCGACCATCGAGCCGAGCCCGATGACGACGGCGTCTCCGGTGCCCAGCCTTCGGGCGAGCGTTCCGGGCGTCATCCCATCGCGGCCGCGATCCGCTCGGCGGCTGCGGCGAGCTCCTCGTCGGGGACGTTCGGGAGCGCGTCTTCCCAGATCGGGAGCATCATCCCCGAAGCCTCGAGCATCCCGAGCGGGCGCGGCAGGAACCAGACGTGGAAGTGCGCGCCGCCGTCGCCCCAGCGGTACAGGTGGACGCGAGCCGACCTCGCCGAGCGAGAGGATCGCGTTCTCGATCCGGGCCGCGACGACGCCGAATTCCCGCGCAAGGTCGGGCGGCAGGTCGCGGAACGAGTCGACGTGAACGCGGCTTGCGAGCCAGACCGAGCCCGGCAGGCTGCCGCCGACCGGCGGGTGCAGCGTCCAGTTGTCGTCCGACCAGACGGCCGGGGTCGTCTTGCCCGAGCAGATGCCGCAGGGCGGCCCGCCTTCCTCGCCGCGCCGCGGCGGCTCCGGGATCTGGCGCTCGCCGGGGTCGCGCGGGACGAGCGGCTCGCGGTAGGGCAGGGTCATGGTGCTCATCTCTCCTCCTTCTCTTGGGGGTCGGCGATTCCGTCCAGGACGAGCCCGACGACCCGCGCCCGCGCCTTCTCCGCCGGCCAGCCGTGCCTGCCGCGCAGGTGCGCATAGTCCACGCGACGGCGTTGAACGCGAGGTCGGCGGTGTCCGTGGGGTCCTCGTCGCCCAGCGGGAGCGATCCGTCCTGCGCGCCCTCGCGGAGAAAATGGACGAACGGGTCGAGGTACGACGCGGGCCCGCCGGGCGCTGCCTGGTGGAAGGCCTCGTCCGTGGCGAGGAGCAGCGGCAGGTGGCGCTCGATGACCTCGCACAGCGCCTCGAGCCCGCGTGCGAACCGGTCGCGGCCCGAGCCCCGGACGGTCAGGACCGGGTACATCGTCGAGCGGAAGTCGTCGGCGAGCGCGCCGAGGAGGGCCTCGACGAGAGCCTCCCGGCCGAGCCCCTGGCGCCAGAGCGTCGAGCGCGCCCGGCCCGAGGCCTCGGCAACGCGCTCGAGGGTCAGGCCGTCCCAGCCGTGCTCGCCCAGCACCTGGATCGCGGCGTTGCGAACGCGCTCGTCTAGCTCGAATCGCCACTGCTTCTGTCATGCAACACTATTGTTGCATAAATCGAGTGGCGACGTCTAGCTCAGCCGGCTGTGGCGGGGGTCCCTTACTTGCGACTGGGCGACTCTCTACGACGAGCCGAACGCGTACTGCCAGAACTCACGCATGAGCGGCACGGGCGTCGGGCCGGCCATCTGCACCTGGGTGAAGAGGATCCCGACGGTTCGGGTCGACTGCACGGCGTGCGCGCTCGTGCCCGTGCCGCCGACCCAGCCGTAGCGGCCGTCGGGCGCGACCGAACCGCCGAAGCCCCAGCCCTGGCCCTCGAGGAAGAGCGTCGAAGCGTCGCGCTGTTCCTGCGTCAGGTGGTCGGTCATCAGCAGGCGCGTCGACTCCGGCGAGAGCAGCCCACCGGAGAGCAGGCTCGCCCCGAAGCGGTGCCAGTCGGCAAGCGTCGAGACGAGGCCGCCCGAGCCCGAGGGGAACATCGGCGGCGCCTTCCAGAGCTCGTCGTCGATCGGCATCTCGGGCGAGAAGTGGTACGGAGGCAGCCGGTCGAGCTTCTCCGCCGGCACGTAGAAGCCCGTGTCCACCATCCCGAGCGGCTCGAAGATGCGCTCGGCGAGGAAGTCCGGCAGCGTCCCCCCGCACGCTCGCGCGACCAGCACGCCCTGGATGTCGGAGCACGTGTTGTAGAGCCACGCCTCGCCGGGCTGGCGCAGCATCGGCACCTCGGCGAGCGTGGCCAGCCACTCGTCCGGGGTCTTCCGCGGCCCGAACACCGGCACCTTGGCGAAGAGCTCGGTGACCGCCGGAAGCGTGAAATCGTCCGGGAAGCCCCAGCCGGCCCGCGACGTGAGCACGTCCTCGACCGTGATCGGGCGCTCGGCCGGGACGACGTCGTCGACCGGGCTCTGCGGGGTGCGCACGACCTTCGGAGACGCGAGCTCGGGGAGCCGGCGCTCGACCGGATCGTCGAGGGCGATGACGCCGTCGTCGACGAGCAGCATGACCGCGGCCGCGGTGATCGGCTTCGTCAGCGAGGCGATCCGGACGATCGAGTCCGCCTCGAGCTCGCCTGCGCTCGCGACCTCGACCGCGTCGGCGCGGGACACGAGCGCGGCCGCTCCCGGCGCGGCGCCGTCGGCAACCGCAGCGTCGATCAGTTCCTGGAGGTCGTTCAGGGCGGCGTAGCATAGGTCGATGGCCGGCGATTTCGTCCTCCGGACCGCCCGCGCGGACGACTTCGAGCAGATCGCGGCGTTGGCGGCGGTAACGGCCGACACCGGCCGCATCCCGGTCAAGCCGCGCTATCTCCGCAATCCCGTCGAGGCCTTCGCCGAGCTCATGCCCGAGCTGGAATGGGTGGTGGCCGAGAGCGAAGGCCGGCTGATCGGCGGCGGGCAGATCATCCACGGCGATACCGAGGTCGAGGGCAAGGCCTATCCGGGCGCCGTCCTGAGCAGCCTGATGGTCCACCCCGACCACCGCCGCCGCGGCGTGGCGACGGCGCTGACGGAATGGCGCCTCGAGCGCGTGACGCCCGAAACGGTCGTCGTCGCCGCGATCCAACACGGCAACGAGGGCTCGATCGCGAACGCGAGAAAGTGGGCGACCCAGATCTACGGCAAGCTGGTCCTGACAGGCTTTCGAGCCTCCGGCCGCCCGCCCCGCTCGGCCCTCGAGTTCCGCGAGCCGCGCGACGACGCCGAATGGGACGAGGCCGCGGCAGGCCTCGCGCGATTCGAGGACGGCTGGAACCTCCGCACCCCGGAGACCGGGACGTCGCTCCGCGAGCGCGCGGAACGAACACTGGCGGGCGAGCGGTTCCAGCGTTACGTCGTCGCGGTCGAGGACGGTCGCCTGGTGGGGGGCTACCAGCTGCAGGAAGGCGGGCGGCTGGCGTCGCTCGTCTTCGAGCACGTTCCGATCACCATCCGGGCGCTGAACCTCCTCCTGCGCGTCATCCCGCGCGACCGCGAGCTGCGCTCGAACGGGCTCTCCCGGGTGTGGTTCGCCAACGACCAGGTCGCCCAGGACCTCTGGAGACACGCGGGCTCGCTCTCCACCGCAACCGGGAACGTGATCGGCACGCAGTTCGACACTCGCGGACCCCTGCGGAAGGTCTTCCCGTTGCGACCGTGGACGCCCAAGGGCGAGATCTCGGTCGCCGTCCGCAGCCCCGTGCGCCTGGACGAGGAGCGGCTGCTCTCGCCGCCCTAGAGCGCCTGCTCGCCGCCGACGAGCGCGCGCAGGCTCTCGTGCTCCTCGCGGCAGGCGGGGCAGCCCGCGAGGTGGGCCTGCAAGCCCGGCAGCGCGGCGTCGGCGTCGCGGCCGGCCACCTCGTGCTCGACGTACTCGTCGAGCAGCTCGAAGCACTCGTCGCAGCCGACCTCCGGCTCGCCCGGCCCAAGTAGCCGGCCGAGAGCCTGCTTCAGCTCGGGTCGCTTCATCTGTCCTCCTCCAGCCATGACTCGAGCGGCAGCCCGGTCTCTTCCAGGTACTTGCGGAGCTTGCGCCTCGCGTCGTGGAGCGTCTTGTAGAGCGCGCCACGCGTCGTCGAGAGCCGCTCCGCGAGCACGTCGATCGGGACGCCGTTGAGCGCGAGCGCAACGAGCACCTTGCGCTGGTGCGGCGTAAGCGCCTCGGCGATCGCCCGCTGCAGCGTCGACAGCAGCTCGCCCTGCTCGGCCTCGGCGTCGGGCTCGAGCCCGCTGCTCGTGAACAGGTTCCACGTCTCCGGCTCGAGCGGGATCTCCCGGCCCTGCCAGGCGCGCTTGCGCAGCTTCACCGCGGCTTCGAGCAGCGCGAACTTGTAGGCCCAGGTCGTGAAGCGGCTCGCGCCGCGAAAGTCGCCGAGCCGCCGGAGCACGCTCATCAGCGCATCGTCGGCCGCCTCCAGCGCGATCTCGTCCAACTCGTTCCCGCGCAGGTGCGGGAGGGTCGGGCGGCGGCGGGCGACCTCGAAGCGCGCGGCCCGGACGAGCAGCGCGTGTAGGCGTGCGACGGCTGCCGGGTCCTCCGCGCGCAGGCCCTCGAGCCACTCGCGCGACTCCGTGTCGGGGGTCGGGGCCTGCAGATCGACCGGGGATTCCACGGCGCGCTCAACGGTAGCGGCTCTCACGCGGCCTCCTCGAGCGGCGCGAAGATTCGCGCCGCCAGCTCCGGCGCGCAACCGCGCTCCACGAGCTCGATCAGGGCGTGCAGGTCGTAGTGCCCGTCGGCGGCCAGCGCGTGCGCGAGCGGCGCGGGAAAGCCCGCCTCGACCAGTTGCGCCTGCCTCCAGACGAGAACTTCGTGCTGCTCCGAATCAACGGTCATCTCTGCTCTCACGACTCGTTTGTGTCACCGGGCCCGCGGTCCTTACCGGCGTAAGACCGAAGCGCGCGCCGACACAAAGGAGTCCGAAGTAACTGTCTAGCGAGGAGGAACCCCAATGTCGTTCGGATCCGGCGCACGCCTCTCCCTTGTCGGAGGACTTGCCGCCCTCGGCGCCGCGCTCGTGCTGCTGCTGTCAGCGGGGCACGCGAGCGGCGCCGACCCGATGAAGATGAACATGAACATGTCCATGTCGAAGACGGGCGCCTCGGCGAAGGCCGTGAAGCTCCGCCTGGGCATGAACAAGCTCTGGGAGGACCACATCACCTGGACGCGGATGGTGATCGTCGACTTCGCGGCCAATCTCCCGGATCTCCAGACTGCCGAGGGCCGGCTGCTCCGCAACCAGGCCGACATCGGCAACGCGATCAAGCCGTACTACGGAGCGGCCGCCGGCAAGAAGCTCACGAGCCTGCTGCGGACGCACATCCTCGAGGCCGTGCCGGTGCTCCAGGACGCGAAGGCCGGCGACAACGCCAAGCTCCAGCGCGACCTCGCCAAGTGGTACGCGAACGCGCACCAGATCGCGGTCTTCCTGAGCACGGCCAACCCGCACAACTGGCCGTTGAAGGAGATGGACTCGATGATGAAGCGCCACCTCCAACTGACCACCGACGAGGCGGTCGCACGGCTGCAAGGCAACTGGAGCGCGGACGTCAAGGCCTACGACCGCGTCCACGCCGAGATCCTGCAGATGGCCGGCATGCTGAGCACCGGGATCATCAAGCAGTTCCCAAGCCGCTTCTGATCTCTCCCACCGCGGCGGCCCTTGCGCAGGCGGGGGCCGCCGCCCGACCCGCTCAGCGCAAGGTCTTCGCCGCGAGAACGGCAGCGCCCGCAGCGGCCGCGAGCGCCCCGAGCTGGAGCGCGCGGCGCGCCTTGGGCGCCTGTTTCGGCGGTTCGTAGAGGTCCCGCTCCGGATAGGCGGGGATCCCGCCGCGCTCGCGGGCGAGCTTCAGCACCTGCGCGAGGTGGAGCCCGCGCCGCCCGGTGTCGCCCTGCTCGATCTGCGAGCGGCAGGAGAAGCCGTCGCTGACGACCAGGGTCTCGGGAGCGGCGTCGCGCACCTTCGGCAGCAGGACGCGCTCGCCGCAGGCCATCGAGACGTCGTAGTGGCCCGGCTCGTAGCCCCAGCCGCCGGCCATCCCGCAGCAGCCCGAGTTGAGCTCTTCGACGTCCAGGCCCATCTGCTCGAGCAGCTTCTGCTCGTGCGAGATCCCGCCGGTCGCCTTGTGGTGGCAGTGGCCGTGGAGCAGCGCCTTGCCCGCGAGCTGCGGCGGCTCGTACTCGATCTTCTCCAGGAACTCCGCGAAGTGGAACGTCTGCTTCGAGAGCCGCTCGGCGTCCTCGTCGAAGGTCATCAGCTTCTTCAGCTCGTCCTTGAAGACGGCGACGCAGCTCGGCTCGATCCCGACGACCGGCGTCCCGGCCCGGATCTCGGCGCGCAGCTCGCGCACCACCTTCTGTGCGTAGCGCCGCGCGAGGTCGAGCATCCCGTAGTCGTAGAGCGGCCGCCCGCAGCAGAGATGGAGCTCGGGAATGACGACGTTGCAGCCCGCGTCCTCGAGCGCCTCGACCGCCGCGATCCCGATCTCGGCGTGGAAGAAGTTCGTGAAGGTGTCGGCCCAGAGGATCACGCGCCGTCCGCCGCCGTTTCGGTGCGGCCGGTGCGCGTACCACTCCTTCAGCGTCGGCGAGGCGAACGGCGGGATGTGCCGCTTCTGCGAGACGCCCATCGCTGCCTTGGCCACGGTCGCGAACGGCTGGGTCTGGGTGACGAAGTTCACGAGCCCCGGGACCTTCGAGGCGACGCGGGCCGCCTGGTCGATCAGGCCGAACGCGTAGGCCGTGCGGGGCCGCAGCTTTCCCGAGTAGTAGTGCGAGAGGAACTCCGCCTTCAGGGTCGGGAGGTCGACGTTGACGGGGCAGTCGTTCGTGCAGCCCTTGCACGAGAGGCACAGGTCGAGCGCGTCGAAGACGTCCTCGTCCTTCCAGAGCTCGATCTCCTCGCCGTTCAGCATCTCCCAGAGCAGATGCGCGCGGCCGCGGGTCGAGTGCTTCTCCTCGCGCGTGACCATGAAGCTCGGACACATGACGTTGCTTCCGGAGTCCGTCCGGCGGCACTTGCCGATCCCGACGCAGCGCGTGGTCGCGTGGGCGAATGAGCCGTTGTCGTGCTTGAAAGTGAAGTGTGTCTTCACCCTCGGCGGCGCGTAGTCGGTGCCCAGCCGGAGGTTGTCGACGATCCGGTAGGGGTCGACGACCTTGCCCGGGTTCATCTTCCAGTCCGGGTCCCAGATCGACTTGAACTCGCGGAACGCCTCGATCAGCTCCGGCCCGAACATCTTCGGCAGCAGCTCGCCGCGCGACTGGCCGTCTCCGTGCTCGCCGGAGATCGAGCCGCCCATGCTCAGGACGAGATCGGCGGCCTCGCCGACGAAGCGCCGGTAGGTCTCGATTCCTTCCTTCGTCTGCAGGTCGAAGTTCCAGCGCGCGTGGACGCAGCCCTGGCCGTAGTGGCCGTAGAGCGCGCTCTCGTAGCCGTACCGGTCCGTCAGCTTCCCGAGCTCGCGGAGGTAGTCGCCGAGGCGCTCCGGCGGGACCGCCGAGTCCTCCCAGCCCTCGTACGTGTCGGGCTTGCCGGGCAGGAACGCGGTCGCGCCGAGCCCGGCCTCGCGGACCTCCCAGACGTGCT
This sequence comes from uncultured Actinomycetes bacterium, assembly GCA_963717475.1. Classification (GTDB taxonomy): domain Bacteria; phylum Actinomycetota; class Thermoleophilia; order Gaiellales; family Gaiellaceae; genus AC-32. Next base: position 2,736,075 of record OY970337.1, on the reverse strand, counting down.
GCTCGGCCGGCGGGTCGTCGTAGAGCTTCATTCCCTTCGGCGGGTCCTTCGACTTCTCCAGGTCGGCCATCAGCGCATGTGCCTTCTCGTCGGCCTCCTCCTTGGTCTCGCCGCCGAACTCGACGAGCAGCCAGCCGCGGCCGTCCGGGAGCTTCGAGAGGTCCTCCCTGTGCTTGCCGAGCATCGTCATGTCGACGATCAGCTGCTCGTCGACGCCTTCGAGGCCGAGCGGCTTGTGCTCGAGGACGTCCATCACGTGGTCGGCCGCCGAGGCGGCGCTGTCGTAGCCGATCACGACGAGCGAGCGGACCGGCGGGCTGTGCAGCAGGTGGACGGTCGCCTCGAGGTAGGTGACGCACGTGCTCTCCGTCCCGGCGAGCGCGCGGGCAACGTGGAAGCCCTTCTCCGGGAGGAGGTCGTCGAGGTTGTAGCCCGAGACGCGGCGCGGGATGTTCGGGTAGCGCGCGCGGATCAGGTCGGCGTAGCGGTCGCGGAGATCCATGAGCTTGCGGTCGATCTCCTCGTCGCCCGAGGTGCCCTCGCGCGCGGTCAGGCGCCGGCCGTCGTAGAGCACGTAGTCGAGCTCGTGGACGTTGTCCGAGGTGCGCGGGCCTGGGCCGTAGAACTGCGCCATCACCGAGCGGACACCGCAGGAATTCGACGCGATCATCCCTCCGAAGGTGCAGTACTCGTGCGTCGAGGGGTCGGGCCCGAAGGTGAGCTGGTGCTCCTTCTCGGCGGCCCGACGGAGGTGGTCGAGGATCAGGCCGGGCTCGACGCGCGCGAGCTTCCGCTCAGCGTCGATCTCGACGATCCGGTTCAGGTACTTGGAGAAGTCCATCACGACCGCGACGTTGGTCGTCTGGCCCGCGAGCCCGGTGCCGCCGCCGCGCGAGAGGATCGGCGCGCCGTGCTCGCGGCACGCCGCGATCGTCGCGACCACGTCGTCGGCCGAGCGCGGGATGACGACGCCGATCGGCAGCTGCCGGTAGTTCGCACCCGTCGCCGAGTAGAGGCCGCGGTCGCCGGGCGAGAAGCGGACCTCGCCCTCGATGCTCCTGCGCAGCGCCTGCTCGAGGCTGTGTACGTCGACCTCGCCGCCCGCTACCGGACGCATCCGGGTCTCGGGCCTGGTCTTCGCGGGAACGTTCACGCGGCGTACCTCTCCGCGTCCGCGCGCCTGAGCTCGAGGCCGTGACCGGGCCGCGAGCGGTCGGGCTTGAGCTCGCCGTCCTCCGGCTCGAGGACGCCGTCGAAGAGCATCCGCTCGATGCGAACGTGGTCGTGGAAGTACTCGAGGTGCCGGAGGTTCGGCACGGCGCAGAGAGCGTGCGCCGACAGCTGCGGCGCGCAGTGGCCGGAGACGTCGAGCCCGTGCGCGTTCGCGAGGCCGGCCGCCTGCAGCAGCCCGGTGATCCCGCCGCAGCGGGTGACGTCCACCTGCATGCAGTCCACGCAGCCGAGCAGGTTGCGGAAGTCGGCGAGCATGTAGGCGTACTCTCCGGCCGCGATCTCGAGCCCCCCGGGCCCCTGCTCGCGGACGAGCCGGAGGCCTTCGAAGTCTGCCGAGCTGACGGGCTCCTCGAACCAGCTCACGCCCCACTCTCGCCGGAGCCGGTGCGCCCAGTCGAGCGCCTGCTTGCGCCCGAGGGCCCCGTTCGAGTCGACGAAGAGCTCGACCTCGTCGCCGATCGCCTCCCGTGCGGCGTCCAGCCGCTCCGGGTCGCGCTCCGGCTCGCGGGAGATCTTCATCTTCACGCGCGAGAGGCCCTGGTCGCGCCAGCCGCCGAGCTGCTCACGCAGCCGGTCGAGCGAGTACGAGCAGAAGCCGCCGCTGCCGTAGAGCGGCACCGAGTCGTGCGCCCGAGGCAGGACGTCGACCAGCGGCAGCTCGAGCAGGCGCGCTTTCAGGTCCCAGAGCGCGCAGTCGACCGCGGCGAGCGCCATCGAGCCGATCCCGGGTCGGCCGGCGTTCCGCAGCGCGCGACCGAGCTTCTCCCAGGTCACGGCCGGCGCCATCGCGTCCGCGCCCTCGACCTCGTCCGCGAGCTTCTCCTCGACGAGCTTGCCGGCAGCCGCCGGCGCGTACGTGAAGCCGAGCCCCGCTCTGCCGCCCGCGTGCGCCTCGACCACGACCAGCGTCGTCGAGTCCCACTCGAGGGTGCCGTCAGACTCGGGCTCGTCGGTCGGAACCTCGTACGCCGAGACGTCGAGCCGCTCTACGCCCACCTCGGTCCGGGTCGCGACGCGTCATTTCCGTCCGGGCAGCGACTCCTTGAACTCGGCGAGCTTGCCCCGCAGCGACTTCTCCATCACGCCGACGCGCTCCGGGTCGCCCTTGACCATCGCCTTCGCCATCTTCTCGGCCTGCATCCGCGTGATGTGCGGCGGCAGCGGCGGGATCTCCGGGTCGACCTTGACCTCGAGCACGCACGGGCCGCCCGCGCCGAGCGCCTGGTCCCAGGCGTCGCCGACCTGCTCCCCGTCCTCGCAGTAGATGCCCTTGAACCCGAGCAGCTCCGCGTACTTCGAGTACGGGATGCTCGGGATCCACTGCGTACCGGGGTACTTCGGATCGCCCGAGAGCACGCGCTGCTCCCAGGTCACCTGGTTCAGGTCCTGGTTGTTGAAGACGCAGAACACGAACGGGCCGTCGCTGAGCCGGTCCTCGTAGCGCTTGATCGTGATCAGCTCGTTCATCCCGTTCATCTGGAACGCGCCGTCTCCGACGAAGGCGATCACCGGGCGGCTCGGGTACGCGAACTTGGCCGCGATCGCGTACGGCGTGCCCGGGCCCATCGTCGCGAGCGTCCCCGAGAGCGAGGAGCGATTGCCGGAGCGCAGCTTCAGGTCGCGCGCGAACCAGTTCGTGGAGGAGCCTGAATCGGCGCAGACGATCGCGTCCTCGGGCAGGCGCTGCGAGAGCTCCCAGACCACGCGCTGCGGGTTCATCGGGTCGCCGTCCTGGTGCGCGCGGTCGTCGACCACCCGCCACCATTCGTCGATCTGGGTCTCGATCTGCTCGCGCCACGAGCGGTCCTGCTTGCGCTCGAGCCTCGGGTTGAGCAGACGCAAGGTCTCCTTCGCGTCGCCGACGAGCTGGACGTCGACCGGGTAGCGGAGGCCGATGCGGCTCGGCTCGATGTCGATCTCGACACAGCGCGCCTGGCCCTCCTTCGGCAGGAACTCCGAGTACGGAAAGCTCGTGCCGACCATCAGCAGCGTGTCGCAGCCGTTCATCAGCTCGTAGCTGGCGGTGGTGCCGAGCAGGCCGATCGAGCCGGTGACGAAGGGCAGGTCGTCGGGCAGGACGTCCTTGCCGAGCAGCGCCTTGGCGACACCCGCGCCGAGCAGCTCGGCGGTCTCGGTGAGCTCGTCGCTCGCGCCCGACGCGCCCTGGCCGGCGAGGATCGCGACCTTCTTGCCCTCGTTGAGCACGCGGGCCGCGCTCTCGAGGTCCTCGTCGTGCGGAAGCACGCGCGGGCGCGAGTAGCCGATGCTGGAGAAGACCGCGCCGTGCTCGCGCGGAGGCGACTCGACGGCCTTCTCCTCCTGGACGTCACCCGGGAAGATGAGGGTCGCGACGCCGCGCCTGTCGAGCGCGATGCGGATCGCGCGGTCGATCAGGTGGCGCGCCTGCGCGGGCTCCATGCAGACCTGGACGAACTCGGAGACGTCCTTGAAGAGCACCTGCAGGTCGACCTCCTGCTGGTAGGCGGCGCCGAGCGACATGCGCTTCTGCTGGCCGACGATCGCGAGGACGGGCGCGTGGTCGAGCTTGGCGTCGTAGAGGCCGTTCAGCAGGTGGATCGCACCCGGGCCGGAGGTGGCGATGCAGCAGCCGAGCTCGTCGGTGAACTTCGCGTGCCCGCAGGCCATGAAGGCCGCCATCTCCTCGTGGCGCGCCTGGATGAACTCGGGGTCGCCGTCAGCGCGGTCGAAGGCCCCGAGGAAGCCGTTGATCCCGTCGCCGGGGTAGCCGTACACGCGGTGGACGCCCGACTCGCGCAGGCGCTTCAGCACGTAGTCCGCAACAAGCTCCGCCATCTCGTCCTCCTCTACTCGCTCCTCCTGAGTGTTTACGCCGTGTACCGATGCAAAACGCGGCGTACGATCTAGCGCTGGATGGCGTACGACGAGGAGCTGGCAGGGCGCATCCGCGAGCTGGTTGCGGGGGAGCCCGGCCTCGAGGAGAAGAAGATGTTCGGCGGCCTCGGGTTCATGGTCGGCGGCAACATGGCCGTCGCCGCGAGCGGCCAAGGCGGGCTGCTCGTCCGCGTCGACCCTGCCGAGTCGGACGCGCTGGTCGCCTCGACAGCGGCCTACCCGATGGAGATGCGCGGGCGGCAGATGGCAGGATGGCTGCGCGTCGACTCGGAGCACGTCGTGGGCGCTGAGCTCGATGCGTGGGTCGAGCGCGGGGTCGCCTTCGCGCGGTCTCTACCGAAGAAGAGCTAGCGCTACTGGTACCGCAGCGCCTCCGCGGGGTAGATGCGAGACGCGCGCAGAGCCGGCAGGAAGGTCGTCGCGAGCGCGACCAGGTAGACCGCGAGGAAGATCACCCCGAGGCTCAGCCACGGCACGTCGAAGCTCAGGTTCTGCCAGCTCGGCGTGCTCTGCGAGTCGCTGATCACCTGGTGCGCGACGACGAGCCCGAGCACGGTCCCGACGACGATCGCCGTCAGGGCGACGAACGACGACTCGAGCACGAAGATGAGCTGCACCATCCGCTTGCTGAAGCCGATCGCGCGCAGCACGCCGATGTGCTGCCTCCGCTCGACGACGGCCCGCGCCGAGATCACCCCGAGCGCCGCGACACCGACGATCAGCCCGAGGCCCATGAACCCCATCACCAGCCGGTTGATGGTCACGTTGGCCGCGACGAGGTCATGAAGGGTGTCCTCGAGGGCGTCGGCCTGCATGCCGCTGCCGACGAACGACGATTCGAGAGTCCTTGCGGCGGTCTTCGGGTCGACGCCCGGCGCCGTCGCGAACAGGTGGATCGTCGGCAGCACGCGGTCGCCGAACACGGGCCGGAGAGAGCGCTGCGACGTCCAGATCCCGTACATGAACTGCGGGGCGCTGTCGGAGAGGACGCCGATCACGGTGAGCTTCATGCGCTTCCCCGTCTGGGGGTCGCGGATCGACACGTGCACCGGGTCGAAGGTGCCGTCCTCGAGGTAGAAGCCGTGGATCTGGAACTTCGGCAGCATCGCGAAGCCCCAGTTCGCCTTTCTCGGGACGACCTGTGAGTCGACGACCGCCAGGTCGGGGCGCGTGCGGAGCGCCCGCCAGACCGCGGCGTCCGAGCCGTACCCGTGTGCACGGTCGGCCAGGCCGTAGGTCGTGTGCGAGAGGAAGGCAGGGTCTGCACCGTAGACCGTGTACGACTCCTCCTTCGCGGCGGTCCCGAGCTGGCGCGCCTTGACAGGCAGCGAGGACTCGCTCGAGACGACGCCGAAGTCCCGCGGCCTCGCGCCCAGCGTCTGCGCGAGGGCCGAGCGCATGTCCACGATCGGCTGCGCCGGCGACGTCGTGGCCCGCACGTCGAAACCGCCGCCGAAGGTGTCCAGGTCGTTGAACGCATTCGTGAACGCGCCTGACGTCGTGGCGCCGACGACGAGGGTGAAGACGACGAGCGTGAACATCGCGAGCGTCACCCCGGTCCGGAAGAGGCTTCGCAGCGGGTAGGCCATCGACATCCGCAAGACCGGCGCGAGGCCTTTGAAGCGCCCGGCGACCGAGCCGAGCAGGCCGAGCAGAACGTCGGCGTTGTACATCAGCGCCCAGGAGGCGCCGATCACGATCATGAGCCCGCCAAGGATGAAGATCGAGAAGTTGACCTTCAGCTCGCCGAACAGCCAGGTGCTGATGGGCAGGACGAACCAGGCCACAAGTGAGAGCCCGGCGCCCGTGTAGACGGCCCGGTCGGGAACGCCGAGCACGCGCAGGATCGGGACGAGCCCGAAGATCACGAGCGAGACACCGAGCCCGAGGATGACCGAGTCCTCTCCGCCGACCCCGGCGACCGCGAGCACTCCCCCGGCGAGCACGCCGAGCACGCCGAGCACCCAGCGCCGCCGGCGGTGTCCGCCCTCCAGAGGCTCCGGCAGATCGCGAATCGCCGTCACGATGTTCATGCGGCTTACGCGCCAGGCCGAGAACGCGACCACGATCAGCGTCAGCAGCACGCCGATGGCGTACCCGAGCAGGAACGTCGTCGGCTTCACGGAGTACGTGATCTGGACGTCCTCCGTGCTCGCGAACGCGCCGACCATCGCGAGCACCATTCCGTAGGCGACCGCGACGCCGAGCAGCACGCCGACGGCAGCCGCGAGCAGGTCATACGCGAGGCCCTCGTAGAGGAACATCTGCACGAGGTGCTTGCGGCGCGTTCCCACGGCGCGCGCGATTCCGAGCTCACTCCGCCGCTCGGCCGCGAGCATGACGAAGATCAGGAAGATCAGCAGGATGCCGGCCGCGATCGAGAACGAGCCGAACGTGGTGAAGAACGACATGAACATCGCTCCGCCTGCATCCGCTTGCCGGAGGGCGTCCTGTTTCGTGTTGTCCGCCTCGAGGCCGAGGCGCCCGGCCGCGGGGTCGAGCACGCGCATCGCCTGGTCTGTGCCGGAGACGCCCGCGGTGTTCGAGACGAACAGGGCCTTGACGAGCCCCGGCTTGCCGAGGAACTGCTGCGCTGCGGAGAGCCGCATGAGCACCGCGGCGCCGTCGGTCCCGACTCCTTCCGAGGCGACGATCGCCTTCACGGTCGCCGTCGCGGCTCGGTCGCCCGACAGCACCTGGAGGATGTCGCCCGGCCTGGCGTCGAGCTTGTCCGCAGCCTTCTGGTTGAGATAGACCTCGTTCGCGTAAAGCCCGCCGAGCGTGACCGCGCGGCCGTCGGCGCGAATCTCGCCGACGCCGTGCCCGCGGCCGCTCGCGGTCGAGAACAGCGTCACGCGGGCCTCCGACTGGCGGCTCGTGGTGTTCCAGACCGCGACGGGCTCGATGATCACCGGCTGCACGCGGTCGATCAGGCCCGAAGCGCGGGTGTCGCGGGCGAGGCGATCCGCGTATCCCTGCGGGAAGTACTTCCAGCCGGTCGAGCCGCCTCCGCTCGCGAGCGCGGCGTCGATGCCCTTGGCGCCGATCACCTCGTCGGTCTGTCCGAGCGCGGCGGTCGCCGACGAGCGGATCGTGTGGCTCATGGTGTCGCCGGTCGCGAGCGCCGCGGAGATGATCGTCGTGCCGAGCATCAGCCCGACGACGATCAGCGCAGTGCGACCGCGGCGGCGTGTGAGGCTGCGGATCCCGAGCCTGAAGAAGACCCTGTTCCGCAGCGCGAGCACTGTGATGCCGGCCAAGGCCAGCACGAGCAAGACGGTCAGGACGACCGCAAGGTCGGCGACGGGCAGTCCGAAGATCTTGGTCATGGCGCTACCTCGCCGTCAGCACGGGCGCATCGGCGAGCACGACGTCGTACGTCGCACGGCCGGGCTCCGCTCCGAACACCGTCACGAACTTCTCCACCTGCTCGGCGTAGAAGCCGCTCTGCAAGCCGGCCTCCGCCGTCGCCTCGTCGGCCCAGAACGTCAGCACGAGCGCCTTGCCCTCGGGCGTGAGCAGCACGTACACGCCCTCGAAGCCCTCTTGCTCGTGCAGCGCCGGGACGACCGAGCGCCGGAACAGCTCGATCGCCTCGCCGACCGACAGGCGAATCGGGTCGATCTCGACCATGGTCGTTCGCGCTATCACGTGACTCACCTCGCTTGGAGTTGCTCTTCGCCCACGATCTCGCCGTCGACCATCCGGACGATCCGGTCGGTCGCTCGACCGACGGAGATGTCGTGGGTCACGATCAGAAACGTCAGGCCCTGCTCCCGGTTCAGCCGGCGCATCAGCTCGACGATCTCCTCGGCGTTCTCGCTGTCGAGATCGCCGGTGGGTTCGTCGGCCCAGACGATCGCCGGGTCGTTGACGAGTGCCCGCGCAATGGTGACGCGCTGGCGCTGCCCGCCCGAGAGCTCGTCCGGGACGTGCGCCGCCCGCTCGCCGAGCCCGACGAGGTCGAGCGCCGCGAGCGCCTTACGGCGAGCCTCCTTGGCGGGTACCCGCGCCACGAGCAGCGGCAGCTCCACGTTCTCCACCGCGCTCAGGACCGGAATCAGGTTGTAGAACTGGAAGACGAAGCCCATCCGCCTCGCGCGGTAGTCCGTGCGGGCCTCGTCGGAGAGCGCGCTGAGCGCGACGCCCTCGATCAGGACTTCGCCGGCGTCGATCCGGTCGAGCCCCGAGAGGCAGTTCAGGAGCGTCGTCTTGCCGGAGCCGCTCGGGCCCATGATCGCGACCATCTCGCCGTGCAAGACCGAGAAGCTGACACCGCGCAGGGCGTGGACCTGGACCTTGCCGGTGTCGTAGAGCTTGTCGACTGCTCGGGCCTCGACGATCGACTCGCGGGTCTCTGGAGGTGCGGACGGCTCGGCAAGAACCGGCCTCGGCTCGACGCTAACGGCCATGTCACAACCTCCTCCTTGGTGGTACGGGCAGCCTGCCGCGTCGGCGGTGAAGTTCCATCGGGGCACTCCGTGAAGCCGATTTCGGAGAACTACCGATCTGCCGGCACGCTCGGCTCAGCAGGGCGTTGCGTCCGGGTTGAAGCCCGGGATGTGTGGGCGTGCCTTCGCGCGCGGCACAGCGGCCTCCCTCGCCCGTCCGTCTCGCTCGAGGGTGCGAAGGCGGCGTCGTAGAGGCGCATCGCGGTCGTCCCGCTCCGGGGCGGCGCGGCCCATTGCACGAGCGGTCATGACGCTCCTTTCGATCGACGGTGTAGAGCCTCCCTCCACGAGGCCGTGACGGCATCGGGAGGTGCGCCTATCGGCGCTCAGTAGTTGTCCGCGCGCGCGATCGGAGAGCGGCCCGATGCGGCTTGCAGGCGGCGCGCCGACGATGGGACCACCACCGAAGGAGGCCCACGATGAAGAAGATTTTGATTGCGACCGACGGGTCCGACGAGAGCCGCCAGGCGGTCGACTTCGGCCTGGAGCTGGCCGAAGAGCAGTCCGCTCGGGTCGTCCTCGTGCACGTGGCGCCGGCCGTCGACGTCTTGCCGACGAGCGGGTTCGGCATGACGGGCGCGGTGCCACACGAGCTGACCGATTACGACTGGAGCCCTCTCACCGAGGCGCGCGCGCTCGCCGAGGAGCTCGGGATCGACGTGGGGACGGAGATGCTCCGCGGCGAGACGGTCGACGAGATCGTCGCGTACGCGGACACGATCGACGCGGACCTGATCGTCGTCGGCTCCCGCGGACACGGGGCGCTCGCGAGCGCATTGCTCGGCAGCGTGTCCCGCGGCGTGCTCCGCGAGGCGCGGAGGCCGGTGCTCGTCGTGCGCGGGACCAGGGCCCAAGCGGCCGTCGAGGGCTAGGGAATTGTCCGCAACGTGGTCGAGGGAATCCCGCGGGGACGTTCCGCGACCGCGCGGATGGCGCTGGAGGCGAACCGCGCGACTATCTGCGCAAGACATGGCCGACGGAGAGAAGAACGCTCGGCCGCGACGGAAGGAGAAGGAACCATGCGTAAGGCATTCGAGCTCGGAGGCGTAATCGCAGCCGCCGTCCTGATCGCGTTCGGCATCGCGGCGATCGTGATGGGCTTCAACGGCAAGTCGACCGTCAACTCGAGCCTCAAGCAGGAGCAGATCACCGGCACGCCGGACATGACCCCGGCCGCCATCGCCGGTGAGGTCAAGGCGGCCCAGGCCGCGCAGGACAAGCTGTTCGCCGATTACAAGGCGCACGGCATGAAGGTGACCGCGTCGCCGATCGAGACGCCTACCTGCTCCGTGGCGAACAAGGTCATCGACAACGGCACGGACGCGCGCTGCTTCGCCAAGTACATGCGCATCCACACGTTCGGCGCCAGCTCGGGCCTGACGTACTCGCAGATGGGCCGTTACATCGCCGCCCCCGGCACGCCGTTCAAGCTCACGGACGGGCTGGGCGCGACGAACGACCCGACGAAGGCGATGAGCGACCCGAAGACGCAGCAGCCGGTCGCCAACGGCCGCCGCGACATCTGGGTCACCTACACCGCGCTGACGACCGCGCTGAACTCGAGCTACATGGCTTCGCAGCTCGCGCTGTTCGGCGTCGTGGTCGGCATCGCCCTGCTGCTCGCAGGGATCGGCTTCGGGATCCTCGCCCTGGGCGGGGCCCTCGAGAGCCCGCGCACCGCGCTCACCTGGTTCCGCAAGGAATCGGCCGAGCCGCACGCGCCGGCGAAGGCGTAGGGGAGACTTCTCTCCGTCGCGAAGGGGCGGGCCGAAAGGCCCGCCCCGCTCGTTTCGGGGTTACTCCTCCAGCAGTCCCTGGTCGAGCGCGTAGCGGACGAGCTCGGCGCGGCTCTGGAGGCGCAGCTTCTGCATGATGTGCGCGCGGTGCGTCTCGGCCGTGCGCACCGAGATGTAGAGCTGCTTGGCGATCTCCTGGTTCGTGTGGCCGAGGGCGAGCAGCCGGAGCACCTCGCGCTCGCGGTCGGAGAGGGGGTCGTCCTCGGCGCGCTTGCGCTCCTCGCTCTCGGCCGCCACGAGGCGCGCGCCCAGCTCCGGGTGGACGTAGCGCCCGCCGCCCGCGACCTCACGGATCGCCGCGACGAGCTCCGAGTCGGCCGCCTCCTTGAGCACGTAGCCGCTGGCGCCGGCCTCGAAGGCCTCGCGCACGTAGCGGGGCTCGTCCTGCATCGAGAGCACGAGCACCTTCGACTCCGGATTTTCCTTCAGCAGCTGCGGGACGATCTCGATGCCGTTCTGGTCGGGCATCACGACGTCGAGCAGCACGATGTCCGGCTTGAGCGAGCGCGCCTCGAAGATCGCGTCGCGCGCGCTGCCGGCCTCGCCGACCGTCTCGAGATCCTTCTGGCCGTCGACGAGCAGCTTCAGGCCCGCCCTGACCACGGCATGGTCGTCGACGATCAGGACGCGCGTGCTCAAGCCCGCTCCCGGCGTTTTCAGCGGCACCTCCGCCGCGATCGTCGTTCCGGCGCCTGGGCTCGACTCGATGCGCAGCCGGCCGCCGAGTAGGGCCAGGCGCTCGCTCATCCCGACCAGCCCGAAGCCGCCCTCCGTGGCCGCAGGGTCGAATCCCCGCCCGTCGTCCTCCACTACCGCCTTGACCGAGCCCTCCATCTTGGTGAGCGCAATGCTGACGCGTTGCGCCCGGGCATGCTTGACGATGTTCGTGAGCGACTCCTGCACGATCCGGTAGAGCGCCGTGTCGACCTCGGTCGGCAGGCGCTCGTCGCCGAGAGCGGCGCCGAAGTCGACCCTCATCCCGGTCTTCTCGGCGAACGTCGTCGTCAGGTGCTCGACGGCCGCCACGAGGCCGAAGTCGTCGAGCGCGCTCGGCCGCAGTTCGAGGGCGAGGCGGCGGACGTCCTGCAGCGTCGCGACGACGAGCTCCCGCAGGCGAGCGGTGGCCTGGCGCGACTCCTCGGTCTCCAGCGTGTCCTCGAGCGCCCGCAGGCCGAGCAGGATCGACGTGAGCGCTTGCCCTGTCTCGTCGTGGAGCTCCCGCGAGAGGCGCCTGCGCTCGAGCTCGAGCGCGTCGATCACGCGCCGGAAGGCGTCGCGCTCGAACCGCTCGGAAAGGTCGACGGCAACCGCCGCGCGCGTCGCGAACGTCTCCGCCAGGCGCAGGTCGTTGTCCGAGAAGCGGGCGTCCGGGCCGAGCTTGTCGTGCGCGGCGATCACGCCGATCGCCCCGCCGCGCGTCACGAGCGGCACCCAGAGGCCCGTGCGCGCGCCGAGCAGGCGGGTGATCTCGGGATCGACGTCCGGGTCGTCGAGCACGGAGTCGGTGCGCTCGCTCTGGCTGCGCTCCAGCACCCGGCCGCTCTTGGACCCCGAGCGCGTCATCGTCTGGTCGACGAGCCGGTCTGCGTTCTCGCCGGCCACGGCCGCGAGACGCAGCTCGTTCGCGCCGGTGGGAAGCGCGACGACGACGACTCGCGCGTCGAGCAGCTCGCGCAGCCTGCGGGCGATCAGGTCGAGGAGCCGGTCGAGGTCGGTCTCGCGTCGCGAGCGCGTTGCCGACCTCGTTCAGCGACTCGAGCTGCTTCGACCAGCTCGTCGCGGCCTCGTACAGGCGGGCGTTCTCGATCGCGACCGCGGCCTGGCTCGCGAGCTGGGTCACGACCTCCTCGTCCTCCTCGTTGAAGTCTTCGCCGCCCTTCTTCTCGGTCAGATAGAAGTTCCCGTAGGGCACCCCCCGGAGCACGATCGGGACGCCGAGGAACGAGTGCATCGGCGGATGGTTCGGAGGAATCCCGGCCGACCGCGGGTCCTCCGTCAGGTCGTGCAGGCGCAGCGGCGTGGCCTCGCGGATCAGGGTGCCGAGGATGCCGCGGCCGCGCGGCAGGTCGCCGATCGCGGCGTGGGCGCCGGGGTCGATGCCGGTGGTGACGAAGCGCTCGAGCTGCGTCCCGGCGCGGTCGATCACGCCCAGAGCCGCGTAGCGCGCGCCCGTCAGCTCGGCGGCCTTCTCGACCAGCGTCTGCAAGAGCGCGTCGAGCGAGAGCTCGGAGCTGATCGAGACGCCTGCCTCGACGAGTGCGCGAAAGCGGTCCGTGTTCTGACGGACGCCCTCCATGTGCGTGAGCCTACCGCGAGCGGATGCTCACGCCGCCTTGCGTCGCGCCCTGCCACCCTCCCTGGCCACGAGCACGGGCCGGTCGGCACGATGCACGAGCTCCATCGAGACGCTCCCGAGGAGCGCGCCGGCGAACGCGCCGCGCCCTCGCGAGCCGACCACGATCAGGTCGGCGTCGCGCAGCCGGGCGATCTCCGCCACGCGCTCGGCGGGGCCGCCCTCGAGGATCTCCGTCTCGAACTCGACGCCTGCCTGCTCGGCGAGCGCCGCCGCCTCGCCGAGGACCGCCCGCGCCTGCGCGACCTCGGAGCTGAGCGAGCGCTCGTACAGCGGGTCGCCGAGGATCGCCAGCGGCTTGACGCGCACGTAGACGAGCGTCGCAACCGCGCCGCTCTCCCGGGCCAGCGACAGGCCCGTCTCGAGCGCCTCGCCGGCGCCCGCCGATCCGTCGGTTGCGATCACGATTCGCTTCATTCGCCGGAGCATCGACCGGCTCGGGCGCGGCCGCATCCGCAGTGCTCCTGATCGTCGTGCGGGAAAGCCGCAGGACGCTTCCGTGGCCTCGCCGATGGCATCCCCGCCCCGCGAGGCGAGAGTGGCATGCGAGCGAAAGGAGGCCCACATGAAAGCTCTCGTCTACCACGGGCCCGGCCAACGGGCCTGGGAGGACGTTCCCGATCCGAAGATCGAGGAGCCGACGGACGCGATCGTCCGGATCGACAGCTCGACCATCTGCGGGACCGACCTTCACATTCTCAAGGGCGACGTCCCCGAGGTCGAGCCCGGCACCATCCTCGGCCACGAGGCCGTCGGCACCGTCGTCGAGACCGGCGGCGCGGTCACGACTCTCGAGCCGGGCGACCGCGTGCTCGTCTCTTGCATCACCTCGTGCGGGCGCTGCCGCTTCTGCAAGGAGGCGCGCTACGGCCTCTGCACGGGCGGCGGCGGCTGGATCTTCGGCCACCTGATCGACGGGCTGCAGGCCGAGCTCGCCCGCGTGCCGTTCGCAGACACCTCGGTCTACAAGGTGCCCGACGAGCTGACCGACGAGGACGTGCTCTTCCTCGCCGACATCCTCCCGACCTCGTTCGAGGTCGGCGTTCTCAACGGCGGCGTGCAGCCGGGCGACACGGTCGCGATCGTCGGTGCCGGGCCGATCGGGCTCGCGGCGGTCCTGACCGCGAAGCTGTTCACCCCGGGCCGCATCGTCGTGATCGACCCCGCCAAGCCGCGGCTCGAGAAGGCGCTCGAGCTCGGAGCGGACGTCGCGATCGACAACAGCGTCGAGGACGCGGCCGAGCGGATCATGGAGCTGACCGGCGGACTCGGAGCAGATGTGGCGATCGAGGCGGTCGGCATCCCCGAGACGTTCGAGCTCTGCACCGACATCGTCCGCCCGGGCGGCCACGTCGCCAACGTCGGCGTCCACGGCCATCCGGTTACGCTCCACCTGGAGCGCCTCTGGATCCGCGACGTGACGATCACAACCGGGCTCGTCGACACCAACACCACCCCGCGGCTGCTGAAGCTGATCGCCGAGGGACGGCTCGACGCGACTCCGTTCGCGACGCACCGGTTCCCGCTCGACGAGACGATGGCCGCATACGACACGTTCGCCGACGCGGCGAACACGAACGCGCTCAAGGTCGTGCTCGAGGCGGTTCCGGCCGTCCCGGAGCAGACCGAGCGTGAGGAGGCGCTTGCGGGCTCCACCGCGTAGCGCTCTCGAGACCGTCGCGGCGGACGTGATCCTCCGCGACGGCTCGACGCTGAGGCTGAGGGCGCCGGTCCCCGAGGAGGCCGGCGCCCTCGAAGCGTTCTTCTCGGGGCTCTCGGCGCGCAGCTTCTACCAGCGCTTCCACGGGATCCGGACTGTCGACGGCAGCCTGGTCGAGCACCTGCTCGAGCCGGACTGGGCCGACCGCGGCGTGCTCGTGGGCGTGTCGGGCGAGCGGATCGTCGCGGTCGCGGAGTTCATGCGCCTGCGCGACGAGACCTCGGCCGAGGTGGCCTTCGCGGTCGCCGACGAGCACCAGGGCCGCGGGATCGGGACGCGCCTGCTCGAGCAGCTCGCGACCCGCGCCGCGGCGACCGGGATCGAGCGCTTCGTCGCCGAGGTGCTGCCGGAGAACTCCCCGATGCTCCAGGTCTTCCGCGACGCCGGCTTCGAGGTGGCGCGCGAGCTGGAGGGCGGCGAGATCGAGGTCCGCTTCCCGATCGCCGCGACCGAGACGTACCGCGCCCGGGTCGACGAGCGCGACCACGCAGCGGTGACGGCGTCGCTGCGCCCCTTCTTCGCGCCGGGCTCGGTCGCCGTCGTCGGGGCCTCGCGCAGGCGCGGCTCGATCGGCGGCGAGCTCTTCCGTAACGTGCTCGCGGCCGACTTCCAGGGCGCGGCCTACCCGGTCAACCGGGACGGCGAGGCCGTTGGTGGCGTGCGCGGCTACGCGAAGCTGGCCGAGCTGCCCGAGGTTCCGGAGCTGGCAGTCGTCTGCCTGCCCGGGCGCTTCGTGATCGAGAGCGTGCAGGAGGCGCTCGAGCTCGGGATCAAGGCCGTCTGCGTCATCTCCTCGGGATTCGCCGAGGTCGGCGGCGAAGGCGTCCAGCGCCAGGCGGAGCTGCTCGACCTTGTCCGGGAGCACGGCGCGCGGCTCGTCGGGCCCAACTGCCTCGGCATCGCCATCCCGCCGCTCGGGCTGAACGCGACCTTCGGCCCGCGGCCCCTCCCGTCCGGCCCGATCGCCTTCTCCTCGCAGAGCGGTGCCCTAGGGCTGGCGCTGCTCGAGAAGGCCTCGGAGCGCAGGCTCGGGTTCTCGTCCTTCGTCTCGATCGGGAACAAGGCCGACGTCTCCTCGAACGACCTGCTCGAGTGGTGGGAGGAAGACCCCGAGACCGAGGTCGTGCTCCTTTACCTCGAGTCGTTCGGCAATCCCGGCAAGTTCAGCCGCCTCGCGCGGCGGGTCGCGCGGCGCAAGCCGATCCTCGCGCTGAAGGCCGGGACGACGAACGCAGGCGCGAAGGCGGCGAGCTCCCACACGGCGGCGCTCGCCGGCTCCGATACAGCAGTCGAGGCGCTCTTCCACCAGGCGGGCGTGCTCCGTGCGCGCACGCTGGAGGAGCTCGTCGACGCGACCGCGCTGCTCGCGAACCAGCCGCTGCCGAGTGGCCCGCGCGTCGGCGTCCTCACCAACGCGGGCGGCCTCGGGATCCTCTGCGCGGACGCCTGCGAGGAGGCGGGCCTCGAGCTGCCGGAGCCGGGCGAGGAGACGCGAGCGGCGCTCGCCGGGCTCGTGCCCGAGGACGCCAGCCTCGCGAACCCGATCGACATGCTCGGCTCGGCGACGGCGGCGAGCTACGCGCAGGCGATCCCGCCGCTGCTCGCGGACAAGCGGCTCGACGCGCTGATCGTCCTCTTCGTCCCGCCGGTCGTCGCCGGAGCCGACGAGGTCGCTGCGGCGATCCGCGAGACCGTCGAGGCCGCGGGCTCCGACAAGCCGGTGCTCGCGGTCGTGATGAGCGCGGCAGGGACTCCGTCGTGCCTGCTCGAGGCCGGCTCGCCGGTCGCCCCGTTCCAGTACCCCGAGTCGGCCGCCCACGCGCTCGGCGTCGCGGTTGCGCGCTCCGAGTGGCTGCGCCAGCCGGCCGGCACCGTCCCCGAGCTCGACCGGATCGACCGCGCAGCCGCGCGGCGGCTGATCGACGAGACCGGGGAAGGATGGCTCTCGCCGGACCAGGCGGGGGCGCTGCTCGAGGCGTACGGGGTTCCCGTCGTCTCGGAGCGCGAGGCCGCATCGGTCGACGCGGCGGTCGAGGCCGCGCGCGAGCTCGGCTTCCCCGTGGTCGTCAAGACTGCGGCCGCAGGGGCGCACAAGACCGAGAGCGGCGGCGTCGCGCTCGACCTGCGCGACGAGAAGCAGGTCGCGGCGGCGGTCGAGCGAATCGGTGCGCCCGTCGTCGTCCAGAGCTACGTCAGCGGCGGCGCCGAGCTGCTTGCAGGCGTCGTCCAGGATCCCGTCTTCGGCCCGCTTGGTCGCCTTCGGGCCGGGCGGCGTGCTCGCCGAGCTGATCGGCGATGCCGCGTTCCGCCTTGCTCCGCTCACGGACGTCGACGCCGCGGAGCTCGTCCACACCGGCAAGGCCGGACGGCTCGTCGCGGGCTTCCGGGGCGCGCCTGCGGCGGACGCAGCGGCTCTGATCGACCTCCTGCACCGGCTCTCCGCGCTCGCCGAGGACTTCCCGGAAGTCGCCGAGCTCGACCTGAACCCGGTGATCGCGCAAGCCGACCGCTGCGTCGTGGTCGACACGCGGATCCGCCTCGAGCCGACCGCTCCGCGCCGCTCGCCGAAAACCTGGTGAGCCGCGAGTGGCATGCTCCAGACGTGGAAGGCTCGCTCCCACCCGCCCACGCGTTCGACATCGAAGGCGTGAAGGCACGACTCGCGGCCGCGAACGGCGGCTACGAGATCGTCCACCGCTCGGCAGGCCTCGAGATCGGCGTCTACGTCCTGGTCGCGCCCGAGCCCGACCGCCAGCAGCCGCACTCCGACGACGAGGTCTACGTGGTGCTCGAGGGGAACGGCGCCCTCGAGGTCGAGGGCGAGCGCGTCGAGCTGCGTGAGGGTCACGCGACGTTCGTGCCCGCCGGCGCGGAGCACCGGTTCGTCGGCTACGAGCACCTGAGCGTGCTCGTGATCTTCGAGCGTCGGGCGTGACCCTGCCGGGCGAGCTGACCGAGACGCTCTCGGCCGAGGAGCTGGGCCGCCTCGACGCCTACTGGCGCGCCGCGAACTACCTCTCCGTCGGTCAGATCTACCTGCTCGACAACCCGCTGCTGCGCGAGCCGCTCGCGCCGGAGCACGTCAAGCCGCGCCTGCTCGGCCACTTCGGCACGACTCCGGGCCTGAACCTCCTCTACGCGCACCTGAACCGCGCCATCCGGCAGCGCGACCTGAGCGCGATCTACATCACGGGCCCCGGCCACGGCGGGCCGGGCGTCGTCGCGAACGCGTACCTCGAAGGCACCTACAGCGAGCTCTACCCCGAGGTCGGCCGGAACGAGGAAGGCCTGCGGCGGCTCTTCCGCCAATTCTCGTTCCCGGGCGGCATCCCCAGCCACGCCGCCCCGGAGACCCCCGGCTCGATCCACGAAGGCGGCGAGCTCGGCTACTCGCTCGCCCACGCGTTCGGGGCGGCCTTCGACAACCCCGAGCTGCTGGTCGCGTGCGTCATCGGGGACGGCGAGGCCGAGACCGGCCCGCTGGCGGCGAGCTGGCACTCGAACAAGTTCCTCAACCCGCGGAAGGACGGCGCCGTCCTGCCGATCCTCCACCTGAACGGCTACAAGATCGCGAACCCGACGGTGCTGGCTCGGATCCCCGACTCCGAGCTCGCCTCGCTGCTGGAGGGTTACGGCTGGCGGCCGATCCTCGTCTCCGGTGACGAGCCCGAGCGCGTGCACCACGAGCTCGCAGGCGCGCTCGACGAGGCGCTCGACGAGATCGCCGAGATTCAGCGCCGCGCCCGCGCTGACGGCGACGCCGCGCGGCCGCGCTGGCCGGCGCTCGTCCTACGGACGCCGAAGGGCTGGACCGGCCCGAAGGAGGTCGACGGCCTGCCGGTCGAGAACACGTGGCGCTCGCACCAGGTCCCGGTCGCGGACGTGCGCGGGAACCCGGCCCACCTGAGCATCCTCGAGGAGTGGCTGCGCAGCTACCGGCCGGAGGAGCTGTTCGACGACGGCGGCCGGCTCGTCTCCGAGCTGGCCGAGCTGCCGCCGAGCGGGACGCGCCGGATGAGCGCCAACCCGAGCGCGAACGGCGGCGAGCTCCTGCGCGACCTCGTCCTGCCCGACTTCCGCGATTACGCCGTCGAGGTAAAGGCGCCGGCGACGAGCCTCAGCGAGGCGACACGCGTTCTCGGCGCGTTTCTGCGCGACGTGATCGTCCGCAACCCGGACAACTTCCGCGTCTTCGGCCCCGACGAGACCGAGTCGAACCGCCTCGGCGCCGTCCTCGAGGCGACCGAGCGCCAGTGGTCGGCCGAGCGGCTGCCGACCGACGAGCACCTGGCGCCCGAGGGGCGCGTGATCGAGGTCCTCTCCGAGCACCTCTGCCAGGGCTGGCTCGAGGGCTACCTGCTCACCGGCCGGCACGGCCTCTTCAACTGCTACGAGGCCTTCATCCACATCGTCGACTCGATGTTCAACCAGCACGCGAAGTGGCTCGAGACGACCCAGAAGATCCCGTGGCGCAGGCCGATCGCGTCGTTCAACTACCTGCTCTCGTCGCACGTCTGGCGCCAGGACCACAACGGCTTCTCGCACCAGGACCCGGGGTTCATCGACCACGTCGTGAACAAGAAGGCGCACGTCGTCCGCGTGTACCTGCCGCCGGACGCGAACACGCTCCTGTCGGTCGCCGACCACTGCCTGCGCAGCCGCAACTACGTCAACGTGATCGTCGCGGGGAAGCAGCCCGCTCTCGACTACCTCTCGATGGACGACGCCATCGTCCACTGCACCCGCGGCGCCGGGATCTGGGAGTGGGCCTCGAACGACGAGGACGGCGAGCCCGACGTCGTCCTCGGGTGCTGCGGCGACATCCCCACGCTCGAGACGCTGGCGGCCGCCGCGCTCCTGCGCGAGCACCTGCCGGAGCTGAAGGTGCGCGTCGTCAACGTCGTCGACCTGATGCGCCTCCAGCCCGAGACGGAGCACCCTCACGGCCTGCCGGACGCCGAGTTCGACGCGCTCTTCACGACCGACAAGCCCGTCGTCTTCGCGTACCACGGCTACCCGTGGCTGATCCACCGCCTCACGTACCGCCGCCGGAACCACGACAACGTGCACGTCCGCGGCTACAAGGAGGAGGGCACGACCACGACGCCGTTCGACATGGTCATGCTCAACGACCTCGACCGCTTCCACCTCGCGATCGACGTGATCGACCGCGTTCCCGGGCTCGCCCGCACCTGCGGCCGCCTCCGGCAGGACCTGCTCGACCGCCGGCTTCGCGCGCGCGCCTACACGCGCGAGCACGGCGAGGACGACCCCGAGATCCGCGACTGGGTCTGGCCCTACTGAGCTCGATCCTCGTCGTCAACGCGGGCTCGACGAGCCTGAAGCTCTCGCTCGTCGCCGCCGACGAGTCGGCCGAGACGCTCGCATCGCTCGAGGACGTGCCCTCCGGGGTGGGGGCCGTGGCGCACCGCGTCGTGCACGGCGGAGCGGCCTTTCGCGAGCCGACGGTGCTCGACGACGAGGTGGTCGCCGCGCTGGAGGGCCTGACCGAGCTCGCGCCGCTCCACAACGCGCCTGCGCTCGCCGCGATCGGCGCGGCGAAACGCTTGCTCCCGGAAATCCCGCACGTCGCGGTCTTCGACACCGCCTTCCACGCGACGATCCCGCCCGAGGCGCACACGTACGCGCTCCCGCGCCGCTTCCGCGAAGAGCTCGGCATCCGCCGCTACGGATTCCACGGCCTCTCGGTGCAGTGGGCGAGCGAGCGGGTTCGCGTCGGGCGGCTCGTCGTCTGTCACCTCGGCGGCGGCTGCTCGGTGACCGCGGTGCGCGACGGTCGCTCTGTCGACACGACGATGGGCCTCACGCCGCTCGAAGGCGTGCCGATGGCGACGCGGGCCGGCTCGGTCGACCCGGGCGCCCTCCTCTACCTGCTACGCCACGGCCTGACCGTGGACCAGCTCGACCAGGCGCTCGAGCACGAGTCCGGCCTGCTCGGGCTCTCGGGGTCGGCCTCCGTGCGGGACCTCGAACGAGCCGAAGATGACGCGTCGCAGTTCGCGCTCGAGATCTTCTCCTACCGCATCGCGGGCGCCATCGCGGCATCGACGGTCCCGCTCGGCGGCCTCGACGCAGTGGTCTTCACCGCGGGGATCGGCGAGAACTCCGCTCTCGTCAGGCGGCTGGTGTGCGCCCGGCTCGCTCACCTCGGCCTCGAGCTCGACGAGGGAGCAAACGACTCCGCGGAGCCGGACGCCGAGATCGCCCGCCCCGGCTCGGCCGTCCGCGTGGTCGTGCTGCGTGCGCGCGAGGACCTCGTCGCCGCCCGCGCGGCGCGCTCGCTACTACTAGTGGGCCAGTGAGTGCTCGGCGAGACCGAGCCGCTCGGCCAGGAACGGCGCGAGGTAGTGCCCGACGATCTTGTCCGGCGGCCACCAGAGCGGCTCGGTGTCGACCTCGGCCCTGGCCGTTCCCGCCTCCGCGCGCAGGTAACGCGGCACCATCCCGGTCAGGAGCAGCCCGCGGAGCACCGGCCTGAACGGCTCGGGCTCGATCTGGGCGCCGAGTTGGGCGGCGATCGCCTGGGCCGCAGCGTCGGCCTGCTGCGTCGCGATTCCGCCTTGCTTGATCGGGAACTGCGTCAGGTCGCCGGCCGCGTAGACGTCCACCTCGGAACCGACGCGCCCATGCTCGTCGGTCGGCACGAAGCCGTGCCAGTCGGCGATCACGCCGGGAAGCGCCGGGCCCTGGAGCCGCGGTGAGGCGATGACCCGGTCGGCCTCGATCCCGCCTTCGGGCGCCAGACGCAGGACGCCGTCCTCGAAAGAGAGCGGGGTCACGTGGGTTCGGAGCCCGATTCCGCGCGCCTCGAGCAGCTCGCGCACCGCGGCGGCCCCCGGGGTTCCGAAGATTCCGAGCGGCGCTTCCTCCGGTGTGACGACGGTGACGGTCACGTTGAGCGCGCCGCGGTCGATCAGCGTCTCGCGCGTGAGCAGCGCCAGCTCGTAGAGGGGCAGCGGCCACGTCACGCCCGCCGGAACCGCGAAAACGATCTTCCGGACCTCGCCCGCGAGCGCGGCGTCGAGCAGCCCCGCGAGCGCCTCGGTGTCCTGCGGGCCGCGGAACGTGAGCGAGCCTGTCACGGCCTCGCTGGGGCGCGCGCCGAGCGCGAGCAGAACCGCGTCGTACGGGACCGTCCCGTCCTCGGTCACGACGAGCCGGGCGCCCGGATCGAGAGCAGTCACCCTCGTCCTGCGCAGGCGCGCTCCGGCGCCCTCGACCAGCGGCTCGAGCGGAAAGCGCCGCACCTGGCCGACGAGGAACGGCTCGGCGACCGCGAGCGGCCGGTAGACGAACTCCTCGTCGGGCGCCACGATCTCCACGTCTGCGAGCTCCGGCGCCAGGTCTTGCAGGGCGAGAGCCGCTTCGAGTGCGGCGACGCCTCCGCCGACGATGACGACCCTTCCCATGGCTGCATGGTCGCGGACACCTCAGGCTCCGCCATCGGGACGGACACCGAGCGCGTTGCGGGAAACTACGGAGCTGTGCGCACCATTGCCCTCGTCCTGGTGCTCGCAACGGCAGGCACGGCGCTCGCCGAGAGCGGGGAGCAGCCGTGGCGGCCCATCCCGTCCAGTTCGACGTCGCTACGCGCTGCACCGCCGACGGCTCTGACCGCCTTCGCGGTCCGATCACGCGACCCGATCCTGGCCGGCATCGCCGATCCGGACATGCCTCGGCCGCGACGGCCAGGCCGTCTGCTCGTCGCCGACCTCGACCAGCGGCATCCTTTTCCTCCCGGCCGCTGCGGGCTCGGACCGTGCCTGCCGCGAGAAGTATCCGCCGGTCGGTAACGACGGGAACTCGCGTGCTGGCTTCGACGAGCCGCGTCGCCGTCTATCTCGCCCTGATGGACGACGCCTATCCGTCCACGGACGACCACCAGTCGGTCCGGCTCGACTTCCCCTACCCGGACGCGCAGGCCGAGTTGAACCGGTGGCCGCCGCTCGTGAAGGTGCTGCTCGCGATCCCGCACTTCATCGTGCTCGCCTTCCTCGGGCTCGCCGCGGTCGTCTGCGTGATCTGCGCCTGGTTTGCGATCCTCTTCACGGGCCGCTACCCACGGGGGCTGTTCGACTTCGTGCTCGGCGTGATGCGCTGGGGCAACCGCGTAATCGGCTACTCGTTCACGCTCGTCACCGACGAGTACCCGCCGTTTCGCCTCGATCCGTAACGCTTCGCCGCTAGCCGCCGGTGGCGGAGAAGTGCTGGTAGTCGGGCGAGGCCGTCCAGCGGCCGCCCCACTGCCAGCCGACTGCGGCGAACGCGCTCACGAGCAGGCCTCCGCGATACGCCATTCCTGGACGGATCCTCGAGCGGTTGAGGTACGCGCGGCCGGCGCGCGGGTGGACGCGGCCGTTCAGCACGTACGGGTTCTCGACCGGATCGACGTCGATCGCGAACCCGTACGCGTGCACCGACCAGCGCTTCGGGCCGGGCGCGACCGCGTAGCGGCAGTTGAAGGCGGCGGTGTTGTCGGCGGCGAGCGACCGCTCGTCGACACCGCGATAGGCGTCGATCGGGCGCAGTCGCCGGATCGGGAACCGCGCGTAGTAGAGCCGCCTGAAGACGCGCACCACGTCTCCGACCGCAGACGCGTTCACGACGACCACCCCCGTGTGTGCCCGCCGGTCGAAGCCCCAGTACGAGAGCCGCACGCGCCGCAACTGCGCGGGAGCGACCGGGCAGCCGCGGTGCCACGAGTACGGCAGCTGCGCCGCGGTCACGTGCGAGACGGAGTGCGCGAACGGCGGCTGCAGCGCGAGCATGGCGAGAAGGACGAGCTTCACCGCGCGTAGTCTGCCCGGACGATGAGGTGGATCGCTCTCGCCGTCTGCCTGCCGCTCGCGCTCGCCGCATCCGCGGCCGGCTCGAACCGCGCCGCGGTCTCGTGCCCGCCCAGCCTGGCGAACCAGCTCGCATCGACCGGCGCGGCGCGCGAGCTGATCACCGTCGTGGCCGCGCGCCGCTCGTCCACGCAAGGGTCATTCCGGCTCTGGAGGAAGCCCGGCGCGTGCTGGCAGCCGGTCGCCGGCCCCTGGACGGCGTGGCTCGGCGAGCGGGGCACGTCGAGGCAGAAACGCGAGGGCGACCTCACGACGCCGGCCGGGGCTTTCGGCTTCCTGCCGACCATGTACGGCCTCGCTCCGAGCCCGAGCGTCCGGTACCGCTACCACCGGATCGTCTGCGGCGACTGGTGGGTCGAGGACCCGCGCTCGCCCTGGTACAACCGCTTCAAGCACGTCCGCTGCGGCTCGACCCCGCCGTTCCGGGTCAAGAGCGAGGACATGTCCCGTTCGCCGACCGCGTACCGCAACCTCGCGGTCATCGCCTACAACCGCGACCCGATCGTCCCGGGCCGCGGTTCGGGGATCTTCCTCCACGTCAGCACCGGCCGCCCGACGCTGGGCTGCGTCTCTCTGCCCCTGCCCCGGCTGCTCGCCGTGCTGCGCTGGCTCAACCCCCGAAGCGCGCCGTTGATCGTGATCGGGACGAACGCAGAGATCCGCGGCTTCTAGGATGGGTAAGTGACGACCGATCCAGTCGAGCGCGCCGTCGCTGCCCTGCACCGCGAGACGACCGTCCGCGGGCTGCTCGAGACCGCCTCGCGAGAGATCACCGAGACGCTCGAAGCCTCCGCCTGCATGATCTCGCGCGTCGTCGGCGACCTGCTGGTCAGCCTCGTGGAGTTCTCACGCGGCGAGCGGGCGCCGGACATCGGGCACGAGTACCTGATTTCCGACTATCCGCTGACCCACGAGGTGATCACGGCCGGAGAGCCGCGCGCCGTCTCGCTGCTCGACGAGGACCCCGAGCCGACGGAGGCCGAGCTGCTCGAGAAGCTCGGCTTCGAGTCGCTCCTGATGGTCTGCATGCCGTCCGGGGGCAGCTGCTGGGGGCTCGTCGAGGTCTACGGCGAGGGGACTCGCTTCGACGACGGGCAGGCCGGGATCGCGAACTCGATCGCCCTCGAGGCCGGCCGCCAGCTCGAACGGTTCGCGCCCTAGCTCTAGCGCCAGAGGTAGCGCCAGATGCCAGCGCGACCCAGGGTGCGGCCGAGCAGCTTGTTCTTGGCGCGCCGCGTGATCCGCTTCGGGTCGCCGGAGGCGACCGCCTCCGCGTCGCCGAGGATGCGCGCCGAGCGGTAGAGGGAGCTCCGCAGCTTCATGCATGCACTATGGACGGTCGCCCGACGGCGTTCAAGCGCCGGTTGCTAGGTTGAGGCATGGCCAGTTCGACCGCTGAATCGAGTTACGAGGTCGTCTGCCCGCATTGCCGCAAGCCGTTCGAGGCCGAGCTGCTCGTCTCGTCAGGCACGGCGGGCCCGCGGGGGTTCAAGTGCCCGCACTGCCGCCTGTTCGTGCCGTACGAGCGCGCTGACGTCTCGCCGACCGATTAGCCCAAAGACACGCGCAGCTCCCGCAGCACCGGCGACGAGGCAGGCCCGGAGAGCACGAACGCGCGCACCGCGTTCCGCCCGGTCCTGAACGCGTCCTCGCCTGCCAGGAGCGAGAAGCGCACCGGGCCGCCGCCCGGGTTGCGGTAGGCGACGCCGACCGCGGCGATCCGGCCGTTGAGCGCCAGCGCCAGCGGTTGCCCCGCCTGCACGCCCGAGAGCGTGCCGACGACGGGTGAGGGAACGAGTGCCGAGCCGCGGGGGAAGCGGCGCAGGAGCCGGCTCCCGAGCTTGTCGACGTGCACCGACTCCGAAGGCGCCGCTTCGACCGTGAGGCTCGACACGGCGCTCCCGACGAGGTCGCGGTACGGCCCGGTGCCGTCGAAGCGCGTCCCCCAGTCGCCGCTTCCGAACAACGAGAGCTGGCGGGCGAGCGCGGCCTGCCGCTGGGCGAGCGCCGCGCGATAGCCCTCCCGCACGCCGGCCACGTCGACCACGCCCGAGCCTGCGCCACCCTTCCGCAGCGAGGTCCCGTCGACTTGCCAGGGAAGGGTGACCCCGAGCGTGTCCGCAATCGTCGGAACGATGTCGAGCGTGCTCGCGTGCCTCGAGTCGACTACGCGGCCCTGCGTCTGACCCGGGTACTTGACGAACAGCGGGATGAAGGCGAGGTCGGCGAGGTTGCTCTTCGTCGCCCGCCGGCGCAGGTCGCCGCCGCGGAAGCTGATCCCGTGGTCGGGCATAACGATCACGAGGGCCTTGTCCCAGAGCCCGACCTTGTGCAGCCGGGCGATGAACTTCCCGAGCAGCTTGTCGGTGTAGCCGACCTGGAGCAGGTGGCGCTGCCAGGCCTGGGTCGCGAGCTGGCCGTTGAACCAGCGCTCGCCGT
Source organism: uncultured Actinomycetes bacterium (assembly GCA_963717475.1). Classification (GTDB taxonomy): domain Bacteria; phylum Actinomycetota; class Thermoleophilia; order Gaiellales; family Gaiellaceae; genus AC-32. The sequence goes on along the minus strand of OY970337.1, from coordinate 2,710,342 downwards.
TTCGGCCCGGCGCATTCGTGCTCGTGACCGCGCGGGCCCTGCCGTCGGGGAAGTAGAGCCAGGGCGTGTGCGGGAGCAGGATGTGCGCGAAGTAGAGGGTCGGCCGCCCCGGGGCGGGCTTCCTGAACGAGCCGACGAAGTGATTGAAGTCGCGGACGCGGCTCAGGTAGAAGGTGCTCAGGTCGACCTTCGGCGGCGCGCCCGAGTCGCTCGCCGCGAGACTCTCGTCGCCGGAGTTGCCGCCGAAGTTGCCCCACGACTCGTCGATCACGGGGAGGCGCTGCTCGAGCGACGGAGGCGCGATCAGGTGCAGGTAGACCGTGCGCACGTCCGAGTAGAGCGACGAGAGGCGCGACTCGGCGTTCGAGCCCTTTTGCTTGCAGAGGCTCTGCGGGCAGAGCCGGGTCTGTGACTCGTGCACGACGAGGTGGTAGCGCTTGCCGAGCAGCGTGAAGAGGTTGTGCGGGTGGTCGCGCAGGATCGGCAGCGCGCCCTTCTTCGGCTTCTGCCCCGTCAGGATCGCGGGCACGGCCACCGTCGTCGAGGCCGAGACGGTGGTCGCGTTGCGGTACCAGGTCGAGCTCGCCGCGAGCCTGGCGAAGTTGGGGAAGCGCTTCGCGTCGATTGCGCCGTCGGCCTGCTGGAGGTCGATCACGGGGAACTCGTCGAGCTGGAGGAAGACGATCGGCGTCGTAGCGCGGGTGCGGATCTCCGCCGCCTGGGCCGTGCCGCTCGAGATGACCAGCTTCGAGGTCGGCGACTGGAACAGGAACAGCGCGAGGAAGACCAGCGGTGCCGCCGCGAGCCAGGTCAGGAACGACCCCGCCGCCCGGAGGCGCCACACCGCGACCGCCAAGGCGACACCGATAGCGACCGCCCCGACGATCAGCGCCGCGGTTCCGTCGAGGCCGGCGCGCTTGAGCGCGTACGCGCCGAAGACCGCGCCGAGGAAGCCGAGGAAGACGTGGTGCAGGACGGTCGCGGCGCGCGCGCTGACGATGCCCACGACGAATTCGACCAGCCAGAGCACGAGGGCCGGCACGAAGGTGACGACGAGGGCGAACAGGACGATGTCGCCGGGCGTCGATCCGCGCACCGCGAAGAACTCGGCGTTCTTGCCGAGGATGTCGAAAAGCGGCTGCGCGAGGGCGAAACCGGACGCCGCGAAGAGCTGCGCGCCGCGAACGGCGGGCTCCCGCAGGCGGACGTGCCAGGCGACCCTCTCGACCCCGGCGTGAGCAACGGCCACGGCCGAAGTATCACTACTTCAAGGGATACGCCGTCCGTGCCGATACCGCCCTCGTGGCGATGGACGTCTCTGTCTCTCGCGCGCCTGCGATTCCGCGTCCCGCGGTGGTTCCGGCGCGCCTTGCTCTCGCCGGAATCGTCGGGATCAGCTTCGCGATCCGCTTCGCCGCGGCGCTCGTCCACACCACGCCGCTCTACTTTCCCGACGAGTACATCTACGCATCGATCGCGCGCTCGCTGGCCGCGAGCGGCAAGCCGCTGATCCGCGGCCACTCGGCGCACTTCCCGGCGCTGCTCGAGCCGTTGCTCGCCGCGCCGTTCTGGCTCGTCCACGACCCCGCGCTCGCCTACCGGCTGACGCAGGCGGAGAACGCCCTGGCGATGTCGCTTGCCGCGGTGCCCGTCTACCTGCTGGTTCGGCGTCTCGGCGGCGGAACGTGGCCGGCCCTCGCCGGGGCCGCGCTCACGGTCGCCTCGCCCGACCTCTTCTTCAGCTCGTTCGTGACCGCCGACGCCGTGGCCTACCCGCTCGTCCTCGGCGCCGTCTACCTGGGCGTCTGCGCGCTCTCGCAGCCGAGCCGCCGCGCTCAGCTCGGCTTCACGGCCCTGGCCCTGCTCGCGACCTTCGCGCGCATCCAGTACGTCTTCCTGCCGGTCGTCTTCCTCGCCGCCGCCTTCGTGGTCGAACGAGGGTCGCTGCGCTCGGTTGCGCGCCGCTTCCGCCTGACGATCCTGCTCTACGCGGCGCCGCTCGGGATCGCCGCCGGGCTCGGGCCGTCGCGGCTGCTCGGCTACTACTCCGGCCTCACGAGCGTCGGCGTCAAGCCGCTGGCGCTCGGGCACTGGCTCGGGACCGACGCGCTGCTCCTCGCCTACGCCGCGGGCTTCGCGCTCGTCCCGGGTGCGCTCGCGGGCCTTGCCGCCGCGCTTGCGCGGCCGCGCACGCGGGAGGAGAGCGCCTACGCGGCCTTCGTGACAGGCGTGCTGGTCGCGATCTTCGCCGAGGCGACCATCTACGCGTCGAACGGGTCCGACCGCTTCCAGGAGCGCTACCTGATGGTGCTGCTGCCGCTCGTGTTCCCCGCCTTCTGGCTGTGGATGCGACGCGGCCGGCCCGGGGCCCGCATCGTCGCGGCCGGCTCGCTCGGGCTGATCGCGCTCGCGGCGCGCGTGCCCCTCTCCGGCTACACGATCAGCGATGCGAAGCAGGATTCGCCGTTCCTGCTGGCCGTCTTCCGCCTGGAGAAGGCGGTCGGGATCGGCACCGGCTCACTCGTGGTCGCCATCGGGGCCAGCGTGCTCGCGCTGCTCGCGCTCGTCGTCTGCTTCCGGCCCGCCTTCGAGCGGGTCGCGGTCGTCGCGGCGATCGTGGCGGCGGCAGTGGCCTCGGTCGGCGCGGTGGCGTTCGACAGCCACGTCGTGCGCGGCGTGCAGACGACGATGCTCGCGCCCGACGCGCAGTGGGTCGACCACTCGGGCCTGCGCGACGTGACGCTCGTCGAGACGCCTGCGACCCCGCACGCCGCCGCGCACGAGCAGCTCTTCTGGAACGAGTCCTTGAAGCGGATCTACTTCCTCGACGCCGCCTCCGCGATCGACGCCTTCGGCTGGCCGAGGACCCACGCCGCCTCGGACGGCCGCCTGGTCTCCGGCCCGAAGACCCTGAGCGGACCGCTGCTGGTCTCCGAGTACGGCGTGCGCGCCCAGCTGGCCGACGCGACCCTCGTCGACCGCGAGGCGAACTTCGCCCTCTGGCGCGCGCAGGGGACGGCCCGCTTCGCGCTCTTCACCGGAGGGCTCTACCACGACGGCTGGCTCGCCTCCGGCGGGCACGTCACCGTCTACCCCGCGGCGGACGGCCTCGTCCGCGGTGTCCTGCGCTTCACCGTCTCGCTCCCGCCGAAGCCGCGAGCCGAGCGGACGGTCCTGCAGCTCAGCGGCCCGGGAATGACGAGGCGCGTCGTCGTCCTCCCCGGCCAGAGCCAGCAGCTGAGCTTCCCGGTCGACCACCGCGGGCCGTGGACGCTCGACTTCCGAGCGCCGCGAGCCGGCTACCTGAGCGACGGCCGCCCGGTCAGCGTGATGGCGAAGCCGCCTGAGTTTTCGGGCTCGTACGCGGACTCCTCGCGTTAGCCGTGCGCGCATCGCGAATCAAGATGGAGAGTCGCTCGAGGGCGTCTTTCTCGCGTTGTCGGACGACGAGGCAGCTGAGCTGATCGACGCGCTACGAGAGCTCCGTGAAGCAAACCCCCGCGACTGATTCCATGCGCACGTCAGCAACGCCGACGTCAGCAAAGAAATAACGGTCTAACGGGAGGACGATCCGCGCACCGTGTTCTAGACGGGCTGGGATCAGTGGCAAATAGCCGCCGGAGCCGGGCTTTGCCCGGCGGGAGGCTCACTACGCCGAGAACGTCCGCCGACCAACCCAGCGGCCGGCACGTCGAGCGCTAGAGCTCCTGAAGCGACACGAAAGGAGGGGGCCCACGGGGGAACCAGGGGTTCCCCCGTGCTACTAGACGCAGTCCTTGAGGCCCTGGGCCTCAGGGAGCGACTCGAGCTTCTTCAGCGTGTTGTTCTCGATCTGGCGGATGCGCTCGCGGGTGACGCCGAACGCCTTGCCGACTTCCTCGAGGGTGCACGGCTGCTTGCCCGAGAGCCCGAAGCGAAGCTCGATCACCTTTCGGTCTCGGGGAGGGAGCGAAGCTAGAGCGTTCTCGATGTCTTCGCGCCGCAGCTGAACCTGCGCCGTGTCGAACGGCGACTCGGCCTGCTCGTCCTGCACGAAGTCCCCGAGCTCGGACTCCTCCTCCTCGCCGATCGGCTTCTCCAGGGACACCGGGTGCTGCGCCATGCGCAGGATGTCGCGCACCTCGGCAGTCGTCATCTCGAGCTCGACCGCGATCTCGTCGGGCCGCGGCTCGCGGCCGAGTCGCTGCACGAGCTGGCGCTCGATGTGCACGACCTTGTTCAGCTTCTCGACCATGTGCACCGGGATGCGGATCGTGCGCGCCTTGTCGGCGATCGCCCGCGTCACGGCCTGCCGGATCCACCACGTCGCGTACGTCGAGAACTTGTAGCCCTTGCGGTAGTCGAACTTCTCGACCGCGCGGATCAGCCCGAGCGAGCCCTCCTGGATCAGGTCGAGGAACGAGAGGCCGCGGCCGAGGTACGACTTCGCGATCGAGACGACGAGCCGGAGATTGGCCTCGATCATCTGCGTCTTGGCGGCCATGTCGCCGCGCTCGATCCGCTTCGCCAGGTAGACCTCCTGGTCGGCGGTCAGCAGCGGAACCTTCCCGATCTCGCGCAGGTAGAGGCGGAGCGAGTCGAGGCTCGGCTCGACGGTCAGGTCGAGCTTCGGGCCCTTCTCCTCCGGGGCGAGCGCGGGCTGCTCGTGCGGCGGATGCTTGTGGTTCTCGCCCTCCATCAGCTCGATGGAGTGGTCGATCAGGTACGTGTAGAAGTCCTCGATCTGTTCCTTCGTGAGCTCGACCTCCTCGAGGCCGGCCACGATCTCGTCATACGTGAGGAAACCCTTCTCGGTGCCGTCCTGAACGAGCTTGTGGAGCTCCTCGACGTCCGGAAGAGAAATGTCGACGGTGAGCACGTGACCTCCGGCTGGTAGCGGCTTGGAACTACCTCGACAACAAAAACATCGAGAGCCGGCCCTCCCCGATCCAAGCGCGCCCCTCGACCGGTCGGATGTTACACAGGAACTCGCAGATTCGGAACATTTTTCCTAGAAATTCCGGACTTCGCCCACGACCTCCGCATGGCTGTTTCTGACTGGGACCTGGGCGAAGGTCGAGAGGTCGAGCCCGAGTTGCCGCGCGAATTCGGACAGCGCCGGCCGGAGCGCGCGCGAGTTGCCGTCCTCGACCTCGAGCGCGATCCCGAGGCCGTCGGGCGATGCGGCGGCCATCAGGCCTTCGGCGCCGCCCTTCGCGATCCAGCCGTCGAGCGTCCGCATCAGCGTCGTGTCGGTCGCGCCCTCGCCGCCGATCAGCTCTGGGCGCGCGCGCATCGCGGGGACGATCGTGTCGCCGCCCTCGAGCCGCTCGAGCCTTGCGAACGCGTGCGCCACCCGCTCGAGCGGGAAAGCGAAGCAGACGACGCCGCATCCGTCGATTGCTGTTTCGACCTTCGCGCGATCGACCTCGGCCGCGCGTGCCATCTCGTCGGTCAGCTCCTGCTGGAGTGGATGCTCGGGGCGGCGGTAGCCGTCGACAGGCCAGCCGCGCGCCCGGCAGACGGCGATCATCCCCGCGTGCTTGCCGGAGCAGTTGTGGTAGACCGGCTCCGGCGGGCGGTTGTCCTGCAGGCCGCAGTCGAGCTCGTCCTCGGAGCCGCCCGTCGCCTCCAGCAGCGAGCGAACCGCGTCCACGTGCGTCTCCGTCCCGAAATGCGAGGCCGCGGCGATCGCGTAGTGCTCCTCCTCGAGATCCTGGCGCGCACGGGCGAGCAGCAGCGCCTGGATCGGCTTCGCCGACGAGCGCAGCGAGACGACCAGATCAGGGTCGCCTGCGGCCGCAACGACTTCGCCGTCCTTGACCGCGACCGCGTGCACGCGGTGCGTCGACTCGACGATCTCGCCGCGCGTGACGGCTACGCTCAACGCCTCCGCCATGGCCTGGAGACTAGATGCCTGAGTTACCCGAGATGGAAGCCTGGCGCCGCGCGCTCGACGATCCCGTCTCCGCGTTTCCGATCGAGAAGGCCGGGCCGGCGCACGTCGCGACGCTGAAGACCTTCGACCCTCCGCTCTCGGCGCTCGACGGGCGGCGGCTCGCGGGAGCGAAGCGCCGCGCCAAGCGGCTCCTCTTCCCGACGGAGGACGGCGAGCTCGTCCTGCTCGTCCACCTGATGTCGGCCGGCCGCCTCCGCTATCTCAAGGCGGGCGAGAAAGGGCCGAAGACGCCGGCGTTCCGGCTGCTGTTCGAGGGCGGCGGGCAGCTCGTCCTCACCGAGGGCGGCCCAAAGAAGCGCGCGGGAGTGTGGCTGCTCACGCCGGAGGCGGCCGAGGCCGAGCTCGAGCACCTCGGCCCGGAGGCGCTCGGCCTCGGCGCGGAGCGTCTCGGCGAGATCCTGGCCGACCAGCCGCGGCGGCTGCACTCCCTGCTCCGCGACCAGCGAGTGATCGCCGGCATCGGCCGGGCGTGGGCGAACGAGATCCTGCACGCGGCGAAGCTGTCCCCATTCGCCCCGGCCCAGGGACTGTCCCCGGGACAGGTCCAGACGCTCGCGGACGCGATCGACTCAGAGCTCGAACGCGGCCTCGAGCTGCGCGAGCGCGGCGCCAAGGACGCGAAGGTCTACCGCGTCCACAAGAAGCTCGGCGAGCCCTGCTACGTCTGCGGCACGCCGATCGCGCGCGTCGACTTCGAGGAGCACACGATCTACTACTGCCCCGACTGCCAGACCGGCGGCCGCGTTCTCAAGGACCGCCGGCTGTCACGGCTCCTGCGTTAGCGCCCTCTCGACAAGATCGGCTGCTTCCTGGATCCGCATGACCTCCTCCGGCGTCAACCGCCGGAGCAGGCGGGCGAGAGTCTCGACCCGCCGCTCGCGGCCTTGCTGCATGACCTCGCGGCCCTTCGGCGTCGCGCTGAGACGGGCGACGCGTCCGTCCGCCGGATCCGCGTTGCGGAGCGCGTAGCCCTCCTCGACGAGCGACTGCGCGATCCGCGTCATCGTCGCGGGCCGGACCTGCTCGGCGGCGGCGAGCTCGCCAAGGGTTCGCGGACCGCCGAAGACGAGCACCGAGAGCGCGGAGAGGCGGGCCGCGCTCAGACCCGTGGCGGGATCCTCGCGCCTGACGTGTCGCAGCGCGTGGATCGCCGCCGAATGGAATCTGTCCGCAGCTTCGACGCTTGACTTCTTCGTAGACATTTAGTTAGCCTAACTAACTAGTATGACGGAGTTGCTCGAGGCCCTGTACCGCGGAGACGACGACCGGGTCTCCGCGCTGCTCTCCGCCGATCCCGAGCTGAACGTGTTCGAGGCGGCGGCTTTCGGTCGAACCGACCGCCTCCGCGAGCTCCTCGACGAGGACCCGGCGCAGGCGAACGCGTTCGGCGACGACGGTTTCCAGCCGCTCGGGCTCGCCTGTTTCTTCGGGCACGTCGAGGCCGCGCGTCTCCTCCTGGACCGCGGCGCCGACCCGAACACGCTCGCCCGCAACGAGCACATTCAGGCCGGTCCCCTCCACTCCGCTTCCGCCTCGGAGAACAAGGACGCGGAGACGCGGTTCGAGCTCTGCGAGCTGCTCCTCGACCGCGGGGCCGACCCGAACCTCGAACAAGGCGGCGGCTTCACGGCCCTCGACGCCGCCCGCCAGAACGGCGACGAGCGGCTCGAGCGCCTGCTACTCGACCGCGGCGCGCGACCCGGTGAGCGTAGGCTCGACGGAGCTCACTAAAGAGCGGAGGTGCCGGCTGTGCCGGCGCCGGAGCGGGAACCAGCGAGCCAGTCCAGCACGACGCCCCACTCCTCGTCGAGGAGGTGGCCGCCGCCCTCGAGCAGCTCGAAGCGCGCGTTCGGCAGCCGGTTCGCGACGTACTCGCCATGCGCGCGCGGCGCGAGCACGTCGAGCTCGCCCTGCCAGAGCCGCACGTCAGCCGTAACGTCCTCGAGCTCGAAGCCCCACGGCTTCGAGAATGCAAGATCGTCGTCGGCCCAACCGCGCACACCCTGGCGGATCGCCTCCACGAACGACTCGACCATGATCGCGCGGTACTCGGGCCGCGCGAGGATCGCGCGGTCGACCTCGGGCAACTCGGCGGCGATCTGCTCGACGACCTTTTCGGGCTCCCGCGCGAGCTCGTCGGCGTAGGGCTGGAGGAAGGACTCGAGCGCCTCCGGCCCCTCGAGCGCCGCGCTGAACTCCTTCACGTTCAGGTCGGCCTGGCCGGCGAGAAAGTCGAAGTCGTCGGTGTCGGAGGGCGCCGGCGTCACGAGAGCGCCGACCCGGAGGACGCGGTTCTCGAGCAACGCGCCACAGGCGAGCGCGTGCGGCGCGCCGCCGGAACCGCCGACGACCGCGAAGCGCTCGAAGCCGAGCTCGTCGGCGATCGCCTCGATGTCACCGGCCGCGTCCGCGACGGAGCGCCCGGGCTTCGGGTCGGAGCGCCCGTAGCCGGGGCGGTCGTAGGCGACCATCCGCACGCCCTGCCGCTCGTACAGTCCGGCGTCGTGGTGGCGCGTGAGGCGGCTGCCGGGCGTCCCGTGGCACACGATCACCGGGACGCCGTCGGCCGCGCCGCGCTGGACGAACGCGAGCGTGCGCCCGTCGGAAGTGCGCGCGGTTCCTTCCTGCTCCATGGCCAGGATCATACGGACGGGCCGGCCCGCCGCACGTGCGCCCGCGTGACTGCGTCCGGGCGCGCGCAGCCGAGCAGCTTCAGCCCGATTTCGATCTCGATCCGCAGCAGCTCCAGCACCTGCGCGACCCCTTCCTCGCCGCCGACAGCCAGGCCCCAGAGGATGGGCCGGCCGCTGAGGACCGCCCGGGCGCCGAGCGCGAGTGCCTTGAGCACGTCGGTCCCGCGCCTGACACCACCGTCGACGAGCACCTCGACCCGCTCGCCCGCGGCCTCGACCACCTCGGGTAGCACGTCGAGCGCCGCCGGAACGCCGTCGAGCTGGCGGCCGCCGTGGTTGGAGACGACGACCGCCGCGCAGCCGTGCTCTGCGGCGAGCAGCGCGTCCTCCGCGGTGAGCACGCCCTTGAGCACGAGCGGCAGCTCGCAGGTGGAGCGCAGCCACTCGAGGTCGCGCCAGGTCAGCGTCGAGTCGACGATGTGCCCGATCGCGGCGTGGACGTCCTTGCGCGCGAGCGGCACGGGCAGGTTCGGCTGCGGCAGGTCGTCGGGGAGCGTGAAGTCGACGCGGGTGTCACGCTCCCGGTTTCCCGCGACGGGGAAGTCCACGGTCAGCACCAGCGCGCGGAAGCCGGCCTCGACGACCCCGGCCAGCAGCTCCTTCGTGAAGCCGCGGTCGCGCGACCAGTACAGCTGGAACCAGAGCGGCGCGCCCGGGACGGCCTCGGCGAGCTCGGCGGGACCGACGCTCGCGACCGTGGAGAGGCACATGACCGTCCCCGCGCCTGCCGCGGCTCGAGCGGTGGCGAGCTCGCCCTCGGGATGGGCGAGGCGCTGGAACGCGGTCGGCGCGACCAGCACTGGAAGGGCCACCTCGCTGCCGAGCACCTCGGTCCGGGTCGAGACCTCGCCGACGTCGACGAGGACCCGCGGCCGCAGCTCCCAGCGCGTGAACGCCTCGACGTTCGCGCGCAGGGTCTGCTCGTCGCCCGAGCCACCGGCGTAGTACGCGTACGGCCCGGGCTCGAGCCGCTCCCGGGCTGCCTTCTCGAAGTCGTGGAGGTTGATCACGCGGCGGTGCCGCGCGCGATGCTAACGGCGGCCGCTGCTGACGACGAGATTGACACGCGCCCGGGTGCGCAGGTGGGTGTGCGCCTTCGGGGTCTGGCGGACGACTCGGCCGGCGGCGACCCGCGCCCGGGCGTGCTTGACCGTGCCGACCGAGCAGTTCGCATGCCGGATCTTGGCCCGCGCAGCGGCCAACCGTAGTCCGACAACCCGCGGGACGGTGCACGCCGGCTTGAACGGGGGCGGTGGTGGCGGAGGCGGAGGCGGCGGAGGCGGAGGCGGCGGGGTGGCGGAGGAGGCGGCGGAGGCGGTGGCGGAGGCGGAGGCGGCGGAGGCGGAGGCGGCGACCCGCCCGTCGAATCGACCGCGTAGAGATAGGTCGTGTCGCCGTTGTAGAAGGTCGCCGTGCCGACGTAAGCGGTCGAGCTGTCGGGCGAGAATCCCGGGCGCGTGTAGACGATCTGGTAGGCGTCGCCTTGCAGCGGCAGCTCGGCCTGCCAGGCAAGCGCCCCGGTCTGCGCGTCCCAGCCGCGCAGGTTCCCAGGCACGCCGAACTCGGGCCGGTCGCCCGCCACCACGACGCTGCCGTCGGGGCTCACGGCCGGCAGGTCGACGATGGAGCCGTCGAAGAAGGTCCAGCGCGGAGTCCCGGCCGGGGTCACCGAGTCCAGGTAGCTCAGGCTGCGCGAGAAGTAGACGGAGCCGTCGAGGCCCACGGTCGGCGGCGACATGCCGTTCGACGGATAAGGCGAGTAGTTCCAGATCACGGACCCGTCGGCCGGGTCGATCCTGAGCAGGTTCCAGCCGTTCTCGCCGCCCATCGCGGTCATGTACAGGCTCCCGTCCGGCCCGGTCGCCGGCTGGCGCTGGCGCTGCATGAAGATGTCGTCCGAGCCGCCCATCGTGCGCGCCCAGGACTGCGACCCGCCGAGCGTGAACGAGTACATCGTGCTGAGCGCGATCCCCTGCTCGTCGAAGCCCAGGAACAGGTGCCCGGCGTCGAAGACGACGTCTGCGCCGAGCTGGCCGTACTCGATGAAGCGGGGATCTCCGGGGTTCGACCAGATCAGCTGGCCGCTCGGTGTGAGCGCAAAAGCGCCGATTCCAGGGTAATCCGTGACGACGTAGATATTCCCGTCAGGCCCCACGGTCGGACCGGCGATCACGCCCTGGCCGTCGGCCGGATCCGTGAAGGTCCAGAGGATCGTCCCGGCGGAGCTGATCGCCGTGATCGTGCTCCCGCCGGCGACGTAGACCGTGCCGTCTGCGCCGATCGACGGGCCGCCGTCTCCGGCACCGGGCCGCACCCAGCGGACGGCGCCGTCGGGCGTCACCGAGTAGACGCTTCCATTCGAGCTGGCGACCGCGACGTTCCCGTCCGGGCCGACCGCCGGTGGCCGCAGCACGTACTGGCCGCCGAGCGGCACGCGCCACTTGACGTCGCCGCCCGCGGCCCATGCCGAGGCGGGCCACGCCGCGAGGACGCCGAGGACGATCAGAAAGAGTGTGAGCCTGCGCATTGCGACGTCAGAGTTTCAACGATCGCCTGCAGCCGCAATGAGACTTTGGTCCTAGGACCCCGGCAGCCTCACGTGCAGCTCCTCGCCGGCGAGCTCGACCTCGCCGCCCTGCGCGCGAATCGCGAGACCCGCGATGGCCGCTCCCAGGTCGCGCAGGTCCTCGCCGAGGAGCACCGGTGCGGAGGCGGGCGTGACCGGCGCCAACGTCAGCTCGGCGCCGCGCACGCCGAGGCGCACCTGCTCGAGCCCGCCGTGGCGGAGCGCGCATTGCGCGAGGGCCGCGACCGCGCGCTCGCTCGCGTCCACGTCGAGCTCGACGGTCGCGCCGGCGCCTTCGACGACGACGCGCTCCTCGCCGAGACGCTCCGCCGCGTTGCGCGCGAGCTCGAGGCTGTCGACTTCCTTCAGCACGGGGTCGTAGCGCCCGGCCTCGATCCGAGCGCCGAGCGAGAGCTCGTCCACGAGCTCGCCCAGCTGCCCGGCCGCGGCGCCGATCATCTCGACGTAGCGACCCGCCGGTTCCTCGAGGCCGCCCTGCCGCGTGAGCGTGTGCGCGAACCCGACCACGGTCGCGAGCGGCGTGCGCAGGTCGTGGCACGCCAGGGAGACGAGACGGGCGAAGGGGTTGTCTGCGGTAGCGTTTTCGTCCATGGCGGATCCGCGGGAGCTTCTAACACACGATCTCCAGGCCTCGCCCTCGGAGGTGCCGCTCGCGTTGTCCCACGCGGGCGTGGGCGGAGTCCAGAAGGCGATCCGGATCCGGTACGGCGAGCACGAGAAGCTGATCGCCGCCCAGATCGACTGCACCGTCGATCTCCCGGCCGAGCGCAAGGGCGTGCACATGTCGCGCTTCCCGGAAGTGTTCGAGGAGGCGATCGAGGAGGTCGTGATCGGCGAGGCCCTCCTGATCGAGAACCTCGCCGAGCACATCGCCGGCCACGTCGTCGAGCGCCAGAGCGCCCTCAGGGCCGAGGTTCGGATCACGGCGAGCTACCCGCTCGAGCGCGAGACGCCGGTCACGGGGCTGCCGACGCAGGAGATCGTCTCCCTGTTCGGGCTCGCCGCCGCCTCGGCGGAGAGCACGCGCCGGATCGTCGGAGTCGAGGCAAACGGGATCAACGCTTGCCCCTGCGCGCAGGGGCTCGTCCGCGAGCGGGCGGCCGAACGCCTCGGCGATGCCGGCTTCGGCGAGCTCGACGTCGAGCGCATCCTCGAGCTCGTGCCGCTCGCGACCCACAACCAGCGCGGCCGCGGCACGCTCTTCGTCGGCACCGAGCGGACACTCAACGCCGAGCAGCTCGTCCGGATCGTCGAGGGCTCGATGAGCTCGCCGGTCTACGAGCTGCTGAAGCGCCCGGACGAGCTCTTCGTCGTCGAGCATGCCCACCTGCAGCCGCGGTTCGTCGAGGACTCGGTGCGGATCGCCCTGCGCGACGCGCTCGCCTCTTACGCCGAGCTCGACGACGGCGACTTCCTGCTCTCGCGGCAGGTGAACCTCGAGACGATCCATTCGCACGACGTGATCGCGGAGCGCTACGGCACCGCGGGCGAGCTGCGCGCAGAGCTCGACGGCGGCGAACCGGTCGCGCGCCACACGGGGCTGCACGAGTGGCTCAGCTCTTGACGGGCTGAGCACCGCGCCGCCGGAAGCGGAAGCGCGTCTCCGTGCCCGCGCGCAGGCGCGCGATGTTCCCTCGGTGCAGGACGACCACCGCCGCGGCCGCGGCGCAGGCGAAGACGTCGACCGGCCAGGGCTCGCCGAGCAGAACCGAGGCGACCGGCAGCGACAGGGCGGCGGCGATCGACGACACCGACGCGTAGCGGAAGAGCGCGAACACGACGACCCAGACGACCGCGCCGATCCCGCCGACCAGCGGCGCCACTCCGAGGAATGCGCCGCCGCACGTCGCCACCACCTTCCCGCCGCGCTCGAAGCGCAGGAACAACGGACGCCAGTGGCCGAGCATCGCCGCGCCGCCCGCGAGCACCCCCGCCAGATGCGAGACGTAGATCGTCGCCAGGAGCGCCGGCACGAATCCCTTCGCGACGTCCAGGGCCATCACCGGAATCCCGAACCGCGCGCCGAACGTCCGCCACACGTTCGTCGCTCCGATGTTCCCGCTGCCGACCGTGCGGATGTCGACTCCGCGGGTCAGCCGGACGAGCCAGTAGCCGGTCGGGATGCTCCCGGCCAGGTAACCGGCCAGAACGAAGAGGACTGTGCTCAGGGCCTGATCTGGTACTGCTCGACCCAGTCGTTCACGACGTCCCAGTCGAGGTTGTCGAAGAACGCATCGATGTAGGACGCGCGGTCGGTCGCGTAGTCGATGAAGTACGCATGCTCGTAGACGTCGAGCGCGACGAGCGGGGTCGCGTTCCAGACGGGGAACGTGTTCTGCGCGTCGCCGAGGTAGTTGAAGACCTTGCCCTCGTCCCAGTCGTAGGCCGTCCAGGCCCACCCGCGGCCGGCCATTCCGGTCGCCTTCAGGTCGGCGCGCCACGCCTCGACCGAGCCGAAGTCGCGCACGATCAGGTCGCGAGCGCGGCCGTGCGGGTCGCCGCCGTCCCCGCCGAGGTGCTCGAAGTAGACCTCGTGGTTCTTGATCCCGCCGAGCGCGAAGCTGAGGTCGACCTTGAGCGCGCGGATCTCCGAGAAGACCTGGTTCGCAGCGGCGAGGTCCACCTCCGCGAGGCGCCCCATGATCTCGTTGCGCTTGTTGACGTAGCCCTCGTAGAGCTTGTAGTGGGCCTCGACCGCCTGCCGCGAGATGCCGTCGAGCTCGAGCAGCGCCGGCTTGAGCGGACGGGCGACGATCTCCTCGTGGTTGAACGCGAGCGTGGTCAACGCGCGCGGAGCATACGCGATAGCCTCGGGCGCAAAGGCGCAGAGCAGAAAGGAGCGCAGATGGCGTTCGAGGTCCCTCCTCTTCCCTACGACTACGGCGCGCTCGAGCCGCACATCGACGAGCAGACGATGCGCGTCCACCACGACAAGCACCACCAGGCGTACGTCGACAATGCGAACGCAGCCCTCGACGGAACGCCGCTTGCCGACAAGCCCGTCGAGCACGTTCTGACCAACCTCGAGGCCCTGCCCGAGGACAAGCAGACCGCCGTGCGCAACAACGCGGGCGGCCATGCGAACCACTCGCTCTTCTGGGAGATCATGGGCCCCGGCGGCGGCGGCCAGCCGTCAGGCGCGCTCGCCGACGCGATCAACGACGTCTTCGGCGGGCTCGACGACCTCAAGAAGCAGGTCAACGAGAACGGCGTCAAGCGCTTCGGCTCCGGCTGGACGTGGCTCGTGCACGACGGCACCGGCCTCGCGCTCTACTCGCTGCCGAACCAGGACTCGCCGCTCCTGACCGATGACATCCCGATCCTCGGGATCGACGTCTGGGAGCACGCCTACTACCTCAACTACCAGAACAGGCGCCCCGACTATCTCGAGGCCTGGTGGAACGTCGTCAACTGGGACGCCGTCGCGCAGAACTTCGAGCGCGCGGTGGCGGAAGCCGGAGCTCCCGCCACCTAGGCGTCAACGCGTCAGTTCCGAACGACGTTGCTCGTGGCCGTCACGTAGCAGGGCGCGGCCTGCGCCTTGCTGATGACCAGGCGCACCCTTGCGCGCCTGGCGACCTTCGCCTTGAACGGCGCGGAGGTGATGACGGTCGGCTTCGCCGGCCCCGGGACGGAAGTCGTCAGCGTGACCTTCTTGACCTGCACCCAGCGCTTGCGCACGGTCGCGTAGCGTTGGAAGAGGAGGGCCTTGCCCTTCAGGTCGGTTCCCGCGGTGACGGTCGCCGTGAACGAGCCGCGCTTGACGCGCTTGATCGCAACGATCGGCTTGACGTTGACCATCACCGAGGCGCTCTTGTTCGCCTTCTGGCTCGCCTGGTAGCTGGTGCCGACGGTAGGCGACGCGGTGGTCGCGTAGCTGCCGTTCGCGGCGGTCTTGACGCGGGCCAGGTTGACGGCCTTGGTCGTCCCGCAGGCAAGCGCCTGGATCGTGATCTGCTGGTTCGCCTTCGGGGGCGTGAGCACTCCCGAGAGCGTCACGGACTTTCCGTAGACGACGGTGGGCGCGCTCGACGCGAGCGTCAGGGGAGGGCTGGCTGCCGACGCCGCCGAGGCGAGGGCGGCTGCTGCAATGACTATGAGTGTGGTGATTTTCATGGTCCGAGAATGACGGTGATAACGGCCGGAACTTGCGTCCTGCTATCACTCGTTCGGTGAGGGCGCTCGTCACCGGGGGCACCGGCCGCGTGGGCGCCGCGGTCGCCGCGCGCCTCGAACGCGACGGCTGGGCCGTGAAGGCGGCCGGGCGCGCGGACGGCGACGTCTCCGATCCGGCGCAGGCGCGAACACTCGTCGAAAGGGCGGCCGCCGAGCTCGGCGGCCTCGACCTGCTCGTGAACGCGGCCGGGGAAGGCTTCGCGCCCAAGCCCGTCGACGAGCTCACCGAGGCCGACTGGGACACCGCCTTCGGCGCCACCGCGAAGGGCAGCTTCTTCGTGACGCAGGCCGCCGCGCCGCACCTGCGCGAGTCGCGCGGCTGCGTCGTGATGATCGAGGACGTCGCCGCCTACCAGCCATGGCCCTCGTTCGCGGCGCACTGCGCCGCGAAGGCGGCCCAGGCGATGCTGACCCGCGTGCTGGCGCGCGCGCTGGCGCCCGAGGTGCGCGTCTGCGGCGTCGCCCCGGGCTCGGTTGCAGTCGAGCCCGGTCAGGAGGAACGGCGTGCGGCGGAGACGCTGCTCGGGCGCATCGGATCGCCCGAAGACGTGGCGTTCGCGGTCGCGTATCTGGTTTCCGCGGACTTCGTGACGGGCACCACGATCGTCGTCGACGGCGGGCGCCTGTCGCAATCCGCTGCGCGCATGTTTCCGTAAGAAACAGTGATGGAGCTTGCGCTCGAAACACCTCGGCGCTTGCCCGCACCGCCCCACTCAGCCACGATGCAACCCGTGTCTGCGAACGAGGCGAGCGACGGCGAGCTGATCCTGCGCACCGGAAACGGTGATCGCAACGCGTTCGAGGTGCTCTACCGCCGCTATGCGCGCTCGGTTTTCGGGCTCGCGCTGCGCCGCCTGGGCGACCGCGGCCGCGCCGAGGACGCTGTCCAGGAGACGTTCGCCTCGATCTGGCGCGCCGCCCGCACGTACAAGCCGGAGCGCGGCCCGGGAGCGCCGTGGCTCTACGCCGTCGCGCGCAACGCGATCGTCGACCGCGGCCGGATGCGGCTCGAGCCTGCGGTCGAGACCCCCGAGCAAGTCTCGGGCGAGGCCGGCCCCGCGGAGCGCGCCGAGGACAGCTGGACGAGCTGGCGCATCCACCGCGCGCTCGAGGAGCTGAACGAGAACGAGCGCACCGTGATCGAGCTCGCCTACTGGAGTGGGCTCTCACAGTCCGAGGTCGCGGAGTACCTCGGAATCCCCTTGGGAACTGTCAAAACGCGGACGCGAGCCGCTCTGGCCCGGCTCGCCGATCTGCTGGAAGAGGAGCTGGGATAACGATGACCGGGAAGCCTGACTTTCGCGACCTCGTGGGCGAGGACCTGACCCCCGAGGAGCGCGACCGCCTCGAGCAAGTGCACGATCTTCTGATCGCCGCCGGCCCGCCGCCGGAGCTTCCGCCTGCGCTGGCGGAGCCGTCCACGGAGCTCGACGATGAGCCGACCGGGCTTCCGCGCCGCCGCACCGGCGCCGTCCTCGCCCTCGCCGCGGCGCTCGCGCTGGCCGCGTTCCTCGGCGGGTTCATCGCCGGCCGCACGAACGGGGACAACTTCAGCTCCGTCAAGGCGGTGCCGATGCACGGCGTCGGCGCGGCGCAGACCGCGTCCGGGACGATCGACATCGGCCAGCTCGACAGCCAGGGCAACTGGCCGCTGCAGGTCAAGGTCAGCCACCTGCCGAGCCCGCCCAGGAACGGCTACTACGAGATGTTCCTGACGCGCCACGGCAAGATCGCCGCCACCTGCGGGACGTTCAACGTGCACGGCTCCACGGCCACCGTCCGGCTGAACGCGCCGTACAACCTCGGGCGCTTCGACGGCTGGGTCGTGACCCTGGAGCGGCCGGGCAACACCGGCCACCAGGTGATGCTCACCACCTAGACGTAGGCGAGGACGCGGTCGAGGGGCCGGGGCATCCGGTCGAGCTCGAGCGCATCCACGAGTAGCTCGGCGTACTTCTGCTTGCGGTTCCACATGAAGCCGTGCAGCTGCTCCTCGAGCGCCTCGGCCCGGTGCGCGGGCTGCTTCTGGTACGTCCGGAACGCGCGGAGGTCGCCCTGCTCGGCCAGCACGCGCTCCATGCCGGCCGGCCCGACCGCCCGCGTCAGCTCGTCCTCGAGGTCGCGCGCGCAGGCGAAGAACCCGGCGCGCTCGAGCTCCTCCCGGTCGCGGCATCCGAGCGCGCGCAGGAAATGCCGCTCTTCCCCGACGTCGTAGAGGCCGGCGAGACGAACGTCGCGATACTCCTCGAGGACGCGCGGCAGGTTCCCGTAGCCGCCCATCGGTACGATCGCCACCCCCTCGGCCTCGAGGTCACGGCCGCGCCGCCGCGCGAGCGCCTCCACGGCCACGCGGTCGCTGGTGCCCTCGACGAGAACGACTGCGCGCAGCCCGCTAGGGCGCGACGCGCCCGTTGGCGACGAACGCCTCGTACGTGACGGGCATGTGCTGCTCGAGGAAGCGCTCGCACGCCTCGGCGTAGCGCCGGATCTCGCGCTGCGCGGTCTCCGCGTTGCGGAGCGAGAGGAAGTTCATCAGCGAGCGCGCATTGATCGTCCAGTAGAACTCGGTGTAGGCCCCGACGGGCAGCGCGCATCGGGCCAGCTCGCGCGCGACTCCCAGCTCGACGAGCTGCTCGTAGGCCAGGTACGCCGTCTCGTAGACCGCCTGCAGCTTCGCGCGCGTGGCCTCGGCGACCTCGTCCGAGACCGGCTCGAAGGAGTACGCGCCCGGCTTGCCCACCTGGCTGCGCACGTCCTCGGGCGCCGGCACGTAGAAGTCGTCGGTCGCCTTCGCGTAGCGGAGGCTGAACTCGTTGAAAGAACCCACCCGGTGACGCATCCATTCGCGCGCGACGAACAGCGGACAGCGGATGTGGAACCGGAACGAGTTGTGCTCGAAGGGCGTCCCGTGGCGGTCGCGCATGAGAAAGCGGATCAGGCCCTCGTCGGACTCGTCCATCTCCTCCTTGCGCCGCGCGAAGCTGACGCGCGCGCCGTTGACCACGGAGAGGTCGTCCGCCATCGCGTCGTCGAGCCGCACGAACCCGTGGTCGAGAACGTGGATCGTGTTCTCGGGTATCACTTCGGGCATGACGGCCACGGCGGCGAGTGTACCGGGGCTGTATGTCGGCACCTCCGGCTGGTCCTACCCGACCTGGCGGCCCGGCTTCTACCCGGCAGGAACGCAGCCGCGCGACTTCCTCGGCTTCTACGCTGAGCGTTTCCAGTCGGTCGAGCTGAACACGACCGGCTACCGCTTGCCCGCCGAAGAGCAGTTCTCCCGCTGGGCGGCGCAGGTGCCTCCGGGCTTCCGCTTCGCGCCGAAGCTGAACGCCCACCGGCGCGTAGACGCCGCCACCTTCGCGGAGCGTGTCTCGCTCCTCGGCGACCGCCTCGGCCCGATCCGGGTGCTCGTCGGCTCGGCACTCGACCAGGGCCTGCTCACCCTCGTGCTCGGGTCGTTCGACCCGGACGTGGAGCTCGCGTTCGACTTCCGGCACGGCTCGTGGGAGGGCGTCGAGGCGGAGCTGCCGGACAACGCCGTGCGTGTGAACGAGCTCGAGGCGAGCGCGCGGTTCCGCTACCTGCGCTTCCGCGACCCGCCGTATGACGAGGCCGCCCTCGCCGGCTTGGCGCAGCGGCTACGGCCGCTGCTCGACGAGGGCGTTCGCGTCTTCTGCTACTTCAAGCACGAGGACGAGCCGACCGGCCCGGCCTACGCGGAGCGTCTACTTCAGTTGCTGACCTCGTCGATGACCTCGTAGACAGCGTCCGCGCCGACGGACTCGACGTACGGCGCCATCGCCTGCGCGCGCTCGTCCTGGGCCTGGCGCATCTCGTCCGAGCCCATCTGGCTGATGTCGTCGGTCTCGAGCATCCCGAACGCGACGATCTCGTCGGCGTCCTTCATGTTCCTGCACACGTAGGCGTGCGCTCCCTCGGGAAAGTCAGAGCGGTCACCCTCCCACGCCTTGCGCCAGTCGTCGTAGGTGCCGGGCTTGAGCTTGCGCACGGTCAGCGCCACGTACTTCGCCATTCCGGTCCTCCTAACTCGGGGTCCCGGCGATCCTACTCCTCGCTAATTCGGCGATCTGCTCGACCGCGAAGCGCAGCTCGTCGTCGGTGTTGAAGAAGTGCGGGCCGAGCCGCAGGCCGACCTCGGGCCGGCTGTCGCAGATGGTTCCCCGCGCCGCGAGCTCCGCGCAGACGCCGTCGGGATCCGAGACGCGGACGACCACGGTGCCGCCGCGCTCCGCAGGCTCGCGTGGGCTGACGATCTCGAGGCCGGCCTCCTCCAGGAGCCGGATGAGCAGAGTCGTCTGCTCGAGCGAGCGCGCGCGGATTCGCTCGACGCCGACCTCCTCGATCACGTCGTAGCCGGCGGTGGCCGCGTACAGCGCCGGCACGTTCGGCGTCCCGGTCAGGAAGCGCCAGGCTCCTTCCGCGTACTCGTGCTCGGGCTCGAATGCGAAGGGCCGCGCGTGCGCGTGCCAGCCGGTCAGGGCCGGCTCGAGGGTCTGCGCCAGATCGGGCCGCACGTAGAGCCACGCCGCCCCCGGCCCGCCGCAGAGCCACTTGACCGACCCGCCGACGGCGAAGTCGACTCCGAGCGCGGTCACGTCCAGCGGAACCGTGCCGACCGACTGGTAGGCGTCGAGCACGACCAGAGCGCCCGCCTCGTGCGCCCGGGCGACGATCGCCTCGACGTCCTGGATCCCCCCGGTCCGGAAGAGAACGTGCGTGACCGGCACGAGCAGGGTGCGCTCGTCGATCGCCTCCACCACGCCCTCGTCGTCCGGCGCGACGACGATCTCGGCGCCGCGGGCAGCCTGGTACAGATAGCGAACCGAGGGAAAGTTGCCTTCCTCGTAGACGACGCGCCGACGAGCGCCGTCGAACGCGAAGCAGGAGAGAACGACCGCTTCGGCAATCGTCACGTTCTGGTGCATCGAGACGCTTCCGGCGGGCGCTCCGATCAGGCGCCCGATCTGGTCGCCGACCGTGAGCGGGAGCTCCCACCAGCCCTCCTCCCAGGCGAGCACGCCGCGTGTCTTCCAGGCATGCGCATAGGCCAGTAGCCGCTGTTCGGCCTCGGCAGGCATCGCGCCGAGCGAGTGGTTGATCAGGTACGTCGTCTCCGCGAGGATCGGAAAGCCGTCGCGGTAGTCGAGCAGGTCGCGCACGGGCAGCGAGTATTCCTGATCCCTCGATCGAGTGAATCGGGCGGCGAATCCCCTATCAGGGTGATGGGCCGACTCCTCCTTCGGCCTAGGTTCTGCGCAGTTCTGAACGGCGCAACGCACCGAGACACGGGGAAGGGGAATCGGTTGCAGGAGCAAAAGGGCGGAACCGGGGGCGAGTCGCGCGCAAGCGGTCTCTGGGGCGCGCGCAGAGGAGGCCGGGGCTCGGACGGCCGGCGCAGCTCCCTCAGGCGCGGCTTCGTGGTGCTCCTGCTCCTGGCGCTCGCCGCTCCTTTCGCAGCCGGCGCCCGCGGCAGCAGGGAGCACGGAGCGAGGAGCTACGTCGCGCCGTCCCTCGAGCGCGCCGCGGCGGAGACGCCGAACGCCTCGGTCCACGTGATCGTCCAGAGCGCCGACGGCGCGGGGGACGCGCAGAGCGCGCTCGACCAGCTCGGCGACTCTTCCCGGCCTCTCGGCATCGTCGACGCCGCGGCCGGCGTCGTGCAGGCGCAGGACCTGACGCAGCTCGCCGACCAGCCGGGGCTCGTGATCACGCCCGACAACCCCGTCGTCCTCGACGCGCGGCGCAACAACGCGCAGTACGGCTCCGACCAGGTCTGGACGAAGGCGGTCGGGGTCGACCAGCTCTGGCCGGGAGACTGCCGGCAGAGGAACCGGTGCGGCAGCGGCCCGCATGTCGACGGCCCCGCCCCGGCGATCGCCTTCATCGATTCGGGCATCGAGGCCGACCGCAGCGATTTCGGCGACCGCGTGCTCGCGCAGGTCGACCTGACGACGCTTCCGAACAACTCACCGGGCGACGGCTTCGGGCACGGCACGCTCGTGGCCGGGCTGGCGGCCGGCTCGTCGCCCAGCTACACCGGCGCCGCCCCGACTGCCGGGATCGTCTCCCTCGACGTCATGGACGACCAGGGAATGGCGAAGACGAGCGACGTCATTCGCGCGGCGCAGTGGATCCTCCAGAACCACGAGCAGTACGGCATCCGCGTGGCCAACCTCTCGCTCCATTCCGGAACCGCGTCGAGCTTCCGCTGGGACCCGCTCGACAAGGCGGTCGAGAAGCTCTGGCTCTCCGGAGTGGTCGTCGTCACGTCGGCAGGGAACTACGGCAACGGCGGCAAGTCGGTGCGGATGGGCTATGCGCCTGCCAACGACCCGTTCGTGATCACGGTCGGAGCGCTCGACGTGCACAACTCGACGAATACCGAGCGCGCCGACGTGCCCAACTGGTCGGCCTGGGGCTTCACGTACGACGGCTTCGCGAAGCCCGAGCTGAGCGCGCCGGGCCGCACGATCACGGGCCCGGTCCCGAGCGGCTCCACGCTGGCGACCGACCCGACGCTCAAGGGCAAGCTCGTCGACGGCCCGGACGGCACGTACATGACGCTGTCGGGCACCTCGCTCTCGGCGCCGATCGTCTCCGGCATCGTCTCCGACCTGCTCGCATTGCGCCCGAACCTGAGCCCGGACCAGGTCAAGGGCGCCCTGATGCTGAGCGCGCAGACGCTGCGCAAGGTGCGCAACTTCGCCGCGGGCGTCGGCGAGGTCTCCGCTCCCGCGGCGGTCGGGGTCGCTGTTCCGCCGAACCCCAACCGCGGGCTCGACCGCTTCCTGGTCGCCGACCCGACGGGCGACGGCGTGATCTTCGACGACGCGGCCTGGCTTGCGGAGGCGAAGGCCTCGCGCACCTGGAACGACGTCTCCTGGAGCGACGGCTGGGCCGGCGCGGCGTGGTCGCTCGTCTCCTGGAGCGCAGTCTCGTGGTCGGATGTCTCCTGGAGCGACGTCTCGTGGAGCGATGTCTCCTGGTCGGACGTCTCCTGGAGCGACGCGCCGTGGTGGAAGATCTTCGCCGACTCCGGCGACGGCGACTAGGAGACTTTCTTCAGCAGACCGAGCGCGCGCTGGTCCCACGGGACCCTGTGCGTGACGCCCGCCGCGCGCAGCTCCTCGCGGTGGGCCAGGTACCAGTCGTAGGTCTCGCAGAGCGCCCGCTCGTTCGAGAGCCGCGGGGCGTAGCCGAGCTCGCGCTGCGCCTTGGAGATGTCGACGTACGAGTCGCGGTGCGCGGTGCGGTAATGCCACTCGGCGAGCGGTGAGAGCCGCGCCACCTCGAGCGTCCGCAGCGCGAGCTCGGCCGGCTTCGCAGGAACCGGCCGCAGCCGGCTCCCGGAGCCCGCGTGCGCGATCAGCCCTTCGAGATCGGAGCGGACGGTGCCGAACTCGGCGGCGCCAATATTGAAGGTCTCGCCGGCGACGTCGGCCTCCGCCGCGCTCACGGTCGCGTCGACGAGGTCCTCGACCGCGAGCAGCTGGTAGCGGTTCGAGCCGTCGCCGAGGATCGGTATGCGCCGGCCCTCGCGAATCCAGTCGAACAGGATCTCGAAGACGCCGAGGCGCTCCGGGCCGACGAAGGTCTTCGGGCGCAGGACGACGACCTCGAGCCCGCGGCGGGCGACCCGCCGCGCCACGCGCTCGGCCTCGATCTTCGACTCGCCGTAGTGGCCGACCCCGACGAGCGGCGCGTCCTCGCGCAGCGGGTGGTGCTTCGGGACGCCGTAGACCGCGGTCGAGGAGATCAGGACGGCGCGGCGGACTCCCGCCTCGAGCGCCGCGACCAGCGTGACTGCGGCGCCGTCCACGTTCACGGAGCGGATCGACTCGCGCGAGGCCTGGATCGGCAGGGCGGCTGCCGCGTGGACGAGCACGTCGGCGCCCTCGACGAGCCGGGCGGCGGCTGACGGATCTCGAACGTCGCCGCGCAGCTCTTCGACGTCGCGCTCGAGGTCGGGATCGTCGAGCGGCGCGACGTCGAGCGTGCGCACCTCGTGGCCGTCGGCGACGAGCCGCCGCGCGAGGTGCAGGCCGAGGAAGCCTGCGCCGCCTGAGATCGCCCAGCGCACGGGCTCGACGTTAGAGGAAACGCGGCGCCGTTCGCGAACGGGGTCCGCTCGTGACCCGCAGAGCCGCCGCCCTCTGCGCGGCGTCGCTGATGGCATTCACGTTCGCGGCGGCCGCGCATGCCTCGAACCCCCAGATCGCGGGGCTCCAGGTCGCCCTGCGCGCGTACGGGCTCTACAACGGCTCGATCGACGCGATCGCCGGCCCTATGACGGTCCGCGCGACGAAGGCCTTTCAGCGCCGGACCGGCATCTTCGTGGACGGGCTCCCGGGGCCGAAGACACGCCGCGCGCTCGGGCCGCTCGGTGCGCCGCTCTTCGGGAGGCGGACGCTACGCGTCGGCAGGTTCGGCTGGGACGTCTCCGTGCTCCAGTTCCTGCTCGCGCGGCGCGGGCTGCTCGTGCCCGTCGACGGCTACTTCGACGCCGCCACGGCGAAGGCCCTGCGCCGATACCAGCGCTCCCGCCGGCTCGCGGTCGACGGGATCGCGGGACCGCACACGCTGAGCGCCCTCGCGCGCGGCCGCCCGGAGCTGTCGATCGGCAAGGCCGTGGCGGGACCGGCGCCCACCGGCGTGCGCGGCCTGCTGCAGCACTGGGCGGCCGTCTACCGCGTCGACCCGGGCCTCGTGCGCGCGATCGCGTGGATGGAGTCCGGCAACCAGCCGGGGCTCGTCTCGCCTTCCGGCGCACGCGGCGTGATGCAGGTGCTCCCGAGCACGAAGGCGTACGTCGAGACGGTGCTCCTTCGCAAGCACGTGCCCTGGACCGTGTCGGGCGGGATCCGGATCGGCGTCGTCTTCCTCCGGGAGGTGTTGCGTGAGTTCCACGGCAACGAGTCGCTCGCGCTCGCGGCGTGGTACCAGGGCCCGGCCTCCGTGCGGCGCGACGGCGTGCACGCGGGGACGAAAACGTTCGTCGCCGACGTGCTCGCGCTACGGCGCCGGGGCGTGTAGCGCGACCGGCGGTGCGGTCGGCGGCCGCGGCGGCGGATTCGACTCCACCAGGACCGCGGCGACGAGCAGGATCGCCATCCCGACCGCGCTCTCGCCGATGAGGCTCCGCGGCAGCCCGGCGAAGAGCGGCGCGCCTCGCTCGAGCGCCGGCCGCACGACGAAGTGGTGCGCCGCGCCCCAGAGCAGGGCGACCGAGACGAGCCCGAGCTTCACGAGCAGCACCTGGCCGTAGCCGGCCGTCCAGAGGTCCGAGACGCGCGGCAGCCGCAGGACGCTCAGGTAGATCCCGGCCGTCGAGCAGGACGGCGATCAGCACCGTCGCGAGCCTCGAGAAGCGCAGGAACGCGTCGCGCCGCAGCTCCGGCGCGAGCGGCCAGACCACGAACGCGAGCTGCACGAGCCCCCCGACCCAGAGCGCCGCCGCGGACAGGTGCGCCCAGTCCGCGAGCTCCGAGAGCCAGGAATGACCGGCGTCGCTCGCCGAATGGCCCGAGAGCGAGAGCCCGGAGGCGAACACCACCGAGACCACGAAGGCGGGCCAGAGCAGCACGGGCCGGTCGGTCAGCCACGCGAGGAACATGAGCGCGCTCACCAGCACGAACCCCAGCGTCATCGCGACGAAAGCGACCCCGAAGCGCATCTTCGCGAGCGGCGAGAGGTCGCCGTAGAGGAAGTTCCCGAACGGCAGCTGGAGAGCGTCCTCGGCGCGGAGCAGGAAGGCGACGACCCCGACCTCGATCGCGCCGACCGCGCCGAGCCCTGCGAGCCGGTAGAAGCGCCGCTCCGCGGCCGGCGGCAGCGGCCCTCGCGCGATCAGCAGGCGGAAGCCGAGGCCCCCTGCGACGAGCGCCAGCGCGAGGAAGTAGAGCCAGCGCACCACGTGCTCGGCCGTCCCAGGCCCGGCGGATCCGAAGGCCTCGGTCGCCGGCGGCGCGCGGTGCCTGACCCCGAACGTGAAGACGCCCGAGACCGTGTGGCTGTCGGCCGAGGTCACCCTCCAGCGGACGGTGTAGCCGCCGCGCGCGAGCTTCTGCAGCGGCACGGTCACGATCCGGGGATCGGCGTTCGGCTTCGTCTGGCCCGAGACGACGCGGCCCTTGCTCGTGTAGACGGTGATCGCGTTCGGCAGCGCCTCGACCGACTGGTCGAAGCGGAGCAGCACCCGGCCGGGCGAGGTCACGACCCGCTGCGCGAACGCCGGCTTCGTCTGGACGAGCGTCGCGTGCGCCCAGGCCGAGGCCGGGGCGACGAGCGCCAGCGCGGTCATCGCCAGGAGAGCCCGCTTCACCGGTGCTGCGCTCCCGCCTCGGGAGAGAGGTGGCCGAAGATCGGCGCCGTGTCGCGGTCGCTGTAGAGCATCACGGAGAGCACGACGAAGGTCAGCGCGAAGCCGGTCCGCCAGACCGCCGAACGCGGCCGGAAGACCACGAGTAGCGGGAAGATCGCGCCGATAACCAGTGTCCAGCCGATCAGGTGGTGCAGAAACGCGGCGCGGGCGAAGAACCAGCTGTTCTGCTCGTGGATCAGGAAAGCCGAGCCCGAGACGAAGAACATGAGCGGCATCGTCAGGCGCCAGTAGGGGCTGTGCAGCTTCCCCCGCACGAGGCCGAGCTCCGCCGCCCCCGCGAGCATCAGCACCTGCGCCCACGAGCCGTGGGCGAGCATGTGGATGGTCGAGTTCGTGAAGAAGACCATCACCGGCCACATCAGGACGCCCATCGCGAACGCGAGGCTCGGCCACAGGTACGCCCGCCACGCCCGCCGGCGCCAGACCTCGTCCCCGACGATCGCCTGCGCGAGCAGGCAGAGGCCGACGAGCAGGACGCCGGTCGCGAACATCCAGTGGACGAACTCGGCGGGCGGCTGCATCAGCGCTCGGCCTCGGCAGCTTCTAGATCCTCGATCACGCCCGGCGCCACCAGGAACGCGAACACGATCCCGGCGAGGACCACGAGCAGCGGCGGCTCGATCGCGAGCCACCAGAAGCTCTGGCCACGCGGGTGCAGCAGCGTTACCCGGTAGGGCTGCAGGAACGCCCAGAGGACCCCGCCGAGCATCGTCGCCGGGCCCAGGACATAGACGGCGTGGGCGCGAGCCGATCTGCGCCGGACGGCCGCCCTCTCGGTTGCAAGTTGCGTGCTCAATTCCACCTCCCGCGTGTGGGTGCCGACGAACGGCCCGCGGGCGCTGGGCGTGACCGCGGGCTAGGCGGGCAGCGGAGGCGGCCGGCTCTCGAAGGCGAGGCCGAAGAGCTTGCGAGGCGGAAGGTCGAGACGCGCCTGGGGCTGGACGAGCGTCGGCTCAGCAGCGGCTGCGGACAGGCGCTCGGCCCGCGCGCAGGTGTCTCGTGCGTAGCGCTCGTACTCGTTCAGCCAGCGCGACACCGCGCTCCAGGCGAGCGCGACGAGCACCGAGAGCACGGCGAAGACGGGCAGCGCCGAGGTGTGCAGCCAGGGCCAGAGGAGCCCCCAGCGGCCTGCGGCGGCCTGCTCGGTCTCGAAGTGGACGAGGGCGAAGGTCGACGTGACCGTGAAGGCCATCAGCCAAAGCCGCGGCGAGAGCTCGAGCTTGACCCGCGGCGCGGGCCCGGAGCTCTTTCCGAGAGCGGTGAGCACGCGGTGTCCCGCGCGCGCGGCCGCTCGTGCCCGTACGAAGCGCCAGACGACCCGCGCGGCCAGTAGCGCAACCCCGAGTTTCACCGCCCCGAGCAGGAACGGGTAGTAGTCGGCCCCGGAGTAGCTCGGCGAGCTGACATGCCGTCCGAAGTCGATCCGGTGCGCCAGGCTGCGGCCGGCGAGCTCCGCCGCGAGTGCAAGGAGCCCGAACGCGAGAGCCGAGAAGATCCGGTTGTGCCGACGCGCGCGCTGCACAGCATCAGTGTGCCCGACCAGAGGGGCCCCGTTCAAACGGTTGTGGACAAACCGACACACATTGGCCACAACTTCCCATTGACGAACCCCGGTGTCAGACACCGGTTTTGGCGCTTCGCGGACCTGTCCGTTCTGGACGCGTGCGTTGTTACCCGAGAAGCGTGAGCTCCCAGCGAGGCTCGGTGGGGCGGTCGAAGCCGAACAGCAGAATGCGCTGCCAGCTGCCCAGGCAGAGGTCGCCGGCGGCGAAGGGGATCTGCTCCGTCCGCGGGCCGAGCAGCATGCACAGGAGCCGCTCTCGCTCGCGCTCGTCCTCGGGGACGAGGCGCATCAGCAGCTCCTCGAGGTCGCAGAAGAACCCGCTCTCGCGCTCCTGCACGCGGACGAGGCCGATCTCGTCCAGCGGCGACACGTAGGCGATCCCGTCCCCGCAGCCGGACGCGCGCAGCTCGCGGCGGACCTCGTTCGTGATGTCGAGCACCGTCAGCGACGGCAGCGCCGAAGCGATCGAGTACGGGATCTCGACGGAGGTCATGCCTTCGCGGCCACCTCCCGCGGCAGCCGGAAGTGGACGTCCTCGCGGGCGACCTCGAGCTCCACCAGCTCCTCGTAGCCCAGCGAGGCCAGGCTGCGCAGGACGAGCGCGACGAGCTCCTCCGGGGTCGACGCGCCCGCGGTCAGCCCGACCACCTCATGACCCTGGAGCAGGTCCGGATCCAGGCCGCTCTCGCCGTCGATCAGGAGTGCCTCCGCCGAGCCCCGCTGCGCGACCTCGACCAGCCGGCGGGCGTTCGAGCTCGTCTCCGAGCCGATCACGAGGATCAGCGTCGCGCCCTCGGCGGCCATGGCCTTGACCGCATCCTGCCGGTTCTGGGTCGCGTAGCAGATGTCGTCCGCGGCCGGCCGGCGCAGATCGCCGAAGCGCTCGCCGAGCGCGTCAACGGTCTCGGCCACGTCGTCGAGAGAGAGCGTCGTCTGCGTGATCACCGCGACGGGCTTGCCGTTCGTCTCGAGCTCGCGCGCGTCCTCGGGCGACTCGATCACGACCGTCTGCTCGGGCCGCTCGCCGCGCGTTCCGATCACCTCGACGTGGTCGGCGTGCCCGACCAACGCGACCAGATGGCCGCTGTCGGCGTAGCGGCGGGCCTCGGCATGCACCTTCGAGACCAGCGGACAGACCGCGTCCACCACGACGAGCCCGCGCTGCTCGCAGTTCTCCTTCACCGACGGCGCGACGCCGTGCGCCGAGAGCACGCAGATCGCACCGGCCGGGATCTCGTCCTCGTGGTCGACGAAGACCGCACCGAGCCGCTCGAGCCGCTTGACCACGTGGTCGTTGTGCACGATCTGGTGGCGTACGTAAACCGGCGGGCCGTGCTGTTCGAGCAGGCGCTCGACGATCTCGATCGCGCGATCGACCCCGGCGCAGAACGATCGCGGAGCGGCAAGCAGGACCCTCTTCACGCAGACCATCCCTTCGCCGCGGCCCCGAGTTTGCCGACCGCCCGGGCCGCGTTCACCGCCGCCCGCGGCGACCGCACCACTCCGCGTGCGACGCCGAGCCAGTCGTTGCGGCCGTCGGGCCTGACGGCGCCGGCCAGAGGGCCGAGCGGGCGCTCAGGCGTGTCGCTCACCACGCGCAGCACTCCTTGCAGCCGGCCGGTGCCGGCAAGCGGGCCGCTCTCGAGGTCGGCGGCGTCCGCGCCGCTCGCCTCGCGCGCCAGGCGACGCTCCTCGGCGGAGTCGACTATCCGCTCGGCCGCGAGGATGGTCGCCGGCCTCCCGCCTGGGACGCGAAGTCCCTCTCCTTCCCAGAGCACCGCCCCGTCCGCGGCGACCACGCGGGTCGCGTCGAGCACGGTCCCCACCGGCAGGTCGTCGCGCAACGAGCCCGCCAGCCCGAACGACACCAGAGGCCCGTCGGGCACGCCGTTCGCGGCGCCGAGCCCGACGAGCGCCGACTGCCGGCCGGCGCGGCGCGCCGCGCGCAGCTCGGCCGTGGTGGCGCAGGCGAGGGTCAACCGGTCAGCGTCCATGCGGTGCTGCGAACGGTGTCGCGCAGGCTCTTCGTCGCCTCGAACGCGGCGGAGGGCTCGAAGCCGGAGTGGATCGCGCAGTGCTCGCAGCGATCGTCGTTGCCGGGCCCGTAGTCGTCCCACTCGATCCCGTCCAGCAGTGCCTCGTAGGTCGGGAAGATCCCGTCGGTCAAGAGGTAGCACGGGCCCTTCCAGCCGTAGGGGTTGCGGGTGATCGACCCCCAGGGCGCGCACGGCAGCTTGCGGTCGCCCGCGAGGAAGTCCTGGTAGATCGGGCTCGCGAGCCAGCGGTAGTTGTTCTTGCGCGCCGCGGCGCGGATCGCGCGGAACTTCTCCTCGTGCTCCTCGCGCGTCATCGTCAGGTTCGGGTCGATCTGCGAGTACTGGTACCCCGGCGCGACGAGCATCCCGTCGATCCCGATCTCGTGCGTGAGGTAGTGCATCATCGCGATCACGTCCTCGACCTCGGTCTCCTTGAAGATCGTGGTGTTGGTCGTGACCCGGAAGCCCTTCGAGCGCGCCTTCACGATGGCGCCGACCGCGATATCCCAGAGACCCGGGTAGTCGCAGATGTAGTCGTGGATCTCGCGCATGCCGTCGAGGTGGACGACGAAGGTCAGGCGCTTGTTCGGCTCGAATACGTCGAGGTACTGCTCGAGCCGGAGCGCGTTCGTGCAGAGCTCGATGTTCTTGTTCAGCTCCATGAAGCCGGCGACGACGTCCTCGATCCCCTTGAAGACGAGCGGCTCGCCGCCGCAGATCGAGACGACCGGCGCCGGGCACTGGACGCCCGCGTCGATGCACTCCTCGACCGACAGCCGCGCCTTGTTCGACTCGTACTCCCGGATCTTCCCGCAGCCGATGCAAGCGATGTTGCAGGCGAGCGTCGGCTCGAGCATCAGGACGAGCGGATACCGCTTGCCGCTGCGCTGGTTCTTCGCGACATACCCGGCGATCTGGACGGTCGAAGCAAGGGGGAATTTCATCTGGCGAGCCTTTCTCGTAGACGGCCTAGGGCGAGCAATGGGAAGTGGAGCCGGTAGAGGTGATAGCGGATCATGAAGTCAAGCGGAAAGCCTGTTCCGGTGTAGTGATTCTCGTCCCAGTCACCATTCGATTGTTGCGCGTTGCAGATCCACTCGGCGGCGCGCCTGGCTGCGGGGCTGTCCGCCTCGTCTGCGGCGACGTAGGCTAATAGCGCCCAGGCTGTTTGGGAAGGCGTGCTGACCCCGCGGCCGCGCCACGACGGGTCGGCGTAGGAGCGAATGTCCTCGCCGAAGCCTCCGTCCGGGTTCTGCACCGAGTCGAGCCAGGCCACTGCCCGCCTGAACGCCGGATGGCCTGCCTCGATTCCGCATGCCTCGAGCGCGGGAAGCGCGGCGGCCGTGCCGTAGACGTGGTTGACCCCCCAGCGGCCGAACCAGGAACCGTCGTCCTCCTGCTCCGCCAGAAGCCAGTCGAGGCCGCGGCGCAGCTCGTCCTCGTAGCCGCCCTCGGGAGCCAGCGCCTCGATCGCGTGCGCGGTCACGTCGGCGCTCGGCTCGTCGGTGACCTTGCCGAAGTCGCAGAACGGGAGCCTGTAGAGCCAGAACGCCTCGTTGTCGGCGTCGAAGGCGCCCCAGCCGCCGCTTCTCGACTGCATCCCGGCCGCCCAGGCGAGCCCGCGCTCGACGGCCTCGTGGCCGCGGTGGCAGCGTCTGAGCGCGAGCGCGACGACGGCGGTGTCGTCGACGTCCGGGTAGAGGTCGTTCTCGAATTCGAAGGCCCAGCCGCCGGGCGCGAGGTCGGGCTTGCGCACGGCCCAGTCGCCCTTGGCCGTGACCTCCTCGGCGAGCAGCCAGTCGGCGGCGCGAACGAGCGCCGGGTGCTCCGGGCCGAGGCCCGAGTCGCGGAGCGCGAGGACGGCGAGGCCCGTGTCCCAGACCGGCGACTGGCAGGCCTCCGGGCGCAGCCGGTCGCCCTCGTCGATCGTGAAGCCCTCCCAGCCCTCGACCGCCTTGCGCAGGGTCTCGTCCTCGAAGCCGTGGCCAAGGGCGACGAGCATCAGGATCGACCAGACCCACGGCGGCTGAATCCCGCCCCACGAGCCGTCGGCCTCCTGGTGCTCCCGGACCCAGCGTTCGGCTTCCCTGATCGCGCTCCGCCTCATCCGCGAGACGTGCGGCGTCCGGCTTCGCGCCGGCCGCGAGCCGATCTCGCGCAGGTCGAGTTCGGCGCCGCGCACGGGCTGGAGAGCCCGGCAGACCGAGAGCGGGACGAAGGTGCCGCGGGCCCAGCACGAGAAGTTGTAGATCGAGAGCGGCGCGCTCGGCGGGAGCAGCGCGAGCTCGACGGGGATCGGGACGATTCGCTGCCAGGGCCACTGGCCGAGGAGCGCGAGGAAGCACTTCGTGAAGATGCGCGTCTTCGGGATCCCGCCCTCGCTGCGGATGTAGTCGCGTGCCTTGTCGCCCGGGTCGACGCCGGCGAGCTTCGAGCGCGGCGTAGGCCTCGACCGAGGTCGAGAGATCGGCGGGCCCCTCGAACCAGATCGACCAGGTGCCGTCGTCGCGCTGCCGCGCCAGCAGCTCGTTCGCGATCTTCCGGTCGAGGTCGGGCGTGCGCAGGCCGAGGACGTGGTGCCAGAAGAGGTGCTGCGCGATCATCGTCGCGTTCGACTCGAGCTCGCCGACCCACCAACCGCCCGGGTGCTGGAGCTCGAGCAGGCGGCCGGTCGCGCGCTCGATCGCCTCGTCGAGCCGCGTCTCGATCCGCTCGGGCGCGACGGTCACGCGACCACTTCCTCGCGTGCGCGGACCAGAGCGCGTGCGGCCACGTGGCCGCTGCGGACGGCGCCCTCCATCGTCGGCGGCCAGCCGGTGGCGGTCCAGGCGCCGGCGCGGACGACGTTCGGCCGGCCGGTCTCCGGACCCAGGCGCTGCGCTTCGCTGCCGGGCCGGACCGCGATCGTGGCGTGCGGCTCGCGGCTGACCCGCGACCAGAGCAGCTCCGCCTCGCCGAGCCGCTCGGTGACGGCGCCGGCGATCAGGTCGACGAGCTCGCGGCCGCGCAGGGCTTCCAGCTCGGGCGCGCCCGAGGAGACGACGGTCAGGTAGCGGGGATCCGTCCCGGTCAGGAGCCCCCGGTTGAAGACCCAGTGCGCCGGGCTCCCGAGGAGTGCCGCGAGCGGCGTCTGCAGGAGCTGCCGGTCGAAGAGGAGGTGAACGCTCACGATCGGCGAGTGCTCGAGCTCCGGCGCCGGCTCGTCGAGAAGGCGCGCTGACTCCTCGGGAGGCACGGCGACCACGACCGCGTCGGCCTCGAGCGCGTCGAGGTCGTCCACACGCACGCCGGTCTCGAGCGAGGCGCCGGCCGCCGCGAGGGCGCGACCCGCTGCCTCGCCGTGCATCTCCCCGAGCGGCCTCGTCGGCAGCACGACGTCCGCGTCCTCCGGCTCGCCGAGGAGCGCCGTCCGCACCGTGAAGAGGCCGGCTTCCGCGCTCGCCTCTTCGGCGCGCAGGTTCAGCGCCGGGCGGATGAACACGTCCCAGAAGCGCTCGATGGCGCGGTCGGACTGGCCGCGGGCGCGCAGCTCGTCGCCGAAGCTCTCAGCGTGCGGCGTTGCGCCCCAGCGAGCGAGGGCGCGCATGATCGCGAGACGCTCACGCACGGAGACATGGCGATACCGGAGGAGCGCCGTCGGAGAGCGCCTGATCTCGGCGCGACGGCCCCGCTCGTCGATCACCGGCAAGGCGAGCCGAAGCCGCCGCACCGAGCGGCCCTCGCCGATGCGGTCGAGGAAGCGGAGGTACTCCGTGAAGCAGCCGAGCGCGATGTGCTGGCCGTTGTCGGGCGGCGGCTCGGGATCGCCCTCGCGGCGCGGCAGCGTCTGGACGGCCCCGCCGAGCGTCGGGCGCGCCTCGTACAGCGCGACCTCGAAGCCCCAGTCCACGAGGTCGAGCGCCGCCGTCAGGCCTGCGAGCCCCCCGCCGACGACGGCGACCTTCATCGCAGCAGCGCCGCGCCCACGGTGCGCAGCTTCGTCAGCGGGGAGAGTCGGAGCGAGCCGTCGAACACGTCGAATCCACGATCCTCGATGCGGTCCAGTGTCGCACGGTAGAGGCCCGCGAAGGTGCCGACGCAGGCGGCGCTCCGGCCGTCGAGCCTCGGCAGCAGCTCGAGACCTTCCGTCAGATAGGCGCGGGCCCGCGTGGCCTGGAACGAGAGCAGCGCCTGCCACTCCGCGGTGACGCGCCCGGCCGCGATCAGCTCCTCGCTCACGCCGTACGCGGCCAGCTCGTCCTGCGGGAGGTAGACGCGGCCGAGCTCCCAGTCCTCGCGCACGTCTCGAATGATGTTGATCAGCTGCAGCGCGACGCCGAGCGTCTCCGCGTGCTCGCGGTCGTCCGAGCCGTAGACGCCGACGCACGCGACGCCGACCGCGCCGGCGACCTTGCGGCAGTACCCGTGCAGCTGCTCGAAGTCGTCGTAGCGCGACTTTTCGGTGTCCTGCAGGCCGCCGTCGACGAGCGCGTGCAGCGCCTCGGCCGGAATCGGATAGCGACCGCGTGCGTCTGCGAGAGCGGTCAGAACGGGGTCTGACCCCCGTTGGTCGAGCGCTGCATGGAGCTGCTCGAGTTGCACCCGCTTCTCGGCGACCGGGAGCTCGCCGTCGGCGATGTCGTCCACGCGCCGGGCGAACGCGTAGATGGCCGCGATCGCCTGCCGCTTCGGCTTCGGCAGGACCATGATCCCGTACGCGAAGTTCCGCGCCTCCCGCCTGGTGATCCGCTCGACCTCCGCGTACACGTTCATCCCGCTCCCGGCGCCGGCCAAGCCGGCGCCTCCGCTCTTTGATGAGCTCCGTCGAGCCTACGCTCATTCATCTGATGGCCGCCATGACGAGTCGCGCGCGCGAGGGGCGCGGCCGGCCGTTGAAGATGTCCCAGTCCGCGCGCTCGAGCGCCTCCAGCGCAGCCAGCCCGCCGCGGCCGAAGAGCGCGACGGCGCGACCCACGCGGCCGCCGAGGCGGCGCCCGAGCTCCTCGCCCGAGCCGAGCAGCGTCCTCGCCCGGTCGGCCTCGTGGCGCAACAGCACCTCGAGCTGCGGGCTCGGCTCGTCGAGCTTCGTCACGCCGAAGCACGCCCGCTCCTCGGCCGGCAGGTAGACCCGCCCGAGCGCGAGGTCGCGCGGGACGTCCTGCAGGAAGTTGACCAGCTGCAAGCCGGTGCAGACGTCGTCCGAGAGCGCGACCAGCTCGGGATCGTCCGCGCGACCGAGGACGCCGAGCACGAGCCGGCCGACCGGATCGGCCGAGTGGACGCAGTAGTGCTTGAGGTCGGCCCAGGTCGCGTACTGCGAGATCCGCTGGTCCATCCGGTTCGCCTCGATCAAGCGGAGAAACGGCTCGCGCGGGAGCGAGCAGGCACGGATCGTCGGCTGCAGGACGCGCATCACCGCCCAGGTCGGCTCGCCCTCGTAGCAAGCGTCGACCTCGCGCTCGAGCTCGTCGAGGATCTCCGGCCGGTTGCCTTCGTACTCGTCACCGAGGATGTCGACGAGACGCGCAAAGCCGTAGATCGCCCGCAGGTGCGGGCGAACCGCCCGCGGGAAGAGAAGCGACGCGACGGGGAAGTTCTCCGTCCGCGCTCTTGCGGCAACTGCGTCGACCGAAGCCGGGTCCACGCGGAAACGATGGCGCGCCGCGCCTATCCGCGTCAAACGGCTACAGGGAGGGCAGAACCCGCGGGCGCTGAGCTCCCGCGGTGCGCCAGACCTGCGTCAGCGAGGTGCCGGCCGCGAGCCCGCGGCTCGAAGCCTCGCCCGCCGGCAGCTCCAGCACGGCCCTCGAGCCGCGGCAGGCCGCCATCCGCCACGGCGGAAGCGACGCCACGACCTTGAGCACGCGGTCGCTCGAGTCCAGGAAGACGACGTCGATCGGGAAGCGCATGAAGGCCGTGTGGACTGAAGCGGCCGGCCGGAGCAGCAGCCCCTCCCCAGCCGGAAAGCTGCTCCGGCCCAGCAGCCCGCGCATGCGGGCGAGCGGTGTCTCCGCGAGGAGGCACCGCTCGCAGACGACCGTTCCGTCGTCATTCGCAAGCGCGATCTCAGGAAGTCGACCCACTAGTACCCGACGTGGATGTGGTCGTAGTGGTTGGCCAGCGGGAAGGACGGTCCGCCGAGCCCGAGCAGCGAGATGATCTGCGCGGGCAGCATCTCCGGCGGAAGCAGCAGGAGCGAGCGCACAGCCTGCTCCGTGATGCCGCCGGGCTGCTGGTGCCCGTAGATCGAGACGCCGTCGAGGGCGGCGATGTCCACCGCACGGCCGTAGATGTGCGCCGAGACGACGCCCGGGCGCGCGAACAGCCGGTGCCCGCTGATCAGGCACGTGGCCGTGACCGAGCGGTACGTATCGGCCAGGTAGAGCATGACGGCCAGGACGCGGACGTCGACGCGGTGGTTCGCGACATCGCTGCGGCCGCCGGGGTAGATCGAGACCCGCGAGTCGTGGAGGACGCGATCCTCGAGGTCGCGCTTCTGCGAGAGCAGCCCGTACACGAGGCTCGGCATCCCGACCGCGCGGTAGTAGTGGCGCAGCGCCACGACGCGATCGGCGAAACCGGTCTTGCTCGAGTACGAGAGCGCGGCCTGCCAGCCGTTCGCGCGTCCGCCGAGCCCGGCGAGGCGCAGCGACAGCGAGTGGAGGTTCGCGATGCTCGCGGGAGAACGCCCGTCGTGGCCGCCCGCGCGGAGAACCGCGAGGACGAGCGCCCAGTCGACATTAGCCGCCCGCGACTGCGCAACGAGCTCACGCGCGAAGCGCATCCGGAGCCGGGCCGCGGGCGGAGTCGGGTCGGGTGCGGCCTGGTAGAGCCAGACCGTCGCGCCCGGAAGGGATCCTTCTGAGTCCAGCGGCTGCGACTTCTCCGGCCGGCCGGGCTTGGCGCGGCTGTGCGCCGGCTTCTTCGCGTGAGACCGGGCCCCTGCAGCCGTCCCTGCGACCGAGTGGCCGCCGGTGTGCCGGGCCCGGACGCGGACGGCGGTGGCCGGAGTCGGAACTGCGCTCCGAACGCCCGACGGCTTCGCGACCGCGTGCAGCTGCGAGCCGTGCGACACATGCGCGGCGACGGCGCGGACGCCCGTCTGGCGGTTGCCGACGTGGACGACGGCGTGCACCGGCTGCGCCGGCGTGACCTCCGCTGCAGTCAGCGTGGTCTGGGCCGTCGAGGACGACGTCGCGTCGGTCCCGTCGAGCAGCGAGCGCATGCTGTTGCCGGCGCCCGCAGACAGGGCCAGCCCTGCGAAGAAGAGGGCCGAGAAGGACAGGGTCGTCGCGAAACGGCGGCCGCTCTTCGGCTTTGGCGCCGGCTGAGCCTGCGCTTCCCGCAGGGCCTTGCTGTCCCACTCATCCCATCCGCGGCCCAGGAAGAGAAGCCGCTTGATCACAGAGTTCGGTCGTGGCATTGCCGTTGCTCCCGTTGGTCGGGCGCCGAGGCCGCCACATCGGCGCGGATCTCGATTTGAGGTCCGTTGGCCGTTACGGACTTGGCAGAGCTATCGGCCTTCCTGCCGCCGCCCTCTCCCCCGTTCAGGGGAACCGCAGTGCGGATCACCCCTCCGAGGGATGAGCCCTGAGGCCACGCGGAACCGATGTTGGCGTCACTGAGCCAAGGAGGCGGCGCGGCCACGCCACACGAACCGGAGGTTTTCGCTCGCGTGTCCAAACGCATCGCCCGCAAGATCAACAGCCGACTCCGAGCAGGGCTCAAGCACCTTCATCCCCCGGTCCCCATGCCCAAGGCGCACGCCGTCTCGTGCGCATCGAGTTGAGAAGAAGGGAGGTGTAACCCAAATGCTGAAGCTCTTCACCTTCGTGCAGGTCGCCGCCGACTCGTTGCGCCGGCGCGAGGAGGGGCAGACGATGGCCGAGTACGGAGTCGTGCTCGCCGTCATCACTCTCGCCGTCGTCGGCGCGATCACTCTCCTCTCGGACAACGTCCGCAGCGCCATCGAGAACGTGGCAGGAATCCTGCCGTAACCAGGCACTTCCGGAAAAGGGGCCCCTTCCGCGCGAAGGGGCCCATTCCCTTCGACCAGAGGAACCGAACTCCCGTGATCAACCGCAAGAGCCGCACAATCGAGCTTCGTTCAGAGCAGGGCCAGTCGCTGACCGAGTTTGCGCTCGCCTTGCCGATCCTCGCGCTGCTGCTGTTCGCGGTGATCCAGTTCGGCATCGTTTTCAACAATTACGTCACGCTGGTTGACGCAACTCGAGCCGGTGCCCGCAAGGGCGCCGTCGGCCGCGAGCAGAGCAACCCCTCGGGAGCCGTCGTCGCAGAGGTCAAGGCCTCTGCGAAGGATCTCAACCCGGGTCAGCTCGGCGTGACCGTGAGCTCCACGTGGCAGCCCTCTTCGGACGTGACCGTGACGGCCACGTACCCCTACCGCATCAGCCTCCTTGGGCTGGTCGTGAAGAGCGGCAACCTCAGGAGCACGACGACGGAGCGTGTGGAATGAGAATTCGCAGAGAAAGCGGCCAGGCGACGGTCGTGACCCTGATCTTCCTTGTGGTGCTGCTGGGAATGGCAGCGCTCGTCCTGGACATCGGGTCCTGGTACCGCGCCGACCGCGCAACACAGTCCACCGCCGACGCCGCGGCCCTCGCCGGCGCCCAGGTACTTCCCTACGACCCGGCGAACGCGAGCTCGCTCGCCCTCCAGTACGCGAACAAGAACGGAGGCGGGCTCTCGTCGTCCGAGATTCACATCACCAAGAGCCTCGGCGACAACGACACCATCCAGGTTCACGTCTCGAAAGGCGCGAACGGCGTCTTCACGAAGCTCTTCGGCGTCAACACGGTGACCGTCGGCTCGAAGGCGACGGCCCGCGCGAGCCTGATGCAGTCGGCGCAGTACGTCGCGCCGATCGGCGTCAACCTGAAGCACGACAAGCTCAAGGGAACGACCGGTTGCCCGTGCTTCGGCGTCGGCAACTCGACGACGATCCCGCTGGGCAAGAACGGCGCGCCCGGTTCGTTCGACCTGCTGAACATCGACGGCAGCAAGGGCGGCACCGGAGGCCAGACGCTCGCCGACTGGATCCTGAAGGGCTACTCGGGCTACCTGCCGATCGGCTCGTACCTGTCCGACACGGGCGCCAAGTGGAACGACTCGCTCGTCCAGAACGCGCTCGAGCAGCGGATGCACACGACCCTGCTCTTCCCGGTCTACGACATCCTCACCGGCAGCGGCGCGAATGCCGTCTACCACGTCGTCGGCTGGGTCGGCTTCTACCTGACGGGTCACACCGCGAACGGCTCGAGCGGCTCGATCACCGGCTACTTCACGCAGGTCGTGTGGGACGGGATCGAGAGCACGTCTTCCGACGGCACCAACCCAGACCTGGGAGCACGGGTCGTCAAGTTGGTGGACTGATCCGCCGAAACCAGAAGAACCCCGAAACGAGAGAGAAACGGAGCCATGGCATATCGAGCTAGAAACATCATGATCGCGGTCGCCCTCGCGGCCGTGGCCGCGCTGCTCACGAGCTTTTACGTCACGAGCTACAAGCGGCACGTCCAGCGGAGCGAGGACCACGTCACGGTGCTCGTTGCCAAGCAGGACATCCCGGAAGGCACGAGCGGCGCCGAGGCGTCGCACATGCTCAAGTCGATCGACGTCCCGAGGCGCAGCATCGTCCCGGGCGCGATCACCAGCCCTGATCAGATCTCGACTCTGATCGCGACGCAGAAGACCCTCGAAGGCGAGCAGGTCACGACCCGCCGCTTCAGCCCGGTCGCCCAGAACGGCGTCCGCGGCGACCTCAAGGGCACCCTGCGCGCGATGCAGATCACGGGCGACGCGAACCAGACGCTCGCCGGCACGATCGAAGACGGCGACCACGTCGACCTCGTCGCCACGTTCAAGTACCAGCAGAAGGGCCAGACGGCGCAGAACTTCGCCGCCACCCGGGTTGTCCTGCGCAACCTCAATGTGCTCAAGGCCCCAACGGCCCCGGCCGTCGGCACGAAGCTGACGAGCGGGCTCAACAACACCTTCCCGGTCCTGCTCGAGGTCACCGACCAGCAGGCCCAGAAGCTGAACTTCACGGTCACGACCACGGGCGGCAGCAACGGCGGCTCGAACGGCGTCGGCTGGGCGCTTCAGCTCAGGCCGGTGCTCCACGCCGCCGACAGCCCGGAGAGCGTGACCACGCTCGGCACCATCCTTCGCGACGGCCTCAGCGCGTCGCAGCTCAAGCGCTTCTTCGCCGACTTCGGAGGAGGCCAGTAATGCTCGAGGAGAGGCAACTCAGCGAGGACCGCCAGGTCGCCACCCGCGAACGCGCCCGGGTCTACATCACGGGCGACTGCGACGGGCTGCCGGACCTGAGCGAGGCGCTCGCCAACCACCCGGAGGTCGAGTTCGTCGGCTCGGCAGGCGCCGTCACCGAGGCGGCCCCGACCCTGACCGGCGGGCACCTGCAGGTCGTCCTGCACGCCACCCGCTCGGCCACGCTGCCGGTGAACGAGATCGCGGCGATCCGCGAGTACACGCGTGCGCCGATCGTGCTGCTCGCCTCGAACGGCTCCCCGGAGCTGCTCGAGGACGCGCTCGAGCACGACGTCGCCGACGTCCTGCTCCTCCCGCAGCTGACCGACAACGTCGTCTTCGCGATCCGCAAGGCCGGCCACGTCGGCAAGCGCCTCACGGGATCGCAGCAGCGGCACGGCCGGCTCGTGACGGTGTTCTCGCCCAAGGGCGGCACCGGCAAGACCGTGACCGCGACCAACCTCGGCAGCTCGCTCGCAAAGCACTGGGGCAAGCGGACGCTGCTGCTCGACCTGGATCTCCAGTTCGGCGACGCGGCGATCATGCTCGGGATCGAGCCGGAGAAGACGATCTACGACCTCGTCACCGCTCCGGGTGAGCTCGACTCCGAGAAGCTCGCCGGCTACACGACCCGGCACGCGTCGGGCCTCGACGTGCTCCCGGCGCCGCTGCGCCCGGAGGACGCCGAGCTCGTCACCGAGGCCAAGCTGGCCCGGCTGCTCGAGGTCGCGCGCGAGTCGTACGACGTGATCGTCGTCGACACCTCGCCGTTCTTCCACGGCCCGATGCTGGCCACCCTCGACCGAACCGACGAGCTGCTCCTGCTCTGCGGGCTCGACGTGCCGACCCTGAAGAACGTCCGGCTGAGCCTGCAGACCCTCGAGCTGCTCTCGTTCCCGAAGGAGCGCGTGAGGCTCGTCCTCAACCGCGCGAACTCGAAGGTCGGGATGAAGCCGAAGGAAGTCGAGGCCGCGCTCGACCGGGAGATCGCGTTCGAGATCCCGAGCGACCGCACGGTTCCGCTCGCGGTCAACCGGGGCAACCCGGCCGTCCTGTCCGACTCGAAGGCCGACTTCTCCCGGGCGCTGCGCTCGATGGCGAAGAGCCTCGTGGCGGCGCAGGCGGCAGAGAAGCAGAAGAAGAGCTTCCTGGCGACGCTCGGACGGAGCTAGCCGTGGGCCTCCACGACCGCCTCCACCGCCAGAACGGCTCGGCCCCCGGCCAGGTCGTCGACGCGCTCGACGCCCTCGCAGGGCACCAGAACGCCGAGCCGGCCGAGCGCAGGCCGGACCCGTATGCGGAGCTGAAGACCCGCATCCACCACGCCTGCATCGCGAAGCTCGGACCGCAGCTCTTCTCCGCGGGCAAGGCGCAGGAAGGCGTGCAGGAGGACCTGCAGGAAAAGGTGCTCCGCGTCGTCACCGAGCAGCTCGCGCTCGACCGGACGCCGCTCACCCGTGAGGAGCGCCGGCAGATCACGCGCGAGATCACCGACGACATCCTCGGCTACGGGCCTCTCGAGCCGCTCCTCCGCGACGACACGATCACGGAAGTCATGGTCAACAACCACGACCGCGTCTACATCGAGCGGATGGGCAAGATCGAGCCCGCCGAGGTGACCTTCGTCGACAACGCGCACCTCCTGCGCATCATCGACAAGATCGTCTCGCAGGTCGGCCGCCGTGTCGACGAGGCCTCGCCGATGGTCGACGCGCGCCTCCCGGACGGGAGCCGCGTGAACGCGATCATTCCGCCGCTGTCGCTGCGCGGCCCGACGCTCACGATCCGAAAGTTCTCGCGCGACCCGTACACGATGGACGACCTGATCGAGTTCGGGACGGTCAGCCCGGAGGCCGCCCAGTTCCTCGCGGCCTGCGTCAAGGGCAAGTTGAACATGCTGATCTCGGGCGGTACCGGCACCGGTAAGACGACGACGCTGAACGCCCTTTCGGCCTTCGTCCCGGGCGAAGAGCGCGTCGTCACGATCGAGGACGCGGCCGAGCTCCAGCTCCAGCAGCGCCACGTGATCACGCTCGAAGCGCGCCCGCCGAACATCGAGGGCGAAGGCGAAGTCCGGATCCGCGAGCTCGTTCGAAACGCCCTGCGCATGCGCCCCGACCGGATCATCGTCGGCGAGGTCCGCGGCGCCGAGACCCTGGACATGCTCCAGGCGATGAACACGGGCCATGAGGGCTCGCTGACCACGATCCACGCCAACACCCCCCGCGACGCGCTTGCGAGGCTCGAGACGCTGGTCATGACGGCCGGCGTCGAGCTCCCGCACCGCGCGATC
This sequence comes from uncultured Actinomycetes bacterium, assembly GCA_963717475.1. Classification (GTDB taxonomy): domain Bacteria; phylum Actinomycetota; class Thermoleophilia; order Gaiellales; family Gaiellaceae; genus AC-32. Next base: position 2,668,381 of record OY970337.1, on the reverse strand, counting down.
CGAGAGCAGATCTCGAGCGCCTTCGACGTGCTCGTCCAGATCTCGAGGCTCGTCGACGGCTCCCGCCGCCTGACCCACATCACCGAGGTCTCGCGGATGGAGTCGGACGTGATCACGCTCCAGGACATCTTCATCGCCCGGCCGCCGGACGAGGAGTCCGCGGCAGCCGCGGCGGCCGAGGGAAACAAATCGGCCCGCCTGCTCGGGTCCCTCGAGTGCACCGGGCTCAAGCCGGGCTTCCTCGAGAAGATGGCCGCGAACGGCGTGATCCTGCCGCCGAGCTTCTTCGGCGGCCAGAACGGCTACGGCACGAACTACTCGGCGGCGAGCTTCGGCGGGTTCGAGTGAGACGCCGGAGGCTGATTCAGTCCCTCCTGGTCGTCGCCGTCGCGGCGCTGCTCGCGCCACTGGCAGCGACCGCGAGCGTCTCGCTCCGCAACGTCGACGCGAGCGGGTACCCGACGGTGCGCGCCACGGTCGTCGCGCCGGTCGCCTCCGACCAGCCCCCGACGCTGACCGAGAACGGGCAGAAGGTCCTCGACCTCACCGCCCAGAACCTCGCGTCCGCCAAGAGCGTCGTCATCGCCATCGACCGCTCGCGCTCGATGGCCGGCAAGAAGCTCGACGACGCGGTCGCGGCCGCGCGGGCCTTCGTCAAGGCGAAGGCGCCGAGCGACCAGATCGCGGTCGTCGTCTTCGGCTCGAAGCCCGTGCAGCTGACCGACTTCTCGTCGTCCACGATCGACGCCGACGACGCGCTCCGGACGATGGGGCCTGACACGAAGTCGGGCACCGCTCTCTACGACGCGCTTTCGCTTTCGACCCGGCTGCTGAAAGAGCAGGAAGGTCGCGCCGGCGTCGTCGTCCTGCTCACGGACGGCAAGGACGTCTCCAGCACCCACTCGCTCGACAGCGCGGTGGCCTCCGCCGGCAAGGTCGGGGCGCTCGTCTACCCGATCGGCATCGGCGCTTCCGCCGACACGGCGGGGCCGCTGCAGCAGATGGCGCAGCGAACCGGCGGCACCTACCACGCCGTGGCTTCGACCAGCTCGCTCAAGAGCGTGTACGCGTCGATCCGCGCAGAGCTCCGGCGCACGTGGGAGCTCCAGTACGTGACCTCGGCCCGGCCCGGCGACAGGCTCCACCTGCGCGTCGCGATCGATCCGGAGGGCGCCGCGTCTGCCAACGTCACCGTCCCCGGAAATCTCGAGCCCGCGACCAAGCCCGGCAACGCGCTGCCGGACCCGTTCTACTCGTCGCTCGGCGGGCTGGTGCTCGTCCTGATCATCGCCTTCCTCGTCCTGATGGCCGCGGGCTTCCTGCTCGCGGGCGACAAGGGCTCCTGGGTCAAGAACCGGCTCGCCCCGCACGTCGAGGGCGGGCCACAGCGCAGCCGCAAGAAGGGCGAGCGCTTCGCGGCCTTCTCCGGCGTCTTCCGCGTCACGGAGCAGACCTTCGGCCACCGCGCCATCTGGAAGAGGCAGCAGGTCCGCCTCGAGCGCGCGGATGTCCCTTTGCGCACGGTCGAGTTCTTCTACCTGATGGGCGGCTGCGGCTTCCTGGTCATGTTCTTCGCCGCGCTGACCGGGCGCTCGACCCTCGGAATCCTGATCGCGCTCGCCGTCGGCGCCGCGATCCCGTACATCTGGGTCTCGACGAAGGCAAAGCGCCGGGTGCTGAAGTTCGACGACCAGCTGCCCGACCTGCTCGTGACCCTCGCGGCGTCGCTCAAGGCGGGCCACAGCTTCAAGCAGGGCCTCCAGACCATCGTCGACGAGGGCCACGAGCCGGCCAGCAAGGAGCTCAGCCGCGTGATCACCGACACCCGGCTCGGCCGCCCGATGGACGAGGCGCTCGCCGACACGGCCGACCGGATCGGCTCCAAGGACTTCTCGTTCGTGATCACGGCGGTGACGATCCAGCGCCAGGTCGGCGGCAGCATGGCCGGCCTGTTCGACATGATCGCCGACACTGTCCGTCAGCGGCAGCAGTTCGCGCGCAAGATCCGCGGGCTGACCGCCATGGGCCGCGCCTCGGCGTACGTGCTGATCGCGCTGCCGTTCTTCATCGCCTTCGCGCTGACGCTGCTGAACCCGAGTTACATGGCCCCGCTCTTCAATACGTCGACGGGCCACATGCTGATCATCGTCGGCCTCGTGATGATGGGGATCGGCACCCTGTTCCTGCGAAAAATCGTCTCGTTCCGGGGGTGAGCGAATGCTGTTCGTGATCTTCATCGGCCTCATCTGCCTCGCCCTCTCGGCGTACTTCTTCGGCGAGACCGTCACGCTGCCGGCACGCCAGCGCAAGACCTCGGTGCGGCGCGCCGCGAACTACGGCGCGGTTCGTGCGCCGCTCACCGCCTTGCAACGGCCGTTCGGCGAGCGCGTCCTCAACCCGCTCGGCGAGCGGCTCGCACGCTGGACGCTGAAGCTGCACCCGAAGACGACGGTCGAGGGCGTCAGCGCCCGCCTGCTCGCCGCGGGCCTGGGCCGGTCGATCTCGGCTAACACGTTCCTCGCGCTCAAATCGGGATTGGCGATCGTCGGCGTCGCTCTCGGCGCGATCTTCGGCGGCGCGGCGGTGGGGACGCGAGGCGTGCTCTTCTTCTCGCTCGTCCTCGCGGGCTTCGGCTTCATCGCGCCCGACTTCATCGTCTCCAGCCGCGCCCGCGCGCGGAAGGACCGGATTCGCGCGGAGCTGCCGGACGCACTCGACCTCATGGCCGTCAGCGTCGAAGCCGGCATGGGCTTCGACGGCGCGATCTCGAAGCTGACCGAGCACATGGAGGGCCCGCTCGCGGACGAGTTCGCGCTGACCCTCAGCGAGATCCGGATCGGCGAGACGCGCTCGGACGCGCTCAAGAAGCTCGCCGACCGCACCGGCACCCCGGAGCTCTCCTCCTTCGTGCGGTCGATCATCCAGGCCGATCAGCTCGGCATCTCCCTCGGCCGCATCCTGCGCGTGCAGGCGAACGACAGCCGTCTCAAGCGCCAGGCCGCAGCCGAGGAGAAGGCGATGAAGGCGCCGATCAAGATGCTCTTCCCGACGGTGCTCTTCATCTTCCCGGCCATGTTCCTGGTCATCCTCGGGCCGGCGTTCCTCAACCTCTCGAAGATCTTCTGACCTCACCGGAGGCGACGACCATGGCCGAGACTCCCGAACACAAGTCAGCTGAGACCGAAAAGGGCTTCGGAACGGGGCTGCGCGCGCAGCTCCAGCGGCGGCAGGAGGAGAGCGAGCCGGCCGACGCGCAGGGGACGCCGAACGTCGAGCTGCGCTTCGAGCTGACGGCCCGTCCGTCGGCCGACGCCGAGCCGGTCGCCGTGAATGCCGATCTGAGCGCGCTCAAGCTGGAGCTCGAGGCGGCGCAGCGGCGCGAGGAGGCGCTCCGGCTCCGGCTGGAGAAGCAGACCGAGGCTTTCGACGACGGTGGCAGCTCCCACCAGGAGCTCGCCCGCCGCGCGGCCACGCTCGACGAGCGTGAGGCAAAGCTGTCCGAGTTCGAGACGGCCCTCGAAGAGCGCGAGCGGAAGGTGCTCGGCGAGCGCGAGGCGATCGAGCTCGAGCACGCGCGAGTCGCCGAGCTCCAGGCCGAGGCCGCCGCAGAGCAGCAGCTCGCGCTCGAGCGGGAGGAGCAGGCGGAGGCGCGGCTGCGCGAGCTGAAGGGCGCCGACCGCGACCGCGAGAAGGCAAAGACCGAGCTCTCCAAGCAGTTCGCCGCCCTGGCCGACCGTGAGAAGAAGACCGAGCGCCGCGAGAAGGAGCTCGAGACGCGCGAGCGCGCCGCGGATGTGCGGCTCGACGGCCGCGAGCGGTCGCTCGACAAGCGCGAGGCCGAGCTCCGCAGCCGCGACAAGGAGGTCGCGGAGCGCGAGCGCCGGCTGGTCGCGCGCGAGGACGACCTGAAAAAGGAGGCCGTGCGCATCGCCGCCAAGGACGAGGCGATCGGCGAGCGCGAGGCAGACCTGCTCCTCCGGCAGGAGGCGCTTCGCACCGACGCCGAGCGCGTCGAGCGCGAGCTGAGCGACAAGGGACGCTTCGCCGAAGACACCCTCGCGAGGGCCGAGGAGCTCGACCGGCGCGAGAACGAGCTCGCCGCGCGCGAGGCCGAGCTGAACCGGCTGCAGGCGACGATCTCCCACGCCGAGCGCGAGGAGAATCGCGGGCGCGACCTCGACGAGTGGACCACGCGCCTCGAGGAGCGCGAGCGGTCGCTGGCCCAGCGCGAGGCCGATCTCGACAACTTCGAGTCCACCACCACCTCGCAGAAGGAACGCGCCGAGCGCCGCGAGCGGCGGGTGTCGACGCTGGAGGCCTCCGTCCAGGAGCGGCTGAGGGAGCTCGACGACCGCGAGGCGCGCGCTCGAGCTCCGCGAGGCCCAGTTCGAGGCCGACCACGAGATCCGGCTCGATAAGCTCGAGGCGCGCGAGGAGAAGGTCGCCGAGCTCGAGGAGCGGATGTCGAAGCAGGAGGCCGAGCTCGCCGCGTACGTCGCGAGCGCCCAGACCGAGCTGCAGCGCCGCGAGTCGCAGTGGTGGCAGAAGCAGGCCGACGACGCCGAAGTCCCGGCGGCGTAGAGCACAAGACGTAGCCGCCGCCAGATAGGATCCGCCGCGTGACCTGGCAGGCATTCGTACGGTTCCGCTCCGGCTCGACGACGCGGGCCGATATCGGCGACACCGAGGACGAGGCGCGTGAGGCGCTTCGCGACGCGATGAGCCAGCTCAAGTCGAACGGGATCGGCATCGTCGGCCCGAACCTCGTCGTCACCAAGGACGACCTCGAGTTCATCAAGCTCGAGCTGAAGCAGCGCGACCAGTAGCCCAGCCTTAGAGCTCGCCCCTAGAGTCCCCTCGTGGCCGACCGCGTGCTGATCACCGGTGGCGCCGGGTTCATCGGCTCGCACGTCGCCGACGAGCTGCTCCGCGCCGGCTACTCCGTCCGTGCGCTCGACGTCCTCGTCGACCAGGTGCACGGCGACTCGCAGCGGCCCGACTACCTGAACTCTGACGTCGAGCTGATTCCCGGCGACGTCCGCAACGAGGAAGTCGTCCGCGGCGCGCTCGAGGGCGTCGACGCCGTCGTCCACCTCGCCGCGCGCGTGGGCGTCGGGCAGAGCATGTACCAGCAGGCGGAATACGCCGGCGCGAACACGCTCGGGACGGCCGTGCTGATGGCAGCGCTCGCCGAGCACCCCGTGCGGAAGCTCGTCACCGCGTCGAGCATGAGCATCTACGGCGAGGGCGCCTACGAGCCGGTCCCGGCCGCGGAGAGGACCCGCGAGCAGCTCGAGCGCCGCGAGTGGGAGCCGCGCGGCCCCGGCGGCGAGGAGCTGACGCCGGTCCCGACCCCGGAGACGAAACAGCCGGCCCTCACGTCGGTCTACGCGCTGACGAAGTACGACCAGGAGCTGCTCTGCCTGCTCTTCGGCGCGTCCTTCGGCGTCCCCGCGGTCGCGCTGCGTCTGTTCAACGTCTACGGCCCGCGCCAGGCGCTCTCCAACCCGTACACCGGCGTGCTCGCGATCTTCGCCGCACGCCTGCTCAACGACCGCCCGCCGGTCGTCTACGAGGACGGTCGCCAGAGCCGCGACTTCGTCCACGTGACGGACGTCGCCCGCGCCTTCCGCCTGGCGCTCGAGCGCGACGGAGCCGACGGCCGGGCCCTCAACGTCGGCGGCGGCCGCGCGACGACGGTGCTCGAGATCGCCGCGACCCTCGCCCGCCTGCTCGGCAAGGACATAGAGCCCGAGCTTCCCGGGACCTTCCGGGCCGGCGACATCCGCCACTGCTTCGCTGACGCCACGCTTGCCCGCGAGCTGCTCGGCTTCGAAGCCGAGGTCGCCCTCGAGCACGGCCTCGACGAGCTCGCCGCGTGGCTCGAGAGCCAACCCGCAATCGACCGCTTCGACCGGGCAGCCGAGGAGCTCGCCCAGAGAGGACTGACCGCATGAGCAACGCAACGCTGCACACGAACCACGGCCCGATCGAGATCGAGCTCTTCGAAGACGACGCGCCCAAGACCGTCGACAACTTCGTCAAGCTCGCCCGCGACGGGTTCTACGACGGCGTCGTCTTCCACCGCGTGATCCCGGACTTCATGATCCAGGGCGGCGACCCGACCGGCAGCGGCATGGGCGGCCCGGGCTACACCTTCGAGGACGAGTTCAACGACCACAAGGTCGTCCGCGGCGCCCTCGCGATGGCGAACGCGGGGCCCAACACGAACGGGAGCCAGTTCTTCGTCGTCACCGCCGAGGCGACTCCGTGGCTGGACGGCAAGCACACCGTCTTCGGCCAGGTCACGCAGGGGATGGACGTCGTGGACAAGATTTCGAGCGTCGACACCGACTCGAACGACAAGCCGCGCGAGCCGGTCGTCATCGAGCGCGTCGAGCTCCCCGTCCAGTGATGCCGCGGGAGGGGCGTCCCCCTCCCGCGACCGTCGAGCGGGCTACGCGCCCGAGCCGCTAGGCGGCGCCGCCCGGCCGTTCGGCGGCCCGTTTGGTGGGCCGGGCATGCCCGACTGCACGCCGACCACGTCGAGCGCCTTGCTCACGTAGACCGTGACCGGCGTGCCGTCCGCCTTGGTCATGTGCGCCTCGTAGGCGGCGTTGCCGTCGGCGTCCGTCTCGACCCGGACGATCGTGCCGCCGGGCACCTTCGCGAGCGCGAGCGCCCGCACCTTCGAGGCCGTGTCGCCCGTCAGCGGGGTCTCGTCGCTCCGCTGCTGGCCCCACGGCCGCTGCGAGCTCGGCGCAGCCGTCGAGCCGTTCGAGCCGTTCGAGCCCGAGCCGCTCGCGGCACTCGCGATGCCGTAGCTCCCGGCCGCGACTCCGAGCGCGGTCGCTGCGATCACGACTCCTCGCTTCGTCCTGTCCATCGGTCCTTCTCCTTTCCGTCGCTTCGCCCGACACCGGGCACGGCATCCACCGTCGCAGCCGGACCTGAGAAGAGCCTGTGACCGCCGTAAGGAGTCGCTAAGAAGCGCGGCGCAGCGTCAGGCCGGTGTGAGGCGGCAGCAGCACGGACGTCACGACCGACCCGCTCGGGTCGAGATAAGAGCCGCCGAGCGGAAGCGTCACGGTCGCCGAGGCGGACGGATTGACGACCGCGACGCCGCCGCTGAAGTCCCGCCGCCAGGCTCCGCCGACCTGCGAGGCCGGCCCGGCCGGCGCGCCGACGTCCGCGCGCCAGAGGGGCGACGGCGGCTCACTCCCGCACGGCGGCGCGTAGCCGAACGCGCTCCTGCTCCCCTTGGCGAAGAGCAGGAAGCTCGCCCGCGCGTAGTCCATCGCGCGAGCGTCGTCGGGCGGACCGTAGGTGAACGCGAGGAAGATCTTGTGGCGGGCCTGCGCCTCGCGGAGGAGGCTCATCTGGTACGCCCAGTCGTTTCCGGTGAGGAATCCGCTGCCGCCGGCGGCGCTCGCCTTCGTCCACCACTCCTTCGCCGCGCCGGACATGTACCCGACCCAGCGGCGCCAGAGCCGCGGCGTCGCGTCGTTCACGTTCCCGACGACGAGGTGTCGCCGCCGCAGCGCCGGCGCGACCCGGCGCAGGAACCGCGTCGTCGCCCGCGCGTAGTCGTTCGGCCCCGGGTACTTCGCGAGCACCCGGCCGTTCAGGTACCACGGGTACTGCATCGTCCGCGAGATCCCGTCGACGAAGACGCCGTCCCAGGCGCGGCGGCGCAGGTCGCGCGCGACGCCCCGGGTCCACGCGCGCTGGTACGCGCGGTTGCCGACGTCCATCTGCCAGTAGTGCGGCCAGTCGGCCCAGTTCACGCGGTGGCCCTGCGTGTCGCGGAGAAACCACTCGGGGTGGCGGCGGTTCGCGTAGGAGTAGCCGACGCCGGTCGGCAGGTCCCGCGCCCCGTGCGCGTCGTCGCGCGTCGAGGCCATGTCCTTGTAGACGAGCACCTTCGCGCCCGGGCTGCGGCGCTTGATCGCGGCGATGCGGCGGTACTGCGACGGCCAGAGCACGACGTAGCGGAACGCCGAAGCCGGGCGCGGGAGCCCGGCGCCCCCGCAGATGCGCAGCGCAGCGAGGCCCGGCGACGAGCCGGTGCCCGCCGAGGCGGGGAAAGCCGCGAACGCGGCGATAAGGAGGCCGGCGACGGCAAAGCGAAGCCGGCGCGTACGGGACTGGGGGGCCCGGATGGACTACACGTGTAGCAGACCCGGCGGCGGGTCGCTCAGGGCGTCCCGGGCGGGAGGCCCTCCTTCCGCAGCGCGGCCGCGGCGCGGATGAGGTCCCGCTGGAGCTCCGTGGGCTCCCAGTTCCGCCCGGCGCCGTCGGGATCCGGGGACGCTTCCCCGCGCTGGACCGCGCGCCGCTCGGCCCGCGCGACCTTGCGCCACTCCTCGAAGCGATCGAAGAGCCCGCGGTGGTCAGGAAGGTCGGCCCGCGGCACATCGGCGAGCGCGGCGCCCAGATGCTGCGCCCGCTCGACCCGCGGCCCCATCTTCCGGATCGCCTGCTGCGGGTCACGCGCGAAGCGGAGCAGGATCGTCTTCATCAGCGACGTGTGGTCGAAGAAGTCGTGGCACACGAAGTTGCGCACCCGCGGCCCGACGACCAGCGCCGGCACGCGCACGCCGAAGGTCGGGAAGGGGCTCGGGTCGCCGGCCGGGACCGCGGGCGGCACAACGTGGTCGTAGAAGCCGCCGTGCTCGTCGTAGGTGATGACGAGCAGCGTGTTCTCCCAGTTCGGGCTGTTGACGAGCGCGTGGTAGAGCTCGAGCACGAGCTCCTGTCCGGCGAGGATGTCGGACGGCGGATGGTCGTCGTTCGAGGTCGACTCGAAGACGCGGTGGTCGATGAAGTTCGGGTCGATCCAGGAGACGGCGCGCAGGCCGTGCGACCCGCTCTTGACGGCGTCGTCGAGGAAGCTGTCGCGCAGCTCGACGAGCTCCTTCAGGGCTCGCTCCGCGCGCGGGATCGCCTTCCGGTCGAAGTAGGCGAAGTTCTTGCCGCCGATCTGACGGAAGTCGCGGTAACGCCGGTCCGCCAGGCGCAGCGTCGCCGGGTCGTACGAGTACCAGCGCCAGTCGTCGTCCGCGAGGTGCCGGGTGAACGCCTCGACGGCGTAGATCGGCTCCTTCTCGAGCTTCTGCAGCAGCCCCTCGCCGCGGAAGAGACGGGCGAGGCGCTCGAACACCCTCAGCTTGCGTCCGACGGGATCGGCCGCCCGTGCCGCGATCGAGTAGAGGCGGTTCGGCCAGGTGTCGCCGGGGATCGAGCTGTGCCAGGCGTCGCACACGCAGTACGTGCGCGCGAGGAAGTCGTAGACCGGGAGGTGCTCGGCCGTGTAGTGGCCCATCGGCAGCGAGCGCCACTCCTCGGGCGGGCTCTTCTCGCGGATGAAGTTCTTGACGAACCCGCCGTTGCCGTCTGCGAGCTGCTCGGCGACCGATGACGGCCCGTGCTGGGGGTCGAGGCTCTCGTCGAACGGCTGCCCCGGCCGGTGGAACGCGGTCTGGTCGGGCCTGAACGGAAAGACCGTGATCCGCTTCCCGCGGTCGTCCTCGTTCCACTCGTCGCCGTCCAGCCCGTTCACGTCCGGCAGGCCGTCGCGCTTCAGGTACCCGAGCATGTGGTCGAACGACCGGTTCTCCATCATCAGGACGACGATGTGGTCGATCTGCCGCAGGTTCGCGAGAGCAGAGTCCGCGCTCAACGGAGACGCGCCGGCGGCCCGGTCGGGTCGGCCGGAAGCAGGGGCACCCACTGCCGGACCTTCCCGATCCAGGGCTTGCTCATCGACGAGGTTCCCGTGAGCCGGAAGACCCCGGACCAGACCTCCCCGCGGTGCCGGATCGTCCAGCGCACGGCGTTCACGTGCGCCTCGAGCGTCGTGAACTGCAAGAGGGAGAGCTCGTCCTTCCAGACGGAGAAGAACATCAGCGTCGCGCCCTTGCAGACGCGGAAGTGCGCGTCGACCAGGCCCGGGACCTCGCGCCGCCCGACTCGCCGCAGCCGCCGGAAGGTGAGCAGGGCGCCGGGGATCGACCGCCAGCGGCCGAACGTGATCCTGGTGACGACGCAGATCGGGTCGTCGGGCGAGAGCGCCGGAGCGGCTCCGTTGTCTAGAACCACGACGCCCCGCTGATGACGATCGCGATCGAGACGACTCCGAGGAACGCGACCGACGCGAGCCTGACCCGGCTCGCCGCGTGGAGCAACCCGAGCCCCGGCGAGGCGCCCGGCTTCGGCGTGCTCCGAGCCTGGGCGACCAGCGCGGCTCCGAAGGCGACGCCGAGCCCGAGCCCGTAGCAGGCAAGGACGACCGGAGCGAGCCACGGCGAGACGAACGCCGCGACGAACAGCACCATCAGCCAGTAGAGCGAGCTCAGCCGGATCGTCGAGAAGCCGAGTCCGAGATCGAAGCCCCAGAGCGCCCAGACGGACTGCCTGCCTTCTTCCCGGTACCAGGTCGAGCAGGTCTGCCGGAGAAGCGTGGGCGTGCGCAGGCCGAAGAGGCCGAGATCCGCGAGCAGCAGGAGGCAGCCGGCCGCTCCGACGGCGAGCGCCGGCACGTCCCACGCGAGGCGCACGGCGCCGGCGAGCACGCCGATCACCACGCCGGTGAGCGCAGCGCCGGTCATCGCGCCCAGCGTGAAGAGCGCGATCGACCTGCCCGAGCCTCGTAACTCACGTTTCCCCTGCACGAGGGGACCGATGACCCCCACCATCGACGCCCCTCAGGGGCTGCAGAGCTGCGGAAGTGCGGCGAGGAACGCGAGCGCGCAGGCGGCGCCCAGCGTCACTGGCGCCAGCCCTTGATTCGCGGCACGGCGTGGCTGCCCTGGGTGACTGCGATCCGCCCGCACGAGCAGCCACTGCAACTTCCACCCGTGTAGCACTCGCCGCAGAGCCAGACCCGACGTGCGCTGTCGACGCAGTACCAGGCCCACCGGTTGCAGCCGGACCCGCAGTCGTAGCCGCGGCCCGAGCAGTTCGTGCAGTCGTTGTTGTACGCGAGCGCACAGCAGCCGACCGTCCGCGTCCCGTCCTGGGCGCGGGCTTGCCCGACGCTTGCCAGCCCCGCCGCGCCGGCGGCGATTCCGACGCAGACCTTGCCCGCGCGCGCCAGGAGCCGGCCACGGGTCGTCTTCGTCATGTCGAGCTCGCTTACTCGTTCGAACCGTTCGTAGAGCGTCACCTGGCACCTCCAGTGGTCAGGGCTGATACGCGGGGGACTTCGGACAGATCTGTGTCGCTCGAGGGTCCGAGCGCCTCGAGCAGCTGCTGGAGCTGGCGCGCGTTCCGGACGGCCGCGCCTTCGCTGAGGATCCCGTCGCGGACGACGACCGCGGCAGGGCGGAGCGCGATCCCGAACGCCTCGCCGTAGCTCCGGTCGAGATCGATCACGACCTCGTCGCCGGCCAGGCCGGAAGCGGCCACCAGCTCCGCCGCCTCCTCCTCGTGGTACGCCTGGAGCACCGTGACGATCCTCTTGTCGACAAACCGGTCGAGTAGGTCCCGCAGGCCGGCCGCGACGAGCCTGCACGTGGCGCAGTCCGTGCTCAGCAAGACGAAGACGCCGTCGGCGTTCTCGGGCCAGATGCTGCGAGCGGGCTCCGGCAGGGGCCGGCCGGCAAGATCGCCGAGGCTGATCGGGACGGGGCGGTCGTCGAGGTCGAGCACGCGCCTGATCTGTGACGTCTGCCGGACCATCTCGAGCAGCACGAGCCCCTGGACGACGACGATCACCGCCAGCGCGACGAGGCAGGCGACGATCAGGACGGTCACGATGCGCTCCGCGCCGGCTCGGCGAGCTCGCGATCGAGCGACCGGCGCTGGCGGACGATCGGAACCAGGTCGCGAAGGGCGAGCAGCCAGCGCGCGCCCATGACCGCGGTGACTCCCAGCAACGCCGCGAGCGGCGCCTCGCCGAGGGTCAGTGACGGCTGCGTCCGCTGGAGCAGCGCCAGGTAGGCGAGCGAGGCGGCCGCGAGCAGCAGCGATGTCTCGAGGCTGTCCCTACCGAGCTCGCGGTCGCTCGAGCCGAAGCAGTTGCAGCTGACGTGCACGCCGCTGCGCATGGCCCAGACGGAAAGCGCGGAGAAGCCGAGGAAGAGGACGACGGTCGCCGCCGCGACGGCGCTGGGAGCGAGGCCCGAGACCAGCAGCGCTGCGAGCGCGCCTTCGATCGCGATCACCCCCGCCGAAACGAGACCGGCGCCTCGAGGCACGAGCGCCCGTACCGTCCTCTGGAAGGTTTCGAAGTCCCGAGCCTTCGCATTCGCGGCCACCGCAAGCACGGTCGCCACCGCGAACCGAAGCGTCAACACCAAAATCGACACGCAACTCCCCCTCGCGCTCTCTCCAGGCGCAAGCATCGCAGTCCTGCCCTCCAGGTTCAAGCCGCGGCGGCGGGAGCCGCCCCAGGCGGGCTTACGCTCGCGCCCGGGCGGGCATGGCCCACCGGCAAGCAACGAAGGAGAGTCGGAATGTCCACTTGGATCTGGATCGTGATCGCAATCGCAGCCGTCGTCGTGCTCGCGGTCATCGTGCTCGGCAGCCGCCAGGCACGACAGAAGCGCCGGCAGCGCGAGCAGGCGCAGGAGCTCCGCCAGGAGGCGACGGAGCGGCACCGCAGCGCGAAGGAGCGCGAGGTGCAGGCGCAGGAGCTCGCCGACCGCGCGGCCGTCGAGCGCAAGGAAGCCGACAGGGCGGCGGCCCAGGCGGCGCAAGTCGACCCGGACAACTAACCGCCAACGGTGCATGCGGGTGAAGGTGAGGCTCCCGCGACCGTGAGACCGCCGGTCTACGGCTACGTGCGTTCGATACTGGCCGGCAGGCGCAGGGCGGCGACGAGGCCGAGCAGGCCGATTCCGACGAGGACGATCAGCGCGACCGCGTAGGAGCGGGTGCCGAGCGCGACGACGGAGACGAGGATCGTCCCCGCGATCGCAGTCCCGAAGGACGAGCCGAGGTTCGAGATTGCGCGCGACAGGCCGGAGATCTCGCCCTGGAGCTCCTCCGGGAAGCTCGACTGCACCACGTTGACGGACGGCGTCAGCATCCCGCCGACGCCCAAGCCGATCAGGAACAGCCCCGGCACGAAGGCGACGACCCGAGAAGAGGTGTGAACGAAGCCGAGGAGGAGCCCGATGCCGGCAAGGGTGACGACGAACCCAGCGATGATCAGCGTCCGCTGCGCGAACCGCTTCGCGAGCCGCTGCTGGGCGAAGGACGAGAGGAGGATGCCGACCGTCGCGGCGGTGAATACGACGCCCGTCTGGATCGCGTTGTAGCCACGTACCTCCTGCAGGAAGACGGAGACGACGAACGAGATGCCCATGAGGAGCAGCCACTGGATGTTCTGGGTCACCAAGGCGAGGTTGCAGGTGCGGTTCCGGAACAGCCCGGTCGAGAGCAGCGCCTCCTTCCCTGCGCGCTCGCGTCGCCGGATATAGAGGAAGAATCCAGCCAGGAACGCGGCTCCGATCGCGAGGAAGCCGAAGAAGAGCGTGTTGTTGCTGCCGGCCTGGAGGATCCCGAAGACGACGGAGAACATCCCCACCGCCGACAGAACCGCGCCGATTCCGTCGAACGGCCGCTTCGGGTCGGCCGCCAGCGGGTCGGCGAGCTTCCGGCTCAGGAGCACGATCGCCGCGACGACGATCGCCTGGAACACAAACGCGGCTCGCCAGCTGATCGCGGTCGTGATCAGGCCGCCGATCAACGGGCCCGCGGCGGCGCCGATGCCTCCCAACCCGCTGATCGCGCCGAATGCCCAGGCGCGGGACGTCGTGCCGGTGAACCAGAGCGTCGCCAGGATGTACACCGGCGGGATCAGCAGCGCGGTGCCGACTCCCTCGAAGACCGAGTTGCCGACGATCAGGACGCCGAGGTTCGGCGACACCGCGCTCAGCAGCGCGCCGATCCCGTACAGCGTCAGGCCGAGCAGGAAGCAGCGCTTCCGGCCCCACCGGTCGGTCAGCTTGCTGCACGGGATCATCAGAATCGCCATGATCAAGAGGAACAATGTGATCGCGGTCTGCACGCCCTTGACGGTCGTGTCCAGGTCGTCACTGATGTCGGCGATCATCACGTTCATATTCGATCCGGCGAAGCTGCAGATGAACTGCGCGAGCGCGAGCGGCAGGATCAGCCGACGCGCGGACGCAAGCGGCCGATCCGGGGTCATCAGCTCGCTCACAGATGCAGAGCCTTCGCTCACGCAGCGGCTTTCGAGCCCGCCTCGGCAATCGCCACCGCCGCGCCGATCAGCATGAGGTGGCTGAAGGGTTGAGAAAAGTTGTCCTCGACCCGCATCGTCCCCCTCTCATCGCCGGGGCGCCCTCGTTCGCACCCTACTAGTTGCCCGTCCGAGTGGCCGTGACTGGAGCCTCAGACGACACCCTTGAGACCGCACAATGCTTTCGACGGCCGCCGGTCTCGACCCGAGACCCGCTTGGTTGCGCCGACGGGGCACGATCACCCACTCCGGATGACGTCCATCGGTTGAGCCGCTGTCTAGTGTCGCCCCATGCTTGGGGCGTCGACTGGCGAGCGGCGCAGCGCTGCTGCATCAGCGCCCCGCTCGGACGACGGTGAGTGCGGCGACCACTCACGGGAGGAGCGATGACCGATTTCACGGCTGAGTTCTTCGACGATCTCGCGCAACGCGGACATGAGCCTCTGCTCCGGAACGCGAGCGGAACGATGCGGTTCGACATCGCCGGCGGCAAGAAGACCGAGACTTGGCTCGTCATGATCGACAAGGGCGATGTCAGCGTCTCGCGTTCGAGCGGCGCCGCCGACTCCACGCTCGTCGCCAGTAAGGCGGTCTTTGACAGGCTCGCCAGCGGCAAGGCGAGCGCAGTCGCCGAGGTTCTGCGTGGCAGGCTGACGATCGAAGGGGATTGGCGGCTGCTCGTCCTCTTCCGTCGAATCCTCCCTGGCCCAGCGACCGCCAAGCGGCGGACAGCCAAGCCACGCACACCCGCACGGACCGGAAGGAGCCGACGATGAGCGACGGGCTCGTCAAGATCTTGGACGGCAACACCTTCGTCGTCAGCGACGAGCGCGGCGACATCGAGGCGTCGCTGACCGATCCCACGGGCCTCTTCTCCTTCGACACCCGCTTTCTTTCCCGTTGGGTGCTGACGCTGAACGGCCAGCGGATGAACGCGCTTTCGACCGACGACCTGCAGTACTTCGAGACACGGTTCTTTCTCGTGCCCGGTACCGGCACGGTCTACATCGACGCGAAGCTCTCGGTGATTCGCCGGCGAAGCGTCGGCGAGGGCTTCACCGAGGAGCTCACGATCCTCAACCACGATGAAAAGCCGGCGAGCATCATCGTCCGCGTCGAGGCTGCCAGCGACTTCGCCGACCTGTTCGAGGTCAAGGACGCGCTGAAGAAGAAGGGAACGTACTCGGCCCGCGTTCGGAGCGGCAGCCTCGAGCTCGGCTACGAGCGCGAGACGTACAAGCGGACGACGACGATCTCCGCCGCGACCCGTGCGAAGATTGACAAGGAGGGTCTGACCTTCCGCATTCGGATTCCACCGCATGGAAGCTGGTCGACGCAGCTGACCGTCGCCGCGGGTCTCCCGAGCGCGGTGACCGGGCGCGCGCCGCGGAACATGCAGCGCGATTTGGAGAAGTGGCTCGAAGTAGCTCCGCGGCTCGAGAGCGACTCGGACGCCCTGAAGGCGACCTACCATCGAAGCCTCGTCGATCTAGCGGCGCTCCGCTTCTCGCCGCCGATCGCGGGCGGACACAGCCTGCCTGCTGCCGGCCTGCCCTGGTTCATGACGATGTTCGGCCGCGACAGCATCTTCACGAGCCTCCAGGCTTTGCCGTTCGCGCCCGAGCTGGCGGCGACCACGCTCACCGCGCTCGGCGAATGGCAGGGCAACGGTGTGGACGACTTCCGCGACGAGGATCCGGGGCGCATCCTCCACGAGATGCGCTACGGCGAGATGACGGCCTTCGAGGAGCGGCCGCACTCGCCGTATTACGGCTCCGCCGACGCGACGCCGCTCTACGTCGTGTTGCTCGACGAATACGAGCGCTGGACGGGCGACCGCAAGCTCGTTCGCGCGGTCGAGTACGAGGCGCGCAAGGCGCTCGCGTGGATCGACGACTACGCGGACCTCCAGGGCGACGGCTACATCTGGTACAGGCGCCGCAACGAGAAGACCGGCCTCGAAAACCAGTGCTGGAAGGATTCGTGGGACTCCATCTCGTTCCGGGACGGCAAGCTCCCCGGCTTTCCGCGGGCCACCTGCGAGCTTCAGGGATACGCGTACGACGCGAAGATGCGCGGCGCCCGGCTCGCGCGCCTCGTGTGGAAGGACCCCGAGTTCGCGGACGCGCTCGAGAAGCAGGCCGCCGCCCTGAAGCGGCGCTTCAACCGGGACTTCTGGGTTGAGGACGACGAGTACTTCGCACTCGCGCTCGACGCCGAGGGGGAGCAGGTTGACGCGCTCACGTCGAACAACGGCCATTTGCTGTGGAGCGGCATCGTCGACAAGTCGAAGGCGAAGGCCGTTGCGCGTCACCTGGTCGGTCCGCGGCTGTTCTCGGGCTGGGGCGTGCGCACGCTGGCCGAAGGTGAGGGGCGCTATAACCCGATCGGGTACCACGTCGGCACCGTCTGGCCGTTCGACAACTCGTTCGTCGCCTGGGGTCTCCGCCGTTACGGGTTCAAGGAGGAGGCTGCCCGAATCGCGTCGGGGATCCTCGATGCGGCCGAGTTCTTCGACGGGCGTCTGCCGGAGGCGTTCGGCGGCTACGAGCGCTCCGCGACGAGGTATCCGGTCCAGTACCCGACCGCCTGCAGCCCGCAGGCGTGGTCGACTGGAGCCCCGCTCCTCTTCCTGCGTACGATGCTCGGGCTCGAGCCAGAGGGCGAGCACCTCGTCATCGACCCCGCGCTCCCCACAACGATCGGCCGGCTGGAGCTTCTCGACATCCCGGGCCGGTGGGGTCGCATCGACGCCTTCGGGCGCGGGAGGGTCAAGGTCGACGGCTGACGACGCGCTCGGGCAACTCCGGCCATCGGTCAGCTCCCCGGCTCTGACCAGCACCGCGAGGGCGTTGAGAGCCTGCAAATCCCGGAGAGCCGACGCCCGGACTCGAACCGGGGACCCCTTCATTACGAGTGAAGTGCTCTACCAGCTGAGCTACGTCGGCGGGCTGCCTACTGTAGCGCTCTCCCGGCGGCGCTAGCCGGCCTCGGCCTGCGGCTCGAGCTGGGCGCGCGTCCTCCTGAGCTCTCTGCTCAGCTCGTCGATCTCGACCAGCACAGGCAGGAGGCGCCGGTCTCCGAGCGTTCTGAGCGCACGGGCCTCCTGCTCGAGGAGCTCGTGCAGCCGGGTCAGGCGAGAGGTCGCCTCCTCAGCGTCCTGCATCGAGCGTTAGTTGTCCGCAGGCCGAGCCGGTGAAACGCCTAGCGCGGCGCTAGTACCCGCCGCCGCCGCCGCCACTGCCGCCGCCCGAGTAGACGGCGATCAGCACGACGATGGCGGCGATTGCGACCACCGCCACGCCGATCCAGAGCGATTTGCGGGAAAGGCTCATGCCTTCACCCCCCTTCCTACAAGGCATACGGATGACTGCCCGCAGCGGTTTCCGTAGACTCGCCCAATGCTCATCCGGCTCCTGATCGCGTGGGCCGTCAACGCCCTGGCCCTCTGGATCTGCAACGGGATCTTCTCCAGCGTCTCGATCCACGGCGCCTGGGCCTACATCATCGGCGCCGCCGTGCTCGGGATCGCGAACGCGATTCTCAAGCCGATTCTCGCCCTCCTGACGCTGCCTCTGATCATTCTCACGCTCGGCCTGTTCCTGCTCGTGATCAACATCGCGATGGTCGCGCTCGCCGAGTGGATCGCGCCGAACTTCTCGATCGACGGCTTCTGGACGTACGTCGGCGTCGTAGTGCTGATCTGGATCGTCAACTGGGCGGCTTACCGCCTGATCGACCACTTCGAAGACCGGTTCCCGCAGCGCCGGCCGGCGATCTAACCGGTTCCGGCCAGGACTCCCGCGAACGCTCGGCGCAGCTCGACGAAGAGCGCCTCCAGAGCGAGGCGCGCAGAGAGCTGAAGCTCCTCGAAGTTCCGCCACGTCTCGCGGACGAGCTCCGCGGCGCGCTCGGCGGCCTCGAGGCGGTCCACGGTTCCGTCCTCGAGCAGCTGCGCGGCCCGGTCGGCGTGGACGAGCGCGCCCTCGGCGCCGGCGGCGGCCGCGACGAGATCCCGGTACCAGGCGGCCAGCTCCTCGAGCGCCGCCAGCAGTTCCTCGCGCTCGGCGCCGCGGGCGGCCCTGCGCACGCGCTGCTCGGCCTCGCGGGCGGTCAACTCGAGCCCTTCGACCGCCGCTTCCTCGCGCTCCTTTGCCTCCGCGGCACGCGCCCGGGCCCCCTCGAGCAGCCGCTCCGCAGCCCCGCCCGGGTCGAACTCCGCTTCCGCGTAGACGGCTCGCGCTGTCTCGAGTAACGCCGCGCGGCGTTCGGCGGCGGCCGGGTCGAGCAGGCGCGCTGCTCTGTCGAGACGGCCACCTGCAACGCGCGCGATGGATGTCGTCTCGTCGTCCGAGAGCTCGGGCGCTCGCGCCCGGACGTGCTCGCGCACCGCGCGCTCCGACAGCCGCCGGAACGGAATGGCCTGGCAGCGCGAGCGGATCGTCTCCGGGAGCGGCCCGACCTCGTCGGCGACCAGGACGATCACGGCGTACTCCGGCGGCTCCTCGAGATCCTTGAGCAGCGCGTCCGCGGCCTCCTCGTTCAGCAGGTGCGCGCCGGTGACGAGGTAGACGCGCCGGTCGGCTTCGAACGGGCGCATGTGCAGGTCGCGTCGCATCTCTCGCACGGCGTCGATCCGGATCTGCTCGCCGAGCGGCTCGAGCACGTAGAGGTCGGGGTGCGTGCGGCGTCCGACTCGCGGGTCGCCGCCGAGCAGCTCGGAGGCAAAGGCGAGCGCGAGCGCCCGCTTGCCCACTCCCGCCGGGCCGTGGAAGAGGTACGCGTGCGCCGGCCCCTCGGCGAGCGCCGCCGCGAGCAGGCGCTTCGCCTCGTCCTGCTCAGGAAGGCTGTCGAAGGCCGTCAAGGATCTCGCGCCCGATCTCGTCCGGGGGGCGGTTGCCGTCGATGGTGGTGATCCGGTTCGGGAAGACCTCGGCGAGCTCGCGGTAGGCGCGGTCGACGCGCGCGCGGAAGTCCTCGTCCTCGCGCTCGATCCGGTCCCGGCTCGGCGGCATGCGACCGGCGGCGAGCTGCGGGTCGACGAGGAGCAGGTATGTGCGATCCGGGAGCACTCCGCCGGTCGCGTGCAGGTTGAGCTCGAGCACGCGCTCGAGGCCGAGGCCGCGCGCGATCCCCTGGTAGGCGAGCGAGGAGTCGAGGTAGCGGTCGCAGACGACGTCCGCGCCGCGGGCGAGCGCCGGGGCGATCACGGACTCGACGAGCTGCGCGCGGGCCGCGGCGAAGAGGGTCGCCTCGGCCCACGGGGTCACGTCGCCCTCGTGCAGGAGCACTTCGCGGATGCGTTCGCCGAGCTCGGTCCCGCCCGGCTCGCGCGTGAGAACGACCTCACGGCCGTCCGCCGCGAGAGCCTCGGCGAGCAGCTTGGCCTGGGTCGACTTGCCCGAGCCGTCGATCCCTTCGAAGGTCACGAACACCTAGTGCTCCTTCCAGTGCAGCCGCTCGGGCGAGGGCGGGCGGTCTGTGCGGGGAGGAGCACCTGCCTAGGATATGCCTGCCTTGCGGGCGATCGTGACAGGGGGCGCCGGGTTCATCGGCTCGCATCTGGTCGACGCACTCGTCGAGCGGGGCGACGAGGTCGTGGTCGTCGACGACCTCTCCTCGGGCAGGCGCGAGAACGTGAACCCGGCCGCGCGGCTCGAGCAGCGCGACATCCGCGCCGGCTTCGACGCGCTCGGCGCGGACGCCGTCTTCCACCTCGCCGCGCAGGCCGACGTGCAGGTCTCGATGCGCCGCCCCGCCCACGACGCCGAGATCAACGTCGTCGGCACGATCAGCGTGCTCGAAGCCGCGCGCGAGGTGGGCGCGCCGGTCGTCTTCACCTCCACCGGCGGTGCGATCTACGGCGAGTGCGACGGGCCTGCTTCGGAGGAGGCGCCGCGCAATCCGATCTCGCCGTACGGGATCGCGAAGCTCTGCGGAGAGGAGTACGTGCGCGGCTGGGGCCGGACGCACGGGATGCGGAACGTCGTCCTGCGGCTGGCGAACGTCTACGGGCCGCGCCAGGAAGCGGGGCTCGAGGGCGGCGTGGTGGCGATCTTCCTCGAGCGGATGGCCCGCGGCGAAGAGGCGGTCGTCTTCGGCGACGGCGGGCAGACTCGCGACTTCGTCTACGTCGGCGACGTCGTGCGGGCGCTGCTCGCGGCGGCCGGGCGCGAGGGCGGAGTCTTCAACGTCGGAACCGGCCTCGAGACGTCGGTGCTCGACCTGCACCGCGCCTGCGCCGGGGTCGCGGGCGTCGGCTCGGAGCCGCGGTTCGAGGCGGCTCGCCTGGGCGACGTGCGCCGCTCGGTGCTCGACGTCTCCCTCGCGGCGCGCGAGCTCGGCTGGAGCCCGGAGGTCGGCCTCGAGGACGGCCTGCGCCTCACGCTGGAGGGTTAGCAGGAAGGATCAAGCCCGGCGGCGGCGAAACCGATGCTCCCCATGGAGCACGCCTTGGAGCACGCCTTGCCGACGCCGCAGCAGAGCCACCATCCCTGGCGCACGATCGCCGTCGTGGCGGCGGGCATCGCGACGCTCGAGCTCATCGGGCTCGTCATCGCGGGAGCCGCCATCTTTGGCAAGCCGGTCGCCGAGAAGGCCGCTCGCGCTGCGGTGAAGCGCCCGGCGGCCGCGGCGCACAAGGCTCCTCCGGCGAGGGCGATTCTCCCGCGCCGCTCCGTGGGCGTGACCGTCTTGAACGCGAACGGGGTCGCAGGCGCCGCGGCGGCGGAGGCTTCGCAGGTGCGGGCCCGCGGCTACCGGATCCGCGTCGTCGGCAACGCGCCGAGCGGCGGCGACTTCTCCCAGACGATGGTCATGTACCGGCCGGGATTCCGCCCCGAGGCGCTCCGGCTCGCCCGCGACGTCGGCATCCGGCTCGTCTGGCCGCTCGACGGTCTCCGCCCGCGCGCGCTGCACCACGCGCAGGTCGCGGTCATCCTGGGCTAGCGGTTAGTCCGAGCCCCCCGTCGACGAAGAGACGAACGCGGCCACGCTGCTGATCTGAGACGCGGTCAGCTGGCCTTTGAACGAGGGCATCACGCCCTTTCCCTCGGTGACGCGCTCGACGACCTTGTCCATGCTCGGCCGCCGCTCGTCGAGGTTGGGGCCGATGGTGCCGTGGGAGCCTGCGGCTTTGAGCGTGTGGCAGGACGCGCAGCCGGCGCTGGTGAAGACCGCCTTGCCGGCGGCCGGGTTCCCGGCGTTGCCCCCGGTCGTGCGTCGGCGCGGTCGTCGTGGCCTGGGTCGTCGCCGCGGCGGTCGTCGTCTCCGCGCTCGTCGACTCGCCGGTCGTGGACTGGCCGCTCGTCGCGACCGTGACCGTCTTCGTCTCCTCGCCCGCGTAGTTGCCGATCACCCATCCCGACGAAGCCGGCGGCCGTCATCAGCCCGAGAACGATCAGCATGATCGCTGCCTCTGCAGCGGCCTCGGAGAGGCGGCCGGGTCTTTTAGGCCTGCGCACCGCGGCCGGACTATGGCAGATCGCGTGACACTTCCGTCACGGTGCCTGGCACCGCCGCGAACCGCCGATGCAAGCGGCGGAGCGCCGTTTGCGTGACACTCTCGTCACGGTGTCTGGCACCGTGGACAAACGCAAACAGGCCGAGATCGACTACCCGGCCGCGATCGGTGAGGCCGGTCGCGTCTGGCTGCGATCGAAGCCGTTCCGGAACACGCCGCGCGAATCGGCGCGGCTGCTCGTCGACTTCGGCTACGTCTTGCAGCTCCTCGAACTGCGTGAGGGGATGAGCCTCTGCGAGCTCGGCTGCGGCTCCGGCTGGATGACCCGCTTCGCCGCGCGCCACGGCCTCCAGGCCGAGGGCTACGACATCTCGCCCGACATGATCGAGATCGCCCGCGAGCTGGCGCGCGAGGAGGGCCTCGACGTCCGCTTCGAGGCCGCCGACTACGAGGAGCTCGACCTCGGCCGCCGCTTCGACGCCTGCCTGCTCTACGACGCCCTCCACCACTCTCCCCGGGCCGACCTCGTCTTCGCGACCGCCCGCCGCGCGCTCAAGCCGGGCGGCCGCCTCCTCCTCGCCGAGCCGAACTGGAAGCACCGCTTCCAGGGCCGCGACGCCGCCGGCGAGTACGGCGTGACCGAGCTCGGCTACACGCCGCGGCGCCTCAAGCAGCTCCTCCGCGCCGAGGGCTTCACCGACATCCGCCGCTTCCACAACACGCGCAAGCGCCTCTACTCGAACGCGCCCAGGGACGTGTTGGAGCACTTCGCCGAGCCGCTGGTCTACCGTGCGCTCGGCCCGTTCTGGACGCAGATCTGGCTCCGGGCTACCGCGGCCTGACCTGCTGCAGCAACGCGGGCGCAAGCGTCCCGTGCGGGTCGAGCTCGACCGCCCGCTCCAGAGGCGCGACCGCGGCCTCGTGGTTCTTGACGCTGACCCAGAACGCCCCGAGCTCGTACCACGCCATCCAGTTCAGCGGCTGCAGGTCGACCGCCTTGACGTAGAGGTCGCGCGCCGCGCCGAGGTCGCCGAGCTGCTCCGCGGCGGCCGCCTCGACGAACAGCGGCTCCAAGGCAAGCGGATTGAGCGAGCGCGCGTCGTGCGCCCGCCGGGCCGCCTGGGCCGGTCGCCCGGCCTCGAGCGACGCGAGCGCCGAGTCGGTCGACCGCTGCGCGAACCAGGGGGTGAGGAGCGAGAACGCAACCACGACCGCCAGCGCGGCCGGAAGCGGCGCGAGCGCCCAGCGCCGCTCCCGCACGAGAGGAGACCCACTGCCGAGCAAGACCCCGGCCGAGACCAGGAACGGCGCGCAGACGGCGACGAAGTCCCAGTCGAAGTCGACGAGCGCGTGCAGGACGAAGCCGAGCACCCCGAGCGCGAGCGCGAGCGCGACCGGCCGCTCCTCCCCGCCGAGCCGCCGAACGCGCCGGACGATCCCTATCCCCGCGGCCGCGAGTGACCCGGCCGCCAGCAGCGCCCCGACGATTCCGGTTTCGCTCAGAAGCTGCAGCGGCAGGTCGTGCGGCTCGGTCGCGACGACCGGGTTCGTCCGCAGCAGCCGGTGCGTCAGGTCGAAGGTCGCCGCGCCCGTTCCGCGCAGCGGCTGATCCTCGAACGCCTGCCACGCCTCCTGCCACCACTGCCAGCGGCTCGTCGAGCTGATCGTCGTGAGCCGAGCGGGCCCGCTTGCCGCCCCCGCATTCGCCGGCTGCTGCGTGAAGTCGCGCGCCCAGCTCGACGGCGACGTGGTCGCCCCGATCACCGCGATCCCGGCGACGAGACACAGCGCCAGCGCGCACACCGCCGCCCGGGTCGCGAGCCGGCGAGCCCGCCCGGAGAGCTCCTGCCGCTCCTCGGCGAGCGAGCCGAGATACGCAACCGAGCCCACCAGGCAAGCCCCGAGCAGGAACACGAGCGCGAACCAGGCCCCGTCGTGCACCCGCACCGAGTGCGGCTGCAGGTCGTGCGCGAGCCCGGCCCGCGTGAACGTCCAGGCGCCGACCGCCGCGCCCAGGCCCCCGCCGAGCAAGAGCGCTGCACCACTCTCCAGCCACCGGGCACGATCGGCGAGCAGCCAGGCGACGAGCAGCACGATCGCGACCACGACCCCGCCGCGTGAGTACGTCATCAGCACGCCGACGACGAGCCCGTAGAGGAAAACGGTTCCGGCGGCGCGAAGCCAGTGCGGATGCGCGCGCCGAGACGCGAGCCACAACGCCAGTGGCAGAGCGAAGTCGAAGAGCAGCGCGAGGGCGTTCCAGTAGCCGATCGGCGAGCTGAGCCGCGCAATGCGTCCGGACGACCCGAGGGCCGGAACCGCCTTGCCGAGCAGCGCCCAGCCGAGCGTGAGCGCGACGATCACGGAGAGCGCGAAAGCCCACCCGCGCTCCGCCCGCGGCACGTACGCACCGAGAGCCAGCCCGATCACAGCGAACGCCACGTACACGAGCCCGCGGTTGAGGTAGTCCCACGAGCGGTCAGGCTCGATCGACCAGAGCACCGTGAGTCCGCACCAGCACACGAAGGCGACCAGCAGCGCAAGCGCGACCACCGCCTCGCGGCGCAGCACCGGCCGCGGCGCTGAGACGAGCGCAACCGTCGCGACACCGGCCGCAACGGCCAGCGCGGCAAGCCCGATCCACGTCAACCGGCCGTTCGAAGAGCCTCCGGAGAAGAGCGCCGAGACGCCCACGAGCGCTCCAGCGGCCGCGAGCGGAAACAGCGCCGCGCGGCGCTCCAGGGCGCTCCCCATCAGAGGTGTGAGGCTAACATCGGGCCCCGTCCGCCCCCTTGTTTACAAAGAGATAACCTGGGGATCACGCACCAATCACGCAGCCAGGGCAGACTGTCGGGACCGGTCTTCCGGGCACCACTACACCTATGCCTAAACGTCCACTGCCTAAGCGCCCAGCCGTAGCGCTCATCCCAATTTTCGCAGCCCTCGCAGCGGGCCTGCTCGTGGCCCTCTTCCTTCCGGGCCAGGCAGCCGCGTCGACTCCGTGCTGGAAGAAGGTTCTGAACGACTGGTCGAACGGCCGCGCGATCGGCTCGTACCCGCTCCATTGCTACCGCGACGCGATCCGGCACCTGCCGGAGGACCTGCGCGACTACTCGAGCGCCTCCGACGACATCAACGCGGCGATGCAGGCCCAGATCGCGAAGCGCGGCACGCGCAGCCCGCAGTCGGTCGGCAGCTCGAGCTCCTCGAACGGGAACGACCACAACAGCGGCGGCTCCGGCAGCAACGGCAGCTCCGGCGGCGGATCGGGCCCGACCGCGACCCGCGCCAACGCAGGCCCCGACCGCTCCGCCTACCGCAGGACGATCGACAGCCTCGGGACGAGCAACGCGGACTCCCTCCCGATTCCGCTCCTCGTCCTCGCCTCTGTCGGCGCCCTCCTGCTCGCCGCTGCTGCGGCTCTCGGGACGACGAAGCGGGTGCGCGCCGTCCGAGCCGCCCGCCGCGGCCCTCCGCCGCAGGCCTAGCCGGCCAGCCCCTCCGCGTTGGCGCCTGTAGGGAGCTCGCGCACGCCGCGAATCATCGCTCGGCCAGCGCGATCGCCAGCTCGATTGCCTGCTCCCGCGCCAGGCCCCGACCCTCCCCCGTAGCTGCAGCGCGCTCGACCTGCCCCAGCGAGGCCCACACACGCGGCTCTTCCTGCGCACGCGCCTGGACCTCGAGGTCCTCGGGGAGCTGCGTCCTCCCGGCATGCTCCAGCAGAGCGTCGACGGCTCCCCAAAGCAGCGCGGCGTCACGATCGTCGCCGCGCTCGGCGCTGATCAACGCCATCAGGTTCAGCGCGGAACAGATCCACACGGGATTGTCGAGCTCCTTCAACGCCTCGATTCCGTGCAGGAACAGCGAACGGGCGCCCTCCACGTCACCGCGGGCGAGCAGCACGTAGCCGAGGGTGTTCGCCGAGTTGCCGATCAAGACGCCGTGCCGCGCACCCGTGGCCAACTCGAGGGCTTCGCGCAGGGCGGCCTCCGCCCGGTCGTAGTCTCCTAGCTCCCGAGCCGAAAGCCCGATGTTGTAGAGGCAACTTGCAATCGGGCCGGGAGCATTCTCGGCCTCCCGGTTGAAACGGAGCGACTCCTCGTAGAGACCCGCCGCCGCGGTGAAATCCCGCTGGAAATAGGCGACTGTTGCGAGGCCCGTGGTGGCTACAGCCAGCGCGCGCGGGTCGCCGAGGTCGCGCGCGATCGCGAGCGCCCGCTCCGCCTGCTCGGCCGCCTCGGCCTCGCGCCCATGCTCCTGGGCGACGATGGCGAGCTCGCCGAGGCAACGCACAGCCCGGTAGCGCTGGCCGAGCTCGAGGAATAGCTCGAGAGCCTCCCGGTAAAGCCCTTCCGCGCGCCTTGGTTCTTCCGCGCGCACCCACTGGAAGCCGGCGAGCCAGGCGGCCCGGGCACGAAGCTCGCCCGTCACCGAAGCGCAGCGTCCCTGCAAGGCCGCCTCGAGCATGCCGAGCAGGTCGCGCGGCAGCCCTCTATTCGACCAGAACCGCTCGAGCGAGACGACCGTCGCCAAGGCCTGCTCGCAGCCGCCTTGCTCCACGCCCCACCGAAAGGCCTGTCGCACATTGTCCAGGTCGCCGTCGACGCGGTCGAGCGCGTCGCTCGAGCCCGGCCCGAGCAGCTCGCCCTCGGCCTCTTCGGCGAAAGCGCGGAAATAGGCAGCGTGCCGGCCCGCCAGATCGGGGAGCTCGCCCGAGTCGCGAAGGCGCTCCGCCGCGAGCTCGCGGATCGACTCCAACAGCCAGAAGCGCTCTTCGGTGTGGCGGACGAGGTTCTTCTCGACGAGCGACTGCAGTGTGTCGAGATCGGCGCCGGCCACCTGCTCGGCCGCCTCGAGCGTTGAGCCGCGGCTGAAGACCGCCAGGCGCGCGAAGAGCCGTCGTTCCTCGGGCGAGAGCAGCTCGTAGGACCACTCGATCGTGGCCCGGAGCGTCTGCTGCCGCGGATCGGCATCGCGCCCGCCCCGCAGGAGGTCGAGCCGGTCGGAGAGGCGCTCGAGAATCTGCCGCGGGGCGAGCACGGTCGTCCGCGCAGCGGCGAGCTCGAGCGCGAGAGGGAGGTTGTCGAGTGCATGGCAAAGCTCAGCAACCGCTTCATCCGAGTCGGTACGCGCCCGGGTGCGGAAGAGCTCGACGGCATCGGGATCCGCGAGCGACTCGACGGGGTACTCCACCTCGCCCCGCACTCGCAGCGCCTCGCGACTGGTCATGAGCAGCCTGAGATTCGGACACAACTCGACGAGTGAGGCGAGCTCGGGCCCGGCCTCGACGACTTGCTCGAGGTTGTCGAGCAGCAAGAGCAGCTCGCGGTCGCCGATCGACTCGGCCAGGCTCGCACTGAGGCCGACCGTTTGCGCGATCGCCGGCGACACGAGCTCGGGGTCGCGAACGGGGGACAGGGCGATCCAGAAGACTCCGGCCTTGAACTCCGGGACGAGCTCGGCCGCGGCTTCGATGGCGAGGCGCGTCTTCCCTGAGCCCCCGGGGCCTGTGAGCGTCAGCAGACGGGCTCCGTTCTGGAGCTGCGCGACTATCTCGGCCGTTTCACGCGCCCGGCCCACGAACGAGCTCGCGGGCCGCGGGAGATTGGTGTTGGAGATCGTCTTGAGCGGCGGAAAGGCCAGTTCGCCGAGCTGGAAGAGCGCGACCGGGTCGTCGAAGTCCTTGAGCCGGTGCTTGCCGAGGTCGTGCAGGCCGTCCGCACCCGCGAGCTCACGCGTCGACTGCGAGACGAGCACCTGGCCGCCGTGCCCAACCGCCGCGATTCGCGCGGCGCGGTGGACGTCGATGCCGACGTAGCCCTCCTCGGTGACGATCGGCTCGCCGGTGTGGAGGCCCATCCGCACGCGAATCGGCCCGTCGGCAAGCGCCTGCTGTCCCTCGCGCGCGGCCGCAAGCGCATCGCGCGCCCGCGCGAAGGCGACGAAGAATGCGTCTCCCTGCGTGTCTACCTCGACGCCGCCGTGTGCCTCGAAGGCGGCCCGCAACCCACGCCGGTGCTCGGCCAGCGCCTCCGCGTAGGCGTCTCCGAGCTCGTGCAGCAGCTTGGTCGAGCCCTCGATGTCGGTGAAGAGAAAGGTGACGGTGCCGGAGGGGAGCTCGCGCATCCCTCGATTCTCGCCGTTAATCCGCGGCGAGCCTGAGTACACTTTCCGCCATGGCCCGCTGGTTCGCCATCGCACTGCGCCAAAACGGCTGATCCGCCGCTTCCAGCTCAGCGTCCGAGGAAGCGGCGGGACAGGGACGCGCTCGCGCGGCCGCTGACGGCCGCCGCAGGCGCGCGCCTTCCCGCATGACTTGAGAGGAAGGTGATCGCGATGCCGATGCCGCATCGCACGCAGATGCAGGTGATCAAGCGCCGGCTCGTCGGCAAGGAAGGCGGCGAGCGGATCAAGGAGCTCCGCACGATCCTGACGGAGCTGCCCGGCTACAAGAGCGGCCCCTACGCCGACATCCGCAAGTGGGTGGCCGGCCAGATCGAGGAAGCGCACGTGCGCAAGAAGGCGGTGCACCGCGACTCGATCGCGGTCCGGCGGGAGGGCGTCGCGCAGATCGCGCTCGTCGGGCCGCCGAACGCCGGCAAGTCGTCGCTGCTCCAGGCGCTCTCGAGCATCCAGATCAAGACGGGCGACTACGCGTTCACGACGACGCGGCCGGTGCCGGCCGTGACGCGGATCCGCGGCGTGCTCGTGCAGCTCGTCGAGATCCCGGGCCTGATCGAAGGCGCGACAGACGACCGCGGCGGCGGGCGGGCGCTGCTCGGCGTCCTGCGCGGCGCGGACGCGATGGTGCTCTGCCAGGACGCGACCGCGTCGCTCGACGGCCTGCGCGCGGTGCGCGTGGAGCTCGAGACCGCCGGCATCGACAAGCCGGCGCTCGTCGCGGTCACCAAGCTCGACGAGGCCGCACCGCAGCGCGTCGAAGAGATCTCGGAGCAGCTCGCCCTGCCGGCGATCGGCGTCTCGGTCCTCGACGACGCGAGCCTCGACCGCTTCCGCGATGCCGTCTGGCAGCTCACCGGGCTGATCCGCATCTACCTGCGCAGCCCCGGGCTGGACGAGGCGGAACCGCACGCGCTCGAGCCGGGAGCGACCGTCGTCGACGCCGCGCGGCTCGTTCACCACGCCCTCGCCGAGACCTGCACGGGGGCGCACGTCACCGGCCCGTCGGCGAAGTTCGACCGCCAGCGCGTCGGCCGGGAGCACGTCCTCGCCGACGGCGACACCGTCGAGATCGTTTAGGGCATCCAGCACACGCGTTCCTAGGCGCAAGCCCTCCCGGCCGCTCGCGGGGCGGTAGCCTCGCGCGCGTGGAAGAGGAGGTCGTCCCTGTCCTATACGTCGAGGACGCACTGCGCGCCGTCGCGTGGTACGGGCGCCTCGGATTCGACAAGGAGTGGGAGCATCAGTTCGAGCCCGGCTTTCCGTGGTTCGTCTCGGTGGCTCGCGGGGACGTCCGGCTGTACCTCTCCGAGCACAAGGGCGATGCCCGACCGAACACGCTCATCCATCTCTACGTCCGCGACGTCGACGCTGTCGCGGAGGAATACGGCGTCTCGGTCGACGAAGAGGGCCTTGCGGGACGGGAATGCGCGCTTGAAGATCCGGACGGGAACAGGCTTCGCGTGGCGACGCGCCGCTAGCTAGTACTCGTCGTTCTGCGGCAGGTCGTCCGTGATCTCGAACCAGGGCGCCTTCGAGCCGACGAAGATGTGCTCGCTCGGCCGGATCGACGGGGGGTCGACGAGCGACCCGAGCGCGACGTGCACGTACTCGCCCTCGCGCACCACCGAGTAGAGCAGCGAGCCGCAGACGCCGCAGCGCGTGTGGTTCGCGTCGTCCTCGCCCCAGACGAGCAGCCTGTCCGCTCCCTCGACTACCTCGAGCTTCGCCCGCTCGATCCCCGCGAACGCCTTGAACGCCGATCCCGTCCCGGCGCGGCAGTTGGAGCAATGGCAGTTGGCCGCGTAGAGGAACTCGTCGGTGACGCGGTAACGAACCGCCCGGCACTCGCAGCGTCCTCGTAGTTGTCGGCCCGCAACCATGCGCCCATTCATACCGGTTGTAGGGTCGCGCTAAAGACTGGAGGACCTGGGAGCGAGCCGGTCGTAGCGCGCCGCCTCTCACCTGGTATCCAATCCCGATGGCCGAACTGGCACGCGTACGGCTCGAGGCCTGGGCCGAGGGCGACCTCCCCTTGCTCCGCCGGCTGATGGGCGACCCGGTCATGACCGAGCACCTCGGCGGGCCGGAGAGCGAAGAGAAGCTCGCCGAGCGCCAGGGCCGCTACGAGCGGATCGGCGACACCGGGACGGGCCGTATGTTCAAGATCGTCGACGAGGCGAGCGGCGAGTCCGCCGGCTCGGTCGGCTACTGGGAGAAGGACTGGCGCGACCTGACCGTCTGGGAGACCGGGTGGATGGTCCTGCCCGAGTTCCAGGGCCGCGGGATCGCGAGGACGGCAACCCAGCAGGCGATCGACGCAGTTCGCGCCGAAGGGAAGCACCGCTACCTCCACGCGTTTCCGTCGGTCGCGAACGCGCCTTCGAACGCGATCTGCCGCAAGCTCGGGTTCGAGCTACTGGAGGAGTGCGACTTCGAGTTTCCGCCCGGTCATCCCATGCGCTGCAATGACTGGCGCTTGGATCTGCACACGAACTCGCCTTCGGGCTAAAGAAAAGACCAGCGACACCTCGCGCCTCAGGAACCGGCGCTCGGGACCGCGACGCCCTCCGGCCGCTCGCGCTCGACCTCGACGCGCGGCAGCCACTCGAGCCAGCTCGGCAGGTACCAGTTCCAGCGGTCCAGGATCCGCATCGCCGCGGGCATGAGCACCGAGCGGATGATCGTCGCGTCGATCAGCAGCGCGATCGCGACCCCGAAGCCCATCTGCTGGAACATGACCAGGTCGCCCATCGCGAAGCCGCCGAAGACCGCGACGATGATCAGCGCCGCGCCGGTGATCAGGCGCGCGGTCGAGGAGACGCCGTGCGTGACCGCCTCGACGGTCGAGCCGGTCTGGTCGTAGCGCTCCTTGATCCGGCTGAGCAGGAACACCTGGTAGTCCATCGACAGCCCGAACAGCACCGAGAACAAAAACAGCGGCACCCAGGCCTCGATCGCGTGCACGCGCTGGAAGCCGAGCAGCCCGTTCCCGACCCCGTGCCGGAAGACGAGGATCACGAGCCCGTAGGCCGCAGTCACCGAGAGCAGGTTGAGCACGATCGACGTCGCGGCGATCACGATCGAGCGGAAGACGATCGTCAGCAGCACGAAGCTCAGGCCCAGCACGAACAGGAACACGAACGGCAGCCACTCGTTCATGGCGTCGATGAAGTCGACGTTGTCGGCCGTGTCGCCGCCGACCACCACTTGCGCGTCCGTCCCACGGAACGCCTCCGGGATCAGCGTCGATCGCAGACGCCGAACCGCGTCGAGCGCGGGCTCCCCGGTCTTGTCGCCGCCGATCTGAACTCCGATCGCGGCCAGCCCGCCCGTCTTGTCGAAACGCACGTCGCTGCGCCCGAAGACGGGGTCGCCGCGGAACTCGTTCCGCAGCCGCCCGATCGCAGCGCGCACTTCGGGCGAGCGCACGTTCCCCTCGACCGCGACCAGCGCCGGGCTCGAGCTCGCCTGCGGGAAGTATCGGTTGAGCGCCTCGAAGCCCTGCTTCGACTCGAGCCTGTCGGGAAGCGTGCTCACTCCGCTCGCCCCGAGGTTGAGGCCGAGGACCGGCACCGCGACGGCGACCAGGAGCGCCGTGAACGCGACCAGCGGCAGGACCGGCCGGCGCATCACGTAGCGGACGATCGGCGCCCCAGAAGCGGCTGTCCCCGCCGCCGCTTCCCATGAACGGAACCCGAAGCGAGTTCACGCGGTCTCCGAGGACGCCGAGCAGCGCCGGCAGGAGCGTGAGCGCCGCGAGCACCGAGACGATCCCGACCACGATCGCGCCGGTCGCAAGGCTCTTCATCACGTTGGACGGCACGAGCAGCATCCCGCTCAGCGCGATCACGAACATCGAGCCGCTGAACAGCACCGCGCGGCTCGCGGTCGCGCCGGACGCGGCGATCGCGTCGAGCTGCGGCAGGCCGCCGGCCCGCTCCTCCCGGTAGCGCGAGACGACGAAGAGTGAATAGTCGATCCCGAGCGCCAGCCCCATCCCCGTGAGCATGTTCACGAAGAAGACCGAGAGCGACAGCGTCGCCGCGATCGGCCCG
Source organism: uncultured Actinomycetes bacterium (assembly GCA_963717475.1). GTDB lineage: Bacteria > Actinomycetota > Thermoleophilia > Gaiellales > Gaiellaceae > AC-32. The sequence goes on along the minus strand of OY970337.1, from coordinate 2,636,469 downwards.
CAGAGCCCCAGCGCGACGATGATCGCGACGATCGCCATCACCAGAGGCACGAGGCCCGCGACCACCGCGCCGAAGACGAGGACGAGGATGATCAGCGCGGCGGGCAGGCCGAACTCGAGCTCGCCCGACTTCAGGTCGTGCTGCGAGAGCTCGTTGAAGTCGTGGTCGAGCGTTCCCTCTCCCGTCATCACGACGCTGAAGCCGTCCTGCCCGTCGACGCCCTGGACGAGGGCGAGGAGCTTGTCGACGTCCGCCTTTCGCTGGACGCCGACCAGGATGGTGTGCCCGTCGTGCGAGACGGCCGGCGGCAGGTACCGGTAGACCACGCCGGTCGCGTTCGCCTGGTCCCGGAGGCCGGCGAGGAAGGAGGTGAACGCCTGATCGCCCGCGGTGTGGGCCGCGGAGTGGACGACGATCAGCTCGTCGACGCCGTTCTTGTCCGGCGGGAAGCGCTGCCCGAAGAGATCCTCAGCCTGCTTCGACGGCGGGTTCCCCGTCACGTGGCCGTTCGTCGTCAGGTTCCCGGGCAGCAGGATGGCCGCCGAGGCGAGCGCGAGCACGATCGCCGCGACCCAGCCGAGGATGACCCGCCACGGATGGCGGCTCGACACGCGTGCTAGGCGCTCCGTCACGCCCATCGCGTCCAGTATGAACGTGTCGCGTCTCGCCGTAGGCTTTCCGCGTGGTCGTCTGCGCGAGCTGTGGACAGGAGAACCCGGCAGGGTCGCGGTTCTGCAACTCGTGTGGCGCAGACCTGGCCGCCTCCGAGCCCGCAGCGCGCGAGTACCGCAAGGTCGTCACGGTCCTCTTCTGCGACGTCGTCGGTTCGACGGCCCTCGGCGAGTCGACCGACCCGGAGGCACTGCGCGCGCTGCTCGGCCGCTACTTCGACCAGATGAAGGCGATCGTCGAGCGCCACGGCGGCTGCGGTCGAGAAGTTCATCGGCGACGCGGTCATGGCGGTCTTCGGCGTGCCCCAGCTGCACGAGGACGATGCCCTACGCGCAGTCAGAGCCGCCGTCGAGATGCGCGACGCCCTCCCCGAGCTCGGCGTGCAGGCGCGGATCGGCGTCAACACGGGCGAGGTGGTCGTGGGCACCGGCGAGCGCCTCGCCACCGGCGACGCCGTCAACGTCGCGGCGCGCCTCGAGCAGGCCGCGGGCGCCGGCGAGGTGTTGCTCGGCGCCGAGACTGCGCAGCTCGTCCGCGACGCTGTCGAGACCGAGCCGGTGACCCTCGAGCTGAAGGGCAAGAGCGAGCCGATCGTCGCGCAGCGCCTGCTCGCCCTGCACCAAGAGGCACCAGCCTTCACCCGCCGCCTCGACGCTCCCCTCGTCGGCCGCGAACGGGAGCTGCGCAGGCTCCAGGAAGCGTTCGCGCAGGCGGTCCACGACCGCTCCTGCCAGCTGTTCACGATCCTCGGCGTCGCGGGCGTCGGCAAATCGCGCCTCACGGCCGAGCTGCTCGCCTCGCTTGACGGGGCAACCGTCGTCCGCGGCCGCTGCCTCCCCTACGGCGAGGGCATCACCTACTGGCCGCTCGTCGAGATCCTGAAGCAGCTGCCGCCGGCCGCGGAGCTCGGGCTGGACCCTGCGGCAGTCGCGACGATCGAGCTGCTGCTCGGCGAGGAGGAATCCCTCAGCAGCCGCGAGCAGATCCAGTGGGCCGCCAGGAAGCTGCTCGAGGCAAATGCGCAGTCGAACCCGCTCGTCGCCGTCGTCGACGACATCCACTGGGGGGAGCCGACCTTGCTCGACCTCCTCGAGCACATCGCCGATCTCTCGCGAGATGCGCCGCTGCTACTCGTCTGCCTCGCGCGGCCGGAGCTCCTGGACACGCGCCGGGACTGGGGCGGCGGCAAGGTCAACGCGACGACGATCCTCCTCGAGCCGCTGAGCGCGACCGAGACCGACGAGCTGCTCGAACGGCTGCTCGGCGAGTCCGCGCTCGAGCCGGATCTCCAGCAGCGGATCCGCGATGCAGCCGAGGGAAACCCGCTCTTCGTCGAGGAGATGGTCGCGCTCGTCGAAGACTCGGGCGACGGCGAGATCGCCGTGCCGGGAACGATCCAGGCGCTGCTCGCGGCGAGGCTCGACCAGCTCGAGCCGGCCGAGCGCGGCGTCCTCGAACGGGGCTCGGTCGAAGGCCGGATCTTCCACCGCGGCGCCGTCCAGGCCCTCGCGCCCGAGGAGACCCAGGTCGAGACGCGCCTCAACGGCCTCGTGCGAAAGGAGCTCGTGCGGCCCGACAAGACGCAGCTCCCGGGCGAGGACGCCTACCGCTTTCGCCACCTGCTGATCCGTGACGCCGCCTACGAGGCCCTGCCGAAGGCGACGCGCGCGGACCTGCACGAGCGGTTCGCCGGCTGGCTCGACGAGCACGGGGCCGAGGTCGTCGAGCTGGACGAGATCGTCGGCTACCACCTCGAGCAGGCCTACCGCTATCGCGATGAGCTCGGCGCGACCGGCGACCGCGACGAAGAGCTCGCGCGGCAGGCGGCGCGGAGACTGGCGGCGGCGGGCAGCCACTCGCGGGCGATCGGAGACGTGAGCGCGTCGGCGAAGCTCCTTCAGCGAGCGGTGTCCCTCGTCCCGCCGCAGGGACGGAGCGGTGTGGACCTCCTGATCGTCCTCGGCGACTCGCTCTTCAACGCCGGCGACCTGGAGGCGGCGCGCGGGCGGCTCGAGCAGGCGGTCGCCGTGGCGCGTGAAGCCGGCGACACAGCTGCGGAGCTGCGGGCCAGTTGCGAGCTCGCCCTCCACCGCGTGGTGACCGACCCGTCGTTCACTGCCGAGCAGGCGATCGAGCTGGGGCAGGACGCCGTCGCGCAGCTCGAGCCCCTGGGAGACGACGCCTCGCTCGCCGCGGCCTGGCACCTCATCGCGATGGGCAACAACCTGCACGGCGTCTGGAACGGCGTCTCGAGCGCGCTCGAGCCTGCGCTCGACCACGCGCGCCGTGCGGGGGACCTCGCGCGCGAGCGGGACGCGATCGTTTTCCTTGCGGTCAGCATGTTCTGGGGCCCCACGCCGGTCTCCACGGCGCTCCCGCGAGTCGAGCGTCTCGCCGAGAGCACCGAGACCCAGACCTGGATGCAGGGGTGGCTGACGCGGGTCCTCGGCGGTTTCTACGCGCTGCAGGGAAGATTCGACGAGGCGCGGCAGCTGATGGCGGAGGCACGTGCTTCGCTCGCAAACCTGGCCAGACCCCTCGACGTGAGCACGATGGCGTTCTGGACCGGACCGCTCGAGCTGCTGGCAGGGGACGCGGCGGCCGCAGAGCACGACCTACGCGAGGCGTGCGACGCGCTCGACGCCGCCGGCGAGCGCGGCTGGCTCTCGACGATGTCGGGCCTGCACGCCCAGGCGCTCTACGCGCTCGACCGGCTCGATGAGGCCGAGGCCGCCGCCGGCCGCAGCCGCGAGACGGCGACGAGCGACGACTACAACGCCCAGGCCTTCTGGCGCGAGACCCAGGCGAAAGTCCTCGCGAGACGGGGCGACCTCACGGCGGCCGAGGAGCTCGCGCGTGAGGCGGTCGAGATCATCAACCGCAGCGACGAGATCAACCACCAGGCGCAGGTGCGGGCAAGCTTCGCGGAGGTTCTCGAGCTGGCCGGCCGCGCCGACGATGCGAGATCGCAGCTGGAGCAGGCGCTCGCCCTCTACGAGCAGAAGGGCAACGAGGTCATGACCGAGCGTGTGCGTGAGCTCCTCGCCGAGCTAGGCGCGCCCTAGAGCCCGTCCAGCGCACCAGCAAGTGTCAGCCGGCGCTCGTGCGCTGGTGAATGGCCTTGGTCAGCTCGAGGATCTGATTCGAGAGCTTGAGCAGCTCCCGGTTCTGCTTGTCCTCTTCCCGGACCGTCCTCCACTCCAGGTTCGCGATCACCTGGCGCTTGGCGTCGGCCCGGTTCTGACTGATCATCACGAACGTCGAGAGGAAGATCGCCTCGAGCGAGACGATCATGGTCAGCAGGCCGTACGGGTACTTCTCCGCACCCAGGCCGATCCAGAGCCCGAACCAGACCACGTGGAGGTACACGAACCGCATCGAGCCGGCGAAGGCCGTGATTTCGTCGGCGATCCGGTTCTGGACGCTCTGCGCGCGCTGCTCGGCCGTGCTCGACGAGAGCCGGGTTCACCTGGATCGGAAGATGCGACAGGCGCTCGTGTAGATCTGACTGGTCCATCTCGGCCGCCTTTCGGGAGGGGTGTCGGTCATAAGATCACCCATGGAGACCGTGGTGCTAGCAAGCGTCTTGGGCGATCTCTGGAACTGGGTCGCCGGTGTGTTCACGCGGATCGGCGACGTCTCGCCGTACTGGCTCGTCCTGGCGCTGGCGCTGAAGACCTGCGAGTCCGCTTTCCTGGGCCTCACCTGGCGGAACATCCTGCGCGCCGCTTATCCGAAAGGCGGCCTCTCGTTCAAGACCGCGTGGGGCGCCTCCCAGGGCGGAACGGCGATCAACGCGCTGGCGCCCGCCCAGGCCGGGACGGCCGCGATGATCGGAATCTTCCGCACGAGCATCCGCGGCGCCACCGTCAGCGGCGTGACCACGGCCGCATTCGTCCAGTCGGTCTTCTTCCTCGCGCTGAGCGTGCTGATGGTGATCGGCGTCGCGGTCTCGAAGCCGCACACGGTCTCGAAGGGCTCCCCCGCCGACGAGTCGGGCAACTTCTTCTCCTCGCACCCCGTGCTGATTCCCCTCATCGTCGTCGCGATCGTCGTTCTCCTCGTCGTCGTCTGGCCCCGGATCAAGCCGCGGCTCATCACGGAGTGGCGTAAGGCCAAGCAGGGCGCCGCCATCTTCAGCGACTGGCGCGGCTACGCGCGGACTGTCGCGGCCCCGTCCGCAGCCTCGTACGCCTGCCGCATCGGCGTGAACATCATCTTCATGGCGGCCTTCCACCTGCCGATCACCGCGTTCACCGTCTTCCTCGTAGCGTCGTCGCACATGCTCTCCGGGATCTTCGCGATCACCCCGGGGGGAGTCGGCCAGACGCAGGCGCTCGACGTCGCCACGCTGAGCCAGTACGCGTCGACCAAGAGCGTGGCGGCGTTCTCGATCACCCAGGACTCGATCCTGACGATCTGGAACGTCGTGCTCGGAATCGTCGTCATGCTCTGGGCGTTCGGCTGGACTCAGATGCGCGACCTGCTCTCGAAGAGCACCCATCGGCACGCGCACGAGCCCGCCGCGTCCTGACTCCCGCCTGCTCAGAGATTCCGTCCGACCCCCTCTCCATCATGGGCGGTCCGCTCGACCCGCGCCGTCCGCGCGAGCCAGGGCGCAGGACATAGCATTCGGGATAGGCGTGGGAGGTCGAGAGATGGCGTCAGCAAAGGCAGTGGAGACCGTCGAAATCACCGACGAGCAGCTCGAGAACGCGGTCGCGCAGGCAAGCGCGAACGTCGGAGTCAAGCGTTTTTTCACCATCCCCGGCCGCGATCCGTTCGAGGAGATCGAGTGGGAGACGCGTGACGCGCTGATCCCCGGCAAGGACGGCCCCGCCTTCGAGCAGAAGGACGTCGAGTTCCCGAAGTTCTGGTCGCAGACCGCGACCAACATCGTCGCGCAGAAGTACTTCCGCGGCCGCATGTCATCGCCCGAGCGCGAGACCAGCGTGCGCCAGATGATCGGCCGGGTCGTCGACACGATCGGCGCCTGGGGCCGGCAGGGAAGCTACTTCGCGAACGAGGAAGAGGCCGAGACCTTCGAGGCCGAGCTGAAGGCGATCCTCGTGAATCAGTACGCGGCCTTCAACAGCCCCGTCTGGTTCAACGTCGGCTTCGAGGAGAAGCCGCAGTGCTCGGCGTGCTTCATCCTCTCGATCGAGGACTCGATGGATTCGATCCTCGACTGGATCCGGCGCGAGGGCGTCATCTTCCGCGGCGGCTCCGGCTCGGGCGTCAACCTCTCGCGCCTGCGCTCGTCGAAGGAGCAGCTCTCCAAGGGCGGCTACGCCTCCGGCCCGGTCTCGTTCATGCGCGGCGCCGACGCCAGCGCCGGCACGATCAAGTCCGGCGGCAAGACGCGGCGCGCGGCCAAGATGGTCGTCCTCGACGTCGACCACCCGGACGTCGAAGAGTTCATCTGGTGCAAGGCGAAGGAAGAGGAGAAGGCGCGCGTTCTCGAGGCCGCCGGCTACGACATGTCGCTCGACTCGGGCGACTGGGCCTCGATCCAGTACCAGAACGCGAACAACTCGGTACGCGTCACGGACGGGTTCATGGAGGCGGCCGACGCGGGCGCCGAGTGGAACCTGACCGCGCGAACCGACGGCGCCGTCGTCGACACGAAGGACGCGAAGGAGCTGCTGCGCCAGATCGCCGAGGCCGCGTGGAAGTCGGCCGACCCGGGCGTCCAGTACGACACGACGATCAACAAGTGGCACACGCTCCCGAACACGGGCCGGATCAACGCGTCCAACCCGTGCTCGGAGTACATGTCGATCGACGACTCCGCCTGCAACCTGGCCTCGCTGAACCTGCTCAAGTTCCGCCGCGAGGACGGCGAGCTCGACGTCGAGGCGTTCGAGCACGCGGTCGACGTCGTCTTCCTCGCGCAGGAGATCGCGGTCGGCTACTCGTCGTACCCGACGCCCGAGATCGAGCGCAACGCGAAGGCCTACCGCCAGCTCGGGCTCGGCTACGCGAACCTCGGCGCGCTCCTGATGGCGCGCGGGCTGCCGTACGACTCCGACGAGGGCCGCGCCTACGCGGCGGCGATCACGGCGCTGATGACCGGCCGCGCCTACCGCAAGTCGGCCGAGATCGCGGCGCGGATGGGCCCGTTCGCGGGCTACCAGCCGAACGCCGGCGCGATGATCGGCGTGATGTCCATGCACCGCGCGTCGGTCGGGAACATCGAGAACTCCGACGTCGTCCCGAAGGACCTGCTCTCGGCCGCGCGCAAGGCGTGGGACGAGGCGCTCAACCTCGGCGAGGTGCACGGCTACCGCAACGCGCAGGCCACCGTGCTCGCGCCCACCGGGACGATCAGCTTCATGATGGATTGCGACACGACCGGCGTCGAGCCCGACTTCTCGCTCGTCAAGTCGAAGAAGCTCGTCGGCGGCGGCGAGATCACGATCCCGAACAAGACCGTGCCGATGGCGCTCGAGAAGCTCGGCTACGCGCCGGCGGAGATCGAGGAGGTCGTCGCGTTCGTGGACGAGCGCAACACCGTGATCGGCGCGCCGTACGTGAAGCAGGAGCACTACCCGGTCTTCGACTGCGCGATCGGCGAGCGGGCGATCCACTACACCGGCCACGTGAAGATGATGGGCGCCGTCCAGCCGTTCATCTCGGGCGCGATCTCGAAGACGGTCAACCTGCCCGAGACGGTCTCGGTCGACGAGGTCTCCGGCCTGCTCCTCGACGCGTGGAAGCTCGGCGTCAAGGCGATCGCGATCTACCGCGACAACTGCAAGGTCGCGCAGCCGCTGTCGGGCAAGGGCGAGAAGCTCGTCGTGGACGCCGTCCCGCCGGTGCCGCTGACGAAGCGCCGCCGCCTGCCGGAAGACCGCACCGAGGTCGGCCGCAAGTTCCGCGTCGGCGACTACGAGGGCTACATCCACGTCGGCCTGTACGAGGACGGCCAGCCCGGCGACATCTTCGTGGACATCGCCAAGGACGGAACGACGATGTCCGGCCTGATGAACTCGCTCTGCATCGCCGTCTCGATGGGCCTGCAGTACGGCGTCCCGCCGGAGGTCTACGTCTCGAAGCTGACCCACATGCGCTTCGAGCCGAGCGGCCTGACCAATGACGAGGACATCCGCGTGGCGAAGTCGATCGTCGACTACATCTTCCGCTGGTTCGGCAAGAAGTTCCTCACGACCGAACAGCAGGAGGCCGCGGGGATCCTGTCGCGCCGAGGTCAAAGCGCGCCTCGCGTCGCAGTACAACGGCGAGACCGCGGCGCCTGCGGATCCGTCAGAGGCGCCGCCGCCAGGGCAGACGGCCCTGTTCAACGCGTGGGAAGACGCAGTGGAGTGCGCCAAGTGCGGCGGCCGCATGGTGAGAACGGGCAGCTGCTACACCTGCCGCGACTGCGGGACTAACACCGGCTGTAGCTAGGTCTTAGCGCGGGTGAACCAGCCCTCGCGGCCGAGGAAGGGGCGCGGCCCGGAAGCAGTACGTCAGAGAGCTCCGCGCAGACGGCGAACTGCAGCGCTATCGAAGAGTCGCCTCGAACCGCGGGTCGTCGCGGATGGCGGCGAGGTCTTCGTCCGTGCGCGCCTGCTGGCGGAACGGCTCGTACAGCTCGACCGACCGCCTCAGGTGGCTGAACGTCTCGTCGTCGACGTCGCCCGCGAGTGACGCGAAGCACGCGTAGTTGAAGTTGAGGCCCGGATTGTCCGGGTAGCGCTCGAGGCCCTGGCGCACGATCTCGAGCGCGTCGGCGTAGCGCTGCTCGCCGTAGGCGGCCATCGACTCGCTTTGCACCTGCCACGCCTCGCCCCAGTCGAGGGCCTCGTACGCCTCGCCGGGTGTGCCGCCCATGACGAGAACGTTTGCGTCTCCGGTCGCCTTGCGGCTCACTCCCGGCTGCACGGACACGAACGTTCCGGCCGGCGCGTCGAACGTCTCGCCGTCGACCTCGAAGGTGGCGCTGCCGTCGAGCACCACGTACACCTCCTCCTGCCCCGAGCCGGACTCGTCGTGCTCGTTGACCAGCGTGCCGTCCTCGCCGGGAACGCGGGCGTTCATCCCGAACGAGTGGATGCCCAGGAACTCGCGCACCGGGATGAAACTGCCGCGCCGCTCGAAATCGTCGAGGCGCGCGACCTTCCATTTGGGGTTCTCGTTCATCCGTTCACCTCCGGGTAGGGGCCGACGTGGCTCGACCGATCCTAGACAGCGAGGCCCCGCGCTTGGCGGGGCCTCGCGAAGGTCCGGAGGGAGCTAGAGGCCCTCGTCCATGCGATCCGCTGGTCGGCTGCCGTAGTAGCTGCCGAGCTCCTCGCGGTACACGGGATCGCTGTGCCGCTCCTCATCGAACTCCGGCGCGTTCTTGATCTCGTCCTTCGTGCGGTTCACGAAGATCGTCTCGGTGTCAGGGTCGATGTCCCTGAGCACGCCGGCCGGGAGCATTACCTTCTTGCCGAAGATCCACGGGCCGGTGTCGACGACGATGAAGCTGCCGCCGGCCTCGTGGGTCGATTCGTCCACCTTGCCGATGCTGCCGTCGGTGGCCTCGACCTTGAAGCCGGTCAGATCGAGGTTCGGCGGCATCCGGGTGGTGAAAGTCCACATCTCAACAGTTGCCATTCCGTTGCACCTCCTCGTGTGCGTGGTCTCTCTCTGGCCTACCCCAAGGCCCACTTCCAAACCAGCCAAAAACCGCTTGATTTAGCCGATTAGCAAGATTGTGGCCGAGCGCGCTTCGAACCGGCCGTGGCAACGTATGGAGCGCCGCTGCTACGCTTAGATCTCCACAGAGCGAGTACCTGGTCGGCGAACAGCGCCTCCCACCTACCGTTCGTGAGTTGGTAGAGGAGGTGTTTTTTCATGGCGACAGGAACAGTGAAGTGGTTCAACGACGCGAAGGGGTACGGATTCATCACCCCTGACGAAGCGGGCAAGGATCTCTTTGTTCATCACAGTGCCATCGGCGGCGACGGCTACAAGTCGCTCCCCGAGGGTGCCAAGGTCGAGTTCGACGCAGCCGAGGGCGAGAAGGGCCCCGAGGCGAAGAACGTCGTTCAGCTGGCCCAGTAAGAACCGAGCGCGGCGCGCGCCCGATCCGTCGGGCGCGCGCTCGTTCCTAATCGAAAGGACGCCGTGCGGGGAGAAATGCTCTGGTTCAACTCGGCCAAAGACCACGGCTTCATCAGGACCGAAGAAGATGAGCGCCTCCTCGTCGCGGGCGACGGGTTCGCAGACGGCGAGAAGCCCGAGGGCCGCTGCGCGCAGAAGCCCGTCACGTTCGAGATCGATGCCAACGGCGGCGAGCGGCAGGCGCGGAACGTCAGGTTCGACCAGGAAATCGCAGCCCGGCGGGCGCGGCTCCGCGGCGGCGGCCGCTACCGCGGCTGAGCTCGCCTAGCGCAACGGAAGAGGCAGCCCGCGACGGCCGTCTTGTCGGTAGACCGACGAGAGGATTGCAGGCATGTCGCCGTCACATGTCATAGCTGCGAGCACCGACCAGCCCCACGGAGTGAGAGGGCTCATCTCCACCGTCAAACAGCACCGCTTCTTCAGCACCTGGGCCATGCGCGGTCGGCTCAAGGACGAGCTCGAGCAACTCCACATCAGGCGATCGCACACCTCCGACGCCCCCGTCTGGATCCTCGTGACGCTCCTCGCGGTCGCTGCGGGCTCGGCCACGATCGGGGCGTTGACGCACAAGCTCGACCCGCAGACAGCAGTCGGCCTGGCGGCCGCCGTCCTCACCGTCGCCGGCCTGCTCGTCGCGGTCCTTCAGTGGCGAGCCGGCCTCTCCGAGAAGGCGTTCGATGCGCTCTACGAGCGAATCAAGATGGCGAACGACATGCGGCTCCAGGCGTTCAAGGACATGGAGTGCGAAAGCGAGTCAGAGGTCGAAGACAAGCGGCCGGAGCTCTACAAGTTCTTCGTCTACACGGAGATCGACAGTCTCGAGTACGCAGCACGGCGCTACGGATTCGGTCTTGGTATGAGCGGCGACATCGTCCGCCGAGCTCTCCAGCATTTCAAGGCCCGGTGCGGCTCCGAGGTGTTCTGTCGCACCGCTGAGGAGTGCGCCCACGACACGTCGGGATACTTCCCGGAGACCAACACGATGGTTCAATCGATCGTGAACCAGGCGAGGGAAGACCGAGCCGCCGCGTCCCAGGCGTCCTAGTCCCGGCGCGATCCGCGCCAGGGGCCGGGCACGAAGTCGAGGACCACGTTCACGGCCCAGACGACGATCGTCGCCCAGAAGAGCGCGCTCAGGCCGTGGATGTCGAACCCGCCGACGAGCAGGTCGGTGAGCCAGAGCATCAGCATCGCGACGCCGAACCAGATCAGCCCGAGGGTGATGAACGCGATCGGCAGGGTCAGCGCCCGCAGGATCGGCTTCAGGATCGTGTTCAGGATCCCGAACAGCAGCGCTGCCCTGATCAGGTCGCCCGCATCGTCCACCGTGACGCCGCTCAGCACCGCGGTGACGATTGCCAGCACGACGGCGTTCGCCACCCAGGAGAGGACGAGCTGCTTTGCGAGTCGAACCATCTGCCTGCCGAGCGACCCTAGCGCGTTTCTCCGGCCAGCCCTAGCCGGAAGTCGGAGCCGGACCATCCCTCTCGCCGGTGACGAACTGCCCAAAGAAGGGCAGGCTGAGTACGGGGATGCGGGTTCGAATCGATTCCACCGAGCTGCTCGACGAGCTGATGGCCTTCCTGGAGGAGGACGCGGACGCCGTCGTGCAGTCCATCTCGGCCGACGAGCTCGAGGTGTCGCTGCTGGGATCGCGCAACACCGAGGCGATGCGGATGGAGCTCTACCTGCGCGTGCGGGCCTGGGAGGCCGGCAGGCAGGCCGCGGGCGCACACGTCGACATCGTCGACTGACGCCCTAGACTCCCCGGCATGCGGCGATCGCTGCCCGTCGCTGCGTTCGTGCTCGCCGCTGTGGCTCTCACGGCGTGTGGCGGACGATCGTCCGCGCCCTCCGCCTCGACCACCTCCGCGCAGCGCCCCGAGCTGCGCCCGGTGAGCCAGAGCCCACTCAGGGTCGAGGGCACGGGCTTCCGGCCGGGCGAAGAAGTCCGCATCGAGGTGGACGCGCCGAACGGCCGGGCCAAGCACACGCGTGCGAGCTCCAGCGGCAGCTTCACGACCGACATCTCCGAGCTGACCGGCTGCGGCAGCGTCACCGTGACCGCAACGGGCTCGCAGGGCACCGTCGCGGAGTTCAACTTCTCGCAGATCGCGTGCTAGCCGCTACTTGAGCAGGCGCCGCGCGCCGGCGAACTGTGGGCGGAGCTGCCTGAGCGGCACGTACCGGACGCGCTCGCCTGTCTGCGGCGCCGAGATCGCGGCGCGCTTCGAGACGACGAGCTGGACGTGGCCGCCGCCCTCGGTGAAGACGAGGTCGCCGGGCTGCAGGCGCGCGAAGCCGACCCGCCGGCCGACGTCAAGCTGCCCCCAGGTCGACCGCGGGATCTTCATGCCGATCGAGCCGTAGGCCGCGTAGACGAGGCCCGAGCAGTCGAAGCCCGTCCGGCGCGAGGTGCCGCCCCAGCTGTAGCGGATGCCGAGCTGGTGCCGGGCGAACTGGATGACCTTCTGCACGCGGGGCTTGTGCTCCGGAGTAGGCGGGGCGACCCGCGCGAAGCCGGCTTTGGCCCACGCGCCGCACATGGTCGCAAGCAGCACAAGGAGAACTGGCAGGCGGCGCATCGGGCCTACATCGGCGGTGCCCACCGAGCCTGAAGCCGCTGTCCCTCGTTCGAGGGATCACCCCGAAAGGAGGATGGATCGAGCCCGCAGCGGCCGATAGTTGATACGATGAAGCGGCCCGGGATCATGGCGCCCCCCACGCTCTACGACGAGCCCGCTCGGCCTGGGCTGATGAGGCCGCCCGACGGCGCCCCGCTGCCCAGGCTCAGCATGAGCGCGCTGCTCTGGTCGGTGGCGGTCGTGCTGGCCGCAGTGGAGCTCGCCGCGCAGCTCACGCTCTGACGGTTTCGCAGATCGCGTGACGTCTGTCACGATCTCTGGTGAGATGGCACTGGAGGTCGTCGCCAGGGAGCGGGAGCTCGCTTCCGTCGCCGCGTTCCTCGACGAGCCGCGGGGCGCACCGGGCGCGCTCTTGCTGGAGGGCGAGGCGGGGATCGGGAAGTCGACGCTCTGGCTCGCCGCAGTCGAGCAGGCGCGCGAGCGGGGCCTGCGCGTCCTCTCGTCTCGACCCGCCGAGGCGGAGAGGACGCTCGCGTACGCCGGGCTGGGCGACCTGCTCGAAGGCGTCCTCGAGGAGACGCTGCCCGAGCTCCTGCCGCCGAGGAGGCGCGCGCTCGAGATAGCCACTCTGCGGGACGAGGCCGCGGGCGATCCGGTCGACCCCCGCGCCGTCGCGGTCGCGGTGCGCGACACGTTGCAGCTGATCGGCGAAGCCGGCCCGGTCGCCGTCGCCGTGGACGACGTCCAGTGGCTCGACGCGTCTTCGGCCGGCGCGATCGAGTTCGCGCTGCGACGGCTCGAAACGACTCCGGTCGTCGTCCTGCTCGCACGACGCGTCGTCGACGGGGATCAGCCGTCGGGGCTCGAGCAGGCGCTGCCGGCGGAGCGCATCCAGAACGTGCCCGTCGGGCCGCTGAGTGCAGGCGCACTTCACCGGCTCCTGCACGACCGGCTCGGGCGGGCGTTCCCGCGGCAGACGCTGCTCCGCATTCACGAGCAATCGGGGGGCAATCCGTTCTTCGCGCTGGAGCTGGCGCGCGCGCTCCCGGACGACGTCGACCCCTCGCAGCCGCTGCCGCTGCCCGAGACGCTCGACGAGCTGATGCGTGCGCGCGCCGCGGCGCTCCCGGAGACGACCCGGCACGCGCTCGGCTTCGTCTCCGCGCTGGGCACCACTCGCGAGGCGCTGTTAGTGGAGGCGGGGATCGCCACGGACACCCTCGGCCCCGCGTTCGAGGCCCACGTGATCGAGCGCGAGGGCGACGCCGTCCGTTTCACGCATCCCCTGCTCGCATCGCTCCTGTACGGCGACCTCGGCGACGAGCGCCGAAGCGTCCACGCGCGGATCGCGCAGATCGTCGAGGACCCGGTCGCCCGCGCTCGTCATCTTGCGCTCTCGCAGGAGGCGCCCGATGCAGGTGTCGCGGAGGTGCTCGACGAGGCGGCACGACTGGCCGGCGATCGCGGCGCCTCGGCGATCGCGGCCGCGATCCTCGAGCAGGCAGCGCGGCTGACGCCTGCGAACGCGCCCGACGAGCGGCGCCGCCGGGCGCTCGCCGCGGCCCGCGCCTATCGCGCGGCCGGGGAGTGGACCCGCGCGCGCACGATCGCGGCGGATCTCCTGGCGGAGACGGACGAAAGCTCCTGGCGAGCGGAGGCGCTCGTCCTGCTCGCCGAGCTCGAGACCCACGATCCCGGCATACGACTGCTCGAACAGGCTCTCGACGAAGCGGTCTTGCGTCCGGACTTCCAGGCAGCGGTCCACTGCCGGCTCGCGTGGACCAAGCGGTTCTGGCCCGACAACACCCACGCGCAGGCGGCGCTCGTGCTCGCCGACCAGCTCGGCGACGACGAGCTCCGCGCCCGCGCCCGCGCGGTAGAGGCCGTCCTCGCGTGGTTTCACGGAGAAGCCGAGGCGTCCCCGGATCTCCCTGCACTCGTCCAAAAGCTGCCGACCGCGCTCGGCGCCGACCGGCTCGTCCAGGAAGGGACGCAGGCGCTCGCGAACACGCTGGCGCCGTCGTCGACCCGCGACGAGGCCCGGGCCCTGCTCGAGCGCGAGTACCTCGAATGGCGCGAGCGGAACGAGCCAAAGAGCGCCCGCGCGCTCTGGGGTCTCGCGTGGGTCGAGTTCTGGGCCGGCGACTGGAAGCTCGCCGAGCAGCACGCGACTCGCTCACACGACATCTCGAGCCAGTACGGCGTCGAGATTCCGCAGGACCACCTCGCGCTCGCCGTCATCGCCGTCCACCGCGGCCGGTGGGAGGTCGCTCGCGAGCATTCGGAGCGAGCCCTCGAGCTGGCCGAGACCCAGTTCGGGGCGCCTCCGCCGCAGCACCTCGCGGTGCTCGGGCTCGTCGCGCTCTCTGCCGGAGACACTTCGGCTGCCGTCGCAACCCTCGAGCGGGCCGAGCAGCGAGCCGAGCAGCTGTCCTGGCGCGAGCCGAGCGTCCGCTGGTGGACGCCCGACTACGTCGAGCTCCTGCTCCGCCTCGGTCGCAACGCCGATGCAATCCGCCTCCTCGACACCTGGGAAGCGGACGCGGCGCGGGTCAAGCGGGACTGGGTGTTCCCGCACGTGACGCGCTGCCGCGGCCTGGTCGCGGCGGCGGACGGTGAGGTCGAGCGCGCGCTGGAGCTGCTCGAGCGCGCGGTCGCGGAGCACGAGGAAGTCGGCGACCCGTTCGGCAGAGCACGCGCGCTCCTGGCCGTCGGGATTTCCCGGCGCCGGCTCCGGCAGAAGAAGCCGTCACACCAGGCGATCGAGGCGGCGGTCGAGGCGTTCGAGCAGATCGGCGCCGAGGGCTGGGCCGCGACAGCGCGGGCGGAGCTCGGCCGTCTCGGCGGACGGCGGCGAGCTGAAGGCCTGACAGCCTCCGAACGGCGCGTCGCGGAGCTCGTGGCGGAGGGCCGGACGAACCGGCAGGTCGCCGAGGCGCTCTTCCTCGGGGAGCGAACGGTCGCAAGCCATCTCACGCACATCTACGCCAAGCTCGGCATCCGCTCGCGGACCGAGCTCGCCCGCCGGATCCGACCTTCGGAACGCGCAGACCAGAGCAAAGTTACGACGTTCTGACGTTTCCGACGCGCGGCCGCCGCCGTAGCGTCGAGGGCGTGCCGAGCTACCTCGTCGAGACCTACCTCAGCCGCAGCAGCACGGGAGAGCCTGCTGCCAGCGAGCGACGGGCCCGCTCGGCCGCCGAGGCTCTGACGCGCGAGCACACGAGCGTCAGCTTCGAGCGATCCATTCACGTACCTGAGGACGAGATCTGCTTCTTCGTCTTTCGCGCCGGCTCGAGCCAGGACGCGGCGCTGGCCGCGGAACGCGCCGAGCTCGAGCCGATCCGCGTAGTCGAGGCGGTCTCGTCCGGAGAGGAGAGATCATGAAGGCGAGATTTCTGGTGGTGCTGGCGCTCGCGGCGATCGGAGCTGCGTTCTATGTCGGCACCGTCCTCGCTACGTCTGCCAACGGCTTCAGCGGGCGCACGCTCGCGACGGAGCGGTACGGCGACATCAACCTGCACGTGAACACGCAGGATCCCCAGCACTGGAACGCGATGATCAAGACGGTGGGGGCCTCGGACCTCTTCGTCCAGGACAACACGTGGGATCCGACCACCTGCAACCCGTCTCCGTGCGTCCCGACGACGGGCTGGCACACGCATCCGGGTCCGAGCCTGGTGATCGTCACGCAGGGCAGCGTGACCAACTACGACGGGGACGACCCGAGCTGCACGCCGCACGTCTACACCGCGGGCACCGACCACAACGCGTTCGTCGACCCGGGAGACGGGAGCGTGCACATGATCCGGGACGAGTCCGGCCAGATCGCGAAGACGATCGCCGTGCAGCTCATCCCGGCGGGAGCGACGAGGCGGCAGGACATGGCCGACCCGGGCAACTGCAACTTCTGAGCGGCGACGGCCGAGCGGCGGGCGCGCGCCCGCCGCTCGCGTCACTCGCTCGAGCAGCTCCAGCAGCGCCTCGACCGTCGCCCAGTTCCGCGAGGTCGCTGTCACGCCTAGGCCCTTGCCCGCGAGCTTCGCCCACAGCTTCGAGCGGGCGATCGTCTTCGGGTGCCAGGCGTAGACCTCGCGGCCGGAGACGACGACCCGCTCGCCGTCCGCCGCGGTGTCTTCCAGCTCGCGGACGACCTTGGCGGGCAGTTTCGCCGAGAGGAAGGTCACCTGGTAGCGCTTCGGGTCGGTCGCGTCCTTCCGCAGCGGGTTGCGACGCGCGACCGCGGCGAGCTCGGCCCGCGAGCGCACGACGACCGCGACGTCCAGGCCGAACTGCTCGCTCGAGCACCTTCTCGACCTTTCTCCGAACGGTCTCCGGCTTCGCGCGGCTGCCGAGCACGACGTTGCCGCTCTGGACGTACGTCTGCACGTCCTCGAAGCCGGCTGCCTCGAGGGCTTCGCGCAGCGCAGGCATCGCGATTCGGTTGTGCGAACCGAGATTAATTCCTCGCAAAAGAGCCACATGTCTCAAAACCGAATCACCCGATTGTCCGTTATATGGGTAGCGGCCCGTCCTGAGCTTTCCCGGTCCCCTCCCCAGGAGAACGGCTGGCCGGGGCGGGTCGCGTCGTGCGTGCCGCCCCGCAAACGCCGAAGGCGCCCGAAGGCGCCTTCGACTCGCGCGACAGAGGTGAGGCTTACGCGCTCGGCGTCCGGGCCATGACCTTCTTGGCCGTCAGCGCCGGCATGTTCGCCGGGTCGGCGCCGCGCAGATCACAGCGGCTGACCTTGCCCTTGACCATCACGAGATCGTTCTGGGCGAGGGCGTCGAGCGTCGAGCTCTCGCCGTCCTTCGAGTAACGCGTCGTGTCCGCAACGTCGACCGTCGCCGGCTGGGACGCCTGCTTGTAGCCGCGTCCCCAGCGGTTCGTGTGGAGCACGGTCAGCTGGAGCGAGGTGTCGCCGGCCGCGGGGTCGTTGGCGAGCGTGCCCTTGAGCACGACCATGACCCGCGCCTTGCCGTGACACGCCTTGGCGCCGTGCCCGTGCGGGTTCCCGTGCTTCGCAGGAGCAGCCGACGCCGCGGGAACCGCCAGGGCGCCCGCGAGCAGGATCAAAGAGACGAGCTTGCGCATGTAGTTCAGACCTCCGGGGGTAGGGGAAGGGCCGTTTCCCAGCAGATACGGGTTTCGGCACCAGCTTGCGCCGTGCACAGCGGAAATCCCTGGAACGGGGCACCCCGGCCGAGGCAGCACGCAGGATCGGCGCCGTTTCGGGATCCGGAGAGAGAGCCGGGCGGCTCTATTGGGGACTGACGGTCCCCTCCTCACGGGGAGAGAAGAGTCGCCCGGCTCTCGAGTGCCGACGCTACTAGGCTCGGGAGATGCACGAGCTCGAGACGCCGCACGGGATCGCGCGGGTGCGCCTGGAGGAGGTGCGGTCGGCCTCGGCCGCGCTCGTGCTCGGGCACGGGGCGGGCGGCGGGATCGACTCGCCCGACCTGGCCGGCGCTGCCCGCGCCGCGCGAGAGGCGGGCCTGAGTGTCGCGCTCGTCGAGCAGCCCTACCGCGTGGCCGGCCGCCGCTCGCCCGCGCCCGCCGCGCAGCTCGACGCGGCCTGGGTCTCGGTCGTCTCGCAGCTGCCGTTCGAGGGGCTCACGCTGATCTCCGGCGGCCGCTCATCAGGGGCGCGGGTCGCGTGCCGGACGGCTGCCGACGTGGGGGCGAGCGCGGTGCTCTGCCTCGCGTTTCCCGTCCACCCGCCGGGGAGGCCCGAGAAGAGCCGCCTCGCCGAGCTCGACGCCGTCGAGGTGCCGACCCTGGTCGTCCAGGGCGAGCGCGACCCGTTCGGATTGCCGCCGCCGGGCCTGCGGCGGACCCTCGTGACGGTTGCCGGTACCCATTCGCTCCGTAGCAGCGAGACGATCGCAGCCGCGGTCGCCGACTGGCTGACGAACCTGCAAGTGGCGTAGCATCGGCCCGTGGACACGACCGCAGCGACCGCGACGGCCACCGAGATCCCCGAGCTCCTGCTCCGGATCCGCCGGCCCGGCGAAGTCGCGCTCTCGCCGGACGGGTCGCGGATCGCGTTCTCGGTCTCGGCCGCCTACCGCGAGAAGGGCAAGCGGATCGAGACGAAGCTCTGGACGGGCGAGGTCGACGGCGAGTTGCGCGAGGGCGATCCTGGCGCGCTCCCGCGCTTCTCGCCGGATGGGTCGCGGCTCGCCTATGCCGCCGACCGCGGGCATGAGGGCCGCCTGTCACTCTGGGTGGACGGCGCGGAGCTCGGCGAGATCCCGGGCTCGGTCGAGGAGATCTGCTGGTCGCCCGACGGCGCGAGCCTGCTCGTCCTCGCCGCCGACATCGGAGCAGACCGCGCCGGCGCGCAGAGCGCGACGAAGATCGCCGAGGCCGGAGCCGAGGAGCAGGACCCGAAGGTCTTCCGGCCGGCGCAGTTCTGGCGCCGAATCTGGCTCGTCGACGCGGCGAGCGGCGAGACGAAGGACGTCAGCCCCGAGGGCGTGAACGTCTTCGAGCTCGGCTGGGCCGGCGGCAAGGTCGCAGCGGTCTGCACGGAGGAGCCGTCCGAGAGCGCCTGGTACGACGCGTGGATCGGGCTGATCGACCTCGACACGCGCCAGGTCGAGCGCGTGCACACGCCGAAATGGCAGCTGCAGGCGCCGCGGATCTCGCCGGGCGGGCGCGTCGCGTGGGTCGAAGGCTTCTCCTCCGACCGCGGGACGCTGACCGGAACGGTGCACGTCCTCGGCCAGGGCCCGGTCGCGCCGGAGCTGCACGCGAGCTCGATCGAGTTCGCCGACGAGGACACGCTCTGGGTGGCCGGCTGGCGCGGAGCGGGCACGTTCGCGGGCCGCTTGTCGCTCGACGGCTCCTACGAAGAGGTCGCCGGCGGCGAGGTCACGATCGGCCCGCGCTTCCAGCCGCAGGTGGCGGTGAGCGCCGACGGCACGCGGGCAGCCGCCGCGTACGAGGGCCCGGACGATCCGCCCGAGGTCGTCCTCTGGGAGAACGGCACGGCGCGGACGCTGACGGCCCTGAACGCCGACATCGCGCCAAGGCTCGGGAGTGTCGAGCAGCAGTCGTACCGCTGGAAGTCCTTCGACGGCCTCGAGATCGAGGGGATCCTCGTGCTCCCTCGCGAGCGGCCGGAGAGCCCACTGCCGCTCGTCGTGGTCGTTCACGGCGGCCCGACCGGGTGCTGGCCCTGGGTATTCACGACCGGGCTCAGCCATGTACTCGCCGCCGACGGCTACGCGCTCTTCCTGCCGAACGTGCGCGGCAGCGTCGGACGCGGCCCGGAGTTCGCCGAGGCCAACCTCGGCGATATGGGCGGCGGCGACCTGCAGGACATCCTCACCGGAGTCGACGCGCTCGTCAGCGACGGGATCGTCGACGACGCGCGGGTCGCGATCACCGGGGGGAGCTACGGCGGCTTCATGTCCTCGTGGGCCATCACGCAGACCGACCGCTTCGCAGCCGCGATGCCGTTCGCGGTCGTGACGGACTGGGTCAGCTTCCACTCGACGACGAACATCGGGCAGTTCGACCGGCTCTACCTGCAGGCCGAGCCCTGGGACGCCGCCGGCGAGTACACGAACCGCTCCCCGGTCTACCACGCGCACAAGTGCAAGACGCCGACGCTGATCCTCCACGGCGAGGACGACCTCTGCACCCCGCTCGGCCAGGCGTTCGAGCTCTACAACGCGCTCGTCGAGGGCGGCTGCGAGGCGGAGCTCGTCGTCTATCCGCGCGAGGGCCACGGCTGGACGGAGCGCGAGCACCAGCTCGACTCCTGGAACCGCATCCGCGACTGGCTCGCGCGGTATTTGGCTCCCTGAGCGGCCCTGGTAGGCTGGGTTTTGCAGAGCCGAGGGCGCGAGGGGTCGAGCACTAGGCAGTAAACGGCGCAGCGCGCGCCGGCTTCAACGGAAAGGGACCATGGCGTCGAAGAACAAGCAGCAGACGTTCGGGAAGCGGAACCGCGAGCGTGCGGTCGAGGAGAAGCGTCGGCTGAAGCGCGAGCGCAAGGAGGCCGAGCGCGCGGCGCGCGCGGCCGCGCTCGAAGCCGGGCTGCCGCCGCCCGATTACGCGGGCGAGCGTGCGGCAGCGCGGGAAGCCGAAGCCGGAATCGAGCCGACCGAGCCCGAGACAACCGAAGCGGCGCAAGCGCCGCAAGCCTGACGGCGGCTCTCCGCTAGGGAGAGCCGGGACCCGCAGGGGAAGGCGCGCGGGCCCCGGCTGACGCCGTCTCAGGTGGCGGCGATCCCTTCGATCCCCGGCGCGAGGTCGGTCACGCTGCCGAGCGGGACGAGCGAGCCGTCCCCGAGCACGCGGAACTCCTCGACGGTCCCCTGGGTGCCCGTCTCCGCGTACAGGAATGAACCGCTCGAGGTCAGGTCGATCGGCCCCGGCGGTGTGGCGGCCGCAACCGCCTGCAGGAGCCCGGGCTGCCCGGACCGGTCGATCGTGAACGAGCTCAGGTCGTTGGAGCCGGTGTTCGACACGTAGTAGAACCGGCCGACCTGCGTGATCCAGCAAGCAGCGGTCTGGCCGTCGCTCGCCGACTGCGGGCCGGTGAGCGTGCCGCCGTGCTGGATCCGATACGTCGTCAGCGAGCTTGCGCCGGCCTCGACTGAGATCAGCCCGGCGGGAGACTGGAACAGCAGCGCGAACGGAACCGGCGTCGCCGACGGGTTCACGACCGGCGTGTCCGAGAGGCGGCCGTCGCGGCGGACGTGGAAGATGTCGATCGAGCTCGTGCTCGCCTTCGTCGTGACGAGCAGCTTCGAGCCGTCCGGCGTGAAGGCGACGTCGCCCGGCGACATCAGGAAGTTCGGCGGGTCGCCGTTGGCGAGCCCGAGCGAACGCGCGGAATCCTCGATCGGCCTCAGCTGCCCATGGCGGCCAAGCCAGAAGCCCTGCACGATTCCGGTCCCGCCCGAGTTGAGCACGTAGACGAGGCGGCCGTGAACCGCGACGCTCGCCGGGAAGCTGCCGCCGGAGTCGACGACGCTCTCGCGGCGGAGCCGGTCACCGTGCACCTTGAACGACGTGACGGTGTCGCTGCCGGCGTTGACGGCGATCAGCGCGTGGCCGTGGGCGGCGAGCTTGAGCGAGTCCTGAGAGGCCAGGCGGTCCGACTCGGTGCCCGGAGCGGCGGCGCCGCCGAGGCCTCCGGTCGAATACGTGCCGGCCCTCGTCAGAAGCCCGTCGTGGCCGCGGTCGTAGACGGCGATCGCGTTCCCGTCGGGCTGATTCGTCTGGACGAAGACGACCCCGTGCCCGCGATGGCCGTGGTGGTGGCCATGGCCATGACCCTGGCCGTGGCCGGCGGTCGCGGCCTGCGCGCCCGCGAGGGCCGTCACCGCGAGCGCGAGAAAGAGCGTGAGAACTGGG
This sequence comes from uncultured Actinomycetes bacterium, assembly GCA_963717475.1. GTDB lineage: Bacteria > Actinomycetota > Thermoleophilia > Gaiellales > Gaiellaceae > AC-32. The sequence continues at coordinate 2,614,722 of OY970337.1, read as the reverse complement.
CGTTTCATGCGACTCCTCCCTGTCGTTGACCCGCCCCACGCTAGGCGCGCGCCGAACGCTCCGCGCTTACGATTCCGTGAACCCGGCCGACCCGAATTAAGGGAGTCGTAACGGATTCATCCGGGCAGACTGTGGATATGACGACCGTCCTCGTAGTCGACGATGAGCCGCTGGTCAGGGACGTCGTGACCCGCTACCTCGAGCGCGACGGACACCGCGTCGTGACCGCCGGAGACGGCGACAGCGCACGTGAGCTGATCGAGCGGGAGGAGCCGAGCCTCGTCCTGCTCGACGTGATGCTCCCGGGCGAGACGAACGGGCTCGACCTCTGCCGCTGGATCCGCTCGAGCTCGGAGCTGCCGGTGATCCTGCTGACCGCGCGAGTCGAGGAGGCCGACCGGATCGTCGGGCTCGAGCTCGGCGCGGACGACTACGTGACGAAGCCGTTCTCGCCGCGCGAGCTCGCGACGCGCGTGAAGACGGTCCTGCGCCGCGTGCGCTCGGCGCGGCCGCCGCTCGACCGCGTGACGCTCGGCGCGCTCGAGATCGACGCGACCACGCACGAGGTGCTACGGGACGGCGAGCCGGTGGTCCTGACCGCCAAGGAGTTCGACCTGCTCTGGTTCCTCGCCTCGAACGCCAATCAGGTCTTCTCGCGCGACCAGCTGATGGAGCGCGTCTGGGGCTACTCGGCCGCGCTCGACACCGGGACCGTCACCGTCCACGTGCGCCGGCTGCGCGAGAAGCTCGAGGCCGACCCCTCCGAGCCCCGGCTGCTCGAGACGGTGTGGGGCGTCGGCTACCGGTTGCGGGCATGAGCATCCGCTCGCAGCTCGCGGTGCTGGCGGTCGCGGCGGTCTGTCTGCCGCTTGCGGCCGTCGTCGGCTCGGGGCTCGTGATGTTCGGGATGCACGACCGCTCGTGGTTCTGGTTCGTCGTGGGGGTCTCGGCGGCCTGCGCGCTCGGATGCGCGTTCGTGGTCGGGCAGCAGATCCTGCGGCCCCTCGACGGCCTGCGCTCGGCGTCGAAGCGGCTCGCGGGCGGCGACCTGAGCGCGCGGGCTCCCGCGGCCGGACCGCGCGAGCTGCAGGAGCTCGGCGCGTCGTTCAACGAGATGGCCGCGAACCTGGAGCAGCTCTTCGACGCACGCCGCGAGCTGGTCGTGTGGGCGAGCCACGACCTGCGCACGCCGCTCGCATCGCTGCGCGCGATGGTCGAGGCGCTCGAGGACGGGCTCGCGCAGCCGGAGGAGTACCTCGCCGCGATCAAGGCGCAGACGCAGATCCTGTCCGGGCTGGTCGAGGATCTGTTCGTCCTCGCGCGGATCGACTCCGGCGCGCTCGCGCTGGAGCTGCAGGAGACCTCGCTGGGCGAGCTCGTCACGGCCTGCGTGGACGCGCTCGAGGCTGACGCGCTCGGCACAAGGCGTGCGGCTCCGGTCGCGGCTGGCGAGCGACCCAGTGGTGACCGTCGCGCCCGACAAGGTGCAGCGCGTATTGCTCAATTTGCTCTCGAACGCGCTGCGCCACGCGCGGCCCGACGGCGAGGTCGCCGTCCTGGTCGAGGAGGACGCCGACCGGGTCGTGGTCGCAGTCGAGGACGACGGCAACGGCCTCGCGCCGGGTGCCTCGGAGCGGATGTTCGAGCGTTTCTGGCGCGCAGACGACTCGCGCACGGGCTCGAGCGGCGGCGCCGGGCTCGGCCTCGCGATCGCGCAGGGGCTCGTGCAGGCGCACGGCGGGACGATCTGGGCGGAGAACCGCCTCGGCGGCGGCGCGCGGGTCGCGTTCACGCTGCCGCGCTCGCCGTCCAGCTCGTAGTCAGCGACTAGGACGCCGGGCTGATGGAGTTAGAGCTCGAGCGCAACGGTTCCACCTCCTGCAACTGCGCGAGCGAGTGCCGCATCGGCCTCCGCGAGAGGCCAAGACGCGCCGAGCTCGAAGTCGAGCCGTCCGGCGGCCAAATCTTGACCCGCGCCCGCGAGTTGCTCCCCGTCGGAGCGGACGTACAGCGAGACGACTTCGATTCCTCGCTCGCTCTCGGGCGGGTCGGAGGTGATCGTGACCAGACGACCGCCGTCTCGAACCGCCGCGAGCGCGAGCACGGCACCGTCGGGCGCAGCGTTGGCAGCGGCATCGACACCCTGGCCGGCCGTCGCCGTCACGACCTGTGCGCTCCAGTCTGGGTCGTGGTAGTCGATCACCGTCGCGGCTCCGGAGCCGATTACCCGCTCGCGACTCCTCGGTCCTGCCGTCGCGATCACCTCGACACCGCGGAGAGCTGCCATCGAGACGATCAACCTTCCGGTGGCTCCGCCCGCTCCGTTCACGAGTAGCCGCTCGCCGCGCTTCACGCGCAGGCCCTCTTCCAGCACCTGAACCGCGGTCAGCGCGGGGATCGGGACTGCAGCGGCATTCGTCCACGAAATCTCCGACGGTTTGGGGGCGAGCAGGGCGGCCTCGGCCAGGAGCCACGGCGCCCAGCATCCTTGATCCACGAGTGGCAGCGGATGGGTGAACACCGGATCGCCGACCGACCACCGCTCGACCCCGGCACCCAAGGCCGCGACGACTCCTGCTGCCGCGACGCCGAGCGCCATCGGCGGCCGTCGTCCCAGATCCCAACGTCCAGTCCGGGCGAACTCGTCCCAATTGCCGACACCGGCGGCCTTGACCTCGATCAGAACCTCGCCGGCGCGCGGTGCGCGAGGGTCAGGCACCTCCAGCACCGTCACACCGCCACCGAATTCTTCGATCCCTGCGACGCGCACGATCGGTCACCGACAACCTAACAACCCAGGAAATCGGCGCGTCCGCGCGGCGGGCCGGATGCCGGCGCTCACGGCCTAGCCACCGGCAACGGCGACGATGCTGCTTGCGGTTGGCCATCACCCGGCTTAGGGTGGGCGGCCGCTTGCAGGTCCCAACACTCGGGAGGGTGCTGGTGCAGGACACCACGTGCCATATGTCGATTTCGCTTGACGGCTTCGTCGCCGGGCCAGAGCAGAGTCGCGAGGACCCGCTGGGCAAACGCGGGAGGGAGCTGCACCGCTGGCACCTGGGCGACGAGCGCGCCAACGAGGCCGACGAGACGGCGGCCGGTTGGCTTATGCGTCCGCGTGGCGCCTACCTAATGGGTCGCAACATGTTTGGGCCGATCCGCGGTGAGTGGGAGGAGGACTGGCGCGGGTGGTGGGGACCTGAGCCGCCTTATCACGCTCCCGTGTTCGTGCTCACCCATCACGCTCGCGAGCCGATCGAGATGGACGGCGGGACGACCTTCCATTTCGTCACCGACGGGTTCGACGCCGCCTACGCGCAGGCGCGCGAAGTGGCCGGCGATGACGGCGTGGACATCGCGGGCGGCGCCTCGACCGTGCAGCAGGCGCTTATCGCGGGGGTCGTCGACGAGCTCACGCTCGACATCGCTCCGGTCTTGCTCGGGTCCGGCGAGCGGATCTTCGACGGCGTCGAATCACTGGAGATGGAGCCGGTCGAGGTGCTGCACTCGCCGCTGGCCACCCACATCCGGTATCGCCGGGCGGGCTAGAACCGGCGGTCTTCGGCTCCGCCACGGCCTAGAGCCAGCCCCGCCGCGGCGCGGTCGCCGTGAGCGAGGCCGAGCGCGACCATGATTGGCAGCACCTGTCGATTCTGCTCGCATGCGCCAGTGTTCCGGAATGTCACCCGGCGTGAGCGGTGCTCCATCGAAGCCCATGTTCGACAGGCAGATGTTCGACGGGCAAGATGTTCGCCGATGCGAGACGGCGCCGCGACGGATGCACGGGAGACGCTGAAGCAACTGACGTCTGCGATAGAGCGCCACCTCGGGTCAGATCTTCTTGGGCTGTACCTGTTCGGTTCGCTTGCAGTAGGTGCGTTTTACCCCGGTAAGAGCGACCTTGACCTGATGGCGATCGTCGCGGCCGAGGTCGAAGAGGGGCAGCAGCTCGACGCGCTGAAAAGTCTTCACGACGCGTTCGTATCGGAGTGGCCCGCATGGGTTGAGCGCGTTGAGGTCACGTACATGGATCGTGCGGTGCTGCGAACGCTCGGCGATCGCCCGAGCGGCCGCATCGCCGTGATCAACCCCGGCGAGCCGCTTCACATACGGGACGTAGGCTTCGACTCGACCCTTGACTGGCACAGCGTCAGCACACAGGGCGAGACGATTCTCGGTCCTCCACCCCTTGAGCTCGGCCCGAAGGTCAGCGCCCCGGCCTACAGGCACGCCGTGGAGGCCCTGCTGAGAGAGTGGCCGAGCAGAGTTCGCGCGCCGTGGGTCGCCTACGTTCCGGCGCATCAGGGGTACGTGGTGATGACGCTCTGCCGCGCTCTCTACGCTCTTGCAACGGGAGAGCAGACGACGAAGGAGGAGGCAGCGGCCTGGGCTGCAGCCAAATACCCGGAGTGGTCGAGCTTCATCAACGAAGCCCGAGCGAAGTACCGCGCCGATGTTCATGACTCGCATCACGCCCTCATCTCATTCACCGATCACGCGGTGGCAGAGGCTGACGGCCTGATCCGATAGCAGGGCAAACTCGGATGCGCGAGCGTCCTCTCGCTCGATCGCGCATTACCGCTACTCCGTGGTCGCTGGGAAGATACGGCGATGGACGACGAGGTCGATCGCCTCTACGGGCTGCCTCTCGACGAGTTCGTCGGCGCACGCGACGAGTTGGCGAAGCAGCTCCGGACCGATGACCGGCGCGAGGAGGCGGAGCAGGTCAAAGCCTTACGGAAGCCGCCGGTCGCGGTCTGGCTCGTGAACCAGGTCGCGCGCGAGCGGGAGCTCGACGTGCGGCGCCTCCTGGACGCGGCCGAGGCCCTGCGGAAGGCGCAGGCGGCGGGGTCGGAGGAGTTCGCCGAGGCGCGGCGTGACGAGACGCACGCGCTCGAGCGGATCGCGGGGGCGGCCAGAGAGATCGCTCGTCGCGAAGGCACCGGCCAGGCCGCGGTCGACCGGGCGATGCAGACGGTCCGCGCGGCGGCGGCGAGCGACGCGGGACGCGAGCTCCTGCGCCACGGGCGGCTGACAGAGGAGCTCTCGCCGGTGGGCTTCGAGGCGCTGAGCGGCCTCGTCCCTGCGGCAAGCCGCTTCCGAAAGAAGAAGAAGGCTCCGCCGCTGCGGCGTCCGTCGAAGCAGGCCCGTGAGCAGGTCGAGCGGCTGCGCAAGGCGGAGCGCGAGGCCGAGCGGGCGGCAGAGCGCGCCGAGAAAGAGGCGGCGAGGCTTCGCGAGGCAGCCGAGGCGGCCGCCGCCGCGCGCGCCCGCGCCGAGAAGGAGCTCGAGGGATAGCCCTACCGAGACCGGCTGGCTCGTCGTCGAGGCGCGCTGAGCCTCACCACGGCCAGTTGCAGCGGGAGAATCGGCCACACAGCCGAGCTCGCGCGCGAGCAGCGGCAGCGGTGCCCGGCCGGGCGCAGGCGAGGCCGTGACCTCGACTCCCGGCCCCACAACAGCGCGCACGAGCGTCCTCGCGCGGAACGCGTGCCAGCTCGACGTCACCACGACGACCTCCCGGGCTCCGACCTGCGCCGCCGCCTCCGCAACAGCCCACGCGTTCTCGCGGGTGTTGCGCGCGTGCGGGTCGAGCAGGACCTGGTGCCCGTTCCACGCGCCGTGCATCAGGTCCGCCTCACCGGAGAGGAGAACCGCGTCGTCGTCGCGGACGACGTGCTCCGCGTGGCGGACTCGCGACTCGCAGATTCCGTGCAGCCCCTCCGGTCGCCGCGGCGAGTAGCCGAAGACCGCGACCAGCCGCATCAGCGGCGCCTGAGCCGGAGGAAGCCGAACAGCGTGGCGATGATCGTGAACACGACGAGCAGCGACTTCTTGCCGCGCAGCTTCGACTCGCCGCTCGCTCGCTCGCGCATGTTCACGGGCACCTCGTCCACGCGCAGGCCTTCCTCGTTCAGCCGCAGCAGCGCCTCGACCTCGGGCGCCTCGGTCGTGTACGGGCGCGCGAGCACCGGCAACGAGCGCGCGTTGGCCGCGTACATGCCGCTCGTGGCGTCGAGGAACGGCCGGCGCAGCGCAACCGCCATCGACCGCCGGAGCAACGCCGTTCCGAGCCGCCGCGGGCCCGACGACGTGTACCGGTACGGCGCGAAGCCCTCGCCGCTCGCGAAGCGGGAGCCGACCGCGACGTCGCAGTCCCCCTGCTCGACTCGCTCGAGCAGCCGCGCGAGCTCGGAGACCGGGTGCTGGCCGTCCGCGTCCACGCGCCCGCACCAGGCGTAGCCGTGCTCGGCCGCGTAGCCGTAGCCTGCGGCGATGCCGCCCGGGAGGCCGCGGTTCTGCTCGAAGGAGATCACGGCGGCGCCGTGCTCGCGGGCCACGTCCGCAGTGCCGTCGGTCGAGCCGTCGTCGACGACGAGCACGTCGGCCTCGGGTAGCTCCTCGTGCAGCTCGTCGAGGACCGCGGGGAGATTGTCCTCCTCGTTCCAGGCGGGGATGAACACGAGCGTGTCGGCCATGGAGAGAGGGTACGCCGTCGCTCGACTACGCTGGGAAACCGGGTGACGGAGACGTTCACGACGCGGCCGGAGCTGCGAGGCACCTTCGGGATGGTCGCCTCGACGCACTGGCTCGCGTCCGCGGCGGGGATGGCGGCGCTCGAGCGCGGCGGCAACGCCTTCGACGCGGCGGTCGCGGCCGGGTTCGTGCTCCAGGTCGTCGAGCCGCACATGAACGGGCCCGGCGGCGAGGTGCCGATCCTGCTCTACAGCGCCGAGCGCGACGAGGTGCTCGTCGTCTGCGGCCAGGGAGTCGCGCCGGAGGCTGCCACGATCTCGCGCTTCGGCGAGCTGGGGCTCGAGCTCGTTCCGGGGACCGGTCTCCTGCCGGCCTGCGTGCCCGGGGCGTTCGACGCCTGGCTGCTGCTACTGCGCGACTTCGGGACTTTGCCGCTTGAGGACGTGCTCGAGCCGGCGATCGGCTACGCGGAGACCGGCTACCCGGTCGTACCGGGGATCCGCTCGACGGTCGCCTCGATGGAGCGGATGTTCCGCGAGGAGTGGCCGGGGTCGGCCGAGCTCTACCTGCCTGTGCCGACTGCGGGCTCGCTCTTCCGCAACCGCCCGCTGGCGGCGACCTGGCGCCGCGTGCTCGATGAGGCGGGCGGAGGGAGCCGCGAGGCGGTGATCGACGCGGCGCGCGAGTCCTTCTACCGCGGCTTCGTCGCGGAGGCGATTGCCTCCTTCGCGGCCGAGACGGAGGTGATGGACAGCTCGGGGCGCAGACACCGCGGCCTTCTCACCGGCGACGATCTCGCCGGCTGGCAAGCGTCGGTCGAGGCCCCGGTCGAGCTCGACTACGCGGGTTGGCGCGTGTCGAAGACAGGGCCCTGGGGTCAGGGGCCGGTCTTCCTGCAGCAGCTCGCGCTGCTCTCGCGCTTCGATCTCGGCTCGCTCGGGCGCGAGAGCGCCGACTTCGTCCACGTCGTGGTCGAGTGCGCGAAGCTCGCGTTCGCCGACCGCGAGGCGTGGTACGGCGACCCCGCCCTCTCCGAGGTGCCGCTCGACGATCTGCTGAGCGCGGGCTACGCGGAGGAGCGTGCGCGGCTCGTCGGCGACGAGGCCTCGGGCGAGCTGCGGCCGGGGAGCCCGGGCGGCCGCTCGCCTCGCTTGCCGCGGATTCCGCTCGCGGCAGAGCCATCGCCGGGGATCGGCGAGCCCACCCGCCGGGGTGACACCTGCCATGTCGACGTGGTCGACCGCTGGGGCAACGTCGTCTCCGCGACGCCGAGCGGCGGCTGGCTCGACGGATCGCCGGTGATCCCCGGCTTGGGCTTCTGTCTCGGGACGCGCGGCCAGATGTTCTGGCTCGAGGAGGGGCTGCCGAATTCGCTCGAGCCGCGCAAGCGGCCGCGGACGACGCTCTCGCCGGCGCTCGCCCGGCGCGACGGCGAGACGCTCGCGTTCGGGACGCCCGGCGGCGACCAGCAGGACCAGTGGTCGCTCGTCTTCTTCCTCACGCTCGCGCATTTCGGCGTCGACCTGCAGGAGGCGATCGACGCGCCGATGTTCCACAACGAGCACTTTCCGTCGTCGTTTTATCCGCGGCAGTCTCGGCCGCGGGTTCTCCAGCTCGAGAGCCGGTTCGGCGAAGACGTCTCCGCCGAGCTCGCCCGGCGGGGGCATCTCGTCGAGCCGCAGGGCCCGTGGTCGCTCGGCCGGCTCAGCGCCGCCCAAACCGACGGAACGGTCCTGCGCGCCGCCGCCAACCCGCGCGGAATGCAGGGCTACGCGGTCGGCCGGTAGGGCGGCCGGCTAGGTGGGCCGAGCGCGGTAGACCCGGCGTTTCTCGCCGAGCCCTTTGAGCTCGAACTCGCCGAGATCCTCGAAGTCGAGCCCGGAGCCGGCGACGAGATCACGAGTCGTAGCCGAGACGAGCACCTGACCCGCGCCTGCAAGAGAAGAGACTCTCGCCGCGACGTGAACCGCAATCCCGCGCGGCGCGCCGCCGGCGTGACGCTCAACCTCGCCCGTGTGCAGCCCGAGTCGGATCTCGAGTCCAAGCTCCTGCACCGCCCGTTCGATGGCGAGGGCGCAACGGATCGCGCGCGCCGGCCCGTCGAACGTCGCGAGGAAGCCGTCGCCCGCGGTGTCGATCTCCTCGCCCTCGAAGCGGTCGAGCTCACGGCGGACCATCGTGTGGTGTCGCTCGATCAGGCGCGCCCAGGCCTCGTCGCCGAACCGCCGGACGGCGTCGGTCGAGCTCACGAGGTCGGTGAAGAGGAGTGTCGCCAACACGCGCTCGCCGGCCGGCACAGGGCGCGCGCCTGTGAGGAACTCTTCGACGGCGTCCAGCAGCGGCGACGAGTCGAGCCAAGGGAAAGTGCTCGCGCCCGGTACTTCGACGAGGGAGGCGCCGGAGACGTTCTGGGCGATGAACTCGGCCCGCTCGGGTGCGAGGGCTGGATCGGCGCTGCGATAGAGGACGAGCGTCGGCGCCTGGACCGCCGGAAGCACGTCCGTCACATCGGTGGTCCAGCTCGAAGCGATCAGGTTTCGGACCGCGCCAGGGCTCCCCGCAAGTCGCTCACGCGCGCCCCACCAGCTGCGCAATACGTCGTCGGCGTCCGGGGCGAAGAAGGTGACGGTCGAGCCGTCGCCCCAGCGCGCCACGACGTCGTCGAGATCCCTCTGCCGCTCCTCGTCGGTCAGCTCGGGCCGCCAGAAACCCGCGTACGTACCGAACAGGACGAGGGCGCGCGTACGCTCGGGATAGGTCGCGGCAAACAGAACGGACATCGGTCCACCCTCGAAGTACCCGAACAGTGCAGCCGATTCCGACCCGACGGCGTCCATCACCGCACGCACGTCGTCCATCCGCGTCTCGAGGTCCGCGATGCCGCCGTGCCGGTCTGACAGGCCCGTGCCCCGTTTGTCGAGCCTGATCAGCCTGGCGAAGCTGCCGAGCCGCTCCAGGAACGCCGCGTGCCGTGGCTCTTCCCAGTCGTACTCGAGGTGGCTGACGAAGCCGGGGACGAGCACGAGATCGAAGGGGCCGTCGCCGCTGACCTGGTAGGCGATGCTGACGTCGCCGCTCTGCGCATAGCGAATCGGCCCTCTCACGCGTTCATTCTCACCCGAGCCTAGACTGGCCACGTGCCGAACGTCTGGACGGACGACCTCTACGAGGAGGACGGCTACCGACGCGCCCGGCTCGCCGAGCAAGCAGGGACGGAGCACCTCGGCCTTACCTCTCAGGGTGCAGGCTGAACGTGCCGACTGAGATCCAGGACGTCGCACCAGGCCTCTGGATCTGGCGGGTCGCCCGACTGGCGCCCTGACGCGGGCTGGCCGCAGCACGTCTCGTCCACGTGCGTCGAGAGCGGCGGCGAAGTCGCCGTCCTCGACCCGCTCGCGCCGCCCGAGGGCTCCGAGGTCTGGGCACGGCTGGACGAGCGCCCGCCGACGATGGCCGTCGTGCTCAAGCCCGACCACGTCCGCGACGTCGATCTCTTCGTCAACCGCTACGGCGCCCGGGCGTTCGGGCCGTGGCTCTTCTGGCGCTCGAACGTTCCCGAGACCGAGCTCGAGCCGATCGAGCCGGGGTCAGAGCTCCCGGGTGGCCTGCGAGCGCTCTACGACGGCCGCGGCCGCAACGAGACCCCGCTCTGGCTCCCGGAACAGAAGACGATCGTCTTCGCGGACGGCATGACCGCCCCCGAGGGCGAGCTCCGCGTGTGGGCGACGCCGCAGCTCCGCCGCGCGCTCCCCGCTCTGCGTGAGCTCCTCGAGCTGCCCTTCGAGCGGGTGATCGTCTCGCACGGCGAGCCGGTGCACGACCGCGCGGCATACGAGCGCGCGCTCGAGCTGCCGCCCTGGGACGGGGAGAACGCCTAGTAGGGCTCGGCGCTCGCGCGCGCGAAGAGCCAGACGGAGAGCCAGACCCCGCCGACCGCAAAGGCCGCAGCGAGCCCGCCGCGGTCCTGGAAGAACGCGATCGCCGCGCACGAGAAACTGAACGACGCCGCCGCAAACGAGGCGAGGATCAGCAGGGCGTCGAAGAGGGTGCCCTCGCGCACGTTCACAGCGTAGCCACAGTCCCGAAGATCCGAAGCTCGACTTCGCGCGTATCACCAGCAGAACCTTCTCGCATCCCCAGGAGGTCACCCTATGAAGACAGCAGTGCTCATCGGCGCCAGCGTGCTCGCGCTCGCGGCCGCCGCCCTCGCCGCCGCACAGGCGACTACCCGGGTGGTCTCGCCGCTCTACCGGTTCTACCTCGACCGGAAGCGCGGCGACGTGCTCGGCAACGGCTTCCGCGACGTCGGCGTCTGGCGGCCCGTGGCCGTCTCGCGCCGGTAAGACCCCCTCCCCGACACGGGGGACACGCGGCCGGAGCGCCTAGGCGCTCCGGCCGCCTCCTACCCGGCGACTGCGAAGCGCTCGGCCGCGCGGGCGCGCTTGCGCTCGGCTTCGACCTCGCGGTCCCGCGGCGGCGCCGCGGTCACGAGCGAGTCGAGCAGGCGCCTGGACGCCTCGGCCACCTCGTCGACGGCCCGGGCGAACGCCTCCTCGTTCGCGCGCGAGGGCTTCGTGAAGCCGCTGATCTTGCGCACGTACTGGAGGGCCGCGCCGTGCACCTCTTCCTCGGTGGCCGGCGGCTCGTAGTTGTAGAGCGTGTGGATGTTTCTGCACATGCCCCGATCCTAGCCTGGGTCGTACGACACGAGCTCGTTCCGCTCCTGCCCGCCCTTGACCGTCTGCTCGAGGACGGTGCCGACTCCGCGGAGGTAGAACTTGTGATCGAGCACGCCGGGCTCGAGCGGCGTCCACTCCTTCGTCAAGAGCGCCTGCTGCGAGGAGCCGTAGGGCACGTGCACGCCGACGCCGAGACGCAGGACCTGGAAGTGGTCCTCGGCCTGCCCCTTCAGGAACTCCTGGCGCGCCGACTGGCCGACCTTCGGCACCGCGTACATGAAGATTCCTGGCTTCGCGCCGTTCACGCCGGCCAGCCAGCTGCCCTCGGTCGATGTCACGTTTCCTTGCTTGTCGAGCTCGGCGGTGCCCTCGCCGAAGTACCAGACATTGCCCTTGTCGTCCTGGGTGTAGTAGTCGGTCGTCCGCTCCTCGAGCTTGCCGCGCAGGTACAGCCGGTCGGAGACGGCCACGGTGGGAGCGCCGTCGATCACCCGGACGATGCTCGTCACGCGCACCAGGTCGCGGGAGGGCTCACCGTCCTTGACGCCTCGGTAGACCCAGCTCGCGCCTGGCCGGAGCGGGAACCACGGGTTCGTGACCCGCGCGGAGTAGCGGGGCGAGTGCGAAGACGAACCACCGCAACCGGCGGCAACGACGATCAGGGCGGACAGCGCGAGTGCGCGTCGCACGACTGGAACTCTACGCCGTTACTGGTTCCACTTGTCGGCAGTCTTCTTGCCGTGGCCGCTGTTCTTCGCGCGCAGGTCTGGAGCCGGCGGCGGCTCGTGCGGCGACATCTCGGGGTGCGAGCGCCGACCCGACCAGCCCTTGCCGAAACGCTGCATTCGCCGGAGGAAGCGGTTCATGCTCCTTGCATTTCCGGACGGGCCCCTCACTAACCTCGTCGAACGCACGAAAGAAGGCCGCAAGAAATCCGCAGGAGCGGCATTCGTCTTAAGTGGGTGCCGCCGGGCGGCGGTGGCACCCCTCCTTCGTCTAGCTGCCTGAGGCGGCCTCGAACCTCTCGAGTCCGTCCTCGGGCAGCGCCTCCCAGTGCGCGAGGGAGCGCGTGAAGATGTGCCGGTCGGGGCCGCCTTCGAACGGCGTGTCGAGCGCCGGCAGCCGGACGCTCGCCATCTCGGACTCGGGCCAGCCGCCTCCGAAGAGGTTCGACCCGCAGCGCGAGCAGAACGTCTTCGCGCTGCCCTCGTCCGGCTGGTAGGTGCGGAGGAGCTCCTCGCCCGCGACGATCCTGACCGAGTCGCTGCGCACCGCACCGTTCGCCGTGCCCGGGCCTCCGGAGAGGCGCTTGCAGCTCGTGCAGTGGCAGAAGCTGCGCGGGGTGAAATCGCCGGTCAGCTCGAACCTGACCCCGCCGCAGAGACAGCTTCCTTCGAGCACGCGGCCAGCTTAACCAGCTGGGCCTAGCGCGACGTTCCAGCTGCGGAGCACGTGCTGTTCGCGCTCGTGGCCCAGCGTGCTCAGCGTGGCCGGGTCGAGCGCGAACAGGCGGCCGGCCGACGGCTCGAGCCCGAGCCAGCGCGCAGCGAGAACGCGCAGGACGTGACCGTGCGCGAAGAGGAGCACGTCGCCGCTCACCGCTGCGGCCTCGGCGAGGATCCGGTCTGCTCGGTCACCCACCTCGGCCGCGTTCTCGCCGTTCGGAACGCCGCCGGCGAAAAGCGTCCAGCCCGGGACGTCGTCGCGGATCTCCGCCGTCGTGCGGCCCTCGTAGTCGCCGTAGTCCCACTCGCAGAGATCGTCGCGCGCCTGCGCCTCCGCGCCGAAACCGGCGAGCCTGCAGGTGTCGGCGGCCCGCTGGAGCGGGCTCGTGAGCACGAGCTCGAAGTGCCGACCATGCAGCGCTCGACCGACGATCTCCGCCTGGCGGCGACCCTCATCGGTCAGTGGGACGTCGGTGCGCCCCGTGTGACGGAGCGTCCTGCTCCACTCGGTCTCACCGTGCCTGACGAGGACGATCTCTTCGGCCACTCGGGCAGTTTGGACGCTCTCGCGGTGGAAAAGGATCAGAGCGTGCGGACACGTCGGCCCTTCCGCCGGCTTCTGGCCGCCGCTGCGGCAGCGGGGCTCGCGCTCGCGGGCTTCGTTCTCGCGGGCGGCGTCGCAGCCGCGCCCAACGACACGACGACGTCGATCACGCTGACGCAGACGACTGGGGTCACCGTGACGACCCCGACGACCGTCGACGCGCCTCCACCGCCGCCACCGCCCGCACCTCCCCCACCACCGCCGCCGCCTACGACCGCGCGCACGACGACGGCCCGGACGACGACGCAGCAGCAGTCGACGCCCGCCTCGACGACGACCACCACCTCGCGAGTCCACCGCCGCAAGCACCGCCGCACCGTCGTCGCCGCCCCCGCGACGGCCGGGCACTTCCCACGCTGGGCGATCGTCGGCTTCACCCTGGCCGGCGTGCTGATCGTCTCGGGCCTCGGCGGCTTCGTCTTCACGCGCACCAGGATCTAGGCCGCTCCAGATGTGAAGATCCGCGCGACGTGACCGGCACGCCGTCGCCGCAGCACGACCCGCTCGAGCTCGACCCGGAAACGATGCGCGAGCTGGGCTACCGCGTGGTCGACCTGCTCGTCGAGGGCTCGACGGCCGCCGCGCCGCCGCTCAGGCGCGCGTCCCCGCGTGAGATGCGCGAGCGGCTTTCCGGCCCGCCCCCTGACGGCCCGGAACCGTTCGCGGAGGTCATCGAGCGCCTCGGGCGCGACGTGCTTCCGTTCCGCAGCCGCGTCGACCACCCGCGCTTCCTCGGCTTCATTCCCGGCTCCGGGACCTGGCCCGGCGCGCTCGCCGACCTGATCGCGAGCGCCTGCAACGTCTACGCGGGCTCCTGGATGGAGTCGGCCGGCCCGAGCCAGGTCGAGCTCGAGGTGCTCGGCTGGTTCAAGGACTGGATCGGCTACCCGGCAGAGTCGGCTGGATCTTTGACGAGCGGCGGCTCGGCCGCGAACATGACCGCCCTCGCCTGCGCGCGCGAGGCGAAGGCCGGCGCGATGCGCGGCGACCTCGTGCTCTACGTCTCGGACCAGGCGCATTCGTCGATCGCCCGCGGGGCCCGGGTGCTCGGGTTCCGGCCGGAGCAGGTGCGCGTGCTGCCGAGCGACGCGTCGCTCCGGCTCGCGCCGGAGACCCTGTCCGCCGCGATCGAGGCCGACCTGCACGCCGGGCGCCTCCCGCTGCTCGTCGCCGCGAACGGAGGCTCCACGAACAGCGGCGCCGTCGACCCGCTGGCCGAGCTCGCCGAGGTCTGCCGCGAGCACGGCGTCTGGCTTCACGTCGACGCGGCCTACGGCGGCTTCGCCGTGCTCAGCGAGCGGGCGAGCGGCGCCCTGCGCGGGCTCGAGCTTGCGGACTCGGTCACGCTCGATCCGCACAAGTGGCTCTACCAGCCGTTCGAGTGCGGCTGCGTGCTCGTCCGCGACGGCTCGCTGCTGCGTTCGGCCTTCGAGATCGTCCCCGACTATCTCGGAGACGCGCGCGCCCGCGAGGACGAGACGAACTTCGCCGACCTCGGCCTGCAGTTGACCCGAACGTCCGCGCGCGCTCAAGGTCTGGGTCTCGGTTCACACGTTCGGGCTCGACGCCTTCCGCGCGGCGATCGACCGCTCGCTCGAGCTGGCCGAGCACGCCGAGCGGCGGATCGCCGAGAGCCGAGGCGCTGGAGCTGCTCGTTCCGCGCTCGCTGGGGGTCGTCTGCTTCCGCCGTCGCTTCGAAGGGGCGGATGCGGAGGAGCACGAGCGACGGAATGCGGCGCTCGCCGCGAAGCTCGAGGAGAGCGGGCTGGGGCTCGTCTCGTCGACCCGCCTGCACGGCCGCTTCGCGCTGCGGCTCTGCATCCTCAACCACACGACCGGGCTGGAGGACGTCGACGCGGTGCTGGACTTCCTCGAGCGCGAGGAGGCGCCTGTGACCGCGGAGGCCGAGCCCTACGAGCGGCACCCGGATGTGACGTCGAGCCTGTTCCCGCCGCCGCTGCGTTCGCTGCCGCTGTTCGAGTCCCTGACGGCGGCCCAGGCGGAGGAGGTGGCGGCGCTGGCCGTCGAGCGTTCCGCCGCGCCCGGCGAGACGGTCGTCGAGCAGTGGGGCTCGGAGCGCGACTTCTTCGTGATCGTCGAGGGGACGGCCGACGTCTTCGTCGGCGATGAGCACGTGCGCTCGCTCGGCCCCGGGGAGTTCTTCGGCGAGCTCGCCGCGCTCGACTGGGGAGCCGGCTTCGGGTACTCGCGACTCGCCACGGTCATCGCTGGCTCGCCGTTGCGGCTGCTCGTCTTTCCCGACGGCGCGCTCGCAGGGCTGACGGCGTTCCCGGACGTCGAGCGGCGCATTCGCGCCGCCGTCCGGGAACGACTCGAGCGCCGATGAGAGTCATCCGCGGCGTCTTCGAGAACCGCGACCTGCGGCGGGTCGAGCTCGCGTTCGTCGCCTTCAACTCCGCCGAGTGGGGCGTCTGGATCGCGATGCTCGTCTTCGCCTACGAGCGGGGCGGGGCGACCGAGGCCGGGATCGTCGCCGCTATCCAGCTCGTGCCCGCTGCGTTCTTCGCGCCCGTCGCAGCCGGTCTCGGAGACCGCTTTCCGCCGGCGCGGGTGCTCACGCTCGCCTACGTCGTCCAGGCGGCGGCGCTGGCGGCCACGGCTGCGTCCCTGCTCGCAGGAGCGCCCGCCCTGCTCTCGTACGCGCTCGCGGCCTGCGCTGCGACCGCGGTCACGCTGACGCGACCCGCGCAGGCGGCGCTCGTTCCGGCGCTGGCGCGGACGCCGGAGGAGCTGACGGCGGCGAACGTCGTCTCCGGCTGGATCGAGAGCATGAGCCTGGTGGCGGCCCCGGCGGCGACGGGCGTGCTGCTCGCGGTCGGCTCTCCGGGGCTCGTGTTCGCGGTGATGGCGGGCCTCTCGCTCGCGGGCGGGATCGTGGTCGCGCCGGTCGAAGGGCCTCCGCCCGCGGCGGCGGGAGAGCGGGACCCCCTGCGCGCCTTGCGGCTCGTGCGAGAGGAACCGGAGGCCAGGCTGCTGCTGGGCCTGCTCGCCGCGGAGTCGGTCGCCATCGGCGCCCTCGACGTCGTCTTCGTCGTGCTCGCGGTCTCGCTGCTCGACCTCGGCGGCTCGGGCGCGGGATACCTGAACGCAGCGTTCGGAGCGGGCGGCGTGCTCGGGATTGCCGCAGCGGCCGCGCTCGTGGGCCGCAGGCGCCTGATCCCGCCGCTCGTGGCGGCGGCGCTCGCCTGGGGCGGCGCGTTCGTAGCGCTCGGCGCGAGCCCGCAAGTGGCGACGGCATTCGCGCTGCTCGCGGTCGCGGGCGCCGGCCGGATCGTGGTCGACGTCGCGGGCCGGACGCTGCTGCAGCGGATCGCGCCGGTCGACCTGCTCGCGCGCGTGTTCGGGCTGCTCGAGGGCTTGAGCATGGCCGCGCTTGCCGTTGGGTCGCTCCTCACGCCGCTGCTCGTGGCGATCGCGGGCGGCCGCGCCGCGGTGATCGGCGTGGGCTGCGTCCTCCCCGCCGCGCTGCTGCTCGCCGGCGGGCGCCTGCTCGCGATCGACCGGCGGGCGACCGTGCCCGTGGTCGAGCTGTCACTGCTCCGCTCGCTGCCGCTGTTCGCGCCGCTCGGGCCCCCGCAGCTGGAGTCGCTCGCGCGCGAGCTCGTGCCTGTGGAAGCCGCGGCCGGCGAGGAGGTCGTGCACGAGGGCGAGCCGGGCGAGCTCTTCTACGCGGTCGCGGACGGCGAGCTCGAGGTCTCGGTCGACGGGCGCGCGCTGCGCACGCTTCGGCGCGGCGACTCCTTCGGCGAGATCGCCCTGCTGCACAGCGTCCCGCGCACCGCGACCGTCCGCGCGGCAACCCGGGCCCGGCTCTACGCGCTGGCGCGGGCGCCGTTCCTCGCGGCCGTTGCCGCCCATCCGCTCGCCGCCGAGGAGGCCGAGCGCGCGGTCGGCGAGCGCCTGGCGGCCGGGCAGGCGACAATCGTCCCGTGATCGACCCGCTCGAGCGCTGGCGCGAGCACGGCGAGAAGCCGGACTACGCGGGCCTGCTCACGTTCGGGACGCTGCCGTACACCCAGGACCCGGCGGAGCTGAAGGGCGTCGACGTCGCGATCGTGGGCGCGCCGACCGACGACCTCGTCTCCGACCGGCCGGGCGCGCGCTTCGGCCCGCGGGCGATCCGCGCGGCGAGTTGCCCGCCGGGACCGCACCTCGAGGCGAAGGTCGACGCGATGGCCGAGCTGCGAATGGTCGACTACGGCGACGCGCCGGTCCTGCCCGCCGATCCGAAGCGGACGCACGAGGCGATCGAGCGAACGGTCGGCGAGGTCGTCGCCGCTGGGGCGATCCCGGTCGTCCTCGGCGGCGACCACTCGATCGCGGAGCCCGACATCCGCGCGTGCGCGGCCGGCCGCGCTCCGATCGGGCTGATCCACTTCGACACGCACACGGACACCGGCACCGAGGTCTTCGGCGTCGAGGTCTCCCACGGGACGCCGATGTACCGGCTCGTCGAGGCGGGCATCGTCGATCCGCGGCGCTACGTCCAGATCGGCCTGCGCGGCTACTGGCCGGGCGAGAAGGAGTTCCGCTGGCAGGCCGATTGCGGGATCACGAGCTTCTTCATGCACGACGTGCGGCGGCTCGGGATCGAGGAGGTCGTCGGCGGTGCGCTTGACATCGTCGGCGCCGGTCCCGTTTTCCTGAGCGTCGACGTGGACGTGCTCGACCCGGCCTATGCGCCCGGGACGGGAACGCCCGAGCCGGGCGGCATGGAGAGCGCCGACCTGCTCTGGGCCTGCCGCGAGGTCGCCTGCCGCGTCGAGCTCGTCGGCGCGGACGTGGTCGAGGTGATCCCGACAGCGCCCGGCTCGAGCGACATCACGGCGCTCGTCGCCGACCGGATCGTCCGCGAGATCCTGACGGGGATCGCGTTACGCCGGCGCCGCTAGCCGCGGCCCGCGTAGGGATCGCCCGCGAAGACGAGCAGCAGCCAGAGCCCCGCGAGCAGCATGTAGGTCAGCGCCGGCAGCGCGACCGCGAAGAGCGCGACCAGAACGGAGGTGGTTCCCGGCAGGCCGGGGACCAGCCGCAGAGCGGGCGAGAGCACGCAGCCGAGGAGCAGCGCGGCGCAGACGTGCACGCCCGCGCTGCGCAGGCTGTGCGGCGCGATCTGCGGGACGCGCAGCGCGATCCAGACCGCGAGCGATCCCGAGCCCATCACGAACAGCAGCATGAACTGCTCCCTCGACATCTCCCCTCCCAGTCGGAGTATGCACGGAAAACGCCTCAGCGAAAGAGGTCGCGCTCGGGAGGCATGACGAGATCGCGGGCGCTGCCGTCGCCGCTCGCGTCGTAGCCGCGGATCACGGCGGCCGGGATTCCACTCGTCTTGCCCATCGCGAGCTGGGCCGCCGCGGCGAGCTCGTCGGCGACCGCGATCACCGTCGCGTGCAGCTCGTAGCCGGCCGAGTCGCGCTCGCCCGTGAGGTCCAGCAGCGGGCGGATTCCCGCGAGGCCGATCGCGACATCGGTCGTCCCCTGCCGCCAGGCGCGGCCGAACGAGTCGCTGACGATCACGCCGACCTCGGCGCCGGCCAGGTCCCGCACGCGCTCGCGCAAGCGGACCGCGGAGGCGTCCGGGTCCTCGGGGAGCAGGACGACCGTCCCCGCCTCGGGCGCATTGGAGGAGTCGACGCCCGCCGACGCGCAGACGAAGCCGTGCCGGGTCTCCGCGATCACGAGCGGCGGCCTGGTGCGGACGAGCCGCGCCGACTCGCGCAGGATCACCTCGAGGCGCCGCGGGTCCTCGCCGCCCGCGAGCTCGCTCGCCTTGGCCGAGGGCTCCACCTCGTCGAGCCTGACGACCCTGCCTTCCGCCTTCGAGACAACCTTCTGCGCGACCACGAGCACGTCCCCGTCGAGGAGCTCGGCGCGTTCCGCGATCAGCGCCCCGAGGTCGTCGCCCTCTCGGATCTCCGGCAGTCCCTCGACCGGACGGATGGAGATCACGGAAGGCCGGTGATGCGCAGGCCCGCTGCCACGCCGAGCTCGCGGTTCACGTTCAGGATCGCGGCGGTCATCGCCTCGAGCCCTCGCGAGTTGGCGAGCGGCCCCACGTCGACCGCGCGTCCGCCGACGAGCCGGCCGGCGAGGCCGAGCACGAGGCGCTTCGTCTCCGCGTGGTCGCCGCAGACGAGCGCGTCCTCGTCGGGCAAGTCGCCCGCGCCCAGGTGCGCCGCGGACAGCGACTGCAGCCCGGAGGCGACCGGCGCGCGGACGATCTCCGCGACGTCCTCCGCCAGCGAGCGCTCCCCGCGGCCCGGGAGCACGCCCGCGTCCGTGAAGACGAGGTCGCTCGCGACGCAGAGGACCGGAGTGTCGCCGATCGCATCGACGAGGTCGCGCGCCGTGTCGAGCACCGCGTTCGACTTCGTCGCGAGGACGACGAGGTCGGCGCCTCGGACGACATCCTCGTTCGCGCCGCCCTCGACTCCGAGCTCGATCGCGCGCTCCTTTCCGCGCTGCTCGTCGCGCGAGCCGACGCAGACCTCCTCGCCGAGCGCCTTGAGCCGCCTCGCGAGCGCGCGCCCGAAGGCGCCGGTGCCGCCGACGATCGCGACCCTCACACCGGCACCGAGAGCACGGCCTCGGCGAGCCGCCGGCGCGCATCCGCGTCACTCATCAGCGTCCGCGCCACGATCGTCTCGATTCCGGCCTCCTCGTCCGCGTCCGCCTCGTCGACCACCAGGGCGTCGATCAAGCCGTTGTAACAGTCCGCTACGTGCGCGGGCGAGGTCCCGCCCTTGAGCCGCTGGAGATTCCGGTCGGCCGGCCCCCGCACGGTGCGGCCGCCGATCAGCGGGCTGACGGCCACGGCCGGCACACGGCGCCGCTCGAGGGCCGTGCGGATCTCCTCGACGGCGAGGATCGGGCCGATGCTCATGAAAGGGTTGCTCGGGGCAATCGCAATCAGGTCCGCGCCGTCCAGCGCCTCGAGCACTCCGGGGGCAGCGCGTGCGTCTTCAGCGCCCTCGCAGCGGACGCCGTCGACCTCGTCCTGGTGCCCGCGCTTGACGAACCACTCCTGGAACGTGAGCTCGCCTGCGGGAGTTGCGACCCAGGTGCGCAGACGGTCGTCCGTGGCGGGCAGCACCGCGGTCTCGACTCCGAGCGCCCGCGCGATCCGCGCGGTCACGGACGAGAGCGGCTCGCCGTTGCGCAGGGCCTCGGTGCGAGCGAGGTGCAGCCCGAGGTCGCGGTCGCCGAGCTGGAACCACGTCTCCGCGCCGAGCTCATCCGCGGTCGAGCGCGCGTTCCAGGTCTCCTGCGCGCGGCCCCAGCCGCGATCCGTGTCGAGCACGCCGGCGAGCGTGTAGACGATCGTGTCGAGATCGGGCGAGACGTGCAGCCCGGCCACCTCGAGGTCGTCGCCGACGTTGCCGACGACGGTCACGTCGCCGGGATCGAGAGCCTCGGTGAGGGCCAGCGCGAAGCGGGAGCCTCCGAGGCCGCCCGCCAGAACGGCGACCTTCACCGGGTCAAGCCGGCACGGAGCTCCTCGAGCACCGCGCTCGTGTGAGGGCCCAGGCGGCCGTCGAGCCGCTCCAGGTCGGCCAGCGTGTCCACATCGGCGGCGAGGTTCGGGATGTCCGCCGTCACCGCCGGGACCTCCAGCCGCTCGGCGCGCGCGATGAACCGGTCGGCGCTGCCGGGGCCGTAGAGCGGCGCGAACAGGTGCGCCGCCGCGAGCGCCAGCGCGTTGGTCGTCCCGTCCTCGGCCTCGACGAGCGCGAGCCCGCCCTCCGGAAGCGCGCCGAGCAGGGTGAACAGGTCGCGCGCCCGCGCGCACGGCAGATCGGCGTTGACGACGAGGATGGGCCCTCGCTCGACGCCGCGCAGAGCAGCTTCGACCGCCTCGCCCTGGGGTCCTTCGCGCGCGACGACGACCTCGCGGGCCACGGCGCTGCAGGCCTCGAGCACGTCGTCGAGCATCGCCTGCGCCACCGTCCGGCGGGCCTCCTCGGGCACCGGCTCGAGCCGCCGCTTTGCGTTTTCGTCCCGAAAGGGAACGACCACGGTAGGCATGGGCAGAGACTACCCAGCGGTGCAGGGCCGAAAGATCGACAACGCGGAGATCGCCGGGCAGCTCGACGCGTTCGCCTCGCTGCTCGAGCTCGCGGGCGCCGGGCCGTACACGGCGCGGGCCTACCGCCGCGCGGCCGACCTGATCCGGACGACGCCCGCGCCGATCGCGGAGCTCGTGCTCGCCGGCCGGGCGCGCGAGCTGCGCGGGATCGGGCCCGGGATCGAACGGCGACTGCGGGAGCTCGTCGAGACGGGCGAGATCGCCGAGCTGAAGGAGCTCGAGCGCGACGTCTCGCCGGAGCTCGCGGCGGTCGGGCGGTTCCTGGGAGTCTCGGTTCGCCGGATGCTCGAGATCGGACGGACGCTCGGGATCGGGACGCTGCCCGAGCTACGCGCGGCGGCCGAGGAAGGGCGGCTGCAGGAGGTGCCGGGGATCGGGCCCGAGACGGAGCGGAAGCTCGTGGCCGCCCTGGCGCGGGAGCCGGCGCGCGTGGCGCCGCGGCCGCTGCTCCTGAACCGGAGCCGGCCGCTGGTCGAGTCGATCGCGGAGGCGCTGGGCGGAGTTGCGGCCGGCGACCCGCGGCGCTGGCGCGATGCTTCCGAGCGTCTCGCGATCGTCTGCTCCTCAGCTCGCGCCGCATCGCTGCTCGACCGCTTCGAGGCGCTGCCCCAGATCGTGACGGTCGTCGAGCGCGAGACGCGGCGGGCGCTCGGAGTCACCGTCGAGGGCGTGCCGGTCGAGCTCGTGGTCGCGCCGCCTGCGCGCTTCGGCACCGAGCTCGTCCGCGCGACGGGCTCGCCGGAGTGGGTCGCCGCGCACGAGCCGCTGCCCGACGCCGCCGACGAGGAGGGCGTCTTCCGCGCGCTCGGGATCCCGTTCCTGCCGCCGGAGGCACGCGAAGAGGGGTTCTCGGGCGACCCCGGCCGCCTACGTCGAGCTCGCCGACGTGCGTGGCGATCTCCACTGCCACACGACCAGGTCGGACGGACGCGCGTCGGCGTACGAGATGGGCCTCGCCGCGCGCGAGCTCGGCTACGACTACCTCGCCATCTGCGACCACACGGTCTCGGTCGGCGCCGTGACGGGTCTGACCGCGGACGACGTCCGGCGCCAGGGCGAGGAGATCGCCGAGGCCAACGAGCGGCTCGCGCCGTTCCGGCTCCTGCGCGGGACGGAGTGCGATATCCGGCGTGACGGGACGCTCGACCTCCCCGAGGACGTGCTCGCGGAGCTCGACTGGGTGCAGGCAAGCGTCCACGGCGGCCAGCGCGGCTCGCGCGAGGAGCTGACGCGCCGAGTGCTGACGGCGCTCGACTCGCCTTACGTCAGCTGCCTCAGCCACCCGACCGGCCGGCTGATCAACCACCGCCCGCCGAATGCGGTCGACCTCGAGTCGGTGTTCGCGCGCCTCGCCGAACAGGGCCGCGCGGTCGAGGTGAACGGGCTGCCGGACCGGCTCGACCTGCGCGACGCGCACGTGCGCCTGGCGCGCGAGGCCGGCGTCGCGGTGGTCGTGAACACCGACGCCCACTCGACGCGCGGCCTCGGCAACATGCCGAACGCAGTCGCAACGGCCCGGCGCGGTGGCGCCGGGCCGTCGGACGTGCTCAACACCAGGCCGCTGAAAGAAGTACTCGCGCGGCGGTTCGGCTCCTAGACCCCGGCCGGCACCCCGGCGAGCTCAGGAGCAGGCTCCGGCGCCCGCTCCCGCACGATGTCGAACACGATCAGAACGAGGTTCGCTCCGATCTGCGCGCCGAGAATCGTCGTGACCACGGCGAACAAGCCATCCAGGACGTTGTAGCCGAGCCAGGCGCCGACGAGCGCAGCCGCCAACGCTCCCGCAAGCCCGATCACATTCGCCCGCGCGGGCCTAGCGGCCTGGAACCAGGCGAGAAACACACCGAGGCCGACTGGAAGGCCGATCGACAGCGCCGACACCACCTCGCTGTCGAGCGCGACGGTCGGCAGCGCGGTGAGCACGATCAGCTGGCCGATGAACCAGCCACCGAGCCCGAGCACGATCACGTACGCGCCGCGCACAGCGCCGCTTGCCTTCCGGCCCAGTCCACCCCGCCGCCATACGCGCAGCGCCAGCAAGAGCAGCGAGACGATCGTGAGCGCGGCGAACCCGAGCAGGACGGCGAGCACGATCTTGGCGATCGTCGTCTGCGCGAAGTCGGGCTCGAGCTCGAGGTGGTTCGCGACGTAGAGCGAGGTGTCCACCTGACCGCGGTCGAGGTACGTGTTCACGAGATGCGAGCTCGCCTTCGGCTGGTAGTCCCAGAAGTCGTCCGTGTGGCCGAGGCCGGGCAGGACGAGCTCGTGGCCGTTCGGCAGGTACGGCATCAGCTCGCGGTGTGCAGCCTGCGGCGGCGTCGCGAAGTCCAGGTTGCCGTTGACGACGAGCGTCTCGACCTTCGATGTCTGCACGCGGTTGTAGAGCTTCTCGTCCGGATTCGCCGGCCACGCGTCGAACAGGCGGCCGCCGGCCAACAGGAAGTCCGTCCCGGGGCTGCCGATGATCGAGCTCTCGCCGCGTGGAGCGGCGAAGTAGCGCTTCGCGTAGGTGGCATCGGTCCGCGCGACGGCTGCGGTGTCGCCCTTGACCTGCGTGTCCGGGAACGCGAGCTGGGCAAGCGTCGAGAGCAGCCAGAGGCCGCTCGGGTCACCGTGCTCGGCGGCCAGCCACGTGCTGATCGTCATCGGGGACGAGATCGGCGAGGCCGCCCCCGTCGCGTTCATCAGGCCGAAGAACGCGCCGACCTGCGCGTGGCCGGGCTTGATCCGCAGGAAGCCCCAGCGATCGGGGACGTTGCGCGTCTCCGAGCGAAGCGTCGCGGCCAGGTCGTCGGTCTTGGAGCTGCACCAGTGGTCGCGGGAGCAGAGGGCGGCGTACTTGTGGATCTGCGCGTCGTTGAGCTGCGGGTACCAGATGAAGTGCCCAGGAGGATTGACTCCGAGGAGCACCGAGCGGTGGATGCTCTTCGGGTAGCGCCAGGCGTAGATCAGCGCTGTGCGCGTGCCCGCGCTCTCACTGAGCAGGTCGATGCTCCCGTAGCCGAGAGCGCGCCTCGCAGCCTCGAAGTCGTCCACCCGCTCGGGCAGGGAGTAGCCGTTCAGGTCGACGCCGTGCTTCTGGAGCCGGGCTGCACACTGCGAGAGACCGGCCGCATAGGCGTCGTAGAACGAGCTGCCGAGAAAATCGCGGGCGTGCTTCATCGCCGAGACGGCCTCGTGGCACTGAAGCGACTGGGAACCATCCACTCCCCGGTAGCCGACAAGCACGACATCGCGGTCGTTTGCGAAGCGGCTCGCATCCGGGAAGTCCATGTTCGTAATGCCTGGCCCGCCCTGAAGCCGGAACACCGGCTCGCGCGGGTGGGACGAGAGCGCACGGATCCGCTTCACGGGCAAGGCGATCAGTCGCGAGTTGGAATCGTGGCGGTTTTCCGGCACCACCAGCGTGCCGCAGTCGGCGGCGTAGTCGCCCCGCTCGGTCCCGTACGTGCACGAGTGCAGCGTGAGCTGGCCCGCGTGCGCGCCTTCTGGCACGGAGACGGTGGTCGAACCCGACGAGACACGAAGAAAGACGAGCCCTGCCAGCGCCAGCGCGATCAGCGCCAGCGCGACGATCCGAGCGGTGCTGAACAGTGGTTGAGGCGACCGTTCCATTTGGCCGTCCTTCCTGATGGGGTACGGACGACGCTACGACGATTTGCGAAGCAGGTCGTCATCCAGAAAGAACGACACCCAGTCAGGCCTGTCGAGTCGGCTTAGGTGCCGCCTCAGGCCGCCTGACCGGGACCAGACGTCGCCCACTCGCGCAGCTCGTACCAGTGGGTGCTCAGCAGGGCCTGCGCGACCTGCGGATCGGTGTGCGCAGCGTTGAAGACGTTGTGGTCGAGGTCGGCGCAGATCGCGACCGCCTGCAGCGGGACGCCGACCAGCTCGGCCAGCGCCTCGGAGGGAACCTTCGCCTCGGCGACGGTGTAGTGCATGAACTGGAGGCTCGGCGCGATCTCCATCAAATCGGGCCAGTCGGGACACGTGCGCGAGCTCATACGTGACTCTTTCCCGGGACGGCCAGCCGCTCCTCCACGATCCCCGCGAGGGCGCGGATGAACGCTGGATCGTCGTTCAGCGACTCGATTCGGTCCAG
Source organism: uncultured Actinomycetes bacterium (assembly GCA_963717475.1). GTDB lineage: Bacteria > Actinomycetota > Thermoleophilia > Gaiellales > Gaiellaceae > AC-32. The sequence goes on along the minus strand of OY970337.1, from coordinate 2,589,308 downwards.
CTCGAGCCCGAGCTCCGCAGCGCGCTCCCGTGCTTCCACGTCCAGGTCCCAGAGGATCTCCAGATGGTCTGAAACGAATCCGACGGTCGCGACCAGCACCTTGCGGACGCCCTCGCCGTGGAGGCGGTCGAGCTCGTCGAGGATGTCCGGCCCGAGCCAAGGCTCGCCCGTCGCGCTCGCGCTCTGGAAGGCGAACGACCAGCGGTCGCCGAGGCCCGCGCGCTCCGCGACGAGACGGGAGGTCTCGAGCAGCTGGTCCTTGTAGGGATCGCCCGCGTCGAGGATGCGCTGCAGGCAGCGAGTGCGCCGTGAACACGACCCACGCATCGGTGCTGCGAACGCGGTCGGCGATCACGTCGAGGAACGCGGGGCGGTCGTGCCAGCTTTCGACGAGCTCGAGCTCCGCGCGTCCCTCGAGGGCCGCGTCGAGCCGCTCGCGGTACTCGCCGATCGACATTCCCGAGTAGTGCGGCGCGAGCACGAGACCGACGATCCGCGTAGCGCCACCGGCCAGCGCGGCGTCGACCGCCTCGGCGATGCGAGGTCGCCAGTGCTTCATCCCGACGAAGACCGGGACGCCCAGCTCGCGCTCGAGGGCCGCGCGCTGCGCCTCGGTGATGTCGTCGAGCGGCGACCGTCCGCCGATCCGGCGGTAGCGCTCGGCGAGCTCCTCGACCGCTTCGTCGGACACCGGCTTGCCGCCGCGAATGTCCTCGAAGTACGGACGGATGTCCTCCGGGCTCGACGGGCTGCCGTACGCCATCAGGATCACCGCGTCGACGCTCATGCGGCGACCAGCGTTCGCTCGTGGACGAGCTCGACGAGGCGGCGCAGCACCGTCCGGATCGGTGTCCGGCACGCACGCCGTGGCCGAGGTTGAAGATGTGGCCCGGACGGCCGCCGGCGCGCGCGAGTACGTCCTCGACGCCTGTCGCCACGCGCTCCCACGGGCCGAGCAGGACCGCGCCGTCGAGGTTGCCCTGGATCCCATGATCGTGCCCGATCCGTTCCCAGGCGACGTCGAGCGGGACGCGCCAGTCGACCCCGATCACGCCGCCGCCGACCTCCGCACGCTCCTCGAGCAGGTGCGCGTCACCCGTGGCGAAGTGGATCGTCGGGACGTCGACCGCCGCGAGCACGCGAGCCGAGTAGGGCGCGACGAACTCGCGGTAGTCGGCGACCGACAAGGCGCCCGCCCACGAGTCGAAGAGCTGGATCACGTCGGCGCCCGACCGGACGCAAGCGGCGACGTACGAGGCGAACGCCGCGCTCAGCTTCTCCATCAGCGCGTGCCAGACGTCCGGCTGCGCGTACATGCAGGTCTTCGTCAGCTTGAAGTCGCGCGACGGCTTGCCCTCGATCAGGTAGCCGGCCACGGTGAACGGCCCTCCGGCGAACCCGACCACGGCCTGGTCGTCACGCAGTGCCTCCCGCACCAGCCGGACCGACTCGAGCACGAACGGCACGGACTCCTCCGGCTCGGGCACGCGCAGGCGCTCGACGTCGGCCATCGTCCGCACCGGCTCGGCGATCACCGGCCCGACGTTCTCCACGAGCTCGACCTCGACCCCCATCCCGAGAACCGGCAGCATGATGTCCGCGAACATCACGGCCGCGTCCACGTCGTGCCGCCGCACCGGCTGGAGAGTCACCTCCGCGCAGAGCTCCGGCTCGAAGCAGATGTCGAAGAGCCCGTACTGCTTCCGCAGCTCGCGATACTCGGGCAGCGAACGCCCGGCCTGGCGCATGAACCAGACCGGCGTGCGCTCGACGGGCTCCCGGCGAGCGGCCCTGACGACCAGCGGCTCGCTCATGCCCTCACGTTAGCTTTCGCCGGTTCCGTCTACGGGCGGCAGCTCCCAGGTCCCCCCGAGCCGGATCGGGCCCGAGGCGCCGGAGTCCTGCCCGAAGACCGTGAGCTCGAGCGCGCGTTCCGCCAAGGCCAGCTCGGCGCGCCCGTCGCGGCCGCCCACGCCGACGTCGACGATGTAGCGGCCCTCGCGCATCGGGAGGCCTGGGAAGTGCAGGCGGACCCGTTCCAGCCGCTGCGCGCGAAGGCGCACGTCGGGCAGCATCTGCGAGCCGACCGGCCGGCCGGTCCCGTCCCTGATCCCGACCGTCACGCGGACGCCGTCGAGCGGCTCCTCGGCCCAGAGCCAGACCTCGAGCATCGCGGGCTCGCCCTCGGTGAAACGGTCGCGCGCCGTCCCGTCGCCGGCCACGGCGCGCACCTCGTGCACGCGGCAGAGACCCGCCGCGCGGCCGTTCGAGCTCATCCGCTCCTCCTCGTCGCCGCCGGTCACGAGGCGCCGGTGGTAGGCGTGCACGACGTCGGTCGCCGCCCCCTCCTCGACGACGCGGCCGTCCTCGAGCATGATCGCCCGGTCGCAGACGCGCTCGACCGCATTCGGGTCGTGCGAGACGAAGACGATCGTCCCGCCCGCGGCCTTGAAGTCGGCGATCCGCCCGTAGCACTTCTGCTGGAACGACTCGTCTCCGACCGCCAGCACCTCGTCGAGCAGCAGCAGGTCGGGGTTGATGTGCATCGCGACCGAGAACCCGAGGCGCATGTACATCCCGGACGAGTAGGTGCGCACGGGCACGTCGGCAAAGGCCTCGAGCTCGGCGAACTGCAGAATCTCGTCGATGTGCTCGTCGACGTAGCTGCGCTTGAGGCCGTAGATCGAGGCGTTGAGGTAGACGTTCTCCCGGCCCGTGAACTCCGGGTGAAAGCCGGCGCCGATCTCGATCAGCGAGCCGACGCGCCCACCGACGGAAAGCGTGCCCGTCGTCGGCGCGAAGATGCCCGCGATCAGCTTGAGCAGCGTCGACTTGCCCGAGCCGTTGCGTCCGACGATCCCGAAAGCCTCGCCCGGCTCGACGTGGAGATCGACGTCGCGCAGCGCCCAGAGCTCGCGCGTCTGCGGGAGCTCGCGGCGGAGAATCGCCTCCTTCAGCGAGCGGGTCGGCGCGAGCGTGATCTTGAACCGCCGCGACACGTCCCGCCCGACGATCTCGCCGGGAGCGACCCCGGTCGCGGCCTCAGAGCTCGACGGCAATGCGGTCCTCGTAGCGCTGCACGACCCACAGCCCGAGCAGGGCCAGCGCGGGGCCGACGACGAAGATGTACAGCAGCAGCCCCGGGCCCGGAACCGTGTCCTGCAGCAATGTGGCCCGAAAGCCCTCGACGTACGGCGTAACCGGGTTGCCGTAGCGCATCACGTCGATCAGCCAGCCGTGGCTCTCCGCGGCGGGGAGCTGCTCGAGGCTGTAGAGAACCGGAGTGAGGAAGAACCACGGCAGGAACATCACCGCGAGCAGGTGCTCGACGTCGCGGAAGAAGACGTTCACGATCGAAAGCAGCCACGCGAAGCCGAGCGTGAGGCAGACGAGCGCCGCGAAGATCGGGACCGCGAGCACGATCGTCCTTCCCGTCTCCGGCACCGCGATCAGGCAGGCGGGCACGAGGATCGCGAACATGACCGCGGCCGCGGTCAGCTGGGCCAGCACCGACGCCGCGGGAATCAGCTCGCGCGGGAACCAGACCTTCTTCACCAGGTCCGCGTTGGCGATCAGGGAGCTCGTCCCGAGCTGCACACCGGCCTGGAAGAAGCCCCACACCGCCAGCCCGGCGAGCACGAAGAGCGGGTAGTGCGGAATGTTGCCCGCGGTCCGCCAGAGCACCGAGAAGACGAGCGTGTAGACGCCCATCATCACGAGCGGGTAGACCAGCGACCAGACGATGCCGAGCGCCGACCCCTTGTAGCGCATGCGAATTTCCCTGCGTAGAAGGGTCTTCAGCAGCTCGCCGTAGCCGGTCAGCCAGTTGAGCCGGGGGAGCGCCCCCGTGCGGGCGCCGACGTTGACGGCCATGCGGGCAGGATACTCAGCGCCATCGAGGGCCATTTGCGAATCGTGATCGACGTCAGCCCGCTTTCCGTCTCACGCACGGGAATCGGGAACTACGTGCGCGGCTTGCTCACGGGGCTGTTGGAGGTCGCCGGCGGCCGGCACGAGGTCGTCGCGTTCGGACTCTCGGGGCCCGCCGGACGCAGACGGATCCACGAGGCCCTGGAGGGCGTGCCCGTCGAGCTCCGCTTGCCGCTGCTGCCGCGGGCACGATGGTGGCGGTCGGCCTGGAGCAAGCTCGGACGGCCACCGGTGGAGAGGATCGTCGGCCCGCTCGACGTCTTCCACTTCTCGGACTGGATGTACCCACCTCAACGCGGCGGAGCGCGTGTGACCACCGTGCACGATCTCGTCCCGCTGCGGTTCCCCGAGCTCGTCGAGCGTGGGACGGCGCGGATGCACGCTCCGAAGTACGAGAACGCGGCGCGCACCTGCGACCTGCTCTTCGCCGACTCGCGCTTCACCGCGTCCGAGCTGAGAGGGCTTCTCGAAGTGCCCGAGGATCGGATCGCCGTCGCCTACCCCGGGGTCGATCCGATCTTCACGCCCGAGGGGTCGCGGAAGGACCTCGGCGGACCGTACGTCCTCGCCGTCTCGACCCGCGAGCCGCGCAAGAACCTCCCGACGCTCATCGAGGGCTTCGGGCTCCTTCGCCAGGCTCGGCCGGAGCTGACCCTCGCCCTGGCTGGGCCCGCAGGCTGGGAGCCGCGGTCGCTCGAGGGGGAGGGCGTGCGCCTGCTCGGTTACGTGCCAATTGACGAGCTGGCCGGGCTCTACCGCGGAGCGGCGGCATTCGCCTACCCCTCGCGGTTCGAGGGCTTCGGCCTCCCGGTCGTGGAGGCTCTGGCCTGCGGCGTGCCGACCGTCGTCTCGTCCCACCCGTCGCTCGACGAGGCCTGCGGAGATGCCGCCCTGCGCGCCGACCCGGACGAGCCGCAAGCGTTCGCGGACGCGCTCGAGCAGGCGCTCGGCGGCCCGTCCGCCTTGCGAGAGCGAGGGCTCGTGCACGCGGCACGCTTCACCTACCGCGCCCTCGGCGAGACCGTCCTGGCCGGGTACGAACGCGCTCTGGGAGACTGAACCGATGACCGGACGCCTGCGTGTCGGGCTGGACGTCTCGCCGCTCGCGCTGACGCGCGCGGGGGCCGCGCGCTACATCGAATCGCTGCTCGAAGCGCTCCCGCCGGACGCGGTCGAGGTTCGGCGCTACAGCTTCGGGAGCTCGAGCCGGGCTCTCGTCCCGGTACGTGACGTCGGGTGGTATCTCGCGGCGCTGCCGCTGCGCGCGCGGTTCGACGGAGTGGACGTCCTGCATTGCCCGACCCATCGCGCGCCGGTGAGGTCGTCCGTGCCGCTCGTCGTCACGCTCCACGACATCGCCGTGTTGCGGCACCCGGAGCTGTTCAACCGCTGGACGGGCGAGTACAGCCGCGTCGTGCTGCCGCGGGTCGTACGGGCGGCGCGGCGCCTGATCGCAGCCTCGGAGTTCACACGGCAGGAGCTGCTCGAGCTGCTCGACGTTCCCGACGAGAAGATCCGCGTGATCCCGCACGCGGTCGGCGCCCCCTTCGTCGCGGACGGGGACGCGGCCTTCGGCGACTACGTGCTCACGGTCGGGACGCTCGAGCCGCGCAAGAACCTCGACCGGCTCGTGGACGGCTTCGAGCGGGCTGGGCTGAACGGCTCACGCCTCCTTGTCGCCGGGATGCGCGGCTGGGGCGGCGTCGACGTGTCGGGCGACCGCGTGCAGCAGCTCGGGTTCGTGCCCGACGACGAGCTCGCCCGGCTGTACCGCGGCGCGCGCTGCGTCGCGTACCTCTCGGCCTACGAGGGGTTCGGGCTGCCGCTGGTCGAGGCGATGGCGTGCGGCGCGCCGGTCGTGGCGGCGAACGCGGGCTCGGCTCCGGAGGTCACGGGCGGCGCAGCCGTGCTCGTCGACCCCACCGACCCGGACGCGATCGCTGCGGGACTGGCCGAGGCGATCGACCGGCACGAGGAGCTGCGCGCGCTGGGTCTCGAACGGGCGAAGGCGTTCTCGTGGGACGCGGTCGCCCGCGCAACCGTCGACGTCTACCGCGAGGCCGCGGCGTGACGCCGCCGCTCGTAGTGATCGACGCCGACGTGCTGGGCCGGCGGCGGACCGGCGACGAGACCTACGTGGCCGGGCTCCTCGCGGGCTTCTCCGCGGAGGACACGTCCGGCCTGCGGCTGGCCGCGGTCACTAGGCGGCCGGACCTGGTTCCAGCCGGAATCGAGCCGGTCGAGCTCGAGGCGCGGAGCCAGATCCTGCGGATGGCCGTCACGCTCCCCCGGCTCCTGCGCCGCCTGCACCCGGCGGTCGCGCATTTCCTGCATGCGCTTCCCCGCGGCTACTCGGGCCATTCGGTCGTGACGATCCAGGACCTCTCGTTCGAGCGGGACGCAACCGTGATGGGCATGCGCGACCGGCTCATCTTCCGGCGGGTCGTGCCCCGAGCCGCCCACGCCGCGGCGCGCATCCTGACGCTTTCCGAGCTGACCAAGGGCGACCTGGTCGAGCTCTACGGCATCCCCGAGGAGAAGATCGTCGTCACGCCGCCCGGCGTCGACCCGGTCTTCCACCCGGATGGGCCGAGCCCCGACGGCGAGCCGTATGCGCTCTTCGTCAGCGCCCTCCAGGCGCGCAAGGACCCCGTCGCCGCGATCGAGGCGGTCGCGCTGCTCGGCGACGGCGCGCCGCGTCTCGTCCTCGTGGGGCCGGACAAAGGAGGCCGGGCCGACGCCGAGCGCGCCGTGGAGCGCGCGGGCCTGCGCGACCGCGTCCAGTTCCGCGGCCACGTCTCCCTCGAAGAGCTCGCCGGCCTCTACCGCGGAGCCGCATGTCTGGTCTTCCCTTCGCGCTACGAGGGGTTCGGGCTCCCGGTGCTCGAGGCGATGGCCTCGGGGACGCCGGTCGTCACGACCACCGCCGGCGCACTGCCGGAGGCCGCGGGGGACGCGGCGATCCTCGTCGCGGAGCGAAACCCCGTCGAGCTCGCCGGCGGGATCGAGCGGGCACTCGCCGACAGAGAGAGACTCTCGGCAGCCGGTCTCGCCCGCGCGGCGCGGTTCACCTGGGCCGAGACCGCCCGCCGAACCCTCGCCGTCTACCGGGAGCTCGTGTGAGCGCCGTCGCCGCGGTCGTGATCTGGACGCCCGGCGACCCCGACCCGGGACCGTGCCTCGAGTCGCTCGCGCCGCAGGTCGACGAGCTCGTGCTCGTCGCCAACCCCGGCGGCGACCCGACGACGGGCTCAGCCCGCGTCATCCGGAACGAGACGACGCTCGGCTTCGGGGCGAACATCAACCGCGGCGTCGCCGCGACGACCGCGCCGTACGTCGTCGCGTCGAACTCCGACATCGAAGCCGCGGACGGCTGCATCGCGGCGCTCCGCGACTTCGCCGACGCGCACCCGCGCTGCGGGATCGCCGCCCCGGAGCTCCGCTACCCCGACGGCCGCCGGCAGCCCTCGCGCAGGAGCTTCCCGACCGTCCGAGGAACGATCGTCCGCCGCACGCCGCTCCGCCGCCTGCTCAAGCCGCAGGAGCGGCAGCGCCGCCACTACCTGCTCGACGAGCACCCGACCGAGCCGGCGCTCTCGGACTGGCTGCTCGGCGCCTTCCTTTTCTTCCGCCGAGAGCTGCTCGACGAGCTCGGCGGCTTCGACGAGGGCTACCGGCTCTACGGCGAGGAGATCGACCTCGCCTACCGCGCGCGCCGTGCCGGCTGGGAGCGGTGGTACGTCCCCCAGGCGGTCGCGGTCCACCACCACCAGGCCGTCACCGACAAGCGCCTGTTCACCCGCCGGACGCTCTGGCACTGGCGCAGCATCGCCCGCTTCGTCCGCAAGCACCCTGAGAGCCTGCGCGGCCTCTAGCGGCTGTCCGCCAACCGCCGCGATACCCTCACCGTGTGCCAGAGCCTGAGGGGAACGACGGCACCACCGTCGAGCGAGTCGTCCTCGACCTGAAGGACCGCGTCGAACGCGCGCGTGCCGCCGGGGAGTACGCCGATGATCTCTCCGGCGTCGAGCTGCAGACGCCCAGCGTCCCGATCGTCCAGGGATTCGATCTCGAGGGCGCGGGGCCACGAGTCAGATTCCGGCCAGAGCTGGGCTTTTCGTCGAAGCCCCTGATCGGCCCCGTGATCACGTTCGTCAAACGCACCCTCTTCCGCCTGCAGCTTCATGTGCTCGACGATCTCGCGCAGCAGACGGACGCCGCGATCGCACGCGTCGAGACGGCGATCGCCGTCGAGGCGGCAACACGTGAGCGGCTGGACGATCGCGTGAAGGCGCTCGAATCGCGGCTCGCGAAGCTCGAGAAGCTGGGGCTAGACCGTTAGCGGATTGGACGCTGTCGAGGTCGAAACGAACGTCGGGGAGCTATGGGCTCACCCGGACGACGAAGTCACCAGGAGCATGCACTCCCACGGCTTCTGGGAGATGCAGGTCGTGCGACTGCTCGAGTCCCGGCTGCGTCCAGGAATGACCTTCGTCGACGTTGGCGCGTTCATCGGCTACTTCACGGTGCTCGCCTCGCGCCTCGTCGGGCCCCGTGGACGTGTCTTCGCATTCGAGCCGGACGCGGGCAGCGTGGCGCTGCTGCGGGCGAACCTGCGTCGCCACCGCTGCGCGAACGTGTCGGTGTTCGCTTTCGCCGCGTGGAGCGGCTTCAGGCCAATGCGGCTGACGGCCCCGGACGGGAATCGCGGCGGCACCGAGATCGGCCTCGGCACGGAGGGCACGAAGGTGCTGGCTGCGCCGCTCGATGCGTTGATCAACGGCCCCGTCGACCTCATGAAGATCGATGCGGAGGGCAGCGATCACGCGGTCGTCTGGGGCGCGCGGCGACTTCTCGCCGACTGCCCGCTCGCCGTCACCGAGTTTTGGCCGCGCCAGGCGTTCTGGGGCCTCGAGCCACGAGAGATCCTCGAGCGGTACCGCACGCTCGGACGCGAGCTTGCGATCGTCTCGGGCTCGGGTGAGCTCGAGCCGGCTTCGATCGACGAGCTGCTCGAGCGCGAAGACGACTACGTCGAGCTCGCCCTGACGGCGTCAGCAAGCCGCGCTCAGCCTCTGGCGAGGTAGAGCATCCAGTCTTCCCCGACGCGCGTGGTCAGGAGCTTCCGGACCGAGACCCCGACGACCTCAGCGTTGACCTCGATATACCGCAGCGGGAAACCGGCTTCTCGATCTCGCCCAGGAAACCGCGCGGGTCCTCGTATCGAGCGGCATTGAACTCCAGGATTACGACGAGCTTCGAGTTCGTCGCGATCGTCTTTTCCATCCCGCGCCAGACAGCCTCTTCCGCGCCCTCGACGTCGATCTTGATCAGGTCGACGCGGGGCCAATCGCTCGTGAGCGCGTCCACCGTCACCGAGCCGACGTCGACGCGGGCATCGTCCGGCGCGGCGACCTCGGACACCCGAGCGTTGAGGCTCCGATGTCGCGGGATGACGAGCTGGAGCGTCTTTTCGTCCACGTCGGATGCCGCCCTTTGCACGACCTCCACATGTGGGAACCCGTTCACGTCCAGCGTCTGACGGAGCAGATCGGCGAGTCGCGGGGTCGGCTCGATGGGAACTACGCGACCTTTAGGCCCGACCGCGTCGGCCATGATCAGCGTGTAGTAGCCGTGGTTCGCGCCGATGTCGAGGCAATGCCATTCCCGTCGTAGCGTCCGGGCAAGGGCCACAGTGATCCACGACTCCCAGTAGCCGTCGAGGCACAGGTGCGGAGCGATTCCGGTCTCAAGGGCGTCGACGTACATGAGGTACTTGCCGAGCACCCGGCACAGCAGGGTTTCGTCCCCGAGGTAGACCGCGCGCGATTGCTGGTGGGAAGCGGCCTCGAGTGCCGACCGGTCGCCCGTGAAGTACGGCGGGAGAGGCGAGTTGTCGCGCACGATGTTCTTCAACCGGTTCATCGCCGGCACCGACTGCTCGTCCCGCTGGGCCGAGAAATCGGCCAATTCTTCGTGGGCGACGCTCATCGATGGTATGCCAGACTGTATGGAATGCCTTCGAGAACCGCCGCCCGCATCGTTCGTGAGCACTGAGGCCCGGCCCGCAGGGCCGGTGAACAGCAGGGCGCGGTCCCTCGCAAGGGCGCTTCTGTGGCCGGCGAGGCGATTCTTCGACCCGCGGTTCGCCGGCCTTCATGAGGCGGTCACGGAAGTCCGGACTCTCTTCAGCCGCGAGCCTCCAACGGCCGAAGCGGTGCTCGAACAGCTCGAGCAGCTGACTCGGGCTTCGGAAAAACACCTAGGACCGCCTAGTGGAGTACAGCCGTTCGACAGCTGCACGGGCGGTTCTTGTTCGACGCGAGCCGCCCGCATCCGATCGACGAGCTCGACGAGTTCACCGCGACGGTGCTCAACTACGCCGCGAGCAACGAAGGATTCGCCGCTCAAGCGAACTTGTGGTTCAACCCGCCGGTCCTGGTCGGTTACGGATCTGGGCGGGTCGCCCTCCAGTGGGTGAACGAGCGCATCGTCGAAGCTCCGTATGCGTTCAGCGCGCTTCACGCTCTCGGCCCGGGAGCCAGGATCCTGGACATCGGCGGGTCGGAAAGCCTGGTCGGCCTTTCCCTTGCCACGTTGGGCTACCACGTCACGGCGCTCGACCCGCGTCCGAACCCGCTCTCGCATGAACACCTTCGCACGGTGGCCGGAAAGATCGAGGACTGGGACGGCGAGGCGGATTTCGACGGCGTGCTCTGCCTCTCGACGATCGAGCACATCGGAACGGCGGCGTACGGCCAGCAGGCGACCAAGCCGCGTGCCGACCTGGATGCGATGCGCCGGATGCGCGAGCTGACGCGCCCCGGCGGGCTGCTGGCCCTGACGACGTCGGTGGGCGAGGCGTCGGCGGACGAGTTCCACCGCGTCTACGACCGACAGGGCCTCGACGAGCTCCTCGCGGGGTGGAACGTCGAGGACATGACGCTCGTCCAGCGCCGGGACGCGACGACCTGGGTGCGGATCGACGAACCGATCGAGAGCCTTCCCCCCGAAGCCGAGACGGTGGCGATGGTCACGGCGACCAAGGAGCCCCAGTAGCACCGAGAGCGCGCGGCTTTCGTTTGTTAACAATCTGGAAGATTGGCCCCGCGATTACCGGGGCCGCATTTGCGGGACAGTACGATCTTGCAGATGTCCGCACAGTCGACTAGCCCAGATGTAGCTGCGCCGAGGGTCCAGCCCGAGCACGACGAAGATCTCGCAGTTCCCGAGCTGACCGTCGTCATTCCGTGCCTCGACGAGGCGCGCACGATCGGGATCTGCATCCGCAAAGCCCAGGACTCGTTCGAGCGTCTCGGCATCGCCGGCGAGGTCGTCGTGGCCGACAACGGCTCGACCGACGGCTCGCAAGAGATCGCGCAGGACCTCGGCGCCCGGGTCGTGCCGGTCGCGGAAAGAGGCTACGGCAGCGCGCTCACCGGCGGGATCGCCGCTGCGCGCGGGCGGTGGGTGATCATGGGCGACGCCGACGACAGCTACGACTTCGCCGACCTCGAGCCGTTCGTCGAGCGACTGAGGGAGGGCTACGACCTCGTCGCCGGCAATCGCTTCAAAGGAGGCATCCAGCCGGGCGCGATGCCGTGGCTCCACCAGAAGCTCGGCAACCCGGTTCTGTCGTTCGTCGGCCGCAGGCTCTACGGGACCGCGTGCGGAGACATCTACTGCGGGCTCCGCGGCTTCGACCGCGAGAAGATCCGGGCGCTGGACGTGCAGTCGCCCGGCATGGAGTTCGCGATCGAGATGATCGTCAAGGCCACCATGGCCGGCTTGCGGGTCACGGAGGTGCCGACGACGCTCTCGCCGGATGCCGAGGGGCGCGAGCCACACCTGAACACCTGGAAGGACGGCTGGAAGTCGATCCGCCTGTTGCTGCTCTACAGCCCGAAGTGGCTGTTCCTCTATCCGGGGCTGGCGTTCTTCTTCCTGGGGATCGCCGGGATGGCCTGGCTTCTGCCTGGAAACCGGACGGTCGGCGGCATCGGCTTCGACGTGAGCACGCTCCTGTACTTCGGCCTGGCGGTCGTCGTCGGGCTGCAGGCCGTCTATTTCTTCCTCACCGCGCGGTGGTTCGGGATCAAAGAGGGCCTCCTTCCCGACGACCTGCGGATCCGCCGGCTGCTCGATCGTCCCGGAGCGCTGGAGCGCTTCCTCCTCGCGGGCGTCCTGCTCGTGGCGTGCGGCCTCGGCCTCTCGGTCTACGCCCTGTCGACCTGGAACGCAGCCAGCTTCGGGCGTCTGAACTACCCGCACACGCTCCGGATCGTCATCCCGGGTGCCACGCTGATCGCGTGCGGAGTGCAGACCTCGCTGTCGGCTCTCTTCCTGAGCGTGCTCAGGCTGCGGCGCCGGTAGCGCGCCGGGTTGCTCCCGTGGCCAGCAACACGACCAACGCAGTAGAAGCTCGATCGGTCACCGCGGCGCCGCCTCGCGAGCGCGTGTCGCCTCTGGCGCATCGCCGCGCAGCTCGCGCCGTTCGCCCTCGCCTTCGCCGTCTACCTGGGCGCCTTCTTGCACATACGCCCTGAAACCGCGGGCGACGAGCCGCACTACCTGCTCGCCGCCGAGAGCCTTGCGTACGACCGCGATATCGACCTCAGGAACGACTACGCGAGCCGCGACCGAACGCTGGGAGTCGTCAACATCTTTCCGCTCGATCACTACAACCAGGCGGCGACGTTCGGCAAGTCCCCGCAGCTGCGGCCGGTGCACCCGATCGGTATTTCGATCCTCCTCGCCCCCGCGGTCGCGCTCGGCGGGTTGACGGGCGCCCGGATCGCGATGGTGCTCATTGCCGCGCTCTTGGCGGATCAGCTGTATCGCCTGCTCCGAGACCTGAGGCTGCGCCAGCCCTACCGAACCGCAGCCTGGCTCGCCGCGATGTTCTGCCTCCCGGTGCTGGCGTTTTCCGACCAGATCTACCCTGAGCTTCCCGGAGCGCTGCTCGTGGTCGCGTGCCTCCGAATCATGGTCGTGGGCGCGTCGTCGCCGGCGGCCCTCGCGCTCGGTTCCGCTGCTGCTGCTGCTCTCGTCTGGCTCCACGTGCGCTACGTCGCGCTGTCGCTCGCGGCAGTCGTCGGTCTCGCGATCGCAGCCTGCGCAGCGCGATGGGATGGAGCGGAGCCTCCGCACGGCGGCAGGGTCGTCCGACGGTTCCGAGCCGTCGGTGCAACCGTCGTCGGTTACGCCGTAACCGGGATCAGGAACTGGCGCACGGTAGCCCTACCCGTGGCCGTCCCGTACGTAGTTGTTCTCGGACTCCTCGCCGTGACGTTCAAGCATCTCTACGGAAGCCCGAACCCCCTAGCGCCGTACCACGCGTACTCGAGTGCGAATGTGGGCTCCGCCGGCTGGCGCTCGCTGTACGACTTTACGCTCACAAACCTGCTCAGCCCCGTCGGGCGGGTGGATCCCCTTTGCCCCGGTTCAATGGCTGGGACTCGCGGCGCTCGGATGTCTTGTCTACTGGTTCGGCTGGCGCGCCGCCGCCTTTGTCGGCGCGGCAGTTGCCTACCTACTCCTGGTGGCGAGCGGAAACCCGGGGTTCGGCTGGGGACTTCCGGCCAGGTATCCGATGATCGTGATTCCGCTCGTCGCGATCCCCATCGCACTCCTCATCCAACACGTCCGCGCCTCGCGATTTCTGTTCGTGCCGCTCTTGGCGGTTTCGATCCTGTTCGCGTTCTGCCGCGATGAAGGACTTCCAAGGCCTCTACCCGCTCGGCGACAAGCCGCGGATGTTCGGCCTGCGGGACAGCCGCCGTGGCGTACCCGCTGGGCACGGCCACATGCCGACCTCGTTCGTTCTCAATCCGGGTCAGGCGCCCCACCAGACCGGCCACATACGCGGCCAGGCACTCGTCGCGAAAGCGGGGCGCGACGGAGCGGGCTACCTCTTCTGGGGGCCGTACTCCCCTCTCAACGAAGGCACCTACCGCGCGACACTTCCGCTCGGAATTACCGGTGTCGCCGACAAAGTCCCTGTGGCGAGGATCGAGGCGGTCGGCAGCCTGCCGCCAAGGATCTTCGCGTCGAAAGTGCTGACCGCCGGCGAGATCCGATCTCACGGGGGCAAGCCGCACCCTCAGCTTCAAGACGCCGGGCGAATACCTCGTCGAGACCCGGATGTACTACGAGGGGCTGGGGACACTCACAGCAGGCCCGGTGAACGTCGAGGCGGTCCGGACTGTGCTTACGCCCGGCTGCCGGCGTGGATCCTCGAGTGCCTTTGGATCGGCGGCACGATCGTCGTCGGATGGCTATTCGTCTGGCTGATGCGGCGGTCTCGCCAACTTGCGACGTCGGACTCACGCAACCAGGTGGAGCGGCCGCACGCGGGCAGCGCCTGACGCTCCAGGCCCCACTCTCCGCGCCGAGCATGCAGATCTGCCTCGTCTACGACCTGTTCTTCCCCTACACCATCGGCGGCGCAGAGCGCTGGTACCGCGACCTCGCCGAGCGCCTCGCGCAAGAGGGTCATCAGGTCACGTATCTGACCATGCGCCACTGGCCGCGGAGCGAGACCTTGGACGTACCGGGCGTCGAGGTCGTGGCCGTCGCGCCCGGGGGCGCCTTCTACACCGGTAGCGGTCGGAGGCGGATCACGCCGGCATTACGGTTCGGCCTCGGCGTTCTCCGGCACCTCACGCGCGAGGGCGGTCGGTATGACGTCGTCCACACGGCGTCGTTCCCGTATTTTTCCCTGCTCGCCGCGGCCTTCGCACGCAGAGGCCACCGCTTCCGCATCGTCGTCGACTGGTTCGAGGTCTGGTCGCGCGAGTACTGGCGCGAGTACCTGGGGCCGCTTGCCGGCGCTCTCGGGTTCATGGTGCAGCGCCGGTGCATTCGGATCCGTCACGAGGCTCTTTGCTACTCGCAGCTGTTTGCGCGCCGGCTGGTGGAGCAGGGTCTCCGTGGCGAGGTGACGGTGCTCGGCGGCATCTACGCCGGGCCGCCCGGCACGCGTCCGGAGCCCGCGGAACCGGTGGTCGTCTTCGCCGGCCGCCACATTCCGGAGAAGCAGGCGAGCGCGCTCGTGCCTGCGATTGCGCGTGCGCGGACGCGAGTGGCCGACCTGCGCGGGGAGATCTTCGGAGACGGGCCGTCACGCCCGGAGCTGCTGCGACTGATCGCCGACAGCGCGCTCGACGGGGCCGTGGAAGCCCCCGGATTCGTGAGCGAGGACCGGCTGCGCAGTTCGCTGCGGCGCGCCCTCTGCCTCGCGCTGCCGTCGAGGCGAGAGGGGTACGGCCTCGTCGTGATCGAGGCGGCCGCCCTCGGCGTGCCCTCGGTGGTAGTCCGTGCTCCCGACAATGCCGCCACGGAGCTCGTCGAGGAGGGAGAGAACGGGGCGGTCGCCGATTCGGCCGACCCTGAAGAGCTCGCCGCTGCGATCCTGCGCGTGTACGACGGCGGCCAGGCTCTGCGGGACTCCACCGCGGACTGGTACGAACGCAACGCCGAGCGCCTCTCTCTCGATCACTCGCTGGAGCAGGTGCTCGCCGTCTACGGGCGCGTCCCCGCATGAAAGCCGTGCACCAGCTTGTGCACGCCGCGGAGCCACACGATGCGGTCACGAACCAGGCGTTCTTCTGGCGAGGCCTGCTACGCGGGTGGGGTCTGGAGAGCGAGATCGTCGCCGAATACGTAGATGCAGACCTGCTCGGGGACGCCCATCCGCTCGATCGCGCTGGAAGGCGGCTCGTGAACGAAGGCGGTCTCGTCCTCCACTACGCGGGCTGGAGCCCGACCGCGGAGGCGGCGCTCGAAGCGAAGGGCCCCCTGGCGGTCTACTACCACAACATCACGCCTGGAGACCTGCTCCGCGACTTCAACGAGCTCTCGGCAGACATCTCCGATCGTGGCCGGAGCGCTCTCCCTCTCTTCAAGGGCCGGACCGACGCACTGCTGGCGGCCTCGGAGTACAGCGCGTCCGAGCTGCGGGAGGCGGGGCTCGGCGAGGTGACGGTCGTCCCGCTCATGCTCGACCTGCCACCCGAAATCCCTCGACGCGAGCCGAAGCCGGAACCGGTCGTCCTGACAGTCGGACGCATCGTCCCGAACAAGCGCGTCGAGGACGTGATCAAGGCCTTTGCGCTCTATCAGCAACACCGCGCTCCGGACGCGTCGCTGGTGATGGTTGGCTCCGACTCAGGATTCGAGAGCTATCGCCGCGCACTCGAGTTGCTCGTCGCTCACGTCGGCGCCGAGGGCGTGATCTTCACGGGACCGATCCCGGCGGAGGACCGGGACGCGTGGTACGAGCGGGCGGACGTCTTCCTGTCGATGTCGGTGCACGAGGGGTTCTGCCTGCCGCTGATCGAGGCGCTCGCCCACGGCGTGCCGGTGGTGGCGCGCGAGGCCGGCGCCATGCCGGAGACGCTCGGCGGCGCGGGCATCGTGGTCGACGGCGCGGACCTGCCGCTCGTCGCGGAGGCGCTTCACGAGCTCGCCTCCTCGCCGTCGACGAGAAGCTTGCTCTTCGACGCTGCCGATGCCCGCCTTCAGGAATTGCGGCCGGAGGCGCTCGCGGCGCAGCTGCGATCGGCGCTCGCCCCGCTGCTCTGAGGCCTGCCGCGTGAGTGCCGTGCATCAGCTCCTTCCCACGGCCGCCCCCTACGACGCCGTCACCGACCAGGCGTTCGGGTGGCGCGAGCTCCTGCACGGCTGGGGCTACGAGAGCGAGGTCGTCGCGGAACACGTGCACCCAGACCTCCTCGGCCGCGTGCACCGGATGGACCGTGCGGGCCGCCGAATACTTCGGGGGAATCCCCTCATCCTCCGCTACGCCCTTTGGAGCTCCACGATGAAGACCGCGCTCGAGTCGAATGCGCGACTCGCTCTCTGCTACCACAACATCACCCCCGGCCGGCTGCTGCGTGAGTTCAATCCCGACGTCGCCGCGCTGTGTGACCGCGGGCGCGACGGCCTGACGGTCTTCCGCGGGAAGATCGACGCGCTGATTGCCGACTCGAGCTTCAACGCCATCGACCTGCGCGAGGCCGGTCTCGGCGACGCGACCGTCGTGCCGCTCCTGCTCGATGTGCCCTCAGAGGTTCCGCGGCGGCGCCCGAACCGGGATCCGACGGTGCTGACGGTCGGGCGGCTCGCGCCGAACAAGCGGCTCGAGGATGTCGTCAAGTCGTTCGCGCTCTACCAGCAACACCATGCCCCAGAGGCATCGCTCGTGGTGATCGGCTCCGATCGTGGCTTCGAGAGCTACCGCAGGGCGCTCGAGGCCCTGATCGCGCGCGTCGGCGCTCGCCGCGTCTTCTTCACGGGGCAGATCTCCTCCGCCGCCCGCGACGCCTGGTACCGGTACGCCGACGTCTATCTGTCGATGTCCGTTCACGAGGGCTTCTGCGCTCCGCTGATCGAGTCGCTCGCTCACGGACTCCCCGTCGTGGCACGCGCGGCGGGTGCGGTGCCCGAGACCGTCGGAGGAGCGGGGCTCGTACTCGACGGCGATGATCCGGCCGTCGTGGCCGAAGCGCTTCACGCGGCCGCCTCTTCCCGGTCGACGCGCGACAGCCTTGTTCGACGCGGCCGAGGAGCGCCTGTCGGAGCTTCGGCCTGAGGTGCTCGCGCCGCGCATCCGTTCAGCACTTGCTCCTCTGCTCGACGAGCGGCCAGGACTCCGAGCTCTGATGCGCGTCGGCCTCAACCTGCTCCACCTCGTCCCGGCCGAGACCGGCGGTAGTGAGATCTACGCCCGGCGGCTCATCCCCGCCCTCCTCGCGTCGGGGGACGATCTTCGGTTGACGCTCTTCGCGGGAACCGATGCCGCCGCCTCTTTGCGACAGGAAGAGTGGGCAGCGGACGTCGAACTCGTCGAACTCAGGCTCGATGCGCGCAGCCGGGCGCGCCGCGTCGCCGCGGAACAGACGCTCTTGCCCCGAGCCGCGCGTCGCGCACGACTCGACCTGCTGCATAACCTCTTCACCACGGCGCCGGCCTGGCCGCGGGTGCCGCAGGTGACCACGATCCACGACGTGATCTACAAGCGCTTTCCCGAGACGCATGCTGGCGTGCTCGCCTGGGGCCTCGCACTGCTCGTGCCGATCGCCGCACGGCGCTCCCGGCGTGTGCTGACGGTCTCGGAGGCCTCGAAGGCGGACATCGTTCGGTTCCTCCGCGTCTCCCCGGACCGCGTCGACGTGACGTATGAACGGGCCGGGGCTCGACGCGGTCGACCCCGTGCCGAGGCCGAGCTGCGAGAGCGCTTCCGCCTCGGCGAAGCACCGATTGTCCTGACCGTCTCTGCGAAACGGCCGCACAAGAACCTCGACCGTCTGACTCAAGGCGATGGCACGGCTTCGTTCCAAGCCGTCGCCCGTCGCTCGTCGCACCCGGCTACGAGACGGTCTTCGATTCCTCGAGCTTCGCAGCCAAGCGGGCGACCGTGTTCGTTTCACGCGCTTGGCTCGACGCCGCGACGCTCGAAGGCCTCTACGCCGCGGCGACCTGCTTCGTCTTCCCTCGCTGGCCGAGGGATTCGGGCTGCCCGTGCTCGACGCCCTCGTGCGCGGGGTTCCCGTCGCGTGCTCGGATACTGCGTCGCTGCCCGAGGTGGCGGGAACCGCTGCGCGCTACTTCGATCCAACCGACACGGCCGCGATTGCGCAGGCGATCGACGACTTCTCTGCGATGCGAGCCTGCGCGACCACCTTCGTCGCGCAGGACCCGAGCAAGCCCGCAAATTCGACTGGCGCAAGACCGCTCACGCAACAATCGCGAGCTACGTGCGCGCGCTCGCGGGCGACGCGGCAACGGCACGGCGATAGGTCGAGAGCGTCGCCTCGGCTGTTCGGCGCCACGTGAAGAGCTCGACTCGTGCGCGCCCGCGCTCGACGAGCCCACCTGCGAGCTCGCGATCGTCGAGCAGTCGTCGAATCGCCGCGGTGACCGCCGCCTGGTCCTTGGCTCGAAGAACAGTGCGGCATCCCCGGCCACCTCCGGGAGGGCAGGCCTGTTCGAGCAGGCGACGGGGACGTCACGTGCCATCGCTTCGAGCACCGGTAGGCCAAACCCCTCGATCAGCGACGGGAGCACGAAGCAGGCTGCGGCGCCGTACAGCTGCTCGAGCTCGTCGTCGGGCACCCAGTCGAGGAACCGGACGCTGCCCGTCACCCCCAGCTGCGCGGCGAGGTCGCGCAACTCGTCCTCGTGAGGCGTCGACGACCCGACCAGCACGAGCGCCGCTGATTCCAGGTCCGGAAGCGCGCGCACGAGCGACGCGAGGTTCTTGTAGGGCCGTTTCTGGGCGACGGACAGGACGACCAGCCGGTCGCCGAGGTCCAGCCGCTTTCGGACCTCAGCTTCACCGTCGGGCAGAGCTCGATGCGGTCTCCGGACGCCGAGCGGCGCCACGTCGACCGTAGCGGGGTCGAGGTCCAGCGAAGCCACGATGTCACGGCGTGCGGACTCGGAGATCGCGATCACACGGTCGGCGTTGCGCGCGACGAGCCGCGAGAGCGCCCCGAAGCCCCGGGCGACAGGTCCCTCTTCCCACGCCTCCTTCTGGTGCTTCCAGATCACGTCGAGCAGCGTCACGACATGGGCCACCCCGGGCGTGAAGAGCGGCCCGAGATTCGCGGGGCTGTGGAGGAGATCGAGCTTCCGGCGCGCCGCTGCGAGCGGCACCGCCGTCATCTGGGCGGGGATATGCGTCTTCAGCCGCGTCTGCGTCGGGAACCGCGTCCACGTGACGCGACGCGACCAGTCGTGCTCGAAGAGGTCGGCGGAGCGTCAGCGCCGACGAAACCGGTCAGGCGAAGGCCCGGCTCTGCCTCGAGCAGCGCCGGGAGGAGCTCGGTCGCGTAACGGCCGGCACCGGCCGCCGTCGGCGTCAGAAAGAGGAGGTTCAGTCCTACCTCGAGCGCCCGCCGCGGCTCGCTCAAGTTCGGGCCCGCACCACTTCCGAGAACGCAGCCCGGAGCTCGGCCGGGATCGCGCCCAGGGCAGCGAGAACGGCGAAGTACACGGCCGTCGCCGCGAGCACGAGCGGGATGTCGCGTAGGCCCGGGATGAGCACCAGGGCCGCCGCCGGTGCCGCCGCGAGAGCGACCGGGCCGACGAAACGTCCGGATACACCGGAGACGAGCCTCCGGCCGAACAGCGCGACCCCGTAGAAGAGCGCCAGCGCGAACTCACCGGCGACGGTCGCCGCTGCAGCACCCTTTGCGCCTACCGAAGGCACCAGTGCGAGGGTCAACGTGATGCTGAGCGCGAGGGCGAGCACATTTGCGATCAGGAGCGCCCGGCTCTGGCCGAGCGAGAGAAGCACGAATCCCAGCGTGAAGGCGATGAAGGTCCCGATGATCGCGACGCTCTGGATCTGGAGCACGCCGACAGCCGGTGCGTACTCGCGTCCGCCGACGATGCCGATGGCGACCTTCGCTCCGAAGATCAGGACAAGCGCGATCCACACCCCCAGAATCGCTCCGATCTCGAGCAGCCGCTGGAGCGCGTACGACAGCCGCTTCGGATCGTCTCGAGCGGCGCGTGCGAGGACGGGCAAGGCCGACGTGACGATGAGCACGGGGATGTTCACGACGACGAGGAAGATGCGAAAGGAGATGCCGTAATACCCGGTCTCGTGGCTCGTGCCGACGAGTGACGTGAGAACGACGGTGATGAGAAGGTAGATCGTGCCGACGGCAGTCGCAGCTGCGTACGTGACGGAGAGACGCACGACGCGGGACCATTCGGCTCGCTCGAAAGCCGGCCGCAGCGGCACCTGCCTCCGGACGAGGACGACGTTCGCTCCGAGCACGACGATTGCCACAGGGACCGCCGCGGCGAAGATCGGGATCAGGCCCGCGCCGGCGGCGGCGAGAATCACGACGAGCGTGACCATCAGTGCGTTGCGGACGAGATCGAGCGTGGTGATCCATCCGAGCCGCAGCGCCGCCATCAGCGGAACGGCGAGCGTCTGCTGCAGGACAGTGATCAGGACGCCGACACCGGCTACCACCGTTCCGACCACGAGCACACCCCCGTAGCCGGCCACGACGGCGAAGGCCGTGGCGGCGGCCACGCCGACGCTCGCAATGACGACCCTGATCCCGAGCAGGTTCTGAATGAAGCTCCCGCGCCGTCCAGGGTCGAGCGTCGAGTACTCGCGCACCCCGATTGCCGACAGCCCCACGTCGCTCAGGCCGGACACCATCGCGACGAGCGAGATGACGGTCACGTAGCGGCCCCAGTCGACGACGCCGAGGTAGCGCGTGAGGATGGCGGCGGTCACGGTCGCCAGGCCGGTGCCGGCGATGTAGCCGGAGATGCGGAGCGCGCCCCCGCGGATCACCTTTCCGCCGGCCGTGGACGTGTCGAGGAGATCGACTGGATCCGGAGGAACGCCGAGCTCGTCGGCGTGCGGCGCTCCGTATGCGATCCCGGTCACGCCCCGTTCGTCGTCGGCTCGTCCATCCACCGCAGACCATTCTGGCGGACACGTCGCCCGCCACCCGTTACGGCATACTCGCGGCCCCTCCCTCGCCAGACCCATGCTGCTCCGACTCGTCCGACGCGCGGCGACACTCCCCGGCCTCCGCCTGCTTACGCGCAGCCCTGCAGTTCTGCGGGTGACGTACGCGCTCCGCGCAGCACTCGTCGCCGACTCGCGGCGCTTTGCGGCCAACGAGCTGAGGCGGCGTGCGACTGTCGAGACCTACCGACTACGGCACTCGGACGTCCGCGTCTCCGTGCGGCATCACACGGCGGATCTGATGGTGCTCGACGAGGTGTTCTCACAGCGCGAGTACGCCCCGCCCGATCCAGTCGCATCATCGCTGAATGCGCTGCGGCCGCTTCGCGTTGCCGATCTCGGCGCGAACATCGGCGCATTCGGCGCGTGGGTCTTCGCGAATTACCCCGATGCGCAGGTCGTGGCTTTCGAGCCTGACCAGGGCAACGCGGCGGTTCACGAGCGGGCCATCGCGGCCAACGACCTGGCCGAACGCTGGCGGCTCGTACGTTACGTCGCGGCCGAGCGAGCCGGCCGAGCGCGAGCAGCAGGAGGCGATTGGACTACCGCAACGTTCGAGCCGAGCGAGAGCGGAGAGATCGAGGCGGTCGACGTCTTCCCGTACCTCGCAGAGATCGACTGGCTCAAGATGGACATCGAGGGCGGCGAATGGCCGATCCTGGCCGACGAGCGCTTCGCCCGAATCGGCGCGAAAGCTGTCGTTCTCGAGTACCACGTGCGAGGCTGCCCGGATGAGGATCCCCAAGCCGCGGCGGCAGCCGCGCTTCGCGACGCCGGCTTTACCGTCTTCGCCGGCGTCAGCAAGCCTCGCTTCGGCGCTGGGCTCCTCTGGGGGCTGAGGCCTGTTCTATGAGGGCGACTCTGTCGCCCTGACGCCGGCGGCCGACAGGCGGTCGAGGTCCGCGTCGACCACCGACTCGACGAGCTCGGAGAACGACGTCTTCGGCTCCCAGCCGAGCTCCGTCCGCGCTTTCGCCGGGTCGCCGACGAGGTGGTCGACCTCGGCGGGCCGCAGGAAGGCAGGGTCGGTGACAACGTGCTGCTCCCAGTCGAGGCCCGCGTGGGCCGGCGAAGCCCCAGTCGCGCTGGGACTCCCGGTTCCCGAGCCGCAGCTCGTCAGCTAGCCCGAGCTTGATCCGCGCGACCCCCGTCGGTGATCTTGCGGGTGGCGAATCGAGTCCGCGCCGAGGCGAGTTGTGGGCGACGAGCCGCCTCCGCCCGACGCCCGCGAGGCCGATCCCGAACCGCGTACCCGACGGCGCGGATCGCTCCTCCGCGCACGACAAGGACCCTTGCTTTGGGCGACTGGAGGACGTCGCGATCAAGCGCTCCTGTCGTTCCTTTGCTGGCTCTCGTCAGCACGTACCGCGCGGGTCACGATCGAGATCGGGCCTCTCGGGGACTTGGTGCTTACTCCTCGACACCCCGGCTGAGCAGGTTGATCTCGTGCGCGCAGCCGTCGCTGCATGCGGCGGCGATCGTGTGCTCGTTGACGCCTCTTCGGGATCAGCTCGAAAGGGTGTGCGCGATCTCCGCTAGCGGGGTCCAAGTTGCGCGACGGCTCTGTTAACGTCGCGGAACGTGTCCAACCAACCCCGGGGTCTCGGCTTGATTGGACGTTCGGACGCGCATGTCCTCTCTGAGCCGCAGATGGCGCAGTACAGGATGATTGCGCGCAGGATCGCCGCCGAGCAGTCCGGCCCCGTGCTCGACTGGGGTACCGGCTTCGGCCAGGTAGCCAAGCTGCTCGCCGACGGCGGCGTCGACGTGACGCCATTCGAGTACCGCACCGACCTGCCGCCCGGGGTGCGCCCGCTCGAGCGCTACCCCGAGCTGCAGGCGCACTCGAGCGCCGACCCGGTTAAGTTGCCCTTCGGCGACGCGACCTTCGATGCCGTCCTCAGCTGCGGCGTACTCGAGCACGTGCGGGATCCAGACGGAAGCCTCGAGGAGCTACGGCGCGTGCTTCGACCGGGCGGGACCTTCTACCTCTACAACCTGCCGAACCGTTGGTCCTACACGGAGAAGGTCGCGAGGCTCCTCGGCGCCTACTACCACGGCCAACTGCCGGACGACCGCGTCTACACGCTGGGTTCGGCCCGCGCGCTTTTCGAGCGGCACGGCTTCGAGGTGCGCGAGCTTCGGCGGGCGCACATGCTCCCGCTCGTGCTCGGCGGTCCGCCCCGGGCCGTCTGGTCGGTGAGCTCCGCGCTCGAGCGAGTTCCGGGCCTGAACGTGGTCGCGACGACGCTCGAGGGCGTCGCCGTGAGCGGCTAGCTCTCGCGCGCCGGAGCGGCCACCTTCGAGAGCCGCTCGAGGTCCGCGTCGACCATCGTCTCGACGAGCTCGGAGAACGACGTCTTCGGCTCCCAGCCGAGCTCGGTCCGCGCCTTCGACGGGTCGCCGACGAGGTGGTCGACCTCGGCGGGCCGCAGGAAGGCAGGGTCGGTGACGACGTGCTGCTCCCAGTCGAGGCCCGCGTGGCCGAAGGCGGCCTCCACGAACGCGTGAACGGAGTGCGGCTCGCCCGTCGCCACGACGTAGTCGTCGGGCTCGTCCTGCTGGAGCATCAGCCACATCGCCTCGACGTAGTCGCCGGCGAAGCCCCAGTCGCGCTGCGACTCCCTGTTCCCGAGCCGCAGCTCGTCCGCTAGCCCGAGCTTGATCCGCGCGACCCCGTCGGTGATCT
Organism: uncultured Actinomycetes bacterium; assembly: GCA_963717475.1. Taxonomy (GTDB): domain Bacteria; phylum Actinomycetota; class Thermoleophilia; order Gaiellales; family Gaiellaceae; genus AC-32. The sequence goes on along the minus strand of OY970337.1, from coordinate 2,565,183 downwards.
TGCGGGTCACGAACTCCAGCCCGCGGCGAGGACTCTCGTGGTTGAAGAGGATTCCCGACACGGCGTAGAGGTCATAGGACTCGCGGTAGTTGACCGTGATGTAGTGGCCGTAGACCTTCGCCACGCCGTACGGCGAGCGCGGGTGGAACGGCGTCAGCTCCGTCTGCGGGACCTCGCGCACCTTGCCGAACATCTCCGACGACGACGCCTGGTAGAAGCGGATCGCGGGATCGACGGAGCGGACCGCCTCGAGCATCCGCGTCACGCCCACGGCCGTGAACTCGGCCGTCAGCACCGGCTGGTTCCAGGAGGTCGGGACGAAGCTCTGCGCGGCCAGGTTGTAGACCTCGGCCGGCTGCGACTCGCGCACGGCGGCGTCGATCGAGGACGGGTCGAGGAGGTCGCCCTGGAGGAGCGTGATCCGGTCGATCAGGTGCTCGATCCGCTCCAGGTTCTCCGTCGAGGCGCGGCGCGTGACGCCGAACACCTCGTAGCCCTTCTCCAGCAGCAGCTCGGTCAGGTACGAGCCGTCCTGGCCCGTGATCCCCGTGATCAGCGCGCGCTTGGCGCTCATGAAACGGGCTCCATCTCGCGCGCGGCCTCGAGCGTGTCGGCGAGCGTCCGCTCGAGCGGGATCTCGGGGCTCCAGCCGGTCGCGGCGCGCAGGCGGGCGGGATCGCCCGACAGCCGTGGGACGTCGGCCGGGCGCACGCGGCTCTCGTCGCGCTCGACGCGCACGGGCACGCGGGCGAGCGAGACCAGCTGATCCACGACCTGCGCCATCGTCACCGCCCGGCCCGACGCGATGTTGTACGTGCCGGCCGGCACCGAGCGTGTCGAGCAGCAGCCGGTAGGCGCGGCAGACGTCGCGCACGTCGAGGATGTCGCGTTCCGCAGAGAGGTCACCGACGCGGAGCGTACCGCCGCCCTCGGCTTCCAGCCGGGCGATCTGGCGCGTCCAGGAGCCGATCGCGAACCGGTCGTCGCGCCCCGGGCCCTCATGGTTCGTCGCCCGCGCCACGACGACGTCGAGCCCGGAGACGCCGCACGCGAGCTCCGCAGCGGCCTTGCTCGCTGCATACGGAGAGACCGGCGAGACCCGCTCGTCCTCCGGAGTCGGGATCCGGGTCGCGTTGCCGTAGACCTCGCAGGTGGACGAGAAAACGACTCTCGCCTGCGGGCTTTGAGAGCGAACCGCCGAGAGCACGTTGACCGTGCCGTCGACGTTCACCCGCCAGGAGCGGAACGCGTCCTCCCAGGAGGCCGCGACCGACGACTCGGCCGCAAGGTGGACGACGGCGTCGGCGCCGCGGAGGGCCGCCTGCAGCGCTTCCGCGTCGAGGACGTCCCCCTCGTACGGGACGAACGCCTCGCCGAGCTCCGCGCGCAGGTGCCCCCCGACGAAGCCCGCCGGCCCCGTGACGAGAACCGGCACTAGTAGGCGCCCCGGCCGCGCAGCACCGCAGGCACCGTCTTCAGCAGGATCGAGATGTCGAGCCAGATCGACCAGTTCTCGAGGTAGTAGAAGTCCAGCCGGACGAGGTCGTCGAAGCCGAGGTTCGAGCGGCCCGAGATCTGCCAGAGGCCGGTGATCCCCGGCAGCACGAGGTAGCGCTTGCGGTGCCAGGCCTCGAGCAGCGCGTAGTCGCGCAGCGGCAGCGGCCGCGGCCCGACGAGGCTCATCTCGCCGCTGAGCACGTTCCAGACCTGCGGGACCTCGTCGAGCGAGAAGCGGCGCAGGACGGCGCCGACCGGCGTCACACGCGGGTCCTCGCGGATCTTGAAGAGCGGCCCGTCGGCCTCGTTCTCCGCCTCGAGCTCGGCCTGGTGCGCCTGCGCGTCCGCGTACATCGTCCGGAACTTGAGCATCCCGAACGGCTGCTCGCCGAGGCCGATCCGCTCGTCGCGGTAGAAGACCGGGCCCTTCGAGGTCAGCTTCACCGCGGCCGCGATCAGCAGCCACAGGGGTAGGCCGACGGCGAGCACGAGCGAGGAGGCGACCAGGTCGAACCCGCGCTTGACGAACCAGTCGAGGCCGACGAACGCGGGTGGACGCAGCTCGAAGAGCGGCACGCCCTGGCCGGGGATGAACTGCGGGCGTTGGCGCAGCAGCTCGGTCGCCTTCGGCGCGATGCGGACGTTGACGCCGCAGCGGTGCGCGTGCGCGACGATCTCGAGCAGCTCGCGCTCGCTGAAGTCGCTGTCGGTGACGATCAGCTCGTCGACTCGCGTGTCGGCGAGGACGACCGGCAGGTCGCGCAGGTCGCCGAGGACCGGCAGGTCGACGCCGTCCGCGCTCGGCGCGATCGCCCCGACGAACTCGTAGTCGATTCCGCTCCGGCGCGAGCCGAGCGCGCGGTGGAGGTCGGCGAGGCTCTCGCCCGTGCCCGCGAGCAGCGCATGCCGGCGAGTGCCGAGCGCGTGCAGGACCTCCTGCGTGACCGCGTCATAGCTGCCGCGGAGAGCCGAGATCGCCACCGCCGAGAAGAGCACCGCGGTCGGAATCAGGCCGTAGGTCGTGAACTTGTGGCCGGTGCCGAGGCCGAACGCGAGCGTGATCAGCGCGACCAGCACGAGCGACGACAGGACGCGCCCGAAACCCGGCCGCCGCTCCCGCTCGGCGTAGAGCTCCGCCTGCGAGAAGACGAGCACCGTCACGAGCATCAGGAATGGGAGCCAGTCGGTCTCGACCCGCCAGACGAAGCCCCACAGCACCGGGCCGCCGTAGTAGAGCTCCCGCGTGACGAGCGCCGCGTAGAGCCCGAGGACGAGGCCGCCCAGGTCGAGCGCAACCAGGACCGCGATGCTCGCAAGGCGTCGCGCCGCGGCCGTCAGCTGGCTGTTCGTCAGGAAGAACGGGCGCCGCGAGCGGATGTCGACGGGAATCCGCTCAGGCGCCTCGCGGACGTCCGCGGCGGGGGCGGGGATTCTGCCCCTCCCCCGCTGCGGTGTCCGTATAGCCACGCCTCTAGTGTGGCAGGCGCCGGAAGGCGTAGTACGCGGGCTTCTTCTTCCCGCCGTACGTCTCGAGGCCGGACTGCCAGCCTGCGAGCCGCTTCTCGTCGCGCAGGAGGAACCACGTCATCAGCCCGATGCGTGGATTCCGGCGCGCGATCGAGTACGCCTGCGAGAGGTACTTCGCCTGCTTCGCCCACGAGACCCCGAAGTGCCGGTCGGGCGGCCGCGTCTGGTAGCCGTACTCCGTGATCCAGAGCGTCTTGTGCCCGTACTCGCGCGTGAGCTGCTTGATCAGCACGTTGAGGTTCGCGAGCGTGACGGCCGTCTTCGACTTCGGCATCGTCGTCGGGCTCTCGTTCGGGCGGCTGTAGTACGGATGGTGCGCGTAGACGTCGAAGTGGCGGCCCGACAGCCCGTAGCGCTTGAGGTACGCCAGGAACGTCAGCGGCGCGATCGACGGGCGGCTGCCCCGCGCCCGGTTGTTGCCGTGCGGGTCGGTGCCGCCGCAGGCGACGGTCTCCTTGACGTGCGTCGAGTGGACGCCGGCCCAGACCGCGGTGCAGATCTGCACGTACGTGCGCGCGGCGGTGGGGACGATCCTGTGCGGACCGAGGATCGTCCACTGCGGCCGCAGGAAGACCGGGCTGTTCGGCTCGTTCCACGCCATCCACTTGCGGACGGCCGGCAGCGTCGTCCCGTCGTCGAGCTTGTACGAGCCGCTGTAGCGCTTCGCCGCCGCCGAGGCGAACAGGCGCAGGTTCGACATCTGCTTGGGCGCACGGTTGGGCTTGTTGCCGCCGTTGGCCCAGCCCGGGGTGCCGTAGATCGTGAACAGCACCTGGATGTGGTTCTTGGCCGCGTTCTTGACGAAGTCGTCGTATGGCCCCCAGTTGTAGGCCGGGTCGGCCGGGTCGCCCGGATGCGCCGGCTTCTTCTGGGCGACGATCTGCCCCCAGAGCAGGTCCATGCGCAGGACCTGGACGCGGAGGTTGGCGAACGTCGCGAACGACCTCGACGGCGCCAGGAACGACTGCGACGGGTCGTACATGCCGACGAGCATCCCGCGGGATGCAAAGGCGGGCTCCGGCTTCGCGCTTGCCGCGACAGCCGACAGGACGATTGCGATCAGGGCGATGCTGAGCTTGCTTTTAGACCCCAAGTGGCTCCCTTCCGAGGCTCGGCAGCATTCGCCGAAGCCCCTCTTCCAGCTCGATCTCAGGCTCCCAGCCCAGCAGCTGCCTGGCTCGCGTGATGTCGGGCTGGCGGACCTGAGGATCGTCGATTGGCAATGCTTCGAACACGATTTCGCTCTTGGAGGATGTGACTCGAATGACTGTTTCCGCGAGCTCGAGAATCGTGAACTCGCCTGGGTTGCCGAGGTTGACCGGCAGGTGCTCGCCGCTCTCGGCGAGGAGATGCAGGCCGCGGATCAGGTCGTCCACGTAGCAGAAGCTGCGCGTCTGCGAGCCGTCGCCGAACGCCGTGAGCGGAGCGTTCTCGAGGGCCTGGCGCATGAACGTGGGGATCGCGCGCCCGTCGTGCGAGCGCATCCGCGGGCCGTACGTGTTGAAGATCCGGACGATCGCGGTGTCCACGCCCTGCTGGCTGTGGTACGCCATCGTCAGCGCCTCGGCATAGCGCTTCGCCTCGTCGTAGACCCCGCGCGGGCCGATCGGGTTGACGTTGCCCCAGTAGCCCTCCGGCTGCGGGTGAACCTGCGGGTCGCCGTAGACCTCGCTCGTCGAGGCGAGCACGAAGCGAGCCCGCTTGAACTTGGCGAGGCCGAGCGCGTTGTGCGTCCCGTACGAGCCGGTCTTGAACGAGAACAGCGGCTGGCGCAGGTAGTCGATCGGGCTCGCGAGGGCCGCGAGGTGGAAGATCACGTCGACCGGCTCCTCCACGTCGATGCGCTCGATCACGTCGTGGTTGCAGAAGACGAAGTCGTCGTCGCGCAGGTGCTCGAGGTTCTCGAGCGAGCCCGACTCGAGGTTGTCGATGCAAATGACGCGAAACCCCTTGCCGAGCAGGTATTCGCAGAGATGGGAACCGAGGAATCCGGCTCCGCCGGTGACGACTGCGGTGGGCATTTCGGGGATGTTAGCCGCGGTCTTGGCCGGAACCCCGAGGCTCTTACGAACTCCTAACGGTCGCTTTCCGCCGCCTTTACGACGGGCTGGAGCAGGAAGATCATGGTGGGATTCGCCGGCCCGAGCAACCGCAGGAGCGGGGCCGGGGCCCCGCACAGCAGCCGCACCGGAAGGCTCAGGTCCTCGAGCTCCCGGTAGACGCGCATCGCGGCAATCGTCACTTCCTCGTGCTCGAAGCCCGCCTCTTCGAAGAGGCGCTCGGCCCGGCCGCGCGTCGGGAGCAGACAGTCGTAGTGGGTTCCGCGGCGAGCGACACGCACGTAGGGGTCGGCGAAGCGGCGCGGGACCCAGCTCAGGAACGGCAGGCGGAAATGCGGCTCGACCAGGCCCCAGCGGTTCGGCACGGCGAGGTAGCAGACGCCGCCGGGGCCGAGAACGCGCCTGACCTCCCGGAGGTGGTGGAGCTGGTCGGGCGGCTCGCCGACGTGCTCGATCACGTGGTTCGAGAGAACGACGTCGAAGGAGCCGTCCTCGAACGGCAGCTCGGTCCCGTCGACCTGGACGAACTCGTAGCCCTCGTTGGTCCGGCGCTGGTCATACACGTCTGCGGCGGCGACGCGGCCTTGCGGGCCGACGAGCTCCGCGAGCGCGCTCGCGATGTAGCCGGAGCCTGCGCCGATGTCGAGCAGGGACGCGCCCTCGAGCGGCCGGACGCGCTCGACGAGCCTCGCGATCTTGCGGGCCTTCAGCAGGCGCGACTCGTGGTCGAGGATCGCGTGCGGCTGCCGTTCCGTGGCCGGTGCTGTCACGGTCATTTCGGCCACGGTATCGGCGGTGCCGGTCACTCACTTGAGGGATGCCCGGCTGCCGCCGATGTGGATTCCATGCGGAGACGGGCGCTTCGGTTCGGCGGCACGCTGCTCGTGACTGCGGCGTGCGCCGCGTACCTCATCTGGAAGATCGACCTCGGCGAGCTGGGCCACGTCCTGGCCGACGCGCGGATCGGCTACTTCGCCGCGGCGCTCGGGCTCCTGTACGCGACGATCTGGCCGCTTGCCTGGCGCTGGCGGCTGCTCTTGCGGGCCCGTGGGATCGACGACAGCCTCGCCTGGCTCTCGCGCGCCTACCTCGTCTCGTACGCGGCCGGCCAGGTGCTGCCGACCTCGCTCGGCGGCGACGCGACCCGGATCTTCGAGACCTCGCGGCGCCACCCGGGCCGCGGCGGCGACATCGCGGGCTCGGTGCTGCTCGAGCGCGTGCTCGGCGGCGCGGCGACGCTCATCCTTGCGGCGATCGGCTTCGTGCTTGCCCTGGGCCACTACGACGTCGGCGCCTACCTCTGGCTCGAGCTCGGCTTCGTCGTCGCCGCGGTCGCGGTCTTCGTGCTCCTCTTCGCCCGCTCGGCGCGGCCGCTCCTTGCGCGGGTCGCACCGGTCCTGCGCCGGATCCGGCTCGAGCGACCGGTGCGCGCCGTCTACGAGGGCATTCACTCCTACCGCGGCGACCGGCGCGTGCTCGCGACGGCGTTCGCGGTGACCCTCGCGCTGCAGACGGCCCGTGTCCTGACGATCTGGCTCGTCGCCGAGGCCGTGCACGTCGACCTCTCGCCGCGGCCGTTCTTCGTGATGGGACCGCTGCTCTTCCTCGTGATGCTCGTGCCTTTCACGATCAACGGCTTCGCGCTGCGCGAGTCGTTCTTCGTCAGCTTCCTCGGCGGCCTCGGAGTCGCCGCGGAGCCGGCCTTCGCGACCGGCTTCCTCTTCTTCCTGCTGTCGACGGCCCTCGCGCTACCGGGAGCGGCGATCGTCCTCTGGCAGAGCGGCCGCGGCGTAGCCCCGCGCCTGCCGAAAGGCTCCGAGCCGTCAGCCCCCGTTTGATTGGATGACTCATGCAGTCACACCTAGTCCGGCTGCGCATCGGGGTACTGCTGGTGATTTTGTCCTGGTTCCCGTTTGCCCAGATCCTCATAAGCATCCTCCGAGACCACGGTCACCTGGCCAGCGACAAATCGGCTTCCACCTTGCGGCTGGTCATCTGGGGAATCCAGATCGTCGTGGGACTCGTTGGGGTGTTGCTCGTGGGGAAGGTGACGGTCAAAGAGGCCAAACGCGCAGGCTGGCGCCGCGTTCCGGGACATCTGTGGCGATTGTTCTGGCGAGGGTCGGAAGCTCTCTGAGTGGGGAGCTAGTCGCGAGGCGCGTACTCGACGCTGCCGAACGGCCAGTCGGACGCGAGCCAATCACTTACGGCGCGCCAGAGCGGGGCGTCCAGCTGCGCGTGGCTCGCCCGTACCCACGAGTGCACGCGGGCGTCGTCGTCGCTGTCGGGCCGCGGGTAGATGTAGACGCACCCGATCACGTCGCGGCTCGCCGGATCGAGCACCGTGTACGTGAACCCCGTCCGGTTGCGGAAGTCGTCGGAATGGCGCTGTAGGTCCGCCCGGTTCTCGTCCGGCGTCATCTCCCGCGGCCAGCTGCTGCCCTCCCACCCGGGCGTCGCATGGATGTGCTTCACCGACGAGGTCCACGCGTCGTAGTCCTGGTCGTTGTGCTCGGGGCCGAGCGGCTCGAGCACGAACTGCGGCGTCTCGAGCCGCCGAGGCACGTCGAAGTCGCGGGGAACGAACTCGTCCACCCGACGGATCGTAGAACGCATGACGCCGGATCGACCCTGAGGGACTAGGACGAGAAGGCCGACGCGTACTGAAACCGTCCTGCGACGGACTCTGTGTACGCGGTCAGAGGCCGAGCTTGGAAGGCATCTCCCCATTCCGGCTCCGGAGATATCACGCCCAATTCCTCGGCCGGACGGAACCCGAAGCGGCTGTAGTACTGCGGCGCACCGAGCAGGACGATCAACGGCACGTCCGCGGCATCGGCGGCGGCGAGAAGCGCGTCCATCAGGGCGCTCCCGATGCCGTTGCCTTGATGATCCGGAAGTACGCCAATCGGCCCCACGGCAACAACCGGGTCAGTGGCGACGGTGGCTTGGCTCGCCGTAACGTGGCCGACCACCGCGCCGTCGGTCAGTGCCGTGAACGAGAGCTCGGGAATTGCGTCGCCTGCCTCCCACAGCGCCTCGAACAGTCCGACCTCGGGTGGGAGGGAGCCAGGCTTCTGCGGCGGCCGAAAACGCGGCCGTCGAAACGCCTCGGCGTAGATGTGCCGAATCGCCTCGTAATCGTCGGCCTGCTGCTCCCTGACGATCACCGGCGTCCGAGCGCCTGCTCGTAGGTCTCGATCGTCTCGGCGATGACCTTGTCCCACGAGCAGAGCTCGGTGATCCAGGCGCGCGCGTTTTCGCCCAGGCGCTTCCGTAGCGCCGGGTCGGCGAGGAGGCGGTCGATCGCGGCGCGGAGCTCCTTCGGGTTCCCGGGCTCGACGAGCAGGCCGGTCTCGCCGTCCCGCACGAGGCCGAGCAGGCCGCCGGTCGCGCCCGCGACCACGGCCTTGCCGTGCGCCATCGCCTCCGCGCAGACGACGCCGAAGCCCTCACTCCGCGAGGGAACGACGACGACCGCAGCCCGCCGGTAGCGCTCCTCGAGCTCGGCGCGCGAGATGAAGCCGAGCGCGTCGGGGAACAAGGACCGCAGCGGCCCGTCGCCGGAGACGATCAGGTTGAGGCCCTCGCGGGCGGCCGCCAAATCCTCGACGCCCTTCTCGCGCGAGAGGCGGCCCGTGTAGAAGACCTCCGGCGGGTCGGCCTCCTCGCCGACCGTCTCGGGGATCTCGATCCCGATCGGGATGAAGCGGATGTTCCGGATTCCGGCCTCCCGCGCTGACTCGACGAGCGCCTCGGAGATGCAGATCGTCGCGCGCGCCCGGTGGCAGATGAAGCGCACGAGCCTCGGCCGCTTGCGCATCAGGGCGAAGTCGTCGAGCGCGCCGCCGGAGATCGAGCCGAGCAGGCTGACCACGAACGGCTTCCCCGAGAAGAGCGCGACGACGCCGCCGGCGAGCCACATCGCGTGCACGAGGTCGGCGTCGCGCGCCGCCCGCCGCAGCGCGCGGATCATGGAAACCGCGAGCAGCGGCGCGATCCAGGGCCGGCGCCTGACCGCATGCATGATCCCGCCACCCTGGTAGGCGACGCCGTAGTCCTTGTAGACGCCGGGGTGCACCACCTCGACCTCGAGCCCGCGCGCCCGCAGACGCTCGACCGGGTCCGAGACGAACCGGCCCGCGAAATCGTCCGCGTGGCGCGGATACGACGTCGTGAAGACGACGACCTTCAAGACAGCGTCGCTTTCCGGGAGCGGCGCGATCTTCCTGCGCGCTAGGGCGTCAGGCTCAGGCCGTGCGCCGCACGAAGAACATGATCACCCAGCACAGCGCTGCAACGACGGCCAGGATGAACAGCCACTTGATCACGGTGACGGCGAGCACGACCCCGAGGATCACGAGTGCTGCCAGCAATAGAAGGAGTACGAGCATGGGCGCGCTGGTTCCCGCACCCGCAATTCTCTAACCGCTAGTCGGTCCTTCTGCGGCCGCGGCCGCCGAGGTCCTTGTTCGACTCCATGTCGAACCACATCGCGAACAGCGAGAACTGCGAGCCGAAGATGAGCAGCAGCGCCACGAGCACCACGGTCCCGGCGGTGATCTGGTGGCCGAGCGCGCGCTCGACGATCACCGCGATTCCGAGCCCGAGCCCGAGGATGCCCATCCCGAAGCCCATCAGGTAGAAGAAGACGAGCGGGTGGAAGTCGCGGATCACGTACTTCTCGCGCAGCCGCCAGAAGAATCCCTTCACGAGCAGCCAGGAGATCGTCGGCACCACCTTTCGCAGTCGGATCCCCGAGCGCTCGCCGACCCCGTAGATCGGCCGCGACGGGTAGTCGCGGACACGCGCGTTCCAGATGTTCAGGTGGACGAGCATGTCGTTCGGGAAGCCGTAGCGCTTGTAGATGCGGTCGAGGTCGAGCAGCTCGAGCATCTCGAGCGAGATCGCCGTGTAGCCCGACTGCGAGTCGGCCACGTGCCAGTAGCCCGACGCGATCTTGGTCAGCAGGCTCAGGAGCGCGTTGCCGAGGTACCGGTAGCGCGGAATCACCTCCCAGGCCTGACCGGTGAAGAGCCGGTTCGCCTTCGCGTAGTCGACCTCCCTGCGCGCGACCGGCGCACAGAGCGTCTCGAGGTCGGCGGGGTCCATCTGCGCGTCGGCCGCCATGACCGCGGTCACGTCGATCCGCTCGGCGAGCGCACGCTTGTAGCCGCTGATGATCGCGGCGCCGACGCCGAGGTTGCGCTCGTGGGAGACGAGCTCGACCCGCGGGTCCGCCAGGCCGCGCACGACCTCGGCCGTGCGGTCGCGCGAGGCGTCGTCCACGACCAGGATCCGGTCGACGAACTCAGGGATCGATGCGACCGTCTCCGCGATCAGTTTTTCCTCGTCGTGCGCGGGCACGACGACGGCCACTCGCTTGCCGTCGAGCATGCCTCCTAGTTAGGCGGGCTTGCGGACGATCCTGCCCACCGGCTCCCAGAGGAGCGCGGCGAAGATGCCGATCAGCAGGCCGATCAGCGCGGCCACGATCACGGTATTGCGGCGGCTGCGGGCGGTCGTCTTGGCCGCGCGCGCGAAGGTCACCTGCCGCCCGAGCTCGACCTCCTTCGCGACCGCAAGCTGCTGCTTCGCCGTCGTCAGCTGGTCGACGATCTGCGCGCGCTGGATGGAAGCGACCAACTTGTCGGTTCCGGAGAGCCCGCTCGACTTGAGGCTGCTGTCGATCGCGTCGAGCGACTTCGTGTACCCGGCAATCTGGCTTCCGAGGCTCTGGATCAGCGTGTTCACGTACGTGGACGTCTGCTGGATGACGAGCTTCGCAAGCGTGTTCGCCGCGACCTGGGCCTGGCGCGGGCGCGGGCTGGTGACGCTGATCAGGACGAGCGGCGTCTGGCCGAGCTTCGTGAGCGAGCCGGCGACCGCTCGCGACGTGACGTGGCCCCGCAGCTTCGCCACCGGCATGCCCGCCGCGCGAGCCGCCTGGCGCAGCGCTGCCTCGCTGTGGATGATCGTCCCGACCGTCGACGGGTTCGTCGCGACGCTCTGGAGCTGGAACGAGCCGCCCGGCGAAAGCGGCTGGCCGAGGTAGACGCTCGTCTTCGCGGTGTAGACCTGGTTGCCCCCGACCGAGACGAGGAGGCCGACCACGATCCCGATGACGAGGCCCGCGGCGGGCAGCCACCAGCGCGAGGCGAGGGTGTTCCAGTAGCCGCGGAGGTCGACCTCGCGCTCGGCGTCGAGGTCGGGCAAGTCGTCGCGCTGCGTGGGCCGCTCTCGCGTGCTCGTCAAATTGCCCGCTTCCGGCGTCGGCAAAGCCGACGCCTCCGCTCTCTGATGAGCTCCGTCGAGCCTACGCTCATTGGCGCGACTTTACCGGCGGCCCTTGGGCGCCATCGCGAAGACCCGCGCGTACCCGACCAGGTAGAGCCACTCCCGGTCGGCTACGACCGCCCCGTACTTGCCGCGGCGGAAGAACCAGAGCTGCTTGCCGGTGCGCGCGTCGAGCGCGTAGGTACGGCCCTTGAAGCTCGAGAAGTAGACGACGCCGTTGATCACGACCGCCGAGCCGGAGATCGGGCCGTTCGACTTGAACTTCCAGCGCACGTCGCCGGTGGCGGCGTCGAAGCAGTAGAAGTAGTGGTCGTAAGAGCCCGCGTAGACGCGCTGGTTCCAGACGGCGGGCGAGCTGTAGACGTAACTGCCGGTCGACTGCGACCAGCGCAGCTTCCCGCTCGACGCGCCGAAGGAGTACATCTTGCCGTCGGTCGAGCCGATGTAGACGCGGTCGTAGGCGACGGCGGGGGTCGAGTAGAACGTTCCACTCGCGCCCAGGCGCCGCTGCGAGCCCGACTTCCAGACGAGCTTCCCGGTGCGCGCATTCAGCGCGTAGACGTGGCTGTCGTAGGAGCCGAAGTAGACCTTGCCGCCCGCGTAGGCCATCGCGTCCTTGACCTTGTTACCGGTCTGGAAGCTCCAGACGGTGCGGCCGGTCCGCGCGTTCAGCGCGTAGACCTTGCCGCGCCAGTCGCCGACGTAGACGAGCTTGCCGACGACGAGCGGCGACGACTCGGTCGGACCCATCCGCACGAGCCAGCGCACCTTGCCCGTGTCGGCATCGAGCGCGACCGTCTCGCCGTCGAGCCCGGAGCGCGTCGCGTTGCACGGCGGCTTGTTCAGGAAAGTCATGAAGACCGTGTGGTTGTCGACCGCGGGCGTTGCCGCCGTGCAGCGCCCGGTCCAGTACTGCCAGACCGCGCCGTGCAGCTTCGTGTCGACCGCGAACAGCTTCCCTTTCGCATTCGAGAAGTAGAGCCGGCCGTACGCGATCGTCGGCGGGAACTCGACCAGATCTCGGCCGCGGAAGAACCAGTGCGGCCTGAACGGCGGGTAGATCGCGGCGGGGATGCCGTCGGGCGCCCCGTTGCGCGCGGCGTCGTAGCGGTAGGTCGGCCAGAGAATCTTCGGCGGCAGCTTCGGCGGCTTCTTCTTCTCCTGCGTCGTCACGAACTCGACCGTGGAGCCGCGCACGTCGCGTCCCTGGTGCCGCACATAGAGGCCGTACGCGACGAGGCCGGCGATCACGAGGACGACGACGGCCGCGACCGCGATCAGGACGCGCTTCATCTATGCCGGGGCTCGACGGCGTAGAGCCGCGAGAAACCGTGCAGGAGGAGGCGGCGCCCGTTGCCCGAGACCGGCACGAAGGCGCCATCGGGGAAGCGGAAGACCTGGCGGCCGGTCCGCGCGTTCAGCCCGTAGATCCGGTGCTGGCGGTTGGCGAAGTAGACGATCCCGTCCACGATCGACGACGCACCGCCGATCGCGCCTCCCGTGGGGAACGCCCAGATTCGCCCACCGCTCGCCGCCGAGAGGCAGTAGAAGACACCGGTGTAGGAGCCGACGTAGACGCGTCCGTTCCAGACCGCGGGCGACGCGTAGACGTAGGCGCCCGTGCCGACCGACCAGAGGCGGCTGCCTCGCGTCGAAAAGGCGGTCAGCGAGCCGCCGGTGGACGACGGCACGAAGATGCGCCCGTTCGCGACCGCGGGCGTTCCGTAGATGCGCCCGCCGACGGAGCCGGACCAGCGCAGGTGCCCGTTCCGCTTCGAGAGCGCGAGCAGCTGCCCACCGTAGTCGCCGATGTAGACCGTGCCCTTCACCACCGCAGCGCTGGAGGTGATCTTGTACCCGGAGCCGTACGTCCAGCGCGCGCGGTGCGTCCGGAGGTCGAGAGCGTAGACCCGGCCCGCCCAGTTGCCGAAGTAGTCGACTCCGTCGACGACGACCGGCGAGGACTCGATCGGCGAGCCCGTGTAGTACGTCCAGAGGACGCGCCCGTTGTAGCGGTCGAGCACCCAGACGTGGCCGTCCATCCCATGGACGACGAGCACCTTGCCGAAGACCGCCGGCGATGCGGCCATCTTCCCGTGCGGCGTGGCCCTGCGCCAGACGGTTCCCCCGGTGCGCATCGAGAACGCGCGCACGACGCCGCGGAAGTTGGAGACGAACGCGACCTCGTCCGAGACCACGGCCGGGAACTCGATCAGCGCGCCGACCGGCTTGCTCCAGACCAGGCGGAACGGCGGCCGGATGCGGATGTACGGCTGCTGCTGCGTGCGGTGCGCCGACGCGCCGTACATCGACCACTGCAGCTTCGTCTGGAAGACCCGGACGGCCACGAGCGGGCGGTTCGTGAAGCGCAGGCGCTGCTTGTACGGGTCGTAGCCGCGCTTCGCGACGGTCGTGACGAGGCGGCCGCGGTGCGGGAGGAGGATGCGCGCGACGCCGTGGCGGTTGGTCTTTCCGGGCCTGCCCAGCACGCGGACGACGGCGTCCGGCACGCGGGTGCTCAGGTCGCCGTCTTGCACGATCACGCGCACCCAGGAGGGCTTTTTCGGCTTGGGCTTCGGTTTCGGCTTCGGCGGCGGGCGCAGAGAGGCCGGAGACGAGCGGTGGCCCTGCGGCTGAGCGCGCTTGCTACTTCCGCCGCACCCCCAGAGAAGGAGCACGAGCAGAGACACGACCACCAACAAGACCCCGTAACGACGCATCACAAAAGGCTAGAAACCGTTCCGGCTAGCGGGTCCCCTCCGCTTTCTCCCACATCAGCGGCGCGCCCTCACGGAGGTAGCGCCCGAGCGCGGCGACCGTCGCCGAGCTCATCAGGAGGTAGTAGTACGCGATCCCGGCTCCCGGAATCGGAAGCCGCAGACGGCCGGCAGCGGCGAGCGCGAGCCAGGCCGCCTGAGCGGCGAGAGCGGCCTGATACGGCCAGCCCTCGCCCACGAGGGCGATGCTCGTCGCGAGCAGCGCGACGTGCAGGAAGCCGCTCGCGTAGCGCAGGACGCGGTGCGAGAGGAGCTCCGCGAGGTAGAGCGGCGGCTGGCCTTTGAGGCTTCCCGCCTCGAAGAGGTGCCGCCACGACCACGGCAGCATCCGCACCTTGCGGCGGAACTCGTCCTCGTTGTCCTTGCTCGGCTTCTCGAAGGCGAGCGCCTCGTGGTCGTAGACCGCGCGCCGGCCCCGTTGCACCATCAGCGCGGGGAAGCCGAGGTCGTGGCCGAAGGGCCACTCGACGTAGTCGTCTCGCCTGACGGCGTAGATCGCGCCGTTGCCGCCGGTGATCGAGCCGAGCGCGGACTCGCTGGCCCGCAGCCACATCTCGTACCGCCAGTAGAGGCCCTCTTTGTTCGTACCGTCCTCGCGCTGGAAGCGCACCTGCCCGCAGACGTAGGCGACCTCGGGGTCGGCGAAGCTGCGGACGAGCTTGCGCAGCGCGTCGGGAGCCCAGGTCGCGTTCGCGTCCCCGAAGGCGACGATGTCGCTGTCGGTTTGCCGGACGGCGGCGTTCATCGTCGGCAGCTTCCCGCCGCGGTCGCACTCGAGCAGGCGGACCCGCCCGTCGAAGCTCTGCACGATCTCGTGCGTCCGGTCGGTCGAGCCGTCCGAGGCAACGACCAGCTGGAGCTTGTCGGCCGGGTAGTCGAGCTCGAGCAGGTTCTCGACCCGAGCGCCGATCACGTCCTCCTCGTCGTGCGCGGGGACGATCAGCGTCACGGTCGGCGTGATGTCCTGCTTGTCGATCTCGCGCCGCCTGAGCTGCCTGAGCCCTGCGGCTGCTACGGGGTAGCCGACGTGGGTCCACGCGAGCCCGCCCAGGCTCGCCCAGAAGAGCGCCTTCAAAATCACGTCGTCACGGTACCGCGCCCGTGTGCTCGATGGCTCTGGCGACCAGCAGCGGACGGGCCAGCATGGAAAGGTGGCCGGCGCCGGGGATCTGGACGAAAGGCACGTGCATGAGCGCCGCCGTCTGCCGTCCGGCGCTGGGCGAGTCGACGGTGTCATGACTTCCCCAGGCGACGAGCGCCGGGACCTTCACGCTCTCGAGCGTCGAGGCGGAGACGCCCTGGATCCCGTGCCCGAGCATCGACGTGAACGCCGCCGCGGTGCCGCTGACGCGGAATGGCCGCTCCCATTCCTCGACGAAAGCCCCGCTGAAGTGCGGCGCGCCGGTGCCCCAGGCGCTGCGCAGCCCCTTGCGGTAGAGCCAGTCCCAGTCGGTCGCGACCCGGTAGAGGCTCGTGTACCACGGCGACACGAGCAGGTGCGAGAGCCAGGCCGCGCCGCCTCCGCCGGGCCGCGCGTCGCCGTCCAGAAGCACGATCCGCCGGGTTGCGTGCGGCATGCGGGTAGCCAGCGAGACCGCCACCGCCGCGCCGAGCGAGTGTCCGACGAGGACCGGCCGCTGCAGGCCCATGCGCCGGTCGAAGCTTTGGACGAGCTCGGCCCAGTGGTCGAGCGTGTAAGGGCCGTGCCGCTGCGAGTAGCCGAACGGCGGCAGGTCGAGCGCGAAGACCCGGTGCGTCCGGCCCAGTAGCGGCCCGACCCTGTGCCAGACCCAGGCCGGCTCGATGAACCCGCCGAGTAGCACGATCGGCGTTCCATGCGATCCCCAGGTCTTGTAGGCGAGGTCGGTGCCGTCCGCCCGCACGAACGGGCCTGGGTAGAGCTTTGTCGCGGCGACGTCGCGGCCCGACGTGACCGCGTTGAACACCAGGGAAGCGATCGTGACCGCGATGAACAGGCCGAGCAGCCCGAGGCCGATCCAGCGGAGCACCCGCTTCAACCGTTGCACGAGACCAGGCTAGTTCTCGCCTGAGCGACGGTAGATCGGGAAGAAGCCCTCATAGCTGCTACCGCCGAGCCCGCGGTAGCGGGCTTCGTCGTGAATCGCCTTGCCGACAGCCGACTCGATCAACCCGCCCTCGTCGAAGCGGAGCTTGAACTGAAGCAGCGAGTCGTCCGCGCCGCCGACGCCACCGCCGAGGTGGAAGCGCTCGTAGCCCTCGGCCTGCGCCCAGCGGGCGGCTTCCAGGAAAAGAAGGTTGTTCGCGCCGCCGCTTCGCTCCGAGGCGCCGAGGTGGTAGTGGAGCCAGGGCTTCGACGCCAGTCCGAGAAGCGCCGCGGTCACGCCGTGGTCAGTGACGGCCTCGAACAGGACGAGCCACTCGTGGCCCGCCAGCGCCTCCCAGTACTCGGCCGGGAAGTAGTAGAAGCCCGTCGCGTCCTTCTCGGCCATCGTCCGCTCGTACAGGCTCGCGAACGAGCCCAGGTTGGGCGGCGCGACCGTGATCCGCGTCTCGACGTGCTCCTCGGCCTTGCGCGCCGCCCGCCGGTGGTGGCGGTGCAACCGCTCGAAGAGGTCGCCCTCCAGCCGCCAGGCGACGGTCCCGCCGCGCGGCTCGACGTGGAAGCGCGAGTACCGGTGGTTCTGGAAGCGCGGGTGGAACCACGTGAACGTCGTCACGATCCCGCGCTCGCGGCACCAGTCCTCGTACGCCGCGTAGAACCGCTCGTCGCCCACCGGCCCGCCGAAGCCGTAGAGGCCGGTCACGTCGCACGTCCCGTCGAGCTCACGGACGATGCATGGGAAGACGGTGCCCTCGGCGTGCAGAAGAACGAGCTCGCCGGGGTCGAGCAGGAGTGCGGCCTCGGCGTACTCGCGGCTCAGGTACGCGTCGTCGGGAACCAGCGCGCCCCAGTCTCCGGGCGCGGCTTCCTCGATGCTCACTTGCGTGCTCGAGCCCGCTCGATGTTCATCGTGTCGACGGCGGGCTTCTCGCCGCTGCGGCCGAGCTCGCTGAACGTGCGCCAGAGGATCTTCAGGTCGAGGCCGAGCGACCAGTGGTCGATGTACCAGATGTCCTGCTCGATCCGCTCGGGCCAGCCGATCGCCTCGCGGCCGTTCACTTGGGACCAGCCAGTGATCCCCGGAAGGACTGTGAGGCGGCGGCGGTCGTGCTGTGTGTAGTTCCTCGCCTGCTCGACGAGGTCCGGGCGCGGGCCGACGAGGCTCATCTCGCCGCGGACGACGTTCCAGAGCTGCGGCAGCTCGTCGAGGCCGGAGCGGCGGAGGAAGCGTCCGGGCCGCGTGATCCGCGGGTCGTTTTCGACCACGCCGAACGGGTCGTCGGTCAGCTGTGCCGCGAGCTCGAGGGCGTTCTGCACCATGGTGCGGTACTTGAGCATCCTGAATGTCGTGCCGTGCTTGCCTGCGCGGTCCTGGGCGAGGATGGCGGGGCGGCCGCCGTCGAGGAGGATCCAGAGCGCGATCGCTGCGAGCAGCGGCGAGAGCAGGATCAGCAGGACGGCCGCGGCGAGGCGGTCGCCGATGCGCTTGAGGAGCCTCATCGTCTGACCTCGCGGTAGAGGGCGTCGTGGGCCTCGGCGGAGCGCTCCCAGGTCAGCTCCTTCGCGGCGCGCTCGGCCCCTTTCGCGGCTTCGGCGAGCTTCTTCGGCTCGAGCAGGCGCGCGCAGGCTTCCGCGAGCGCGCGGGCGTCGTCGACGGGCACGACCTCGCCCGCGCCGAACTCGCGCACGATCTCGCCGAGAGAGCCCACGTCGGTCACGACCACGGGGCGACGGTAGCCGATCGCCGTCGCGAGGACTCCCGAGGAGTCGAGGCGGCGGTACGGAAGCACGACTGCCGCTGCGCGGGTCATGAGCGCGGGGATCTCGTCGGCCTCGATGAAGCGGAGCTGCCACTCGACACGCGCGTCTGTGGTGCGGGGAACCGGGTCGACGGGGTCGCCGGCGACGACGAGACTTGCGTCGGGGATCTCCGGCAGCGCCTCGAGCAGCACGTCGAGCCCCTTGTAATCGCGGATCAGGCCGAAGAAGAGGAGCGTCCGGCCCTCGGGCGGCGGCAGCTTCTCGCCCTCGAAGACCGGGTGCGGGATCCGCGCGATCCGCTCGCGGCCGAGGCCGAGCTCGACCAGCTGCTCGACGGCGCGATGCGAGTGCACGATCACGCGCTCTGCGGTCTCGAGCACGTCGGGCCACACGGGCTGCGCCCGGCGCCGGCGCGGCAGGACGTCGTGGGCGGTCAGGACGAGCGGCCGGTCGTCGGCCACGCGTCTCAGCCAGCGCAGGTCGAGCTCGGGTCGCGGCAGCCACTGGACGTGGACGACGTCCGGGTCGATCCGCTCGATCCGGCGCACGAGGCGCGCAACGCTCGGCGCGTATTCGAGGCCCTTGGCGGCGAGGCGGAGCGGCGAACGGCGGAAGATGCGCGTCGAGACCGGCGCGAACAGCTCCTCGCGGCCGTAGTGGTCCGGCTCGGGCGCGCGGCCGTGCGGGAAGCGCGAGGTGAGCAGCGTGACGTCGTGGCCTTTCTCGCCGAGCGCTTGCGCGAGCGAGTGGTCGTAGGGCGGCGTGTACGCGAGCGGGTCGACGAGAACGATGCGCATCAGACCCTCGAGCGCAGGTAGCCGAGGCTCGCGACCGCCGGCGCGGGGTCGTCCGCCGCGAAGGTCGCGCGCACCTTCTTCCGCTGCAGGTAGTGGCGGAGGAACTCCCGCGGAGGCAGCTCGCCGCGGCGCGCCATCTGGGCCGAGACGTGGATGTCCTTGGCGAGGTAGATCCAGGTCAGCTGCTCGGTCATCGTTCTGCTCTCGGTCGCCCGGCCGGTGAGGTCGTCGTATGCGACCTTGGCGATTCCGAGCTCCGGGCCGGTGGCGATCCCGGCCCAGACGGGCGGTCTCGTGTTCACCTCGATCACCTTGAGCCGGCCGTCTCGGGGGTCGCGGACGAACTCGACGTGCGCGAGTCCGAGGTAGTCGACGGCCCCGAGGACCCGGAGGCCGAGGTCGTGCACCTCCTGGTCGTGGCCGGCGGTGAAGACGGCGCTCGTGCCGAAGCGGAGCGGCCCCTGGCGGACCTTGCGGCCGACCACGCTCGCGAGCGGTCGGCCCTCGCGGCCCACGTAGGTGAAGAGCGAGTAGACCTGCTCGTGCGAGTCGGGGACGAGCTCCTGGACGACGGTCTCGAAGCCTCGATCCTTGGCCCGCTTCCAGGCGGCGACTGCTTCCTCGACGGTCGCGGCCGGGACTGCCTTCTCTCCGAGCGCGGCGGCGAACTCCTGGCCCTCGAGCGGCTTCACGAGGAGCGGCGGCTGCAGGTGGGCGTCGAGGATCGCCTCGGGGCTCTCGGGTCGGATCGTGTACGGGGAGGGGACGCCGGCCTCTGCGGCAACCTGGGGGAGGAGGTCCTTGCGCCGGAGACGGCGCACAGCCTCGGGGTCGGCCGGGAGCGGGACGTCGGCGAGCTCGCGGATCTCGTCCCAGCGGCGCAGGACCGTGTCGATGTTCTCGTCGCGCTCGAGGAAGAGGACCGGCCGCTCGCCTTGCGCCGCTGCGTGGCGGAGCGCCTCGAGCACGGCGTCGTCGTCGGGCGCGACGGTGCGACGGCGGAGGTAGCGCGAGCGCAGCCCGAACTCGTAGCGCTGCCGCGCGATCCCCTCGACGGGAATCCCGGCGCGCCCGAGGCTCCGCACCACCGCGAGTCCAGCGTGCAGCAGCCCGTAGACGACGGCCGGCCTCAAGCGGCAAGCACCTCCTCGTACGCGGCGATCGTCGCATCGGTGACCGCCGGCCACGCGAACCGCTCCTTGATTCGCTCGCGGGCGGCGGCGCCCAGGCGGCGCCGGAGCTCCTCGTCGCCGAGAAGCCGCTCCAGCGCCTCGCGCAGCGCAGACACGTCGCGCGGGGGGACGAGCAGGCCCGTCTCTCCGTCGACCACGAGGTCGAGCAGGCCTCCGACGGCGCCCGCGACCACCGGCCGGCCGTACGCCATCGCCTCGGCGCACACGACGCCGAAACCCTCGCGGTGCGACGGGCACGCAACCACGGACGCCCGCTCGTACAGCGCCCCGAGCGCGTGATGCGGCACGAACCCAAGCGCGCCGGGCACCTGCTCACGCAACGGCCCGTCCCCGGCGACGACGAGATTCATGCCCGAAGCCGCCTCCACGAGCTCGAGGATCCCCTTCTCCGGCGAGAGCCGCCCGGCGAACAGGATCTCCGGCGGCTCGGCGGGCTCCGCGACTTCATCGGGCACCTGCACCCCACTCGGGATCACGCGCACTTCCCGCGCGCCCAGCTCGCGAGCCGCGGAGGCCAGCGCCTGCGAAGGGCAGATCACGAGCCGCGCCTTTTGCACCACGTGCCGCGCGAACCCGCGAGCACGCCGCGCCAGCTCGACGTCCGTCCCCCACAGCTGCAGGATGAACGGCTTTCCGACCCCGGCCGCGACGAGCCCGGTCGGCAGCCAGTGCGCGTGCACGAGGTCGACGCCGTCAGCGCGCCGCCGCGCCTCGGCGCGGAAGTTCCAGAGCATCGGCGGAACCATCGCCGTCAGCCACGGCCGCCGCCGCAGGTTCCCCATCACGCCCGATCCGTACGCGATCCCGTAGTGGCGAAAGTCGAGCGGCGAGACGACGTCCACGTCCAGCCCGCGCTCACGCAGGCACGAGACCGCCTCGCCGAGGAAGTTCACGGTCGAGTCGCCCTCGTAGCGCGGATAGGACGTCGTCAGCACCAGCACCTTCATCCTCGCGCGCGAGCGAAGACCGTCGGCGTCACCAGCACGAGCATCGCGAAGACGTAGAAGTAGAGGAACGACATCGTCAGGTAGAAGACGTTCGCGGCCATCGTCCCGAGCAGAGCCGCCGTCAGCCCCCAGGACAGCGGCCGCACCCGAGCGGCCAGCGGATCGCGGGCCGCCGCCAGCGCCCGCCCGAGCCGCTGCGCGGCGCCGAGCTGCGTGAACAGGTACCAGAGGAAGATCGCGAAGAGCGCGGTCCCGACGAGACCGCCCTCGACGAGCAGCGCCACGTAGTACGAGTGCGGCCCCCAGTTCGTCTTGCCGGTGACGAACTCGTAGTAGACCGAGAAGTTGTTGAACCCGAGCCCGAAGAACGGGTGCATGTGCAGGATCTGCGGGATGAAGCGGTAGACGTCGAGGTGCGTGCTCGCGCCCGTCCCGTGCGAGAGCCGCGAGTGCAGCACCACGCCGAAGAAGTGCCGCCGCCGGTAGACCGCGAAGGCGACCGGGATCAGGACGAGCGCGAGCGGCAGCAGCGCAAGCCGCGAGAACAACAGGTGCCGGTAGGGGTAGAGCAGCACGACCGCGCCGACGACGAGCCCGAGCATCCCGCTCCGCGACAGGGTCGCGAGCTCGACGATCAGGCAGAAGGCGATCAGCACCGCGAGCCGGATGCGCCACGGGTTCCGCCGCTCCAGGCGCAGATACAACGGCGTCAGGATCAGGAGCGGCATCAGGAGCGCGATCCCGAGGTGGTTCGGGTCGCCCGTCAGCGCGTTCGGGCGGTAGACGTTCGCGCCGTTGACCGCTCCGTAGACGTTGATCTGGCTCCCCCCGTGCGTCAGCGGCCGCAGGAACAGCGAGTCGATGTTGTGGCCGGACTGCGCCGAGAGCAGCTGCAGGATCCCGTACCCCGCGTTGAAGACGATCCCGCCGAGGAACCAGCCGAGCGTCCGCCAGTAGAACCGGGTCGAGCGGCCGGTCAGGTAGACGACGCCGGCGATCAGGAAGCCGAAGTGGAGCAGCCATTTTGCGAGGCCCTTGCCGAACTGGTCGAACGCCTGCGTCGTCTCGAGGTTGAAGAAGCCGATCAGGTAGACGAGCAGGAAGGCGCCGAGGAAGACGAGCAGCACGCCGGCCGTCCGCGGCACCCGCCCGCGCCCGCGGCCGATCCGGTCGAGCCCGAAGGCGACCAGGAAGCCCGTGGCGGTCAGGTCGGCGAGGAAGACCGAGCCCGCGACCTGCCACTGGACCTTCTCGAAGGTGGCGCAGAAGACCGCGGCGAGGAAGAAGAACGGGACGAGCTTGCTCTCGCGCCTCACCGCTCGAGGCTCCAGAGCAGGTTCGCCAGCTCCTCGACGCGCGTCTTGCGGGAGAGCCGGCGCCGCTGCTCATCCGACAGGTAGCCGCCCGTCAGCTTCCCCGCCCGCCAGCGCGCGTGCAGGCCGAGCAGCGCCTCGCGCAGCCCGCGCTCGTCGTCGGGCGCGACGACCACCCCGGCACCTGTCTCGCGGATCAGCTCGGCGGCAGCGCCGTCGGGCGGAACCGCAGCCAGGATCGGCCGCTCCGCCGCGAGGTACTCGAAGATCTTGCCGCTCGGCACAACCCGGCCGCGCCCGGCGGCCTCGGGCAGCAGGAGCAGGTTCGCCTCGGAATCGCGCTGCAGCTCTAGCGCGCGGCGGTGGGGGACGTACGGCAGCAGCTCGAGCCGGTCGCCGAGGCCGAGCGTCTCGACCCACTCGCGGTCGGCGGCGCGGAAGTCGCCGACGAAGCGGGCGACCACGTCCTCGAGGCCCGACTTCGCCAGCGCGGAGAGGAATGTGCGCGGGTTGCGCTGGCCGAAGAAGCTTCCCGTGTGCGTGACGCGGAAGCGGTCGCCCGAGTGGTACTCGAGCCCCGTGAAATCGTCGAAGTCGGAGCCGTTCGGGATCACCCGCACGTCGCCGGTGGGCTCGAAGCGCCGCACCTCGTCGGCGATGGGCTCCGAGACCGCGACCACGCCGTCGGCCGAGCGGGCGATCAGGCGGACGACGCTCTCGAGCGTCTTCTCCTTGGCGCGCACGGAGGTCTTGTCGAAGCGCCGGTCGGCGTTTCCGAGCACCGCGTCGCGCAGGTCGGCGACCCAGGGAATCCCCGTCAGCCGCTTGACCGCGGCGCCGATCAGGTTGAGCGAGTACGGCGGGCTGGTCGTGATCACGGCGTCGATCCCCTCGCTGCGGACGAGCCGCACGGCCGCCGGGACCGCGGTCGGCGCCCAGGTGACGCTCGCGTCGGGCAGGAGCACCCGGCGGTAGGCGAGCTTCGCCTGCGCCAGCAGCCGCTCGCCGCCCTCGAGCCCGTGGAGCTCCTCGGAGGGCAGGCGCGCCTTCGGCCCGAGATAGCGCGCGCGGTGGACGAAGGCCTGCGTCGGCGGGCGCAGCTCGTCGTCGCGGTGCAGCCATTTCGGGTCGTCGGGCGCGAGGACGTGCGTCTCGATGCCGAGCGCGGGCAGGTGCGTGGCGATCTTCAGCGGCCGCTGCACCCCTCCCCCGCCGGCGGGCGGGAAGTACATGGTCACGAGCAGGACTTTCATGGGACGCGGTAGAGAACGTACCGCCCGTTCGACCAAGCCTGCGGCAGGGGGAAGCTCCTGTGGCGCACGCTCTGGCGGTCGACGAGCAGCCAGCCGGCGCCGTAGCGCTTGAGCATCGAGAGCGGCCCCCCGTTCCTGAAGAAGCGCAGCTCGTCGCGAACGCGCGCCGCAGGATGGTTCGGCTTCGTGTCGCTCGAGTGGATCGGCGGGGTCGCGTTGACGTAGACCGGCAGCTCGGCCGCGAGCTTGTAGGCGGTCAGCGCGTCGCTGAACACGACGGCCCGCTCGGGGATCCGCGCGCGCAGCGCCTCCACGAGCGACGGCGGCAGCGTCTGGCGGGCCCCGGCGCGCGTGCCCCAATGCGTGTAGCCGTGAACCGCGACCGGCAGGACGAAGAGGACGACCGCGCCCGCCGCGAGGAACCCGGGCCGCTCGAGCTCCGGCAGCCGGCGCGCGCCGAGCACGCCCAGGGCGAGTGCGAGCCCGGCGCCGGCGAAGGACGCCCAGGTCAGCCAGCCCGGAGCACCCTGCGCGTGGCGGAAGGGCCGCTCGAAGTCGCCCGGAAACGCGAGCTGGAGCGCGATCCCCGCGGCCAGGCCGACCGGAAGGACGAAGACGCCGAGCAGCCGCGCGAGCACGAACGCCGCGCCGACGAGCGCCACCTCGCGCGGCGAGAAGCCGACGATCCTCCGCGCCTGCGAGAGCGAGACCGCGTCGGCGAAGTGAGGGAAGACGAAGACGAGCAGGGAGACGGCATACGCGGCCAGCATCCCGCCGAGCGCGAACGCCGCCCAGAGCCGTCGCCGTGCGAAGACGGCGAACGGCAGGAGGGCGATCGCGGCCACCGAGACGGCGCCCGCCCGGCCGAAGAGCTCCGGCTTCAGCCGGTAGCGGTGCAGCCCGAAGACGTCGAGCTCGTTGCGGTAGTTCGCGAAGGCGCGGTGAAGCTCGCCGGCGCCCGGGTTGTGCGCGGCGGTCTCCCGCACGATCGGCAGCAGCCAGAGCGCGACCGCGCCGGCCGGGACGATCACGGCAGCCAGCGCGGCGGCGAGCGGGCCGACGTCCTGCCTGGCGAGCAGCGCCCGCGCCACGAGGAAGCCCGCCAGCACGATCACGACGAGCGCCACGTGCGGCGGGTGCGTCAGCGCGAGCGCTCCCGCGGCGGCGGCCACCGCGGCGAGCCCGGCCCACGAGGGCTCACGCACGTAGGCGAAGACGACCGCCAGCAGCGCCGGGAAGAGCAGCATCCGGCTCGCGTTCGCCGCCAGCGCGAGCGAGATCAGCGAGCCGCCGTGACCCGGCGCCAGGCCGAGCAGCGCGAACTGCAGCAGCACCGTCGCGAGACCGCCCCAACGCGACCGAAAGAGGATCGTCCCGGCCTCGAAGACGAGCACGAACGAGAGCGGCAGCAGGACGGTCGGCGCGTGCAGGACGGCCGCGCCAGGATCGGCGCCGGCGAGCTTCGTCATCAGCGCCATGAACCCGTGCCAGAGCGGGAACGCGTAGCCCGGGTGCAGCCCGCCGTCGCGGAACTCGTCCAGCGACCGCAGCGAGATCGAGCCGAGGTCGACCAGCTTCCGGATCCGTCCGATGTGGAAGAACGCGTCGCCGCCGAACGCGGCGGCCGACCAGAGCGAGATCCCCGCGACCAGGCCCAGCGCGCCGACGCCCAGGCTCGAGAGCGGGACCTGCGGCCTCGTCGGCCGGAGCGCGAACGGGATCGCGCAGGCGCCCGCGCCGAACATGACCGCGAACGCCAGCCAGAGCGACCCGTGGACCGCGAACATGATCGCCATCCCGGCGAAGAGCGCCGTGAGGCTCGCGACGAAAGCCGGCGCGAGACCGGAGAGGCGGAAGGCGCGGGCGATCAGCGCACCGGGCAGGAGCAGACACGCGGTCGCGCCGGCCAGCCGCACCCCGAGCCCGAAGCCCTCGGCAGGCAGCAGCCACCCGATTCCGAGCAGCGCGGGCGCCGCCAGCCAGCCGAGGGGGAGCGCGCGTGGCGCGAGCCGCAGGCGCAGGTCGGCCGCGATCGCGTTCACAGCAGCAGCCGCGCCGCCTGAACGAGCGCAGGCTTGAGGTCGTCGCGCGCGAAGACCGCGTCCACGTATGGCGGGCGCTGCAGCGCCGGCCGCTCTCCCGCGAGGAGCGTGATCGCCCAGCGCCTGCGCTGCCCGTTCATGCGGGCCGGATCCGGCTTTTCGCCGACCAGGTCCTCGTACGCGATCCGCGGGAAGTCGACGCCGCACGCGGCCGCGAGCCCATGCCACTGCCACAGGCGCGGGTTGACCTCCATCAGGCGGTAGCTGCCGTCGCGCGGGTCGCGCTTGAACTCGACCTGCGAAAGGCCCGACATGCCCAAGCGCGCGCAGGAACGCCAGCCCGTGGTCGACGACCTCGTCGACCCAGACCGCCTCGCCGACGCGGCAGGTCCCGACTCCCGGCGGCGTCTGCCTCAGCTTGCGGCCGCAGAAGAGGCCGAGCGGCTCGCCGTCGCGGTCGAGGTAGCTGCCGAGCGTGTAGAGCTCCTCGTCACCGCCCGGGATCCACTCCTGGACGAGCGGCTCGTACTCGGCGGCTTCTGCGAAGGCTTCCTCGACCTCGGCGCGCGTCTCGCAGCGGAACGCCTGGCGGCCGAAGCGCCGCTTGAACCCTTCGGTGGAGGACGGCTTCACGAGCACCGGGTAGCCGAGCTCGTCTGCGGCCGCGCTCGTCGTCGCCCAGCGCGGGACCGGGATCCCGGCCGCTCTCCGCAGCCTCGAGCTGCGAGCGCTTGCTCTGGATCCGCTGCAGCACCTCCCAGGGCGGAAACGGATAGCGGAAGCGCTCGCCGAGCCGCGCCGCCCCGCGCGCGATCGCGTTCAGCGGCTCGTCGTGCGTCGGGAAGACCGGGATCGGCCCTTCGAGCTCCTCGGAGAGGCGGGCGAGGAACTCGACGAACGCGTCCTCGTCCTGTGGGTCGGGCGAGAGGACCGGCACCGCATAGCGCGAGCGGAAGCCGAGCGCGCTCTCGCGGTGATCGACCGCGACGACCGGCACGTGCGCCCGGCCGAGCGACCGGATCGCCGCGAGCCCGTTCACCCAGCCGACGTCGACGACGATCGCCGCCGGCCGAACCGCCCCCGCGATCCGCTCCTTGATCACGACTCCTCCAGCAGTTCCCGCGCGCTGCCTCGCGAGAGCCAGCGAGCCGCCTCGCGCGAGGTTTGCCGCCGCGGGCCCCGGAACGCGACCGACCGCAGCCGCATCGAGGCGAGCAGCAGGCGCCGCGCCCGCTCGGCGTCGCGCTCGGAGCCGTGCTTGGCCAGGAAGCGCAGGTGCCCGCGCAGCTGCTCCCGGTACATCGGGCCCCAGTTCTGCGAGGTCGTAGCGCCGCCGACGTGGACGAACTCCGCGCCGGGGTAGAAGAGCACCTTCCACCCCGCCTGCCGGAAGCGGTAGAGCCAGTCCGTCTCCTCGCTGAACATGAAGAAGTCCTCGTCGAAGAGGCCTACCGTATCGGCGGCCTGGCGCCGGACGAGCAGGCAGGCGCCCATCAGGAACTCGGCCTCGCGCACCTCGTCGTGGTCGAAGCGCGACCCGTAGAACGCGTTCAGCGCGCGCGTCCGCGGCCCGAGCTTCCGCAGGAAGAAGTACTCGGTCGAGAGCCGCCAGAGCGTCGGGAATCCCCGCACGGTCCGCTGCAGCGAGCCGTCCGGGTTGAGCAGCTTGGGCCCGACGACGGCGGCGGCCGGGTTGTCCTCGGCGAAGAGGACGAGCCGCTCGACGGCGTCCCCGAGCGCCCACGCATCCGAGTTGAGCAGCAGGAAGTAATCGCCCGACGCGACGCGCATGCCCGTGTTCGAGCCGCCGCCGAGGCCGCGGTTCTCCTGCCCGATCAGCCGCACCTCGGGGAAGCGCTCGCGCACGAGCTCGAGCGTTCCGTCCGTCGAGCCGTGGTCGACGACGATCGTCTCGTAGTCGAGCACGCTCCCGAGACAGCGCTCCAGCCAGGGCAGCGCGTTGTAGGTGACCACGACGACGGAGACGTCAGCCATGGTGCTGCTGGGGGCGAGGCTTCATCAGGCCGCGCACGCTCTGCCAGCCGAGCATGACGCCGCCCGGCACGGACAGGCAGAGCGTCACCGCGAAGAAGAGGAAACCGGTCGCGAAGGCCTTGTCGGGGTCCACGCCAAGCCGGCCGAGGAAGCTGACGAAGAACGACTCGCGCACGGCGATCCCGTTGACCGTGAACGGCATCAGCAGCACGAGGAAGAGCAGCGGACCCATCACGTAGTAGGGCCGCGGCGAAAGCTCGACGCCGACCGCCTTCCCCGCGCACCAGATCGCGAGCACGCGCACCGACTGGACGGCGACCGTCAGCGCGAACACGCCGGCGAGCAGACGCGGGTGGTGGCGGTACGCGTGAATGCCCTCGTAGGTCGCCCGGATCGGCCGCTCGAGGCGGAGCTTGCGCAGCAGCGGGACCGTCTTGGCGAGCACCGGGCGCACGCGGCGCGAGAAGAGGGCCACCGCCAGGACCACGGTCCCGACCACGAACGCGAGCTCGATCCAGAGGTAGGCGCCGACGTCGTAGCGGCCCAGCGCGAGCGCAAAGCCGACGCCGGCGAGCGTGAGCGTGGCCGCGCCGCCGAGCGCGCGCTCGAGCAGCACCGAGCCGGCGACCGGCCCGCCCTGCCCCGGGTGGCGCTTGGCCGTCTCGAAGATCCGCACAGCGTCGCCCCCGACGGCAGTCGGAAGCACCTGTCCCGCCGTGTACGCGACGAAGTACGCGCGAACGAGCCAGCTCAGCCGGTCGACGATCCCGCGCGCCTCGAGCAGCCGCTGCCAGCGCCAGGCCATCGGCCACACCGACAGCACCATGATCGCGAGCGCGAGCGCGAAGTAGCCGAAGCTGGCGTGCGCGAGGATGTGCAGCACCTGCCGGAGGTCGATCTTCCAGACGATGTACGCGGTGCAGAGGCCGGTGACGACGAGCGTCGCCGCGATGCGGACGGACCGCTTCTTCACTCAGACAACCTGGGCATCGGCCGCCGGGAAGCGTATGCACTCGGCTGCACGATTCGCCCGGCGGTGAGCCTCCTCGCGCGTCTCGGCCGTCGCGAGCACCGCTTCGCCGTCGGGCAGAAAGCGAACGCAGGCCGCGTGGGCGCGCCGCCGCGGGCGGAGGCGGCGCTCCGAGACCGGCTCGCCGAGGGCACCGGCAAGCGCGAGGGAGTAGAGGTCGATCCCGAGCGCGGCGCGGCAGAGCTCGGCCTCGCCTGGACCGACGCACGCATTCAGGTCGAGCACCTTCGCGCCGTCCGGATCGAGCCGGACGCGGGTGACGCTCAAGCCTTCGTGGATGCCGAGAGCCTCCGCGGCGGTCGCGGCGAGCTCGGCGGCGAGGGCGGCTTGGTCGCTCTCCCAGAGCTCGCTCTCCTCGACGCGGTCGGTCGCTGCCAGAGGGCGAAAGAGCCCCTCGCGGGAGAACGCGGTCACCGTCACGACCGGCTGCTCGACGACCTCCTCGACGAGGCAGAGCCCGAGCCGCGACGCCCGCAGCGCGGACTTGAGCGCGGCACGGAGCTCGCGCGAGGAACGGACCAGCGAGCGGGCGCCTCTTCCCGGGCGGTCGGGCGGCCGCACGAGGCAAGGGACGCGGACGACCTCGTCGGGCTCGGAGACGACCTGCCAGCCGGTCTGGGGAACGTTCGCCGAGGCGAGCCGTTCGCGCTGGCGAAGCTTCGAGGACGAGAGCACGGCCGTCTCCGGCGAGAGCGGATGCGCCAGGCCGAGCCGGGCGGCGACGCGCGCCGCAGCGCCGACGGGAGCCTCCGGGCCGGGCGCAATCACGCCGTCCACGCGCTCGGCCTCGGCCAGGCGCTCGAGGGCGGGCTCGTCGTCCACGGGGACGATCGCGCGGCGGTCGGCGTACGCAAAGCCCGGCGCGAGCGGGTCGCGGTCGGCCGCGATCACGAAGAGACCCCGCGCGCGGGCGGCGGCGAGCAGGCCGAGCTGAGCCGGGCCTGCTCCGAGAACGAGCAAGCGTTCCACCTAGTGCCATTGTGGGGCGGCCACGCGACGGTGCCCTCTTCTGCGAGAATCCGGACGTGTCCACCGTCCTCGGGGAGCGGATCGAGGAGCTTCGCTCCGACCGCAACCATGGCGGAAACTGGATGGCCTGCCGGGCCGTCGAGGCCCTCGTGGACGTCGCGGAGCAGGAAGCCGCGAGCGGAGAGGAGCTGCTCCAGCACTTGCTCGCGGCCGGGCGCGAGCTCGCGACGAGCCGGCCCGGGATCGGCGCCGTGGCGGGAGCGGTTGGACGCGTGCTCGCCGCGGCCCACCGCGAGGCCCACCTCGACCCCGAGCAGCTGCGACAGATGGTGCGCGAGGAGTCCCAGTCGCTCGTCGATGGCGCCGGCCGCGCGGCCGCCTCGATCGCGATCCAGCTCCAGGAGCGGCTGAACGACGCCGTCGTTCTGACGCATTCGGCCTCGGCGACCGTGCGCGAGGCGCTCGTCCGGACGCCGCCGGCGCGTGTGATCTGCACCGTCTCGTCGCCCCAGGAAGAAGGGCGCGCCTTCGCAGAGGGCCTGCGCGGCGCCGGGCTCGACGTCGAGCTCGTGGACGACAGAGCCGCTCCGGCACAGCTCGAATGGGCGACGCTGCTGCTTCTCGGCGCCGACACCGTCTTTCGCTGCGGCAACCTCTGCAACAAGCAGGGCACGCGCGAGCTGGCGGAGGCTGCGGCCGATCAAGGCGTTCCGACGCTCGTCGCATGCGAGGTGATCAAGCTCGCGCCGATCCCCGTCTCGGACGCGCCTCCCCTCAGCGACGACCGCGACCTGACGTCACCGGAGCTGATCGACTGCGTTATCACCGAGGAAGGCCGTTTCCTCCCGGACGAGATCGCTGCGCTCGTCGACCGGACGCCCTTCCTGAGAGACGGCTACGCGCTGCTCCGCCGCGCCTGACCACGAAGCTCGAGGACGACGAAGCTCTCAGACGTCAGGGCGATCCGCTACGGCGACGTGCTCGTCGAGGGCGAGCGCTGGCCGGGCTTCCTCCACGTGATCGACCACCCGGAGGGCCGGATTCTGGTCGACACCGGGCTGATCGAGTCGACGCCGGAGATCGACGAGCAGTGGTCGCCCCGTTTCGACCCTGAGGCGATCCCGCGGGACGTCGCGTTCGTCGTGAACACGCACCTGCACTTCGACCACTGCGGCGGGAACCGGCTGTTCCCGGCACCCCGATCTACGTGCAGCGGCTCGAGCGCGAGGCTGCACGCGCGGAGGACTACACGGTTCACGAGTGGGTCGAGTTCGAGGGCGCGGAGTACGTCGAGCTGGACGGGGCACGCGAGCTCGCGCCGGGCGTTCGTGTGCTGCCGACGCCGGGCCACACACCCGGGCACCAGTCCGTCCTCGTCGACACGGAGGACGGGCTCGCGGTCGTCGCCGGGGACGTGGCGTACAGCTGGGCGGAGTTCGACGAGCCTGCGAACGAGGCCGCCGCAGCGCTGACCCAGCTCGCGCCACGGCGCATCTGGCTCGCGCACGAGAGCACGCCTCGTGATTTAGGCGCTTGACATATTCCTATATGGGTATGTAAGGTGCGCGCCATGGCACGGGCAGCGACGACCGCAGACGCGTTCAACGCGATCGCCGAGCCGCGGCGGCGGCAGATCCTCGACGTCCTCGCGGAAGGCGAGCGGCCGGTGAACGACCTCGTCCGCCGGCTGGGTCTGGGCCAACCGCAGGTCTCCAAGCACCTGCGGGTGCTCCGCGAGGTCGGCGCGGTCGACGTGCGCTCACAGGGGCGCGAGCGGCTCTACCGGCTGAACGGCCGCGCGCTCAAGCCGATCCACGACTGGGTCAAGGAGTACGAGCAGACCTGGTCCGACCGCTTCGAGCTGATGGACGACGTGCTCGAGGACCTCAAGCAGAAGGAGGAAGGTGATGAACGTGACGACTAGCCGGAGCGCAAAGCTGACGCTCCCGACCGACGAGCAGATCCTGATCACGCGCGAGTTCGACGCGCCGAGGCACCTCGTCTACAAGGCGATGACGACCCCGGAGCTCGTGCGCCGCTGGTGGCACGCGAAGCGCGGCGAGGTCACCGCCTGCGAGATCGACCTGCGCGTCGGCGGCAAGTGGCGCTACGCGATGGTGACTCCCGACGGGTTCGAGGTCGCCTTCCACGGCGAGTACGTCGAGATCGTCCCGGACGAGCGGATCGTGACGAGGGAGGTCTACGAGGGCCTGCCCGAAGGCGTCACCGAGGAGCAGGGCAGCACCGTCAACACGGCGACGTTCGCGGATGCCGGCGAGGGCCGCACCGAGCTCACGCTGCTGATCCAGGCGACGAGCAAGGTCGCGCGCGACGCGATCATCGAGTCCGGGATGGAGGACGGCCTCCAGGACGCGCTCGACCTGCTCGAGGAGACTGCTCAGTCGCTCAGCTGATCGAGTCCTCCGGGAGCGGAATGAGCCGGGCGCGGTCGCGGATGTCCTGCATCAGCGTCAGCGCCCGGCGCGCGTCCACCACCGAGCGGTTCCACGCGCTCGTGTAGGCGCGGCTCCCGGGCCGCTGTTCGAGGGCTGTCTCGCGCGCGCCCAAGCCGTCGATCAGGAGCTTCCTGGCCCGAGCGGTTTCGCCCGTTGCTCGATCCCTGCGTAGCCGCGCGAACGCCGTCGCCACCACTCGCCGGAACGAGCGGGTCGCGGCCGGCAGGTTTCTCCGGTCGCGGTACGCGATCTCGTACGCGGTCAGCGCGCGACTGACCGGCTCGTAGTCGGCGACGAGGCGCTGCTGCATCGAATCCAGCTGGCGGAAGGTCAGCTTCGGCGCGGCGGGCGGCGGCTTCGGGGACGGATGCTTCTTCGACGAACCGTGGCAGCCGGCGAGCAGCAGCGCAGAGCCCAGGAGCGCGCAGGCGCGCCAGTAGACTCGCCCGCGATGAGAGTCCTCGTCACGGGAGCGTCGGGCTTCGTCGGGCGCGCGCTCGTGGAGGAGCTGCGTCACGGGGAGCGAGCTTACGAGGTCCTCCCGCTCGAACGGGCGGACGGCGACCTCGCGGACGAGGGTGTGGCCGAGCGCGCGATCGCGGAGGCGCGGCCCAATTTCGTCGTCCACGCGGCGGCTCGCATCGGCGTCGTCCGCTGTGAGGAAGAGCCGGAGCTCGCCCTGCGCTCGAACGTGCTCGCGACGATCCAGGTCGCGCGCGCCACCGCCGTGCACGGCGCGCGGCTCGCCTACGTCTCGACGACCGACGTGTACGGGCCTGCGGCCACCGCGAATGAGGAGACGCCGCCCGCGCCGCAGAGCCTCTACACGCTGACGAAGCTCTGGGGCGAGCAGATTGCGCGCCTCCACGCGCCCGAGCGCCTGCTGATCCTCCGGCTCGCGAGCCCGTACGGCCCGGGTGTCGAGCCCGGCCAGGGCAAGGGCGCGCTGCCGACGATGCTCCAGCAAGCCCAGCGCGGCGAACCCATGCCCGTCTTCCGTGGCGAGGAGCGCACCTGGTGTTGGATCGGCGACATCGTGCGCGGCATCCGCCTTGCGCTCGAGTCCGGCGAAGACGACGTCTTCAACATCGGCAGCGACGCCGACCCGGTCGCGCTGATCGATGCCGCCCGGCTCGTCTGCACGATCGCCGGCGCCTCCGAGGAGCTGATCGAGGTCGTTGAGCCGCCGCCCCGGCGCGTGTCGCCCCAGATCTCGGTCGCGCGACTCCGCGCTCTCGGCTGGCAGCCCGAGGTCGGGCTCGAGGACGGCCTGCGCCTGCTGCTCGAGTCGTGGCAAGCGGCGCCCGCGGCGTGAGACCCGCGTTCGTCCTCGTCGGCGGCTCGCGCTCGCAGCTCGGCCTGCTCGAGCAGGCGCGGGCCCTCGGACACGAGGTCTGCGTGGTGGACGGAGCCGAGACCGCACCGCTGCTCGCCGAGGCCGAGATCGGAATCGTCCGGAACTTCGTCGAGGTCGACGCGGTGCTCGACGACCTCCGCGCGCACAAGGTCGAGCCCGCCGCGGTCGCGACGATGGGCTCCGACCAGGCCGTGCTCCCCACCGCGCGACTGGCGGAGCGGCTCGGGCTCCCCGGCCTTCCCGTCCGCACTGCCGAGACAGTCGCCGACAAGCGCGAGATGCGCGCCGCGTTCGAGGCCTCCGGAGTCCCGACCGCGACGGGCCGCGAGGTCGCGAGCGCCGAGGACGCAGCGGCCGCGTTCGAGGGCGCATCCGTCTTGAAGCCCGTCGACGGCTCCGCGCAGCGCGGTGTCACGGAGGTGCGCACGCCCGAAGAGATCCCGGCGGCCTTCGAGCGCGCGCTAGCCGCGTCGCGCACCGGCGCCGTCGTCCTCGAGCGCTACCTCGAGGGCGACGAGCTCACGATCAACGGTTTCCTGCTCGACGGCGAGTACTTCCCGATGAGCATCACGAAGCGGCTGCTCCATCCGCCGCCGCCACTCGGCGTCTGCATCGCGCACCGCTATCCCTCCGGGCTTTCCGAGGAGCGCGAACGGGAGCTGTTCGACCTCGCGCACCGGGCGAGCGCGGCGGTCGGGATCGAGACCGGGCCGTCCTATGTCCAGGTTCGCGAGGACTTCGTGATCGAGGTCGGCGCGCGCCTCGGCGGCGGCAAGGACGCGGAGCTCGCCAGGCTCGTGACCGGCTTCGACGCGATCCGCGCCGATGTTCTCTGGGCGCTCGGCGAGCTCGGCGCAGAGGACCTGCGCCGCGGCGAGGCCGTCGCGACGAACGGCCAGGTGCGGTTCGTCGTCTCGCCGCCCGGCCGGATCGTTCGCCTCGACGCCTCCCCCGCCCTCGCGCTCGACGGTGTCCACGAGGCCGGCTTCTACTGGCGCGAGGGCATGGTGCTGCCGCCGCTGACCTCGGGCGCGGAACGGCTCGGCTACCTCGTCCTCACGGCCGCCGGCGAGGACGAGCTCGACGACCTCACCGACCGCGCGCTCCGGGCGCTCGACGTCGTGATCGCGGTCGAGCAGCCGGTCGGTTGAGAGTCCTCCACTCGCCGATCAACATCGCCGGCGGCCCCGGCGCGATCTCGCAGGGCCTGCGCGAGCTCGGCGTCGAGAGCACGCTGCTCGTCTTCAACGAGCGGCCCTTCGAGCGCGGCTTCGACGTGAACCTGGAGCTGCGCGACACGAGCCGCCTGTCGAGCGTCCCGTTCAACCTGCCGAAGCAGCTGCGCGCGTTCGCCAAGGCGCTGCCGCGCTTCGACGTCTTCCACTTCCACGCCGGGCTGACGCTTCTGCCGCGGAGGCTGAACCTGCCGGCGCTGCGGCTGGCGCGGAAGGGGATCGTCTTCCAGTCGTGGGGCTCCGACCTGCGCGGGCGGCCAGCCTCGGATGTGCGCTATCTCAGTTCCGCCGACGCTGTGATCGTCGGCAGCTACCTCACGAGGCGCCTCGCCCCACGCGGCCCGTGGCCGGACTACGACGTCGTCCACCCGGCTATCGATCTCGCCGCGTGGGAGCCGGCGCCGGTCGAGCCGGGCGACGTGCTGCGGGTCGCGCACGCGCCGAGCAAGCGGGCGGTCAAGGGCACAGACACGGTTCTGGCCGCCGTCGAGTCGCTGCGCGCCAAGGGCGCCCCGATCGAGCTCGACCTGATCGAGGGCGTCCCGAACCGCGAGGCGCGCCTGCGCTACGCGGCGGCCGACATCGTGATCGACCAGCTGCGGATCGGCTGGTACGGGATGCTCGCGATCGAGTCGATGGCGCTCGCCAAGCCCGTCGTCGTCCACCTCGACGAGGAGGCCGCCGCCGAGACCGAGGAGGCGTTCGGGCTCGAGCTACCGCTGGTCCGCGCGTCCGAGACGGATCTGGAGGACGTCCTCGCGGGCCTGATCGAGCGGCGCGAGACCCTCCCCGAGCACGGCCGCCGCAGCCGCGCCTACGTCGAGCGGGTGCACTCGCACACGGAGGTCGCGAAGCAGGTGCTCGAGATCTACGAGCGCGTCAGGCCCGAGAGCTCGTAGAAGCCGATCGGCGACCACGAGAACCCGCGCACGCCCGGCCGCAGCTTGACGTACTCCGGTGGCTGACCCACCGGGACCGCGGGCACCGCCTGGAGCAGCTTGCGCAGAATCCGACCCTCGACCTGCCGGCGCGGTCCGTCGTCCAGCGTCCGCACCGCGCGGCGCATGAGCGCGTCGTACGTGGGATCGCACCAGTGCGCCACGTTGAACGCCGAGCCGCAGGGAAAGAGGTCGAAGATGTTGTAGGCGTCGAAGATCTTGGGGCTCCAGCCGAGCAGGACGAGATCCGCGTCTTTGGCCGAGCCGGCACGAGCATCGACCGTGAGATTCATGGACGCGAGCCACCGGCTGAGCTTCCTCACCAGCTTAGGAGCGAGCGCGTCATGGCTGGAGTAGGCGAGCGTCAGGGTCTGCGGCGTGGTGAGCGTGTCGTTGAGCTGTGGCTGCGACACCGTGCGCGTGACTTCAGCCCGTCCGGGCATCGCGGGGGGAACGAGGGCGATCAGACCCTCCTTCGAGAGCGTCGCCCCGAAGATCCCCCGAAGGACGCTGTCGACCCGCCCCGGCCGGATCCAGAGCAGTTGCAGCGAGAGCGTCGGGAGCTTGCGCCAGCCGGGGCCGCTTGGCGGCTTCGCGGTCTGCACCCACGGGAGCCCGGGCGGAGCGAGGCCGCGGGGGAGAATCGCGTCTGCGCCCTTTGTCTTCGTCGTCAGGACGAGGCGGCCCGACTTCAGCGCGTCCGCGTCCCAGTAGTTGAAGTTCCGGTCGAGGACGTTTCGGCCGGCAAGTCGAAACGGGCCGCTGTAGGCATCCGGCCGGTAGGCCGCGGCGATGGGGTGAGCGACGAGCTGGTCGAGCCAGGGAATGGGGTGCTGCAGCGTCACGCGCAACGTCCGGTCGTCCGGAGCCTCGATCCCGACCGGCCCACGGCCCGACGCGTGGTACGCGCGCGCGCCGCGGACGATCCCGAGATCCGGCCCGGCCAGAGGCGCTCCCGTCGCGGGCGAGAGCGCGCGCAGCCACGAGCGCCGGACGTCCTGCGCCGTCAAGCGCCGGTCGTCGCTCCAGCGCAGGTTCTTGCGCAGGTGGAAGACCCAGACGAGCCCGCCCTGCCGAACGTCCCACGACTCCGCGAGGTCGGGAACGACTCCGCGCCCCGAGAAGCGCGTCAGGCCCGCGTAGAGCTCATGCGTCACGTTCAGCGAGGGCATGTCGCCCGCCTTCGCCGGATCGAGCGTCCGCGGCAGCACGGGCAGCGCGAGCCGCAGGGCAGCCCTGTGCGGCGGCGCCGAGGAGCCGCAGCCCGCGAGCAGCAGCGACCGCTACGAGACCAGCTTGCGCCAGACGTTGTCGAGCAGCGTCCACGTGAGAGCCCTCTGCATTCTCAGGAAGCTGTAGTTGCCGGTCGCGAACACCTCGCCGCGCCCCGCCCGCGACCAGACGAGCGCCGCGTTCACGACGCCGTAGTTGCCGGGGATGACCGCCTCGGCCGCGACGACGCGACCGGGCGGCGAGAGCTCGGGATCGATCCGGTCGCTCTCGGAGCCCGCGTAGCCGAACGCCTGGCCGGGGCCGATCCCGGTCCCGCGGAAGAGCCAGCGGACGCGCGTGTAGGCGGCGCCGGTGGCCGAGACGTAGCGCGCCGCGCGCGACTTCGGGAAGCAGCAGCCGTCGTAGCCGACTCCCGCGAGCGCGAAGTCGGAGTACCCGCGGTCGCGCGCATCGAAGTCGGTCATGACCATCGCGTTGCGGTCCTTGACGAGCTTCACCTGGCGGTAGAACGGGTTCGCCTGCAGGAAGACGAGGTGGCCGCCCTGGTCGCGGTAGTCGCGCAGCAGCTTCCAGGTGTGCGGCTCGTAGTACTCGCTGTGCCCGGGGAAGACGATCGCCCGGTAGCGCCGCAGCACGGACAGCGGCAGGCGCCCGAGCTCGACGTCGGTCACGCTCTGGACGCGCGGGTGGCGCGCGCAGAGCCACTGGGAGAACGGAAGCGCGGCCTTGTAGTCGTCCTCCTGACCCCCGGGGACGATCGCTCCGCGGAGCGAGACGCGGCGGTTCCGCCAGAAGTGGTACCAGCTGTCCGGGATCCCGTTCAGATCGGCGTCGTACGAGTTGTACGCGCGCCAGGTCAGGTAGGGCCAGACGACGAGCGCCGTGTGCGGCGGCGGGTGATCGACAGGGAAGGCGCCGTTGCGGAGCACGACGGGGGCGCGGAACTCGTCGCCGGCTGGATCGCCGACGACGTAGTGGTAGAGGCCCGAGGCAGACGCGCGCGGGAGCGCGCGGCCGACGAAGGGGCGGGTCGAGCAGTCCCCGGCGAGCGTGACGGTCGCCCGGCCGCCGTCTGCCGAGACGAGCAGCGGGGGTCGGGAGCCCGGCTCGAAGCTGTGCGTCGAGTCGACGTAGGCCGCGAGCCGCTCGACGCGGATGACCCTCGGCTCCGCAAGACACCCGGAGTAGCGCCACGGCGGCCGCGAGACGGTGTCCTCGGCCGCCCCCGGCCGCTGCTCGGCCCGTGGGATGACCGCGGCGAGCCGCCTACCCCGATCCTTGGAACAGACGGTTACGACGTAGCTTCCGTCGCCAAGCGCGGACGGGGTCCACCTGAGCGTGCCCGTTCCGCTCACGCCGGTTCGGACCTCCCGCCAGCCGTGCAGCCGGCCGCCCCAGACGTACGCGTGAAGGTCGACCGGGCCGCTCGCCTGCACGTGCAGCGTCAGCGTGTCGTGGACGCCGTTCCCGTTCGGGCTGATCACGGCAGGCCCGTAGCCGAGCAGCACCGGCCGCGAGACCGACTGCCCCGCTGCCCCCGGCACGGCCACGACGGCCAGCGCCGCGGCCAGGACGAGGAACCTCACGCCTGCGAAGCCAGGCTCTGGACGGGCTGCCGCTCGCGGTACCAGGCGATCGTGCGCCCGAGGCCGTCGTCGAGGTCGACGTGCGGCTCCCAGCCGAGCAGCTTCTGCGCCTTGTCGACGTTCGGGATCCGCATCTCGACGTCGGTGTAGTGCAGCGGCTTGAAGACGATCTCGGACTCCGAGCCCGCCAGCCGTCGGATCCGCTCGGCGAGGTCGTAGACCGTCACGACCGAGCGCGGGTTGCCGATGTTGAACACCTGCCCGACCGCCTCCTCGCGCTCGAGCACGAGGAGCAGCGCCTCGACCACGTCGTCGACGAAGCACCAGGCGCGGATCTGCGAGCCGTCGCCGTGGATCACGAGCTCCTCGCCGGAGAGCGCGCGCACGGTGAAGTGGTGGATCGCGCCGCTGCCGACCTGCCCGGGCCCGTAGACGTTGAACGGGCGCACGGAGACGGCCGGCAGCCCGTACTCGTCGAAGTACGAGTGCGCGAGGTACTCGCCCGCGAGCTTGGAGACCGCGTAGGTCCAGCGCGCCTCGCCGACCGAGCCCTGGCTCGTCACGTGGGTCTCCTCGACCTTGTAGGCGTGCGTCCCGAAGACCTCGCTCGTCGAGAAGTCGACCAGGCGCTCGACGCCGCCGGCCTCGTGCGCGGCCTCGAGCACGTTGCTGGTGCCGATCAGGTTGACGCGCATCGTCCGGACCGGGCTCTCGAGCACCTTGTCCACTCCCGCGATCGCAGCCATGTGGATGACGTGCGTCGCGCCCTCGCTGAGCTCGCGCAGCAGGTCGAGATCGAGGACGTCGCCCTGGACGAACCGCAAGTTCTGATGTTCCGCGAGGTCCGTGCCAGTCAGCGAATCGCGGTGCAGGTTGTCGAGGACGACCAGCTCGTTGTCCTCCACCAGCCGCCGCGCGAGCGAGGTCCCGATGAACCCCGCACCGCCCGTCAGCAGGATCTTCTTGCCGCTCAGAGCCACGCGCGGGAGTCTAGCGACGGCCCATTTCGCCACAATCGGGGGCGTGCTAGCGCAACAGCTCTGGCGGCTCGGCAAGCACTCGGCCATCTACGGCCTGGGCGCCGTCGTCTCGCGCCTGATCGGCGTCCTCCTGCTGCCGGTCGTCACGCGCTACCTGGACCGCAGCGAGCTCGGTGCCGTCGACACGCTCGTCGCGCTCTCGATCGTGCTCGTGATCGTCTTCCGCGCCGGGATCTCGATGGCGTTCTTCCGCTTCTACTTCGACGCGAAGGACGACGCCGGCCGCGTGACGGTGGTGCGCACGTCTTTCTGGTTCACGATGGCCGCGGCGACGACCGGCCTCGTGCTGGGCGCCATCTTCGCGGGGCAGATCTCGGAGCTGCTCTTCTCGACGCACGCTCACGCGAACCTCGTCCGCGCCGCGTTCGTCCTCGTCTGGGCGCAGATGAACTACGAGCAGCTGACCTCGCTCTTCCGGGTCGAGGAGCGCTCGGTCGAGTTCGTCATCGCGACGGTCGCGAACGTCCTGATCACCGTCGGCTCGACGATCCTGCTCGTCGCGGTCTGGCACAAGGGAGCGATCGGCGTCCTGATCGGCAACTTCACGGGGACGCTGGTCGTCTACCTCGTGCTGCTCGGCTACCGGCGCTACCAGCTCGGGCTCGAGTTCGACCGCGAGCTCTTCCGGCAGATGCAGCGGTTCGGCCTGCCGCTCGTCCCGTCCGGGCTCGCGCTCTGGGCGGTCGACCTGGCCGACCGGTTCCTGCTGCTGAAGCTGAAAGGCACAGCGGAGGTGGGCCTCTACTCGGTCGGCGTGCGAATCTCGAGCGCGCTCCTGATCCTGCTGATCGCGTTCCGCACGGCCTGGCCGGCGTTCGCGTACTCGATCGACGACGACCGGGAGGCCAAGCGCGCGTACGGGTTCGTGCTGACGTACGTGCTCTACATCTGCTGCTGGCTCTCGCTCGCCCTCTCGCTGCTCGCGCCGTGGCTCGTCCGCCTGCTCGCGACCCCGCGCTTCTACGAGGGCTCGCGCGTCGTCCCGCTGCTCGTCTTCGGCGGCACGGCATTCATCGCGTTCAACGTAATGTCGATCGGGATCGGCCGCGCCAAGGCGACGCAGTTCAACTGGGTCGTGACCGGGTTCGCTGCCGCGGTCAACATCGTCGTCAACCTCGCGCTGATCCCGCCCTACGGGATGATGGGCGCCGCCGCGGCGACGCTCGTTGCCTACGTCGTGATGTTCCTCGGGATGACGTACCGCGCGCAGCAGGTGTTCCGCGTGCCGTACCAGTGGCGGCGCGTCGCGCTGGTCGTCGGGGCCGCGGTCGGGCTAACCGTGCTCGGGAAGGCGCTCGACGTGCCGCTCGCCGGCGCCGTCGCGCTGACGGCCGTCTACCCGCTGATCCTGCTCCCGCTCAAGTTCTACTTGCCGGTCGAGCTGCGACGGCTGCGGGCGCTCGTCACTGCGGCCCGCTAGCGGCACCCGCGACGCCACGGCC
The DNA here is from genome assembly GCA_963717475.1 of uncultured Actinomycetes bacterium. Classification (GTDB taxonomy): domain Bacteria; phylum Actinomycetota; class Thermoleophilia; order Gaiellales; family Gaiellaceae; genus AC-32. The sequence goes on along the minus strand of OY970337.1, from coordinate 2,524,355 downwards.
GCCAGGCCGAGCACGCCCCAGACGGTCGGGTCCTCGAAGAACGCGTTGTAGAAGAGGCTGTGGACGCCGATCGCGGCGAGGACGATGCCGCACGCGAGCGCCGTCATCCCGGCGAGGTCGCCGTTGCGCCGCCGGAAGGCGAGGGCCAGGCCGCTGACGACCAGCCAGGCGAAGAGCGCGAGCCCGACAATGCCCGTCTCGGCGGCGACGGTGATCGGCGTGTCGTGCGAGGCGCCTGCGCTCGACTCCTTCGAGCGCAGGTGTGCCTGCTTCGCGTACGCGTGCTTGAAGGCGCCGACGCCGACGCCGACAGCGGGGTGGTGGACAGCGATCTTGACGCCGTTCGTGACGAGCTTCGAGCGGCCGCTCGTCACGCGGTTCACGCCGCCGTTCGTACGGTGGAGGAGGGCGTGGCGGACGTTCGGCGCCGCGGCCGCCGCAATCAGGAACACGACGGCGCCGATCACGATGAGCGCGATCGCCCGCCGTCCCCACGCGAACACGACCGCGAGCACGACTCCGGCGATGAGCGCGAGGAAGCTCGACTGCGAAAACGAGAAGAGCAGGCCGACCCAGACGAGCGCGATCCCGGCGGCGGCCCCGAGCAGCGCACGCTCGGAGCGGCTGCGCAGAGCCACGACCAGTGTCGCCAGGATCGCGACAACCAGGAAGCGGCCGTAGATCGACGGGTCCCAGAAGACCGAGTTGACGCGGTAGAAGGGCGCGTACGTGTTGCCGACGAGCAGCTTGGGGTTCCAGAAGATGTCGCGCGTGATCCACTGCTCGATCCCGACCGCGGCGAAGATCAGGCCCATCACGGCGAGCTCGACGTAGAGCGCGGTCACCCAGCGCGCGCGCCAGTGGAGCCGCGAGAGCGAGACGGCGATCAGGCCGAAGGGAAGGTAGAACGCGAGCAGCTCGATCGCGCCCTGACGCACGTCCTGGCTCCATGCGAGCGAGAGGCCGGTCCAGGCGACGAAGACGGCCAGCGGGAGTGCGACTGGGCCGAGCTCGCGGCGTCGCTCGTCTCCGCGCACGAAGTCCCAGGCGAGGGCCAGCGCGGCTGCGGCGACGACCGCGTAGAGCGGGACGAGCAGGTTCGCCTCCGTCGAGCCGATCGTCACCGGGATCCGCGCCGGTACGCAGGCGAGCGTCGCGAGTGCCAGCAGCCAGGGCCAGCGGCGCAGCACGTACGCGCCGGCCGCGGCGAGGAGGAGGCCTGCGACAGCCGCGGCTCCGAGAAGAGCAACGTGCCCGCTTGGCGCAAGGTAGGCCGCCAGCACCGCGGCGCCGATCGCCCAGGCGGCGAGCCCGCCGAGCCGCTGGTAGCGCGCCGGCGCGAGCATCAGGACGACGAGCCCGGCGGCGCCGATCGGCCCCGCCGCGCGTGCGAGGTCAGCGCTCATCCATGGCTCCCGACGATCAGGACGGCCCGCGCCGAGTGGCCGTTCGCCGTCACCTCCAGGACGTAGCGGCCGGGCCGCGGCGCGCGAACCACGAGCAGCCCGGCCGCCGAGGCGCCACCTGCGTGGCCGAGGCGCCAGCGAACGCGTCGCGCCTGCGTCCGGATCCTGAACCCGACCCGCGCTCCGGCCGACGCGTGGAGCACGTGCGGACGCACCGAGACGAACTGGATGCGCACGCTCCCTGCGCGCACCGGCTGCGAGAGGTTGCCCGCGAGGTCGACGGCGCGGACCACGAGCCGGTAGCGGCCCTCCGGCAGCCCCGAGCCGAACCAGCGCAGCACTCCCGCGGTCCCGTACCGTCGCAGCCGCGGGCCGAGCTTCCCGTCCACGAACAGGAGCGCTCGAGCCGCCTCACTCATGCGGACGCGGATGCGCACGACATCACTCCGCCCGTCTCCGTCCGGCGAGAAGACGCGCGGCCGGGCCGAGCCGACCGAGACCGTCGGCGCCGCCGTGTCCACCGTGATCGGGTTCGGCATCAGGATCGTCCGGCGGTCCCGGGCCAGGTGGATGCGAGGCTTGTAGACCCCGGCCGGGACGACGCGTCCCGAGTCGTCGCGCCCGTCCCAACTGAGCGCCTGAAGGCCCTTCGGGCGCAGAGTCCGCGTGAGCAGATTCCGGACGACGCGCTCGTGCGAGTCGACGATCACGACCGTCAGCGTCTCTCGCTTGCGCAGGAGGAACCGGATCGGGATCCGCGCGAGCCCGCAGCGGCAGTTCGGCCCGAGCAGCTTCCCGACGCGCGTCCGGTAGACCGGGCTGCGCTCGAGCTTCAGCTGCTCGGTGAGCGCGAAGGCGGCCGCTGTCCCGCCGAGGAGCCCCACCACGACCAGCGCCACGAGAACGTGGGCCCGGCGGGGCTGGTCACGACGGGGCTGGTCAGTCGACATTCCGGACCAGCACGAACGGCTCGGCGTACTCGCAGCCGACGCTCGCGCCGAAGAACTCCGCGTGCGCCCGCAGCGCCCGCTCGCTGCGCGGATGCGGGTAGTCGCGCCGCTCGGTCTCGAAGCACGCGAACGCCTCCAGCTTGCGGTCGATCGTCGCGGTCACGTCGACGAACCAGTTCGGCACGAACCAGTTCGTCGCCGCCGGCGTCCACTCGGTCGAGGAGGTCGGCGCGTACGTCAGGACCCGCCGCACGGGCTGCCCCGGCGTCGGGCGCGTCGCCACGGCGACCGAGTCGAAGAGCGCGCGGTGGTCGGCGTTCACGTCCGGGTGCGCGGTGTAGACGACGGCCGGGCCGAAGTCGCGCACGTGCTCCTCGACGACCGCGTTCAGCTCCGCGTGCGCCAGGGTGTCGAGCCGCATGTCCGGCAGGTCGAGATGGACGTAGTCGGTCACGCCGAGGACGCCCGCGGCTCGCACCGCCTCCTGGTTCTTCTGCTCCCGCCGCGCCGCGTCGTCCGGGTACTGCGTCGAGCTGCCGTCCGTGACGCAGACGACGCGAACCTCGTCGCCGCGCTCGGCCGCGTGCAGGCAGAGCGTCCCGCCCATGCCGAGCACGTCGTCGTCGGGATGCGCCGCGAAAACAAGGACCTTCATCCGAGCCGGGCTCCGACCGGCAGCGGCCCGGTCACGCCCTCCACCTCCTCGAGCACGAGCCCGCCCTCGCCGCAGGCGACGACTGCCGCGTCCCCCTCGTGGCCGACGATCGTCCCGGCGGCGACGGCTTCGTCGACCTCCACCGGCCGCGCCCGCCAGACGACGACCTTCTCGTCGCCCAGGTATGTGAACGCGCCCGGGTAGGGCCGCGTCTGCGCGCGCACCCAGTCGTAGAGGTACGGCGCCCGCGTCTCCCAGTCGATGATCCCGTCGGCAGGCATCCGCTTCGGCCAGGCGCTCGCGCGGCGCGTGTCCTGCGGGATCCGCGGCGCGCTCCCGTCGAGGAGCTCGGGCACGTAGCGCCGCACGAGCTCGAGATGCGCGTCGGTCACCTTCGCGTAGAGCGTCTCCGCGGTCTCGTCGCGCGCGATCGGCACCTCGACCTGGCCGACGATCGCGCCGGAGTCCGCGGTCCCGTCCGAGATCTCGAAGAGCGTGACGCCGGTCTTCGCGAGTCCGCTCAGGATCGCCCACGGAATCGCGGCGCGGCCGCGGTGCCTCGGCAGCAGCGTCGGATGCATCCCGAACACGCCCTGTGGAGGAAGCCGGATGAACTCGTCCAGGACGAGCTGCGACCACCCGACGACGAAGATCATGTCCGGCTCGGCCTGGCGCAGCGCCGCGATCGTCTCCGGCGAGTTGACGTCCGCAGTCTCGATCAGGCGCGCACCGAGCTCGGAGGCGATCTCGTCGAACGAGCACTGTCCCGAGCGATCGGCCTCGACCGGCCCCGGCAAGGTGACCACGGCCACCACGTCCGCTCCGGCCGCGGCCGCCGCCGCGAGGCAGTCGCGGCCCATCACATCGAAGCTGACCCAAGCGAGCCGCATGGCTCGGCGCATCCTAGTGAGGACGCGCCCGCCGGTCTCTAAGAAGCCGCTTCAGGCCGTGGCCGCCGGCCCAGCCGAGCGACCAGGCTCCACGCCGCGAAGCCGATCCCGGCCGCGATTGCGCCGCCGGCGATCACCCAGTCGGCGCCGGAGAAGTCGATCAGCTTGATCCCGCTCAGCATCAGGACGGACGCGAGGCCGAGACGGAGCGCGCGATCGGGCACTTTCAAGGTGAACTGGCTCGTCAGCAGGATCCCCGGGATCGAGCCGGTCAGCAGCCACCCCATCGTGCGCAGGTCGACGTTGCCGGCGACCAGGTGCCCGAAGCCCGCGACCCAGAGCAGCGCGGCCGCGTGGAAGATGTCGGTCCCGACGATCTTCGGCAGCGTCAGGGGGAAGACGAGCACCATCACGAGCCCGAAGAACGTGCCGCTGCCGACCGACGTGAGGCCGACGACGAAGCCGCAGGTGGCGCCGAGCGTGAACGCGATCAGACGGTCGCGCCGGGTGAGCAGGAAGGGAGCGTCGTCGGGCTGGATGCCGCGCTGGATGAAGGTCTTCGCGACGAGGCCGACCCCGCCGATCACGAGCGCGACGCCGACCGCGTAGGACTCGATCGACTCGGCCCCGCCGTAGTGGTGCTTGATCCAGGTGGCGACGCCCACGCCGAGCAGTGACATCGGGCCCGAGCCGAGGAACATCCAGAACGTCAGCCGCGCGTGGACCGTGCCGAGCCGACGGTGCCGCACGGCGCCGAAGCTCTTGAAGATCGCGCCGTGGAGGATGTCGGTGCCGACGGCAAGGGTCGGCTTGAAGCCGAAGACGATGACGAGGATCGGGGTCAGCAGCGAGCCCCCGCCCATCCCGGTCACGCCGACCAGGCAGCCGATCAGGAAGCCGCTGAGCGTGAACTGCCAGGTCATCTAGCGGTACGCGGCGATCAAGACCTCTGCAACCTCGGGGCGCGAGAACTCGGCCGGCGGCAGCTCGCCGTTCGCGAGCAGCTCGCGCACCTTCGTCCCGGAGAGGAAGACGTGGTCGTCGCCTCCGTGCGGGCACGTCTTCGGCGACGCCATCTGGCCGCAGGCGCGGCAGAAGAAGGCGTGCTCGAAGAACATCGGCTCGATTCCGAGCTCGTGCGCCGGGAACTCGTCGAAGATCAGCTGCGCGTCGTAGGTGCCGTAGTAGTCGCCGACCCCGGCGTGGTCGCGGCCCACGATGAAGTGCGAGCAGCCGTAGTTCTTCCGGCAGATGGCGTGCCAGATCGCCTCGCGCGGGCCGGCGTAGCGCATGGCGGCAGGGAAGGCCGAGACGACGACGCGCTCTTGCGGGTAGTAGCCGTCGACGAGCACGCGATAGCACTCGACGCGGGTCGCGGCCGGGACGTCGTCCGACTTCGTCTCGCCCACGAGCGGGTGGATCAGCAGGCCGTCCACGGTCTCGAGCGCGACCTTCGTCAGGTACTCGTGCGCACGGTGGATCGGGTTGCGCGTCTGGAAGCCGACGACGCGCTTCCAGCCGCGCTCGGCGAACGTCGACCGCGTTTCGGCGGGGTCGCGCGCGAGCTCGGGGAACGCGGGCTCGAGCCGCTCGAAGACGGTCACGCGCCCGGCGAGGTAGAGCGGCTTCTGCGCGTAGAGCCGCGCCACTCCGGGGTGCGCGTCGTCGGTCGTGCGGAAGCAGCGCTCGGCTTCGCGCTCGCGGTCGTACTCGTAGGCGTCCTCGACCTCGAGCACGGCCAGCGCTCGGCCGCTCTCGTCCGTGAGCGCCACCTCTTCACCCGTGGGAGGCGCGTCCACGGCGAGGCAGACAGGCAGCGACCACGGCAAGCCGTTCTCGAGGCGCATCTCCTCGACGACGCGCTCGTAGTCGTTCGGGCCCATGAAGCCTTCGAGCGGCGAGAGGGCGCCGCTCGCGAGCATGTCCAGGTCGGACAGCTCCCGCGAGGTGAGCGGGATCTGCTCGAGGCCGTCGACGCCGTCCGGCCGCTCGCCGTTGCGGTCGACGAGCTTTCCGCCATGCGGCTCGATCAGCGTGTGCGTCTCTGTCGCGCTCACGCTGCGACCTCGGCCGGCACGAGCCCCAGCTCTTCGAGCTTCGTGACGACGAAGGCAGCGCACTCCTCTGCGCTGTGCTCCTCCGTGTCCACCACGAGCTCCGGGTCGACAGGCTCCTCGTACGGGTCGCTCACGCCCGTGAACTCCTTGATCTCGCCCTTGAACGCCTTCTCGTAGAGCCCCTTCACGTCGCGGCGCGCGCACTCGTCGACCGAGGCCTTGACGTAGACCTCGACGAACGTGCCGACTTCCTCGACCCACTCGCGCGCCTTGCGCCGGGTCTCCTCGTACGGCGAGATCGCAGCCGTGATCGCGGCGCCGCCCTGGCGCGTGAGCCTGGCCGCCACCCAACCGACGCGCTCGACGTGCGTGTCGCGGTCCTCCTTCGAGAACCCGAGGCCCTTGGAGAGGTGCGTGCGCACGGTGTCGCCGTCCAGGTACTCGACGACGAGCCCGCGCCGGTCGAGCTCGGGCCCGACGAGGTGCGCGATCGTGGTCTTGCCGGAGCCGGAAAGGCCCGTGAACCAGAGCGTGAAGCCGCCGGGCCGGACGTGCGTCGTCTCCGGATGCTCGGCGGCGTAGATGTGGTCGGTCATGTGCCTCCTACGGGAGTGTCGAGATGGATGCCGCATTCCAGCTTGTCTGAGCCGGCCCAGCGGCCGGCGCGCTCCTCTTCCTCCGGGCTCGTCGGCCGGGTGCACGGGATGCACCCGATCGAGCGGAAGCCGACGTCGTGGAGCGGGTTGTATGGAATCTCGTTGACCTGGATGTAGGCCCAGACTCGCTTCTCGTCCCAGTCGGCGAGCGGGTGCACTTTCCAGACGTCGTAGCGCTCCGACCACTGCACCTTCGGCGTGGTCGCGCGGCTCGGCGACTGGTCTCGGCGGATCCCGGAGATCCAGGCTTCGTAGGGCTCGAGCGCCTGCAGGAGCGGCTCGACCTTGCGCACATGGCAGCAGCGGTCGGGGTCGGTCTCCCAGAGGTTCGGTCCCTCTTGCCGGTGCTGCTCCGCAACGGTGATCAGCGGGGGGCGCTGCAGCGTCAGGCCGTAGCGCTCTACCAGACGGTCGCGCGTCTCGTAGCTCTCGCGGAAGAACAGATGCGTGTCGAGCTCGATCACCGGCAGGTCGAGCCCCAGCTCGGAGACCATGTGCACGAGCACCGACGACTGCTTCTGCCAGGAGCAGGTCAGACAGAGCTTGTCGCCGTATTCGGCGTAGGCCCAGCGGAGGACGTCCTCCGCTCCCATCGACTCGACCTCAGGTGGTCGCAGGCTCGGCGTCGCCAAGCAGCACCTCCTTCATCGTGTCGCCCCGCAGCCCGAGGCGGAGCGTCTCGAGCGGGATCACTTCCTCGGGCGGGATGTTGCCGAGGTTCACGTTCGGGCCGAACTGCTTCACGAACCACGCCTGGCTCGACTTGGTCGGCGCCTCGAAGATCAGCTCGCCGACCTCGACCTCGTGGACGATTTCGTCGACCAGGCCGGTGCGCATCTCGCCGGTGGGGCGGTAGATCCCGGCGGTGCCGCCCTCGCGGCCCTCGGTGATCACCTTCCACGCGCCGGCCTCGAGCTCTTCCTTGATCCACTCGACCCACTGGTACGGCGCGTAGACCGTCTCCTCGTCCTTCGAGCCGACCTCGGAAAGCACGGTGAAGTCGCGGCCGAAGTCGGCGATCAGCTCGACCTTGCGCTCGCGGGGAATATCGAGCGTGCCGTCCGAGATCTCGACGTGCGAGAAGCGCTGATCGGTCAGCCACCGCTTGAACTCGTCGAGCTTGCCGCGCGCGTAGACCGCCTCGAAGAGCGTGCCGCCGCAGACGACGGGCGTCTCGAACGAGCGGTAGAGCGCGATCTTCTTCTCGAGGTTGTTGGTGACGTACGAGGTGCCCCAGCCGAGCTTGACGATGTCGACGTAGGCCGCCGGCCGTGTCGAACATGCCCTCGATCTCGCGCAGGTTCATGCCCTTGTCGATCACGTGCGTCAGTCCTTCGACCCGCGGCTTCCCGGGGCGCGGAGGCAGGTCGAGGAATCCGTCAAAGCCGGGCATAGAGCTCCTCCAGTTTTTTGTGGGCCGCGGCCTGGACGTCGTGGTAGAGCGAGTTGCCGTGGGCGTCGATCCCGACCGTGAGCGGGCCGAAGTCCTTCACGCGGAACTTCCAGAGGCACTCGGGCATGAGCTCCTCCCAGGCGACCTCCTCGATCTCCTCGATCTGGGTCGTCTCGAGCGCGGCCGCGCCGCCGACGATCGCGAAGTAGACCATCCCGTGCTTGCGCATCGGCTCGATCGCCTCGTCGGGGAAGCCGCCCTTGCCGCAGATCCCGCGCACGCCGTACTGCGCGCCGAGCGGCTCGGTGAAGCGCACCATGCGCGCGCTCGTCGTCGTGCCGATGCAGACGGGCTCGTACTTGTCTCCGACCTTGCGGACTCCCGGCGCGGTGTGGAGCAGGAAGGCGCCGCTTCAGGTCCATCGGCGGCTCGACGCCCTGGTCGAAGATCCGGATCTGCGTGCGGTCGCGGATCCCGATGATGTGGCCCTGGACCGTGACCTCGTCGCCGGCGCGGAGCTTGAGGATCTCGGCCTCGTCGGTGATCGGAAAGGTGACCTCGTGGCTTGGCCATCAGGCCTCCCGGTCGAAGTCGACGGAGCCGTCGGCGGCGATGTGCGCGCTCGCGCGGCGGGCGGCCCAGCACTGGTAGTTGACGGCCACCGGATTGAGCGTCATGTGCGTGTCCGCGTGCTCGATGTGGCAGTTGAGCACCGTCACGTCGCCGCCCAGGCCCATCGGCCCGATGCCGGTCTCGTTCAGGAGCCCGTAGAGCTCCTCCTCGAGCTTCGCCACGTGCGGGTCGTGGTTACGCGTTCCGATCGGCCGGGCGATCGCCTCCTTGGCAAGGTACATCGCGTAGTCGGCCGAGCCGCCGATGCCAACCCCAACAATTCCAGGTGGGCAAGGTTTCCCACCCGCGCCAACGATCGACTCGAGCACAAATGCCTTTATCCCGCGGACTCCGTCCGCGGGAATGCACATCTTCAGGAAGCTCATGTTCTCGGAGCCGGAGCCCTTCGGCACGCACTTGACGTCGAGCCCGTCCCACTCCGGGATGAACTCCCAGTGCACGATCGGGAGCCGGTAGCCCGTGTTCGGGCCGGTGTTCTCGCGCGTCAGCGTGTGCACGGCGTTCGAGCGCAGCGGGTGCTCCAGGGTCGCGCGCTCGGTGCCGGCCTTCAGCGCCTCGTAGATCCTGGCCGGGTGGAGCGGGAAGTCCTCGCCGACGCGGCAGGTGTAGACGGCGATCCCCGTGTCCTGGCAGACGAGGTTCGAGTTGCTGTCCGCGATCTCGACGTTCCTGACGATCGTCTCGAGCACGCGCTTGCCGGGAACGGAGGTCTCGCGGTCCTTGGCCGCGGCGAGCGCGTCGCGCAGGTCCTGCGGGATGTCCTTCAGCGCCCAGACGTAGAGGTGCGCCGCGGCGTCCTCGACGGCCTGGCGCAGATCGACCGCGACCGTGCTCACGCGGCCCTCTCCGCGGCAGCGGCTCCGGCTCGCCGGCCGAAGACCGTGCACTCGAGCAGCGAGTTGCCCATCATCCGGTTGCGCCCGTGCGTCCCGCCCGCGATCTCGCCGCAGGCGAACAGGCCCTCGAGCGTGGTCTCGGAGCGCTCGTCGATGACGAGGCCGCCGTTCTGGTAATGGAGCACTGGATAGGTGAGGATCGGCTGCCGCAGAGGGTCGATGCCCGCCGAACGGTACCGGCGGAGCATGTACGGCAGCGAGATCTCCGCGTCGTGCTCGGAGACGCGGGTCGTGTCGAGCAGCACCGCCGGGCGGCCGTCGGGAGTCTCGACTCCGCGGCCGGCGTCGACCTCGTCGAAGATCGCCTGCGAGACGGCGTCGCGGGGGCCGAGCGGGTCGGTGAACTCGTCGCCGTCCACGTTGAGCAGGGTCGCACCGTACGCGCGGGTCGTCTCCGGGATCGAGTAGCCCTGCATCGTCGGCGGCCAGGCGCCGCCGTTTGGGTGGTACTGCAGCGCGTCCAGGTCGCGGCTCTCGGCGCCGAGCTCGAGCGCGAGCTTCGTCACCTCGCCGGTCGCGCCGGGGTGGTTCGTCGACAGCTCGCCGCGCTCCTCGGCCTCGCGGTAGCAGCGGCCCCCGGCGGCGAGCACGACGGCGCCCGCGTCGATCTGCGAGCTCGTCGCCGTTCTTGCGGCGGCAGGTCGCGCGCCAGCCGTTCTCGGTGCGGTCGAGCGCGACCAGCGGGCAGTTCGGCAGCGCCTCCCCGCTCGAGGCGAGGTAGGCGTCGCGAAGCCCGGTCGTGATCGCGTGGCCGGTGCGGTCGCCGACCTGCAAGCAGGCGCTTGCGAGTCGAGCCCCCGCAGCGGGCGAGCCGGTAGCCGCCGTTCTCGCGCGTGAACTCGACGCCGTGCTCCTCGAGCCAGTGGATCGCGGCAGGCGCCTCTTCGGTCAGCACCTCGACGAGCCGACGGTCGGCCGTCTCGTGCGAGCTCTGCCAGACGTCCTCCGCGTGCTGATCGGGCGAGTCGTCGTCGCCGAACGCAGCCTGGATCCCGCCCTGCGCCTTCGCGGAGTTGCAGGACTGGAGCGCGCCCTTGGTCACGAGCGCGACGCGCGCACCGGCCTTCTCGGCGGAGACCGCAGCCGAGAGCCCGGAGGCGCCGCTTCCGACCACGAGCACGTCGACTGCGAGCCGTTCGCCCACGTGCGGAGACTACCCTAATCCGAGCGATTACAACTGCTTATGTTCGAGCGCCGGGCTATGCTCGCCGCCCGATGAGGTGGGTGGCGAAAGCGGCGCTCCAGCGCGGCCTCGGTTTGGTTCCGCAGGGCGAGCGGCTGAACTACCTCTTCCAGCGCCACGTCGCGCACAGCCTCCCTGCCGGCGAGTCGGTCTTCCGGCGCAAGTTCGCCCGCGCGGAGCAGCACGTCGCGGCGTACGAGGAGCACGGCCCGGGCACGCCGCTCGCCGATGCCGTCTTCTACGAGTTCGGCGTCGGCTGGGACCTCGCGATCCCGCTGTCGTACGCGTCGCTCGGCGTCGGGCGGCAGGTGCTCGTCGACATCCGGCCGAGCGCCCGCGTCGAGCTCGTGAACGACTCGCTCTCGCGACTCGAGCGCGATCCGATCCAGTCGCTCGCGGAGCTCGAGGAGCGCTTCGGGATCGAGTACCTCGCACCGTGCGACGCTCGTGCCACCGAGCTGCCCGCCGAGTCCGTCGACTTCGTCTCCAGCACGGACGTCTGCGAGCACGTCCCCGAGGACGACCTGGCGGCGATCTTCCGCGAGTGCTTCCGCCTGCTGCGGCCGGGTGGCGCCTTCAGCTGCCGGATCGACCTGCAGGACCACTACTCGTACTTCGACCGCAGCATCTCGCGCTACAACTTCCTGCGCTTCTCCGAGGGGACTTGGGCGCTGGTCAATTCGCCGATCCATTTCCAGAACCGGCTGCGCGCTCCCGACTACCTGCGGCTCGTTCGCGACGCCGGCTTCGAGCTCGTCCTCGAGCGGCCGTCCGGGCCGGACGAGCGCGGGTCTCGCCGAGCTGGGCTCACTGCCGCTCGCTGATCGCTTCCGCGACGGCTACACGCCGCAGGAGCTCGGCGTGACGGTTCTGTCGTTCGTCGCGCGTCATCCTTGAGGGCAACCTCGCGCGTGCCGATACAAGCGGCATGGCACGCGGAGTCGGATTGCTCTCGCTCGTGGTCGCCCTGATCGCGGTCGCTTACCTGATGAGCGGCCAGCTCTCGACGACGGCGTCGCAGAAGAGCGCGACAACCGAGATCAAGCGCGCGCGGCAGACGGCCGCCGGCGTGAAGCTCATGCAGGGCGCGTTCGCGATCGAGCAGTTCCACGCGCTGAACGGCACCTACGCGGCGGCGACGCTCGGTCACCTGGGCGTCAAGCTGGTCCGCGCCGACGCGAGCTCGTACTGCTTGCAGGCGGGCACCGAGCACCTGGCGGGACCAGGCGGCTCGCCCGAGCCCGGGCCCTGCTAGCTCACCAGATCGAGCGGAAGAGCTCGGCGATCTCGGCCGGGGTCGCCGGCCGCGGGTTCGCGAGCGCCCCGCCCCGGACGGCCGTCGCCTCGGCGACCGCGTCGAGCTCGTCCTCGGGAACGCCGAGGTCGCGCAGGCGCTCGTAGCCCGCGAGACGGGAAAGCTCCTCGCAGCGCGCGGGAGCATCGTCGGTGCCGAGAGCCTCGGCGAACCTCGCGATCTCCGCGCCGGCGACGGGCTCGTTGAACCGCAGCGCCGGCGGCAGGCAGAGCGCATTCGCGGCGCCGTGGGCGATCCCGTAGCGGCCGCCGACCGCCTGGGCCATCGCGTGGCCGAGCCCGAGGCCCGCCGACCCGAGTGCGGCGCCCGCGTGCATGGCGCCGCGGAGAAGCGTTGTGCGCGCCTCCAGGTCGCTCCCGTCCTCGAGCACGCGCGGGAGGATCGAGCCGATCAGCCGCGCGCCCTCGAGCGCCTGCTCGTCCCCCTCCGCGTTCCGGCCGGAGACGTACAGCGCCTCGGCGCAGTGGGCCAGCGCGTTCATGGCGGTGCCGCCGCTCTCGGCGCGCGGGAGGTCGAGCGTCAGCTTCGGCTCGTAGACGATCCCGGCCAGACGCGCCCCGCCGCCTCCACCGACCATCCGCCGCTCGGGCGTGCGGACGCCGAAGAACTGCGTCCACTCGGAACCCGAGTAGGTCGTCGGCACCGAGACGAGCGGGAGACCGCCGACCGACGAAACGGCCTTCGCCAGGTCGATCGCGCTGCCTCCGCCCACCGCCAGGAGGCCGTCCAGGCCGCGCGCCTCGGCCGCGATCTCTTCGATCCGCTCGCTCGGGACCTCGCTCCACCGTCCGGCAGCCGGGAGGCGGAGGTGCGACCAGCGCTCGCTCGCGATCAGGAACGGCTGCGCGATCCTCAGCTCGGTCAGGAGGCCCGAAAGCTCGCCGAGCCCCCAACGGACGATCACGAGAGCCGTCCCTTCGCAAACTCGACGAACGCCTCGGCAGCGCGCGTCGGGGAGCGCCCGGCCGCGCGGACGAGCGAGACTTCGCGCGCGGGGTCGAGCCCCTTCACCCGCGCTGTGGCAAGCGTGCCCGCGGCGAGGTCGGCCTCGATCGCGGCGCGCGAGATGAAGGTGACGCCGTAGCCCGCCGCGACCGCCGAGCGCGCGGACTCCTGCAGCCCGAGCTCGAGCTTCGGCTGAAGGTCGCGCAGCCTCGTGCCGGCCTGGCGAAGCTCGTCCTCGATCACCTGGCGGACCCCCGCGCCCTCCTGCATCACGATCAACGGCTCCTCCTTGAGGTCGTCGAGCGTGACCGACTTCCCGGCGAACCGGTGGCCGGGCGGGCAGGCGAGCACGACATCGTCGCGGAAGAACGGCTCGAAGGTGACGCCGCGGTGCCGCCGAGCCGCGCCGACGATCCCCAGCTCGAGCTCACGATCGGCGACGCGCTCGACCACCGACTGCGTGTCGGAGATCGCGAGCGAGACCGCGACGCCGGGGTTTTGACGCTGGAACTCGCAGAGCAGCACCGGGACGACCGTGCTCCCGGGGCCGGTGGAGGAGCCGACCTGAAGCGTGCCGCCGAGCTCACCGCCGCCCGCGGAGTCGAGCTCGTCGAGCAGCTGCCCCTCGAGCGCGAGCATCCTCTGCGCCCCGCGGTAGAGCGCGTGCCCTGCCTCGGTCGGCTCGACACGCCGCCCGGAGCGGTCGAGCAGCCGCTTCCCAAGCCGTTTCTCGAGCGCGCGAACCTGGAGGCTCACCGCGGGCTGCGTGACGCCCAGCCGCTCCGCGGCCTGCGAGAAGCTCTGCCGCTCGACGACCGCGCAGAAGGCGGCCAGCTGACGCGTGTCCATAAGCTCATGTTATAGGCGAGAGAGCCTGCAGCTATGCGAATTCGACGCGCGTGATCATGCCGTCGGCATCCAGCGAGAAGCGAGCCTGGACGTCGCGCTCGGTCGCCGTCTCGCCTGTGCTTCGCCAGCGGTCGATACGCCGGGCGTTCACGCGGACGGAGGACGGGCTCTCCAGCTCGAAGTCGACCGGCGTGATCTCTGCGCTCAGCTGGTCGTCGACCTGCGTGGCGAGCTCACGGAGCGCCTCGTGGCCCTGGAGCTCGTTCGGGCCGAACGCGATCACGACATCGTCCCGGGTGAGCGCGACGGCCGCATCCGCGTCCTGGCCGTTCATCGCGTCGAAGAACGCCCGGATCGCGGCCTCGGCCTGACTTTGATCGTCCGAATTCATCTCGCGAAGGTGAACCCTCTCACGTCACGCTCTAGCATCACGGGGTGGCCACGCCTCAGCCCGGCACGCGGCCGAGCGATTCGTTCATCCAGCGCTTCTCGCAGCGGGTGCACGGGTCGCCGAAGCGCCGCGTCGACGTCGAGCTGCGCGCCCTCGACATCGTCCTCGCCGCCTTCTTCCTGCTCGTGGCGCTGCCGCTGCTCGTCCTGATCGCGGCCGCGCTCCTGCTCACGAGCGGCCTGCCGCTGTTCTACAAGGGCGAGCGCGTGGGCCGCGGCGGACGGATCTTCGGGATGCTCAAGTTCCGCACGCTCCGCCGCGGCGCGGAGGACCGGCTCGGCCCCTACCTGGGCGCCGAGCTCGTCGAGCGCACCCGCGCCGAGACGACCCGCCTCGGCCGCCGCCTCCGCGCGACGCAGCTCGACGAGCTGCCGCAGCTCTGGAACATCCTCCGCGGCGACATGAGCTTCGTGGGGCCGCGCCCGATCCGGCCGCGCTTCTTCGAGCAGCTCGCGGGCGAGCTACCCGCCTACTGGCAGCGCCTCGTCGTCCGCCCCGGCCTGACCGGCTTCGCTCAGGTCCGCGGCGGCTACGAGAGCTCGATGGCCGAGAAGCTCGCGCACGACCTCGAGTGGATCGCCGACCGCTCGGTGCCGCTCTACCTGCGCACGCTCGTGGCGACTGCGATCCGCGTCATCGGCCAGTCGCTTCGCGGTCTCGTCCGATCGACCTGAGCTCGGCGAGCTCGTCCGCGCTCAGCTCCCACTCCGCAGCCGCGGCGTTCGCCTGCACCTGGTCGGGCCTGGTCGCACCCGCGATCACGGAGGCAACCGCGGGCTGGGACGCGAGCCCGGCGATCGCGAGCTCGAGCAACGTGTGCCCGCGCGCCTGGGCGAAGTCGTCGAGCGCCTCGACGACGTCGAACGCCTCGTCCGTCAGCACGTCGGATCCCTCGAGCCGCGTACCGGCCGGCGCCGGTTCCCCGCGACGGTACTTGCCGGTCAGGAGCCCGCTCGCGAGCGGGAAGTACGGGATGAACGAGACGCCGAGCTCGGCGCAGCGCGGCAGCACGTCGGCCTCGGCGTCGCGCTCGAGCAGGCTGTAGCGGTTCTGCAGCGCCGCTACCGGCCCCGCCTCGACCGCCTCGTCCAGCTGCTCGACCGAGAAGTTCGAGACGCCGATCGCGCCCACGGTCCCCTCCTCGACCAGCTCGTGCATGGCCTCGATCGTCTCGGCGATGGGCGTCTCGCCGTCGGGCCGGTGGTAGTAGAAGACGTCGATGCGGTCGGTGCGCAGCCGCTCGAGCGAGCCGGCCAGAGAGCGGCGGAGGTAGTCACGCGTGCCGCGCCCTCCGTCGCCCATCCCGAACTTGGTCGCGAGCACGGCCTCGTCGCGCCGGCCTTCGAGGATCTCGCCGAGGAACTGCTCGCTCTTGCCGCCGCCGTAGATGTCCGCGGTGTCGAGGAACGTGATCCCCTCGGCGAGGGCGGCCTCGACGACTGCGCGCGTCCCCTCGAGGTCGAGGCGGCGGCCGAAGTTGTTGCACCCGAGGCCGACGCGCGAGACCTCCAGGCCGCTCGACCCCAGCTCGTGCGTACGCACCACGGCATTCTGCCCCGTTAGAGTCACCTGCCGTGTGCGGGATCTGCGGGATCGCCTCTGCAAGCGGGCCCGCCGACCCCGAGCGGCTGGCGCGGATGAGCGCGACGCTCGTCCACCGCGGGCCTGACAGCGACGGAGCGCTCGTCGACGGGCCGGTCGGCCTCGCCGCCCGCCGCCTCGCGATCATCGACCTCGAGACCGGCGACCAGCCGATCGCGAACGAGGACGGGACGATCCACGTCGTCCAGAACGGCGAGCTCTACAACTACCGAGAGCTGCGCGCCGAGCTCGAGCGCGCGGGCCACCGCTTCCGCACGCACGGCGACACCGAGGTGCTCGTCCACCTCTACGAGCAGCACGGGCTCGACTTCGCGCGGCGGCTGCGCGGGATGTTCACGGTCGCGCTCTGGGACTCCCGCGAGCGGCGGCTCGTGCTCGCCCGAGACCGCTACGGGATCAAGCCGCTCTACTACCGCGTCGACGGCGGCGGCCTGGAGTTCGCCTCGGAGCTGCGCGCCCTCCCGCGCGGGGAGATCGACCTCGACGCGCTCGAGGCGTTCCTCGCCTTCAACTCGATTCCGGCGCCGCTGACGATCTTCCGGGACACGCGCAAGCTGCCGGCCGGCCACCTGCTCGTCTGGGAGGACGGCAAGACGCGCACCGAGCGCTTCGCGCGGCCCGGGCCCGCGCTCGAGCTGCGCGACGACGACGAGGCCGAGCTGATCGAGGAGCTGCGGGCGCGGCTCCGCGACTCGGTCCGCGCGCACCTCGTCTCCGACGTCCCCGTCGGGCGTGCTCCTCTCCGGCGGGATCGACTCCTCGGCGCTCACGGCGCTGGCCGCGGAGGAGTCGGCCGAGCCGGTGCGGACGTTCTCGATCGGGTTCGAGGAGCGCTCGTTCGACGAGCTCTCGGATGCGCGCCTGGTCGCCGAGCGCTACGGGACCCAGCACCGCGAGCTCGTGCTCAGTCCGGACGCCGCGCTGCTCCTCCCCGCGCTCGCGGACGCGTTCGACGAGCCGTTCGCCGACTCGTCCGCGCTGCCGACGTACCTCGTCTCGCAGCTCGCGGCTTCCGACGTCAAGGTCGCGCTCTCCGGCGAGGGCGGCGACGAGCTCTTCGGCGGCTACTACACGTACGTCGCCGACCTCCTGGCCCAGCGAACGGCCGGTCTCGCGCGGGTCGCGCGGCCGCTGGTCGAGCGGCTTCCGACCTCCACCGCCCGCGCGAGCTTCGACTACAAGGCCAAGCGCTTCGTCCGCGCCGCGCACCTGCCGCCGCTCGAGCGCCACCACGGCTGGAAGGAGATCTTCTCGCCGGACCTGCGCGCCCGCCTGACCGGCCGCCGGCAGCGAGTTCGACCCGGTCGACCTCCTGCGCGCCCGCTTCGCCGAGACGGAGGGCGCCGAGCTGCTCGCGCGGCTGCAGGACGTCGACTTCGGCGTCTATCTCGTCGACGACCTGCTCGTGAAGACCGACCGGGCGTCGATGGCGCACTCGCTGGAAGCTCGCGTGCCGTTCCTCGACCCGGTCGTGACGAACTTCGCCTTCACGCTCCCGGCCTCGCAGCGCGTGCGCGGGCTGCGCAAGAAGGTGCTCCTGCGGAAGGCGGTCGCGCCGCTCGTGCCGGAGCGGATCATCCGCGGCAAGAAGCGCGGCTTCTCGATCCCGGCCGCGGCCTGGCTTCGCGGCGAGCTCGAGCCGTTCGCGAGAGACACGCTCTGCGCGGAGACGCTCCACCGGCAGGGCTTCTTCCGGCCGGAGGTCGTGAGGTCGCTGATCGACCGCCACGTGGCCGGCGAGGAGGACCTCTCGCGGCAGCTCTGGGGGCTGCTCGCGTTCACGCTCTGGCACGAGCGCCACGTCGAGCGCGAGCCCGCGGCGTTGCGGAGCGAGCGGCTGGAGGCGCTCGTCCGCTGAGCGACCTGCCGACGCTCAAGCTCGAGCTCGGCTGGCCGCGGACGGAGCTCCGCCGCCGGCTCGTGGACGCCGTGCTCCGCGGGCGAGAAGACCGCGACGGCCGGGCTTGCCGAGCTCGAGGAGGAGCGGTGGAGCGCCGGCGACCGGCTGACCGTTCTCGGGTACGACGACGAGCCGGTCGCGATCGCCGAGGTCGTCGAGGAGCGGGTGATCCCGGCCGGCGAGATCGACGTCCAGTTCGCGCGCGACGAGGGCGAAGGCTTCGAGTCGGTCGAGGACTGGCGCGAGGCGCACGAGCGCTTCTTCGAGCGGGCGCTTCCGGACGACACGCTGATCGTGGCGACCCGCTTCCGCCTGGTCGAGCGGCTGTGAAGGTCTGGATCGACATCACCGCGCCGGCCCACGTGCTGGTGTTCCGGCCGCTGATCCGCGATCCTGCGCGAGCGCGGGGACGAGGTCGAGATCACCGCGCGCGACTACGCGCAGACGGTGCAGCTGCTCGAGCTGCACGGGATCGAGGCCGACGTGCTCGGGCAGCACGGCGGGCGGTCGCGCCTCGGCAAGGCGCGCTCGCTTACCTCGCGCCTCCGCGCGCTGCGGCACTGGGCGCGCGGCCGGCGAGTTCGACGTCGCCCTCGCGCACGGCTCGCACGAGCTGACGATGACGGCGCGGCGGCTCGGGCATCCCGAGCGCGACGACCTTCGACTACGAGTTCGCCTGGCTCCAGCATCAGCTCGGCTGCCGCGCGGCGACGCGGGTCGTCGTCCCGGAGGCGATCCCGCCGGAGCGGCTCGAGCGCTACGGCGTCGCGGCCGCCGAAGCTGCGGCCAGTACCCGGGGCTGAAGGAGGAGTACTACCTCGCCGACTTCGAGCCCGACCGGGCCGCGCTCGAGCCGTTCGAGCTCGACCCCGGCGCGGACGCTCGTGGTCGTGCGCACGCCGCCCGACGTCTCGCTCTACCACCGCCGCTCGAACCCGCTCTTCCCGCAGGTGCTCGAGCACCTCGGCCACGACGAGTCCGTGCACGCGATCGTCATCCCGCGCACCGAGGAGCAGCGCGACTTCGTGCGCGGGCTCGGGCTCCCGTCGGTTCAGGTTCCCGACCGCGCGGTGGACGGCCAGAGCCTGATCGCGTTCGCCGACCTCGTCGTCTCGGCCGGCGGCACGATGAACCGCGAGGCGGTCGCGCTCGGCGTCGCCCGTCTACACGACGTACGGCGGCCGGCTCGGCGGCGTCGACGAGATGGCTGATCCGCGAGGGCCGCCTGATCCCCTCTCACGACCCGCGCGCTCTCGACCTGCGCAAGCGCGAGGCCGAACGCGAGCGCGTCAGGCGCGACCCGGCGCAGATGCTCGAGCTGCTGCTCGCGGCTCGCGAGCGCCTCGAGGAGCTCGCGCCCGTAGCGCTCGAGCTTCGCCGGGCCGACGCCCGGAACCGAGGCCAGCTCGGCTGATCGTGCTGCGGCCGGCGCGCGGCGATCTCGGCCAGCGTCGAGTTGTGGAAGACGACGTACGCCGGGATCTTCGTCGCGCCTTCGAGCGCTTCAGACGCCACTCCTTGAGCGCGACGTAGGTCGGGTCGTCCGGCTCCTCGGCCCGGCGGGCTTCGGCCGCGGCTGCTGCGGCCTCGACGCCGAGCTCGAGCAGGAAGCGGCTCGGCTTGCCGGACCACGTCAGCGCGAGGTGCCGCTTCGCGCGCGTCATGCCGACGTACAGCAGCCGCCGCTCCTCGTCGATCTGGCCGGGGACGCGCATCGCCTGCCTTGCACGGCAGCTCCTTCTCCTCGACCCGCGGCAGGAAGACCGCCTCGAACTCGAGGCCCTTCGCGCGGTGCAGCGTGAGCAGGTGGACGCCGCCCTGCGCGCCGTGGGCGAAGCGCGCCCGCAGCCACTCGACCCACTGCTCGACCGTCTTCGTGCCGTCGTCGAACTCCTCCGCCAGCTTGCAGAGCCGCGCGAGGTCGGCCTGGCGCACGAGCTCGCGCTCGCCGACCTTGTCCGGCATCGGCTCGACCAGCCCCTGCTCGCACCGCGACCCGCCGCACCTCGTCGGCCAGCGAGCCGAAGCCCGCGCCGCGCAGGCCCTTCAGCAGCTGCCGCGCGCCGTCGCGCGAGAGCAGCGCCGCGCCCTGGAACGGGATCTCGCGCGTCGGCGAACAGCTCCTCGAAGTCGACCGAGCGCGCGTTCAGCCGGATCAGCACCGCCATCTCCTCGTACGGCACGCCCTCGGCGCGCAGCTCGCGCACGCGCGAGAGCACGAACGCGCCCTTCCTCCTCGGGCGAGTCGAAGCCGCGCAGCGCCGGCTCCGGCCCTTCCGCGCCGCGTCGCGCGCAGCGTCTTCTCCGCACCGCCGAGCTGCGGCACGAGCCGGTTCGCGAGCGCGAGCACCTGCGGCGAGGAGCGGTAGTTCTCCTCCAGCCGCACGACCGTCGCCTGCGGGAACCGCGCTCGCCAGCCCGAGCAGCCACTCCGGCGACGCGCCGGTGAAGCCGTAGATCGACTGGTAGTCGTCGCCGACCGCGCAGACGTCGTCGCGCGGCCCGAGCCAGAGCTGCGAGCAGCGACTGCTGCAGCAGGTTGACGTCCTGGTACTCGTCGACGGTGAACGCGCGAAACCGCTCGCGCAGCGCGGCGAGCGCCCACTCGTCCTCCTCGTACATCCGCACCGTCAGCTCTCGAGCAGGTCCTCGAAGTCGATCGCGCCCGGCGCCCTGCCTTGCGCCGCTCGTACTCGCGGAAGACGCGGCGCCATCAGGTCGTCCGGGATCGGCGGCTCGTGGCCGTCCAGGCCGTCGCGGTAGGTCTGCGGGCGTCAGCCGCCGGTTCTTCGCCCACTCGACCTCGGTCGCGAGGTCGCCGGCCGGCCGGAAGCGGTACGGCGGCGGCAGCGTGTTCCCGATCTGCCGCAGGAGCAGCGCCTTCGTCGAGAGGATCCGCCCCGGCGCCTCGCCGCGCGCCCGCCGAGCTGCGCCAGCGCCGCCGAGTGGAACGTGCGCGCCTCGACGCCGTCCACGCCGAGCCGCGCCAGCCGCGCGCGCATCTCGCGCGGCGGCCTTGTCGGTGAACGTGACCGCGAGGATCTCGTCCGAGCGGAACGCGCCCGACGCGACCTGCCAGGCGATCCGCCGCGTGATCGTCGTCGTCTTCCCCGAGCCGGCGCCGGCAAGGATGCAGACCGGCCCGCGCACCGCCTCGGCCGCGCGCCGCTGCTCCGCGTTCAGACCCTCGAGAACGTCCACCGAGCCACCCTAGCCCGGTGGTCAGACGGGCCTAGTGCAGTGTCTGTTCCGAAACCGTGTCTTCTTCGTCCGCGTGACCGCAGGCGACGGCGCCTCGAGCAGGCGCGGGGCTCGCATCATCGTCGCGAGCCGCGAGACGACCTCGAGCGTCTCGCCCTCGCGCACGAGCCGCTCGAGCTCGGCGAGCTCGTCCTGCAGCCAGACCGTGTCCACGATCGGCCCGCTCACGCGCATGATCTTCGGGTGCGGGGTGGGCGACCGCCGATCTCGCCCGTCGCCCCAGAGCTCCTCGTGCAGCTTCTCGCCCGGCCGCGAGCCGACGATCTCGACGTCGATGTCGCGCTCGGGGTCCTTGCCCGAGAGCCGGATCATCTGCATCGCGAGGTCGACGATCCGCACCGGCTCGCCCATGTCGAGCACGAAGACGTCGCCGCGCCCGCCGATCGCGCCGGCCTGGATGACCAGCGAAGCCGCCTCGGGGATCGTCATGAAGTAGCGCGTCATCTCCGGGTGCGTCACCGTGACCGGGCCGCCCTTCGCGATCTGGCGGCGGAAGATCGGGATCACGCTGCCCGACGAGCCGAGCACGTTGCCGAAGCGCACCGCGACGAAGCGGGTGGCGATGTCCTCGCGCGCGCCGTAGGCCTCGACGATCCACTCGCAGAGCGCCTTCGACTGGCCCATCACGGTCTTCGGGTTGACCGCCTTGTCGGTCGAGATCAGGACGAAGCGCTCGCGCGCCGAGCTCGACCGCCGCCTCGGCCACGACGCGCGTGCCCAGCGCGTTGTTGCGCACCGACTCGAGCGGGTTCGCCTCCATCAGCGGCACGTGCTTGTACGCCGCCGCGTGGAAGACGACCGCCGGCTTGTAGCGCTCGAAGACCTGGCGCATCTTCGTGCGGCTCTTGCAGTCGGCCGAGCACCGGGATCGAGGCCGCGAAGCCGCGCTCGTCGACGAGCTCGCGCTCGATCTCGAACAGCGCCGTCTCGCCCTGGTCGACGAGCACAGCCGCTGCGGGCCCGAGCGCGCGCGATCTGGCGGCAGAGCTCGGAGCCGATCGAGCCGCCCGCGCCGGTGACGAGGACGGTCTTGTCACTGACGTACGACGCGCTCGCCTCGAGGTCGACCTCGACCGGCTCGCGGCCGAGCACGTCCTCGACCTGCACCGGCCGGATCTGCGTCGCCAGGTCGCTTTCGCCCGAGATCAGCTCGTAGAGGCCCGGCAGCGTCTTGACCGGGACGTTGCCCTCGCGCGTCATGTTCACGATCCGCTGGCGCACCTCGCCGGACGCGGACGGGATCGCGATCAGCACCTCGTCCGGCTTGTTGTCGCGCAGGATGTGCGGCAGGTCGAAGGTCGTCCCGAGGACGCGGACGCCGTGGACCCGCAGGTTCTTCTTGCGCGGGTCGTCGTCGATCAGGCCGATCGGCGTGGAGCCGAGCTGCGGGTTGCGCTGGAGCTCGCGAATCACGAGCTGGCCTGCGTCGCCGGCGCCGATGACCAGCACTTCCTTGCCCCGCGCGATCAGCGCGCGCGTGGGCCGCTCCATGAGGGTGCGCGCAAGCAGACGCGACCCCGCGATCAGGGCCAGCGTGAGCAGCAGTCGAGCGCCGCGATCCCGCGCGGCAGCCTCACCGTCGGCACGGGTGAGATAGAGTAGACCGTCGACGTAGGCGAGGATGCTCGCGAGCGCGACGCCCGTAGGCGATGCGCCACATGTCGCGGATCGAGACGTAGCGCCACCAGCGGTCGTAGAAGCCGCTGACGACGAAGACCGACGAGCTTGATGCCGACGACGACGAGGATCGCCCTCCGGAAGAGGGTGTCGTAGTAGACGGGCGGGCCTTTGTCGAAGCGGAGCTCGAACGCGAGCCACCACGCGAGCGCGATCAGGCCGGCGTCCGCGAACAGCTGCCAGATGCGATGCCGGTTGATCCTGATCACGCGCGCACCGCGGCCGCCTCGCGGATCACCGAGACCATCCGCTCCTGAGCCTCGACCGGAATCCCCGCCCACATCGGCAGCGCGAGGTTGTCACCGGCCGCCCGCTCCGTCTCGGGAAGCGCGCCCTCCTCGTAGCCGAGGTAGCGAAGCGCCGGCTGGAGATGGAGAGGCGTGACGTAGTAGGACGCGTGCCCGATACCGGCCTCGGCCAGCGCCTGCGCGAGGCGGTCGCGCTCGGGCGAGCGGACGACGTACATGTGGTAGACGTGCCCCGGCTCGTCGGGAGGTAACTCGCAGAGCTCGCCGAGGCCGAGCTCCCGGTAGCGCGCGGCGGCATCGCGCCGAGCCTGGTTCCAGCCGTCGATCTCGCCGAGGAAGAGCCGCAGAACCGCCGCCTGGAGCTCGTCGAGACGCGAGTTGTAGCCGACCGCCTGGAACTCGCGCTTCTCGCGCGAGCCGTGGAAGCGGAGCAGCGTCACACGGTCGGCGAGCTCCTCGTCGTTGGCGGCGACGAGGCCGGCGTCGCCGAACGCGAACAGGTTCTTGGACGGGTAGAAGCTGAAGGTGGAGAGCACTCCGGTGCGCGCCACGCCTTCGGCGCCGAAAGCCTGGGCAGCGTCCTCGAGGATCGGGACCCCGAGCTCGGCAAGGCCCGCGAGCGGCATCACGCGGCCGAACAGGTGCACGGGCATCAGCGCGCGCGTCTTCCCGGTCACCTTCGCGGCGACGTCCTCCGGATCGAGGTTGAGCGTCGCGGGGTCGATGTCCGCGAAGACCGGCGTTGCCCCGCGCTGCGCGATCGCCTCGGCCGTCGCATAGAACGTGAAGGACGGGCAGATCACCTCGTCGCCCGGGCCGATCCCCATCGCGTTGAGCGCGAGCACGAGCGCGTCGGTGCCGTTCGCGACGCCCACCGTGCGCGGCACGCCGAGGAACTCTGCCGCCTCCTGCTCGAACGCCTGGACGTTCGGCCCGAGGATGAACCGCCCCGAGTCGACGACTTCGGCGATCCGCTCCATGACCTGCGGGATCAGGCGCTCGTACTGCGCCTTGGTGTTTCCAAGCGGGATGTTCTGGGGGCTATCCACGCGGGCTGAGTCTAGATGAGCGCCGTTTCAGGATCAGGTACCCCGCGACCAGCACCGCTCCTGCCAGGACGAAGACCTCGACGTAGTCGAATGCGTGGTGAAAATGCGTGTAGCTCTTGCCCGCAGCCCAGCCGACGCCGGCCAGCGCGAAGCACCACACCAGCGAGCCTGGGATCGTCAGAGCGAGGTAAGGCCGAAACGGCATGCGGAAGATCCCGGCTGGGATCGAGATGAACGAGCGAATGACCGGGGTGATGCGTCCGAGCAGCACCGCCCACGAGCCCCAGTGCGCGAACCAACGCTCTGCCCGCTCGAGGCGCGCCGGCCCAAGGTGCAACCACCGCCCGTGATCTTCGGCGAGCGGCCTCCCACCGTGCCAGCCCGCCCACCAGCCGGCGATCGAGCCCAGCACGTAGCCGATCGTCCCTGCGAGCGCCATCGTCACGAACGCCCACGCCGGGTCCGAGATCTCGTGACCGAAGAGGACGACGTGCTGGTCCGGGAAAGCGCCCGAGGCGAGCGCGCCGGCATAGACCATGACCAGCTCGCTCGCCGCCGGGAAGACCGCGTCTATCGCCATCAGCAGGAAGACGGCGTAGACCCCGTGGTTCCCGATGAAGGACGTGACCGAGCCGGTCAGCGACGCGAGCACGGAGCGAGTCTAAAGCGGCTAGTTGCGGACGCCGAAGTTCTGGCTCAGCGTCATCGGCCCGTACGCGTTCTGCGCGTAGACCTTGAAGACGTAGCGGCCGCGGTAGGCGAAGCCGCCGCTGCGGTAACGGCCGTTCCAGATGAGGGCCCGCTTGCCGGGCTTCAGCCGCAGCGGCCCGATCCGGCGGACGAGCACCCCGGAACGCGTCCACACCGATCCGGTCACGCGCGCCGTGTGGAGGACCTGGAAGCCCGCGACGACCCGGTTCCGCCGGTGCTTGCCGACACGCGCCGTGTGCGGCGAGACCCGCAGGAAGCCGAGCGTGTCGTTGACCCAGAAGACACGCGAGACGGACGAGCTCTGCTGCTGGTCGTCGGTCGCGCTCACCGTCCAGCGCCAGCGTCCGAGCGCGAGGCCCGTCGCGCGGTGCCGGACGGCCGAGCGATGACGGACGGCCGAGTTCGGCCAGGTGATCTGGTAGACGCCGGGCGCGCGGTCGCCTGCGTCCTCGTAGACGGTCGTCCCGGTCGGGTCGATCAGCTTCGCGTCGACGGCAGACGGGCGGACGATCTTGTACGACAGCGTCTCGCGTTCGCCCTGGCCGTCGCCGTTCGGCGAGAGCACCGGAAGCGCCGGCGCGGGCGCGTAGACGCCCGTGTACATCAACGCGAGCGTCTCCTTGACGGCCCGCTCCCCGCCCCGGTCGGAGGGCCGGTTCAGGAGACCACCGTCGAACGCCAGCGTGCTCGAGCCCCCTGAGTCGAGCGCGGACGCCGTCACGCAACCGAGCCGGACGAGCGTCTGCGCCAGCTCCCAGTTGGTGAGGCCCACGCTGTACCCGCGGCGACGGCCGTCGACGACGACCATCACGAGCGTGCCGTCGCGGCGCTGGCCGATCCCGGTCCGCGGGTTGCGCGGCGCGAGCTGCGCCGGCAGGAAATCCTCGCCTGCGGTCCAGACCGCGCGGCCGTTGCGAACGATGATCGGCCCGCCTCCGAGCGCGTCTGCCACGCCGAGCGCGGGCCAGTTCGGCGTGAGGGAAAACTGGGTCTGCACGACCGTCCCCGGAGGCGTCTCGGCCACGAGCTTCGATGCCTGCGAGCCGATGGCCATCAGCACGGCGCCGTCGCGCGGGATCGTCGTGCCGCCGCCGTTCGACTGCGCGATCGCGGTACCGGTCAGCGCGACGCCGGGGACGACGGGCGGGTACGGCTCGAGGATCGTCTCGACCGCGCCCTGCACGGCAGGCGTCCGCGCGCCCCAGGACGGCGTGAAGATCGCCGTGCCGTCCCCCACAGGAGTCTTGTTCAGGCTGAGCGTCCGGCGGCTGCCGAGGCCCTGCCAGAAGCCGAACTGGGCCACGCGCTGAACCATGAGCGTCCCCGTGTTCGTGACGCCGATGCTCGAGCGGCCGCGAAGCGGGGGCACCTTGAGCACGCCGTCCTGCATGACCATCCCGCTCGGGTGGCCGTCGTTCCAGTTGAAGAGGTCGCCGTTCGTGCCCACGACCGTCGCCTGGTCCGAGACGGACTTCTCCATCTGGGTGACGCGCTGGCGGCCGGTCACGGTGCCGTTCGCGAGGATCGGCTTCAGCCGGTAGAGCCCGACGGGCTTCGGCGCCGTCACGACGTGGATCACCACCGGCCCGTGAGCCGTGAACTGGACCTGCCGCGAGTAGGTCACGCCGGGCATCAGCACCTGCGTGTAGTAGGCGCGTGCCGGCGCAGCAGCAGCTGCGGCGAGACCCATAACTACTGCCCCGATGAGGATTCGGCGGAGCATGACCCCGCGGCACGGTAGCGGAAACTGCAGCGGGATCAGATGTCTTTACGAGATTCGAACGTTCGCTAGCGACGCCCCACGGCCAGCCGCACCGGGTACCCGCGGGCCCTGATCGCGCCTGCGCGCGGTGACTGCGCGACAACGCGGCCCCAGGCCCGCCTCCTGGCGCGAACGCGGTGGATGCGGCCGACGGCGCAGTGCGCGTGCCGGATGCGGGCTCGCGCGGCGGAGAGCGTCCGGCCCACGACACGCGGGACGACGCACCGCATGCTCGGCGGTGGGGGCGGCGGTGGCGGAGGCGGGGCCGGCGGCGGCGCAGGTGGCGGAGGTGGAGGCGGCGGTGGTACCGGGGGCGGCGGCGGCTGAGGCGGTGGCGGCTCGCTCGGCGGCGGTGGCGGGGGCGGCGGCGGCGGGTTGGGCGGCGGAGGCGGCGGCGGGACGATCGGGGTGTGCGTGATCAAGAAACCGCCCGGGTCGAGAACCTCCGCGCTCGGAGTCACGCGTGCGCCGTAGACGTCCCAGTCGCCCCCGCGGTCGTCCTGCCACACGAGGAGGTAGTTCGTCCCGTCGAACGCCAGCTGCACCGAGCGTTGGTCGCCCGGCGCGATCGCGACCGGAACCCCGGGCATGTCGAGGACGGTCCCGTCCGGAGCCACGCGTGCGCAATACACATCGCCGCCGTCCCGAGGCGCCGTCCAGGCGACGAGGAAATTCGTCCCGTCGAACGCCACCGCGGCATCTCCCTGGAACACTGCGGCGATCGGGATTCCATCCGGGTCGAGAACCGACCCGTCCTGCGCGATCCGCGTTCCGAAGAGATCGAACGCGTCCATCTGCTGGTCCTGCCAGACCGTCAGGAACTCGCCCGCACCGAATGCGATCGCCGGAGCTACCTGGTCGCCCGGCCCTGCTGCGATCGGGATCCCCTGCGGGTCCAGCGATGTCCATTTCCGGGCGTCACACGGCCGCCGTACACGTCTTCGTTTCCGGCGCGGTAGTCGTACCAGCGATGAGGGAGCTCGATTCGCCGAACGCGATCGTCGGTAACCGGCGGTGTCGGGTGCGCTGTCCGCCGTGGCTGATCGTCGTCGCAGGGGGCACACGGACTCCATCCGGTGTCACGCGCATGGCTTCGATCGCCTCGTCGAACGGGGCTCGCGATCCTCGACCACCACCACGGAACGATGAAGTTCGAGCCGTCGTAGGCCATCCCGCGCGGGAACACACGGGCGAAGCTCGCCTTCGTCCTCGATCCAGATCCCGCCGGGATCGAGCACCCGGCCGCTCGGCGCGACACGCGCGCCGTACGCCGCGTACGAGCCGTTCCGCTCGTCGGTCCAGTCCACGAGGTACGTATCTCCGCCGAATGCGATCGACGGGTACCGCTGAGCGCCCGGCGCCCGCGAGATGCCGAAGGCGTCTTCGTCGACGAGGTGCCGCCCGGTGAGATGCGCACTCCGAAGATGTCGAAGAGCGCGGTCGGCTGTTCGTCCTGCCAGACGACGAGGTAGTTCGAGCCGTCGAAGGCAAGCGTGGGCGCCGTCTGGTCACCCGGCGCACCGCTTGGGATCGTCCTGAGCCCGAAGCTGAGCCGCAGAGCCACTCCCGGTCGCGAGCACGAGTGACGGCTACCGCCAACGACCATCGCCCATGCCCCGCTGTCGGAATCGCGTGCTCATAGGCTCAGCGGCGTCCGACGGTCCAGCCGAACCGGGTACCCGCGGGCCCTGATCGAGCCTGCGCGCGGTGACTGCGCGACAACGCGGCCCCAGGCCCGCCTCCGGGCGCGAACGCGGTGGACGCGGCCG
Source organism: uncultured Actinomycetes bacterium (assembly GCA_963717475.1). GTDB lineage: Bacteria > Actinomycetota > Thermoleophilia > Gaiellales > Gaiellaceae > AC-32. The sequence goes on along the minus strand of OY970337.1, from coordinate 2,496,097 downwards.
ACGGCGCAGTGCGCGTGCCGGATGCGGGCTCGCGCGACGGAGAGCGTTCGACCGACGACGCGCGGCACGACGCAACGCACTCGCTGCGGCGGTGGCGGGGGTGGCGGGGGTGGTGGTGGCGGGGGTGGTGGTGGCGGGGGTGGTGGTGGCGGAGGCGGAGGCGGCGGGGGTGGCGGCGGTGGCGGCGGTGGCGGTGGCCCTGAGCCCTCGTAGAAGAAGCGGAGGAAGACGCGCTGCGCTCCGCCGTACGGAGGCTCCGACCCGATGCGGCTGTACACGACGAGCGCGCTGTCCGAAGGTCCGCGCGCAACGGCGACACCGCCCTCGTGCGTCCCCGTGGCCGAGAAGACGAGGCCGCCCGGATCGATGGCCGAGCCCGTCGAGTCGACGCGCCCGCCGTAGAGGTCGAACCTCGGATTCTCGATGCGCGCGTCCGGCCAGGCGACGAGGTAGTTCATCCCGTCGAAGGCCGCGGCCGGCGACCACTGCGAATACGGAGCGGCGGAGACGGCGATCCCGTCCGGATCGAGCACGGTGCCCGATGCCGCCACGCGAGCCGCGTAGATGTCATCGACTGTGCTCTCGCCGCCTCGGGCGTCCTGCCAGGCGACGAGCCACTGCCCGCCCTGGGACGCAACCGTCGGCTGCTGCTGCGGGTCGTCCTGTACCGCCGAGATCGGGATTCCTGCGGAGTCCAGGACCGAGCCGCCGGGCGTGACTCTCGCGCCGTAGACGTTCGCGTAGCTGCTGTGACGGCTGTCCGACCAGGCGACCAGGTAGTTCGTGCCGTCGAAAGCAAGCGCAGGGTCGACCTGATCTGCGCCTGCCGTCGAGACGCCGATGCCGCCTGAGTCGAGGACGGCTCCACTCTGGTCGACGCGTGCTCCGAGGATGTCGAAGTCCGGCGGGGGAGGAGGCGGGGGCGGCGGGGGGCCGTGCGGCGGCGGCCTTGGAGGCGCAGTTGGCCGCGGCGGCGGCTTCGAACGGTGGTAGCCGTCCCAGACGACGAGCGACGTCGAACCATCGGATACGACCGCAGGGGCAGCCTGGACGCCGGTACTCGCCGAGATCAGGAAGCCGCCCGGGTCGAGCACCGTCCCCGTGGGGCTGACACGCGCGCCGTGGATGTCCGACGCGGCGTACGAATGGCGAACCTCCCACACGACGAGGTAGTTCGAGCCGTCGAACGTGACCGTGGGGTTGATCTGCTGGTCTCCGCCGACGGCCACCGCGATTCCGGTTCCGTCGAGCGACTGGCCGGACTCGGTGACCCGCGCCGCGTAGATGTCGGAGTTGCCGGCCCGGTAGTCCTGCCAGACGGCGAGGAAGCCGTCGCCCGACGAAGCCACGGCAGGAGCGGCCTGGTCGCTCGGCGCCTGCCGGTCGATCGGAAGGCCGTCGGGGTCGATCACGGTGCCGCCGGCCGTCAATCGGGTCGCGTAGAGATCTCCCACCTCGCCCGACTGCAGGTTGGGGTCGACCCACGGTACGAGGCAGTTCGTTCCGTCGGAACCGACCGAGGTGGACCCGCCTCTCGTCGAGATCGTGATCCCGGCCGGATCCAGGACGACCCCGTTCGAGGAAACCCTTGCCCCGTAGGCAGCGGTGGCCGGGATGCCGTCGGCCCAGACGACCATGAACGTCGTCCCGTCGAAGGTCACGCTCGGCGTGTTCTCCGTGGGCTCCGACGCCGAGATCAGGATGCGCGAGTGGTCGACCACGGTGCCGTCGGGCGCCACGCGGACCCCGAAGGTGTAGTTCCCGGGGGTTTGCTCCCAGACGACGAGGTAGTTCGTCCCGTCGAACGCGAGCTCCGGCGTTATCTGGTCGGCGCCCCCCAGGGTGAAGACTCGGATGCCTGCCGGATCGAGGACCTCGCCGGCCGGTGTGACGCGAGCGCCGTAGATCCCACGATCTGCGTTGCGTCCGTCCTCCCAGACGACCAGATAGTTCGTGCCGTCGAAGGCGACGCTCGGGTTGGCCTCGGCCACGCCCGGATTGGCCGAGACCGGGATTCCGCCGGGGTCGAGCACGGTTCCGCCGGGTGACACCCGCGCCGCGAAGACGTCACCGGCCGGATAGTTCGCCCAAGTTACGAGGTAGTTGGTGCCGTCAAAGGCGATATCGGGCGTGTTCTGGTCGCCGGCCCCGGAAGCGATCAGGAAGCCGGCCCCGTCGAGCACTGCGCCCTGCGGGCTGACCCGCGCGCCGTAGAGGTCTCCGTCGGGATAGCCCTGGTCCCACGTGACGAGGTAGTTCGTTCCGTCGAATGCCACTGCCGGACTGCCCTCCCACCAGGCCCCCCTCACGGCGATCGGGATCCCTTGCGGGTCGAGGTCCGTTCCGTCCGGGGTGAAGCGGGCCGCATAGACGTCGGCGTACTCCCACCCGCGGCAGTCGAACTCGCACCCGCGGTTCTCCTGCCAGACGACGAGGTAGTTGGTGCCGTCGAAGGAGACCTGCGCGTTCCCCTGCGTCGGTGCCGCGTCCGCATAGAAGGGATCGGACACCGGCAGCTCCGGACCGACCTCTGTGGATGGCGCATGCAACTTCGCCTGCGCCCGCGCGCTCACTCCCGCGTTCGCCACTGGCGGCCCGGGAGCGCGATCTCGGCCGCCGATGAGAGTCAAGACCACAGCGATCAGCACGACACCGAGCGCCGCGAGCCGCGCCTTCCCCCCGAGCGCCCTCTCCCTCATCGCCTGCCTTTCGTCGAGGCTCTGCCGGTTGTACTACGTTCCCCCTGTGAACGCAACCGTCGGAACGCGCACGGGGCTCGTCGAGGAGCTGATCGAGCGCTACCCGGAGATCCCGCCGGAAGCGGTGCTGAAGGAGGACCTGCTGCGCACCGGGATCGCCTTCGACGACGCTGCGTTGACCGAGAACCTCGAGGGCGAGGTCAAGCCGAAGTCGTACTTCATCTTCTCGTTCGACCAGAAGCCGCTGACCGAGCTCGGTGCGGCGGCACTTCAGCGCCCGCCGGAGGAGATCGCGCTCACGGGCGGGCCCTGGGAGCTGCGCCGAACGATCGTCTCGGTCCGCGTGAACCCCGAGTCGCCGTACCGCGTGAGCCGCGTCGACGGCCGGCTGCGGCTCTCACTCGAGGAAAGCGACGTCGCGGAGGTCACGACACCGCCGATGCCCGAGTACTACCGCCACCCCCTCTCGAACGGCAAGACGGTGATGGAGACCGCGCCGACGATCGAGTGGGGCTACCTGATCTACCTGACCGTACTGCGCCTCTGCCAGTACTTCGGCGCCAAAGAGGAGTGCGGCTTCTGCGACATCAACCACAACTGGCGCCAGCACCGGAAGGCCGGCCGGCCGTACACCGGCGTGAAGCCGGTCGAGGACGTGCTCGAGGCGCTCGACCTCGTCAACCGCTACGACGACGGCCACACGCACGCGTACACCCTCACCGGGGGCTCGGTCACCTCCACGGTCGACGGTCTCGCCGAAGCGGACTTCTACGGCCGCTACGCGCAGGCGATCGAGGAGCGCTTCCCGGGCCGCTGGATCGGCAAGGTCGTCGCGCAGGCTCTGCCCAAGGCCGACGCCCAGCGTTTCAAGGACTACGGGATCTCGATCTACCACCCGAACTACGAGGTCTGGGACAAGCGGCTCTTCTCGCTGATCTCGCCCGGAAAGGAGCGCTACGTCGGGCGTGAGGAGTGGCACCGGCGGATCCTCGACGCGGCCGAGGTCTTCGGGCCGAGCCACGTGATCCCGAACTTCGTCGCGGGAGTGGAGCTGGCGAAGCCGTTCGGCTTCGAGACGATCGACGAGGCGATCGCGTCGACCGTCGAAGGGCTCGACTACTTCATGTCCCACGGAGTCACGCCGAGGTTCACGACCTGGTGCCCCGAGCCGACGACGCCGCTCGGCCGCGACAACCCTGGCGGGGCGCCCTTGGAGTACCACGTGCGCCTGCTGGGCGAGTACCGCGACGCGCTCTCGCGCCACGGCCTCGAGTCCCCGCCCGGGTACGGCGAGCCGGGCGTGGGCCGCGCGGTCTTCTCCGTCAGCTCCTTCATGGACGTGCTGTGAACGGCCGGATCTCCGTCGACGAGGCCCGCGAGCTCTGGCTCCGGGGAGACGACGAGGAGCTGCAGCGGCTCGCCGGCGAGGTTCGCGCGCGCTACCACGAGCCGGACCGCGCGACCTACATGGTCATGCGGATCATCAACTACACGAACGTCTGCGTCGCCCAGTGCGACTACTGCGCGTTCTACGTCCTGCCGAACCAGGATGGCGGCTACGTCCTCTCGCGCGAGGACGTCTTCGCGAAGATCGACGAGCTGCTCGACTTCGGCGGCGACCTGGTCGGCTTCAACGGCGGCTTCAACCCGCGCCTGCCGCTCGACTACTACTGCGACCTGTTCGCCTCGGTGCGAGAGCGCTACGGCGACCGCGTCGAGTTCTACGCGCTCACCGTCGCCGAGTTCGTCTTCCTGGCCGACCGCGCGCGGCTCACCTACGCCGAGGCCGCCGAGCGGCTGCGCGACGCGGGCGTCTACTGGATCACCGGCGGCGGCTCGGAGATCCTCACCGAGGACTTCCGCGCCCGGCACGCCAAGTGGAAGTACACCGTCACCGACTACTTCGACGCCCAGCGCGCGATCGTCGAGGCGGGCCTGCAGACGACCGCGACGATGGTGATCGGCTTCGACGAGACTCTCGACGAGCGGCTCGAGCACCTGCAGCGGACGCGCGACTTCCAGGACGAGGTCGGCGGGCTCTTCTCGTTCCTCTGCTGGACGTACAAGCCGTACGGGACCGCGTTCGGCGGACGTGAGATCTCGCCCGAGGAGTACCGCCGCTGGATCGCGCTCTCGCGCATCTTCCTCGACAACGTGAAGCACATCCGCACCTCGGTGCTGACGCAGAACGAGGGCGCCTTCCGAGCGCTCGACTTCGGCGCCGACGACTTCGACCTGCCGATCGAGGACGAGGTGACGCAGAAGGCCGGAGCCCGCATCGACCTCGACCTCGACGGCCTGCTCGCGATTCCGCGCGGCCTGGGTTACGAGGTCGAGTACAGGCGGGCCCAACGACCAACACCACTGGAGGTTTCATGAGCAACTACGAAGTCGCCCAGCTTGACCAGATCGAGGAGATGAGCGACGGCCGCGTGCCCTGGCGGCCGGTACGGCACCACCTGGGGATCACGGCCTTCGGGGTCAACGCTTTCACGGGCAAGAGCGCCGGCGACCGGATCATCAACGAGCACGACGAGGCCGAGGAGCACGACCGGCAGGAGGAGCTCTACGTCGTCCAGAGCGGGCGGGCACGATTCGAGATCGACGGCGAGAACGTCGACGCACCCTCGGGCTCGTTCGTCTTCGTCAAGCCCGGAGTCAAGCGGACGGCTTTCGCGGAGGAGCCGGGGACGACGCTCGTCGCGGTCGGCGCGGCCGCGGGCAAGCCCTACGAGGCGTCCGGCTGGGAGATCTGGATGCCGCTCCACGGCCTCTACCAGGAGGGCAAGTACGACGAGGCCGCCGACCGCGGGCGCGAGCTCGTCGAGGGCCATCCCGAATACGCCGGGCCGCTCTACAACCTCGCCTGCTGCGAGGCGCTGGCCGGGCGCAAGGAAGACGCCATCCGCCACCTGCGGCAGTCGATCGACCGCTCGGAGCAGTTCCGTCCGATGGCCGCCGAGGACTCGGACTTCGATCCGATCCGCGAGGAGCCGGCGTTCAAGGAGCTCGTCGGGGCGAGCTAGACCGGCTTTCCACAACCCGGCGCCGTCCACAGAGGGGCAGTGGAGAGAAAGGCCGCTGTTTGCGGGCTTTTTGTCGCGCTTTCCACATGCGATCTACAGGCGCTTCGCGCAACCATCTTGTGAGTGGAGGGGTTCGCACCGGATCGGGACGTAGAAGCGCTGAGCGAGCGGATCGCCGCGCTGGCCGCCGAGCGTCAGGAGCTGCGGCTGGCGGGCGCGAGCGACGAAGTGCTCGAGGAGAACCGAGCCCAGCTGGGCCGGAGCCAGTGGGCGCTCAGCGAGGCGCTGATCGAGCAGCACCTGCCCGGCTTCGCTGCGGCCTGAGCTCGAGGCTGAGCCAGACGGCCAGGTCCTCGAGCTCTTCCTGGATGCCGTCGCGCATCGCGCGGGTGTGCTTCACGTCCTCGTGCACCGCGTTGATCTGCAGGACGCCCGCCTTCCGGTCGGCGGCTGCGTCGAGCTTCCCGATCAGCCGGTCCTCGTGAAGGATCGGTAGCGCGAAGTAGCCCCAGCGGCGCTTCGCCGCGGGCTTGTACATCTCGAGCGAGTACTCGAAGTCGAACAGCTCCTCAGCCCGGATGCGGTCGTGGATGAGCCGGTCGAACGGAGAGAGCAGCGCCGTGCGCCCCTCGAAGCGGTCGTCCAGGTAGGACGGATCGAAGCGCCACTCGCCCTTCACGCCCTCGACGGTTGCGGGGTCGCCGGCCTCGCCGACGTGAACCGGCTCCATCGGCATCTTCCTCGCCTTGGCCCGCGCGATCCCGAGCGAGGCGAGCCGCCGCTCGTCCTTCCGCCGCTCGGCCTCCTCGGCCGGCGGCACTTCGGCCGTGGGGTAGACGCGGTCAGGCAGGTCCCAGAGGCGCTCGCGACCGACGCGCCCGGCGATCGCGACCTCACCGCGCATCATCAGGAACTCGAGCATCTGCGTGACGTTGCGGTTGTTCGTCCAGCCGGACGAGGCCCACGGGACGACGCAGGTGTCGGGGATGCCGCGCGAGGTGAGAGGGCCTGACTTCTTCAGGAGCTCGAGGATGTCGCGCCGGAACCGGTCGTTGTCGCGAAACCAGACCCGCGAGCTCTCGTAGTCCGGGAACGCGTCGGCACCGGCGAGGTAGAGACCGAGGTCGCCGACCGGCCGGACCATGGCGTCGAGCTCGAAGAGCGTGCGGTCGTGCTCGAGGGCGTGCTTGAGCTCCTCCGGCCGGTACGACGAGCCGAGGCGGCTCCAGAGTACGAGGTCGGCGCTGGGCGCGATCGCGGCGGTCGGGTCGACCTGCAGCATGGTCAGGCGATCGACGACCGCCAAGAGGTCTGTCGGCCGCGACGAATCGAGCAGTTGGGCGCGAACCGCGATGCGCCGGGCCTGCGCCTTCGTCAGCCGCTGCACGGGCGAGAGGCTACCGTTGCGGCTATGGCCACCCGGCAGGCCACCTGCCACTGCGGACAGCTTCGCCTGGAAGCCGAGGGCGAGCCCCTCGGGGTCTCCATCTGCAACTGCCTCGCCTGCCAGCGCCGCACCGGAAGCGCCTTCGGCATGCAGGCGGGGTACAAGGCGCAGCAGGTCGAGGTCACCGGCCGCTACAGCGACTACGCGCGGATCTCGGACGAGCCCGACCGGAAAGAGCACGTCTTCCACTTCTGCCCCGAGTGCGGCTCGCAGGTCTTCTACACCGAGCCCGACGAGCCCGATCTCGTCGTCGTCTCTGTGGGCGCTTTCGCCGATCCATCCTTCCCGCCGCCCACCAGGTCGGGCTACGACTCGCGGCGCCACCCGTGGGTCGAGCTTCCGGACTCGGTCCGGCGCAACGCTCCCGAGCTCTGGTGGGAGTCCGCGGCAGGACCGCTCTTCGAGGCCGGCAAGTACGCAGAGGCGGCAGACAAGGGCCGCGAGCTCGTCGAGGCCCATCCCGACCAGCCTTATCTCTTCTACAACCTGGCCTGCTCGGAGAGCCTCGCCGGCCGCCCGGCCGATGCCGTCGAGCACCTCCGACGGGCAATCCAGATGTGGGACGGATGCCGGGAGATGGCAGCAGGCGACGCGGACTTCGACCCGATCCGCGAGGAGCCCGCGTTCCAGGAGTTGATGGAGGGCTAGAGCTCCCCAGGGAGCAGCGAGAAGAGGATCGAGTCGAACCGCATGCCGTCGGGCCAGGCCCGCGACGCGCGCTCGATGCCCTCGCGCGTGAAGCCCGCGCGCTCGGCGACCCGGACCGACGCTTCGTTCTCCGGGTGAGCACGGAGCTCGATCCGCTCGACTCCCAGCTCTTCGAACGCCCACCGCGAGACGAGGCGAACGCCGCGTGTGGCCAGCCCGCGGCCCCTCGCGGACGCGCGCAGGAAGTACGAGACCTCGGCGGTCTCGTTCCCGGCCATCCGCAGGTTGACGCCGCCCACGACCCGGTCGGCGCGCGTGTCGACGACCCGGAAGACGGCCCACGTGCCCTCGCGCCAGGACGCGTCCGCGCGCTCGAGGTTCGCGCGGGCCTCGGCCTCGTCGGGCAGCTCCCCGTCCCAGCCCATCCACCTGCGGATATCGGCCTCCGAGTAGACCTCCCTCACGGCCTGCGCGTCGGCCTCCAGGCCAGGCCTGAGGATCATGTCGCCGTCTCGAAGCGGCGGGTCAGGCGGGGCGAACGGGCGCATCGTCCTAGCATGACGGCGTGGACGAGCTGAAGAAGGGCCCGCCGCCGACCTGGTCCGGCTCCGGAGGCGGCGAGCGGCTCTGGTTCCTGGGAACGCTGGCCACGATCAGGGTGCCTGGAGAGGCGAGCGACGGACGCTTCGCGCTGATCGAGTTCCTCTTCCCGCGCCACGCGTCGCCGCCGCTGCACACGCATCCTCAGGACGAGAGCTACTTCGTCCTGGACGGACGGCTGACGCTGCAGGCAGCCGACGAGCGCTTCGAGCTGGTGACCGGCGGGACTGCAGTAGTGCCGATGGAGGTGGCGCACACGTTCCGCGTGGAGAGCGAGACCGCGCACGTGCTCGTCCTCAGCACCCCGGCCGGGCTCGAGCGAATGATCCGAGACGGCTCCGTTCCGGCGACGGCAGCGTCGCTACCCCCGAGCAACACGCCGCGACCGTCGCCCGACGAGCTCGAAGGGATCTTCCGGGCTCACGGCCAGGTCAACCTCGGCCCACCGCTCGCGCCTGAGAGCGCCTAGAGCGCCAGACCCTCCACACGCATCGCCCGGCGGTAGGCGACCGCGACCGCGTCGAACTTGAGGTGAAGCTCGGCAGCGAGGTCGAACGGCACCTGCTCCGGGCGCTGCGACTCGACGACGCGCTTGTCCTGGTCGAAGATCACGTCTTCGAACTCGCGGAGCACCTCGTCCGGCTGCTCGAAGTTGTAGTTCCGCCCGATGCGCAGGAAGCCCTTGCACCGGTCCTCGCGGACCGGCTGGGAGGCGAAGAAGTAGAGCATCCCCTCCGTGCCGCCCCAGCCGAGGCGGAGGACGATCGTGTAGGGAAGGTGCAGCTCGTAGCGGCTGCGGCGCTCGGGCGTCTGCGAGCTCCTCGTTCGCGAAGACGGGGAAGTCGTCGGTGTTCGGCGCCTCGGGCCGGACGATCTCGTAGTGGAGGACGCTCCCTTCGGTCCGCACCTCGTGGTTGGGAACCACCGGCCGCTCCGGATCGCCGAGCAGCCCGGGATGGACGAAGGGGAAGTGGCCGAAGTCGGTGAAGTTCTCGACCTGGCGCGAGGCGTCGCAGGCCCACTCGTAGGGGCCGCACGACACCGTCCGCCACTCGTCCGACCTCGAGCTCCGGAACCTCCGGCAACGGCAGCCGCGGCTCCTCGAGCGCCGCCCACACGAGCCCGAAGCGCTCGACGGACTCGTAGCGCGTCGGCGCGCGCCTTCGCGGGCACGCGAGTCGGATCCTCGAGCTGCGGGATCGCGACGCAGGCGCCGCTCGTCGCGTAGCGCCAGCCGTGGTACGGGCACACGATCTCGTCGCCTTCCACCGTCCCGAGCGAGAGCGCCGTCCCGCGGTGGATGCAGAGGTCGGAGAACACGTGGGCGGCTCCGGCGGAGTCGCGCCAGACGACCAGCGGCTCGCCGAGCAGCTCGACCGGGACCGGCGTCTCGGACACGTCTTCGGAGTACGCCAGCGGATGCCAGCAGGAGCGGAGCGCCGGGTGGTTCCCGCGCGCCGACGGTGACTCGGTCTGCGTCAACTCAGACGGCGGCTTCGGCGCGCGCCACGAAGCGGAGCTCCGGGACTTCGTCGAGCTCGCCCACGTCTCGCGCCAGCTCCAGGAACGTGAGCAGCCCCGCCCGCTCGCGCGGGCCGAAGCGGTAGCGCAGCTTCTCGAAGTAGCGGGCGAGGAAGCCGGCGGGATAGCCGTAGCGCTCGCTCGACTCGTAGGCGAGCTGCTCGGGCTCGGCTCGCGCGGTGCGGACCGACTCGACCAGCGCCTGCTCCAGCTCGCCGAGGCCCGCGCAGACCGGCTCGGGGCAGGCCCAGACGGCGAAGACCATCGGCAGGCCGGTGCGCTCGAGCCAGAGGCGGCCGAGGTCGTGGTGCGGAGTCGGGTCCTCGAACGCGCTCTTCAGCGCGGCGTCGCCGATCAGCAGCTTCGCGTCGGCCTCCTCGCCGAGTGGGACATGGTCGGCCTCCGGCAGCAGCACCTTCGTGAGGACCACCGAGGTGGCGCTCTCCGGTGTGACGGCGATCGTGCGCACCTGCTCCAGCGGCTTGCGGGCGACGAGCTGGATCGAGTCGACCGCTCCCTCGGACGAGACGCAGATCCGCGGCAGCAGCCGCAGCCGGTCGGCGTTGCGCGCGTACTCGATCGATGAGATCGGCGCGAGGTCGAGCTCACCGCCGAGCAGGCGCGCGTTCAGGTCGGTGGGCACGCCCTGCACCTCTTCGACCTCCGCCTCGAGCCGGTAGAAGACCGGCGCCATGTTCACGTAGCTGATGCGGCCGAGGCGGATCATCACGACTCCCGGTCGACGACGGCGTCGGTGAGGGCCTCGAGCTCGTCATGGCGGAGGTGGCCGTCGAGGCAGCCGCGAGCCTGCCGGGCGTAGTCCATGGCGACGAGCCTCGCCTCGTCGAGCGCGCCGGTCTCGGCGACGCGAATCAGCGCGCCGTCGAGCGGGCCGCCGCCGAGCGCCGACCGCACCGATTCGTCCTCGCGCGCGGCCAGGATCAGCGGAAGCGTCGGCGTGCCTTCGCGCAGGTCGGTGCCGGCGACCTTGCCGGTCTCGAGGGTCTCGCCGGAGCAGTCGAGGATGTCGTCCGCGATCTGGAAGGCGATCCCGAGCGCGAGCCCGAACTCCCCGAGCCCGCGGTCGCCGCCGCTGCCGAGGAGGCAGGCCGCCTCGAACAGCTTCCCGGTCTTCAAGGCGCAGCGCTCGAGGTAGCTCTCGACGCTCGTCTCGGGGTCGTGCGTCTGCGCGCGCTGCAGCGCCTCGCCCCGAGCGAGCGCGAGGGTCGCGCCCGCGAGCACGCGGACCGCCGCCTGGTCGCCCGTCGCGGCGAGCTCGGCGAACGCCCTCGCGAAGAGGTAGTCGCCCGCGGCCCGCGCCGCCTCCGGCCCGTGCCTCGCCCACGCGGCGGTGCGGCCTCGGCGGTACTCGGCGCGGTCGATCAGGTCGTCGTGGACGAGGGTCGCGGTATGGACGAGCTCGACCGCAGCGCCCCCCGCTAGCGGCTCCGAGCCTTCCGGCGCGGTCAGGAAGACGAGCAGAGGCCGCAAGCGCTTGCCGCCCGCGGCCAGCGCCTCGGCGCCGACTGTAGAAACGAGCCCGGGGCACGCCTCGACCGCCGCGGAGAGCCGCTCCTCGAGCCCCTCCAGGTACTCGTCGAGCCCGGGGCTCTCGCGGATCGTCGCGAGACTCATGCTGCAACTCCCGTGTGCAGCGCGACGATCCCGCCGGCGAACAGGCGATAGCGCACGTCCTCGAACCCGGCGGCCCGCAACGCGCCGGCGAGGCCCTCCGGCCCCGGGAACCGCTGCACGCTCGCGGGAAGGTACGTGTAGGCCGAGCCGCCCGGCAGAACCTTGCCGAGCAGCGGCACGATCCCGTTGAACCAGAGCCGGTAGAACGGCGCGAGCACCCCGCGCGGCCGGGTGATCTCGAGGATCCCGACGCGCCCGCCGGCCTTCAGGACCCGGCGCAGCTCGCGAAGACCGCCCTCGAGCTCGGAGAGGTTCCGGACACCGAAGCCGACCGTCGCCGCGTCGAATGAGGCGTCCTCGAACGGGAGCGCAAGCGCGTCGCCCTGCATCCAGGTCACGTCGGACGACTTCTGCCGCGCCCGCTCGAGCATCCGCTCCGAGAAGTCCACGCCCGTCACTCGCCCGCCAATACGCGCAGACGCGAGAGCCAGATCCCCGGTCCCGCAGCACGAGTCCAGCACGCGGTCGCCCGGCCGGACGACAGCCGCCGCCGTCTCGGCCCGCCAGCGCCCGTCGAGCCCGGCGGTCATCACGCGGTTCATCGCGTCGTACACCGGCGCAATGCGGTCGAACATCGCCCGCACTCCTTCGGCCGGAAGCGTGCCTGCCGGGATGCTCATTCCTGACCCCAGCGGCGCACGAGCGCGTGCGAAAGGCCCAGCTGGTCGAGGCAGCGCCCGACGATGAAATCGACGAGGTCGCTCACCGACTCGGCGCCGTGGTAGAAGCCCGGCGCGAGGAAGAGGACCGTCGCCCCGGCCTGCTTCACGCGCAGCATGTTCTCGAGGTGGATCAGCGAGAGCGGCGTCTCGCGCGGGCACAACACGAGCTTCCGCTCCTCCTTCAGCGCCACGCTCGCCGCGCGCTGGATCAGGTTCGACATCGCGCCCGACGCGATCGTCCCGAGAGTTCCCATCGAGCACGGGCAGATCACGTACGCGTCGACCTTCGCGGAGCCGCTCGCGTACGGCGCGTGCCAGTCGCGCTCGTCGTAGAGCGTGACCGCGTCGCGGACGGGCTCGATCAGCCGCGCGAGCGTCTCGTCGGGCGAGAGCCGCGCGTCGCCGTAGAGCTCGGTCGCGACGACCTCGAGCCCGGCCCGCGAGGCGCAGAGCCCGATCTCGCACCCGGTCTCACCCAACGCCTCGAGCAATCGTGCGGCATACGGCGCCCCCGAAGCTCCGGTGATCCCGAGGAAGACGTGCACTAGCCGCCCTTCGAGGCCTCTAAGAAGGCCGCGAGCTTCTGCAGGTTCTCGTTCCCAAGCTCCTTGAACGACGGCATCGGCGAGCCGGCGTTGACGCAGCTCGGGCACTCGAGGTGCGAGACCTGGAACTGGATCCCCTTGTTCTTCGCGCCTTCCGCGGAGAGGTCAGGCGCGCCGAGGTTCGACGAGCCGGTGCCGAGGTACGTGTGGCAGTTGGTGCACCCGGACTCGGCGAAGAGGTTCGCGCCGTCGATCGCCTGCTGGTTGCCCGTGAAGCCCTGCTTGGTCTCCCAGCTCGGGATCGCGGCCTTGACCTCGCTCGCGATCGCCTCCTCCGCGGTCGCGCCCTTGTACGTGAGCGCGCCCATCGCCAGCACCGTGAGCGCCGCGCCCACGACGGCCACCGGGCGCCTGGACAACCGCCGCTCCGTCCGCAGGTCGATGAACGGCAGCACCAGCAGCAGGATCAGGCAGATCGTCGGGATGCCGACGGTCGCGAGGATCACCGTCTCCGGCCACTTGAAGATCCGGAGCAGGTAGAAGAGGAAGTAGAAGTACCAGTCGGGCCGCGGAACGAACGTCCGCGTCCCCGGGTCGGCCTTGTCCCCGAGCTGCCCTCCGAGGATGTCCGTGTAGTGCCAGACGACGGCGCAGCCGACGATTACGAGCACGACCACGAGGCTCATGACCGTGTCGTGGAACATCGCGTACGGGTAGAACGGCTTCCCGCGGGCCTTGACGTCCTCCTTGTACTGCTGGAAGCCCGCGCGGCGGTCGTCGAGCGAGGTCATTCCGTCGGCCTCCCGCGAATCGTCCTCGGACGCGGCTGCACCAGGCCCGAGCGCGCCGGCGTCGGCTCGGGCTCTCTCGGGGCGCCCGCAGCCTCACCCGACCACGGCGGCGAGGAGACGCCGAGCCGGACGACGAGGTACAGGTGCAGTCCGATGAGCCCCATCAGCGCGCCCGGCACGAGCAGCATGTGGAGCGAATAGAAGCGCGCGAGCGTGTCGGGCCCGATCTCGGCGCCGCCCCGTAACAGCGATGCGAGGAAAGGCCCGACGAACGGCGCCGTCCCGTTGATGTTGATCGCCACGACCGTCGCCCAGTAGGCGGTCTGGTCGAAGGGCAGCAGGTACCCGGTGAGCCCTTCGAAGAGCCCCGTCGCGAGCAGGAGCACGCCGACGATCCAGTTCAGCTCGCGGGGGTACTTGTACGCGCCGAACAGGAAGACGCGCCCCATGTGCATGAACATGAGGATGATGAAGACGCTCGCACCCCAGCGGTGCATGCCGCGGACGAGCCAGCCGCCCCAGACGTCGTCGGTGATGTGCTGCACCGACTCGTGCGCCTGCTCCGGGCTCGGCTTGTAGTACATCGCCAGGATCACGCCGGTCGCGAGCTGGACGAGGAACGCGGTCAGCGTCGCCGAGCCGAGCGTGTGCCACCAGCTGGTGTCGCCCGGGACCTTGCGGAAGAGGAAGTAGCGCACTCCGCCGATGAGGCCGGAGCGCTCCTCCAGCCAGTCGAGCGGGTAGAGCGCGGCGCGCTCGAGCTGCTGCTGCCGGGCTGACTTGCGCCGCGCCATCAGTGGGGCGGCTGCAATGGGTAGAGCCAGGACTCGGGGCCGTCGACGTGCTGCCCGGGGCCGGCGAGCTCGTACTTGTGGATCTCGGCGTTCGCGCCGGTGCCGGAGACGCTGGCGACGCTGAAGGTGTTGCCGAGGATGAGGTGTCCGTTGCGGATCGAGAACTCGTAGCGGTCGAGGCCGCGGACCGGCGGGCCGGCGATGCGGTTGCCCTCCTGGTCGTAAGCGCCGCCGTGGCACGGGCAGATGAAGCCCGCGGCCGGCAGCGACGGGATGAGCGAAACGTGGCCGCTCGCGGTGTCGACGTTCTTCGTCTTCTCGTCGAAGGTCGGGCCGCCGGGCTGCACCGGGCAGCCGAGGTGGGCGCAGCGGTTCGAGATGCAGGTGAAGCTCGGCTTGCCGTTGCAGGAGCCCGTTGTTGCGGATGAACGCGGTGCGCCGCGCGACCTCGCCCTGCTCAGGTTCGCGCAGGAAGGTGGCGACGATGATACTGGCCCTCCGGGAAGTTCTCGATCGGCCCGAGGTCGACCTCGTGGCTGTGCTGCTTCAGGAACGCGGGCAGCACGGCGAAGCCGATCACCGGAAGCGTGACGACGCCGCCGATGATCGCGCCGATGCCGAGAGTTGCGCTCTCGAGGAAGACGCTGCGCGGGAAGCGCTCGCCCGGCGCGGGCTCCGGCATCGCGGCTTCGCCCTTGTGCGCCGGGACGGCCGGGGCCTGCGGAGCGGGCTCTCCCTCGCCGGCCGCGGGCGCGGGACCGGCCGGGGCGGTCGCGCCCGTTGCGACGTCGCGGGCCCAGAGGGCGCCGCAGACCACGAGGATCACCGCGCCGATCGCAACTGCGACCCAGCTGACGATCAGCCCTACGAGAAGGCAGACGACGCCGACGGCAAAGCCGATCGGCCAGAGGCTAGGCGGCGGCTCGTGCCGCTCCATATCACCCCGCGGGTCATCCACCCGACGCGCCTCCCCTTCGCTAGTAGGCTCGATCAGCCGCTGGATTCAATCGTGCCTGATCCTACGGCGTCAACGACGTAACAACTGGCGCAACGCTTCCGGAGCACTTCCGAGGCCGTATTCCTCCCAGCGGGCGTCGACGAGGGCGCGCACCTCTTCGCTCATGCGAATCTCCTCCGGCCAGGGCCGCGCACCCTCGGCCGGGCCCTTGTGAGTGGCGTCGATCCCGATCTTGCCACCGTAGAACTGCATCGAGGGCGCGTGGTCGAGGTGGTCGAGCGGCCCCTCGGAGAGGAGCACGTCCCGCTTCGGGTCGACGTTCGCGCAGACCCGGAAGAAAACGTCCTGGTAGTCGTGCACGTCGACCGACTCGTCGACGACCACGACCGCCTTCGTCAGGCTCAGCAGGCCGAGGCCCCAGATCGCGTGCATCACCTTTTGCGCCTGGCCCGGGAAGGTCTTGCGGATCGAGACGAGGCAGCAGTTGTGGAACGCACCCGCGACCGGAAGGTCGTAGTCGACGAGCTCCGGCACGCTCATCCGGATCGCGGGCAGGAAGATCCGCTCCGTCGCCTTGCCGAGCCACGCGTCCTCGGCCGGCGGCTTCCCGACCACGATCGACGGGTAGATCGCGTCGCGCCGCATCGTGATCGCCTCGACGTGGAAGACCGGGAAGAGCTCGGGCGGCGTGTAGTAGCCCGTGTGGTCGCCGAACGGCCCTTCGCTCGTGAGGTCGTCCTTGGCGATGTAGCCCTCCAGCACGATCTCCGCATTCGCCGGAACCTCGAGATCGACCGTTTTCGCGGGGACGAGCTCGACGGGCTCGCCGCGCAGGAAGCCCGCGAGCATCAGCTCGTCGACGTTCTTCGGCAGCGGCGCGCTCGCCGCGTAGGCCGTGACCGGGTCGAGGCCGATCGCGACGGCGACGTCCATGCGGCCCTCGGCGAGCAGGTAGTCGGCGCGGCCGTCTTTGTGGATCTGCCAGTGCATCGCCGTGGTCTTGCCGTCGAGCACCTGCATCCGGTACATGCCGACGTTGCGGGAGCCATCGCGCGGATCTTTCGTGATGACGGCCGGGAGCGTGATGAACGGCGCGGCGTCGCCCGGCCAGCAGGTCTGAACCGGCAGGCGGCCGAGATCGACGTCGTCGCCGGTGAGCACGACCTCCTGTGACGGGCCGCTGCGCACGCGCTTCGGCTGCGAGTCGGCGATCGACTTCAGCTTGCGCAGGCCCTTGACCTTCTCGGCGAGCCCCTGCGGCGGCTGCATCTCGAGAACGTCGCCGAGCTTGCGGCCCGCTTCGTCGAGCGAGCCCACGCCCAGCGCGAGGCACATGCGGCGCTCGGTGCCGAACTGGTTGATCAGCAGCGGGTGCTCGGATTTCGGGTTCTCGAAGAGCAGCGCGGGCCCGCCGGACTTGACCACGCGGTCGGTGATCTCGGTGATCTCGAGGTGCGGGTCGACCTCGGCCGCGATCCGCACGAGCTCGCCCTCGCGCTCGAGCAGCGAGATCCAGTCGCGCAAGGTCGTGGGGGGGTGACATCGCGGTCAGTCTAAGTTCTCGATCGCCAGCTTCAACGCGTCGTCGTCGTCCAGAAGACGGCCTTGCTGCCACAGGGTTTCGAACATTGCAGCACCGAGACGCTCACGCACCCTCGCGACAGTTCGACCGTGGTCGTCCGGATCCCACGTCGGCACGCCGACCTCATCGCCGATGCGCTCCGACGCGCCGATCAACGTCGCGGCAGCAACGGGGTCGTCGGTGAACGCGGCGACCTCCTGCAGGATCTCGGGGAGGAACGCGCGCTGCCCGAGCCCTTTGATCAGTTCGAGAGCCTGGGCGAACCGCTTGCGGGCATGTTCCCGATCACCGAGCCGGCGCGCGGCCTCGCCCGACATGAACGCGCATTGCGCAACATCGGCAGGCCCAAGCTCGTCGAGGAGCTTGAGCGCATCTTCGAAGCCGGCACGTGCGAGCGCGAAATCCCCGGCGAGGAACTCCACCATGGCGACGTTGACGAGCGCGTGGGCGATGCCCCCTGGATGCCCGATCCGTCGCCGGCGCTCCAGCGCATCCTGTGCGAGCTCTCTCGCGGCGTGGATCTCACCGCCCATCGCACGCATATTCGCGACGTCGGCCACCATCGCTGCAGCCGATGATTCATCTCCGATCTGGTCGAAGAGACGGATTAGCTCATCCTTCAGTTCTAAGGCGACGTCGGCATCCCCGAAGAAGCGGATCAACTCGCTCGCAGAAGAGAGAGGGCGAGCCGCCTCGGCCGGAGAGAGACGATCGCGCTTCTGCAGCACCCAGTTCGCCCACCGAAGCCCTTCGGCGCCATGGCCTCTGCTGATCCAGAAGTACCAGAGGCCGTCGACCAGTCGGAAGACGTTCTCCGCAACCCCGTTCTCGGCCGACCACTCGAGTGCCGCCCGGAAGTTGTCGACCTCGGCGGAAACCCGTGCGCCGGCCGTCGTATCGCCATCCCGCAGGGGCTGACTGAGGTCGTAAGCCAGGCTCACGTGCCAGTCTGCATGGCGGCGGCGCCGGCTCTGGCCGTCGCCGCTCTCGAGCAGCCGCTCTACGGCGAACTCCCGAATGGTCTCGAGCATCCAGTAGCGCAACTCACCGGCCGCCCCTTCGCGCCTGCGGAGGAGGCTCTTGTCGAGCAGGGACTGCAGAGTGTCCTCGTCCGCGTCGCAGATCTCGGCACGCCGCCTCGTAGGTGCAGCCGCCGGCAAAGACCGAGAGCCGCGCGAAGAGTTGCTGCTCCTCCGGGGTCAGCAGGTCATACGACCACTCGATGGCGGCCCTCAGCGTGCGCTGCCTCGGGTCGGCGTCGCGGCCGCCCTTGAACAGGTCGAGCCGCTGCCCCAGCCGCTCGAGCAGCTGGGCAGGGGTGAACAACCTCGTCCGCGCAGCCGCGAGCTCGAGTGCCAGCGGCAGGTTGTCGAGCCGCTCGCACAATTCGCGCGCCGACTCGTCGTCGTTCACCTCGGTCCCGAGGGCGCGCGCCCGGGCGGCGAAGAGCTCGAGGCCATCCGTAGACGCCATCGCGGGCACGGCGTACTCGTGCTCGCCGGCAAGTTGAAGCCGCTCGCGGCTCGTCACCAGAACGGTGAGGCGCGGACAGGCAGCGACGAGCGCTCCGACCTCTCCGTGCGGCGTCGATCACATGCTCGAAGTTGTCGAGTAGAAGGAGCAGACGCTTCTCGCCGATCTCGACTGCGAGATCTCGCTTCGCGCCGAGCACTTCGCCCGCGGTGGGCAGGACGAGCGCCGGATCCGACAGCGGCGCCAGCGGCACCCACCAAATCCCGTCCGGGTAGCCGTCAGCGGCGGCCGCAGCGGCCTGCAGCGCCAGGCGCGTCTTGCCGGTCCCGCCCGGGCCGGCGAACGTCAGAATCCGCACACCGTCGACGAGCAGCTCGCTCGCCTCGGCAACTTCTTGCTCACGGCCGACGAACGCCGTCGCCGGGACGGGCAGGTTCGTCTGGTAGAGCGTCTTCAGGCGCGGGAACTCGCCGTCTCCGAGCTGCCAGATCCGCTCGGGCGCGCTCAGGTCCTTGAGCCGGTGCTCACCGAGATCGCGCAGGTGATCCGTCTCGACCAGCGCGGCGGTCGCGCGCCGAGAGAAGGACTTGCCTGCCGTGACCGGCGGCCGCGATCCGGGCTGCTCGGTGGACGTCCGCGCCGACGTAACCCTCGTCGGTCAACCGGGGCGTGCCGGTGTGGAGCCCCATCCGGACCGGGATTGACAACTCGCCCTGCGCCTTTCGCGCCGCCCCGAGCGCACCGGGCGCGGTCGGGAAGGCAACGAAGAAGGCGTCGCCCTGCGTGTCGACCTCGACGCCGCCGTGCCTGGAGAAGGCTTCTCGCAGAACCGTGCGATGCTCAGCCAGCGCCTCCGCGTATCTGTCCTCGCCGAGCTCGTGCAGCAGCCTGGTGGAGCCCTCGATGTCGGTGAAGAGAAAGGTGACGGTGCCGCTCGGAAGCTCGCTCATCACCACCCCTTGAGTGCCTCGCGCACGGCCCCTTCGAGCGAGAACGTGCGGCCCCGTTTTCGACCCGCCTCGAACTCGCTCCCTTGACGCCCTCGACGTAGGGCTCGTACTCGGCCATCGCCCCGGTTGTCGACTCCCTCGGTTCCCGCTCTGCCGCGGCCTCCACAGCGCCCCAGAGTGTCCCGGCGCGCTCGGGAGAGCTCCGGGTCGCCGCGATTGCAGCGCCCACAGCGAGAGCGTTCGCGAGATTGATGCGGTCCTGGACCGAGAGGAGCGCGTCGACCCCGTCGAGGAAGATCGGGATCGCCGCCTCGGGATCGTTCGCAGCGACGAGATGCTCGGCGGCGCCGAGGAGCGTGACGCCCTGGAACCAGGTGAAGCCCAGGCTCCCGGACACCGCGGCGGATTCCAGCCTCGAGGCGCAGGCCGTTCTCCGGGTCGCCTTCCTCGAGACGCGACCGTTCCGAGGATGTTCAGCGCCATGGCCTCGTCGCGGCGGTTGCCGCTGCGCCGGTCGAGCTCGAGTGCCTCCGTCGCGAGCCGCTTCGCACGCTCGAGTCCCCCTGGTCCAGCGCATTGAAGGCGATGCGATGCCTGATATGGCTCGCCTCAAGGTCATCACCGACCGCCTGAAAAGCTCCATCGCCCGCTCGTACTCCGGCTCGGCCAGCGCGCCTCGTGCGTGAAGTCAAGTGTAGCCCCGCGAAAGCGAAGTGCACGTGCGAATGCGGCACGGTCGATGGTCTTCGCCGGCGGCGGCGAGGAGCGCGTCGACGCGGTCGCGGCCGCCGACAGGATCGTTCGTCGACCAGTACATCTCGAGCATCCACATCAGGCGAAGCGCCGCCTCCGCCTGCCCGGCTTGCGACGTGCCCATTCGAGCGCGACGTCGACGTTCGGGCGCTCCGCCTGGGCGAGCTCCATCGCCGGCCGCCCCGTGCTCTCGGGTCGCATGTTCCCGGCTTCGAAAGTGTCGATCAGCGCGTCCAGAAGCCGCTGCAGCAGCTCTTGCGGCGCTCCGGCGGGAGCTGCTCCGCGGCGAACTCGCGGATCGTCTCGAGCATGAACAGCCGACCCGACTCCGTGCGCCGAACGAGGCTCTTGTCGACGAGCGACTCGAGCGATCTCGATGTCCGCCTGCAGACGCGCTCCGCAGCTTTCGAGCGTCCAGCCGCCCTGGAAGACCGACAGAGCCGCGAGCAGCTCCTGCTCCTCGGCGTTCAGGAGCTCGTACGACCACTCGATCGTCGCCCGCAGCGTGCGCTGCCGGACCTCGGCGTCGCGGCCGCCGCGCAGGAGGTCGAGGCGTTCGCCGAGCCGCTCGACGAGCTGGGCCGTCGTGAGCAGCCCAGTGCGGGCCGCCGCCAGCTCGATCGCAAGCGGCAGGTCGTCGAGCCGCGCGCAGAGCTCGTCCACGTGCTCGTCCGGCTCGAACTCCGGGACCGCGGCCTTCGCGCGGGCGACGAACAGGCGGCGCGAGTCGCCGCGCGCGAGCACCGGCACCGGGTACACGCTGCTCGCCCGGCGATCCGAAGACGCTCGCGGCTGGTGACGACCACGTCGAGCGCGGGGAGCACGCTTCGAGCAGTGCCGCGACCTCCGGCGGCCGCGTCGATCGACGTGCTCGAAGTTGTCGAGCAGGAGCAGCAGCCGGCGGTCGCCGATCAGCGCGGCGAGCTCGCCGCCGCCGCCGAGCGCACGCGCCGCGGCCGGCAGGACGTCGCCGGCTCGCGCACCTCGGCGAGCGGAACCCACCAGACGCCCTGCGGGTACTCGTCTGCCGCGGCCGCGATCGGCCTGCAGCGCCAGGCGCGTCTTGCCGCTGCCGCCCGCGCCGGTCAGCGTCAGCAGCCGCACGTCGTCGCGGGTCGAGCAGCTCGCCGACCGCAGCCAGCTCGCTCTCGCGGCCGAGGAACGGCGTCGCGGGCACGGGCAGGTTCGTCTGGTAGAGCGTCTTCAGCCGCGGGAACTCGCCCTCGCCGGCCTGGTAGATCCGCTCGGGTGCGCTCAGGTCCTTGAGCCGGTGCTCCCCGAGATCGCGAACAGGCTGTTACCGTCTCGAGCAGAGCGGCAGTCGACGCGGAGACAAGTACCTGGCGGCCATGCCGGCGGCGGCGATCCGGGCTGCGCGGTGGACGTCGGCACCGACGTAGCCCTCCTCGGTCAGCAGCGGCGTGCCCGTGTGCAGCCCCATCCGGACCGGGATCTGACAGCGCCGCCTGCGCCTCCTCGGCCGCCGCGAGCGCCCCGGGCGCGGTCGGGAAGGCGACGAAGAACGCGTCACCCTGCGTGTCGACCTCGGCGCCGCCGTGCCTGGAGAAGGCCTCGCGCAGCACGAGCCGGTGCTCCGCCAGCGCCTCGGCATACGTCTCGGCGCCGAGCTCGTGCAGCAGCCGCGTCGAGCCCTCGATGTCGGTGAAGAGGAAGGTGACGGTGCCGCTCGGAAGCTGCGCATGCCGGATGATCGCTCAGATGGCGAAGCAACGCTTGAGCTCGAGGTCGCCCGGTGCGCGCAGGCCCAGCGGTGCCTACGCCACTTCGAAAGCTCACCGACGACGATCACGCCGAGGAAGATCAGGCCGACGACGAGCATCGCCGTGATGACTTCTTTGCCTTCCTCGGCGGCTGTTTTCGCGAGCGGCAGGAACACGGGCGCGATCCTACTCGACGCGCCGACGTGAGCTGCGAGCGCGCGCTCGACCAGCGTCCGGCGGCGACTCCCGACCGTCGCCGAGTTTCGCGGCGGTTGCCGCCCACGCCTCGCCGTCGCCCCGGAGGCCGTCGGCGCGCAGCTGCGCGCAGAGCGAGATCAGCGCCGCGAGCTCGGCAACCGCCCCGACCGTGCCGTTCTCGGCGATCCGGACGAGGCCGTGCGCGTAGAGGTAGTCGCCCAGGAGGAGCGCGGTGTCGGCGTCGCCGGGAGCGAACAGGCGGGCCTTCCCGTAGTGGAGCAGGTAGCCCTCGTAGATGGTCTCGAGCCCAAGGGCGTACCGCTCGTCCGCAAGCGGCGAGAAGACGGGCTCGTGCTCGCGCTCGCCCTCCGGCCGCAGCGAGTCCGCCCAGAGCGGGCTTTCCGCCGCCGCTGTCTGCGCGATCGTCGCCCAGACGTCAGCCGCTACAACCAGCCCGCCAGCTCCTTCGTCCAGTAGGAGACGACCAGGTCGGCGCCGGCCCGGACGATCGCGGTCAGCGACTCGAGCGCGGCCTGCCGCTCGTCCAGCCAGCCGCGGGCGCCTGCTGCCTTCAGCATCGCGTACTCGCCGGAGACGTTGTAGGCGCCGACGGGAAGGTCGAAGCGCTCGCGGACGGCGCGGATCACGTCGAGGTTCGGCAGAGCCGGCTTGACGAGCAGCGCGTCGGCGCCCTCGCGGACGTCGAGCTCGCACTCGCGCAGCGCCTCGCGCACGTTGGCGGGATCCATCTGGTAGCCGCGGCGGTCGCCGAACGCGGGCACCGACTCGACGGCCTCGCGGAAGGGCCCGTAGAACGCCGACGCGTACTTGGCGGCGTAGCTCACGATCGGGGTCTGACCCCGGTCGGCGTCGTCGAGGGCGGTGCGGATCGCGGCGACGCGGCCGTCCATCATGTCGCTCGGGCAGACGGCGTCCGCGCCGGCCTCCGCGTGGCTGACGGCCGTGCGGGCGAGCAGCTCGAGCGTCGAGTCGTTGTCGACGTCGTCACCGTCGAGAGCTCCGCAGTGGCCGTGCGACGTGTACTCGCAGAGGCAGACGTCGGTCAGCAGGACGAGCCCCGGCGAGGCCTCGCGCAGCGTACGCAGCGCCTGCTGGACGACGCCGTCTTCGTCCCACGCCCCCGAGCCCTCGGTGTCCTTCTCGTCCGGAATCCCGAACAACAAGACGGACCGCACCCCGAGCCGCTCGAGCTCGTGCGCCTCGGCCGGCAGCGACTCGAGCGAGTGGCGGCCGAACGGCGGAAGCTCGGGGTTCTCGACCGCCTCGGGCCCGACGAACAAGGGGAAAACGAAGTCGTCGAGGTCGAGCCTCGTCTCGCGGACGAGCGCACGCAGCCGGTCGCTGCGGCGCAGCCTTCGCAAGCGCGTGGCCGGAAAGCTCATACCAACAATCTACGCGCTCCCAGCCGGGCGAGAACGCCGAAGATCGCGCCGAGCGCGATCAGCCAGACGGCCTGCCGCGCGACCTGGCGCCAGGGGCTGAGGTCGTAGAGCGCGGAGTTGAAGAAGCGCACCGCGTGCGTGAACGGAAGGACGTCGCTGGCCCAGCCGGCCGGCGGGACGATCTGCGCAGGGATCAGCCCCAGGAAGACGATCGGCAGGACGACGAGCACGGCGACGAGCGACGCCGTCCGCGCCTCTCGCGCGAGCGCGCCGAGGAGCGCGCCGAGCGCCCCGAGCGCCCCGCCCGCAAGCAGCAGCCCGACGACGAGCAGCGGCAGGCGGCGCCACGGCTCGCCGCCGTTCACGCCGCCGATCTCGATGATCACGCCGAACGCCACGGCGATCGTGATTCCAAGCGCCAGCGCGAGCGCCGCGGCCAGCAGGACCTTCGACCAAACGAGCTGGCCGAGCCCCACGAGCCCACGCGCGAGCCGCCCGATGACGTTCTCGTCGCGCTCGGCCGCCAGCGAGCCGGCCGCCAGCATCAGCGCGAGGAACGTGATCGTGAGGCCGAGCGCGTACGCCTGGACGTTCGCCGCGAGCAGCGTCGTCCGCCCGCGCCCGTTCACGTACGTGACGCCGATCGGCCGCGCGGTCGCGCGCAGCGCGTCGCCGGTGTTCGCGAGGGCGAGCCGCGCGTCGTGGACGAAGTCCTCGAGCTTCTTGACCCGCGGCGTCTGCGGCATCTGCCGGAGCTCCTGCTCGGCGCGCTCGAGGCCGATCACGCTGATCGGCTGTCCGAGGAAGCTGCCGTCGCCGCCGCGGAGAATGAGGTCGACGTACTTCAGGTTCGTGGCGATGTACGCGCTTTGGAGCTGCCGGTTGAGGGAGTAGATGAGGGCCTGAACCTGCTGCTTGACCCGGGCGGAGATGGTGCCGTGCGAGAGCTCGACCTCGAGCTGCGGGCTTCGCACCATCTGCTCGAGCGTCGCCAGGAAGCCGGGCGGGACGGTCACGACGGCGACGACCTTTCCGGCGGCGAGCTGCCGCTCGGCCTCGTCCCTCGACAAGCCGCGGACGAGGTCGACGTTCTTGCTGACCTCCCGGATCGTCCGGTCGACGTGGAAGCGCTGGCCGCCGATGGTGACGACGGGCGGCAGGTTGTCCTCGTCCACGAGCGCGACTCGCGTCTTGGCCGTGGAGTAGCCCGCGACGAGGCCGACCAGCACCGCGATCGCCACGGGGTAGGCCAGGACGATCCCCAGGAGCAGCGGAGAGCGCCGCAGCACGAGCGCGTCCTTCTGCAGAAGCAGAAGCACGCGCTTCATGCGAAGAGAGTGTCTGCCTGGGCCCGGTCGTACTCTTCGACGGTGCCGGAGAAGACGATCCGGCCGTCGCGCAGGGCGGCGACAGCGTCGGCCTTTCGCTCGACCTCGTCGAGGTTCTGCGTCGCGAAGACGACGGCGCCGCCCGCCTCACGCAGGGCGTCGCAGCGCTCCCAGAGCCTGCCCCGCTGCCCGGGGTCGAGAGCGGCTGTGGGCTCATCGAGGAGGAGGACGTCAGGGCTGCCGAGGAAGGCGATCGCCAGGTTGACGCGCTGGCGGTTGCCGACGGAGAGGTTCGCGCTGGGCTGAGGCTCGCCGGGGAGGTCGAACTCGCGGAGCAGCTGTCCGGCGACGCCGGCCGGGTCAGCCTCGCCCTCGAGGCGCGCGAACAGCTCGATGTTCTCCCTCGCCGAGAGCCGTCCGTACTGCGCCGGTCTCTGCGGCGCCCAGCCGACGCGCACGCCCTTCCGCCGCTCGACCCCGCCGGTGCTCGCCTCGAGTGCCCCGGCGAGAATCGCCAGCAGCGTCGACTTGCCGGCCCCGTTCGGGCCGACGAGCGCGAGCGCGTCGCCCCCGTAGATCTCGAGCTCGGCGGGCTCGAGCGCGGTCTTCTGGCCGAAGCGGCGGCCCGCGCCGCGCGCGGCGAGAAGCAGCTGGCGCGAGCTCACCGGCTCGCTGCGGCCGGCGGGTCCGCGGGCGGAACCGGGGCCACGGGCCGCGTGTCGGCCTCCACCTCCACCGGAACTGCCCCGCCTTCCTGCCACGACTCCAGCGTTACCCGCTCGCTGAAGAATTCCCAGATCGCCCGCGCCGCCGCGAGCAGCGGCAGGGCCACCAGCGCGCCGGGCAGCCCGTAGATCTCGCCCCCGGCGAGCAGGCCGAAGATCACGAGCAGCGGATGCAGGCGAAGCGCGCTCCCCATCACATTCGGCACGACGACGTGACCCTCGATCTGGTGGATCCCGAGGAAGAGCAGGCCGACCCAGATGGCCGAGACCGGATGCACGACGAGCGCGTACAGGAGCGGCGGGATCGCGCCGAGCCACGGCCCGAGGTACGGGATCAGCTCGGTGATCGCGACCCACGCGCCGAAGAGAACGGCGTAGCGGTCCGCGCCCGGGACCCACCCGAACGTCCCGAGCAGCCAGAGCCCCAGCCCCGCGCTCGTTCCGATGATCAGCGAGAGCAGGAACTGGCCGCGCACGTAGCTGGCGAGCGAGCGCTCGATCCCCGGGAGCAGCGACGGCGAGCCCGGATGGGGCGGGAAGCGCCGGTCCACGACGCGTGCCAGTCGCGGCATGTCGAGCAGCATGTAGATCGAGACCACGATTACGAGGACGAGGCTGAAGAGAAACTTGAGCGTGCCGATCGCCGCCCCCTCGACGAAGTCGATGACCTTGCCGGTGTACTTCGAGACGTCCTTCTTGCGAATCCGGTTGACGAGGTCGTGGCCCTGCTGGCGGACCTTGATCGAGCTCAGCCGGTGGGAGTCGAGCCACTGCTGGAAGCGGTCGACGTCGCGGTACGCATGGGTCTGGTATGGGCGTCCGTGGGCGACCGTAAAGTAGTCGTCCACGCGGCTCGCGCTCGATTTCGTCTGGTTCACGACGACGGTGCCGATCGCGGCGGCCGCGGCGACGATGATGGCCACGAACCCCACGTACACGATTGCCACGCCGAACCCACGCGGGATCCAGACGCGTGTCAGCCCGCGCACGAGCGGGTTCAGCAGGAACGCGATCAGGGCGGCGATCAGGAAGAGGAAGACGACGTGACGCGCCGCGCCCGCCACCACCCACAGGAACAGCAGCACCAGCGGAAGCCCGACCAGCTGGATCCAGCGCGGAACCTGGATCTTCGCCGCCACGGCGGAGGGCCCGGCCATGCCGCCAATCGTAGCGCGCAGGTAATACAGCTTCGGCCCTCCCGGCCCCCTGCGTGGGACTGGGACTTCCTGTCCGAGGGCTCCGTGGCACTCGACCCGCACCACTCGTTGCAGGCTCGGACGACCTGCGTTACGGTGCCCCGGATGTCACCACCCTCCGGGCACGCACTTGCGGTGCGACGACGGCGGGCGGAGGCGGCTGCCGCACGCCGCAAGAGACGAGTGGTGGGCCTTTTGCTTCTGGCCGCTGTGGTCCTGATCACGCTGCTTCTGACGGCGTTCGGCTCCGCGCGTCCGTCTCCGGTCGCGACGACGGCGCCCGCGCCAGCCGCGCGGCTGCTGCCGTCCGGGCCGCCGCGGCCTCAGGTCGTGGCGATGCAGGGCGCCCTCCGGCTCGACCTGCCGATCGCGCAGAGCCGCGTGACGGCGATCGGCTACCACGCGTCGGGTGACGGCGCGCTCGCGCTCGACCCGGTCGGGCATCAGGGCAACCAGGGTCTCGTCGGGCGGCTCGTCCACAAGCTCTTCGGCGGCGGCAGGAGCGGAATCCGCTACTACGTCGTCGAGGGCGGCACGGGCCCGTCCACCGCAGCTCTCGACGTCGGGGCCACGCCGGGGACCGACGTCTACTCACCCGTCGACGGGACGATCGTGGGGATCACGCCCTTCGTGCTCGACGGCAAGACCTACGGCGCCCGCATCGACATCCAGCCGACGGGCAGCCCGTCGTTCGTCGTCTCGCTGACGCACCTGCGGCCTGACCCGAGCCTGACGGTCGGCTCGACGGTCGCCGCGACGACCTCGAAGATCGGCACGGTCGTGAACGTCGCCGGGGTCGAGCGCCAGGCGCTCTCACACTTCACCGCGGACTCGGGCAACCACGTCTCGCATGTCCGTGCACAACGCCGCCGCCCTGTCGCCCTAGGAACGCGGCGCTGAAGATCCTCTTCGTCGCCGACGTCTTCGGCACGCCTGGCCGTGCTGCGGTCGAAGAGCGCCTCGCACGGCTCAAGGAGGAGTTGGGCGTGGGCTTCTGCGTCGTCAACGGCGAGAACGTCGCCGACGGCGCCGGAATCACGCCGCGGCTCGCCGAGCGGCTCCTCGCCGCCGGGGCCGACGTGCTCACGCTCGGCAATCACGTCTGGCGCCGGCGCGAGATCAACGACTACCTCGACGGCGCCGAGCGGGTGGTGCGGCCGGCCAACCTCGGCGCCTCGGCCCCCGGGCGCGGGCTCGTGGTCGTGCCTGCGGAAGACGGAACGCCGGTCGCGGTCGTCAACCTGCAGGGCAGCCTCTTCATGCAGACGCCGGTCGGCCCGTTCGAGCTCGTGGACGACCTCGTCGATCAGGCTCGCTCGCAGGCGAACGTGATCGTGGTCGACTTCCACGCCGAGGCGACGAGCGAGAAGATCGCCCTCGCCCGGGTGCTGGACGGCCGCGTCACCGCGGTGATCGGCACGCACACGCACGTCCAGACGAGCGACGCGCGCGTCCAGGCGGGGGGCACCGCGGCGATCACGGACGCCGGCATGACGGGCCCGCACGACTCGGTGATCGGCGTCAAGGCGGAGCTCGCGATCCGGCGGATGCGCACGGGGATGCCGGTCCGGTTCGAGCCCGCTTCCGGCGGCGT
This sequence comes from uncultured Actinomycetes bacterium, assembly GCA_963717475.1. Lineage (GTDB taxonomy): Bacteria > Actinomycetota > Thermoleophilia > Gaiellales > Gaiellaceae > AC-32. The sequence goes on along the minus strand of OY970337.1, from coordinate 2,467,788 downwards.
CCGGATCGAGGGCGCGCTCGTCGAGTGCGACCCCGAAGGGCGCGCGCTCAGCTGCGAAGCGGTTCGGGTTCCCGTCCCCTGACGAGCAGCACCGCGAGCAGCGCGACCAGGGCGACGTCGCGCGCGAGCACCGCCCAGGACGGAAACGCCTTCAGCTGCAGGACCAGGTCCCAGTAGCGGATCGGGAACCACAGCTGCGTGAGCAGCAGCGCGAGGCCCAGCAGCGCCGACGCGACGAGCCCGCGCCTGCCGCCGACGAGGGGCACCAGCGGGATCAGCCAGATCATGAACTGCGGCGAGAGCACCTTGTCGAACGCGACGAAGGCCGTCACCGCCGCGGCCGAGTAGCGAACGAGCCGCTCCGGGGTCGCGGGCGCGCGCGCGGCCAGAGCCCAGATCGCGAGCAGGCTCAGCACGAGCAGCGCGGTCTCGACGGCGCCGAGCCCCCCGGGCAGGGAGCCGGCGAGGTTCTGCGACCCGTGGCTCGTGACCACGTCGAGATGGAGCCCGCCGACCTGGTGCGCCGCGAGCAGGAACCCCGAGCCGAGGCTCTCGATCTGCAGCGGACGGGACGCCTGGCGGCGGATGCTCTCCCAGAAGCCGTGCGGCGCGACCGCGAGAAAGGGCACGACGAAGACCGCCACCACCGCAGCGGCGATCCCGAGGCAGACGAGCGCCTCGCGGCGCCCGCGCGTCCGCCAGACGTACGCGAGCGCGGTCGGGACGATCACCGCCGGGAAGATCTTCGCGGCGATTCCGAGCCCGAGGGAGGCAAATCCCCAGCGCTCGCGCCCGGCGAGAATCCCCGCCAGCCCGGCCACGGCGAGCGCAGCCGGCCAGAGGTCGTAGCGGTAGATCACGACCGAGCCGAGCACGAGCGGCGAGAGCGCGAAGAAGCCGAGCGCGCCCCCCAGCCGCGTCGTCGTCGCGCCGAGGGAGACCAGCACCGAGGCCATCCCGAGCAGCGTCGCGCCGGCCAGGACGCCGAGCAGCACCTGGAACCGCCGCTGGTACTGGCTGAACCCCGGCTTCCCGACCGCAGGCAGCGCGAACATCGGCAGCGCGCCCGGCGGGTACTCGATGCGAAAGTCGCGGTAGGGCACGTCGCCGTGGGCGATCGCCGTCCCGTAGCGGTGGTACTCGACCGTGTCGATGATCAACCGGTGCTGATAGAAGCCGAAGTGGAGGAGGGTCAGCGAGACGACGAGCGCTGCCAGGGCCGCGTAGAAGACCCTGCGCGGGTCAATCGACGCCGACGAGCTCCTGGCGAGGACGCTCAAGCGGCTGGTAGGCGGGCGCCGGCGCGCGCTCCGGGACGGGCGCCAGCACTGCGAAGGCTGCGAAGGGGAAGAACCACGGCAGGTAGAGGTAGGACCAGTGTGTCAGGACGAGCTGGAAGCCGAGCAGGAGCGCGGCCGTGAGCGCAGCCAGCTGCAGCGGCGACTTGCGGCGCGGCAGGAAGTATGACGCGATCGCCCCGGCGATCAGGAGGCCTTCGAGGACGCGCTGAACCGACCTGCAGGTCCGGCAGGCCGGCGTGGTACTGGCGCCAGTCCCAGAGCGAGAACGGCGAGTCGCGCCCGATCTGCCAGCCGAGCGTCCTCGTCCAGAAGACGTGCGCCGCGTGGAGCGGGTGGCCGTCGAGCAGGAGGATCGAGAACGCGACCGCGCTGGCGGCGAGGAACGCCGCGACGAAGATCGCCTTCTCCCGCGGGCGCTTCAACGGCTCCGGGTACGAGGCCCAGAGCGGCGCAACGACGAGCGGGGCGAACTTCGTCCAGCCCGAGAGCGCGACCGCCGCGCCGCGGGCCGCGGGTGAGGTCACGAGCCAGAAGCCCCAGATCAGGAAGAGCGGTGGCGAGCGAGTCGTTCGTGTTCGAGCTCGACGCGTAGAGCGTGAAGGGGTAGGCGAGCCACGCGAAGGCGAGCGTGACCGCCAGCCGGGTGCCTCCGAAGCGGAGCCCGACGAGTCCCACGCCGAAGACACAGAGCAGCTCGAAGAAGATCGAGCTGAAGTGGGCAGCCGGGAGGTCGTCCCACTTGCCGCTCCAGCCGAGAATCGCGTAGCCGGGCAGGTAGGCCTCGTACGCGACGGGCCCGTACGTGTCGCCTTCCGGGTTGGCCGACTCGCAGCGGCCGTTCTCCTGGATCCGGTTGCGGATCTCTCCCTCCGAGTCGGCGGGACCGCACGCCTTGCGCGAGCCCTCGACCGGGAAGTTGCCGTACGGAACCTGGCCGTGCGCGATCCGGTCGGCGCCGACCACGCCCGAGTAGCCGACGTCGATCACGTTGGACGACTGGAGGTTGAGGCCGATGCGGAAACCGCCCGCGAACACGGCCGCAGCCGCGAGCGCCCAGACCGGCCAGACCGGCACGGCGCCGGTCCGCAGGCGCCCCCGGCCGGCGCTCCAGACCATTCGCCCGAGCAGGTAGATCATGGGCGGATAGGCCAGCGGGACGCTCGTGAAGACGTCGCCGCGGTTGAAGTACCAGAGGGAGACGGAGAACGAAAGCAGGGCGAGCAGGTCGAGGTTGCGGAGACTCAGCGGCCGCCGCAGGTCGGCGAGGCCCAAGAGGAAGAGCGCGCAGAAGCCGAGCCAGAGCGGGACGCTGTTGACGTCCTTGCCGCCGAACGCCCCGGGCGAGCCGCGCGCCATCTTCCACGCGACCTGCGGGCCGGTCCAGGCCTCGGTGACCGCGCCGCTGGTGTCATCGACCTTGCCCGTCGCGATCTCGCCGGCCTGGCCCCGACCAGACGCTCACCGTCCAGACGCTCTTCTTGAAGGTCGTGTCGACGCTGCGGTTGGTCGTCGGGTAGCGGTCGAGCCACGACCTGACCTTCGGGTACTCGAGGAAGATGCGGGTCGCCTGGGCTTTCGTCAGCCGCGGCGAGGGCGGGTTCAGCCCCGCAGGCAGAGGCTTGCCCGTGGCATGGGCGAGCGCGGGAGCCGCGAGCGCGAGCACGGCCGCGAGGGCGAGGGCCCGAGCCATGCGATCAGGTTATCGGCGGAAAGACCAGAGCTTGTTGCCGAGGAAATTCAGAGGCGTGACGAGGACGACCGCGATGGCCTGCGAGAGGATCTTGTCGACGCCCGACTCGACGAACACGGCGAGGATCGCGAGGTTCGCGCCGTACGCGACGAGCGCGACGATCAGGAAGCGCAGCCCCTGCCAGCCGACGTGGCCTCGCTCGTTGTGGAACGTCCAGAGCCGGTTCCACGTGTAGTTGTTCGTGACCGCGACGACGAACGAGCAGGTCGCGGCGAGCGCGTAGTGGAGGCCCGCGCCCTCGAGCAGCGCGGTGTAGACGACGAGGTTGACGACGTAGCCGCTCGCGCCGACGGCCGAGAACTTCGCCAGCTGGACCCAGTTGCGCCGGCGGCGCAGCGCCTGGCCGGCGCGCGAGCGCGTGGCGGCGGCTGCTGGCGAGCTGCGGGCTGCTGGCGAGCTGCGCATGGCCGGCGAGCCTAGCGAACGTCGAAGCCGCGCTCGCCCGTCGGTTCCTCGGACGAGACCTGGACGTCCTCGACACTCGCTCCCTCCGGGCCGCGCCTGCACCAGGCGACCAGCGACTCGACGCGCTCGGGATCGCCCTCGAAGACGGCCTCGACCGCTCCATCCGCCAGGTTCCGCACCGAGCCTGAAAGGCCGAGCGACTCGGCCCGCGCGCGGGCCTCGGCCCGGAAGAAGACGCCCTGCACGCGGCCGCGGACGAGCACGCGCACGCGGCGGACGCTCACCTCGCGAAGCCCTCCGTGCCGACGAGGGGCACGAACCGGCACGGAACCGAGTGGATCACGGCGGGGCCCTCGGGGCTGCGGACGATCACCTCGAGCCTCTGCGCGCGGTGGCCGCCGATCGGCACGACGAGCCGGCCGCCCTGGCGCAGCTGCTCGTAGAGCGTGTGCGGCAGCTCGGGCGCTGCCGCAGCGACGGCGATCCCGTCGAACGGGGCGCGCCCGGGGACGCCGAGCGTCCCGTCGCCGACGACGACCTCGACCTGCGGGTAGCCGGCAGCGGCGAGGGTCGCGCGCGCCTGCTCCGCCAGCTCGGCGATCCGCTCGATCGTGACGACGTCCGCGCCGAGCTCGGCGAGCACCGCGGCCTGGTAGCCCGAGCCGGTCCCGACATCGAGGATCAGCTGACCCGGGCGGACTGCGAGCGCCTCGCAGATGCGGGCGACCATGTACGGCTGCGAGATCGTCTGCCCGCAGCCGATCGGCAGCGCCGCGTCGTCGAAGGCGCGCCGCCGCTCGCGCTTGCCGACGAAGGTCTCGCGCGGAACGCGCTCCAGGGCGCGGAGGACGTCCTCGTCGGCGATGTCGCGGCGACGCAGCTGGCGCTCGACCATCTCGCGGCGCGCACTCGCGGGGTCGTCAGGCCGCATCGGCGAGAGGCCGCGCATAGGCGGGCAGCTCCACCCCGAAGTGCGTGAGCGCGAGCGGGGCCACGTCCGCGATTCGCCGCGGGACGCGTCCGTCGAGCCCGACGGTCAAGAAGGGGACCTCGGAGTCGGCCGCGTCGAGCGAGCCGTGGCTGCCGCCGCCGAGATGGCCGCGCCCGGCGAGGTCGAGGAACTCCACGCCGGCCGGGGGCGAGACGAGCACGTCGCCTGCGTTCGGGTTGGCGAGCGCGCACCAGGCCCGCTCGAGCGCGTCGGGCTGGTCGAGGATCGCGAGGTCGCCGCTCGTCTTCCATGCGCCGTCCTCGAGGGCGAAGCGAAGCTCCTCGCCGCCTCGACGGGCCACCGCCTCGCCGTCCTCGCGGTAGAGGACGACGCTCGCAGCCTCGCTGCCGTCGAGCCGGCGCGCCAGCTCTGCGGGCTCCTCGCGACAGCCCTGGAGCCGGTAGGCCTGGCCGGCCCGGTTGGACGCGGCCACGACGAGGTGCTCGACGCCCTCGTACGCGGCCTGGAGCGACACCGCCTGCTCGACGCGGGTCTGGCCGTGGTCCGAGCACGCGATCACGGCGTAGCGCTCGAGGAACTCGTCCGGCCCGCCGGCCGCCTCGATCAGCGCCGCCACCGCCGCGTCGCTGCGCGCGAGCGCCTCCTGTGACGCGCCCGGCCCGAGCGCGTGCGAGGCGAAGTCGTAGTCCGGCAGGTAGTAGAAGAGGAAGTCGAACCCGTCGCGGGTCACGAGCCAGCGACCGACCGCCGCCGCGTAGGCGTCGATCGAGCCGCCCGACCGGCCGAGGATCGCCACCGGCGCGCCGGTCACATCCGACTCGAAGAGGTTGTAGAAGAAGAAGCGCTTCGGGCCGAACGCGGGGCGCGCCATCCCGCGCAGCAGCGAACGGTGGCGCGTGCGGCCGCGGTAGCACGTCACGTTGACCGCGGCGGCGGTGAGGCCGGCGTCCTCGAGCGCCTCGTAGACGGTCACGGCGTCGTGCGAGAGGTGCTGCTCGTTCATGTTGAAGATCGCGTCGAGGATCGAGCGGCGCGTGCCCGCCGCGCGGATCGCGGCGAACGAGGAGCCGTACTCGACGAGGCGGCGCTCGCCGCGGTGCCACCAGACGAGGTGCGGAATGTGGTGGACGTCGGGCTGCGCGCCGGTCGCGAGCGTGCTCAGGCAGACCGGGGTCAGCGACGGGAACGCGGAGACGCCGCGCGCGTAGCTGCCGTGCTCGGCGAGAAACGCGAGCGCGGGGGCAGAGCCGGTCTCGACGGCTTCTTCGAAGACGTCCGGCGTGAGACCGTCGATGACGACCAGGATCAGCTTCTTTCGATCCGTCACTAGTCGCGCGCGAGCGTGCGCAGGCCCGCGTAGCGGCGCGGCGGGCGGCGGCGCGCTCGATGGGCGAGCGCCGGGACGGCTGCCGCCTCGAGGTAGCCGAGGAACGGAATCAGGGCGATGCCTGCAAAGGCCACCGCGGCCGCGAGGAAGATGACGGCGTTGCCGCTCCTGGTTCCGCCGCCTTCGAGCGTCCGGCTCACAACCGGGCCGCAGACGAGCGTGGAGAGCACGCCTCCGGCCGCGCCGGCGATCGCCTCGTGCCAGCCGCCGATCAGCCAGCCGACCCCGAAACCTGCCGCCGCGGCGCCGAGCGCGACCACAACGACGAGCACCCGCCGCGGCGCGAAGAGCCCGCAGAGGAGCAGCCCAACGGCGATTCCGAGGCCCAGCGAGAGGCCGATTCGATACCACTCCCACATCCCGCCCGGAGTCTAGACGCGGTTCTTCGACCAGCGTTTACGTGCCTAGTTGCAGGGTAAAACAGGGTCGCGATGGAGACCGACCGCCGCCCACTCCTCGTCTTCTTCCGCAACGCTCGCTCAGGCCCCGCACGGCGCATGGAGAGCCTGATCGCGCACGTTGCGCGCAAGGAGCGCTCGCGCCTGAAGGTGCGTGAGATCGACATCGACGAGCAGACCGACCTCGCCGAGCGCTTCCAGGTCGAGACCGTGCCCACACTCGTCCTGGTCAAGGACAAGCGCGTGGTCGGGCGGCTCGAGGGTCGCGTCAGCGCGCCGCGGATCGACCAGCTGCTCGAGCAGCACCTGGACGGGTTGGCAGCCGCCTAGCCGCCGGCCTCGAGCCGCCGGATGACCGCGACGCCGAACTCGGCTGCGCGCGCGCCGTCGATCACGCGGTGGTCGAAGGTGATCGCGATGTAGCCGGTGCGGCCGGGCTCGACCTTGCCGTCGCGGACGACAGGCCGTTCGGCGATGCGGCCGACGCTCAGGATCGCGACCTCGGGGTGGTTCACGATCGGCGTCGTCAGCAGGCCGCCGAGCTTGCCGGCGCTCGTGACCGTGAACGTCGAGCCGCGGAGCTCCTCGGGCTTGAGCTTCCCGGCTCGCGCTTGCTCCGCGAGGCGCTCGACCTCCTGCGCGAGCTCGTCCGGGCTGCGCTCGTCGACCGCGCGCACGACGGGGACGACGAGGCCCTGCTCGGTCTGGACGGCGATGCCGAGGTCGTAGCGGTCGAGGTAGACGATCTCGTCGCCCTCCAGCCGCGCGTTCATTTCGGGGAACTCCTTCAGGCTCTCGGCGACGGCCTTCAGCACGAGCGGGACGAGCTGCTTGAGGTCGACGTTCGTGAAGTCGCACTCCTCGACCCACGTGACCGGCGGCACCTCCCGGTGCGCGCGGGCCATGTGCTCGGCGACGAGGCGGCGGACGCCGCGAAGGGGCTCGCGCCGTCCCTCCTGGCCGCGTCCGGGGGACAGTCCCCCGTCCGTGGCCGCGCCGCGCACGTCCTCTTCGGTCACCCTCCCCTGCGGGACCGGTCGGCTCGATGGAGGAAAGGTCGACTCCCAGCTCTTCTGCCATGCGCCGAACGAGCGGCGTCGCCCGCACGCGCCCGCTTTGGCCCCGGCCGAGGGACTGTCCCTGGGACCTGTCCGAAACGGACGGGGCGGGCTCGGCGCGCGGCTGCTCGTCTTCGGCCGGGGCGGTCACGTCCTCGCCGATCACGACCAGGACGGTTCCGACCGGGACGACCTGGCCTTCCTCGACCAGGATCCGCGCGACCTTGCCGGCCGCGGGCGAGGGGATCTCGACCGTCGTCTTGTCCGTCTGGATCTCGACGAGCGGGTCGTCCTCCGCGACCTCCTGCCCCTCGGACACGAGCCAGCGGGCGATCTCCCCTTCGGTCAGGCCCTCGCCGAGGTCAGGCAGCTTGAACTCGTACGCCACGGCGGCGGAATCTACCGGGGCCGCCCGACCCAGGCGTCGTGCGGCACGACCAGTACCCTCAAGCCGCCCTCGACGCGCCAGAGCGAGACCGCCTGCTCGTCCCCTTGCAGCTCCGGCGCGAGGTCACGCGGGACGTACCCGGCCTGCAGCGTGCGCTCCTCGTTCCAGATCCCGACTGCGTTCGGGTCGTGCTCGTTCTCAGGCTCCGGGACGAGCGCGAGCCGGTTGCCCGGATCGAACGACGTATCCGACAGGGCCTCGGGCCGGTAGGAGACCCCCGCGACCGGCACGACACGAACGCGTGGGTCCTCCCAGCGCACACGCTCTCCGGTCGCCGCGTCGCGCAGATAGAAGCCCGACTCCGCCCGCTCCAGGATCAGACGCAGGCGCTCCTGGCTCACGCCACCTGGTTGCCCGCCGCGTCGAACGCACGGAATCGAGCTCCGGCCGCAGGCGACCGCTCGAGCTCCCCTTGCATGAGCGCGAACACGATGCCGTCGTTCCGCATCGGCGTCCCGTCCGGCGCGTGCAGGATCCCGCGCAGCGTCCCCTCCTCCACGAAGCCGAGCTTGCGCGGAATCGCGAGCGACGCGCCGTTTCCAGGATCGACGCGAATCTCGATCCGGTCGATCCCGCAGAGCTCGAAGCCGACGCGCGTCAGCGCCGCCACGGCCTCGGTACAGAACCCCTGGCCGGCACGGCTTTCGCGAATCCAGTAGCCGATCTCGAACGTGCCGTCGCCGCGCCGTGTGTGCAGGCCCGTGCCGCCGATCGCCTCCGACTCGTCGGCCGACAGGATCCCGTAAACGAAGTCCTGACCGAGGTCGAACCGCCCCCGAAACTGCCGCAGCAGCTCCACCTTCTGCTCCAGTGTCTGCGGCTCCTCATGGGCCCAGGGCAACCACGGCCGCAGGTGCGCGAGCGACGAGTCGACCGCCTCCTTGACCGCGCCGGCATCGCGCGGCTCCCAGCAGCGCACGACCAGACGCTCGGTCTCGATCCGGTAGGGCGGTGAGAGCGTCAGAGCGCTTACGGCAGTGTCCCGAACGGCGAGACGCCGAGGGTCGACCCGGTGTGCTGGTCGCAACGCGGGCGTCCGGTCGTGACCCCGAACCGCACCCTCCGACCGGTGGTCAGCCGCACGTGCAGGACGAGCTTCCGAACGAAGACACCACGCGGCCAGGCCCCGCACCACTGGCTCCACCAGAGATCGAGCTCCACGCGCCGGCCGGCGCCTACGACTCTCGCGACTCGCTCCCCGATCGTCCTCGCCTCGATCGGCTTCTGCTTCGTCCGCAGCAGCTTCCCGCTCCGGTCGAAGATTGCGACCCCGGGGCGCCCGCCGATACGGCACGCCGAATGCGAGACGTTCCGGACTCGGATCGCGCCTGCCATCGAGCCGGTCGCGCCCTGGAGCATCCCCTCTCCGCGCAGGTCTTTTGCCGTGCACGCCCTTGTCCTCGCAACGCCGGCGTTTGCCGAAGAGAGTACGAGTGCCGCCAGGGCGAGGCTTCCGAAAACCAGCGCAGCGCGCATCTCAGAACTCCAGCAGCTTCCGCACGGCGTCCAAGACGCGCTCGACCGACGGCATGTAGGCGTCCTCGATCTGCCAGTACGGATACGGGACGTCGTAGCCCGTCACGCGGACGACCGGCGCGCGCAGGTCGAGCATCGCCTTCTCGGCCAGGATCGCTGCCAGCTCGGCCCCGTAGCCCGCCACGCGAGGCGCCTCCTGGACGATCACGACGCGGCCGGTCTTCGCTGCCGACTCCAGCAGCGCGTCCTCGTCCAAAGGCTTCAGGCTGCGCAGGTCGAGCACCTCCGCCGACGCCTCGCCGTCCAGCTTCTCAGCGGCCTGCTCGGCCAGCGGCACCATTGAGCCGTAGGCGACGAGCGTCACGTCGGAGCCCTCGCGCGCGATCCGCGCCTCGCCCAGAGGGACGACGTGCTCGCCCTCCGGCACCTCGCCGCGCATCGTCCGGTAGTGCAGCTTCGGCTCGAGCACGACGACCGGATCCGGATCGCGGATCGCCGCCGCCAGGAGCCCCTTCGCGTCCGCGGGCGTCGCCGGGATCGCGACCTTCACGCCCGGCGTGTGGACGTAGTACGCCTCCGGCGAGTCGTCGTGGAGCTCAGGGGCGCGCACGCCCCCGCCGTACGGCATCCGCACGACGAGCGGGAACTCCATCTTTCCGCCGGTCCGCCAGTGATAGCGCCCGACGTGCGTGATCAGCTGGTCGAGACAGGGGTACGAGAACGCGTCGTACTGCATCTCGCAGACCGGCCGCCAGCCTGCCATGCAGAGACCCACTGCAGAGCCGAGGATCCCCGCCTCGGCGAGCGGCGTGTCGACGCAGCGCTCCGGCCCGAAGCGGTCGCGCAGCCCGGCGGTCGCGCGGAAGACGCCGCCGGCGCGGCCGACGTCCTCGCCCATGACCATCACGTTCGGGTCGCGGTCGAGCTCGACGTGGAACGCGTCGTTGACGGCTTCGACGAGCGTGAGCTCAGCCACCCAAAACCCTCTTCAGCTCGGCGAGGTCGTCCTCGAGCGAGGCCGGCGGGTCGACGTATGCGTGCGAGAAGACGAGTCCGGGGTCGGCAGGCGGCTCCGCCTCGGCAGCGGCGATCCCCTCGCGCATCAGGTCGGCCGCCTGCGCGCGAACCGCCTCGGCTGCCTCGTCCGAGAGGAGACCCGTGCGGCGCAGGTAGGCCTCGTAGCGCCCCACGCACTCGCGCCGCTTCTCCTCCTCCACGCGCGCGGCGTCGATGTACGCGGACGGATCGTCGGCAGTCGCGTGCGGCGCGGTGCGGTAGGTAACGGCCTCGATGAAAGTCGGCCCTTCGCCGGCCCGAGCCCGCGCCACGGCCTCGCGCGTCGCCTCGTACACCGCGAGCACGTCGCAGCCGTCCACGCGCACGCCCGGCATTCCGTAGCCGACGGCCTTGTCGGCCAGTGTCTCCGCCGCCGTCTGGGCCGACAGAGGCGTCGAGATCGCCCACTGGTTGTTGTTGCAGAAGAGGACGAGCGGCGCGCGCATCACGGCCGCGAAGTTGGCGCCCTCGTGGAACGACCCCTCAGACGTCGCGCCGTCGCCGAAGTACGCGATCGCGCAGGCAGGCTCGCCGCGCAGCTTCTTTCCCCACGCGAGCCCCGCCGCGTGCGGCACGTGCGTCCCGATCGGGACGCAGATCGAGGCGACGTTCCAGTCGAGCGGGTTCCACCAGCCGGTCGGGTGGCCGCGCCACCACGAGAGCACCGTCGAGGCCGGCATTCCGCGCAGCAGCCCGATCGCCGACTCGCGGTAGCTCGGGAAGATCCAGTCCTCGCGCTCGAGGGCGAACACCGAGCCGGCCTGCATCGCCTCGTGGTTCCAGAAGATCGCGTACGTCCCGATCCGGCCCTGGCGGTGGTAGACGACGGAGCGCTCGTCGTAGGTCCGGAGCAGGACGAGCCAACGGTGCAGCTCGAGCAGGTCGTCGTCGGAGAGCCCCTCGACCTCGCCGTCGGGAACGCTCTCGCCGTCGCCGATCACGCGCCGGAGATCGCGCTCAGCAGGGAGAACCGCCATGAGGCCGCGAATCTACCCGACGCGGACGCGAGCGAGACCGGCGACGACGGCCAGGGCGGCGAACGCGGCTGCCACTCCGACGAGCTCGAGCCCGATCCCTCCGCGAAGCGGCGCGCCGGCGGCGAGGACGACCAGCGCGGCCACGACCGCGGCCGCGGCGCACATTCCGACGATCGCGGCGAGCCTCCAGAGCACCACGGCAGGCTCCCACCAAGAAGCAACCCGCGGCTCGACCGACCACCACGCGAGCTCGGTGGAGAAGAGCAGGCAGGCCGCGTAGGCAGGTGTCCACGCGTCCACCGTTCCAGGCCCGGTCGCGAGCCGCACTGCCTGCTCGGCGCCGAGGAAGACGACGCCGGTCGCGAGCGCGGCGCCCCAGCGCGTGGCCAGCCCCAGGCAGAGCCAGAGCAGGCCGCCGGCTGCGAGCGCCAGCACGAGCAGCTCGTAGTCGTCCGACTGCAGGGCGCCGCCGGCCGCGAATGCCGTCGCAGCGGCAAGCGAGACGAACGCGGTCGCTAGACGCGCGCTACGCGGGCGTGGCGCTTGAATCTCCTCACCTCCTCGAGCGCAACCTGCAGGGAGACGTCATCGCGCCACTCGACCACCGGCACGCCGAGCCGGAGGTAGCGCGAGCGCAAAGCCTCGCGGCGCAGCAGCCACAGCCGGTGCGCGAGCCGGTCGAGCTCGGAGCGCCCCGGCGACGCGAACGGAACCGGCGAGACCTCGATCACCGTGAGGTCGTATCCGCGGGCGCGCAGGTCGAGCAGGGAGCGCACCGCGCGCTCGTCGAGCAGCGGCGAGAGAGCGATCACAAGAGCGTGCGGAGGCAGCGCGCGCACCGGGATCAGGTCGATGTCCTTCCACGCGTAGCTCATGAAGATCTCGGCGTCGAGCAGCGAGTCGAGGACGCGGTAGACCTGCACGATCCCGCTCGAGGCGGTCAGCCAGTTCGTCACCCCGCCGAACGCGACGAACCCGACGCGATCCTTCTCGCCGAGGTAGTGCTCCACCAGCGAGGCGGCGGCGCCGACGGCGCGGTCGAGCGTGCCCTCGTCCTCGGAGCGCGCCTCGAGGAAGGTGTCGAGGAAGATGACGACGTCCGAGTTCCTGTCCGGATGCGTCTCGGTGACCCAGGGCTCGCCGCGCCGAGCGGTCGCGCGCCAGTTGATCCGGCGGATGCGGTCACCGGGCACGAACGGCCGCAGGTCGGCGAACTCGATCCCCTCGCCCCGGGCGCGCGGGACCTGTGTCCCCGCGAACGCCCGGGTCTCCACCGGGCGCAGCAGGCGGCGGAGCTCCTCGGCGCGCGGATAGACCTTGAGCGGCTGCCGGCGCTCGATTGCCGTCTCGTGGACCAGGAGCCCGAACGAATCCTGCTCGCGCAGGACGAAGTCGCCGGGCAGGTACGCGCCCCAGTCGCGGCAGTGGATCGCGAGCTCGACCGTTCGGCGGACGTTGGCCTCCAGCCGGAGGAGCTGCGGGTTCGGCGACTCCGCGACGAGACCGTTCGGGAGGTCGAGGAGCACCTGAACGTGGCCCGCGTCCCGGTCCGAGCGGAGCTCGAGCTCGGCCTCCACGGTCTCGCCCTGGAGCGCGCGCTCGGCGACCAGGAGGTCGAAGAACGCATCGACCCTGGGGGTCCGTTCGAGCGACAGCCCGAAGAGCAGCACCACCGCGAACGGCGCGGCCAGGGCGACCAGCTCCGGCCGGCCCAGCACGAGCGCGGTCACGAGGCCGATCCCGGTGAGCGCGGCATACGCGCCGAGCTTCGGCGTCGCAGTCCGCTTCATTCAGCTGCGGACTCGACCTCGGCCTTGGGCGTCGGCACCTCGTCGAGCAGGCTGAGGACGATGTCCTCCGGCCGCAGCCGCTGCACCCAGAGCTCCGGCCGCAGCGCCAGCCGGTGTGCCAGCGCAGGGACGGCGACCGACTTCACGTCTTCCGGGATCACATAGTCGCGGCCCCGGAGCGCCGCCCGGCAGCGCGAGAGCTTGAGCAGTGCCAGCGAGCCGCGCGGGCTCGCGCCGACCTGCACGCCCGACGCGCTCCTCGTCGCCGCGACGAGGTCGACCATGTAGAGGCCGACGCTCTGGTCGACGTGCACCTGCTCGATCGCTTGCTGCATCTCGAGCAGCTCCTCGCGTCCCACGACCGACGTGAGCTCGATCTCGTCGGAGGCGCGGTCGAGGCGCTGCGAGAGCACGTCCCACTCGTCCTCCCGCTCGGGGTAGCCGACGCCGGTCCGCAGCAGGAAACGGTCGAGCTGGGCCTCGGGCAGCGGGTAGGTGCCCTCGTACTCGATCGGGTTCTGGGTCGCGAGCACGAGGAACGGCCGCTCGAGCGCGGTGCGTGACGCCTTCGATCGTGACCTGCCGCTCCTGCATCGCCTCGAGCAGCGCGGCCTGGGTCTTCGGCGGCGCGCGGTTGATCTCGTCCGCGAGCAGGAGGTTGGTGAAGATCGGGCCGGGCCGGAACTCGAAGTCGACCTCGCGCTGGTTGAAGATCGACGAGCCGGTCACGTCCGACGGCATCAGGTCGGGCGTGAACTGGATCCGCGTGAAGCCGATGCTCGTCACCTGCGCGAAGGCGCGGGCGATCAGCGTCTTGGCGAGGCCGGGGAAGTCCTCGAGCAGGACGTGGCCGTCGGCGAGCATCCCGAGCAGCACGAGCTCGAGCGCCTCGCGCTTCCCCACGACGGCCCGCTCGACCTCGTCGAGGACCTTCTCCGCCCGCTCCGCCAGTTCCGTGATGGTCACAACGTCTCCAATCGCTCGACCACGCGCTGCAGGCGCTCGGGCGCGATCCCGTGCCCGAAGCGCTGTGACGGCGCCTCGCGCTCGGGCCGCACCAGCTCCCACACCTCGTCGCCGAGAGCCTCGCGGACGCGCCGGTCGCCGGAGTCGAGCGTGAGGCCGCGGCGATCGGCCAGGCGCTGCTCCGCGATCTCGCGCAGGATCGGCCTCAGCCTGAAGTGGACGTCGAAGGCCGCGTTCGTCGACATCGAGAGCACGCGCTCGGTCCGTTCGAGGTCCGGCGGCGGCACCGCCTTGCGCGGCTCGGTCTCGAGCGCCTCCGCGATCGCGGAGCGGCCGGAAAGCGGGTAGGCGCGCCGCGCCGCGAGCACCGCCGCGAAGACCGCCATCCCGCCGACGACGAGCACGTAGATGTCCTCCTCGAGCGGCCGGCGCCCGGGCAGGAGCACGGCGACGACGATCAGTGCGAGGGTCGCCAACCCGGCGCCGAGCGCCAACCCGATGACCAACCTCTTCATGCTGCCTCCTCCCCCTCCTTGTGCTCGAGCTCGGCGCGCAGCCCGACCAGGGCGTCGATCGCCTCGTCTTTCATGTCCACGCCGATCTCGTGCGGGCTGAACTTCGCGCGGGAATAGAGATCGGTCAGCCGCCGCACCGAGAAGATGCTCACGCCGAGCCGGTCGAGGACGCGCCCGACGTACTCCTGCGGCGCCTCGGCCTCCTGGCGCGGGACGCCGTAGGCCGCGAACGTCCTCTCCATCCGCGCCCAGGTGCGGATCACCGCGCGCCGCGGGTCGCGCTCCGCACGGAGGTCGTCGAGCGAGTCGGCGAGCACCTCGTCGACGGCCTCCATCAGCGCCGCCTCCTCGGCCCACGCCTCGCCGTGTAGGCGGCGCCAGTAGATCGAGACGACAACCGTCACCACCAAGCCGAGGATCAGAGAACCGAAGATGACCGCCGCCGGCCACTGGAACTTCGCCTCCGGCGCCTGCTTGAGTGTCAGGTTCGGCTGGCGCTTTCCCCCCTTCGCCGGCTTGCCGATTGGAGTCGCGGGGATGGAGACCGCCTGCCCCGTCCCACGGGGATGGAGGTGGTGAGTGATGTAGAAGGCGCCGGCGAGGAAGGGGATCAAAGCGAGCAGCAGCGCGACCGTTCGCCGCCAGTTCCGCTCGCCGGCGAGGAGCTTCTCGCGGCGGCTCGTCGCGAGCGCCCAGACCATCAGTATCCCGACGACCGGGAAGAGGACGACCAGCATGCTCGCGAGGTACTCCCAGAGGAGTTTCGGCGGGTGAGCCGCGGCCGCTCCGCTGCCTCCGCCCGGTTTGTGCGCACGGCTGGCGACGGCCACGAGGGCCAGCAAGGCGGTCAGCCCGATCCCGCTCAGCATCAGCCTCCGGGCCCCGCTCATGCACGAACCCTAGATCAGGACGCTCACCGCGCTCCGCTCGGCCTCGAAGACGGCGTGGTCGGCGTCGCCGAGGTCCTCGCCGTCGGCCTGCAGCGGCAGCGGCCGGTCGCAGCTCACCTCGATCCGGTCGAGGTCGTGCCCGTAGCGGATGTCGTCCGCCTCGATCAGACCGCGGCCGCGGAAGACACAGGCGAGTAGCCGTGGCACGTCCATCGGGCCGACGCTGACCGGCGCGACGAGGTCGAGGCCGAGCTCGAACTCCGCCTCGGGAGCGACGTGCACGGCTGCCGACCCGGCGTAGGTGTACGGGTCGCAGTTGGCGACGAGCGCGAACGCAGCGCGGCCAAGCCCTGCGATCTCGAGCGACGGCTCGAACCGGCCGAGGCGGCGCCCGACGACCGAGGCCACGGTGGCCATGTAGGCGATGTCCCCCGGGCGGCGGCCGTCCGCGCTCCGGCCGAGCTCGTCGACGCGCCGCACGACCTCGGCGTCGAAGCCGATCCCGGCGGCGAAGGCGAAGCGGCGCCCGTTCACGCGGCCGAGGGAGATCCGCCGCATCCGCTCGCCGGCCAGGGCCTCGGCGACCAGGCGCGCGGCGGCGACCGGGTCACGGGGCAGGCCGAGCGCGCGCGCGAGGACGCTGGTGCCGCCGCCCGGCAGAAAGCCCACGAGCGGGTCGCCGGCGAGCCCGTTGAGCACCTCGTTCGCCGAGCCGTCTCCGCCGAAGACGACGATCGCATCCACTCCGGCTGCGGCCGTCGCGAGCTCCGTCGCATGGCCCGCGTGCTCGGTGAGCACGGTCCGGCTCGGTGCCAGCACGGCCTCGACCTCGCGCACGCGCTGCTCCGTCACGTTGGTCGAGAACGGGTTGACGATCAGCGTCACGTCCATAATCCGCGGCCGAGCATGCCACGACTCGACCATGCCGCCTTCGAGACGCCCGATCCGGACGCGACCGCGCGCTTCTACGAGCGCGTCTTCGGAGCGCGGGTCGTGAAAGCCGAAGGGCACCCGGTGATGGCGTACGTCGGGAACACGGGCTTCGCGTTCCACGAGCAGGGCGGGCCGGGCAACCACATCGGCGTCCGCGTGAGCGAGGAGGAGCGCGAGGAGCTGAAGCGCCGCCTCGACGACTCCGGCATCGAGTGGACCGAGCGCGACCACGGCATCGCCAAGGGCGTCTTCTTCCGCGACCCCGACGGACTGCAACTCGAAGCGATCACGTACTCGAGCGGGGACGACCCGCGCCGTCCTTGAGACGCGTCGTCGCCGTGGCCGTGGTGCTCGCGGCGATCGTCGCGGGCCTGCTCGCCTACCTCGCCGTTCGCGGTGGGGGCGGCGACCCGGCAGTCGCGCACGTCGGCCGCGAGCCGATCAGGAAGAGCCAGCTCGAGACCGTGACGCGCCACTTCCGGCTCGAGGCCAAGGCGGAGGGACGGCAATTCCCGTCCGAGTCCTCTCCCGCGGGACGCCGCACGCGCGACCGGCTGCTCGGCCTGCTCGTCTACCGCATCGAGCTGCGCCAGGCGGCTCGCCGCCTCGGTGTCCGCATCTCCCGCGTTCAGGTCCTGCGCCGCCTCCGGACCGCGTCAGGCGGCGAGGAGGCCAACCCGGACGCGTTCGCGTACGGCTCGGCCGAGGCGCAGCTCCTCTTCGAGGCCATCTTCTTCAAGGTCACGCATGACGTGAAGGCGCCGACGCAAGCCGAGCTGAACGCCCGTAGAAACGCCGCGATGAAGCGCTTCGTCGACCGCCTCGAGCGGGAGACGAACGTGCGCTACGAGCCCGGTTACGCGCCGGGCTCGTAGCGCCTACGACGTCCTAGCACCCCGCTCCCCCCGTCGCGGAGCCGAGGACGTAGTCGAAGGACGGCGTCGCGTCGACGTCCGCGTAGAGGTCGTCGTCCGCGTTGCGGCCGCCGGAGAGACCGGTGACGTTGTAGAGCACCGGGCCGGTCACCGGCGCGCCGAACGCGGAGAGCGGGACGTCCGCGACGAGCGTGTTGCCGCAGACGTGGCCCGTGATCTGCGTGGAGACCGGGTAGTTGACGACCTTGCAGGTCCCGGGAGTCGAGTCCGTGCAGGTCGTCGTCCCGGCGAAGAAGGTCGGCGTCAGCCCGCCGGTGGACTGCGCGCCGACGTAGAAGATCCGGTACGCCTCCTCGCCCGAGTCGCCGGTCGAGAGCGCCTGGAAGCGGGTCAGCCAGAACGCGTTCGTCTTGCCGAGCGGCGGCAGGAGCGAGGCGAGGCTCGCCAGTGACATCCGCACGCGCAGCGTCCCGGCGGACGGCTGACCGATCTGCAGCCCGGTGAAGTCGAGCTGCGGCTGGTTGGCTCCCGCGCCGGTCGGCGAGTAGTGCGGCCACTGCGCGTCGCCGCTCGCATCGGTCGTCGGGTTGTGCGGCACGGTTCCCCTGACGTTGCCGCCGAAGATCGACTTGCCGCCGACCTGGCGGATCTCGTAGAGGTGCGCGCCGTGGTGCTGGCTCGTCACGTCGTTGTAGACGATCCGCATGCCGCCCGAGCGGTCCGACGCGAAGCCGAAGAAGTCGGCCATCGTCCGGTCGCCACCCGAGACGGTGCAGCCGATGCCCTGGTTGCAGATCTGGCCGTAGTACATCGGCTTCTCGGTGAAGCGCTGCTGCGCGATCGTCGCGCGGGTCGTGGTCGCGCCCGTGATCACGCCCATGTAGCCCCACCACTTGTAGGCGGTCGCGCCGTTCGGGTCGTTGAACCAGCTCGGGAAGCTGTCCGGCTGCCCGGCCGCATCCGTGCCGTACCAGGCGATCGCGACAGTCCCGGCCGAGCCCGCCTGCGCCCAGATGAACTCGTTCGTCACGGACGGCCACGAGTTGACCTGCACGGGCGTGCTCCAGCTCTGGCCCTGGTCGGTGGAGTACGAGTAGTAGACGTTCGAGTCGGTCGTGTCGATCCACGCCGCGTAGACGTTGCCCGCGCGGTCGATCGCCATCGCCGGGAAGAGGTGCCCCGGGCCGCCGCCGCCGGGCGAGACCGGCAGCGCGATGTTGTGGTAGACGATCCCCGTGCGCTGGCCGGGGGCCACGTGCCCGATGGTCATCCGGATGTGGTTGCCTTCGTTGCACGCCATGTAGAGGTTGCGGTAGACCGGGTCGAAGCGAATCTGCCCGCAGGTGGCGTCGCTCGCGAGCGGCAGCGGGGAGTTCGCGGACGAGTTCTGCCAGACGAGTCCGCCGACGGCGTCCGTCGAGCCGGTCGAGCCGGGGCTCGAGTAGATGAACGTCCCGACCTCGGTCTCGTGGAACGAGAGGAAGACCGTGTTGTCGGCCGCCGAGGACGTCGTCCCGTTGTCGACCGCGTACCACTGGCGGTCGACGGCGGTGTTCTGGACCGCGGCCGGGTTCTTCCGCCAGTTGTTCCCGTTGTCGTTCGAGACCGAGGTGCCCAGGTTCACCAGCGACTCGAGGTCGACGAAGTACTCGTTGCCCTGGTCGTCGGTGGCGATGTCGGTATCGCCGCCGCCGGGGCCCGGGTCAGGCCTGAGGCCGGCCGGGCTGTCGACGTGGAACGAGAGCCCGTTGTCGGTCGAGCGGTGGATGAAGGAGTTGTTCGTCGTCGTCCCCCAGGGGCCCGACTCCCAGACGTTGCCGTTCTGGTCGAAGTGGTCGAGCGGCTCGCCCTCGGTGCGCTGGGCGTCGACCACGGTCGCGTTGCTGAACTGAACCTTGCCCGCGACGCGCTTGATCGTCGGCGGTCCGAATTCGCCGCCCGCGTCAGACGGAGGCACGCCGACCGGCGGTCCGTTCGACACCGACCAGGCACCGGCGTAGTCGTACGGCGAGCTGACGACGCCGCCCTGGAACGGACACACCTGCAGGTGGTAGGCGCCCGGGGCGAGGTCGGCCCGCGCGTAGTGCACCGACTCCGGGCTCGTCAGCGTGTCGCCGTGCACGAGCAGCGCGCCGCTCGGGGCGAAGAGGTCGAGCGTGATGTCGTTCGCCGAGACGTCCTCGGCGGCGACCGCGTCGATCGTCGTGTCGCCCTGGGCGACGGTGAGTTCGTGCATGGGGCCGCACGCGGTGGGCGTGATCGCGCCGGAGAACGTGCCCGTGCCCGTCGCCGTCGCCGCGCCTACGAAGAAGGTGAGCATCAGCGCGACGAGAACGCCGCCGCTGACCAGTCCTGGCCGAAGCTTCACTTGGTACCCCCGGGGTCGCAGAAAATAGCGACGGCGATATACCCCCGGATCGGCGAATTGAACCGCGAAATTCGGCGTGTAATTTGACTGACGAATCAGTCAAGGCCGGCTCAGCTATGCGGAGACGTTTTGCTCTTGCTCGAGCAGGCTCGTCAGGTAGTCCTCCAGCTTGTCGAAACTGGACTCCGGGCCGTCGAACTTGGTCATGTGGTCACGGCCGGCCTGGTCGCGGAACGCCAGCTTCGTCGTCAGCGTCGTCACTCCGTCGGTCTCGTGCAGCTCCGTGGTGTCCACGGCGTGCGCATCGGGCCAGCCTTCGAACAGCCACGTCGCGACCGTCCGGGTCGGTGGCTCGATCTCCAAGTAGGTGCCCCGAAACGAGCACTCCTTTCCGTCTGGGGTCACGGCGACGATGTGGTAGTCGCCGCCGACACGCAGGTCGATCGAGCACTCCGTCACCCGATCCTCGAATGCAGCGAACCAGTTGCGCACGTGCTCCGGCTTCGTCAGGACGTCGAAGACGAGCTCGAGCGGAGCGTCGAACTCTCGAGTGGTGACGATCTCGAGCTCGCTCGGGAACTCGACGACTGCCGATCCATGCCGATCAGGTGTCATTGCGGCTCTCCTTTTCTTGTAGCTCTTTCAGGTAGTCGTCCATCCGGTCGAGGCGCTCGTTCCACGCCTGCTCGTACTTGGCCAGCCACTCGTGCATCGGCCGAAGGCGCTCCGCCTCCAGGCTGTAGAGCCGGCGGCGTCCATCGGCCCGGCACCGGACGAGCCCGGCCTCGCTGAGCACCCGGAGGTGCTTCGAGACCTGAGGCTGAGAGAGCGAGAGATCGTCGACGATCGCGCCGACCGGCTTCTCGCCCGCGATCAGCGCGTCGAGGATCTCACGACGGTCAGCCTTGGCGGTTGCATTGAAGACATCCGCGGCGGTGGAGGAGCGGGCCACGGGTCAAATCTATGCCATTTTTGGAATATGTCAAGCCCAGTGTTCCGACATGACGCCAGAGCGCTGCTCGCCTCCGTGACCTCAACCCGACGCCGTGAGCGCCGCCGTACCGAAGAGCCGCTTCTCGGCGCCGAGCTCGGATGGCCAGTCGATGCGGTCCGCCTTCGCGAAGCGGAGGTAGGCGCGAAGCGCGTCGCGCATCCCCTCGACGAACCCCTCCGCCCGGCGCGGCTCGAAGCCGTCTTCCCACCAGCGGGCGAGAACCTGCACCGTGCCTTCGGCGGCGTCGATGCGCGGCTCGAACCTGCCGACGAGCCGGTCGCGAAAGACGATCGGCAGGACGTACCAGCCCCAGCGGCGCTTGTGTGGCGGCACGTAGAGCTCCCAGGCGTAGTCGAAATCGAAGAGGCTCCCGAGTAGCTTGCGGTCCCAGACCAGGGCGTCGTAGGGGGAGAGGAACGCCACGGAGGGTGGCGGCTCCGGCGGCGCCTGAAGCAGCTCGACATCGTCGCGGACGACATACCGCTTGCCGCGCACACCCTCAACCTCGACAGGTATCAGCTCTCCCAGCCCGACGAGCTCCTCCCGCAGCGCGTTGCGGCCGGGAAACTCCGGATAGCGCGGGTCCGGATTCGCCGGGCCGAGAGACTCGAAGATGCCCTCGCCGTGTCCACTCGCACCAACCAGCCCGTGAGCCCGATAGCGCGACAGCATCTTGTGCCGCAGCTGCTCGTGCAGCGTGGGGTCGTGCGCAAGCACCTCGGCGGGAAGAAACCTCTCGGGAAAGTCGTAGTGCCGGTGCTTGCCCTCCCGCTTGGCGATGCCTAGCACGCCGACGCGTGCATACGCGTCGAGCACCGCACGAACGGCATTCATCGGCGCCCCGAACCAGTCCTTTGTCGGGCCACTCTGCCGCTCGAAGTCGAGCGAGGACAGCGGCCCCTCCGCACGGATCCGTTCCAGCACCCGCTTCCCGAGTTCTGCGTTGTCGTCGAGCACCTTCTGCCAGCGGTAGCTGCTGCGGATACGGAACCACGCGAACTCGCTCGCCCGTACGAGCGAGAGCCCCTTGTTGTACACCTCGACGATCTCGCGGCGTTCGTACAGCTCGTCGCACCAGGCGGGGTCGTAGTCCGCGACCCGCGCGTGCAGCACGAGATCGTGGCTGCGGCCAGCGACGTCGACCGGGTCGAGCTGGATCGAGCCCAGCCTACGCAGAACCTCGAGAACGGCCTGCCGGCCGCCCGTGAGCGACCGCGCAGGCGTCAGCAGCTGCCGCGCGATGAGAAAACGACGGGCGTTCTCCTTGCCGACCTCCACCATCGAGACGCTACCGCGATACCACTGAAAACACCGCTTCCCTGGACGAGCGTTCGGCGACGAGTAGGCGCTTTGGCGTGCGCCAGTATCGGGAATGACGCCTGAGGTCGCGCGCCGCTAGGTTGCACGCCGTGAGCACCGGGGTTGAGATTCGTCCGTACGAAGAGTCGGACCTGGAGGCGATTGTCGAGTTTTCCCTGCGCGCCTGGGAGCCGGTGTTCGAGTCGCTGCGGCAGGTTCTGGGCGACGCGATCTTCGTGCGCCTGCATCAACCGGAGTGGAGGGCGGTTCAGGCCGAGGCGGTGCGGTCGAGTTGCACGAGCGATGAGCGGAACGTCTTCGTTGCGGTTGCTGATGGGCTGCCGGTGGGGTTCGCCTCAGTCGCACTCAACGCATTTCACGAGCGAATGGGCGTCGTCGACATCATTGCCGTCGATCCGCGCTACCAGCGTCGTGGAATCGCGAGACAGCTGATGGAAAGTTCGGCCGAGCACATGCGCGCGCAGGGGATGGACATCGCCGCTGTCGGAACCGGCGGCGACCCG
Organism: uncultured Actinomycetes bacterium; assembly: GCA_963717475.1. Taxonomy (GTDB): domain Bacteria; phylum Actinomycetota; class Thermoleophilia; order Gaiellales; family Gaiellaceae; genus AC-32. The sequence continues at coordinate 2,445,426 of OY970337.1, read as the reverse complement.
GGTCACGGCGCGGCGCGCGCTCTGTACGAGGCGCTCGGCTACACGGCGCTGCCAGGCGTGAGGTATCTCAGGCTGCTCGACTAGCGCTCCCCGGTGACGCCGGTCGCGTGGGCGAGAGTCCTCTTGCTCTGGGTCTGTTCAGGGCGTTGCGTAGCCGCGCATGCCGTCGACGAGCAGCGCGTAGAAGCGGTCGGCGAGCTCGTCCGTGTCGCGCCCGGGCTGGAGCCACGTGTACGCCCAGTTCGCGGCCGAGAGCGCGAGCAGGGCCGCGGTCGCGTCGTCGAGGTCGCTGCGCAGTTCGCCGAGCTCGCGGCCCTCGCGGAAGAGCGCCTTGATCCGCTCCTCGTAGCGCCGGCGCTCGCCGAGGATCTCGTCCCGCCGCTCGCCCTCGAGGTAGCGCCACTCCTGGACGAAGACGGTCGCGACGTCGAGCTGGTCGGCGACGACCCGCAGGTGCGAGCGCAGCGCGAGCCGGATCTTCTCCGTCGCCGGGAGCTCCTCCGGAATCGCGTCGAGCCCCGCGTGGAAGGCCGACGCGCCCTCCCGCATCGTCGCGTAGAGCAGGTCCTGCTTCGACTCGATGTGCGCGTAGAGGGAGGCCTTCTGGACTCCGAGCGCCTCCGCGATCTCGCCGATCGAGGTGCCGTGGTAGCCCTTTTGCGCGAACAGGCGCGCGGCCTGGCGGGTGAGCTCGTCGCGGCGGGCGCTCACCGGCGGAAGATCTCCGCTGCCGCGTGGTGGAATCCGCCCGGGAGGCCGTTCGACTCGAAGGTCGCCGCGATCTCCTCCATCTCGCCGACCCAGCGCCACCCTTTCGCGTCGGCCGAGCGCGCCGCGCGCTCCGAGCGCTCGGGGAGATCCGGGATCGACAGTGCCCACTCTTCGAGCAGCGTCTCCTCGACGCCTTCGCGCCGGGCCAGCTCACGGATCGCGAGCAACAGTGCGGCCGAGCCCTTCGTCCACCCCGCGTAGACCATCTTCACTGCCGACGCGCTCGAGACGACCCGCGCGTCGAGCACCGAGCCTGCGAAGAGCTCGGCCACCGCGGGCGCCTCGTCTCCGGAGAGATACAGGCGCGTGGTGCCGGCCTCGCGCGGCGGCGAGCCTACGATTCCGCCGTCCACGAAACGTCCGACGAGGCTCGCAACCTTCGCCGCGGTCGCCGGCGCGACGGCGTTGGCGTCCACGTAGACGCCGCCGAAGCTCCCCAGCCGGCCCGCGACCTCGAGCGCCGCGTGCGGGGGGCAGATCGAGAAGACGAACTCGCTCTCGGCGACGGCATCGACCGAGCCGACGTCCTCGAGCCCGGCGTCGGCGGCGCGAGCTCGGGTCGCCTCGCCGCGCCCCTCGGAGGCCCAGACGACCCGGTGGCCGCGCTCCCTGAGCACCGCGCCGACGGCGGCTCCCATCTGGCCCGGGTGAAGTAGCCCGATCAGCCGGTCCGCCATTACACTTCCACCCTAACGATCGTTCGGTTGGGAGGACGCCGATGGAGCAGCGCGAGCAGGAATTCCTCGAGTACGTGCAGTCCGGCGGCCAGGTCGAGACGGACGACTGGATGCCGGACGAGTACCGCGCGCGCCTGCGCAAGTTCATCGAGATGCACGGCAATTCGGAGCTGATGGGCGTGCTCCCGGAGCGCGAGTGGATCCTGCGCGCACCGACCCTTCAGCGCAAGCTCGCCCTCACCGCGAAGGTGCAGGACGAAGTCGGCCACGCCCAGCTGATTTACCGCGTCGTCGAGGACCTGGGCAAGCCTCGCGAGCAGTGTCTCGACGACCTGATCTCGGGCAAGTCCAAGTTCCACAACGTCTTCCATTACCCGACAAAGACCTGGGGCGACGTGGGCGTGATCGCGTGGCTCGTCGACGCGGCCGCGATCATCAGCCAGAAGGCGCTCCTCAAGTGCTCGTACGCGCCCTACGCACGGATCATGAAGAAGATCTGCTGGGAGGAGTCGTTCCACATCCTCCATGGCCGCGACGTCATCCTCACGCTGATGCTCGGCACCGACGAGCAGCGCGACCTGGTCCAGGAGGCGCTCGACCGCTGGTGGGGCCCGCTGATGCAGTTCCACGGCAACCCGATCCCGCCGGAAGAGGACCCGATGTTCCAGTGGCGGATCAAGAGCCAGGGCAACGACGAGGCGCGGCAGCAGTTCCTCGACGGCTACGTCCCGCAGATCTGGGAGCTCGGGCTGACCGTGCCCGACCCGGAGCTGCGTAAAGACGAGAAGACCGGCCGCTGGCACTACACCGAGCCCGACTGGGACGAGCTGATGTCGGTCGTCACCGGCCACGGGCCGAAGACCGAAGAACGCCTCGACCTGCGTCGGAAGGCCCGCGAGAACTCGGCCTGGATCCGGCAGGTCGTGCTGGCCGAAGCGGCGTGATCTTCGAGGTCTTCCGCCAGGAGCGCAAAGGGCAGGCGTTCCAGCACGCCGGCTCGGTCGAGGCGCCGGACGAGCAGTTCGCGGAGGCGTACGCGCGCGAGCAGTACGGCCGGCGCGGCGAGTCGGCGGCGCTGTGGGTCGTCGAGCGCGGGGCGATTCACCCGATCGAGGACTTCGTCGACGAGTTGAACCGGAACTACCACCGCGTCGACGGGTATCCGCTGAAGCAGAAGCTCAAGGAGGCACGTGAGCGAGCGGGCACAGCTGCTCCTCGAGATCGCTGACGACGAGCTGATCCTCGGCTGGCGCGACTCGGAGTGGACCGGGATCGCGCCGTTTCTCGAGGAGGACGTCGCCTTCTCGTCGATCGCGCAGAACGAGGTCGGCCACGCGCGAGCGCTGTACGAGCTCGCCGCGCGCGACCTCGGCACGACCGCCGACGAGCTCGCATTCGACCGCAAGCCGGAGGAGTACCGCTGCTCCGAGCTGGTCGAGCTGCGCCTCCCTGAATGGGAGCGCACGATCGCGCGCCACGTCCTCTACGAACGCGCCGACGCCGAGCGGCTCGCGCGGCTGAAGGAGAGCGGCGACGAGGAGGTCGCGGGGCTCGCGGCGAAGATCGACCGCGAGGAGGCCTACCACCGCCTCCATGCCGAGATGTGGCACGAGCGGTTGAAGGACGAGCCGCGCTATCAGGCCGCGCTCGAAGAGCTCCGCCCGCTGGTCGAGCACCGTGAGGCCCACACGCCCGAGTTGGCAGAGATCTGGGAGCAGATGACCGAGGTGCGGCGCTCGGTTCCGGGGGCGACGTGGTAATTCAGGCGGTGCCGATCCGGCTCTGCGAGGGAGCGCGACCTCGAGCACTTCCACGCGTTCGGCGGCCCGGATCACCTCGAGTACTGCCGCGAGCAGTTCGCCCGGGGCTCGGCGGCGTGCACGATCCTCGTCGCGACCGACGAGCACGACGCGCCTGTCGGCAAGCTCCACCTCGACTTCGAGACGCGGACAGCGGCGGGGGAGGCCGTCCTGGTCGCGGCTGCCGTGCGCAGGGACCTGCAAAGCCGCGGAATCGGGACGGCGCTGATGGCCACGGCCGAGGAGCACGTCTGCGCCCGGGGCCTGGATGCGATCGTCCTCGGCGTCGAGGACGCGAACCCGCGCGCACGGCGGCTCTACGAGCGGCTCGGCTACGAGGAGTTCGCGCGCGACGACTTCAAGTACGTCGGCGCACCCGTGCCCAATCCCGGCTCCTGGATGCGAAAGGAGCTCGCGTGCTGACCGAGGAGCGCGTCTGGGAGGCGCTGGCCGAGGTGCCCGACCCCGAGATCCCGGTGATCTCGGTCGTCGACCTCGGCGTCGTGCGCGGAGTCGAGATCGAGGACGGGAAGGTGCACGTCGAGTTCACGCCGACCTTCCTCGGGTGTCCGGCCCTCGAGGTGATGCGCTCGCAGATGGCCGCTGTGATCGCCGAGCTCGGCGCCGAGGCAGACGTCGAGGTGATCACGGACGACTCGTGGTCGACCGACCGGATCACAGCGGCCGGCCGCGAGAAGCTCCGCGAGGCCGGCTTTGCGCCTCCGGCCCCGCGGGAGGCGGGCCAGCCGACGATCGTGCAGCTCGAGTCGAACGCGTTCCGCTGCCCCTACTGCGGCTCGAGCGACACCGCCCTCGAGAACATCTTCGGCCCGACGCCCTGCCGCTCGCTCCGCTACTGCCGCGGCTGCAGGCAACCGTTCGAGCAGTTCAAGACGATCTGAGCGACCGCCGGCGGCCTCCGCGCTAGAGGCTCTTCTTCAGCAGGCCGAAGACGCCGCGGACGACCTCGCGCTCGACCGTCCGGCCGGTACGCGGCTTGAGGAAGTCGCCGATCGCATCGCCCTGCCGCAGCTGGCCTTGGCCGCCTCTTTGTGCCGTACTTCGCGTACAGCGGTGAGGCTTTTGGCGGCCGCGTCGAGGTTCTCGGCCGGGCCTATCACCGAGGCCGGGGGCCGGAGCTTGGTGTCTACGGGCTTTGAGGTCTTAGGACCCATGTCTCATTGCGGGCTGGACCAGGCCCCTGGCAGCCTCCAATGCGTCAACCAAGACCGAGGAGGTCGAGATGAAGAAGTTCGCATTCACCGGTATCGCAGCCCTCGTGCTGGCACTGTCCGTCGTCGCCTCGAGCGCGCTCGCCAGCGGGCACAAGGGCGGCCCCGGGATCATCAAGACGGGCAAGTGCAGCGCCTCGAGCCACTGGAAGCTGAAGGCGAAGTCCGACGACGGACGCATCGAGACCGAGTTCGAGGTCGACCAGAACCGCGTCGGCAAGCGCTGGCGCGTGACGATCGCGCGCAACGGCCACGCCGTCTTCCGCGGCATCCGCACGACGATGGCGCCGAGCGGCTCGTTCTCCGTGCGCCGCCTGCTCGCCGGCCCTGCCGCCGGCACGCGGATCGTCGCCACGGCGAGGTCGCTGCAGAGCGGCGAGACCTGCCGCGCAGCGCTCTCGCTCTAGCTGAAGAACCCCTCCCCAAGGGTACGAGACCGGAGGTAACCCCTCCGGTCTCGGCGTTTCTAGATCCCGTTCTCGCGCGCCCAGAGGGCGGCCTGCGTGCGGTCGGTCACGCCGATCTGCTGGAAGACGTGCGTCAGATGCGTCTTCACGGTCTTCTCGCTGATTCCGAGCTCGCGGGCGATCAGCTTGTTCGCCATTCCTTCCGCGACGCAGCGCAGGACCTCGCGCTCGCGCTCGCTGAGCTCGGGCCGCTCCCTCTCGGCCCGCGCGGTCAGCAGGGAGCGCGCCGCCTTCGGCGAGAGCGGCGACTCGCCGCGGGCGGCCGAGCGGATGCCGCCGATCAGCTCCTCGGGCTCCGTGTCCTTGAGCAGGTACCCGACCGCACCCGCGTCGAGCGCCGCGAGGATGTGCTCGCGGTCGCCGACCGAGGTGAGGACGACGACCTGAGCCTCTGGCCTGGCCGCGACGATCTCCCGCGTGGCCTCGATCCCGTCCACGTTCGGCATCGACAGGTCCATGAGCACGACGTCCGGCTGAGTCTCCGCGGCGAGCCGGATCGCCTCGGCGCCGTCGGCCGCGCCGCCGACGACTTCGACGTCCTCGACCGTCGCGAGCAGCCGCTCGAGCCCGGCGCGGACGAGCCCGTGGTCCTCGACGAGCAGGACGCGGATCACGCCCCGACCTCGACCGAGACGCGCGCGCCCTTGCCCGGGGCCGAGTCGACCCGCAGCTCGCCGCCCGCCTCGCGGACGAGCTCTTCCACAGAGCGCAGTCCGAAGTGGCCGTCTCCGCCGGCCGTCACCGGGTCGAACCCGCGGCCGTCGTCGTCCACCTCGAGCCGCGCGCGGCCGTCGGGCGCCCGGATCGAGACCCGCACGTGTTTCGCGCCCGCGTGCTTGACCGAGTTGCGAATCGTCTCCTGGGCGACGCGGAAGAAGAGCGCCTCCGTGTCGCGCCCGAGCTCGGTTTCCGGATCGACCTCGAGTGACGTCTCCAGCCCGCGGGCCGACGCGGCCGCGAGGACGTCCGTGAGCGCCGCCTCGAGGCCGGCCCGGTGCAACTCGGGCGGGTAGATCTCGACGAGGAGGGTCCGAAGCTGGCCGATCCCGTGCCGCGTCTCGGCCGCCGCCTCGCGGAGCTCAGCGTCATAGGGCGGCGGCGCGCCCTCCGCTGCTGCGGACAGCGAGAACGAGACCGCGGCGAGGTCCTGCACGACGCCGTCGTGCAAGTCGCGCGCGATCCGCCGCCGCTCGACGTCCGACGCCTCGATCGCACGGCGCAGGAGCCGCTCCCGCTCGTCCTGGCCGCGCTGCACACGCCTCGCCAGCCACCACGCGAGCGGTAGCTGGATCAGCGCCAGCAGCAGGAGCCCGCCGAGCATCAGCGGCGCGAACTCGCCGAAGATCCGGCGGCCCCGGGCGGAGATGAAGCTCGAGCGGTAGTAGGCCTCGTAGCGCAGAGGCAGGCCTTTCGGGGTCTCGATTGGAAGATAGACCTCGAGCAGCTTCCCGTACTGGCGCTCGTAGCGGTTCTCCGGCTTGGACAGGTCGCTCACCTCAGCGTGTGCCTTCGCGCCCTTGAACTCGGCGAGGTCTTGCGGGCCGAGGTGGTATCTGGATCCGATCAGGCTCGGCTGGTCCGAGTAGACGATCCGACCGGATCGGTCCCAGATCTTCACGCGCACGACGCCTTCGTCGTTCACGACGCCCTGCTCGACGACGCGATCAACCGCATCCAGGGCGCGTGGGTCGCCCTTCAGGAAGCCGGCCTCGATCGCGGGCTCGACGCTCCCGTGCGCGAACAGCTGCGTCTGGTCCTTCGCGTCGCGGATGGCCTCGGCCTCGCCGGCGCGCCGTGCCAGCCAGACTCCGAGGAGCCCGACCAGCACGACGGCGGCGAGACCGGCGAGCAGGTATCTGACGAGAGCCTCGCGGACCGGGTTTTGCCTGCTCACGCAGGCAGTGTGCCCTTCGAGGCGCTAGCCGGCCACCTCGGCGCCCCACTCCTGTGGCGAGACCTGCGCGATCGGACGGGCGAAGTACCAGACCTGCCCCTCGAGGTCCTCGGCTGTGAAGCGGCGGTGGCCGTACTCCTGGTCGACCGGCTCCTCGGTGATCGTGGCGCCGGCTGCGCGGGCCCGCTCGCAGAGCTCGTCCACGTCGTCCTCGACTTCGACGTAGATCCCGCACGTCTCCTGGCCGAGCTTCTTCGGGCTCTTGTAGTGGTCGCCGGGATCGCCCATGTAGATCCGGCCCTCGCGGCCGACCTTCATCTCGGCGTGGTTGACGTATCCCTGCTCGCCGGTGTAGCGGAGCGCTTCCTCGAATCCGAACGCGCGGGAGAGGAAGTCGAGAGCCGCGTCGCAGTCCTCGTACAACAGGTAAGGCGTGACGCTCTGCATCAGCCTTGCTCCTTTCGTCGTCGCTTGAGCTCGACGCCGAGCGCGTCGAGCCGGTTCGTCCAGAACCCGCGGTAGCGGGACAGCCATTCGTCGAGCTCCTCCAGCGGCTCGGGGTCGAGCGAATAGACGCGGCGGCGCCCCTCGAGCCGTGCCTGGACCAGGCCCTGCTCGCGGAGGACGCGGAGGTGCCGCGACACCGCCGGGCGGCTCGTCTCGAACCGCGCGGCCAGCTCGCCCGCGCTCAGCTCCTGCTCGGCGAGCAGCTCGACGATCGTCCGCCGAGTCGGGTCTGCCAGCGCCTCGAGCGCCTTCACATTCCCCTCCACTGGGCCTCCAGTGGGAACCGCTCGAGAGCCGCGGACCAGAAGCCCATCGCGCCCATCCCCCGCACTGCCTGGATCCGCTCGTGGTCGAGGACGAGCCTGGTGCCGGTGCCGCTCGGAGTCAGCTCGATCCGGACGACGGACGGCTCCTCGCCGGGCGGTTCCCAGTCGAGCTCGAGGACGCGCTCGTGCTCGACCTCCCGCTGCGGGACCGGAAAGCCAGGTCGCAGCCACCGCTCGAGCGACTCGGGCTCCGTCAGCGCGCGCCACACCTCGGCCGGGGCCTCGGCGTACCGGCGGGTCAGGCGAAGGGCACACTCCTCGGGCATCGCCCGAGAAGTGTAACCGAACTGTTACGCGTTATGCGCTCTACGCCTGGATGTTGACGTTGAAGCTCGGGTAGCGGCCGGTCAGCAGCATCACATAGGCGTACGTCTGCGTCTCGATACGGAGCGCGAGCGCCGCGAAGTTCCGGAGCCCCTCCGGCACGCGCCCGAGCACCAGAGCGATGAACCAGCTGAAGATGGCGAGCAGTTGCGAGAGGTTGGACATGATGTTCGTCAGGATCAGCGCCGGAATCGCGAGGATGATCCGGAAGAAGACGGTCAGTCGATTCTGCTCCTGCGGCGGGTCGATCTCGAGGTCGATCGGGTAGGTGCCGGCCTTCCCCGTGAAGCCCGGATAGGGGTCGGCGATCAGCAGCACGTATGCGCGCGCGTGCGTCGAGTAGCGAAGGAACGACGAGAGGAAGTTGTGCAGGCCGTCGGGCGAACGTCCCATGATCAGGGTCGCGAACCAGTTGACGATCCAGGCGAGCACCGAGATGGCGCCCCACAGGACCCCCCAGAGGAGCAGCGGGATCGCGAGGATCAGACGGAAGAAGACGGTCAGACGGTTGCGCTGCAGGTCGTCGTTGACGACCAGTCGAATCGGGTGCGGGTGCTGCGCGGTCTGCTCTGAGCTGGTGTCTGCAGTGGTTTCCATGGTCCGGATCCTAAACGGGGCTCAGGATCCTTCGAAGCGAGGTTCGCGCTTCTCGAGGAAAGCGGCGACGCCTTCGCGGAAATCGGCGGTCTGCGTCGCGGCCGTCTGAAGCTGCGCCTCGAGCTCGAGCTGCTGCTCGAGCGTCGTGTGCTCGGCGTGGTCGAGCAGGCGCTTCGTCATGGCGATCCCGCGCGTCGGCATCGCGGCCAGCTCGGCAGCGAGCTCGGCGGCGCGGGCGGCGAGGCGGTCGCTCTCGACGACCTCGGAGACCAGCCCCCAGACGTGCGCCTCGGCCGCGGTCAGCCGGCGGCCGCTCGTGAGCCATTCGAAGGCACGAGCGGTTCCGAGCAGGCGCCGGACGAAGTAGGTGCCGCCCGAGTCGGGGACGAGGCCGATGTTGATGAAGGCGGGCACGAAGGTCGCGTCGTCCGCGGCGATGCGAAGGTCGCACGCGCAGGCGAACGAGAGGCCGGCGCCCGCGGCGGGCCCGTTCACCGCGGCGAGCACGGGCTTCTCGAGCGCGCGGACGGCCCGGACGTTCGGGTGGTAGTTGCCGCGCAGCCGCTCGCCGATGTCTCCCGGGGCCTCGCGGAACTCGGTCAGATCCTGGCCGACGCAGAAGCCACGGCCGGCGCCGGTGATCACGACGGCGCGGATCTCGGCCGCGCGCGCTTCCTTCAGCGCCGCCGCGAGCGCGCGGTGCATGTCGGCGTTGAACGCGTTGAGGACGTCCGGCCGGTTGAGCGTGATCGTCAGCACCGCTCCGTCCCGCGTCGTCTCGACTTCCGCCATCGGGCGGAGCCTAGAAGAAGTCGCGAGCCGCTAGCAGCTGTGCGCGTACGTGCCGAACGCGGCCCAGGCGCCGCCGATGGCGATCGTGCGCGGGCCCATGAACGTGAGCCGGCGGTCCCACGAAGGGCCGAGCACCGGCTCGATCCCGCCGCGCCCGAACCACTGCGCGAAGGCCTCGTCCTCGGGGTGGTACTGGCCGTAGTAGGTCGTTCCCGGTGGAGACTGCGCCGTGTTCCCGTCGTACGGGAACCACACGCCGACGACCGGGTCGCCGGTCTCGAGGAGGTCCGAGCAGCCGTACTGCGGGGCCGTCGCCGCGTGCCACGGCTGAACCACGTTGTTCACGAACGGGTCGTCCAGGAACTCGGAGAGCTCGTGCGTGAGCGAGTGGATGTCCGCGACGCCGCGGGTGGGATCCGGCGCCTGGCGGTTCGGGTTCGTGTAGTCGGCGAGGAAGCCCGAGTACGAGCCGGGCGTCGACCAGGCAGAGAAGATGTACGTCTGCACGGGCTGGTTGCCCATGCCGTTCCGCGCGCCGACCGCGGCTCCGTGGTAGCCGAGCACACAGCAGTTCCGGTAGGCGTCGTGGCCCTCGTACAGCAGGACGTTGTCCGTCAAGACGATCGGGACGGTCGTCGAGCTGATGTGCAGCGAGTTGATCAGGTTCTGCACGCGGTTCGAGAACCAGCCGTACTCGGCGAAGCCGGTGATGGTGTCGGTCGCGCCGTAGCCGTGCAGCTCGCGCCACGCCCCGACCGGGCGCTGGTAGGCGAGACCCTTGGTGGCCGGGACGTCGATCGTCTGTGCCTGCAAGACGGTGTCGTTCACGAGCCCGAGGTGGTAGCCCGTGTTGAGCTTGCTCCACTGCGCGCGGACGAACGCGTCGCCCACCTGAGCCGTGTCGCCGCCCATGTCCGGAGGCGTGGCGAAGCTCGTCGAGAAGACCGGCGAGTCGAGGACGTCCTGGGCCCGGGTCGTGCCGTCGAAGGTGTGGTTCAGTGGAATCGCGCGGTACCCGGCATAGCCGGCGTCGTTGAACGCCGACGTGTCCTGGTTGCCTGCGACGAAGTTCATCCTCAGCGGGACGATGACGGTGTGGATGCTCGTCCTCGTGTTGCCGGCGCGTGGGTCGCCGCCTGCCATCGTGATCGGGTAGGTGACGCCGTTCGTCGGATCCGTGTACTGGAACGTCCAGTGTGGGATCGTCCTCGCCCGCGCGAGGAACTCCGGCGAGACGCCTCCTTCGTGGGTGAACCGCGCGGCGACGTCCGCCTTCGATTGTCGCGTGGGTACGGAGGCGGCGATTGCGGGCGCCGACACGAGCAGCGCGAGCGCGCCGAGGACCAGCGCGACTGGGCGACTGGACATACGCATGGTTCCCTTCATCGGCTCGCAGAGCCGGGCGCGTTAGCTGCGCGGGCTCGATCGGGGTTGCTAGCTTCGACCCGTGGCCGGTCTGACCTTCATTTCGTCCGAGGAAGACGCGCTCGACGCCTACTCGAACGCGGTAATCAAAGTGGCGGAGCGGCTCGCGCCCTCGGTGGCGAACCTGCGGGTGCGGCACGGGCGCCGTAACGGCGGAGGCAGCGCGGTCGTGATCACCCCGGACGGGTTCATGCTCACGTCGGCCCACGTCGTGGCGCGCAGCGACGGGAGCGGGCGCGCCTCGTTCGTGGACGGACGCGAGCTGCGCTTCGACGTCGTCGGAGCCGATCCGCATTCCGACCTCGCGGTGCTGCGCGCCTCGGCCGACGACCTGGTCGCCGCCGAGCTCGGTGACGCGGAGCGGCTGCGCGTGGGACAGCTCGTGGTCGCGATCGGCAACCCGAACGGCTTCGCGGGCTCCGTCACCGCCGGTGTCGTCTCGGCGCTCGGCCGTTCGCTTCCGACGCAGAGCGGGCGCGTCGTCGACAACGTGATCCAGACCGACGCGGCGCTGAACCCCGGCAACTCGGGCGGCGCACTGGCCGACGGATCAGGACGCGTGGTCGGCGTGAACACGGCCGTGGCCGGAGTGGGGCTCGGCCTGGCGGTCCCGGTGAACGAGGCGACGAGGCAGATCGTGGCGGCGCTGATGACGGAAGGCCGCTTCCGCCGCGCCTACCTCGGGATCGCCGGCGGGACGCGGCCGCTGCCGCCCCGGCTCGCGCGCAGCCTCGGGCGCGACGCAGGCGTCGAGGTCGTGCAGGTGGTCGAGGGCACTCCCGCCGCCGCAGCCGGGCTGCGGCCGGAGGACCTGATCGTCGAGTTGGACGGCGCGCCGGTCGCCGACGTCGGCGACATCCAGAGCTTGATGGTGGTCGAGAAGATCGGCGCTCCGGTGCGCATGCTGGTCCTGCGGGAGGGCCGGGAGCTCGAGCTCTCGATCGTTCCGGCCGAGCTGGACGGCTAGCGGCCTTCGAACTCCGGCTTGCGCTTCTCGGTGAAGGCGGTCAGGCCCTCCTTGGCGTCCTCGCTCGCGAACGCGAGGTAGAGAGCGCGGCGCTCGGCCTCGAGGCCGGCCGCGAGGGTCGTCTCGTACGCGCGGTTCACGGACTCCTTCGCGAGCCGGGTGGCGACCGGGCCTTTCGCGGCGATCTCCCGCGCGAGCCGCTTCGCTTCGTCGAGCCATGCTTCCTTCGCGACCACACGGGCGACGAGCCCGGCCGCCAGCGCCTCGTGCGCTGACAGCCGGCGGCCGCTCAGGATCACGTCCATGGCGACGGCCTTTCCGACCGCGCGGGTGAGCCGCTGCGTCCCGCCTGCGCCGGGGATGATCCCGAGGCCGGTCTCGGGCTGGCCGAACTCGGCCGTCTCGGAGGCGACGATCAGGTCGCACGACATCGCGAGCTCGCAGCCCCCGCCGAGGCAGTAGCCGGAGACAGCGGCGACGAGAGGCGTCCAGAGGGCGCGAATCGCGTCCCATCGCTCGACGCGGCGCTGGTAGTAGAGATCGATCGCGGAGGCCTGGGCGAGCTCGCCGATGTCGGCGCCGGCGGCGAACGCGCGCTCCGAGCCGCCGAGGACGATGCAGCGGACTTCGGGGTCGCGATCGAGGTCGGTGAGAGTGGCGACGAGCTCGTCCATCAGCTCGTCAGAGAGAGCGTTCAGCTGCTGCGGCCGGTTGAGCAGGACGACGGCGACCGCGCCGTCGCGCTCGGCCTCGACGAGGCTCACTTCTTCTCCAGGAACTTCTCGATCGCGGCCTTCGGCTCGTCGGTCGCCATCGAGAGCGCGAGCCAGTCGCGCGCGTGGTTGATCGTCTCGTGCCAGGCGAGGTCGCGCCAGAAGTTCAGGTGCTGCTTCGCGTAGCGCGTCGTCTGCGGAAGCTTGCGCGCCAGCGACTCGACCACCGCGTCCACCTTCGCGTCGAGCTCGGCAGCGGGCACCGCCCAGTTCACGAGCCCCCACTCGGCGGCCTTCGTCGCCGGGATCTCCTCGCACATGAGCACGATCTCCCGCGCGCGCCGGTCGCCGACCATGATCGTCAGCCACTGCGTCGCGCCGCCCGCCGGCACCGACCCGTGCTCGGGCCCGACGTGGCGGATGAAGGCGTCGTCGACCATGACCGCGAGGTCACACGCCATCTGCAGCTCGTTCCCGCCGCCGACCGCGATCCCGTTGATCCGCGCCAGCGTCGGCTTGCCGATCTCCCGCAGCCGGTCGTGCATGTCCTTGAACGCGCCGAACCACTTCCAGTACTCGTTCGGCTTGCCGACGTACCCGTCCGCCCACTCGCGCAGGTTCGCGCCCACGCAGAACGCGCGCCCGGCCCCGGTGATCACGACCACGCGAATCGAGTCGTCCCAGGAAGCGTCCTCGCATGCACGCGCGAGCTCGCGCAGCATCCGGAAGTCGAAGGCGTTCAGGATCTCCGGCCGGTTGAGCGTGATCGTCGCCCGCGGAGGCGACTTCTCGTAGACGATCCGCTCGAAGCCGAGCTCCTCCGGCGCGAGCGGCCGAGGCGCGTCCGGCTGCCGCTCGCTCGCTTCGACACCTCCGCGAAGAGGCGTGGAAGTGCCCGCCCATCTCCATGCGCGTCCTTGCCGGTCGCCATGAACTCCTCGCTCCGCGCGGCGGCGGCGAACGCCTCGCGTGTCCGGAAACTCCCACTCGGCGTAGTAGGCAACGCCGGGCTCCCCCATCGAGCGCCGAAGACCTTTCCGTGACGGATCTTCGCGCCCGGCACCTGCTCGACAGAGCTCGGCGTGCTGCTCGTACAGTTGCGGATCCGGCTGCTCTCGTAGAGCACGAAGCCCTGACCATTCAGCCTCCTTTCGTCGACGACGCGCGGAGCCTAGCGCGACCGGGACGGCCCGACTTTGGTAGAACGGCGCCGCAGCCGCAGTGCGTTGCGGCAGCCCAGTGGCTGCGGGAGGGGAACCCAACCGCATAAGGGGGAGAACCATGAGACGCATCCGCGTCCGGCTCCGGCGAGGAATGACGGCCAGCCTCTTGGCCCTCGCCGGGCTCTCTGTCCTCGCGTTGACGCTCGTCTCGAGCGGCCTCGCGGTCGTCCACCTCGAAGGCCAGCCCACGGCTCTACGCGATTTCGACGCGCGCGCGACCGCCGCGCCGACGAACGCGCAGCTCCGTGCGGCCCGCATGCTCCACGCCCATGTGTCCTGGAGCTCGCTCGGGACGCCGGCCTCGGTCATCCACTACGGCGGCTACCTCGCCACCGGCCTGCGTGCGCCCTCGCCCGAGGCCGCGGCCGCGAGCTGGCTCGCCGCCCACAAGCAGCTCTTCCGACTCACCTCGGTGAGCCACCTGCGCCTCGACACCGCGGCTCCGCTCCGCGGCAGCCACGCGTACGCGGTCGTCTTCAGACAGACGTTCGGCGGCGTCGTGTCCGCCGACGGGATGGTGACGGTCACGGTCGCCAGCGCCAAGCACGGCTGGAACGTCGTCTACGCCTCGTCGAGCCTCACGCCCGACGCCGGGCTGACGGGAGCTCGTGCGCTCACGCCGCTCTCCGCCTGGCAGCACGCAGCGCAGGCCACCGGCGCGCACGTCAGTGCCGCCGCCACGATCGGCAGGACCGCGACCGGCGCCTTCGGCGTCTCCGCGGCGGGCTTCAGCGGGCTGCAGACAGTCCGTCCGACCGTCTTCGGCACGCCGCGCCACGGAGCGATCCGCGCCTATGAGGCGACGGTCACCGCCGAGACCCAAGGCGCGCAGAGCTCCTACCTCCTGGTGGTCGACGGCACCACCGGCAAGCTGCTCTCTCGCCAGAACCTCGTCTTCAACTTCAGCGACAACCCGACGTGGCTCGCGTTCACAGCCGCGCCGCCGTTCAACCCGATGAACGCGTACCCGTGGAACTACCCGAGCACGGACACCCGGCAGCTCTACTGCTGGACGGCGACGAACGGATGCGCGGACGCCGTCTCGGACGACCCGGGCACGACCGTCTACCCGCTCGGAGTCGCGTCGAAGTTCCCGTGGGACGTTCAGCTCGACTCGGCCGGGAACGACCTCGGCACGACGCAGACGACGGGCAACAACGTCGACGAGGCCCGGCTCTGGAGCGGCACCCACAACATCTACGGCGACCCGACGCTGTTCCGGGACCAGAGCCCGACGCGGGACTACCAGCCGGCGTTCACGAACGCCTGGTTCAACGCGGGGTGTGACCCGACCCTCGTCAGCGACCCGGTGAACAACCCGGCCGCGAACGACATCGAGGCCGCCACGGTCAACCTGTTCGTGGGGCACAACATCATGCACGACTACGCGTACTACCTCGGCTTCGACGAGCCCCACTGGAACTCGCAGCAGTACGACAACGGGCTCGGCGGCGCCGCCAACGACGGGCTGCTCGGCAACTCGCAGGCGGGCGCGGCGACCGGAAGCCGCGACAACGCGAACATGAGCACCGGCGCCGACGGCCTGCACGCGCGGACGAACATGTTCCTCTGGCAGTCGCTCGCCGCCGCGTTCTACGCGCCGTGCGTCGACGGCGACTACGACTTCGGCGTCTTCGGCCACGAGTTCGGCCACATGATCGAGAACCGGATGATCGCCAAGGGCGTCGGCGCCCGGCAAGGCAACGCCGCCGGCGCGATGGGCGAGGCGTTCGGCGACTTCGACGCGCTCGAGGTCATGAACGCGCTCCACATCGCTCCGGTTCCGGGCTCCGACCGCTACACCGAGGGCGCGTACGTCACCGGGAACCCGTACAACGGCATCCGCGACTTCCTCGCCGGCCGGCCGATGGGCGGGCAGTTCCCGCAGCCCGGACACAACCCCGACACCGATCCACTCAACTACGGCGACTTCGGCTTCGACCTGACGGGGCCCGAGGTGCACGCCGACGGCGAGATCTGGGTCGCGGTGCAGATGGACCTGCGGGATCTCTTCCTGCAGCGCTACCCGTCGAGCGGGGCGGATCAAGACATCGCGTGCGTCCGCGGCCGGCTGGCCGCCTCGGATTGCCCGGGCGACCGGCGCTGGATCCAGGACTACTACGACGCGATGGTGCTGATGCCGCGGCGCCCGACGATGATCGACGCCCGCGACGCGATGCTCGCGGCCGACCAGGCGCGCTTCGGCGGGGCCAACCAGGACCTGCTCTGGCAGGGCTTCGCGATGCGCGGCTTCGGCCAGCTCCAGTCGACGGTGGACGCGAACGACACCGACCCGGTGCCGGACTTCTCGTCACCGCTCGCGAACAACGCCACGCTGAACTTCTCCGCCGACTCGAAGAGCACCGAGTTGCCGGTCAGCGCGAAGATCTACGTCGGCGACTACCAGGCTCGGTCGACGCAGATCGCGGACACCGATCCTGGCACCACGGGCGCGGTCAACCTCGACAACACCGCGCCGTTCGTCCCGAACGGGGCGGGCTCGCTCACCGGCGACAACCCGCGCTGGACGTACTACAACTTCACCGCGGTCGCGCCGGGCTACGGAGTCGTCCGATTCCGGGTGAGGAGCCTCCAGGCCGGCGAGACGAGGAACATCACGATTCACTTCGCGCCCAACTTCGCGTCCGCCACGAACGGTGCAACCGTGACCGGCGACACGCTCGGCACGAACACGAACCTCCCGTTCGTCTCTGACGACGACGAGGGGACGATCGACGGCCAGACGGGCGCGCCCGTCGCAGGCCGCTGGATCGTGATCCGGCTCGGCGGCGTCGGCCCGAACGGCTCGAACGTGAAGCGGCTTGGCGTCTCGGCGCAGCTCGTCCCGAACACGAACCGCTTCACGGCGCTCCGGTCCTTCACGGCGTACGTCTGCCGCGCAGGGAAGACACCGGGCAACCAGACGTGCGACGGGTCGGTCGCCACTGGCTGGACGCCGCTCGTCTCCGCTCCGGCGGACGCATTCCCGTCCGTGAACCCCCGGCCGGCCGCGCCCGACCTGACGCTCCGGTACTTCGACGCCGACCACCCGGCCGTTGCGACGCACCTGAAGCTCGTGGTCGCGAGCAACCAGTGCACAGGCCAGTCCTCGTACCAGGGCGACCAGGACCAGGACCCGGCCAACAACGCGGACTGCAGCTCGAGCATCCGCGCGAACGAGGTGCACGTCGCCGAGGTCGAGGTCTTCGGCCAGAGCTCGACGGTCGACGGCACGCCCAACGCTACGGGCTAGCTCGTTCTGAGAGCGAATAGAAAGGGGCCGGCCCGCGCCGGCCCCTTTCGTGTCCGGGGGCCCTGCGATGCTCGGGCGCGTCGTGGCTGCGCTCGCCACCCTGCTCGCCGTCCTCGCCGGCCTCGCGGGCTCCGTTCAGGTCGCGGTCATGGCCCGCCTCGGCGAGCGCGTCGGCGTCTTCGCGGCGCTTGCCTGGGCCGCGATGCTGACGGCCGGGCTCGCCTTCGCTTTGCTTCTGATCGTCCGACAGGGCGCAGGCGGAATCGTCGATGCTGCGCGACAGCCGGTCTGGCTCTGGAGTGGCGCCGCGATGGGGCTCCTGATCGTCCTCACGATCACGTTCGCCGGCTCACGCATCGGCGTGGCCGCGACCGTGGCGATCATGATCGCCGGACAGCTCGCGATGGGGGCCGTGATCGACCGCTTCGGGCTCTTCGGCGTGGACAAGGTCTCCCTGGCGTGGCCACGCGTGGCGGGGCTCTTGCTGCTCGCCGCGGGCGCCGCGCTGACACTCAAGCGCTGAGCCGCCGGAGCAGGTAGACCCCCGCGAGCGGGAAAGCCGCCGCGATCCCGAACCCGGCGCGCCACGACGTCGAGGCCACGACAGCCGCGAAGACCGGAGGCAAGACGGCGCCGGTCGCCGCAAGGGCCGTCTGCTGCATCCCGAGCGCGGCCCCGCTCCGCGCCCGGCCCGCAATCTCGGCGGCGGCCGTGAACGAGAGCCCGTTCCAGGCCATCGCGAGCCCGCCCGCGAGCACGAGAGCGGCCACGAGCACGAACGCGGGGGCGCCCAGAAGCGCGGCGACGAGCGCGAGCGTGACGCTGCTCGCGACCCCGACCAGTCGCAGCGGCCCTACCCGCGACCCGACGCGGTCCGACCAGCGCCCGCCGCCGATCCGGAAGGCCGCCGCGAGCACCTGGATCCCGGCAAGGACGAGCGCCGACTCTCCGTGCGAGAAGCCGCGTTCGTCGTAGAGGAAGAGCACGACGAACCCGGTGATGGCCAGCTGGGCGACGAGGTAGAAGCTGCTGCCGGAACAAAGGAGCCAGAGCCGCCCGTCGCGCAGCGTCTCGCCGATCCGCCGGGGCTGGAGCACGTCCTCGGCTCCTTCGGGATCGTGGATCACCGACGCGCCGAAGATCGCTCCCCCCGCCGCCATCGCCGCCAGTAGAAGCAGCCCGTTCTCGAGCCCGAGCGCCGGCAGCGCCAGGGCCGCGATGAAGCCGCCGAGCGGGATCGCCGTCTGCCGCACGCCGAGCGCGAGCCCGCGCTCCGCCGCCGGGAACCAGTACATGACCGCGCGCCCGCTGGCCGCGTTCACGCTCGCGCCCGCCGCGCCCGCGATCCCCAGCAGCGCGAGCAGCACGCCGAAACGGCCGGCGTGCGACGCGCCCACGAGCGCCGCCGCACAGCCGCCGAGCCCGGCCGCGAGCACGAGCCGCTCGCCAACGCGGTCGGCAAGCAGCCCCCACGGCAGCAGCGTCAACAGGCCACCGATCCAGACGCTGTCGATTACGAACCCGACCTCGACGAGGCTCAGCCCGAACTCGTGCCGGATCTGAGGCGCGAGGACCGGCAGCCCGATCAGCACAGCCGAGTACGAGGTCTGCGCCGCCGTCCCCGCGGCGAGGACGAGCCAGCGGTACCGCGAAGGCGAGGCTACAGCCCGAACGGGTTGAACGGCCTGGCGCTGGTCGAGACGATCACGCTCTTCGTCTCGAGGTAGAGCTCGAGCGTCTCGAGCCCGAGCTCGCGGCCGAACCCCGACTGCTTGTAGCCGCCGAACGGGATCCCCGGGAAGGCGGTGTAGGGCATGTTGATGCCGACCGTTCCGGCTTTGATGCGCCGCGCCAGGCGGTGGCCGCGCGCCGGGTCGCCCGTCCAGACGGTGGCCATCAGCCCGTAACGGCTCTCGTTCGCGATCCGGATCGCGTCCTTCTCGTCCTCGAACGGGATCACGGTGACGACCGGACCGAAGATCTCCTCCTGCGCGACCTTCATCGAGTTGTCGACCTGCGCGAGCACGGTCGGCGGATAGAACGCGCCGTCGCCCTCGGGCATCTCACCGCCGGCGGCGACCTCGGCACCCTCCTCGCGGCCGGTCTCGACGTAGCCGTGGACTCTGTCGCGGTGCTCGTTCGAGATCAGCGAGCCGACCTGGGTCTCCGGGTCGAGCGGGTCGCCGACCTTGAGCCCCGACGCGAGCTCGGAGAACTTGGCGACGAAATCGTCGTAGAGCGGCCGCTCGACCAGCACCCGCGAGCGCGCCTCGCAGCTCTGGCCGGCCGAGTAGTAGATCGACCAGACCGAGCTCGGCACCGCGTCGTCGAGCTCCGCGTCGGCGAAGACGAGGTTCGGGCTCTTGCCGCCGAGCTCGAGGATCAGCCGCTTGATCCCGTCGGAGGCGAGCCGCATGATCTCGCCGCCGGTCGCGGTCGAGCCGGTGAACGCGATCTTCTCGACGCCGGGGTGTTTGACGAGATGCGCCCCCACGACTGGCCCCGGGCCCGGCACGACGTTGATCGTGCCCGGCGGGAAGCCGACCTCGGAGGCGAGCTCGGCCATCCGCAGCGCGGACAGCGGCGTCGCGGAATCGGGCTTGAGCACGATCGTGCAGCCGGCCGCGAGCGCCGGCGCGAGCTTCCAGGTCGTCATCATCAGCGGGTAGTTCCACGGCACGATCTGGCCGCAGACGCCGACCGGTTCCTTCAGCGAGTAGAAGAGGAGCGACCCGCCAATCGGGTTCGAGCGGCCGGCGATCGTCGCGATCGCAGAGGCGTAGAAGCGGAAGTTCTCGACCGCCTGCGCGAGCTCGGCCTTGACCGACGAGATCGCTTTGCCGACGTTGCGCGCCTCGAGCTCGGCGAGCTCCTTGCGGTTCGCGACGAGCGCGTCGGCCAGCGCGTGCAGCAGGCGCGAGCGCTCGTTCGGCGGGGTCTTGCCCCAGTCGCCGTCGAGCGCCCCGCGGGCCGCCTCGACGGCGCGGTCGACGTCCTGCTCGTTCGCCATCGCGACGGTTGCCAGAGCGGCGCCGGTCGCCGGCTCGACGAGGTCGCGCGTCTCGCCGGACGCCGGCTCGGCGGGCTCGCCGCCGATGAAGAGACCGTACTCACGCGTCGCGACCGCCATCGCGCCCGGAACATAGCGGGTTTCTACGGAGTTTCGCGGCCCCGTCGTCAGGGATAATCGGGGCTGATGAGTGACCCCCTTCAGGTCGAGGCGGCACGGATTCCCGACCGGGACCGGCTGATCCGGGAACTGCGCGAGGCGGGCCTTGACGCGCGCCCGGTGGGAGAGCTGGAGATCGAGGTGCACATCGGCGATGACGGCGAGGCGAGCGACGAGGTCTTCGCGCACGTCGAGGCCGTGACGATGCGCATCGGCGCGAACTTCGTCCCGATCAAGCACGAGGGCGTGATCTACGTCCGCCCGCCGCTGAGCTGACAGCCCGTCGGCTGAAGTCAGGCGTGAGCACGCTGCCCAACCCACGCCTCTGTCGCCTGATTGGCAGCGCCTGAGTACGTTTGGGCGATCGCGCGAGCCCTGCGCGCGCATCGCGGCCTTGACATCGGCTTCGCCGCGCTGTGTCACTGCGATGGGCGCCCGGTCAGAGGATCCCCGCCCCCGCCATCCCTCGGCGCATCAGGTCGCCTCTGACGCGGCCTGCAGCGGCGGGGATTTCGTCGGCAAGAGGGGGTCGGGTATCCGGTTTCCGAGTCGAAGGAAGCCGGCTCCCGTCAGTGCCAGCGCCAGGGCGCCGCCCCACCAGATGGCGTCGGGCGACGTTCCGAGCAGCACGCCGCCGACCGCCGGGCCGAGAGCCACGCCGACCAGGAAGCTGAGCTGGTAGAGCGACATGTAGCGGCCGAGCAGATGCGGCGGCGCGATTTCCGCGACTAGCGGGCCGAGCACGATGAACTGGCCACACTCGGCGATCGCGATCAGGATCGCGACGCCGGCCAAGACGGTGGTAGCGGCGAGCGTCGAGTGCGTGAGCGTTGCGAGCAGGACCGCGAGCAGGCCGACTGCGAATGTGGCGCTGGTGGCGAACAAAGCGTGAGTGCGGCGCATCCGCGCCACCACCCGTGTCGCCGGTACCTGCGCTACGACGATGAAGAAGGTGTTGATGAAGACGACGACACCGATCCCAACGGGCCCGACAGGTGTATGCGCCTCCGCAAACGGCGGAGGATGAAGGAGAAGAACGCGCCGCCGATCATCACAAGCGCGAGGTTGCCCGCGATCAAGGCGAGCAAGAGCCGATCCCGAGCAACAGCTCGGAAACCCCGTGCGCCCTCGCTCGCCGACGGAGCATCCGCGAGGCCAGGATCCGGGATCCAGACGAGCACAACCAGCGCGAAGACGACGAACGTGACTGCGTCGAAGAGGTAGAGGCCCTGGAACGCCTGGAGGTGATGATGGGTGGCCGCGACGATGAAGCCCGCAACCGTCGCGCCGAGGCCGAGACCGAAGTTGCCTGCGACTCGTCGGAGCGCGGTCGATGCGGCGCGCTGCTCCGCCGGGACCAGGGTCAAGGTCAGGACTTGGCCGGCGGTTCCCACGAGTCCGAAGCCGGCACCGCCGACGGCCGAGCAGACGAAGCCTTGCCAAGGACGGTCGACAAACGCCAAGCCCCCGTAGCCGAGTGCGTTCAAGACATTGCCCGCGATCAGGATCCGTTTCGCACTGAAACGATCGAGGAGCGCACCCGAAGGGAGCGTTACCACTGCGGCCGTGCCCATGACCGTCGCCAGCACCAGCCCCGCGGTCGCCGTCGAGAAGCCGCGGACCGCGTGGAGGTAGATGATCTCGAAGGGAAGGAGCAGTCCGGTGCCGAAGTAGTTGAGCGCGTCCCCGCCCTGAAGAACGAGGACAGGCCTCGGTAGGCCCGTACGCCAAACGGCGAACACACGTGCGAGCGCGCTGCCCCAACGTTGCTTCTGCATCAGCTCATCTCCGATTCGCGGTTGTGTCGATGTCAAAGACACCGCGATGCCGCGAAACGGACCGCCGGTCCGTTTCCGACGGACCTGGTGTCATTGACGCGATGACCGTCGATCTCGAGCGGGCCAAGGGAGGTGACGAGCGTGCGTTCGCGACGCTGGTCGAGCCGTTCCGGCGCGAGCTCCAGCTGCATTGCTACCGGCTACTCGGCTCCGTGCAGGACGCCGAGGATCTCGTCCAGGAAACACTGCTCGCCGCCTGGCGCGGGCTCGACGGCTTCGAGGAGCGGGCGTCGCTGCGCTCCTGGCTCTACCGGATCGCAACCAACCGGAGTCTCAACGCAATTCGCGAACGCGGGCGCCGCCCCGCCACGGAGAACACCATGAGACCGTCAAGAACCCGCCGCGCCGTCGAGCCCAGCTGGCTCGAGCCTTACGCGGACAGCGCGCTTCCGGATCCCGCTCCCGGACCTGAAGCACGCTACGAGCAGCGCGAAGCGATCCAGCTCTCGTTCATCGTCGCGCTGCAGCAGCTGCCTGCGAAGCAGCGCGCAGCGCTCGTGCTGCGCGACGTGCTCGGCTTCCACACCGACGAAGCCGCCTCGATCCTCGAGACGACGCCGCAGTCGGTCAAAGCCGCGCTCCAACGCGCACGCGCAACGCTCGACTCGTACACCCTCGAACGCGAGCAGGCGCCGCTGCCCGACTCGCCGACCGAACGGAACCTTCTCGCCACCTTCAGCGACGCCGTCGAAGCCGGCGACACGGCGCGCCTCCTAACTCTGCTGAGCTCCGACGCTCGTGTGACCATGCCGCCGAGCCCGGGCGAGCTCATCGGACACGAAGCGATCGGCGTGTACCTCGACCACGGCGCCGAGGTCCGCGGCGCCCCGCTACAGGTACGCCCGACCCGCGCCAACGGCCAGCCGGCCTTCGGCTGCTACCTGCGCTCGCAGCCCTGGGGCATGATGGTGCTCACCCTGAGCGGCAGCAAGGTCGACGAGATCACCTTCTTCGCCGACCCCGCGCTGCCCGGCCGCTTCGGTCTTCCCGAACACATCTAGCCGACAAGGATGGGTTCGACGTGAAATGGAAGCCGCCGTTCAGGGGTCATTCCCGAACACTGGCCCAGCCGGGCGCTGCGGTTGCCAGGCCGCGCGGAGTTCGTAGTGCTTAACATCGATCGCTTGCTTCCCGAGGGTGTGTACCACTGGACCGCGACGCATCCCGAGTGGGATGGGCCGGTGTCGGCGTACGCAATCGACGACGGGGAGCGGCTGATCCTCATTGACCCGATCGCCGTTCCGGACGACGTTCGGGCGGTGTTCGAATCGCGCGAGGTGGTTACGGTGCTCACCTCCACGTGGCACGAGCGCGACGCCGCATCGCTTGGCTTTCCGGTGTGGGCCCCGGCGCCTGATCGCCCCGAGGACCAGCTCGTTCCAGCGACGCGCTATGCGATCGGCGACTCGCTGTTCGGGATGGAGGCCTATCCCGGGCGTGAAGGCCAGCTCGACCTCGTGCTCTGGAGCGAGCGGATTCGCACCGTGATCGCCGGGGATACGTTGATCGACCTCGGCAACGGGCTCGAGATCGCCGCGAGCTGGCTGCCGGAAGGGGTCACGGTCGAGCAGGTCGCCGCCGGGCTGAGGCCGCTGCTCGACAAGCCCGTGGAGTTCGTGCTGCCGACGCACGGCGAGCCCGCCGACCGCGCGGCGCTCGAACGCGCCCTCGCCTAATCCTTCCTGACATTCCCGCACGCTGGCCCAGGCGAGCGCGATCCGGCTAGACGTGAGATGGTGGCTCGTCAGCGCATTCGCGCGACGACACCTGCCAAGGGAGGAGCTAGATGATTCTGGCGACGACGAAGGTCGAGGATTACGACCGCTTCCTGGAGATCTTCTCGAGCAAGGGCGCCGAGAAGCGAAAGCAGCACGGGTCCAAAGGTTCGACCGTCTTTCGCGATCCAGGTGAAGACGACCGGGTCTGGGTGCTGTTCGACTGGGACGCTGCGGGGTGGCAGAACTTCGTCTCGGACCCAGACGTCCCGGCGATCCTTCAAGAGGCCGGTCACAAAGGCAAGCCCCAGGCGGCGGAGCTCGGCGGCCAGTACGACGCCTAGCGCGTCCCCCGGCAGGGGGCATTAAGGCGTAGAGTCGATCCCTCAATCGGCCACAGGCCGCACCGCGAACCGTTCGCGCAGTCACCGCCGGGAAGTTCCTCCGCTGGCTTCGGGCTCGTATCTCGGGGCCCAGCTTGGCCGAGCAACCGGCGCGAAACGCTGTTCGCGCAGCCACGAAAGGACCCAATGTCCTCCGAGACCGTCATCGCCAGCAAGCCCTACCGCGCCGCGTCCGGCGAAGGCCTCGCCGACGTCTGGTGGAAGAGCGGCCGCATCACCGTCAAAGCAGGTGGCCCCGAGGGCGGCCACGCCTTTTCGCAGATCGAGGTCGACGACCCGCGCGGCACCGGCCCTCCGCTGCACCTCCATCACAACGAGGACGAGACGTTCTACATCCTCGAGGGCGAGCTCACGTTCGCCGTCGGCGACGAGCGGATGGACCTCGCCGCCGGCGACTTCCTGTTCGCTCCGCGCGAGATACCCCATGCCTACGTCGTCCGCTCCGAGCGAGCCCGCATGCTCGTCACGGCCAGCCCCGGCGGCGTCGAACAGGTCTTCGTGAACCTGGGCGTGCCCGTCACGGGCTCGGAGCCCCCGGCCGATGCCGTCATGCCGCCGATGGACGAGCTGATGCGGCTCTTCTCGGGATACGGCTGCGAAATCCTCGGGCCCCCGCTCTCGCTCGAAGACCCTCCTGGCTAGCCCGAAGCGGCTGCCTGAATCTCGGCCGGCGTCAGCTGCTCGGTCAGCAGCCGCTTGAAGCGTGCGGGGTCGCCGTCGACGAAGGCCTTGCAGATCCGGTAGCCGTCGGTGTAGGTCGTGATGTACGAGCGCCAGACGGGGTCGGTCATGAACCGGATCCCCTGCTTCGCGCGCTTGTCCGAAGTCAGGCCCCAGCGCTTGAGGTAGGCGAAGGCCTCTTCCTCGGAACGGCCGTCCTCGTGCAGCATCAGCGCGACGTTCGTGCTCACGCCTCCGAGCGGCTGAGCGGCCTCGCTCACCGCGCGCGAGAGCTCGGGATCGAACGGGATGCCGGTGTCGCGGACGTGCTCGGCGGCCACCTGCTGCTCGTCCTCGCCGAGGGTGATCTCGGAGCCCACGCTCGCGATGCCCTCCGAGACGAGGGACTGCGGGGTGCCGATCAGGAAGATCGATTCCTCGAGCACGCCGCCTTCGTCCACGAGAACGCGCTCCTTCCACGCGTGCTCCGTGTGATGGCCGGGGTACGCCTCGTGCGCGACGAGGCCGATCAAGAACGCCGGCGTCAAGGGAGTGTCGGTGTTGACGGCGACGCGGCTGCGCAGGCCGCCCTGGTAGTAGTTGAACGCGGCCCAGGGCTCGTCCGTGACGTAGTCGAACTCGATCGCCTCGCCGTCCGGCAGGCCGAGGAGCCGCTCGGCGCGGACGCGCAGATCGGCGCCCAGTGAGTCGATGACGCGGGCGAGCTGGTCGCCCGAGAGCGTGTTCGTGTCACGCCAGGCCTGGAAGCGCTCCGCGAGCGGGCCGTCGCCGGGCAGCAGGTCGTCGAGGGCGGCGTGCACGGTCTCGAAGCGCTCCTCGGGGACGCGCTCGGGGCGGATGCCGTAGCAGCGTTCGACCTCGTCGGCGTAGGGGACCTCCTCGCCCGCGAGCCGGCGGGCGACGGTCTCGGCACCGACGAGCTGCGCCCGGAGCCAGGTCCGCCTGCGCTCTTCGAGCCCGTCCAAGTCTTCGAGCAGCGCGGCTGCGTCGCGCGCGAGGCCGGCCGGGTCGCGGAGCTCCTCGGACTCGACCCGCTCTTTGATCTCCGCCGGCCCGTAGTAGGCGTCGACGAGCCCTTCGATATGGCGACCGAGCCGCAGGCCGAGCTCGAGGTAGCGTCCGGGAACGTCGCTCATGCGCGCTCGAACAGGGCCGCCTGCCCCTGGCCGACTCCGACGCAGAGCGTCGCGAGCCCGTAGCGCCCGCCGCGCCGCCGCAGCTCGTGCAGAAGCGTCACGACGAGGCGCGCGCCGCTCATGCCGAGCGGGTGGCCGAGCGCGATCGCGCCGCCGTTCACGTTGACGCGCTCTGGGTCGAGCCCGAGCTCGCGGATGACGACGAGGCTCTGCGAGGCGAACGCCTCGTTCAGCTCGACGAGATCGACGTCGCCTGCCTCGATCCCGGCTCGCTCGAGCAGCTTCTCTACCGCGGGAACCGGCCCGATTCCCATCACGCGCGGGTCGACGCCGGCCACCGCGGAGGCGACGAACGTGCCCAGCGGCTCCGCATCCAGCTCGCGGGCGCGTTCCTCGCTCGCGATCACGAGCGCCGCGGCGCCGTCGTTGATCCCGCTCGCGTTGCCGGCCGTGACCGTGCCGCCCTCCCGGAACGCCGGCTCGAGCGCGGCCAGCTTCTCGGCGGTGGTCGTCGGGCGGGGATGCTCGTCTTGCTCGACCTCGCCGACCGCGACAAGCTCGTCGGCGAACCGGCCTGCCTCGTCCGCGGCTGCCCAGCGCTGCTGCGACTGAAGCGCGAACGCGTCCTGCTCCTCGCGCGAGATGCCGTAGCGCTCGGCGACGTTCTCGCCGGTCTCGCCCATCGACTCGAGCGGGAACTTCTCCTCCATCCGCGGGTTCGGGAAGCGCCAGCCGAGCGTCGTGTCCCAGAGCGGTGCGGTTGCCGCGCGCGAAGCCGGTCTCCGGCTTCGCCATCACGAGCGGCGCGCGCGACATCGACTCGACCCCACCCGCGACGAAGAGGTCGCCGTCGCCCGCGGCGACCGCGTGGCAGGCGCCGACGACCGCACTCAGGCCGGAAGCGCAGAGCCGGTTGACGGTCACGCCCGCGACCGACTCCGGCAGGCCCGCGAGCAGCGCCGCCATCCGCGCGACGTTGCGGTTGTCCTCGCCGGCCTGGTTCGCGGCGCCGAAGTAGACGTCTTCGATCTCGCCCGCAGGAACTCCGGCGCGCGCGACCGCCTCTGCGATCACGAGCGCCGCGAGGTCATCCGGCCGCTCGCCGGCAAGCGCGCCGCCGTAGCGCCCGACGGGCGTGCGAACGGCGGAGAGGATTACGGCGCGGCTCACGCGGCAACGCTATCCAACGTGCGGTTGCGTCGAAGCTGGCCGGCGGCGATTGCGCTCTTGCTGTTGCTCCTGCTGAGCGCCTGCGGCGGATCCCGGTCCGAGGGATCCCGGTCAGAGCAAAAGGTCGGCGGCTGGTCGACGCACCATGTCGCCGACGGCGGCTTCTCGCTGCAGGTGCCGGCTGCCTGGAGGACGCTGGACAAGCTCGACGCGAGCTCGGTCGACCATTTCCTCGCCGACAATCCGCAGTTCGAGCCGTACCGCCAGGTCTTCACGTCCGGGCTGATCAAGCTGATCGCGTTCGATCCCGACGTCGCCGCGGGCTTCGCGACGAACATGAACGTGCTCGTCCACAACCTCGGGACTTCGATGTCGCTGTCGCAGTACGCGGATGCGACGAAGGCTCAGATCGCCCACCTGACCGGCGCCGAGCCGCAGCTGCGGCTCGTCCGGCTTCCCGCCGGTCGTTGCGCTCGTTCGATCGGGCAGCCCGCTCGTTCGAGTTCGACTAACCGACGAACTCGACCTTGACGGGTCGCTCGTACGTGCCGAGCTCCTCGGCGCGGTGGAGCAGCTCACGCACCGCCTGCCGGCCCTCTTCGCCGTAGTCGCAGGTGAGCTCGTTCACGTACATCCCGACGAAGCGGTCGGCGAGCTCCGCGTCGAGGCCGCGGCCGTACTGGAGCGCGTGCTCCATCGCCTCCTCGCGGTTGTCGAGCCCGGCCTGGATCGACTCGCGAAGCACTTCGGAAAGCTCGAACAGCGTGTCCACGCCGAGGTCGCGCCGCGCCACGTTCGCCCCCAGCGGCAGCGGCAGCCCGGTCTCGAGCAGCCACCACTCGCCGAGGTCGACGACCTTCTTCAGGCCCTCGCTCTCGTACGTGAGCTGCCCCTCGTGGATCAGGAGACCCGCATCGGCGCGGCCGGACAGAACCTCCTCGCTGATCTGGTCGAACGGGACGGCGCGGTAACGGAAGTTGCCGAGGCAGAGCCGCAGGACGAGGAACGCGGTCGTGAGCTCGCCCGGTACCAGGATCTCGATGTCGCGCAGGTCGGCAGTCGCCAGCTCCTGCTTCGAGACGACGATCGGCCCGTAGCCCGAGCCCATCGACGCACCGTGCGGCAGCAGGACGTAGCGCTCCTGCACGAGCGGGTACGCGGCCAGCGAGATCGCGGAGACCTCGAGCTTGCCGTCGAGCGCCCAGCTGTTCAGCGTCTGGATGTCTCGCAGGACGTGCTCGAACTGGAACTGACGCGGGTCGACCTCGCCCGAGGCGAGGCCCCAGAACATGAACGCGTCGTCCGGGTCTGGGCTGTGTCCGAGACGGATCTGCACCGCGGCCGGAGGCTAACAGCGCACGGATCCAGCCGTACACTGGACCGGCCGATGGCCAAGCCCGCCCTGACGGACGCGATCCAGGACTACCTCAAAGCGCTGTATCACCTCCAGCGCGACGGCGAGCGGGTCTCCGTGACGGCGCTGGCCCGGGAGCAGAAGGTCGCAGCAGCCTCCGCGAGCGGGATGGTCAAGAAGCTCGCGGCGCTCGGGCTCGTCGAGCACGCTCCGTACCGCGGGGTGCGGCTGACCCCGGACGGCGAGAAGGTCGCCGTGGAGGTGATCCGCCACCACCGCCTGCTCGAGCTCTACCTGGCGAAGACGCTCGGCCTCCACGTCGACGACGTCCACGCCGAGGCCGACCGCCTCGAGCACGTCCTCTCGGAGGAGCTCGAGGCGCGGATCGACAGCGCGCTCGGCTACCCCACGCACGACCCGCACGGGGACCCGATCCCCAACGCGGACCTGCAGTGGCCTAAGTAGCCGACCGCTCGAGCTCGAAAGCGCGGGCGAGCGCGTCTGCAAGGTCGGTTCCGAAGCAGACCGGGCCGTGGTCCTGGATCACCACCGCGAGACCGTCCCCCGCCGCCTCGACGACTGCGGCTCCAAGCTCCGCAGTTCCGGAGACGCCGACCGCGACCGGGACCGGCGGGTTGGCCGTCGCGCGAGGCGAGTGCGTGTGGACGACGGCGCCGACGTCCGGCCGCGCCTCGAGCACGGCGACATGCATCGGCAGCTCGACGCTCGGCGTCGGCCCCTCGGCGAGCAGGCCCTCGGGCGTGACGAGGCTCACGTCCTCAGCGCGCAGCGTCTCGTAGGCGAGCCCGGTCGGCGACACGGCCACGAGCTCGCCGGCCCGCGCGCTCGCGTTCCCTTCCGTCCCGCGGACGAGCTCGCCGGCCGCCATCAGCCGCAGCGTGTGCGCAAGCTCCTCGCGAACCTCTAGCGCCCGAAGAACCATCGCTCGAGCGGCCCGAGCAGCTCGTCGCGCACGAACGGGCGGATCTTCTCGCTGCTCCCATCCTGCTCCGAGACGGCCGCGTCGTCCTCGAGGGTCTCGTTCGCCCGTTCGAGCGCGTCCGCGAGCTCGTAGCCCTCGAAGACGTAGTCGTCCCGCCGCGCCTCGTCGCTGGGCCGGTACTGCGGATTGACCGCGCGGCCCACGGCCCACTGCGCGCCCGGAAGCCGCTCGATCCAGATCACCACCCGTTCCGGCTCGCCGCGGTCGTCGACACCGTGGACCTCACGCTCGGCGAACCGCGCGGACGACCGTTTCTTCACGGCCCGACTCTAACTAGGATCAATCCCGTGGTCCGCCTCTCCGAGTTCCTGCGCAATCCGTTCTCGTTCATGTTCACCCGCTCGGGCAAGGAACAGCGCGTCGCCGCCTACCTGATACGCGAGCACGAGCGGGGACGATCGCTGCACGACATCCTCGAAGACCCGTACGTCCGGAACCGCCTCACGGACAGCGAGGTCGCGCGCCTGCTCGACCGGCCCGAGGTCGTGCACGCGCTCGGCGAGAGCGTCGTCGCAGAGAAGCGCGCCCAGCTCGAGAGCTAGACCTGCGTCCCGACCCCGCGCTCGCGCGCACGCTGAAGCGCGACCGCGCCGATCGCGACGTCCCACGCGGCAAGGCCGTTCGATTTGAAGAGGACGACGTCGTCGTCGGCCTGGCGGCCGGGCAGCTCGCCGGCGATCACCTCCTGCAGCTCGTGCACCTCGAGCCAGTCGAGCACGCCGGCCTCGACCGGCTCGATCAGGTCGCCCGACTCCTGGCGCGACTGCTCGACCGAGTCGCAGCACACGAACGCGGCCCGCTCGAGGACGACGTTGTCGAGCTCGCGGCGGCGCGGGTCGTTCGCGCCGATCGCGCAGACGAGCGAGCCCGGCCGCAGCCACTCGCCGCGCAGGACCGGGTCGCGTGAGGTCGTGGCGGTGACCACGACGTCCTGCTGGGCCGGGTCGCGGTGACTCTCGCCGGGCTCCGCGCCGACCTCGCGGCAGAACTCGGACAGGCGGTCCTCGCTGCGGCAGTAGGCGACGACGTGCTCGATCCCCGGCAGGGCCTCGCGGATGCACGCGACCTGGGTGCGCGCCTGCCAGCCGCAGCCGATGACCCCGAGCGACGCCGCGCCTTCCCGGGCGAGGAACTTCGCCGCAACGCCACTCGCCGCTCCGGTGCGCAGCTGCCCGAGCTTGTCGGCCTCGATCACGCCCGCGATCTCGGCCTTCTCGGTGTCGAAGAGGACGACGACGAAGGGCGTCCCCTGCTCGAGCCACGTGTACGCCTTCAGCCCGGCGAGCCCGAGCTCGTGGTCGACCGCGGCCATCAGCGCGAACAGCCCGCCCTCGAGCTCGGCGCGCCTGCGCGGCAGGTTCTCGACCTCCCCGGCCGCAAGCCGGCGAAAGGCGCCTTCGACCGCCTCGAGCGCGTCGGCGGGCGTCAGGAGCTCAGCGACCTCGGCTTCGGTCAGATACAGCGGCACGCCGCGAGGCTACTGCTTCTTCGGGATGAAGCTGATAGCCCCGCCCGGCTCGAAGACAGCCCACTGGATGTCATTGATCGACGTGATCTGACTGCCGCGAGCCTGCTCGGCGAGCTCCTCGTGCGTGATCCGCTCGCGTCTCAGGTTGCGCTCGATCACCTCGCCGTCCTGCACGAGCACGATCGGGTTGCCGTTGAGGAAGCTGCGCGCCCAGCGGAACCTCCACGACGAATACGAGACGGTCAACTGCAGCACGGCGATCGTCCCGACCGCGATCACAGCACCCGTGACGGAGTAGTCGTCCTGCGTCAGTCCCTGCTGGATCGAGTCGCCGAGCACGATCAGCAGGATCAGGTCGAACGGCTCGAGCTTCCCGAGCTCGCGCCGGCCCATGATGCGCGTGAGCAGGAACATGAAGCTGAACAGCGCGATTGCGCGGACGACGATGTCCATCTAGGGAAACACCGTCAGGTTGCGCTCGTAGGTGATCAGCCGGGTCTTGCCGTCGTTCAGCCAGACGGTCTGCTCTCGACCGAACGCGATGTTCGTCGGGTTCACCTGGAACTGCATGAACAGGATGTAGCTCTGGCCGGCGAGGATGTGGCCGAGCTCGAACGAGAGCCGGCCGTTGTCGCTCGTCTCGCTGACGGGGCTCGGCTCGATCGTGTTGATCGACATGCCCTCGGCCCAGCCGGGGCCGAGCACGAGGAAAGCGTCCTTCACGTCCTGGCGCGCGGTTATGTGGAACCGGGCCTCGAAGAGCAGCCCGCCGCGGAGCCTGGACGGCGCGTAGATCTTCAGCGAGGCGGCCGGCGAGACGAGGGTCGTCGTGTCCGGGCGCTGGCCAAAGACGTTGAAGAGCGCCAGGACCGGCACGACGGCGACAAGCGTCATCAGCCCGCGCCTGATCCAGATTTCCTTCCGTCGTCCCTCGAGGTCGCGGTCGCGCTTGAGGACGAGCAGTTCCGGCACGTCCGCCATGCGGGCGCGATTCGCTGCAGCGAAGGCCGATCCTCCTAGGTAGCCCTAGGAGTGGGCCCAGGCGACGAGACCGCCGCCTGCAAGGGCGACCGAGCCGATCACGGCCAGGACGATCAGAAGCGCGTCGCTGCCCTCGCCATCCGGGGACGCGGAAGCAGCGGCCACGCGATGCGGTTTGACCGCCACCGTCTCGTACTCGTAGACGGATCGGGCGCGGCCGTCCGCGTCCGGGTCGGCGAGGAAGCTCTGGAACTGGTCGGCCCGGACGATCTGCATGCGCGTCGTCATCAGGCGGTGGACGAGCTCGTCGACCGGCGGCGGGCGCCGGCTGAGCGCGGCGGCCCACGTCGACGCACCCGGCGGCCGAAGCTTGCGGACGACGGGCGCGGGCCGGGCCTGCAGGTGGACCTTCGGCATGCCCTGCCCGCGAGCCTCGACCTGGAAGCTGAGCGGCTGCCCGTCCCCGAGCGTCCGGTCGAAGCTGACCGGCGCCTGGCCGGGGAGCGTGAGCTCGCCCTGGACGCGGAGGGGCGCGGCAATCCGGACCGGCTGCTTCAGCGTCCGCACCTCGCCGATGAAGTTCGCGAAGGTTCCTTTCAAGCGCACCCCGGCAAGTGAGGCGCGGCGCGTCTCGTCGAGCAACCGCGCGAGCTCCGGCAGCTGGACCTTCCCGGTGTAGACCTGCTGCGGAACGGCGGTCGCGTTCGTCACGGTCAGGACCGCGCGGTCGCCGTTGCGCCCGAGGCGCACGCGCAGCGGCAGGTAGGGCGCGGCGTCCCGGGCGCGCAGGAAGGCGTCTGCCGCCAGCACCTTTCTGCCCGGCGAGAACCCCGCCCAGAGGAGCTGGTCGGAGCGCAGGCCCGGACTGGACTGCGTGCCGGGCGCCGCGCGGACGTCGTCGATCGGGCCGCTGATCGCGAGCTGGTAGTCGCCCTGGCCGCGGATGAGGAGTCGCTGCCGGACGCGAACCCGGGCGGGACGGCCGTCCGGCCCGACGCCGACGTTGACGAGCTCGTCGCTTCCGATGTGCAGGGCCGGCGCGATGTAGATCTGCGGTAAGGCCGTCTTGCCGACGAGAGGCGGGACCGGGGTCGGGTAGGGCACGGGCCCGGGCAGCACGACCTGCTGGCGGCGCTCCGACGCAGCCGCGGCAGGCAGCGCGAGCGTGAGCGCGGCGAACGCGATGAGGACGCGCGCGCGGCGGCTCATCGGGTCTGCGGGATCGACGGCAGCGTGGACGAGAGCGGGTCGTCCTTCACCGGCGCGTAGGTCATGTCGTGGAAGCGCGCGAAGTAGACGTCGTCGTCGACGACGCCCTCGTGGTTGTGCTCGTTGAAGCCCCGCTCGTCGCCGTTCGCCCCCTGGGTCGTGACCTGGTTGAGCGCGGCGAGCACCTTCTTCGAGTCGAGCGAACCCGCACGCGTCAGCGCGGCCACGAGCACGTGCGCGAAGTCGTAGGAGTACATCGCGAACTCGGGCGGCTGGACGACCGTCTTGCCCTCGGAGGTCTTGACCCCGACCTTGTCGGCGCCGTAGGCCGACTCGTACTGCGACTGGAAGCTGAGGAACGGCCCGGTCCCGACCTCCGCGGTCAGGCGGCTGCCGGCGAAGGTGAGCCCGTCGACCCAGTCGGGATGGTCAGCGAGGCGCTGCCGGATGTATGGGTCGGCGCCGGTGGGAGGCGTGTAGACGGGGACCTGCCAGCCCAGGCTGCGAGCGGCTGTGAGGACGGCCGCGATCGTCGGAGGCTGGCCCCAGACGAGGAGCGCCGTGGCGCCGGAGCGGCGCGCGCGCAGGATCTGGGCGGAGAGATCGGACGAGCCCGCCGGCAGCGTCAGCCGGGTCGCAACCGACTCCGGGTTCTCCGAGAAGGCCTTCTCGAGATCGGCCGAGCCCTCCTGGCCGTACGCGCTGTCGTCGTGGAGGAGCCCGATCTTGAGCTTCTTCGGAATCAGGTACTCGGCGTAGCGAAACGCCATCCCGTGGTTCGTGGGCGCGATCCGAAAGACGTTCGGGCGGCTCTGCGGGTCGACGAGCCCGGACGCGCCGTCGTAGACGATGCCGACCGGCACGTTCTCCTTCGCCGCGATCTGCCAGGTCGCGTCCACCCCGGTGCCGTCCGTGATGATCGCGACGGCATCCGCGTCGAGCGCGCTACGGGTGTCCGCCACAGCGCGGCGCGCGGAGAGGTGATTGTCGTAGACCTTGACGTCGAGCTGGTAGCTGCGGTTGCCGACGATCAGCCCGCCGCCGGAGTTGATGCCCGACGTGGCGAGCTCGAGGCCCTGACGAATCGTCTGCGCGATGTAGGGGCTTCCCGTCACCGGGATGTCGACGGCGACGACGACCTTGCCGCCCGACTGGTGGCCGCTCTTCCCGCAACCCGCCGCGAGCAGCGCCAGGCCGGCGAGCACGACAACGGTCCGGCGCATGGCGGTGAGGTTACAGGCGCTGCGCGCCGAGGTACGCGCTGCGGAGAACCTCGGTCTCGGCGATCTCCGCGACAGGCCCCTCGGCAACCGCGCGGCCGGCTGCGAGGACGATCACGCGGTCGGCGACGAGCCGGATCAGCCTGAGGTTGTGCTCGACGAGCAGCAGGGCGACACCCCGTGCGCGGATGCGGTCGACGACCTCCGCGAGTCGCTCGAGCTCCTCCGCGCCGGCGCCCGCGGCGAGCTCGTCGACGAGCAGGACGTCGGGCTCGGCGGCAAGGGCGGCCGCCAGGGCGACGAGGCGGCGCTGAGAGCTGGTCAGCTCCGGCGCAGGAGTGTCGGCCTCGCGCTCGAGCCCCACGAGCGCGAGCGCCTCTAGACCCGCGGTCTCGGCGGAGCGCTCCTCGGCGCGCGAGCTGGGAGTAGCCAGCGCAGCCCTGATCGCGCCTCCGTGGCGGCGTCGGACGCTCCGGCCGACGAGCACGCTCTCGAGGGCGGTCAGCTCCGCGAAGGCGACGGTCGTCTGCAGGGTCCGCGCGAGACCGAGCCGGACGCGCTCGTGGGTCGAGGCCTCGCTCACGTCCCGGCCGCCGAGGAGCACGCGGCCCGCGTCGGCCGCTTCCGTCCCCGAGAGCAGGCGCAGCGCGGTCGTCTTTCCCGACCCGTTCGGGCCGACGAGCGCCGTCGTCCGCCCGCGCGCCAGCTCGAGCGACAGCCCGTCGAGCGCGACGACCCCGCCGAACGCCTTCTGCAGCCCCTTGGCGACGAGGACGCTCTCGGCCGGCGCTCCCGCCGCCTCGGTCTCCCGGTACGAGACTGTCACCTGGCGCTTTCGGCGCTCGGGGCGGGGGCGGAGCTGCTCGAGCCACGGGATGATCCCGGAGCCGCCGAGAGCGAGCACGAACAGCAGCAGGACGGCCGCGACCGCCGTGTCGAAGCGCTCGAGCGGCAGCTGCAGCACACGCGCGAGAGGGTCGGCCAGGAGCCCGATCAGGCCCAGCACCGCGATGCCCACGGCCGGCCCGAGCGTCGCCGCGGCTCCGCCGAGGAGCACCGCGACCAGCAGCTTGAACGACAGGAACGGGTCGTACGCCGCGGGGTCGGCGACCGCGGCGAGCTGCACCGCGAGGCCCCCCGAGAGCCCCGCGATGAAGGCCGACGCCACGAATGCGCCCAGCCGCCGGCGCCCGAGCCTGACGCCGAGGGAGGTCGCGAGCGGCGGAGCCTGCCGCAGCGCCGAGAGCTCGAGCCCTGCGGCCGAGCGGCGCACGGCCGCGATTCCGACCGCGGACAGGACGAGCAGCGCCAGCGCCACCTCGAAGTGCACCGTCGGGGTCGCCGCGAGCCCGAGCAGGTGCCGCTCCGGGACGATCAGGCCCTGGGAGCCGCCCGAGACCGACGGAAAGGCGAGCAGGAAGAGCCAGACGATCCAGGCGAGGAGCCACGTGCTGACGGCGACGAACGCGGGCTTGAGCCGAACCACCCCGCCGGCGAGCAAGGCGGCAACGACAGCCGCCGCGGCGCCGGCGAGCGCGGCCGGCTCCAGCGGCCAGCCCTCGCGCGCCATCAGCAAGGCCGAGGTGAACCCGCCCACCGCGAGGAACGCGCCCTGGCCGAGCGACGGCAAGCCCGCGGCGCCGACGGTCAACCCGAGGCCGGTCGCGGCCACGGCGAGGTAGACGGTGTTCGCGAGGCCGTCCACGCGCACGCCCGGCAGCGACAGGAACGGCACGAGCGCGGCGAGCAGAACCACGGCGACCGCGATCCAGGCGCGCGGGCTCCAGCCCGAGCGGGCCTCGGAGAACGCGCGCCGCAGCTCGGTTCCGGTCCGGCTCAGGACCGCGGTGCTCACTCGCGTTCCTCCAGCGCCTCGCGCGAGGGCCACGCCGCGATCAGCAGCAGCACGAACGCGATCGGCAGAACCTCGCGGTACGACGGCCCGAGCTGCCAGGACCCGAGGTGGATGTTCGCGATTCCGGCCTCGACGACCCCGAGCACCAGTCCGGCCGCGAACGCGCGCAGAGGCGGGCCGAAGCGGACTGCGAGCGCCGCGACGAGCCCCTTCAGCCCGAGCAGCGTCCCGGTGTTCGCGCTCACCGCCTCGCCGGGGGCGGCCGCGATCGCCGCGATCATCGCGAGCGCACCGACGAGACCGAACGCGAGCGCGACGAACAGGTCGACGGGCACGCCGACCACGCGCGCGCCCTCCGCGTCGTCGGCGACCGCCCGCAAGGCGCGCCCGAACCGCGTCCGCTCGAGCAGCCACGCCGAGCCCAGCGCGAGCGCGAGCGCGAGCCCGATCACGAAGAACGCCCGCGCTTCGACGTGTGCTCCGGCCACGCGGATGAAGCCGGCGGAGCCGACGCGGTGGAACGGCAGCGGATCCGGGAAGACGTAGCTCGCGCGCTGGAAGGTGGCGCCGATCACGGCGCGGATGGCGAACGCGACCGCCGCGGTCCCCGCGACCCAGCCGATCGTCGATCCGCGCGCGAGGTACGGCTGGACGATCCCGACGTAAGTCGCCACTCCGGCGGCGACGCAGAGCACGAGCCCGACGATCAGCGCGCCCAGGAAGCGAGGCTCGTGCGCACCGGACTGCGTCACGGGCGAGGTCCCCGCCAGGACGAGCAGCGTCGCGAAGATCCCGAGCCCGACGAGGTCGCCGAACGCGAAGTTGACGATTCCCGTCAGGCGATACATCAGCGAGTGCCCGGCGGCAAAGAGCCCGTAGACCCCTCCGGCGGCCAGCCCGCTGATCAAGACCTGCAGCGTGATCGTCACGGGGAGAGTTTGTCGGAACCCTGCTCGTCCTCGGGGTGCGATGGCCGTTCCGAGGCAAGGACGCAGGGAGGCTCAATAGTGGAGAGCTATTGGGCCGACTGAGGACGCCGCCTCGGGGCGGACAGCGCGGCCCGAGGACACAGTCCGGGTTTCGTCAAGCTCTCCCTAGTACGAACTGTTGCGCATCCTCCTCGCTCGGGCGCGCATTGCCTTGCGCGACTCGGCCCGAAGACGTGCGTCCTTCCGGACCTCGAGGGCCCGGATCTCACGCTGCAGCTTCAGGTAGCTCGACCAGCGGTCGGCCGGAAGGGAGCCGTCCGACAGCGCGGACTTGATCGCGCAGCCGGGCTCGTGCTCGTGCGAGCAGTCGGAGAACTTGCACTCGCCCGCGAGGTCCGCGATCTCCGCGAAGCTCGAGTCGAGCGCGTCCTCGCCGGCCCACAGCTGAAGCTCCCGCATGCCCGGCGTGTCGATCAGCAGCGCGCCGGACTCGAGCGGGACGAGCTCGCGGTGCGAGGTCGTGTGTCGTCCGCGCCCGTCGGAGCGGATCTCGGCGGTGAGGAGCACCTCACGGCCGGCGAGCCGGTTGACGAGCGTCGACTTGCCGACGCCCGACGAGCCGAGCAGCGCGATCGTGCGGCCGGGGACGAGGTGCGCTTCGAGCTCCTCGATCCCTTCGTCCAGCGCCGCACTGACGGTCAGGACGGGCAAGCCCATCGCCACCGCCTCGACTTCCGCCAGCTCCGCAACCGGGTCGATGGCGAGATCCGCCTTGTTGACCACGATCACCGGGTTCGACCCGCTGTCCCAGGCGGCCGTGAGGTAGCGCTCGATCCGTCGCGGGCTCAGGTCGTGCCCGAACGCCGTCACGAGGAAGACGGTGTCGACGTTCGCCGCCACGACCTGTGCGACCGTCCGGCCCAACGTCTCTTTGCGCGTGAAGGACGTCTTGCGCGGCAGCACCGCCTCGATCACGGCCTTGCGCTCGCCGTCGAGCGGCCGAACGGCGACCCAGTCGCCGACAGCAGGGAGCTCGTCCTCGGCGAGGCGTCCCGCGGGCACGCCTCCGAGCCGTCCGAGCTCGGTCAAGAGCTCGCACGGCCCGTGGTGGCGCGCCGCGACGCGCGCCGGGATCAGGTTGTCGTTCTCGTACGGCTGGAACGCTTCCTGGAAGAACGCGTCCCAGCCAAGGTCTTCTAATGACACGGCTTGCAGGCTCAACAGAGTCTCCTTTGGCTTCTGAGGAACGAAAAAGCGCCCGTCTGGGCGCATGGGTGAGCCTCAGGAGTCGCGCGTGCCTAGCGCGCGCAGCCGGAGGCTCGGCGAGAGAACAGCTCTGACATTGTCGAACCTCCTTCCGTCGCGGGTCTTCCGAAGCATACGGCACGATCTAGTCGATGGCCAGGTTGCTCCTCATCCCGGTAGCCGTCTCGGCGCTCGTACTGGCCGGCTGCGGAAGCAGTCACCGCCAATCGAGCGGCTCCGCCCCGGGGACGACCTCCGCCGCCGCTGCGGCCGGCTCGACGCCGCGCTGCTCGTCGTCGGCGCTCGCGGTGTGGCTCGGCCTCGGCGAGGGCGGGGGCACCGCGGGCTCGACCTACTACCCGCTCGAGGTGAGCAACGTCTCGAACCATGCGTGCCACCTGCGCGGCTTCCCCGGTGTCTCCGCGTGGAGTGGCCACCAGCTCGGCAGCCCCGCGCAGCGAGACAACGTGGTCCCGGCACACACGATCACGCTCGCCCGCGGCGACACCGCACACGCGCTCCTGCGGATCACCGACGTCGGCAACCTCCCGGCGTCGACTTGCAGCCCCGCGACCGCGCCAGGAGCTGAAGGTCTTCCCGCCGGGCGAGCGCTCGGCGAAGTTCGTCCCGTTCAGCTTCAAGGCGTGCTCGAAGGCGGGACCGGCATTCCTCTCCGTGAGGGCCGTCGAGCCGGGAGTCGGCATCCCCGGCTTCTCGCAGTAGGCACGACGGCGAACTCGGCCTATGCTTGACAGCGCACGCCTGAGGAGGATCCGTGCCGTCGCCCGGGCCCACAACCGATGACGAGATCGCTGTCGCCGGCGGCGACTCCGAATTTCTTCATCCGCGCCGAGGGCTTGGTGGTCTGACACGGCGCGAGGCTCCGGTGTCGGGCCTTCGACCAACCGTTCGCTTCGCGATCGCCTTCGCTCTCACCCTCGCCTGGGCCGCGTTCAGCGTCTGGGCGTCGGAGCCATGGAGAGGTGAGCTCGAGAATGCGATCGGCCCCGTCGCAGGCTGGGTGATTCCGATCTTCCTCGCCTACGTCCCCGCCCTCGTGATCGGGTTCATGATCTTCACGCTCCTGATCACCCGGTACGAGGAGCTTCCTCTCGAGCCGCCCAAGGGCGACTGGCCCGACGGCTGGCCGCCGGTGACCATCGTCGTCGCGGCGTGGAACGAAAGCGAGGCGATCGTTCGCACGCTCGAGCGCATCAGCGAGCTCGCATATGAAGGGCTGCTGGAAGTCGTCTTCGCAGACAACAACTCGACAGACGACACCGCCCTGCGCGCAGACGCTGCGGCTGATCGGCTCGGCCTCCGGTACCGACGTGTCTTCGAGGCGAAGCAGGGCAAGCACAACGCGCTGAACGCTGCTCTCGCGACCGTGACGACACCGCTCGTGGTCACGGTCGATGCCGACACTTATCTGCAAGAGCAGTCGCTCACGCGCCTCGTGGTTCGGCTCACGAACGCACCGCAAAGCCAGCATGTCTCCGCGTGCGCGGCGGCGCTCGTCGCCGAGAATCCGCTGGCGACGTTCGTCACCCGGATGCAGCAGTGGGACTACCGGCTTGGGATCAACGGCGTGAAGCGCATGCAGGCCGCGTACAACACCGCACTCGTCGCTCAGGGGGCGTTCTCGGCCTACTGGACGAGTGACCTGCGTGCCGTCGGTGGTTGGCCGGATGCGATCGGTGAAGACATCGTGCTCACCTGGTCGATGCTGGGAACTCTCGGGCTCGTCCAGTACGAGCCGGTCGCGCTCGCCTTCACCGCTGTCCCCGAACGACTGGGTCGTCTCCTGAGCCAGCGCTCTCGCTGGGCACGCGGGATGCTCGAGGGCCTTCACGTGCATCCCCCTCGGACGCAGCCCCGCGTCCTCGCAAAGCTCGTGGCCGGGATCGATTACCTCGTCCCGCTCCTCGACATCGGGATCATCTTCTTCTGGGTTCCAGGAGTCATCCTCTTCGTTTTCGGCTACCCATTGATCTTCGGCTGGTGGTCGATGCTGCTCCTTCCGATCACGCTTGCCGTCTTCGGGTTCTTGCAGCGATGGCAGGCACGTCACGTCTTCCGGACGCTCGACATCCACCCGCAGCGCGACAAGCGCGGCTTCCTCGGCTACCTGTTCGCCTACCAGGTGCTGACGTCCGCAGCCGCGCTACGCGGGTACGGCCAGTACATCGTCGGGTCGGGTCGCCGCTGGAAGTAGTTGCGCCATGCGCCGGCACGAAGCCCGGCCCGGTCTTTCTCTCGGTGCGGGCAGTGGAGCCGGGAATCGGCATCCCCGGCTTCTCCCACTAGCCTCCTACGACGCGCGCACCGGATAGCGCAGATGCGTGACGCCCACCCCGGCGACGACTCTCGGATTCCCGAGGACGACCGGTGTGTTCGCGAGGTGGTCGAATAGCCGCACTCCGTCGCCCAGCAGCACGGCAGCCAGATCGATGTGGATCTCGTCGAGCAGCCCGGCGTCCAGGCACTGCTGGATCGTCTGGGCGCCGTGTACGCCCACGGACTTCGGGCCGGCAGCCGCTTTCGCCTGAGCGACGGCGCTCTCGATGCCGTCGGTGACGAACTGAACTGTCGAGCCCGGCCGTGGCCAGCCATCGGGCACGTTGTGGGTGACGACGAACGCGGGCCCCCATGGATGTTGGCCGCCCCAACCGTCGGCGCGGTCGAACGTGCGCCGGCCGGTGAGCATGGCCCCCACCTCCGGCATCAGGCTCCGCAGATGCTCGGCGCTCGGCGGCGAGACTCGGAACGTCATTTCCATCGTCGGGCTCTCTATTGGGACTTCGATGTCGCCCGAGAAGTACCAGTCGAAAACCTCGTCGACCCCGTCATTCGCGTCGGCGACGTACCCGTCGAGAGACATGGACATGAGTGCGACGACCTTGGTCATGGTGCAGCTCCTTTCACCTGACCCGACCTGACCCGAACGGGGTCGAATGCGCCCGGCATGATTCGAACATGCGACCTCTGCCTCCGCAGGGCAGCGCTCTATCCCCTGAGCTACGGGCGCGGGAAGGTCAGTGTAGCCGGGCGGGTTGGCCGCCGATCTCGAGCTCGGCGTCGTCCGGAACCTCGCGCCTCACGTAGCCGAGAGCCTTTCCCGGCACCGCGCTCGTCACGCGGCCCACGGCCTTTTCGCCGAGCAGGATCTCGTCGCCGGGCTTCGCGCTCTCGACCTCGAGCCGCCGCAGCCGCCGGTTCGGCCGGCCGCGGTAGTGCAGCCGCGCGATGGGCTCCTGGCCCGGGTAGCAGCCCTTCGTGAAGGAGACGTGCGTCTCGTCGAGGCCCGCCTCCGCGGGAAGAACCGTCTCGTCGAGCTCCTTGCCCCAGGCCGGCGTGCCCGCGTCGATGCGCAGCGCCTCGAGCTCACTCGGGTCGCCGCCCTCGACCGGTGTCTCGCTCCAGCCCTCGTACGCCTCGACGCCGTAGTCGCCGTTCGGGATCCCCTCGCCCGCTCCCAGCCGCAGCCAGCCGTGGTAGGGCTCGACCGCGACCTCGCACTTCGCCGCGAACCGAGCGCGTAAAAGGGTCGACGCGACGAGCTCGGCAAGCTCCGGCTCCGTGATCAGCAGGAAGTCGGCGTCCCCCTCGCGCACGACGCGCAGCGGCGCGACGATCCGGCTCTTCGGCGTGAGCAGCAGCGCGGGTCGCGAGCCGCCCGGCTCGAGCGAGAGCACGTCGTTCGAGAGCATCCGCTCGAGAAAATCGGCCGCCTCGGGCCCGGCGACGCGCACGTAGCCGCGGTCGAGCGCGAAGAGCGTGGATGCCAGCGCCTCCATGATCCTCAGTGTAGGCACCGCGATTCACTCGATCGGGGGACTCCGGAGGCGCCTGACGGGCCGATACACATCGCGACCCACCTCCCCATCCCCCTCGTACGAAACGGCCACTTAGGCCGTTTCGTCGTCAAAGGGTCAGTTGAAATGGGCCGGCGCTGAGCCGGCCCTTTTCTTTGCGTGGTGCCCGAGCTACGAGCCCGGAGACGAAAGCGCCGCCTCGCCCTCGGCGGCCGGCGCCCTGGTGAAGAAGAGGCCGAGGGAGGCCCCGACGCCGTAGCCGATGAGCGCGGCCGCGATGGCGCTTCCGGTGCCTGCCTTGACGGTCATGTTCCAGACGATCGCGAGCACGAGCCCGATCGCGCTGAACTCGGTCACCCACAGGCCCGGGTAGCGGGTCATCCGCCGGGCATTCTCCCCGAGCGGCCCGGGACCGTTCTCGCGGAGGGCGTGCTCGAGCTTCTTGCCCGAGCGCTCGGCGATCACTGGCCCCTGGATCGCGAGCACGACCAGAGCCGCGATGCCGACCTGGATCCACCCGGTGCTCCACGTCCAGACGTCGCTCGTCATGTACGCGCCCGAGCCGAAGAGACCGAGGATCGCGATCGGGAACATACGCCCGGTCTTGCCGGCGACCCGCCCCCAAGGCAGCGCGTCCGTGAGCTCACGCGCGCCCCGAAGCTGGAAGAGACAGACCGAGAGAACCGCCGCTGCGCCGATGCCGACGAAGAGCGAGAGCAGGTGGACGTAAAGCACGTAGTGGTACGTATCCAACGGAAGACCCCTTTCCAGGTGATTGCCAGGCCGCTCGGGTCAACGTACGAGAAAAGCGCCCGCCCTTCAAGGCCAGGCTGAGGGTGACGAGGGGAGCACCGAAGCGCTCCCCTCGCCATTAGCGCGTTACGGGTAGACGACTGTGTCGCAGTACGTGCTGTTGTCGCCGAACGGCCCGCCACAGTCGAGCGTCTGGGCGAACTGGTCGACGCCGCCAAGGTCGTCGACCTCGTCCGCATAGTCCACGCCGTAGTGGAAGCCGCTCGATCCGAGCGTGTACCACGGATAGATGCAGAAGGGTCCGCCGTACGCCGTGCAAGGGGTCGGGCCGACCCAGGAGTTGCCGAGCACCTCGGCCTTGCCGCCGGTGTCTGAGACCGTCGCCCACTGCGTCGGCTGCGAACCGTCTCCGAAGGTGACCGACTTGATCTGAATCGGAGAAGTCCCGGCCCAGGCGGGCGCGTTGAACGACTGGCAGTTCGGCTGGCCCG
The DNA here is from genome assembly GCA_963717475.1 of uncultured Actinomycetes bacterium. Taxonomy (GTDB): domain Bacteria; phylum Actinomycetota; class Thermoleophilia; order Gaiellales; family Gaiellaceae; genus AC-32. The sequence continues at coordinate 2,402,023 of OY970337.1, read as the reverse complement.
GGATGCAGAACTGCGAGGCCGGGCTCGTGAACGGTGAGGTGTGGCCGATCTCCCAGACGAACGAGTTCGGAGTGTCGTACACGAGCCCCCAGCCGAGAGCGTTGCCGATCTCCTGCTTGTCGTAGGCGGGCAGAAGCGGCCCGTCCGCGCTGTTCAGGACGATCGTCCCGGACTGGCCCGTCGTCTCGTCGAGGACGTCGATGTGCCAGCCCTCGTGCGTTGACACGACGTGGAAGTGCAGATCGATGGTGTCTCCCGCGTGCATGACGAGCGGCTGATGGCGCGCGCCCGTCGTCAGCATCGCGTTGAACGCGGCCGGCTCGTGGTACACCGGCTTCTGGCCGGTCGTGTGGATGCTCCAGACCGGCGAGCAGACCGTGTAGGTGTTCGGCGCGTAGGAGACGACGAAGCCGCCGTTCGGAGTGCAGTTCCGGACGAGCGCGTTCGGATAGAACTGCACCTCCAGGAACGCCTGGCCGAACAGGCTGTTCGGATCGGTGACGGTCCCGCCGAACCAGAAGGTCGGACCGACTGCGTCCACCGGATATGCGCCGTTGCTCGGCAGCACGAACCGCCAGGTGAGGTTCTTCGCCGAGTGGGGCGCGCTCGAGACCGGATCGAGCTCCGGCTCGTCGTGGCCGGTACAGCCGGCCACATAGAGCGGCTCGAACACGTCCTCGACGTAGTTCGGATGATGCGCGATGCAGGCGGAGCCGAGTCCTCCCGAGCCTGCCGACCCGGTCTTCCCCGTGCTGGCAGCGCCGCCCGAGACGACCCAGGCAAACGCCGTGAGTGCAACGAGGAACGCCACGGAACGCCGAAGCGTCATGTTGACTCCTCCTCTCTCTCCCTCGTCGGGAGCGATGAAGCTTGGGGATCGAGTTGTATACGAAACTCGATCGGGAGTCAGTCGCGTAAAAGCAGAAGGGCCGGCGTTGGCCGGCCCTTCTGCGAAACCCACGAGGGGTTCGTTACATCATCCCGCCCATGTCGGGCATTCCGGCGCCGGCGCCGACCGGGTTCTTCTCCGGCGGCTCGGCGACGATCGCCTCGGTGGTGAGGATGTTCTTCGCGATCGACGCGGCGTTCTGCAGCGCCAGGCGCGTGACCTTGGTCGGATCGATGATCCCGCTCGCAACCAGGTCCTCGACCTCGCCCGTGTCGACGTTCAGGCCGTGGCCGACCTTCGCGTCGCGGACGCGTCCGACGACGACGGAGCCCTCGAGGCCCGCGTTCTCGGCGAGCTGGCGGAGTGGCTCCTCCAGAGCGCGCCGGATGATCGCGGAGCCTGTCCGCTCGTCATCCACGGTCAAGTCGGCCTTGATCGACGCGGCCGCGTTCAGGAGCGCGACACCGCCACCGGGGACGATGCCCTCCTCGAGCGCAGCGCGCGTCGCCTCGAGCGCGTCCTCCACGCGATGCTTCTTCTCCTTCATCTCGGTCTCGGTCGAAGCGCCGACCTTGACGACCGCGACACCGCCGGCCAGCTTCGCGAGCCGCTCCTGGAGCTTCTCACGGTCGAAGTCCGAGTCGGTGTTCTCGATCTCGGCCTTCAGCTGCTTGATGCGGCCCTTGATCCCATCGGAGGCGCCGGCACCGTCGATGATCGTGGTCGAGTCCTTGTCGATCACGACACGGCGGGCCTTGCCGAGCTGCGCGAGCTTCGTGTTCTCGAGCTTGAGGCCCATCTCCTCGGTGATCACCTCGGCGCCGCTGAGGATCGCGATGTCCTCGAGCATGCGCTTGCGGCGGTCGCCGAAGCCGGGAGCCTTGACCGCGACGGCCTGGAAGGTGCCGCGGAGCTTGTTGACCACGATCGTCGCGAGCGACTCGCCCTCGACGTCCTCGGCCACGATCAGCAGCGGCCGGCCGGACTGGATCACCTGTTCGAGCACGGGCAGGAGGTCCTTGACGGCGCCGATCTTCTGGTTCGCGACCAGAATGTACGGCTCCTCGAGCACGGCCTCCATGCGCTCGGCGTCGGTGATCATGTACGGCGAGAGGTAGCCCTTGTCGAACTGCATGCCCTCGGTGAACTCGAGCTCGAGCCCGAGTGTCTGGCCCTCCTCGACGTTGACGACACCGTCCTTGCCGACCTTCTCGATCGCGTCGGAGATGACGTCGCCGATCTCGCGCTCGCGCGAGGAGATCGTGGCGACCCGGGCGATGTCCTCCTTGCCCGAGATTTCCTTGGACTGCTTCTGCAGGTTCTCGACGACCGAGTCGACAGCCTGCTCGATGCCGCGCTTGAGCGCCATCGGGTTCGCACCGGCGGCCACGTTCTTCAGGCCCTCGCGGACGATCGCCTGGGCGAGGATGGTCGCCGTCGTCGTGCCGTCGCCGGCCTTGTCGTTGGTCTCGGTCGCGACCTCGCGGACGAGCTGCGCACCCTGGTTCTCGAACACGTCCTCGACCTCGATCTCACGGGCGATGGTCACGCCGTCGTTCGTGATCGTCGGCGCGCCGAACTTCTTGTCGAGCACGACGTAGCGGCCCTTCGGCCCCAGGGTGACCTTGACCGCATCGGCGAGAATGTTCACGCCACGCTCGAGAGAGCGCCGCGCGTCCTCACTGAACTTCAGCTCTTTGTGTGCCATTCAGTACCTCCGTCCCGGCTAGGCGGTAGCGCCTGCCATCTCCTTCTTCTTCTTCTTCGAGCCCTTGGCTCCCGACGTGGCGACCTTGGCGAGCACGTCTGACTCGCGCAGGATCAGAACCTCGTCGACGCCGAGCTTGATCTCGGTGCCGCCGTACTTGGAAAAGATGATCTCGTCGCCCTCGCCGACTTCCATCGGGACGACCTCGCCCTTGTCGTTGCGGGAGCCCGGGCCGACCGCGAGCACGCGGCCGCGCTGCGGCTTCTCCTTGGCGGTGTCAGGCAGGACGATGCCGCTGAAGGTCGTCTCCTCGTCTTCGAGGACCTCGACGATCAAGCGGTCGCCCAGTGGCTGCAAATCCATCCAGCCCTCCTCCTTAGGATCGTGACTTTGTGACAGCTCCTGGCACTCCAGTGGTCTGAGTGCCAGCTGCATGATAACGGCTCTGCACCGGCCTGTGCAACGGGTCCCAACCTATCCAAGTGACAGTCTGTTACAAATGGTTTGTGCGCAGGGAGTTCTCGGCCGGCGGAGTCGTCGTGCGGCGGCTGCGCGGCCGCTGGGCGATGGCCGCGATCCGCCCGGCAGGCAAAGAGCCGGGCGTCTGGGCCCTCCCGAAGGGGAACATCGGCCCCGGCGAGAAGTCCGACGCGACCGCGCTTCGCGAGGTGGCCGAGGAGACCGGCGTCGAGGCGCGACTGGTCGAGAAGCTCGGCGACGTGCGCTACGTCTACACCTGGGGCGGGGAGCGCATCTTCAAGGTCGTGAGCTTCTTTCTGCTGCGCTACTCCGGCGGCCGGCTCGGCGACCTTCCGGCCGCGACGGCGCACGAGGTCGACGAAGCGCGGTGGCTCCCGCTCGACGAGGCGCCGAAGCTGCTGGCATACAAGGGGGAGCGGGAGATGGCCGAGAAGGCGATTTCGCGCCTGGGCACACTATGATTCCGCCCGCCCGGTGCCCGACGACACTCATGCGATGTACGCCCTGAACTTCTACTCGCCGATGGTGGCCGACCAGCTTCGGAGCGGCCGCAAGACCGCGACCATCCGCCTGGGCGATAAGTCGCGCAAGTACAAGAAGGGCATGATCGTCCAGGTGCTGGCCGGGACGCGCTTCAGCCCGCGTCAGAAGATCTTCGACGCGGTGATCGACAAGGTCGAGGTCAAGCAGCTCGCCGACCTCTCGCCTCGCGAGATCGAGCACGACAATCCCGAGATCCGCCGCACGGAGGACATGGCCGCCTTCCTCGGCCAGCTCTACAACCGGCCCGTCGGCCACGACGACCTCGTGACCGTGATCCGTTTCAGCGAGATCCGCGGCTGAGCCGTTGGGCTGGGTCGCCTACGCCATCCTGGCGTACGGCCTCGTCAGCTGCCAGCTGGTTCGGGCCCTACGCGGGCCGCGTCAGCGACGGCTACCGGATCGTGCGCCTGCTCCGCGGCTAGCCCAGGGCAGCTCCTCCCAGCTGTCCGGCCTGCCCAGGCGCCAATGCGGGAAGGGCGCGTACGCCTCGTCCGGCGAAGGCGTGTCCTCTTCGACACCCGCCGAGTGCTTCAACGCAGTCTCGTCACGCGCGTAGAGGATCGAGCCTTCGGAAGGACGCGCCCCCGCCATGAGGATCACGCACGGCGCATCGCCGATTCCGACGAACGCGTGCCTGGTGTGCGGAGCGCAATGGAAGAAGTCCCATGCGCCGAGCCGGCGTTCCTCCCCTTCGACGATGAGCAGACACTCGCCTTGGAGCACCAGGAAGCTCTCCTGCGCCGACTCGGCGTGGTACATCGTGCTCGGCTTGCCGGGCGGGAGGACGTAGACGCTGATGCCCAGATCCGGAAACGGATGCTGTTCGAGGTCCGGGAACTCACGTCCGAGACGCCCGCCGACCTCGAAGCTCGTCCTGGCACCGAAGGAGTCGTTTCGCACCCAGGGCGCGTCGGCCACATTGACGACGAACCAGCCTTCGCCCTGCGGGATGAGCCCCGCCCCGGAGTCGACGAGGGGGGCTTCGTCAGGCACGCCTGATCCTCACGCCGAACTGTTCCGGCGGGCGGAGTTGGCCGCCGCAGGCCTCGCACTCGACGTCGAAGGCCGACGTGAACCGCGCTTTGCACTCCGGACAGCGCCAGCGCATCTCTCCGGTGCACTGCGGGCAGGCCGCGGGGAGCTCGGCCTCGTTCTCCTCGAAGTAGCGCTGCGCGAACCCGCACGCGAGGCAGACGGCGACCCAGTCGCCGAGGGTCTTGCGGCGCTCCTCCTGCAGCCAGTTCCGCGCCTTGCTCACCTCGCGACTGTACCGCCAGGCTGATCGCTAGAGTTCGCCGCGATGGCGATCGCGCGTGAAGCCGAGCCGGTCGGCTCGCTGCAGGAGGTCAAGGAGGCAGGCCTCGACCGCGAGGACCTCCTCGGCGTCTACCGCAACATGCTGGTCACGCGCGGGATCGAGGAGCGCGGCCACATCCTCTACAAGCAGGGCAAGATCCCCGGCTCGTTCTACACGGGTCGCGGCAACGAGGCCGCGGCGGTGGGGGTCGCGACGGCGATGGGCGAGAACGACGTCGGCACGCCGCTCCATCGCGACATGGGCGTCCACGTCACGCGCGGCGTCGAGCCGTGGCGGATCCTCGCGCAGTACATGGGCCGTGCGGACGGGCCGACGCACGGCAAGGACGGCAACGTCCACATGGCCGACTCGCGTCTGGGGCTCCTGGCGATGGTCAGCCACCTGCCGGCGATGCTGCCGGTCGCGGTCGGCTGCGCGCTCGCCTTCCGGATCCGCGAGGAGAAGCGCGTCGCGGTCGGCTGGTTCGGCGAAGGCGCCTCCGCGCGCGGCGACACCCACGAGGCGATGAACCTCGCAGGCGTTCGCAAGCTGCCGGTCGTCTTCATCTGCGACAACAACCAGTGGGCCTACTCGACTCCTACCTACCTCGAGTACGCGACGGAGCACGTCGCCGACCGCGCCGAGGCCTACGGCTTCGAGGGCGTGGTCGTCGACGGCACCGACGTCCTCGCCGTCTACCGCGAGGTCAAGCGCGCGATCGAGAAGGCGCGCGCAGGCGGCGGCCCGACGCTGATCGAGTGCCTGACGCTGCGGATGGAGGGCCACGCCGTCCACGACGACGCGTTCTACGTCCCGAAGGACATGTTCGAGCGCTGGGCCGAGAGCGACCCGATCGAGCGCTTCCGGAGCTGGCTGCGCGAGCACGCGGACCTGCACGACGAGCAGGAGGACGAGATCACCTCCGGCGTGAAGCGCCTCCTGAACGAAGCGCTCACGCGGGCGGAGGAATCGCCGCTCCCCGAGCCGTCTAGCCTGCTCGAGGGCGTCTGGGCGACACCCGAGGACCTCGACACCCCGCACCACAAGTAACCCGTGGCCGAGAAGACCTACCTGCAAGCGATCTCGGACGGCCTGCGCGAGGAGATGCGCCACGACAAGCGCGTCTTCGTGATCGGCGAGGACGTGGGCGTCTACGGCGGCGCCTTCAAGGTCACGCTCGGGTTCCAGGAGGAGTTCGGGCCGTGGCGCGTGATCGACGCGCCGCTCTCGGAGACCGCGATCGTCGGCGGCTGCACCGGGGCCGCGATCATGGGCATGCGCCCCGTCGCGGAGATGCAGTTCTCGGACTTCATCTCGTGCGCGTGGGATCAGCTCGTCACCGTCGCCGCGAAGCAGCGCTGGCGCGCAGGCACGCCCGTCCCGATCACGGTGCGGCTGCCGTCCGGAGGCGGCTTCTCGGGCGGCCCCTTCCACTCGCAGAACCCGGAGAGCTCGTTCGCGCACATTCCTGGCCTGAAGATCGTCTGCCCCGCGACGCCCGAGGACGCGAAGGGCCTGCTCGCGACGGCGATCCAGGACCCCAACCCAGTCCTCTACTTCGAGCACAAGCACCTCTACCGCCGGATCAAGGCCGAGGTTCCGGACGAGCGCTACCAGACCCCCTTCGGGCAGGCTCGGGTTCATCGCGAAGGCGACGACATCTCCGTCATCACCTGGGGCGCGATGGTCTGGACCGCCGCCGAGGCGGCGCAGCAGCTCGAGGGCGACGGCATCTCTGTTGAGATCCTCGACCTGCGCACCCTGATTCCGTGGGACAAGAAGGCGGTGCTCGAGTCGGTGCGGAAGACGTCGAAGGCGATCGTCCTGCACGAGGACACGCACACCGGCGGCTTCGGCGGAGAGATCGCAGCGACGATCGCCGAGGAGGCCTTCGAGGACCTCGACGCTCCGATCAAGCGGATCGCTGCGCCGGACTCGCCGGTGCCTTTCTCGCCGGTGCTCGAGAAGGCGTACATCCCTCAAGTCGACGACGTGGCCGCAGGGCTGCGGGAGCTCGCGGAGTACTAGAGGACGTGGCCACCACTTCGGCGATCGACGTCGTGATGCCCCAGATGGGCGTCTCGGTCTCCGAGGGGACGATCACGAAGTGGCTCAAGCAGGAAGGCGAGCAGATTGCCGCCGACGAGCCGCTGCTCGAGATCTCGACCGACAAGGTCGACACCGAGGTTCCGAGTCCCGGCGAGGGCGTCGTCCAGCAGATCCTCGTGCAGGAAGGCGAGACGGTCGAGGTCGGGACGAAGCTCGCAGTGATCGCGCCGGCCGGAGCCGAGGTCGCGGCTCCCGAGGCTGCTCCGGAGCCTGAGGCCGAGGCCGAGCCCGAGCAAGCACCGCCTCAGCAGGCGCCGCCCGAGCCGGCCGCGCCCGAGCCGGCCACCCAAGAAGCCGCCGCAGAAGCTGCCGCTCCCTCGAGCTCCGAGGGCGAGACGCCGACTGCGGCGCCCCCGCCTGTCCCGGCTGCGGAACCCGCCCCGGCCGAGACCAGCGACGGAGCGGGCGAGAGGACGTTCGTCTCGCCGGTCGTCGCGCGGATCGCCTCGGAGCACGGCGTCGACGTCGGTCAGGTGCAGGGCACCGGCCGCGGCGGCCGCGTGACCAAGAAGGACATCATGTCGTTCGTCGAGTCCGGCGGCCCGGCCGCAGCTCCAGAAGCACCGCCGCAGGCTCCCGAGCCCGCCGCGCCCGCGGCACCGCCCGAGCCGGCCCCCGCTCCGCCCCAGCCGGAGCCCGCTCCGGCCCCCGCGGCCGCGCCCGCACCGCAGGCTGCTCCTGCCCCGCCAAAGCCCCCACCCGCACCGGAGCCGGCCGCCGTCGGCGCCGGCGAGACGGTCGAGCCCATGAACGCGATGCGTCGCGGCATCGCCGAGCACATGCGCCGCTCGCTCGACACCTCGGCGCACGTGACGACCGTCTTCGAGATCGACATGTCCAAGGTGGTCGCGATCCGCAAGAAGCTGAAGCCGGAGTACGAGCGCAGCTACGGCGTCAACCCGACCTACCTCGCGTTCATTGCTCGGGCGACGATCGAGGCGATGAAGAACTGGCCGTGGGTGAACGCCGAGATCCGCGGCGAGCAGATCGTCCGGAAGAACTACGTCAACCTCGGAATCGCGGTCGCACTCGGAGGCGGCCAGGGCCTGATCGTGCCCGTGGTCAAGAACGCCGAGGGCCTCAACCTGCTGGGGATCGCCCGCGCAGTTGCGGACATCGCGGACCGGGCGCGGAACAAGAAGCTCACTCCCGACGACGTCCAGGGCGGCACCTTCACGATCACGAACCCCGGCGGCTGGGGCGCGATCATCGGCACGCCGATCATCAGTCAGCCGCAGGTCGCGATCCTCGACGTCGAGGCGCTCGTCAAGCGGGCGGTCGTCGTGCAAGACGAGGGCGGCCAGGACGTGATCGCGATCCGGCCGATGATGAACCTCTGCCTCTCGTACGACCACCGGCTCGTCGACGGCGCGTACGCCGCGCAGTTCATGAAGGAGCTGCGCGAGAACCTCGAGACCTTCGACGAAGGCGCGTACTAGCGAGGACTGGGAGCGGGTCCGGCGCGGCCGGCTCGCCCATAGCCACCTGCTGAAGGCCGCGCCGCGGTCGCGGCTGGTCGAGGTCGTCCGCGAGGTCTGCGGGATCCAGGCGCAGGTGATGGGCGCCGCGGAGCTCGCGCTGTCCGCGCGCGTTCGCGGTCTGAAGCAGGAGCACGTACGGGATGCGCTGTGGGAGGAGCGGACGCTCGTCAAGACGTGGACGATCCGCGGGACCCTGCACCTGCATCCAGCGGACGAGCTGCCGATGTGGACGGCCGCCGCGCGCGCCGTCGGCCCGCCCTGGTACGAGTCGTACGGCCTGACTGCGAAACAGGGCGAGAAGGTGCTCGACGCGATCGGCGACGCGCTCGACGGGCGCGCGCTGCTGCGCGAGGAGCTCGCCGACGAAGTCGCGCGCAGAGCAGGCGAATGGACGCGGGAACGGATCGCCTCGGGCTGGGGCTACATCATCGGGTCGGCAGCCCTCGTCGGAAAGCTCTGCCACGGCCCTTCGCGCGGCAACCAAGTGACGTTCGTCCGCACCGACCAGTGGATCGGCTGGAACGACGTCGACCCGCAAACGGCGCTGGCGGAGGTATGCCGCCGCTTCGTGGATACGTATGGGCCCACCGGCCCGCGCGAGTTCGCGGGCTGGTTCGCAATCAAGCCGGCCGAGGCGAAGGCCTTGTTCGAGTCGCTCGGCGAGATCTCGCAGCCCCAGCTGAGAAAGCGGCCCCCGGGGCCGTTGCGGCTCCTCCCCGAGTACGACTGCTACGTGATGGGCTTCCGCGAGCGAGACCACCTTGTCCCCGAGCCCGTGCGCGAGCTGGTGAAGAGGCACAGCCGTGGGCGTTACGAAGGCATCGCCGGGGTGCCGACGCTCGCGGTCGACGGAGTGGTGGCCGGAATCTGGCGGCGGCAGAAGCGCGGCAAACGGGTCGAGATCTTCGTCGAGCCGGTGCGTCGCCTCAGAGCCGACGAGCACCGCGAGCTCAAGACTGAAGCCGAGCGAATCGGAGCGTTCCTGGATGCGGAGCCCGCGCTGAGCATTGCGGAGACGTAGGGTCGGTTGCGTCACCGATCAGGGAGGGCACGTGGCAAGCGACCGGACCCCCATCATGTTCGTCCACGGTGCCTGGCTCACCTCGCAGAGCTGGGAGAACTACGCCGACTATTTCGAGAAGCAGGGGTACGCCGTCTCGGCGCCGGAGTGGCCGCGCAAGCACGGCGACGTGGCTCAGATCCGCGAGCAAGCCGACGAGATCGCCGGCCTCGGCGTCGAGGAGATCGTCGGGCACTACGAGAACGAGATCGAGAACCTCGGCGAGGAGCCGGTGCTGATCGGGCATTCGTACGGAGGGCTCTTCGTCGAGCTGCTGCTCGACCGCGGCCACGGCCGCGCAGGCATCGCCATGAGCCCTGCCCCGCCAAAGGGGATCTTGAAGCTCCCGCTGAAGACGCTGAAGTCGGGCGCGCCTGCGCTCGCGCATCCGTCGAAGCGGCACGGCGTGGTGACGCTGACGCTCGACCAGTTCACGTACAGCTTCGTGAACACGTTCTCGCCCGAAGACGCGAAGGCCGCCTACGAGCGCTATGCCGTTCCCGAGACCGGCCAGATCTTCTACGAGGCCGGGTTCGCGAACTTCCACCTGCACCCGCCGACGGAGGTCCACTTCAAGAACGACGCCCGGGCCCCGCTGTTGATCGTCGGCGCGGGGGAGGACCAGACCGTGCCCGCGTCGCTCGCAAAGGCGCAGTACGGCAAATACGAGAAGTCGTCCGCGCGGACCGACTACCTCGAGTTCGAGGGCCGGCCTCACCTGCACATGGTCGCCCCGGACTGGGAAGAAGTCGCCGCCGGAGTGAACAGCTGGTTGGCCGGCGTGCTCGACCGAACACTCGTGGAGACGGCCCCTCCGGCCTAGTCTGGCGGTCGCACGAGTCGGTCGAACCGTCGTAGAGCCCGGTCTGTCCGAACGCGGTCGCCGGTCGCGAGGCGGTCGAGCAGCGTCCGAGCACTCGCGCTCGGCAATGCGCTGACTGGCATCGCAGGCCTCGTCTGGCTCGTGGCGGCCACGGGCTTCTCCGCGGCAGGGCTGGCCGTCGTCGCGGCGGCCGTCGCGGGGCTTGCCGGTCTCGCCACCGCGCAGGCGCTCAGCTTGCGAGCGTGACCTCGGCGACGGCCTCGTACAGCTGCACCGGCCGCCCGAACTGACGCAGCTCGCGCTCGCCGATCGGCCGGACAGCGACCCCCGGGATGGAGGATGGGTCGAGGAGCGCCTCCGTCGCCGGGGACACGGCCACCTGCCCGAGGCCGGCCGCTCCACAGACGGCGACGGCGCGCAGGATCGCGGCGCCGACGTAGCCTGCGCGCGTGCTCGACTCCCAGCGTTCCGCCTCACCCGTGTGAATCCCGGTCTGGAGCGTGGGAGGATCGGTTGGCCATTCCGCCGCGGCGAGTGCCTCGTTGATTCGGACCGCGGCGGTCACGCCGTCTCCCGGCCGCGCGAAGACGGCAACCGCGGAGTCGCCGACGAACTCGAGGACCTTGCCCCGGTGCTCCTCGACGACCGCCGTCAGGACGGCGTCGTAGCGGTCGAGCCACGGCCCCATCGCCGAGGCGCCCAGCCCGAGCACCACCTCGGTGTAGTGGGCGACGTCCGTCACGAGAAACGTCACCGTGCCCGTCGGCAAATCGGAGGCTTCCGCCTTGCGGGCGAGCTCGGTCACCGACTTCAGCGGCGGGAACCGCTCGCCCAGACCTTCGGCGACGACCTGATACACCCGCTCCGCGCGCTCGAGGTCCTTCAGCAGGTGCTCGCCCAGGTCCAGCAGCGCGACCTCCGGCGTCTCGTCCTCGTCGACGAGGCCGGCCGTCGAGCGCGAGAGCAGGACCTGGCCGCCGTGACCGAGGGCACAAAGGCGGGCAGCGCGATGCAGCCCCATGCCGATGTAGCCCGTCTGCGCCAACTCGGGCTCGGCGGTGTGGATTCCGATGCGGACGCGAACGTCCACGCCGTCCGGCCACGACTCCGTTGCGTGCGCCCGCTGCGTCTCGATGGCGGCGGCAACTGCGTCTTTCGCCCGGGGGAAGGCGACGAAGAACGCTTCGCCCTGCGTGTCGACCTCGTATCCGCCGTGGCGACCAACCGTTTCGCGGACGAGGTCGTGGTGGCGCCCGAGGACGCTTCCGTAACGGGTGCCGAGGAGCTTGAGCAACCGCGTCGACCCCTGGACGTCGGTGAAGAGGAACGTCACAGTGCCGGTCGGAAGGTCGCGCCTAGCCATCGCCGGCAATCGTGGCACACGTCGCGTCCTCTAGAGTCGTGGCGGTGAGGCCCGGCTACGTCCTCCACCTCCCGGCAACGCCTTACCGCGAGGCGCTCGCGCTGCAGCGCTCGCTCGCCGAACGCGTTCTGAAGGGCGAGCTCCCGGACACGATCGTCTTCCTCGAGCATCCGCCGGTGATCACGCTCGGCCGGCGGACGGAGGCGGGAGAGCTGCACGTGCCGGAAGGGGCCGACGTCGAGATCGTCGAGACGAATCGCGGCGGCAAGTCGACCTACCACGGGCCGGGCCAGCTCGTCTGCTACCCGATCCTCGACCTCACCCGCCACGGCCAGGACGTGAAGCGCTACTGCCGCGACCTGGAAGAGGCGCTGATCCGGACGATGGCGCCGCTCGGCGTCGAGGCCACGCGGATCGACGGACTTACCGGGATCTGGCTGGAATCACCACCGCGCAAGATCGCCTCGATCGGAATCCACATCTCGAAGTGGGTGACGACGCACGGCTACGCGCTGAACGTCGACCTCGACCCGGCGCCGTTCACGGAGTGGATCACCGCCTGCGGGCTCGAAGACGCAGCCTTCACGACGATCGCCCACGAGCTCGGGCGGCCCGTTTCCGTCGAAGAGGTCGTGCCGCACGCGGTCGCGGCCCTCGAGGACGTCTTCTCGCTCCGGCTCGAGCCGGCCAGAGAGCTGGTCGCCTAGACGTTCGCCATCGCGGGCTCGGCCTGCGCGGCTTCGGTCTCGATGCGTGCGACGTGGCGCTTGCGCAGGAGGGCGACCAGCGCGACGAGCGCCGCCGCGACGAACATCGCGCCGCCCGCAAACGCCCAGTGGAAGCCGGCCACGAGGGCCTCGGCATCACTGCCGCCGACGTGTGCGGTCCGGCTCGCCGCGACCGTCGAGAGGATCGCGAGGCCCAGCGCGCCGCCGATCTGCTGCGAGGTGTTGAAGAGCCCCGAGGCGAGCCCCTGGTCCTCGTTCTCGAGCCCGGTCGTCGCGATCAGCGTCAGGGGCATGAACACCGCGCCCATTCCGAGCGACGTGAGCAGCAGCGACGGAAGCACGTCCGTCGCGTACGAGCCGTTCACGGGCAGCTGCGTCAGGAGCAGCATGCCGACGATGGTCAGCGCCATCCCGCCCGCTGCGATCGGCCGCACTCCGATACGCGTGGCGAAGTTCGACGCAAGCCCGGCCGAGACCATGATCCCCGCCGTGAAGGGCAGGAACGCGACGCCGGCTTTCAGCGGCCCGTAGCCGAGCACCTTCTGGATGTAGAGCGTGTTGAAGAAGAACATGGCGAACAGGCCCGAGGCCACGAGGAACATCACGACGTTCGCCGTCAGCAGCGAGCGAACGCGAAAGATCGACAAGCGCACGAGCGGCTCGGCGGAGCGCAGCTCGATGATCACGAACGAGGCCAGGAGGAGGCCGGCCAGCACGAAGAACGCAATCGTCAGGCCCGAGCTCCAGCCGTGCGTCTCGGCGCGCACGATCGCGTAGACCAGCGCCATCAGCCCACCGGTGACGGTCACCGCGCCGCCCACGTCGTAGCTGCGGTGCGCGTGCTCGTCCTTCGACTCGGGCACGAGCCGCAGCGAGAAGAAGAAGCCGGCGATCCCGACGGGCACGTTGACGAAGAAGATCCACGGCCACGAGAAGGTCTGCGTGAGAAAGCCGCCGAGCACGAGCCCCACCGCCGACCCGCCGATCGCGATCGCCGCCCACACGCCGAGCGCGCGGGCCCGCTCGCGGCCCTCCGCGAACGTCGTCGAGATGATCGAGAGCGCCGCCGGCGAGATCAGCGCCGCCCCGAAGCCCTGCAGCGCCCGGAACCCGATCAGCATCCCGGCTGAGCTCGAAAGCCCGTTCAGCAGGGAGGCCACCGTGAAGATCACGAGCCCGACCAGGAAGACGCGCTTGCGGCCGAGCAGGTCGCCCGCGCGCCCGCCGAGCAGCAGGAAGCCGCCGAAGAACAGCGTGTACGAGCTGATGATCCACTGCAGGTTGGCCTCGCTGAGCCCGAGGTCCTTCTGGATCGACGGCAGCGCGACGTTCACGATCGTCGCGTCGAGGATGACCATGAACTGCGCGACGCAGATCAGGACCAGGACGACCCAGGGGTTCGTGGTGTGGCGACCGGGCACGGCCGAAACCTAGCGATCGGAGATGGGGTCCCGAAAGCCGTAACGGCAGGTCGGGGACCTAGACTCGCCGGGCATGAGCACTGCACGGCTCGAGACCTTCGCTGACGGCGTTTTCGCGATCGCCGCCACGCTGCTGATCCTCAACGTCGACGCCCAGATCCCTCGCAATGCGCAGGATCTCGGGGCGCAGCTCACGCACATCTGGCCCTCGTACGTCGCGTACGCGGCCAGCTTCGTGACGATCGGGATCATGTGGGTGAACCACCACACGATCATGAGCCAGGTCGGCAAGACCGATCGTCGTTTTCTCGTCGCGAACATCGGCCTGCTGCTCTGCATCGCGTTCTTCCCGTTCACGACGCGCCTCGTCGCCGAGCACGTCCGCGGCAGCGGCGCGGAGGCGGCAGCGCTGGCCTACGGCTTCACCGGCGTCGCGACGGCGCTCATGTTCAACGCGACCTGGTTCTACGCGGTGGTCGGCAAGCGCCTCCTGCGCGACGACGCCCAGCCTGGAGTTGTCAGCGGGATCACGCGCACGTACATCCCCGGCCCGTGGATCTATCTGACGGCGACCCTGGTCGCGTTGGCGAGCCCCGTCGCGAGCATCGTGCTCTTCGGCGTGATCACGCTCTTCTACGTGGTCGAGAGCTCGATCTTCGGCGGGGCCGAGACCGCCTGACCGTCGAGCGAGGCGATCAGCGCCTCGACGACGACCGGGTCGAACTGCGTCCCGCTCGCGCTCCGCAGCTCGGCCACGGCCGCGGCGAGCGGCATCGCTTTGCGATAGGAACGGTCTGTCGTCATCGCGTTGAACGCATCGCAGCACGCCACGATCCGGGCCAGCAGCGGGATCTGTTCGCCGGCGGTTCCGTCGGGGTAGCCCCCGCCGTCGTAGCGCTCGTGGCAGGAGCGGACGATGCGGCCGACCTCTCCGAGAAGCCCGCCGACGCGCAGCAGCAGGCGCTCGCCCTCGACCGTGTGCTGCTCCATCACCCTGCGCTCCTCGGGCGTGAGCGGTCCCGGCTTGTTGATGATCGACTTGGGGACGCGAACCTTTCCGACGTCGTGGAGCAGCGCGACGAACTCGGCGTCGCGGCGCTCGCGCGGCGAAAGCTGCAGCCGGTCGCACACGCGCAGAGTCAGCTCGACCACGTCGCGGCTGTGCAGGCCGGTGTACTGGTCGTCTGCCTCGACCACGTCTCCGAGGAGGAACGCCGTTCCCCGATACGCGTCGCGCAGCTCGAGCTCGTGGTCGATCCTGACCCGGCGCTCCCGCGCGAACGTCGAAAGCAGCCCTACGAGCGGCAGCGCCAGCACGACGCCGTACGGAGAAGACTGCGTGGCGAAGGCGACCGCGAGCCCGATCGGCGCGAGCCCGGCGTCGATCGCGTAGACCCATAGCATTGGCCGCAGCTGCACCCTCGGCCGCGCGCCCAGGGCCAGCCATTCGCGGCCGCCGGTGCAGATCGCCTCCACCGCGAACTGCGAGATCAGGGCCAGGACGTAGAGCGGCCAGTCCGAGAGCTGCGGCGCGCGTTCGCCGGCGAGGCCGAGGACCAGCACCGGCCCGAGCGAATACCAGGCATTGACGATCCTGACGGGCACGCGCGCGAGGCGAAGCTGGCCGCGCAGGCACTCGTGGAGACTGCCGAGCACCGTCCCGGCGGCAACCGCGAGCGGCACCAGGCCGATCGGCAACACGAACAGCATCGGGACGAAGATCAGCTCGGTCGGCACCGCCGATCCCGTTCCGATCTCGAAATCGAGCCGGAACGCAGCCGCGTACGCGAGGACCAGCACGACGACGGCGGGAAGCGCCGGGCTACGGTCGGAAGGCAGCAACACGGCCGTGGAGACCGCGGCCACGAGGAATCCGCCGGCGAGCACGCCGATCGAGACCAGCTCGCGGCGCGCCAGGCGCTGC
Organism: uncultured Actinomycetes bacterium; assembly: GCA_963717475.1. GTDB lineage: Bacteria > Actinomycetota > Thermoleophilia > Gaiellales > Gaiellaceae > AC-32. Next base: position 2,386,197 of record OY970337.1, on the reverse strand, counting down.
AGCCGCCGCGCCCGTCGTTCCTCGATGACGCGCTGCTCGTCGGGATCGAACCCGAGGGCAGCCGCGGTGGTGGTAGCCGCACTGGACACCGTTAGCAGGAAATCGACCCCGCTAGCGCCCCCCGGTTCCCTCGTCCGAGGGATGTAGCGGGCCCCAAAGCACCCAATCGGGTGATGCAGCTGCCTCCACGCCGCGCAAAGTGAGAAAACTCGAAGAACTGGAGGAGTTCTGTGGCTTCTGTGGCGAAGAAGGGTCTGCAGGTTCTATGCGGCGTCGCGATCATCGCGGCGCTCGCGCACGCGGGGCAGGCGAAGGCCGGGCTCCTCGGCACGGGCTCCGGCTCCTACTGCGACCCGTCCGCCACACAGGCGTTCTCGCCTTTCGGCGACTCCGCGTACTACTCGGGCCTCTACAACGGCGACTTCGAGAACGGCAGCCTGGGCTGGTACCTCAGCGGCGGCGCACGCGTCGTCCCCGGGAACGAGCCGTACTACCTGACCGGCGAGCGGAGCGACCACAACTCGCTCTACCTCCCCGCGGGCAGCTCGGCCTACAGCGGCACCGTCTGCTTCGCGCTCGGCGACTGGCATCTCCGTCTCATGGCGAAGCGGCTCTCGAGCTCGGGCGGCCTGCGGGTGCAGGTGGTCGTGCCGAGCCTGCTCGGCCTCCTCACCGTCCTCGACGGCGGCACCGTCTACGGCAACGGCTCGTGGGCCCCGTCGCCGCGGATGGAGCTCCTGCTCTGCAACGTCACGGGCCTGCTGGGCACCAGGGCCGTCGCCTTCCGGTTCACGCCCGTCGGAGCCGGCGCGGCGTACCAGATCGACGACGCCTACCTGGATCCCTTCAAGTCGACCTAGTCCTCACCGCGTAGCCGACCTCTAGACTCAGGCTCATGCAGCGCTCGCTGCCTGTAGCCGAGCGGCCCCGCCGGCCCGAGTGGATGAAGGTGCGCGCCCCGAGCGCGGACTCGCGCTACTTCGACGTCCGCAAGCTGATCCACGGCGCGAGCCTGAACACGATCTGCGAGGAGGCGCGCTGCCCGAACATCGCCGAGTGCTGGGGCCGCGGCACGGCGACCTTCCAGATCCTCGGCGAGACCTGCACGCGAGCCTGCCGCTACTGCTACGTCCACTCCGGCAAGCCCGACGGTCCGCCCGACCCGCTCGAGCCGCTGCGCCTCGCGGCGACCGCCGCGAAGATGGATCTCCGGCACGTCGTCGTCACCTCGGTCGACCGCGACGACCTAGAGGACCGTGGCGCGGCGCACTACGCGGCCACGATCCGCGCGCTCAAGCACAAGGTTCCCGAGGCGACGATCGAGGTGCTGACGCCGGATTTCCTCGACCGCGAGGAGGAGGCGCTGCGCGTCCTGCTCGCCGAGCGGCCCGACGTCTTCAACCACAACATCGAGACCGTCCGCCGCCTCCACGCGCGCATGCGCGGGGCCAAGGCCTCGTACGACAAGGCGCTCTGGCTGCTCGCGCGCGCGAAGGAGCTCGCCGACTATCCGAGCTTCCCTGCTGACGAAGTCCGGGATCATCGTCGGCCTCGGCGAGACGTAACGACGAGGTCGTCGAGACGATGCGCGATCTGCGCGCCAACGGCGTCGACGTCGTCACGATCGGCCAGTACCTGCAGCCGAGCGCGAAGCACGCCCAGATCGACCGCTGGGTGCACCCTGACGAGTTCCGCTGGTTCCGCGAGCAGGGCGAGGCGCTCGGCTTCGGCTCGGTCTTCTCCGGGCCGCTCGTACGCAGCTCCTACCGCGCGGACGAGCAGCGGCACGCGGCCGCAACTGGTCGCGGCGCCGTCGCGTACTAAGAGATCTTCGTGTCGACGGAGAAGTCGACGCGGCGGGAGTCGCCGGCCGACACCTCCACGTGCCTGGGCTTGAGCGGCTGCGGGCCCTCGACCGCGTAGCGGCCGGCGGGCAGACGTACGCGATAGTGGCCGTTCGCGCCCGTCGTCGCGACGATGGCCAAGCCGCCACGGGAGAACCTGAGCGTCATCCCGGAGGCCGGAATCGAGCAGGGCGCCTCTTGGGACGGACAGGCGCCGCCGGGCCCTCGTGACACCATGCCGAAGACGATGCCGCCGCCCTCCGAAGCGGAGGAGCCACCACCACGTCCGCCGCCGCCGCAGCCCACGAGAAGCACCGGGACCAGAACGAGCAAGAGCCTCACCCCGGAATGGTAGGAAAAGAACGGGGCCGCCCCAAGGCGGCCCCGTTCGACTCAGCGTGACTGGAGGCTAGTGACCGTGGCCGTGGCCGCCGCCCAGGTTCATCTTCCAGATGCCCTGCGAGTGCGTCGCGGCGTACAGGATGCGCTTGCAGTGATGCCCACCCGTGCACGTCGGCTCGCGGCTCGAGGGCTGGATCGCGAGGTGCATGATCTCGTAGCGAGGCATGCCCCTCGTGACGTGCCAGCTGGCGCCGTCGTTGTTCCCCTGCAGGACGCCGAAGTCGGTGCCCACGTAGAGGGTGTGCGTCTGGTCGTCACGCACGACGTCGCTGACCGGCAGGTCGCCGTCGTTGAGCGGCGTGTCGTAGGCCTGGGCTCCGGCCTCCACGTTCAGGTTCGTGAAGGTGCCGTCCTCCTGGACGCTGAACACGTGGCCCGGCGTCGTCGGAGTGACCGCGTTGTAGCCCGAGTACGAGACCCACGCGTGGCCAGGATCGGCCGGGTCGACGTAGATGCTGCTCGGGAACCTCGTCGGCGAGTTGCCTGAGGCCGAGCTGTCGACGCGGGTCCACGTGACCGTCGCCGGGTCGACCGCATCCGCGTTGTGCGTCACGAAGATGCGGCCTGCACTGGTCGAGGCCCACATGGTCCCGGTGTCCGCCGAGTCACGCGCGAGCCACGAGATGGAGCCGCCGGAGCGGTCTGCCCCGTAGACGGATCCGGTGAGGTCACCCGGCTGGTTTGCGCCGGCCGGGCCGCCGAGCGGCCGGTAGTCGCCGCAGTTCGGGTCGTTCCCGGGGTGCACGAACTCCGGACAGTTCGCCTCGTAGTCGGCGACGTTCGGAGTCGTGTCCTGCGGCACCTGACCCGGAGTTCCGGCGCCGAATGCCCAGCTGCGCCAGACGTGCTGCGCACCGTTGTAGATCGGGTGCGTGACGTCCCCGTTGTAGGTGACGGGGTTCGGGTCGCCGATCTGCGGCCAGTAGAAGGCACAGGCCTCGCCGCTCGCCGCGATCGGCCCGGTGGCGATGACCCACCTTTCGGGATCGCCGTTCTCGAAGTTCGAGTCGCCGAAGCAGCTCGTGAACTCGTTCGCCCGCCAGGTCGGGTTCTGCCCGTCGTACACGGCGTTGCCGCCGTCACCGTAGATCACCTGGGAGAACGTGTTCCGGTCGCAGTTGTCCACGTTCGACCACGTCCCGTTGTCCTGCGTGCCGCCCATCACTTCGCACGAGTTCCCCGGGTTGATCGCCACGTTGATGAACTGCAGTGAGCTGCTCAGCTTCTTGTCGATGTGGTCCAGCCTGACCGGGATCCGCGACAGGACCCGCTTGCAGGTCAGGTAGCTGCCCGACGTCGGCGGCAGCGGAGCCCCACCGTTGCGGTACGGGCTGTCGCAGTCGGCCTGGGCGTCGGCGAACGCGCCGCTGGTGCGGATCACGCCGCCGTCCGAGCCCTCGAAGATCTGGGTCGGATTGCCAGGGTTGATCACGATCGCGTGCTGGTCGGGATGGATCGCGCCCCAGGCGTGCAGACAGCCCTGGGGGAAGTACGGCTCGTACGCGCACCACGTAGCCGTCCGCTCGGTGTGGTCGTACGAGAGGTCGGTGAACGTCCGGCTGTTGGCCGTGCCGTCCGGGTCACCGGCGGTCGTCGAGTACAGCACCTCTCGGCCGTTGGAGCGGCCGTTGCCGCAGCCGACGCCCTTGGTGTCGCACGGCTGCTCGCCGTACTCATTCGAGCCGATCACGTAGACCGTGTCCGGCATCCCTGCGGGCGTGTAGACGTCCTCGTCGTACCAGCACTGGCCGGTGCAGAAGTCGTCCGTCGCGAAGTACGGGCTCGCCGTGGTCTTCGACGTCAGGTTCTGCCAGCCGTTGTACGTCTGCGGGTAGACGGTCGTGTCCGGTGGCGGCGCGAGGCCGGCGGCCTGCGAAGCAAGTAGCGCCGCCGCAGGCTGGTCACCGTTGTCGGTCCGCCAGTAGTTCGACGCCGACGCGCCTGAGATGCCGCCGCCGTTGGCGGTGCCGTCCGTCAGGTAGATGCGCGTCGCCCCGTTCTTGCGGGTCAGATCGAACATCGTGCGGTCGGGCACGCCGAACTGCGCGTGGAACAACTGGTGGAAGTCGAACTGCGTGGCCGAGCCGTCGAGCGACGGCGAGCGCCGCCAGAGGCCCTCGTCGAACGCAGTGACGTAGACGTTGCTCGGGTTGCGCGGGTCGAGCTTCACCTTCGTGATCCCGAAGGAGTTCCCGGCCGCACCGTCCCAGACCTCGGTGAACGTCGCTCCGCCGTTGGTCGACTCGTACAGCCCGGCCGGGTTGGCGCCCGGCTCGAGGCTGATCTGGCCGCCATTGCCGATCACGTGCGAAAGGCCGCGGACGGACCGAGCCGAGCCCACGAAGATGTGGCGGGAGTTGGTCGGATCGACCGCGATCGAATTGATCGCCCGGCCGAGGAACGCGTCGGTGCCCGGCGTGGTGCAGACGAACGCCGAGTTGCTGACGCACGAGCCGGCGAGCTTGTGCCACGAGTGGCCGCCGTTCGTCGACTTGTACAGGCCCACGCCTGCCTCACAGCCGGACGAGCAGTGGTTGCCCTCGCCGGTGCCGAGGTAGAGCGTGTCGTGGTGGCGGTCGCTGGGATCGAGCACGAGCGACCCGACCGAGTTCTGGTCGAGGTCGTCCGGGCTCAGCTGCTGCCAGGTCGGATTGCCCGCGAGCGCGTTGTCCGTCTCCCAGACGCCGCCGCCCGAGACACCGGCCCAGAGCCGGCAGTGGTTCCTCGTGCAGTCGGGGTCCGCGACCAGCGCGGTCACACGGCTGGCGGTGACGTTGGTTGCGCCCGAGAACGACGTGACGCCCGGCTGGACGCCGTACGTCTTCGGGCCGTATAGCTTCCACTGGCCGTTGGAGTGGGCCCACAGGAAGCCGTGGCCCTGCTTGACCTGCTTCATCCGCTTGAGATCGGCGCGGGCGATCTTGCTGAAGGTCGCCTTCGCGCGTCGCTGGATGCGCAGCGGGATGTTGTTGGCCGGGTACGTGCGCTCGGCCTGCAAGTACGCCTCGTAGCTCGTCGGCCCGAGGCCCGGAGTCTCAGCTGCGCTCTCTGTCGCCTCAGCCGCGCCGAGCTTCCCTACGAAGCCGGCACGGTGGCCTGACGAGCCCCGCGCAAGCAGGACCAGTGATAGTGCGAGCGCCCCGGCGAGCAAGACCATCGCGACCAGGACGCTACGTCGAGCTCTGATCATTATCTCCTCTCCCCCAAGAGGAAGCCGTCGGCCTCCTGCATGGCTGTCGGTAGTTGCCGGCACGCGTGCCGGCTGCGTCTTTCCTTCCTTCGCCCAGCGGGCCTGTGCTGCGCGTCGCGCGCTCTCAACGCGTTCCTCAGGGGTCATCTTGGCGGCACGCGCTTTGCCGCCTTTCAACCCGCCACGCCGGCCCAACTCGACTGCGCGCGGATCTTTTCCGTCCTCGGTGATGCGTGAGCGCTTGGGCATAGACCCCGGATGCAGCCCCGGTCTTATATGGCTCCCTACATCAGTTTGTCAAACGAGAACCGTCGATCCCGGATGCGTGAGCGGTTACGCAAGACCCTCTCCCTGATCGCGGATCCGATTTCACCACAGAGAGCGTGTTAGGATCGCTCGCGATTGAGCCAAAGGGCGCAAACGCGCTCGACTGGGGAGAGGAAGGCAAACTTGTACAGACCAACGCAGAAGCGCTCGGCGCGTGCCCTGATCGTGGGCTCAGTCGTGGCGCTTGCAGCGGGCCTTACGCTCGTATTCGCGATGACCAGCGGGTCGTCGCACGCGAGCAAGGCTCACGTGTTCGCCAGCAAGCTGGCGGCCCAGGAGGTCGTCGGCAACCGCGGGGAGTCGGACCGGTCGCCGGATGGGGAGGGTCCCTCCTCGGCGGCGGCCCAGGACTACGCCAACCAGGCGTATCCCGCCAACACGATTCCGATCCAATTGACGCTCCACGCGCAGGCAGCCTGGGCAGGCGTCAAGGCGCGCGGAGCCGCCCGAGGCCCAAGCCGCGGAAGCCAGTGGTCGCTCGCCGGCCCGAGCCACGCGGACTTCCCGGGCGTCCTCACGTTCTCTGGCGCCGACTACACGACGTCGGGCCGCATCACGGCGCTCGCCGTCGACCCGAGCTGCTCCCAGTCGCGCTGCCGCGTCTGGGCGGCGGCCGCAGGCGGCGGCATCTGGCGCACCACCAATGCCCTCTCGGGCAACGGGGCCGGCTGGACGTACGTCTCCGGCGCGCTTCCAACGAACGCGATCGGGACGCTGCTCTACCAGAACGGTGTGCTCTACGCGGGCACGGGTGAGCCGAACGCGTCGGTCGACTCCGAGTCGGGCCTCGGCCTGTACAAGTCGACGGACGGCGGCGACACCTGGACAAGGCTCGCTGCGCAGACATCGGTTCCGGCCGATACCGTCGACTGCACGGCTGCGGTCGGCACCGGCGGGATCCAGACAGCGCCCGCCTACAACGGGCCGGCCTTCGACGGTCGCGCCATCTCGACGATCGTCGTGAACGGCAGCACGATCTACGTCGCCTCGGCGCGCAGCGTCCGCGGCGTCTCGTCGGTCCTGAGCGGCGGCGTCGTTTCGCTGGCTCCGGGGCTTCCGCCGTACGGCCTCTGGAAGTCCACGGACGGCGGCGCGACGTTCACGCTGCTGAACGCGCAGGCGATCTGCCTGAATCCGACCCTGCCGGGCCAGGCGGGCATCATCCAGTCGAGCTTCGGCTCGACGCGCGGTGTGACCAAGGTCGCGCTCGATCCGAGCGACTCGAGCACGGTCTACGCGTCGGCGTTCCCGCAGAACAACCGCGCCCCGATCAACACCAACGGCGGCGTTTGGCGCTCCACCGACAACGGGGGGAGCTGGACGCAGATCAAGACCGCGCTCAACCCGACGCTCAACACCGACCGGACCGAGTTCTCGGTGCAGCCGCTCCCGAATGGGAACACGCGGATGTACGTCGGCGACGGCACGTCGAGCGACTCCGGCGCCAGCCGAGCTCGCTTCTATCGCACCGACGACGCCCGCGCGGCGAGCCCGGTGTTCACGGACATGACGACGAGCCAGAACATCGGCTACTGCACCGCGCAGTGCTGGTACGACAACGTCGTCTACTCGCCTCCGGGCCAGCCGGACGTCGTCTACCTCGGCGGCTCGTACTCCTACGGGACATACGGGTTCACCACCAACGGTCGTGCGTTCATCCGCTCGGCCGACGCCGGGGCCTCGTTCACCGACATGACGTGGGACGCGACCACCGATCCCACGCCGCCCGGCAGCTGCTGCCAGCCGAACCCGGTCGCGCCGAATGGTCAGCATCCGGACTCGCACGCGATCGTCGCGATCCCGGGCACGGACGCCGCGATCTTCGGCGGTGACGGCGGCCTGACCCGCTCGAGCGGTCAGTTCGCCGACATCTCGTCGCAGTGCACCGACTACAGAGGCCTGACCGGGGCGAACCTGGCACTCTGCCAGCAGCTGCTCTCGTCGGTCCCGACGTACCTCTACAACATGAACAAGGGGCTCTCGACGCTTCAGTTCATGAGCCTGTCCGTCGCGGCCGACAACCCGAAGCACCTCCAGGGCGGCACGCAGGACAACGGCACGTTCGAGACCACCGGCTCGGCGGTCGTCTGGCCGCAGATCGTCTACGGCGACGGCGGCCAGTCGGGCTTCAACGTCTCGAACAGCGCGTACCGGTTCAACTCGTTCACGGCGAACTTCCATGACGCGAACTTCGAGAACGGCGATCCGACCAAGTGGGTGATCATGTCGGGTCCGATCGTGGCCAGCGGTGAGTCCGCGCAGTTTTACGCGCCGATCATCGCCGACCCGAACCCGGCGGCCGCTGGCTCCATCTTCGAAGGCTCCCAGAGCGTCTGGCGCACCCAGGACTGGGGCGGCGACCCGGCGTACCTGGAAGCCAACTGTCCGGAGTTCACGACCTCGGGCGCGGATCCGGCCTGCGGTGACTTCGTTCAAATCGGGCCGGCCGGAGCGACGAACCTGACCGCGAACGGTGCCTCGGATTACCGCGGAACCGGCCGCAACGGCGGCAATGTCGCGGCGGTCGAGCGAACGGCCTCGGACACTGGGACGATGTGGGCCGCGACAACGACCGGACGCGTCTTCATCACGAAGAACGCAAACGAGTCAGATCCGACGGCCGTGACCCTGGCCCGGCTAGACAACAAGGCGTCGGCGACAGCGTCGCCAGGCCGCTTCGTGTCGGGCATCGCGATCGACCCGGCGAACCCGAACCACGCATGGATCTCGTACTCGAGCTACAGCTCGCTGACACCGGCCACGCCGGGTCACGTTTTCTCCGTGACCTTCAACGGCAACATGGCGTCTCCCGACGCGACGTGGACGAGCCTGGACGGGAGCGGTTCGACCGCCTTCCCGGACCTCCCGGCCACGGATGTCGCGTTCGATGGCGTCACCGGTGACCTCTACGCGTCGAACGACTTCGGCGTGCTGCGGAAGGCATCCGGCTCGTCCGACTGGACGATGGCCGGCGCCGGCCTCCCGCAGGTCGAGGTTGCGGGCCTGACGATCGTGCCGAGCGCGCGCAAGCTGTACGCCGCGACGCATGGCCGCAGCGCCTGGCAGCTGACGCTTCCGTAGCGACTGCTGCACCGAGATCGGAAAGGGCCGCCTCCGAAGAGGCGGCCCTTTCTGTCACTCGAGACGCTGCGTCAGCGCCTGCGTCGTGCCTTGCTGTGCCTGGCCGTGTTCTTGTTGGCCTTGCCGATGTGGCCGTGGCCGCCGTGGCCGTGGCCGTTCGGGAGGCCGACCGAGTCCGTGAAGACGTCCTCGTCGTGCGTGACGCCGTTCAGCGGGAACGGGTTGACGTTGCGGGTATCGGACCAGATCGGGTGAGCGAGCTCACCCCGATTGACCGTCAGGCCGCTGTAGTCGCCGTTGAAGCCGGTCTGGATCCCGTCAGGCGGCGGGAAGACCGGGGAGATGACGCGGAAGTCGTACGGCGTGCCGTCTCCGCGACCGCCGGCGAGGACGTAGTCCGAGTTCTCCTCGCCGACACCCGGGTCGCCGAGCGAGAAGACGCCGCCGGCGTCCTCACCCGGCACCCTGGCCGTGCGGTAGTAGCTCACGCCGTTGCGATCGCTGTTCCCGTGACCGTTCTGCGGGCTCTGGTCGGTGGCGGGCATGTAGTGGTCGAGCCCGTCGTCCGGGTTGACCGTCCCCGCCTCGTGCCAGGTGAGACCGCCGTCGGTCGACTGCGCGAGCTGGATGTCGAACTCGCCGTTGCGGTAGTCCTGCCAGGTCGCGTAGATGTGGTTGTTCTGCGTGTTGTCCTTCGTGATCCGCGGGAAGTCGTTCGTGCGGATGTAGGCGCCCGGGATGCACTCCTCGGGCCCGCGACCGAAGTCGCACGCAGGCTCGCCGGTGACGACGTCGTCGCCGACCTTGACCGGCGTCGCGCAGTTCAGGTGCGCGGTGCCGTCGGTCGAGCTGCCGGTGGGACTGCAGTGCACGCCGAGCGTTTGCGCGTTCGGGTTGTTCGGCGCGGTGTTGCCGTTGTTGTAGATGACCTGGAGGTCACCGTTCGGCAGCGCGACCGAGTACGAGCCCTGGTCGAAGTCGCAGTCGCTCGGGTTGCGGCCCGGGTCGAAGAAGTCGCCGAAGAAGCAGAGGCCCGGAGCGGTGCCGCTGATCTCCTCGGGCGTCGACCACGACTGGCCGCCGTCGGTGGACATCGTCCCGAAGATCGGCGACGAGCAGAAGTTCTCGTCACCGGTCGGCGGGTGTCCGCAGTTCGGGCTGAACCTGAAGACCGTCCACGTCAGGTAGACGTTGCCGGCGTTCGGGCTCTGCCGATAGCGGTCGGCCGAGATCATGTTCTTGTCGTGCTCGATCTCGATGCTGTTGTCCTCGACCGCCATGAACATCTTCGACGGCGGCGACGGGACGTTGTAGTAGAACGAGCCCTTGGCCTGTCTCGGTGACTGCGTGACGAATACGCCCGACGCGAAATCGGCGACGGCCTGGAAGACGACGCAGCTGTAGTAGGCGTTGCCGTAGGCGTCCACCGCATTCGCCGGATCGCTGGCGGCGTCGTACGTGTGGAAGTCGCCGGGATCGTGGCCGATCGAGTTGTCGTTCGGGTTGTCCGCGGTCGGCCCCATGTCCTCGGGGTCGTTGAACCGCTGCCGGAACGGCGGGAGCATGTCGCCCCACTGGGAGCCGTTGTTCGTCGACCAGTCGATCCCGCACTGGTTGAAGCCGACCCGGCTGTCGTTCTGACCCGCGACGAGGTTGTTCGGGTCGGTCGGGTTGTAGGTGATGTCCTCTTCCGCCTGGCGGCGGTAGGTGCAGTCCTGGTTCACGCGGACGTTCCCGCGGCTGTCGCGATTACCGCAGCCGAGGGTCCTGCCGCCCGGCGACCCGTGACCCTGGATCTGGTACTTCGCGCCCGGGTCCTTGAGCTCGTCGCCCTTCTCGCCCGGCTCGATGCTGCCGTAGACCGACTGCAGCATTCCCGCCGAGAAGTACGGCAGCTTCCGTTCGACCGTCACGACGCGCCCGTTTTGGCGGACGTGGACCGGAATCGACGCGGCATGGGCCTTGCCGAGCGCAGCCTGCACGAGCACGCTCTTGTGGACCACCGGACGCACGCGCTTCGACCCTGCTGCGATCCCCCCGAAGAGGAGGGACCCCACCAGAGCCGCCAACAGCACGGCGAAGAGATGTCTTCGCAACTCTTCCCCCTTTCCTCACTGGACGCCCCCTGGCGGGCCGCCCGTATCGGGGGCGATATTGCCAAACGGAGTGCGAAGTATGCGTCCGGCTAGTGCAAAAAGCTGGTGATGAAGGCCCGCGAGTCGGCAGTGTCGACGCGGTACGAGAAGGCCGCGCCCATGCAGAACTTGCTCTGCACGAGCGAGTTGACCGCGGTGACCTGGAGCGTGCCCGCGAGGAAGTCGGGGCCGCCCGAATCGCCGTAGCAGACCGCGCCGCCCGTGCCGGGGCTCGCGCTGATCTGGACGTTGAAGCCGTCGGTGTGGGAGTTGACGAGGTTCGTGACCTTCGCCTGGCCGGCGTAGCGCGTCCGCTCAGCCGTGATCGTCGGCGGCAGCGCGTCCTGCAGGCCGTACCCGATGAGATCGAGCTGGTCGTTCTTGCTCAGCGTCCCGACAGGAGCGAGCGAGGCGTACGGGCCGGGCTGCGGCGTGTCGAGGACGACGACGCCGAGGTCGTAGTTCGCCGGGGACGACGCAAAGTTGTCGAAGAGCGGATGCGTGTAAGGCCGCCCGAACGAGGCGCCACCCGTGAACGGGTAGCCGCTCGCGGCGGTGATCGGGCCGGGAGAGAACCAGACCTGCGCCGAAGCCATCCCGTAGGTGCAGTGGGCGGCGGTCAGGAGCACCGTCGGCGAGAGCAGCGTCCCCGTGCAGCGAGAGAGGGGGTTCCCGGCGGCGTCGTAGAAGAGCACGAGCCCGACCTGCGGGTGCGCGTTGCCGTCGGGCTGGCCGAACTGGACCGCGCTCGCGGGAGCCGCGATCGCGAGTACGGCTACACAGGTAGCCGACAGGAGAAGTGTGGGCCGCTTCACCTCCCGACAGGCGTCGGAGATGTAGCGGATCCTCTACATCACTCGTTCAGGTGTGACGCGTCCTTGTGTGGTTGGGCCATCTTGCGGTAGTCGAGCGCCTCGTCGAGGACGGACTCCTCGACGCCCTGCTCGCGCGCGACCTCGCGCAGCGACTTCCCGGAGCTCGCGGCCTCTTTCACGATCTCCGTCGCCTTGTCGTAGCCGATGTACGGGTTGAGCGCGGTCGCCGCCGACAGGGTCAGCTCGGCGTAGCGCTGGCAGGTCTCACGGTTCGCCTCGATCCCGTCGACGCACTTCTCCGCGAAGAGCCGCGACGCGCTCGCGAGCAGCCGGATCGAGTCGAGCAGGTTCCGGGCGAGCAGCGGCACGAAGACGTTCAGCTCGAAGTGCCCCTGCATCCCGCCTACGGTGATCGCGGCGTCGTTGCCGATCACCTGCGCGGCGACCTGCGTCACGACCTCGGGAATGACGGGGTTCACCTTGCCGGGCATGATCGAGCTGCCCTTCTGGAGCTCGGGGAGGGCGATCTCGGCGAGGCCGGCCCTCGGGCCCGACCCCATGAAGCGGATGTCGTTCGCGATCTTCGTCAGCGAGACGGCGACCGTCTTCAGCGCACCCGAGGCCTCGACGAGCCCGTCGCGCGCGGCCTGGGACTCGAACGGATCCGCGGGCGCGGAGATCTCGAGCCCGGTGTCCTCCCGGAGCCGGGCGCGCACCCGGTCCGCGAACTCCGGATGCGTGTTCAGGCCGGTACCGGTCGCGGTCCCGCCGAGCGGGATCCGACCGAGCCGCGGCAGCGCGTCGCGGACGCGCTCGACGCCTTGCCGGACCTGTGCTGCGTAGCCGCCGAACTCCTGGCCGAGCGTGACGGGGACGGCATCCATCCAGTGCGTGCGGCCCGACTTGACCACGTCGTCGAACTCGCGTGCCTTCGCCTCCAGCGACTCCGCCAGCTGCTCGAGGGCCGGCAGCAGTCCCGAGGAGATCTCTCCGAGCGCGGCCAGGTGGACCGCGGAGGGGAAGACGTCGTTCGACGACTGGCCCATGTTCACGTCGTCGTTCGCGTGGACGTCGTCACCGGCGAGGGCGGCGATCACCTCGTTCGCGTTCATGTTCGACGAGGTGCCCGAGCCGGTCTGGAAGACGTCGATCGGGAACTGGTCGTCGAGCTCGCCGTTGGCGACGCGGTCGGCGGCGGCGGCGATGCGCTCGGCCTTGTCCGCGTCGAGGAGCTCGAGCTCCGCGTTCACGCGCGCAGCGGCGGCCTTGATCCGCCCGAGCCAGCGCGCCACGGCTGCCGGGATCGGCTCGCCGCTGACCGGAAAGTTCTCCACGGCCTTGCGCGTCTCCGCGCCCCACAGCTCGCGCTGCTCGGTGCTTGCCACGAAACCGAGTCTACTCAGGCGATGCGGAGCCGGCGACGCTCGAGCGGGCGCTCGCGTAGAGCCGTGCGCGTGACCTCGTTCACGTCCTCGCAGGTGGCCCAACCGACGTACGTGCAGCGCGGGCACTCCCCTGCGTCGAAGCGTCGCTCTTTCTCCGCCTGAAGGGCGCGGACTTCGCCGCAGCGGAGGCACTCGACGCGGAGCGATGCCATCTCACCGACATCGGCCCACCCTCGCTGAGGGACGACCCCCGAACGAGGACGGCTAGTCGGTCGAGTACTTCGGCTGGACCTTCTCGCCGCGGATCTCGGCCACCGCATTGTTCGCCGCGATCGCGGCCTCGCCCATGCCGATCGTGATCAGCGTGATCTTGCCGGGGTAGCCGGCGACGTCCCCCGCGGCGTAGACGCCCGGCAGCGTCGTCTGGCAGGTGGTCGGGTCGATCCTGATCTGGCGCTTGCCTTCGAGCTCGAGGCCCCAGTCCGCGATTGCGCCGAGGTGTGAGTGGAAGCCGAGAAGCGTGATCAAGGCCTGGCAGGGCACTTCCTCGCTCTCGCCGGTCTTGGTGTTCTCGATCGTGACCGACTCGATCCAGCCGTCGCCCTGGACGTCGCGAATCTCGCAGGGCGTCATGATCCGGACGCGGCCCTCGCCTTCGAGCGCGCGAGCCTCGTTGACCGACGTCTCGAGCGCCCGGAACGCATCGCGCCGGTGAACCAGCGCGATCGGATGCTTGGCCGTGTCCTGCAGGCCGAGCGTCCAGTCGAGCGCCGAGTCGCCGCCGCCCACGATCACGCAGGTCTTCTCGGCGAAGACGGCCTTCTCGCGGACGAAGTAGTGCAGGCCCTTGCCCTCCCACTCGTCGATCCCCTCCACCCCGAGCTTGCGCGGCTCGAAGGCGCCGTGGCCGGCGGTGATGATGAGCGCCCGCGACAGGTACGGGCCGCCCTTGTCGGTGCCGACCGCCAGCAGCTCCTCGCCGTCCTGGCTGACGCGCTCGAGGGTCTGCACCTCCTCGCCCAGCCGGACCTCGGCGCCGTACTGGAGACCCTGCTCGGCACAGAGCTCGACGAGCTTCGTCCCCTGGATCTTCGGGTGGCCGGCGACGTCGTAGACGTGCTTCTCCGGGTAGACCGCCGCGACCTGGCCGCCGAGCTGCTCGAGGCTCTCGACGATCCTGACCGACGCGTCGCGATGGCCCGCGTAGTACGCGGCCGAGAGCCCGACGGGGCCGGCTCCGAGAATCGTGATGTCGACGACGCCGTCAGCGCTCACGGCGCCAATGCTAACGGGGGCGTCGCGAGGCACAGACGGGCCGACTGGTTCCTGCGTGCACACAGCGGGGAGGAGGGGTCGGGCATACTCCAAACCGTGGTCAGGCTGAGTTCGTTGCTTCGGTTCCTGCGGCCGCGACACAGGCTCACGGGTGAAGAAGAGGAGGCACGCGAGCACGCCATGGACGGCTTGACCCATCGCCTGGTCGATGGGAAGTCCATAGGCCCGACGGGGACCCCAATGGACTTCGAGTCAGATTCGGAGCGGCCCGGACCCTGATTCCGCCGCCGGGCTACTACTAGCCGCAGCCAGAGCCGCAGCCGGGCGCGTCGCCGGGGTCGGCGCCCTCTTCCACCTGGAAGGAGTGACCGCAGCCGCACGAGGCGGAGACGTTCGGGTTGTTGATCGCGAAGCCCGCCTGCAGGCCTTCGACCCAGTCGATCTCGGTGCCTGCGATGTATGGGGCGCTGAATGGGTCGACGACGACGGAGATGCCCTGGCTCGCGAGCTCGTGGTCCCCGTCCTGGGGTCCACGGTCGAAGCCGAGCGCGTACTGGAATCCCGAGCAGCCGCCGCCCTGCACGGCGATGCGCAGGACCTCGGCCTCGCCCGCCGGCTCCTCGGCCATCAGGTCCTTGATCTTGCCCGCGGCAGACTCGGTCAGCGAGATCAGCGTGGTGGGCTCGACGGTCGCCATCCAGCGCATCGTAGCAACGTGCTCCGACCATCCGAATCCCCCTCCTGGAGGGCGAGCTTGTAACAGCTGTCTCACGCTTGGTTGAGCCGTTTTCCTCCTCGCTCGTGAGTGCCCGGGCTTTGCTAGCGTCCGCCCCTGTCGAGGCGGAGGACGCAGGTGCTCAACAGCTGGTTGGCCTTCCTCATCTACGCACTGTTCGCGCTCGCGATTCCCGCTTCGATGGTCGCGATGTCCTTCGTCTTCGCGACGCGGCCTCAGCGGCGCACGCGCGCCCGCACGATCCCGTTCGAGTCCGGCGTGTCGACGGGCCCGCCGCACCAGAGCCGCTTCACGATCAGCTTCTACCTGACGGCGATGCTCTTCATCGTCTTCGACATCGAGATCGTCTTCCTCTATCCGCTGGCCGTGATCCTCCACAGCCTCGCGTGGTTCGGCTTCGTCGAGTTCCTGTTCTTCCTGGTGATCCTCGGGGTCGCCTACATCTACATCTGGCGGAAGGGGGCGCTCGAATGGCGCTGAGGGACTACGGGCTCAAGTCCGAGCGCGTCCTCTGGCAGGGCAAGGGGCCGGGCGTCTTCGAGACCGAGCTCGGCGACCTCGAGTCGCAGCTCGGGCTGTCGACCGTGGAGAAGGCCGTCGCCTGGGCGCAGGGGAGCTCGATCTGGCCGGACACGTTCGGGCTCGCGTGCTGCGCGATCGAGATGATGTCGATCGTCTCCGCGCGCTACGACGTCGCGCGCTTCGGGGCGGAGGTCTTTCGCTCGTCGCCGCGCCAGGCCGACCTGCTGATCGTCTCGGGCCGCGTGGCGCACAAGATGGCCGCGCCGCTGCGCCAGATCTACGACCAGATGCTCGAGCCGAAGTGGGTGATCGCGATGGGGGCCTGCGCGAGCTCGGGCGGGATGTTCAACAACTACTCGGTGCTGCAGGGCGTGGACAAGATCGTCGCGGTCGACATCCACGTGCCCGGCTGCCCACCTCGGCCCGAGGCGCTCGTCGAGGGAATCGTTCGACTCCAGGAGAAGATCAAGGCGGGCGTCCCGCCTGCGTACGAGATCCGCGGAGTCGCGTCCTGACGTACGAGGGCGTCCCCGGCCTCGTCTCCACGATCGAGGCTCACGGCGAGACGACGCTGGTGGTCGATCATCCGGCTCGGCTCCTCGAGGTCTGCACGCACCTGCGCGACGCCGAGGGCTTCAACTTCCTCGCAGACATCGCGGCGACGGACTACCTCGGCTGGGGCGGGCACGGCGTCGCCGGCTACATCGGGAACGCCGGAGGCCGCGACCTCAACCGGCCCGGCTCGCAGGGTCTGGCGAGGCTGCCCGAGCCAAAGCCGAAGCGGTTCGCGATGAACTACCACCTTCTGCGCGTGCCGGGCGGCGGCCGTGTCCGCGTCCAGGCCTGGCTCGACGAGGACGAGCCGGTCCCGAGCGTCGTGGAGATCTGGCCGACCGCCGACTGGCACGAGCGCGAGGCCTGGGACCTGATGGGCATCCCGATCGTGGGCCACCCGAACCTCCGGCGGATCCTGATGGAGGACGACTGGGAGGGCCACCCGCTGCGCAAGGACTACCCGATCGGCGGCGAGCCGGTGCGCTTCTCCGGAGAAGAGTAAGTGGCTCCCCCAGCAACATACGGCGGCGCCTGGCCCGCGATCACGCTGCGCCAGGCCGCGTCCTCAGTCGCCCCTGGGCAGTCATGCCCAGGGACTCCCTGCGTCCTTGCCTGGCTTGGTGCTCGCGACCCAGGCATCCACCTATGCCACCGGGGGAACCACTAGTGGCGGTCGCGCCCGAGAAACGGCGGATCTACGAGGGGTCGCGCATCCCCTCGCCGACCCCGACCCTGCTCACGATCCCGGAGGAGCTGCGCAGCTCCGAGGACCTGCTGCAGGTCAACTTCGGCCCGAACCACCCGTCCACCCACGGCGTCCTGCGCCTGATCATCGACCTGCACGGCGAGGACGTCGTCGGCCTCGAGGCGGTCATCGGCTACCTGCACACGGGCTTCGAGAAGAACATGGAGGCCAAGACGTGGTGGAAGGCGATCACCTACCCCGAGCGGATCGACTACCTCTCCTTCCAGAACAACGAGCTCGTCTTCGTCCTCGCGATCGAGAAGCTGCTCGAGCTCGAGGTCCCCGAGAAGGCGACCTGGATGCGGATGTGCCTCGCCGAGCTGAACCGCATCCACTCGCATCTCGTCTGGCTGGCGACCGCCGCGCTGGAGCTCGGCGCGATCTCGATGTTCTGGTACTGCTTTCGCGAGCGCGACTCGATCCTCGACCTGTTCGAGATGGTCTGCGGGACGCGCATGCACACGCGCTACTTCCAGGCGGGCGGGCTTGCGGAGGACATTCCGCGCGGGTTCTTCCCCGAGGCGCGCAAGTTCGTCGACTGGATGCCCAAGGCGGTCGACGACTACGAGCGGCTCGTCGACCAGAACGAGATCTGGCTCGAGCGGACGAAGGGGATCGGGCTCCTGTCGGCGGAGGACGCGCTCGCGCTCGGCCAGTCGGGGCCCGTGCTGCGCGGCTCGGGCGTCGAGTGGGACCTGCGCCGCGCTGAGCCGTACCTCGCCTACGACCAGGTCGACTTCGACGTCCCCGTGTACTTCAACGGAGACGTCTGGGACCGGTACAAGGTGCACATGGACGAGATGCGGGAGTCGACCCGCATCGTCGCCCAGTGCCTCGACCGGCTCGAGGGGATGGAGGGCCGGCCGTGGATCGCGGACGACCGCAAGGTCGTGCTGCCGCCGCGCGAGGAGCTGCACACCTCGATGGAATCGCTCATCCATCACTTCAAGATCGTCACGGAGGGCTATCGCGTGCCCGAGGGGGAGGTCTACGTCACCGTCGAGTCGCCCCGCGGAGAGCTCGGCTGCTACGTCGTCTCGGACGGCGGGCCTCGGCCGTGGCGCGTGAAGTTCCGCGCGCCGTCGTTCGTGGCCCTGGAGGCGACTGCGACGTGCATGAGGGAAGCGCTCGTCGCGGACATGATCGCGATCGTCGGCTCGCTCGACACGGTCATGGGGGAGGTCGACCGCTGACGCTCGAGCTGGATGCGGTCCTGGCGGAGTACCCGGACCGGCGCTCGGCGATCCTGCCCGCGCTGCGGATGGCACAGGACGCACACGAGGGCTGGCTGCCGCCCGAGGCGCTGCGCGAGGTCGCCGACGCGTTGGAGCTGGCGCCGGCGCAGGTCGAGGCGGTCGCGTCGTTCTACGACATGCTCCACCTCGAGCCCGTCGGCCGGCACATCGTCGAGGTCTGCACGAACCTCTCGTGCGCTCTCGTCGGCGCGCAGCAGGTGGTGGAGGCATTCGAGCGCGAGCTCGGCGTGCATCCGGGCGAGACGTCCGAGGACGGCGCGGTGACCCTGCGCACGATCGAGTGCGCGGGCGGCTGCGGACGCGCGCCGGTGGTCGTCGTCGACGGGCGCTACCGCGAGCCGGTGCTGCCGGACGACGTCCCCGCGATCGCCGAGGAGGTGCGCGGTGGCTGACGTCGACGTGATCACCCTCGCCCACGCGGACGAGCGCGACCTGACGAAGCTCTCCGAGTACCAGGCGGTCGGGGGCTACAAGGCGCTCGAGAAGGCGCGCGGGATGGAGCCGCAGGCGATCGTCGACGAGCTGATCGCGTCGAACCTGCGCGGCCGCGGCGGCGCCGGGTTCCCGATGGGCCGCAAGGCGAGCTTCCTCGCGAAGGGCACGGGCAAGCCGACCTACCTCTGCGTCAACGCGGACGAGTCGGAGCCCGGGACGTTCAAGGACCGCGAGATCATGCTCCGCAACCCGCACCGGCTGATCGAGGGCTGCCTCGTGACGGCGCACGGGATCGAGTCGAAGAACGTCTTCATCTACCTCCGCGGCGAGTACCTCGACGTGTTCGAGGTCATGCGCGCGGCGCTGGCCGACGTGCGTGAGTCGGGCCTGCTCGGCGACGTCACGATCGTCCTCCACCGCGGCGCGGGCGCCTACATCTGCGGCGAGGAGTCGGCGCTGCTGGAGTCCCTGGAAGGCAAGCGGGGGCAGCCGCGCTCGAGGCCGCCCTTCCCGGCGGTGAGCGGGCTCTACGGGTCGCCGACGCTGATCAACAACGTCCAGACGATCGCGACGGTGCCGCCGATCATCGAGCACGGGGCGGCCTGGTACACCGCGATCGGGCCGGAGACCTCGCCGGGAACCGTCGTCTTCTCTCTGTCCGGAAACGTCGAGCGGCCGGGCAACTACGAGCTCGAGCTCGGGACGACCTTGCGGCACCTCGTCTACGACCTCGGCGGCGGGATCGCCGGCGGGCGCGAGCTGAAGGCGATCATCCCGGGCGGCTCGTCGACGACGGTGATGACGCCCGACCTGATCGACACGCCGCTGGACTACAACTCGGTCGCCGAGGTCGGCTCGCAGTTCGGCGCCGCGGCGGTGATCGTGATCGACGACCGCGCCTGCATGGTGCAGATGGCGCTCCGCTCGACGCAGTTCTACATGCACGAGTCCTGCGGGAAGTGCACGCCGTGCCGCGAGGGGACGCGCTGGATGGTGCAGCTCCTGCAGAAGCTCGAGGACGGACACGCCGAGCAGTCGGAGCTCGACCTGCTCCTGTCCGTCGCCGACCGCGTGCTGGGCAAGTGCCTCTGCGCGCTGGGCGACTTCGCAGCTGGGCCGGTGCTCGAGTACGCGCGTGCGTTCCGCGAGGAGTTCCAGAGCCACATCGACGAGGGCCGCTGCCCCTTCGGCGGCGAATCCTCGCTCGAGGGCATCTTCGCCCCGGTCGACCAGCACACCCACAGCCCGGTCGCGGAGGTTCCGGCGTGAGCGCTCCCGAGCTCGTCACCGTGACGATCGACGGGCGCGAGCTGCAGGTGCCCGCCGGGCTCGGCCTCGTCGAGGCGGCCCTCAACGCGGGGATCGAGATCCCCGTCTTCTGCTACGAGCCGCGCCTCGGGCCGGCGATCGGGGCCTGCCGCATGTGCCTCTGCGAGGTCGAGGGCATGCCGAAGCTCCAGGCCGCCTGCACCATGACGGCCACCGACGGGATGGTCGTCCACACGGCCCAGACCTCCGAGAAGGCGGCCGAAGGGCAGGAGGCGACGCTCGAGTTCATCCTCGTCAACCACCCGCTCGACTGCCCGGTCTGCGACAAGGGCGGCGAATGCCCGCTCCAGGACCTCACCTTCCGCTGGGGCCCGGGGAACACGCGCATGAGCTTCCCGAAGCGGACCTTCGAGAAGCCGATCCCGATCTCGCCGACGATCGCCCTCGACCGCGAGCGCTGCATCCTCTGCTACCGCTGCACGCGCTTCTCGTCGGACGTTGCCGAGGACGGCCAGCTGGTCGCGCTGAACCGCGGCGCGCAGTCGCTGATCGCGACCTTCCAGGACGAGGCGTACCGCGCGCCGTTCTCCGGGAACGTGATCGAGCTCTGCCCGGTCGGCGCGCTCACGTCGACGCAGTACCGCTTCGAGGCGCGACCCTGGGAGATCCAGAACGTGCCGACCGTCTGCGGCCTCTGCCCGGTCGGCTGCAACGTCCACGCGACCACGCGCGAGGGCAAGGTCAAGCGCATCCTCTCGCGCAACCACCCCGAGGTCGACGAGGGCTGGCTCTGCGACAAGGGCCGCTTCGCCTTCACCCACCTGTACGCCCGCGACCGGATCTCCGACCCGCTCCGCCGGATCCGCCGGCGGGGCTTCGAGGAGCTCTCCTGGGACGACGCGCTCGACGAGGCGGAGCGCATGCTGCGCGCGGCGAACGGCCGGATCGTGACTGCGCTCTCCGGCTCCGAGACCGTCGAGCAGGCCTACGCGCTCGGCCGTCTGCTCCGCGCAGGTCTCGGCGCCCACTCGGCGGTGCTGCCGGAGGAGACCGGCCCCGCGCTCGACGCCTACCGGCTCCCGCTCTCGGCGATCCGCGACGCCGAGCTCGTCGTGATCCTCGGCGACGAGCCCGTTGCCGAGCGCGCGCCGGTCGTCGATCTCTGGATTCGCGCCGCGCGACGCAAGGGAGCGCGGATCGAGCACGCGGGTGACGCGCTCGAGGCCTGCCGCCGGCTTGCGGGGAGCGAGGACGAGCTTGGCGCCGCGCTCCGCGAGAGCGAGCGCGCGATCGTGATCTGGTCGAGCGAGGAAGGCGCGGGCGGCGCGCACTGCGCGGCCCTCGCGCGCGAGCTCGGCTTCGCGGACAAGCCCGGCTCGGGTGCCTTCCACCTGCCGAAGACGCCGAACGGCCGCGGAATCGCCGACGCCTGGGCCGCAGCCTCCGACGAGGAGGCCGCAAGTCCCGAGCCGATCTCGCTGCTCGTCGTCTCCGGCGACGAGGCGGCCGCCGATCCGAACGTGCGCGCGCTCGCCGACCGCGCCGAGCGGGTCCTGGCGATCTCCATGTTCCGCAGCCTCGTCATCGGTTGGGCGGACCTCGTCCTGCCGGGCACGAGCTACCTCGAGCGCGACGGCACCTACGTCAACCTCGAGGGCCGGCTGCAGCGCCTGCGCCGCGCGGTGATCCCGCCCGCACCGGACGAGCTCGCCTGGATCTCGAAACTCGCCGAGCGCTTCGACGTCGCGGTCCCGCCGTACGCGTCGGCGGTCTTCGCCGAGCTCTCCGAGCGGATCTACGACGGCCTGCCGTTCGGCGAGGTCGGCGAGCAGGCCGAGCTCCGCACCAGAAGCGAAGCGCCCGTCGCCGAGGTCCCCGAAGAGCCGCCGGCCCCCGCAGGCAAGGGCCTGCGCCTCGTGCGCTACCGGCCGCTCTTCTCCGGGCCGGCTGTCGAACGGGTCCCGGAGCTCGACTTCCAGCGACCGGAGGCCGAGGTCGAGCTCTCGCCCGAGGACGCGAGCCAGCGGAAGATCGCCACCGGCGACACGGTCACCGTCTCCCACAACGGCACGTCGCTCGAGCTGCGCGCGCGGATCGCGCGCGACCTGCGCGCCGGAGTGGCGCGGATCGCCCAACAGCACGCGGGCGAGCTCGGCGGGCGGGTGGAGGTGAAGTAGCGTAAGATCGAGTACGTTGCGAGAGCCCTGGTGGATCTCGCTGATCAAGGCGGCCCTGATCATCAACCTGGTGATGCTCACGTTCGCGTACATGACGTGGGTCGAGCGCAAGGTGCTCGCGCGCATGCAGCTCCGCTACGGCCCGAACCGCGTCGGCCCCTTTGGCCTGCTGCAGCCGATCGCCGACCTGGTGAAGCTGATCCGCAAGGAGAGCTTCTTCCCGGCCTCCGCGGTCGACGTGCTCTACATCGGCGCGCCGGTTCTCTCCGCGTTCACGGCGCTCGCGGCGTTCAGCGTGATCCCGTTCGGCCCCGGCTGGGAGATCGCCGGCTACCAGGTCAGCGGGGAGGTCGTGAACGTCTCGATCTCACTGGTGCTGCTGTTCGCGCTCAGCTCCCTCGGGATCTACGGCTTCATCGTCGGGGGCTGGGCCTCGGACTCGAAGTACTCGCTGCTCGGCTCGATGCGCACGTGCGCGCAGATGGTCTCGTACGAGGTCTCGCTGACCTTCGCGGTGCTCGGCGTGGTGCTGATGGGCCAGTCGCTCTCGCTCGTCGACATCGTCCACAAGCAGGGGGCGACCTTCTGGTTCTTCGGGCCGCAGTTCCTTGGGCTCGTGATCTTCTTCATCGCCGGGGTGGCCGAGACGAACCGGCCGCCGTTCGACCTCCCCGAGGCCGACACCGAGCTCGTCGCGGGCTACCACACCGAGTACAGCGGCATGCGCTTCGGCCTCTTTCAGATGGGCGAGTACGTGAACATGATCACGCTCTCGGCGCTCGCCGTGACCCTGTTCTTCGGCGGCTGGTACGGGCCGTGGGCGCCGCTCGGGCCGCTCTGGTTCGTCCTCAAGCTCCTCGCCGTTCTGTTCATCTTCCTCTGGCTGCGCGCGACCCTGCCGCGCCTCCGCTACGACCAGCTGATGCGGCTCGGCTGGAAGGTGCTCCTGCCTCTCGCGACGATCAACGCCGTCGTGACGGCGGCCCTGGTGGTGGCCATCTGATGGCCCGCGGCAACCCGATCAACAGCGTCAAGGGCTTCGGCGTCACCTTCAAGCAGATCTTCAAGCGGCCGATCACGCAGCAGTACCCGGAGTACAAGCGGCCGGTCTACCCGCGCTTCCGCGGTCGCCACCGCCTTCACGTGCACGAGAACGGGCTCGAGAAGTGCGTCGGCTGCTCCCTCTGCGCGGCCGCCTGCCCGGCCGACTGCATCCGCGTCGTCGCCGCGGAGAACACCCCCGACAACCGCGTCTCCGCCGGCGAGCGCTACGCACGCATCTACGAGATCAACATGAGCCGCTGCATCTTCTGCGGGTACTGCGAGCTCGCCTGCCCGTTCGACGCGATCACGCTCGGCAACGAGTTCGAGATCTCGGAGTACTCGCGCGACGACCTCATCTACACGAAGGACATGCTGCTCGCGGAGCCGATCAAGCAAGTCCCCGTCGCCGACCGCGACCTCTACGACACGCCGATCCCGTTCTACAAGGAGCATTCGTGATCGTCGCGGACGCGGGGAACATCCTCGTCTGGATCGTCTGGGTCGCCGCCGCCTTCGCCTGCCTCTCCTCGGGGATCGCGGTCGTCTCGTTCTCGAACCCGTTCTTCTCGGCGCTGTCGCTGATCGGGAACCTCGCCTCGCTTGCGGTGCTCTACCTGCTGCTGTCGGCCGAGTTCGTCGCGGCGGCGCAGGTGCTCGTCTACGCGGGCGCGGTGATGGTCATGTTCCTGTTCGTGATCGCCTACCTCGGGGGCCAGGCCGATGCGCCCTGGGCGGGCGGCCCCAGCTGGCAGGCGCTCGGCGCCGTCGCCGCGTCCTCGGCGCTGCTGGTCGAGGTGATCGTGGTGATCGGGCTGAAGACGGGCGGCCGGCTCTCGCACGCGCCGGCGACCGACTACTTCTTCGGGAGCCCGTCGACGATCGGCCGGCTCTTCCTGACCGACCACCTGCTCGCGTTCGAGATCACCTCGATCGTCCTGCTGGTCGCGGCGGTCGGCGGCGTGATCCTCGGCAGCCACTCGCGCGCGCAGCCGTTGGCCGAGGCAGAGCGGTGAACGGCCCGACGGTCGTCTGGTACCTCTGCGTCGCGGCGTTCCTGTTCTTCACGGGAGCGCTCGGCGTGCTGATCCGGCGCAGCCCGCTGATCGTGCTGCTCTCGCTCGAGCTCATGCTCAACGGCTCGAACCTCGCCCTGATCGCGTTCGCCCGCTTCCACGGACGCGGTGACGGCCAGATCTTCGCGCTGACCGTGATGGCCGTCGCGGCCTCCGAGGTCGTCGTCGGGCTCGGGCTGATCGTCGCGATGGCCCGGCGCAACCTCGACCTCGACGTCGACAAGCTCCGGACCCTGCGCGGGTGATCGCCGCCGCCTGGATCTGCCTGTTCGCGCCCCTCGGCGCGGCGCTCGCGATCACGCTCGCCGGACAGCGGCTGAGCCGGCGCGGGGCGGGCTTCGTGGCGACGACCGCCGTCGGCGTCTCGTTCGTCGCGGCGGTCGTGAGCTTCATCGGGCTGCTGGGGGACTCGCCGGACAACCGCTCGCACCCGTCCACCCTCTGGCGCTGGCTGACCGCCGGCCCCTACCACTTCGACCTGCGCATCCTCGTCGACCCGCTCTCGATCATGATGATGCTGATCGTCGCCGGGGTCGGCTGCCTGATCGTCGGCTACTCGATCGGCTACATGGACGGCGACGACGAGGAGCGCCGCTACTTCGCGTACATGGCGCTGTTCGTCTTCTCGATGCTGCTGCTCGTCCAGGGCGGGAACCTGCTGATGCTGCTCGCGGGCTGGGGGCTCGTCGGCCTCTCGTCCTACCTGCTGATCGGCTTCTGGCACGAGCGGCCCTCCGCGATCGCGGCCGCGAAGAAGGCGTTCGTGATGAATGCCGTCGGCGACGCGACGATGGCGCTCGCTCTCTTCCTCCTGATCCAGCGCACGGGCTCGCTCGACTTCGAGAAGGTCTTCTCGCAGGCGGGCTCGTTCGGCCCCTGGGCCGCGAACCTGATCGCGCTCGGGCTGCTCGGCGGCGCGGTCGCGAAGTCTGCGCAGCTGCCGCTGCAGACCTGGCTCCCTGACGCGATGGAGGGCCCGACCCCGGTCAGCGCCCTCATCCATGCGGCGACGATGGTGACCGCGGGCGTCTACCTGATCGTCCGCACGCACGCGCTCTTCCAGGCGGCGCCTCACGTCCAGGAGCTGGCGGCCGGGCTCGGTGCCGCGACGATCCTCCTCGCGGGCCTGATCGCGCTCGTGCAGACGGACATCAAGCGCGTGATCGCGTACTCGACGATGTCGCAGATCGGCTACATGTTCCTCGCCGCGGGCCTCGGCGCCTACGCGAACGCGATGTTCCACCTGATGACGCACGCCTTCTTCAAGGCGCTGCTCTTCATGGCGGCCGGAATCGTGATCCACGCGCTCACCGGCGAGCAGGACCTCCGCAAGATGGGCGGGCTGCGGCGGCTGATGCCGCTGACGTTCTGGGCGTTCCTGATCGGGTCGCTGGCGCTCGCGGGAATGCCGCCGTTCTCCGGCTTCTTCTCGAAGGACTCGATCCTGGCCGCGGCCCTCGCGAACGGCGGCTGGTACGGGTATCTCCTGTGGGCCGCGGGCATGGTCGGCACCTTCCTGACCGGGCTCTACGCCTTCCGGATGCTGTTCATGGCGTTCTGGGGCGAGCCGTCCGCGTTCGTGCGCGAGCACCTCCATCACCTCGAGCGCGGCCTCGTCGGCTGGACACTCGCCTTGCCCGTCGGGCTGCTCGCGGTCCTCGCGGCGGTCGGCGGCTTCCTGCAGTTCGCCGGGATCTGGACACCCGTCTCCGACTGGCTCGAGCCGGTCGCCCCCTCCCTAGTCGACGCGTCGGGCATGCAGGAGGCGGTCTCGAGCATCGTCGCCGTCTTGCTCGGGCTCGCGGGGATCGGGGTCGCCTGGTGGATCTACGGCGCTCGCCGAGCCTCGGCTCCGCGCCCGTTCGCGCTGCTCGAGCACAAGTTCTGGTTCGACGAGCTCTACGACGCGCTCTTCTACCGGCCGGCCGTGCTCCTGTCGCAGGGGCTCCTCAACGGCGTCGAGCGGCCGCTCGTGTTCGGGTCGGTCGGGGAGCTCGCAGGGAGCGTGCGCGATCTGGGGCTGGGCGCACGCCGCTTGCAGACCGGCCTCGTGCGCACGTACGCGCTGGCGATTGCCGCGAGCCTCGCCGTCGTGACCGTCGTCTTCGTGGTGGTCCGCTGATGAACTGGTTGAGCACGGCCCTGATCCTGCTGCCGATCGCAGGCGCCGTCTGCATCTGGATCCTCCCGCTGAGCCCCTTCGCGGTCGGCTCGGCGGCCTTGCTCGTCTCGCTCGCCGAGGTCGCGCTGTGGATCGACTCGGTGGCGCGCTTCGACTTCTCGAAGCCTGGACTGCAGCTCGATCAGCAGACGAGCTGGTTCTCGGACCTCCACGTCTCGTACCACGTCGGGCTCTACGGCTTCTCGCTCTGGCTCGTCGGCCTCACCGTCGTCGTGATGGCCGCGGCTATCGGCTACGCCTTCTGGGCCGGACGCGAGCGGCCACGCGCCTACTACGGGCTGATGCTCCTGCTGACGGGCGCAATCGTCGGCGTGTTCGCGGCGCAGGACCTGCTGCTCTTCTACGTCTTCTGGGAGGGGATGCTGATCCCGCTCTACGTGCTGGTCGGCGTGTGGGGCGGAGCCGGGCGGCTGCGCGCGACGCTGCTCTTCGTGATCTACACGATGGCGGGCTCGCTGCTGATGCTGGCCTCGATCATCGTGCTGGGCCTCTCGCAGGGGACGTTCGACCTGGTCAGCTCGGGCACGAACGGGAGCGACTGGATCTTCCTCGGCTTCGTGGCCGCCTTCGCGGTCAAGGCGCCGCTCTTCCCGCTGCATGCATGGCTGCCGGAGGCCTACCGGGAGTCCTCGCCGGAGGTGGCAGGGGTGCTGTCGGGGGTGGTCTCGAAGGTGGCGGCGTACGGCTTTCTGCGGATCGCGATCGCGAAGTTCCCGGGGCCGGTGTCGGACTTCCGCACGCCCATCCTGGTCCTGGCGGCCTGCGGGCTGGTGTACGGCTCGCTGCTCGCCTTCCGGGCACCCGACCTACGCGGCGTGATCGCCTACTCCAGCCTCGCGCAGATGGGGCTGATCATGCTCGGCCTGTTCGCGGTGAACGACCTCGGGCTGAACGGAGCCGTGCTGCAGATGGTCAACCACGGGCTCGTCTCGGCGACGCTCTTCCTGCTCGCGGGCGGGATCGAGCGGCGGGCTGCGACCGGTGAGCTCTCTCGACTCGGGGGGATGGCCCGCGGGCGGCCGGCTCTGGCGACCGTGCTGATGACGACGGGGATCATCGCTTTGGCCGTACCCGGCTCGACAGCGTTCGCAGGCGAGTTCGCGATCCTGTCCGGCGTCTTCTTCACGGGCTGGGGCTACGCGGTCGTCGGGTGCGTGGCGATCGTGCTCGCGGCGATGTACATGCTGCGGCTGATCTCGGCGGTGCTCCACGTCTCGCCGGGGCCGTCCGTGTCGGAGGCCGCGCTCGACCTGCGGCCCGCCGAGCTCGGGTTCCTGGTGCCGCTCGTCGCGTTGCTGCTCGTGCTTTCCGCGTGGCCGGCCGCGATCACCGACCGCTCGTTCGGCGGTAGTCCCGCGACCACGATTTCGCAGGCGCTCCGATGATCTACGCGATCTCGACGCCGCACATCGACTGGCTGGCGATCTCGGCGCCGCTGTCGCTGCTCGCGTCGGGTGGCGTCGCGCTGCTCGCCGCGGTTCTCGTCCCCCGCGGCTGGCGGCGGACCTTCGCCGCGGTCGTCTGTGCACTCGGATTCGCGGCCGCCATCGTGTTCGCGGCGATCCTCTACGCGCACTCGGCCGACGGCCAGGCGGTGATCGGCGCGGCGATCCAGCGCGACCGGCTGGCGGCGCTCGCGCAGATCATCATCGCCGGCGCGGGCTTGCTGGCGATCGGCACCGCCTTCTCCGAGCCGATGCGGGACGACCACGTCGCCGAGTACTACGCGCTCGTCGCGTGGGCCGGCGCCGGGATGACGTTCCTCGTGAGCGCCAACACGCTGATGACGCTCTTCCTCGGGCTCGAGTGGTTCTCGATCAGCCTCTACATCCTCTGCGCGATCGACGTCGACCTGGCGGGTTCGCTCGAGGCGGGCCTGAAGTACCTGATCATCGGCGGCTTCGGGTCGGCGATGCTGCTCTTCGGCTCGGCGCTCGTCTACGGCGCGACCGGGGCGCTCCGCTTCGGAGAGATCGCGAACGCGGTCGCGGCGCAGAACCTGAGCCACGACGCGCTGCTGGTCGCGGGCCTCGCGCTGATGATCGGCGGGCTCGGGTTCAAGGCCTCGGCGGCGCCGTTCCACATGTGGACTCCCGATGTCTACGAGGGCGCGCCCACCCCGGTGACCGCCTTCATGTCGGCCGCGACGAAGACGGCGGCGCTGGTGCTGATGATGCGCGTGCTCGTGACGGCGTTCCCGCAGGAGGCGCGGCTCTGGACGGTGACGATCGCGGTGATCGCGTGCTGCTCGCTCGCGGTCGGGAACCTGGCGGCGCTGGTGCAGACGAGCCTGAAGCGGATGCTCGCGTACTCGTCGATCTCTCATGCCGGCTTCATGCTGATCGCGATCGCCTCGAACAACGCGCTCGGCGGGCGGGCGCTGCTCTACTACCTGATCCCGTACTCGGCGATGTCGGTCGGCTCGTTCGCGGTGGTCGCGGCCCGCGAGCGGGAGCTGAACCGGCCGGTGACGGTCGAGGGGCTGGCCGGCTTCGGCTGGGAGCGGCCGCTGCTCGGGGTCTCGATGTCGATCTTCATGCTCGGCTTCGCCGGTTTTCCGCTGACCGGAGGCTTCGTCGGGAAGTTCTACGTGTTCGCGGCCGCGTACGAGCACGGCTGGACGTGGCTGGTGATCGTGGGCGTCGTGGCGACCGCGGTGAGCCTCTACTACTACCTCGGCGTGATCCGGGCGATGTACATGCGGCCCGCGGAGGAGCTGCAGCTCGCGCAGCCGGTCGCGGTCGTGGGCGGCTCGCCTCCTGCGGAGCGCGTGTTGCAGACGGCGGTCACGGCGGCGCTCGTCGTGACGGTCGGTTCGTTCTTCGTCGTGCAGCCGCTGATCGACGTCGCGAAGCACGCCGCGGCCTCGATCTTCTGAGAAGTCACACTTTCGGCGCACTTCCGTTACACGCGCGTGCGGGGTCGGCGGGTACCGTCCCTAACCCCCACCCACCCGGGGAAATTACGAGAAATTACGAGCGGCGCAGCTCGGTGACGACGCCGAGGAGCGCCTGGAAGCAGAAGACGCCAAGGCAAGCGATGACCGCCGAGCGCCCGAACGCGGGAACGGTCCCCTGGTCGAGCAGCGGCGCCCGCACCGCGGCCCCGGTCACGGTCAGCGCGAGCACGATGCCCCACAGCAACGCCTGCAGCTGGGCGCGCGGCTCGTCCAGCGCCTCGCCGAACGCCTCGAGCGCTGCGACCGCCGCCGCCGGAACCGCCGCCAGCAGCGCATAGAACGCGACCCCATGCGCGCCGGCACCGTCTGCCGCCGCGGCCGCGAGCACCAGTGCGACCGGAATCCACCGCCGACCCATCCCCCGCTCGTTCGCCGTCCGGGCTGGTGCTCCTTCGTTACCCTCACCGCTCCCGTGAGAAAGGAGCGCGCATGCCCGATGTGTCGGTGACCTGGCTCGGCCACGCGAGCTTCCGGGTGGACTCGCCCGGCGGCAAGCGGATCTACGTCGACCCGTGGCTCGGCAACCCGAAGTGCCCGGAATCCGAGCAGGAGCCGGAGCGCGTCGACGTCATCGCGCTCACGCAC
Organism: uncultured Actinomycetes bacterium; assembly: GCA_963717475.1. Taxonomy (GTDB): domain Bacteria; phylum Actinomycetota; class Thermoleophilia; order Gaiellales; family Gaiellaceae; genus AC-32. The sequence continues at coordinate 2,356,205 of OY970337.1, read as the reverse complement.
GGGCACGGCGACCACGTCGGCGAGACCGTCGAGCTGAGCAAGAAGTTCTCGCCGGAGATCATCGCGCTCGTCGAGCTGAAAACCTGGCTCGGGAACCAGGGCGCCGAGGTCGGCGAGATGCCCGGCTCGAACAAGGGCGGCACCGTCGAGGCGGGGGGCAGCAAGTTCACGTACGTGAACGCCTTCCACTCGAGCGCGACCGACGACCTGACCTACCTCGGCGAGGCGGCCGGGATAGTGATCGAGCTCGAAAACGGGACGACGCTCTACTTCGCCGGCGATACCTGCGTCTTCGGGGACATGCAGCTCATCGGCCGGATCTACTCGCCCGACGTCGCGATCCTCCCGATCGGCGGGCACTTCACGATGGACCCGCGCGAGGCGGGCGTCGCGCTCGAGCTGCTCGGCACGAAGCGCTGCATCCCCTGCCACTACGGCACCTTCCCGCTGCTCGCCGGCACGCCCGCCGAGCTCCGCGAGCAGGCGCCGGGTGTCGAAGTGATCGAGCTCGAGCCCGGGGAGACGACGACGGTTTGAGAGAGCGCTGGTTCGGCGCCACCGGCCGGACGGTGCCGGAGATCGCGGTCGAGGGCGAGCTCGAGCTGGGCGATGCGCTCGTGCTCGACGACGTCTCCGACACGAAGGCCCTTCTCGAGGCGCACGAGGCCGGCCGCCCGGTCGTGGTGCGCGCGGACTCGCCCGAGGCGGTCAAGGACGCCCTAGCCCGCCCGGAGGTCGCGTCCGTGCTCGTCTCGCCGGACCACCGCGAGCTGCTCGACCTCGACCTCACGGAGCTCACCTATGGCTAGGCACGACCCGCTCCGGCGCCGGCCAAGCCGGCACCTGCGCTCCTGGGCGGCTCCGTCGAGCCTACGCCGCCTCATCGCCACCTACTCGATCGCCGCCTGCGACCTCGACGAGGGCCAGTGGGGCGTCGCCACACAGTCGAAGTTCCTCTCGGTCGGATCGGTCGTCCCGTGGGCCGAGCCAGGCGTCGGCGCGATCGCGACCCAGGCGTACGCGAACCCGCGCTACGGCCCGCAGGGGCTCGATCTCCTGCGCGAGGGCCTCAGCGCCGAAGAGGTGGTCGAGCGCCTGACGAGCGCCGACGAGGGCCGCGACCACCGCCAGCTTGGGGTCGTCGACGGCCAGGGCCGCGGCGCCAGCTACACCGGCGCGGAATGCCTCGACTGGGCGGGCGGCCGGACCGGCGAGTGCTACGCAGCGCAGGGGAACATCCTCGTCTCCGCCGAGACGGTCGACGCCATCGCCGAGACCTTCGAGGCGAGCTCGGGCCCGCTTGCCGAGCGCCTGATGGACTGCCTCGACGCCGCCCAGGCGGCCGGCGGCGACCGGCGCGGCCAGCAGTCCGCGGCGCTGCTCGTCGTCGAGAAGGACGCCGGTTACGCGGGCCTGTCGGACGTCGTCGTCGAGCTGCGGGTCGAGGACCACGAGCGCCCGCTCGAGGAGCTTCGCCGGCTCTTCGGCCTCCACCAGGCGATCTTCGGCAAGACGCCTGAAAGGCTCTGGCTCGACGTCGACGACGAGCTGGCTGCCGAGCTGCGAGAGCGGCTCGCGCGCCTCGGCTACGACGGCGAGCTCGGCGACGCATTCTTCACCTGGTCGGCAAGCGAGAACCTCGAGGAGCGCGTAGACGGCGTCGAGCGCATCGACCCGGTCGTGCTCGAACAGCTGAGGAGGCAGACATGAGTGGACGGGTCATGAACATCGGCGAGCTGAAGTCCTTCCCGATCGAGGGCCAGCAGGGCCTCACCTGGAGGCCGATCCGGCGGGAGTTCGACATCCGCGCATTCGGCGTCAACGCGTACACCGCCGAGGAGGCCGGCCAGCGCGTCGTCGAAGAGCATCGCGAGGAGAACGGCGCTGAGGAGCTCTACGTCGTCGTCTCCGGCCGGGCGACGTTCAAGGTCGACGGCGAGGAGCACGACGCACCGCCCGGAACGCTCGTCCATTGCCCGCCCGGAACGCTGCGCGAGGCCTTCGCCGCCGAGCCCGGGACCACGGTGCTCGGGATCGGGGCGAAACCGGGCGAGGTCTTCCAGCCTTCCGGCTGGGAGTGGTCGTTCGCCGGCACATCACTGCTGGCGCAGGGCGACGAGGAGGGCGCGAGGCGAGAGCTGCAGGCCGGGATCGAGACGTATCCCGACGCCTGGCAGGGCTATTACAACCTTGCCTGCGTCGAGGCTCGGCTCGGCAACAGCGACGAGGCGCTTGCGCACCTGGAGCGCGCAGCCGGTCTCGACCGCGAGGCTGTCGCGAAGTGGGCGCGCGAGGACTCCGACCTCGCCTCGCTCTTCGAGGATCCGCGCTTTCTAGCTCTGACCGGGCAGTCGGACGCCGACGGCGCGGGCTCGTAGCGCGGGCAGCGGGTCGGCCTCGGGCCGCGCGACGACCAGCACCGCGCCGTGGCCCGCCTCGGCGACCAGCGCGTCCACGAGCAGCTGGAGCCCGAGCGCCAGCGCGAATGCTTTGTGCGCGTGCTCGGCGCCGAACGGGACGAGCTCGTCCTCGCTCGCCGCTCCCGCGATCACCTCGCCGTAGGTGACGCGGCCCATCGAGACGTCCGTGACGAGTGGCTCGCCCTCCGAGCTCGGGATCGCGATCGCGAGCGGGTTCGTGCCGGCCAGCTTCGGCCCGCCCTCCGGATGGCCGAGCCGCGCCGGCGAAGTCGCCGTCAGCGCCGCGACGAGGCCGCCCGCGGCAAGCCTGCGCGCCCAGTAGCCGAGCATCCCCGTCGGGAACGTGTGCTGCGCGACGACGACGCGCGCGTGCTCCGGCGGCTCCGCGAGCTGCGCCTCGACGATCGCCGCGAGCACGAGGTAGCCGAGCGTGCCGGTCCCGTCCCATCGCTCGTAGCCGGGCTCCTGGAGCAGACGCCTCGGCCGAGCCGCCGGGTCGAAGTCCACCGGGCCGGTCTCCAGCCAGTCGACCCGCGAGAGCCCGTGCCCGTGCTTGCCGCGGCGCTCCGCGTCGAGGAAGTGCGCAGCCAGCGTCTCCGCGTCGCGCCTCGGAGAACCCGAGCGCGGTCAGCCGCTCGCGAACCATCACCGAATCCTTACCAACCACCACTGCCTTTTTCGCCACGGTGACGTCCTACTGGATGTTCAGCGGGGCTCAAAGGTCAGAAGCCCCGGGGTCCGCTGGAAGCGGAAGGCGCCTCTCGGGGCGCCTTTCGCCTATTGGAGGACCGGCAGGGCCTTGACGATGCCAACGCCCTGCTCGCGCTTCGTCGCGGCGATTGCGTCCGCGATGGCGGTGATCGCCTGCGCCGGCTCGGCGTCCGGATCGCTCTCGACGAGCGGCTCTCCCTGATCGCCGGACTCGCGCAGTCGGGCATCCAGCGGGACGCGGCCGAGCAGCGGGATCCCGAGCTCGTCCGCCAGGTGCTCGCCGCCGCCGGTGCCGAAGGCCTCGCCGCTCATGTTCTCGATCACTCCCAGCAGGCGCATGTTGGTCTTCTGCGCCATCAGCGCCGCGCGCGCCGCAACCTCCTGCGCGAGCGGCTGCGGCGTCGTCACGACTACGGCCTCGGCGCGCGGCAGAAGCTGGCCGAGCGAAATCGCGACGTCGCCCGTTCCCGGCGGCATGTCCACGACGAGCGTGTCGAGCTCGCCCCAGTGCACGTCGGTCAGGAACTGCTCGAGCGCGCGGTGCAGCATCGGCCCGCGCCACATCACAGGCTGGTTGTCGTCGAGGAAGAACCCGATCGACATCAGCTTCAGATCGCCGCGGACCGGCGGCACGATCATGCGATCGACGGCGACCGGCTTCTGGTCGATCCCGAGCAGATGCGGGATCGAGTGGCCGTAGACGTCCGCGTCGAGGATCCCCGTGCGCTGGCCGAGCTTTGAGAAGGCCACCGCGAGGTTGGCGGAGAGCGTGGACTTGCCGACGCCGCCCTTGCCGCTCGCGATCGCGAGCACGCGCGTCGACCGGTCGAGCGCGATGCCCTTCGTCCGGTCGGTCACGGAGCCGCGCAGGCGGGCGGTGAGCGCGGCGCGCTCCTCGGGCGTCATCACGTCGAACTCGAGCTGCACCCGCTCGACGCCGCCGACCGGCGCAAGCGCCCTGCCGACCTGCTCCTCGAAGCTCGAGCGGAGCGGACAGCCCGCGACCGTGAGGGCGATCTCGACGGTGACGTCGCCCCCGTCGATCCGGACGTCGCGGACCATGTCGAGCTCGACGACGTTCCGCTTCAGCTCGGGGTCGATGACCTGCTCGAGCGCCTTCAGGATCTCTTCGCGCGAAGGCTCCATCGCGGTCCGAGCGTAGCAACGTGTGCTACCCCGACTGCGCTCAGGCGTTAGTACGCTCGGACCATGACCAAGGTGATTGCACTCATGTCGATGTCTCTCGACGGGTACGTCGCCGACGAGAACGACGGGGTGGACGAAGTCTTCGACTGGTACTTCTCGGGCGACGTCGAGGTCCCCACACCGACCTCGGCCTTCACGTTCAACGTCTCGGAGCCGAGCGCCGACCACCTGAGAGGCCTCATGACCGAGATCGGGGCCATGCTCACCGGCCGGCGCACGTTCGAGCGCGCCGACGGCTGGGGCGGCCAGCACCCGTTCGATGTGCCCGCTTTCGTCGTCACCCATCAGGTGCCCGACGGCTGGCCGCGGCCCGGCTCGACAGTCCAGTTCGTCACCGACGGCATCGAAAGCGCCGTCGCCCAGGCGAAATCGGCTGCCGGCCCGAAGTCCGTGGGAGTGCACGGCGCCCAAACGATCCAGCAGATCCTGGACGCCGGGCTGCTCGACGAGATCCACATCGACCTGGCTGCCGTGTTGCTAGGCGCAGGAGTGCGGCTGTTCGACGACCTCGCGAGCACACCGGTCGTCCTTGGGAGTCCGACAGTCGTCACTGGTGTGGGTGTTACGCATCTGCGCTATCCCGTGCACACGTCGTAGATCACTGGAGCCGGGCGAAGAGCTCCGCGGCGACCGCCGGCGTCGCAGCGGCCACGACCCGCGAGCGGCCTTCGGTGTCGAGCGGCGCCTCGCCGAAGGGCGGCGCCTCCGGCAGGTCGATCGCAAGACCGCGCTCGCGCACGAGCAGCTGCGCGGCGGCGATGTCGACGGCGCGCGCACCCTTGAGCGAGCAGACGGCGTCCACGCGCCCGGCCGCCAGGTGGCAGAGCGAGAGCGCGAGCGAGCCCATGATCCGCAGCCGGTAGGCGAGCCCGACCATCGCAGCGGCCTTCTCGGCCACCGACGAGGTGAGCGTCGCCTCGAACGAGAGGATCTCGATCTCCTCGCGCGGCTTCGTCGGCCCGAGGTCGCCACCGTTCAACCATGCGCCCCCGCCGCGCTCGGCCGTCCACTCCTCGCCGCTGCCGAAGTCGTGCACGAACCCGAAGACGACGTCGTCCATCGTCTCGCCCTCGGCGATCGCGATCGAGAGCGAGAAGAACGGGATCCCGCGCTTGGCGTTGAGCGAGCCGTCGATCGGGTCGACGACGATGCGCAGGTTTCCCTCACCCCGGATCTCGCCGACCTCCTCCGAGACGATCGTCGCGCCCTCGATCGCCTGCAGCCGCGCGAGGATCACCTTCTCGGCCTCGGCGTCGACCGCGGTGGTCTCGTCCCCGCCCTCGCCCTCGCCGACGACGACCTCGCGCTCGTCACGCGTCGGAAGCTCGCGCAGCACGCCGTGCACGTCCGCGACCGCCTCGCGGCAGACGCTCAGCCAGTCGTCACGCAAGAGGCAGGAAGAGCAGGCCCGAGACGAGCTTCGGATAGAAGTAGGTGCTCTTCTGCGGCATCGTCTCGCCGCGCTTGGCGACGGCGAAGACGTCCTCGATCCTCGTCGGGCGCATCAACACCGCGACCTCGGCCTCGCCCGAGTCGACTGCGCGCACGGCCTGCTGCCAGTCCGGGGTGTAGCTGATGCCCTCGTGGCCGAGGCGGTCGACGAGCTGCACGTCGAGCTCGTTCCCGTCGACGGCCAGCTCGGAACGCCCGTCCCGGTAGACGACCGCTGCGGCCCGGTCGTGCGGGACGCGCTCGAGCGCCTCGAGGGCCCTCTCCGGATCCGGCAGCGTCTCCTCGGCGGCGAGCTGCTCGGCGAGCTGCTCGGCAGCTGCTCGGCGGGGCGCGCTCGAAGACGCGGTGCGTCGGGAAGATCATCAGGCCGGGATCGTCGAGGCTGACGAGCACGGCGAGCACCTCGACGTCGGGCCTGTAGGCCAGCGCGGTCTCGTAGCGGTGGTGTCCGTCCGCGATCAGGAGCTGCCTGTCGGTGAAGGCCTCCTGGATCCCGTCGGGCGGGAGGCGCCAGAGGCGTGCGCCCTCGACCTCGATGTCGGGCTCGCGGTCCGGCCGCCGCGCCGGCGGCTCGCCCTCGTAGAGGAAAAAGAGCGGCTCGAGCTGGGCTTCGACCTCGCGCATGAGGCGCAGGCGCCCTTCCTTCGGCCCGCGGTGCGTCCGCTCGTGCGGCAGGACGACGCGCCGCTCGTAGGGCTCGGCCGTCAGCGCGGCGACCACCCCTTCGCGCGTGCGCCCGACCCCGTCCGGGCCAACGTAGTCCTGCGAAAGCCACCAGAAGCCGGGCTCCGGCTCGTTGACCAGGACGCCGTCGGCGCGCCAGTCGTCCCAGAGCCGGCGGGCTTCGGCCTCCTCTGCGGGGAGCGTCAAGTGGACGACGTTGTGCGGGCTCTTTGCGAGAAAGCCCTCGCGCTCGTCGGGAGAGATCACGTCGTACGGAGGCGCGACGAGCTCGGCGAGCGGCCCCGCGACGGTCTCGTCATAGCGCACCGCACGGAACGGCCGGACATCCGCCATGGCCGTGAAACTATCAGCGTGAGCGCGATTGCATCCCTCGCCGAGGACCGAGTCGTCGAGGGCGTTTACGCCGTCGCGCGCAAGGAGCGGCGGCGCACGAAGGCCGGCGCCTCCTACCTCGCCCTCGAGCTCGTCGACCCCAGCGGGCGGATCGAAGCGCGCGTCTGGTCGGACGTCGAGTTGCTCGACGGCCGCTTCGGCGAGGGCGACGCCGTTCACGTGCTCGGCAGGGTCGAGAAGTTCCGCGACCGGCTGCAGCTGGACGTGCGCTCCCTGGAGGCGGCAGAGGCCGACCCGGCCGAGCTCGCGCCGGCGATGCGCCGCGACGCTGCGGAGCTGGACGGCTTCCTCGAGTTCCTCGCGAGCGAGATCTCGCACGACGGGCTCCGCGAGACGGTCGGCCGTTTCCTGGCGGACGAGCCGCTGCGCGCGGCGCTGCGGGGGCTGCCGGCGGCCGAGACTCACCACTCGTACGCAGGCGGTCTCCTCGAGCACACGGTCGGCGTCGCGACCCTCTGCCGAGAAGCGGCGCAGCTGCACCCGCGCCTGCGGGTGGATCTGCTGTTGGCGGCTGCGCTGCTCCACGACGTGGGCCGCACACGCGAGCTCGAGCGCGGGCCGACCTTCCGGCAGACCGAAGAGGGCCGACTGCTCGGCCACGTCCACCTCGGGCTGCGTCTGATCGAGGAGCGCTCCACGGCGCTCGCGTCCAACGCGCGTGCCGAGCTCTTGCACGCGGTCGCCGTGCACCACGACGCAAGGGCCGCCCGCACGGCGGAGGCGTCAGTCCTCTACCACGCGAACCAGCTCGACGCTACGGCGGCTACGCGTCCAGTCGACTGACTCGGCGTTCGATCTCGTCGCGCAGCGCGCGTACCTGGTCGAGCGACATCTCCGACGGATCGGGCAGCTCCCAGTCCACGTAGCGCTTCCCCGGCAGCACCGGGCACGCGTCGCCGCAGCCCATCGTCACCACGAGGTCCGTCCACTCGACATCGTCGCGCGAGATCCCGCGCGGCTCGCGGCCTTCGATGTCGATGCCCACCTCCCGCAGCACCTCGACGACCTCGGGGTGCACGCGCTCGGCAGGCTTCGATCCGGCCGACCGCGCTTCGCCGCCGCGACGCTCGTAGAGCGCCTGCGCCAGCTGAGAGCGCCCGGCATTCTGGACGCAGACGAAGAGGACGCGCGGCGGGCTCACGCGGTCCCGCCGAGCGCGAAGGCGAGCTGCTCGACGGCCTCGGGCACGAGCCGGTAGTAGACCCACGTTCCGCGCTTGCGTGCGACCTCGACCAGCCCGGCCTCGCGCAGAACTCGCAGGTGGTGCGAGACGGTCGGCTGCGAGAGGCCGATGTCCAGGCGGCACACGCAGACCTCGTCAGCGCCTGCGAGCCGGTTGACGATCTCGACGCGAGCCGGATCCCCGAGCGCCTTGAACCGCGCCGCGAGCCTCTCGGCTTCGGCCCGCGCGAGGGGAGGCGCACCCGGCGCGCAACACGGCTGGTTGATGACAGGAAGAGCTTGCATCGATGTCCATCAATGTATCATGCGGACAAGCGACGAAAGGAGGACGCATGAGCTGCTGCGATGGTGGCGGTTGCTGCGGCGGCGGCTGCTGCTAGCCGACGTTGAAGCGGACGTTCAAGACGTCACCGTCCGCGACGACGTAGGTCTTTCCTTCCACGCGCTCGAGGCCCCGGCGCCGGGCCTCGGCGCGCGTGCCGGCCTCGACGAACTCGTCCCACGGGATCACCTCGCAGCGGATGAAGCCCCGTGCGATGTCGGTGTGAATCGCCTCGGCCGCGTCGAGCGCGGTCTGCCCTCGCGTCAGCGTCCAGGCCCGCGTCTCGGTCGGCCCGGCGGTGAAGAACGTGATCAGGTCCGCCCCCGCGAAGACGTCCCGCAGCACCGACTCGAGCGCGGACGGGCCCTCCCTGAACTCGGCGGCCTCCGCCGGCGGAAGCTCGGCGAGCTCGGCCTCGAGCTTGAGGTCGACTGCCGACGGCCCGTTCTCGATCGCGACGAGCGGCTTGGTCGTCAGCGGCTCGAGCTCGCGCGGCAGCTGACCCGGGTACTCGGACAACGGATGCCCGGCCTCCGCGTGCGCGAGCACCCGCTCGAGCTCGGCGACCTCCTCGCGCAACCGGGGGTCGCCCGACTTCGCCTGCGTCCGCACCCGCTCGAGCCGGCCCTCGACGTGGTCTCGGTCGGCGACGACCATTTCCAGCAGCAGAGCCTCACGGTCGGCTGCCGTGTCGCGCGTCCCGGAGAACGCGTCGACGACGCCGAGCAACGCGTCCATCTGGCGCAGGTTCCCGAGGAGCGCAGGCCCGGTTCCCGGCACGTCGACGACCTCGAGCGCGACCGGCGTGATCTTGGCGGAGCTCTCGATCACGGCGACCGGCTCGAGCCGCTCGTCCGGGATCGGCACCGTACCGACCGGCCCCTGCCCGCCGGTCAGCGCGGCGAACAGCGTCGACCGGCCCGAGCCCGGCAGCCCGACGATTCCTACGCGCAGCACGCCGCTAGCTTGACGAGATCTGCTTCTGCAGGGAGGCGAGCGCGCGGTGCTGCAGCGACTTCACCGCGCCCTCGGTCTTGCCGAGGATCGCGGCGGCCTCGCCGTTCGAGAAGTTGAAGACGAACTTGAGCGTGAGCACCTGCTGCTGCTCGTGGGAGAGGTTCTCGATCAGCTGCAGCATGCTCTTGCGGCCGATCGAGTGGAGCGCGGCTTCCTCGGCAGAGCTCTCGGCCTCGACGGGCTCCGGGACCTCTTCCTCCGGCTGCCACCGCTTCGTCGCGCGGAAGTGGTCCATCGCCAGGTTGTGCGCGATCCGGAAGAGCCAGGCTGAGAACGGCGCCGACTGCCAGCGGAAGCGGCCGATCGCCTCGAGCATCTTCAGGAACGTCTGCGTGGTCAGGTCCTCGGCGTCGTGCCGGTTTCCGACGCTCAGGTGCAGGTAGCTGTAGATGCGGTCGAAGTGGAGCAGGTACAGCTCCTCGAGCGCAGCCCGCTCGCCTGCCTGAGCGCGCGCGACCAGCGCACGCACATCGGCCTGCGCAGTCGCATTCGGCGCGCTCGCCGCCATGGAAGTAGGCATGCCCGCAATCCCGCGGCTTTAACTCGGGGTGAAGCCGACGCGGGATTCCCGCATGAAACGCTTGACGTAGACGACCTTGCCGAGGGCGATCACGTAGCGCCCGTCTTCCGCCTCGAGGGCGCAGGAGCCTGCGCCTGCGGCACCGCCGAGCGCGCGCTCCAGCTCCTCGGCCGCGTCGGCGGCCACGAGCACGGAGAGCACCTGGCCGCCGTCGAAAGCGACCTCGACCCTGACCCGCTCGTCAGCCACCGCTCACGATCTCCGCGAGAACGCCGTGCATCGAGTCTGGATGGACGAACGCGACCTCGAGCCCGAACATGCCCTGCCGCGGTTGCTCGTCGATCAGCTCCGCCCCCTGCGCGGAGAGCTCGCCGAGCGCCTCGCCGACATCCTCGACCTCGTAGGCGACGTGGTGCATGCCGGGGCCACGCTTTGCGAGGAACTTGCCGACCGGCGTCTCCTCTCCGAGCGAGGCCAGCAGCTCGACGCGGCCCGCGCCGACGCGCAGCGACGCGGCCTCGACGCCCTGGTCCGGCACCAGCTCGCGGTGCTCCAGCTCCGCGCCGAGCAGACGCTCGTAGGTCGCGACCGCCTCGTCGAGATCGGCGACGGCGACGCCGAGGTGGTGAATTCCGCGCGGGTCCACGCGGGCGATGCTAGCCCTCCTTAGTCCGCTGCGACGATTCGAACCGTGCCGACAGTCTCGGAGGACTGGTACTCGGCCTCGATCCCATCGAGCAGCTGCGCGAGCTCGTCCTTGTCGAGCGTCTCCTTGTCGAGCAAGGCGAGCGCGATCCGGTCGAGGGAGGCGCGGTGTTTCTGCAGGAGACGAATCGCCTCGGCGAAGGCCTCGTCGGTGAGGCGGGCCTGCTCGTGGTCGCGAACCGCCTTCGTCTCCTCCGAGAGCGCGTAGTTGTCGGCGCGCATCGTCCGCGAGGTGGTCGCATTCGACATCCCGTAGTCGAAGACCATCGCACGGGCGAGCTCGGTCGCCTTCTCGAGGTCGTTGGCGGCGCCGTTGGTGATCCGCCCGAACACGACCTGCTCGGCCGCGCGACCGGCGAGGTAGACCTTGAGCAGGTCCTCGAACTCTTCGGTCGTGTGCAGGTAGCGCTCCTCGCTCGGCAGGTTGAGCGTGTAGCCGAGCGCGCTTCCGCGCGAGACGATCGTGACCTTGTGCACCGGGAGCAGATCGCCGGTCAGGTGCGACATGATCGCGTGGCCGGCCTCGTGGTAGGCGACGATGCGCCGCTCCTTCTCGGTCATGACCTTGCGCTGCTGAAGCCCTGCGACTACCCGTTCCATCGCGTTCTCGAAGTCGGCCTGCAGTAGCTCCTTCTGGCCGGTGCGGCCGGCGAAGATCGCTGCCTCGTTGGCGATGTTCTCGAGCTCCGCGCCGGTCAGGCCGGCCGTCTGGCGCGCGACCGACATGAGGTCGACGTCCTCCCCGAGCGGCTTGCCGCGCGTGTGGACGACGAGAATCGCCTCGCGGCCCGCGAGGTCCGGCGCGGCGACGAGCACCTGGCGGTCGAAGCGGCCCGGCCTGAGTAGGGCGGCATCGAGGTCCTGGAGCCGGTTGGACGCGCCCATCACGATCACTTGCTCACGCGCCTCGAAGCCGTCCAGCTCTACGAGCAGCTGGTTCAGCGTCTGGTCCTGCTCGCGCGAGAACCCGTGGCCGGTGCGCTGCGCGCCGACCGCGTCGAGCTCGTCGATGAAGATGATCGCGGGCGCGTGCTTGCGGGCCTCTTCGAAAAGCTTCCGGATGCGCGCGGCACCGAGGCCGGCGAACATCTCGACGAACGCCGACGCGCTCTGGGCGAAGAACTTCGCGCCCGCCTCGCTGGCGATCGCCTTGGCGAGCAGCGTCTTGCCGGTGCCGGGTGGCCCGTAGAGCAGAATCCCCTTCGGGACGCGCGCGCCCAGCCGGCCGAAGCGCTCGGGGTCGCGCAGGAAGTCGATCACCTCGTGCAGCTCCCCCTTGGCCTCGTCGAGGCCGGCGACGTCGTCCCACGAGACTTTCGAGCTGGAGGTGATCGTCTTCGCGGCGGTCACCTTCGGCATCACCTGGAGGGTGCGCCAGAGGATGTAGACCATCAGGATCAGCATCACCGCGAAGAGCAGCGGCAACCAGTTCGCGAACTCGTCGCGGAAAACGACCAGCCAATCCATCCTCTCTCGTTATGAGCGCCTTTCAGGCCCGCGTCAAGCGCGGCGCGTGCCGACGATCGCCGCGGCCTCGGGCGTGGTGAGGATCTCCAGGGCCGCGATTTCGGGATGGTTGAGCCAGAACTCGCGCACGACGTCGTGCGTCGTGCGGCCGGGCGTGAGGTCGTCCATGACGATGGTCGCGCCGGGCGCGAGCAGCCCGACGACCTGATCGCCGTCTCGTTCTGGGTGCTGCTTGCCGCCACCGTCGTAGAAGAGCAGGTCGAACGGCGCCTCCGGCGGCATCAGCTCGTGCCAGTCGCCCTGAAAGACGCGAACGTTCTCGTCCTCGGCGAAGAGCTCGGCCGCGGCGCGCGCAAGCGTCTCGTCCAGCTCGACGGTCACGAACGGAACCGCCGGCGGGAGCGCGGAGACGATCCACGCGGCTCCCACGCCGCAGCCGGTCCCGAGCTCGCCGACGCGCGTGCGCCCTCGCTGGGCCGCGAGCAGGTGCAGCAGGCGGCCCACCTCCGGAATCGACGAGTGCGTGAACCCGAGCCGGCGCTCCAGCTCGAGCGCGCGTGCGACGAGGGGCGGCTCCTGCACGTTCGTAGACTAGGCCGCGTGCTCCCCGTCCCTCCGCACTTCGACCCCGAGACCGTCGGCGAGGTCTGGCGCGTTCCCTACGAGGAGCGCGCACGAGAGGCCGAGGCATGGTCACGCGAGCACGGGCTGCGGCCGGCGGCTGAGGATGCGTCGCGCATCTGCCTCGTCGCCGTGGACGTCCAGAACACGTTCTGCATCCCGGGCTTCGAGCTCTTCGTCGGCGGGCGCTCGGGCACCGGCGCGGTCGACGACAACCGCCGGCTGTGCGAGTTCCTCTATCGCAACCTCGACGTGATCACGCAGGTCGTCCCGACGCTGGACACGCATCAGGCGATGCAGGTCTTCCACGCGGTCTGGCTCATCGACGAGGAAGGCCGCCACCCGCAGCCCTACACGCAGATCTCGGCCGCCGACGTCGCCGCCGGCCGCTGGCGTGTCGACCCGGGCGTGGCCGAAGCTCTCGGGCTGGAGCCGGACTACGCGAAGCGGCACCTCGCCCACTACACGAGCGCGCTCGCCGCGACCGGCCGGTACGAGCTCACCATCTGGCCATACCACGCAATGCTCGGCGGCATCGGGAACGCGCTCGTCTCCGCGATCCATGAGGCGATCTTCTTCCACGCAATCGCGCGCCGCTCCCAGCCGGCGTTCCAGCCCAAGGGCCACCTCCCGCTCACCGAGCACTACTCGGTGCTCGGCCCCGAGGTGACGCGCGGGCCTGACGGCGAGCTGCTCGGCGAAAAGAACTCGCCGCTGCTCGAGATGCTGTTCTCTTTCGACGCAGTCGTGATCGCAGGACAGGCGAAGAGCCACTGCGTCGCCTGGACGATCGACGACCTGCTCGGCTCGCCTTACCCGGGCCTCGCGCAGAAGGTCTACCTGCTGGAGGACTGCACGTCGCCGGTCGTCGTGCCCGGCGTCGCCGATTACACGTACGAAGCAGACGCGGCCTTCGAGCGCTTCGCCGGGGCCGGCATGCACGTCGTCCGCTCGGAGGATCCGATCGAGAGCTGGCCCGGGATCGCGATGGCGCGAACGGCGCCGGCCTCGTGACCGCGCTCGAGTTTGGCCGCCTTCACCACCTGATCACCGTCCCGGCCACAATCGGCGGAATTGGCGGAGTGCAAACCCGCTTCGTGCTCGACAGTGGGATCGGGCCGACGATCGTGGCCGATTCTCTCGCCGAAGCGGCGGGCGTCCGTCCGCTGGGCAGCTCCTTCACCGGGCGCAGAATGTCCGGGCAGGAAGTCACCTTGCCGCTCGCGCGCGCCGCGTCTGTGGCCGTCGGCGACCTCGAGCAGGACGACATGGTCGTGGGCATCCTCGACATGAGCGGTTTTCCCGTCGAGGTCCGCGAGCTCGGCGGGTTCATCTCGTTGACGTTCTTCGCCGAGACGCCTTTCACCGTGGACTACTGCCGTGGGGAGATCGTGCTCGAGACTGCAGAGTCCCTCGCCGCGCGCAGGGCCCGCGGAACAGGGCTCGATCTCCGGCTCGAGCGCGACGGGCCGTCGTTGACCGCGTTCTGCCGTCTGACGCTTCCCAACACCCGCTCGGTCTGGACCGAGGTCGACATGGGAAGCGACGCGCTGATCCTCGACGAGCGCCTCGCGCCCGAGCTCGGCGCCGACCTCGGCGGCGAGGCCACCCGCCGCGTGGAGGGCGTCGACGAGACCGGCCATGAGTTCACGCGGTTCTTCACACGACTCGACGGCCGTGTCCACCCCGATGGCGCCCCAGACCTCGCACAGGAGGCTCCGGAGGTCATGTTCCAGCGGATCATCTACGACGGTCTCGTCGGCGACGCCTTCCTGCGTCGCTTCGCCGTCACGTTCGACCTGCCGCGAGCGCAGCTGGTTCTCGCGCCCTGCGAGACGGTCAGCTGACGAGCTCGAGGCGCGGGTTCGGGCGGTAGCGGCGACCCTCCTTGGCGGACGGGCGGCCGTCGGTCATGACGATGTCCGCGGTGAAGTCGTTCTCGCCGCGGATCAGCTGGGAGCCGACGCCGTACGAGTCGACCGGCACCCCACGCTGCTCGAACGCGCGGATGCGGTCGACCGTGAAACCGCCCGACGCCACGATCTTCACGTGCTCGAACCCGTCGCCGTCGAGGGCCTCGCGCACCTTGCGGACGAGCCGCTCGTTCACGCCGCGCGGGTCGAAGTCGCCCATCTCGTCCCAGAGCGAGCGGTCGACGAGCTGCCCGGAGGTGTCGAGCCGGACGCCCCAGAGCCGTGGGCCCAAAGCGCGCGCAACCTCGAGCGCGGTCTTGACCGAGTCGTTCTCGAAGTCCACGAGCACCGTGATGTTGATGTCGGGGTCGGCGTGCTCGGCGAAGCGCGTCGCGGCCAGCACCGTGTTTCCCCCGTACGAGCCGATCAGCGCGTGCGGGACGGTCCCGAGGCCGCGGCCGCCCCACCAGGAGGCCTGCGCTTCCGAGGTGACGCCGATCTCGGTGCCGACGACCTGGCCCGCGACGAACGCCGCGTAACCGTCGCCCGTCTGCACGCGATGGTGGTCGTGGCGGGCCGGCATGAAGATGATCGGCTTGCCGTTCGCGGCCTGGAGCACGCGCACGACGTTGGTCGTGATCAGCGTGCGCCGCGCGAGGGTGCCGAGGTAGACCGTCTCGAGGTGCGCAAAGCCGGTGTAGTCGCCCTCGATCGTCATGACGGACTCGTACGGCTCGAGCAGGTCGCCGTCGTGGAGCGCGTGGACGGTGAGGTCGTCCCAGTCGTCCGCGCAGAGCTTGAGGATCGCGATCGCCTCGTCGATCCCGCCGAGGTACGAGCTCTTCTTCTGGAAGACCTGCATCACGACGCGCGGGTGGCGGTCGTCGCGCAGGAGCACCTCGCGGGTGTGGTTGAAGTAGGCGTCGGTGTAGTAGCCCTCCCGCATCTTCTCGACGGGGAGCTCGAAGACTTCTGGCGGAAGCCGCCTAGTTTCTCTGCGCGTCGTCTCCATCGGCTGCAAGCTCGAGCTCGAGGCAGCGCGCGAGCGCGGCCTCCGCGACTTCGAGCTGCTCCGGTGAGGGCTCCGCGGTCGCGAGCCGGTGCTGAAGCTCGTGCCCGGGCTTCGCGAGCGCGCGGGCGAGCCGATTCTCCGGATTGCGCACCATCCAGCTGAAGATCTCCGTCGAGGCGGCGAGCGCGCCGAGCTGACCCGCGACGCGGGCTCCTGGGCGCAGGTGGGCAGGCGCCTTCGAGGCCATGGCGCCGGCTACCGCCGAGGTCGCGAGCATCGGCCCCAGCATGTGCGAGCCGCAGCGCTCGTGCTCTTTCTCGCGCGGGGCGCCGTGCTCGTAGCTGCCGATCGAGATGTGCTCCGCACCGTGGTAGGCGGCGAGGTCGGATCCGCGCAGGGCGAGCATGGCCGGAACCGCCGAGAGCAGGCCGCTGACCAGCTCTCGCGCGAAGGGTGTGAGGGTTCGGGAGCCCTTGACCACGCGGACGGTGGCCGCGGTCGCGAACATCGCCGCGATGACGCCCGGCCGTTGGAACGGGAGCCGCGCCTCGGGCAGCCGACGCCTGACCACCGGCAGAAGCGCGAACACCTCCGCCAGCCGCGCAGGGCCGCGCAGCAGCGGAGACCGAACCCTGCTCGCGCGGATCGGCTTGATCTCGCCGACGACCTTCAGCTCGCCGTCCTTCGTCCGGACCGCGCAGGCCCAGGCGTTCGGCCCGTGCACGAGCACGCCGTTCAGCAGCGCCATCCCGCCGAGTCGGATCTTGTCGTCGCGATCTTCCGCGCTCATCGCGAAGAGCCTAGCCGCAGACCGCCTGGGCGACGTGGCGGAAACAGTCGACGCCGAGCGCGAGGTCGTCGACCGCGATGCGCTCGTCGGCGGAATGGATCAGGCGGGCCGCGAGCTCCGGGCTCATGTAGCGGCTCGGGAAGAAGCCGTAGGCGACGGTGCCGAACGACTCGCGCAGCCAGTGGCTGTCGGTGAACCCGGCGACGCAGACAGGCACCGCCGTGGCACCCGGCTCCGACTCGGCGACCCACGACTGGACGGCGTCCCACAGCGGCCCCTCGAACGGCGAGCGAGTCCCGCCGCGGCCCTCGATCCACTCGAGCTCGTAGTCGCCCTCGCCGAGCACCTCGCGCAGGATCGGCTCCACGTCCGCCTGCGTCTGGCCGGGGAGCAGTCGGCAGTCGACGACGATCTCGCAGGTCGACGGGATCACGTTGCGCCGCTCCGAGGCGGAGATCATGGTCGGCGAGAGCGTGAACGAAAGCAGCGGCTCGAGGAGGTCGGCCGCGAAGGGGTCGAGCTCTCGCGCGAGCTCGAGCGCCTGTGACGCCTCGAGCTTCTCGCCGGCGACCGCCTCGACCAGCGCCGCCGCCTCGCCCTCGAGACGCAACTCCGGCTGGTAGGCGGCCAGCCGCTCGATCAGCGGGGCCGCCTTGACGAGCGCGTTGTCCGCGATCCCGGGCATCGAGGCATGGCCGGCGCGGCCGTTCACGCGAACCCGGAACGGCGAGCTCATCTTCTCGGCGGTCGAGCAGAGGTAGAACGCCCGGCCCGCGAGCTCGATCCGCTCGCCGCTGCCCTCGTTGAGGCAGTAGTCGGCGCGGACGGCCTCGGGGTGCTCGCTGCAGAGCCAGGGCAGGCCGAAGTCGTTCCCGACCTCCTCGTCGGCGGCCGCGACGAAGATCAGGTCGCCGCGCGGCTTGAACCCCTCGCGGGCAAGCGACGCGATCGCGACCGCGCTGGCCGCGACCTCGCCCTTCATGTCGAGCGCGCCGCGGCCCCAGATCTCGCCGTCGCGCAGCTCTCCCGACCACGGATCGACCTGCCACTCGTTCGGGTCCGCGACGACCGTGTCCGTGTGCGAGAGCAGCAAGAAGCTCGGCCCGTCCCCACTCCCGGGAATGCGCGCGACGAGGTTCGCCCGCTCCGGGACCTTCGCGTACAGCTCGCTCTCGACGCCGTTCTCGGCGAGGTAGTCGCGCAGCAGCTCGGCCGCCTGCGTCTCGTTCCCCGGCGGGTTGACCGTGTTGAGCCGGATCAGCTCCTGCAGGAGCTGCGTGACCTCGTCGCGGAGCAAGTCAGGAGCATACTTCCGGGGTGAGCGACCTTTTCGCAGACGCGGCGCAGGAACGGATCAGCGAGCTGGCGCCGCTGGCCTCGCGCCTGCGGCCCCGAACCCTCGACGAGTTCGTCGGCCAGGAGAGCGTCCTCGGCGAGCACTCGGCCCTGCGGCTCGCGATC
This sequence comes from uncultured Actinomycetes bacterium, assembly GCA_963717475.1. Taxonomy (GTDB): domain Bacteria; phylum Actinomycetota; class Thermoleophilia; order Gaiellales; family Gaiellaceae; genus AC-32. The sequence continues at coordinate 2,338,329 of OY970337.1, read as the reverse complement.
CGCGAGGACCGCGTCGGCTCGATGATCCTCTACGGCCCGCCCGGGAGCGGCAAGACGACCCTCGCGCGGATCGTCGCCGAGACGACGGGCGCCGCCTTCGAGGAGCTCTCCGCGGTGTCGGCCACGGTCTCGGACGTGCGCGCCGTGCTCGCCCGGGCCCGCGACAGCCTCGGCGGCTCCGGCCGGCGGACGATCCTCTTCCTCGACGAGATCCACCGCTTCAACAAGGCCCAGCAGGACGCGCTCCTGCCGGCGGTCGAGGAGGCGCTCGTCACGCTGATCGGAGCGACCACCGAGAACCCGTACTTCGAGGTCAACTCGGCGCTTCTCTCCCGCTGCCAGATCTACGAGCTCGAGCCGCTCTCCGAGGAAGAGCTCGCCCTGATCGTGCGGCGCGGAGCCGAGGCGCTGGACACGAAGCTCGGCGACGACCTCGTCGGGCTGGTCGCTCGTCGTGCCGGAGGCGACGCGCGCAACGCGCTCAACATCCTCGAGCTCGCCGCCCAGACGGGGCGCGCCGAGGGGACGGCCGTCACCGAGGAGCACGTGGAGGACGCCGCCCGCAAGCGACCGCTCGTCTACGACAAGGGCGGCGACGCGCATTACGACTTCATTTCGGCGTTCATCAAGTCGATGCGCGGCTCCGACCCGGACGCGTCGGTGTACTACCTGGCCGCGATGCTGGAGGGCGGCGAGGACGCCCGTTTCATCGCGCGGCGGATGATCGTGCTCGCCTCCGAGGACATCGGCAACGCCGACCCGCGTGCGCTCCTGGTCGCGGTCGCGGCTGCCCACGCCGTAGAGCACGTGGGCTTGCCGGAGGCGCGCTTGAACCTCGCGCAGGCCGCGATCTACCTGGCGCGGGCGCCGAAGTCGAACGCGTCCTACGTGGCGCTGAAGGAAGCATCGGCCGACGTCCGCGAGCACGGCCAGGCGCGCCCGCCGGACTCGCTCCGCGACACGCACTACTACGGGGCGAAGAAGCTCGGCCGCGGCAAGGGCTACGTCTACCCGCACGACGACCCGAGCGGGTTTGACCTCGAGTTCCTGCCGGAAGAGTTGCGCGGACGGACCTACTACCGGCCTTCCGGGTCGGGCGAAGAGGAGGCAAACGATGGCGACTGAGAAGACTGCGCGGGCGACCTGGGACGGCGACCTGGTTCACGGCTCCGGCCACGTCACGACCGAGAGTGGCTCCGTCGACACGGACATGAGCTGGTCGGCGCGAGCGGAAGACGCTGAGGGCGCGAGTCCCGAGGAACTGATCGCGGCGGCACACGCGACGTGCATCTCGATGGCCCTAGCCGCGGGCCTCGCCCGGGAAGGGACTCCGCCGCAGCGGCTCGAGACCGAAGCGACGACCTCGTTCGACAAGGTCGGCGAGGGCTTCAAGCTGACCTCGATCCGCATCACGATCCGGGGCGAGGTCGACGGCATCGACGGCGTCGCCTTCCTCGAGGCAGCCGAAGCCGCGAAAGAGAACTGCCCGGTCTCCCAGGCTCTTAAGGGAAACGTCGAGATCTCCCTCGACGCGAGCCTGTGAGCCTGTGAGCCGGGATCCTGCCTCCACTCGATCGGAGGTAGGGTCGGGTTATGGCGCACACAGCTCGCACGACGGGCCTGAAGGCGGTGGCGCTCGTCGTCGCCTTCGCTTCGCTGACGATCAACTTCGGGTTGATCGACTTCGTCGACGGGTTCACCGGCTACGTGGATCAGGCCCGCAACCAGGTCCTCGACGTGGGTTGGGGCGCGGTCTTCGGGGTGATCCTTCCGCTCGGCTTGCTCAGCCAGCTTCGCCGCCCGGAGAGGCGGATCGCCGGAATTCAGCAAACGGCACTCGTCGCGGCGGCGCTTGCCATCGCGGGTGCCGCCGGCCGAGCAGGATGGTATTTCGCGCTCGCGGGCGGAATCGCCGTGGCCTCGGCCGTCCTGCTCGCGCTGCATCCGGCGCGGCAGACGTTCCTCGCCCGGGGGCGGCACCTGGAACCGAGGATGCTCGCGCTCGCAACCGTTGCCGCTGGTCCAGCTCTCGTCTATGCCTGGCGGATGGCCTCCGCCCAGCGACGGGATCTTCCGCCCGCCGATGCTGTATCCAACGGTCTTCACCACTGGACCGTGATGGCGGCGCTCGCGCTCCTCGTCGTCCTTCTCATGCTCCTCGCCGCGGCTCGGACCTCGGGCTGGCGAATCCCGGCCCTCAGCGCGTCGATCGCGGCGGGCGCATGGGCAATCTCGTGCCTCCTCGCTCCGCCTTCAGCAGCGGGCAGCGAAGGCCACGCCTGGGCATGGGCGGCACTCGCCTGGGCCGTTGTCACCTTCGTGCTGGCCGCGTGGCCCCGAATGCGCGACCAAGCGATCCCGGCGGAGGCTCAACTCCAAGTCACCTGACCGGCTAGTCCGAGCCGCGCTCGATCCGGGCGGCTGCCATGTCGCCGAAGTCGCCGCCCATCGCGCGATAGGCGTCCGCGGCTTTCTGCGTGTCGTACTCGGTGCGACGGAAGGTGAAGTCCCCGTCGAACGTCGCCCAGGCCGCGCGGCTGTCGCCGTCGAGCGGCATCCCGACCGAGCCCGGGTTCAGGAGATCCGTGCCGTCCGGGCCAGGCCGCCGGAACTGCTGATGGCTGTGGCCGAAGACGATCAGGCGGTCGCGCACTCCAGCGAGCATCCGCTCCTCGTCTTCCTCGGGGTCGGGCGCGAAGCTCTCGACATCCGAGAGCGGCGAGCCGTGGACGTAGAGCACGCCGTCGAGCTCGGCCTGCGCTGGAAGGTTGTAGAGCCACTCGACGACGTCCTCCGGCAGGCCGCCGGTGAAGAGCTCGTAGGACTGCATCACCTCCGGCCGGTCAGCGGGTGGCTCACGCAGCCAGCGCTCCCCGTTGCCGCGGATCCACGTCGCCGGCTCGAGCTCCTTCAGCCGGGCCAGCGTCTCCAGCGGCCACGGGCTCGGAGTGCCGTAGTCGCCGCCGAGGAGCCAGCGGTCGACGCCCACTTCGCCCGCGTCCGCGAGCACCGCCTCGAGCGCGGGCAGGTTCCCGTGGATGTCGTAGAGCACGCCGAGCACGGCCAGGTAGTCTCGCGCGCGTGAAGATCGTCTGCCTCATCAAGCAGGTTCCGCGCGCAGACGCGATCGAGTTCGACGAGGAGACGAAGTCGCTCAAGCGCGAGGGCGTGCCGCTGCTGTTGAACACGTTCGACGCCTACGCGGTGGCCTGGGCGGCGCGGCTCGGCGGTGAGGTCGTCGCGATGACCATGGGGCCGCCCCAGGCCGAGGAAGCCCTGCGGGTCTGCCTTGCGCTCGGCGCCGACCGCTGCATCCATCTCTCGGACCGGCTGTTCGCCGTCGCCGACACGCTCGGCACCTCGCGGACCCTGGCGATGGCCATCCAGAAGGAAGGCGCCGACCTGGTCCTCTGCGGCAAGAAGACGCTCGACTCGGAGACCTGGCAGGTGCCCCCGGAGGTCGCCGCCTTCCTCGGCTGGGGGCAGGCGACGAACGTGACCGCGCTCGAGGCGGCGGGCGACAAGCTGCGCGCCCGGCGGCTCGGCGACGAGGGCGAGGAGCTCTACGAGCTCGAGCTCCCGGCCGTCTGCTCCGTCATGGCTCCGCCGGAGGACGCCGAGCTCGACGTCGAGCCGGCCGAGGGCGGCGAGATCGCGGTCTGGACCGCGGCCGACCTCGTCGACGACGCGCACCCGGGCGACAAGCGCTTCGGCCAGCCGGGATCGCCGACGCGGGTCCTCGCCGTGCGCGATGTGTCTCCCGAACGGACGCGCGAGCTCTTCACCGACCCCGCCGAAGCAGCCGTGCGCGTGCGGCAGCTCCTCGACGAGCGGCCCGCGCCCGAAACGCCCTGGGACAAGCCCGAACGCCTCGGCGAGCAACCCGGTGCCGCGTACGACTGTTGGTCGGTGGTCGAGACCGTTGACGGCCGGGCGGCGCGCGTTTCGCTCGAGCTGATCGCGAAGGGTCGCGAGCTCGCGGGCAAGCTGGGCGGCAAGAACGTCGCGCTCGTCCTCGGCCACGACGTCTCGAACGTCGCCGACGAGCTCGCGCAGCGCGGCGCCGAGGAGATCGTCGTCGCGGACGACCCGGCGCTCGCGGAGTACGAGCCGGTCGTCTGGGCGAGCGCGCTCGAGCAGGTTCTCCGGCGCGAGCGGCCGCACGTGCTCCTGATCCCCGCCACGAGCCGGGGGCGCGACTACGGGCCACGCGCGGCGGGCGCGCTCGAGCTCGGCATGACCGGCGACTGCGTCGGCCTCGGGATCGACCGCGCCGGTCGCCTGATCCAGACCAAGCCCGCGTACGGCGGAAACATCGTCTCGGTGATCATGGGCGCGACGACGCCGCAGCTCGCGACTGTCCGCCCTCGCATGTTCGAACCGCTGGAGCCGCGCAACACGCTGAACGGCTCGGTTCGGAGAATCGACCTCGACGGCCTGGCAGCGGGGCGATCACGCCTCGTCGAGCACCACTCGGACGAGCGGGCGTTCGACCTCGACGAAGCCGACACGGTGATCGCGGCAGGCCGGGGCGTGGGCGAGGCGATGGGAGAGCTCCGCGAGGCGGCGGCGCTTCTCGACGCGGCCGTAGGCGGCGACCGCGGAGCGGCCGAGGCAGGACTCGTGCCGCCGAGCCGGCAGATCGGGCTCCTCGGCCGGGCTGTTGCGCCGCGCCTCTATGTCGCCGTCGAGACGGAGGGCGACTTCGAGCACGCCGCGGCCTCGGTCAAGGCTGCCGTGATCCTCGTCTTCAAGAGCTCAGCCGAGCCGGTCACAGGCACCGCGGACGTCGCGGTCGCCGGCGACTGGCGCGAGACGCCTGCCCGCCTTCGCCCAAGCCTTCGCCGACTCGGGCTGATGCTGCTCCACCTGCACGAATGGGGCGACCGCGAAGCTCCGCCGCTCGTCTGCCTGCACGGAGTCTCCGCGCACGGCAGGCGCTACCGCCGGCTGGCCGAGGAGCGGCTCGCGCAACACTTCCGGGTGCTCGCCCCGGACCTGCGCGGCCACGGCCGCTCGGGCTGGGACCCGCCGTGGAACATCGCGACCCACGTGGACGACGTCCTCGAGACCGTCTCGGCGGCGGGCGTGGACAGCGCCGACTGGGTCGGCCACAGCTTCGGCGCCCGGCTCGTCCTCGAGCTGTGCGTGCGGGCGCCCGAGCAGGTCGCGCGCGCCGCGCTTCTCGACCCGGCAATCGACATCCTCCCGCACGTCGGCCTCGACTTCGCCGAGGACGCGGCGTTGGACGAGTCCTTCGAGACGGTGGACGAGGCGATCGACAGGCGTCTCGCGACCGGTGCTCCCACTCCGCGGGAGGCGCTGCAGGAGGAGATGCGAGAGCACCTCGAGCTCTCTGCGGACGCCCGGCTGCGCTACCGCTACTGCCGGGCGGCGGTCGTCACCGCCTACGGCGAGCTTTGCACGGAGCCGCCTCCGCCGACCGTCCTCCCGACGCCGGCCTTGCTCGTCCACGCTTCCCAGTTCGGGCTAGTCCGCGAGGAGCAGCTCGAGCAGTACGAGCGCGAGCTGGGCGACGGGCTCGAGGTCGTCGCCGTCCCGGGCGGGCACATCGTCTACTGGGACGCGTTCGAGGAGACGGCCGCTGCCCTCGAGCGGTTTCTGCTCTAGAGGATTCGCGCGCCGAGCGCGCTCGCGACCAGCTCGACGGCCAGCTTCGCAGTCTCGTTCTCGCGGTCGAGGATCGGGTTGACCTCGACCACCTCGAGCGAGCCGACGACTCCCGACTCGGACACCAGCTCCATCGCGAGGTGCGCCTCTCGGTACGAGAGCCCACCGCGGACGGGAGTGCCCACGCCGGGAGCAACCTCGGGGTCGAGCACGTCGAGATCGAGGCTCACGTGGACGAACCCGTCCCCGGCGACGTGCTCGAGCGCCTCGTGCATCACCCGCTCGACAGTGAGCCGGTCGATGTCGCTCATCGTGTACACCTGGGCATCGAGCTCCCCGAGCAACTCGCGCTCGGCCGCGTCGAGCGAACGGACGCCGACCAGTGCCAGCCGCGACGACTCGACCGCGGGCAGCCGGAACGCAGGGCTGTCGAAGTCGGGCCCCGCGAGGCCGAGCGCGGCCGCAAGCGGCATCCCGTGGACGTTGCCGGTCGGCGAGGTCCCCGGCCGGTTGAGGTCGCCGTGCGCATCGAGCCAGAGCACACCGCCCGGGCCGGAAGCGCGCGCGAGGCCGCCGAGCGTCCCGATCGCGACGGAGTGGTCGCCGCCCAGCACGAGCGGGAGCAAATCCTCGCCGACGGCGCGCACGACGAGGTCGGCCACGCGCTCGCACGTCTCCTTGATCTGCGGCAGGAAGCGCATGCGCTCGTCACCGACAGAGCTCGCCTCGGCGACCGCGGTCGTGACGTTTCCCCAGTCCTCGCAGCGGCGCCCGAGGCCCGCGATGCGCGCGTCGAGCCCCGCGTAGCGGATCGCCGAGGGCCCCATGTCGACGCCTCGGCGCCCAGAACCGAGATCGAGCGCAGCGCCGATGATCGCGACCCCCGCGTTACGTTGCACGGTCACCGGGGCAAGGCTAGCCTTGAGCTGATGACGGAAGCGCTCCGGGAAGCCGCCGACCGGGGGATCCGCGTCCTGATCGCGGACGACGATCGCCCCTTTCGCGATTCCCTCCGAGACCTGATAGATCGGCAGCCGGAGCTGTCCGTCGTGGGCTCGGCGGCGGACGGGTTGGAGGCGCTCGAGCTCGCCGAGGAGCTGGATCCCGACGCCGTCGTCCTCGACCTGCACATGCCGCTGCTCGACGGCGTCTCGACCGCCGCGCGGCTCCGGCGCGACCACCCGAACGTGTGCCTGATAGCGCTCACCGGTGACGATGCGCCCGCGCTGCACGCCGCAGTGCGCGAGGCGGGCGCCGACGAAGTGCTGCTCAAGAACGAGCTCGTCGGCGTCCTGATCGAGCGAATCGGCGCAGCGCGCGTCAGGTCCTAGTGGCGCTCGACGTCCCCGAGTCGCACCGCGACCTGCTCGAGGCGGACGTCGGTGTCTTCGCAACGCTTGACGATGGCCGTCTCCCGCAGCTGACGGTCGTCTGGTTCCTGCTCGAGGACGGCGAGGTTCGCCTCTCGTTCAACTCGAAGCGCGCGAAGACGCACAACCTGCGCGCGCGGCAAGAGTGCAGCCTGGCAATCGTCGACCTCGCGAACCCGTACCGCTACCTGGAGCTGAGAGGCCGGGCCAGGGTGGAGCCGGACGACGACTACGCCTTCGCCGCCCGCATCGGAGCGAAGTACGACGCGGACCTGCGGAAGTACGACCCGCCGGACGCCACGCGGATCGTCGTCACCCTCGAGCCGGAGAAGGTCTACGCCGTCGACGAGACCGGCTGAGCGGGCCCGAACCATCGCGCGCGGCGGCTCGAGCCGAACTCCTGCTTCTCGGCGACGAGCTCGGACGACGGCTCCCTGAGCGACCCGACCGGGCTCGGGCCCGAGAAGAACTCGACGTCGACCCGGCCGACGCGGCCGGCCCCGAACTCGATGTAGCACGACCCTCGCCCGTCGTACGGCTCGGGCGGCGCTCCGCCTCGCCGCTGCTCGAGCAGCGATTCGGCGACGACGCGCGCCTGCCGCTCCGAGAAGACGCCCGCCTTCGGGACGCCGACGGTGGCCACGTCGCCTACCGCGTAGACACCCGGATACGAGGTGGCGAGCGTGCGCCCGTCCACCGGGATGTAGCCGTCCACCGTCATGCCGCTGTCCTGGACGACGTCCGGGGCGCGGTGCTTCGGCACGCCGAGAAACAGGTCGAAGGGCTCCTCAGAGCCGTCGTCACACAGAGCGACGTTGCGGTCGTGGTCGAGCGACGCGATGCGCTTCCCGGGGACGAACTCGACGCCGCGCTCGCCGAACGCTTCGAGCAGCGCCTCCGAAGCGTCGGGCGAAGGCGGGATCGGCTTCGAGAACGGCATGACCAGCCGGATCTCGCAGGAGTCACGGACGCCGCGCCCGGCGAGGTGGTCGTGAAGCAGGAGCGCCGCCTCGCTCGGCGCGGGCGGACACTTGAACGGCGCACCGCAGACGCCGACCACGGCGCGACCCGCCGAGAAGCTCGCAACCACGTTCCGCAGGTACTCGGCTCCCCGCACCGAGTAGAACTCGTCGATGCCGCCGCGGAGGCCGGGGGTCGCGCCGAAGTCGTAGTCGGCGCCGAGCGCGATCACCAGCGAGTCGCCCTCGTGCACTCCCTGGTCGGTCGTAACGCGGCGGGCTTCCGGTTCGATCGCCGTCACCCGCTCGGCGAGAAAGCGGATGCCGGGCTTCGCGAAGTCCGCGTAATGCAGCCTGACCGCGTCGGGCGTCGTGCGGCCGAACATGACATCGAGCTTCGAGTACCCGAAGACGAATGCGTCGTTCGAATCGATGAGCGTGACGCCGGCGTCCTCGCCGAGCTCGGCAGAAAGCACCGTCGCGAGCTCGAGCCCGCCGAAGCCCGCACCGAGAACCAGAACCTTCGACCGCATCAGGCGACCCTAAACCGCACAGTTCGCCGCCGCGACCGACAAGGCGGGCGCGGCCGAGTACGGCTGTCCGTCAGGAAGGCGCGAGCCGGCGAAGCCGGCTCGCTGCCAGAGACGAGCGGAAAGCGAAGCGGGCGAGGCGGGAAAACATGGCGAGGGCCGGAATCGAACCGGCGACACCACGGTTTTCAGCCGTGTGCTCTACCAACTGAGCTACCTCGCCGCGGGACGGCAGTGTAGCCGCGGCCGCGCGAAGAAAGGACGTCCGGGCCGGTGTTGCCGCGCCGCGAACGTCCTTTGGTCCGGGAGGTTACGCCCCCTCCCCGCGGCGGGCAAGGAACGCGGTGGCCGGGTCGGCCGTGAAGTCCGCAAAGTCCGTAAATCCGCGGCGGCCGAGCTCGTCCCGGAGGCGCTCGGGCGGCACCCAGATCGGTGTCTGCGGCCCTCCCGAGAACGAGAAGAGCACGTGCCCGCCCGGCGCGACCACGCGTTCGAGCTCGTCGAAGAACGGGATCATGTTCGCGAGCACGACGAGGTCGAACGAGCCGGACGGGAACGGCAGCCGGGCGGCGTCGGCGGCCTCGAAGCGGACGCGATCCGCGAGCTCCGGCGGCGTTGCCTCACGCGCCTGCACGAGCATCTCCTCGGCGATGTCGCTGCCGACGACCGAGGCGCCCGGGAAACGACGTGCGACCGCGAACGCGGCGAGCCCGGTCCCCGTGCCCAGGTCGAGCACGTGCGGCGGCTCGGCCGGCAGCGCGTCCAACGCGAGCTCGAGGGCAGCGAAGGCCTCGGTGGAGCGCATCGAAGTCCACTGCGGAGCCAACCGGTCGAACTGCATGCGGGTCAGCGGGCGGAACAGCCGCCAGAGCGCAGGCCGCGCGACGACGAGGTTCGTCGTGAGCCGAGCGAACCGCCGGCCGAGGCTCTGCTCGAGGTCGCTCACGGCATCCTCAGGTGGATCCGCACTTCCTGTCCGGGACCGACGCCGAAGAGGTCGGACGCGCTGCCGCCGTTGATCGCGATCGCGATGTTTCGGTAGGCGTCCTCGTAGAGGATGATGTCGCCCCCGCGGGCGTCGGCGAATGTGCGCGCAGCGATCGCGTAGTAGCGCTCGAGGGCGAGCTCGAGCTCGACGGTGACGCCCGGCAGCACGCCCGCCTGCTCGAGGTCGTCACGCGTGAGATTGAGCTGCATGTTCCCGAAGTGGTCGACGTAGAGAACGCAGGCACGGATGCGGTTCTGGCCGATCTCGGCGTCAGGCACGTCCAGGCGGAGGAGCGCCTGCGGATCGATGGGCGGGCCGAGCTCGTCGATCGGGACGCCGCGCGCGAGATGGGCGGCGGCCGGCGAGAACAGATCGCGGCCATGGAACGTGCGCGAGACGCTGTCGAGCGCGTAGTCGGGGTTCGCGATCTCGTGCGCGGCCGCGATCCCGCCCGTGCGCTCGGCCGCCGGGATCAAGAGGCCGTTGTCGGGGCCGACGAGCAGGCGGCCGTCTCCCGTCACGAGCGCGAGCGGGCGGCGCTGGCCGCCGACGCCGGGGTCGACGACCGCGAGGTGGACGCCCTCGGGCATGTACGGGAGCGTGTTGGCGAGGACGAGCGCGCCCTGCAGGACGTGCTGCGGCGGGATCCCGTGCGTGATGTCGATGATCTCGGCGTCGGGTGCGATCCGCTTCATCACTCCGTGGCAGGTGCCGACGAAGTCGTCCTGCAGCCCGAAGTCGGAAAGGAACGTTATGAACACGGCGCGCGGATGCTAAATGCGCGCGGCTGCCCGGTCGACGGCTGCGACCAAACCGTCGAGGTCGTAGGTCTCGGCCTCCTCGAGGATCTCGATGCCGTGAGCGCGCGCCTCGCGGGTCGTCTCCGGGCCGATCGAGACCGCGGGGATGGTCAGACCAAGCGCCGCGTAGGCACGGGCGGCGGATGCTGAAGCGAGGACCACGAGGTCACCTTCGGGCGGCTCCGGCGGCTCGACTTGGCGGGTGCGGTAGAGCACGACCTTGTCGGCGCCGAGCGCCTCCACGAGATAGGAGCGCGCGTCCTCGGCGCCCGCGAAGAGCACGCGTCCGGGCGGCCGAGGGAGCTCGGCGACGAGGCCTTCCTGGGTCGAGACGGCGGGGACGAGCGCGGGCTCGATGCCGTGCCCGCGCAGCGCCGCGGCGGTCCCGGGGCCGATCGCGGCCACCTGCGGCAGCTCCCCACGCCGACGGCGCGCCAGCTCGTCCGCGCCGGGCCGGCTCGTGACGACCACCCAGTCGTAGCCCTCGACGTCGACCGCGTCCGGCCCCGCAGGCTCGAGCTCGATCAGCGGGCAGAGGACGACGTCCAGGCCGAGGGCCTCCAGCCGCTGCGCCAGCGGTTCCGCGGAACCGCGCGCCCGGGTCACGATCACGCGGGCGCGCTTCGAGGCGGGGCCCATCCCTAACCCCCACCCACCCGGGGGAAATTCAAGGTAGCGGCCAAAAGCGCACGCGTGTGTGCCGGGGGTGTGCCGACTTCGTCAATTCTGCGCGAGCGCCATCAGCTCGGCGGCCAGCGCTGCAGGGTCGTCTCCGCTCCGCCGCTCGATCCAGGCGCCATCCTCGTCGGCAACGAGCGCGGTCAGCGTCGTTCCGTCGTGATGCGCGGCAACGGGCGCGAGGCAGCCGCCACCGATGGCGAAGACGCACGCGCGCTCCGCCTCCACCCGCCTGCGAGTCTCGACGTCGTCCGCGGCGGCGACCAGCTCCTCCTCGCCGGCGCGCACCTGGAGCGCCAACGCCCCCTGACCCGCCTCGGGCAGCAACTCTTCCGGCGGGAACCGCAACCCGATCTCCGACCCGAGCCCGAGCCGGTCGAGCCCGCACGCGGCGAGCACGACCGCATCGAGGCCCCGCTCCCCGCGCTTGCGCAACCTCGTCTCGACGTTGCCGCGCAGCGGCTCCACCGACAGTGACGGCTCCAGCGCCAGGAGCTGCGCACGCCTCCGCACCGAGGCGGTCCCGACACGCATCCCCGCCCGCAGCTCCGAAGCGCCGCACAGTGCGTCGCGCGAATCCTCGCGCTCCAGGTACGCGCCCACGACGAGCCCCTCGGCGTCGGACGAGGTCATGTCCTTCGCCGAATGCACGGCCACGTCGATCCGCCCCGCGAGCAGCGCCTCCTCGATCTCCTTGACGAAGACGCCACGCGTGCCGATCTCGCCGAACGGCTTCGACCGGTCCTTGTCGCCGGCAGTCGTGATCGGTACCAACGCGATCTCCACGCCCGGCCCTCGCAGCCGGGAGGCTGCCAGCTCCGCCTGCGTCAGCGCGAGCCGCGAGCCGCGCGAGCCGACCCGCACCAACACGCTACGCGGAGACCTTCTCGCGCTCCTCGGACCGGTCGTCCGCGCGGCGCCGCGCCAGCTCGGTCAGCTCCCCGGCTTCCCGCTCGAGCCGCGCCAGCTTCGTCGCGATGATCGCGACCCAGGCCAGCACCGCCACGAAGACGACGAGATACGCGGCGGCGACGTACTTCTCGGAAGCGCTCACGCGAGAAGCTCCCGCAGCTCGCGCAGGCTCGAGTCCAGCCGCTTCCCGGCCAGCTCGACCCGGTACATCGTCCCGGCGAGGCACAGCAGCGCCGCCCACGAGACGCAGAACGCGAGGAACATCGAGCCCGACATCTGCGGCCCGTTCGTCGTGAAGACCGTGGGGTGGATGTAGTCGTTCGCGATCCGGATCGAAAGCCAGCTGACCGGGATCAGCACGACGCCGAAGAGCGCGTAGACCGCGCACATGTTCGCCCGCGCCGGCCCCGCCTCGACCGAATACCGGAGCATGAAGTAGGCCGAGTAGAAGAGGAACAGGATCAGGAACGTGACGAGCTGGTTCGAGCTCCACGACCACCAGTGGCCCCACGAGATCCGAGCCCAGATCGAGCCGGTCACGAGCGTCAAAGCACCGAAGATCACGCCCTGGTGAATGGCTGTGTAGCTCTCGAGGTCCGCGCCCGGCGTCCGCTTCCAGAGGTGGATGAACGCCTTCGCGGCGCCCCACGCGAAGCAGGCGTACGCGGTCAACGCAATCGGGACGTGGATGTAGAAGATCTTCTGCGAGAGCCCCTGGTCGGCGTCGATCGGCGCGTAGAAGAACACCAGCGCGAGCGCCGTCGCTGCGAGGACGACGGTCGACACCGCGAGCACGGGAAGCGGGAGCTGACGAAGCCGGGCGAGCACGAAACCGCTGGAATGATCGCAGAAGACGACCTACTCGCCGCTACACTCGCCGACGTGGCTGATCTCGGCCGGGCCGCGCTCATCACCGCCTTCGGCCTCGCGCTCTACGCAGTGGTCGCGGGGAGCCTCGCCGCCTACTCGGGACGGCGGCGCCTCCACGAGTCCGCGCGCAACGCGCTCGTCGGCGTCTTCGCGGCCGCGGCCGTCGCTGCGCTCGTCCTCCTGAACGCATTCCGCACGCGCGACTTCTCGTTCACCTACGTCGCCCAGCATTCGAGCCTGAAGCTGCCGTTCCCCTACTCGTTCACCGCGTTCTGGGGCGGGCAAGAGGGATCGCTGCTCCTCTGGCTGCTCGTCCTGACGGGCCTGGGATCGGCCGCGGTGCTGCTCAACCGCGAGCTGATCCGCCGGCTCCTGCCGTGGACGGTCCCGGTGCTCGGCGGCGTCGCCGTCTTCTTCACGGTCGTGCTGTCCTTCGTCGCCAGCCCGTTCGCGCGCCAGGTCGCGCCCGCCGACGGCGCCGGCCTCACGCCGAGCCTGCAGAACCCGTACATGGTGATCCACCCGCCGCTGCTCTACCTCGGCTACGTCGGGATGACGATCCCCTTCGTGTTCGCCGCCGGCGCGATGATCTCCGGCCGCACCGACGAGCGCTGGATCGTCGTCACCCGCCGCTGGACGCTCCTCGCCTGGGCCGCGCTCGGGATCGGGATCCTGCTCGGTGCCAAGTGGGCCTACGAGGAGGTCGGCTGGGGCGGCTACTACGCATGGGACCCGGTCGAGAACGCGGCGCTGATGCCGTGGCTCGCCGCGACCGCCTTCCTGCACTCGGTGATGGTGCAGGAGAAGAAGAACATGCTCCGAGTCTGGAACATGGTGCTCGTCTCGCTCGCGTTCTGCCTCTCTCTTTTCGGCACGTTCCTGACGCGGAGCGGCGTGCTCAGCTCGATCCACAGCTTCGCGCAGTCGTCGATCGGGCCGTGGTTCCTCGGCTTCATCTGCGTCGCCGCGGCCTTCTCGACCGCGCTGATCCTCTGGCGACTGCCGCTGCTACGCGCGCGCACGCGGCTCGAGTCGCTCGCCTCCCGCGAGGCCGCGTTCCTCTACAACAACCTGCTGCTCGTCGCCTTCACGCTGATCGTGCTCTGGGGGGTCGCCTTCCCGCTCCTCTCGGAGGCCGTACGCGGCGAGAAGTTCACCGTGGGGCCGCCCTACTTCAACTTCTTCCTGCGCGTGATCGGGCTGCCCCTCCTGCTGCTGATGGGGATCGGCCCGCTCGTCGCCTGGCGGCGGAGCTCTCTGCGGGCGCTCGGCATGAGCCTGATCTGGCCCGCGGTCGCGGCGTTGGTCGCAGGCGGAATCCTGATCGCGCTCGGCGCCGGCTCGAGCACGCCGGGTCTCGTCGCCTACACGTTCTCGATCTTCGTGCTCGCGGCGATCGTGCTGGAGTTCGCGCGCGGGACCCGAGCGCGAAAGCAACTCGGCGAGCGCACCTGGCTCGGCGCCTTCAACTCGCTCGTTGGGCGCAACCGGCGCCGCTACGGCGGCTACGTCGTCCACGCAGCGATCGTCCTGCTCGCGATCGGGATCGCCGGCGGCGCGTACGGCGCGACCAAGGTGCGGCACCTGAAGCCCGGCCAGTCGATGACGATCCGCGGCTACCGGCTCCACTACCTCGGCACCGTCGTCCACCGGGGGCCGAACTCGCTCGAGGAGCGCGCGCGCCTGGCGGTCTCGCGCGGCAACGAAAGCCCGACCATGATCTTGGCCGGCAAGAACGACTACCCCGCCGAGCAGCAGGTCTCGAACGAGGTCGCGATCCACACCGACTGGCTCCGCGCGCAGGACCTGTTCGTGATCGGCGACCAGTTCAACAAGGACGGCTCGGTGGTCCTGAAGGTGCTCGTGAACCCGCTGGTCCCGTTCGTCTGGCTCGCCGGACTCGTCTTCCTGCTCGGCGCACTGATTGCGATGTGGCCCGACGCCCGCGAGCAGCGCCGCCTGGCGAGCCACGCCGAGCCCGTGCCCGTTACTCCGTGACGACGTACTCGAACGACGCCCAGGCGAGCACCGTGAAGATCGCGTCGTAGAGCGCGAGGAAGGCCAGGTAGCGGCCGGGCGCGTCGACAACGCTCGCCCCGACGCCGCCGATCACGATCGGGAGCGCGAGAGGCAGAAACAGCAGCGGCATCAACAACTCGCGCGCCCGGCCGGCCGCAGCCATCGCCGAGAGCAGGACGCCGACCGCGCAGATGCCGAGATCGGCCAGCAGCACAGCGGCGATCGTCGACCAGCCGATCGGCCGGAAGAAGAGCGCGAACGCGGGCAGCGCGACCACCTCGGCCAGAGCCAGGAAGACGAACGTCGCGATCCCCTTCGCGAGCCAGATCGCGCTGCGGTCGCACGGCGCGAGAACAAGCGCGTCGAGCAGCCCCTGTTCCCGCTCCGCCACGAACGCGCGGCCGAGGCCGAGCAGCGCCGTGAAGACGATCGCGACCCAGAGCAGCCCGAGCTCGGAGAGACGCGACGAGCCTGCCGGCAGCGCGAAGTGGAAGATCGCGAGCATCGCGAGGACGAAGAGCAGCATCGCCGGCAGCGTGTCCCGCGCCCGCAGCTCGAGCCGCAGGTCCTTACGGGCCAGGATGGCCGCGTCGGCGAAGTACCTAGGCAAGCGCCAGCCTCCCGGTCTGCAACGGCGCGACGCGCTCCGGGTCGTGCGTCGAGACGAGCAGCGTCCGCTTGCCGCGCATCTCCGCGAGCTCGCGGTCGAGCAGCTCCGCGCCCTCCGCATCGAGCCCCGAGAACGGCTCGTCGAGGATCAGCAGCTCCGGCTTGTGCAGCAGCGACCGGCAGAGCGCGAGCCGCTGCAGCTGGCCGCGCGACAGCGCAGCGGCCCGCTCGCGCCGCTGCTCCCAGAGCCCGAAGCGCTCGAGCAGCATCCCGATCCGCTCGCGCCGTTCCGGGACGCGATAGAGCCGGCCGTAGAGGTCGAGGTTCTCCAGCGCCGTCAGCTCCCGGTAGACGAGCGGCTCGTGTGCAAGGAAGCCGATCCCGCTGCGGTCGGTCTCGACGTCGAGCGTGCCACCCGTCGGGATGGCGAGCCCGGCGCAAAGCCGCAGCAGCGTCGTCTTCCCGGCCCCGTTCGGCCCGGTGACGACGAGGAAGCCGCCGCGCGCAAGGTCGAAGTCGACTCCGCGCAGCACGCGCTTGAACCCGTATCGCTTCTCGAGGCCGGCCGCCTGGATCACGCGAGCACGTCCGCGAGCACGAAGAGGAAGAACCCGACCGAGATGACCCCGTTCATCGTGAAGAACGCGGTGTCTAGCCGGCGCAGATCGCCCGGGCGCACCAGCGAATGCTCGTACGCGAGCAACAGCGCGACCGCGGCGACGCCGAGCCAGTAGAACACGCCGACCGGCAGGCCGAGCCCCGCGGCGACGAGCAGCACGACGGTCCCGAGGTGGAAGAGCCGCGCGCCGAGGAACGCGCCCCGCTCGCCGAAGCGCACCGCGATCGACTGGAGACCCTGCTGCCGGTCGATCTCGACGTCGAGCAGCGCGTAGAAGAAATCGAAGCCGGCGACCCACAGCGCGACCGCGCCGCCCAGGGCCCACGCCTCCCACGGGATCGTCCCGGTGATCGCCGCCCACGCCCCGACCGGCGCGAGCCCGTCGACCGCGCCGAGCCAGAGGTGGCAGAGCCAGGTCCAACGCTTGAGATACGGATAGATCACGAAGCCCGCGACCGGGATCGGCCAGAGCCAGTGGACGAGCGGGTCGAGCTGGAAGACCGCGATCAGGAAGATTGCGAGCGACGCCGCGCAGAACAAGACCACCTGCGCCGGCGAGAGCAGCCCGCTCGGCAGCTCGCGCCGCGCCGTCCGCGGGTTGCGCGCGTCCAGGCCCGCGTCGATCAGCCGGTTCAGGCCCATCGCCAGCGAGCGCGCGCCGACCATCGCGACCGTGATCCAGAGCAGGTCGTGCGCGCTCGGCACCGCGTCGACGGCCAGGAAGGCGCCCACGTACGCGAACGGCAGCGCGAAGACCGTGTGCTCGAACTTGACGAGCCGCGCGAACCGAACGGGATAAGCGAGAGCGCTCATTCCCGCTCCCGGCACCGGCAAAGCCGGCGCCTCCGCTCTCTGTTGAGCTCCGTCAAGCCTACGCTCATGTCTGGCGATGGGCGGTCGGCTCGCCGGCCAGGAGCGAGACGGCGTGCCCGAGAGCCGGACGCAGCACCGCGAAGCCGTCGCGGCAGCCGCCGGGCGAGCCGGGCAGGTTCACGACCAGCGCACGCCCACGCACCCCGGCGAGCCCGCGCGAGAGGAGGCGCATGCGGGGTCTTCGCGATCGAGTCGGCGCGGATCGCCTCGGCGATTCCGGGCGCGTCTCGCTCGAGCACGTCGCGCGTGGCCTCGGGCGTGACGTCCCGCGGGGCGACTCCGGTTCCTCCGGTCGTGAGCACGACGACCGCCTCCTCGGCCAGCTCGACGATCGCATCGGCGATCGCGTCCCGCTCGTCGGGGACGACGCGCCGCTCGACCTCGTAGCCCTCAGCCGCGAGCAGCTCGGCGAGCAGGTCGCCGCTCTCGTCCTCGCGCGTCCCCTCGGAGGCACCGTCCGAGACGGTGACGACGGCCGCTCTCACTCCTTCACCTTCTCGAGCAAGCGCACCTCGCCGATCTCCATCCCGGAGTCGACGGCCTTCGCCATGTCGTAGATCGTCAGCGCGGCGACCGAGGCGGCGACAAGGGCCTCCATCTCGACTCCGGTTTGCGCGGCGGTCTCGGCGGAAGCCTCGATCTCCACCAGACCGTCGCCGACCTGCAACTCGACCGCGACGTGCGTGAGCGGCAGTGGATGGCACAACGGGATGAGCTCAGAAGTGCGCTTCGCGGCCATGATCCCAGCGAGCCGTGCGGCTCCCAAAGCATCCCCCTTGGGCAGCTCGCCGAGGCGCGAGGCCGTCTCGGGAGCCATCCGCACGACCGCCCGAGCCCGCGCGCGCCGGCGCGAGACCGGCTTGTCGCCGACGTCGACCATCCGAACGGCACCCGAGTCGTCCACGTGCGAAAGCTCGCTCATGCCCGAAACGCTATCGCGACGCGGCGCCCGCGACGCAACGGTCGAGGTCGGCGAGCTGTCCTTCGATCCAGCCGGCGATGTCGTGCTCGCGCACGTGAGCGCGGATCGCCTCCAGCCGCTCGTGCCGCTTCGCCTGCGACATCGCGAGAGCCCGGCTCAAGGCCTCGGCCTGGCCGGCCACGTCGAACGGGTTCACGCGAACGACCCAGTCCTGCAGCTCCTCGTATGCCCCGGTGTTCTCGGACAGGACCACAACGCCGTCCCGCTCGTTCACCAGGGGCGCTTCCTTCGAGACGAGGTTCATGCCGTCGAAGATCGCGTTGACGAAGAGGACGTCGAACTGTTTGTAGGCGGCGACCGCAGCCGGGAAGTTGTCCTCGACGCTCACCTCGATCGGCATCCAGCCGCCGCGCTGGAACCGGTCGTTCACGCGCCGCGCCTCGCGCTGGATCGCGGCAACGTACTCGGAGTACTCGGGGATGTCCTGCCTGGACGGGTCGAGCAGGGCGAGCATCCCGACCCGGCCGTGCGCGTCGGGCTGGGCCTCGAGGTAGAGCTCGTAGGCGCGGAAGCCGCGCACGATGTTCTTCGACGGGTCGGTCCGGTCGACGCGGAGGATCAGCTGCTCCGGCCGCCGCTCGACCAGCTCACGCTCGGCCGCGAGCACCGCCTCGCTCTGCGCCAGCTCCTCGAACTCGGCCGGGTCGACGGAGATCGGATGGACGCTGACGAGCGAGCGCCTGCCGGCGTGCTCCGCGCAGTACTCGACGAAGTCGCACTCGGCACCGAGGAGATCCGCGCGACGAGCGAAGGAAGTTGATCCGCCAGCGGTCGGCGTGGAACCCGATCACGTCGTTCGCGAGGAGCCCGTCGTGGATCGCGGTCCGCATCCCCTTCGGGAGCACGTGCCAGTAGTCCGGCTGCGGCCACGGGATGTGGACGAAATGCGCGAGCAGCGCGTCCGGCGCACGGTCGCGGACGAGTCTCGGCGCGAGATAGAGGTGGTAGTCGTGGAAGAACACCGGCGTCTCGGGTGCCGCGTCCAGCTCCTCGATGACCGCGTCCGCGAACCCCTCGTTCACCCGCGCGTAGCCGTCTGTCCACGCGTGCTTGAGCGCGATGTCGATCGTCGGCGTGTACGCAAGCTCCCAGAGGTAGTGCTGCAGGAACCAGAGCATCGGGTTCGAGACGACGTTGTAGAACCAGTCGTACGCCGTCGCGTCGTGCTCGACGAGCCGCAGCCGGACGGTCGAGCCGTTGCCGAGGCTCTCGTCGACCGGGCCCTCGGCAGCAACCGCGCGGTCCTCGTCGCTCATCGCGCTCGCGATCCAGGTGACGTCGTGATGGGCCACGAGCCCGCGAAGAGCGGTGACGAGCCCGCCGCCTCCGCGACGCGCCACGCGCTCGCCGTTCTCGCGCGAGTAGGTGACCGGCCCGCGATTCGAGACGACGATCAGGTTCCGGCGATCGGCCGCCACGACTGGACCCTATCCCGCGTCGCCCTCAAGAGACGCCCGGCGAGCTCCAACCCCGGGTAGCGGCAAGTATATGGACCCTGTTCGCGACCCTTGCAGGCAGGCTCCTCGGTGGTACCGCCGACCGGCGGATCCGCCCGGTCGCCGCAGTCAGCTTCGTCTACAGCGTCTCGTTCTCGACCTTCTGGGTCTACGTCGGGATCTATGCGGTCAAGGGCTTGCACTGGCCTCCGGCACGCGTCGGCTACCTGTTCCTCGCGAGCGCGCCCGTCGCCGCCGCCGCCAACTACTTCAGCGGAAAGCTGGCCGATGCAGCCGGCCGCAAGACGCCGATCGTGCTCAGCTTCGTTGCCTCCGCCGCCAACATGGTCGCGCTGTCGGCGGTCGGCGACAGGACCGCCGCCGCCTTCATGCTGATCATCCTCCAGGGCGCGATCGGTGCGCCCGCGTACTCGCTCGACCGAGTTCTCGTCGCCGATCTGATCGCCGAGCCGGAACGACGAGAAGGCGGCTACGCGGCGATCAGGGTGGCGTCGAACGTCGGGATCCTGGTCGGGCCGCCACTCGCAGCGCTCCTCGTGTACCTCGGCGGCTGGACGGCGTTCCTGCTCGGCATCGCCGTACTCGGGGCGACGGGTGCCGTGCTCGCGGCCACGCTCCTTCCGGCGACGGCAGGTCGCTCCCCCGAGACGGAGCGGGGCTCGTTTCGGGAAGTCGTGCGCGACCGTCCGTTCGCGCTGCTTCTGCTCTCCAATCTGTTCTCGTGGATCGACTACTGCGCGTTCGAGACGGTCCTGCCCGTGATCGCGGTCTCCGCGTACGGCCTTTCGTCGTCGACCTGGGGCCTGCTGATCGCGATCAGCCCGGCGCTCGTGATCCTCGGCCAGCTCCGGCTCACCCGCGCGACCTCACGTATCCCCGTTGCACCGAGACTGGCAGGCGCCGCGCTCCTGATGGGGCTGCCCTTCCTCGTGTTGCTCGCGGTCCAAGGCGTAGCGGCGATCGTGGTCGTGATCGTCCTGTTCATGCTTGGCGAGATGGTCTGGATGCCGACTTCGCAGGCAATTGCCGCCGAGCTGGCCCCGGAGCCCTCGCGCGGCACGTACTTCGGCGCGCTCGCGGCGATGACCGGACCAGCCTGGACACTCGCACCGTTCATTGCTTTCCAGCTCCGCGGCCACGCGGGCGTCCAGTCTGTCTGGCTGCTGTTCGCCGCCGTCGCCGTCGTCGCCGCCGTGACCGGTGTGTCGGCGGTCCGTGCTAGACGGCAGCGACCGTAGCGACCTCGGCGCCGGCCGTGTCGTTGCCGGCGAGGAGGTTGAAGAGGACGAGCCAGTCGCGCAGCAGGCGGGGCATGAGGAAGTTCCGGCGCACGAACTCCTTGCCTCTCAGGGCGCGTTGCCGCGCGGCGGCCGGGTCGCGCATGATCTCCCGGCACGCGTTGGCGCACTCGTCGGGAGACTCCGGATCGACGAGCCAGCCGGTCTCGCCGTCCTGCACCTGGGCGACGATTCCGCCCACGCGGCTCGCGACCATCGGCCTCGTCTTCCAGAGCCCCTCGGTCACCGTCAGCCCGAAGCCCTCGCGAGTCGATTTCTGGATGAGCGCAGACGAGTGCACCTGGAACGCGTTGACCTCGACCGAGCCGATGTTGTTCAGGTTGGAGAGGATGTAGACGTCCGGGTCGCCGGCGGCGTAGGCGACCGTGCGGCTGTAGTAGTCCCAGCCCTCCGGGTCGTCGTGCGCCATCGAGCCCACGAGCGCGAGCTGGACGTCTGGCCACTCCTCCTTGACCGACCGGTAGGCGTCGATCACGCCGAGCGGGTCCTTCCAGGGGTCGAAGCGCGAGACCTGCGTCAGGAGCGGCCGCTCGACGTCGATCCCGAACTGATCGACGATGTACGCCGCGTCCTCGGGCGAGAGCGCCATGTTCTTCGGCGTCAGCGGGTCGATCGCGGGCGGCCAGATGTACGCCGGCGGCAGCCCGGCGGCCTTGGGTACGTACTCCGGCATGTGGAAGATCGCCGCGTCGTACTGCGAGATCCACGGGACGAGGAACGAGAGAACGTCGGGGTTCGGATGCGAGAGGTCGATGTGGCAGCGCCAGATCCAGTGCGCCGCGCTGGACGGAAAATGCTCGACCAGCCCGGCGGGCTGCGGGTCGTGGACGATCACGAAGTCGTACTCGTCGTCGACCTGCTCCGCGTTCAACGCGTTGTAGCGGCGAAAGACCTCCTGCTGCTCGGCCGTCAGGCCGTCGGGGCTCCCCTGCATCGCGTTGTGGATCGTCTTCGTGACCGCGAAGAACTCGTCCGCACCGCCGATGATTCGCCACTCGACGTCGAGGCCCGCGTCCTTCATCAGCGGGATCAGGGCGTAGTTGATCTCGGCCACACCGCCTCCGAACGCGGTCGCGGACAGGTGCACGACCCGCTTGCCGGCGAGGGGCTCGGCCAGCCGCCTGATCTCGTCCATCAGCCCGCGAGTGGCGATGGTTGCGTAGTCAGCGAGCGACTTCTGTCCGACGTTGACGAGCTGGAGCATGGTTAGTGGTGGGTGCGCCTGCGGGCGTGCGAGCTTATCTATCTATCGGCAAGGAGCTTGACGAAGCGCAGCCTCGAGCCGCCGTCGCCCCGCGGGCCGATCTCGACCTCGTCCGCCAGGGCCCGGATGATCTCGATGCCGAGGCCGCCCTCCTCGAGGTCCGACTCGTCGCCCGGCGGCAGCTCTCCCGGCTCGAAGCCCGCGCCCATGTCACCGACCTCCACCACCAGCCGGTCGGGCTCGAGCTGGTAGACGATCTCGACCTCGCCCCCGCCGTTCCCGTACGCGTGCTTCACCGAGTTCGTGCACGCCTCGGTCAAGGCGAGCTTCAGGTCGTGCAGGGTCTCGTCCGAGACCGGCCGGACGCCCGCGATCGCCGTCAGCGCGAGCCGGCCGAGGGTGATGTATTCCGCCCGCGCCGGGATCGTCAGGCGCACGGACTGCCCCGTCCCGGTCAACCTAGCTCTCTCATCTTGGGCATCCCTACCCCGGCCCGGGCATGGCCTAACCAGGAAGGATCAGCGTTGCCTGCGTAGAAGTTCACGGGTTTGGCCTCCGTCAAGGATTCGTTCGTTGCGACAGGCGAACGGGCACCTGCAGCCGCTTGTTGCCACGGAGGATCGTAAAGGTCGCTCGCTCGCCGGGCGTCAGCCGCTCGGTCACGACGCGCACCACGTCCGCCGAAGTCCGCACCGGATGGCCGTCGATCGCGACGATCACATCGGCGTCGGCCGGGAACTTGACGCCGAGGTACGTCTTGGTGTGCGAGGGCTCGTGCAGCCCGGCGTCCCCGGCCGGCGAGCCCTTCATGACCGTGGTAATCGCCGCGCCTTCGGTGGCGCCGTAGTGGAAATGCTTCGCGTATGCAGGCGTCAGGTTCGAGGTGGTGATCCCGACGTACGCGTACGAGACCTTCCCGTCTGCGACCAGCTGCTGCATCGAGCGGCGCGCGGAGTCGATCGGGACGGCGAAGCCGACGCCCTCCGCGGTGCCGCTGTCGCTGCGGATCTGCGCGTTGATCCCGATCACGCGGCCGCGCGCATCGAAGAGCGGGCCGCCGGAGTTGCCGTGGTTGATCGGCGCATCGGTCTGGATCGCGTCGATCAGCGAGTACTTCGAGGTCAGCGACTCGATCGACCGGTGCGTGGCCGAGACGACGCCCACGCCGAGCGAGTCCTCCTGGCCGAACGGGCTGCCGATCGCCGCAACCGGCTCACCGACGGCCACCGCGCTCGAGTCGCCGAGCGGCACGGGCGCGAGCCTGTGGTCCTGCGGGTGCACCTGGATCAGCGCGACATCGTCGAAGACGTCCCAGCCGACGATCCTGGCGGGCACGCGATCGAGGTCCTGGTACTCGACGTAGACCCGATCGGCGCCGTGAACAGCCCCGCCCTCACCCGCATTCGTGACCACGTGCGAATTCGTGAGGATGTAGCCGTCCTTCGAGACGACGAAGCCCGAGCCCTGGGCGACTTCGGCGGAAGCGCCGGTTCCGTACTGGGCATAGATCGTGACGACGCCGTGTGAGCGGCTCGCGTAGATCCGGCGTGGATCGAAGCCGTTGCCTGCAAGCGGTTTCGCGGAGGGGCCGACGGCCGCGGGCTGGGCGCCCGCGAGCGGGATCGGAGACGCGCGGAACACTGTCGTCGTCGAGCCGGCCCCGACCCAGCCCGTCGCCTTGCCGATCCCGAGCGCGGCGAGACCGCCTACGACGGCACAGATGAGCGCGAAAACTGTCGTCCGCATCGCTCACGCACTGTAGCGGGCGTTTTCACGGGAAACGCGTCAGTCGAGGACGGCGAGCCGCTCCTCAACGCGCTCTTGGCGGGCCGCAAGGGGGAGCACGAGCGCGAACACCGTTCTCCCGGGAGCCGATTCGACGGTGACCGAGCCGTCCATCAGCTCGGCGAGCTGGCGCGCGATCGCGAGACCGAGGCCGCTGCCTGACGCACGCGTGCCGTCGAGGCGGAAGAAGCGTTCGAAGAGCTGCGCCTGGCGCTCCGGCGCGATCCCTTCGCCTGCGTCCTCGACCTCGAGCACCGCGTTTCCGCCACGTGCAAGCGTCCTCACGCGGACCGGCGTGCCCGGCGGCGTGTGCCGGATCGCGTTCTCGACGAGGATCCGGCCGATCTGGAGCACGCGGAGCTCGTCTGCGAGCGCGATCGTGCCCTCGCCTTCGTGCTCGAGCTCGTGCTCCGAGGCGGTCGCGCCGAGCCGGAACTCGTCGACGACGTCCCGTCCGAGAGCGTCCAGGTCGACCGGCTCCCTTTCCACGTGCAAACGGCCGGCATCCAGCCGGGAGAGGTCGAGCAGGTCGGATGCGAGCTTCGTCAGCCGGTCAACCTGATCTCGCATCGATTCGAGGAACTCGAGGCGAGTCGGTTCGTCGAGCTCCTCGTCGTCGAGCAGCTCCAGGAAGCCGGACAGCGAGAACAACGGCGTCCGCAGCTCGTGCGACGCGTTGGCGACGAACTCGCGCCGGGCGTCGTCGAGTTGGGCGAGCCTGGTCCGCATGCGGTCGAAGGCGGCGGCGAGGTCGCCGAGCTCGTCGCCGCCGCTGTCGTGCACCGGCTCGTCGAACTGGCCGGCGGCGATCCGGTCCGCCGCGCGCTCGAGCCGCCGAATCCGCCGGGCGAACATCCAGGCCCCGCCGTAGCCGAGCAGCAGCGCGATCAGGAGCGCGGCGCCGGCCGAGAAGAGCACGCGGCGCTGCACGAGGTGAACGCTGCCCAGCTGGTCCTCGAGCGAGTCGCGGAGAGAGCAGGACGTGCGCGCCGCCGTCGTAGGGAATGCCGCCTCGGCGTAGTGAACGCCTCCCTCGTTCACGAACCCCTGCTCCACGGCCCCCGCTTCGCAGCGCTCGCATCGCGATCGGGTCGTTCGTGGGCTCCGCGTGAGAGGGCTGGCCCCACTCGAGTCGGCGATCGGGCTGCCGACGCTCGGCCCGCCGGGCACGGCGTTCGTCGTCGAAGATCATCACGCGCGCGCCGACGTCGTGCGCTGAGGTCTCGACGAAGTCGTCCATGCAGCAAGAGTTGGTCGCTCCGTCGCCTCGGGCACGAGGTGCTGCGCAGCCGCCGCAAGCTGTTAACCGCGTGTTCTCCAGACGCGACTGCAGCGAGGGAACGACCGCCAGATAGACGATCCCGAGCGCGGCGGCGACGACGAGGAGCAGGGCGAGGCTGAGGCGCGTGCCGACGCTGCGGAAGAAACGGCTCACCGGCTGCGGAAGCGGTAGCCGACGCCGCGCACGGTCAGGATGAACTCCGGCTCGTGTGGGTCGCGCTCGAGCTTCTCGCGCAAATGCCGGACGTGCACGTCGATCGTCCGCGGCTCGCGGTACTCGGAGCCGCCCCAGAGCGCCTGCAGCAGCTGCTCGCGGGTATAGACCCGGCCCGCATGCGAGGCGAGCGTGCGCAGGAGCTCGAACTCGACGTAGGTCAGCTGCACAGGCCGGTCGTGAACGAAGACCTCCCGGCGCGCGACGTCGATCCGAAGGCCGTTCGCCTCGATCTCCTCCTGGGGGTCGTCGGGCCGCGCGGTCGCTGCGCGGCGAAGGAGCGCTCGCACGCGGCTGCGGAACTCGCGGATCGAGAACGGCTTCGTGATGTAGTCGTCCGCGCCGAGCTCGAGGCCGAGCACCTTGTCGAGCTCGTCGTCGCGGGCCGTGAGCATGATGATCGGCACCGCGCTGCCCGCGCGCAGGCGCTTGCAGACCTCGAGACCGTCGAGCTTCGGCAGCATCAGGTCGAGGACGACGAGATCGACGTGCTCGCGCTCGAACCGCTCGAGCGCTTCCTCGCCGTCGCGCGCCTGGATCACGCGGAAGCCGTCCCGCTCGAGGGGGTAGGCGAGGAGCTTCTGGACAGCGTCCTCGTCGTCGACCAGCAGAATCGTGGAGGAATCGGGCATCGGCAGTGCCTGCCGGCGCTGTGAGATCGCGTACCTACTATAGCCAGGGTATGGCGGCCCTCCCGCCCCGACCCGCGCGGCGCCGGCCGCGGCTCGGCTCGCTCGAGCGCCCCGTCAGCGGGCGTCTCTACCGCGGGACGTGGCTGCTCGTCGGCATTCCGCTCCTCCTCGCCGCCTTCAGCGTGCGCAAGACCGAGCCGCTGCCTGCGCCTTCCCCGGCGCTGCCGGCCGCGTTCGACCGCAGCGGCGCCGTCGAGCTGGCGTCGCAGCTGGCGTCGACCTACCCGGACCGCGTGCCGGGAACGGCCGGGGCCGCGGGTGCCGCGACCTGGTACGCGCAGCAGCTCGCGCCGTACGGCCTCAAGGTCTTCGACGACCGCTTCAGCGCGCTCCTGCCCGGGCACGGCCGTCAGCCGCTCGTCAACCAGCTCGTCACCATCCCTGGGAAATTGCCCGACGAGATCGTCCTGATGGCGCACCGCGACGACAGCGGCGGCGGGCCCGGCGCGAACGACAACGGGTCTGGAATCGCGGCGCTCATCCAGCTTGCGCGCTCGTACGGGGCGCCCGTCGACGCGCCGGGGGCACGCGCGCTCAGCCCGCTGCACACCCTCGTCTTCGTCGCCGCCGACGGCGGCGCGTTCGGAGCCCTGGGCGCCCGGCGCTTCGCGCAGACCCACCACGGCCACGTCCTGGCGGCAATCGACCTCGACTCTCTCGCCGACCCAGGCCGTGCGCGGCTCGTCCTCGCGG
The DNA here is from genome assembly GCA_963717475.1 of uncultured Actinomycetes bacterium. Lineage (GTDB taxonomy): Bacteria > Actinomycetota > Thermoleophilia > Gaiellales > Gaiellaceae > AC-32. Next base: position 2,311,865 of record OY970337.1, on the reverse strand, counting down.
GATCCCAGCCCCGCCTCGCGTCCCCGGGATTGGTCGAGACGGCGTCTCGGCTCGTCCTGCAGCAGACAGGCTCCCGGCCCCGACGGCCGACCGGCTTCGCCCAGCTCCTCGATCTCGCCTTCCCGTACACGCTGCACGCTCAGGGGCCGCTCCTTGCCCGCGGAATGCCCGCGCTCACGCTCACGAGCGGCGGCGAGCGGCCGCCGGCGGCGTTCACCGACCGGCCGAACCGGCTCGATGCGATCCGCCTAGGCGAGCTCGGAGGCGCCGCGCAGCAGCTGTTGCGGTGGCTCGACTCCGGTGTCGAGCTCGCGCCGGGGACCGCAAGCTACGTCTACTTCGGGCCGCGGATCCTTCCGGGCTGGGCGATCGAGCTCGTCCTGATCGCCGCGCTCGCGCCGTTCCTGGTCGCCGCGATCGACCTCTTTGCCCGCTGCCGCCGACGGCACATCGTCCTCGCACCCGCGTTCCGCAGCTATCGCAGCCGCCTCGGCTTCTGGCTCTGGACGGCCGCGATCTTCGAGCTCTTCGCGCTCGCCGGCGCCTGGCCGGCGGCTCCCTCCGTGCCGCTGCCGCCGGACACACCGCCCGCGACGAGCTGGCCGGTCCTGGCGCTCGGCGGCTTCGCGGTGCTCAGCCTGCTCGGCTGGGTCGTGGCGCGGACCAGCCTCGCGCCGCGCAGGCCGATCGGCTCCTCGGAGGAGCTTGCCGGCACGGCCGCCGCGCTCCTCGCGCTTGCGGTCGTCGCGCTGCTCGTCGTCGCGACGAATCCGTTCGCGCTCGTCTTCCTGCTTCCGTCCTTACACGCGTGGCTCTGGCTACCGAACGTGCGCAACCGGCCCATCTCGGCACGACTGGCGCTGTTCGCGGCGGGCTTGCTCGGGCCCTTGCTCCTGCTCGGCTCGCTCGCGCTTCGCTTCGGGCTCGGGCTCGACGCGCCGTGGTACCTCGCCGAGCTGACGGCGAGCGGCTACGTGCGCCTTTCTGCGGTCGTGATCGCCGTCGCCTGGCTCGCCGCGGCGGGACAGGTCGCTGCCCTCGCGGCCGGCCGGTACGCGCCGTACCCGAGCGCGGCCGAGCGGCCTGCGCGAGGCCCGATCCGGGAAACGGTCAGACGGGTGGTCGTCGGAGTGCGAGCGAGGAGACGCTCCGTGCAGGAGGAATCGAAGGCGCTGGAAGGATGAGCATGCAACGGTCGCTCCGGATCGGGGGGACGGTGCTCCTCGTCGCCGGCGCCCTGGTCCTCATCTGGGTCGTGGTCGTCTGGCGCTGGCAGGACCCGTTCACCGCGCTCTACACGCACTGGCAGCAGCACCGGCTCTCCCACTCGTACCAGAAGCGCTTCGACGCGTACCGCCCGGCTCGGACCTCCGACGCGTCGATCGACTCCACCATGCGAACGGTCGCGCAGGAGGGTCGCCGCTACCGCCTGGCGTCGAAGCGCGGCCAGGCGCTCGGGCGCATCCGCGTGCCGCGCATCGGCGTGAACATGATCCTCGTCAACGGCACCGACGATGCCACCCTGAAAAAGGGGCCGGGCCGCGACCTGCGCACGTACATGCCGGGCGAGGGCCAGCTGATCTATATCGCCGGCCACAGGACGACCTATCTGGCGCCCTTCGCGCACATCGAGAAGATGCGGGTGGGCGACGCGATCACGCTCGAGGTGCCGTACGGGACGTTCCGCTACCGGGTCTTCCAGAAGCGGATCGTCGAGGCCGACGACCTTGCCGTCCTGCACTCGCACGGCCGGGAGGTGGTCGTGCTGCAGGCGTGCCACCCGCGGTTCTTCGCGACGCAGAGGTACCTCGTCTACGCGCGTCTGGCCCGCGTCGAGCCACGCGGCGGGCGGTGGCTCCACCCGCCGGCGACGCAGCTCGCGGCCGCGCCGCTCGCGTCGACCACCGGCTGAGGCTCAGCCCAGTCTCAGGTAACGAACCGCCGACCCCGCGGGCAGCTCGCCTTCGCCGCGCGGGATCAGCACGAGTGCGTCCGCCGCGGCGGCTCTGGCGATCATGTGCGACTCCTGGCCGGTAAGAGGCTCGAGCTCGACCGCCTCGCCGCCTTCGGTCGAGCGCGCGCGGACCAGCTCGTCGCGCTCCGGGTTCCGCCGAAGGGCAGCCGCGAGCCGCCCCGGCGCGAAGCGGGGAAGAGGATCGGCCACCCCCTGTAGCGCGAGCACCGCCGGCCGCACGAACAGCTCGAAGGCGACCAGCGATGAGACCGGGTTCCCGGGAAGGCCGAACACGAGGGTCGAGCCCCGCACGCCGAAAGCGACCGGCTTCCCCGGCTTGACGGCGACGCGCCAGAAGACCTCCTCGACGCCCAGCTCCGCCTCGATCCGGCGCACGAGATCGTGCGGGCCGACGGAGACGCCGCCGGACGTCACCAGGACGTCGGCCTCGAGCCCGCGCTCGAGCGCGGCGCGGTGAGCAGCCTCGTCGTCGGCGACCGCGGGAGCGCGCGAGACCTCGGCGCCGGCCGACTCCAGCTGGGTGGCGAGGATCAGCCCGTTCGCCTCGTAGACCTCGCCGGGCCCCAGCGGCTCGCCGGGAGGCCGGAGCTCGGTTCCCGTAGCGACCACGGCGGCCCGCGGTCGCGCGAAGCACTCGACCTCGGCGATCCCCGACGCGGCGAGCGCCCCGAGCCGCGCTGCGTCCAGACGCTTTCCGGGCTCGACCACGACCTCGCCCGCATGCACATCGCCGCCGCGAGGGCGAACGTTGGCACCCAGAGCAACAGACTCAGGAATCTCCACGTCGTTGTCATGATCGACAACATACTCGATGGGGATGACGGCATCGGCCCCTTCGGGCACCACCCCGCCCGTGGCGATCGCCATCGCCTCGCCCGGCGCGAGCGCGCGTGGCGCAGGAACGCCCGCCGCGATCCTGGCCGCCACGGGGAACGTCCCGGGCGAATCCGCGGCCCGCAGTGCGAACCCGTCCATCGCCGAGCTCGCGAAGGGCGGCAGGTCGACCGCCGCCCGCGCCGGCTCGGCAAGGACGCGCCCGGCGGCCTGCTCGAGCCGCACCGCCTCCGCGGGGAGCGGACGGGCCCGCTCCATGATCAGGCGCTGGGCCTCCTCCATCGTCACCAACTCGGCCACCGAGGCGCATACCGTACGCGGACGGATAGGCTCCGGCGGCGTGATCTCGGTTGTCGTCCCCGTCCACGACGAGGAGCGCACCGTCGCGCTTCTCTACGACGAGCTCCAGTCGGCGCTGGAGCAGCTCGGGCAGCCCTGGGAGGCCGTGTTCGTCGACGACGGCTCGACCGACGGCTCCTTCGCCGCGCTGACGCGGCTGCACAGCGCCCACGGGAACGTCCGCGTCGTCCGCCTCCGGCGCAACTTCGGCAAAGCCGCCGCGCTCGCCGCCGGTTTCGCGAGTGCTGAGGGCGACGTCGTCGTCACGATCGACGCTGATCTTCAGGACGACCCAGCGGAGATCCCGCGCCTACTCGCGAAGCTGGACGAGGGCTTCGACCTCGTCTCCGGCTGGAAAACCCACCGCCGCGACCCGCTCAGCCGCCGCATTCCGTCGAAGATCTTCAACTGGGTGACCGGGCGCGTGTCCGGCCTGCGACTGCACGATCTGAACTGCGGGCTGAAGGCGTATCGCGCCGAGGTCGTGAAGGGACTGAGGCTGTACGGCGAGCTCCACCGCTTCATCCCGGTGCTCGCCCACTATCGCGGCCACCGCATCGCCGAGCTGCCGGTCAACCACCGGCCACGCGAGCACGGGCGGTCGCGCTACGGAGTCGAGCGCTACGTCCGCGGCTTCCTCGACCTGCTGACCGTGTCCTTCATCGGCCGGTACCGCTACCGCCCGCTGCACCTCTTCGGCGGCCTCGGACTGACGCTCGGTTTCCTCGGCTTCATCGTGCTCAGCTACCTGACGGTGCTCAAGATCGAAGGGCACGCGATCGGCCAGCGCCCGCTGCTGATCCTCGGCGTCCTGCTCGTCGTCGTCGGCCTCCAGTTCTTCTCGCTCGGCCTGATCAGCGAGCTGATCACGAGCCAGCACGAAGAGCGAACCGGCGCGCAAGAGCGGGTCGAGCTGCACGTCGAAGAGATCCTCTAGACCGGGTCCTCTAGACCGGGCGAGATAGCCTCGGCGCGGCTGATGCGGGCTCTCTACTTCGGGACCTACGAGCGCGACTACCCGCGGAACGCGCAGGTGATCTCGTGCCTGCGCGGAGCGGGCGTCGAGGTGCTCGAGCACCACGTCGGAGTCTGGGAAGGCCGCCGCGACAGCTTCCGCGCAGGTCCCGGGACCGCCGCGCGGCTGGCCGCCGCGGAGCTGCGGCTGCTGCGCCGTCCCCAGAAGCCGTTCGACGTTCTCGTCGTCGGCTACCCGGGCCACTTCGACCTCCCCGCCGCCCGGCGCGCCGCCGGCAAGCGGCCGGTCGTCTTCAACCCGCTCGTCTCGCTGGCCGACACGTTCGTCGCCGACCGCGGCAGATTCCAACCGGGGTCGCTCGCGGCTCGCGCGCTCACGGCGATCGACCGGAAGGCGCTTCGCGCGGCAAGCGTCGTCGTCGCAGACACCAGAGCAAACGCCGACCACCTGGCCGAGGCCGGCGCGCTCGATCCGAAACGCGTCGAGGTCTGCTTCGTCGGCGCCGAGGAGCGGCTCTTCCGCCCGGAATGGTCGCCCCGCGAGCCGTTCACGTGCCTCTTTGTCGGCAAGCTGATCCCGCTCCACGGCCTCGACACGATCCTCGCAGCGGCACGCGCGGCGCCCGAAATCCCTCTGCGGCTTGTCGGAAGCGGACAGCTCGAGGAGGCGCTGGCCGACAGGCCGCCGAACGTCGAGTGGGTGCGCTGGGTCGACTACGAGCGCCTTCCGGGCGAGCTGCACGGCGCCGGCTGCGCGCTCGGAATCTTCGGCACCTCGGCCAAGGCGCAGCGTGTGATCCCGAACAAGGCGTTCCAGGCGCTCGCCTGCGGTACACCGCTCGTCACCGCGGACACGCCGGCCGCGCGCGAGCTGCTCGTCGACGAGGTGAGCGCCTTGCTCGTCCCGCCGGGCGACCCGGGCGCACTCGCTGCGGCACTGCGGCGCGTCGCGGAGGATGCCGACCTCCGACGGCGCCTGAGCGAGGGCGGCCGTGCCGCCTACGAGGCTCAGGCGAGCGAGGCCGTGCTCGGACGGCGATGGCGCGACGTCCTGGAGCGCGCGGTCGCCGCATGAGGTCCCCGCGAGCCCTCCTCTGGGCAGCGATCGCGGCTTACGCGGCGGGCTTCTCCGCGCTCTCGGTTCTGCGCCACCGGGCGTTCGAGACCGGCCGCTTCGACCTCGGCAACATGGTGCAGGCGGTCTGGTCGACCGCGCACGGCCACCCGCTCGCGGTCACGGGCCTGCGCGGCGACGAGATCTCCCGCCTCGCAGCTCACTTCGACCCAATCCTGATCGCCTTCGCGCCGCTCTGGCTCGCGTGGCCGAGCCCTGACATTCTGCTCGTCACGCAGGCGGTCGCCGTCGCGCTCGGCGCCCTCCCGGTCTTCTGGCTGGCCCGCAAGCACCTCGAGTCCGAGCGCGCCGGCCTGGGCTTCGCGCTCGCCTACCTCCTCTACCCGCCCACGCAGTGGCTGACGCTGAACGAGTTCCATCCCGTCGCGCTCGCGTGCCCGCTGCTCCTGTTCGCGATCTGGTTCCTCGACGAGGACAGGCTGGTCCCGTTCGCGGCCTGCGCGCTGCTCGCCGCGACGACCAAGGAGGAGATCGCGTTCGTAGTGGCGGGTCTCGGCATCTGGTACGCGATCGCGCGAGGCCGGCGCCTGCCCGGAGCGGCCGTCGCGCTCGCGGGGCTCGCGGTCTCGCTGATCGCGATCGAGATCGTGATCCCGCACTTCAACCGGGCCGGAAGCTCGAGCTTCTTCTCGCGCTACAGCGAGGTGGGCGGCTCGCCGGGCGGGATCCTCCGGACGGCCGTCACGCACCCGTGGAAGATCTTCACGACCGCGTTCACCGGGCGCGGGCTCGGCTACGTCGCGCGGCTCGTCCTCCCGCTCGGCCTGCTGATGCTCGCGGCGCCGGTGATGCTGATCGCAGCGATCCCCGAGCTCGCGATCAACGTCCTCTCCGCCTCGCCCTCGCAGACGTCGATCCACTTCCACTACACCGCGGGCCTGATCCCGGTGCTGGTCGCGGCGACCGTCCTCGGCGCGGCAGCGTTCGCCCGCCGCCGCCCGGACCTCGCGCGCGCGCTCCCGACGGCCGCGCTCGTCCTCGCCGTCGCGGCCAACTACTTCCTCGGCGCGATCCCGCTCTGGCGCTACTTCCCGGGCGGCGAGCAGACGCAGGCGAGCGCGGCGCGCGTGAGCGAGCACGACCGGATCGCGGCGCGGGCGCTGCGGCTGATCCCGGGGCAGGCAGTCGTCAGCGCGACCAACTCGCTCGGCGCGCACCTGTCGGCACGCACGCGGGTCCTCAGCTTCCCGTTCATCCAGGACGCAGACTGGGTGGCGGCCGACGAGACCTCGCCCGGCTACGCGGACCGGCTGGCGCCGTTGCCGACCGCGGTCCAGCTCTCCTGGTTGCGCCGCAACCCCGAGTGGCGCCTCGTCTTCGAGCGCGACGGAATCCTGATCTTCCACCGCCGCGGCTGAGCCAGGGCCGCGGCCAGGGCCGCGAAGGTAGCGACGACGAGCAGGTCGCGGACGACCAGGAGCCACACCGGCCACGCGATCCGGAAGAGCGCGTGGTAGTGGAAGAACCAGGCCTGGCCGAGCACCAGCGAGGCGGCCGTCAGGGCGATCGCGAGCCCGCCGCCGGCGACCACGACGAGCGGCATGAGCCATTCGAGGTACTGCGGCGAGAAGACCTTGGTGAAGGCGAGGAAACCGGCGACCGCGGCGGCGAACGCGACCGGGAGGCTGCTTCTCCCGTCGCGCGCCCGCGCGTAGAGAAGCCAGACGCCGATCACCGCGGCGGCTTCGAGCACGAGCGTCACGGCTGCCACCGCATCCGGGAGAGAGCCGTGCAGGTTGCGCCCGGCCACCCCGGTCGTCTCGACTACATGCGCGTGGTAGAGGCCGAGCTTGTCGGCGACGAGGAGCAGCGAGGCGCCGAGGCTCTCGACCTGCAGGCCTCGCGTCGCCTGCGAGCGGAAGCTCTCGACGACGCCGTGCAGGTCGTAGGCGGCGAACGGAACGACCACGGCGAGCGCGACGACCAAGAACACCGCCAGCGCGGCCGCCACGCGCCGAGGCCCCACCCGCCGCCAGACGAACACGGCCCGCCAGCGGCAGGAGCACGAGCGGGTAGACCTTCGCGGAGACTGCGAGCCCCAGCACCGCCGCGCCGGCGAGGTCCCAGCCGCGCAGGAAGAGCAGGAGCGCGAGCACCGTCAGCAGCGCGGGCCAGGCGTCGTAGGTGTTCAGCGAGATCGGCCCGAGCGCCGCGGGTGCGACGGCGAGCAGCCCGACACACGCGAGCAGCCGTGCGCGCGTCACGCCGAGCTCGGCGAGCACGAGCGCCGCGACCAGGATCGTCGCGAGCCCGCAGAGCGCCATCTCCGCCTTGAAGGCCGCGTTGTAGTGCTGCGCGCCGAACGCGGTCGGCGGCATGAAGACGGCGAACGCCCCCGGCGGGTACTCGACGAAGACGTCGCGGTACGGCAGCGCGCCGTGCAGGAAGCGCTCGGCGTAGCCCTGGTAGATGTGCAGGTCGCGGAAGCGCGCCGCGCGGAAGAGGCCGCCGTCCGGGATCGCGCAGGCCGCGAGGAAGATCGGTGCAGCGGCGAGGGCGGCCAGAAGGGCGTCTCGCCTCCCCGCGGGCACGCGGAGCGCCGGCTTCACGTGGCTAAGGAACCGGCGGCGGGGAGGGCGGCGGCTCGGGCGGAGGAGGCGGCGGGATCGGGGGCGGCGGAGGCGGCGCGACCGGTGGAGGCGGAGGAGCGACGGGGGGCGGAGGCGGCGCCTTGCCCGTCGTCGTCTGGGTCGAGGTCGACGTCGGCGGGTTGTAGTAGCTGGGCGGAGGCGCGAAGCTCGACCCGTACTGGCCCTTGGTCCACGGCTGCCACACGACCGGGTTGAACGGCTGCGGCCAGTCGAGCGCCGCCTTGTTCGCTACGGCGGCCTCCATGAACAAGTGCCAGATCGTCGCCGGGAAGCTGCCGCCCTGGACGGAGATTCCGTGGACGTTGGTCATGGGAATCTCGCCCTGCGGGTAGCCGACCCAGACCGTCGCCTCGAGCTGCGGCACGTACCCGGAGAACCACGCGTCGGCGTGGTTGTCGGTCGTGCCGGTCTTGCCCGCGGCGGGCCGGCCGAAGTACGCGCCCACGCCCGTGCCGCCGAGAACGTTCTGCTGCAGGATGCGCGTCACCTCCCAGGCGACTCCGTCCGAGATCACGCGCTTGCGGTGCGGCTTGCCCCAGCCCGCGTCCGTGTCGACCTTGCCGTTCGCGAGCTTGACCTGGGTGATGGCCGTCGGCCTCGAGTAGATGCCGCCCGCGTCGAGGGTCGCGTAGGCGGAAGACTCCTCTAGCGGTGAGATCGCGTCCGCGCCGAGCCCCATCGCGGGGACCACGTCGAGCTTCGAGCGAATCCCGAGCTGGTGCGCCATCTGCGCGACCTTGTCGGGCCCGACGTCCAGCGTCAGCTGCGCGTAGACCGTGTTGTCGGAGCGCAGCGTCGCCTGCGTCACCGAGATCGAGCCCACGTACGTCTGGTCGTACGTCTGCACGTCCCACGCCGGCGTGTACGGGTCGGGCTGGTAGTGGAACGGCGCCGAGGTGTAGTAGGTCGTGTCCGGGTTCATGCCCTCGTTGACCGCCGCGGTGAGGACGAAGACCTTGAAGGTCGATCCAGGCTGGCGGCGCGCCTGGGCGACGAGGTTGAACTGGTTCCCCGTCCGTCCCGGCGTGACCGCCGTCATCGCGCGGATGTAGCCGTTGGCCGGGTTGATCGAGACGACCGCAGCCGCGGGGTCGTTGCGCAGGTAGAGCGTGTCCTTGATCGCCCTTTGGGCAGCGCGCTGCAGCCGCGGGTTGATCGTCGTGTAGACGCGGAGCCCGCCGGACCGGACGGTGCTCGACCCGTACTCCGCGATCAGCTGGTCGCGGACGTAGCTGAAGAAGTACGGCTCCTTGATCCGCGTGTAGAGCTTGCCGGGCCGCAGCCGGAGCTTCCGCTGGGCGACCGCGACGCGGTACTGCTTCGGCGTGATGTAGCCGTACTGGAGCATCGCGCGCAGGACCTCGTCCCGGCGCGCGATCGCCGTCGCAGGCCGGTGCAGCGGGTCGTACGTCGTGGGCGCCTGCGGAAGGCCGGCGAGGAGCGCCGCCTGGCCGAGCCCGAGCTGGTAGGCGTGCTCCGAGTAGTACGTCTGGGCCGCGGCCTCGATCCCGTAGGCGTGGTTTCCGTAGTAGACCTGGTTCAGGTACTCGTTCAGGATCCGGTCCTTCGACCAGCGCCGGCTGAGCTTGATCGCGAGGCAGACCTCCTTCAGCTTCCGCTTGAAGGTCCGCTCCTTCGAGATGTAGAGGTTGCGCACGAGCTGCTGCGTGATCGTGGAGCCGCCCTGCACGACGTGGCCGGCCCGCAGGTCCTGCCAGGCCGCGCGCGCGATCCCGTAGTAGTCGACGCCGCCGTGCTCGTAGAAGCGGTGGTCCTCGATCGCGACCGTGGCCTTCCGCTCCCAGAGGCTGACCTTGCGCAGCGTGACGGGCGTTCGGTTCCTCTCGGCGGGGATCGAGCCCAGCGTGGAGCCGTCGGCGGCGTAGACGAACGAGTTCTCGCCGATCTGGACCTGGCGCAGCTGGCTCAGGTCGCAGCTCGACTGGAACTTCGCGACCGCGCCGACGCCGGTCACCAGCAGGACGAGCACGAGCACGATGAGCGCGCCGAAGAAGATCTTCAGGCGCTGCCTGCGCTTCCCGCTGCCGCGCCCCCGGCGGCGCCTCCTCAGGCGGAGGATGTCGTCGAGGTCCCGGTCGCGCCTGCGTGTTCCTCGCGGAGGAGGCGGCGTCACGTGAAGACTCCGGCCTCGCGCAGCCGCTCGTGCGCGCGCAGGCGGAGCTCACTCTCGATTCGGGAGGCCGACGCCTCGTCCTCGGCCCAGACGGTCAGCTCCAGGCTGGCCTTGTCCTCGAGAGCGGTCACGGTGACTTCCGCCTGCTCGTCGGCAGCCGTTTCGCGAAGCAGCTCCGAGACGGCTGCGAGATCACGATCGAGAGGGATCTGGACGGTCACCTGTGCGCGCTTCCTTCGCCCGCGGAGGGACGAGTTGAGGATGGTATCCGAGGCGATTCGGTCATTCGGGATGACGAGGTGATCGTTGTCGGCTACCCGGATGAAGGTGTAGGTAAGCCCGATCTCCTCGACGATGCCGGCGGTGCCGTCGATCTCGACGGAGTCGCCGATGCGAAGCGGTTGCGCGAAGGCGATCAGCAGCCCCGCGATGAAGTTCCCGATCGTCCGCTGGGCCGCGAAGCCGACGACGATGCCGACGATCGCGGACGAGGCGAGAATTCCGGTGGCGACCGCCCGCACCTCCGGGATCACGAGCAGCGCGGAGAGGACGCCGATGAAGATGATCAGGGCGACGATGCTGCGGCGCAGCACCCGGTACCGCGTGACCGCGCTCGCCGGCAGGTCGCTGCGCGAGAGCCGCCGGTCCGCGAAGCGCGCGGCTGCGAGCGTGATCGCAAGAACCACGCCCAGCACGATCAGGCGGTGCCACCAGGGCATCGTTCCGCCTGGTTAGTCGAACGGGAGAGGTTTCCTGCCGGCGAAGCCTTCTTCGAGGCCGTGCCAGAAGGCGACCTCGTCCTCGCCGACCTGCCAGCAGAGCAGGACTTCCTCGCCGTCGCGCAGCGCGGGGAAGTCGAGGAGACCGCGGTCCAGGTCCTTCACCTGGACGCCGAGCTTCTCGAGCTCCTGGACGCAGCGGGCGACCGCCTGGCCCTCGCGCTCGAACTGCTCCTCGAGCATCCGTGGCTCCTGAGGATCGAAGTCGCCGCCGTTTCCAGCGATCCGCTGCACGAACCGGGCGCGCTCGCGTGCGGCATCCGCCATCGCGCGGCGGTGCTCGACCAGGGCCTCAGCTGCCGGACGGACGCGCTCGAGCTGGGCGTTCGCCTCCTCCGGCGTGAAGTAGCGCGGGGCCATCCGAGTATCATCGCGCGCCGTGTCCGCCGGTCAACGCGTACGCGAGCCGCGGACGGCTCGCCGCGAGCTGCGGCTTCCTCCCGCAGCCAATCCCGCTCCGGAGATCTTCCTCTGGTCGCGGGCCGCGATCTGGGCTGCGGCGCTGTTCGCGCTCTTCGTCTTCGTGCCCAACCGGCACCCGCGGGCGGCGCGCTGGGACGACCCCTCGCTGACGCACGACCTCGGGGCAGTCACTGACGTCTGGGCGCGCTGGGACAGCGTCTGGTTCCTGCGGATCGCGGAGCACGGCTACAGCGCGGCGAGCGGCGCTGCCTCCGCGTTCTACCCGCTCTATCCCGGGGCCGTGGCCGTGCTCGGGCGCGCCCTCTTCGGCCATTACGTGCTGGCCGGGATCCTGATCTCGCTCGCGGCGGCGCTCGGCTCGTTCCTGCTCCTGCACCGGATCGCCGAGGAGCGGCTCGGGGCAGACGGCGCGCGGCGGGCGGTGCTCTACCTCGCGTTCTTCCCGTTCGCCCTCTTCCTGCAGGCGGTCTACAGCGAGTCGCTCTACCTGCTGCTGACGCTCGCGGCCTTCACGCTCGCCGAGCGCCGCCGCTTCCTCGCCGCGGGCGCCGTGACCGGGCTCGCTCTCCTGGCCCGGCCGACCGGCGTCGCGCTCCTGCCGGCTCTGGCGCTGATCGCCTGGCAGGAGCGTGACCGCCTGCGCGCGGTCGCCTCGCTCGCCGTCGCCCCGCTGCTGTTCGCCGCGTACCCGCTCTACCTCTGGCAAGCGGAGGGCGACCCCTGGGCGTTCCTGCACGCGCAGCGAATCTGGAGCCGGCACCTGTCGCCTGCCGGTCCGCTCGGCGGGATCTGGGACGGGCTGCGCGCGGGCTGGGCCGGCGTCGAGCAGCTCGCATCCGGCTCGCACACGCACGTCTACTGGACGGCGGTGCAGGACACCGATCCGATCCGGGCGGCGACGATCAACCTCGAGAACCTCGCCTTCCTCGTCCTCTTCGTGGCGCTCACGGTCATCGCCTGGCGGCGGTTCGGCGCACCCTACGGCCTCTTCGCCGCGGTGAGCCTCGCCATCCCGCTCAGCGTTCCGAGCGAGCGCTGGCCCTTGCTCTCGATCCCGCGCTTCGGGCTGACGATCTTCCCGTTCTTCCTCGCGCTGGCCGTCATCGGCCGCCGACCGCGGGCGCACACGGCGATCCTCTGCGTCAGCTCGCTGCTGCTCGGCGTGGCCGTCGTGCAATGGGCGCTCTGGCAGTGGGTGGCATGAGGATCGCGCTCGCCACCTGCGCGCTCGCGCTCCTCGCCGCCGGGACCGCCTGCGGGGAACGGACCGAGCCGACCGGGGCCGGCGTGCCGATCTACCCGGTGACCGTTCAGGGCGCGGCGGAGCATCCGACCGCACTGGCCGAGACGCCGCGGCGGATCGTCCCGCTCGGCCCGGGCCCGCACCGGATCCTGCGGGCGCTCGGCCTCGAGCGCAGGACCGTGACCGTCGACGACTCGCTGGTCGGGCTGCCGCTCGTGGCGCAGATCAAGAAGGCCCGCCCCGACCTGATCGTCGCGTCGAGCGACGTCGACCCGCTCGACCTCGCACGGGCCCGGTCCGCGACGAACGCGGCTGTCTACGTCACCCCCGACAGCTCGCTCGGCGACGTCGAGCGCGCGATCGGCGACGTCGGCCTCCTCACCGGCCGGCCCGTGGCGGCGCGCCGGGTGACGGCGGGGATCCAGCGTGACCGCCGGCAGGTCACGGAACGGTTGAGCGGCACCCCCGCGGTCCCGACCTTCATCGACGTCGGCGGCTTCAGCACGATCGGCTCCCGCAGCCTGCTCGGGAGCATCGTCGAGGCCGCGAAAGGCAAGGACGTCGCCGGGCCGAGCCCGGAGCAGGGACCGTTCCCGCTCAAGCGCCTGGCCTCGCTCGACCCGCAGGCTTACGTGGCCCTCTCGGGCGGCGGCACGACGCTGGCCCAGCTGCGCGCGAACCGCGTGACGAAGAAGCTCGCGGCGGTGCGCTCCGGTCGCTTCGGGATCGTGCCCAGCCGCCTCGCCCAGCCGGGCCCGGGCGTGGGGAAGGCGCTGCTCGCCGTCGCGCGGATCCTCCACCCGGACGCGTTCCGCTGAGCCTCGCCGCCCCCGTCAAAGCCAGCGCGTCGAACCGGAAGCTGGCCGGATGGCTCGCCCTGACCGGAGTGCTCGCGCTCTTCGCGTACATCGGTCGCGCGAGCGGCGGCAAGCCGCCTCGTGACGCGCTCTACCAGTACGGCTTCGCCGTCAGCGGCCTGGTCGAGGAGCTCCTGATCCTTGGCATCGCGCTCTGGATCGCCCGCGGCATTCCGTGGGGTGAGCTCGGAGTCCGGCAGCCGCGCTCATGGGGCCGGGCGCTCGGTCTCGCCCTCGTCCTCTTCATCGGGATCCTGATCGCCGAGAACGCGCTCGAGTCGGTGCTCCACGCGACCCGCGAGCAGGGCCTCGAGCCCGCGCACTGGCAGCCGGACAAGGCGCTCGCATATGCGGCCAACGCCGCGGTCATCGTGCTCGTCGCGCCGATCGCGGAGGAGTTCACCTACCGCGGGCTGGGCATCGCCCTGCTACGCCGCTTCGGCGCGGTCGCGGCAGTGATCGTGTCCGCGGTCGCCTTCGCCGCCGCGCACGGGCTCATCCAGGGATTCCCGGCGCTGTTCATCTTCGGCGCCGCGCTCGCCGTCCTCCGCCTGCGCACCGAGAGCGTGCTGCCCGGGATGCTCTTCCACGCGTGCTTCAACGGGATCGCGCTGGCAGTGGCATTCGTCCGCTAGTGCGATCTATTCTCCCGGCGATGCGGCGCGCAGCGATCATCGGCACGGCCCTCACGTTCCTGTTGGTTCCGGCTGCGCACGCCGCGCCTCCGGCCGTCACCGCGCAGGCCAGTCCGGCGACCGGCGCGGCTCCGCTCACCGTGACGCTGACCGCGGGCGGCGACGTCGCGACTTACCACTGGGACCTCGGCGACGGCACGACGGCCGAAGGGCCGGTCGTCCAGCACGTCTACGCGGCCGGCAAGTTCGTCGCGCGCGTGACCGCGACATCGCCGGTCGGCGAGACCTCGCAGGCGTCCGTGACGATCACGTCGTACGGCCTCTCGCTCTCCGGGCCACGCACCGCCGGTTACGGGCAGCGCGCGCGCTTCCACGGGCGGCTGGTGCCGGGCGTGAAGGGCGCGCGGATCCTGCTCTACCGCGGTACGACGCGGATCGGCAGCGCGAAGACCGGGCACGGCGGGCGCTTCTCGGTGCGCGGGCGAGTCGGAACGCCCGACGCGCAGTACACGGCGCGCTACGGCCCGGCGGTCTCGAGCCCGGCAACGGTCCGCGTCCGCCCGGCGCTGACGGCCGCCTTCAGCGGCTCCGGCCAGGTCGGCCGGCCGCTCCTGCTGGTCGCGCGCGAGCGGCCGGCCGGCGCGGGCACGCTCACGGTGCGCGTCTGGCGCGGGAACCACCTCTTCGCCAGGCGCACGGGAACCGGCCGCCTGCGGATCAGGCTGAGCACACGGCGGGCCGCCGTCTACCGGATCCGGCTCACCGTCGCTCCCGCGCAGGGCTACGTCGGCGGCGGCACGACGGTCAGCCGCGCGGTGTACGTGCCGTACCTGCGCATCGGCTCGCGCGGACCGAGCGTCTACGCGCTCGAGCAGCGCCTGCACGAGCTGCACTACGACCTCGGGGCGGCGAACGGCTACTACGGCTTTGACACGGCGGACGCGGTCGTCGCCTTCCAGAAGCTCCACGGGCTCGCGCGCACCGGCGCAACCGACGCTCGCTTCTGGCGGGCGCTCGAGGTCGCGCACGTCCCGGTCCCCCGCCACGCCGGCGCCGGCTTGCACGTCGAGGTGAGCAAGGAGCTGCAGGTGCTCTTCCTCGTCCGCGGCGGGCAGGTCTCGCTCGTCCTCACGGTCTCGACCGGCGCGACCGGGAACACGCCCGTCGGCCTCTGGCACGTCTACAGCAAGGTGCCGGGCTACAACGCGAAGGAGATGTACTACTCGTCGTTCTTCGTCGGCGGCTTCGCGATCCACGGCTACCACAGCGTGCCCACGTTCGCCGCGAGCCACGGTTGCGTCCGGATCCCGATCTGGGCGGCGCCGCACATCTACTCGCTCCTCGACTACGGCACGGCGGTCTACATCTATTAGCGTCGCCGCGGTCGCGCTCGTCGCGGCCGGTTGGCTCGTCTACACGCAGGTGTGGGGCGCGGGCGGATCGCATCCGATCGCCTGGCGCGACGTGACCGGAAAGATGGGCACGGTCGAGTTCACCCGCCGAGCCCTCGGCGTCTACCACTCGCGCGGCTCGTTCACGCGCCTGCTCGACGCGACCATGCCGGGCCGGGCGCCACAGCCGCCGAAGCTCGACTGGGACCGCGACCAGGTCGTCGTGATCTCGCTCGGGCCGCGCTCGAGCACCGGCTACACGCTCGTGATCGACCGTGTGGTGGAGCGACGCCGCGGGATCTACGTCTACGCCCACGAGCAGACGCCCGCGCTCGGCGAACCGGTCGAGTCCCGCGTCACGTACGTCTACCGCCTACTCACGATGCACGGGCGCGCGAAGCCCGTCTACGTCAAGCTTCGAGGAAGATGAGCGAGCCAGACCCGCTGATCCGGCAGCTGCGAGAGCAGATCTCCGACAACGACCGCGCGATCGTCGAGGCGATCAATGCGCGGCTGAAGCTCGTCGCACGCCTGAAGAGCTACAAGGAGTCGCGCGGGATGTCGTTCGTCGATCCCGAGCGCGAGGAGTGGATGCTGCAGTACCTGAGCCGCGCAAATCGCGGGCCGCTCTCAGCGGACGGGCTCAGGGAGATCCTCGAGGAGATTCTCGACCTCACCAAGCGTGAGGTCGACCGCCAGGGCTAGTCGTCTTCGCCGCTCGCCTCGGCGAACTCGTCCGGGGTGACGTGCTCGAGGAACTGCTTGAACTCCGAGACGATCTCCTGGACCTCTTCCTCGTTCACTTCCTCGCCCTCGCCCTCGAACTCGATCGCCGACTCCTCGATGACCTCTTCGGCCGCGAAGATCGGCGCGTCGGCGCGAACCGCCAGGGCAATCGCGTCTGACGGCCGGGAGTCGATCTCGATCTCGGAGCCGTTCTGCTGCACCGTGATGCTGGCGTAGAAGGTGTTCTCCTTCAGCTCGGTCACGGTGATGCGGACGACCTGCGCGTCAAGCTCGCCGAGCATGGCCGTGACGAGGTCGTGTGTCATCGGCCTGGGCGTGCTCGCGCCCTGCAGCTTCATCAGGATCGCGGCTGCTTCCGGGTGGCCGATCCAGATCGGGAGGAACTTGTTCCCGTCGGCTGTCTTGAGAAGAACGATCGGCTGCTTACCGACGAGGTCGAAACTCACGCCGTAGATGACCATCTCGTACATCAGGCGTCCCCGGCCTCGATCATAGTCAGAGGGTAGCGCGTCAAACTCAGCTCGCTTCTCGGCGGTCGTTCGGCGGGCAGGGCTCAAGCTCGGTGATGGGCGCTGTCGTCTCCTCGCCCGTCTGGGCGTCCTCGAGCATGGCGCGCCGGTTGGGCACGCTCATCGGGTCGAGCCCGCGCAGAAAGTAGCGCCGGCCCTGATGGAGGACGGGGTCACCAATCTTCATCGCCGCAGTACTGAGACGTCTTCTCGGCCCGTCTTGTCGGCGGCAACATCCCTGAGGCGGGTGCGGCTACCATGGGCCGCTGCGGGCGATTAGCTCAGTTGGTTAGAGCGCCGCCTTATCAGGCGGAGGTCTAACCAACTGAGCTATCGAATCCACGGTCGCCCAGTGTAGCGGCGGCCTAGCCGTGTGGAACTCCGCCCACAGCGGGCTGTGGTCGGACATGTGGTACCTGACGTAGCTCAGGAACGGCGAGCCGGGGCGTTGCTGCCACAGGTCCTGGAAGAGGGCGCCGTCGAAGTCGAAGACGTTGCTCGCGCCCGTGAAGCGGTCCTGCGTCGCGCCGGGGAAGAACGCGATCTGGTCGTAGTACGAGTCCGACGCGATCGCCGAGCCGATCTGGGAGGTGTGCGCCGGAACGTGAAGGCCGCGCGCGCAGAGGGCGTCGAAGATCGGATCGCCCGCTTCCTGCTTCGGCAGGTTGAAGTCGCCGAGCGGGACCACCTCCGGCACGTACGAGCGCGCGTCGCGATGCTTGCGGTCCGCCCACCACGCGACGGCGAACGTCTCGAGCACGCGCCGGTCGATGTCGGCTGGATCCGCCGAGCCGTAGTAGAGGTGGACGTTCAGCAGCGAGAACCGGAACCCGCCCGCGGAGAAGCTCGCGAGATAGGGGCCGCGGTCGAAGCCGGGAAACGTGGTCGTCGTCCCGGGCAGCTTGATCGCCGAGAGCTGGTTCGGCGGGATCGAGAGCCGCCCGACTTCCCTCAGCCTCTTCACCTTCCGCGTGTCGTAGAGGAACGCCTGCCGCTCCTGGTTGCCCGAAGCGTCGGAGAAGAGCAGGTCGTAGCGAGCCGGCAGCTTCGAGTGGATCGCCTCGATCCCGCGCAGGTCGTCGTTCACCTCCTGCACCGCGACGAGGTCGAACCACGTCATCACCTCGGCGATCAACGCGTAGTCGGAGTCGAGCCGGTCCTGGACGCCGAGGTTCGCGATGTTCCAGGTCGCGAGCAGCAGGCGGTCGCGGCCCTTCGCAGGGATCTGCCGGCCCGGCTTCTCCCGCCGGTAGGCGCGCATCGGCCGCGATCTCGCGGTCGAGGTCGTACTCGTAGTCGAAGCGCGGCTTCGGGAAAGGCGGCATTCCCGCACGCATTGTCGCTCAGTGCCGCCGTTACGGCCACTCCCGCGTTTAGCAAACGTGCTGCGCGGTCTGAGCAGTCCTCGCCAACCGACGTCCGCGGTAGGACTCGATAGTTGAAGTTTCGGGTTTGCAGGGGGCTCCCGCGGGCAAGGCAAGTCCTTGCGAAGACAGCTGCGGAGGGAGTGAGGATGCCGGCGAGCAAGCGATCATCCGGTCGATCGAAGAGCAGCAACGGGAACAAGTCGAAAGGCGAGGGGCGCTCGGCTGTGTCGCGCGCGAAAGACCCGCGTCAGATGAGCAGTCAGCAGCTCGAGGGGCGCGAGCCTGCGCACGAACCGGACGTCTTCGTCGACATCCGCAAGGTAAAAATCGACGAGATCTACGTCGACGTCGAGCAACTCGAGGCACACCTTGCTCTGCGGGCCAAGCTCGCGAACCTGCTTCAGGTTGTCGCGGGCGTGCACGTCCACCTGGGCAAGGTAGAGGTGGACATCAGCGGCGTCGAGGCAGAGGCTCTGCTGAAGGTTCGCCTGGAGAACCTGTACGACATTCTCGACCGCGCGCTGACGACGCTCGATCGCAACCCCGAGATTCTCGAGAGCCTCGTCAAGACCGTCGACGACACCGTCGGCAGCATCGGCGACATTGGCCAAGAGGCACTCGGGCCCGGCGGCGCGGTCAGCCAGGCGGCCGGTGGATTGACGGACGCGGCAGGGCAGGCGCTCGGACCAGGTGGCGCGGTCGGCCAGCTCGGCAGCAGCGTCGGTCAGGGAATCGGCGAGCTGGGGGAAGGGCTCGGGCAGACAGCGGGTCAAGCAGCCGGCGGATTGGGGCAGGTGGCAGGCGCCGTCGGCCAAGCCGGGCAGCAGGTCGGCCAGCAAGCCGGACAGGCGGCCGGGCAGGCGGCAGGCGCCGTCGGCCAAGCCGGGCAGCAGGTCGGTCAGCAAGCGGGACAACAGGCAGGCGATGCCACGCAGGCGATCGGTCAGGCTGCTGATGGAGCCGCCGGCCAGGGCGCAGATTCGGGCGGCGGCGGTGGAGGCCAGACGGCTGGTGGCGCGAAACGAAGCAGCCGCCAGACCAAGCGCGGCTCGAAGCGCGGCTCGGCACGGGCAAGCGGCAAGAAGACGGCGAGTTCTCGTTCCAGTTCGAAGAGCGGGACCAAGCGCTCCTCCGGAACACGCAGCCGAAAGAAGAAGGGCACGTCCTGACCGCGCCGGACTTCGAGATCAGCACGAGGATCCGCGCCAAGCGCCTCGCGTCCCACGTCTCGCCGGATCCGCGCACCCGGACGGAGGAGGTGACGCTCGACCGCGACGAACAACGCCGCGGCGTGCCGGCAAGAGTGGAACCGGGCGAGCGCTACGGCGACGTGGACATCAGCAAGCGGATCGTCGGCGAGACGCATGACCGCGACGCGACCGGCGACGCCTGAGCACCCCGGCGACGGCACGCGTGAAGGCCGCCCCCTGGTGCGGCGCGCCACTGCGGGGCCGCCGACCAGCGAGAAGGTCCGTGTTTTGCACAAATCGCGGTCGGGAAACCTTGGCACACGGATCTCGGAAACTGCAGGAGGTTGAGCGATGGCTGATATTCACAAGTTGTCGGAGCAGATGATCGATTTCGCCGAACGAGTCGCGGACGTAGGGGACGCCACGGGCGGCACACGCGTCCGCCACGGGAGCAAGGCGCTGTCTCACCAAGTGATCAACTTCGCTATGCGACTCAGAGACGTCACCGACGCTGCAGCAGGTCGTACGACGTTCGGCAGGAATGGCCTCTTCGCCGACGGCGCCGGAGGCAGTGGAGCCCGAGGCGTCGTCGGCACGACCCGCTGGGTCGTCCTACCGGCGGCGGGCGCGGGTCTGTACGCACTCGCCAGGAGTGAGTTCTTCGCGCGGCAGGCGAAAAACGTGGTCGATGAGGCAAAGACCCGCGCTTCTGATCTTCCAACCGATCTGATGAACGGCGTCCGGCAAACCATGCAAAAGCCAACCAGCCAGAGCGGAGGTCAGCGCAAGCCAACCAGCCAGAGCGGAGGTCAGCGCAAGCCAACCAGCCAGAGCGAGGTCAGCGCCGCCGTCGAACGAGCTCGGCGCGCAAGACCCCGAATCGTTGACTGCAAGACGCATGGGCTGCGCTGACGCAGTCGTCTCCGTCCGGCAAGCGCCGGACCAGTCGAGCCATCTCCCGAAGACCGCCGAGCGCGAACCGAACGGGCCGCCGGCTCACGCGCGCGAAGCGCGAACGTCGCGCCCCGGCGAGGGTCACGACCCGCTCCTCGGCGACCAGCTCGCGCTTCGCGCAAAGGTCGGGACGGTGCTCGAGCTCTCCGCCGGCGCCGAGGCGCGCTTCAGCGGAACCGCCGACGTCGTCGGCGCCGAGAAAGACGCGTCGCTGAGCATGCGACGAGGCAACCTGGAGAAGATCTTCGATCGGGCTCTTACCAGTGTCGATCCCAACACGAGGTCCGACCCCGATCGCACCGAGTAGGCGGCTCTGGACAGTCGAGCGCCCGCAAGGCTGTCGCGGCAGCTGCGCGTCTAGAACGGGGGGTCAGCCCCGGCCGCCGCGCGCGCGCAGCTGGTCGAGGACGGCCGCTCCGTCGTTGATGCTGCGGACGGCATCGGCCAGGCCGTCTCCGCTGTTGGTAAACGCAGAGGGTGAGGCGCTGACTGCGGCCGGCATGAGAATGAGGGTTGCTTCGAGGCGCAAGAGCGGAATGCCCAGCAAGCGCGCGCGCACCGACGCCTGAACGAGGCCTCCCTCGGACAGGCGTCTGCTCCGATCAATCGACGCCGTCAGCGCAACCGGAGCCGAGCCGTTCGCCGCGCGACGCCGCGTCATGAATGCGCCCCCATTCGCCTTCGAAGCGAGGAGATGGCCGCGCTCCCCGCCGTCAGCGCCGCTGCGCCGCCGACGACCAGAGCGATTTTCAAGAGCGAGCCGCTGCGCCGGCCGCTGCGCACGGTGTCCAGCGAGTCGCTGCCGGCGTCGAGAACGCGCTCCACTTCACCCTTGGGGCGGCGAAGCCTCATGATCTCGCTGCTCCCGTGGCGCGCCGCCGGGCAGCCTTGGTGATGGCATCGACGAGCTCGTCCTTCGTCATTTCCGTTCGTCGCTCGATGCCGATCGTCCCCGCAAGCGCGACCAGTTCCGGCTTCTTGTAGGCATCGAGGCCGTCCCCCGCCTCCTGCTCGAGCCTTCGCGCGGCCTCCTTCGCGGTCGCAGCTGCTCGTTCGCGCAGCTCCTCTGCCGCTTCGATGCGCTCCTCTGCTTGGCTGGCCTGCTGCCTGGCTTCCGCTTCGAGCCGCTGCGCCTGCAGGCTGGCCTCCTCGGCTGCGGCACGGGCCGCTTCCGCCGCGTCGTCGGCCAGGCGCCTCGCTTCGGCCAACGCTCGAGTCGCCTCCTGCACGAGCTCCTCGGCTCGCAGCTGGGCGGCCTCGGCATCACTCTCCGCTTCGGCGATCTCGCCTTCCACCTCGTCCTCAGCCGCCGCCCGCTGGTCGTCTGCATCGGCCTCGGCGTCGGCCCGCTCGCGCCTGACGAGCTCGTCGGCCGCCTTCTGAGCTTCCGCAACTCTCTCGCTGACCTGGCGAGCCGTGTCGCGGTCGACCGCGTCGAGCTGCGCCTGGCCATGCTCGTTCACGGCGCGAGCCCGCTCGGCGAGCGCCTTAGACTCACGCGCGGCCTCCACCGCATGCTCCTCGGCCTCCCGGGCACGCTCCGCAGCGTCACGGGCACGCCTTGCGCGGATCTCCACGGAATCCCCGACGGGCGCAGCGTCGACGACGACTGCCGTCATCTTCCGTCCCGTGTCGCGCACGCTGCCCGCAGCGCCTCCCATCGCGCGCGCGGGCTTCGTGAGCTGGGACATTAGCCACACCGCGTTCGACGGCATCTCCCGCAGACCAGTTCGCGTTCGCTCGAGCACGCTATGCACCCCCTTAGACAAGACCAAGAACTCGCTTGCGACGCGCGTTCCCGCGCCACGCCGGCTGAAAACATGGCCTGAACGGCGTCGGCGGTGTGATCCGAACGACACTTCAGCCGTTCGAGACTCCCAGGGCATGAAAACGCGCGGCCTCGGAGATACCAAGCCCGAGACGAAGGAGGCGGGCAATGCGAGAGATGGAAGACCAAGATCGGATGTCCACGGCGAAGAAGGTCGTGGCCGGAGCGGCGCTCGGGATCGCCGTCCCGACGGCGGTAGCCGTCGGCAGGAGGCTGCTCGGCGGCGGTGACCAACAGCAGAGCGGCAGCCGCGCGTCACAGCAGCGCTCACGGCCGCGAAGCGTATCGGGCAATGCGCGCAGCCCCTCCGCCCGCGGCTCGGGCCGAACCAAGGAGCAGCTCTACGACCAGGCCAAGCGCCTGAACATCGAAGGCCGCTCGAGCATGACGAAGGCGCAGCTCGAGCGCGCGATCAGCAGAGCGCGCAGCTAACGGAACGGCCCGCGCTCCGGCGCGGGCCTTCCCTATTTCCTATTAGTGGAGGATCTCGGTGCGTTGGACGTAGTCCTCGACCGCGAGCAGGAAGGCCGGGTCGGACGCGATTTCCTGCAGGCTGATCTTGGTCGCGTCGTCGAGGTCTCCGTCATGCGCCAGCTCGACTAGGAACGGCGCCAGGCTTCCCGACTGCGAGAGCGCAGACATGCGCAGCACGAGGTCTCGCATCAGATCGTCTTGCGAGATCGCCTCGAACCCCTCGAGGTTCTGGTGCCAGCCGTGGAGCATCTCGTCGTTGAACGCCCCGAGTGGCGGAAAAGATACGGGGCTACGGCACGAGGCGCTCGAGCGCCTCGACCAGCTCTTCGAGCTCGGTCTCGTCCGAGAACGCGATCTCGAGACGGCCCGCGGTCACACGCGCAGTGAACCCGGTCGCCCGCTCCGCGGCACGACGCGCGCGAGCCGCCAGCGCCGGGTCGACCTTCGGCACCTTGCGCGGCTTCGTCTTCGCCCCCGCCCAGCGGGCGGCGCGCTCTGCCGCACGGACCGACATTCGCCGGCGGACGATCTGCCGCGCGAGGCCGCGGCGCCCCTCGTTGTCGGGGACGGCCAGGACCGCGCGGGCGTGGCCCTCGCTCAGCTCGCCGCGCTCGACCATCCCGAGCACGTCGTCGGTGAGCTCGAGCAGCCGCAGCCGATTGGACACGGTCGGCTTCGCCTTGCCCACGCGGCCGGAGAGGTCGCCGAGCGAGAGCCCGAACTCGTCCATCAGCAGCGCATAGGCCCGCGCCTCCTCGACGGCGGAGAGCTCCTCGCGCGCCACGTTCTCGACGAGGCCGAGCAGCAGCGAGTCGCGGTCGTCCGCTTCCCGGACGAGCGCCGGGACGGTCGGGATTCCGGCCTCGCGCGCTGCGCGCCAGCGGCGCTCGCCGGCGATCAGCTCGTAGCCGCCGGCTGGCCGCGGCCGCACGACGACGGGCTGCACCAGGCCCTGGGCGCGGATCGATTCCGCGAGCGCGCTCGCCGCCTCGTGGTCGAAGCGCTTGCGCGGCTGGCGGGGGTTTGCGTGGATCGTCTCGACGGGCAGGTGCGCCAGCTCCGGCTGGCCCTCGCCGCCGACGAGCAGCTCGAGACCGCGGCCCAGGCCGCGGCGTTTGTCAGGAACGGCCGACAAGCTCCATCGCCACCTTCCAGTACGCGTCGGCGCCGGCCGACGCGCGGTCGTAGGCAGTCACCGGCAGCCCGTGGCTCGGCGCCTCGGCGAGGCGCACCGAGCGCGGGACGGCCGTGCGAAAGACGAGCTCACCGAAGTGCCGGCGCACCTCGTCCGAGACGTCGGCCGCGAGACGCGTCCGCCGGTCGACCATGGTCAGGATCACCCCACCGATCGCGAGGCGCGGGTTCAAGCGCGAGCGCACGAGCTCGACCGAGCCGACGAGCTGCGCCAGCCCCTCGAGCGCGTAGTACTCGGCCTGCACCGGCACGAGCACGCGATCGGCGGCAGCGAGCGCATTGACCGTCAGCGGCCCGAGCGACGGCGGGCAGTCGAGGAAGACGAACGAGTAGCGCGCACCCGCGCCGGCCAGCGACTCGGCGAGGTAGCGCTCCCCGTCCGGCCGCCGCGAGAGCTCGACGGCGGCGCCTGCAAGCTCCGGCTTCGACGGCACGAGGTCGAGATTCGCGAACCTCGTGGGGCGGATGAGCCGCTCGAGCGAGATCCCGTCGAGCAGGTCGAACGACGAGCTGCCGTTCGCCCGCTCCCCGAGGCCCGAAGTCGCGTTCGCCTGCGGGTCGAGATCGACCACGAGCGTGCGCTCACCCGCCTCGGCGAGGCAGGCCGCGAGGTTGATCGCGGTGGTCGTCTTGCCGACCCCGCCCTTCTGATTGGCAAGCGCATACACCCGGCCGGGCATACGGCCACGCTAGCTACGCGAGCGGACGTTTCCTGGCGACCCCGGGGCGGCGCGGAAAGCCCTCCGGGGTGGGCTCGAGCTTGCGCAGGACGAGCAGGCCGGGAGGGGATTCCGCCAGCTCGCCGCCGAGCTTCGCGGCAACCGCGCGCAACACGCTCTCGAGTCGGCGCTCGGGCCCACGAACAGGATCGCGGCGCCGCCCGGGGCGACGAGCGGGAGGCACCATTCCGCTGCCACCGGCGGCTCCGCGAGCGCCTTCGCGACCGCGACGCCCCACGCGTCGACCGGCTGCTCCTCGGCCCGGCCGCAGACGACGCTCACGTTCGGGAGCTCTCGCGCCCAGCCTTCCAGGAACTCGCACTTGCGGCGGCTCGCCTCGAGGAGCGTCACCTGCCGGTCCGGAAGGCCCACGGCGAGCGGAATCCCGGGAGCGCCGCCGCCGGAGCCAACGTCCACGATCGGGCCGTCGAATCCACGCACGACGTCGAGGGCGGCGAGGCTGTCGGTTACGTGGACGCGACGGGCTTCCTGGCCGCTGAGCGAAGTCAGGCCTGGCGTGGAGACGAGCGCCTCCAGCCAGCGCTCGATCACTCGGGCTCGACGACGACGAAGCGGTTGGGCTCGGTGCCCTCGCTGCGCGTGGTCACGCCCGGCACGTCCTTCAGGTGCATGTGGACGACCTTGCGCTCGACGGCCGTCATCGGGTCGAGCTCGACCGCGCTGCGCGAGGCCTTCGCCCGCTCGGCCGAGCGCAGGGCGAGCGTCCCGAGAGTCGCCTCCCGCCGCTCGCGATAGCCGGCTGCGTCCACCACGACGGGCTTGCGCTCCTCGCCGTGCTCGCGCCACGCGATCGCGTTCACGAGGTACTGGATCGCGTCGATGGTCTGGCCGTGCTTGCCGATCACGAGCCCGAGCTCCCGCCCGGTGACCGTTGCGACGAGCGACTCTTCGTCCTCGCGGATCTCGACGCGGGCGGCAACGCCGATGGCCTCGAGCACGTGCTCGAGCAGCTCGCGCACCTGAGCGGCGAGCTCGCCTTCTTCCTCGACAGGGGCGCTAGGAGCAGCCGCCGCGACCGCTGAGCGATCGACGCTCGCGATCACGCGCGCGGGCGCGTAGCCGACGCCGAGCAGGCCGCGCTCGCCTTCCGAGAGCACCTGGAACTGGACCGCCGCCTTGTCGATGCCCGGCTGGAGCTTCTCCAGCTCGCGGAGGGCGCTCCACTTGGCCTCGCCGACGGTCTCGCCGGTCGCCTCGACCTGCAGCGGCCCGGTCTCGGTCACCGTCGGGCCCCGCCCTTCTTCTTCTTGCGCTTCACGCGCTTCGGCTCCGCGGGCACCGCGGCCTGCACGACGGCCGGCTCCGGTTCCGGCTCCGGAGCAGTCGCTCCGTCCTGGGCGGTCTGCTCCTTCGGCGGAGTGCGCGACGAGCGCTTCGGCGGAGGCTGAGCCTTCGGCATCATCCGCCGCGTCACCAGGCCCTGGCCCACCGTCCACAGGTTCGTCGTCACCCAGTAGATCACCAGGCCGACCGGGAAGTTGAGCAGGAAGAAGATGAAGGTCAGCGGCAGGATGAGGAACATCGTCCGCTGCGTCTTGTCCATCGTCGCGGACATGAGCAGCGTCGAGAGGATCTGGCTGCCGACGTAGACCGCGAGCAGCACGTACCCCGACCAGTGCGCGTTCGCGTGAGCGGTGATGTCCGGGACGAAGCCGTGCAGCCAGGAGAGGTCGCCGCCGGGGTGGCTCTTCGCGAACTTCCGGAGCACGAGGTAGAGCGCGATGAAGACCGGGAACTGCGCCACCATCGGCAGACACGACGCCATCGGGTTGATGTTGTTCTCCTTGTAGAACTTCATCAGCTCTTCCTGCTGCTTCCCGCGGTCGGCCTTGTACTTCCGCTGGATCTCCTTCATCTGCGGCGCGTGGAGCTGCAGGTTCTGCATCGAGTGGATCTGCTTGACCATCAGCGGCACCAGCAGGAGCCGGACCATCAGCGTGAGGGCGACGATCGACCACGCCCAGGTGAGCCCGGCCGAGCTGTGCAGCCAGTCGAGGATGCTCCGGAGGAGGTTCTCGAGCGGCGAGAGAGGCGAGCCGAAGATCAACGGAAGATCCTCTGCTGCTCGACGTAGTCGACCCCGCCGCGGCTCCAGGGATTGCAGCGGAGCAGGCGCCAGCCGGTGAGGACCGTGCCCCGCACGAGCCCGTAGTGACGCAGCGCGTCGAGGGCGTACTGCGAGCAGCTCGGGTGGTACTTGCACTGGCCTCCCCAGAGGACGCCGAGCGTCCACCGGTACGCGTAGACGAGCCCCAGGCCCGCATAGGTCGGCAGCCGCAGCGCGTGCCTCATGCGCGGGCCTTCTCGAGGATCTCCTCGACGCGCTCGCCGAGCCAGTCGAACCCTCGCTGCTCCGCGGCCTCGGCGAGCCCGGGCCGCACGACGAGGACGTAGTCGTGGTCCTGGGGCAGCTGCTCGGTGCGCGCCTGGAAGAGCTCGCGTAGGCGCCGCTTCATCCGGTTGCGCACGACCGCCGTCCCGACCGCCTTGGGCACGGCGAGGCCGAGCCGAGGCGCCTCGCCGGCCGACTCCTCGCCGCTCCGCTCGAACCAGTAGAGGACGAGGTAGCGCGTCGAGACCGACCGCCCGTGGCGGTAGACGGCGTCGAAGTCCCGCGAGCGCGAGAGGCGGTGGCGGCGGTTCACGCGCGCGTTACGCGGAGAGGCGCTTGCGCCCTCTCGCGCGGCGGCGCTTGAGGATCGCCCGCCCGGCACGCGTGGACATGCGGGCGCGAAAGCCGTGCTTCCGCTTGCGCCTTCGAACGTTGGGCTGATAGGTGCGTTTCACGAGTCGAGATCGAAGAAGAGCCGCCCGAAGAAGGGCGGCGTCGAACCAGTATAGACGAGCCGCTCAGGGGTAGTTCTCCACAGACCGGAGGCGCCACAAGCGCGGCCGGAAACGCGCGCACTAGCAGCCCTTCTCGGGGTGCAAGCGTTGTCTGCGCGGACCCACCGTCCACACCTGTGGAGACCGGTGTGGAGTATGAGCAAGTCCCTGCAAATTGCACCTTTTTTGTCCACTTTGCAAACAAAGCCGGACCCATTGAGGTACCACTCGGGCACTGCTATGCTCGGCGCTCGCCCGTCCCCCCGACAAGGAGCCTGCCGGCGGCGTGGAGCCCTCAATCGAGCTGACTGCGGACAGCCTGTGGAGCGAGGTTTCTAGTCGGCTCAGGGGCGCCCTCAACGAGACGACCTACCGCACGTGGTTCAACCACGTCGACGGCCTGGCGCTCAACGACGACGAGTTCGTCCTCTCGGTCCCGAACGAGTTCACGCGGGACTGGATCGAGGGTCATTTCCTCGGCCTGATCCGAGCCGCGATCGGTGACGCCACCGGCCAGGAGCGCCGCGTGCAGCTCGCGGTCGCGGAGGGAGGCGAGGACGCGGCCGTCGAGGTCGAAGTCCCGCGCAAGGAATCGCCGGGAGCGGGGCTCAATCCCAAGTACACGTTCGACTCGTTCGTCATCGGCTCCTCGAACCGCTTCGCGCACGCCGCCGCCCTCGCCGTCGCAGAGGCGCCCGCGCAGGCCTACAACCCACTCTTCATCTACGGCGGCACCGGGCTCGGCAAGACGCACCTTCTGCAAGCGGTTGCGCAGTACGTCAGCGAGCACCAGGGCGAGCTCACGGTGCGCTACGTCACGAGCGAGACCTTCATGAACGACTTCATCAACGCGCTCCGCGACAAGCGGATCGAGGGCTTCAAGCAGCGCTACCGCGCGTACGACCTGCTCCTGATCGACGACATCCAGTTTTTCGAGCACAAGGAGCGGATCCAGGAGGAGTTCTTCCATACCTTCAACTCGATCTACGAGGCCGGCGGACAGCTGGTGATCTCGTCGGACCGTCCCCCGCGGGAGATCTCGACCCTCGAGGAGCGGCTGCGCTCGCGCTTCGAGTGGGGGCTGATCACGGACATCCAGCCGCCCGATCTCGAGACGCGGATCGCGATCCTGCGGAAGAAGGTGATGGCCGACGGGATCCACATCCCCGACCCGAAGGTGCTGGAGTTCATCGCCGGCCGCATCTCGTCGAACATCCGCGAGCTCGAAGGCGCGCTCACGCGCGTCGTCGCGTTCTCGTCGCTGACGGGCCGTCCGATGAGCGAGGACCTCGCCCAGGACGTGCTGAAGGACGTCTTCCCCCAGGGCGAGGTGCGGCAGGTCTCGATCGAGCGCATCCAGGAGCTCGTCTCGGAGCGCTTCGGCCTCTCGCTCGAGGAGCTCTGCGGCGAGCGCCGCTCGCAGAACATCGTGTATCCGCGGCAGATCGCGATGTACCTTTCACGCGAGCTGACGGACGCGTCGCTGCCCAAGATCGGGCGTCAGTTCGGCGGCCGCGACCACACCACGGTGATCCACGCGACCACCAAGATCGCGGGCATGATCCGCGAGGACAGGTCTGTCTACAACCTTGTGCAAGAGCTGACCGCAAGGGTCAAACAGGCCCGCTGAAATGTGGAGTGTTCAGCCGGCCCGCACGAGCCCTGTCGACAACCGCGACTTCTCCCCAGTTCGCCCCCACAGCCCAAGCCCGCTTTACAAGCGGCTTCGGAGCGTCTTCCCCGTCATCCACACTCTCTATGACTACGACAAAGGAATTTCATAAATGATGGAAGCAACAGAAGCTGTGGTGACCGGAGGAACCCTCAACACCGTCTGCTCGCGCGACGAGCTCCTGCACGCGCTCGGGATCGTCTCGCGCGGCGTCTCGACGCGCACGACCGTCCAGATTCTGTCGGGGATCCTGCTCGAGGCGGAGGAGGGGACGCTGCGCCTCGCCGCGACTGACATGGAGGTCTCGCTGCGGACCTCGCTCGCGGCGAAGGTCGAGTCGGAGGGCTCGGTTGTGGTTCCCGGGCGGCTGCTGCTGGAGCTTTCGCGGCTCCTGCCGGCAGCGGAGGTCTCGCTGGAGCACAAGCCCGAGGAAGCGGCAGTCGAGATTCGCTGCGGCTCCGCGAGCTACCGCCTCCACACGTACAACCCGGAGGACTTCCCGCGGTTGCCGCAGACGCAGGGCATCGAGCTCCACGAGGTCGACCGCGCCACGCTGCTCGAGACCGTCGCGCGGGTCAGCCGCTCCGCGTCTCGCGACGAGTCACGGCCGGTGCTGACCGGCGTCCTGATGCGCTTCGAGCCCGGCAAGCTCGTCATGGCAGCGACCGACTCGTATCGGCTCTCGGTCAAGGAGACCGCGTTCGAAGGGACGCTTCCGGAGCTCGAGGCGATCGTTCCGGCGCGCGCGCTCGGCGAGCTCGCCAGGATCGCGCCCGAGGGCGAGCAGGTCTCGCTCGGAGTCCACGAGAACCAGGTCGTCTTCGGGACCGGCACCGCCTGGCTGACCACGCGCCGCATCGACGGGCAGTTCCCGAACTACAAGCAGCTCGTCCCGGAGACCTTCGAGCACGAGGTCCCGCTCCCGCGCGAGGAGCTCCTCGACGTCGTCCGCCGTGTCTCGGTGATGGCGCAGCGCAACTCGCCGCTCCGGCTGCGGTTCAGCGACGGCGAGCTGACGGTGTCCGCGCAGACGCAGGACGTCGGCGAAGCGCGGGAGTCGCTGCCGGCGCCGTTCGGAGCGGAGGCGCTCGAGATCGGCTTCAACGCGGAGTTCCTGCGAGACGGCGTCGAGTCGGTCGTCGGCGAGCAGCTGCGCTTGAAGCTGATCAGCCCCTTGCGGCCGGCGGTGCTGCAAGGCGAGAGCGACGACTTCCTGTACCTGATCATGCCGATCCGGCTCGCGGGCTGATCGTAGGCGCGGTCTCCTTACGCGACTTCCGTTCCTACGCGCGGCTCGAGCTGGAGCTGCAGCCGGGGCTCGTGCTCGTGACCGGGCCGAATGGAGCGGGGAAGACGAACCTGCTCGAGTCGCTGCATGTGGGCACGCAGGGCTTCTCGCCGCGGACACGCGCTGACGCCCAGCTCGTGCGCTTCGGGCGCGACGCTGCCCGGATCGCGCTCCGTGGGCGGCGGGCGGGAGTGCCGGTGGAGGTCGAGGTCACGCTCGAGCTCGGAACCGGCAAGCGGGCAAGCCTGAACGGCGCGAGGCTCCGTGCGGCCGAGCAGCTGCGCTCGGAGGTGGCCACCCTTGTCTTCACTCCCGACCGGCTCGTCGTCGTGAAGGGCGGCCCCGCGGCGCGGCGCGCGTACTTCGACCGCGTTCTGGGTCGGATCTCGCCGTCGCGGGCCGGCCTCTCCGCGGAGTACGGCGCGGCCGTGGGACAGCGGAATGCTGCGCTTCGGCGCGTGGCACAGGGGCTCTCCTCGCGGGACGCGCTCGCGCCCTGGAACGAGCAGGTGAGCCATCTCGGCGCGCAGCTGGTCGAAGGCCGGCGGGAAGCCGTGTCGCTGCTACGGCCGCCGTTCGCGGAGCGCGCTGCCGAGCTAGGCCTCCCCGGCGCGGAGCTCGCCTACGAGGCCACGGCGCCGACGGTGGACGAGCTGGAGGCCCGCACCGCGCGCGACCTCGAGCGCGGGACGACGAGCCTGGGCCCGCATCTCGACGATGTCGGGGTCCTGGCGGGCGAGCGCGACCTGCGCGCGTTCGGCTCGCAGGGGGAGCAGCGCCTCGCGGTTCTCGCGCTGCTGCTCGGCGAGGCCGAGCTTCTGGAGGAGCGCCGAGGCGCGCGGCCGCTGCTGCTGCTGGACGACGTTCTCTCCGAGCTCGATCCGGACCGGCGGCGGATCCTGGCCGACCGCCTGCGGGCGTCGGGGCAGGCGCTGGTCACGAGCGCGAGCCGAAACGCCCTCCCCGGGGAGCCCGCCCAGACCGTAGTCGTCGCGCAGGAAAGCGACGGGACGAGCCGAGTGGAGGCGGCCTGAGTGGAGCGGATCGGCGACACCGTTCGGCACGAGCTGCGCCGTTTCGGCGGCTCCGGCGCGATGCCTGAGGTCGTCGAAGCGTGGCCCGGGCTGGTCGGCGAGCAGGTGGCCGCGAACGCGTGGCCGGCGCGGATCGCGCGCGACGGAACCCTGCACGTGAACGCGAGCTCCTCGGCGTGGGCCTTCGAGCTCGGCCAGCTCGAGGGAGAGATCCTGCCGCGCCTCCAGGAGGCGCTCGGAGCCTCGGCACCGAAGCGTTTGCGGTTCGCTCCGGGACCCCTTCCGGACCCCCAGCCAGAGGCGTCCGAGGCCCGGCCGGAGCCTCTGCCGGAGGCCACGTTCGACCAGGCGCGCGAGGCCCATTCCTGGGCCGCCGCGATCGACTCGGAGGAATTGCGCAAAACAGTGGAAAAAGCTGCGCGCGCAAGCCTCGCGAGGGCCTCTTCCGGCCGCTCCGTCTGGTAGACTAACTTCAGCCCGGAAATGTGCAAGTTGCAGGGCTTTTTTCATGGGTAAAGACTCCTATACTGCCAAAGACATCACCGTCCTCGAGGGCCTCGAGCCGGTCCGGCTGCGGCCGGGCATGTACATCGGCTCGACGGGCGCGCGCGGGCTCCATCACCTGATCTACGAGGCGGTCGACAACGCCGTCGACGAGGCCCTCGCGGGGCGTGCCGATCGCATCGACGTGACGCTCCATCCGGATGGTTCCGTGACGGTCACGGACAACGGCTCCGGCATCCCGGTGGACCTGATGGCCGAGCAGGGTCTCTCCGCGCTGACGGTGGTGCTGACGAAGCTCCACGCCGGCGGCAAGTTCGGCGGCGAGGACGCCGCCTACAAGGTCTCCGGCGGCCTCCACGGCGTGGGCATCTCGGTCGTGAACGCGCTCTCGGAGTGGCTGGTCGCCGAGGTGAAGCGCGACGGGAAGGTCCACCGCCAGAGCTTCGCCCGCGGGGAGCCGACGAGCGAGCTCGAGATCGTCGGTGAGAGCAAGGAGACCGGGACGACGATCTCGTTCCTGCCCGACGTCGAGGAGATCTTCGAGGACGGCGACTGGTCGTACGAGACGCTCAGCCAGCGCCTGCGCGAGACGGCGTTCCTCACGCGCGGCCTGCGCATCGTCTTGACCGACGAGCGCGCCGGCGGAGAGCGCGCCGAGTACCACTACGAGGGCGGCATCCGCGACTTCGTCGCCCACGTCAACTCGCCGAAAGATCCGATCCACAAGCGCATCGCCTTCTTCGAGGGCGAGAACGAGCAGGGCGCGGTCGAGGTGGCGATGCAGTGGAACTCCTCGTACCAGGAGTCGCTCTACACCTTCGCCAACAACATCAACACCCACGAGGGCGGCGCGCACCTCTCGGGCTTCAACGCTGCGCTCACGCGCACGATCAACAAGTTCGCGCGCGATCTCGGCCTGCTCAAGGAAAAGGAGGACAACCTGGAGGGCGAGGACGCGCGAGAGGGCCTCGCCGCGGTCGTCTCGGTCAAGCTGCAGAACCCGCAGTTCGAGGGTCAGACGAAGACGAAGCTCGGCAACCCGTGGATCAAGGGCTTCGTCGAGCAGACGGTCAACGCGAAGCTGGGGCAGTTCCTCGAGGAGAACCCACAGGACGCAAAGCAGATCATCCAGAAGGCCATCGCGGCCTCGCGCGCCCGCCAGGCCGCGCGCAAGGCTCGTGACCTGACCCGGCGCAAGGGTGCCTTCGGCGGCGAGATCGCGAAGAAGTTCGCTGACTGCCAGGTGCGCGACCCGGAGCTCGCCGAGATGTTCATCGTCGAGGGCAACTCCGCCGGCGGCGCCGCCAAGGAGGCGCGCGACAAGTCGAACCAGGCGATCCTGCCCCTGCGCGGGAAGATCATCAACTCCGAGAAGAACCGGATCGACAAGGTCCTCTCGAACGCCGAGATCCAGCTCCTCGTCCAGGTGATCGGCACCGGCATCGGCGACGAGTTCGACATCTCCAAGCTGCGCTACCACCGGATCGTCGTCATGACCGACGCCGACGTGGACGGCGCGCATATCCGCACGCTGGTGCTCACGTTCCTCTACCGGCACATGCCCGAGCTGTTCGAACGGGGCTACATCTACATCGCGGTGCCGCCGCTCTACCTCGCGCGGCTCGGGAACCAGCACAGCTACCTGGAGAAGGACTCGCAGCTCGAGGACCTGCTCGTGCGCGAGCGCTTCGGAGATCTCGAGATCGAGGCGCGCGACGGTGTCCAGATCAAGCTGACCGAGAGCCGCTACAAGCGGTTCGCGCGCGCTCTGAGCGAGTACTCGGGGTGGGTTGCGCGCCTGCGTTCCGACTTCGGCCCCCAGGCCTCGGACTTCGTGGTCGCCCACCGCCTGGTCGAGACCGACGTGGTCTCCGCGGCAGACGCCGTGGCCGCGATCGCGGCCAGGGACCAGAACGGCTTCGGCCTCGAGGCCTCGGTCGACGGCGACTCGCTGCTCGTCCAGGTGATCGAGCAGGAGACGAACGCGACGATGAACGTGGTCGTCCCGGGTGAGCTCCTCGGCTCGCCGATCTTCGAGCACCTGCGCAAGGCGCACATGCGGCTGGCCGAGATCGTGGGCGGGCTGCCGCCGTTCAAGCTGCAGCTCGGCAAGGAGTCCGAGTACGCGCTCACGTTCGAGGAGCTCCGCTCCCACGCGCTGGGCCTCGCCAAGAGCGGGATTCAGATCACGCGCTTCAAGGGCCTCAGCGAGATGAACGCTCCCGAGCTCTGGAAGACGACGATGGATCCGGCGAACCGGATGATCGTCCGCGTCGAAGTCGAGGACGCGGCCGCCGCCGACCTGTGGTTCTCCCGGCTGATGGGCGACGAGGTCGAGCCGCGCCGCGCCTTCATCGAGCAGAACGCCCTCGAGGTGAGGAACCTGGATGTCTGAGATCGAGAGCGGCCCGCTCGGCGCCGGCCGGATCGAGAGCCGCGAGCTCGACCAGGAAGTCCGCACGAGCTTCCTCGACTACGCGATGAGCGTGATCGTGAGCCGCGCGCTGCCGGACGTGCGCGACGGGCTCAAGCCGGTGCACCGCCGCGTGCTCTACGCGATGCACGAGTCCGGTCTTCAGCCGAACCGCCCGACGCGGAAGTGCGCGCGCGTGGTCGGCGAGGTCATGGGCAACTACCACCCGCACGGCGACCAGGCGATCTACGACGCGCTCGTCCGCCTGGCCCAGCCGTTCTCGCTGCGCTACCCGCTCGTCGACGGCCAGGGCTACTTCGGCTCGGTCGACGGCGATCCCGCCGGCGCGATGCGCTACACCGAGTGCCGGCTCTCCCGGATCGCGACCGAGCTTCTGCGCGACATCGACGCGGACACGGTCGACTTCGAGCCAAACTACGACGAATCGCGGCGCCAGCCGACCGTGCTGCCGGCTCGCTTCCCGAACCTGCTCGTGAACGGCTCCGCGGGGATTGCGGTCGGGATGGCGACGAACATGCCGCCGCACAACCTCGGCGAGGTCGTCAAGGGCATCGTGGCGATGATCGAGGACCCGTCGATCAACGTCGAGAAGCTGATGAAGCACGTCAAGGGGCCGGACTTCCCCACCGGAGGCACCATCGTCGGCTTCTCCGGGATCCGCGACGCGTACCGGACCGGGCGCGGGCGCATCACCGTGCGCGGTCGTGCGCATATCGAGCAGCTGCGCGGCGGCAAGAGCGCGATCATCATCACGGAGCTTCCGTACGGCGTCCGCAAGGCCGGCGAGGGCGGCGTGATCGAGAAGATCGCCGATCTCGTCAAGGCGCAGACGCTGACCGAGGTGCCGATGTCCGACGAGGCGCTGCAGGACCACTCCGACAAGGAGGGCATGCGCATCTACGTCGAGCTCAAGCGCGACGCGGTGCCGCAGGTCGCGCTGAACAAGCTCTTCAAGCTGACCCAGCTGCAGACGACGTTCGGCTACAACGCGGTCGCGCTCGTCGACGGCGTCCCGAAGACGCTCTCGCTGCTCGAGCTCGTCCGGCATTACCTCGACTACCAGCGCGAGGTCGTCACCCGCCGCTCGAAGTACGAGCTGCGCCAGGCCGAGCGCCGCGCGCATGTCCTCGAGGGCTACCTCAAGGCGCTCGACAACCTCGACGCGGTGATCACGCTGATCCGCAACGCCGCGGACACCGACGATGCGCGCACGGGCCTGATGGAGCAGTTCGAGCTCTCGGAGATCCAGGCCCAGGCAATCCTCGACCTGCGTCTCGCGCGCCTGACCGGGCTCGCGCGCAAGGAGATCGAGGAAGAGTTCAAGGACCTCCAGGAGCGGATCGCGGAGCTGCGGGCGATCCTCGGCGACCCGGCGAAGGTCGATGGCGTCATCAAGGAGGAGCTCGACGAGCTGGTGAGCGCCTACGCCCGCGTCGACGAGCGCCGCACCGAGATCGTCGTGGGCGAGGACGACCTCGAGCTCGAGGACCTGATCGCGGAAGAGGACATGGTCATCGCGATCACCCGCTCCGGCTACGTGAAGCGGCTACCCGTCACCACGTACCGCGAGCAGCGGCGCGGTGGCATCGGGGTGATGGGGATGGACATGAAGGAGGACGACTACATCGAGCACCTGTTCGTCGCCTCCACGCACGACTACCTGCTCTTCTTCACCTCGGTCGGCAAGGTCTACCGGCTCAAGGTGCACGAGCTGCCGCTCGGAACGCGCCAGTCGAAGGGCCGCGCGATCGTCAACCTGCTCCCCTTCGGCCAGGACGAGCAGGTGAAGGCCGTGATCGCGACGCGCGACTTCAAGGAAGCCGAGTACCTCGTGCTCGCGACCAGGAAGGGGATGGTCAAGAAGACGAAGTTCGAGGAGTACAACACGCCGCTCAAGGCCGACGGGATCATCGCGATCAAGCTGCGGCCGGACGATGCGCTCGTCGACGTTCTGCACTCGTCGGGAACGGACGACATCATGCTGATCTCGCGCAAGGGCCAGGCGATTCGCTTCCACGAGCAGCAGGCCCGGCCGATGGGACGCGCGACCTCGGGCGTGAAGGGCATGGGGCTCCGCAAGGGCGACGAGGTCATCTCCGCCTCGATCGCGCGCGAGGATCTCGACATCCTCGTCGTCACCGACCAGGGCTACGGCAAGCGCACCCGCGTGGCGGACTACCCGGTCAAGGGGCGCGGCGGGCTCGGGGTCAAGACGGTTCAGCTGACCGAGGCGCGCGGCCAGCTCGCCGGCGCGGCCGCGGTGCGCGACGGCGAACAGCTGATCCTGATCTCCACCGGCGGCACCGTCATCAAGATGCCGGTCAACGACATCAAGCGGCTCGGTCGCTCCACTCAGGGCGTGATCGTGGTGCGCTTGCGCAAGGACGAGGTGGTCTCGAGCATCGCCCGTGTCGCCGAGGGTGAGGCTGAGAGCGGCGGCGACGGGGACGGCGCCGGTCCGGCGCCCGCGTTGGCGTCAGATGTAGAAAACACTAAGAAATAGCAACTTTCACCCGAAACACGTGGGGTCCTCTTCCCAAACTCGCGTCGGGCCTGTATACCTTTGAAGTTAGACGACCCCGGCGGAAGGTGGATCCGATGTACGACAAGGCAGTGGATTTTCTGGAGCCCATCGACATTTCCGAGCATCTCGACAAGATCGAGCTCTACCTGGGCCAGGTCTGCCAGATCGCGGGGATCTCGAAGATGCAGCTGGACTACTGGACGAACAAGGCCCAGATCCCGACCAAGGGCAAGAAGCAGCGCATCTACGACATGGAGGCGCTCGAGACCGTGATGCTGATCAAGCAGGCGAAGGACAAGGGCCTGAACCTCGGCGCCGCGATCGAGGCGGCCCGTACCTTCCGCGCGACGAAGATCGCCGCGCGTAACGGCGCTTAACCGGCGCGCAGGTTCTCCGCCGCCTGCTCGGGCGGCAGAGAGTTGACGTAGATCCCTGCCCCGAGCTCGAGGCCGGCCAGGACCGACAGACGCGGCAGGAGCTCGATGTGCCAGGCGCTGCTGTCGTGGTGGAGCCACGCGTTCCAGGGAACGGCGCCCTCGGCCTGCCGGAGGCGGGCCACCAGCTCTCGTAGAAGGCGTAGCGCGGCGGCAAGGGCCGCGTCCCCCGCCGGCACGATGAGCGTCTCGTAGGGCAGACGGCCGACCGGATGGCAGAACGCGACCACGCCGTCTGCCTCCGAAACGACGAGGCGCTGCTCCTTCGCCGCTGAGAGCAGCTCGGTCAGTGCTTCAGGCCGCTCAACGGCGACCGCCGGAGGCGGTTCCGGGAGCCAGACGAGCTGCGAGTGCGAATGCGGCAGGCTTGCCCCCGCGGCGCGGCCCTCGTTGATCAGCGGGTGGACGTAGGCCGGGCCTTCGTCGACTGTGCGCGCGCGCCAGACCTCGGCGACGAGGTCGATCTCGTCGTCGGTGAGGTCGGCGAACGTCCGCACGTGCCGCGGGGAGTGGATGACGACTTCCTGGCGCGCAAAGGCCGGGTAGAGGTTGGGCACTACCCGGACCCGCCAGCCCGGCGTGTCGGGCGCGCGACCGTCGGCAGGCAGCGCGAGGACCTCGGGAGGCGTCCGGTCCTCGCGGCCCTCGCAGAAGGGGCAGCTCTCGAGCTCCTCGGGAGTCTCGGGCTCGACCTGGACCACGCCCACGCCGGGGCGGCGAGCGCGTGCAGGAGCGAAGGCGACGAGGCGCCCTGACAGGGGATCGCGTTTCAGGAGCTGGAGCTCGCCCGCTCGATGAACGGCTTGAGCAGCTCGATCGGCGCCGGGAAAACGATCGTGGTCGACTGCGAGGAGCCGAGCTCGAGCAGCGTCTGCAGGTAGCGGAGCTGGAGCGCGATCGGGTGCTGCTCGATCACGACGGCCGCGTCCTTCAGCCTCTCGGAGGCCTGGAACTCGCCCTCGGCGGCGATCACCTTCGCGCGCCGCTCGCGCTCGGCCTCGGCCTGGCGTGCCATCGCGCGCTGCATGCTCGACGGAATCTCGACGTCCTTGACCTCGACGATCGCGACCTTGATGCCCCAGGGCGAGGTGGCCTCGTCGATGATCTCCTGCAGGATCGCGTTGATCTTGTCGCGCTCCGACAGCAACTCGTCCAGGAGGTGCTGGCCGAGGACCGACCGGAGCGTCGTCTGGGCGATCTGGGAGGTCGCGACCATGAAGTTCTCGACCTGCACGATCGCGTTCTTCGGCTCGACGATCCGGAAGTAGGCGACCGCGTTCACCCGCACCGGCACGTTGTCCTTGGTGATGACCTCCTGCGGCGGGATGTTGAGCGTGATCGTCCGGAGGTCGACCTTGACCATCCGGTCGACGACGGGGATCAGGAGGAAGAGCCCCGGCCCTTTCGGCTCCGGCAGCAGGCGCCCGAGGCGGAAGATGATTCCGCGCTCGTACTCGCGCGCGACCTTGATCGCGGAGATCAGGAAGAGGACGAGCAGGAAGAGGAGGACGAGGAAGACGACGATCGCGGCAGTCATGTCGGGGCGATCCTACTCCTCGGCGAGGTGCTCGACGTCGAGCGAGAGGTCGGGCCCGACGCCCGCGACGCGCACCTGCTGACCCGGCCGGAGAGGCTCGCCGTCTGCGGCCCGCGCGCGCCACAGCTCGCCGTGGACGAACACGAAGCCGTCGCGCCGCGCCTCGCCGAGCTCGCCGACGATCGTCTGGGGGCCGACGGAGACCGGGCTCCGGCGAACTGCGACCGCCTTGGAGATGGCGATCGCCCAGAAGCTGCCGATCGCCACGGCGAACGCGATCACGAGCGGCGTATTCACGTTGTTGTACGGCGCCGGCGCGTTGTGGAAGAGCAGCAGAGAGCCGACGACCATGCTGATCAGGCCCGACACGGTCAGTGCTCCATGGGTCGTCACGTGCGCGTCGATCACGAGTAAGGCGGCGCCGAGGATCAGCAGCGCAAGGCCGGCCCAGCTGATCGGCAGCACGGCGAAGCCGAACAGCGCCAGAAGCAGCGCGACCGCGCCCAGCGCGCCGGGCAGCACCACCCCGGGATGGAAGATCTCGAAGCCGATTCCGGCCAGACCCGCCAGGAACAGGAGCGGAATCAGGTTCGGGTCGATCAGCGCGTTCAGCAGCCGCGTGAAGAAGCCGGGGTGCGCCTCGACGAGCTCCGCGCCCGCTGTGTGGAGGACGAGCTTCTTGCCGACGGTGGTCCGCCCGTCGATCTTGTTGAGGAGCTCCGGCAGCGTCGGCGCCAGCACGTCGACGACGTTGATCTTGAGTGCCGTGGTGTCGTCCACGTTCGCGGCGTGCTTCACGGCTTGTTCGGCCCACGCCTCGTTTCGGCCGTGGTAGCGCATCAGGCTCTCGAGCGAGGCGACCGCGTCGTTGATCACCTTGCGCCGGAGGTCAGAGGAGATGTTCTGGCCGCTCGAGTCGATCGGCGTCGAGGAGCCGATGTTCGTCTGCGGCGCCATGGCCGCGATGTCGCCCGCCTCGGTGATCCAGACGCCGGCCGATGCGGCGCGCGAGCCCTGGGGCGAGACGTAGACGATCACCGGAATCTTCAGGGCGACCTCGTTCTTGACGATCGTGCGCATCGACTCCGAGAGTCCGCCGGGAGTGTCGAGCGCGATCACGGCCGCGGAGTAGTGGTCGTTCTCGGCGCGGTGGAGCTGGTGATCGAGATAGCTCGACGTGACCGGGTTGACCTCGAGCGGAAAGTGGATCACCAGCACCTTCGGCTTCGCGGAGGCGCCGAAGGCCAGTGCGGGGACGGCCAGCGCCAGGGCGAGCGAGCCCAAAAATGCCCGCAGAATCGGCCCTTTCACAGTTGTAAGGATGCTATCAGCGAGCCTTGCGGCCGCAGCATTCTTCTGCGACTCTCGGCCGGGTGCGGGTCGTCCTCGCCGCAGCCACCCTCGCTCTCGCAGCGCCCGGGGCCGCTTCCGCAGCGGGCCTTTCGCTTGCCTCGCAGGACCTGCGCGGCGGCCGGCCGATCGCGGTGAAGCGCTTCGATCTCGTGGGTCTCCACTGGCGGGGAACCGGCACGGTCCTCTTCCGGACGCGCTCGGCGGGTGGGCGCTGGGGGCGCTGGCAGCCCGTAGCCCCGGAGGGGGACGACCTCCCGAACCGCGGCGTAGAGAACCGCCGTCGCGGCTGGCACCTCGGCTCGCCGTACTGGACGGGAAGCGCCGTCGCACTCCAGTACCGGACGGTCGGCCGCGTGAGCGCGGTCCGCGCCTTCTTCGTCCGCGGCCGCTCGCAGGGCCAGGTCTTCCGGCGGGCCGACTTCAAGCAGCCGGAGTTCACCGGGCAGCCGACGATCATCACCCGCGCCCAGTGGCACGCACCCGAGTCGATCCGGCGGGCCCCGCCGAGCTATGCGGACGGCGTCCACCTTGCGATCGTCCACCACACGGCCGGCTCGAACAACTACAGCGCGAGCCAGTCGGCCTCGATCGTGCGCGCGATCATGCTGTACCACGTTCAGGGGAACGGCTGGAACGACATCGGCTACAACTTCCTTGTCGACAAGTACGGCCAGGTCTTCGAGGGCCGGTACGGCGGCATCACACGGCCGGTGATCGGCGCGCACGCGATGGGGTTCAACGCCGGCAGCGCGGGCGTTGCAGTGCTCGGCACGTACGGCTCGACGCCGATCTCGCCTGCGGCGAAGGCCGCGCTCGTCTCGCTGCTGGCCTGGCGGCTCGATCTCGCTCACGTCGACCCGCTCTCCCGGGTCGTGCGCATCTCGGCCGGGAACCCGCGCTACCCGCCGGGCCGCGCCGTGACGCTGAACGCGATCTCCGGACACCGCGACGCGTACCCGACGAGCTGCCCAGGCACGAGCCTCTACCGGCAGCTCCCCTCGATTCGCACGGCCGTGGCGCAGACGGGCCTGCCGAAGATCTACGGGCCTGCGGTGGCGGGAGCGCTCGGCGGGCCGGTCGAGTTCACGGCGCGTCTCTCGAGCCCGTCGGAGTGGACGGTCACCGTCCGCGACGAGTCGGGCACGGTCGTCGGCAGCGGCTCGGGTACCGGGACGCAGGTCGACTGGATCTGGGACGCAAGGGGCGTTTCCGCCGACCAGCGCTATACCTGGGCAATCGCCGCCCCCGATGCGAGGAGCGCCACCGGCGCCATCGGAACCGCGCTGCCGCCGCCCGCGGTCGGTGGCCTCAAGGTCGCGCCGGCCGTGCTCACGCCGTCGGACCGGGCGACGCTCCGGTACCGGCTGGCCGGCCAGTCGC
This sequence comes from uncultured Actinomycetes bacterium, assembly GCA_963717475.1. Taxonomy (GTDB): domain Bacteria; phylum Actinomycetota; class Thermoleophilia; order Gaiellales; family Gaiellaceae; genus AC-32. The sequence goes on along the minus strand of OY970337.1, from coordinate 2,270,565 downwards.
TCGTGACCGCGACCGTCCTCGACGCGAACGGGCTGATCATCCAGACGCTCTTCTTCAGGAAGCTGCAGCACGCGGGGCCGCAGAAGTTCTCCTGGAGCGGCATCTCCGGCGTGCCCGACGGCCAGTACCGGATCCAGGTCGTGGCCCAGGACGCACGAGGCCGCCAGGCGCAGGCGTCGCGCGACGTGATCGCCGACGCGACGCTGGCCGGCTTCGACCCCAGCGCGGCGGTCTTCTCCCGGCCGGTCGCCTTGCGGGTCGAGCTCGATGCCCCGGCCACCGTCTCGCTGCGCATCGTCTCGGGGAGCGCCACCGTCGCGACCTTGCTCGACGGGGACTTCGGCGCAGGTGTTCAGGAACCGAGTTGGGACGGCGCGGGCGTCCGCGACGGGCGGTACCGGGCGGTTCTGACCGTGACCGACTCGGTCGCGACGGTCGTCCGCACGCGCGCGCTCCGGCTAGACCGCGCGCCGCCCGCCCTGAGACTTGTCTCGCTGCGCTACCTGCGGTTCCGGCTCAACGAGCCTGCGCGGTTCACGCTCGTGCTGAACGGCCGCGCTCGGCGGCTGAACGTCAAGCGGCCCGGGGTCTTCCGGGTCGGCCATCGCGGAACCGTGCGCACGCTGCGCGCGTGGGCCGTGGACGCCGCGGGTAACCGAAGCCGCGTCATCCACGCGCACCGCTGACCCACTCGTCGTAGCCGCGCTCCAGTTGCTCGAGCAGCTCCGCGACCAAGTCGGCGCGGTCGATCTCGCGCCCCGTCTCGACCGGCAGGGACGTCTCGGGGCGGTCGACCTCCTCCGGCAGCTGCGCTTCGGTGAGTTGACGTTGACGCCGATCCCGGACCAGCAGCTGGGTCGACGGAGTCGACTCGACGTAGCGGTACTCGCGGCCGAGCCGGCCGCGCAGGCGTGGAAGCACGTCCTCCCGCGCGAGCGAGTCACCCACGAGCCATACACTAGGCCCGCCGTGGCCCAGACGACGCTCGGGCGTGAACAGATCGAGGCGATCCTGCCGCACCGGGACCCGTTTCTCCTGATCGACGAAGTCGTCGAGCTGGAGCCGGGTGCGCGGGTCGTCGCGCGGAAGCGCGTGCGCGGCGACGAGTGGTGGTTCGCCGGCCACTTCCCCGGCCGGCCGGTGATGCCGGGCGTGCTGATCGTCGAGGCAATGGCGCAGGCGGGCGCGGTCGCGGTGCTCTCGCAGGAGGAGAACCGCGGCCGGATCGCGTTCTTCGGCGGCATCGACGGCGTTCGCTTCAAGCGGATAGTCGAGCCGGGCGACGAGCTCGAGCTCGAGTGCCGCCTCGAAGCCGTCCGCGGCCCGATCGGCAAGGGCAAGGCGACGGCGAAAGTTGGCGGGAAGCTTGCCGCTCGCGGCACCTTGACCTTTGCCGTGGAGCAGACGTGATCGGCAGCTCTAACGGTGTCGCCGTAGGGATCACGGGCCTCGGTGCGCGCGTGCCGGAGCGCGTGATGACGAACGACGAGCTCTCGACGATGATGGAGACCTCCGACGAGTGGATCGTCGAGCGCACCGGGATCCGCGAGCGGCGGATCGCCGAGCCCGGCGAGGCGCTCTCCGACCTGGCGCTTCCGGCCGCGCGCGAGGCGCTCGAGGCAGCCGGGCTCCAGGGGTCCGACCTCGACCTCGTCATCGTGGCGACCGTCACGCCGGACATGGCCTTCCCGGCAACCGGCGCGATCATCGCCGACCAGCTCGGGGCGAAGGACGCAGCCGCCTACGACCTGTCCGCGGGCTGCACGGGCTTCATGTACGCGGTCGCGCAGGCGTACGGGATGCTCGCCGCGGGGCTCGGACACCGTGCGCTCGTCATCGGCGGGGATGTCCTCTCGCGGATCCTGGACTGGAGCGACCGCGGGACAGCCGTCCTCTTCGGCGACGGAGCAGGTGCGGTCGTGCTCGAGCGTGTTCCCAGGGGAGGCTTCCTCGGCTTCGAGCTCGGCGCGGACGGCTCCGGCGGTCGCCAGCTCTATCTGCCGGCCGGCGGCTCGCGCTCACCCGCCACGGAGGAGACCGTCGCCGACGGCCTGCACTTCGTCCAGATGAACGGCCGCGAGGTCTTCAAGTTCGCGACGCGGGTGCTCGTCACGTCGGCGGAGGCGGTGCTGGCCGAATGCGGGCGCACGATTGAGGATGTGGATGTGTACGTTCCCCATCAGGCAAACGTGCGCATCATCGATTATGCGACGCAGAAACTGGGCATTCCGAAGGAAAAAGTGGTCATCGACGTCGACCGTTACGGCAACACTTCCTCCGGCTCGATCCCGCTGGCGCTCGCAGACGCAAGACGGGAAGGCCGGCTTCAGCCCGGGCGGCTCGTGCTGATGACCGGAATGGGTGCAGGCCTCACATGGGGCTCTGGTTTGATCGAATGGACGGACGGAGGAGGAGAATGAGCACGCCCCCAAAGATTGCGTTTTGCTTCCCCGGCCAGGGCTCCCTGGAGGTCGGCATGGGTCGTGAGATCGCCCACGCGGTGCCGGAGGCGATGGAGGTGTACGAGCGCGGAAGCAAGGCGTCGGGCCTCGACCTGGCGCGCCTGTGCTTCGAGGCTCCGGAGGAAGAGCTCGTGCAGACGGAAGTGCAGCAGCCGGCGCTCGTGACGACGAGCCTCGCCGTGCTCGCCGCCCTGCGCTCTCGCGGGCTCGAGCCGGATTACGTCGTCGGCCACTCCGTCGGCGAGTTCGCCGCGCTCGCCGCCGCCAAGGCGCTGCCGACTTTCGACGCGATCGCGCTCGTCCGCGAGCGCGGACTTGCGATGGCCGCGGCTGCGCGTGAGAACCCCGGCTCGATGGCGGCGATCCTCGGCCTGGAGGACTCGATCGTCGAGCGGCTCTGCGAGCGGATCACGCGCGTGTGGCCCGCGAACTACAACTGCCCCGGCCAGATCGTCGTGTCCGGCGAGAACCACGCGGTCGACGAGTGCTGCGCCGAGGCCGAGCTCGAAGGCGCGCGCCGGACGGTCAAGCTGCGCGTCTCCGGCGCCTTCCACAGCCCGCTTATAGAACGCGCGGCGGAGCGCCTCCGGCCGGTCGTCGAGCGAGCGCGCTTCTCCGAGCCGGTCGCGCCGTTCATGTCGACCGTGACGGCGAAGATCGAGCCCGCCCAGCGGCTGGCGTCGCTCCTCGTCGAGCAGCTGACCGCGCCGGTCAAGTTCACGCAGGCGGCGCGGGAGCTGATGCGCCAGGGCGCGACCGTCTTCGTCGAGGTCGGCCCGGGGAACGTCCTCACCGGTTTACTGAAGAGGATCGACAGGACCGTGAAGGCGATCCCGGTCGGGGACCTCGCTTCGATCGAGAAGCTGCGGGAGACTCTGCACTCTGCCTGACGAGTTCTGCTCGCTCGAAGGCAAGGTCGCTCTCGTCACCGGCGGCTCCCGCGGGATCGGCCGGGCGATCGCGCTCGAGCTCGGGCGCGCGGGCGCGCAAGTGGTCGTGGGCTACAACTCGGGCGCCGAGGAGGCCGATCAGGTCGCGGCGGAAGCAGGGGGACGCGCGGTGCAGGCCGACGTCTCCGATCCCGCGTCCGCGCGGCAGCTCGTCGAGGAGGCGGGTGACGTCGACGTCCTCGTCAACAACGCGGGCCTGACCCGCGACGGCCTGCTTGCGCGCATGCCCGACGATGATTGGCGCGCCGTGATCGAGACCAACCTCTCGTCGGTCTTCTACACGTGCCGCGCGGTCGCGCGGCCGATGATGAAGAAGCGCTCCGGCTCGATCGTGAACGTCTCGAGCATCGTCGGCATCCACGGCAACTGGGGCCAGACGAACTACGGCGCCTCGAAGGCCGGGATCATCGGCTTCACCAAGTCCCTCGCCCGCGAGCTCGGGAGCCGCAACGTGCGCGCGAACGTGGTCGCGCCGGGCTACGTGAACACCCGCTTGACCGACGTCCTGCCCGAGGAGGCGCGTGAGGCGATGCTCTCGAACACGCCTCTCGGCCGGCTCGGCGAGCCGGAGGACATCGCGGGGGCGGTACGCTTCCTCTGCTCCGACGAGGCCTCGTTCATCACGGGCGAGGTCATGCTCGTCGACGGCGGCTTGGGAATGTGAACGGGGCTTCTCTCAACGGCAGACGCAGGGTCGTGATCACCGGCCTCGGTGCCCTGACCCCATTGGGCAACGACGCCGAGACGAGCTGGGAGAGCCTGATCGCCGGCAAGTCGGGTGCCGGCCCCATCACGCAGTTCGACTCGAGCGACTTCTACGTCCACTTCGCCTGCGAGGTGAAGGACTTCGACGCGACAGACTTCATCGACCGCAAGCAGACGCGGCGCATGGACCGCTTCGCGCACCTGGTCGTCGCGGCCGCCCGCATGGCCGAGCAGGATGCCGGCCTCGAGATCTCCAAGGAGCCGGACCGGGTCGGCGCCGCGATTGCGACCGGCATCGGCGGCCTGAAGGCCTTCCAGGACTGCCATGCCGAGCTACTCGAACGCGGGCCCGACCGTGTCAACCCGTTCTCGATCCCGGAGATCATCCCGAACATGGGCGCGGCCTGGGTCTCGATGCAGCTCGGGACGCAGGGCCCCCTCAGCTCGCAGTGCACCGCCTGCGCGGCTTCGAACATGGCGATCGGCGAAGGCGCCGACGCGATCAGGCTTGGCCGCGCGGACGTGATGCTCTGCGGCGGGACCGAGGCGCCGGTGACCGAGGTCGGGATCGCGGGCTTCAGCGCGATGCGCGCGCTCTCCCGGCGCAACGACGAGCCGGAGAAGGCGAGCCGTCCGTTCGACGCAGGTCGCGACGGGTTCGTGATGGGCGAGGCGGGCGCGGTCGTCGTCCTCGAGGCCCTCGAGCACGCGCAGGCGCGTGGAGCGAAGATCTACGCAGAGCTGCTCGGCTACGGCGTCTCCTCCGACGCGCGCCACATCACGGAGCCCGACCCCACCGGGGTGAACCCGGCGCGGGCGATGCAGATGGCCTTCGGCGACGCCGGCGTTTCTCCCGACGAGATCGACTACATCAACGCGCACGGCACTTCGACGCCGCTCGGCGACGCCTCGGAGACGCGTGTCCTGAAGCTTGCGCTCGGCGAGGAGAACGCGCACAAGACGCCGGTCTCGTCGACGAAGGGCGCGACGGGCCACTGCCTCGGCGCCGCGGGCGCGGTCGAGGCGATGTTCACGACGCTGGCCGTCGACCGGGGCATGCTGCCGCCGACGATCAACTACGACGAGCCGGACCCCGAGTGCGACCTCGACTACATCCCGAACGAGGCGCGCGAGGCCGACGTCAGGGTCGCCGTCTCGAACTCGTTCGGCTTCGGCGGCCACAACGCGTGCATCGTGGTTCGCCGCTTCGAGGACTAGTCACAGGCGTCTGCATAGAAGCGCAGGTACTGGGCGAAGTGCGCGTCCCAGTACTCGCCCGTGTGCGCTCCCGGCCACATGTGGAAGCTGACATTCGCGCTGTCGGCCTTCAGCTCCCGCGCGAGCCTGGAGGCCCCGGGGCGGAGCTCGTCCTGTCCGCCGATGTCGATCCAGACGGGGCCGCGGTAGGGCGAGTGGTCGCGGGCGATTCGCAGGAGGTCGTGCTTGGCGAAATCGGCCGCGTCGTCGAAGCCGAACTCGATGTCATGTGAGCCGCGGGCGAAGACCGCGGGGGAGTGGCCGCCGACCGCGCAGAAGCGCTTGGGCTCCTGGCGGCCGAGGTCGAGCGCGCCGAAGCCGCCCATCGAGATCCCGCCGATGGCGATGCGACGCGGGTCGGCACCGGTGCGCGCGAGCGCGGCTGGGATCACCTCCCGCAGGACGTACGAGCCCCACGGGCCCTCGCGGGTGTCGTGCCACCAGCCGGTGTCGCCTTCGGGAAGGAAGACGTTCGGCGCTTCGCTTGCCCAGCCGCCGGATCGCGTCGACGAAGGCCGGGCTGAGCGTCTCCCTCGGCGTCGCGCCGTAGCCGTGCAGGAAGACGAGGAGGGGCCGCCCCTTCCCGCCTCCCGGCGGAGTGACGAGCAGGTCGAGCATCTGCCGGCCCATCAGCTTGCTCTCGACGGATACGTCCGAGACCTTCAGCGGCGTCGGCGGCGCCGAATTCGAGCCGCACCCGGACGCCGAGGCCGCCGCTGTCAGAACTGCCGCGACGAGGGTGAGGTGCTTCCGCATCTGCGAATCGTTGCTGAAGCCGCGGCTCAGCCGCAGGCTGCGTCTCGGCTACGCTCGCAGCCGTGGCTCAGGACCGGTGGGCGACCTTCGATTGCTACGGCACGCTGATCGACTGGAACGGCGGGATCCGCCGTGAGCTCGCGCGCGTCTTCGGCGAGGAGCACGCCGACGGGCTGCTCACGCGCTACCACGTCATCGAGCCCGAGCTCGAGGCGGATGGGTCGCGCCCCTACCGCGAGGTCTTGACCGAGGCGATGCGCCGGCTCGGCGCACCCCGTGAGAGCGAGATCGCCCTCGCCGACTCGCTGACCGGCTGGCGGCCGTTCCCGGAGGTGCCGCAGGCGTTGCGCGACGTGCGTGAGCGTGGCTGGAAGCTCGCGATCCTCTCGAACACCGACCGCGACTACATCGACGCGTCGATGGAACGGATCGGCGTCCCGTTCGAGGAGGCGATCGTCGCGTCGGAGATCGGCTCGTACAAGCCCGCGCTCGGCCACTGGCGCGCGTTCGAGGAGCGGGTAGGCCGTCCACCGGACGTCCACGTCGCCGCCAGCCTCTTCCACGACGTCGCTCCGGCGAACGAGCTCGGCCTGCCGTCGATCTGGATCAACCGGCTCGGCGAGACCCCGGGTCCGCAGCCGACGCGCGAGCTGACGGACCTCTCTCGGCTCGCCGACACCCTGGACGAGCTGGCATGACGTTCGAGATCCGCACGCCGACCATCGAGGAAGCACCGGGGATCCGGGCTTTGCTCGAGGAGCACGCCCACGCCGCGTTCGGCGAGCCGGAGCTGAGCGAAGAGGAGGTGCGCAGCTGGTTCACGCGCCCGAAGCTCTCGATCCGCCTCGCCGTCCGCGATGGCGCTCCGGTCGGCTACCTCGACATCTACGCCGATGACAGCGGCCGCTTCCCGGTGGATATCCGGACGCTCGACGCCGGCGCCGCGAACGTGCTGCTCCAGGAGGCCGAGCGGCTCGCGCGCGAGCAGGGGGCTGAGGCTGTTCGCGGTTTCGTCCAGGGCGACGAGCCGATCCTTCGCGGGGTCCTCGAGCAGAGCGGCTGGAAGCCGATCCGGTACCAGTTCCAGATGCGGATCGACCTCGACGACGATGTCCCGGAGCCCGTCTGGCCCGAAGGCCTCATCCCGCGCAACCCCAGAGAGGACGAGCACGAACGCGTCTACGAGGCCAACCAGGAAGCCTTTGCCGACCACTGGGACTACCACCGGATCCCGTTCGACGAGTGGTTGGCCTTCGCCGTCAACGACCACAGCTACGAGCCGTCGCTCTGGTGGCTCGTCGACGACGAAGACGAGCTCGCCGCGTTCGCGGTCAACTCATGGCATTCGTCCGGCGACCCGCAATTCGGCTGGATCGGGATCCTCGGCGTCCGGAGGCCCTGGCGTCGCCGTGGGCTCGCCACAGCGCTCCTGCGCCACTCCTTCCGCGACTTTCGTGAGCGCGGTGCAACCCGGGTCGGCCTCGGCGTGGACGGCGAGAACACGACCGGCGCAGTCCGGCTGTACGAGAGCGTCGGGATGCATGTCGCTCGCCGTAGCGACATCTACGAGCAGAAGCTGTGACCGCCGAGTTTCGCGCGCCGACCCTCGACGACCTCCCGGCGCTGGCCGCGTTCTTCGCAGAGCTGCGGGATCGGTACGGCGCTCACGTGCCTACCGAAGGCAAGCTCCGCGACGACCTCACGCGCCCCGGCGACAATGTCGGTGAGAACTACCGCATCGAGCTCGAGGACGGCAGCGTCACCGGCTGGGCCTCCGTCTGGTCGCCGCAGGCTCAGACCGATCGCGCGTTCATCGGCGTCCGGGCGCTTCCGCGCAAACGCCCTTCCTACGCCCACTTGCTCGACTGGGCCGAGAAACGCGTGCTCGAGAAGTCGGCCGGCGCCGCCGTCAACGCCCATGTGCCGGCGGACGACGGTGATGGCCCGCTGGCCGAGGAACTCGGTTCGCGCGGCTACGAGCTCGTTCGCCACTTCTTCGAGATGGAGATCGACCTCGCTGCCGAGCCCTCCGAGCCGGCCTGGCCGGACGGCTTCGGGCCGAGGACCTTCGACACGGAAGACGCGCGCGCCGTCTACGACGCCGACATCGAGGCGTTCGAGGACCACTGGGATCCGCTCGACGTGACCTTCGAGGAGTGGCGCGAGTACTTCCTCGGAAGCTCCGACTTCGATCCGGAGCTCTGGTTCCTCGTCGAGGATGGCGGCGAGCTGGCTGCGTTCTCGCTCTGCTCGAAGCGCGACAAGCCCACCGGCCACGTCCACGTGCTCGGTGTGCGGCGTCCCTGGCGCCGCCGCGGCCTCGCGAAAGCGCTCCTTTTGCACTCGTTTCGCGAGCTGCGCCGCCGCGGTTGCGGGGAGGCGCGCCTGAACGTGGATGCCGAGAACCTCACCGGAGCCGTCCGTCTCTACGAGGATGCCGGGATGCACGTTCTGCACCGCACCGCGCGCTGGTCGAAGGACCTCTCGTGAGCCGGCTGCGCGCAAAGTGCCCGGACTGCAAGACCTTCACGGCGGTTGCCGTCGGGCCCGGGTACGAGTGCCACGCGTGCGGGCGCGAGTTCGCCGCAGGCCTCGTCCGCGTGCCGCGCGCCTGGGGCGTGGGCGGCGAGGCGATCGCGGAAGCCGCCGCGTTACCGCTCCCGTATCCGGAGGCGGCGGTCGTCGAGGAGGACACGCTTGGCGACCAGACGCTCGCGCTCGCCGCCGAGCTGCCCGAACGCCCGCTCGTCCTCGGCGGCTGTTGCTGCACGCACGTCGGGGCGGTCGAGGGCCTCGCTGCCCGCTTCGAGCGCCTGGCGCTCGTCTGGGTGGACGCCCACGGAGACCTGAACACGCCTGAGAGCTCGCCGACCGGAAACCTCTGGGGCATGCCGCTCAGGATGATCCTCGACTCCGGCGCGGTCGCTGCCGAAGATGCGATCCTCGTCGGGGCGCGGAACCTCGACCCGCCCGAGGTCGAGCACATTGCGGAGATCGGCCTGCGCACCGACCCGGACGAGCTCGACGACGTGCTCGCTGGCACAGACGGCGTCTACGTCGCCTTCGATGGGGACTCGCTCGAGCCGAGCGAGATCAGCGCGTTCATGCCCGAGCCGGGAGGCCTCACGCTCGACGAGGCCGAGGCGCTGCTTCGCCGCGTGGCCCGTCAGGCGCCGGTCCTCGGCGCCGGCTTCACCGCCCTGCTGCCGGATCCCGCCAACGTCGAGCCTCTCTCGCGACTGAGCTCGGCCTTATCGCTCTAAACTCGACTGTCGTGTCCGAACGGATCGACGTCTCCATCGAGCACAGGCACGCGCCGCCGGAGGACGGAGCGCGGCCGCACCCGAACACGTGCCCCGGCTGCGGGTCGCATTACCGCGACGACGAGCTGGACGCGGCGCTCGGCGTCTGCCCGCAGTGCGGCCACCACTTCCCGGTGCACGCCCGCGAGCGCATCCGGCAGCTCGCCGACGAGGACAGCTTCTCGGAGGAGGCCTCCGAGCTTCGCTCCGACGACCCGCTCGGCTTCTTCGACCTGCGGCCCTACACGGAGCGGCTCGCCGAGGCAGAGCTGACGACCGGGCTCGGCGAGGCGATGGTGATCGGCCGCGCGTCGGTCGAGGACCTGCCGTGCGAGCTCGCGGTGATGGAGTTCGGCTTCATGGGCGGCTCGATGGGCCGGATCGTCGGCGAGAAGTTCGCCCGCGCCTGCGAGAGCGCAGCCGAGCGCGGTGTCCCGCTCGTCTCGGTGACCGCCTCGGGCGGCGCGCGCATGCAGGAGGGGATCCTCTCGCTGATGCAGCTGCCGAAGACCGTCTGCGCCGTCGAGGACCTGCACGACTCGGGCGGCACGATGATCTCCGTGATGGCCCACCCGACGACGGCCGGGGTGCTGGCGAGCTTCGCGAGCCTCGGCGACGTGATCCTGGCCGAGCCGGGCGCGCTGCTCTCGTTCACCGGCCCGCGGGTCGTCCAGCAGACGACGCGCGAGAAGCTGCCCGACGACTTCGGGCGCGCCGAGTCCAACTACCGCTACGGCCACGTCGACCAGATCGTTCCCCGACCCGAGTTGCGCGCGACGGTGGCCCGCCTCCTACGGCTCTTCTCCAATGCCGCCGCGTGAGGCCGAGCTCCGGCTCCGCGGGCAGCTGAGCCGCCTGCGCAGCCTCCCGCTTCTCCGGGGCGCGCGGCTCGAGGGCGAGCTCGAGCGCCTGCAGAGGCAGCTCGAGAAGATCGTCGCAGAGCCGAGCGACGAGGAGATCTGGCGCTCCGTCGAGCTAGCCCGGAACTCGGACCGGCCCTACACGCTCGACTACGTGGAACGGCTTTTCGACGACTGGTTCGAGCTGCACGGCGACCGGGCGCACGGCGATGACGCAGCGCTCGTGGTGGGGCTCGGGCGCTTCCGCGGGCGGACGATCGTCCTGCTCGGCAACCAGAAGGGCCGCGACGTCAAGGAGCGCACGCGCCGCAACTTCGGGATGGCCTATCCCGAGGGCTACGGCAAGGCGATGCGGGCGATGGAGCTCGCCGACCGGCACGGCTTCCCGGTGATCTCGCTGGTCGACATCCCCGGCGCCTACCCGGGGGTGACCGCGGAGCAGCACGGCCAGGGCGGCGCGATCGCGCGGTCGCAGGCGCTGATGGCCCGGCTGCGCGTGCCGACGGTCGCCTGCATCATCGGCGAGGGCGGCTCGGGCGGCGCGATCGCAACGGCGCTCGCGGACCGGGTGCTGATGCAGGAGAACGCGATCTACACCGTGATCTCGCCCGAGGGGTGCGCGGCGATCCTCTGGCGCGACGCGGGAGAGGCGAAGAAGGCGGCCGCGGCGTTCAAGCCGGACGCGATGCACTGCCTCGAGCTCGGCGTGATCGACGCGGTCGTGCCGGAGCCGGAGGGCGGCGCGCACGGCGACCCGGACGAGGCCGCACGACTGCTGGGCGACGCTCTGGCGGAGTCGCTGGAGCTTTTCGACGGAATCCCAGGCGACGAGCTGCGCCGCCAGCGGCGTGTGCGTTTCCGCACAATCGGGCAGCTCGCGCCAACCGCCTGAAAAGGCCGTTCTAGCGGCTCCTTTCCACATCTTCCACAGTGTTATCCCCTGCCCGTACACATGTCGAGGCCGGCTTAGAGCCGGCCCCGACCGTTACCCCCCGTTGGGTGGAGAAGCTTTGTAAGGCAGATGCGCACTGCTTACGAGTTGGGGGTTACCACAGGCCCGCGAACGGTAAACACGTGCACATGGCCCGCTCTCTCTGGACTGGCACGATCTCGTTCGGGCTTGTCAGCGTGCCCGTGCGGATGGTCGGCGCGACCGAGTCGAAGGAGCTCCGCTTCCACTTCCTCGACAAGCGCGACCTGGCGCCGATCGGCTACGACAAGGTCCGCCGCGACAACGGCGAGCACGTCGACAACGAGGACGTGATCCGCGGCTTCGAGGTCCAGAAGGGCCAGTTCGTGCCCCTCGAGGACGAGGACCTCGACCGGCTCGACATCGAGCTGACGAAGACGATCGACATCTGCGACTTCGTCGACCTCGAGGAGATCGACCCGATCTACTACCGGAAGGCCTACTACCTGCTGCCGCAGGAGGGCGGCGAGAAGCCCTACCGGCTGCTCGCGCGCGCGCTCGACGAGACCGCCAAGGTCGGGATCGCGAAGGTCGTGATCCGGAACAAGCAGCACCTCGCGGCGCTGCGGCCCTACGAGAACGTGCTCGTGCTCGAGACCATGTACTACGCCGACGAGGTCCGGCAGCCGGAGAAGGTCGATGGCAGAGTCCAGCTGCGCAAGCCGGAAGTCCAGATGGCGAAGTCGCTCGTCGAGAACCTGAGCGAGCCGTTCGAGCCCGAGAAGTACGACGACACGTATCGCAAGGAGCTGCTCGACCTCCTCCGCGCGAAGGCGAAGGGCAAGCCGCTGCCGGAGCCGGAGGAAGAGGAAAAGGGCGAGGTCGTGGACCTCATGGCGGCTCTTCGCGAGTCGGTCGAGCGCACGCAGAAGCAGGGTCGCAAGCGCTCACGCGCTAAAAAGGCGTCGTGAGCCTCCGCGAGTACGAGCGAAAACGCGACCCCAAGAAGACCCCGGAGCCCTTCAAGGGCAAGCGGAAGTCGAAGCAGCTGACCTTCGTCGTGCAGCGCCACGACGCGCGGCGGCTCCACTACGACTTCCGTTTGGAGCGGGACGGGGTTCTTCTGAGCTGGGCCGTGCCGAAGGGCGTTCCGCTCGAGCCTGGCCAGCAGCACCTCGCGGTTCACGTCGAGGACCATCCGCTGGACTACGGGACCTTCGAGGGCGAGATCCCGAAGGGCCAGTACGGCGCCGGCACGGTCGAGATCTGGGACAACGGCACCTACGAGCTCCTGGAGGACAAGCCCAACGGGGGCATGACCGTCCGGCTGCACGGCAAGAAGCTCGAGGGCACCTGGGCGCTCGTGCCGGCTCATCTCTCCGGCGACGAGAAGAACTGGCTGATCATCCGCAAGCGCGACGACGGCGCCAAGCCCGCTGCGCGCCGCGAGTACAAGCCGATGCTCGCGACGCTCGAGGACCCGAAGCACATCCCGAGCGAGGGCTTCGAGTTCGAGATCAAGTGGGACGGCTACCGCATCCTCGGGCTGGTCTCGGGCGGTGAGGCGCGGCTGCTCTCGCGCAAGGACCAGGACTACACCGAGCGCTTCGCCAACGTCGCGAAGGAGCTCGCCAAGGCGCTCAAGACGCCGGACGCGGTCGTCGACGGCGAGGTCTGCGCGCTCGACGAGGAGGGCCGGCCGAGCTTCTCGGCGATGCAGCAGGGCGGGGCGAAGACGCCGATCGTCTACTACGTCTTCGATCTGCTCGAGGTCGAGGGAGAGCCGGTTGTCGATCTGCCGCTCGAGGAGCGGCGCGCGCGGCTCAAGAAGCTCCTCGATGGCCGAAACCGCTGCGTCAGGTTCTCAGAGCCGTTCGAAGACGGCCACGCGCTGTTCGCCGCCGCGCAGGAGCGGCGGCTCGAGGGGATCATGGGCAAGCGGCTCGGTTCGCGGTACGTGCCGGGCAGCCGCTCGCGCGAGTGGCTCAAGTTCAAGACGCACGGCGAGGAGGAGTTCGTGATCGCCGGCTACACGCGCGGCCAGGGGCGGCGCGAGGGCTCGTTCGGCTCGCTCGTCCTGGCTCGCTACGACGGGGGCGAGCTGGAGTATGTGGGCAACGTCGGCACCGGCTTCGACGAGCGCGAGATCGATCGGCTGCTGAAGAAGCTGCGGCCGCTCGAGCGCAAGGACACGCCGTTCGCCGCGGTGCCGAAGATGCCGCGCATCCGCAAGGGCGACGTCGTCTGGGTCGAGCCGAAGCTCGTCGCGCAGACGAAGTTCGCCGAGTGGACGCACGACGATCACCTCCGTGCGCCTGTCTACCTCGGGTTGCGCGAGGACAAGGACGCGAGCGAAGTGCAGGCCGAGCCCGCGGCGCGGATCCCGGACGTGATCAAGAAGGGCAAGCGCGTGTTGCGGCTCTCGAACCTCGACAAGGAGTTCTGGCCGGAGGAGGGGATCACGAAGGGCGACCTGCTCGCGTTCTACCGCGACGTCGCGCCCGTCGTCGTCCCGCACCTGCGCGACCGGCCGTTCACCATGAAGCGCTATCCCGACGGCTGGCAGGGCAAGTTCTTCTTCCAGAAGGACCGGCCGCCGGGGTTGCCCGACTGGGTCCCGACGGTGAACCTCGAGGTCTCGACGCGCGAGAAGCCTCGGCGGCGGCGGAAGATCGATGCGCCGCTCGTGAACGACGAGCTCGCGCTGCTCTGGATGGTGAACATGGGCTGCATCGACCTGAACACGTGGTACTCGCGGATCGACAAGCTCGACCGCCCGACTTCGTGTTGTTCGACCTCGACCCGTCACCCGATGTCGGCTTCGCGGAGACGGTCGAGGTAGCGCTGCTGGTGAAGCAGACGCTGGACACGCTCGGGCTCGAGTCGTTCTGCAAGACGAGCGGCTCCGACGGGATCCACGTGCTCCTGCCGATCGAGCGCCGCTCGACCTACGACGACACTCGCCAGTTCGCGGAGATCGTCGCGGGCGCGCTGGCGCGAACGCACCGCGGGCTCGTCACGACCGAGTGGTCGAAGGCCAAGCGGCGCGGCGTCCTGATCGACGCGAACCAGAACGGCGAGGGCAAGACGATCGCGTCGGTCTACTCGGTGCGGCCCCACGCGGGCGCGCCGGTCTCGACGCCGCTGCGCTGGGACGAGGTGAACGAGAAGCTCGATCCGGCCCAGTTCACGATGGACGTCGTGCGCCAGCGCGTGGCCGAGCACGGCGACCTCTTCGAGGGCGTGCTGAAGACCAGGCAGTCGCTGAGCAAGGCGCTCGCGGCGCTGCAGTAGCCGCTAGCGCGGCCGCCAGTCGGGATCGCCCTAGCAGGCCTCCGCCGATCGCTCGAGCAGCGCCGCTGACGTCGATGATGAACAGCGCGGTCTCTCCTCCCGGGTCAGGATCGGTGTGCGAGAAGACGAGCCGGCGATCGTCCGGCGACCACGAGGGCGTTCCGTCGATCCCTTCGAACAGCTTGCGCGCTGCGTCCGAGCCCACCTTCAGATAGAGGTCGGCCTGGTACGTATTGGCGTTGTAGACGGAATACGCGAGCGAGCGGCCGTCCCGTGACCACGCGAACAATCCGCCATCGGGGACGAGGAGGCTGCGCGACCTGTCCTGACGTCGGATCCAGATCCCGCCTGGAGCCAGGAACCCGATGGACGTTCCATCCGGGGCCCAGCGTGGGGACGTCTCTGCGACGCTCGTCGAAGTCAGCCGCCTCGGCCGACCGCCTCGTGGGGACACGACCCAGATGTCGCCGGCGCTCTCGTACAGGATTCCGCGTCCTCGTCCCCAGTCCGGCCGGTCGTCGCAGTACCGGTCTGCCGTGCGCGGGACGATCACCTGAGAACGAAGTGTCCGGGCGTCGAGCACGACCAGCGAGCAACGGCCCGGGCGGTGCCGGCGAAAGACGATCCTCGTCCCGTCCGGCGACCACACGGGCGCCCGATCGAGGGTCCCGCGCCGGCCGGTGAGCCGGGCGATGCTCCTCCCGGTCGAGTCGGTTGCGTAGAGACGGGTATTGGTCGCCACCTCGTATGCGATCACCAGGCGGCTCCCGTCGGGGGACCAGTCGGGCAAGCTCAGCGCGCCTTTCAAATGGCGGACGAGCCGGCCGTCAGGCGTGACGACGAGCACACCGTTCGAAGGCTCTTCGAGCGTTGTCGCAACGAGGTTTCGAGACGACCAATTGGGGTGCCTGCCGTTTCGGCTCAGTCCCCGCAGCCTCGAGCCGTCGACTCCAACCGTGCAGGACTCGAAGCGGCGCGTGAAGCAGTCGAACGCGATCCGTCTCCCGTCCGGCGACCAGGAGGCTCGTCCGCCGGTGCCCTCGCGCCGGATCCTGCGGAGCCCCATCCCGTTCGGCGCGACGGTGTAGAGGCCGTTGCCGACGAACGTGATTCGCCGTCCGTCGGGAGACCACCCAGGCCGGGTCTCGTCTGCGATTCCGGCTCTCGTGAGGCGGAGCTTCTTCCGGTGCGAGCCGTCCGCGTTCATCGTCACCAGGTCGTCGTAGTTCCTCGAATCGACCGCGACGAGCCGCCTGCCGTCGGGAGACCAGTCGGGGCTCGAGCCGGCGCCCACCCGGCGGACGCGTCGGGTTCGCAGGTCGAGCACGGCGATCTCCTGACCTCGGGGGCCTGGGGTATCGAACGCGATCCGAGTGCCGTCCGGAGACCAGGCGGGATCTTCGTCGTCTCGGCCGACCGGCGTGAGGGTGGTCCGCGCGGTTCCGTCCAGACGCATCACGACGAGGTCGCGATCGAGCGGGTTCGCGGGAAAGACGATCGGGGGCGGAGAGGGCTGGCGGGCCCCTGCGGCGCCCGCGGCGAGGACTGTCGCGAGGAGGGGGATCGCCAGCCAGACGTGTCGCACGACGGGAACTGTAGGCGCCCGCGGTCAAGCCTTCGTGCGCCGGGCGTAAGGGACCGTTAGCTCAGCGAAAGCGCGCGCAGGCGACGTAGCTCGCGTCGCCGGCCTCGCCCTTCGTGAAGAGCAGGAAGGGCGCTTGGCGACTCGCCACGTGACGGTGCGGCCACGTAGCCCGGCCACACCGTTGTCGACGGAGGCCTCGGTCGGCGCGTAGCCGAGGTGCGCGCGGACGGTCTCGCCGCTTTGCACGTTCACGTCGGGGACGCCCTGCAGGCCGCACCTGGGAGCGGCGGCGTCTCCGCACAAGCCGCTGTTGCCCTTCCTCCAGCAGAAGCTGGAGAAGCCGATCCAGTGGTTGCCCGCCTTCGTCTCGAGCCACGCGGCAGGCGGGCCGTTCTTCGAAGCCGGCGAACGAGTGGTGGGGGGGACGCCGCCGACGAACCGCAGGCGGCCAGGAGCACGGCGAGCGGGATCAGTGCCAGCGCCTTCATCGAATGAGATACGCCGCGGCCGCGCTCCATGGTCACAGGTCGCGGCGCGAGAAGGCGAGCGCGGCGAGCGCGCCGATGATCAGCAGGTAAGCGACCGCCCACACGCGCAGCCAGGGCCGCCCGTGTTCGCTCCGCCGAATGGGCCGAGCTGCAGCAGGAAGCCGGTCAGGCCGGTGGTGTTCGCGGTGATCTCGCGGAGCCCGTCCTGGTAGAGCGCCTCGAACGGAATGGCCCAGGCGGCGACCCTGGCCGCGTGAGAGAGCGTGTGCGAGTTGAGCGCGTGCCCGATCTCGCCGAGCAGGCCGGCGACGAGCCCGGCGCCGAAGATCATGAAGACGGCGATCCCGTTCGCCGTCGAGGTAAGGAACACCGAGCCGAGCAGCGAGAGCGCGGCGATGATCGCGACGCCGCCGGCGAGCTCGATCCCGGGGACGACGATGCTGCCCGGGCCACCAGTGCCCGGTGAGCCCGGTGATCACCATCGCACGCGGCGTAGACGGCGCCGACGTACGGCGCGCAGACTGCGACCGCGCCGAGCCAGCGCGCGCAGAGCAGCGTCACGCGCCCGACCGGCCTGACGACGAGCGGCTGCAGGAGGCCGCGCTCCGCGTCGCCGCGCACGACGCCCAGCGTCAGGAAGACCGCCAGCACGGTCCCGAGGAAGAGCGTCGCGAACATCGCCAGGCCGAAGATGAACGCGCCCGCGAAAGGCCGCGGCTCGATCCCGGCGGGAGCGCCGACGTTGGCGATGTCGCGGAAGATGTAGTGGTTGGCGAGCCAGTAGAGCGCCGAGGAACGCCGCGGTCAGCAGCAGTACGACCACGAAGACCTTGCGCCGCAGCGCCTCGCGGAAGCCGTAACCGGCGATCGTCAGGACCGAGCTCACGACGACTCCTCGCCGACCGCCTCGAGGTACGTCTCCTCCAGCGTCGAGGTGAGCACCCGGACGCCGTAGACCTTGCGGCCGGCCGCGACCAGCTCGGCGACGAGCCGTGGAGCGTCCTCGCGGGTCGCGCTCTCGAACAGCCGCGTACCCTCGTCGGTCTCGATCTCAACCCCCCGCGCTCGGGCCAGCTCCGCCGGCGAGCCTTCGGTCGACCAGTCGCCCGTGGAGCATGATCGCCACGCGGTCGCAGACGAGCTCGATCTCGCTCAGCAGGTGTGAGTTGAGCAGCACCGAGATGCCGCGGCGGCGAAGCTCCTCCAAGAGCTCGCGAACCGTGCGCCGGCCCACGGGGTCGAGCGCGCTCGTCGGCTCGTCGAGCAAGAGCAGCGGCGGCGAGCCGACCAGCGCCTGGGCGATCCCGAGGCGCTGTTGCATGCCCTTGGACATCTGCTCCACCCGGCGGTCGCGTGCCTCGGCGAGGCCGACGAGCTCCAGCAGCTCGGTTCGCTCGGCGCCGCCGCCTCGCGAACCGCTCAGCCGCTGGTGCAGGGTCAGCAGCTCGTCCGCCGAGTACCAGCCGGGGAAGCGGAAGAGCTCCGCCAGGTAGCCGAGCCGCCGCCGCGCCTCGTGCGAGCCGGCACTGAGCCCGCAGATCTTCGCGTCGCCGCGCGTCGGCCGGACGAGCCCGCAGGCGATCTTGACGAGCGTGGACTTCCCGGCGCCGTTCGGGCCGAGCAGTCCGACGAGCTCACCCTCGCCGACGTCGAGGTCGACTCCCGCGAGCGCATCGACCGGGCCGTAGCGCTTCGCCAGCCCGCGGACTTCCAGAGCAGCGGTCACAGGGCCGGGTGGTTGACGAACTTGACGTAGTAACCGAGCTCGTCGAATCCGAGCCGGCCGTAGAGCTTCTTCGGCCAGTCCTCGTAGTCGGCGACCAGGAACACGAACTCCGCGCCGCGCTCCCGGGCGGCCGCGATTGCACCGAGCACGACCGCCGTCGCGTGCCCCTGGCCCCGGTGCTCGGGCAGCGTGCCGACGTCCTCTACCTGCGCCTCGGGCCCGTCCTGGTAGAGGTCGGTGTAGCTGACCACCTCGCCGTCGACCTTGACCGCGAAGAAACGCGCCTCCATCGACCGGCCGATCACGTGCTTCCCGGCGAAGAGCTGCTCCATCACCTCCGGCGCCCCCCAAGGCATGCCGGCGTTCAGGGCAGCCCTTGCGGGTCGCAGCTCCTCCTCGGCGACCTCCTCGACGCGAGAGAGATCCGCCTCCTTCTCCGGCTCGCGCACTTGTGCCATCACCGTCACCCGGCTCACGCGCCAGCCGCGCTCGGCGAAGTGGGGGACGAGGCTCTCGCCGAGCTGCGAGTCCGGGACGTGGACCATCTGCCGGTCGAGCCGCGCGGCCTCGGCCTCGATCTCCGCGGCGTCGGCATCACGCTCGACCTGCAGGAAGTTGGAGTCGAGGCGCCGCGGCAGCTCGTCGAGGTAGACGGCGGTTCCGACCGAGCTCGGCGCAGTCCGGTTGCCGTGCATGTCGCCGCGGTCCAGGAAGCGGTAGGCGCGGGCAAGGAGTTCTTCAGTCATCGCGGAGACCTCGCGGATGGCCGAGCATGCCGAGCTCGGCGATGTCTCGGCGGAAGAGGAGCGAGACGGTCCAGTCGGTCACGACCCGTAGCTTCCTCGACAGAAGCGGCAGCTGGTAGAGGTGGTACGTGCGGGTCACGAACCAGCCGAGGAAGCCTGTGAGACGCAGGCCGAGCACGTCGGCGATGCCCTTGTAGCGGCCGAGCGTCGCGACCTGGCCGAGGGAGCGGTAGCGGTACGGCTGCGGCTCGCCGGTCAGGTTCTTGGCGAGCCGGCGGGCCTGGCGCAGCGCGTGCTGCGAGGTCGGGGGATCGGCCTGCCCTGGCGTGGCGAGGTTCGGGACCCCCGCGCAGTCGCCGAGGGCCCAGACGTGCTCGTGGCCCTCGACGCGCAGCGTCTCGTCGACCTTGATGCGGTGGCGCTCGTCGAGCGGGAGGCCGAGCTGCGCGAGGAGGGGGTTCGCGCGCACGCCGGCGGTCCAGACGAGCGTCGCAGTCGGGATGCGCGTCCCGTCGGAGAGCTGCGCCGCCTCCGCGTCGACCGACTCGAGCGTGGTCCCGACGTGGATCTCGATCCCGCGCTTCTCGAGCTGGTGCGCGGCGTAGTCGCCGAGGCGGGTCGGGATCTCGGGGAGGATCTTCGGCGCCGCGTCGACGAGGGCCCAGCGCTGCGGGCGGCCCTCGAGCTCGGGGTAGTGCCGCAGCGCGTCCCTCACGAGGTCGGAGAGCTCGGCGAGGGCCTCGACGCCCGCGTAGCCGGCGCCGACGAAGACGAAGCCCAGCTCCCGCTCGGCGTGGTCGGGGCTCATCGCCGCCGCTTCGAGCCTCTGGAGAACGTGGTTGCGCAGGTGGATCGCGTCGGCGAGGTCCTTGAAGCCGAGCCCGTGCTCGGCCAGACCGGGGATCGGCAGGCTGCGGGAGATCGACCCGAGCGCGAGCACGAGCCGCTCGTAGGAGACCTCGAAGGCGCCGTCGACGGTGACGGTGCGCCGGTCTGCGTCGAGCGCCGTCAAGCGGCCCAGGAGGAGCTCCGCGTGGGGGCACATCAGCCGGAGTGGCACCACGACGTGCCGCGGCTCGAGCGATCCGGAGGCGGCCTCCGGGAGCAGCGGGGTGAAGAGCATGAAGTTCTCGGGGCTGACGATCGTGCAGCCGCGCGTCCCGAGGTAGCGCGCGACGTACGCGCCGGCGAACCCGCCGCCCGCGATCAGCGTCCCGCCGCGTGCCGTTCGCGCTGCCACGGCTCTACTATCGCCGCGGAGTGGCGGTTCAGGTCGCGGTAATCGGCAGCGGCGCGGAGCACGTGGAGCGCGCCGAGGAGGTCGGCCGCCTGCTCGCCGAGCGCGGCTGCACGGTGGTGACGGGCGGGCTGGGCGACGTGATGGCGGCCGCAGCGCGCGGGGCGAAGGAAGCCGGCGGCACGACGATCGGGATCCTGCCCGGGCGAGCGGCGCGAGGACGCGAACGAGTGGATCGACCACGTCGTCGTCACCGGCATCGGCCACGCGCGCAACCTGGCCGTGGTCGCGTCCGGCGACGCAGTGATCGCGGTCGGCGGCAGCTGGGGAACCCTCGCGGAGATCGGCTTCGCGATGCGCCTCGGCCGCCCGCTGGTGATCCTCGAGCCGGGCCACGCGGTCGAGGGCGTCCCACGGGCCTCCTCGCCGGAAGAGGCCGTCGAGCTGGCGCTGCGGTCGCGTTAGGCCCAGGGCAGGCGAGACCAGGACGGCGGCCGCTCTCGCCGGAACCGCTCGGCCGTCGCGTAGGCCTGTCCCGGATCGGATGTCTCCTTCTCCACGCTTGCGCCGTGACTCGCGGCAATCTCCGACACCGGGTAGCGCACTTCCGGGCTTGAGCGCGCACCGACCATCACGATCACGCATGGCCCGTCGCCCGCCCCCACGAAGGCGTGTTCCGTCCAGGGGGCCGAGTGGAAGAAGTCCCAGGGCTCGAGGCCTCGCTCCTCGCCCTCGACGAGCAGCATGCACTCGCCTGCCAGGACGAGGAACGCCTCCTGATTCGACTCGGCGTGATAGACGCTTCTCTGGCCGGGTTCGAGGACAGTCACGTTGATCCCGAGTTGGCCGAACTCGACCGGAGGTTCGCCGTACTCGCTCTCGAACCAGCAGGCCGCACCCCTGCTGTCCGCGAACCACCACTCGGCCTCACGCACGTTGACGACGAACCAGCCGTCCGTGACGGGAGCAAGTCCCGAACCAAAGTCCTCGAGCCGCGCTTCGGGCACGAACCGATTCTCGCAGTCGAGAGCCGCAACGTAGGATCAGGCCGATGGACGAACGCCTCGAGCGCTACGCGGAACTCGTCGTCCGCGTCGGCGCAAACGTCCAGCCTGGCCAGGAGGTCTTCCTCTACGCGAACATCGCGCACCGCGACCTTGCGAGGGCAATCACCCGCCAGGCGTATCGCGCCGGTGCGGCCTACGTCAACGTCCTCTTCAACGACATGCACATACGGAGGGCGATGATCGAGCTCGGCCCCGACGAGGCGCTCACCTACGCGCCTGAATGGCAGAAGACGTTCATCAGCTCGTGCAGAGGCAACGCGCTGATCGGCACGACCGGAGACCCTGAGCCCGAGCTGCTCTCGGACCTCGACGGCGAGCGCGTCGGGCGCGCCGTGCCGCAGGAGATGGTGCAGATTCAGAGGGCGCTGATCAGCGAGAACGCCGTCAACTGGTGCGGCGTCGGCGCACCGAACGAGGGCTGGGCGCAGCAGGTCTTCGGTGAGCCGGATGTCGAGCGGCTGTGGGAGAAGGTCGCCTTCTGCATGCGGCTGGACGAGCCCGATCCGGTCGCCGCCTGGCACGAGCATCTCGCCCGCCTCGCGGAGCGGACGAAGGCGCTGAACGAGCTACAGGCGGATGCGCTCCATTACCGCGGCCCGGGCACAGACCTCACGGTCGGACTGCTCCAGAACGCCCGCTGGATGTCGGGTACCTCCGACACCACGGCCGGCATTCGCTATGTCGCAAACATGCCGACCGAAGAAGTCTTCACCTCCCCCGACGCGCGCCGCACCGAGGGCACGATCCGCTCCACGCTGCCGCTATCGCTTTCCGGCCAAATTGTCCGCGGACTCGAGCTGACCTTCGAACGGGGACGGGCCGTCGGCGTGGAGGCAGAGACCGGCGCGGACCTCATCCGCAGCCATTTCGCGACGATCGAGAACGCCGACCGGCTCGGCGAGGTCGCGCTCGTCACGAGCGAATCCCGCGTCGGCCAGTCGGGAACGCTCTTCTACGACGTGCTCTTCGACGAGAATGCGACCTGCCACATCGCGTACGGCGCAGGTTTGCCCTTCCTCGTCGACGGCGAGCCGGACGACGGGCTCAACGACGCGAACATGCACGTCGACTTCATGGTCGGCGGTCCCGACCTCGAGATCGACGCACTTCTTGCCGACGGGAGTTCTGTGCCGCTCATCCGCGACGAGACCTGGCAGCTCGCCCAGTAGTAAACGCGAGCGTGGTCGAGGCTACGCGCGCAGTAGCGGCTGGGTGAGGCAGGTCGGGCCGCCGTCGCCCTTGCTCAGTTCCGGGCCTTCGTAGACCTCGACCTCGACGCCGGCTTTCTCGAGGCGGCGGCGGGTCTCCGGATTGCCGTCGACCGCGAGCGCCACGCGCGGCGCGAGCGCGAGGACGTTGGAACCCATCGTCTCGAACTCCTCGTCCGGGACCAGGACGACCTCGATCTCGCGCTCTTCGAGCAGCTCGACCAGGCGCGTCGGCATCAGTGGGGGATACGCGACGACGAGATCGGGCGCGAGCGGGCTCAGGAGCGAGAGCAGGTGCATCACCTCGCCGCGGCCATGCCAGTGCGGGAGATCGAACACGAGCACCTCGACTCCGGGCAGCAGGCGCTCGAGCGCCCGGATTCCGTCGGAGTTCGTCCGGTAGCCGCGTCCGGCGAGGAGCGTCCCTTCGTCGAGCCGGATCAGGTCGCCGCCTTCGGCGTGCTCGTCGCCGGTGAGACGGCCTGTGATCGGGACGCCCACGCGCTCGAGGTCTTCTGCCAGCGCCGCCGGCTCGCTGCGCCGAAGCTCCTTGCCCGGGTTGAGCAGGATTGCGCCGTCGTCCGAGACCAACACGGCGTCGAAGGTGTAGATCGCGTCGGGGTTCTCTGCGGGCGACTCCGCCAGCACGACCTCGGCGCCCGCGCGCTCGAGGATCGAGCACAGCGCTTCGTGTTCCCGTGCGATCGCACCTGGATCCGGCGCTCCGCGCCAGCCGCACTCCTCCCAGCCGTCCGGGCTCCCGGGCGCGCGCACGAGCACGCGCTCGAGCCGGCCCGTCATCGACCGGCAGCCGTACAGCTTCGGCTCGACGCTCACGCCGTCCAGCGTAACCTCGGCGAGCCGCCGTTCGAGGAAGACGCGCTCCGCGGGCTGCGCGGCGAGCTCGAGCGCCCGCCGGTAGGCCGACGCCGCCTCGTCCGTCCGGCCCAGCCGCCGCAGGAGGTCCGCGCGCGCCGAGTGCAGGTGGCGGTAGCCATCGAGGCCCTCGATCCGGTCGATCAGATCGAGCCCGCGCTCGGGACCGCAGGCCATCGCGGCGGCGACCGCGCGGTTCAGGTCGACGACTGGAGACGGCGTGAGCTCGCCGAGACGGCAGTAGAGCGCCTCGATCTGCACCCAGTCCGTCCTCTCCTCGAGGTGGAGCGAGGCGATGGCGGCCTGAAGCTGGTACGGGCCCGGCAGGCCAAGGCGCAGGGCGCGGTCGAGCACGTGCCGGCCCTCGTCGATCCGCGCCTCGTTCCACAACGACCGGTCCTGATCGTCGAGGAGGACGAGCGCGCCGTTCTCGTCCAGCCGCGCGTCGCGTCGCGCGTCGTGGAGGAGCATCAACGCCAGCAAACCGAGAACGTCGGCCTCGTCTGGCATGAGAACGGCCAGCACCTTGCCGAGCCGGATCGCCTCGTCGCAGAGCTCCGCCCGCGGCGGCGGCCCGTAGCCCTCGTTGAAAACGAGGTAGACCACGGCCAGCACGGCCCGCAGCCTCTCCGGCAGCAGGTGGTCGGGCGGGACGCGGAACGGGATGCCCGCGTCGCGGATCTTCCGCTTCGCGCGCACGAGCCGCTGCGCCATCGTCGGCTCCGGGACGAGAAAGGCGCGTGCGATCTCGTCGGTCGTCAGCCCGCCGAGCGCGCGCAGCGTGAGCGCGACCTGCGCCTCGATGCCGAGCGCCGGGTGGCAGCACGCGAAGATCAGGCTCAGGCGTTCGTCGGGAATCGTCTCGGCCTCCATGGGCTCGTCAACTTCGAGCGCCGCCAGGAGCTCCGTCTTGCGGCGCAGGTTCTGCTCACGGCGGATCCGGTCGATCGCGCGGTTGCGCGCGGTTGTCAGCAGCCAGGCTCCCGGGTTGGCGGGGACGCCCTCGCGGGGCCACCGCTCGAGCGCGGTTGCGAACGCGTCCTGGACGGCGTCCTCGGCGAGTTGGACGTCGCCGAGCGCTCTCGCGAGGATCGCGAGGGTGCGTCCCCATTCCTCCCGGAAGACGTCCTCTACTACGACATGTCCTCCTCGAAGACCATCACCGGCCGGACCTCGATCGAGCCGTGGCGCGCGCCGGGGATCTTGGCGGCCCACTCGAGGGCCTCGTCGAGCGAGTCGACGTTCACGAGGTAGTAGCCGCCGAGCTGCTCCTTCGTCTCCGCGAAGGGCCCGTCGGTGGTGAGCGTCTCGTCGTTGCGGATTCGGACGGTCGTGGCGGTCTGCGTCGGCTGCAGCGCGTTTCCGCCGACCATCGCTCCGCTCTGCTCGAGCTCCTGCGTGAAGGAGCCGTACGCCTGGAAGACCTGGCCGCGCTCTTCCTCGCTCATCGAATCCCAGCCGTTCTGGTCTCCGTAGATCAACAGCAGGTACTGCATGGTGCCCTCCTTCGGTCGCTTACGAAGATACGACGAACGGCGCCGGTGGGAATCGACACCCGTTGAAGGGGAGGGGCTACGGATTCGCCGGAGGGCCGCCGCAGTCGCGGCGGCTTTCCCCTGCGCTCGGCGGCGTCTTCATCCGCGCCGAGCATTTCGCGCTGTGATGCGAGGTCGTGGCCGGGGTGATGTCCGTGACCCCGGTCGAGCCGCTGCCGAAGCCGGTCATGAGGAAGCCGAAGATGAAGACGGCGAGGAGGGTCAGCAGGGCCATGCCTGGATGCTACGCCTCTTCGAGCATTCGCTCCAACAGCGCAAGGGCGCCGGCCTTGTCGAGGGGCTCGTTCAGGTTGCCGCACTTCGGGCTCTGAACGCACGACGGGCAGCCGTGGTCGCAGGGGCAGCCGTCGAGCAGCCTGGCCGTGTCGCCGACCCAGCCTTCGAACGCCTCGAAGCCGCGCTCGGTGATTCCGACGCCGCCCGCGTGCCCGTCGTAGACGAAGATCGTCGGCGCCCCGGTCTGGAAGTGGACGTTCGTCGAGAGGCCGCCGATGTCCCAGCGGTCGCACATCGCCCAGAGCGGCAGGAGCGCGATCAGCGAGTGCTCGGCCGCATGGAGCGAGCCGAGCAGGCGGGGCATGTCGTCGAGCCCCTCGAGCATCCACGGCTCCGGCGAGAACCAGATCGCCTCGGTCTCGAACTCGGTCTGCGGCAGCTCGAGCGGGACGAGCTCGAGGCTCTCCTGCGTCTGGATCGACTTCTTCTGGTAGCCGACCACCTGCTCGGTCACGACGACACGGCCGAAGTTGAGGTCGAGGCCGAGCCGCCGGCCGCCGCGCGCGGCTTCGACGATCACGGTCGAGGTCTCCTTCTTCGCCTGCGTGTAGTAGTCGCCCTTGAACGGCTGGACGACGGCCGCGCGCGCGGTCTGGTCGAGCTCGAGGACGCGGTAGCTCTCGCCGAGGTGGAGGTAGATCGCGCCTTCGTGCACCGTCGAGTAGGCGCGCTCCTGCTCCGCGATTCCGAGGACGGCGCCGCTCGAGGCATCGACGATCGTGAACGACTCCGGGCCCGTCGAGCGGAGTGACACCCGGGCGGCGGGATAGTCGCGGCCGGCCCAGACGTAGCCGGCCTTCGTGGCGCGCAGCTCGGGGAGGAGCGCCGCCCGCTCGAGGGCCGCGTCGCCGAGGAGCTCGCGGTCGGCGTCGTCGAGCGGCGCCTCGTAGGCCGCGGCGAGGACGTGGCCGTCGAGGACGCGCGGGTTCTCGTGGTCGAGGATGGCGGCTTCGACGCGCCGCTCGAGCAGCGTCTCGGGCTCGCGCATGAAGTACTGGTCGAGCGCGTCCTCGCTCGCGACGAGCACCGCGAGGCCGTGGCCGCGACGACCTGCGCGTCCCCACTGCTGCCGTAGGGAAGCCACGGTCCCCGGGAAGCCGACCGAGATCACGCAGTCCAGCAGGCCGATGTCGATCCCGAGCTCGAGCGCGTTCGTGGCCGAGACCCCGAGGAGCTCGCCCTCGAGCAGCCGCCGCTCGATCTCGCGACGCTGCGCAGGCGTGTAGCCGGCGCGGTACGGCGACAGCCGCGAGTCGTCGCCGAGGCGGTCTGCCGTGAAGCGGTGGATCAGCTCGGCCGCGCGCCGGCTCTTCGCGAAGCAGAGCGTGCGCAGGCCGCGCTGGACGAGGTCGGCCATCAGCCGCGACGCCTCACCGAGCGCGCTCGCGCGGAGACCGGCCTCTTCGTCCGTCAGCGGCGGGTTCCAGAGCGCGACGGTCCGCTCGGCGCGAGGAGCGCCGTCGTCGCCGATCACCGTTGCCTCCGCTCCGATCAGCCCGTGCGCGAGGTCGCCGGGGTTCGCGATCGTCGCCGAGGCGAGCAGGAACTGCGGCTCGGCCCCGTAGACGCGCGCGAGGCGCCGCAGCCGCCGCAGAACGTTGCCGACGTGCGAGCCGAAGACGCCGCGGTAGACGTGCGCCTCGTCGACGACGACGTACGCGAGGTTCGTGAGCACGTCGCCCCAGCGGTCGTGGTGCGGGAGGACGCCGACGTGGAGCATGTCCGGGTTGGTCAGGATCACGTTCGCCCACTTGCGCACCTGCCAGCGGCGCTCGGCCGCGGTGTCGCCGTCGTAGATCGCCGCGCGCAGCCGCGGCAGGCGGAAGGCCCCGAGCGAGCGCAGCTGGTCCTGGGCCAGGGCCTTCGTCGGATAGAGGTAGAGCGCGCGCCGCTTCGGCTCCCGCGCGAGCGCGTCGAGGATCGGCAGGTTGAAGGCGAGCGTCTTGCCGGAGGCGGTGCCGGTCGTAACGATCAGATGCCCGCCGCGGGCGGCCGTTTCCCAGGCCTCGGCCTGGTGCGTGAACAGCTCGGCGATGCCCTGCGCGGCCAGGGCTTCGCGCACGCGGGGGTGAAGATCGTCTGGCAGCGGGGCCAGGCGAGGCTCACGGGCAGCCTCGGTGCCCAGGTGGGCGAGCTCCTCGCCCTGGAGAAGGTCTGCGGTGATCATCGCCGTGCCCTGAGCGCGACGATGTGCGGGTAGCCGCGCTCGCCGATCTCCTCGAAGCGCTCGATCCGGAAGCCGGCATCCGTGAAGGCGGCGAAGAAGTCGTGCAAGGTCAGGTGGACGCCGCCGACGCGGGCCCGCACGCCGTCGGGGTTGGCGACGCCGGGCGCCGACGAGTCGTAGCGCCGCGACGGGCGGTAGCCCTCGTGGAGCTCCGGGACGCCTTCCGCACCGATGAACACCGAGTGCGGGCCGACGAAGCTCGGATGAACGCCGACGTAGACGAACGGCGCCGCCGGCTCCAGGACGCGCGCGGCCTCCGCGACTGCCTCCGCGAACCCGTCGACGTCGGTGTGCGTCAGGACCGAGACCGCGGCGTCGAAGCTCGCGTCCTCGAACGGCAGATCGTTCGCGGGTGCCTGGACGACCTCCAGCCCGCGTTCGCGAGCCACCTCGAGCAGGTCGGCGGAGACGTCCACGCCGACTACCGACCAGCCGAGCCCCGCGACGGCTTCCGTGGGGAGCCCGGTACCGCAGGCGAGATCCAGGCAGCGGCCGTTACCCCGGCCGAGCAGCCGCGCCAGCGCCGCCCGCTCCTCTTCGCTGAGCGCGGGCCGGAACTCCTCGTACCAAGCCGCGAGGCCGTCGTAGCGCGCTTCCGTCACCGAGTCGATGCTAGCCCTGCAGCTCGAGCACGCAACTCGTGTGGACGCAGACAGGCGCGAAGCCGAGCGAGCGGTTGAGCTTCAGCATCGACTCGTTCTGCTCCGCGTTGTCGGTCGTGACGAGCTCGACCTCGGGCCGGTCGGCGTGCAGCCGCTGCAGGGACTCGAACTTGACCCAGCGGCCGAGGCCTCGTCCGCGGTGCTCTGCGACGACCGCGGTGTCCTCCGTGTTCGCGAGGCGGCTCGGGACCCGGGAGACCCGGAGCTCGGTGAACGCGACGACTTCGCCGTGGCCGTCGACAGCGACCGTCACCCGGATGTCGCGGTCGCGCCGCTCGAGTGCTGCCTCGAGGTCGCGCACGCGCTCGCCGTCCCACACGGCGATGTCCTCCTCGGAGGCGACGGGTGCGTCGTTGATCGCCTCCCGGGCTCGCGCGAACGAGTCGAGCAGGCGCTCGGGGGCCGCGCCCACCCAGCTCTCGAGCTCGTAACCGGGAACCGCAGCGGCCGAGCCCTCGGCGGGGAGCCGCAGGAGCGACCGGATCTCGCGCTGGCTGTCGACGGCGCCCGCCCGCGCGGCGAAGCGCGACCCGGCCTCGGTCGCGTGGCTGCCGATCAGCTCACGGGCGCCGAGCTCGCCCGCCGCCTCGGTCACGCGCTCGAGCAGCCTCGCGCCGTGCCCACAGCGCCGCGCATCCGGGTGGACAAGCACCTGGACGCGCAGCACCGGCGATTCGCGGTCCCCGGCGAGCTGTGCGAACCCGGCTACGGCTCCCCGGTCTTCTGCGACCCCGTCCTCTGCGACCAAGTACTCGCGAACGTCCGACGCAGGCGGGTGCCGCAGGAACGACTCGACCTCGGCGCGCGTGCGCGGCGGCTCGACCGCGTTCTCCTCTTCGTGGCACAGCCGGATCACCTCGTAGACGCCGTCGAGGTCGCCGGTCACGGGATCGAGGATGCGCACTGTCACGGGCGCGCCCAACGGTAACCTGCGGCCACCGGGGTGCCCTGAGGGGCTGAGATCACACCCGACGAACCTGATCCGGGTAATGCCGGCGAAGGGAGCGACTTGGTTCGACGTTGTCTGACGATCGCGGGCTCTGACTCCGGCGGCGGCGCCGGGATCCAGGCCGACCTGAAGGCCTTCGCGGCCGCGGGCTGCCACGGCATGAGCGCGATCGTCGCGCTGACCGCGCAGAACACGACAGGGGTCACCGCGGTGCACGAGCTTCCGCCCCACTTCGTGCGCGCGGAGCTCGAGGCCGTCTTCGACGACATCGGCGTCGACGCCGTCAAGACGGGGATGCTCTTCTCCGCCGAGCTGATCGCCGCGGTCGCCGACTTCCTCGCCGCGCATCCGGTGCCGCTGGTCGTCGACCCGGTGATGGTCGCGAGCTCCGGCGCGCGGCTGCTGCGCGAGGATGCGGTCCAGACGCTGGTCGAGCGGCTCTTTCCGCTCGCGACCGTGATCACGCCGAACCTGATGGAGGCGCAGGCACTGGCTGCAGGCGCAAGCCGGAGAGAGCTTGCCGAACGGCTGCACGAGCTCGGCGCGGCCGCGGTGATCGTCACGGGTGGGCACGGCGACGACGCGGTCGACCACCTGTTCGACGGGGAGCGGCATGTGGAGATTCCCGTCGAGCGGCACGAGGTTGCTGCGACACACGGCGCCGGCTGCACGCACTCGGCCACGCTCGCGGCGCTGCTCGCCCGCGGGCAGAGCCTCGAGGACGCTGCGCGCGGAGCTGCCGCGGCGGCCTCGCGCGCCGTCGCGCAGGGCCTGGCCGGGCTCGGAGCGGGCGACGGCCCCGTCGACGTCATCGGACTGAAAGGAGCGGTATGACGACAGGCGCCGATCTCAGGGCGATTCGCGAGCGCAAGCCGCTCGTCCACCAGATCACCAACTACGTCGTGATGAACGAGACCGCGAACGCGACCCTCGCACTCGGCGCGCTGCCCGTGATGGCGCACGCGCTGCAGGAGGTCGAAGAGATGGCCTCCGCGGCCTCGGCCCTCGTGCTCAACATCGGCACGCTCTCGGACGACTGGGTCGAGGCGATGCTGCTCGCGGGGCGGGCGGCGAACCGGGCCGGTGCTCCGGTGGTGCTCGACCCCGTCGGCGCGGGGGCGACGAGCTACCGCACCGAGACGTCACGGCGGCTGCTCGGCGAGCTCGAGGTCGCCGTGGTGCGCGGCAACTCCGCCGAGATCGCGACCCTCGCGGGCCGTGCGGCCGAGATCCGAGGCGTCGAGGCGGTCGGCGAGGCCGGCGGCCCTGAGCTGGCCCGCGAAGCGGCTCGTTCGCTGGGCTGCGTGACCGCAGTCACAGGGCCGGTCGACCACGTCTCGGACGGCGAGCGGACGATCTCCGTCTCGAACGGCCACGAGCTCCTCGGGACGGTCACCGGCACCGGCTGCATGTCGACGGCGATCACCGGGTGCTTTCTGGCCGCTCGGCCCGACGATCCGCTCGAGGCGGCGGCCGAGGCGCTCGTCGCGTTCGGCGTCGCCGGCGAGGAAGCCGCAAAGAAGGCCAAAGGCCCGGGCAGCTTCCACGTCGGGCTCTACGACGCGCTCTACGCTCTCGATCCGGACAAGCTCGACAAGCAGGCGAAGGTCGGGTGAAGCTGCACGTGCTCGTCGAGGACGTCGAGACCGCGCGCGCCGCAGTCGCCGGGGGGGCGACCGTCGTGCAGCTGCGCCTCAAGGACGCGGGCACCGAGGAGCTCGTCGCGCGCGGGGCGCCGTTCCGCGAGCTCGGCGCGACCTTCGTCGTCAACGACGACGTCGAGGCGGCTCTTCGGCTCGGCGCCGACGGCGTCCACCTCGGACGGAGCGACAGCGGCGCCGAGCGCGCGCTCGACGAGGGACTCTTGCTCGGCCTCTCCGCAGCCTCCGCCGAGGAGGCGCGCGACGCCGAGCGCCGCGGTGCCGGCTACGTCGGCGCAGGCCCGGTCTGGGCGACCCCGTCGAAGGAAGACGCCGACCCGCCCACGGGGCTCGACGGTCTGCGCGAGATCTGCGCTGCGGTTGCCGTCCCGGTGGTTGCGATCGGGGGCATCGACGCCTCGAACGCCGCCGACTGCATCCGCGCGGGCGCCGCAGGCGTCGCGGTCATCCGGGCGGCCGGGGACGCCGCAGCTCTGCGGGCGGCGGTCGATGCGGCTCTCTGAGCTCGGCGAGCTCGGCCTGCTCGCCGAGTTGGAGCGGCGCGGCCTGGCGCAGGGGATCGAAGGCGACGCGGCCGAGCTGAGCGGCGGCCTCGTCGTCACGCAGGACGCCCTCGTCGAGAACGTCCACTTCCGGCTCGACTGGACGACGTGGCGCGAGCTCGGCTACAAGGCCGCTGCCGTCAACCTGAGCGACCTCGCGGCGGCGGGCGCCGTCCCCGAGGCGCTGCTCGTGACGCTCGGCGCACCGGCAGAGACCGAGGTCGACGACCTCCTCGAGCTCTACGCGGGGCTGAACGAGCCCGGCGTGCGGGTGGCCGGCGGCGATACGACGCGCGCCGAGGCGCTGATCCTCTCCGTGACCGCGGTGGGCCGCTCCGAGCGCGTCCCCGGCCGCGGCGGCGCTCGCCCCGGCGACGTTCTCGTCGTGAGCGGGCCGCTCGGTGCCGCCGGCGAGGCCTTCCGTCGCGAGCATCACGCGAGGCCGCCGCTGCGCCTGGAAGAGGGCCGCCGCCTGGCCGCGGTCGCGACTGCGCTCACCGACATCTCCGACGGTCTCGCCGTCGACGCCGCCCACATCGCGGAGCGGTCCGGCTGCCGCCTCGCGATCGATCTCGAGGCCGTCCCGCTCGCCGAGGGCGCGACGCAGCAAGACCTCGGCTTCGGCGAGGACTACGAGCTCCTCGCCGCGACACCCGACCCGCTCGGCTTCCCTGTGATCGGCCGCTGCGAGGCCGGCGCCGGAGTGGAAATCCGCTCGGCCGGCGAACCCGTATCGCTCACAGGGTGGGACCATTTCGGCGGGCGGGGAGCCGGCGACTTGCGCTGAGAGGCGCAAGTCGCGAGGCTACCCCTGTCCTCGACCGGAGGGGGAGGATTCGTTGTTTCTCTTCGTAGCCAGGAGGCTCGCCTGGGCGGGCGTGCTCGCGTTCGTGATCAGCCTGGTCACGTTCATCCTCTTCTTCCTGATTCCGAACGACGCCGCCACGCTGCGCGTCGGGCGCGGCTCGCTCGCGCGCAGCCTCCAGTCGCAGTTCGACCTGCAGGGATCGCCGCCGCAGCAGTACGCGCAGTTTCTCGAGCACATCTTCACGGCCGACTTCGGCCGCTCGACGAGGACGAGGGAGAACGCGAGCCGGCTGGTCGGAAAGGCGGTGCCGGTGACCGCCTCGCTCGTGATCGGCGGCACGGTCATGTGGCTGATGATCGCCTTCCCGATCGGGATCCTCTCGGCGCTGCGGCCGCGCTCGATGCTCGACAAAGGGACGATGGTCTTCGTCCTGATCGGGGTCTCGGCGCACCCGGTCTGGGTATCGCTGATGCTGTCGTACTTCCTCGGCGCGAAGCTCCACCTCTTCCCGGTCGGCGACTACTGCAGCTTCTTCGCCAGTGGCCAGGAGCGCTGCGGCGGCGCGGTCGACTGGGCCTGGCACATGGTGCTGCCGTGGTTCGCCTTCGCGCTCCTGTTCGCGGCGCTCTACGCGCGGATGCTGCGCGCCTCGGTCATCGAGACTCTCGACGAGGACTTCGTGAGGGTCGCCTATGCCAAGGGCGCCGGAACCCCGAGGGTCCTGCGCGGACACGTGCTCAAGAACGCGATGCTCCCGATCGTCGCGATGCTCGGGATGGACCTCGGGATCGCGTTCGCCGGCGCGCTCTTCATCGAGTCGGCCTTCGGATTGCCGGGCATCGGGCAGCTCCTCTACCAGTCGACGCTCTCGCGCGATTTGCCGGTGATCATGGGGATCATGCTCGTCGTGAGCCTCGCCATCGCCCTCTCGACGGTGCTGGCGGACATCGCGGTCTCCCTGCTCGACCCGCGTGTCGGGCTCCGTAGCGGCTCATCCGAGCCGTCGGCGGCCTCCGTCCGCCGCCGGCAGGCTCAGGCTCCCGCGAGCGTCACGTCGCCGACGGCGTGAGCCAGGCCGACCAGGCCTGCTCGAAGTGCGAGCGGGGCCGGGCGCCGATCACCGTCTCGCGCGGCTCCCCGCCGTCGAAGAGGATGGCGGTCGGGATCGAGAGCACGTCGTAGCGCGACGCCGTCCCGAGGTTCTGGTCGATGTCGAGCTTGCCGAACACAACGCGGGCGCCGTGCTCGGTCTCGAGCTCCTGCAGGATCGGCTCCACGGCCTTGCACGGCCCGCACCAGGGGGCCCAGAAGTCCACGACCACCGGTCGGTCCGCCTGCAGGACCTCACGCTCGAAGTTCTCGTCCGTCAGCTCGAGCACGGCGGCGATGCTACAGGCGGCCGAGCAGCGCCTGGAGGCGGAGAAGGGGCACCTTCCAGATCGCCTCGAGCACGATCGCCCGGCTCATCTTCGACTGGCCCTCCTCGCGGTCCGCGAAGCGGATCGGGATCTCGACGACGCGGAAGCCCTCGCGCAGAGCGCGGTAAGTCGTCTCGATCTGGAAGGCGTAGCCTCTCGAGCGGATCGCGTCGAGGTCGATCGCCTCGAGCACCTCGCGCCGGTAGCACTTGAAACCGCCGGTCGGGTCCCGGACCGGCATCAGGAGCAGGCGCGTATAGATCGACGCCCCCATCGAGATCGCACGGCGCACGAAGCCCCAGTTCGCGACCGCGCCCCCCTTCACGTAGCGCGAGCCGAGCACGAGATCGGCGTCGGCGGCCGCCTCGATCAGCCGCGGCACGTCGGCCGGGCTGTGCGAGAAGTCGCAGTCCATCTCGAGCACGAGCTCCGCGCCGTCCGCGAGCGCCAGCCGGAAGCCCGCGAGGTACGCGGGCCCGAGCCCGTCTTTGCGCGGGCGGTGGAGGACGGCCACCTCGGGGAGGTCCTGCGCCAGCCGGTCGGCCAGCTCGCCGGTACCGTCGGGCGAGCCGTCGTCGATCACGAGCACGGAGACGTCGTGCTCGCGGAGGGCGCGCACCATCGGCTCGAGGTTCTCGCGCTCGTTGTAGGTGGGCAGGCAGACGGTCGCGCGCACGTCCGTATCATCGCCGTGGTGGCGACGACGCTCCCGCGCAACGCAGACGTGGCCGAGCAGCTAGAGCTGCTGGCCGACCTCCTGGAGATCGAGGGCGAGGCCGCCTTCCGCGTGCTCGCGTACCGGCGAGCGGCGACGAGGGTCCGCGAGACGGGCGGCCCGGTCGCCCAGCTGGCGCTCGACGGCGAGGCGAAGAAGCTGCCCGGGATCGGCGCGACGATCGAGGAGAAGATCGTCCAGATCGTCGACAAGGGCGAGATCGAAGCCCTCGCGAAGCGCCGCAAGACGATCCCGCCGGAGGTCGTCGATTTCCTGCGCATTCCCGGCCTCGGTCCGAAGACCGTGCGGAAGATCTGGCAGGAGCTCGGGGTCACGACGCTTGCAGACCTGAAGGAGGCCGCGCGGGCCCAGCGGCTGCGGACGCTCCCCGGCCTGGGCGCGAAGGTCGAGGAGAACATCCTCAAGTCGGTCGGGCGCAAGAAGAAGGCGACGGGCCCGCCGCGGACGCTGCTCGGCCGCGCCCTTCCGGCGCTGCTTGCCGTCGTCGAGGTCCTGCGTGAGCACCCGGCCGCCGACCGCGTCTCCGAGGCCGGCAGCGCGCGCCGGCGCAAGGAGACGGTGCGCGACCTCGACATCATCGCGACCGCGAGCGACCCGAAGGCGCTGATCGAGTACTTCACGAAGCTGACCTGGGTCTCCGAGATCGCGGCCAAGGGCCCGACGAAGGCGACGGTCGTCTCCCACGAGGGTTTCCGCTTCGACCTGCGCGTGGTGCCGCCCGAGTGCTACGGGAACCTACTGCAGCACTTCACCGGCTCGAAGGACCACAACATCGCCCTGCGCGAGGAGGTTCAGCGCCGCGGGCTGTCGGTCTCCGAGTACGGCATCACCGAGGTCGAGAGCGGCGACGTCTTCACGGCGCGGGACGAGCAGGAGGTCTACGAGCGGCTCGGCTACGCGTACGTCCCTCCCGAGCTGCGCGAGAACGCGGGCGAGCTCGAGGCCGCGCGGAGCGGTGAGCTTCCCGAGCTCGTCGAGCAGGGCGCGCTCCGCGGCGACCTGCACACGCACTCGCACTGGTCGGCCGACGGCAAGAACACGCTTGCCGAGATGGTCGCGGCCGCCAAGGCGCGCGGCTACGCGTACTACGCGATCACGGATCACTCGCACTACCTGCGCGAGGGGCGGATGGAGGAGCAGGCGAAGGAGATCGACCGCCTCGCCAAGAAGGTCGCGCCGCTCCGCCTGCTGAAAGGCGTCGAGGTGAACATCAAGGCCGACGGAACACTCGACGTCCCGGACGAGGTGCTCGCCGAGCGCGACTGGGTGGTCGCGTCGATCCACACCGCCTTCGACCGCTCGCCGACCGAACGCGTGATGGCGACCATGGAGAACCCGCACGTCGACGTCATCGGCCACCTCACCGGCCGGAAGCTGAACCGGCGCGATCCGATGGAGATCGATCTCGAGCGTGTCGTCGAGAAGGCGCTCGAGACCGGGACGTTCCTCGAGATCAACTCACAGCCCGACCGGCTCGACCTCCGCGACGTCGACGCGCGGCTGGCCGGCGAGGCCGGCGTCAAGATCGTGATCTCCAGCGACGCGCACCAGGTCGGCGCGCTCGAGTACGTCGACTTCGGCGTGGCGCAGGCGCGGCGCGCGTGGCTCGGCCCGGACCAGGTCGCGAACACGCGCACCTGGGC
Organism: uncultured Actinomycetes bacterium; assembly: GCA_963717475.1. Lineage (GTDB taxonomy): Bacteria > Actinomycetota > Thermoleophilia > Gaiellales > Gaiellaceae > AC-32. Next base: position 2,234,658 of record OY970337.1, on the reverse strand, counting down.
ACAGATGAAGAAGTTGATGAAGAAGTCGTAGAAGGAGGGAGCGATGCTGATCACGACGGCGAACGACCTCCCCGGCTGGGAGATCACAGAGACCCTCGGCGAGGTCTTCGGCCTCACCGTGCGCTCGCGCAACATCGGCTCACAGCTCGGCGCGGGCCTGAAATCGATCATGGGCGGCGAGCTGAAGGGCATGACGAAGGCGCTCGTCGACAGCCGGGAACAGGTCGTCGAGCGCATGGTCGAGGAAGCCGAGGCGAAGGGCGCCGACGCGATCGTCGCGATGCGCTTCGACACCTCCGAGATGGGATCGAACTGGACCGAGATCTGCGCGTACGGAACCGCGGTCAAGGCGCGCAAGAGCTGACCGGTATCCGCGCGGTCGTCTTCGACCTCTGGAACACGATCGCGGACTGGCCGGCCTCGGTCTGGGACGAGGTGCGGCCGGAGGTCGCGGCGCGGCTCGGGCTCACGCTCGAGGACTTCGACGCGCGCTGGTACGGCGACCTCGCCCAGCTTCGGGAGATGGGGCCGATCGCGGACGCGCTCGCGGTCTTCGACGCGCCGCCGGAGGTCTTGGAGGAGGTGATCGCTCTGCGCAGGCCGGTGACCCTCGAAGGCCTCGTGCCCGTGCCGGGCGCGGCCGAGACGATCGCCGAGCTTCGCCGCCGGGGGCTTCGCATCGGCCTGATCACCGTCTGCAGCGAGGACGTGCCGCAGTTGTGGCCGGAGACCGCCTTCCACGGGCTCTTCGACGCGGAGGTCTTCTCGTGCTCCGTCGGCCTGCGGAAGCCTGACCCGCGGATCTACCGGCTGGCGCTCGACGAGCTTCGCGTCGAGCCCGCCGAGGCGGTCTTCGTGGGCGACGGCGCGAACGACGAGCTTGCCGGAGCCGAGCGCGTGGGAATGACGGCGGTCATGCTCGAGCGGCCCAGTGAGGACCAGCGGGAGGAGCAGCCCGAGTGGGGCGGCCGCCGGATCCGGGCGCTACCCGAGCTGCTCGATCTTCTCGATCCTCTCTAGGGCGGCGTCGTGCAGCGCGACGCGGTAGCGCCAGAAAGCCCGACCGGTCGCGAGGAGGCGTTCTCGGAGCGGTCCGGCGAGCTCGGCGAGCGTGCCCCAGCGGGCGGCGGCGATCTCCTCGCGGTCCTGCGGCTCGAGCGCGTCCCCGGTCGTGCGCGCGAGGAAGACGTGCGTCCGCCACGGGACGTCGTGGGGCTCGTAGAGGAAGCGCGCCTCGGCCGCGACGAGGTAGCGCTCGAGCTCGACGTGCAGGCCGGTCTCCTCGAGCGCCTCGCGCTGCACGCCCGCTTCGAAGTCCTCTCCTTCCTTGATCCCGCCGCCCGGCGGACGCCAGATCCCCGGCTCGAAGTGCGGCTTACGGATCAGCGCGAGCCGCTCGCCGTTGAGGATGAAGAGCGTGACGTCGTGCATCCGCTTCGGGTTGTAGGTCGCCATCGCATGCTCGCGCTCGCTGACCTCGCCCTCCCACTCGAGCCGCGCGGGCTCCCCGTAGCGCTCACGCAGCCTCGCGAGGATCTCTTCGGTCAAATGCACGCGGTTAGGTTGCCCGAACCGTGCCGCTAGACGCGCTCGGCCTCGCCCTCGGCGCGGCCGCCCTCCATGCTTTCTGGAACCTCCTGCTCGCCCGCGAGCGCGACACCGAGGCGGCGACCGCGGTCGCTGTGCTGTCACTCGTCGTGATCCTCGCGATTCCGGCGGCGCTGACCTGGCGGGTGGAAGGCGCCGCAGTGCCGTACCTCGCGGCCTCGGCGGCTCTGGAGCTCGCGTACATCGCGTTGCTCGCTGCGGCCTATCGCCGCTTCGAGCTGAGCGTCGTCTATCCGGTCGCGCGCGGGATGGCGCCGGTGCTGGCGCTCGTGCTGACGGTGCTCGTCACGCTCGCCTGGCCCTCGGGAGGCGAGATCGCAGGCGTCCTCGCCGTCGCGGCGGGCGTGCTGCTCGTGCGGGGCCGGGCCCCCGGAAGCACCGCGGCGCTCGCGGCGGGGCTCGTCGTCGCCTGCGTGATCGCCGGCTACACCGTGGTCGACCGCTACGGGATCCGGCACGCGAACGCGGCGCCCTATCTGTTGCTGGTGATGCTCGGCCCCGCGCTCGTCTACCCGCTCCTGGTCGGCGGTCGACGGGTCGCGCGGGCGGTTGCACCGGCGACGGTCGTGATCGGCGCCGCATCGGCGGGCGCGTACCTGCTCGTGCTCCTCGCCCTCAGGCTGGCAAGCGCACCTGCGGTGGCCGCCGTACGTGAGACGAGCGTCGTGATCGCGACGGCCCTCGCGGCGCTCGTCCTGCGCGAGCGCGTGTCCGCCCCGCGAATGGCCGGCGCCGTCCTCGTCGTTGCCGGCGTCGCGGTGCTCGCCCTGACCTAGAGGCTGCGCAGCACGTCGAGAAGCTCGGCCGGAGAGCCCACAACGACGTCGGCGGCGTCGGCCAGCCCCGCCGGCGCCTCACCGGAGACGACCGCGACACGGACGGCCAGCTCGCAGCCGTCGAGGCCGCGGAAGCCGTCGAGGTCGGTCGTGTCGTCTCCCGCGTAGAGCCCACGGCGCAGGGAGCGCTCCTCGAGCAGCGACCGCACCGCTGTTCCCTTGTCCGCCGCGACGGGCGGGCGCAGCTCCAGCACCTTCCGGCCCCAGCGCACGTCGAGGCCGGCGGCGCGCGCCTGGTCGGCCACCACGCCGAGCTCCGCATGGGCGGCATCCTGGTCGCCCGCCTGTCGCCAGTGCAGCGCGACCGTCAGGCCCTTGTCCTCGATCCACGGCCAATCGAGTGACGCAAACGGCTGCAGCGTCTCTCGCCAGCTCTCCGCCTCGGGCGCGAGCTCCAGCCCGTGGACGCCGACGTAGACGACGCCGTCGACGGCGACGAGCCGCCGCGCCTCCTCGCCGGTCCGGCCGCTGACGCAGGCGACGAGCGCATAGCGCTCCGCGAGGCGGCGAACCTCGGCGCGCGTCTCCTCCGGCACCTCCGCGAGCTCGGGCCGCGCGACGATCGGAGCGAGCGTTCCGTCGACGTCGAGGAAGACGGCCGCTGAGGCCGGGTCCGCCGCGAGCCGCGTCAACGCGTCCTCCACCGGCCGCAGGATACGGTCAGACCGTGGTGCGGCTCGTTCTCATCGGCCTCGTCGCCGGCCTCTTCAGCGCGCTCTTCGGCGTCGGCGGCGGGATCATCGTCGTGCCGCTTCTGATCCTGGCCGCAGGCTTCAGCGAGCGCCCTGCGATGGCGACGTCCCTGACGGCGATCGCGCTGATCTCTTTCGTCGGCGCGGTCACCTACGCGTTCCACGGCGAGATCAAGGTCGGCGCCGCGGCTGTCGTCGGCCTTCCGGCAGTCGCCGGAGTCGTCGCCGGGACCACGCTCCAGCAGCGCCTGGCCACGCGCACCCTCTCGCTTGCGTTCGCCGCGCTGCTTGCCGCCGTCGGGGTGCGGCTGCTCCTCTGATGTGGGCGCTGCTCGCGGCCGGCGCGCTCGGTGCCCTCACGGGAGTCCTCGCGGGCCTCTTCGGCGTCGGCGGCGGGATCCTGTTCGTTCCGACGCTCACGCTCGTCCTGGGGCTGACGCAGATCCACGCCGAGGCCTCCAGCCTGCTTGCGATCCTGCCCGCAGCGATGGTCGGCGCGTGGCGACAGGTCCGGTACGGCAACGTGCGCTGGCGGCCGGCGCTCGTGATCGGAATCGCGGCGATCGGCGGCATCGAGGCGGGCGTCCAGATCGCAGAGACCCTTCCGCAGGACGCGCTCAGACGGCTGTTCGGCGTGCTCGTGCTGCTCGTCGCGGCCCAGGTCGCGTGGCGCGCGCTTCGGAAGTCGTCCTATGCTTCCCGGCCATGAGCGGAGACGCCGAGCTCTGGATCCCGCTCGTCGATGAGCCAATCGGCACCTTCGTCGACGGGCTGCTCGCCGAGCACGAAGACCTGGCGCAGTCGGTGGCGTCGCCGCGCCGGCTGCTCGCGTTCCGGACGTTCAGCTACCTGCGGGTCGGCATGCTCCTCGGCCGGGTGCTCGTGGAGCGCGACGTCGACACCTCCGCCGGCGCGCAGAGCTGGGCGGAGCAGCTGCTCGAGGATCCCGCCGTGCGCGCGCAGGCCGTGGCCGAGGTGCGCGTGGTCGGCGAAGAGATTGCGGCCGACGCGGCCTACGCGGACGAGACGGCTCTCGGCCCGGATGACGCCGAGCGCGAGCGCTTCCGCCAGTTCGCCAAGCGCCACCTGTCGGCTGACGTCTAGGTAGCCGCCCGCGCTACGAGGAAGGTGGCGACGAAGCCGAGCGCCGTCAGCGCGACGCGCTTTCCCGACGGATGCTCGTGCGCCTGCGGCAGCAGGTCGGTCGCTCCCATGTAGAGGAAGAACCCGGCGTAGACCGCGAGCAGCTGGCCGAGAGTGTGATTCGAGACCGTGATGAAGACACCCACGATCGCCCCGAGCAACGGCGCGAGGCTGTCCGCCGTCAGCCAGCGAACCGCCTGTCGACGCTCGCCGCTCTGGCTGAGGACGAAATTGACCGTGTTCATCCCGTCCGCAAAGTCGTGCGTCACCACCGCGAGGAAGACGAGCAGCCCCGTCGAAGTGCCGAGATGGAAGGCCAGCCCGATTCCGAGCCCGTCGATGAAGCTGTGAAGCGAAAGCCCGGCCGCGCCGAGCGCGCCGACCTGCGCGTGGGCCCGCGCCTGCTCGGCCGCGTCGCGGTGGTGCAGGACGACCAGCCGCTCGGCGAGGAAGAACGCGAGAAAGCCCACGCCGACGAGCCCTGTGACGCGCTCGGGGTCGTCCACCGCCTTGATCGCCTCCGGCAGCACGTCGAAGAGCGCGACTGCGACCACGATCCCGCCGGTGAGCGCGATCAGCGTCACCAGCTCGCGGTGCAGGCGGAGTGCGATCAGGCCGCCGGCCAGCGTCGAGACGACGGTGACGGCCGCGAGGGGGACGGCGAGCCACTCCACGCGGCAATCATGAACTCCGGCCCGGGAAAATGACTATCCGTAGGTGCAATCGTCAATAATCTCTTGACCGTGCGAAAGCGGGTCTGCTTCTGCGTGCTTCTGGGGGGCGTGCTTCTCCTGGCGGCCGGTTCGGCCGGAGCCGGGAGATCGAGCTCTACCGCCGGCGCGTCCGCGAACGCGTTCGCGATCCGCGTGGTGGTGCCGGGCCAGACCGGAGCCACGGCGGGCGCGGTCTCGGCGCCGCCGTACCACGTCTCGTTCGGCAACGGCTTCGCGTATCCAGCCGACGGCTCGGTCGCGACGGTGGGGTCTTTCGGAGTCTCCGCGCAGAGCGACGCGGGCGCCCGGGCGACCGCGAGTGCCTCCGGCGAGGCGCAGACCGTCTCGCTCTTCGGCGGCGAGATCACCGTCACCGCCACGAACGCGAAGGCGTGGGGGCGAACCGCGGGCCGCAGTGCGACCGGCGACCTCGCGCGCTCGAGCGTCACCGGCCTCACCGTCCTCGGCCAGCCGGCGACGGCTTCGGCCAACGGCCGCGTCGCCCTCGCTGACTGGGGCTACCTGATCACTCTCGAGCAGGGCACGGACACGAGCGCGGGCCCCGGCGGCGCGCAGGCGTTCCACGGGTTCGTCGCCGCTATCGACGTTCACCTGACCGCCGACCACGGCAACCTGCCCGCCGGTTCCGAGATCCAGATCGGCTACGCGGAGGTGAACGTCCAGGCCCCGGCGCCGCCGAAGCAGAAGCCCGTCCCGCCCGCGTCGAAGAAGGCGAAGAAGACCCCGAGGGCCCCGGAGCCGACCCGCAAGAATCGCCGCGGCATCGGACCGCTCCTGCCGGCTGCCGCCGAACGTGCAGCCGAAGCTCACCGCCGGCGGCTACGTCTTCCCGGTCTACGGGCCGGTCTCGTACGGAGACTCGTTCGGTGCGTTCCGCGGCGACGTGCCTGGCAACTGGCACCACGGCGACGACCTCTTCGCGCCGCTCGGCGCGCCGATCCTCGCGTGCTCGGACGGGATCGTCTTCTCGGTCGGCTGGAACGACGTCGGCGGCAACCGGCTCTGGCTCCGCGACTCGCAGGGCAACGAGTTCTATTACGCCCATCTCTCGGCGTTCTCGCCGCTTGCCAGGAACGGCCGCCGCGTGAAGGCGGGCGAGGTGCTCGGGTTCGTCGGGAACACGGGCGACGCGGCCGGGACGCCGACGCACCTCCACTTCGAGGTGCATCCCTCGTCGCTGCTCTACCTCGGCTACGACGGCGCGGTCGACCCGACCTTGTACCTGCAGGCCTGGCAGCACCTGCAGGACGTGCGCTTCCAGAACGTCGCGGGCTGGGTGCCGGCGCAGGGCGTCTCCGACCCGGCGCCGAAGCCGGCGGCGATTCTGCTCCAGGTCTCGGACATCTCCGAGGCCAGCGGCCTCGACCCCGGCTCGCTGCAGCGCGCGATCGCGCCCCGCGTCCCCGGCGAGGCCAATCCGGGCCTGCTCAGGGCGCTCGGGCTCCGCGCGCCCAGGCACGCGGGCTCGGATCTCGGCTAGCGCCTAGCTCGAGTTGCCGCTCGAGCCCGATCCGTAGCCGAACTCCTCGTCCTCGCCGAAGATCCTGTCCTTCAGCCAGCGGCGGGTCTCGGGGCCGGTCATCGGGTTGAAGAGGATCCCGAGCGCGATTCCGGCGAGCAGCAGCGACGTGTTCCGCCCCTTGTGCTCGTCCTTGCCCTGGATCCGGTCGGCTGCCTCGCGCAGGTCGTCGATCGCCGAGCGGAGCTGGTCCTGGATGTCCTTGTCGGTCGCGACCCGGCCGGCGACGGCAGTCACACCGCGGCCACCGACCAGCTCGTCGTAGACGTCACGGGCGGTGTCGAAGGCGCTGCGGAGACTGTCGCGCAGCTCCTCGTCCTGGATCGCGCGCTTGACATAGGGCTTGACGTCGGCAACTCGGTCTTTCGCCTTGGCCATTTAGAAGGCCGTCCTTTCACTCGTTTGCCTGTGCATTCTTTGGGGCATTCTCTACCCTGGCGCCGAGCGGTGCTAAACCGAGGGTAGCGCCGCCTGCCGCTCGGCCGAGGGCGCTGCCTTCGGGCTCCGGCTCTTGCCCTCGCCGAAGGCGACGTCGAAAACCTCGCCGATCGCGTCGACCAGGATGAACTCGAGCTCCTCGCGGGTCTCGTCGGGCAGTTCCTCGAGATCGGGCTCGTTGTCGCGCGGCAGGACGATCCGCTTCAGCCCGGCCCGCTGCGCGGCGAGCACCTTCTCGCGGACGCCGCCGATCGGCAGCACCTGGCCGGTGAGCGTGATCTCGCCGGTCATGCCGACGTCCTCGGCGACCGGCTTGTCGAGCACGAGCGAGGCGATCGCGGTCGCGATCGTGATCCCCGCCGACGGCCCGTCCTTCGGCACCGCGCCGGCCGGGACGTGGATGTGGACGTCGTGCTCCGCGAACCAGTTCTCGGGCGACGCCGAGCCGCGTCGCATTGCGCGCGACCCAGGAGAGCGCGGCCTGCGCGGACTCCTGCATCACCTCGCCGAGCTGGCCGGTGATCGTCAGCTTGCCCTTGCCCGGGTACGCGGTCGCCTCGATGAAGAGGACGTCGCCGCCGACCGGCGGTCCACGCCAGGCCGGTCGCGACGCCAGGGTCGGCGGTGCGCTTGCGCGGCTCGGCCGGGAAGCGCCGCGGGCCGAGCCATCCGCGGGCCGTGCGTCTCGTCGACCTGGATCGGCCTCGGTGCGACCCTCCGCGATCTCGCGGCGCGGCCTTGCGGCAGAGGTCGGCGATCTGGCGCTCGAGGTTGCGGACGCCCGCCTCGCGCGTGTACTCGCGCGATGACGAGCCGCAGCGCGTCGTCGTCCGAGCTTCAGCTGCTCGGCCGTGAGCCCGTGCGCCTCGAGCTGCTTCGGCACGAGGTAGCGCTGCGGCGATCCCGAGCTTCTCGTCCTCGGTGTAGCCCGAGAGCTGGATCACCTCCATGCGGTCGAGCAGCGGGCCCGGGATCGTCTCGAGCTGGTTCGCGGTGCAGATGAACAGCACCTTCGAGAGGTCGAACGGCAGGTCGAGGTAGTGGTCGCGGAAGGTGCTTGTTCTGCTCGGGGTCGAGCACCTCGAGCATCGCGCTCGCCGGGTCGCCGCGGAAGTCGGCGCCCATCTTGTCGATCTCGTCGATCAGCAGCACCGGGTTCTTCGACTCGGCGTCGCGCAGCGAGCGGATGATCGTGCCGGGCATCGCGCCGATGTAGGTGCGGCGGTGGCCGCGGATCTCGGCCTCGTCGCGGACGCCGCCGAGCGAGATGCGCACGAACTTGCGGCCGATGCGTGCGCGCGATCGACTGGCCGAGCGAGGTCTTGCCGACGCCGGGCGGGCCGACGAAGCAGAGGATCGGGCCCGTGAGGTCGTTCTTCAGCTTGAGACGGCGAGGTACTCGAGGATCCGCTCCTTGACCTTCTCCAGGTCGTAGTGGTCCTCGTCGAGGACCTCGCGCGCGTGCGCGAGGTCGAGGTTGTCCTCGGTCGTCTCGTCCCAGGGCAGTGAGAGGATCCAGTCGAGGTAGGTGCGGATCACGCCGTACTCGGCCGCGGCCGGCGGCAGCTTCTCCAGTCGCCCCAGCTCGCGCTCGACGGCCTTGCGCGCGTCCTCAGGGAGGTTCTTCTCCTCCATTTGCCCGCGCAGCTCGTTGATCTCCGCCTGCTGGTCGTCGCCCTCGCCGAGCTCGTCCTGGATCGCCTTCAGCTGCTGGCGGAGGAAGAACTCGCGCTGGCCCTTCTCCATCTCGGACTGGACCTGCGACTGGATCTTCGAGCCGAGCTCGACGACCTCGAGCTCTCGGCCGAGGATCGCGAGGATGCCCCGCAGGCGCGCGCTCACGTCCGGCTGCTCGAGCAGGCCCTGCTTCTCCTCGGTCTTGAGGCGCAGCGTCGAGGCGACGAGGTGCGAGAGCGCGCTCGGCTCGTCCACGTTCGCCGCGGCGAGCTCCAGCTCGGACGGGAGGTAGGGGACGAGCGAGATCAGGCGGCCGAACTCGTTCTGGACGCTGCGTACGAGCGCCTCGAGCTCGGGCGTCTCCTCAACGACGTCTGGGACCTCGGTGAACTCGCCCACGAGGTACGGCTCGTCCTGGACATGGCGCTCGAGCTGGATGCGCCCGACGCCCTGGACGAGGATTCGCAGCGACCCGTCGGGGACGCGGATCATCTTGTGGACGACCGCGGCGGTCCCGATCTCGTGGAGGTCGTCCCAGCCGGGCGGGTCGGCTTCCGGGTTCTTGACGGTGACGAGCGCGAGCATGCGCTCGCCGGCGACGACGTCGTCGACGAGCTTCACGGAGCGCTCCTGCCCGATCGCGAGCGGCGAGACCGACTGCGGGAAGACGACGGTCTCCTTCAGCGGCAGCACCGGCAGGGTCGACGGGATCTCGATCTCGCCCTGCTCGATCTGCTCCTCGAAGAGGGTGTCGCTCACTTTCGTCCTCCGATGGCGATGATCACGCGCTCGCGCTTCGGCGCCTGCGCGGCGATCGGCAGCTCGACGGTCAGCAGGCCCTTCTCGTAGCGCGCCGTCGCGGCCGCGGTGTCGACCGGCTCGGCGAGCGAGATCCGGCGCTCGAACGGCCCGTACTCGAGCTCCATCTGCTGGTAGCGCCCGATCAGCCCGGGCCGGCAGCGCTCGCCCGCGACGACGAGCGACGCGGTCGGCTGCGACCACGTGGATCGACTTCGGGTCGACGCCCGGCAGCTCGACGATCACGTTGAGCGTCGGCGGGTCGTCGCTGCGGATGCAGTCGACGTTCGGCCGGAACCCGCGGCGGCCCGCGACGAAGCGCGGGACCTGCCAGAGGTCGTCGACGAGCTCTCTGATCTCGTCGTGCAGCCTGTCGATGTCGTCTCGCTTTCGCATCTGTCTCTCTGAACGTAGTTAAGCCGTCGTCGGTTGCCCTTGACAGCTTTCGGCTCCTACCAAGTTAGCAACCGCTAGCTCGTACGAACCGCACGCTGGCGGCCGCTAAGGCTTCGAGTCTGTTAGTTCGCGGCTCGACCGACCACGTCAGAGTCGGTACGCGTTGTCATAGCCGCTGCCGCCCATGAGTACGTCTCGATAGCCGTCGGTCACCCGAACAGGTCGCGCCGGCCCGTGAGACGGTCGCGGCCCGTACCGCCATGATCGATCGTCGCCGACGCGTAGATCGTGTCTCTGCCGCCGCGGCCGTTGATCAGATACCCCGATCGTTCCGCGGATGACGTTTGCGTGCGACGTGCCGTTGACCACGCACGGACGCTGCGTCGGCAGGTCTGCGGCAGCCAGGCAGGATCCCTGACGGGCAATCCATCGGTATCGGCCACGTGTCGCCGTCCGTCCGGCCATGAGCTCGTTCCCGGGGAAGCGATCCACTGGCCGTCGGAGACCAGGCAATTCGCCGAAGGACCGTCGTCAGAGCCTGCGGAGCGTGCCGTCGATCGGCCACGACCACTTTCTGAGGGCCAGGCCCGGTAGCGATGCGCGTGCGTCCGCGACGATGGCTTCCGATCGGCGTCTTTGACGAGCGCGGCCTGTTCGACCCGTCGGCGTCGATCCATAGACGCGCTGCCGCTCCAATACCGGGCGAAGAGGATCTTCCGGCCATCCGGTGACCATGCGGGCGGCCGAGGCGGATGCCGTTCGCGATGTCCTTACTCCGTGTTCCGTCGGCGTTGGTGACCACAGAGATCGCCGTACCAGCCGCCGGTGAAGGCCAGCTTGCTTCCGTCAGGTGACCACGAGGAGCCCCCGTTCATGTTTCCGCCGATGCGCGCCGAGAGGTTTCTGAGGTGCCCGCCAGTCGCATCTGCGACGTAGACGTCCGAGATGTTCCCGACCGCGCCCGCCACTCGCTCCAGATAGCGGGTGAACGCAATGTGCTTGCCGTCGGGAGCCCAAGCCGGAAACAAGTCCTGGTAGGGATCGGTGACTCGAAAGCTGTGTCCCTCGGGGCCGGTCGCGCACACGCCGCCGTCGGTCACCACGCCGCGGCCTGCTTGTCGGCGGAGTAGAGCACCGAGTACGTGAGGAGCGGCGCGGAGCTCGAGCTGCGGGCGGAGCTGCCTTGCACCGCCAGCGCGGCCGCCGCGAGAACGACGGGAGCATGATGCGCATATAGGAAGCATCGCTCACTTCTGTTAGCAGAACGTGAGCGCGGCGCACCTCGTAGCATCGGGCGATGGAGGGTTCGCTGAAGGGCGTGATCCTGGCCGGCGGCACCGGCTCGCGGTTGCATCCGCTGACGCGGATCACCAACAAGCACCTGCTGCCGGTGTACGACCGGCCGATGGTGAACTGGGCGATCGAGGCGCTCGTCAAGGCGGGCGTGACCGACCTGATGCTCGTGACCGGCGGGACGCACGCGGGCGAGTTCTTCCGGCTGCTCGGCAACGGGCACGAGTACGGGATCGAGCGGCTCTTCTACGCGTACCAGGACAAGCCGGGCGGGATCGCGGAGGCGCTCGGGCTCGCGGAGCGGTTCGGCCGCGGCGGGCGGATCGTCGTGATGCTCGCCGACAACGTGGTCGAGCGCTCGCTGGCGCCGGCGGTCGAGAACTTCCGCGCGCAGGAGCGCGGCGGGCGGATCCTGCTCGCGCGGCTCGAGGAGCCGGAGCACCTGCGCCACCTCGGCGTCGCGGAGCTCGACGGCGACCGGGTTACCCGCATCCACGAGAAGCCCGAGGAGCCGCCGAGCGAGTACGCGGTCACCGGGATCTACTTCTACGACGAGCAGGTCTGGGACGTGCTGCCGACGCTCGAGCCCTCCGGCCGCGGCGAGCTCGAGATCACGGACGTGAACAACTGGTACGTCGAGCAGGGCCAGATGGAGTACGACGTGCTCGAGGGGTTCTGGGGCGACGCGGGCGAGTCGATCGACGCGTACTACGAGGTCAACGACTTCGTCCGCGCCAACGGCGCCAACAAGGCATGGTCGGCGGCGTCCGCGTAATCCCGCTGCAGCGCTTCGAGGACGGACGCGGCTGGTTCACGGAGCTGATGCGTGCCTCGCAGCTGCCTCTGCCCGTGCGGCAGTCGAATCTCGTCTGGTCTCGCAAGGGCGTGATCCGCGGCCTCCACTACCACGAGCGCGGCCAGTGCGACCTCTTCGCCTGCCTCCAGGGGATGGTCCGGGTCGTCGTCCTCGACCGCGACTCGGGCGAGACGTTCACCGAGGACATCGGCGAGGAGAATCCGGCCGCCGTCTGGATCCCCGGCCACCATGCGCACGGCTACGAGGCGCTGACCGATTGCCTGTTCCTCTACCACGTGACCGAGGAGTACGACCGCGGCGACCCCGACGAGCACGAGGTCCCGTGGAACGACCCGCGCGTCGCGCATCTCTGGAGCACCGAATCGCCGATTCTGTCGGAGCGGGACGCGGTTTCCTGATCACCGGCGCGGGCGGCCAGCTCGGCGCCGCGCTGCAGGAGGTCTTTCCGGAGGCTGACGCGCGGACGCGTGCAGACCTCGACGTGACGCAGCCTCTCGACGTCGTGGCAGAGCTTGTCTTGCATACGGCCGCCTGGACGGACGTCGACGGCGCCGAGGCTGACCCCGACGGCGCGCGGCTCGTGAACGTGGACGGAACCCGGAACGTCGCCGCGCTAGGCGTGCCGGTCGTCTGTTACTCGACCGACTACGTGTTCGACGGGCAGAAGCGGGAGCCGTACGTCGAGTCGGATCGGCCGAATCCGCTCTCGGTCTACGGCCGCACGAAGCTCGACGGCGAGCGCGAAGTACGCAACGGCTGGATCATTCGCAGCTCGTGGCTTTTCGGCTGGACGGGGCGGAACTTCGTCAAGACGATGCTCGAGCTTGGCCGTGAGCGTGACGAGGTCAGCGTCGTGGCGGACCAGGTTGGCTCGCCTACGTACGTCGGCCACCTCGCCGAAGCTACGCGTGACCTCCTCGAGCTTCCGCAGGACACCTGGCATCTCGCCGCGGACGGCGAGTGCTCGTGGGCCGAGTTCGCCCGGGCGATCTTCGAGGAAGCCGGTCTCGATACAAATGTCCGCGAGATCACGACCGAGGAGCTCGGCCGCCCCGCCCCGCGGCCGGCCTACTCAGTGCTGCGAAGTGAGAAGTTCGCGCCGGGCCTACCGCACTGGCGCGAGGGCCTTCGCGCGTGCCTCGAACGCCTTGCGGTTTGACCGAACCATGGCTAGAAGCGGTTTGCCGCCGGAGCCGGGCCTTGCCCGGCGGGAGGCACACAACGACAAGAACATCTGGCTGTCTGCAGAGGGGCCGGCACGTTGAGCGTCACGTACTCCTGAATCGTTGCGAAAGGAGGGGCTCACGGGGGAACCAGGGGTTCCCCGTGCTACTAGCGCCAGGCGGCTTCGTCGACCGGGGCTCGGTCGCGTAGCGGCTCCCACCAGTCGCGGTTCTCCGCGTACCAGCGCACGGTCTGCGCGATCCCTTCGTCCCAACCGATCTCTTCCGACCAGCCGAGCGCGCGGAGCTTCGACGAGTCGAGCAGGTAGCGCCGGTCGTGCCCCGGCCGGTCGGGGACGATGGTCTTGAGCGACGCGTCCTTCCCCGTGAGCTCGAGCACGGCATCCGCGATCTCCTCGATCGAGCGCTCGACGCCTGAGCCCACGTTGTACGTCTCGCCGGCCTCGCCGCTGCTGGAGGACGAGCTCGATCGCGCGGCAGTGGTCGAGCACGTGCAGCCACTCGCGCTTGTTCTGGGTCGACGCGTACAACGGCAGCGGCCGGTCATCCAGCGCATGCGTCGTGAAGAGCGGGATCACCTTCTCCGGGAACTGGAACGGCCCGTAGTTGTTCGAGCAGTTCGTGATCGTCGTCGGCAGCTCGAAGGTCTCGAAGTACGACCGCACGTAGTGGTCGGCCGCGGCCTTCGACGCGTTGTACGGCGTCCGCGGGCGGTAGGGCGACTCCTCCGAGAACGACTCGTCGGAGTCCAGTGCGAGGTCGCCGTAGACCTCGCACGTCGAGATGTGGTGGAACCGCGTCACGCCCTGGCGCCGAGAAGCCTCGAGCAGCTGCTGCGTCCCGAGCACGTTCGTCCGCGCGAAGAGCGCGGGGTCCTGCACGGCCAGCGAGTTGTGCGACTCGGCCGCGAAGTTGACGACCACGTCGAGGTCGTGCTCGGCGAGCGTCTGCTCCGCGAGCTCGAAGTCGGCGATGTCCCCCTGCACGAAGGGCACGCCCTCGGGCACGTTCTCCCGGACGCCCGCGTAGGTGAGCAGGTCGTAGGCGACGACGTGGTCGTCAGGCCGCCGCTCGAGCCAGAAGCGGACGAAGTTCGAGCCGATGAACCCGGCCGCGCCGGTGACGAGAAGACGCATCTCGGGGAGTCTACGAGCAGCGCTCGGCGCGCTTCAGCACCTGGCCCGGCTCCTTGCGGTCGGGCTCCAGCTGCTGCGCGCGCTGCAAGTACGGCACGGCTTGCCGGCACTGGCCGAGCTTGTAGAGCGTGTAGCCGAGGTTGTAGTTGGCGAAGGCCTCGTAGGGATCGGAGGGACCCGTTCCGCGGAGCGCCTGGACGGACTGCTGCAGAAGCGGAAGCGCACCCGCGTAGTTCCCCTGCTGCATCAGCGAGTACCCGCGGTCGTTGAGCGAGTGCCCGTTGCCGCCCACCGGCGCGGGTGGTGGCGGTGGAGCGGGGGCGGTCGTCTGCTGCGTGACCGTCTGCCGAACGGTCGTCGTCCCGCCGGGTCCGGCGACCGTGCGCGTCACCACCAGGCGCTCCGGTGAGCCGCCTCCACCCGAGACGAGGACGGCGACCACGGCACCGATCGCGGCGGCGAGGGCAAGCAACGCGGCCGGAACGAGGTAGCGAAGCGCCGAACGCCGCCTCACCGGCACCGGCACGGCCGGGGCGAGACGCGCTGTCGTCCCCGCTCCTTCGTGGAGCGCGTGGCGGAGATCGGCGACGAACTCGCGAGCCGAGCCGTAGCGGGCCTCCGGATCCTTCGCCAGCGCGCGCTGGAAGACGGGGTCGACCTCGGGCGGGAGGTCCTTGCAGAACTCGAAGATCGAGGGGACCGGCGCGTTGACGTGCGCCGCAGCCTCGGCGGCGTCGACTCGCGCGCGAAGGGCCGGTGGCCGCTGAGCAGCTCGTAGGCGACGACCGCGAGCGCGTAGAGGTCGCTCGCCGGGCCCGAGCGGTGACCGGCTGCTTGCTCGGGCGAGAGGTAACCGGCGGTGCCGAGCACCGTGCCGGTCAGCGTCAGCGAGTGGAGCCCGGCCGCGCTCGCGATCCCGAAATCCGCCACCCGCACCTCGTCGCGCTCGTTCAGGAGCAGGTTCGCCGGCTTGACGTCGCGATGGACGATCCCGCGGGCGTGCGCTGCGTCGAGAGCCGTCGCTGCCTGCTCGAGCCACGCGAGCGCCCGCCCGGGAGGCTGCGCGCCGTCCTGTCGGATGCGCTGCTCGAGCGACCCGCCGGCGAGGTGCTCCATGACGATGAACGGCCGCCCCTCCCACTCGCCGACGTCGAAGATCGTCACGGCCCCGGGCTGGCCCGAGAGCCGCGCCGCGGCCAGGCCCTCGCGCTTGAACCGCTCCCGGATGCCGGCGTCTGGCGCGTAGCGCTCGGCGAGCAGCTTGACAACGACCTTCCGGCCGAGAACCTCGTCGGTCGCGGCGTAGATGTCGCCCATCGCTCCGCGTCCGATCAGGCGCGGAGAGCGGTATCGCGGGGGCAGAACCTCCGTCTGCACAGCCATCGGGACAGAGTTCCCGCTGATCGCACCTCGCGAAACAGATGGAAACAGGTTGTAAGGAACGAGGAAAGCAGCAGAGGGGTGCGCTACCCTCCATGTCTCTGGCTTGCGGCCGGCCCTACAGGATCCCGTCGCGCCGCCGACACTGAGGCCGAATGGTCAGCAAATTCGCAGCATCCGTTCTCGCCGCTCTCGGGCTCGCCGTTCCGGCTGCCCATGCGCCGAAATCCGTCCAGTCGAAGTCGAGCGCCGCGCATGCGTCGCGACGCCAGGTGCTGCCGGCGATCTTCGTGGTCGGCCACGGCTGGGGCCACGGCGTCGGGCTCGCCCAGTACGGCGCGTACGGCTACGCGCTGCACGGATGGTCGTTCGACCAGATCATCGGCGCACTACTTCCCGGACACGACGCTCGGCGACACGCAGAAAAAGAGCGTTCGGGTCCTGCTCGCGCCCGCTGCGCGGCGGGTGATCGTGTCGTCGACGGCGCCTTTCTGGTTGCGCGACGGCGCTGGGAAGAAGCACAAGCTCCTGGCAGGCTCGTACGCCTTCGGGCCCGCGCTGAAGATCAAGCTGAGGCCGGCGAAGCCGGCGAAGAAGCTCCGGCCGCCGCTGCTCTTCTCACCCGGCGCCGCGCCGCTCGCCCTCGGCGGGCGGGGCTATCGCGGCGCGCTGCGGGTGAAACCGGCGGGCCGCGGCCTTCAGGTCGTGAACACGGTCGCGCTGGACTCCTACCTGCGCGGAGTCGTCCCGTCGGAGATGCCGAAGCGCTGGCCGGCCGAGGCGCTGGCCGCGCAGGCGATCGTTGCTCGCACCTACGCCCTCGCCCACCTGCACAGCGGCGACTTCGACGTCTACTCGGACACGCGCAGCCAGGTCTACGGCGGTATCGCGGCCGAGGCCGCCAGCAGCGACGACGCTGTCGCGGAGACCGCGGGCCAGGTCGTCCTCTACGACGGCGAGCTCGCCGACACGTTCTTCTTCTCCAGCTCCGGCGGGCGGACGGCGAACGTCCAGGATGTCTGGGGCGGCGACGCGGTGCCCTACCTCGTTTCCGTGTCCGACCCGTACGACACGCTCTCGCCGTACCACAACTGGGGGCCGCTCCGATTCGGGCCTGCGCTGCTCGCCCGGAAGTTCCGGGTCCCGGGCAAGATCGCCGACTTCCGCGCGAACGTGGCGCCATCCGGACGGGTGCGCACCGTGACGCTCGTCGGGACGCGCGGGCAGCGGACGGTGACCGGCGCTGCGGTTCGCTCGGCGCTCGGCCTCCGCTCGACCTGGTTCCGGCTCGGTCTGCTGAGCCTGACCGCGCAGACGAAGACCGTTGCCTACGGCTCTGCCGGGCGACTGGCCGGCGTCGCGCGCGGCACGTCCAGCGTCACGCTCGAGGAACGCCCCTACGGCGGCTCGTGGCGCTCTGCCGGCCGCGTGAGCGTCGCGAACGGCGCGGTCGCGGTCACGGTCCACCCGCGGCAGACGACGGACTACCGACTTCAGAGCGGCGGCTTCCGCAGCGGCGCCGTCAGGGTCTCCGTCTCGCCGGCCGTGGATCTCACCGCGGGCAGCGATTTCGCGTCGGTCAGCGGACAGGTCCACCCGGTTCTCGCGGGCGCGAGCGTCGAGATCCAGCGGCTCCAGGGGTCAACCTGGGTTACGGTGGCAAATACCACGACGAACTCGAACGGAGCATTCGCGGCAACGCTCAACCTCTCGCCGGGCAGCTATCGCGCTCGCGTGACCGCCGGTCACGGCTGGGCGGTCGGCGTCTCGGAGACGCTGACGGTGGTCGCCCCGTGAAGGTGGCCGGCCCGTGAAGCGCGCGCTGACTGCCGTCGCGGCTCTGGTCGCGCTGGTGGTCCCGGCCGGCGCGCAGGCGTTCACCCCGAACGATCCGCTCGCGCCGAGGCAGTGGTACCTCGCCCAGGACAAGACGTTCAACGCTTTCGAGCTGCTGCCTCCGCTACCGGAGGTTCGCGTAGGCGTGATCGACACGGGCGTCGACCTCTCGCACCCGGAGCTGCGCTCGCAGGTCGTCGCCTCGCGAAGCTTCGTCGGGGGCACGGCGAACGACACCACCGGGCACGGGACCTTCGTCGCCGGTGAGATCGCCGCGACGGTCGACAACGGTCGCGGCATCGCCGGCCTTTCGCCCTCGGCCCGGCTCCTGATCGCGAAGGTCGTGGGCGACGACGGCACCGTTTCGCCGTCGGTCGAGGCCCAGGCGATCCGCTGGGTCGTCGCGCGCGGCGCGCGCGTCGTGAACGTGAGCCTCGGCGGCGTCCGCGACCCGCAGGACGGGCAGCACTCCGGTTTCTCCCCGGTCGAGCAGCGCGCGATCGACTATGCCGTCGCCCAGGGCGCGCTCGTCGTCGCGTCGGTCGGCAACAACCCGTACGGAGGCGGCGGGCCGTGGCCGTTCGCCGGGTACCCGGCCGCGCTCCCGCACGTGCTCGGCGTGGGCTCGTTCGGCCGGGACGGGGACGTATCGAGCTTCTCGAACCGCGACGACCGCTACGTCGACCTCGTCGCGCCCGGTGAGGACATGTTCTCGCTCCTCCCGCGCGCGCTGACCGCCAAGAACGTGACCTGCGTCGACCAGGGCTACTCCGACTGCGGCCCGAAGGACTTCCGCCACGCATCCGGGACGTCGTTCTCGGCAGCGCAGGTCTCGGCGGCCGCGGCGATGCTGTTCGCGCTGCGCCCGGGCCTGCGGCCCGACCAGGCCTCGGAGCTGCTCGAGCACTCCGCGACGCTCGCGACTCCCGCGAACGGCTGTGGCGACTGCCTGGCCGGGCGGGACGCGCTCAGCGGCTGGGGCAAGCTCGACATCGCCGCGGCGGTCCACGCGCTGCGGAACGCGCGGCTCCCGGTCCGCGACCGCTTCGAGCCCGACGACAACGTCTCGCTCGGAACGCCCATCCGGAAGCCGAGTCTGCGCGTGCGGGCGACGGTCGACTACTGGGACGATCGCAACGACGTCTATCGAATCAAGCTGAAGCGGGGCCAGAGGGTCCGCGTGGTCGCGAAGGCTCGCGACGTGGACGTCTCGATCGTCCTCTGGAAGCCGGGGCTTCACTCGCTGGCCGCTGCAGATCCCGCGCTTCGCGCCCGCCGCTCGGTGCACGGCCTCGGCGTGAAGGAGCGGCTCCGCTACCGGGCCGCGAAGACGGGCTGGTACTCGCTGCAGGTCGTCGCGGCCAAGCCCGGCGCGGGCGCGTACACCCTCCGCGTCACCCGCCGCTGAGCAGTTCGTCCTCGGGCACCTCGCGAATCTGACGCGCAGGGTTCCCGACGACGACCGCATGCGCGGGGACGTCGCGCAGGACGACGGCGCCGGCCCCGACGAACGCCTCCTCGCCGACCTCGATCCCCGGGAGCAGGATCGCCGCGCCGCCGATCCGCGCTCCGCGCCTGACGGTCGGCCCCTTGCGCAGCGCGTGCCGGCGCTCGGTGCGCCCCATGAAGTTGTCGTTCGTCGTCACGACGCAGGGAGCGATGAAGACGTCCTCCTCGAGGGTCGAGTACGCCGTCACGTAGGCGTCCGCCTGGATCTTCGTCCGCGCCCCGACTGTGGTGTCGTTCTCGACGAGCGAGCCCCGGCCGATGACGGCGTCGTCGCCGATCTCGCACCGCTCGCGCACGCAGGCCTGGTCGCCGACGATCACACGCTCGCCGAGCGTCGTCCCCGCGAACACGATCGCGCCGGTCGAGACGATCGTGCCCGCGCCGACCTCGAGCGGCGGCAGGTCCTCGCGCGCCGCGGTCGAGCGAGGCGAGAGGGCAGGCTGCTTGCCCACGACCGCGTAATCGAGAATCCGGCAGCCCTCGCCGAGCACCGTCCCCGGATAGACGATGGCGGTGTCCGCGACTTCCGTCACGCGGGAGCCGCGACCAGCGAGGCCTGCAGCTGCTCGAGCACCCGCACGACCGCGAGCCCGTCCTGCGCCGGCCGCACTCGGTCGCCCTCCCCGGCGACGAGCTCGAGGAACCGTTGGCACTCGAGCCGCAGCGGCTCATCGTTCGGGATCTTCGGGCTGAAGATGTCGCCCGTCCGCGTCTGCCACTCGCCGTAGGTCTCCGTCGGCTGCCACGGCCCCTTCTCGTAGATCGTCACCTTGCGCTCCAGCTCCATGTCGTCGAACACGACCATCTTCTCGCGCCCGACGACGGTTATCCGCCGCATCTTGTGCGGGTCGAGCCAGGACAGGTGAAGGTGCGCGATCTTCCCCGACGGGAAGCGCAGGTAGCAGAACACGACGTCCTCGACACCGGGCGTCAGGAACGAGTTCCCGTGCGCCCAGGCCTCGGAGGGCTCCTCGTCGAGCAGGTGCAGGACGACGGAGAGGTCGTGCACGCCGAGCGACCAGAGTGCGTTCTCGTCGGTGCGGATCTTCCCGAGGTTCTGGCGGTTCGAGTACACGCAGAAGACCTCACCGAGCTCGCCCGAGTCGACCAGCCGCTTCACTTCCGCGACCGCGGGGTGGTAGAGCAGCAGGTGGCCGGGCATCAGCGTGAGCCCCTTCGACTCCGCGGTCGCGACGAGATCCTCCGCTTCGGCAGCGTTCATCGCCGGCGGCTTCTCGACCAGCACATGCTTCCCGGCATCGAGCGCGCGCTTGGCAAGCTCGTAATGGGTGATCGCCGGCGTCGCGACGACCACCGCATCGAGCTCAGGATCGCCGAGGACTTCGTCGTAGTTCGTGGTCGTGCGCGCCTGCGGATAGCGCGCCCCGTAGCGCTCCAGCGCGTCCGGCGAGGCGTCGCAGAGCCAGCTCAGCTCGGCCAGGTCGTCGAAGTTGCGGGCGAGGTTCGGGCCCCAGTAGCCGAGCCCGACCAGAGCGACGCTGGCGTTACTCACAACTTCCAGACTTTCCCGTCGACCCTGCCGTTCCTGCCGGTCGCGTTGCGCAGGTCGACGACGAGAGGCGCCTGCTCGACGAGCTGCTCGTAGTCGATCGAAGAGTGCGCCGTCACGATCACCGCGCAGTCGTATTCGGCCGGCTCGAGCGCCACCGACTTCAGCCCCTGATCCTCGAGCTCTGGCACGAACGGGTCGTGGTACGAGACCTCCGCGCCCGCGTTCCGCAGCAGCTCGATCAGCTTGAGCGCGGGAGACTCGCGCGTGTCGCGCACGTCGGCCTTGTAGGTCACGCCGAGGATGAGCACCTTCGAGCCCTTCAGCGACAGCTCGCGCCCGTGGTTCAGCGCCTGCGAGATCAGCGACCGGCAGAAGTACGGCATGTTCGCGTTGACCTTCCCGGCCAGCTCGATGAACTCGGTGTAGAAGTCGTACTGGCGCGCCTTCCACGAGAGGTAGAACGGATCGACCGGGAGGCAGTGGCCGCCCAGGCCCGGTCCCGGCTCGAAGGGCATGAACCCGAACGGCTTGGTCGCCGCCGCGCCGACGATCTCCCAGACGTCGAGATCCATCCGGTCGCACAGCTGCGCGAGCTCGTTGACGAGCGCGATGTTGACCGAGCGGAAGATGTTCTCCAGCAGCTTCGTCAGCTCGGCCGCCTCGGGCGACGAGAGCGCGATGACGCTGTCGATAGCCGACTCGTACAGCTCGACCGCCCGCGTGGTGCACTCCTCGGTGACGCCGCCGACGACCTTCGGCGTCGTCTTCGTCGTCCAGTCTTCGCGGCCGGGATCGACGCGCTCGGGCGAGAACGCGAGGTAGAAGTCCGTGCCGCACTCGAGGCCGCTCTCCTCCAGCAGCGGCTTCAGGCGCTCGCGGGTCGTCCCGGGGTAGGTCGTCGACTCGAGCACGACGAGCTGGCCCTTCTGCAGGCGCTTCGCCAGGTCGCGGGTTGAGTCGAGGAGGATGGTCAGATCCGGCTCGCGCTGCTCGGAGAGCGGCGTCGGCAGTGCGATCAGGATCGCGTCGACCTCTTTCAGCCCGTCGTAGTCCGACGTTGCCCGCACCTTGCCGGAATCCACGAGCTCCTTCAGCGATTCGGACGACACATCGCCGACGTAGCTCTCGCCGCGGTTCAGCTGGTCGACGCGGCTCTGCTGGATCTCGACGAGCAGGACTTCGTGCCCGGACTTGCCGAACACCTCGGCGAGCGGCACGCCGACGTAGCCGGCCCCGATGATCCCGATCCTGCTCACGTCGGCGGAAGCGTATAGAGCGCCTCCGCGATCCTCTCTGCCGCGTGGCCGTCGCCGTAGAGCGGCGGCGCATCTTCGGGGAAGGATGCGTCTGCCAGCGCCTGAGCCAGGTCGTCGGGCTCGGCCAGCCGGTTGGCGCCGGCCTGGACCGTGTCGACCCACTCAGTCGAGGGTCGCAGGGTGACGCACGGCACCCGCAGCCAGTACGCCTCCTTCTGCAGGCCGCCCGAGTCGGTGACGACGCGTGCGGCTCCGGAGACGAGCGCGAGCATCTCGAGGTAGCCGACGGGCTCGACGGCTTCGATGCTCGGCTGGAGCGAGATCCCATGCTTCTCGATCACCTTGCGTGTCCGGGGATGCACGGGGAAGACGAAGCTCCAGCCGCTCGAGCCGGCCGCCTCGAGCAGGCTGCGCAGCCGTTCGGGCTCCGTGTTCGCCTCGCGATGAATCGTGAGCACCGCGTACGGATCGGATCGCTCGGGCGCCCGCCCGCGGGCGATCGGCTCGAAGAGCCGCGTCGCGTCGGCCATGAC
This sequence comes from uncultured Actinomycetes bacterium, assembly GCA_963717475.1. Classification (GTDB taxonomy): domain Bacteria; phylum Actinomycetota; class Thermoleophilia; order Gaiellales; family Gaiellaceae; genus AC-32. The sequence continues at coordinate 2,212,360 of OY970337.1, read as the reverse complement.
GTCGCCCACGACCTCGGCCCGGCCCGGGACAGCCTCACCGGCCAGCGTCTCCCGCGAGCGCTCGTCCGGGCAGAAGAGGAGCTCGGCCCGCTTGTCGACTTCGATCCTGTTCCGTTCTTCCGGCATCGACAGGTCGCCGCTGCGCAGGCCCGCCTCGACGTGGGCGAGCGCGATCCCGAGCCCGGTCGCGGCCTCCGCGCCCGCCAGCGTCGAGTTCGTGTCGCCGTAGACGAGCACCCAGTCGGGCCGCTCGTCCCCGAGCCGCTCTTCGATCGCGGGTCGCATCAGGTGCGGGTCGGCCGTGCGCAGGTCGAGCCGGTAGCGCGGCTCGTCGAGCCCGAGCTCGTCGTAGAAGACCTGCGAGAGCTCTCGGTCGTAGTGCTGCCCGGTGTGGATCACGACCTCCTCGAGACCGCGCTCGCGGAGGGCGACTGAGGTGGGCGCGGCCTTGATGAACTGCGGCCTGTTCCCGACGATCGAGGCGATCTTCATTGCGCCGAACGAGCCTATCCGGGCGTTCAGGCGGCGCGCGATGGGCCGTGCAGGGATCGAACCTGCGACCTTGGGATTAAGAGTCCCCTGCTCTACCAGCTGAGCTAACGGCCCGAGGCGGTGCGTAGTGTAGCCCTGGAATCACGCGGCCCAGGGCGTGGAAGCCGAACGCATACCGGTCTACCCTTAGCTATGAACATCTGTCCCAACTGCGCGGCCGAGAACCCGGCGGGGTCTCGGTTTTGCGGCAATTGCGGGGCGTCGCTCAGCCAGATCTGCGCCAGCTGTGGCGCCGCCAACGATCCGGGCATGCGCTTCTGCACCCAGTGCGGGACGCCGTTCGAGGCTGAGGCCGAAGCGGCCGCGCCGGTCGCTCCCGCGGCGGAGCGGCGGCTCGTCTCCGTCCTCTTCGCCGACCTCGTGGGCTTCACCGCCGTCTCCGAGGCGCGGGATCCCGAGGAGACGCGGGAGCTCCTCTCGCGCTACTTCGACACCTGCCGACGGCTGATCGGCCTCTACGGCGGGACCGTGGAGAAGTTCATCGGCGACGCCGTGATGGCGGTCTGGGGAACGCCGGTCGCGACCGAGGACGACGCGGAGCGCGCCGTTCGTGCCGCGCTCGACCTCGTCGCGGCCGTCTCCGCGCTGGGAGACGAGGTGGGAGCACCGGGACTGAGCGCCCGCGCAGGCGTCCTGACCGGCGAGGCCGCCGTCAACGTCGGCGCCGAGGGCCAAGGCATGGTGGCGGGCGATCTCGTCAACACGGCTTCTCGGATCCAGTCCGTCGCCGAGCCGGGCTCGGTCTTCGTCGGCGACGCCACGCGCCGCGCCACCGAGCAGACGGTCGCCTACGAGGCGGCCGGCGAGCACGAGCTGAAGGGCAAGCAGGAATCCGTGTCACTCTGGCGCGCGCAGCGGATCGTCTCGGCGCGCAGAGGCGAGTTGAAATCCGACGGGCTCGAGGCACCGTTCGTCGGGCGGGAGCGTGAGGTCCGGCAGTTGAAGGAGCTCTTCCACGCCTGCTCCGAGGAGCGCAAGGCGCATCTCGTCTCGATCACCGGCATCGCCGGGATCGGCAAGTCGCGGCTCGCGTGGGAGTTCTACAAGTACTTCGACGGGATCGCCGAGACGGTCTACTGGCACCGCGGCCGCTGTCTCGCCTACGGGGAGGGAGTCACGTACTGGGCGCTAGCGGACATGGTGCGCATGCGCTGTCAGATCGCCGAGGACGACCAGCCCGCGGTTGCGCTCGAGAAGCTCCGGGCGACGCTGAGCGAGCATCTCCTGGACGAGGAGGAGCGCCGCTTCGTCGAGCCGGCGCTCGCGCAGCTGCTCGGGGCCGGCGAGGGCGAAGACGCGGCCGACCGGCAGGAGCTCTTCGCGGCCTGGCGCCTTTTCTTCGAGCGCCTGTCGGACACGTATCCGGCCGTGCTCGTCTTCGAGGACCTGCAGTGGGCCGACGCGAGCCTGCTCGACTTCGTCGAGTACCTGCTCGAGTGGTCGCGCAGCCACCGGCTCTACGTGATCACGCTGGCTCGGCCCGAGCTGCTCGAGAAGCGTGAGACCTGGGGAGCCGGCCAGCGCAGCTTCACCTCCATCTACCTGGAGCCTCTCGGGGAGCCGGCGATGGAGGAGCTGCTCGCCGGCCTCGTGCCGGGCATGCCAGAGCCGCTGCGTGCGCAGATCCTGGCGCGCGCCGAGGGCGTGCCTCTCTACGCGGTCGAGACCGTGCGGATGCTCCTCGACCGTGGACTGCTCGCACAGGAGGGATCCACGTACAGCGTCGTCGGCGAAGTCGAGGACCTCGAGGTACCGGAGACCCTGCACGCGCTGATCGCCGCCCGGCTGGACGGGCTCAGCGAGGACGAGCGGCGCCTGTTGCAGGACGGCGCGGTGCTCGGAAAGAGCTTCAGCCGCGGAACGCTCGCCGCGCTCGCCGGGCTCGACGAGACCGACCTCGCGCCGCTGCTCGCCTCGCTCGTGCGCAAGGAGGTGCTCTCGCTGCAGGCCGACGCTCGCTCTCCGGAGCACGGCAACTACGGCTTCCTCCAGGACCTCGTGCGAAGGGTCGCCTACGACACGTTGTCGCGGCACGACCGCAAGAGTCGCCATCTGGCCGTGGCCGACCAACTCGCCGGCTCGCCGGCCGAAGAGGAAGTCGCGGAGGTGATCGCGTCCCATCTACTGGCGGCCTTCGAGGCCGTGCCGGACGCGGAGGACGCCGAGGAGCTAAGAGGCCGGGCGGCCGCAGCGCTCGTGCGGGCAGGCGAGCGAGCCTCCAGCCTCGGGGCGTTCGCCGAGGCCCAGCGCTACTTCGAGCAGGCCGAGGAGCTCGCCGCGGACGAACAGGCGCGAGCCGACCTGGCCGCCCGCGCCGGCGAAGTCGCCTGGAGAGCGAACAAACCCGAGGAGTGCCGAGCCCTGCTCGAACGCGCGCACTCGGCGTACGAGGAGCTCGGAGACCCCGTTGACGCTGCCCGTGTCGCTTCGCGCCTCGCCGATTGCGACTTCCTCGACGGCCATCCGCCACAGGCGGTGAAACGCCTCGAGCCCGCACTGGCCGCGCTCGAGGCAGCGGGAGCCTCGAAGGACATCGCGTCGGTTGCCGCTCAGCTCGGCCGCTACCTCTATTTCTCGGGAGAGGACGAGCGCGCGCTTCCGTATCTCGAACGCGCTCTCACGCTCGCCGAGGCCCTCGACAATCCGGAGACCCTCGCCGAGGCGATGAATACCAAGGGGGTCGTCCTGTTCAACCCTCGACAGCGCCCGCGTGAAGGGATCATCCTGCTCCAGGGAGCGCTCGCCGTCGCACTCGAGCACGACCTCCATTCGGCCGCGCTCCGGGCGTACAACAACTTTGGCGCTTTCCTCTGGGTTCGGGGCGAGTTTCGGGTTGCCTTGGCGAACGCCGACCGAGCCCTCCAGCTCGCCCGCCGAGTGGGCGACCGCCAATGGGAGTCGACCTTCGTGGCCGGCCCGGCGGGGATGTTGATGATGCTCGGACTTTGGGACGAGGCGCTTGCGCGCGCCGCGGAGGCGGAAGCGCTCGCAGAGACCGAGTTCGTGCGCGGTCTCCTGCTCCAGGTCGGGTCGATCTACCTCCATCGCGGCGACCTGGACAGCCTGCGCAGGCTGCTGGCGGAGAGCGAGGGCGTGGCTCGCTCCGAGAATGCCAGCTGGGCGGCACTCTACGCCTTGTGCGAGGCCGCGCTTCACCGGGCGGAGGGGCGCAGGGACGAGGCGATTGCAGCCGTCGAGCGTGCGGTGGCAGTCCGGGGGTACGCGGCCGGCTCGCAGGCCGTGATCCGGTTCGACTCCCTAGACCTGATCGGCGACCTCGTCGGCGACGAGAAGCTGCGCGAGCTCCTGGACATAGTCGACGAGTTGAATCCCGGCGGGCAAGGAACGTTCTTGCGCGCCCAGAAGGCACGCTTTCGCTCCCGTCTCCCGGAGAACGATTCCGAGAAGGAGCTCTTGGCCGCGGAGCGGTTGTTCGAGGAGGCCGAGATGCCGTTCTACGTTGCCGTCACTCGGCTGGAGCGAGCCGAGAACCTGCTCGCCGAAGATCGCGGCAGCGAGGCTCGCCCCCTGCTCGACGAGGCACGGGAGACGTTCGAGGAACTGCGCGCCGGACCCTGGCTGGAGCGGGTGGACCGCCTGGCCCTGGGCGCAGAAGTTCCCGCCTGAAACGCCGGAGCGGCCTCGCGGGCCGCTCCGGGATCAAGCACTTGGTCTCTCTAGTAGGGCGGCGGGCCCTCGTCGACGTAGCCGCCAGGTGCGCGACGACGCGACCAGTAGCCGGGGCCGGCCCACGACGACCAGAAGATCATCGACAGCACGACGCCCACGATCCCGACGATCATCAAGATCCAGCCGATCGTGTGGATGTTCAGGCCCGAGACGTCTGCATTGACGCCCCAGGCGAGAATTGCGCCTGCTGCGACGAGCAAGATGCTGACTCCAAGTCCCACTTTTCAACCTCCTGTTTCCTTTGGGGGGTGCCGCCTCCATACCCTGTCTCGCCAAGATTGAATCCTGCTAGTAGCAGGCGTTTCGAGCGCCCGCACTTCCCGCGGCGGCCCGCCCTCCCAGTCCAGTAGTCTCGTCGCCGGTGCGTAGGGGATCGATCGTCCAGCTCGTCGCGATCGGAGCCGTCTGCGGCGCGGGCGCCGCGCTCGTCGCGCTCCTGATCCCGTGGATGCCGCATGCCGCGAGCAAGCAGGCCGGCCGGATCGACTTCGTCTTCTGGTTCGTGACCGTGATCTGCATCGGGATCTTCGCGCTCGTCGCCGCCGTCATCCTCTACGCGATCTTCAAGTTCCGCGCGCAGCCGGGCGAGGACGCCGACGGGCCGCCGATCCACGGCAACACCGGCCTCGAGATCGCGTGGACCGCGGTTCCCGCCGTCCTCGTCACCGCGATCTCGATCGTGAGCGCGGTCGTCCTCGCCAAGAACGAGCACATCCCGCACGCGTCGGCCGCCTCGAACGCCCGGCTCACTCCGCTCGTCGTGAAAGTGACCGCGCAGCAGTTCGCCTGGAGCTTCCAGTACCCGGACTTCGGCAAGCTCACCTCGGCGACGCTGAAGCTGCCGATCGACAAGACGATCAAGCTGCAGATCACGTCGCTCGACGTGACGCACTCGTTCTGGGTCCCGGAGTTCGGCCAGAAGGAGGACGCGGTCCCGGGCATGGTGACCACCCTCGTGATCACGCCCGACCGGGAGGGCACCTTCCCGGTTATCTGCACGGAGCTCTGCGGGCTCGGTCACGCGGTCATGCGCTCGAGCGCGCAGGTGATGACGACTCAGAGGTTCATGTCGTGGGCGAGGGGCCAGCAGAAGAAGCTGAGCGGCCCGTCAGGCACCTCCGGGAAGGCCGTCTTCAGCGCGAACGGCTGCGCTGCCTGTCACACGCTCGCGGCCGCGGGCGCCAACGGAAAGGTCGGGCCCGACCTCGATAAGCTGCCTCAGGAGGCGCAGAGGGCGGGGAAGCAGCTGCAGCAGTTCATCAGGGAGTCGATCGTCAACCCCAACGCGTACGTCGAGCCCGGGTTCCAGAAGGGGATCATGCCGACCACGTTCTCGTCGCTCCCCAAGGCCCAGCTCGCGGCGCTCGTCTCGTTCCTCGCCGGAGGCAAGAAGTGACCGACGTCGCGCTGCACGACCCGCACGCGGTACACGCGCCGCCCCAGCCGCCGCCGACTGGGCTTCCGCCGCCTGCTCGCGCCGGGCTGGCTGCGCGTGCCGTGGATGACGGCGCTCTTCTTCGGGATCGGCGCCGGGATCGTGTGCCTCGTGCGCTGGCTCGAGGGCTGGGACCCGATCTGGGACGGCCAGGTGATCACGACCGTCGAGCTGACCGCGGTGCCGCTCGGCTTCCTCGCCGCGATCGGCGGCTTCGACTACTGGATGCGCTACGCGGTCGGCTCACCCACGCGCGAGGAGGACCACTCCGGCCACGGGGCGCACAGCTGGCGCGACTACTTCCGGATCAACACCGACCACAAGGTGATCGGGATCCAGTACCTCGTCACGACGATCTTCTTCTTCGTGATCGCGGGGCTGCTCGCGATGATGATGCGCGCCGAGCTCGCCCAGCCCGGGATGCAGTTCGTCGACAACCAGCTCTTCAACGGGCTCTTCTCGGTGCACGCGGCGCTGATGATCTTCCTGTTCGTGATTCCCGCGTTCGCCGGGATCGGCAACTACGTGATCCCGCTGATGATCGGCGCGCCGGACATGGCGTTCCCGAAGCTGAACGCGCTCTCCTTCTGGCTGCTGCCGATCGCCGGCTTCATGATGCTCTCCAGCTTCCTCGCGCCCGGCGGGCCCTTCGCGGCCGGCTGGACGGGCTACGCGCCGCTCTCCTCGACGCACCAGCCGATCGGCGCCATCTTCTTCAACATGGGCGTTCAGTGGGCGGGCGCGAGCTCGATCATGACCGCGCTCAACTTCTTGGTCACGATCATCACGATGCGCGCGCCCGGGATGAGCTTCTGGCGGATGCCGCTGCTCGTCTGGGCGAACTTCACGACCTCACTGCTCGTCGTGATCGCGACGCCGTTCATCGCCGGCTCGCAGTTCTTCGTGATGTTCGACCACGTGATGCACACGGACTTCTTCAACTACACCGCCGGTGGCTACCCGCTCGGCTACCAGCACATCTTCTGGTTCTACTCCCACCCGGCCGTCTACATCATGATGCTGCCCGGCTTCGGGATCGCCTCGGAGGTGATCTCCGTGATGGCGAGGAAACCGATCTTCGGCTACCGCCTGATGGCCCTCTCGCTGATGGCGATCCTCGTGCTCGGCTTCTCGGTCTGGGCGCACCACATGTTCGTCGCCGGGATGGCGCCGTGGCTGCGCGTCCCGATGATGGTGACGTCGATGGTGATCGCGGTCCCGACCGGCATCAAGGTCTTCTCCTGGCTCGCGACCTTATGGGAGGGGCGGATCCACTTCGATACGCCCATGCTGTTCGCGCTCGGCTTCGTCTCGATGTTCGTGATCGGCGGCCTCTCGGGGATCTACCTCGCCGCGGTCCCGATCGACATCCACGTCTCGGACACGTACTTCGTGGTCGCGCACATCCACTACGTGCTCTTCGGCGGCTCGCTCTTCACGATCTTCGCGGGGATCTACTTCTGGTTCCCGAAGATGACCGGCCGGATGTACGACGAGCGGCTCGGGAAGCTGCACTTCTGGCTGACGTTCGTCGGCTTCAACCTGACGTTCTTCCCGATGCACTGGCTCGGGATCCAGGGGATGCCGCGCCGCGTGGCCGACTACGTGCCGCGCTTCGCCGACGTGAACCTGTTCATCTCGATCGCGTCCTTCGGGCTCGGCGCCTCGACGCTCGTCTTCCTCTACAACATGATCACGAGCTGGCGCTTCGGGCCGGCTGCCGAGGCGAACCCGTGGCGCTCCCTGACGCTCGAGTGGCAGGTCAGCTCGCCGCCGCCGATCTTCAACTTCGACGAGATCCCCCAGGTAGTGGGCAACCCGTATGAGTACGGCGTCGAGGGCGCCCGGCACGCGGTCTTCAACGGCGATCGCGCGGGAACGCGCGAGGAAGTTCCGGCCCGATGAAGCACGTACTCGTGATCGCGAACGAGACGGTTGCCGGTCGCGGCCTGATCGACGCCTTGAAGCGGCGGAGTGCCGAAGGCCCGCTTCTCGTGACGGTCGTGGCTCCGGTCAACCAGCCGCGCGAGGGCTACGTGATCTACGAGGACACCCGCCGCGCTTCGGCGGGCCGCAGGCTCGAGCGGACGCTCGAGACGCTCCGGGGCGAGGGCATCGCGGCGTCGGGCCACGTGGTCGAGGCAGATCCGGTCGCGGCGCTCAAGGACGCACTCGCCCAGCTGGAGCCTCGGCCGGACGAGATCATCGTCTCGACGCACCCGCGGCAGCGCTCGGGCTGGCTCCGGCGGAACGTCGTCGAACGGGTCCAGAAGGCCGCGGGCGAGATTCCCGTCGAGCACATCGAGGTCGACCTCGACGAGGAGAAGGGCGGCGAGGCGAACGTCCTCGTCGTCGCCAACCAGACGCTGGTCGGCGATCCGCTCCTCGACAAGATCCGCGCGCGGGCCGAGCAAGGGCCGGCGTCGTTCCTGATCCTCTGCCCGCAGAGCGATCCGACCGCTGCGGAGCACCCGGAGGCGGAGCGGCGGCTGAGGCGCGCGCTCACGATCCTCCGCGGCGAGGGCCTCGACGTCCATGGGCAGATCGCGCACCCAGACCCGTTCACGGCCGCCTCACAGGCGGCGCAGGACGAGCGCGTCGACGAGATCATCGTCTCGACGTTCCCGGGCGAGAACCGCTCGAACTGGCTCCGGGGCGACCTCATCAATCGCCTGCGCAAGGCGACCGGCCTGCCCGTCGACCACATCGAGATCGAGGTCGAGCCCGAGGCGGCTCAAGTATGAGCGCGCACGCCGAGGCGCACGGTCCGCCCGTCGCGAACCAGAGCTCGCGCGTCGACGCGCGCACGCTCGGGATGTTCCTGTTCATCGCCTCGGAGATCATGCTCTTCGGCTCGTTCTTCACGGCCTACTTCTTCGTGCGAGTCGCGGCGGGCACGCCGTGGCCGACTCCGCCCTACGAGCTGCCGGTCTTCGTCGCCGGGATGAACACGATCATCCTCGTGACCTCGAGCTTCACGATGCACTGGGCGCTGCAGGCGATCAAGCGCGGGAACCGCTCGGGCTTGCAGGCCGGGCTGACGCTCACCTTTCTGCTGGGCTTGACGTTCCTGCTGACGCAGATCCTCGAGTACTCGCGGATCGGCTTCGCGCCCTACACCGACGCGTTCGGGACGATCTTCTTCTGCCTCACAGGCCTGCACGGAGCGCACGTCTTCGTCGGACTGACGCTGCTCCTCTTCGCCACGATTCGCTCGTACCGCGGGCACTACTCGCCCGAAGCGCACCACGGGGTCGAGATTCCCGGGATCTACTGGCACTTCGTGGACGTGATGTGGATCGTGGTCTACACGACGGTCTACATCCTCTAGCCTCCGGCCCGTGAAGAACCCGCTTCGCAGTGAGGCCGACGCGTTCCAGTTCCTCCTGGGCGCCGCGGTCTACTTCGGGCTGATCGCGATCGCGGGCGTGATCAACCCCTGGGCGGGTCTCGTGGTGTTCATCGTCCTCACCGCGGCCGTGCTCCTCTGGTGGCTGCGGGCCCGTCGACACGAGGTCCCGCAGAAGGAGGCGCCACGGCGGCGGGGCGGCCCGGACGAGCGGCGTATCCTCGTGGTCGCGAACGAGACCGTCGGCGGCGAGGCGCTGCGCGAGCAGATCCGCAGGCAGACCGAGGGCTACCGGGCAGAGGTGCTGGTCGTCACACCGGCGCTGAACTCGCCGATCCGGCACTTCACCTCGGACGTCGACGGCGCGCGTGAGCAGGCGCGTCAGCGGCTCGAGCAGAGCCTCGGCCGGCTCCGGGATGCGGGGATCGAGGCGCGCGGCGAGGTCGGCGACGGCGACCCGCTGCAGGCGATCGAGGACGCGCTCCGCACCTTCGGCGCCGACGAGGTGATCGTCTCGACGCATCCCGAAGGCCGCTCACACTGGCTCGAACGAGGCGTCGTCACGAGCGCGCGCGAGCGGTTCGAGGTCCCGATCACGCACGTCGTGGTCGACCTCGAAGCCGAGCGCGACGAGGTCCGCTAAACGCGATGAAGTCCGGCTCACGCTCCGCGTGAGCCATGACGACTTCACCGCGAGGAAGACAACCAGACACCGTTGCGGTCGCGGCGAGCAAAAGCCCGCCGCGACGGCGTGGCCGTTGCTTTACGGGTTCCGCCTACTACGCTCGACTTACTTCTTGCCTGCGTTGTCGCTGACGTACTTCGCAACAGCTTTGATCTGAGCATCGGTCAGCTTGCCCTTGAAGGCGGGCATGATCGCGCCGCCGTTCGTGACCTGACGTTCGGCCCGCGCGAGGCTGGGCTTGAGGTCGTCGAGGTTCGGGCCTACGGTTCCGCTCGTTCCCGCCGCCGCGAGCGTGTGGCAGCTGCCGCAGTTGGCCGAGAAGATGTCCTTGCCGCTCGTCGCGGCGGCCCCGCCGCCGCCCTGGCCCGGAACTCCTGCGGAGGCGGCCACGAACGCGGAGACCGAGTCCGCGTCGGCTCCCTTGACGAGGTCGGCCGGCATCTTCCCGCTCGCGAGCGAGATCTGCTGGCGAACGACCTGCTGGATCGTCACCTGCTCGAAGCCCTGCTTCCGGTCGGATGCGAAGGCCTCGTCCAGGTTCGGTCCGACCGTGCCGTGCGTCCCTGCGGCCTCGAGCGTGTGGCAGCCCCCGCACTTCGCCTGGAAGAGCTGCTTGCCCTTCGTCTGGTCGCCGCTCTTGACGATGCCGCCCGTCCCGCAGCCCGCTGCCAGCAGCGCGGCCAGGACCCCGAGGACCGCCGCTCCGGCGCGCACTACGCCGAGGTCTGGCCCGAGATTGCCGAGACGGCCTCGTCCCGCGTCGGGTAGATCGTGAAGACGCGGTCGAGCCCGGTGATCTCGAAGATCTTCGTGATGTTGCGGTCGCTGCAGACGAGCGAGAGCTGGCCCTCGTTCGTGCGCAGCCGCTTGACGCCGCCGACCAGCACGCCGAGCGTCGTCGAGTCGATGAACGTGGTGCTCGAGAAGTCGACCACGACCTCCTTCGCGCCCTTGCCGATCGCGTCGAGGAGCTCCTGCTTGAACTCCGGCGCGGTGTAGAGGTCGACCTCGCCCGAAAGCGAGATCACGTAGAGGTCGTCACCCACCTGCTCGGTGCTGATGTCGAAGTTCACGCGCGGCCGATACTACTAGTGTTTCTGCTTCGGGAGGAAGGCCTGAAGCTGCGCGATCGTCTGCTTGGCCAGCGTCGCCTGGACGCCCTGCGGCTCCAGCTCGAGGTAACGCTTGTAGGCGGCGATCGCGAGCCGCGCGTGCTCCGGCTGGCCGCTGACCTGGAGCGTGTCCTTGGCGATGCTCGCGAGCTGCAGCTGCGCGTTCGCCTCCTCTGAGGTTCCGCGCGCCGCGGCCGCCAGCCGCTTGTAGGCGCTCTCGGCCTTCGTGAAAGCGGTGCCCACCTCGGTGAACGCAGTCGTCGCCTGCGTCTTGAGCGTCTGGCTGAGCGGGTCGGCGGTGAACGCCTGCCCGAAGTTCGAGTTGACGTCGACGCCGGGCGGCGTCGCGTTCGCCGCGGCCAGGGCGGCCTGCGCGTCGGCAGCAGCGTTACGGGCCGTCTCTGCCTGGCTCTGGTAGAGGCTCGCCAGCCGTGAGAGAACGTCGAGGTCATTCGGCTTGACCTTGAGCGCGGACTCGAGCGTCGCCGTGGCCGCGGCCTGGTCCTGCTGCTGCTGGTAGAGCGTGGCGAGGTCGAGGTACGGCTCGGTGTTCCGCGGGTGCGCCGCGATCTTCTTCTGGTCGCTCTTGATCTGCGAGCTCACCGAGCTGCCCGTACTGCCGTGGAAGAGGTTGCTGAGGACGTCGGCGACCCCGCCCGAGCCGGAGCCGACGCCGAGCAGGACGAAGCCCGCCGCGAACACGACCGCGAGCAAGACGTAGATCACCTTCGCGTGCCTGCGCAGGCGCGAGAAGAAGAGCTGCTCTTCCCAGCTGGGTGGCGCCTTCTGCTTTCGTTTGGGCTGCGCCGCCTGCGCGCGCTTGCGCTGTGCCTGTGCCGCTCCTCGGGCCATGTGACTCTTAGGGTATCTGCGTTTCGAGAGAACGGAAGGCGTCCCACTCGAAGCTCGCGCCGATCGCCTCGAGGCGGTTCTTGGTCTCCGCGTCGCAGAGCGCGCCTTCGACCCCGGCCGCGTAGAAGTCCTGCGGATCGAGCCCGAGGCCGACAGCCGCCGCGCAGTCGCGGGTGAGATCGGTGCCGAAGAGCGCCGGGTCGTCGGTCGAGATCGAGCACCGCACACCAGCGGCGGCGAGCTGTGGCAGCGGGTGCTCGTCGAGCGAGGCCACTGCGCGCGTCCGCAGGTTCGAGATCGGGCAGACGTCGAGCACCGTCCCTCGGCCGGCGAGCTCCCGCACGAGCCCGGGGTCCTCGACGGCCCGGATCCCGTGGCGGATGCGGTCTGCCTTGAGCGCGTCGAGCGCGCCGCGGACAGACTCCGGGCCCACGACCTCCCCCGCGTGCGGAACCGAGGCGAGGCCGCCCTCGCGCGCGATCGCGAACGCCCGCTCGTACGGCTCCGGCGGGTGGCCCTCCTCCGGGCCGCCGAGCCCGAGGCCGACGACGCCGCGCTCCCGGTACTTGACCGCGTAGCGCGCGGCCTCTTCCGCGGTCTCCGGGTCGTAGACGCGCGGGATGTCCGGCGTCAGCCGCACCTCGACTCCGTGCAGCTCGCGCGCCTCCTGGGCGCCGTCGCAGTAGCCGGCTGAAGACGTCGTCCGGGTCGAGCTCCTCGCGCCAGAGGCCCGGCGCGAAGATCCCCTCGAAGTAGACGGCGCCGTGGGCGGCCGCCTCCGCTGCGTAGTCGACGACCACCTGGCGGAAGTCGTCCGCGGTGCGGAGAGCGCCGGTGACGAGCATGAACACGTCGAGGAAGTGCGCGAAGTCGCGGAAGTCGTAGAGGGCCTCGACCTCCTCCTCCGTGCGGGCCGGCAGCGCGTAGTCGTTCCGCCGCGCCATCTCGAGCAGTGTCTTCGGCCGCACCGTCCCCTCGAGGTGGACGTGCAGCTCGATCTTCGGATACGTCATTCCGTCGCGGTGACGGTGCTCGGTTCCCGGCGCCAGCGCGGCTCGAAGAACGTCGCGAGGCCGATCGAGAGCGCGTAGAGGCCGACGAGCGGGATCACCGAGAGGATCGTCGACACCGGGTCGACGCCGGGAAGCAGCACGCCGATCACGGTCATCACGAAGATGCCCAGGCGCCACGTCCGCCGAAGCTGCGCGGCGGACAGGATCCGCAGCCGCACGAGCGCGAGCACGAAGACCGGCACCTCGAAGGCGAGCGCGACGCCGAGCAGCACGAAGCTGACGAAGCGGTAGTAGTCGCGGGCGCGGATGAGGATGTCGTAGTGCTGCGAGTCGTAGTTCGTCAGGAAGTGCAGCGCGGGCGGCAGGATCACGAAGTAGCCGAACGCGACGCCGCCCAGGCCGAGCGCGCTCGCGAAGAAGACGAGCACGGCCATCGAGCGCTGCCGGGGCTCTTCGATCGCGGGCGCTAGAAACGCCCAGAGCTGCCAGAAGACGACCGGCAGGGCGATCAGGAAGGCGGCCCAGAGGCTGACCCAGATCGAGGTCGTGAAGGGCTCGATCGGGCTGAACGTGGCCGGTTTCTTGAGGTTGTCCGGCAGCGGCTCGTTCAGCCAAGTCAGCAGGTGCCCGTGGAAGATGTAGGTGACGACGAAGGCCGCCGCGAGCGCGCCCAGCGCGATGATCAGCCGCGTGCGCAGCTCGTCGAGGTGCTCGACCAGCGTCGCCTCCTCGCCGTGGCGCAGGCGCCGCGGAAGGCCCTTCATGAGCTAGCTGCGCGTTGTGTCGTCGGCCGGCGGAGCGGGCAGCTCGGGGTGCTCGTCTTTGCCGGAGATCGAGTCCTTGAACTCGCGCATCCCCTTGCCGAGCGAGCGCCCCATCTCCGGGAGCCGCTTGGGGCCGAAGACGAGCAGCGCGACGATCAGGATGAGGATCAGGCCGGAGATGCCGATCTCAGGAACCATGCTCTCAGGGTAGCGCGTCCTGGGTACCGCGTCGATAGATGGCGAGCGAAGAAACCGGTCTCCGAGCAGGTTGTCGTCGTGACGGGCGCCTCGAGCGGCCTCGGCCGCGCGATCGCGCGCGCCGCGGCGGAGCGGGGCGCGAAGGTCGTCGTCACGGGGAGGAACGAAGAGGCACTCTCGAACGCCGTCTCGGAGATCGAGCGCGCCGGCTCGGAGGGCCTCTCCGTGCCCGCGGACTGCACCGAGCAGGATCAGGTCGAGCGCGTCGTCGCTCAGGCGATCGAGCGCTTCGGCCGCATCGACACGTACGTCGCGAACGCGATCGTGACCGTCTACGCGGAGGCCGAGCGGCTCACGCCGGACGAGCTGCGTCGCGTGATCGACGTCAACTTCTTCGGCACGGTCTACGGCTACTGGGCTTCGCTGCCGCACCTGCGCGCGGCCAAGGGCACCTTCCTGCACATCAGCTCCGCGCTCGCCTATCGCGGGATCCCGCTCCAGGCCGCCTACTGCTCGTCGAAGGCCGGGCTGCGGGCGTTCTTCGAGTCAGCCCGGGTCGAGGAGCAGAAAGCCGGCACGGGCGTCGACATCTCGCTCGTGCTTCCGGGCGCGATCAACACGCCGCAGTTCGATCGCGACCGCCAGAAGATCGGCTACCAGCCCCAGCCGGTGCCGCCGATCTACCAGCCGGAGCCCTACGCCGAGGCCGCACTGCACTGCATGGAGCGGCCGATTCGCGAGCTCCCGGTCTCGTGGGGCGCGCAGAAGCTGCTGTGGGGCCAGAAGCTCGCGCCGCGCGCCGGCGACTGGGTTTTGCGCCGAAACGGCTGGAAGAGCCAGCACACAGATGAGACCAAGCCGGTCGACGCGCCCGACAACCTCTTCGATACCCTGCCTGGAGACCCCGGAGCCCACGGTCGGTTCGACGACCAGTCGCGCGGCTCCACGGTCTGGACGAAGCTGCGGCTGTTGCTGCCGAAGGGTTGAGGCAGGCCGCTAGCATGACTTGGACATGGCTTTGCTCGAACTGAGAAACCTGCATGTTGCGCTCGAGGACGGCACCGAGATCGTCAAGGGTGTCGACCTCGCCGTGGACCGCGGCGAGGTGCACGCGGTCATGGGCCCGAACGGCTCCGGCAAGTCGACGCTCGCGTACGCGCTGATGGGCCACCCGGGCTACGAGATCACCGAGGGCCAGATCCTCTTCGACGGCGAGGACGTGACGGAGCTCGCGGCGGACGAGCGCGCGCAGCGCGGCCTCTTCCTCGCATTCCAGTACCCGCACGCCGTCCCGGGAGTGACGGTCACGAGCTTCATGCGCTCTGCGATCAACGCGGTGCGGAAGGCGCGCGCCGGCGGCGTGGACGACCCGGTCCCGATCAAGGACTTCCGCATCGAGATGCTCGCTGCGATGGAGCACCTGCGAATCCCGCGCGAGCTGGCCCAGCGCTACCTCAACGACGGATTCTCCGGCGGAGAGAAGAAGCGCGTCGAGATCCTGCAGATGGCGATGCTGAAGCCGCGGATAGCGGTGCTCGACGAGACCGACTCAGGGCTCGACATCGACGCGCTGCGGGTCGTCGCCAACGGCGTCCAGGAGCTTGTCGGCCCCGAGATGGGCGCTCTCGTGATCACGCACTACCAGCGGATTCTCAACTACATCACGCCCGACTTCGTGCACGTCTTCGTGGGCGGGCGGATCGTCGAAGAAGGCGGCCCTGAGCTCGCGCACAAGCTCGAGGCCGAAGGCTACAAGGCATACGAGGAGGCGCTCGCCTGATGGCGACGACCGAGACAGAAGTCGTTCAAGGAATCGGCTCCGACTACGAGATCAAGTACGGCTTCCACGTCGCGGAGGACTACTTCTTCAAGTCGGGGCGCGGAGTCTCGCACGAGCTGATCGACGCAATTTCGTCGCACAAGGACGAGCCGGACTGGATGCGCAAGTTCCGGCACAAGTCGCTCGACTACTTCTTGGCCCGCCCACTGCCGACGTGGGGGCCGGATCTGACGACGATCGACTTCGAGAACATCTTCTATTACATCCGCCCGACCGAGAAGCAGGCCAACTCGTGGGAGGACCTGCCGGCCGACATCAAGGACACCTGGGACAAGCTCGGCATCCCCGAGGCGGAGAAGAAGTACCTCGCCGGTGTCGGTGCGCAGTACGAGTCCGAGGTCGTCTACCACAAGCTCCAGGAGGAGCTCGAGAGCCAGGGCGTCATCTTCAAGGACATGGACTCGGGCTTGCGGGAGCACGAGGAGCTCGTCAAGGAGTACTTCGGGACGATCATCCCGCAGAACGACAACAAGTTCGCGGCGCTGAACTCGGCGGTCTGGTCGGGGGGCTCGTTCATCTACGTGCCGCCGGGCGTGAAGGTCGAGATGCCGCTCCAGGCCTACTTCCGGATCAACGCCGAGAACATGGGCCAGTTCGAGCGCACGCTGATCATCGTCGACGAGGGCGCCTACGTGCACTACGTCGAGGGCTGCACCGCCCCGATCTACTCGACCGACTCGCTCCACTCGGCGGTCGTCGAGATCATCGTCAAGCCGACCGCGCGCTGCCGCTACACGACGATCCAGAACTGGTCGACCAACGTCTACAACCTCGTCACGAAGCGGGCCGTCGCCTACGAGAACGCGACGATGGAGTGGGTCGACGGCAACCTCGGCTCGAAGATCACCTCCAAGTACCCGAGCATCTGGCTGCTGGGCGAGGGCGCGCACGGCGAGGTGCTCTCGATCGCATTCGCCGGCAAGGGGCAGCACACGGACGCCGGCGGCAAGGCGGTTCACATCGCGCCGAACACGACCTCGGTGATCACCTCGAAGTCGATCTCCAAGGACGGCGGGCGCGCAGGCTACCGCGGGCTGCTCGAGGTCGCCAAGGGCGCGAAGGGCTCGAAGTCGAAGGTCGTCTGCGACGCGCTGATCCTCGACGAGGACTCGCGCTCCGACACCTACCCGTACATCAAGATCGACGAGGACGAGGTCGACATCGGCCACGAGGCGACGGTCTCGAAGATCGGCGAGGAGCAGCTCTTCTACCTGATGACGCGAGGGCTCTCGGAGACCGAGGCCTCGGCCATGATCGTCTCCGGCTTCGTCGAGCCGATCACGAAGGAGCTGCCGCTCGAGTACGCGGTCGAGATGAACCGCCTCATCCAGCTGCAAATGGAGGGGTCGGTAGGTTGATCGTCGAGCGGACGGATTTCATCTCCGTCCCGGTGACAGACATGGAGCGGGCGACGCGGTTCTACCGCGACACGCTCGGGCTCGAGCAGGTCACCGAGAGCGGCTTCCCCGAGTTCCAGCTGGGCGAGAACCTCAGCGTCTACCTGATCGACATGGAGGCGATCGGGCAGAAGTTCTCGGCTCCGCACACGGCGCACGTCGCGCTGCGTGTCCCGGATGTGGAGGAGGCGCGGAGTGAGCTCGAGGCCAAGGGCGTCGAGTTCCACGGCGAGACCCGCGACTCGAGCGTCTGCCACATGGCGTTCTTCTCCGATCCGGATGGGAACGCGCTCATGCTGCACCGTCGCTACGCGCCGCCGAGATGAACGTCGAGACGGTCGATTTCGTCACGATCCCGACGCGGGACATCGAGCGCGCGGTCGGTTGGTACCGGGACGTGCTCGGCCTGGAGCCCGGCGCGAACGGCGAGGTCGAGGCGCCGAACGTCACCTTCTCCTTCTGGAGCCCCGAGGCGGACGGCGAGCCGTTCCAGGCGAACGTGGCTGGGGTCGCGCTCCGCGTGCCGGACGTGAAGGCCGCCTGCGACGAGCTGGTCGCCGGCGGCGGTGAGCTCGTCGGGATCGAGGACACCGGGGTCTGCCACATGGGCTTCTGCAAGGACCCGGACGGAAACACGGTCATTTTGCACCGGAGGTACGCGCCCCGTGCCTAGGGCCGATGCGCTCGAGCGCTACAACGCGCTGCCGGTCCCCGACACGACCCAGGAGCACTGGCGCTTCACCGACCTCCGCGGATTCGACCCTGACGCTTTCGGACACGACCGGGGCCAGGCCCCGGCTGTGGCCGTTCCGTCCATGCTGGAGCTGGACGTGGCCGCCGAGGCCGTCGTCACCGAGACCGGGATCGAGATCGTCCGGGCGCCGGAGGGGATCCGGTTCGAGCCGCTGCGCGACGACCACGAGCGGCTCGGATCGCTCGTCGGCTGGCAGGACGACAAGTTTGCCGCCCACAACGCGGCCGCCTGGCAGCACGGGCTGCTCGTCGAGGTTCCCGCGGGAGTCGAGCTCGAGCGCCCGCTGTTCGTGCGCGTCACGAACGCCGTCGAGCAGGGCTCGCTTTTCTGGCGGCTGCTCGTCGTCGCGGGCGAGGGCTCGCGCTTCTCGCTCGTCGAGGAGTACGCGTCGGCGTCGCCTGAGCTGAGCGGCTACTTCAATGGCGTCGCCGAGCTGTTCGTCGAGCAGGCCGCGAAGCTCGAGTACGTCTCGCTCCAGAACCTCTCGCAGGAAACCTGGCACTTCGCCTCGCACCACGCGCGGGTCGACCGCGACGCCGAGCTCGACTGGGTCAGCGGCGGCTTCGGCTCGAAGAGGGGCAAGGTGCGGATCCAGAACGACCTCGCCGGCCCGGGCGCGACCTCGCGCGTGACCGGCGCGTATTTCGCCGACGGCGAGCAGCACCTCGACTACGACACCTTCCAGGAGCACATCGCGCCGAACACCGAGTCGGACTTCGCCTTCAAGGGCGCGCTCCGCGATCACGCGACCGCGGTGTGGCGCGGGATGATCCGCGTCGAAGAGGACGCCCAGAAGACGAACGCGTACCAGGAGTGCCGGAACCTGATGCTGTCGCCGACGACGCACGCGGTTCCCATCCCCGGCCTCGAGATCCTCGCCAACGACGTGCGCTGCACCCACGGCGCAACCGTGGGCCGCGTCGACCGCGAGCAGCTCTTCTACCTGATGGCCCGCGGCCTGCCGCGGCCCGAGGCCGAGCGCCTGGTCGTGCGCGGGTTCTTCCAGGACGTGCTCGACCGGATCGAGCTCGAGCCGGTGCGCGAGGCGGTCACGAGCGCGCTCGAGGCGCGCATCCCCCAGGCCTCCTAGCTGCTAGATAACGCCCGCGCCGAGCAGGCAGCTGCGCAGGTAGCGACTCGGGACGAGTGACCGGCACGCCGCCCGCCGATCGGCTGCGGACCCGTGGATCGAGCTGACGACCGTGCCGAGGCCCTCGTAGCAGCGAGCCTTGTAGCTCTGCGGCGCGGCGGTGCAGAGCGCGACCGATTGCCTGCCGGCGGCGTAGTTGTTTGCGAAGTCCCACGAGGCTCCGTCGAGGCAGTCGGTCAGGTTCCTGCCGGCCTGACGGCAGATGCGAACCGTCTTGCCCGCGTGGTAGTTCGTGAAGCCGGAGGCGTCGCGGCCGAACGACTCGAAGCACGTCGCGACCCAGTCCTTCTCGCTCCGCCGGCACCACCACGCGGTCTTCGACCAGTTGTAGTGGTCGAGGGCGAGGATGCGCGCGGTGACGATCAGGTAGCAGTAGGACTTGTCGTTCTCGCCGACGGCGTTGCAGGGATAGATCGGGTCCTTCGCCTTCAGGTACTTCGAGACGCCCATCGTCGTGTCGAAGTTCTGCATGAAGACGCCGCCGGTGCACGAGTCGCGGTTGATGGGATCGTCCAGCTTGTGGCAGGTGCCGAGCGACCAGGGCAGGTCGTCGCCGCTGTAGATCATCAGCCCGTGGCCGAGGCCGTGGACGCACTGGTACAGGAGGAACTCGTTCTTGTTCATGGCCGGGGCGCTGCAGAGCTTCTTCGCCTTGACGATGACGGCGGGCCGCGGAAGCCCCGCGAAGGCGAGCTGCATCACGCCGTGGTAGTAGCCCGAGTTGCAGGTCATCGCTCCGTGTGAGAGCGCGGCCCCCGCGTCGTTCTTGTAGTACGTGAGGCCCGCGCGCCCGACCCAGTGCGAGATCTGGTGGCAGTCGGCGCGCACCCCGGCGACCGATTGGTCGTCCTTGGCGAGCTCGGCGAGCGCCTTCTCCGGGCCCTCCTTGTAAGCGAGGTTCCCGAACGCCTGGCGGAAGCAGAACGGCTTGTTGCTCTGCTCGCAGGCGGCGATCGTGGTGCCGTCGGGCTTGAAGGGCCCGGCCTGGCCGGAGCTCTTCGCCGCGTTGAAGACGTAATCCGCGACCTGGGAGATCTGGGCGGCGGAGAGCCGCTCCTTGAAGGACGGCATCCCGTTGCCGCCCACGCGCACCTGGCGGGCCACCGTCGACTCGTCCGGCTTGAGCTCGTCGAGGTTCGGCCCGACCTGGCCCTTCGCGTTCGCAGCCTTGAGCGTGTGGCAGCCGGAGCAGCCGGCGGTCTTGAAGAGGTGCGCGCCGGGCGACTTCGCCAGCGCGTCGTTCTTCGACGACCCGCCGCCGCAACCGGCAGTCAGGGTCACGATCGCGAGAACGGCCGCGGCCGGTGCAAAGCGGAGCTTCACAACCGTGGCCCCGGTTCTAGAGGACTGCGGCGCCCTTGAGGCAGGCGCGCACGTACTTCTTCGGCACGAGATCCTTGCAGCCCGCGGTGCGATCCTCGGTCGACCGGTGCAGCGCGCCGACGATCGTCCCGGTTCCCTCGTAACAGCGGGCCTTCCAGGCGACGGGGCTGGCTGCGCAGACCGTGACGGAGTCCTTGCCGCCGGCGTAGTTGTTTCCGTAGTCGCGGGCTGCGCCGTAGATGCAGCCGCTGGCGTTCTTGCCGGCCAGCCTGCAGATCTGGACGGTGGCGTCCGGGTGGTACTCGGTCGAGCCGGAGGCGTCGCGGCCGTAGGACTCGAAGCAGATCTCGACCCACCCCTTCTCGGCCTTGCGGCACCAGGCCGGCCGTCTTCGACCAGTTGAAGCCGTCGACTGTCAGGATCCGCGAGGTCACCTGGAGGTAGCAGTAGTACTTGTCCTGCTCGGTGACGATGTTGCACGGATAGATCGGGTTGCTCGTCTTCAGGTACTTCGAGACGCCCATCGTCGTGTCGAGGTTCTGCATGAAGACGCCGCCCGTGCAGGAGATCTGGTCGAACTGGTTCGGCAGCTTGTGGCAGGCCTTGAGCGACCAGGGCAGATCGTCGGTGCTGTAGATCATCAGACCGTGCCCGAGGCCGTGCACGCACTGGTAGAGCAGGAAATCGCTCGTGTTCACTGCCGGAACGGAGCAGAGCTTCTTCGCCTTGGCGATGACCGCAGGCTTGGGGAGCCCGGAGAAGGCCATCTGCATCACGCCGTGGTAGTAGCCGGAGTTGCACGTCATCGCGCCGTGCGAGAGCGCGACACCCGCATGGTTGTCGTAGTAGACGAGGCCGGCGCGACCGACCCAGTGCGTGATCTGGTGGCAGTCGGCGTGCACCCCGGAGATCGACTTGTCGTCCTTCGCGAGCTCGGCGAGCGCCTTCTCGGGGCCTTCCTTGTAGGCGAGGTTCCCGAACGCCTGGCGGAAGCAGAACTGTTTGTTGGTCTTTTCGCAGCTCGCGATCGTCGTGTTGTCGGGCTTGAACCCCAACACCTGGCCGGAGCTCTTGGCGGCCTTCGACACGTACGACGCGACCTGGTCGATCTGCGTGCTCGACAGGCGGTCGCCGAATGCCGGCATGCCGTTTCCGCCCGTCCGCACCTGGGACGCCACGGTCACCTCGTCGGGCTTCAGCTCGTCGAGGTTCGGCCCGACCTGGCCCTTCGCGTTCGCGGCCTTGAGGGTGTGACAGCCAGAGCAGCCGGCGGTCTTGAAGACGTGCGCGCCCGGCAGCTTCGCCAGCGCAGCATTCTGCGAGCCCGCACCGCCGCCGCCGCTGCTGCCGCAGCCGGCCGCGATCACCACGAACGCGAGCAGGACCCCTCCTGAAAGAATGCGCAACTTCATAGACCCGGTACACGGGTACGATAGCGCCATGGTGGCCACATCTCCACCCACGCTCGAAGTCGCGCGCCTGCGGGCCGATTTCCCGATCTTCGAGCAGTCGATTCACGGTAAGCCGCTCGCCTACCTCGACTCGGCCGTGACAGCGCAAAAACCGCGGCAGGTGCTCGACAAGATGACCACGTTCTACGAGACCTCGTACGCGAACGTGCACCGTGGTGTGTACACGCTCTCCGAGCGCGCGACGGCCGAGTTCGAGCACGCGCGAGAGCTGGTCGCGTCGTTCGTGAACGCCCCGTCCTCGCGCGAGGTCATCTTCACGCGGCAAGCGACCGAGGCGCTGAACCTCGTCGCCTATTCGTGGGGACTGAACAACCTCGGCCCGGGCGACCTCGTCGTGGTCACGGAGCTCGAGCACCACTCGAACTTCGTCCCGTGGCAGTACATGGCGAAGCGCACCGGCGCCGGCTTCCGGATGATCCACGTCAACGCCGACGGCGAGCTCGACCTCGGCGACCTCGAGGCGATTGCGGGCGAGGGCAACGTCAAGGTCGTTGCGAACAACCTGGTCTCGAACGCGCTCGGCACGATCAACCCCGTCGAGAAGCTCGCGGAGTGGGCCCACGCGCAGGGCGCGATCCTGGTCGTCGACGGCGCCCAGGCGGCACCGCACCACCCGGTCGACGTCCAGGCGCTCGGCTGTGACTTCTTCGCGTTCTCGGCGCACAAGATGTGCGGGCCCTCGGGCGTCGGTGCCCTTTGGGGCCGGCGCGAGCTGCTCGAGGCGATGGAGCCGTTCAACCTCGGCGGCCACATGATCAGCAAGGTCCGCTTCGAGGAGACGACCTGGGGCGAGCTGCCGCACAAGTTCGAGGCCGGGACGTCGCCGATCGCGGAGGCGGTCGGGTTCGGCGCCGCGATCGACTACCTGAACGAGATCGGTGTCGCGGCGATCGAGCGGCACGAGCAGGAGCTCGCGGCCTACGCCCTCGAACGGCTCGCGGAGATCCCAGGGCATGACGCTCTACGGCCCGCCGGCCGACCGGCGCGCGGGGATCGTCTCGTTCAACCTCGGCGAGATCCACCCGCACGATGTCGCCCAGATCCTCGACTCGGAAGGGATCGCCATCCGCGCCGGCCACCACTGCTGCCAGCCGCTGATGACGCGTTTCGGCGTCGCGGCGACGAACCGGGCGAGCTTCTACCTGTACACGATCCGCGAGGAGATCGATCGCCTCGTAGACGGCCTGCACAAGGTCCAGAAGATCCTCGGTTAGGCCGGCATGGACGATCTCTACAGAGAGGTCATCCTCGACCACTACAAGAACCCGCGCGGTCACGGGGTGATCGAGGACGCCGACGCGAGCGCGGAGGGTATGAACCCGCTCTGCGGCGACGAGGTCTCGATCTACGTCCAGTTCGCACCCGACGGCGAGACGATCGACGAGGTCAAGTTCTCCGGCCGCGGCTGCGCCATCAGCCAGGCGTCCACCTCGATGCTGATGGAGATGGCCAAGGGCAAGACCGCGCAGGAGATCGCCCAGCTGCCCAAGGAGGACCTGCTCGAGGAGATCGGCATCCCGCTGACGCCGATCCGGCTCAAATGCGCGCTGCTCGGGCTGGGAGTGCTCAAGGTCGCCCTGCACCGTGCGAAGGGGACGCCGCTCCCGGAGGAGTGGGCGGGCCTCGACGAGCTGGAACTGAAGTAGTGCCCTGGACCGTGGTAGGCCCGGTGGACGAGCTGCCGCCGGGATCGGTCAAGCTCGTGCACGCGGGGCAGATCACCGTCGGCGTCTACAACCTCGACGGCGAGTTCTACGCGATCGAGGATCGCTGCTCGCACGACGACGGCCCGCTTTGTGAGGGCGATTTCGACCTCGAGGAGGGCTACGCGGTCTGCCCGCGCCACGGCGCGCACATCGACATCCGCTCCGGCCGCGCCTTGACGCTTCCGGCCGTGCTCCCGGTCGAGGTCTTCCCGACCCGCGTCGAGGACGGCAAGGTCGAGGTCGATCTCTCGTAGCTCGGGGCCAGGAACCGCGGCTAGCTGCTGCCGGGGCCCCAGCTCGCGTGGAAGAACAGGCCGCGCATCAGGACCTGGCGGCGACCGCCTCGACTCGGGATCGTCCAGACGCAGATTTGCTTCCCGCATCCGCCTGAGAAGGCGACGCGCGAGCCGTTCGGCGACCAGCTGGGAGCGCCCTGCTCCGCGGAGTTCAACGGTAGACGCGCGAGCACCCGGCGCTTCCTGCCCCCCGCTGTCGCGACCACGATCTTTCTCGTGTTGCTCGTCGAGCTCGACCTGGACGAAGGCGAGACGCGTGCCGTCGCGCGACCAGGAGGGCTGAACGAAGGTGCGCCCGCTTCGGGGCGGGGGCTTGACGAGGGCATGGAGGCCGCTGCCGTTCGGCCTGATCGCGAGTAGGCCGGAGGGGGTCGCCGTCCAGCCGAAGACGATCGTGCGGCCGTTCGGAGACCAGGCAGGATGCGTCCCCTCCGCATTCGCTCCCCGGCCTCGGAGGAGGCGCCTCAACCCCGTGCCGTCGGCGTTCACGACCCAGAGCGTCGCTCCGTTTGCCCCCGGGGGCGCACCGCCGAAAACGAGGCGGCGGCCGGCTGGGTCCCAGCCGGCACCCGAGCAGTCGGTCATGACATCGCCGACCTGGTGCGCTCCGGTGCCGTCACTCCGCATGACGAAGAGAGGACATCCGAGCCTTGGGGGATCGAGGCGCTCGAAGGCAACCTGCCTTCCGTCTTTCGACCACGCCGGAAAGCGGTCGTTGGCGTTCGTCGTCAACTGCTTCAGGCGGCCGTCCGGGTAGCGACGGTAGAGGCCCTGATTGGAAGCCACCAGGATCGATCCGCGCACGGTCTGGCTCGCACGTGACTGAGCGGCCCCAGAGCTCGAGGTGATGGCCAACAACCCCCAGGCGGCGGCTCCGAGAAGAACGAGGGGAAGGCGCCTGCCCACCGTTGACTCCATTGAGCAAATACTAGACCACGAGTTCGGCTCCGATCGCGCAGGCTTGAGCGGGCGGCGCATTAGGCTCCGGGGATGCTCGACGACCGCATCCGTGCCGTGCTCGCCCGCCTCGAGGAGGAGGACCGGCGCGAGCGCGAGGAGGGCGTCGCGCGCGAGTTGCGCGCCCGGCAGGTCGCGCGCACGACCGGCCAGTTCCTGTTTTCGCTCGTCGCGCCGCAGACCGACTGCGAGGTGCTCGAGCTCGGCGGCTCGCGCGGCTACTCGACGATCTGGCTTGCCGCCGGCGTCCGCCACCTCGGCGGGCGCGTGCTCTCGCTCGAGCACGACCCGGCGAAGGTCGAGGCCTGGCGCGCGAACATCGCCGAGGCGGGCCTCGAGCAGTGGGCCGAGCTCATGCCCGGCGACGCGTTCGAGACGCTGCCCGCGATCGACGATGTCTTCGACGTCGTCTTCATCGACGCCGAGAAGGAGATGTACGAGCGCCTGTTCGAGCTGGCTCGCGACAAGGTCGAGCCGGGGGCGCTGTTCGTCGCCGACAACGTGCTCTCACACGCCGACGCGCTGGCCGCGTACTCCCAGGCGCGCCAGGCGGACCCGAGCCTGGAGAGCGTGACGCTGCCGCTCGATCGCGGGCTCGAGCTGTCCGTGGTCCTCTCCGACCGCTAGCATGTCGCTACCGCGGAAAGGAGGTGGTCCGATAGTGAAATCTTCAAGTACGGGCAGTGGAGGTACCAGCGGGTAGAGGCGCGTCCCCGGGACCTACGGGGAATCGTCTAGCCAGCGTAGGGGGCTCGCGACCTCGCGCCGCCGGCAGTTGAGGAGCCGGCCGGAAGCGCCTCTACCAATCCAAACGCTGGTCACCGGAACTGGGGCCGTCTTCGGGCGGCCCCTTTTCTTTTCTAGACGGCCCGCCGGAGCTGCTCGTCGAGCGGGACGAGCGGCAGGCCGAACGTCTGCACGGCATCGTCGTTCGAGACGACGTTGTCGCCGTGCTCGAGCATCGTCAGCAGGTCGCGGGTGAGCGGGATGTTGCCCGGCAGCCGCTCGGTGACGAGCGCGTTCGCCCGCATCAGGCCGACGGGGACGTGCATCGTCGGCCGGCGGATACCGAGGGCCCGCTTGAGCCGCGTCCAGAACTCGTTCCAGCTGACGACATCCGGGCCCCCGAGCTCGAAGATGCGTCCCGCCGCCTCGGGCTTGTCCACGGAGGCGGCGAAGTAGGCGGCGACGTCGTCGATCCAGACGGGCTGGATGCGCTGGCGGCCTCCGCCGATCACCGGGGTCACCGGCGCGACGCGCGCGAGCCTGCGGAAGGTCGGGAGGATCCCGCCGTCGGCCGGCGAAGACGAAGCTCGGCCGGAAGATCACGTGCTCCAGCGGCGAGCCGGCGACGGTCTGCTCCATCTCCCACTTCGCGTGGTAGTAGGGGACGAGGTCCTTCGTCTCCTCGCTCGTGCCGAGGGCGCTCATCAGCACGAAGCGCCGGAC
This sequence comes from uncultured Actinomycetes bacterium, assembly GCA_963717475.1. Classification (GTDB taxonomy): domain Bacteria; phylum Actinomycetota; class Thermoleophilia; order Gaiellales; family Gaiellaceae; genus AC-32. The sequence goes on along the minus strand of OY970337.1, from coordinate 2,186,366 downwards.
GCCCGCCTCCTGCGCGGCCGAGGCGAGGTCGGCGGTGCCCTGCTCCATGACCCGGCGGAACTCCTCGGCCCGGCCCTGGCGGATCGCGACGAGGTGGACGACCACGTCGCAACCCTCGACCGCCCTGCGCAGCGAGGTGGGGTCGGTCATGTCGCCTGGCTCGAGCTCGCAGCCCGAGGCAGCGAGCCTCTCGGCCGAGCCGCCCGCGGGGTCGCGAACGAGGCACCGAACCGCGAGGTCGCGCTCACGCAGTGCGTGGACGACCTTCGGCCCGACGAACCCCGTGGCGCCGGTGACCAGGATCACGTGCTCGATTCTACGACCGTCCTGGAGTACGTTACGAAGCAGGTAACTGCGGCTTGGGCAGGTTGATCGTCACGCTGACTGCGGCAGCGGCGCTCGTCGTCGCTCCTACCGCGCTGCCCAGGGACGCTTCCGCGCGGAACGTCGCGCGCTCGTTCACGCTCGGCGCTCACGCCGTCAAGAGCGTCACCGTGAGCTGTCCGCGCGGCTGGGTCGCCGCCAGCGGCGGGGTTCGCTCCGCGGGCGATGGAACCGCCGCGCTCGCGATTCGTCCCGCGGGCGCTTCCGCCGTCAGCCTTCGCCTCGCCAACCGGACCGGCGATCCGCAGTTCGTGAGCGTCGCAGCCACGTGCCTCGGCCTTCCGGGCGGCCGCTCTGCGCCCTACTACAGAGCCTCACGCGTGCAGCGAAAGATCTCGGTTGCGGGCGGAGCCCAGAAACAGGCCGGCCTGGGCTGCCCGGCCGGGACCGTCGCCGCAGGAGCGGGCTTCGCGATCTCCAGCCCGGCCCTTCAGGTCCGGGAGTCGACGCGCAGCGTCAACCGCTTCTCGTTCACGGTCGAGAACGGCAGCGCACGGGCCCGCCCCGCCGTCCTCTACGGAACCTGTCTGACCCTCGTGCGCCCTCCGGGCTCGCGTCAGGTGCGGCTCAACGTCCGCGTGATCACCGCGACGACGCCCTTGCCGCCCGGCGATCGGGTGGTCAACGAGGCGTGCCCGCGGGGCTGGTTCGGCCTGGCCACGGGCTATTCGCTGCCCGCCTCCGTCACGCTCTCGGCGACGGTGGCGGTACCCGGCGGCGGCCGCTGGTCGCTGACGAACCCGGCGTCCAAGCCGCTGCTCCCGGACCTGCAGCTCGCCTGCGGCCGCGTAGCGTAGGCTCGCTCGCTCCCAGCGACGGCCGGCAGTAGCGAGCGAGGCGCCCGAAGGCGCCTCGCTCCAATCTCTACTCGAACGGGGTAGGTCAGGGCGTGCGCGGGCCCTGCGGCTGTCGTGAGATGCCCTCGAGCACCTGTCCGGTGTCCTTGTCCTTCCCCTGCAGGGCGATGTCGGCCTGCGAGAGGACGCCGACGAGGCGGTCCTCATCGGTCACGGCCAGACGCCTCACCTGGTACTGCGCCATGACCTGCAGCGCATCCGCGAGGTCGTCGTCGGGCCCCACCGTGAGAAGCTCGCGCGAGGAGACCTCGGACGCCGGCATCCCGCTCGGATCCTTGCCCTTGGCGATCGCGCGGACGACGATGTCGCGATCCGTGACGATCCCCACGAGCCGATCGCCTTCGACGAGCGGAACCGCCCCGACATCTTCGGCTTCCATGACCTTGGCGACCTCGGTCAAAGGCGTCTGAGGCGCCACTGCACGCGGTCTCTGCGTCATGACATCTGCAACTTTGGTGCCCATCACGCTCCTTTCGGAGTTTCTCTACTGCTTTCCGCCTGACCCCGATCGAAACCCGCGCGTCACGCGCCTGAAGGGGTCGGGCTTTAGGTGAAGTTCTGCCAGTACCGGCTCGGCGTCGGGCCCTGCTGGCCCTGGTACTTCGAGCCGAGCTTGTCCGCGCCGTACGGCGTCTCGGCCGGCTCGGTCAGCTGGACGAACGAGAGCTGGCCGATCTTCATCCCGTAGTAGATCGTGATCGGGAGATTGGCGACGTTCGAGAGCTCGAGCGTCACGTGGCCGTCCCAGCCGGGGTCGATGAAGCCGGCGGTCGAGTGGATCAGCAGGCCCAGGCGACCAAGTGAGCTCTTGCCCTCGAGCCGGGCGACCAGGTCGTCCGGGAGCACGATCCGCTCGAGGGTCGAGCCGAGGACGAACTCGCCGGGGTGGAGGATGAACGCGCGGTCGGCGTCGATCTCGACGAGCTCGGTGAGGTCCTCCTGCCGCTGCTTGACATCGATGAACGGATAGCGCGCGTTGTGGAAGACGCGGAAGAGGCGGTCGACCCGGACGTCCACGCTCGAGGGCTGCAAGAGCGAGTCGTCGTAGGGCTCGATCTGGATGCGGCCTTCCTCGAGCAGGCGGCGGATCGTCCGGTCGGAGAGGACCACGCGCGGAGTTTACGGGGGTCATATGCTTGCGCTCCCTCTCGATGGCAGGCTTCGATCCGAACGAACACTTCCGCGAGCGCCGGCGCCGGCGCCAGCGCCAGATTCGGATCAGGCGGACGGTCGCGATCGGAATCCTGCTCGCAGCCGTGGCCGGGATCGCGCTCGGCGCGAGGGCCGTGGGCAGCGGCCACCACCCGGTGGCCCACCCGAGGCAGTTGCAGTCGTCGACGCCGCGCCACGAGCGGCCTGCTCTTCCGGCCCACGTGCCGGCTCCGAACGAGGTCCGGGGCGTCCACGTCACGATGGCGCTCGCTTCGCTACCCGGCAAGCTCCAGCAGTACCTCGTCATCCCCGGCCTGAATGCGATCGAGCTCGACGTCAAGGACGAGAACGGCCGCGTCGGGTTCATCCCGCACAGCGTTCCGCTCGCGATTCGCACCGGCGCCGCGGGCCGCTACTACAACGTGAAGCGCGTCGTCCGGCTCGTGCATTCGCGCGGCATCTACCTGATCGGCCGCGTGGTCACGTTCGAGGACCCAGTGCTTTCGGAGAAGCGGCCCGACCTGGCCGTGCACATGCCGGACGGCTCCGTCTGGCACACGAGCGGCGGTCTCGGCTGGACGAACCCGTACGACCGGCGCGTCTGGCGTTACGACGTCGACATCGCGGCAGCCGCCGCAAAGGCGGGCTTCGACGAGATCCAGTTCGACTACGTCCGCTTCCCGAGCGACGGCGATCTCTCGCTGATCCGGTATCCGGGCCCGCATCCGCAGGCGATGAAATGGACGATTCCCGCCTTCGCCAAGTACGCGGCCAAGCGCCTGCACCCGCTGCACGTGCGCGTCTCGGCCGACGTCTTCGGGCTCTCGGCGACGCGTGACCTCGGGATCGGGCAGCTGCCGCGCCGCGTCTCGCGCTACCTCGACGGCGTCTACCCGATGACGTACCCGTCGCACTACAACTCCGGCGAGTACGGGATCTCGTCGCCGGACGACTCGCCGGGCCTCGTCGTCTCGCGCTCGCTCACAGACTTCCGCCGCGCGCTCGAGGGGCGCAAGACGCGCCTGCTCCCGTGGCTGCAGGACTTCTCGCTCGGCCGCACGTACACCCTGCAGGACGTTCAGGCGCAGATCGCAGCGGCGCGCGCACACGGCGCCCAGGGCTTCCTGCTCTGGAACCCGCTCGGGCTCTACACGCCCGGCGCGCTCGCTCCCTGAACTTCCGCTCGCTGAGATATCGTCACGACATGGCGATGACGCGCACGATCGAGCTGCGGACCGAGATTCCAGGGCCGCGCTCCCGGGAGATCCTCGAGCGCAAGCAGCGCGTCGTCGCGGACCCGCTTTCGGTGTTCCTGCCCGTGGTCGTTGCGGAGGGTCGGGGCGCCACGCTGACCGACGTCGACGGCAACACGTTTATCGACTTCACCGGCGGCGTGGGCTGCCTGAACGTCGGCCACTCGAACCCGCAGGTCGTCGCGGCGGCGCAGGAGCAGCTTTCGCGCTTCTCGCACACCGACTTCACGATCGTCCCGTACGAGGTCTACATCTCGCTCGCCGAGCGGCTCTGCGAGCTCGCGCCGGTGCCCAAGCCGGCCAAGGCAGCGTTCTTCAACGCGGGCGCCGAGGCCGTCGAGAACGCGATCAAGTTCGCCCGCATCCACACCGGCCGGCCCGGCGTGGTCGCCTTCGAGGGCGGCTTCCACGGCCGGACGCTGCTCGCGCTCAGCCTCACCTCGAAGACCCACCCGTACAAGGCGGGCCTCGGGCCGTTCGCGCCGGAGGTCTACCGCGTGCCGTTCCCGAACGAGTACCGCGGCCCGAGCGCCGCAGAAGCCCTCGAGGCTCTGCAGCGCGCGTTCGTTACGCAAGTCGCGGCCGAGAACATCGCCGCGATCGTGCTCGAACCGGTACAGGGCGAAGGCGGCTTCGTGGTCGCGCCGCCCGAGTTCGTGCGCGGCGTGCGGGAGATCTGCGACGAGCACGGGATCGTTCTCGTCGTCGACGAGGTCCAGACCGGCTTCGCGCGCACCGGCCGGATGTGGGCCATCGAGCACTCGGGCGTCGAGCCCGACCTGATCACGGTCGCGAAGTCGATCGCCGCCGGCCTGCCGCTTTCCGGCGTGATCGGCCGCGCCGAGATCATGGACGCGCCCGGCGACTCGGCGATCGGAGGCACCTACGTCGGAAATCCGGTCGCGCAGGCCGCGGCCCTCGCCGTGCTCGACGTGATCGAGGAGGAAGGGCTCGTTGCGCGCGCGGACGCGATCGGCGAGACGATTCGCGCGCGCATGCTCGGCTGGCAGGAGCGCTGGGACGCCATCGGTGATGTCCGCGGTCTCGGCGCGATGCTCGCGATCGAGCTCGTCTCGGACCGCGAGTCGAAGACGCCGGATGCCGACATCGCGAGCAGGATCGTCGAGGAGGCGGCCGGTCGCGGGCTGCTGCTGCTCAAGTCGGGCATCTACTCGAACTGCATCCGCGTCCTCTGCCCGCTCGTGCTCTCGGATGCGGAGCTCGATGAAGCGCTGGACGTCTGGGAGCAGGCGCTCGAAGCTTCCGTGGCTTAGCCCGGCGCAAGACGGGCACACTTCTTGGTTGTGGTCGGCGAGCTGATCGCGGATCGGTACGAGCTCGAAGAGGTCGTAGGCACGGGCGGGATGTCGAGCGTCTATCGGGCGCACGACCGCCTGCTCGAACGCGACGTCGCGCTCAAGGTCCTGCACGACCAGTTCGGCGAGGACGGCGAGCACGTGGAGCGCTTCCGCCACGAGGCCCGCGTCGTCGCCGCGCTCTCGCATCCGAACATCGTCACGGTCATCGACCGCGGCGAGCAGAACGGCCGCCAGTTCATCGTCTTCGAGTACGTCGCCGGCGAGAACCTGAAGAGCCTGATCCAGCGGGAGGCGCCGCTCCCGGAGCACGAGGCCGTCGAGCTCGGGCTGCAGATCGCTCGCGCGCTCGCGTTCGCGCACGAGCACGGGCTCTGCCACCGCGACGTGAAGCCGCAGAACGTGCTGCTCGCGGACGGCGCTGAGGCGAAGGTGACCGACTTCGGGATCGCGCGCTCGCTCGACGTGCGGGACGGAATCACGCAGACCGGGACGGTGCTCGGGACGAGCGATTACATCGCTCCCGAGCAGGCCCGCGGCTCGCGCGCGACCGTGCAGACGGACGTCTACTCGCTCGGCGTCGTCCTCTACGAGCTGCTGACCGGCGAGCTGCCCTTCCGCGGCGAGAACTTCGTCGCCGTCGCGATGCGGCACATCAACGACCCGGTACCGAGCGTGCGTGCGCTGCGGCCGGATGTCTCGCCCCGCCTCGATGGCGCGATCCAGAGGGCGATGGCGAAGGAGCCGCGGCAGCGGTTCGCGTCGATGGACGAGCTCGCGGCGGAGCTCGAGGCGTGTCTGGCCCACCCGGGCGCGAACGGGACGGGACCTGGTGAGGAGACGCTCGTCGTGGCTCCCGCGCCCGCGACGGACTGGCGCTCCCGGCGCGCCGCCCGGCCGCCGGTCGGACGGCCCACGATCTGGCCGCTGATCCTCTTGCTCGCCGGGCTCGCGGTCCTGGGCGGAATCTTCGCGATCGCCTTCGCGATCACCGGCTCGCCCACCAACTTCAAGCCGCTGGTCGGAGTGGGAAAGAAAGCCGCCTCGAAGCCGGTCCATCTCGCGGGCGCCGCGTCGTACGACCCCCAGGGCGACAACCGCGTCGAGCATCCAGAGCGGGTGAGGCTCGCGGCCGACGGCAGCAGCCAGACGTACTGGGAGACCGAGCACTACAGCGGCGGCCTGAACAAGAACGGCGTCGGCGTCGTGCTCGACGCCGGCAAGGCGCGGAAGCTCTCGCAGGTCACGGTCACCACCGACACCGGCGGCTACACGGCCGAGATCGAGGCCGGCTCGTCGGCCGGAGGGCCGTTCACGCCGGTCTCGAGCTCACAGCTCGTGAACGGGACGACCGTCTTCAAGCTTCACGGATCGGCTGCGCGGTACTACGTCGTCTGGATCACCGACCTCGGCTCGAACAGCTCGGTGCACGTCAACGAGGTAACGGCGAAGAGCTAGTACCGAAGCCGCGAGCGGCGCTCGTGGCGCTCGACCGCCAGCTGGACGAGGCGGTCGACCAGCTCGGGGTACGGGATCCCGGACGCTTCGAACAGCTTCGCGTAGACGCTCGTCGCGGTGAAGCCCGGGATCGTGTTCAGCTCGTTCAGCAGCACCTCGCCTTCACCGCGGACGAAGAAGTCGACCCGCGCCATGCCCTCGCACTCGCCGCCGACGAAGGCGCTCACCGCGAGCTCCTGCACGCGCTCGACGGTTTCCTGCGGCAGGCGCGGCGGGACGACGAGGTCCATGCCGCCCTCGTCGTACTTGGCCGAGTAGTCGTACCAGTCGGCGCCGCCGAACCCGTGCGAGACGATCTCGCCGGGAAGCGAGGCGAGCGGCTGGTCGTTCCCGAGCACGCCACACTCGACCTCGACGCCGTCGACGAACTCCTCGACGAGCACTTTCTCGTCGTGCTGGAACGCGAGCTCGACCGCTGCGGGCAGCTCTTCCTTCGAGGCGACCTTCGAGATCCCGACCGACGAGCCGAGGCGGGCGGGCTTCACGAAGACCGGGTAGCCGAAGGGGTTGTCGGGCGCCTGGCCTCGTCGAAGCGTGATGTTGCGCGTGACCGGGACTCCGCGGTCGCGCATCACGGCCTTGAAGACGTCCTTGTCCATCGCGAGCGCGGAGCCGAGCACGCCCGCGCCGACGTAGGGAACCCCGGCGAGCTCGAGCAGGCCCTGAACGGTCCCGTCCTCGCCGAAGGGCCCGTGCAGCACCGGGAACACGACGTCGACCTCGCCGAGGGTGGCCGGCACCTGCGCAGTGGGCACCGGCAGCGTCTCGGCGACCGAGCCGTCGGCCTCGCCCTCGCCCGTGCCGAGCTCCCAGCGCCCGTCGCGGCCGATCTCGACGGTGACGGCCTCGTAGCGCTCGGGGTCGAGTGCTTCGAGCACGGAGCGCGCCGAGGCGAGCGAGATCTCGTGCTCCGACGACTTGCCGCCGAGGAGAACCGCGACGCGCGTCTTTCGGCTCACGGCGGCGGCGGTGGGGGCGACGTCAGGCGACCCACGGTGATCGTGACCGTCGAGCCCTTGTCCGCCTTGGTGCCGCCCCTCGGGCTCTGTGAGAGCACGATCCCGTCGAGGCCCGGGTCGCCCACGTCCTGCTGCTGGACGGTCACCGTGAAGCCGGCGCTCTCCAGCGTCGAGCGCGCCGAGTCCTCGTCCTGGCTCGTCACGTCCGGGACGGTCGCCTGCTTCGGTCCCTTGGAGACGCTCAAGGTGACCGTGGCTCCCGGCGCGGCAGTGCCGCTCGGCTCCTGGGAGACGACCTCGTCCTTCGGCTGGTCGCTGTCGACGTTGACTCGCTTCACGCCGAACCCCTGGCTCTGCAGCGTGGCGCTCGCCTGGTCGTAGGTCAGCCCCACGACGTTGGGGACGGTGACCGGCTTCGGGCCGGTGGAGACGTTGATCTGCACAGGCGACCCGCGCGTCACCTTCGTGCCCGCGTGCGGGAACTGGCCGGTGACGGTGTCCGGGGTCTTGCTCGAATGGATCTCGACCACCTTTGCCTTCAGCCCGGCGCTCGTGAGCGCGCTGACCGCGTCGTCGCGGTTCTTGCCGACCACGTCGGGCACCTGCACCTTCGGCTTGCCGGTCGAGACCGTCAGGTCGACGGTGCTGTTCTTCGCGACGTGCAGGCCCGCGTTCGGGCTCTGGTCGATCACGTAGCCCTTGAGGACGGTCGTGCTCGGCCTGTGGGTCACGTGCGGCACGAGCGTCCTCTCGCGGAGCTGCTGCTCGGCGAGCGACTGGCGGATTCCGACCACGCTCGGGACGGCCACCGGCTTGCTCGCGTTCAGCTGGTCCTGGATCTTCGTGTACGCGAACCACGCGGCGACCCCGGCCGCGGCGAGCAGCAGGACGGCGAGCACCCACGGCCAGACCGGCCTGCGGCGGCGCGGCGGGCCCTCGTAGCCGTAGTAGCCGGCCGGCGGCGTCGAGCCCGGAGGCACCGCGCGCGTGGGTGCGGCCTCCGTCGGCCGCGTGATCACCGAGGTCGGCGCCGCGGCCAGCACGCCCGACCCCGCCAGGACCGCCGTTGCGGCCGCAGCGGTGTCCTCCCCGACCGGCAGCCCGTTGAGGATCCGCTCCAGGTCGGCGTCCATTTCCTCGGCGCTCTGGTAGCGCTCCGAGGGATCCTTGGCCAGCGCGCGCAGGACGACCATGTCCAGATCCGGCGGGACGTCCTCGCGCAGCTCCGACGGCGGCTTCGGCACCTCCGAGAGGTGCTTCATCGCGATCTCGAGCGGCGTGTCGCCCGTGAACGGCACCTGGCCGGTGAGCAGCTCGTAGAGGACGACGCCGACCGAGTAGATGTCCGAGGTCTGGTCGACCTGCGAGCCGCGCGCCTGCTCCGGCGAGAGGTACTGCGCGGTGCCGATGATCGAGCCGACCTCGGTCATCTGGCTCGCGCCCGAGCGCGCGATCCCGAAGTCCGTCACCTTCAAGCGCCCCTCGGGCCCGACGAGCACGTTGTGCGGCTTGATGTCGCGGTGGACGATCCCTTGCTTGTGGGCGGCGCCGACTGCCGCGAGGATCTGCCGCGCGTACTCGATCGCGGTCCGGACCGGCGCAGAGCCGCGGCTGACGATCAGCTCCTTCAGCGAGCGCCCCTCGAGATACTCCATCGCGATGTAGTACGTGCCCTCGGAGTCGCCGCGGTCGTAGATCGAGACGATGTTCGGGTGGGAGAGGCCGGCGGCGTTCTTCGCCTCGCGGCGGAAGCGCTCGATGAACTGGTCGTCGGCCGCGTGCCGGTCGTTGAGGATCTTGATCGCGACCCGCCGCCCGAGCTCCTGGTCTTCGGCGAGGTAGACGTCGGCCATCCCGCCGGCGCCGAGCTTGCGGATGATCTTGTACCGGCCGTCGAAGACCGTGTCGATCAAAGTGTCCGTTACGGCCATCGCTCCATGAGGCTAGTGATTCGACCCCCCGGGCAGTAACGCCTCCATGATGGACTTCGCGATCGGTGCGGCCGTGGTGCCGCCGGAGCCCCTCTGGTTCTGGAGGACGACCGCGACGGCCACGGTCGGGTGGTCGGCCGGGGCGAAGGCGACGAACCAGGTCGTGTTCGGGGTCCCCGCCCCGCCGGTCTCCGCGGTGCCGGTCTTGCCGGCGACCTTCACGCCGGGAATCTGGGCCGCCGTCCCGGTGCCGCCGGTCACGACCGCCTGCATCATCTGATTGATCGCATCGGCCGTGCTCGGCTTGATCGCCCGCTTGTACTTGTGCGGCTTCGTGCGCACGATCACGGAGCCGCCCGGCGAGGTTATGCGCGCGACGACGTAGGGCCGCATGATCACGCCGTCGTTCGCGACCCCGCCTGCGGCCATCGCCATCTGCAGCGGCGTGACGAGCGGATGCGCGTTCTCGGGCCCCTGGCCGAACGCGAGGCGGCCGACGTCGACCTGGGTCGGGTTCTTCGGGTCGAAGAGCTGGTTGCGCTGGTTGTAGAGGCCGCTCGGCGCGCGCTCCGAGGACGGCGTCTCGAGCGGCGGGTCCTTGTAGAAGCCGAAGCGCTTGCTCGCGTTCAGGATCTCCGTCGCGCCGATCTTCTGCCCGATCTCGCAGAAGACCGCGTTGATCGAGTGCTCGAACGCCTGCAGGAAGTCGACGGAGCCGAAGACCTCGACGTTCCCCTGGTCGGCGAAGTTGTGCACCTTCTGGCCGTACTCGGTGCAGTAGCCCTTGTCGACGAAGCGCGAGTTGGGCAGGTAGTGGCCGGAATCCAGCGCGGCTGCGGTCGTGATCATCTTGAACGTCGAGCCCGGCGTCAGCGGGTAGTCGGTCGCGCGGTTGCGCAAAGGCGAGGCAGGCGAGCAGGGAGCACGGGTGCGCAGGATCGAGCCGAAGTTCGACTCGACCGCGTTCGGGTTGAAGGTCGGCTGCGAGGCCATCGTGAGGACGGCGCCCGTGCGCGGGTCGAGGGCGACCGCGGCGCCGCACTTGCCGGCGAGCTGCTGCATCGCGACGCGCTGCGCGGACGGGCGGATGGTCAGCCAGAGGGTGTTGCCCTTGATCGTCGCCCCGCTCAGCTTCGCGAGGGTCGTGTCGATCACGCTCTTCAGGTTCGTGTTCGAGCCCGTGAGGAAGTCGTTCTCCGAGGCCTCGAGCCCGGTGCGGGCGCGCGAGACCGTCGAGTAGCCGACGAGGTGCGCGAACAGGCTGCCCTTCGGGTAGCGCCGGAAGAAGATGGTCTGGCCCGACTTCGTCTTCTTCCGCCTGTTGGTCGCGAGGATCTCGCCGTCGGCCGCCCGGATGAGCGCCGCGCTTGATCGAGAACTGCGCGACGAGCTTGATCGCGTTGTCCTGGCGGTCGGCGAGCCCGGCGGCCGCCCAGGTCTGCCAGTAGGTCGTCCACACGATCAGCAGCGCGATCAGGACGAGGCCGACGAGCGCGAGACGCGTGATCTGCCGGTTCACCTGTGCTGCTCCCCGGTGCGGTTGGACACGAGCAGGAGGCCCGCGAGCAGCACGAAGTTCGCGACGACGCTCGAGCCGCCGTAGCTGACGAACGGGAGCGTGACGCCCGTCAGCGGGATCACGCGGAGGATCCCGCCGACGATGATGAACGTCTGCAGCGCGAACGAGAACGTCAGGCCCGTCGCGAGGAGCTTGGAGAAGCCGTCGTCGGCGAGCATCGCGATCTTCATCCCGCGGGCGACGAAGAGCATGAACAGGAGCAGCAGTGCGGCCGCGCCGATCAGCCCGAGCTCCTGCGCGATCACCGAGTAGATGAAGTCCGTGTTCGCGGAGGGGATCAGCTGCGCGCCGTTCGTCGTCGTGAACGTGCCCTTGCCGAGCCCGGCCCCCGTGAAGCCGCCGTTGGAGATCGAGTAGAGCGACTGGGTCACCTGATAGCCGGTCGTGTGCACGTGCGCCCACGGGTCGAGCCAGATCTGGACGCGCGTTCGCACGTGCGCGATCGTCAGGTAGGCGCCGACCGCACCGACGACGAAGAGCGCCGCCCCGGCCAGCACGTAGCCGATCCGCGCGGTCGCGACGTAGAGCATCGAGAGGAAGATCCCGAAGTAGAGGAGCGCCGAGCCGAGGTCGTTCGTCTCGACGAGGACGAGCATCGCGCCGCCCCAGATCAGAAGCAGCGGGCCGAAGTCCTTCAGCCTTCCTTGCGCCAAAACCTCGCGCTTCTCGCGCAAGTAGCCCGCGAGGAAGACGATCAGGAAGATCTTCGCGAGCTCACCCGGCTGGAACTGGAGCGAGCCGACGTGAACCCAGAGACGCGCGCCGTTCACGGACTGGCCGACCACGGGGAGCGCGGGCAGCATCAGCAGCACGATCGCGCCGAGGCCGAAGAGGTACTTGTAGCTCTCCAGCCGCCGGTAGTCCTCGCGGAGAAGAAGCAGCGTCGCGCCCAGCGCGATCACCGCGACCACGATCCAGAGGGCCTGGCGGAAGGCGTCGGTCGGGTCGAGGCGGTAGATCTCGGTGAGGCCGATCGCCGTCAGCAGCGCGGCCATCGGCAGCAGGTACGGATCCGCGTTCGGCACCGTCAGCCGGCAGACGAGGTGCGCGGCGAGGTAGAGCGCGAAGAAGAACCCGGCGTACGAGAGCGACGCCGTCGAGACGACCGCCTGCCGCGCGATGTAGACGCTCGCGAACCCCAGCGCCGTCAGGATCCCGACGACGATCAGATTCGCGAGCTCGCGGTTGCGGAGACTCATGCCCGCTCCCGGCGCCGGCAAAGCCGCCGCCTCCGCTCTTTGATGAGCTCCGTCGAGCCTACGCTCATTTACCCATCTCCTGCTCGTAGCGGTGCACCTGGGACAGCGCCGACGACTCGGTCACCAGGTTGTGGTCGAAGAGCTTCTTGCGCTCCTGCTGGCTCAGCTGGGCGGTCAGCAGCGGGCTCACGTAGACCGTTCGGTAGAGGCGCACGTTGCCCGCGATGTCCCACGGGACTCCCTGGTAGACGGCGACGTGGCCGTCCGCCTCGGCGCCCACGAAGTGCGAGCGCCAGAGGCCCCAGACCGCGAATGCGCAGGCGATCAGCGCGACGAACAGGAGCGCCACGAACAGGAGGCCACGGCGCACCGGATGCCGCTCGTCGCGGCGGCGCGGCCGGGCGGCCTCCTCCTCGACCGCGATCGGCTTCACCCCGTCGACCTCGTCGAGGGTGTCCTCCTCGTCGTCGGCGACCTGCTCCCGCGGCGGTGGGAGCGCCACCGTTTGCGCGTCGGCGTGCTCCTGCTCGGTCCCGAGCTCGAAGAAGACGACCGTGATGTTGTCCTCGCCGCCGCCGCGGTTGGCCGCGCGGACGAGCGCCTTCGCCGCGGACTTCAGGTCGTCGCGGTTGCGGTCGATCTCCTCGAGGATCGTGCCGTCGTCGACCATCGTCGTGAGGCCGTCGGAGCAGAGCATGTAGAGGTCGCCCGTGCGACCCTTGACCTCGAAGGTGTCGACGTCGACGTTCGGGTCGGTGCCGAGGGCACGCGTCACCACGGAGCGCTGCGGGTGCGTCTCGGCCTCCTCCGGCGAGAGCTTGCCGCTGCGGACGAGCTCGGCGACCAGCGAGTGGTCCTCGGTCAGCTGCTCGAGCTCGCCGTTTCGGACCAGGTACGCGCGCGAGTCGCCGACGTGTCCGATCCAGACCATGTCGTCGTGGAGCAGCGCGACGGTGATCGTCGTTCCCATCCCGGAGGCGGAGGCGTCGCTCGTCTGCCGCTCGTAGACGCGGCGGTTGGCCTCCTGGATCAGCGCGTCGACGTGGCGCCTCGGATCCGCGCCGTCTGCGCCGGTCTCCCGAAGAGCGGTGGCCGCGAGCCGCGACGCGACCTCGCCGGCCTGCGCGCCGCCGATCCCGTCGGCGACGGCGAACAGCGGCGGCTCGCAGACGTAGGCGTCCTCGTTGTGCCGGCGGCGGCGGCCCGGGTCGGTGGCGGCGGCGCTGCGTGCGACCTTCACGCGTCGTACCTCAGCTCCGTCTCGCCGACGCGCACGACGTCGCCGGGCGTCAGCCGCTTCGGCCGCGTCAGGCGGATCCCGTTCAGGTACGTGCCGTTCGTGGAGCCGATGTCCTCGACCCAGACGCCGTCGCGGCGGGGCTCGATCCGCGCGTGGCTCGAGGACGCGTACTCGTCCTTGTCGAGCGGCACGTCGTTCTGGGCGCCGCGGCCGAGCGTAGTGGGCTCGAGTCGAGCTCCCACTCGTCGCCCTCGTCCAGGGCGGGGCTCTTCAGGACCGTCGAGCTTGCCGGCCTCGACCGCGTGCTCCTCGCCGCCGCCGAGGCCCGGGATCGAGCCCGGCGCGAGGATGAAGCTCTCCTGCGGAAGCGTGACGTCGCGCACCGCCGACCGCACGATCCGCCAGATGAAGAGGTAGAGCAGGACGAGGAAGACGACCTTGAGGACGAGCAGCGCCTCCTCGACGGCGATCGACGCCCGAATCACTCGGTCTCCCGCCGGAAGACGAGCTCGGTCGAGCCGACCGTGATCGTGTCGCCCTGGCGCAGCTTCGCCCGCTTGAGGCGGCGCCCGTTCACCTCCATCCCGTTCGTGGAGTCGAGGTCGATCGCCCAGTAGGCCGCGCCTTCCTGGCGGACCTCGGCGTGCTTGCGCGAGACGTTCGGGTCGGGCAGCTGGATTTCGCACTCCTTGGAGCGCCCGATCGTCGTCTGGACGCCATCGAGCTCGTGCTTCTTGCCGTTGACCTCGAGGCTGACGGTCTCGCGCCCGAGGCCGAGCTCCTCCACGGACACCGCCTCGGTCTCCACCGGCTTGCGGTAGATCATCGTCGCGCCGGGCTCGGGCTCCGAGGGCGGCTCGCCGGGCTTCGGGACCGCGCCCTGGACCATCCGGGTGGCGATTCCGAACTCGCCCATCTCGAGGTCGTCGTCGGTCTCGAACTTCACCTCCGGCGGCGAGAGCAGCTCGTAGCGCTCGCGGCGCGCGTTCTCGGCGACGTAGTCCTGGAGCTCCTTGCACAGCGATTCCTCGTAGCTCGCGAACTGCTCGCGGTCGGTGGGGCCGAGGTAGACGACGTACTCGTTGGGCGCGTACACGCGCGAGACGGAGACGACGCGATGGTCCTCCATCTCCTTGACCAGCTTGCGCGCGAGCTCGACCGGTTGCACGTGCGTGCGAAAGGCCCTGCCGAAGACGCCCTCGAACAGGCCCTCGATCCGGTTCTCGATGTTCCTGAGGACGCTCATGCCGCGGGGGTTATGCCCCCTGCCGGAACTCTAACTCCGGGCCTTGAGCGCCAGGACGATGCAGGTGGCCCAGGCGGCGACGACGAGCGGCGCAGCTGCGACGGTGGGTGCAGGCAGGAGCGTGAGCGCGATCATGGCGGCGCCGAGGCCGGCGATTCCCCAGGGGCCGCGGGCGCGGGCGAACGGCATCGCGACTGCTACGGCCGCGAGGACGAGCGCTTCGAGGAGTAGCTGCGGGCGGTCGAGCAGCGCGCGCCCGAGCGCGTAGGCGACGGCCACGGGGTCCTGGCTGCCGGCGATCCCGAGCCCCTTCGGAGGCGCGGCGCCGGTGAACGGCAGCGAGGCGTGCCTGAGCCCGGCGACGATCGCAGCGAGCAGGACCGCCACTGCGACCTGCACCGCCCGGCGCGGGAGGCTGCGCACGCCCTGGGCGGCGAGCGGCAGCAGGCCGAGCGCCTGGATCGGCGCGAGCAGCGGGCCCGCGGTGGCGAACAGGCCGTCCTCCGGCGAGCGCCAGGCGAGCGCGAGCCAGATGCAGGCGAGGAAGCCGTAGACGATCGCCAGCCCGGACGAGATGTTTCCGAGCGGGAAGAGCGGCACCGCGAGGGCGAACGCAAGGCCGATCAGCGGCCGGGCGAACGCAAGCGCGAAGGCGAGAACGCCGAGCAGCGCGCCCGCGGCGCCGGGGTAGAAGGGCAGCGCGGCCGCCGTCCACCCGGCGAACACGCCAGCCGCGGCCGGGCCGGCGAGACGAAGCGGCAGGTCGAGGTCGAGCGAGATCCCGCCCCCCTTCGACTTGCGCCGAATCCGCTCGGCGAGTGCGTCGCGCAGCTCGTGGGACAGCAGCGCCGCCGGCGGGCGCGCGGCCGAGTCGAGGGCGAGCATGCGGTCGACGAGGGCGCAGAGCGGCTTTGGCAGGTCCGGCCGCACCTGGGCGAGCGGCGCCGCGCCCGTCTCGATCCGCTTCGCGGTCTCGAGCAGTGAGCCGTTCCAGAACGGATGGAAGCCGGCAAGTGCCTCCCAGAGCATCACCCCGACGGCCCAGATGTCCGCTGACGGCTCGCCCGGCTCCCCGCGCAGCCGCTCGGGTGGCACGTACGCGAGCGTGCCCGGCACGTCTCCGGTCGCCGTCAGCGACTCCTCTTCTGCCAGCTGTGCGAGGCCGAAGTCGAGCAGCCGCACAGAGATCTCCTCGCTCTCGGCGACGAGGATGTTGGAGGGCTTGACGTCGCGGTGGACGACCCCGCGGCTGTGCGCGTGTGCGAGCGCCTCGAGCACCTGCGCCGCAGCCTCGACGGCGGCCGCGTCGTTCAGCTCGCCTGCCCGCAGCGCCTGCCGCATGGTCTGGCCGGGGACGTACTCGTAGGCGATGTAGACGTTGCGGCTGTCGCGCTCGAGCGCGTAGGCGCGGAGACAGTGCTTGTGGCGCAGGCGCGCAGCTGCAAGCGCCTCGCGCTCGGCTCTCGTCGCCGCCTTGCCCTCGCGCGGAACGATCTTCAGCGCGACGTCGAGGCCGTTGCGCTCGTCGCGGGCGAGCCAGACCGAGCCCGAGCCGCCGCTGCCGAGCGGCCGGAGCGGCCGGTAGCGGTCGACGACGAGCTCGCTTGTGGTGAGCGCCAGGGCCGGCTCGGACACGATCCTCAGTTTTTCGCGCGCTTCGGCCGAATCCTGCGCCCGCCGGGGAACTCGTTAGAGTGGGCCGGGTTTTTCCTGCAAAGAGGCCAATGAGCGAGCACGATCCCGACATCGACTTCGACTTCTTCGAGGACGAACCGGCGACAGAGGAGACGTCGCGGACTCAACGGATCATCCGTCGCCCCGGCAGCCGGGGACCCGACGGGCCGAGCCGCCCGCCGCGCGCCCCGCAAAATCTGACGCCGCTGCTCCGCCTGGTCGGCCTGATCGCCTTCGCGATCCTGATCATCGTCCTGCTCGTCTTCTGGATCCAGAGCTGCCAGGCCTCCGGCAAGACGAAGACGTACAAGAGCTACATGACGAAGATCGCGGACGTCGGCTCCACGTCGCAGCAGATCGGCCGCCAGCTCGGCCAAGCGCTGCTGACGCCCGGCGTGAAGCGCGCGCAGCTGCAGCAGCAGATCTCCGGCCTCGCGCGCCAGGAGCAGCAAGACGTCAACCGCGCGCGCGGGATCACGCCGCCCGGCCCGCTCCGCGACGAGCACCAGGCGGTGATTCAGGCGCTCGAGTACCGCGTCAGCGGCCTCGCCGGGCTCGCGAACGCGCTCGGCGCGACAGCCGGCTCGAAGGACACGCAGCAGGCGGCCGGCCTACTCGCCTTGCAGATGCGCCGGCTGCTCGCGAGCGACGTCATCTGGGACGACTCGTTCAGGGGCCCGGCGACGACGGAGCTCGACCACCAGGGAGTCACCGGCACGAACGACAACGGCGGCCCGTTGGTGCCCCCATCCGGGTTCCTGCAGAACCCCGAGCTCGCCTCGACGACTGCGATGGCGCAGATCCAATCGCGTCTCGCCGGCGCCGCGACCGCCGGCCAGAACTGCCCGTGCGGCACCGGGCTGGTGACGACGAAGGTCCTGCCGGCCGGCACGGAGCTGAGCACGACCACGCAGACCGACATCACCGTCACCGTCAACATGGCATTCGAGGTGACCGTCAAGAACACCGGCAACTCGCAGGTCTTCTCGGTGCCGGTGAAGCTGACGATCGAGCAGTCGAAGGGCGGCAACATCGTCAAGAACGCGAAGATCAACTTCCTCAACCCGGGTGACGAGAGCACGGTCACCTTCCGCAACATCTCGAACGTCAGCTTCGCGACCTCCGCGACGATCAAGGTCGAGGTGCAGCCCGTCGCGGGCGAGACGAAGACCGACAACAACTCCGCCGACTACCCGGTCATCTTCTCCGTCGCGTAGTTCATGAGCTTCTCCGCCGCGACCGCCGCCTGGATCGCGATCGGCGCTGCCGCCTGCGCGGTCCTGGCCCTGCTCGTCGCCCTCTGGATCTGGCTGCGGGTGCGGCGGTTGCGCGCGGCCCAGTCAACGCTCATCGGCGAAGAGAAGTCCGATCTCGTCGACTTCGCCGTCTCCTTGCAGGCGCGGATCGACGACCTGCACCGCGCGGTCGACGAGGTCGCGTCGGGTCTCGTCCGCGTCGACCGGCGCGTCGACGAGTCGGTCCGGAACGTCTCGATCGTCCGCTATGACGCCTACGAGGACACCGGCGGGCACCAGTCCGCGTCGCTGGCCGTGCTCGACTCGCAGCGGACCGGCGTCGTCGTCACCGCGATCCAGGGGCGCGACTACGCGCGCATCTACATGAAGGAGCTCGACCGCGGCCGGCCCTCCGTGGCGCTCTCGCCGGAGGAAGCCGAGGCCGTCGAGCGCGCCATGTCTCGCTAAAGTTTTCGGCGTGCAGCAGGTTCTCGTCCTGAACGCAAGCTACGAGCCACTGAACGTGACCACCGTTCGGCGTGCTCACGTGCTCGTGTTCAAGGGCAAGGCCGAGGTGATCGAGGAGCTGGACGACCCCCTCAGATCCTCGACAACCGTCTTCCCGCGCCCACACGTGATCCGGCTCGTCCAGTACGTCCGCGTGCCGCGGACGCTGCAGCGGAAGATCTCGCGGCGCGCCCTGTTCGCCCGCGACGGCTGGCGCTGCGTCTACTGCGGGACCACCAGCGGGCGGCTGACGCTCGACCACGTGGTTCCGCGGAGCCGTGGGGGCGAGTCGGTCTGGGAGAACGTCGTCACTTCGTGCGCGCCGTGCAACATGAAGAAGGGAAACCGGCTTCCGGAGGAGGTCTCGATGGCCCTGCGCGCGAAGCCTCGGCCCCCGGCGCCGGTGCTCTTCATTCACCTCGCGACACCGCGGATCCCGAACGGCTGGCAGCCCTACCTGCGCGGGCTCAGCGGCGAGTCATCCGCAGCCACCGCGTGACCTAGCGCCCTCCCGGCGGCGTATGCACGCCGTATCCGAAACGGGAGGACACGATGAAGATCGCTTCGATTGCGGCTCTGGCCGCGGCGCTCGGCCTGGGCGTCGCCTTCGCCGGCGTGGGCCGGCCGGGCGCCGCGCAGGGCTCCCCGTCCGTGAGCGGGCGCACGATCACCGTCAGCGGCACGGGGACGGTCCGCGCCAAGCCAGACACGGCGCAGTTCAGCTTCGGCGTCGAGACCGACGGCGCGACCGCGCAGGCCGCGAGCGCCGCAAACGCGCAGCAGATGCGCCGCGTGATCGCAGCTCTGCGGCGTCTCGGCCTGGCAAAGGACGAGCTGCAGACGCAGGACGTGTCGGTCTATCCGCGCACCACCGACACGGGCGCGCCCGACGGCTTCAGCGCGAGCAGCAGCATCTCCGTGACCGTGCACGAGCTCTCGCTCGCCGGGAAGGCGGTCGACGCAGCAGTCGCCGCGGGCGCGAACGAGACCTCCGGGCCTTCGTTCGACCGCTCGAGCAACGCGGATCTGCAGCAGGAAGCGCTGCGCTCGGCGTTCGCGGAGGCCCGTGGCAAGGCGACGGCTCTTGCGCGCGAGGCCGGCGCCGATCTCGGCTCGGCACAGCGGATCGTGGAGGGCTCGGAGGCTCCGCAGCCCGTGCCGCTCGCCTACCGGGCAGTCGACCAGGCGAGCACGCCGATCGAGCCCGGCACGCAGACGGTGCAGGAGACGGTGACGGTCACCTTCAGCCTCTCGTGACCGGCAAGTCGTTCTGTTCCCACTCGCTCCAGGAGCCGGGGTAGAGCTTGCCCTCGCGCCCCTGGAGCCAGAGGCGGTGCAGCACGACGCAGGCGGTGACGCCCGAGCCGCAGTAGGCCACGAGCTCGCCGTCCGGGAGGTCGGGCAGCGGGTCGCTCCAGGGCGCGTTGCGGGCGCCGGGGATGCGGCCCGGCACCTTGTCGACCGGGTTCTCCTCGCCGCGAAACCGGTCGGGCAGGCGCGCGTCGACGATCACGAGCTCGTCGAGCCGCCGGGCGAGATCGTCCGCCTCGATCGTGTCGCCCTCGCGCGGAAGCGGGTCGAAGTCGCCGGGCTCGATCTCCTCCTCGCCGGCGCGGAGCGGCCCGTGCCAGGCCTCGAGGTCGATCACTGCGCAGTCGTCGTGGCCAAAGTGGCGCAGCAGCCACCAGAGCCGCTCGGGCCCGCCCATGTTCCCGTAGGCGACGACGAAGACGCCGTAGCCGATCCCGGCGCGCGAGGCCGCTCGCGCGAAGTCGTGCGCGTCCGGCAGCGGGTGACGTCCGCGCTCGCCGGGCGGCGCGCTCAGATCCGTGTCGACGTCGAGGAACGACGCGCCGGGGATGTGTCCGGCGAAATAGAGCTCCCGTCCGCTCATCTGGCGTGCCGAGCTCCCAGCGGCAGTCGACGAACTGGTACCGCAAGGCTCCGCGGAAGCTAACGGAGTTTGCACGTGCGATGATTCTTCGCAGTGGGAAGAATCCGCCTGACGCTCATCGGGTTTCTGGCTTTGTCCGAGAGCGGCACGACCGTCACCGACGACGTCACGCGCACCGTCACCGTTACGTTCAAGCGCCGTTAGGCAAACGCGCTGGGGACTCGGATGTATGTGATGCGCGCCTTGCATGGAGTCGCGCTTGCCGCGCTTTTGCTCGTGGTCGGTGGCTGCGGCAGCACGAGCTCGCGAAGCACGTCCGGGACTCAGGCTTCAGCGACTCTCACAAAGGCCCAGTACCTAGCGATGCTCAACCGAGCGAATGCGCGAGTCACGAAGGCAGAGGGAGCGGCGGAGGAGGGTCTAACGCCCAAGGCCACGCGCGCGCACGTAAAGGCGCTGATCAACGCATGGGCCGATACAGAGACGCAACTGGGGGAGTCGTTCCGCACTGCTAGGGCCCCTGCGAGAGTGTCCAGGGCGAACGCGCTACTGGCTCGGGGAGAGATTGTTTTCGGCGCTGAACTGAGGTACGCCGCGAGTCACCTTCCGCGGAAGAAGGCGGCAATTGGCGCATATCTGCAGCGGAGACTTGGAGACGCCAAAGGAGCAGGGATGATCGATCGGGCGCTGGCCAAACTGAAGGCCGTCGGCTACAGCTAGATCGAAAGAGCGCCGCCCAAGGATGCAACTGCAGCGATGTTCAGGCGAACGCGCTACGGAACTGCGCCAGGCGCAGCGTGAGCGGTTTCTTGCAGCGTCCGCACCAGCTCTGGCTCGAGCCCTTCTGGTCGGAGCTCTCACGCAGGACCGGCTTCTCGCACGTGCAGGTGTCTTTCGTCATGCGGCTTCCTCCAACTCTGGCTTGGCGGGCGGACGATGCGTGTGGCCGTGGCCGAGCAAATGACCGTGCGCCTCGGTGCCGTAGCCGCCGGGGACGGGGATGTAGAACTCCGGGTAACCCCACATGCCATGCTCGGAGACGTCGAGGCCGGCGGTCTCGGTCTCTTCCTCGACACGGATGCCCCAGAGGCGCTTCATCGTCCAGAGGCAGCCGAAGGAGGCGCTGAACGTGAACGCGCCGACCGCGGCGAGGCCGATCAGCTGGATCCAGACCTGGTGCAGCGAGCCGGTGTAGACGAAGCCGCCGCTGCCCGTGTTCAGCGTCGCGGCCAGCGCGGGGACGGCGAAGAGGCCGGTGGCGATCGTGCCCCAGACGCCCGACACGCCGTGTACGGCGACCGCGCCGATCGGGTCGTCGATCCCGATCCGCTCGACCGCCGAGCACGCCGACCACCGCGATCACGCCCGAGACGAGCCCGATCACGACCGCGGCCCAGGGCGCCACGAACCCGGACGCCGCGGTAACGGCGACCAGCGCTGCGAGGACGCCGTTCAGCATCATCGAGATGTCCGGCTTGCGCAGCACGAGCCAGGCTGTGATCGCGCCGCTGACCGCGCCTGCGGCCGCAGCGAGGTTCGTGGTCAGCGCGACGTAGGCGAAGAAGCCGACCCGGTTCCCGGTCACGACGCCGAGCGTCGAGCCCGGATTGAACCCGAACCAGCCGAACCAGAGGATGATCGTCCCGAGGACGGCGTACGGGATGTTGTGGCCGGGGATCGCGTTCCCGCGCTTGCCGTCGAACTTGCCGATTCGCGGGCCTAGGAGCAACGCGCCGGCGAGCGCGGCCAGGGCGCCCTGGTAGTGGACGACCGTCGAGCCGGCGAAGTCCTGCATCCCGAGCCCGAACAGCCAGCCGCCGCCCCAGACCCAGTGCGACGTGATCGAGTAGATGACCGTGAAGAGGGCGCCGAAGACGAAATAGACCCAGAGCTTCGCGCGCTCGGCCATCGCGCCCCAGACGATCGCGAGCGAGACACCCGCGAAGACGACCTCGAACATGTAGCCGGCGGCCCCCGGGACGGTCGTGAAGAACGAGTACGGCGCCTTGCCCACCGCGAGGAGCGAGTCGACGGACGGCGCGAAGCCACTCGTGCCGAAGACCGCGTTGCCGTCGCCGAACGCGATCCCGAAGCCGACCGCCCAGTAGACGAGCGAGCAGACGCCGAAGATGAGGACGTTCTTGCCGGCGATGTGCGCGGCGTTCTTCATCCGCGTCAGGCCCGCCTCGAGGAACGCGAAGCCGGCCTGCATGAACATCACGAGGATCGCCGCGACGACGACCCAGGTGGTGTTCGCTGCGATCAGGAGGTCTGAGTTGCTCATGCGGCCTCCTCCAACGGCTTCCCGGTGCGGTTGTGCGTGACGTGCTCGACGCGGGTCGTCCAGACGAGCCCGTCGCCGCAGTCGTTTCCGGAGCGGGCCGCGTCGGCGATCGTCTCGGCTGCGGCCTCGGCGAGCGCGTCCTCGACGATGAAGGTCAGGAGCGCCTTCGGCAGGAAGCGCGACTCGAACACTCGCCCGCGGTACTCGTGCGTGATCCCGCGCTCGCGTCCGTGCCCGACCGCCTCGACGACCGTCACGCCGACGTGGCCGGTCTGCTCCTCGACCGCGTCGATCACGATCTCGACGCGCTCCCGCAGGACGACCGCTTCGACCTTCGTCATGAGATCACCTCGCTTCGCCGTTCGACCAGAACCGTGTCGCGCCAGATGCCGTGCAGGCGGCCGATCCGCTCGCGCCTGCCGACCTCGCGGAAGCCGAAGCGCCGTAGCAGCCGCAGGCTCGCCTCGTTCTCCGGGAAGACGCTCGTCTGCAGCGTCCAGATCCCACCTCGCTCAGCGCTCTCGATCGCGGCCGCGAGCAGCTCGCGCCCCACACCCTGCGAGCGCGCTTCTTCGCTCACGTACGCGCTGACCTCGGCCACGCCCGAGTAGCACTCACGCGACGAGACCGGCAGAAGCGCGACCCACCCGACGACCCGCCCGTCGCGCTCGGCCACGAACCGGTGGGCTGCGAGGTGCGACGCGTCCCACTCCTCCCAGGACGGCACCTCGGTCTCGAAGGTCGCGTTGCCCGTCTCGATCCCCTCGCGGTAGATGCGCGCGACCTCCGGCCAGTCATCAGCTCGGAGGTCGCGCACGACCACAGTGGCTATGCCGCGAACGCGTCCTCGATCAGCGCCTGAGCGGTGACCGACTGAATCGTCTGCACGATTCGGCCGGTAATGCGGTACGGGTCGGCCATCGAGTTCGGCCGGCGATCCTCGAGGTAACCGCGGTGTCCGTCGTTGACGAAGCTGTGCGGGATACGGACCGACGCGCCGCGGTCCGCGACGCCGTGCGTGAACTCGTCGATCGCCGCCGTCTCGTGGAGGCCGGTCAGGCGGAGGTGGTTCTCGGGCCCGTAGCAGGCGATGTGCTCGTCACGCGCCTCCGAGAACGCTCCCATCAGCGCCGCGAAGTACTCCTCGCCGCCGACCTCGCGCATGTGCTTCGTCGAGAAGTTCGTGTGCAGCCCGGAGCCGTTCCAGTCGACCTCCGCGCCGAGCGGCTTCGGATGGAAGTTGACGTCGACGCCGTACCGCTCGCAGAGGCGGACCATCAGGTACCGCGCGATCCAGAGCTCGTCGGCGGCGCGCCTGGCGCCCTGCCCGAAGATCTGGAACTCCCACTGGCCCTTCGCGACCTCGGCGTTGACGCCCTCGATCGCGATGCCGGCTTCGACGCAGAGGTCGATGTGCTCGTCGACGATCTGCCGAGCGACGTCCCCGACGTTCTTGAAGCCGACGCCCGTGTAGTACTCGCCCTGCGGCGGCGGGAAGCCCTCCTTCGGGAACCCGAGCGGGGCGCCGTCCTTGTAGAGGAAGTACTCCTGCTCGAAGCCGAACCAGGCGTCTGGGTCGTCCGAGATCGCGGCGCGGCTGTTCGACGGATGCGGCGACCCGTCCGGCAGGAGCACCTCGCACATGACGAGGCGCCCGTGGTTTCGCGCCGGGTCGGGGAAGAGCGCAACCGGACGGAGGAAGCAGTCCGAGCTCGAGCCGTCCGCCTGGCGCGTCGAGCTGCCGTCGAAGTTCCACAGCGGCAGCTGGTCGAGAGTCGGCTCCGTCTCGAAGTCGACGATCTTCGTCTTGCTGCGCAGGTTCGGAACGGGCTCGTAGCCGTCCAGCCAGATGTACTCGAGCTTGTACTTCACTTGCCTCCTCCTTCTGTCGGACCAAAGAAAAAGGGCCCACGACTCCGAAGTCGTGAGGCCCCAATGCCTCCGTGCCCGCCTTCCGCGGCGAGCACTGCGCAGCAGATTAGTCGAAGCTGCGGATGTTGTCGAGGCCGCGGGCTTGGTCGGCGCGATCCGCAGGAGTAGGGTCGGTCGGCATGGCGCTACGGATCGGCCTCGCCGCGATAACAGCCTGCATTTTGGCCACTGTTGCTCTCGCCGGGGATGCGCCGCGTGCGCCAGGCGATCTCGACTCGACTTTCGGGACGGGTGGCCGCGTCGGGATCGCCTTCGCCGGCTCGGACGCGCAGGCCTACGCGGCGGCCGTTCAGGCCGACGGAAAGATCCTGCTCGCCGGAGACGTGAGCGAGCAGCCGCCGCCTCCGCCCGCCCCGCCGCCGGGGCCGCCGCTTCCGACTCGTCCCGCGGCCGACCAGGGCGACTTCCTGGCGATCCGCCTGACCCAGAACGGCACTCTCGATCCCTCCTTCGGCAGCGGCGGAATCGTCCGGACGCCGATCAACATCAGCCCGGACGGCGCCGACCGGCTCTTCGGGGCGGCGCTGACGCCTGACGGGAAACTCGTAGTTGCGGGCACGTCGTACGGCCAGAACGGCGAGGAGCTCTCGGTCGTGCGCTACACCGAGGCGGGCTCACTCGACACGAGCTTCTGCGGCTCGGGGATCTGCACGTACGGAGCGCAGTACGGCTCCGGGTATGCGGTGGCCGTTCAGCCCGACGGCAAGATCGTCTGCGCCGGCGAGCTGCTGGCGACAGGTGGGATCAGCGTCGTGCGCTTGCTGCCGAACGGCGATCCGGACCCGAGCTTCGGGTCGGCCGGCGTGGTCGACACCCTCCTGGGCGACCCGTCCGACCAGGACTGGGGGAAGGCGGTTCTGCTGCAGGGTGACGGCCGGATCGTCGTCGGCGCGACCGCAGATCTCCACAACTCCGTCGACTTCTCGGTCGTCCGCTACCTGTCGGACGGGCAGCTCGACCCGAGCTTCGGCAACCACGGCGTCGTCGTCACACCCGCGCCGAACCAGCAATGGACGGAAGCGGCTGCGCTGCTACCAACCGGAAAGATCGTCGTCACCGGGGACAGCAGCTACAGCGGGACCTCCCACGAGTTCCGGCTGGCGCGCTACAACGCCGACGGCTCGCTGGACGCTGGATTCGGTAGAGGTGGGATCGTCACAACGAGATTTCACGCGAACGTGATTTCCACGGCTCTCAGCGTCGGGGCGGACGGCCGCGTCATCGCCGGGGGCCTCGACGCGAGCACGGCCGACATCAAATACGCACTGGCCCGCTACAACGACGACGGCTCGCTCGACTCCGGCTTCGGCGACGGCGGAACGCGGACGTACGACATCCTGGGCGGGGCGGATTACGGCTGGGCGCTCGCGATCCAGCAGGTCGACTCCAGCGAGCGGCTCGTCCAGGCCGGGTCGAGCTACGACGGTGCGAACTACGTGGTCTCCGCGGCCCGTTTGCAGCTCGGCCCGCCGGCTCCGCCACCTCCGCCGTTCGTACCGCCCTGCGTGGTCCCGCACGTCGTGGGCAAGCCGCTGCCGAAGGCGAGGATGAGGATCAGGAAGGCCCATTGCCGCGTCGGCCGCGTGAGGTACAAGCGCGCGCCGCTCAAGAAGCGCGGAAGAGTCCTCTCGCAGAAGCCTCGACCGGGGAGGCGCCTGGCGAACGGCGCCAGGGTCAGCCTCGTCGTCGGCCGGCGGCGCTAGGTCAGCACTGCCGCAGCTTCAGGCAGAGCTGGCGGATCGGGATCGCGAAGTTCAGGTTCTCGCCGCCGCCGGCGACCAGGACGCCGACCACATGGCCGTGCTTGTCCAGCGCGGGGCCGCCCGAGTTGCCGGGGTTGGCGGCCGCGTCGGTCTGGATCACCTTCCACGAGACGCGGCTGACGACGCCTGTCGTCACCGTCCCGTAGAGCCCGTAGGGGCTGCCGACCAGCAGCAGCTCGTCACCGGTCTGCGGCAGCGTCCGGCGCGGCGCCTGCCAGAGCGGCTCGGCCCCGGCCGGCTGGCCCTCGATCCGGATCACGGCGAGGTCGTGCTTCGGGTCGGTGCCCGAGATCTCACCGGTCCACTGGCCGCCCTTGCGCGAGATCTGGACGCCGGTCCCGAGCTGGCCTTCGACGACGTGGTTCGCGGTCACGATGTAGGTGCCGGTGCTGTCGCGCCAGGCCATGAAGCCGCTGCCGAGCCCGCTCTCGGTCTGGATCGTGAAGACGCTCTTCAGGACGCGTTTGGCGAGCGGCGCGATCCCGCTTTCCTTCTGCTTCAGCGACTTCACGGCCGAGCCGAGCTGCCCTGAGAGCGCCACGTTCCTCGACTCCAGGGCCGCGACGCGCTGCTCGAGCTTGCCGACCTCCTCCTGGCGCGCCGTGCGCTCGGCGCTGGTGATGGTGCTCTGGCGGACCACGACGTACATCGCAGCCGCCAGAGCACCGAGCGCAAGCACGACCGCTATTGCGGCGAGCGGGAAACGGCGGGCAGGAACGTCGTCCCAGGTCTCGTCGTAGGTCACAGCGGCTCCGCACCGCGTATCGGCAAGTGTGAGCGATCGCTCAAGGGCCGGACACTTGCCGCTGTCAGGAGCCCTAGGTAAGGTGGTCGGGCAATGCTGCCAACGGGCTGACTCAGAGTCGTTCGGGCGCCGCCTGACCTTCAGGCCGGCGCCGGTCTTCCCGTCCCGCGATCCAGGAGCAGCATGCAGGCCCTCGTAGTCCACAACTTGCGCAAGGAGTTCGTCCGGCGTGACGGCCGCGGCAAGCGCCGCGTGGCCGCGCTCAAGGGCGTGGACTTCACCATCGAGCGCGGCGAATGCGTCGCGATCCTCGGCCCGAACGGGTCGGGCAAGTCGACGCTGGTCCGGCTGCTCTCGACGCTGCTTCTGCCGGACGGCGGCACGGCGACGGTCTTCGGCCGCGACGCCTTCCGGGACACCCGCGCGGTGCGCCGGATGGTCAACCGCGTCTCGGTCGAGGCGAGCTTCTTCAAGAAGATGAGCGCGACCGAGAACCTGAGCTACGCCGCGCGCTTCTACGGCCTGCGCCCGAACCAGACCAAGGACAAGATCCCGGAGATCCTGACGCGCGTCGGCTTTCCCAAGGACCGCCGCGACGAGCCGATGGAGAACCTCTCCCGCGGGATGCAGCAGAAGGTCGCGCTCGCCCGCGCGCTCCTGACCGCGCCGATCCTGCTCTTGCTGGACGAGCCGACGACGGGCCTCGACCCGCGCTCGAAGCAGGAGGTGCAGGAGTTCATCCGTGAGGTCCGCGCCGAGCACGACGCGACGGTCCTGCTCTGCACCCACGACCTGGCCGAGGCCGAGACCCTCGCCGACCGCGTCGGGATCCTCGACAACGGCGAGCTGCTCTGCCTGGAGCCGGCCGACCAGCTGAAGGCCCGCTACGACTCGGCCACCCTCGAGGAGGCGTTCTTCGCCGCCAGCGGCCACGCCTTCGAGAACGGCCACGGAGGTGACAACTGAGTGCGCGGTTCAAGCCTCGCGCTGCGCCACGAGCTCGTCGGGCTCAGTGGCGTGATCGAGCGCAACATCTACCTCGTCAAGCGCTACATCTGGTGGGACGTCGCGTTCTTCCTCTGGACGGTCGCGAACACGCTGACGATCGTCTTCATCGCGAAGGGGATCCCGGCCGTCGGCGGCCAGATCGACGTCGAGAAGGTGACGACGATCCTGCTCGTCGGCGCCGTCATCTGGGCCTACCTCGGGATCATCTTCGAGATCCTCACCGAGACGGTCGCCTGGGAGCGCTGGGAGGGGACGATCGAGTACACGTTCATGGCGCCGCTCTCCCGGCCCGTGCACCTGATCGGAATGGGGCTGTTCGCGGTCGGCTACGGGGTCGTCCGCGCGGTGCCTGCTCTTCGGCGTGGTCGCCGCCTTCTTCAGCCTGCACCTGCACGACGCCAACTACGCGGCCGCGCTCGTGGTGCTCGTCGTCGCCTCGATCTCGTTCATCGGGATCGGGATGATGACCGCGGTCCTGCCGCTGATCTCGCCCGAGAAGGGCACGCAGCTCGGCTTCGTCGCGCAGGGTCTGCTGCTCGTGGTCTCGGGCGTCTACTACCCGGTCTCGGTGCTGCCCGGCTGGATGCAGGCGCTGGCCAAGATCTCGCCGGCGACCTACGCGCTCCGCGGCTGCCGCGCGGCCATCATCAACGGCGCCGGCCTGTCCGACCTGACGACCGAGATCTGGGCGCTGCTCGTTATCGGCGCGGTCTCGATCCCGCTCGGGCTCTGGACCTTCCGCACGGGCGAGCGCTACGCCAAGAAGCACGGGAAGCTGAAGAGGTCGGGGTGATCCGCGAGGTCGACAGGGACAGTGCCGACTTCGAGCGCTGCGTCGAGATCGTCAATGCGATCGAGCCGGACAACCCCACGACTGTCGAGCACCTGCGAGAGGCCGCGGACGGCGACTTCCTGCTCCACGAGTCGGGCGACGGCTACGCCTACGTCGTCCGCTCGAGTGCGGCCGGCAACGCGTTGGCGATGGTGCGGGTGCTGCCGGACGGGCGAAAGCGCGGCATCGGCTCGGTGCTCCTCGAGGCGGCTCGCGAGCGTGCGACGGCGATCGGCCGCGAGTCGATGTGGGGCCGCGTCCGAGACGCGGAGTCGCTCGCGTTCGCCGAGAAGCGGGGCTTTCGCGAGCTCACGCGGGAGATCACCGTCCTGCGGAAGCTGCGGCGCGGCGACGGGGAGGCCGCGCCGGGGATCGTCCCGCTGCGCGACGAGCACCTGCAGCAGGCCTACGAGGTCTGGGCGGAATGCCTGCCGGAGATCCACGTGCCGCTGGTCGGCGAGGTCCCGCCCTACGAGGAGTGGCTCGAGCGGGAAACCCGCGCGGATGGGCCGGCGCTCGTCGCGCTCGACGGCGATCGCGTCGTCGGTTACGCGCGGTTGTGCCGGACGGGCCTTCCGCACCGGCTCGAGCACGGCCTGACGGCCGTCCGTCGCAGCCATCGCCGCCGCGGCCTCGGGAGCGCGCTGAAGCAGGCGCAGATCAAGTGGGCGGCGGACAGCGGCTACCGCGAGCTCACGAGCGAGATGGTCGAGGGCAACGCGCCCATGCGCGCGCTCAACGAGCGGCTCGGCTACCGCCAGCTGCCACCGGTGATCGTCGTCGGTGGGAGCGCCCGGTGATGGTCCACCCGGTGATCGAGATCCGCCCCGCGAGCACCGACGCCGACCTCGAGGCGTGGCTGGAAGTGCGCCGCGCCGTCCTGCCGAATGAGCGAGCACCTGACCTCGACGAGCTCAGGAGCGCCGTCAAGCCCGGCGACCTGCACGTCCTCGCCGAGTTGGGCGGCGAGCTCGCCGGAAGCGGGCTCGTCAACCGTTCGGACACGGGAAACGCCCACGTGGCGCCGCGGGTCCTGCCCGACAAGCGTGGCCGCGGTGTCGGCGCCGCCCTGCTCGAGCACCTCACCGCCCACGCGGTCGGCCAGGGATACGAGCCGCGCCGGCTCGCATGTCGCGGGCGACGACGACCATTCGATCGCCTTCGCGCAGCGCTTCGGCTTCGAGGAGTTGCGCCGTGAGGTGCAGCAGGTACTCGAGGTCGGCGCGTCCGAGCCGCGCGAGATCGACGGCGTCGAGCTCGTCTCGCTCGAGGAGCAGCCGGATCTCCTCGAGGCCGCGTACCCACTCGCGCAGGAGGGCTACGAGGACATGCCGATCGAGGGGCTCGACATCTCCCTCGAGACCTGGCTCCTCGAGGGCGGGACGCTTCCGGAGGGGTCTTTCGCCGCACTCGCCGGCGGCGAGATCGTGGGCTACGCGGGCCTGCTGCGCTGGGCCGACGAGCCGACGAAGGCGGAGCACGGCCTCACCGTCGTCCGGCGCGACTGGCGCCGGCGCGGGCTCGCCTCCGCGCTGAAGGAGCGCCAGATCGAGTGGGCCGCGGCGAACGGCGTCCGCCGGCTCGTCACGTACACGCAGACCGGCAACGAGAGCATGCAGGCCGTCAACGCCCGGCTCGGCTACGTCACCACGGAGGTCACGGTCGCCTTCACTCGGGCCCTGCCGCTGTGACGGAGCGGGACTGGTTCGCCGGCCCCATCGCCGAGCGCTACGACGAGTCGACCGCGGAGATGCCGGTCGAGCCGGTAGTCGACTTCCTCGAGCCGTTCGCCGGCGGCGGCGCGCTCGAGCTCGCGATCGGGACCGGGAGGATCGCGCTTCCTCTGGCGCAACGAGGCGTCCGCGTCGCGGGCATCGACCTCTCGCCGGACATGGTCGCCCAGCTCCGCAAGAAGCCTGGCGGCGACGAGATCCCCGTCGAGATCGGCGACTACGCGACGACGCGCGTCGACGGCACGTTCTCGCTCGCCTACATCGTCTTCAACTCGATCAACAACCAGACGACACAGGAGGGCCAGGTCGCGACGTTCGCGAACGCGGCGGCGCACCTCGCGCCGGGCGGGTGCTTCGTCGTCGAGGTCGGCGTGCGGCCGCCCGAGCGGCTGAGCGTCTTCGACCTGAGCGACACGCATGTGGGCGTCGACGAGTACGACGCCGACACGCAGCGGCTCGTGTCGCACCACTTCACGCTCGTCGACGGCAGCTGGCAGCGGATCTCGATGCCGTTCCGGGCTGTCTCGCCGGCCGAGCTCGACCTGATGGCGCAGCTCGCGGGTCTGCGCCTGCGCGAGCGCTGGAGCGACTGGGACCGCAGCCCGTTCACGAGCGAGAGCACGAAGCACGTCTCGGTCTGGGAGACGGCGTGAGGACCGACGAGCGCGCACGAATCGTCCGCGACGGCTACAACGCGCTCGCGCCGCGGTTCGGGGTGTGGGCGGAAGGCATCGTGGGCGATCCGTGGGAGCGGTATCTCGGCGAGCTCGCGGCGCGGTTGGAGGACGGTGCGCACGTGCTCGACCTCGGCTGCGGCGGCGGTGAGAAGACAGGCCGCCTCGCCGAGCGCTTCGACGTCGTCGGCGTCGACATCTCCGAAGAGCAGCTGCGCCGCGCCCGCCAGACGGTTCCGCAGGCGCGCTTCGTCGAGGGCGACTTCACGGCGCTGGACTTCGACGACGGCTCCTTCGACGCGGTTACCGCCTTCTACTCGATCGTTCACATTCCGCGTGAGGAGCATCCGCAGCAGTTGGCGCGGATCGCCCGGTGGCTGAAGCCCGGCGGGCTCCTTCTCATCTGCATGAGCAACACCGGGGGCCCGGACCGAGCGGAAGAGTGGCTCGGCGTGGAGATGTTTTTCTCCTGCTTCGACGCCGACACGAACCGGCGGCTCGTACGCGCTGCCGGGTTCGAGCTGCTCGTCGACGAGGTGGTCTCGATGCAAGAGCCCGAGACCGAGTCGGTTTGGATCTGGATGCTCGGGCGGAAACCGGCATGAGGCGCGCCGACCCGACCCGGCTCTACTACGTCCTCGAGTTCCTGCTCTCCATGCCGACTTGGGTGGCCATGTCGGTCTATCTCGTCAGCGTGCTCCACCTTTCGCCGCTGCAGCTCGTCCTGATGGGGACGGCGATGGAGGCCGCGGTCTTCCTCTGCGAGTTGCCGACCGGCGTCGTGGCCGACACGTACAGCCGGCGGCTGTCGCTGATCGTCGGCTACCTCGGCATGGGCTTGGCCTGGATGCTCGTCGCCGTGTTCTCGGCGCCGTGGGCGGTGATCGCGCTCTGGGCGCTGTGGGGGGTCTCGTACACCTTCACCAGCGGCGCCTACCAGGCCTGGATCACGGACGAGGTCGGCGTCGAGAGGGTCGGTCGCCTGTTCTTGCAGGGCACCCGGATCGGCTACGCGGGCGCGGTCGCGGGGCTCGTCCTGCAGGTGGGGCTGGGCGTATGGTCCCTGCGCGCGGCGGTGCTCGCCGGAGGTGCGGTGACGATCTTCTCCGGCCTGCTCTGCATCGTGCTGATGCCGGAGACCGGCTTCCGCCGCCGGCCGCGCGCCGAGCGCGGCTCGCCCCTCGCCGAGATGCGCGGCACCGCGCTCACGGGCGCCCGCTACGCGCGGGCGGCGCCGGTGATCCTGCTGCTCGTCGGCGTCAGCCTGTTCATGGGCATGTCGAGCGAGGCGTTCGACCGGCTCAAGGAGGCGCACTTCCTGCGCGACGTCGGCCTGCCGGCGGTCGGGCAGCTGGATCCGGTCGTCTGGTTCGGGATCTTCTGGCTCGTCGGGATGGCCTTCGGCTTCGCGGGCACCACCTGGCTGCTGAGACGCTTCGAGACCGGCGGCCGCAAGCTCGTGACGGGCGCCCTCATGACGCTGACCGCGATGGAGCTCGTCGCGATGCTCGTCTTCGCGCTGACCGGCTCGACCTGGCTGGCGATCGCGGCGCTGCTCGGAGTGTTCTTCTCCCGCGACCTCGCAGGCCCGCTCTACACGATCTGGTTGAACGAGCAGATCACCGACTCGACGGTGCGGGCGACCGTGCTCTCGATCAGCGGCCAGGCGAACGCGGTCGGCCAGGCAGGCGGAGGCCCGGTGCTCGGCGCGATCGGCAACGTGTGGGGAGTCTCGGCGGCACTCGCCGTGGGCGCCGCCGCGATCGCGCCGGCCCTCGGCCTGTACGCGCGGGCGATCGCCCACGAGGGCCGCGAGCCTGAGCTGGCCGAGATTCCGGTTCAGCCTGCTGTAGACTGACCACGTTCGTAGGCGACGTGGCCTCGGGCGCCCAGAGCGTCCGGGGCTTTTGTGTTTGAAGGGAGGAACGAGCGTGGCGCAGGTCGAGAGCGAGCCGAGGGCGACGAGCGATCCGGAGGCCCGGAAGAACGTCCTCAAGCGGATCAAGGACGAGGGCATCGAGTTCCTCCTGCTCTGGTTCACGGACATCGAGGGGCACCTGAAGAGCTTCGCGGTCACCCCGAGCGAGATGGAGGCCGCGCTCGACGACGGGATGGGCTTCGACGGCTCGTCGATCACCGGCTTCAACGCGATCGAGGAGTCGGACATGGTCGCGATCCCCGACCCGGAGACCTTCCAGGTGATGCCGTGGCGCGAGGGCGAGACCAGGGTCGCCCGGATGATCTGCGACGTCGTCACGCCCGACGGCAAGCCCTACGAAGGCGACCCGCGCTACGTCCTGCGCCGCGCGCTCGAGCGGATGAGCGAGCTCGGCTTCGACACGTTCAACGTCGGCCCGGAGCTCGAGTACTTCCTCTTCCGCGACGACAAGGGCACCGAGACGCTCGACGAGGGCGGCTATTTCGCGATGACGACGATGGACGCCGCGAGCGAGCTGCGCCAGGAGACGGTGCGCGCGCTCGAGTCGGTCGGGATCCCGATCGAGTACGTCCACCACGAGGTCGGGCCCTCCCAGCACGAGATCGACATGCGCTACGCGCCTGCCCTGACGATGGCCGACCACACGGTCACGTACCGGCTGATCGTCAAGGAGATCGCGAAGAAGGCCGGTTACCACGCGACGTTCATGCCGAAGCCGATCTTCGGCGAGAACGGGTCGGGGATGCACACGCACCAGTCGCTCTTCACCGACGGGCGGAACGCGTTCTTCGACGGCGACGACGACTGGCACCTCTCGGACGTCGGCAAGGCGTTCATCGCGGGCCAGCTGCGCCACTCGCGCGAGATCACGGCGGTCTTCGCGCAGTGGGTCAACTCCTACAAGCGGCTCGTGCCGGGCTACGAGGCGCCGGTCTACGTGGCCTGGTCGCAGCGAAACCGCTCGGCGCTGATCCGGATCCCGCTGTACAAGCCGGGATCCGAGCAGGCGACGCGCGCCGAGATCCGCTGCCCTGATCCCGCCTGCAACCCCTATCTGACCTTCGCGGCGCTGCTGCACGCGGGCCTCGAAGGGATCGAGCGCGGGTACGAGCTGCCCGAGCCGATGGAGTCGAACCTGTACCACCTCACGCCCGAGCAGCGGCGCGAGCGCGGGATCGTCTCGCTGCCGGAGACCCTCGGCGAGGCCGTGGACGAGCTGTCCCAGTCGGAGCTGGCCCGGAAGGCGCTCGGGCCCCACATCTTCGACCGCTTCGTCGAGCTGAAGCGCAAGGAGTGGGACGACTACCGGGTCCAGCTCACCGACTGGGAGCGAGAGCGTTACCTCTCAGTGCTGTAGGTAGTAGCTCCTCACGTAGGTGCCGTAGGCGTTGGCGGGCGTGCCGCTGTAGTCGCTGATCAGCGATGAGCAGTTGCCCCATGTGTCCCAGGTCCAGGCCTCGTAGCCGACCCCGTTGGTGTCGGCCCAGTTGAGGGTGTTGGCCGTGTTCGTGGAGCCGCAGCTGGACCCGTCGTAGGTCTCGCCGTACTCGCCGAACACGACCGGCACCTGCGCCGCGACGGGTCCGACCTGCGAGCTGAGACAGCTCGGCGTGTAGCAGGTGTTGCCGCCGTAGATGTGCGCTTCTGCCATCAGCTGGCCGGCCGGATCGGAGGGCCGGTTCGCCAGCCACTGCGTGAGGTTGTTGGCGTAGTCGATCCCTGAGGCC
The DNA here is from genome assembly GCA_963717475.1 of uncultured Actinomycetes bacterium. Classification (GTDB taxonomy): domain Bacteria; phylum Actinomycetota; class Thermoleophilia; order Gaiellales; family Gaiellaceae; genus AC-32. Next base: position 2,151,785 of record OY970337.1, on the reverse strand, counting down.
GTCACCGGATTGGTGGCGCCGGTCGAGCGGACGGCGTTGACCGCTCCCTGCATCCCGAGAGCCGTGTAGCCCACCGAGCAGTCGCTCCCGCCGTTCTTCCAGCAGGCCCAGGTGATGCCATGTGGCTCGGACTGCAGCCCGATGAACGTGTTGGGATCGTTCTTGAAGGCGTTCCCGATCGCCTGGAGCGCCGCGGGAGCATGGTCGGCGTCGAGGATCGGCGGGTGGTCGAGCGCGCGCTGGGTACCGGGAGCCGCCCACATCAGGCTGATCTCCGCGTAGATCCCGTGCGCGTGCAGCAGGTTGACGTAGGAGACGATCGCGTTCATGTAGTTGGCGCCTGCGTACTGGGACTGGACGCCGTTGATGCCGAGGATGCAGTCCTCGTTCAGGCCCATGTGGACGACGTTGACGTGCCAGGAGGCGAGCGCCTGGACTGATGCCGCGTCGCTCGGCCCGTCGAAGATCCCCCAGCCCTGGATGCAGGCGTACTCGGTGCCCGAGTAGTTCACACCCCGCAGGTGGACGAGCTGGTTGTTCCCGTCCAGCAGATGGTTCCCGGAGACGTGCAGGCCGCCGGTCGGGGGAGGCGGGGGCGGCGGAGGCGGCGGTGGTGGTGGAGGCGGCGGCGGTGGTGGTGGAGGAGGCGGGGGAGGCGGAGGCGGCGGGGGTGGCGGTGGTGGAGGCGGCGGCGGTGGTGGAGGCGGCGGTGGTGGAGGCGGAGGCGGCGGAGGAGGAGGCGGAGGAGGAGCGGCGGCCATCCGCAGGGCCAGGAGCTGGCCTATCGAGCTGTTCGGGTGATCTCCCGTGCGCGCAACGAGGGTGCCCGTTGCCCCTGCGCTGGACTGGATGTAGGCCGCGCCCTCGCCGTCGAGAGCCGAGCTCCTGCTCGACCAGTCGACGTCGAACTCCTCGGTCATGACAGTCGGTGGCCGGATCGCGTGGCTCGAACTGTCACCGAAGAAGCCGAAGATCATGTCACCTGCGGAGCTGGTGGTTACCGAGGGAGCGACGATCGTGCTGCTGCGCGGCGTGAAGGCGCCGCTGTGCGAGTCCACGGGTGAGGTCGGGTCGACGTTCTTGACGTCGATCACAGCTCCCGCAGCAGCCATCTGCGAACCGAACGACCAGCTGTAGCTGGCCGGCTCGGATGGGCCTGCGACCTTGTAGTACAGCGCCTGCGTGAGTGCGGAGTAGCCGGGTGAGCTGGCGTCGCTCCTGATCAGGCCCCAGCCGGCGGGAGGCGTGATCGAGCCGGTGCTCGACAGACGTGCATCGACGGACGCGATCAGCACGTCGCCGCCCGCCGTCGTGGCCGGCCGTGGAACGGTGAGCGTCGATCCGTAGGTGCTCGCGCTTGCGACAGCCCCCGCCGGCGGCAGAGCGCTCAGGGCGCCTCCCGCACCGGAGACCGTCAGGCCGAGGAACAGGGAGAGGACTACGAATCCGATGTGAGTTCGAAGCTGGGCGATCCTCGGCGTGCTTCCGAACGCGGGCACGGCTCTCATTCCCCCTCCGTTTCCGGGCGAGCTGGGCGGCCCACCATCGCTCCATCTCGGAGCGCGGACGGGTCCGACTGGCCCTCGGACCCGATCCTCCGCCAGCTGGCCTCTGGCTTGTGGACGTGAAGGCTGCCTTTTAACGGATCGACCGGCTGCTGTCTCGGAGTACCAGCGTTTGCCAACACAATCGAGCGCTGACAGCGGGATTTTCCGCCCCTCGACTGGAGGCGCCTGCAAGACTGTCGCGATGGACGAGCGCCCAGTCGTCCAGCAGCTGCCGCGCGCGGACGAGCGGCGAGCAGAGCACCTCGGCCCGATAAGCCCGGAGCTGGTGCTCGTCGATCCCGTGCTCGCGGAGCAAGCGCGGAAGCTGCTCCCCGAGCCGGACGAGCGCTACGCGCACCGGGAGCGGGTCGTGCGGGAAGAGCTCCGAAGCGTCCTGGTTCCGCCGCCGGCGCGACCCAGGCGGCGCTGGCCGCGGACGGTCGCGTTCGCAGCGGTCATGTTCGCCGTCGGGGCGGCCCTGGGAGGCTTCCTTCGACGCGGGCATCCGGCGCAGTCAGGCGTCCTCGAGGTTCGCACGGCCTCGCCTCCACAGACCGCCCGCGGCGAGAAGCAGGCGAGACCGCGTGCGACCAGGCACGCGCAGGCCAGCCGGGCGCCGGCCGGTGTGGCGCAGCGTCCCCAGAGGCGACTCTGGGCGGTGAACGTCCTTGGAGTCGCGGCCAAGGTCGCGGGTCCCAGCGTCAGCATCGCCTGGCAGCGGCCGGCCGGTTCCAGCCACGTGGTCGTGCTGCGGGCCCTTGGCGATCGGCAACGGGCCACGGTCGTCTTCCGGGGCCACGCCACAAGCTTCCGCGACGTCTCCTCGCGCCCGTGCACGGCCTACCGCTACACGATCGTCAATTACGACCGCAGCGGGCACCGGTCGACCGGAGTTCCCACCTCGGTCGTGACCGGCGGTTGCACATAGGTCTCCACGACGACCACGACCTGCTGAAGTTGTCGGCTTACGCTGGGAGCGGAAGGTTCGCGCCGCTCAGCGTCACCACCTATTCGAGCTGTGAGACAATCAAGTGCACGGTCTCGCCACTTCTGCGGCTTGGCGAGATCGAACTGACGGCCGACCGCGAGCTGCTGGGAAACCGCAGCTCGTGGTCGTTCTTGGTCTAAAGAAAGCTTCTGAGCGACTCGCGGCCGACCGAGAGGCCGACCACGCCGCTGCGGCCGTCGATCTGGTCGACGACGTCGGCAGGGACGAGGTGCCGCCGCCGCGCGAAGAAGCCCTTCCGCACGGCGAGCGCGTCCGGGATCTCCGGCTGCGTGCCGTACATCGCGCACTCGACGCGCCCGACGAGCCGGCCGTTCGAATCGGCGACGAGGAACCCGGGCGTCTGGAGGAGCGCGGAGGGCGGGACCGACATCGGCGCGACCGTACCCGCCGCGTGAAAGCGCAATCTGCGGACGCGGTAAAGCTTTTGTTACGAGGGCTTCGCGGACATCGCGAACCACGCGACGCCGAGAGCGACCACGTAGATGCTCGCCAGGACCGGGACGGCTGCCGCCGCCCGCCCGACGCCCTGCTTGCGGGAGGACAGCCACGCGAGGATCCCGACGATGATCAGGAGAAGCGCTCCCGGCTCGGATACCAGGAAGCCGACGTCGACCCAGCCGGGCGCCTTGTCCGGGAACTCCTTGTTTCCGATCCATGCCGCTCCCGCCCGCATCAGGATCCAGCTGGGAAGCACGCCGAACAGGAACGTCCTCAGAACTATGCGCGCGAGCAGCGCCGAGTGCTCGCGCCGGGCGCGTGCGGTGAAGCCCGCGATCGCGACCGTGGCGGTGGTGCCGAAGAGGAGGGTCGCGCCGAGGACGTGCACGAAGAGCGGCAGATTCCAGCTGTCGGGCCGGATCGTGGCGAGCATCAGGCTCCCGGCTTCCAGATCATGATCGCGAGCAGCGCCACGAGGATCAGGCCGCTGCCGTAGCTCCCGGCGAGGCTGATCGGGTCGCGAACGCGCGCCTGGAGCTCCGCGCTCGGTGCATCTCCCTGGGCGGCGAGCTGCTGCGCGTACTCGGCGGTGCGCCGGTCGCGGCTACCGGCATAGCCGCCGATCGCGTTGCCGAGGATCAGCAGGATGATCGCCGTCACGATCCAGCCGTCGCCGTAGCCGTAGCCGGCCTCGTGCACGAGCCAGAGCCCGAACACGAACAGGAGCAGCGTGCCGACTCCAATGGCGGGGACTGCGATCCTCCTGATCAGCCCGAAAAGCAGCAGGATCTCGCTCGGGCGCCGGCCGCTGCGCAGGGCAGCGATGTTGAGCGCGCCGGCGATCACGGCGCCTCCGACCAGGAGAAACGCGCCAGTGACGTGAAGGAAGAGGAGCCAGTCGTAGCGGGACAAGGGCGCTATCTTGGCACGATGGACGAGACCGGGCGGCACCTGCGTCTCCTGACCGAGACGATCGCCGCGGTCAACTCGACGCTCGACCTCGAGGAGGTCCTGTCGCTCGTCGCGAGCAAGGTCGCGGACGCGCTCGAGGCCGATGCGTGCTTCGTCTACCTCTACGACGAGCACGGGGACGAGCTCGTGCTGCGCGCGACCCACGGAACACGCGTCGAGGAGATGACGGGCAGGCCGCGGATGCGTCCGGGCGAGGGGATCACGGGCACCGCGGCAGAGACGCGCGCGCCGGTGATGATCCCCGCGCAGGCGCACCTGGACGAGCGCTTCAAGGCGTTCCCGAACCTGCAGGAGGACGAGTACGAGTCGATCCTGGCGGTGCCGATCCTGGCGCGGACGAAGCTGGCCGGGGCTGTGAACGTGCGCACGCGGGAGCCACGGGAGTTCTCGGCGGCCGAGATCGACCTGCTGCTTGCGATTGCGGCTCAGGTCGCGCAGACGATCGAGCACGCGAAGCTGTACGCCGACGCGCAGGCGCGGGTCTCGGAGCTCGAGGCGCTCGCGCGGATCTCGGAGGCCGTCTCGGAGTCGCTCTACCTCGAGGAATCGCTCGAGGCGATTGTCCAGACCACGATCGAGGCGGTCGGGGCGACGGGCGCGGCCCTCGTGCTCGAGGACGGCAAGGTCGCCAAGCCCGAGGGGCGGGCCGGCGAGTACGCGATCCGCCTGCCGTTGCGCTGGAAGCGCCGGCAGATCGGTGAGCTCGTCTGCGACCGCGACAAGCCGTTCACCGAGCAGGAGAAGGCACTGCTCGCGTCGATCGCGCACCACGCAGCCGTCGCTTTGCAGCACGGACGGGCCGTCATGCGGGGCGTCCTCGCGCAAGAGATCCACCACCGGGTCAAGAACAACCTGCAGACCGTCGCGTCCTTGCTGCGCCTGCAGGCGCGGACGGACGGCGTCGACGCGCGCAAGGCGCTGGACGACTCGGTCAACCGGATCCTCGCGATCGCGGCCGTGCACGAGGTGCTGACCGAGCAGCGCGAGGACGACGTCGAGCTCGCCGACCTGCTCGAGCGGCTGCGGGCGATGCTCGTGCAGGGGCTCGGCGCCGCGAAATCTGTGTCCGCCGAGCTCGAGCCGGTGTCGCTGGCGGGCAACCGCGCGACGGCGCTGGCGCTGGTCTTCTCGGAGCTCCTCCAGAACGCTTTGGAGCACGGCGGTGAGTCCGTGCGGGTCGAGCTGGCGCGGCGGGACGGGGAGGTCGTGCTGGCGATCGCCGACGACGGCGGCGGCATCGACGGCGACCCCGCGACGGGGACGGGGCTGTCGATCGTGCGCGCGCTCGTCGAGGAAGAGCTCGGCGGACGACTGTCGCTCGACTCGAACGGCGGCCTCCGCGCGGAAGTCGCCTTCCCCGCCTGACCAAAAGTTCCTGATTCGACCCGATTCTGTTTCACACACGCGCGTTTTTCGCGGTTACGCTCACCGCGGGTGGCGGGTGGACGAACTCCCCACCCAGGGTGGGGTCGCGCGTGTGTGCGCGCGCGAGGGCGGGACTCGTCCGGGCGCGGTCTACGATCCGGTCGTGCGGATCCTGGTTGCCGAGGACGAGACGATCATCCGGCTCGACCTGCGCGAGCTGCTCGAGCGCGCCGGGTTCGAGGTCTGCGCGGAAGCCCGCGACGGGCTCGAGGCCGTCGAGCTCGCGCGCTCCGAGGAGCCTGACCTCGCCGTCCTCGACGTGAAGATGCCGCGGCTCGACGGGATCGAGGCGGCGCGCCGAATCCTCGATGAGCGGCCGATCCCGATCGTGATGGTGACGGCCTACGAGCAGGACGAGCTCGTCTCGCGGGCGGTCGAGGCGGGCGTCTTCGGCTACCTCGTCAAACCGTTCCGCGAGCAGGACCTGCTGCCGGCGATCCGCACCGCCCGCGCGCGCTACGAGGAGCTCAGCGCGCTCCGCGAGCAAGCCGACTCCCTCGCCGAGGCCCTCGCCGCGCGCAAGGCGATCGAGCGCGCAAAGGGGCTGCTGATGGAGCGCGAAGGTCTCAGCGAACCGGACGCCTTCGCCCGCCTCCGCAAGGCCAGCCAGCTCTCGGGAAGACCGATGCGCGTCGTCGCCGAAGCGCTGATCGCGACCTTCGACGAGCCGTAGGCGCGCCTAGCGAGAGCTCTCGAAGAGCTCCTCCCACTCGGTCAAGAGCGCCTGCAGCTCGTCGCGCACGCGGCGGTGCGCGGCGACCGTGTCGACGTCGGACCAGTCCTCGGCGAGTTGGCGCTCGAGCTCGGCAACCTTCGCCTCGCGCGTCGCGATCTCGGCCTCGATCCGGTCGAGTCGCGTTGGCCCCTTCTTCTTCGGCGGTGGTGGCGCCTTCTTCGGTTGCTTCTCGATCTTCGGCGGCGCCTCCTCGGCCGGAGCCGCCTCCTCAGCCTGGGTCCGCACGTAGTCCGCCCAGCCCCCGTCGTACGAGCGCACCGTCTGGTCTTCGATCGCAAGCAGCCGCGTCGCGACCGCGTCGAGCAGGGCGCGGTCGTGGGAGACCAGGAGGACGGTCCCGGGAAACGCGTCCAGCGCCTCCTCGAGCGCCTCGCGGCTCTCGAGGTCGAGGTGGTTCGTGGGCTCGTCGAGGACGAGGAAGTTCGAGCCGGACGCGACGACCAGCGCCAATGCGAGCCGCCTCCGCTCGCCACCCGACAGAGCGACGACCGGCTTCTCGTGCGCTTCCCAGCCGGAGAAGAGGAACTTCCCGAGCAGAGACTGCGCCTGCGGCCGCGACAGCCCCGTCGCGCGCTGCGCGCAGTCGAGGACGCTGCCGCGCTCGTCGAGCTCGACCTCGTGCTGCGAGAAGTACGCGGCCTCGACGCCGTAGCCCATCCGCACCGTCCCGCTGACCTGCTCGCGCTGCTCGAGGATCGTCTCGAGCAGCGTCGTCTTGCCCGATCCGTTCGGCCCGACGAGGCCGACGTGCTCGCCGCGCTCGACCGCGAACGACGCATCGTGCAGCAGCTCCTTGTCGCCCGCCTTGACCTCGAGCCCGCCGGCCTCGACGACCGTCCGCCCGCTTCGCGCCGGCTTGAGGAAGTCGAAGCCGAGCGATTTGCTCCGGCGCGTGAGCAGCTCGTACTCGCCGGCCGCCTGGGCGCGCTCCTGCTGTAGGCGTCCGATCTGCGTCAGCTTCGCCTGGGCCTGCTTCGCCTTGGACTTCTTGTAGCGGAAGCGCTCCACGAAGCGTTCGAGCCGGGCGATGTCGACGCCCACGCGCTCCGCCGTCCTCGCGGCTGCAGCTGCCCGCGCCGCTTTCTCGCGCCGCCACGCGTGCCACGGGCCGGCGAAGAAGAGCGAGCGGCCGGCCTCGAGCTCGAGCACGGCCGTCGTCACCGCCTCGAGGAACCAGCGGTCGTGCGCCACGAGGATGACCGCCGCGTCGAGGGACTGCAGCTCCTGCTCGAGCCACTCGAGATTCTCGACGTCGAGGTGGTTCGTCGGCTCGTCGAGCAGCAGCAGGTCGGGATCGCCCGCGAGCGCGCGCGCCAAGGACGCACGGGTGAGCTCGCCACCGGAGAACGTGTCGAGCGGCCGGTCGAGCTCCGACTCGCCGAAGCCGAGGCCTCGCAGGACGCGGGCCGCGCGCTCGCGCCAGTCGTAGCCACCTGCGTGCTCGAGTCGAGTCTGGGCCTCGGCGTAGCGCCGCAGCATCGCGGGGCCGTGGTCGCCGGACGCCATCGCCCGCTCGAGGGTGCGCAGCTCCTCCTCGGTCGCGACGAGATCGGCGGCGCCCGAGAGCGCGTATTCGCGCAAGCTCAGGCCGCGCTGCAAGGGCGGGCGCTGGTCGTGCAGCGCCATCCGCGTGCCCTTGGCGAAGGCGAGCTCGCCGCCGTGAACCTCGGTCTCGCCGGCGAGCATCCGGAGCAGGGTCGTCTTGCCGGCCCCGTTCGGGCCGGAGAGCGAGAGCCGGTCGCGCCGCTCGACCGAGAACGAGACGCCCTCGAAGAGCAGCGAGCCCGCGATCTCCTTGCGGAGGCTGGAAGCGGTGACGACGGCCATGGGGTCAAAGCGTAGGCTGCCGCGCAAATGCGGGTGCTCGCCCTCGACGTCGGCAGCTCGTCCACGCGTGCGTGCGCCTACGACGAGCGCGGGCGCGAGGCCGGATCGCCTGCGCGCAGGACGTACGAGGCCCGGCATGACCGCGATGGCGCGGTCGAGCTCGACGCGGACGAGCTGGCCGGCGCCTGCGAAGTCGTGCTGGAGGAGGCGGGCGGCGGACACGACGCGCTCGGCATCTCGTGCTTCATGCACAGCTTGCTGCTTCTCGACGCGAGCGACCGGCCGCTCACTCCGGTGCTCCTCTGGCAGGACCGTCGCGCCGCCGCGGAGGCGCAGGAGCTCGCCGGGCGGCTGGACGCGGCCGCGGTGCACGCGCGCACGGGTTGCTTCCTCCACCCGAGCTTCTGGCCTGCCAAGCTTGCATGGCTCCGCTCGCGGGTCGCCGAGGCGAGCAGGATCGTCTCGTTCGCCGACTACCTCTTCCTCCGGTTGACCGGCGAGCTCCGAACCACGCTCTCGACCGCGTCCGGCACCGGCCTGCTCGACCTGCGCGCTCGCCGCTGGGACGCAGAGCTCCTCGGGGAGCTGCAGATCGACGAGTCCATGCTCCCGCCGATCGGTGACGAGGCCGCCGGGACAGCCTTCCCGCCGCTTGCGGACGGCGTCTGCTCGAACCTCGGCGCCGGCTGTACGAGCCGCGATCGCGCGGCGCTGATGATCGGCACCTCGGGCGCGCTCCGCGTTCTCTACGAAGGCCGGCCGGAGCCGCGGCCTGGGCTCTTCTGCTACCTGCTCGACGACCGCCGGATTCTCGAGGGCGGCGCAGTCTCGGACGGCGGCAACCTCTACGCGTGGCTCGAGCGCACGCTGCGCGCAGACGATCCCGAGCCACGCGAGCCGGACGAGCACGGGCTCACGTTCCTGACCCTCCTCGGCGGCGAGCGCAGCCCAGGCTGGAACCCGCGCGCGACCGGCGCGATCGCGGGTCTGAGCTTCGACACCGATCCCAGCGACCTCTTCCAGGCTGCGCTGGAAGGCGCGACGTACCGGCTGGCGGAGATCGCCGATGGGCTTCCGGAGATCCGCGAGGTCGTGGCCACCGGCCATGCGCTCCTTGCGAGCGACCGTTGGGCCCAACTCTGCGCGGATGTTCTCGGCCGTCCGGTCACCGTCTCCGGCGTCGAGGAGGGCTCGGCGCGCGGCGCCGCGCTCTGGGCCCTCGAACAGTTGGGCGCCGACCCCGAGCCTGCGCCGCTCGGCCGCGTGTACGAGCCGGATCCCGCGCGCACCGAGATCTACGCCGAAGCCCGGCGGCGCCAGCGCGAACTCTACGACCGTCTGTATGTACCTTGACAGTTACGTAACCGTGTTGGTACATTAGACGCATGGAAGCAGTCTTGCGAGCGGTGGCGGACGAGAGCCGGCGAACCGTGCTGAAGGCTCTCGCCGGCGGCCCCGCAACCGCGGGCGAGCTGGCGGCCCTGCTGCCGATCGCCCGCCCGGGAGTCTCTCGGCACCTCCGCGTGCTCCGAGAGGCGGGCCTGGTCGACGTCCGCCAGGACGCGCAGCGCCGCGTCTACAGCCTCCGCGCCGACCCGCTCGCCGAGGTCGACGAATGGTTGGGTCCGTACCGTGCCTTGTGGGAGCAGCGGCTCGATGCCCTGCACACCGAGGTGGCACGGGGCAAACGCGAACGAAGGAGCGCCAAATGAGCAGCAACGCATCCACAGGCCCGCGCGTCCTGGGCACCCTGCGGTCCGAAGACGGGATGGGCGTCGTGCGGATGGAAGACCGCTACGACACCAAGATCGACGACCTCTGGTCAGCCCTCACGGAACCCCAACGCCTAGCGCGCTGGTGGGGCGACGTGAACGGCGATCTGCGCCCCGGCGGTGAGTTCCAGTTCCGCATTCCCAACGCATTGGAAGGCAGCGGGCGCGTGGACGAGTGCGACCCTCCGCAGCGGCTGCTGGTCACGATGCGGGACGAGGAGCCTGGGCCCGGTCAGCCGGAGGAGACGGTCATCGAGGCCTGGTTGACGGCCGACGGCGGCCAGACCCTCCTGGTCGTCGAGGAACGGGGCTTGCCCCTGAACCTGCTTCCCGCATACGGGGCGGGGGTGCAGATCCACGTCGAGAACCTCGCCGACTACCTCGCCGGCCGCGAGCGTCGGGACGACGAGCAGCGCTGGAGCGAGCTCCTCCCCGTCTACGAAGCTCTGACGCCCTAGTCTCGGTCGTGCTGGACGGCGAGGTCCTCGTGTGGAAAGAGTCTCTCTGATGGCCCTGGTCACCTTCCCGGACGGCTCGAAGGTGCGCGCCTCGCCGATCTCCGAACGCCAGACGGACGACCCCGAGCGCGACTTCGGCCTCTACCTCGACAAGCAGTGGGATCCGACGTGGCCGGCGTGCGTGATCGACTGGCCCGACTTCGGTCTTCCGGAGGATCCCGAAGCCGCCGCGGCAGACATCGCGGCCGCCTTCGACCGCGCGCGCAACGGGGAGCTCGTCGAGGTCGGGTGCCTCGGCGGCCGCGGCCGGACGGGAACCGTGCTCGCGTGCATGGCCGTCCTGGCCGGAGTGCCCGGCGACGAAGCGGTCGCCTGGATCAGGCAGGCATACCGACCCGAAGCCGTCGAGACCCCGGAGCAGGAGGAATGGGTGCAGTGGTTCGCCGGCTGGGCCTCGCGGCGCGCCGCCGGCTAGTGGCCGCAGTCCTTCATCCCGAGGTCTCGGGCAGCCTGTTGCGCGCTCGCGCTGTCGCGTACCCCTCGCGCGGAGGCGGCTTTCACGCCGCCGGCGTCCGAAGCTTTCGCACTGTCGCGCATGTCCTTCAGATCCACCTCGATTTGAGTGAACTGCCGGAGCCACGCACGGAAGGCCTGCCCGTTGCTCGACGGCAGTCCCAGCGCACGGAGGTCGCGGTGCGCGTTCGAGACGGCTGTCTCTTCTTTGTCCGCGAGTTTCGCGACGTCGGAAAAGCTGTGGGGGTGCGCGGAGATGTTCGTCTTGTCCGCGTAGCTGTGTGCAGATGCGATCGGCCTTCGCGATCCAGGCCTCACGAGAGAGCCGGTGGTTCTGGCCTGAGCCGCCGCAGCTCGTCGCGAAAAGCCCGATGAGGATCGGCACGATTGCCCGCCGCACGGAAGAACCATTTCCGGCGCGCGGCCGGCGTCAAACGCCGCTTAACGCGTGCTGACCGTCGCTTCGACCAGCGAGCGGGCGGCTTCGGAGATGTGGTCGGCGTCGATCCCGGCCGCGGCGAGGAGCTCGGCGGGCTTGCCTGAGCCGGGCATCTCGCGCACCGCGAGCCGCACGACCCGCGCGGGAGTCTCGCCGTCGGAGAGCGCCTCGAGCACGGCGTCGCCGATGCCGCCCTCGGGCCAGTGGTCCTCGACGGTCAGGATCCGGCCGCCGGTCGCCTCGGCCGCCGCGCGCAGCGTCGCCGCGTCCACGGGCTTGACCGAGTAGAGGTCGATCACGCGCGCGTCGATCCCTTCCGCGGCGAGCTGGTCGGCGGCCTTCAGGGACTCGTGCAGGGTGATCCCGGCCGCGACGATCGCGACGTCGTCGCCCTGGCGAAGCACGCGTGAGCCGCCGATCGGGAAGTCCTCGTCCGCGCCGTAGACGGTCGGCGTCGACGCGCGCGTCGTCCGCATGAAGACGATCCCCTCGCGGTCGGCCATCTCGGCCACTAGCTTCGCCGTCTGGTTCGCATCGCACGGATAGAGCACCGTCGAGCCGTGGACGGCGCGCATCGAAGCGAGGTCCTCCAGCGCCATCTGCGACGGCCCGTCCTCGCCGATCGAGACCCCGGCGTGCGAGCCGCAGAGCCGGATGTCCGCCTGGCTGATCGCCGCCATGCGGATGAAGTCGTAGGCACGCGAGAGGAAGGCCGCGAAGGTCGAGGCGAAGGGCTTCCAACCCCGCGTTTGCAGGCCGACGGCCGCCGCGACCATCTGCTGCTCGGCGATGTACATCTCGAAGTAGCGGTCGGGATGGGCGTCGCGGAAGATCTCGGCGTACGTCGAGTTCGAGACCTCGCCGTCGAGAGCGACGACATCGCCCTGAGCCGACCCGAGCGCCGCCAGCGCGTCGCCGTACGCGCGCCGCGTTGCGACCTCCTCCCCGAGCTCCCAGGTGGGAAGCTCGAGCGGGCCGCTCGTCTCGAAGACGTGGCGCTCGCCGGCCTCCGGCTTCGCCACGTCCACGACGATGTTCCGCTCGCCGCCGAGCTCCGCGACTGCCTCCTCCGGGTGGTCGAGCGCCTTGCCGTGCCAGCCGGGCTTGTCCTCGACCTCTTTCACGCCTTTGCCCTTGACGGTCCGGGCGACGATCACCGTCGGCTTGCCCTGCTCAGCGGCGGCCTCGCCGTAGGCGCGATCGATCGCCTCGACGTCGTGGCCGTCGATCTCGATCGTGTGCCAGCCGAACGCGCGGGCGCGGTCGGCGTAGGAGTCGAGATCCCAGCCGTGCATCGTCTCGCCGCGCTGGCCGAACTTGTTGACGTCGATGATCGCGGTCAGGTTGTCGAGCCCGTAGAAGGCGGCGTGCTCGAAGGCCTCCCACATCGAGCCCTCGGCCATCTCGCTGTCACCGCAGAGCACCCAGACGCGGTACGGCAGCTGGTCGAGCTTCTTGCCGGCGAGCGCCATCCCGACGGCGAACGGCAGCCCCTGCCCGAGCGAGCCGGTGGCGACGTCGACCCACGGAATCGCGGGAGTCGGGTGGCCCTGCATGCGCGAGCCGAAGGTGCGGAAGGTCAGGAGCTCCTCGTCCGAGATCGCGCCCGCCGCCTTGTAGAGCGAGTAGAGCAGCGGTGACGCGTGTCCCTTCGAAAAGACGAGGTGGTCGTTCGCCGGGTTGTGCGGCTCGTCGAAGTCGTAGCGCAGGTACTTGTCCAGCAGCACGGCCATCAGGTCGGCCGCGGACATCGACGAGGTCGGGTGGCCGGACTTGGTGACGGCGACGCAGCGGATCGAGTCCACCCGCAGCTGCTGTCCCAGCTCCCGCCAGCGCTCGGCCTCAGTCATCCCGGGTAACGTAACGGTCCTGATGAAGGTCGCGGTTGCCTTCGACCACCGCGGCGTCAAGCTGCGGGAGCGCGTGCTGGCCGAGCTCGAGGAGCTGGGACACGACGCGGTCGACCTCGGCACCGACGCGCCCGAGCCGCGGATCGACTACCCGGACAAGGCGCGCGAGGTGGGCGAGGCGATCCGCAGCGGCGAGGCCGAGCGAGCCGTGCTCGTCTGCGGCTCCGGCGTGGGCGCCTCCGTGGCCGCCAGCAAGCTCGCCGGGATCCGCGCGGCGGTGTGCCACGACATCTACTCCGCGCATCAGGGCGTAGAGCACGACGACATGAACGTGCTGTGCCTCGGCTCGGAGGTGATCGGCGCGGAGCTCGCGGCCGAGCTCGTGCGCGCGTTCGTTTCCGCCCGCTTCGACGGGGGAGAGCGCTACGTGCGCAGGCTTGAGAAGATCGAGGAGATGGAAGGGGAGAAGACCTATGGCTAGTCGTCTGCAGGAGCTGTCCAAGGTGGGCCAGAGCGTCTGGATCGACTACCTCTCGCGCCGTCTGGTGCGCGAGGGCGAGCTCGCGGAGCTGATGCGCGAGCACGCGGTGGTCGGCGTCACCTCGAACCCGACCATCTTCCAGAAGGCGATCGCCGAGGGAAACGCCTACGACGACCAGCTACGCGAGGTGCTCGCCGAGGAGGACGACGCGAAGGAGGTCTTCCTCAAGCTCGCGGTCAAGGACGTCCAGGACGCGTGCGATCTCCTGCGCGAGGTCTGGGACGGCGGCCACGGCCAGGACGGCTACGTCTCGATCGAGGTCGACCCGAACCTCGCCTCCGACACGCAGGCCACGACCGACGAGGCGCAGCGGCTGCACGAGCTGGTCCATCGGCCGAACTGCTTCGTGAAGATCCCCGCGACCCAGGCCGGGCTCGGGTCGATCGAGGAGATGATCGCCCGCGGCCGCAACATCAACGTCACGCTGATCTTCTCTTTGCAGCGCTACTCCGAGGTCGTCGAGGCCTACCTGCGCGGGCTCGAGCGGCTCGTCGAGGCCGGCGGCGACCCGTCCAAGGTCGCGTCGGTCGCGAGCTTCTTCGTCTCTCGCGTCGACACCGAGGCCGACCGGCGGCTCGAGGAGGCCGGCGCGCCCGCGGAGCTGCAGGGCAAGCTCGCCATCGCGAACGCGAAGCTCGCCTACGAGCGCTACAAGGAGCTCCACTCCGGTGAGCGCTGGGAGAAGCTGGCGTCGCACGGCGCCCGCAAGCAACGGTGCCTCTGGGCCTCGACGTCGACCAAGAACCCCGACTACCGCGACGTGGTCTACGTCGAGGAGCTCATTGGCCCGGAGACGGTGAACACGATGCCGGAGGAGACGATCCAGGCTTTCGAGGACCACGGCGAGGTCGCGCCGACCCTCGAGCGCGACGTCGACGAGGCGCACCGCGTCTTCGACCAGATCGCGGAGGCCGGCGTCGACTACGACGACGTGGTCGAGACCCTCGAGCGCGAGGGCGTGCAGAAGTTCGCCGACTCGTTCGCGGAGCTGCTCGACGGGATCCGCTCGAAGCGCGGCGAGCTCGTCTCTGCCTGAGGCCGCGAGCGTGGGGCTGTACGCGGAGGTCGCCGGCGAGGGGCCGGAGATCGTCCTCTTCCACGAAGGCATCTGCGACAGCCGGATGTGGGATCCGCAGTGGGAGGCGTTCACGCGTTCGCATCGGGTGCTTCGCTTCGACTTCCGGGGCTACGGACGGACGCCGCTCTCCCCCGGCAAGCACGCCGCTGCGCAGGATGTGATCGGGCTGCTCGACGAGCACGGGTTCGAGCGCGCCGCGTTCGTGGGGGTCTCGCTCGGCGGCCGGGTCGCGCTCGAGGTCGCGCTCGCTCAGCCGCAGCGGGTCTCGGCGCTCGTCCTCGTCGGCTCCGGGCTTCCCGGCCACGACTGGTCGGACGAGATGAAAGCGAGCTGGGAAGAGGAAGAGGCCGCGTTCAACAAGGGCGATCTCGACGCAGCGGTCGAGGTGACGCTTCGCACCTGGGTGGACGGCCCGCGCCGCAAGCCGGAAGACGTCGACCCTGACGTTCGTGCCCGGGTCGGCGAGATGCAGCGGCGCGCGTTCGAGCTCTACCAGGAGGTCGGCGACGACGCGGAGGAAGAGCTGCTGGTCGCAGACGTGGCCGACCGGCTGAGCGAGATCCAGGCGCCCACGCTCGTCGTGGTCGGCTCCGAGGACGTGCCCGACATCCACGCGATCGCCGACAAGCTTGCGAGCGAGATCCCCGGCGCACGCCGCGCGACGATCGAGAACACGGCGCACGTGCCGAGCATGGAGCGGCCGGAAGAGTTCGAGCAGCTCGTGCTCGGCTTCATCGGTGAGGCCGCGTGAGCGCGGTCGCGCCCGGCGAGGTGGTCGAGCGCGTCTGGGCGCGCGACGCGACGCTCTGGACCGGCGGGGACGAGGCCAAGTGGCTCGGCTGGCTGGACGAGCCGATGCGGATGCGCGCACGCGTGGCCGACCTGCAGCGCTTCGCCGAGGAGATCACTGCGCCCGGCGTGATCGACACCTTCGTCCTGATGGGCATGGGCGGCTCGAGCCTCGCGCCGCACGTGCTCAAGCAGACCTTCGACGCGAGCGGCTTCCACGTGCTCGACACCACGCACCCCGCGATGATTCGCCACTCGACCGAGAGCCTGGATCTCGAGCGCACGCTCTTCATCGCGTCGTCGAAGTCCGGGACGACCCTCGAGACCCGCTGCCACCTCGACTACTTCTGGGCCAAGGCCGGCAAGCGCGGCGAGCACTTCGCGGCCATCACCGACCCCGGCTCCGAGCTCGAGGCCCTCGCGAAGGAGCGCGGCTTCGCGGCGGCCTTCGACGGCGAGCCGACGATCGGCGGGCGCTACTCGGCGCTGTCGGCGTTCGGGATCGTGCCTGCGGCGCTGATGGGCGTCGACCTCCAGCGGCTGCTCGAGCGCGTGGACGAGATGGTCGAGGCCTGCCACGGCGCCGAGGGCAACCCCGGCCTCGAGCTCGGGCTAGAGCTCGGCAACGGCTGGCAGGACGGCCGCGACAAGGTGACGATCAACCCGAACCCGGGCGACTTCGGCCTCTGGGCTGAGCAGCTGCTCGCGGAGTCGACTGGCAAGGAGGGCAAGGGGCTCGTGCCGGCGCCCGGCGAGAGCCCCGAGGGGCCGGACCGGCTCGCGCCCGAAGTGCGCCTGCCGTCGCCGTACGAGCTCGGCCAGGAGTTCTTCCGCTGGGAGTTTGCAACGGCGGTCGCGGGTTCGATCCTCGGGATCAACCCCTTCGACCAGCCGAACGTGCAGGCCGCGAAGGACAAGACGAACGAGGTGCTCGCGACCGGCAAGGAGCCGGACGTCGAGCCCCGTGGGTCGCTCGACGAGCTGCTCGGCGCAGGCACAGCCGGGCGACTATGTCTGCATCCAGGCGTTCATCGACCCGATGCGCGAGCAGGAGCTCGAGCCGCTGATCTCCCGCGCCCGGGAGACGGGCTGCGTCGTCACGCACGGCCTGGGGCCGCGCTACCTGCACTCGACGGGGCAGCTGCACAAGGGCGGGCCGGACACAGGCCTGTTCGTCCAGGTAGTCGACGATCCCGGCGACGAGGTCTCGATCCCGGGCAAGAAGTTCGGCTTCCGCCGCCTGATCCGCGCGCAGGCGGCGGGCGACCTCGCCTCGCTCGAGGAGCGCGGCCGGCGAATCGTTCGCGTCAGATTGGAGGACCTCTAGTGCAGCTCGGGATGGTCGGCCTCGGCCGGATGGGCGGGAACATGACGAAGCGGCTCGAGGCCGCCGGACACGAGGTGAAGACCTTCGACCCGCAGGTCGAGTCGACCGCTTCGTCGCTCGAGGAGCTTGCGTCGCAGCTCGACAAGCCGCGCTCGGTCTGGCTGATGGTCCCGGCGGGGATCGTCGATCGCGTCGTCGGGGAGCTCGCGCCGCACCTCGAGGAGGGCGACACGATCGTCGACGGCGGGAACTCGTACTACGTCGACGACCTGCGCCGCCAGCACGACCTTCGGGACACGGGGATCCACTACGTGGACGTCGGCGTCAGCGGCGGCGTCTGGGGCCTCGAGCGCGGCTACTGCCTGATGGTCGGCGGCGACGACGAAGCGGTCGAGCGGCTCCGGCCGGTGCTCGAGACGCTCGCGCCGGGAGCCGAGGCCGCGGGCCGCACGCCGGGCCGCGACGGCGATCCCGCGCCCGAGGAGCAGGGCTGGCTCCACTGCGGCCAGACCGGTGCCGGCCACTTCGTGAAGATGGTCCACAACGGGATCGAGTACGGGCTCATGCAGGCCTACTCCGAGGGCCTGAACGTGCTGAAGCACGCGAACATCGGCCTCCACGACCAGGCGCCGGACGCCGAGACCGCGCCGCTCCGCGACCCGGATCACTACAAGTACGAGCTCGACCTCGCCGCGATCACGGAGCTCTGGCGCCGCGGCTCGGTGATTTCCTCGTGGCTCCTCGACCTGACCGCTCAGGCGCTGCACGAGTCGCCGATGCTCGAGGACTACGCGGGCCGCGTGAGTGACTCGGGCGAGGGCCGCTGGACGGTGCAGGCAGCAGTCGAGGAAGGCGTCCCGGTGCCGGTGCTGTCGGCCTCGCTCTTCGACCGCTTCTCGTCGCGCGGCGAGGCCGACTTCGGCAATCGCGTCCTCTCGGCGATGCGAAACGCGTTCGGCGGCCACCTCGAGAAGAGCGGTTAGCGTGCGAGGCCTTCTCGTCGGGCTCCTTGTCGCGGCCGCGCTGCTCGTCGTGCCGACGGCGAGCGGAAAGGTCTTCAAGCCCGGCGACGTTCGCCTGTGCAACGCGAAGCGCTGCGTCCCGATCCGCAACCGTGTCGTCCTCGACAAGCTCAGCTCGTTCTACTACGGCAGCTATGCCCTGACCACGGTTCGTGCACCGACGCACGGAGCTCCGTACTACGAGCTGCGGTTCCGGAACGGCTACGTGACGGGCATCGTCGCGACGAGGCGGCTCGACCACTTCCAGAGCCACGGCGTCAATGTCGGCCGATTCGCCAGCGGCCGGTGGTACGGAGTCCCGCCACGAGTCTCGGCCGAGCTGCGCCGGCTGGCGACCGGGCTCCGCCCGTTCCGGCTCCGCTAAGGGCATCTAGGCTTCAGCCCGTGGCGACGACGCAGGAGCCCGCGAGCCAGGAGAACCCGCTCCTCGAAGGGCTCCGGCTCCGGCAGGACGCCTGATCCGTGCGCCCTCGTCATCTTCGGGGCCTCCGGTGACCTGACCAAGCGCAAGCTCTTCCCGGCGCTCTACTCGCTCGCGCTGCGGCGGCTGCTGCCCGGAGAAGTTCGGGATCGTCGGCGTCGCGCGCACCGAGGAACGCGACGACCAGTTCCGCGAGGCGATGAAGGCCGCGGTCCAGGAGTTCGGCCGCGACGACTTCCGCGACGAGACCTGGGACTGGCTCGCCGAGCGGATGCGCTACGTCGCGACCGACTTCGCCGAACGAGGAGGGCCAGCAGCAGGTCGTCTCGGCGCTGAACGACCTCGACGAGCGCTACGGCACCGGCGGCAACCGCGTCTACTACTTCGCCGTCCCGCCGAGCGCGATCTCGACGCTCGTCCGCGAGATCGGCGAGCACCGCTCGAGCGAGGGCTGGACGCGTCTGATCGTCGAGAAGCCGTTCGGCCACGACCTCGCCTCGGCGCGGGAGCTGAACACCCAGCTGCAGGAGCACTTCGCCGAGAACGAGGTCTTCCGGATCGACCACTACCTCGGCAAGGAGACGGTCCAGAACCTGCTCGCGCTGCGCTTCGCGAACGGGATCTTCGAGCCGATCTGGAACCGCCAGTTCGTCGACCACGTCCAGATCACGGTCGCCGAGTCGATCGGGATCGAGGGCCGCGCCGCCTTCTACGAGCAGGCGGGCGCGATCCGGGACATCTTCCAGAACCACCTGCTGCAGCTCGTCGCGCTGACGGCGATGGAGCCGCCGATCGACTTCACGGCCGAGTCGGTGCGCAACGAGAAGGTCAAGGTGCTGATGGCGATGCACACGCCGGGCCCGAAGCACGTCGTCCGCGGCCAGTACGGGCCGGGGTTCGTCGAGGGCGAGGAGGTGCCGGGCTACCGCGACGAGGAGGGCGTCGCGCGCGACTCGCTGACCGAGACCTTCGTCGCGGCGAAGCTCTTCGTCGACAACTGGCGCTGGGCGGACACGCCGTTCTACGTGCGGGCCGGCAAGCGGCTCGCGCGCCGCGAGACGACGATCGCGATCGAGTTCAAGCGCGCGCCGCACCCGCCGTTCGAGGACTCGGCCGAAGAGGAGCTCCAGCCGAACGTGCTCGTCGTCCACATCCAGCCGGACGAGGGCGTCTCGCTCGAGTTCGCGGCGAAGGTGCCCGGCCAGGGGCTGACGCTGCGCACGGTGCACATGGACTTCCTCTACGGCGGCGCCTTCCGCACCGGGATCCCCGAGGCGTACGAGCGGCTGATCCTCGACTGCCTGCTCGGCGACGCGACGCTGTTCACGCGCTCGGACGAGGTCGAGGAGCAGTGGTCGCTGGTGGACGCGATCATCGCGGCGTGGCAGCGCGACCGGCCGGCGTTTCCGAACTACGAGTCGGGCACCTGGGGGCCGATCGGCGCGGACGAGCTGATCCGCCGCGACGGACGATCATGGCGACGGCACTAGGCTCGATCGCCGAGATCGAGCGCGAGCTCGGTGCGCAGCGGATGTCCGAGTCGGGCGAGCCGATGCAGCGGACGAGCGTGATGACGCACCTCGCCTGGGTTCCGGAGCAGTGGGTCGAGGCGGCCGAGGACGTGCTCGCCGGGCTCGCCGAGCGGCACCCGTCGCGGACGATCGTCCTCGTGCCGGAGCCCGACGCCGACGACGGGCTCGAGGCGCGCGTCGAGGTCGACTGCTATCCGCGTCGGGCGAGCACCGCAAGGTCTCGATGGAGACGATCCGGCTGAAGCTGTGCGGAAACCGCGCGCAGGCGCCCGCAAGTGTGGTCGCGCCGCTGCTCCTGCCCGACCTGCCGGTGTTCCTGCGCTGGCGCGGGCAGCCGCCGTTCGGGGACCGCTGCTTCGACCAGCTCGTCGACACCGTCGACCGCCTGATCGTCGACAGCACCGAGTGGGCGGGTCTGCCGGAGCCATACGCGCGGTTGGCGGAGATCTTCGACCGCGTGGCCGTCTCGGACATCGCCTGGGCGCGGACGAGCCGCTGGCGGCCGCATCTCGCAACGCTGTGGCCGGAGATCGCCGGCGTGAGCCGGATGAAGGTGAGGGGCACCGAGGCGCAGGCGCACCTGCTCGCGGGTTGGCTGCGCTCGCGCCTTGGCCGGCAGATCGAGCTAGAGCATGAGGCTGCCGACAAGCTCGTCGGCGTCGAGCTAGACGGCGAATCCGTCGCGTTCCCGCCGGGTGACCCGCCGAACCCCGCCGATGTGCTCAGCGACGAGCTCGAGCGCTTCAGCCGCGACCGCGTCTACGAGGATGCGGTCAGGGCCACGCGAATGTGACGTGATGCCACGGCTGCGGCGTATATCCGTCGTGAAGCCGAACGCGCAGGACTTCGCGGAGGCGGCCGAGCGCCACCTGGACGACGTGCACGCGTTCCTCGTCTACCTGACCGGAGACCGATCCGTGGCCGAAGACCTGACAGCCGAGACTTTCGCCAGAGCGCTCGAGCGCTGGCGGAAGTTCGACCCGCGCCGCGGCTCGGCGCGCACCTGGCTCTGCCAGCTCGCGCGCTCGACGGCGCTCGACCACTTTCGCTCCGAGGAGCGGCGCCGCCGGCGCGAGGGGCGCTACGCGCTGGGCGGCACGGATGCGCAGGACGCGGCGTTCGGCGAGGGCCTCTCCCCGGAGCTCGAGGCGGCTTTGTCGCGTCTGTCTGCCGCCGAGCGCGAAGTCCTCGCGCTCCGGATCATTCTCGACCTCGACGGCGACAGCGCCGCACGCGTGCTCGGGATCAGCACGAGCGCATGCTCGACGCGTCTGAGCCGCGCCCTGCAGAAGCTCGAACAGGAGGTGAGTGCCGGTGTCGCAGCTTGAGCTCGTCCAGGAACTGCGGGCCAACCGGCCGGTCGCGTCGACCGAGCTGCGCGAGCGCGTGCTCGCGCTGGCTCCGCCCCCTCCCCCGCGGCGGATCGAGCCGAACCTGCGGCGACTCGTCCCTGCAGTCGCCTTCGCGGGGCTCGCGGCTGCGGTCGGAGTCGCGACGGTCGTCGGCGTCGTCCACGGCTCGCACGGGCCCGCGGTCACAAGCGCCAAGAGCTCGGCATCCTCACCAAGCGGCGCTTCAGAACCGCGAAAAGGCCACGCCGCCTGTGCGTGCCAATCCCAGCGCTTTCGGTGCCGACAAAGCCTTGCGCGGCGTTGCTCCCTCGACGAGCCGACTGCAGCAGTACGACGCCTCCTTACGCGTACGCGTGAAGGATCAGACCGAGCTCTCGCGGCGGACGCAGCAGGCGCTTCGCTTCACGCGCAGCCTCGGCGGCTACGTCGTGTCGGCCAACTACTCCGCGCCGGGCAAGACCGGCATCTCGAGCCTGGCGCTGCGGATCCCGATCCAGCGCGTGCAGGCGGCGATCGCAGCGTTCTCCGCCTACGGGACGCTCGTCAGCCAGCGGATCACGCTCAAGGACCTGCAGCAGAAGGTCGACGCGCTCGGCATCCGCATCCGCAGGCTGCGCGCGCGGATCGCAGGCGGCGAGCCCCAGGCGCAGCTCGAGCGCGACAAGGCTCTGCTCCGCAGGCTGACGCGAAGCCGCCAGGCCACGACGCAGCGAGCGCAGCTCGCGTCGGTCGCGCTGACGATGGCCGTCGCCGCGAAGCAGAAGCACGCCGCGGCGCCGCCCGGCCGCTTCCACCGGACGCTCGACGACGCCGGCTCCGTGCTCGTCCGAGAATTCGAGCTCCTGCTCTACGCGCTCCTGGTCGCGGGCCCGCTACTGCTCCTCGGCGGCGCAGCCATCCTCGCCAGCCGTTCGCTCAGGCGGCGGGCCGACCAGAAGTTGCTCGAGCGCGCCTAGCGAACGATCTTGAAGCGCGGCTTCGTGAAGACGATCTTCACGGCCGCCGACCAGGAGAGCTCCGGATGCGATCCGGTCATGAGCGAGTCCAGTCCGCGAACGCGGTAGTACCACGTGCCGGGCGTGAGATGGAGCATCGCCGAGGTCGCCGGCGTGACGAGGCTCCCGCGCGTGCGCCACGGGTACTTCGTCCGGCTGACCTGGATCTCGTACTCGTCGGCTGACGCGATCGGCTGCCAGGCGACGAGCGGCGTCCCGTAGAACCTCGGCGACGCGTGCACCGCGGCGACGAGCTTCCCCGCAGGCGAGAGGCCCGAGGCGAACGGCGCGCGCTGCCCGGTGACGATCGCAGGCGTCGACTTCCCGAAAGCAAGCATGCGGCCGGAGGCGCACGCGTCCTGCGCGAGCTCGGCGTCCCAGTAGGTCAGATGACCGCTCGGGCGAAGGACGTCCTCGCCGGCCGTGTGAATGCCGGTCAGGCCGGACTTCAGCGTCAGCGTGTTGCCGCTGACATCCGTGACCACGGCGTGCTCGCCGGGCCAGGGGCCGATCAGCAGCGGGTCGCCCGCGCCGATTCCGGTCGCGTCCGTCACGAGGATGCTGGTGTCGCCGGGCACGGTCGGGCGCGGCGAGCACGGTCGCGAGCGCGTCGTCGGGAATCGCGTCGACGGGCATGACCGTCCAGTAGTAGCGGCCGCCGGCCCAGCTGCTGTCCCAGAGGTCGACCTTGGCGGCACCGCCGTTCTGCGCGACGTCGAGCTCGTTCGTCTTGAAGGTGACCCCGTCTACTGTGAGGCCGTCGGGCTCGACGCCGCTCGCGAGGAAGTCGCTCCACGCCTTTTCCTCGCTCGTCGCGTCGGCCGGCATCGCCAGCGGGCCGGAGTCGCGCGGGACGTACGCCGGGCTCCCGGTGACCGCGCCGCGGAAGACCGGGTTGAGGCAGTCCGAGTCGGTGAAGACCTCGACGCGCCAGAGGTCGTGGCGCGTCCCGTTCGCCAGCGTGTCGCCGCCGTAGAGGAAGGCTGGCATCGACTCGTGGATCCGAACGTGCGCCGCGTCGGAGACGACGTTCGTGACCGTCGAGTGCAGGGCCAGCGGTCCGCTCGTCGGAGCCGGGTTCGAGTTGATGTAGACCGGGCTCCACGGGCCGTACGAAACCGTCGGGAGGCCGTTCTGCGTCGTCCCGTAGAGCAAGTCGCATCGCGCGCACGCGCCAGACGACCGTCGACGTCCACGCCGCGTCCGGGTGGAAGGTGTAGTACTCGCGCTCGTCGGCCATGTTCAGCCGCGTCGTGAAGATCTTCGAGGTGCTCGGCTTCGTCGGGTCCTGCATCCAGACCGAGTAGCCGTTCGCTCCGGGGACCGGCGTCCAGCGGATGAGCCCGGGGTGGTCCGGCCTGATCGGGGCCGGGACCGCGGGCCAGCGCATGTTGAACCCGAACGGCGCGCTCCAGCGGCTCGGGCCGTGGCGCGTGACGGCGCGGACGTGGGCGTAGAGCGAAAACGGCTGCCCGGTGATCCAGGGGAGCGAGATCGGGACGGCGACCGTCGGCGCGGGAGTGTTTTTCGTCGACCAGACGATCGAGTTGTCCGAGAACGTCGGGCCGGTCGCGAGCTCGAACTGGTAGCGGCGCGCGCCGGGCACCGGGTTCCAGCCGAATGAGGGCGTCCGCGAGAACGTGTGCGTCACGACCTCGTTCGAGCGGAGCAGGAACGCGTGTAGGCCGGTCGGCGGCTTGTCGGCCGCGCGCGCGCCGGCCGCCCCGCACAACGCGAGCATGGCGAGGAGGACAGCAGCAGAACGGGCGCGAGCCACGAGATAGTTTTCGGCAGGCTCGGGGGGCCTGGTGTCCCTCGATCGAGGGACTCAGAGCGCTGTTTCCAGGGCCTTTCCGGCCGCCAGCACGAGCGCGTCCTGTCCTGGAGGCGCCGCAAGTTGCACCGAGGCGGGGAGTCCGTCTTCGGCGGGGCCGCACGGGAGCGCCAGCGCCGGCCAGCCGCCGAGGTTGAACGGGTAGGTCAGACGGATCAGCGTCTCGCGTAGCGCGAGCTCGTCCAGGCCCGTGCGCGGCGCGACGCAGGTGAGCGTCGGAGTGAGCAGCAGGTCGACCTCGCGGGCCGCTTCGAGCAGCTGCTCGCGGTAGTGCTCGCGGACGGCGAGGGCCCGCTCGTACTCGCCGTCGGTCACCGCCAGGCAGAGCTCGAGCTTGACGCGCACGTTCTCGCCGTACGAGTCGGCGTGCTCCTCGAAGAGCTCGCGGTGAACGTCTGCGGCCTCGCGCATGAAGACGGCGGCCAGGCCTTCCGGGAGTGGGACGTCGAGCTTGCGGCGGCGCGGAAACAGCTCCGCGGCTGCCTCGACCCGGGCGCGGACGAGCGGGTCGGCCAGCTCGGTCCACGCCACGCCGACCTCGACGTCCTCGAGTCCGAGCTCTGTCGCGGCGAACTCGGGCGCGAGCGCTCGCAGCAGCTCGACGCAGCCGTCCACGTCGGCGGCCATCGGCCCCGCGTGGTCGAAGGAGGGCGCGAGCGGGAAGCAGCCGTCGAGCGGGACGAGGCCGAACGTCGGCTTGAAGCCGGTGGTGCCGCAGCACGCTGAGGGGATCCGGATCGAGCCCCCGCTGTCGGTGCCGAGCGCGGCATCCGCGAGGCCGGCTGCGATCGCGGCCGCCGAGCCGCCGCTCGACCCCCCGGCCAGGCGACCCGCCGCGAGCGGGTTCGGGACGGTTCCGAAGTGCGGGTTCTCGGAGGTCGTCCCGTACGCGAACTCGTGCAGGTTCGTCTTGCCGACGTCGACCCAGCCCGCCGCCTCGGCGCGGCGCACCGCCTCGGCGCTCGCTGTCGGCACGTGGTCGGCGAACAGGATCGAGCCGTAGGTCGTGACGAGCCCGGCCGTGTCGAACAGGTCCTTGACCGCGAGCCGCCTCCCGGCGGGGACGTCCTCCGCGCCCTGCGGCCGGGCGAGGAAGATCCCCTCGAGCTCGCCGCTCAGTCGAGCGCCAGGTAGACGAAGGCGGCGATGACCGTCAGCCCGAACAGCACCAAGAAGAGCGACGAACAGCGCGACGCCGAGGGCGAGGTTGCGGCGCTCGAGCTCGTGATCCATCACAGCAGCGGGTCGATCGCCATCGCGACGAAGAGCAGGGCGAGGTAGAGGAGCGAGAAGTGGAAGAGCGCCCGGGCGCGCGGGGGCGTCGTCTCGCGCCGGAGCCGCCACGCGAGCCTCAGGAAGACGGCACCGAGCACGACGGCGGCCGCGAGGTAGAGCACGCCGGCCGTGTGCCATGCGAACGGGAGGAGCGTTGCCGCGAACAGGACGAGCGAGTACCAGACGATCTGTCTCGCTGTCTCGGCGTCGCCGCGCACGACCGGCAGCATCGGGATGCGCGCGGCCTCGTAGTCGCGCTTGATCAGCAGCGCGAGGGCCCAGAAGTGCGGCGGCGTCCAGAGGAAGACGATCAGGAAGAGCAGCAGCGCGGGCACCGTGATCTGCCCGGTCGCCGCGGCCCAGCCGACGAGCGGCGGGACGGCGCCCGCGGCGCCGCCGATCACGATGTTCTGCGGCGTCGAGCGCTTCAGCCAACGGGTGTACACCAGCACGTAGAAGAGGTTCCCGAGGAGCGCGAGCACGGCCGTCAGCACGTTCACGAGCGAGGCGAGCAGGACGAACGAGAAGGCCGAGAGCGTCAGCCCGAACTCGAGCGCGCGCGCCGGCGTGATCCGGTCGCCCGCGACGGGCCGCCCGCCGGTGCGCGGCATCAGCCGGTCGATGTCCGAGTCGAGCACGTGGTTGAGCGCGCTCGCGCCGCCGCACGCGAGTGCCAGTCCCACGAGGGTGACCGCGAAGAGGCCGGTCCCCGGCCAGCCCTGCGCGCCGACGACCATCCCCGCGGCGCCGGTCAGCAGGAGCAGCGTCATGATCCTCGGCTTCGTCAGCGTCACGTAGTCGCGCCAGGACGCGCGCGCGACCGGCTCGCCGCGGAAGCAGCCGGCCAGGACGACCAGCGAGGCCGCGAGCGCGAGCGCGGAGAACGTGATGTGCGCCGGCCGGCCGGTGGCGAGCGCGGCAGCCAGGAACGAGGCGAGCGCGGCGACCGCCGCCGGCAGCAATCGCCGGTGCGCGACCCAGGCCGCAGCGACCAGCGCGCAGAGCGGCGGCAGCGCCAGGGCGGCGAGCACGCGGTGCGCTTCGTCGAGCTGCAGCGCCCCGCTGACGACGGCCAGGCACGAGCCGGCCGCGGCGACGAGCGCGGTCAGGCGCAGCCACGCCCCGGCGCGAACGGTCTCGCGTTCCGGCCAGGGGCGCGAGTCAGGCACGGGCCTCCGCCAGACGCCGCCGCAGGTCGCGCAGCGGCCGCGGGCTCGAGACGTAGGGAACGCTGTCGAAGTTGTGCGGGGGCGGCGGCGAGGTCGTGTACCACTCGAGCGTGTCCCCGAGCCAGGGGTCGTTCACCGCGCGCGCGCCCGAGCGCGCCGTCTTGAGCACGTTGACGAAGAACAGAAGGATCCCCAGCGCCATCACCCCCGAGCCGATGGTCGAAGTGAGGTTGTACCACTCCCATATGCCTCCGTACGAGTACGTGTAGATCCGTCGCGGCATCCCGAGTAGGCCGAGCATGTGCATCGGGAAGAAGGTCACGTTCATCCCGATGAAGATCAGCCAGAACGAGATCTTCCCCAGACGCTCGTCCAGCATGCGTCCGAAGATCTTCGGCCACCAGTACGTCAGCGCCGCGAAGACGGTGAACATCGAGCCGCCGAAGAGCACGTAGTGGATGTGCGCGACCACGAAGTACGTGTCCTGCGCCTGCCAGTCGAACGGGTACGCGGCGACGAAGATCCCCGAAAGACCCCCGATCACGAAGACGGCGATGAATCCGAGCGCGAACAGCATCGGCGTGTCGTAGTGGATGTTCCCGCGCCAGGTCGTGGCGAGCCAGTTGAAGATCTTGATCCCGGTCGGCACCGCGATGATCATCGACGAGATCATGAAAAACCCCTGCAAATAGCCCTGTAGGCCGACCGTGAACATGTGGTGGGCCCAGACGAGCATCGAGTAGAAGCCGATCGCGACCGACGACATCGCGATCGCCGTGTAGCCGAAGATCGGCTTGCGCGAGAAGACCGGGATCACCTCGGAGATCACGCCGAAGCCGGGCAGGATCATGATGTAGACCTCGGGGTGGCCGAAGAACCAGAAGACGTGCTGGTAGAGCAGCGCGTTGCCTCCCTCGCTGGGCAGGAAGAAGTGTGTGCCCGCCTGGCGGT
The DNA here is from genome assembly GCA_963717475.1 of uncultured Actinomycetes bacterium. GTDB lineage: Bacteria > Actinomycetota > Thermoleophilia > Gaiellales > Gaiellaceae > AC-32. Next base: position 2,124,513 of record OY970337.1, on the reverse strand, counting down.
CGAGCAGCAGCAGCGTCAGCCCTGCCGAGAGCATCGGCAGGACGGCCACGAGCAGCGCCGCATAGACCTCCATCGACCAGACGAACAGCGGCATGCGCATCCAGGTCATCCCCGGGGTCCGCAGGCGGTGGATCGTGACGAGGAAGTTGATCGCGCCCGCGAGTGAGGCGAGCGTGAGCACGTGCAGCGAGAGGATCCAGAGGTCGATCCCGTGGCCGGGCGAGTAGGGCGTCTCCGAGAGCGGCACGTAGCTCGTCCAGCCCGCGGACGGCGCGCCGCCCTTCGAGAACCAGCTCGAGTAGAGGATGATCCCGCCGAAGAGGAAGAGCCAGTACGAGAGCGCGTTCAGCCGCGGGAAGGCCATGTCGCGCGCACCGATCATCAGCGGCACGAGGTAGTTCCCGAGCCCGGCCCAGAACGGGACGATGACCAGGAAGATCATCGTCGTGCCGTGCATCGTGAACAGCTCGTTGTAGCTGTTCCGCGTCACGAAGTGCTCGTTCGGCGTCGCCAGCTGGGCGCGGATCAGCAGCGCGAGGATCCCGCCCGCGATGAAGAAGATCAGGCTCGTCGCCATGTAGAGGATCCCGATCCGCTTGTGGTCGAGCGTGGTCAGCCAGCTCGAGTAGCGGCCGCGGGAGACGATCAGCGAGGCGGGGGTGTGCGGGGCTTCAGCCCTGGCCGCCACTCGACCCTCCCTGGTGGAAGCGCTGGTTCAGGTACGCGATCGTCGCGTCGAGCTGGCTCTGCGGCCAGTCGTGGCCGACGGCGGGCATTTTGATCCCGCCGTTACGGATCACGTTCGCGAGTGCCTGGCGGTCATTCAGCAGCGCGCTCGACGCGATGTTCGGGCCGATGTCGCCCTGTCCGGCGAGGCCGTGGCACTTGGCGCAGACGCCTGTGAACACCTCCTTGCCTAGCTGAAGCTTGCCGGCCGGGCTGGCGCGGTGCTGCACCCATGAGCGGTACTCGTCGACAGGCAGCACTTCGACCTCCGCGCGCATCTCCGCGTGCAGCAGGCCGCAGAGCTCGGCGCATTGCCCCGGGAAGGTGCCGAGCTTGGTCGCGAGGAAGGACATGTGGTTGACCCGTCCGGGGATCGCGTCGATCTTGCCGTCGAGCGCCGGCACCCACCAGCTGTGGGCGACGTCAGCCGAGACGACCGTCAGCCGGACCGGCCGGTTGTAGGGCAGGCGCAACGTGTCGACCGAGATCGCGCCGTTCGGGTAGCGGAACTCCCAGTAGTACTGGTGTCCCTCGATCGTGACCTCTTCCTTTGCGGCATTCGCCTCGCTCGCCGGCAGGCCCGAGGTCGCGCCGAGGTCCGAGACCTTCCAGAAGACGAAGGCCGCGATGACGGCGAGGATGATCACCGGCCCTGCGGTCCAGGCCAGCTCGAGGTTCGTGTGGCCGCGCACCTGCGGGCCCTCGACCTCGCGCGGACGGCCGCGGCTGCGGTAGCGCACCAGGAAGATGGCCAGCGGGACCATCACCACGAGGAAGATCCCGACCGAGATCGCGAGGATCAGCCAGTAGATGTCGCGGATGTTGCCCGCGTTCGGCGAGGCGGGCGCCGGCGGCGCGAGACCGCCGTTCCCGGCGAGGGCGGCGGTCGTGACTGCCAGCGCGAGCAGCGCGACACAGAGCAGGACGCGACGAAACCGGGCCACGGGAGGGTGGCATTCTACGAAGGTGCCTACGACCCGGGTGCACCTACCTACCGGCGCCGGCGAATCGATCGAGGTCTTTCTCAACGGCGTACGCCAGGAGCAGGGCCGCGACTTCCGGCGTCAGGGGAACGAGCTTCTCTTCGAGCGGGAGCTCGCACAGGAGGGCCGCCTCGGCTTCTGGCGCTGGCTCTCCCTCTTCCTCGGCGTCGCCGGCACCTACCGGCAGAACGACATCGTGGACGTCGTCTACGAGGTCAACGGCCGAAGGCACGTCGCCAGCGGGCTACCGATGGTGCCCGACTAGGCGGGCGGAAGGTCGATGTGCTCGCCGTCGACCAGCACCTGCGTGTCGCTCAGCTGACAGTCCGCGACCCAGCGCGCGACCGCGTGCAGGACGGCGTCGAGCTCCTCCTCGGAGCTGTCCTCGACGCGCACCTCCCAGCGCTCGTCGGCGAGCGGGACGAGGTCGGTCGGCGCGAAGGCGACGAGGTCGTGTACGAGCTGGGTCGCCGCGGCTGACGTCGGCGCTTCGATGCGGATGGTGCGGATGAGACTCCCCTCGGCTGCGGAGGGGACACGGTAGCTCAGCTTTGGAGCGACAGAACCTCGCCGAGGATGCCGATGCCTTCGTCGAGCTCCTCGCGCGTGATCGTCAGCGGCGGGCAGACCATGATCACGTTCCAGTGGGTCATCAGGTAGAGCCCGCGCTCCATCGCGGCCTTCATGATCGCCCCGATCGGCGCCAGCTCCGCGCCGGCCGCGTTGAACGGGACGAGCGGCTCGCGTGTCTCGCGGTCACGCACGAGCTCGATGCCCCAGAAGAGCCCCTTGCCGCGCACCTCGCCGATCGACTCGTGCCGTTCCTGGAGGCCGCGCAGGCCCTCGGCGAGCACGTCGCCCATCGCGGCCGAGTTCTCGACGATCCCTTCCTCGCGGAAGGCCTCGATCGACGCGATCCCGGCGGCGCAGGCGAGCACGTGGCCCGAGTAGGTGAGGCCGCCCGCGAAGTACTTGTCCTGAACCCAGTCGGCGAGCTTCTCGTTGATCACCATCGCGCCGAGCGGGACGTAGCCGGAGTTGATCCCCTTGGCCACGGTCATGATGTCCGGCACGACGTCCCAGTGCTCGCAGGCGAACCACTTGCCCGAGCGGCCGAAGCCGGCCATCACCTCGTCGAGGATCAGCAGGATCCCGTGGCGGTCGCAGACTTCGCGGATCGCCTGCAGGTAGCCGTCGGGCGGGACGATCACGCCGTTCGTCCCGACGATCGTCTCCATCAGCACGGCCGCGACGTTCTGCGGGCCCTCGTACTGGAGGATCTCCTCGAGGTGCGGCGCGCCCGAGCAGACCGGGCAGGGGTCGGGGTGGCCCGCGGGGCAGCGGTACGTGTACGGGTCGAGCATCCGCACGACGCCCGGGATCCCCGGCTCGGCCGGCCAGCGGCGCGGGTCGCCGGTCGCCGTGATCGCACCTGCGGTCGCGCCGTGGTACGACCGGTAGCGCGCGACGATCTTGTGGCGGCCTGTGTACCAGCGGGCGAGCTTGATCGCGTTCTCGTTCGCCTCTGCGCCGCCGTTCGTGAAGAACGACATCGTCAGGTCGCCCGGAGTGACCTCGGCCATCAGCCGCGCGAGCTCCGACCGGGTCTCGTGCGCCATCGGCGGCCCGATCGTCGTCAGCTTCTCCGCCTGCTCCTTGATCGCCGCGACGACCTTCGGGTGCTGGTGCCCGAGGTTGACGTTGACGAGCTGCGAGGCGAAGTCGAGGTAGCGGTTGCCCTCGTGATCCCAGAAGTAGCGGCCTTCGGCGCCCGCGACGGGGAGCGGTGAGATCTGGTTCTGGACCGACCAGGAGTGCAGGACGTGCTGCTTGTCGAGCTCCTGGATCCGCCTCGCGTCGAGGCCTTGCTCAACGGCCATGGAAGCGATCCTAGCGCTAGGCTGGCAGCGTGACCGAAGTCGCTGATCAGTTCACCGAGGAGGGCTCGGGCGAGGTCACGCGGATCTCGCACTGGATCGACGGGCAGCGGGTCGAGGGGCAGTCGGGCCGCAGCGGTCCCGTCTACAACCCCGCGCTCGGCGTGCAGACCGGCGACGTCGACTTCGCCTCGGTCGAGGAGGTCGACAGCGCAGTTCAGGCGGCGAAGCGAGCGTTCGGTTCCTGGCGGACGATGTCGCTCTCACGCCGCACCGAGCTCTTCTTCCGGATCCGCCAGCTTGTCCACGAGCACAGCGAGGACATCGCGAGGTTCCTCACGCTCGAGCATGGCAAGGTGCTCTCCGACGCGAAGGGCGAGGTCGCGCGCGGGCTCGAGGTGATCGAGTACTGCTGCGGGATCCCAGAGCTCTTGAAGGGCGAGTTCTCGGAGCAGGCCTCGACGGGGATCGACGTCTACTCGATTCGCCAGCCGCTCGGCGTCGTCGCCGGGATCACGCCGTTCAACTTCCCGGCGATGGTGCCTATGTGGATGTGGGCGCCGGCGATCGCCTGCGGGAACGCTTTCGTGCTCAAGCCGTCGGAGAAGGACCCGTCCGCCTCGGTCTTCGTCGCCGAGCTGCTGAAGGAGGCCGGCCTGCCGGACGGCGTCTTCAACGTCGTCCACGGCGACAAGGTCGCGGTCGACGCGGTGCTCGAGCATCCGGAGATCGCGGCGGTGAGCTTCGTCGGCTCGACGCCGATCGCCCGGTACGTCTACGAGACCGCGAGCGCGCGAGGTAAGCGCGTCCAGGCGCTCGGCGGGGCGAAGAACCACATGATCGTGCTGCCCGACGCCGACATCGACATGGCTGCCGACGCCGCTGTCAGCGCCGGCTACGGCTCGGCCGGGGAGCGCTGCATGGCGGTCTCGATGCTGGTGGCCGTGGGCGGCGCGGGCGACGAGCTCGTCGAGGCCATCAGGGAGCGCCTGCCCAGGGTCAAGGTCGGCTCAGGGCTCGACCCCGAGTCGGAGATGGGCCCGCTCGTCACGCGCGAGCACCGCGACAAGGTCGCCTCGTACATCGACAAGGGTCGCGAGGAGGGCGCGAAGGTCGTCGCGGACGGCCGGGAGAACGCTCCCGACGGAGGCGGCTTCTACCTCGGTGTCTCGCTGCTCGACGACGTCAAGCCGGAGATGGACGTCTACAAGGACGAGATCTTCGGGCCCGTGCTCGGGATCACGCGCGTCGACACCTACGACGAGGCCGTGCGGCTCGTGAACGAGAACCCGTACGGCAACGGCGTCGCCATCTTCACTCGCGACGGAGGCGTGGCGCGGCAGTTCCAGTTCGACGTCGCGGCCGGGATGGTCGGCGTGAACGTTCCGATCCCGGTGCCGGTCGCGTACTACTCGTTCGGCGGCTGGAAGAGCTCGCTGTTCGGCGACCTCCACGTCTACGGGCCGGAGGGGATCCAGTTCTACACGCGCGGCAAGGTCGTCACCGCTCGCTGGCCCGACCCGGCCACCTCCAGGGTCGACCTGGGCTTCCCGCAGACCCGCTGATGGCTTCGTGGCGGGGCGGGAGTGCGGCGCTGGCCGTGCTGTCGTTCGACGTGGACGCGGAGAGCGTCGTGCTTGCCGAGGACCCTCGGCACGCGGAGAACGCGATGCTGATGAGCCATCAGGCCTACGGGCCGGAGGTCGGCGTGCCGCGTCTGCTGGAGCTGCTGGCGGAATACTCCGCGCCCGCGACCTTCTTCGTCCCGGGGCTGACCGCCGACCGGCATCCGGGCGTCGTCGAGCGGATCGTCGAGGCGGGCCATGAGGTCGCGCACCACTCGTACTCGCACCGGAGCCCGATCGCGCAGAGCGAAGACGAGGAGCGGCGCGAGCTCGAGCGGGGGCTGGCGGCGCTCGAGCGTTTCGGCGTCAAGCCCCAGGGCTACCGCGCCCCGAGCTGGGAGCCGTCGTGGCGGACGGCGGCGCTCGTCGCCGAGTACGGGCTCGCGTATGACTCGAGCCTGGCGGGCGACGACAAGCCGTACGTGCTCGAGACCGGGTCGGGCTCGCTCGTCGAGCTGCCCGTCTCCTGGTGGCTCGACGACTGGCAGCAGACCGCGTACCTCCCGCCGCTCGCGCGCAACCAGACCCGCTCGGCAGCGGAGGTGCTCGACCTCTGGACCGGCGAGCTCGACGCCTACGCGCGGCACGGCTGCGTCTACGTGCTCACGTGCCACCCGTTTTTGAGCGGCCGGCCGGGACGGGTCGAGATCGTCCGCGGGCTGATCGAGCACATCCAGGCCCGCGGGGACGTCGAGCTCGTCGAGGCGCGGGGCGCTGCCGAGCGGGCGCGGGCAGACGATTCGCTCGCGCGTCGCAAGCACGAGCCGCTCGAGCTCGAGCCCGGCTTGTATCCCTGACGCGCGTCTGTGGGCAAAGCGTTACACCCTTGGCGCAACTGTCACCTTGACGCCGAACGGGGTCCGACACCGGGTTTGTCAAGCGGGCGGCACGAAGTTGTTACACGACGCTCAGGCGGCGGCGGTCTTCGACGGCCGCAACTCCTCGCCGAAGCGCGCGCGGGCGACGTACTGCCCGATCCCGGGCTTCGCGAGCAGCTCGTCGCTCTCGACGAGGACGTGGCCGCGCAGGAGGACGACCTCGGGCGAGCCCGTGACCTCGGTGCCCTCGAAGAGGTTGTAGTCGGACTTCGAATGGTGATTCGCGGCGGTGATCGTCACGCGCTTTTCCGGGTCGAAGACGACGAGATCCGCGTCTGACCCGACTGCAACCGTGCCCTTGTGCGGGTAGAGGCCGAACAGCTTCGCCGGGTTCGTCGCGAGCAGCTCGACCATCCGGTTGAGCGTGATCCGCCCGGCGCGAACGCCGAACTCGTGGATCATCTGCAGCCGGTTCTCCAGCCCGGGCGCGCCGTTCGGGATCTTCGAGAAGTCGTCCCTGCCGAGGGTCTTCTGGCCGTCCCAGAGGAACGCGCAGTGGTCGGTCGAGATCGCCGAGAGGACGTCGGTCCGCACCGCGTTCCACAGCACGTCCCAGTTCGCCTTGTCACGGACCGGCGGGGAGTAGACGTACTTCGCGCCCTCGAAATCCGGCTTGGAAATGTCGTCGAGGGAGTTGAAGAAGTACTGGGTGCAGGTCTCGCCCCAGACGTCCCATCCCTTCTCGCGCGCGAGCGCGATCGGCTCGACGGCCTCGCGGCAGGTGACGTGAACCACGTAGAGCGGGGCGCCGGCCAGGTGGGCCAGCTGGATCGCGCGATTCGTCGCCTCGCCTTCGGCCTCCGGCGGGCGCGTGAGCGCGTGGTACAGCGGGTCCGTGTTGCCGGCTTCGAGCGCCTGCCTGACGAGGACGTCGATCACGTCTCCGTTCTCGGCGTGGACCATCACGAGCGCTCCGGTCCGGGATGCGACCTCCATCGTGCGGAAGAGGGTCTCGTCGTCGACCATCAGCGCGCCCTTGTAGGCCATGAAGAGCTTGTACGAGGTGACGCCCTCGTCCGGCAGCTGCACGAGCTCCTCGAGGGTGCCGCCGTCGGCCAGGTCGGTGACCGCCATGTGGTAGCCCATGTCGATCACCTGTTTGCCGTCGGCCTTCGCGCGCCACTCGTCGAGGGCCTCCGCGAAGGTGGCGCCCTGGGGCTGGATGACGAAGTCGATGTGCGTCGTCGTCCCGCCGAAGGCCGCGGCGGTCTGGCCTGACTCGACGTCGTCGATCGTGACCGTGCCGCCGAAGGGCATGTCGAGGTGCGTGTGCGGGTCGACGCAGCCCGGGAGCACGTACTTGCCGCTCGCGTCGATCACCTTGTCCGCCTGCTGGTCGAGCGACTCGCCGATGAGCGTGATCGTCTCGTCCTCGACGTAGATGTCGGCGATGTAGTCGTCGGCGGCGGTGAGGATCCGGCCGCCTTTGATCAGTACTGACATCGGGGCGAGTTTATGCTCGCCGCGATGCCGCTGTCACCGAGCCGCACGGTCGCCGAGCTGAAGGAGCTGCGCGAGCTGACGGGGGACGAGAACGGCGCCCAGCGCGTGGCCTGGACCGAGACCTGGGAGCGGGCGCGGGCCTGGTTGCGGGAGAAGCTCGACGGGTTGCCGCTCGAGCACGAGATCGACGAGGCGGGCAACCAGTGGTGGACGCTGCGGGGCTCTTCCGACCGGGCGGCGCTGATCGGCGGGCACATCGACTCGGTGCCGAACGGCGGCTGGCTCGACGGGGCCCTGAACGTCGTCGCCGGAGTGGAGGTCATGCGGCGGCTCGCGGAGGACGGGGAGCCGGGGGCGACGGTGCGCCTGGTCGAGTGGGCGGACGAGGAAGGCGCGCGCTTCGGACGCTCGCTCTTCGGGTCCTCTGCGGCTGCGGGGTCGATGGCGGATCAGGCCGAGCTGCGTGAGCGACGGGATGCCGACGGCGTGGCTCTGCCGGACGCTCTCGGGGAGCACGGGGTCGACCTCGACCGGGCTCTGGAGGCTCGCCGACAACTCGAAGGCGCTGCGGCCTATCTCGAGCTGCACATCGAGCAGGGGCCCGTGCTCGAGTCGATGGACCTGCCGCTCGGCGTCGTGCTCGGGACGTTCGGGGTCGAACGGCACCAGATCACCTTCCGCGGCCAGGCGGCGCACGCGGGCTCGACGCCGATGGACAGGCGCCGCGACGCTCTCGCGGGCGCGGCCAAGCTCGAGCTGGAGATCCGTGAGATCGCGAAGCGGACGGGGGACGGCGCTGTCTGCACGATGGGCGGCGTGGTCACGCGCCCGGGGATCGTGACCTCGGTCGTCGAGACCGCCGAGTGCCTGCTCGACCAGCGTCACCTCGACGCGGCGAAGCTCGCGGAGATGCTGAGCAACGCAGAGGCGGCGTCGCGGCGATTCGCGCAAGAGGAGGACATCGAGGTCGAGTGGGAGCGGATCTGGAACATCGAGCCGATCCTGTTCGACGAGGCGCTGGTCGAGCTCGCCGACGAGGCCGTGCGCGAGGTCGCCGGCGAGTCGCACCGGCTGCCGAGCGGACCGCTGCACGATGCGGCGGAGGTGGCGCGCGCCGGAGTGCCGACGGTGATGCTCTTCGTCCAGAGCCTGCGCGGCCTCTCGCACACGAAGCTGGAGGACACGAAGGAAGAGCACCTCGAACTCTCCGTGCAGGCGCTCGACCGCCTCGCCGACAAGGCGATCGCCCGCATTTCGGCGGGCTAGGAGGGAGATATGCTCGCACCAGGATGCTGAGCTTCGGCGTCACCGTTCTCCCCGACCCGCCGTACACACGGCTGGTCGAGGTGCTGCAGCGAGCCGAGGGCCTCGGCTTCGAATACGGCTGGACCTACGACTCGCACATCCTCTGGCAGGAGAGCTACGCGCTGCTCGCGATCGCCGGCGCGCAGACGATCGAAGATCAAGCTCGGCCACTGCGTCACGAACCCCGGCATCCGCGACCCGACGATCGCCGCGAGCTGGTACGCGACGATGCAGGACATCACCAACGGCCGGATGGTGATGGGCATCGGCCGCGGCGACTCGTCGCGCCGCGTGGTCGGCCTCAAGCCGGTCAAGGTGGACGAGTTCGAGCGGCGGCTCGTGATGATCAAGGAGCTGATGAACGGCCGGCAGGTCGAGTGGAACGGCAAGGATCTGCGCCTCGAGTGGGTGCGCGAGGAGGTGCCCGACATCCCGATGCACGTCGCCGGCTACGGCCCGCGCGCGCTCGGCGTTGCGGGGCGAGTCGGCGACGGCGTGATCATCCAGCTCGCCGACCCGCAGATCATCCAGTGGATCATGGAAACCGCGCGCAAGGCCGCCGAGGAAGCCGGCCGTGACCCCGCCGCGCTCAAGTGCATCGTCTGCGCGCCGAGCCACGTGACCGACGATCTCGCCGACGCGCGCGAGCAGGTGCGCTGGTTCCCGGCGATGGTCTCGAACCACGTGATGGACCTGATCGAGCGCTACGGCGAGGGCTCCGACGAGATCCCCTCAGCGCTGACCGACTTCGTCAAGGCGCGCAAGTTCTACGACTACTCGGAGCACAGCCGCGTCGGCGCGAAGCACGGCGAGTTCGTCACCGACGAGATCTGCGACCGCTTCTGCGTCCTCGGCAACTCGGAGCAGATCACGGAGAAGCTCCGCGAGCTCGAGTCGATCGGCGTCGACCAGTTCGACATCTACCTGATGACGAAGGGGCAGGACGAGACCCTCGCGGCGTACGGCGAGGAGCTCATCCCGAAGTTCACTAGGGTGGCCGCGTGAGGAAAGCTGCGGCAGCTGCACTCGCCCTGCTCGTCGTCGCGCTCGCCGCCGCGTGCGGCTCGACGAAGAAGTCGAGCTCGCCGTCGGGAACGACGACGAGCGCCTCGAGCTGCACGAAGAGCAGCCTGAACCTCGTCTCGACCGGCAAGCTCACGATCGGCACGGACAACCCGGCCTTCCCGCCCTGGTACGGAGGCTCACCCGGTCACGGCTGGAAGGTCAGCGACCCCTACAGCGGCAAGGGCTACGAGTCCGCCGTCGCGTACGCCCTGGCGAAGCAGCTCGGCTTCGCCAAAGGCGAGGTCACGTGGAAGTTCACGCCGTTCAACAACTCCTTCGCGCCGGGCAAGAAGGCGTTCGACTTCGACATCAACCAGATCTCGTTCACGCCCGACCGGGCGAAGGTGGTCGACTTCAGCGACTCCTACTACGACGTCGCGCAGTCGGTCGTCGTCAACAAGGGGACGCCGATCGCGAGCGTCACGACCGTCGCGGGCCTCAAGCCGTACGAGCTCGGCGCCCAGCTGGGCACCACGAGCTACCAGCTGATCCAGAACGAGATCAAGCCCTCGAAGAAGCCCTCGGTCTTCCCGTCGAACGCCGGCGCGGTCCAGGCTCTCAAGAACAAGCAGATCGACGGGCTCGTTGTCGACCTGCCGACCGCGTTCTACGTCACGGCGGTCCAGGTGCCGAACTCCAAGGTGCTCGGGCAGTTCCCCGCAGAGCCGGGCGGTGAGCACTTCGGCCTCGTCTTCCAGAAGGGGAACTCGCTCGTCGCGTGTGTGAACAAGGCGCTCGGGACACTGCGTTCGAACGGGACGCTCAAGCAGCTCGACCAGCAGTGGCTAGCGAAGGCGACCGGCGCCCCGATCTTGAAGTAGAGGCGCGGCGCTCCCGCCTGCTCGGAGGGCTGAGCCTGGAGGCCGAGGGGGCCCGCGGGGTCGCGATCGCCCTGCTCAGCACCGCCGTCTTCTTGACGGTGGTCATCGTGGCGATCTCGCAGTCGCCGGGCTGGCCCGAGGTGCATCGCGTCTTCTTCAGCTGGGACGACATCAGGGGCACGTTTCCCGACATCGCCCGCGCCTTCGTGCTCAACGTGAAGATCTTCCTGGTCTGCGAGGTGTTCGTCCTCGTCTTCGCGCTCGTGATCGCGGTGCTGCGAAGCCTCCCGGGGCCGGTCTTCTTCCCGCTCCGCGCGCTGGCGATCATCTACACCGACCTCGCGCGCGGCGTGCCCACGATCCTCGTGATCGCCCTGCTCGGCTTCGGCGCGCCTGCGCTGCAGCTCCAGGGAGTGCCCACCTCGCGGGTGTTCTGGGCCGGCGTCGGGCTGGTGCTGATCTACAGCGGCTACGTCGCCGAGGTCTACCGCGCCGGGATCGAGTCGGTGCACCCGAGCCAGGAGGCGGCCGCGCGCTCGCTCGGGCTCTCCCGTTTCCAGACGCTGCGCTTCGTGGTCCTGCCGCAGGCGGTCCGCAGGGTGATCCCGCCGCTCCTCAACGACTTCATCGGACTGCAGAAGGACACGGCGCTCGTTGGCACGCTCGGCGTGATCGATGCGTTCAACCAGTCGCAGATCGACGCCAACTCGACGTTCACGTTCGGTTCCTACCTCGCGGCGGCCGTCCTGTTCGTGGCGATCACGATCCCCCTCGCGCGCTTCACCGACGTGCTGATCGCCCGCGACCGGCGCCGGCGGCAGGCCTCCGGCGTCTTCGCGTGAGCGCGCTCGCGCTCGAGGGCGTCCGCAAGTCGTTCGGGGCGAACGAGGTCCTGAAGGGGATCGATCTCGCGCTCGAGGAGGAGGAGGTCGTCTGCCTGATCGGCGCCTCGGGCTCGGGAAAGTCGACGCTGCTGCGCTGCGTGAACCTGCTCGAGCCGCTCGACGCAGGGCGGATCGTGCTCCACGGAGAGGAGATCACGCGGCGCGGGGTGGACGTCAACCACGTGCGGCAGCGGATCGGGATCGTCTTCCAGGCGTTCAACCTCTTCCCGCACATGAGCGTGCTCCGCAACGTGATGCTCGGCCCGCACGAGGCGCTGAAGCTCTCGCGCGACGAGGCGGAGGCCCGCGCGCTCGAGTTGCTCGGGCGGTTCGGGTTGGCCGACCGGCGCGACGAGTACCCCGACCGGCTGTCGGGCGGCCAGCAGCAGCGGGTCGCGATCGTGCGAGCGCTCGCGATGCGGCCCGAGCTGATCCTCCTCGACGAGGTCACGAGCGCGCTCGACCCGGAGCTCGTCGGGGAGGTCCTGAGCGTGATCCGCGAGCTCGCCGAGGGCGGCATGACGATGCTGATCGCCACGCACGAGATGGGCTTCGCCCGTGACGTTGCGAGCAGAGTGTGCTTCCTCGACGAGGGGCGGATCCTGGAGGAGGGGCCGCCGGACCAGATCTTCGCGCACCCGAAGGAACCGCGAACGCGGCAGTTCCTCGAGCGGATCGTGCAGGCCGGGCGGCTCTAGGAGGGCTTGGCGGGACCTTGCTCGTCGTCGGGGTGCGATGGCGGTTCCGAGGCAAGGACGCAGGGAGGCCCAATAGTGGATAGCTATTGCGGCCGACTGAGGACGCGGCCTCGGGGCGGGCAGCGCGGCCCGACGGCACCGTCCAGGTTTCGGCAAGCCCTCCTCGTTCATCGAGACGCCGTCGAGCAGCGCCCAGTTCGCGGCGAGTGCCGACTCGGCCAGCGCGACGAGGCGAGCGTCGTCCGCGCCCTCGAGCCGTGAGCGCGCCTCGGCGGCGTGCTCGTGGTCGCGCTCCGAGTGCAGCTCGAAGTACGCGGTTCCGGCCGACCCTTCCTCGAAGCCGTAGTGCTCGACCAGGCCACGAAGCTTCGTCTCGGAGATCGCGGGCTGGCCTGCCTCGATCGCGTACATGATCGCGGCGGCGCCCTCCTCGTCCTCGGCGGCCGACCAGGCGGATGCGCAGCAGCGGGTCTGCGGCAGCGGCTCGTGCTGGTCGCCGTTGACGCCCAGCTCGGAGGCGAAGTCGTCCCAGAGCGAGATGTGCTCGGCCTCTTCGTCGGCGTGCATCTGCGAAGTCCGGGCGGCGCGCGCGAGCGCGACCACGGCGTGCCGGTACTCGCCGGCGTAGCGGGCCAGGTCGTCGCGCGTCAGCTCGCCTTGCTCCCAGCGCGTGTAGAACGGATGCTCGAGCACGTTCCAGCGCTCCCGAGCCGCGTCAATCCCTGCAATCACATCCATCTGGGCTCCCTCCCGTCGACCGACCCCTACCCTCCGATCCTATCGCGGCAGGGAGACGCGACCTAGAATCGACGGGATGCGCCTGGGACGCCGGACGGACGACACGCCGACCGTTCGCCGCGTCCTCGTCGCCACCGACCGTTCCGAGACCGCCGAGCGCGCGGTCAGATTTGCGAGCGACATGGCGCAGCGCTACGAGGCCGAGCTCTTTCTCCTCCGCGTGCTCCTCTCCGACGACGGAGTTCTCGGCGAAGCTGCCCGCGAGCTGGCCGAGTACGCCCGCGACCTCGCCGGGGAACGCGGACGCTCGTCCGTCGTGCTGGCCGACGATCCCGCGGAGGCGATCATCGAGGCGATTAGCCGCGAGGAGGCAGATGTGGTCGTCATGGGAAGCGTGGGCATGAGCGGCCGCAAGGAGTTCCTGCTTCGCAACGTCCCCAACCGCGTCTCCCACAACGCGCCCTGCACCGTCGTGATCGTCCAGACCCACGGAGCCGGCCGATGAGCGCCGCAGCCGACGAGCGGCTCCTCGGCCGCGCGACCCGGATCGCGACCGTCCTCGGGAAGTACGGCCTGGGCGAGGCGCGCCGAGACACGGCGTCGCCGCAGGACAGCGCGCGCCGCCTGCGCGAGGCGCTCGAGGAGCTCGGCCCCACGTTCGCCAAGCTCGGCCAGATCCTCTCTACCCGCCCGGACCTGATTCCGCCGGAAGCGGTCGCGGAGCTGGCGGCGCTTCAGGATCAGGTCACGCCGCTCACCGAGGCCGAGGTGGTCGAGGTGATGGAGCAGGAGCTCGGCGTGCCGTGGGAGGACGTCTTCGCGTCGATCGAGCCGGAGCCGCTCGCCGCGGGGACGATCGGCCAGGTGCACCGCGCCGTGCTGGAGGACGGGGAGCGCGTCGTGGTCAAGGTGCAGCGCCCGAACGCGAAGGAGGACATCCTCCGCGACCTGAGCCTGCTCGAGCTCTTCGCCGAGAAGACCGCGGGCCGCAGCGCGCTGAGGCAGCTGGTCGACATTCCGGCCGCGATCGAGCACCTCTCCGACTCGCTGCGCCGGGAGCTCGACTTCAAGCTCGAGGCCGAGAACGTCGAGCGGCTTCGGGCCGCGCTCGGCCACTTCCCGCGCCTGGGAGCTCCGCGTGTCCTCGAGCAGCTCACGACGAGCAGGCTGCTCGTGCTCGAGGAGATCCAGGGCGTCCCGGTGCGCGACGCACCGCCCGGGATGGAGCGCACGGAGGTCGCCCGGGAGCTGCTCGAGTTCTACTACCGCCAGATCCTCGTCGAGGGCTTCTTCCACGCCGACCCTCATCCCGGGAACCTCCTCTGCTGGAACGGGCGCGTCTACTTCCTCGACTTCGGGATGGTCGGCGAGCTCACGCCGGAGATGCGCGGCCACCTGCTGCTGCTCCTGCTCGCCTTCTGGCAGGAGGACGTCAGCTTCCTCACCGAGGTCGTGCTGATCATGGCCGGCCCGGAAGCAGAGAACGCGGACGCCGCCGGGCTCGAGGCCGACCTCGGCGAGCTGCTCCGCCGCTACCGGCACTCGTCGCTCGGAGAGATCCAGCTCGGACCGCTGTTGCAGGAGATCGCGCAGGCTTCGACGAGGCACGGCGTGCGGCTGCCCGTCTCGCTGGTGCTCACCGGCAAGGCGCTCGCGCAGATGCAGCTGACGGTGGCGGAGCTCGATCCGGAGCTGGATCCGTTCTCGGTCGTGGGCCGGTTCCTGATGCGGAATCTGGTCACGCGGGCGCGGGAAGGCGTCGAGCCGAAGCGGCTCTTCTACGACGTCTCGAAGCTGAAGGTGCGCGCCGAGCGGATGATCGAGGCGTTCGAGCGCATCAGCGGCGCGCGCCCGGGCCCCCGGTTCCAGGTCGACGTGCGGGGCATCTCGCCGCTGGAGCGCACGATTCGGGTCGCGGCGCGCCGGGTCGCGCTCGCCGTCACGGCCGGCTCGGCGCTCGTCGCCACGGGCGCCACCGCGGCCGCGGTGCACGTCGCGAGCTGGGTGCCGATCACCCTCGGCAGCGTGGGCGGCACGTTCGTCGTTCTGCTGCTGCTCGATCTCTTACGCGGGGACCGCCGCTAGCCGCGCTTCACGAGCGCGCGGCTGACGCGCCGCTCGAGAAAGAGCGCGAGCACGCTCATCAGGCTGCCCAGGATCGCGCGCTCGAGCCGACGTCGCATGCTTCGACCCTACTCCTCCGGCCCCCGGGCCGCCACCCCGCCGCTCCTGCGAGAGCGAGCGGCGGGGTCTGACGAAGGAGTTAGGAGACCTTCGCGAGCAGCTTGGCCATCGGCACGAAGACGAGCTTCCCGTGGGTGCTGTAGTTGACGGCGTACACGAGCCCGTGCGAGCTCATCGCCGCGTCGTGGTTCCAGTAGCCCGAGCCCTTGCCCGTTGCCACCACTACGTCCTTGCCCGTGGCCAGCCGGATGACGTGCAGCTTGCGTACTCCCGGCCCGCCTGCATAGACGGCGAGCTGCCCCGCGGCGGCCAGATGGCCCGCCTGCCGAGGCTCCGTCGTGGCGACCGGCCACGTGTGCACCAGCTTGCCGGTCGTCCACTCGTAGACCTCGAGCATCTTCGTCTCGGTCAGCACGACGAGCTTGCTGCCGCTGAGCGCGACCTCGTCGGCCGAACTGGGCGTGATCTCTCGGAGCAGCTTTCCGCTCGTCGAGTAGATCCCTACCGTCACCGCCGGAGTGGGGCCGTACTGCGGCCACGCTTCATCCGAGCGCAGCACCGCGATGTGTCCGCCGTCGGCAGAGGCGGACATGATCGCGCCGGGCCCGGTCGAGATCTGCCTCAACCCGGTCGGCGTGACCAGGCTCAGGCGCTGCGCAGTGCACGTGCCGTCGCTCCTCGACCACCAGCTGCTGACCGCGAGGGTGCTCCCCGAGCCGACGGTGCCGGCGATCCAGCGGCCGTACCAGACGTGGTTCTCCCAGTCCGTCAGGTAGTGCCGGCCTGACGCGAGCAGGCGCCCGCGCGTCCCGACGGAGCCGGCGAACAGCGACTCCGTGGTCTGCTGGGAGTTGCCGACCACCGAGCGGGTGATCCAGGCCAGCCGCCGGCCCGCGATCGCGATCTCCTCCGTGTGCTTGTTGTACGTCCCCTGGACGAGGGTGGTCGTCCCCGTCGCCCAGTTCCAGACGTACACCTTGCCGCCGCTCGCATAGGCCACTCGCGAGCCGTCCATCGCCAGCGTGGTGATGGGGCTCCGTGTTTGCTTGACCGTCCCCGGCGTCTTTGCCGTAGCGGCCTGCACGCCGAGCAGAAGCACGAGGGCGGCGAGAGACAGGCCGAGCTTCGACAGCCTTGTCATGATTCTCACCTCCGCCACAAATGGTCGCTCGGCACCGGGTAAACCGCATCGGCACGGCCACTGACGGGGCGGCGGAAACTACTGACGGCCGAGCTGGAGCGAAGCCGTGCCGCTGAGGTCGAGCCAGGTGCGGCCGCGGCCCTGAACGATCCGGATCATCACGGAGTCGCAGTGACGGCAGCGCACGACGATCCCCGCGCCGACGTAGACGTCGAGGCAGGCGAGCGCGTCCCGGGCGCGGCAGCCGGCGCACACGCAGGGCACAGACGTGAGCTCGGCGCCGAACAGCTCGCCGAGCAGGCCGCCCACCGCGTTGCCGTCCAGCCGGAGCTCCGCGATCCCCGTCATCCGGTCGCCCCGAAGCGCTCGGTTCGGATCCACCCGGCCTCGTAGCCGAACGCGAGGAGGCCGTCGGCCGCCGCGTCGACGAAGCGGGTCGAGCCGCACACGTAGACGCGCGGGCTCTCGCTCGCAGGCCAGGCGACCTCGGAGAGCAGCTCCGCGTCGATCCGCCGCGAGTAGCCCGTCCAGCCCGGCGGTTGCTCACGCGTGAGCGTGTGCACGACGTCGAGGCCGAGCGTCTCGAGCTCGTCGCGGTAGATGACCTCGTCCCACGTGCGCGACGAGTAGACGAGCCGCATCGGCGTCTCGGAGCCCACGCGCGCGCGGTGTCGCGCCATCGCCATCAGCGGCACGACTCCCGAGCCGCCCGCCACGAGGAGCACGGGCTCGGGCTCGTCGCTGTCCCAGACGAAGTAGCCGCCGACCGGTCCGCGGACCTCGAGCTGGTCGCCCTCGCGCACCTCGTCCACCAGGTACGGCGAGACCTCGCCGTCGTCGAGCCGCTCGACCGTGAGCGCCGGCCCGTCACCGGGCGCGGACGCGATCGAGTACGAGCGCTGAGCCTGGTAGCCGTCCTCGGCCGTCAGCCGGACGTCGAGGTGCTGGCCTGCACGGTGGCCCGGCCAGCCCGGAACCTCCAGCTCGAGCGTGCGCACGCGGGGCGTCTCGGGCTTCGCCTCCGCGACGCCCGCCGCGAGCCACGTCAGTCGCCCCAGTACCGCTGCTCCAGCCACGGATCGCCACGGAGGTGATAGCCGTTCGACTCCCAGAAGCCGGGCTCGTCGTCGTCGCGCAGGACGAGGCCGCGCACCCATTTGGCGCTCTTCCAGAAGTAGAGGTGCGGGACGAGCAGGCGCGCCGGGCCGCCGTGCTCCGGGTCGAGCTCCTCGCCGTCGTAGCCGTACGCGACCCAGCCCTTCCCATCCACGAGATCCTCCAGCGGGAGGTTCGTCGTGTAGCCGCCGTCGCAGAACGCGAGCGCGTAGGTGGCGTCGTGGTCGACGGCCTCGAGCAGTGTGTCGACCGCGACGCCCTCCCAGGTCGTGTCGAGCTTCGACCAGCGCGTGACGCAATGGATGTCGGTGGTGATCGCCTCGCTCGGCAGCGCCTGGAACTCGTCCCAGGTCCAGCGCACCGGCTCTGCGCCACCCTCGACCGTGAACGTCCATTCTTCGAGCGGCGTGTGCGGCGTCGGCCCTGCCGAGAGGACAGGGAAGTCGTCGGTCAGGTACTGGCCCGGAGGGACCCGGTCTGCGGGCCCCTCCCGGCGCTTGCCCTTGAACCCGCGCGAGATCAGCACGGTTGCAACCCTCTCAGCTTGCGGCGAGGCCCGCCACCGTCGCGGGCACGCCCTCGAACTCGCCGACCGGCTCGAGCTTGCCGTCGCCGCCGATCGTCCAGCCGAAGACGCGCTGCGCGTCGGTGTCGATCGCGTACAGGAAGCGGCCGTCGCCCGTGATCGCCTCGTCGCGGATCCCCGCCTCGCCGAGCCGCGTCGTCGCCGCGACGGCCTCGAGCAGCTCGATGCTGCCGCCTTCGCCGACCGCGTAGCTCGAGATCGTGCCGTCGCCGAAGTTCGTCACGTAGACGAAGCGGCCGTCGTGCGTCGCGGCCGCCCAGCAGACCTCGCTGCGCGTGTCGGCGACCGAGGCGCTCACCGGCGCAAGCCGTCCGCCGGAGACCGCGTACGACGAGGCCGCGGCCTTGCCTTTCTCGCCTCCGAACGCTTCGGTCACGATGACGACGCCGTCCGCGAAGTCGAAGCCGTACGGAGTTGCGCCCGCCGACGCGATCGTCACCGGCCCCTCGAGCGCGTCGCCGCTGACGGAGAACGCGCTGATCGAGTTCGTGCCGCGCTCGGTGACGACGAGCGTGCGGCCGTCTGGATTGAACGAGACCTGTGCCGGGTCGGCGTCGCTGTTCAGCTGATGGACTTCGAGGGGTGTCAGGCTTCCGTCTCCGAGCCTGAAGCCGGCGACGCTCGGGCTGCCGTTGTTGAGGACGTAGGCGCGGTCGCCGTGGACGGCCACGCTCGTCGGCGTGGTCCCACCTGACGCGATGATCGCCTCGAGCCGAAGCCCGTCCGGCCCGACCGCGAAGACCGACACCTCGTCGCTGCCCGCGTTCGTCACCAGCAGGTGGGACCCGTCGTCACTCAGCGCCACCGAGCTCTGCGACGCGAGGTGCGGCTTGCCCGTTCCGCGCCCGCCGGTCTCGTAGCGCCCGAGCGGCTGGAGCCGCCCGTCGTCGGAGCGGTCGAAGGCGATCGCCTCGTTGCGCTCCGCGTCGTTCGTCTGCACGTAGATGCGGTTCATGTCTTCCCTCCACGACCCCCGGTTTGGTCTGACCCGGATCAGTCGCGCTGCGAAGGCCGAGCGTTACGCGCTAACGCGAAACCGCGAGCAGCGACGGAGTCGTGCGGCCGCCCGCCGTGGGCCGGAAGACCGTCACGTAGGCGGTCCTCGGCGTGAGCGCGGTCGTCCAGAGCATCCGCTTCGTCGGCTTCGGCGGGCGGCGGCAGGGCAGGCGCTCGCCCTGCGTCGTGTGGCCATTCTCGTGGCCCGCGTCCTGCCCCGCGAGCGGCGGCAGCCGGTAGAGCGTGCGGCCGGGCGCTCTGCCGGTCAGCGGGCCGAGCCGCAGCTCCTGCCCGCAGCGGCCGACGCGTTCGTAGAGCAGCCGGCTGCCGACGCGGGCCGGGTTGAGCAGGAGATCCCGGCGCGACGAGCGCAGCAGTCGCCGCTTGCCCGAGAGCAGGTCGAGCGAGAAGAGCTCGCTGCCGCCCGGGTTGACCATGTGGTAGACGACCGTGTTGTGGCCGAGCGAGGGCCGGCCGAGGCGGCCTCGCGCGCGGGCATGCGAGATGGCGCGCACCGTCGCCGGATCCGTGAAGGACAGGGCTCGAAGCTGCTCCTTGCCGCTCGGAAGCCGTGCGCGGAAGACGAGCCAGCGCTCGGAGACCCCGAGCTTCTGGGCTCCGGGGAGCGTGAGCTGGAAGACCGGCTGGAGCGAGTCGGCCGCCGCCACCGTGACCGCGTCGCCGTTTCGCCACGCGATGTAGGGGCCGCCGACCGCCGGGTCGGTGCCCGGCAGCTGGATGCGCTGGCCGTTGCGCAGCAGGAAGCCGCCGACGCCCGGCTCGTTCCAGACGAGATCCGTGTCGGCCGCGACGGGGTCGCCGCCCGGGGCCGCGATCGGCGCCGAGGCGCGTGCCTCCCCGGCGACGAGGGTCACGAGAAGCACTCCGACGACGCTGCGGCGCGCGCGTTCAGCACTTCACCTTCGTGTCGTAGTACATGACGCAGAAGACTCGGCGGCCGTGGTAGCAGTAGCCCGTCAACGCCGCGTCGCCGTTGATCCGCCGGCGCACGTAGCCGCAGCAGTCCGTGAGCCGGCGAATGTGCCCGCCGCAGCAGCGGTACCAGGAGCCGTCGTGGTAGGCACGGAAGCCGTGCGCCTCGGCCGCGCCCTCGCACACGCGCGTGCGCGGGGCCGCGGGGAGCGGGTTGCCGTCCGGGTCGAGCAGCGGGTTGCCGTGCGCGTCGACCGGCTGCCCGGCCCCGTTGATCGGCCGGCCGAGGTCGTCCACCGGGTGCCCGTCCCGCGCGCGCAAGGGGAAGCCGCGCGCGTCGATCCTCGGCAGGCCGGTCGGGTGCGGGCAGGAGCCGGTCGTGTAGATGTGCCCGCAGAAGTGGAACGCCTCGGCCTTGTCCGCGCGGAGCGCCGCGGCGACGATCCCGCCGCCGCTCACGGCGAGCAGCAGCTTCCCGGCGCGGGCGAGGAACCCGCGGCGGGAGGTCGACTCGGCGACCGCCTCGCTAAGCACGCACCGGTTGGGTCGCGGCGGCGAGCACGCTCTCGAGCTGGAAGAGCGAGTTGAACGTCCCCTTGGCGAGCACCTCGCCGTCGGGCGAGAGAACGACGGCGTAGGGGCTGCCCGGAATCGCGAGCTCGCGCCAGGCCTCGTCGTCCTGCTCCTCGTCGAAGACCTCGAGCTCGACCTCGGGGTCCGAGGCGACGAGCCTGAGTGACGGCTCGAGCGCGCGGCAGAGCGCGCAGCCGGGGGAGCTGAAGACGGCCAGGCAGAGCGGAGCGTCCTTCTCGAAGCGCTCGATCAGCTCTACGTGGCTGCCGAGCGGCGGGCCTTCGCCCTCGAGCGAGAGCGCAGCCTGCGGCGCGATCGCCAGCCGCAGCTCGCCCACCTCGCGCGCCAGCGCCAGGAGGGCCACCGCGACGACCGCGAGGGCGGCCAGTGCGGCGATCAGCCCGGTCGCGAGCCAGGCGTCCGTGGAGGGCTTCGTCGCCGGAAGAAACGGCAGTGCTGCGAAGCCGGCTGCGAGCACGGCAGTGCGGAGGACCGCGCTCCAGCCGATCCGCGAGCGGGCGCCGAAGCAGCCGCACGGCTTCCCCGCGCGGCCGCGTGAGATCGCCCAGACGAGCGCGAGCGCGAAGACCGCGAGCACGACCGCGGCCGCTTCCGCGGACCCCGGAACGCCGAGGGCGACGGCCACCGCCAACGCGGTCTCGAGCGCGACGAGCCCGGCCCAGGCCGCCGTCTGGGCAGACGGGCGCGTGATCCCGTACGAGCGCAGAGCGGCGCGGGCCTGCGGCCCCCCGAGGAGCTTGGCAGCGGCGGAGCCGAGCAGCACCGCGGCCAGGGCGAAACGAAGAAGACCCGCGATCGTCAGAGGTCGGAGAGGATAGTCGTCGCTGGTGACCCAGGAGGTGGCTCGTCGCCGGGCTTACCCGAAATGCGTGCGGATTGACACGTTCAAAAGTGGGTAGTTAACTTTCACGAGCAAGTACCGCTGAGGACGACCTCTTGGAGAGGAGTCGTGCAAAGGGTCCCGACGGCAAGCCGCCGGCTGTTGGTTCTAGTTTTTGCTTTGGCCGGCCTCGCCCTGCCTTCAGCGGCGGGCAGCCAGACTTCGGACACGATTACTGCTGTGGCGATCCACGGAAGGACTGGGCGCTAACGGCTGGTACACGAGCAACGTCACCGTCAACTGGCAGATCGACCCACCGCCCGACTCGTCGACCGGGTGCGACGCTTCACGCTCCCCGACGATACGCGGGGCACGTCACGCACGTGTTCCGCAACGTGGGGAGGGCACACGGTGAGTGACATCAGAGACGTACAAGATCGACAAGACGGCCCCTGCGGTGCACGCTGTCACCCAGCCGGCCGCCCGACGCGAACGGCTGGTACAACCATCCCGTCGGCGTGTCGTTCGCCGGCAGCGACGCGACCTCGGGCCTCGCCGGGCCGTGCTCGTCCACGACCTACAGCGGCCCGGACAACGGCAACGCGTCGGTCGCCGGCACGTGCACGGACAACGCAGGCAACGTCGGACACGCGACCTACGGGTTCGCTTACGACTCGACCCCTCCCAGCCTCGGAAGCGTGACCGCGAAGCACGGAGACCGAAGCGTCCTGCTGGGCTGGAAGGCCTCTCCGGACACGCAGGCTCGTGCAGGTGGCACGCTCCCGGGGCTCAGGCCCCGCCAAGACGATCTACCGCGGCACGGCCGCGCGCGTTTCGCGACAAGGGGCTGCGGCCCGGCGCGAAGTACCACTACACGGTGACCGCGTTCGACGCGGCCGCAAATTCGGCCACCAAGGCGCTGACGGTGACGGCGACCGG
Source organism: uncultured Actinomycetes bacterium (assembly GCA_963717475.1). Classification (GTDB taxonomy): domain Bacteria; phylum Actinomycetota; class Thermoleophilia; order Gaiellales; family Gaiellaceae; genus AC-32. The sequence goes on along the minus strand of OY970337.1, from coordinate 2,102,161 downwards.
CAGGCTGATCAATCCCGCCCCCGGCGAACGCGTGAGTTCTCCGCCGCGTCTGGCGTGGCTGCCTGTGAAGGGCGCGAGCTACTACAACGTGCAGCTGATTCGCGGCAAGCTGATCTTCAGCGCGTGGCCCAAGCGCGCCAGCTTGAAGCTGCCGCGGAGCTGGGTCTACCAGGGCCACCGCTACCGGCTCCGGAGCGGCGTCTACCGCTGGTACGTGTGGCCCGGCTTCGGGCGGCTCGCCCAGGCGAATTTCGGCCGCATGATCGGGCGCAGCTCGTTCGTGTACGGCTAGACCAGAATCAGCACGAGGGCCACGGCCAGCCAGATCAGCACGAGCCCGGCGAGCACCCAGAGCAGGAACGCCGTCTCGCTGAGCGGGAGCCATTTGACCTGGACGTCCTCGAGCTGGAACCACAAGCGTCGCCCTTCTCGAGCCTCGGGAGGCTCGAGAAGCTCCCCGCGAGCTGCGGCGCGCTTCCTCGTCACCGTCCACTGATTGTAGGTCAGCGCCCGGACCCGAACAGCAGGGTCGAGACAGTCTTGGCGCAGATGGCGAGATCCACCACGAGGTTGCGGTTCCGCAGGTACCAGAGGTCGTACGAGAGCTTCTCGGCCGCGCTGGACGAGTCGAAGGCGTAGCCGCAACGGAGCTGCGCCCAGCCGGTGATGCCGGGCTTGACCAGCAAGCGGCGCGTCCAGAACGGGACGGAGCGCTCGAGCAGGTCGACGAACTCCGGTCGTTCCGGCCGCGGCCCGACCACCGACATCTCGCCTCTGAGCACGTTCCAGAGCTGGGGCAGTTCGTCGAGGTGCGTCCGGCGGAGAAAGCGCCCTATCCAGGTGACGCGCGAATCGTGCTCCTCCGCGAAGCGCGGCGACCCGTCGTCCTCGGCGTCGACCCGCATCGTCCGGAACTTGAAGATCGTGAAATGGCGTCCCCCTTCTCCGAGCCGGGTCTGGCGGTAGATGACCGGCCCCGGGGTGGTGCGCACGAGCAGCACGAGGAACGGGAGCAGCGGCGCCACCAGGAGCAGGCCGGCCGACGAGACCACGAGGTCGAACACGCGCTTCGCCAGCCGCGTGTAGGGCTTCTGGCGGAGGTGCAGCATGCTCATGAACCACGCCGGCGTCAGGTGGCGGAGTGGAACGCGTCCGAGCGCGTGCTCGACGAAATGCGAGACGCCGACGACCCGGAACCCCATTGGCGCGAGGTCGAGGAGCGGATCGACGGCCCAGGCGCTCACGCGGTCGTCGGTGAGGATCACGATGTCGGGCCGGTGCGCCTCGACGATCTCCTGGAGCTCGTCGAACGAGCCCAGGCGCGGGACGTCGCCGGCGGGCACCTCGCGTCCTTCGCCGACGAGCCCCAGCATCGTGAAGGGGGCCCGCGCGCCACGCTTCAGCTCGTCCAGAACCTCGGCCGCGCAGCCACCGGTGCCCACGACGAGCACGCGCCGCTTCGCGATGCTGCGCACGGCGTGCTCCCAGGCGGCGGAGAGCGCGAAGACGACCAGGGCGGTCTCGGCCAGGGCGACTTCGCCGGGGTCGACCCCCGGGACCCAGAGGTCGAAGGCCGAGACGGCGACGAGCCCCGTGAGCGTCCCGGCCGCCGAGGCGACCGCTGGTCCGAGGGTGAAGTAGGCGCTCAGGCCGGCGCGGATGCCGAGGAGCCAGATCGCCGAGATCACGCAGGCGGCGGCGAGCGCCTTGGGCGTCGGCGTGGTCTGGGCGAGCAGGAAAAAGACCGGCAGCCAGATCAGGAGCGCGCGTCCGCCGAGGACGAGCCACGTAACGCCGTTGCGGGGCGCGACATAGGGATGGGAGCGCCCGTGGACGCGCTCGGCCCCGTAGGTGCGCTCCGCGGTGCGGGTGCTCAGGTCCGCCTCCGTCCGCGAAGGATCAGATTCAGGCCACGAGCCGCCAACGGCCCCGGGTCGGTCACGCGGAACCACGAGTGCGTGACCCGGCGGTGAGGAAGGACTGCGGCAACCGCCGCCCGGAGGCGACGGTGGCGCAGCTGCCACGCGAAGTGGCAGAGCTCGCCTTCTTCCCAGCGGTACCGCCTGGCTGGCTGCGCGACCACGGGGAGGGGGTTGCGGTTGCGGCCGAGCAGCCAGTCACACCAGACGGCAGCGAGGTTCGCGCCGGCGTAATCGTCGAGCGTGATCGACGCAAAGACTCGCGGGTTGAGATCGATCACCGAGAGCCGCCCCCCCGGCAGCTCGAGCAGCTGGAGCTGGAAGATGCCTTGCCAGCCGACCGCGGAGAGCAGCTCGCGCACCTGGTCGGTCAGGCCCGGCGGTGGGCTGACCGTCTCCGAGTAGGTGTGCATTCCCGCGGCGGGCGGCCAGAGCCGCAGGACGCGCGAGGTCGTGGCGGCCAGCAGCCGGCCCTCGGCGAACACGCCCGTGCAAGACAGGAAGCGGGCGCGCTCGAAGCGCTGGACGATGAAGGGCGGCATCAGCTTCGGTACCGAGCTTTCGAGCGTCTCCGCGTCCGGAGCGACGATGACGCCTTGCTGCTTCAGGCCTCCGTTCACCGGCTGGAATGACTGCGCCGGCTTGAGCACGACCGGGTAGCCCAGCTCGGAGGCGGCCGCTTCGGCCTCCTCGAGGTCGTCGCAGGCCTTGCTGTGCGGCGCAGCAAGGCCTGCGAACTCGGCCACCTCGAGCAGCAGCCGCTTGTCGACGCTCCGCCGCACGGCCTCTCGCGACGGCAGGCCGAGGCGGGTCGAGGGCTCGAGCCGTTCCCGGTGCTCGGAGACGGCGAGCAGGGCGGCGTCGCTTCCCGGGATGAGCACGTCGTAGCTACCGCTCCGGAGGAGCTCGTCGAGCCCGTCGATGAAGCCCCGGACGTTCTCGCGCGGGTCGGGCAGCCGGACACGTTCGGCACACGAGCGCGACCAGTGGGTCGCGGCCGGGCGACCGCGGGCGACGGCGCACACCCGATAGCCGGCTCGCCGCAGGCCGCGAGCCGCTCCGAGCACGGCACGCTCCTCGGCGTCGGTGAGGACGACCGAGCTCATGGCTTCGTCTTCCCGGCGGGGTCGTGTTCGTACGAGACGGCGACGGCGCCCGGCGCGACGCCGTCGAAGTTGTTGTCGTAGTACTGATTGCCGACCCCCTGGAAGTCGCCGATTCCCGCCCAGTCCTGTCCAACGAAAATGCAGTGGCGGACGACGGTCCGCGTCGTTCCCTGGTCGAGGTAGACGCCCACGTGCGACGTCCTGAAGTACGCATCCTCGATGACGTTGTCGACGCTGGCCGGCCGCCCGCCCTGAGCGTGATTCGCCCACTCGGCGTTGACGCCGCGGGTGACGCCGGCTCCGAAGCGCAGGCGCCGGAAGGTCGTGCCGGTGGTGAAGTGCTCGATGTAGATCCCGACGCGTGAGCGGGCGATCGTTGCGTCTTCGACGCGTGAGCTCTTCATGGCAGTGCCCGTCCAGATCCCGCTGATCGCGCAGTCGCGGACGCTGACTCGCTGGACCACCCCGCGGCTTCCGAGCCAGAGGCAGGCCTCGGCCGTGCCGTTCGACGAGCCCGCGACTTTCCGGCTGACGCGCGCGATCGTCAGGTCGCGCAGCGAGTACGGCGACGTCGCGGTGTAGTCGACGTTGTTCGGGTCGACGACGATGCCGTAGCTCAGGAATCGCCTCGCCACGACGCGCCGGGCGACGAACCCGGCCGGCTGATGGACGACCAGCCCGGCGTCGATGACGCCGTGGCCGTCGATCCGCGTGTCGAGCACCCGTGCCCCCGACGCGGAGCCCCAGACGTGGACGACGTCACCGTGCAGGGTCTTCCTCGGATCGCTGACGCTGAAGTTCAGGCCGCGGATCAACGCTCCCGGGGGGCCGTTGTTTCCGCCGAGGACGATCCCGGCCCGCAGCACGGCGCGGCCCAGCCTGGACGCGTAGATCCGGTCGCCTTCCAGGTCGGCGAACTCCTCGGAGTTGTCGTAGATCCCGGGGGCCAGCACGATCGTGTCGCGCCGCCCGTTCGAGAGCGCCGCTCTGAGCCCCGCCGCGGAGGACACGCGCTGAGCGTTGCGGGGCACTGCGTACCGGGCCGGAGCGTGAGGAGTGCGGACCCGGCTGAGCGTGACCTGGGTGCTCGTCGTGCTCGTCGTCTTCGCCGCCCGCGGAGCGCGGCCCGAGGCCGACGCGCAACCGGTCTCGCTTGCGGCAAACAAGCCGACGCAGGCGAGCCCGATGGCGATTCCCAGCGACATGGTGCTCGTGGCGATGACGCCCATCGGTCTCCTAGTGGGTAAGTACCCATTCGTGACCGCTCGCGTCTTCGAACAGACGGCCGTCATCGAGGCGCCCAGGGAGCAGGCTCCGCTCAGGCTCGAGACGATCGACTCCGAGGATGGGCTGGTCGCTCTCGCCGGCTCGTGGGACGCCCTCGTCCGGGCGGCGTCCCGGCCCAGCCCGTTCCTCCTGCACTGCTGGCTGGTCGAGTGGTGGCGCCATTACGGCGAGGGCAGCCGCCTCGCCGTCGAGGTCGCCTTCCGCGGGGACAAGCTCGTCGGCGCCCTGCCGCTGATCACGTTCTCCCGCCACGGCCTGCGCGTCGGCACCTTCATCGGCGCGCGCCAGTCCATGCTCGCGGACGCGCTCGTCGCGGAAGGCGAAGGGCAGGACGTCGTCGACGCGCTCGTCGACCGCGTCCTCGCCTCCGAGCACGATTACGTCGATCTCTTCGGCCTCTCCGACCAGGGGCGCCTCGCAGCGCTGGGCGGCGCGCGCAGGCTCGAGCTGTTCCAGCGGATCGAGGCTCCCGTCCTGGATCTCTCCGATGGCTGGGATGCGGCATACCGCGCGAAGACGAATTCTCGCAAGCGCTCCCATCACAACCACCGACGCCGCCAGCTCGCGCAACTCGGGGAGGTCGAGCTCATCCATGCGCGGACGCTCGATGAGCTCGAGCCCGCGCTCGAGCACGCCTTCCGCCTGCACGAGCTGCGCTGGCAGGGCCGGCCGGACGGCTCAGGGTTCGTGACGGCGACCGGGAAGCAATTCACCCGCGACGTCGTCAAGCGGCTCACGGAGATCGACGCGACCCGGATCGTGATGACGAAGGTCGGCGGGCACCCGGTCGCCTTCTGCTGGTACTTCATGCTCGAGGGGAAGGTCTATCTGCACCGGCTCGCGTTCGATCCCGCCTACAGCCGCTTTTCGCCCGGGATAGTGAACGCGCTCGACTCCCTGAGGCTCGCGGCCCGGGAGGGCGCGACCAGGGCGGAGTTTCTCGGCGGCGCCGAGCGGTACAAGGTCGAGCTCGCGAGTGGGTTCGAGCCGCTCCACCTCGGACTCGGCCTTCCGGGCAGCGCGCGGGGCCGCGCGGCCGTCGCGACGCGGGCGGGGTGGCTTCGGCTCCGTCGCCGTGGCAAGAGCTCGGGGCTCGCGAGGAAGGTCTACTACGGGTCCGCCTCGGTGCGCCGCCGGCTGAGGCGGCAGCGGGACGTCCTGCGGCCGAGCGGCGTCCGGGCGCTCCGCGACTAGCGTGGCCGGCGGGGGCATCCCGGGCGTCGGCCCCTCGTTGCCTGCACCGCTCAAAGCGGCGGTCACGAGGACGCGGTCCGCCTGGTGGCTCGTTCGAGCCCGCGGGAAGCTCGACGACTCGGGCGGCCTGCGAATCATCTTCTACCACCGCATTTCCGATGACCACGATCCGCTGGCAGTCTCGCCGCGCCGGTTCCGGCAGCAGATGGAGTACCTCGCGGACGCCGGCTTCCGCGTCGTCGGTCTCGCCGAGGCTGTCGCGCTCGTCGAGGAGGGACGATGCCCGCCGCGCACGATCGCCTTGAACTTCGACGACGGGTTCCGGGACGTCGGCGAGAATGCGCTGCCGATCCTGGAGCTGTTCGGCTTCCGGGCGACCGTCTTCGTGCCGACGGGCGTGATCGACGGGACAGCGTCGTTCCCCTGGTACTCCGAGCAGCCGCCGTTGCTGAACTGGGAGGAGATCGTGGAGCTCGACCAGGCCGGGACGCTGCGCTTCGAAGCGCACACGGTCACGCACCCGAATCTGCTGCTACTGACCGACGTCGAGTCCCGGTGGGAGATCGCGCAGTCGAAGGCCGACCTCGAGGCGCGCCTCGGCCGCCCGGTCGAGGCCTTCTGCTACCCGGCCGGCCTCTTCAGCGAGCGCGAGCTCCGCTTCGTCGCCGATGCGGGCTATCGCCTGGCAGTCAGCTGCGAGCCGGGAGTGAACGTGCGCCGCACCGATCCTCTGGCGTTGCGGCGGCGACAGATCGACCCGCGCGACCGGCGGATCGACTTCCGCGCCAAGGTCGCCGGCGGGCACGACACGCCGCTGCCTCTGCGAGGCCTGTACCGGCGGGTTCGCTACGGCGAGCAGCATCCGAAACCACCGGCCAACCGGCATCTCCGCGCTTCGAGCTGATGGTTGAAGCCCTAGCCGTCCGCAGGCCAAGGCTCCCGGTCGCCGAGACACTGGGACTGCTCGCGGGAGCGGCCGGGATCGGCGCCCTCGCGGCGGCGCTCTCCTACCTCCTCTACCGCCATCCGCCGAGCCTGCTGATCATCGCCGGGTTCGCGTTCGTGATGCTCGGGTCGCTGGCGCTCGCGATCTTCGCCTTCGACACCGCCGTAGCGGTCGGCGTGCTCCTGCTCGCAGCGGTTCGCTTCCAGCCGGCGCCGACCGACGTGGTCTTCGCCGTACTGATGACGGTCGCATTCGCGACCGGCCGGTTCAGCCTGAGGCGCCTAACGGCCGGACCGCTGCTGCTTGCCGGCGCGTTCCTCGCTTTCAACCTCGTCTCGATGATCGACGTCGTCGACGGCCTGCGCGCGGTGCAGTTCCTCGGGATCACGATCTACGTGCTCATCTTCGCGCTCTGGCTGGCCTCGACCGTGACGGAGATTTCGATCGCCAGGCGAATCACTCGCTGGTACGTGGTCGGGGCCGTCATCTCGGCGCTTCTTTCGAGCCTCGCCCTGATCGTGCCGTATCCGGGCCACGACGTCTTCACGCGAATCGGCAGGGCGGAGGGGCTCTTCAAGGATCCGAACGTCTTCGGGCCCTTCCTCGTGCCGGCGGCGCTGATCCTGCTGGAGGAGATCTTGATGCCGCGACTGTTCTCGTGGCGCCGCACTACGAAGGTGCTCGTATTTCTGACCTTGGCGGTCGGCGTGCTCTTCTCCTACTCGCGTGCCGCCTGGCTGAACCTCGCCGTAGGCCTCGCGGTTATGGTCGTGGTGTTCAGCTTCCGCCGTGGTGCCGGCAAGCAGGCGGCGCGGGCCGTCGCCCTCGTGCTCGTGGCGTGCGTCGCACTCGGTGCGGTGGTGAGCTTCACCGGCTCCCTGTCGTTCCTCGAGCAGCGCGCGAAGGTGCAGACCTACGACAACAGCCGCTTCGGGGCGCAGTCCGAGAGCATCAAATGGGCGGAGCGCCACCCGTTCGGGCTCGGGCCGGGGCAATTCGAGCGGTACGCGCACATCTCCGCGCACAGCATGTACGCCAGGGGCCTCGCCGAGGAAGGCGTACCGGGATTCCTCAGCCTGCTCATCCTCATGCTGGCCACGCTCTACTGGGCGGGGCGGAACGCCATCCTCGGGCGAGACACCTACGGGGTCGGCTCGGCGGCGTTGCTCGGCGCGTGGGTCGGCGCGCTCCTCAACGGCTTCTTCGTGGACACTCTGCACTGGCGCCATCTCTGGCTCCTGGCGGCGCTGATCTGGGCCGGCAGCGCGCGGCCTACGGCTCGCGAACCGGCTGGCTAAGCGCTCCTGCCCGAGCCGAGCACCACGTGCCCGAGCACCGTGGTGTCCACCCGCTCGAGCTGCTCCCGCACCTCCAACAGCTCGTTCGGCGACATCTTCTCCAGCCGCGAGACGACGAGCAACGCGTCCGCGTACGGAGCCCACGCGCGGCAGCCGTCGGGCTCGAGCAGAGGCGGGGCGTGGATGACGACGAACGTGAACGCCGACTCGCGCAGCTCGCCGAACAGGACCGAGAGGGCGTCCGGGGAGACGAGCGAAGGAGAGGCGGCCTCGCCGGCTCCGAGGACGGCCAGGATTCCGCTGCGGCGCCGCGAGGAGGCGGATGCAGGCGGCTCGACGATCATTCCCGCAGCCGTCTCGGCATCGCCGTGCCTCGCCGCGGCGAGGATCTCGGCGAGGCCCGGTGCGCGCTCCATGCCGAAAAGGTGCTCGAGCGACGGCCGGCGGAGGTCGGCGTCGATGACGAGTGCGGTCTCGCCCGACTGCGCGAGAGCACGGCTCAGTCCCGCCGTCACCCGCGCCTTGCCCTTGTCCGCGAGCGCGCTGCTCACGAGCAGCACCTTCTGGCGCTGGCGGGGGAGCTGGGCTGCCACCACCGCGGCCAGCGTGTCGAAGGCCTGACGCTCGACGGCCGCGCCGTCCGCGCCGCGGCCGGCATCGGGGATCTCGGTCACGATCGGAACTCCGCTGAGGCGCTCGAAATCGCGGCGGTCTCCCACGCGCGGCGCGAGTCGCTCCCGCCCGAGTGCAACCAGAACGGCAATGAAGAGCGCGGCGACGAACGCGAAGCCCGCGTTTCGGACCGGACGCGGAGACGTCGGCTTGGTCGGGGGACGGGCGGGGTCAGCGAGCTGGAGCTCGTTCCCGGCCGTCGCAGCGGTGACGCTGAGCTCGCTCAGGCGCTCTCGCAGCAGCGCGATCTCTGCCTTCCCGCCGCGAGTGCCGGCAAGCCGGAGGATGGCGTCCTCCAGGCGCGTCTTCGCCGTCTGCAAGCTCGCCAGCTCGACTGCCCGCTGCCGCGCGAGGAACGCTGCCGTAACGGCGTTTGCAGTGGCGGCGGCGGCCTCCGGGGTCGAGGCGGACGCCGAGATGCTGACGATGTTGGCGTTCGGGTCGACCGTGGCCTGCACCTTCGGTTGAAGCGACGCGACCGATGTCTTGAGCCTGCGCGCACTGAGGGCAAGCACGTCCCGGGTCATCAGGAGTTTCTGGATCGTCGCCAGCTGGCGCTGCGCATCGGTCGTGCTCGCGACGCTCGGCGCCTCGTCGAAGAGAATCGTGGCTTGCGCCGTGTAGGTCTTCGGCAGCAGGAGCGAGAGCAGGAGCACGAGCCCCGTCAACCCGATGACGATGGCTGCGATCAGGACGCGCGAGCGGCGGAGCGCGTTGACGTACCTCCTGACGTCGATGGGCTCCTCGGGCGGCAGCTCCAGGGCGTGGAGCCGCGAGACGGGCGCTCGGATCTGGCGCTCTTCGATCATGGGGTCAGCTCCTCTGTGGACGTGGGCGGACGAGTGGCGTGGGGGCGAGAGCCCGCAGCACCTCGAAGTCGCCCGGCTGGGGGACGACGAGCTCGCGCAGGCGGAAAGGCGCACGCGCGCGATAGAGCAGTAGAGCGGTCAGGCCTCCGGCCAGGTAGGCGCCGCTCGCGGCGGCCGCTGCACCCGAGGCTCCGAAGAAGGGAATCAGCGCGAGGTCGAGCGCGAGCCCGACGAGGAAGCACGCCACTGCGGCCAGCGACGACAGGCTCGGCAGCGACGACGCGACCAGCGCGTTCGAGAAGACGATCAGCGCGGTGAAACCGATCAGTCCCGGCAGCAAGAGCAGAAACGGCGTCACCGAGGCGCTGAAGGATGCGCCGAAGACGATCGGTATCAAGGGCGGGCCGAGCGCCGCGCTCACGAGCAATGTGGCGAGCGTGACGTACCCCGCCGACCGGAATGCCTTCAGCGTCTGGGCGAGCCGCGGGGCCGCCTCGCTTCGCGCCGCGAGCGGCAGGAGCGCAGTCGAGACCGCGCCCGGGAAGTAGAGAAGGACCTCGGAGAGGTTCACGGCGACGACGTAGAAGCCGAGCGCCGTCTCCGACGCGATGATCACGAGCAGGATCTGGTCGATGCGGAAGCCGAGCGAGTCGGCCAGGGTCCCGATCCAGGCCCGGACGCCGAACGAGATCGATTCCCGAAGCACGCGTAGGTTCGGCCGGCCGAGGCCCTCGCGGGAGACCGCGAGGAAGATCAGCAGGATCGCCCGCAGCGCCTGCGTGGCCGCCCAGATGAAGGCGCCGAGCGCGATCGTCATCCCGAAGGACGCCCAGATCACCACGGCCATCAGCGGATAGACCCACGAGGTGACTGCCGTGACGAGCGCGTGCGCGCGAAAGCGGCTGCAGCCGAGCATGAAGCGGTAGCCGGCGTCGGCGAGGCAGGCGGCGAGGATGCTGAACGCGAGGACGGCCAGCTCGGTCGCGCCCACGTGCTCGGGCCGCAGCGACGGAACGAGCCAGAGCAGCCCGCAGACGACCGCCGCGGCTGCGCTGCCCGCAATCGTCGAGAACGAGAGGCTGTTCGCGAGGAGAACGGGCCGCTCCTCCGGGCGCCGCGCTGCGAAGACCACCGTCGCCTCCGTGACGCCGAGCCGCGCGATCCAGGCCGTGATCAGCGCGGTCACCGTCAGGAATGCGACCGTCCCGCGCCCGGATGGGCCGAGCGCCCGGGTGACCAGCAGCATGCCCACGAACAATCCCGAGTTCCCGATGACCTGGGCCCAGAAGAGGAGCGCCGGCCCTCTGTTCGAGGCGCGCTCCGCGCTCTGGTGTTCCGTGTGGCTGATTTCCGGCACGCTCACTCACGGCCGCTCGTCCGGCTCGCCGAAAGCCGCGGTTTCGAGGAGGGAGCTCAGCCGTTCCGGACCACGCGCGTGGCGGGCGCGCAGCTGATCTGCGTTTGCCGCGAACTCTTCCCGGCGGCGCGTGTAGGAGGACGCGAGCTCGAGGATTGCCGCAGCAGCGGCATCGGGATCGGCTTCGTCGACGCAGAACGATCGGAGCGACGCAGAGACGTAGTGCGCAGGCGCATCCCCGACCCGACTCGAGACGACGGGGATGCCCCGAGCCAGCGGCTCCAGGATGGCGATCTGAGTCGCGTCCCGGAGTGACGTCGAGAGGCAGACGTGACCGGCGTCCTGGGCTTCCTGGATCTCCCTCCAGCTGCGCGGGCCGCAGAGAACGAGCCACGGCCTTTCTTGCGCCAGCTGCCAGAGCTCGTGCCAGAGAACGCCGCTGCCGTAGACGTGGAGGGTCGCGTCCCGGCTTCGGCGCACGCGCTCGACGATCTCGACCGCGAGCAGCGGGTTCTTTTCCCGGTACAACCGGCCGACCCACGTGATCCTGAGCGGCTCGTCGGGGCGGAGGGAACGGGGCGTCGCGGGTGGCAGGTCGCGCAGCGGATAGGGGACGTGCCCGGCCTCGACGCCGTAGCGCCGTCGCGCGCCGCCGACGCCGGCCCGCGAGAGCGAGATCGGCAGCGACAGTCGCAGTGCCACGCGGACGACGAGCCACTCGAACGCGGATCCGAGCAGGCGGTGATAGACGAGGGAGCTCGTCGTGAACGGCGCGCCGGACCCGTGCAGGACGAAGATCGCCTTTCGTCCGCGCAGCCGCGCAACCAGGGCGGCGATGTTCGGGAGGAGGTTGCGGCTGCCGTTCACGACGACGGCGTCCGCGCGGCCGATCTCCCGCCAGAGGGCGCGCCAGCCGCCGACCGGCACCGGCCATCCCCCCGGGGGCAGGAAGCGGGTCGGCAAGGTGACGTCGGCCGCGGCGGTCCCCTCGCGCGGCCTGCAGGCCAGGACGCGGACCGCCCAGCCGCGCTCGGCCAGGAGCGTCGAGGCGGTGTCGACGAACTGCTCGACGCCTCCAGCGTGCGGGAGCACGAAGCTCGAGACGATCAACGCGCGCCTCGCGTGCGGTGCCGGGGCAACGTCGAGATGCCTTGTCGGAGCCGGTACCGCCTTTGCCGGCGCAGGCACGGGTGTCGCCGCGGCGCGGGCCATCGCTAGAAGCGCACCACCCGTGCAGCAGCGCCCTCCGTGCTGTTTCGCGTGCGCCAGAACCAGGCAGCGAGGAAGACGAGGTACGCGAGCGCTAGGCCGAGCCCGAGCCGCAGGAGCAGTCTGGCATCGCCGCTTGATATCGCCCGCGGATCGTGAGTTAGCGCATCACGTCCACTGATCTGCCGACCACTCCGCAGGTGGATATTCAGTGGTACCGAAACTGATATCGCACGTTGTGGGTTGACCACGTATCCCGGCGATTGGGCGGAGAATGGGAATGAAGGACTCTGAAATTGATACCGTGAATTCCGCGCCAGATACTGGGTGGTCGAAAGACCGAGCGAGCCTGCGCGATGAGCACGTGGCCCGGCCAGGGCAGCAATACCGGCCATGGTCGCAGTATCACCAGATTTCGCTTGATACTGCCACGATATCAAGCGATTTACGGCGGGACCGGCAGCGCTTGCAGGCGCTGCTGTGCAGAGGGCGAGGGCAGTCGTCAGCGCGGCCAGCCGGAGACGTCTCCTACCCCCGCACGCGTGCACGTCTATGTCGATCGTCATCACTTTAACTTCGCGATGTTCAGTCTCTGTGGTGTTAATGCGATAAGTACCCGCGCACATCGACAGCGAACCATAGAGAGCAAAAAAGAAAGATTTGCCAAGCGAAAACCTGCGAGCTATAGTGGCGAGGTTCGAGGTAGCCGAATAGACCGCCCACTGGGGAGATGAGGCGAGCGTAATGGCTGCAATTGCGGCAGAGATCGACCGGCAACGACCGGTACGGCCCCGAGTGGTCACCCTGGCGGAAGGGCGTCAGCAGCCCCGCCGCAGATCGGCCGGCTCGAGCCGGGAGCACGTTCACAGCCTGATCCGGGAGTACCGGGAGGACGGGAACCTGCGGGCGCGCGAGCGGCTCATCCAGCAGTACATGCCGCTCGTCAAGAGCCTGGCCCGGCGTCACAGCATGCGAGGCGAGCAGTACGAGGACCTCGTCCAGGTCGGCTGCATCGGCCTGATCAAGGCCGTCGACCGTTTTGATCCGCAACGGCGCGTGGAGTTCGGCGCCTTCGCGATCCCGAACGTCGCGGGCGAGATCAAGCGCCATCTGCGCGATCGCGGCTGGCCGATCAGGATTCCGCGCCGGCTGCAGGAGCTGCGGCCGGGCCTGTGCGCCTGCTCCGCCGAGCTCTCGGCTCGGCTCGAGCGGCCCGCGACGATCTCCGAGATCGCGGAGTCGTCTGGCGTCGCGGAGCCAGAGGTGATCGCCGCGCTGGATACGGAGCGCCTGCAGTCGCCGATCTCCCTCTCGCAGCCGGCTCCCGACGAGGAAAACGATGCCTATGCCGATCTCGAGGTACTCGACGGCGGCTACGAGCAGGGGGAGCAGCGCGCCCTGCTGGCCGCAGGCTTTCGGGTGCTCAGCGAGCGCGAGCGGCGGCTGCTGGCCCTGCAGTTCTTCGGAGGCCTGAGCCAGCCTCAGGTCGCCCGTGAGGTCGGGATCTCGCAGATCCACGTCTCGCGGCTGACCCGCCGTGCGCTCGTGAAGCTGCGCGCCGAGATCGGGCAGCTTCCGTCCGCGGTGTCCGGCGCGCTCTGAGCCGCGGAGGTGCGTTTCTTTGCTATCGGCCTACAATCTGAAGCTCGTGAAATCGCGAGCCCGCCCGCAAGATCCCGTGAACGAATATCAAGCCACGCGGTCGCCGCCCGACGCGGAGGCCCCGGCCGATCCGCGCGACGTCCCTTACCCGGTGACGCTCGTCCGCGACGAGACGGACGGCGCCGAGTGGGTTGCGACGGTCGATGTGCTTCCGGGCTGCAATGCGCGCGGATCGACCCCGGACGAGGCGCTCGAGCGAGTCGCCGCGGCCGTGGCCGAGTGGGTGGAAGCCGCCGGACGCGAGGGCAAGGAGATTCCCGAGCCGAAATCGGCCCAGTCGCACAGCGGCCGGCTCCTGCTGCGCATGCCCCAGACCCTGCACGCCGAGCTCGCCAGGGCGGCGGAGCGCGAGCGGGTCAGCCTGAACCAGTTCATCACCGATGCCCTCTCCGGATCGTTGGGCTGGCGCGCGCCGAACCGCGAGACCGCCCGGGCGACGCGGGTCGTGCCGGAGGGGCAGCTCGAGGGAGAGCCCGGGACGTCCCGCTCGCAGGAGAGACCGCGGGTGACGAACGCCGTCTTCATCGCGAACGTGGTGGTCGTCGGGCTCGCGGCGGTCGTCGCGATCGTCGTGCTGATCGCCACGGTGCGCTAACATCGCCCCGACGACGACGAGAGGGGAGACTCGAGTCGTGAACGTGAGGGCTGTGGCTTCGATTCGACTGATGTTCGTAGCGGCTTGCGCGCTGCCTGTGTTTGCGGCGACGGCCTACGCCGCGCCCAAGCCGGTCGCTCCGCCGCATCCGCACCACAACGCCGTGCGCCCGGTTCCGTGGCCCGGCGCCTCGTCGGCCACGAAATCAGTGCTGAGCACGAGCACCGCGTCGACGTCCGTTTCCGCTCCCGCTCCCGCCGTGCGACGTGCGGCCAGAGTGACTCTCGTCTTCCGCACGGCCAACGGACCTGTCGCGCCGGGCACACCGCAGCGACCTGCTCGACGAGGCCAGGCCAGGCCGGCGGCACAGGATGCAGGTCGGCCCGCCGGATGGCAGGACGCGGCCGGCCTGAGCGAGCTGCGCTCGGCTGCGAGCTCGAGCCGTTCCGCCTTGCTGCTCGCGGCCGGCTTCGCGCTCCTGCTGCTCGTGATCGCGGAGACGACTTTCCTGGGCTTTGCAAGCTCACGCCTCGGCGTCGCCCCCGTGAGGCGGCCGGTGACGCGGCGGCCTCCGGAAGAGTCCATTCCTATTCGCCGGGTTCAGCTGCGACGCTGAGTCGGCGCGCGCCGGTCGCCCCGGCGCGGCGCTCCAGCTCCCGGAGATAGAGCTCCACGTGGGCTCGGCGGAAGCCCGCCAGGTCGAAGTGCCGGCGCACCCGTTCGCGCCCGGCCGCGCCGAGTCGTAGCCGGAGCGCGCCGTCCGTCAGGAGGCGGTCGAGCGCAGCCGCGAGCGCGCCGGGATCGCCGGGCGGGACGAGCAGCCCCGTCTCGCCGTCCACGACGCTCTCGGCGACGCCGCCCACGTCGGTCGCGACCACCGGGAGGCCGGCCGCCATTGCCTCGAGAATGGAGACCGGGAAGCCCTCTGAGCGGCTGGAGAGAACGAAGACGTCAGCTGAGGCGAGCACGCCGGGGACGTCGCCGCGGTCGCCGAGGAGGTCGATCCGCTCCGTCAGTCCTCGTTGCCGGATCGCGGCCGCGATCTCCGGCAGCAGCGGCCCTTCTCCGACGAACGCTGCCCGGTAATCGGCCCGGGTCGCGGCGAGCGCCTCGACGAGGGTGGCGAAATCCTTCGGGAACGCGAACCTGCCGACACTGACGACCTGTGGGACGCCCCTGAGCTGCTCGGACGCCGCAAAGGCGGCGACGTCGACCGCGTTGTGGATCACCAGCGTGCGCTCCGCCCGGCAGGCGCCCGCATCCACGCCGACGTCGCGCGATGCCTCAGCGACGCAGACCACCGCGGTCGTCAACCGCCGCAAGCGCCGCTCGACCCAGAGATACAGGCGTCCCGGGAGGCCTCCGTACGCGGCGAACGACCAGCCGTGGACGGTGAAGACGCGGACGGGCACGTGGGCGAGAGCGGCAGCGAGCCGGCCGAGTGCGCCGGCCTTCGAGCTGTGGGCGTGCACGATGTCCGGCCGGATCCGCCGGCAGAGCCGCACGAGCTCGACCAGCGCGAGGGTGTCCTGCCACGGACTGATCGCTCGCCGCATGTGCTCGAGCTGGACGAAGGGGACGCCGGCCGCGTGGGCAGCGTCGCGGAGCGGCCCCGAGCCGTGCGCCGCGACGGTCACGTCGAACTCGGCGGTGAGCCCTGGAAGCAACATTGAAACGGAGGTTTGCGCCCCGCCGGCCTCCGCGAGCGTGATCAGGATCAGCAACCGGGGCTTGTGAGACATTCCTGCTCACGTAAGTACCCTCGAGACCCTCGGGTTGACTAACGACCGACCTAACTGGAGGTGGCGCGTGACTTTGGCCTGGTTCGTCGTCTGGCTCATCTGTGACGTCATCGGCGACCGCGAGGCGCTCACATTCGATCCCGTCAACTGGTGGGCGGGCTTCTTCCTCTTCGCGCTGGCGGTCGACCTCGGCCGACAACACGCGACGAAACACGGCTGACGTCTTAGCCGACGCGGAGCTCGCGTCGGACGTGGGTGTCGAAGCCGGGCTCGTCCGAGCGCAGCTCGAGCTCCCAGTAGAGCTTCCCGTTCTTCGTCTGGACGCTCGGGACCGCGTCCTCCGGCAACGCGAAGGAGAGCTCGTACGAGTCGCCCGTGCTGACGGGGCCCTGGTGGACGACTGCGCTCGTCTGGGCCGCGGGAATCGTGAAGTCGCGTGTGTGCTCGTAGAAGGTCAGCGTCAGGGTCAGCTCGCGCGAGTCGCCGCCCTCGACGACCTTGATTCGGCCCGCCACGGTTCCGCCCGGCGGGATGCTCTCGGCCGTGAGCTCGAGCTCCAGCTTCACGGCTGTACCCAGATCGGATGGTCGCTGCGCGGGTCGCTACGCAGCCGCCGGACCTGGCGCGCGGTGACCCGCCAGCCGTAGGAGAGGCAGTCGCCCTCGTAGGAGCAGGGCGCCTCGCGTGGGATCTCGAAGGTGAGCACCTGTTCGCCTACCGCGGCGTCGACCGGCTTCCACTCCTCGTACGCGGCCGCCTGGTTCGTCTCGCGCACCGAGACCGGCCCCGCTTTCGTCTGCGCCCGCGCGATCAGGTCGAAGCGCTCGTCGCAGACGAGGCCGACCTCGAGATCCTCGACGGCACCGTGCGTGACCGTCGCCGTGACCGCCTCGCCGCGCCTCGCCTCGTCCCGGTCGACCGCGAGCGCGACGCCGCCGAAGTGCGTGCGCAGCCGGGCCGGCCGGAACTTCCGGTACTGCATGTAGGCGACGGCGAGACACAGCAGCCCGAACGAGGCGAAGATCGTCCCGCCGATCGCCTCGTCTCGCCAGGGAAACTGCCGCCGGATGTGACCGGCGACGAGCACGCCGGCGACGAACATCGCCAGGCCGACGCCCCCGACGAACCACCACAGCACCGGCAGCCCCTGCCGGTTGCGCAGGCTCTGGGCCCCGGGCGCGTGCCCGGGTGGCAGGTGAGGGAAATCGGCCGAGGAAGTCAGCGGTTGGGCGGCACCCGGCTTCACGGGGCTATCCTCGTGGCGACCATGGACGGCATGCTGGTCACGAAGTTCCGTCCCCGACCGCTCGTCTTCACGCGGCTCGCTGCGCGTGTGGCGCTCAGGCGGAGCGAGGAGTTCCTGGAGCTGATCGGCCGCCGGAGGTCAGTGCGCGAGTTCTCGGACGAGCCGGTGCCGCGGGAGCTCGTGGAGAACGCGATCCGCGCAGCGGCGACCGCGCCGTCCGGCGCGAACCGGCAGCCGTGGACGTTCGTGGCCATCTCCGACCCGGCCGTCAAGGCGCGGATCCGCGAGGCGGCCGAGCGCGAGGAGGAGCTGCTCTATCGCGAGCGCGCGAGCGAGGAGTACCTCGACGCGATCGAGCCGATCGGGACCGACTGGATCAAGCCGCACCTGACCGAAGCCCCGTACGTGATCGCGGTCTTCGAGCAGCCCTGGTCGTACGAGGAAGACGGCACCAAGCGCAAGAACTACTACGTCCGCGAGTCGGTCGGGATCGCCGTCGGCATTCTGCTCGTGGCACTGCACAACGCCGGGCTCGCGACGCTCACCCATGCGCCGTCGCCGATGGGTTTCCTCAAGGAGATTCTCGGCCGGCCCGAGAACGAGCGGCCGTTCCTGTTGATCCCGGTCGGCTATCCGGCCGACGGCGCCGTTGTGCCGACGCTCGAGAAGAAGACCCTGGCGGAGGTCGCCGAGTTCATCTGAGCCTCTCGGGCGCTCGCGCTAGCGGCGGCCGACGACGAGCTTGACCGGGTAGCTGCGGCGTCTCGTGGCGCCCGCCCTCGGGCTCTGGGCGATCACGCGGCCGACGCGCCGCGAGTGCGCCCGGCGCACCCGGCCCACCGCGCAGTGGCGCGAGCGGATCCGTTGCTTCGCGCGGGCGAGCGTCAGCCCGACGACGTGCGGGACATGGCAGGCCCGAAGCGGCGGCGGGGGCGGTGGTGGAGGCGGGGGAGGCGCAGGAGGTGGAGGCGGAGGAGGTGCCGGAGGTGGGGGTGGTGGTGGCGGCGGCGGCGGCGGGGAGGCGGCTCGGTCGGCTGCGCAGTCTGGAGGACGCCGCCGCCTGCCGTCCCGGCATAGAGGTAGCCGCCGGTGGCCCTCGCAAGCGCCCAGACGTTCGCGCCGGCCGGGAGGCCGCTGGTCACGTCGACCCAGTTCGCGCCGTCGTCCGTCGTCCGGAACGCCCCTCCGGCAAGGCCCGCGAAGACGTCGCCCACCGCGTTGACCGCGAGCGCGTTGACGTCACGCGCGTCCAGGCCCTGCGGAGTCCAGGTATCCCCGTTGTCCGTCGACCGGAAGACACCGCCGCCCGATCCGAACTGCGACACCGTCCCCGCGAAGACGTGGCCGTTCGGGGCGACCGCCAGAGCTGTCACGTCTGTCGACGCCAGGCCGTCGGCGACGAGATCCCAGTGCTGGCCGTCGTCGGTCGACCGGTAGACGCCGGTGCCGCAGCCGGTGGTTCCGGCGAAGAGCTCGCCCGAGGCATTGACCGCCAGAGAGACGACGTTCCCGCACGTCAGGCCCGTGATCACGTGCTCCCAGCTGCCGCCGTCATCCGTGGACCGGTACACGCCGCCGTTCTGGTACGTCCCCGCGAAGACGTGGCCGTTCGGGGCGATGACGAGCGCGCGCACATCGGTCGAGATCGAGCCGGTGACGTCCTCCCAGGTGCCGCTGTCGTGCTCCAGGCGGAAGACCCCGCCTGCCCCGCCGACGAAATCGGCGCCGGCGAAGACGTCTCCGTTGGGCTTGATCGCGAGAGCACGCAGGTAACGAGCGGCGAGTCCGCCGTCGAAGCGCTCCCAGGCTGCTCCGCCGTCGGTCGAGCGGAACATGCCGGCTCCGTAGGTGCCTGCGAACAGGTGGCCGTTCGGCGCGACTGCGAGCGTTCGCACGTCCGTCGCGATCAGCCCGGTGTTCTGCTCGCTCCAGGTCGGTCCGTCCGCGCCGAAGACGCCGCCGCCGAAGTAGGTCCCTGCCAGGAGGTGACCGCCCGAAAGCGCGAACGAGAGGACGAACGGCGCCGTGAGGCCGTCGCTGAACGCCGACCAACTGTCGCCGTTGTCGTCCGAGATGAAGGCCCCGTCTCCGTAGGTGCCTGCGAAGACATGGTTCGAGGTCGCGATCAGGGCGTTGACGCCGTTTCCGGACGTCAGGCCGTCGTTGATAGCCGTCCACGTGTGGGAGCCGTCGAGCAGGCGGAAGACGCCGCTGCCGAAGTCGGTGCCCGCGAACAGGTCGCCGCTCGCATTCGTCGTCAGCGAAAGGACGAACGGCTCCGTGAGGCCGGTGTTCTCGGGATTCCAGTGGTCGCCGTTGTCGGTGGAGCGGAAGACGCCCCCGCCCCACGTGCCCGCGAAGAGGTCTCCGCTCGGGGCGATCGTGAGCGCGGCGACGTACGTGTTCGTCAAGCCTGTGTCGATCAGCGTCCACGAGGTGCCGTCGTGCAGGTAGCGGTAGACACCGCCCCCCTCGGTCGTGCCCGCGAAGACGTCGCCGTCCGCGTTCACCGCCAGCGTGTCGATGAACGGCCAGTCCAGCCCGTCGTTCAGCTGGGCCCAGGTGTCGCCGTGGTCGGTCGATCGGAAGACGCCGCTGAAGGTCCCTGCGTAGATGTCGCCGCCGCCAGGAACGATCGCGAGCGCGCGGACGTTCGTGTCCGTCAGGCCGACGTTCGCCCGGGCCCACGTGAACCCGCCGTCGGTGGAGCGGAAGATCCCGCCGCCCTGGGTTCCCGCGAAGACGTCGCTCCCGTCCGCCGCCAGCGCGATGACGTCTGCGCCCTCGGGGCCGTTCGTGCCGATCCAGAAGTTGTCGCCTGTCTGCGCCGAGCCTGTGACGACGAGCGTGCACAGAGCCCCGACGATGACCGCCAGCCGTCGCATTTGCCCTCCCGAGAGCGTTCTACAGCAAAGCGGCCCGATCTCCAAGCGCGACGTGGGCCGGCGACGCCCCGTGCGCCAGTGAATGCGCCAGTGCCCTAGCCGAGTTGGGCGGCCGGCCTCATGATTCAGGCGAATGCGCGCTCTTCCGTCCGGCACCGTCACCTTCCTCTTCACCGATATCGAGGGCTCGACCCGGCTGCTGAGTGAGCTCGGCGACGCGTACGCAGATGCACTTGCGGAGCATCGCCAAGCACTCAGGGACGCGTTTTCCGCCCATGGCGGGGTGGAGGTCGACACCCAGGGGGACGCGTTCTTCATCGCGTTCGCCCGAGCAAGAGACGCCGTCGCCGCTGCAGCGGGCGGGCAGCGCGCCCTCGTCTCAGGCCCGATTCGAGTGCGGATGGGCATCCACACGGGCGAGCCCCTTCGAACCGGCGAAGGCTACGTCGGAATGGACATCCACCGCGGGGCCCGCATCGCCGCAGCAGGGCACGGCGGCCAGGTGCTCATTTCCGAGACGGCGCGAGACCTCATCCAAGACGATCTCCCCGAGGAGTTCGCCCTGCGCGATCTCGGCGAGCATCGGCTCAAGGATCTCAGCAGGGCGCAGCGGATCTTCCAGCTCGTCGCGGAAGGTCTCGAGGGAGATTTCCCGTCGCTCGCAACGCTCGAGAACCGGCCTACAAACCTTCCGGCCCAGCCGACGCCGTTGATCGGTCGCGAGCGGGAGCTCGCCGAGGTCGTCGGTCTCCTCCGCAATCCTGATGTCCGCCTGCTGACGCTGACCGGTCCGGGCGGTGCGGGTAAGACGAGGCTGGCCCTTCAGGCTGCAGCCGATCTCCTCGATGATTTCGGCGACGGCGTGTTCTTCGTGGGGCTGTCGGGGGTTGCGGAGCCGTCTCTGGTGCTTCCGACGGTCGCAGAGGCCCTCGGGGTGAAGGAGACCGGGGGGCTTTCATCCGAGGAGGCCCTCGAGCGCTTTCTGCACGACCGAGAGCTGCTCCTCGTGCTCGACAACCTCGAGCATCTGCTCGATGCGGCTCCGCAAGTCAGCGACTTCGTCTTCGGAGCCCCGTCGCTGAAGGTGATCGTCTCCAGTCGAGCTTCCCTGCGGGTATCGGGTGAGCGGGAGTACCCGGTCCCCGAACTTGCCGACCGCGATGGCGTTGCCCTATTCAGCGAACGGGCGCAGGCCATCAAGCCGGACTTCCGCCTAAACGGCGATACGCCGACCGTGGCAGAGATCTGCCTCCGCCTGGATGGTCTCCCCCTCGCAATCGAGCTGGCAGCCGCCCGCGCCAAGGTGCTCTCTCCGGTGGCCCTTCTCGACCGGCTCGAACAGCGGCTCCCCGTGCTGACCGGAGGCGCTCGCGACGCGCCGGACCGACAGCGCACGCTTCGGGACACGATCGCGTGGAGCTACGAGCTGCTCGACGAGACCGAGCAGAGGCTCTTCTCGCGCCTCGCCGTTTTCGTCGGCGGCTTCACGCTCGATTCAGCCGAGGAGGTCTGCGATGCGGACTTGGATTCGGTCACTTCCCTCGTCGAGAAGAGCCTCGTCCGACAGGGCGAGGACCGGTTTCGCATGCTCGAAACGATCCGCGAGTTCGCTCTCGAGCGGTTGGAGGAGAGTCGCGCGCGCGAGCAGATCGCGCGTCGGCACATCGACTTCTTCCTCGCCTTTGCCGCGCAAGAGCGACCAGACGTCGAGCGTCAGGCGTCTTTGTGGCTCGACCGCATGGAGCCCGAGGAAGACAACTTTCGCGCGGCTTTTCACTTTGCGCGAGAGCTCGACGAACCAATCCTCGAGCTGCGGCTCGCTTCGGGCCTCGCGGGTTTCTGGCACTACCGGAGTCACTTGAGGGAAGGTCTCGAACGCATTCGCGAGGCGTTGGAGCGAGCCCCGGGGGCACCCGCCGAGATCCGCGGCCAAGCGTTGTACTACGGGGCGCTGATCGCCATCAAGCAGGGCGATTTCGAGACCGCTGGCCAGATGGCTCTAGGACTGAGTCAACTGCACGCCGGAACGGGCAACGAGAGGGGCCGGGCGGAGTCCATGCATCTGCTCGGAATCATCGCGATGGAGGAAAAGCGCTACGGCGACTCGCGCGCTTTCTTAGAGGAGGGAAAGTCGATTCGCGAACTGCTCGGTGATGAGTCCGACCTGCAGGTGTCGGTGCACAATCTTGGGTTGCTCGCGATGTTTCAGGCTGACTATGGGCGGGCTCGGGCGGACCTCAGATCGGCCTTGACCATCGCGGAGAAGCACGGTTTCGACGGGTTGAGAGCGAACACCCTGTGCGATTTGGGGTTCGCCGAACTGGGCGACGGGCGGTTCGACCAGGCGGGCACGCGGTTTGGCGAAGCGATCGAGTTGGCCCAGCGTCTGGGTTGGAAGGAGAACATTGCTTACTGTTTTGTCGGCCTGGCAGCCGTTGCAGTTGCTGCCGACGATCTCGTTCGAGCCGGACACCTCCTCGGTCAGGCGGAACATCTCGTGGAAGACCTTCATGTGAAACTCGAGAGCTACGCGGAAGCACCGCGGGCTCAGGTCGAGCATGATCTTCGTTCCCGCCTCGGCGAGGACCGGCTTGCGGAGCTCCGAGCGGAGGGCGGGGCGCTGACGGTTGACGCCACCGTGTCAGAGGCGCTAGCGGACCCTGACTGATTGCGATAGGGCGACGCCTGAAGCGAATCAAGGTTCGCTTTCCTCGCTCGCTGAGGCTCCTCCCGCGCGCCTGCTCGAGCCTGATCCGGTCGATGACGCCCTCTGGCAGCCGCCGCGGCCGGCCGGAGGGGCCGTCGACTCGGGCCATTTCCTGCGGCGGGCTTGAAGGGCGATTCGGCGCTAGCGATAATCGTCACGTGTCTCGGGCCCTGCTGATCGCCGTCGGGCTCGCACTCATGGTCGGGGGTGCGTCCGCGGCGCGAACCGGCGAACAGGCGGCGCAGCCGAGGACGCTGGCGAAGGTCCACGGCTCGGTCGACGCGCTCGCGCAGGACGGTCGCCGCATCGCCTGGATCAAGACTCACGCGCACTGCGGAAGGCAGCTCCAAGTCCTCACCCTTCCCGGCCGACGTCCGGTCTCCGTCGGGTCGCGACGCGGAAGGAGTTGCACCGAGGTCGGAGGCACGATCGGCGCGGATCGCGCTAGCGAGCGACGGCCGCGTCCTCTGGCAAGGCCTCGTGGGGTTCGGCAATACGGAGCTTCGCATCGACCTCGCCACGGCGGCTCCGCGGGCGCCGCGGACACGGCTCGTGGCGGACCTGGGGCTCGAGTACGACGCATAGCCCCGACGAATATTTCCAGCGAGAGAACGCGCTGCCGATGGCGGCGCACGGCGACGCCGTCCTCTTCTACGGGCGTTGTGACACGGGCGGCTGTACGCCCCGACAAATCGGGAGACCCGCCATCTACCGGCTCGCTGGCCATGGCTTGAAGCGCCTTGCGAGGGTGACGAGTCCGGTCGAGCTCGCCGTGAGCGGGCTCGCCGTGAGCGGCCACCGGTTCGCCGTTGTCACGAACAGCCCTCGCTGCTGCAACTTCACGCCCACGTGGTCGCGCGACGGAACGCGACTCGCATGGATCTACCATGGCGACCTCTGGACAATCTACGCCGACGGCACGCAGCTGACCAGCAGCTTGCGGGCGGTGCGTCGTCGCCCAGCTGGTCGCGCGGACGATACGCGGCTCGTGTTCGAGCACACGGAGGCGCATGAGCAGCACGGCGTCTACCGCATTGACGCGACCGGGGGCGGGCTGAAGCGTCTTGCGTCCGGAACGAGCCCGGCCTGGTCCCCCGACGGAACCAGGATTGCGTTCGTGCGCGGGAAGGATGTCTACGCGATCGATCCCGACGGCACAGGCGAGACGAAGCTGACGACGACCCAGCGGCCGACGGCGGGGCCGCTGGCGTGGTCGCCGGACTCGTCGCGGATCGCCGTCTCGCGCGGCGGCGACATCTACTCCCTCGGGGCCGATAGGACCGGCGAGACGCGCCTGACGACCAGCCCGCACGCCGAGGATCAGCCCGCATGGTCGCCGAACGGCGCGAAGATCGCCTATGTGGACGAATCCAGCGCCTCGCCCGGGATCAACGTCGTTGATGCGGACGGAAGCGGCGCCACCCGACTGACATCGCCGACTTATCCGATCGAGTGGCTCGCCAACGTGGTCGCCGGATTCCTCGAGAATCGCCTTCATCCGGGACGTGGATTTGTGGATCGTGAACGCGGATGGCAGCGGCGTACGTGGCCTGCCAGGTGAGGAGTACGCCTCACCGCAATGGGCGCCTGATGGCAGCTCGATCGCGGTCGGCGACTATACACGTGACCAGTTGCCATACCTTCCTGGGATCCACCTCGTCTCGCCGGCCGACGGCAGGGCGCGGAAGATCGCACCGGTACCGCACTCGTCGGTGGCGATCCGCGATGGCGCGCACGGGGCGGCTGATCAAGCGCTTCAGCCGTCGACGGTTACGCCCGCACAGTCGCGCTCGGCGCCGGGTACGTCGCTGCTGCTCGTTGACCACGACCCCGGTCTCCGTGTCGAGCTCTACAACCTGGATGGCAGCTTCCGGTCGGCCGCGACGGTCCCGTCGAGCATCCGCAACGTATCGGCTGCCGGGCAGAACGTCGTCTTCGCGACCGGTCGCGTGATCCAGCGGTTAGACGCAAGGACCGGCGTCGTGTCAGCGCTCGCCACGGCCCGTCGGAAGCCTGTCGGGCTGACGATCGAAGGCCGCCGAGTCGTGTGGGCCGAGAACATCCACGGCGTCGCACAAATCCGGACCGTTACGGCTCCCTAGGTTCGACGACCAGCGACGAAGAGACAGTCTTCCGGTAGCCAGCGCCTGTATCAGCCTGCCCGAAGCGCGGATTGTCCACCCGTGGCGCGTAGGGAGTGGTGGGTCCAGACTCAGCAGATGCCGACAACTTCGAGGACTTGCTCGCATCGGGACCGCGAGCGACAGGTGCGCGTGGAGAAGAAGATTCGTCCCGGCTTTACTCACTCTTGCGCGGCGAAGAGGTGGACATCCGTGTCTGGCGAGCCCGATCGACGACGAGTCCCACCGACCGTTAAATCGGTTGACGCGCCCGTAAGCGGTTGAGGAAACAGCAGGTCCGCGCGGTTGGCCCGAAACCCGTATGGATAGATGCCCCCGGCATGAATCGAACATGCGCACGCGGTTTAGGAAACCGCTGCTCTATCCACTGAGCTACGGGGGCGCCGAGGCGAAGGGTAGCGCTGGGGAAACGGGGTACAGCCGCGCGGCCATGAACTTCTCCAGCGCCACAAAAACGAGACCGAAGACCTGGCCGAAGACAACGAGCGGCCGCTGCCCGACGAGGCGCCCGAGCCGCAGCCCGAGCACGACGAGCCGCGGCTCGAAGACCCGGGGCCGACGGAGCTTTCCAAGCGCGACTACCTGGCGATCGTGAAGCGCGGCTTCAAGGAGTTCAACGAAGACCACATGACGAACATCGCCGCGGCGCTCGCCTACTACGCGTTCCTCGCGATTCCCGCGGCGCTGCTGCTCGCCGTCGGCCTCTTCGGCCTGTTCGCGGGGCCCGACGCGATCACCACCGTGATCGACAAGCTGAACGGGATCGTTCCCGCGCAGGCGACGCAGCTGCTCGAGGGCAGCCTGCAGAACCTGACCAACAACCGCGGTACGAGCATCACCGTCCTCGCAGTCGGTGGTGCGCTCGCCCTCTGGTCGGTGACGGGCGCGATGCAGAACGTGATGTGGGCACTGAACATCGCCTACGACCGCGACGAGGGGCGCGGCTTCGTCAAGCGGCGGCTGATCGCGCTCTGGATGGTCGTCTTCGCGCTGATCGGGTTCATGCTCGCGTTCGGCGTCCTCGTCCTGGGGCCGCAGCTGTCGACGTGGATCGGCCATGCCTCCGGCGCCGAGACGCCGGTGAAGATCGCGTGGTACATCGCCGAGTGGCCGCTGCTGATCGGGGGCCTGCTGCTCGTCTTCGCCGCGGTCATGTACTACGGCCCGAACGTCGAGCACCCGCGCTGGCAGTTCCTGAGCTTCGGCGCGTTCTTCTCGCTCGCCGTCTGGCTCATCGCCTCCGGGGCATTCGCCTTCTACGCGAGCCGGTTCGGCTCCTACAACAAGACCTGGGGCTCGCTGGCGGCCGTCGTCGTGATGCTGACCTGGCTCTGGCTGAGCGCCGTGGCCCTGCTGCTCGGCGCGGAGATCAACTCCGAGGCCGAGCGAAGCCGCGAGCTGCGACAGGGCGAGCCCGCCGAGGTCGAGCTGCAGGCGCCCGCGAAGGCCTAGCCGCTCGCGCTGGAAGGCCGATCGGCCAGCGTCAGCGTGACCGTGTGGCTCTGGCCGTCGCGCTCGTAGGTGACGCTCACGCTGTCGCCGGGCTTGTGGGCGCTGATCGCGCTCGCGAGCTCGTCCGACGTCGAGACCTGGGTGCCGCCGAGCGAGGTGACCACGTCGCCGGTCTTCAGGCCCGCCTTCGCGGCCGGCGTCCCGGGGCGCACTCCAGCGATCCGCGCGGTCACGCCGGTCGGGGAGAGCGAGACGCCGAGGTAGGCGTGCTCGGCCTTGCCGCTCGAGATCAGCTGCGAGACCACCGAGTGGATCGTGTTGACCGGGATCGCGAAGCCGACGCCCTCGTTGCCGCCGGAGTCGCTGCGGATCTGCGAGTTCATGCCGACCACGTGACCCTCGGTGTCGAGGAGCGGGCCGCCGGAGTTGCCGTGGTTGATCGCGGCGTCGGTCTGGATGGAGTCGGGGATGGTGAAGTGCGTAAGCCCCTCGATCGACCGGTGCAGCGCGCTCACGATCCCGCTCGTAACGGTTTCGGAGAGGCCGAACGGCGAGCCGATCGCGACTACGCCGTCACCGACCTCGAGCTTGCTCGAGTCGCCGACGGTGAGCGGGAAGAGCTGCGAGTCGGGCGCGGAGACGTGAACGACCGCAATGTCGGTCGACGGGTCGGCGCCGACCAGCGTCGCGTGGTACGTCTTGCCGTTCCAGAACTGAACCGAGATCGACTTGGCGCCCGCGGCGACGTGAGCGTTCGTGACGATGTCGCCGTTGGCGTTGTAGACCCACCCCGAGCCCTGTGCCTGCTGCGTCTGCGAGCCGCCGAACGGGCTCGAGCCCTGCGTCGAGACGGTGATCTGAACGACGCCCTTGTAGGCGCTTCGGTAGATCTGAGGGATCGAGAGCGGGCTCGTGGTCGAAGCCGGCTGGGAGTCCTTGACCGTGACCGGCTGGGCGGCCGGCTTCGACTGGCTCGGCCCGAAGGCCGCGTAAAGGAGCGCCCCGCCGCCCGCGCCAAGGCAGAGAACTGCCAGGAGGGAGGCTATGAGGGAGGGTTTCGGGCGGCGGGACATCTGGGAGTGACATGCTCCTTTCGGGGGTTCGGTGGAAAGCAATACACCGGTCCCGCCTAAGACGGACCTGAAACCAGGCTAAGAACTGGCTAAGAACGCGATGGGCTTTTCAGGAAGTTCTCAGAGTAGCCACGCACAATGGGCACCGTGAAGATCCTGATCGTCGACGACGAGCGCGCGGTGCGCGAGTCTCTCCAGCGGGCTCTCGAGCTCGAGGGCTACGAGATCGAGCTCGCCGCCGACGGGCGTGAGGCGCTCGAGCGGCTGGGAGCGGACGGCCAGGTTGACGCCGTCCTGCTCGACGTGCTGATGCCCGGCATGGACGGGCTGGAGGTCTGCCGGACGATTCGCCGCAACGGAAATCCCGTGCCGGTCCTGATGCTCACCGCGCGCACGCAGGTCGAGGACCGCGTCGAAGGCCTCGACGCCGGAGCCGACGACTACGTGACGAAGCCGTTCGCGCTCGAGGAGCTGCTCGCCCGGCTGCGCGCGCTCCTGCGCCGCACCGCGGACGGCTCCGGCGAGACGCTGAGCTTCGCCGACCTCGAGCTCGACCCCGGCACACGCGAGGTCAGGCGCGGCGGCGAGCTGATCGAGCTGACGCGCACCGAGTTCTCGCTGCTCGAGCTGTTCATGCTGAACCCGCGCCAGGTGCTGACGCGGTCGGTCATCTTCGAGCGGGTCTGGGGGTACGACTTCGGCTACGGCTCGAACTCGCTCGACGTGTACATCGGGTACCTGCGTCGCAAGACCGAGGCGGGCGGAAAGCCGAGGCTGATCCAGACGGTTCGCGGCGTCGGCTACGCGCTGCGCGAGCCCTCATGAGCTTTCGCACCCGGCTGGCGCTCGTCGCCGCGGGGGCGGTGGCGCTTGCGGTCCTGATCGCGTCGGTCGTCGTCTTCGTCGTCGTCCGCAACCAGCTACGAGGACAGATCGACAGCACGCTGCACGCGCGCGCCGAGCAGATCCGTGGCGGGCCGCCGTTGCACATCGAGAACGGCTACCTGGACATCCCCGGCGGCCCGGTCGGCTCCGCGACCTTCGAGCAGGCCGTCACCGCCGACGGGCACGTCTACCCGACCCGCGGTGAGCAGGGGTCCCTCCCGGTCGACCACGAGACCCTCGACGCGACCCGCGGGAGCGGCGAGGAGCACTACAGCGACGTCCATGTCAGGGCCGGCGACGTCCGCGTGCTGACGATCTCGGGCTCGGGGATCGCTCTTCAGATCGGGCGCAACCTGAGCGAGGTCAACCACACCCTGCACCGGATCACCGTCTACCTGATGCTGATCGCGGCGGGCGGGATCCTCGTCGCCGTTGCGCTCGGCCTTGCTGTCGCGCGGACTGCGCTCGCACCCGTACGGCGGCTGACGCAGACCGCCGAGCACGTGACCGAGACCGGCGACCTCTCGGAGCGGATCGAGCCCGGCGGGCAAGACGAGCTGGGCCGGCTCGCCAGGAGCTTCAACACGATGCTTGCCGCGCTCGAGGAGTCGAGCCGGGCGCAGCGGCAGCTCGTCGCGGATGCCTCGCACGAGCTGCGGACGCCGCTGACGAGCCTGCGCACGAACATCGAGGTCCTGGCGACCGAGCGGACGCTTCCGCCGGGCGACCGCGAGAAGCTGCTCGGCGACGTGGTCGAGCAGCTCGGCGAGATGACGTCGCTGATCACGGAGCTGATCGAGCTCGCACGGGCCGAGCAGCACCACGAGGAGCCGGAGGACGTGCGGCTCGACCTGCTCACCGAGGGCGCGGTCGATCGCGCGCGGCGCAATCGGCCGAACGTCACCTTCCAGACCGCCCTCGACGAGTCGCTCGTCCACGGCGTCCCCTCCACGATCGAGCGCGCGGTCGCGAACCTGCTCGACAACGCTGCCAAGTGGAGCCCGCCCGGCGGCGAGGTCGAGGTCGGCGTCCACGGCGGCGAGGTCACCGTGCGCGACCACGGCGCCGGGATCGCGGACGAGGACCTGCCGTACGTGTTCGACCGCTTCTACCGCGCGTCGTCCGCGCGCGGGCTGCCCGGATCCGGGCTCGGGCTCGCGATCGTGAAGCAGGTCGCCGAGGCTCACGGAGGCACCGTCACCGCCGAGGCGGCTGACGGCGGCGGGACGCTGATGCGCCTGCGCCTCAACGGCGCAACCGGCCGCTGAGCGGCGCTTTCCGGAGCGCGAACTAGAGTCGGAGCCGTGATCGCGCGGGCCTTCCGGCGCATCTACTTGCCGCCGCTGCCTCGACGTGTCTGGCTGCTCGAGTGTCTGGCTGCTCGTGCTCGCCTCCGGCCGGACCTCGACGGTGACGCTCGCCGCGGTCGGGCTGCTGACTGCCGCCGGGGTGTTCGCGATCGGCGAGTGCCTCGACGGCGCGATCGACCGGCCGCTCGTGGCCGATCTGGCGCCGGAGGATCTCCGCGGCCGCTACTTCGCCGTCCACTCCAGCTCGAGCCAGCTCGGCTTCACGCTCGGCCCGGTCCTCGGCGGGATCCTGCTCGCGGCGTCACCCCAGGCGCTGTGGATTCCGGCGGCCGTGGTCTGCGGAGGCTGCGCGTTCGCCGCACTCGCGCTCGAGCCGCACCTGCCCAGAGCTGCGAGCCGCACTCCTCGGGCGGCCCCGCCTCCCACGCCGGTGGCCGCTGCGGAGCAGATCGCTTCTTAGAGAAACCTTAGGACGCTCTCAGGCCGATCTCAGCAGCGGGTGGTCTCCTGAGCCTCGTCAATGTCGAGAGGAGCCCCCATGCAGTGGCCACACAAGCGCAAGGTCGTCGCCGGTGCCGCCGCGGCGCTCGCCGTCGGAGGCGCGGGCGCCGGGATCGCTGCCACGAAGCTGACGAGCTCGCCGAGCCAGGAGAGCCAGGCGGTGATCTCCGCTGCGGCCAAGCAGCTCGGCGTGCAGCCGAACGCGCTTTCGAGCGCGCTCAAGAAAGCGCTGGAGGACCGCATCGACGCGGCAGTGGCCGCCGGGCGCCTGACGAAGGCGCAGGGCAACGAGCTCAAGCAGCGGATCGAGTCGAACGAGTTCCCCCTCGTCGCGCCGCGCTTCGGGCACGACGGGTTCGACCATCACGGCTTCGGCCATCACCGGAGTTCCCGGGCCTCGACGCCGCCGCGAGCTACCTCGGCCTGAGCGAGGACGCCCTTCATTCGCGACTCGAGTCGGGCAAGACGCTCGCCCAGGTCGCCAAAGACCAGGGTAAGTCCGTCGACGGGCTGGTGGCCGCGCTCAGGGCCGACCTGAAGCAGCACCTCGACGAGGCCGTCTCGGACGGAAGGCTGACGAAGGCGCAGGCCGACCGGATCCTGGCGAACGCCGACAGCCGGCTCAAGGCTCTCGTCAACGGAAAGTTCCCGGGACCGCCCGGCGGGCCGGGTCGCTTCGGCCGCGGGCCCGCTCCCGAAGGTGCCGGATTCGGAGGCCCCGACCTGTGACCGAGGAGCCTTCCAGGCTCGACAAGGCCCGCCGCCGCGCCTCCGGCGCGAAGCAGATCGCAGTCGGTGCGGCCGGTGCGGGCTTCGTCGTGGCGCTTCTCCTCGCGCGCGCCGGCCACCCGGGTCAGACCAGCTCCGGAGCCGGACAGGCCTCCCGGCCGGCTGGCCAGAGCGCGCAGGTGCAGAGCGGTCAATTCGACGACGAGGGCGACGACGGTGGCAGCGTTCAGCTCGCGCCCTCATCCGGCTCTTCTTCGCAGGTGCAAACGCATGTCTCCTGAGCCGCGGACCTTCCGCTCGATGGGCGTGGACGTGCTCGTCCGCGGCGCGACCGAGGCCGAGCTCGCAGACGTTCGCCGCCTGTTCGGCGAGTGGGACGCGACGTTCTCCCGTTTCCGCGCGGGGAGCGAGCTGAACCGCATCAACGCCGACCCGTCTTCGGTCGTGCTGCTCTCGCGGCCGTTCGCGTACGCGCTGCGCGAGGCCCTCGCCGCGGCCGCACAGACCGACGGCCTCGTCGACCCGACGCTCGGGGCGGCGCTCGAGGCGGCCGGCTACGACCGGGACTTCGACGACCTCGCCGACGACCCGCGTCCTCCGGGTGCTCCGGCCGCGGGGTGCTGGCAGTCGCTGCGGCTCGACCGTCGCTTTCTGTTTCGGCCGCCCGGCACGATCCTCGACCTCAATGGAACCGTGAAGTCGCTCGCGGTCGACTCCGCGCTCGAGCTGATCGGTGGAGACGCCCTCGTCGCGGCGGGCGGGGACCTCGCGGCGCGGGGCGGCGCCGACGTCGCTCTTCCCGGCGGCGAGTCGTTGCGCCTGGTCGCCGGCGGTATTGCCACCAGCGGCTCGACGAAGCGGCGCTGGCGCCGCGGGGGCTCCTGGCAGCACCACCTGCTCGACCCGCGCACAGGCCGCCCGGGCGGGTCGCCCTGGGACGAGGTCACGGTCGCCGCCTCGAGCTGCCTCGCAGCGGACGTGTCGGCAAAGGCTGCGTTCCTGCTCTCGGAGGACGGTCCCGGCTGGCTCGACGAGCGCGGGCTGCCCGGCCGCTTTCGCACAGGAGAGAACGTGGTCGTGAACGAGGCCTGGCAGGACGCCCTCCCGCTCGCGGCATGATCATCGCGGCCGAGAACTACGCGTGGTACGCGGCGCGCGCGGGCGGCCTGCTCGCGTTCGTCCTGCTGACGGCTTCGGTGGTCGCCGGGCTGCTTCTCTCCGGCCGCGCGAGGCTCGAGCGCTGGCCGAGGTTCGCGCTCGAGGACGTCCACGGCTTCCTCGGCCTGCTCGCAGGCAGCTTCATCCTGCTGCACGGCGCGGCTCTGCTCGCCGACTCGTACCTGCCGTTCTCGCTTCGGAACCTGCTCGTGCCGGGCACGGCGCCGTACCGGCCGCTCGCCGTCGCCGCGGGAGTGGTCGCCGCCGAGCTGCTCGCGGCGCTCGCGATCACGAACCGCTACCGGAAGGCGCTGCCGCACCGCTTCTGGCGCCGCGCGCACTACCTCAATTTCGCCGTGTGGGCGCTCGCGCTCGTGCACGGGATCACGGCCGGCACGGACACGCGCAGCCTCTGGGCGGTCGTGATCTACCTGAGCTCGGCCGCGCTCGTCGGGGGCCTCACCGCGGCACGGTTCGTTCCTGCCCAGCCGCCTCCCCGGCGGACGGCGGTACGCTGACCGTGTGGCGGGTGTCCGCGACGAGATAACGCGCCTGCTGGCGCAGGGAGAGCGGATCGCGCTCGCGACGGTCGTCGCGACGAGACGATCGGCGCCGCGGCCCGTGGGCTCGAAACTGGTCGTCTCGGAGAGCGGCGAGCTCTTCGGCTCCGTCTCGGGCGGCTGCGTCGAGGGCGATGTCGCCGTGCAGGCCGCCGAGGTGATCGCCGGCGGCGAGCCGCGCCTGATCTCGTACGGGATCGCCGACGACGAGGCCTGGGAGATCGGGCTCCCGTGCGGCGGCGAGCTCGACGTCTTCGTCCAGCGCCTGGAGCACGATCTGCCCGACGGCGAAGGCGTGCGCGTGACGGCGCTGGAAGGCGAGCGAGCGGGCGAGCAGGAGCTGCTGCCGCGAGGGTCGGTCGAGCCCGGCGTGCAGGAGCTCGGCGGCGCGCGGGTCTTCGCGGAGGAGCTCGCGCCGCCGACGCGGCTCGTCATCGTCGGCGCGACCGACACCGCCGAGGAACTCTGCCGCGCGGCGGGCGCGCTCGGCTGGCGGACGGTCGTGATCGACCCGCGGCCACGGCTCGCGACGGAGGAGCGCCTGCCGAGCGCGGGCGAGATCGTCGTCGCCTGGCCGGATGATCTGGAGGCAGACGCCGACACGGCGGTCGTCGTCCTCGCGCACGCGCAGCGGCTCGACAACCCCGCATTGACGGCGGCTCTGACGAGCGACGCCTTCTACGTCGGCGCGATCGGCTCCCGCAAGACGCAGGCGAGCCGGCGCGAGCAGCTGCTCGAAGCCGGGCTCACGGAGGAGGCCCTGGACCGGCTCGCCGGTCCCGCCGGGCTCGACCTCGGTGCCTCGACTCCCGCGGAGACCGCCGTCTCGATCCTCGCGGAGATCATCGCCGTGCGCGCCGGGCACGACGGCGGCCGCCTCAGAGACCGTACCGGCGCGATTCACGCGACAGCCTGAGTGACAGCAGTCGCGCTCGCGTGCGCGTCGGCCGCGCTGTTCGGCGCGATGTCGGTCGCGGTTCGATTCGGCGTCCGCCGCTCCCAGGACGCAGAGCTCGGCTCGCTCGCGATGACGTCCCTCGCCTTCGTCCTGACCGCAATCGTGGGCATCGCAGCTACGCGCGAGTTCGACCCGGCGGAGATCTGGCCGTTTCTGATCGCGGGGCTGCTCGCGCCCGGCCTCTCACAGGTCTTCTTCGTGCGCGCGGTGCGGGAAGTGGGCGCCGCTCGCTCCTCGGTGCTCATGGGCACCGCACCGCTCGTCGCCGTCGCGATCGCTCTGGTCTTCCTGCACGAGCCGGTCCGGGCGCCGCTGCTGGTCGGCGCCGGCCTGATCGTCGGCGGCGGGATCGCCCTTGCGCGGGAGCGCGTGCGCCCCGCGGACTTCCGGCGCGTCGGCGTCCTGCTCGCGGTGATCACGACGGTTCTGTTCGCGATCCGCGACAACGTCCTCCGCTCCTTCACCAAGGACACGCATGTCCACGCGCTCGTCGCAGCGCCGGTCTCGTTGCTGGCGGGGACCGCCGCGATCTCGATCTACCTCGTGTTGACGCGGGGCTCTGCCTGGTCGCGAGGCTACGGGCGGCAGATCGTTCCGTTCCTGCCCGCGGCGGTGCTGTTCGGCGTCTCGTACCTGGCGCTCTTCGGCGCCTACTACCGCGCGGGCGTCGGCGTCGTGAACCCGCTCGTGGCGACCGAGTCGCTCTGGGGAGTCGGGTTCGCGCTGCTGCTCCTGAGGCGAAGCGAGCTGATCGGACGCTGGCTCCTGCTCGGCGCGGGGCTGGTCGTCGCCGGCGGCGTGCTCATAGGCGTGTCGCGATAATCCAGTCGTGGGGTGGCTCACCGAGCTGGTTGAGGAACGCGGCGCCGAGGCGCTCGACCTCCACGCCCAGACGATCAATCCGCAGTTCGTCCGGCTGCTGCGCACGATCGGCTTCGACCGCCGGTGGGCTCGCGCCGAGGGCGCCTACCTCTGGGACTCGGACGGCAACCGCTACCTCGACGTGCTCGGCGGCTTCGGGATGTTCAACGTGGGCCGCAACAACCCGCGCGTCCGCGAGGCGCTGATCGAGGCGCTCGAGCTTCAGCGTCCGGGCTCGGTGCAGCTCGGCGTCGACTCGCTCCCTGCGCTGCTGGCCGAGGAGCTCCTGCGCCGTGCGCCCGCCTCGCTCGGCAAGGTGATCTTCACGAGCTCCGGCGCGGAGTCGGTCGAGGCCGCGATCAAGCTCGGCCGCGCCGCGACCGGCCGCCCGCGCGTGCTCTCGGCGGAGCACGGCTTCCACGGGCTCACGCTCGGCGCGCTCTCCGCGACGGCCACACCCGAGTTCCGCGACCGCTTCGGCCCGCTGCTGCCCGGCTTCGCGCAGGTGCCGATCGGCGACCTCGACGCACTCGAGCGAGAGCTCGCGTCGGAGGACGTGGCGCTCTTCATCGTGGAGCCCGTCCAGGGGAAGGGCGTGAACCCTGCCGCCGGACGGCTACCTCGAGAGCGCCCAGGAGCTGTGCCGCCGCTACGGGACGCTCTTCTGCGCCGACGAGGTGCAGACGGGCTTCGGGCGCACCGGCCGCCTGCTCGCCCTCGAGCACTGGGGGCTCCAGCCCGACCTGGTCACCGTCGCCAAGTCGCTGTCGGGCGGCTATGTGCCGGTCGGCGCGCTGCTGATGTCGGACGCCGTCTACGAGGGCGTCTTCGACTCGCTGCCGAACGCGGTCAGCCACGGCTCGACCTTCGCGCCGAACGACCTCGCGATGGTCGCCGGGCTCGCGACGCTGCGCGAGCTCGACGGGCAAGGCCTCGTCGAGCGCTCGGCCCGGCTCGGCGAGCTGCTGCTGGAGCGTACGCGGCCCTTAGTCGAACGCTACGACGTCGTCGCGGATGTGCGCGGCCTCGGGCTGATGTGGGCGATCGAGTTCCAGGAGCCGCCGGGCGGGTCGCGCACGTGGAAGCTGCTCGAGCGGATCCAGCCCGGGCTGTTCGCGCAGCTCGTGATCGTGCCCCTCTTCCGCGAGCACCGGATCCTGAGCCAGGTCGCGGGCCACGGGATGAACGTGCTCAAGGCGATCCCGCCGCTGGTCGTGACCGAAGAGGACGTCGACTGGTTCGTGAACGCGCTCGACGAGACGATCGCCCGCGCCGAGAAGATGCCGCGCGCGCTCGTCCGCTTCGCCCTCGGCGCCGCCCGCGCAGGCCGCGCGCCGAAGCGCAAGCTCGCCCGCGAAAGGGCTACGGCCTAGAGCTCGGAGACTTCGGCGTGGCGGTCGGCGATGCAGCCGCGGGCCCAGGAGTCCGCGGCCTCGACCAGGCGGCCGCAGAGCATGTCGAGCTCGTGCTCGTCCTCGGGCAACTGCTCCGGCGCGACCTCGATCCGCACCTGGTTCAGCGACGCCTCAGCTTCGGGGCCGATCTCGTGACGGTGCTCGGCGACGATCGAGACCTCGCCGACCTTCGGGAGCAGCGCCGCCGCGAGGTCGTCGATCTCGGCGGGGGTCGCGCCGCGTCCCGCGAAGACGCCGAAGTTGACGCGAACCTCGACGCCCGGCGGCTCGACGCCGCGGACGCAGAAAGCGAGTTCAGGTTCGCCCACCATATTCGTATAACCGGTGGGCCTGGGACCTAACCTTCGGTCGGCTCCCAGCGGAACGAGCGGACTGCCACGAGCAAACCGCCGATGCCCCAGGCCGCCAGGACAGCCACGTTCGTCCCCTGCGACCAGATCTCGTGGCCGTGCAGCATGACGTTGCGGATGAGCCGCAGGAAGTACGTCAGCGGCAGGACGGCTGCGATCGCCCGCAAGAAGCCGGGGTAGGAATGGGGCGAGAAGAACGCCCCGCAGATGAACGCCATCGGCAGGTAGATGGCGTTCACGACCGCGGAGGCGCCCTCGGCGCTCTTGATCACCGCGGTCAGGCCGATCCCGAGCCCGCAGAACGCGACCGCGCCGAGGATCAGCGCGAGCGCGAGCGACAGCGGCCGGCCCGGAAATCCGATCGAGAAGAAGAGCCGGCCGAGCAGGAGCAGGCCGACCACCTCCACGGCGAAGGCCGCGAGGAACGCGCTCAGGAGCGCGATCAGGTAGACGGGCGCCGGGAGCGGAGTCGCGCGGAGCCGCTTCAGGATGCCGGCCTCGCGCCTGATCACGACCACGATCGCGAGCCCGGCGAAGGCGATCGAGATCGCCCCATAGCCGATCATCCCGGCCTGGAGGAACGGGGCGGAACGGACGTTGCCCTCGCTCTTGATCCGGTCGTTGCCGTACACCGAGGCGAGCAGCAGGAAGAAGATCATCGGCAGCAGGAACGTGAAGAACGCGAGCTCCCGGCTGCGCACGTAGAGCAGCAGCTCGCCCTTCAGCTCGTGCCGGAAGAGCCTCATTCGGCCTGCTCCTCGGTAAGCGACAGGTAGACGTCCTCGAGGCTCGGACGCCGGACGACGAGGCCTTCGAGCTCGCGGTTCTCGGCGATCGCCTTCGCCGTCAGCTCGTGGAGGACTCGTGTCGGCTCTTCGGTCTCGAGCACGACCTCGCGCCCGTTGTCGCGGTAGCGGATCTCGGTCGCGGGCGCGGAGCCGATCAGCTGCGACGGCGGGCCGATGGCGACGATCTCGCCGCTCCGAAGGACGCCCACGCGGTCGGCGAGGCGCTCGGCCTCGTCGAGGTAGTGCGTGGTCAGCACGATCGTCTTGCCGAGGCCGCGCAGGGACCTGAGCGTCTCCCAGGCCTGGCGGCGCGCGTGCGGGTCGAAGCCCGTGGTCGGCTCGTCGAGGAAGATCAGCTCGGGGTCGCCCACGAGCGCGATCCCGAGGTCCAGGCGGCGCCGCTGTCCACCCGAGAGCCGGCGCACCCGGTCGTTGCGCTTCTCCTTCAGGCCGACGAGCTCGACGACCTCGTCCACGGGCCGCGAGCGCTCGTAGTAGCCCGCGAAGAGGCTCAGCATCTCGGCGACCGTGAGCGTCTCGTACATCGCCGAGCTCTGGAGGACGACGCCGATCCGCTCGCGCCACTCGCCGCCTGCCTCGGCGGGGTCGACGCCCAGCACCTCGACGTGGCCGGCGTCGCGGCGGCGGTAGCCCTCGAGGATCTCGACCGTCGTCGTCTTGCCGGCGCCGTTCGGGCCGAGCAGGCCGAAGACCTCGCCGCGCCGGACGTCGAAGTCGATGCCGCGGACCGCCTCCAGCCCGCCGTAGGCCTTGCGCAGGCCTTTCACCTCGATAGCGACATCACTCATGAGAGCTCGAACGCGAGCATCGCCGCGGGGGCGAAAGACGGCTCCTCGCCGCCGGTCAGCGCGGCCGCGATCCGTCCACAGTCCGGCTGGTGGCCGACGACGACGACGGTCTCGCCGCGGCCGACGGCTGCGGCCCTCACGTCATCTGCGGTGGCGCCGGGGGCGAGGCGCTCGTCCGGTTCGGGCTCGATTCCTGCCGCCCGCGCGAGCTCGGCACCCGTCTGGCGCGCCCGCAGGAGCGGGCTCGTCAGGACGGCGTCGGGCCGGACGCCGTCGGCTGCGAGTCGCTCGCCGAGCTCGCGGGCCGCGTGGCGGCCCTCGGCGGTCAGCGGCCTCAGCTCGTCCGGCTCTCCGTCCGCAGCCTGGGCATGGCGAACGAGGTAGAGCTGCACGGATGGGAGAATAGTCACCGTCATGCGCGTCTTTCGTTACGTGGTGGCGGACG
Source organism: uncultured Actinomycetes bacterium (assembly GCA_963717475.1). Lineage (GTDB taxonomy): Bacteria > Actinomycetota > Thermoleophilia > Gaiellales > Gaiellaceae > AC-32. The sequence goes on along the minus strand of OY970337.1, from coordinate 2,064,092 downwards.
TCTTCACCGACGAGCCCCTCGCCGGGAACCCGGTTGCGGTCTTCACCGACGCGCGGGGCCTCGAGACGGACGAGATGCAGCGGCTGGCGCGCGAGCTGAACCTCTCGGAGTCGGTCTTCGTGCTGCCGGCCGAGCAGGGCGGGCACGCGCGGATCCGGATCTTCACGCCGGGGATCGAGATGCAGTTCGCGGGGCACCCGACGCTCGGGACGGCATTCGTGCTCGCTGCGCCGATGCAGCTCCCGGAGATCCGCCTCGAGACCGGCGCGGGGATCGTCCCGGTTGTGCTCGAGCGGGATGGGCCGAAGATCGTCTTCGGGCGGATGGCGCAACCCATCCCTCGCTGGGAGCCCTATGCGGAGGCGGAGGCGCTTCTGGGCGCGGTCGGGGTCGAGCGGAGCGAGCTGCCGGTCGAGCAGTACGACAACGGCGCCCAGCACGTCTACGTGGCGCTCGATTCGGAGGACGCGGTTGCCGGGTTGCGCCCGAATCTCGCTCCGCTGGGGCTGCCGGAGGCGCTCGGGGTCAACTGCTTCGCGGGCTCGGGCACGCGCTGGAAGACGCGCATGTTCGGCCTGGGCGGGATTCCCGAAGACCCGGCGACCGGTTCGGCGGCGGGGCCGCTGGCGGTGCACCTGGCGCGCCACGGCCGCATCGGCTTCGGCGAGGAAATCGAGATCTCGCAGGGAGTCGAGATCGGGCGGCCGTCGAAGCTCTTCGCCGTGGTGCACGGCTCGGCGGATGCGATCGAGCGAGTCGAGGTCGGCGGCAGCGCGGTCACCGTCGCCCACGGCGAGTTCCGCCTCCGCGAGACGTAACGACTTAGCACCAAACCTCCCCGCCGCCTTGACAAGACCCGGTGTCGGACCCCGGGTTTTGTCAAGCCTGGAACGCGCCGGGAGTGTGGCTTTTTATCCCCCGGGGATCGTGACGGCTTCGATCTCGGGGAGCTCGGGCGCGAGCGCGCGCCAGAAGCGGCCGCCGTCTTCGGAGAGGTACAGGCGGTTGCGGGCGGCGTAGACGGCGTAGTCCGGATTGTCGTCGGCGATTGCCTACCGCGCGGCCCGCGGGGAGGCCGCCGCCGGCCTCGCGCCACGTGCGGCCCGCGTCGTTCGAGATCGCGAGTGGCGGGCGGCGGTCGACGACGGCGATCACCGTCGAGCCGTTGCGCGCGGCGCAGACGACGAGCGGCAAGCCGGTCTCGACCCGGTCCGGCTCGACGTCCGCGTCCACGAGCCCGACCACCTCCTCCTCGTCGAGCTCGACCTCGAAGACGCCGTCGACGGTGCGGACGAGGGCTCTCACCGGAGGCGGCGGGTCAGCAGGCCGGCCACGAGCGCGGTCGCGCGACGGGCCGCCGCCGCCGGCGCGTGGCCGGACGAACGGGCCACGAGGTACGCCGCCGAGAAGGCGTCGCCGGCACCGGTTGGATCGACGGCCCCTCCGACCGCCTGCGCGGGCACGCGCGTGAGCCGTCCGTCCGCGAGGACGAGGGATCCGCGCGACCCGAGCGTGACGATGACCTCGGGCACGCCGAGCGAACGCAGCGAAGCCTCGTCGGGCTCGCCGAGCAAGACGCGAGCCTCCTCCTCGGCGAGCTTCAGGATCGACACGTGCCGCAGCGCATCGAGGTCGGCCTCGATCGAGAGCTGCAGCGGGCCCGTGCGCGCTGGCCTGACGAGCCCCTGCCCGTCGAACGAGACGTACCGGCCGCGGGCCAGCTCGGCGAGCGTCTCCGCGGGAAAGTCCGACGACGCCAGCGCCCCGACGTGCACCCAGCGCACGCCTCGGAGCCCGCCGACGTCCTCGACCGTCCAGGGCGAGCCGACCGCGTCGACGACCATCTCCCGCCGGTCGCCCGAGTAGCGAAACGAGAATGCCGCCGTCGACTCACCCGTCAGCCACACCACGGGCAGCCCCAGCGCGACGAGCGGCGGCGCCAGCACGCGCCGGTCCTCCAGCGCGCATTTCACGGCGACGAGCGCAGGCGCGCCCAGCACCCGCAACGCGCGAGCCGCCCAGAACGGAGCGCCGCCCGCCCGCGGCGGCCCGCCGTCAACCCTGTCGAGCGAGAGATTCCCGACTACGGCGAGCCCCGGCACGAGCCGAATCTATCCAGGCTGCGAGCAGCGTCAGCCCGAAGGCGGCCGCGAAGCTCGGCAGCGACGCCGTCAGCCGCGCGTGCCCGGGCTCGGTGTGGGCGACGACGTTCGTCCACCAGCTCGGCCCGACCGGCGAGAGCCACTGGTAGAGCACGAAGCCGACGACCCAGGCCCCGAGGCGCTCCCAGCGCACCACCGGAGCGCTGAAGATGTCGCGCTCGCCGTAGTGCGCGCCGTGCGTGAGCCAGTCTGCGAGCAGCACGCCGAACAGCGGGACGAACACCGAGCCGAGCAGGAACAGGAAGGTGAGGTAGTTCCCGAGATCGATGGCGATCGCGCCCGCAGTCGCCACCGCGGCGACGAAGACGATCAGCAGCCGTTGCGATGCGCGCGGCACCAGGTTCTGGAGCGAGACCGCCGTCGAGTAGACGTCCGCGAAGGCCTCGTCGCTCTCGTCCACGGTCAGCATCAGGAGCGCGACGACCGCGAGGACGCTGCCGCTCGCGACCGCGTTCGGGATCTGGGCGGGGTCGCTCAGGTTCCGCTCGAGCACCAGCACCGCGCCGAGCGCGAAGCACCAGAGCGTGGGCAGGAAGTAGCCGACGCCCGCGCCCGCGAACGCGCTCCGCCGGTCGCGCGCGAAGCGCGTGTAGTCGGCGGCGAGCGGCGTCCACGAGATGACGCTCGCCACCACGAGGTCGATCCCCTGGCCGAGCGAGAGGCCGCCGGTGCCCTGCGAGTGCCAGAGGTGGTCCCAGTGCGCCTTGTCGATCGCCCACCACGTCAGGTAGACGATCGAGGCCGCGACCGCCCAGACCGCGAACCTGCGCACGTAGCGGCGTACGAACCCGATCGGGCCCATCAGCCCGAGCGCGAGTGCGACGGCTCCGAACAGCAGCGCCCAGAGCCAGCGCTCGCGGAAGCCGAAGACGCGCTCCGAGAGGGCCGCGGCCGCGGTCGAGATGATGATCAGCTCGAAGGTCGACCAGCCGAGGTTCTGCGCGACGTTCAGCACGGTCGGCGCGTACGAGCCCCGTCGGCCGAGCGGCGCCCGGAGGACCACCATGCCCGGGACGCGCGCATCGGCGCCGATCGCCGCCGCGAGCCCGAGCAGGAGGTTGCCCGCCAGCGCGCCGATCAGGATCGCGAGCAGCGCGTGCTGGAACGACAGCATCGGGACGAGCCCGGCGGCAGCGACGATCACGAGCAGCGAGATCGAGAGGTTCCCCCAGAGCAGGGTCAGGTCGAGCAGCCCGAGGACGCGCAGCCGCTCCGGAACGGGCTTGATTCCCCAGTTCGGCGTTGCTTCGTCCATCGACTCCCTCCGCCGGCATTACCCGGATCAGGTTCGCGGGTGTGATCTCAGCCGCCTTGCGACGGCACCCCGGTTTCGGCACTGTACCGCGACGATGGAGGGCCGGCGACGCAGACAGCTGACGCCGCTCAGCGGCGAGCTGCGGACCGAGGAATGGACGCCGCCGCCCGTCGAGAAGCCCCGGCGTGAGCGCAAGCCCAAGCGGGCCCCGACGACTCGCGGCGGGATGATCCTCTTCGGCCTGCGGCGCTTCGGGTTGATCGCTTTCGGCGTCGTAGGGGCGACGCTGCTCGTCGGGCTTGCCGTGGTCTGGCTCTCGGACTCGACGGCGGCCCGCACGCTTCCCCGCACCTTCTACTTCGCGGGCGCCGCCTTCGGAGCGCTTGCCTTCCTGGGCGGCACCGGGATGTATTACCCCTGGCGCCGGAGTCGCTCGGAGCAGGAGTTCGCCGTGAACGCGTCCTTCGTGTACGGGCTGGTCGCCGTGATTCTGATCGGGATCGGGGTGGCGCTCGAGATCTACCTCTAGCGGTTAGCCGCCCGCGCAGAGGGTACGAGTCGCGCGAAGTGGACACCCCCCGGAAGGACCGGCTCTGTCCTGCGCTTCTGCTTGCCGTGGTCCTGCCGCTTGCGGGCTGCCGCGAGAAGCAGAGCTCTCTCGCGCCCAAGAGCCACCAGGCGAGGGACATCGCGAGCCTGTTCTGGTGGATGATGGGCGGCGCCTGGCTCGGGCTGGCGCTCGTCGTCGGTCTTCTCTTCTGGTCCTGGAAGCGCCGAAACCGCCGCGGCTTCGGCGACGACACGGAAGGTCCCAAGCCGGGCGAGCAGGCCAGCTGGTACGTCGTCGTCGGGCTCGGGATCGCGATGCCGATCGCGGTGATCTCGACCCTGTTCGTGATCTCCGACCTGTTCGTGATCAAGACGACGCAGGCGCCGGCGGCGACTGCGACCAAGATGACCGTCGAGGTGATCGGCCACCAGTGGTGGTGGGAGGTCCGCTATCCGGGGACGCCTGCGGTGACCGCGAACGAGGTGCACATCCCGGTGCGCACGCCGGTCCGGATCGTCGCCACCAGCGCGGATGTGATCCACAGCTTCTGGGTGCCGGAGCTCAACCGGAAGATCGACACGATCCCCGGCCGCAGGAACGCGATCGAGCTCTATGCCGACGCCCCCGGCCGCTACCGCGGCGCCTGCGCCGAGTTCTGCGGGCTCCAGCACGCGCACATGGACCTCTTCGTCTTCGCGCAGCCGGAGGGCGAGTTCCGCAAGTGGCTCGCGAACGAGAGCCGGCCGGCTTCAGTCCCCTCGGGAGGCGCCGCCGCCGAGGGCGCCCGCGTCTTTCAGGACGGCTCCTGCTCGAGCTGCCACGCGATCCGCGGGACGGATGCGAACAGTGACGTCGGCCCCGACCTGACCCACGTGGGCAGCCGCACGACGCTCGCCGCGGTGACCATCCCCAACGGCGATTCGAGCCTGCACGACTGGATCATCGACAACCAGCACATCAAGCCGGGCAACCAGATGCCGGACATCCGCCTGCCGAGCTCGCGGCTCGACGCGCTCGTCTCCTACCTGGAGTCCCTGAAGTAAGTGCCCCCTCCGGCAATACATGCCGGCTTCTGGCCCGCGATCACGCGGCGCCAGAGCCCACCCTCGCCCTTAGCAAGGCAAACCAGCCTTGCTGCGGTCGAGTGCGAACTCTGGCTTGGTGCTCGCGACCCAGAAGGGCGGCGGCATCACCGGAGGGGGCACTGATGGCCATCGCGACTCCGCCGACCCCCGCGGCCGCCCAGCGAATGGACCGGCTCGAGGTGATGTGGCAGAGCCGCCCCGGCGTCCTCGGCTGGCTGACGACGACCGACCACAAGCGGATCGGCCTCCTCTACTTCTGGACGACGCTCGTCCTCTTCGGAGCGGGCGGCGTCGAGGCGCTGCTGATCCGCACGCAGCTCGCGCAGCCGAACGAGCACGTCGTCTCGCCCGAGACCTACGACCAGCTTTTCACGATGCACGGGATCACGATGATCTTCTTCTTCATCATCCCGATGACGACCGGCGCGTTCGGGAACTACCTGATCCCTTTGATGATCGGGGCGCGCGACATGGCCTTCCCGCGCATGAACGCGCTCAGCTTCTGGATCTTCCTGGCCTCGGCCCTGTTCATCTACACGAGCCTGTTCATGGGCAGCGCACCGAACGCGGGCTGGTTCGACTACGTCCCGCTTGCGAGCAAGGAGTTCAACCCCGGGCGGAACATCGACTTCTACGCGCTCGGGATCATCTTCAACTCGATCTCCTCGACGCTCACCGCCGGCCAGTTCATCGTCACGATCCTCAAGTCGCGCGCGCCCGGGATGTCGTTCAACCGGATGCCGCTCTTCTGCTTCGCCTTCCTGGCCGCGTCGTTCGGGCTGCTGTTCGCGCTCCCGGCGCTGAGCGCCGACACGATCTTCCTCTTCCTCGACCGCAACGTGCACACGCACTTCTTCGACCCGTCGCACGGCGGCTCGGTGCTCCTCTGGCAGCACCTCTTCTGGATCTTCGGCCACCCGGAGGTCTACATCCTGATCGTCCCCGCCTTCGGGATCGCGACGTCGATCATCCCGGCGTTCACGCAGCGCAAGGTCGTCGCCTTCCCGCTCGTCGCGGTCGCCGAACTGCTCGTCGTCTTCGTCGGCTTCGGCGTCTGGGCGCACCACATGTACGCGGTCGGGATGTCGACGATCTCGATGGTCTTCTTCGCGGCCGCGACCGCGATGGTGGTGATCCCGAGCACGATCCAGGTCTTCGCCTGGTGCATGTCGTTCGTGACCGGCACGGCGCGCTTCAAGACGCCGCTCCTCTTCATCGCCGGCTTCATCTTCATGTTCGTCACCGGCGGGCTCACCGGGATCATGTTCGTGGCGATCCCGTTCGACCAGCAGGTCACGGACACCTACTTCATCGTCGCCCACTTCCACTACATCATCTTCGGGGCGGCCGTCTTCCCGATCTTCGGCGGGATGTACTACTGGTTCCCGAAGGTCACGGGGAAGCTCTACTACGAGCTGCCGGGCCAGATCAGCTTCTGGATCCTCTTCGTCGGGACGAACCTCCTCTTCTTTCCGATGCACATCGTCGGCCTGCTCGGGATGACGCGGCGCGTCTCCACCTATCCCGACGGTCTCGGCTGGACGGCGTACAACCTGGCGGAGACGATCGGCGGCTTCGTCACGCTCGCCGGGATCCTGCTCCTGCTCGGGAACCTCTTCTACAGCTACCTCCGCGCGCCCGCGTCCGGCCCCGATCCGTGGCATGGGCCGACCCTCGAGTGGACTACCAGCAGCCCACCTCCTGATTACGACTACGCGGTGATTCCAAGGGTGTCGAGCGCCTACCCGAACTGGGACCCGGTCGACCGCGAGCTCGACCGCCGCAACCTGGCGGACGGCGTGCTCGTGCTCGAGCGCGGCCACGAGCAGCCCGCGGTGACGCCCGTCGACGCGAGGTTCTCGGAGATCGTCCGCATGCCCCACGAGTCGCCGTGGCCGCCGGTCTTGGCGCTCGCGCTCGTGCTGGTGTTCATCACCCTCTTGATCGGCCGCTACGAGGTCGCGGGGATCATGGGCATCTTCTGCCTGCTCGCACTCGTCGGCTGGCACTCCCAGGAGCCCCAGGAGCAGTGACGTGACGGATTACGTCGCCGAGCGCCCAGGCGCTGCGATCGGCAGGCCGACCGCGTGGTGGGGGATGGTCATCCTCGTCGCGAGCGAGGCCACGCTGTTCGGCGCGTTCATCGGCACCTACTTCTACCTCCGCTTCCGGACCACGCCGTGGCCGCCGGACGGGGTTCCCAGGCCGGCGCTCGTCGTGCCCCTGATCCTGCTCGCGTGCCTGGTCGCGACCAGCTTCCCGATGAAGGCGGCGTCGCGGGCGGCTCGCGCGGGCCGGCTCGGCGCGACCCGCTTCTTCGTGGCGGTCGTGCTCCTCGTCCAGGCCGGCTACTTCGCCTACGAGGTGCACGACTTCGCCGACCAGATCCATCGAACACCCATCACGCGCGACGCGTACACCTCGATCTACTACACGCTGCTCGGCGCCGACCACGCGCACGTCCTCGTCGCGGCGCTCTTCAACATCTGGCTGCTGGCCAAGCTCGCCCGCGGGTTCACCACGTACCGGCTGAACGCCGTCGAGGCGATCACGTTGTACGTCCTCGCCGTCAACGTCCTGACGATCGTCGTCTTCGGGACCCTCCTCTCGGCGCGCGCATGAGCGTAGGCTCGACGGAGCTCACAAGGAGCGGAGGTGCCGGCTTTGCCGGCGCCGGGAGCGGGATTTGAGCCTTCGAAGGCTCGAGCTCCTGCAGTGGGTGGGCCTCCTCGGCGGGGCACTGGTCTGGGCCGCGGCGCACGTCGTCGGCTTTGGAATCACGGAAGCGGAGTGCGGGGCCGGCGGGCTGGACTGGGGGATTCAGAACGACGTCTGGCAGGGAGCGTTGCTTGCGGCCGCGGCTGCCTGCGTGGTGGCGGCCGAGCTCGCCGCGATCACCGTGATCGTCGCCACCCGGCGGACGACCTACGAGAGCCCGCCGCCGCCCGGCCGCGTGCGCTTCTTCGCGATCGCCGCCGCGACCGCGAACGTGATCTTCCTGATGATCATCCTGCTCGACGGCTTCGCCGCGATCCTCAACGTCACGTGCCGCCAGGGATGAAGCGCGCGCTGCTCATCTCGGCGTTCCTGGCGCTCTGCTCCCCGCTGGGCGCCGCGGCCGATCCGGTGCAGCAGGGCTACCACCTCTACGGCCGCTACTGCATCTCGTGCCACGCGGCGGGCGGTAAGGGGTCGGCAGGTCGTCCGGTCGGGGCGGGACCGCTGCGCGCCCAGGACCAGAACACCGGCGTCGCCCCGTCGCTGATCGGGGTCGGCGCGCTCGCTGCCGACTTCTACCTGCGCACGGGCTACATGCCGCTCCCTCACCTCGGCATGCAGCCCCGCCGCCGCCACGTCTTCCTGAGCGAGAGTCGAGATCAAGGCGCTGACGGCCTACGTCGCGTCGCTGGGGCCGGGTCCCGCGATCCCGACCCCACACCCGGAGCGCGGCAGCCTCTCGCAGGGCTACCACCTCTTCACCGAGCGCTGCGCGGGCTGCCACCAGGTCGTCGCCCAGGGCGGTTACGTCACCGGTGCGCTCCCGCCGCCGCTCGAGAGCGCGACGCCGACGCAGGTCGCAGAGGCCGTCCGGATCGGCCCCTACGTGATGCCGACGTTCTCGAAGAAGGACATCTCCGACCGCGAGCTCGACTCGATCGTCCGCTACGTCGAGTACGCGAAGCATCCGGACGACCGCGGCGGCTGGGCGATCGGCCACATCGGCCCGATTCCGGAGGGCTTCGTCACCTGGTTCATCGGGATGACGGCGCTCGTCGCCGTCTGCATGGTCATCGGAAAGAGGCTGCAGCGTGGGTAGGGCCAGGGACGCGCTGATCTCCGGGGTCGTGCTCTTGCTGGGGCGGCGAAAGCCGAGACCGCTGGGGCCCGGCGAGCGCGAGCGTGTGGTGCCGCCGGCGCCGGACAACCCGGGCTGGGAGCTGACCGCCGCCCTCCTGCTGCTCGCCGGTGCGGCCTGCGCGATCGCGTTCGTCGTCGTCTACGTGCTCGACCGGCTCCCCGCGCACACGCAGCTGCTCGGGCTCTCGCTCGGCCTTTCCTTGCTGTTCATCGCGGCCGCGCTGATCGTCACCGCGCACCGCTTGATCGTCACCGAGGAGCTCGAGGACGACTACCCCGTCCAGGAGCACCCGGAGGAGCAGGAGCTGATCGTGCAGGTGGTCGAGGAGAGCGGCCTCACGCGGCGCCGGCTGCTCAAGCTCGCGCTGCTGACGGCGGGCGGCGCGCTCACCGCGGCGGTCCTGACACCGATTGCCTCCCTCGGGCCGGCCGTCGACCTCGTTCGCTTCTACACGACTCCCTGGCGGCGCGGCACCCGTCTCGTCGACGAGCACGGCAAGCCGTACAAGGCGTCGGACATCGAGGAGGACAACTTCTACACCGCCTTCGCCGAGGGCTCGGACAAGGAAGCGCTGCCGTCCTCGCTCGTGCTCGTCCGGCTGCCGAAGAGCTCGCTGGAGCTGCCGCGGGAGCTCGCGCACTACCCGGCCGAGGGGATCGTCGCCTACTCGAAGATCTGCACGCACGCCGGTTGCGCGATCTCGCTCTACCGCGCTCCGCTCTTCCAGCCCGACGAGCCGACGCCCGCGCTCGTCTGCCCGTGCCACTACTCGACGTTCAACCCGGCGGACGGCGGCACCGTCACCTTCGGGCCCGCCGGGCGCAAGCTGCCGATGCTGCCGCTGCTGGTCGCCCCGAACGGCGAGCTCCGCGCCGCCGGGAACTTCGACCAGCCCGTCGGCCCCTCGTGGTGGGGCGTGCGCGAGAGGAAGCCGAGAACGTGATCCGCGGGATCGTCCGCTTCGTCGACCGGCGCAGCGGCAGCGCGCCCTTCCTGCGCAAGACCCTGCGCTACCTCTTCCCGGACCACTGGTCGTTCCTGCTCGGCGAGGTCGCGCTCTACTCGTTCATCGTGCTCGTCGCGACGGGCGTCTACCTGACGCTCTTCTACGAGAACAGCACCGCGAAGGTCGTCTACCACGGGCCGTACGCGCCGCTTCAGGGGGAGGAGATGACCCAGGCCTACCGCTCGGTGCTGGACATCTCGACGACCGTGAAGGCGGGCCTCCTGATCCGCCAGACGCACCACTGGGCGGCCGACATCTTCATCGCGGCGATCGTCCTGCACCTGCTGCGGATCTTCTTCACGGGCGCGTACCGCAAGCCGCGCGAGCTGACGTACTGGATCGGGCTGACGATCCTGATGGTCTCGCTGCTCGAAGGGTTCCTCGGCTACTCGATCGTCGACGACCTGCTCTCGGGGATGGGGCTCGCGATCGCGTACGGCGTGTCGATGTCGATCCCGTTCGTCGGCGCGAATGTGTCCTCGCTGATCTGGGACGGGCCCTTCCCGGGCAAGCACGACTTCTTCTCGCGGATGTACATCGCGCACGTGTTCCTGCTACCGGCGCTGATCGCCGTGCTGCTGACGGTGCATCTCGCGCTCGTGGCGATGAAGCACCACACGCAGTTCCGCAGCGGGCCGCGGCAAAGCGAGCGGAAGATCGTCGGCGTCCCGGCCTTCCCGGGGCAGGCGCCGCGCTCGCTCGGGCTCTTGTTCGCGGTGGCCGGCGTCTTGTTCCTGCTAGGCGGGCTCGTGCAGATCAACCCGGTCTGGCTCTGGGGGCCGTACCACACGTACCTCTCGACCAACGGCGCGCAGCCGGACTGGTACCTCGGCTGGTTGATCGGCGGACTGCGGCTCGTGCCCGGATTCGACCTCGTGATCGCCGGCTACACGGTCGTGCCGAATCCGTTCTGGGGCGGCGCAGCCTTCCCGCTGGTCGTCTTTGGCTTCCTCTACCTCTGGCCCTGGTTCGAGCGGAAGCTGACCGGCGACTACGCGTACCACAACCTGCTCGACCGCCCGCGCGAGGTGCCGCTCCGGACCGCGGTCGGCTGGGCGCTCCTGACCTGGGTCTTCCTCATCTTCGTCGCGGGCAGCTCCGACCGGGCGTACGTGCTCTTCAACGTGCCGTACATCCCGCAGATCTGGGCCTACCGGGTGCTCGCGTTCGTCGCGCCGCCGGTCTCCGGGCTGATCGCGTTCCGGGTCTGCCGCGAGCTGCAGGCGGGGGAGCGGGTCGAGCGTCGGCGCAAGCGTGCCGAGGAGGACGCGGAGGCGGCGGAAGCGAGGGCCTGACCAGATTGGAGCTCGGCCGTCACACCGCGCTCAGCGCTCGTAGGTCACCTCGCCGCTCTCGATCGACCGGCGCTCGCCGGCGACGTCCAGCAGGAGCCTGCCGGAGCGGTCGATGCCTGCGGCAACCGCGGGCGCTCCGTCGACTATGACCGGGCGGCCGCGCAGGAAGTCACGAGGCGCGAGCTCGACGTACAGCGCGTCGAGGTCGCCGCCGAGCCAGCGGTCGTACGCGCCCTCGAGCTCCAGCAGCAGCCGCACGAGGAGGGGTAACCGCTCGCGGCGCACCCCGTCGACGGTCAGCAGCGACGCTGCCTCCGGCGACTCGGTCCGCGGCAGCTCCTCGCGGCTCTGGTTCACGTTCAGCCCGATTCCGATCGTGACCGAGCCGTCGCGAGCCTCCGCGAGCACCCCAGCGACTTTACGCCGGTCGACGAGCACGTCGTTCGGCCACTTGATCTGGACGGCGAGGTCGAGGGCCACCTCGACCGTGTTCGCGACCGCGACGCCCGCGACGAGCGAGAGCTCCTGGAGCCTCCGGCCGGAGGGCGGGTGCAGCAGGACCGAGCAGAGGACCGCCGTTCCGCGCGGCGCCGTCCAGTTCCGGCCGAGGCGGCCGCGCCCGGCGGTCTGCTCCTCGCATGCGGCAGCCGCGCCCTCGGGGTGAGAGGGCTCGAGCAGGCCCTGCGTCGACTCGCAGGCCTCCTGGTAGAGGTAGGGCCGTCCGAAGCGCCCGGTCAGCAGCGGCTCGACGGCCCCCGGCTCGAGCGAGTCAGTCATTCAGCTGCAACGGGCTCGACGCGGACGGCGCAGACCTTGTACTCGGGGATCCCGATCAGCGAGTCGCCCACATCGTTGGTGAGCCAGTTGACCTTCGCCTGGGCGAAGTGGAGGGCCATCCAGACGAGGCCGGGGTACACGCGGTCGCCGACGGCCGCCCGCGCCTCGAGCGACCCCCGTCGCGAAACCAGGCGGGCCAGGTCGCCGTCGCGCAGGCCCGCCGCCGCCGCGTCCTCGGGCGAGATCTCGAAGAACGGCTCCTCCTGCTTGTCGAGCACCCCGTCCTCGCGCATGGTCATTCCTGCCGAGTTGTAGTGGTAGAGCGTCCTGCCGGTCGACAGGACGAGCGGGTACTCGGCGTCCGGCAGCTCGAGCGGCGGCTGGTACTCGACGGGGAAGAACTTGCCCTTTCCGTTCGGCCGCGCCGGGTGCGGGGCGTGAAGGTACGCCGAGCCCGGGATGGTCCCGGTCGGGGCACGGCCACTGGAGGCCCGTCTCCTCGAGCCGGTCGTAGCGGATCCCGGACCAGTTCGGCGCCAGGTCGGCGAACTCGTTCCAGATGTCTTCGGCCGTCCGGTACTCGGGCCACTCGGCCCCGAGCGCGCGGGCCAGAGCGTCCACGATGCGCCAGTCCTCGCGCGCCTGCCCGGGAGCGGGCACCGCCTTCCGCACGCGGTTGACGCGGCGCTCCGTATTCGTGAACGTGCCGTCCTTCTCGGCGAAGCACGAGGCCGGCAGGACGACGTCCGCGTAGGCCTGCGCCGACTCGTTCAGGAAGATGTCCTGCACGACCAGGAAGTCCAGCTCCGCGAGGCCCTCCTCGACGTGGTGGGCGTTCGGCTCGGTCTGCGCCGGGTTCTCTCCGATCAAGTACATCGCCCGGATGCGCCCGTCGTGCAGGCCGGAGATCATCTGGTCGAGCCGGTAGCCCGGCGTCTCCGGGAGCTCGACGTCCCAGGCCTCCGAGAACTTCCGCGTCGTCTCGGGGTCGTCGATCGCCTGGTAGCCGGGGAAGTAGGCCGGGTTTGCCCCGGCGTCGTTGAGGCCCTGGACGTTGTTCTGGCCGCGCAGCGCGTTGAGGCCGGTCGACTCGTAACCGAGGTGGCCGGTCATCAGCACGAGGTTCGCGAGCGACCAGATGTTGTCGATCGCCGTCGAGTGCTCGGTGATCCCAAGCGTGTAGAAGATCGCCGCGTGCCGCTCGCGTGCGTATTCGCGGGCGGTCGCCCGGATCGCCTCCGCAGGCACGCCGGTCACCCTCTCCGCCTCTTCGGGCGTGTACCGGGAGACGACCTCGGCGACCGCTTCGAACCCCTCGGTGTGCTCGCGGATGTAGCTCTCGTCCTGGAGGCCCTCGGCGAGGATCACGTGCATCAGCGCATTCAGCAGCCAGACGTCCGTCCCGGGGCGGAGCTGCAGGTGCCGCTTCGCGAGCTTCGTCAGCCAGATCCGCCGCGGATCGGCGACGACGAGGGTCGCGCCCTTGCGGACCGCACGCTTCATCCGGATCGCCAGCACCGGGTGGGCCTCGGTCGTGTTCGACCCGATCACGAGCAGGAAGCGGGCGTTCTCGATCTCCGGGATCGAGTTGGTGCTTGCTCCTCTGCCGAACGACCTGACCAGGCCGTAAAGGGTCGGAGCGTGTCAAGTTGCCTCGCAGGAGTGAACCGAGTGGGTGCCGAGGGCGGTGCGCGCGAGCTTCTGGATGAGGAAGTTCTCCTCCATCGTCAGCCGCGCCGAGGCGAGGACGCCGACGGTCTGCGGGCCGTGCCGCTCCTTCACCTCCTTCAGGCCCTTGGCCGCGACCTCGAGCGCGTGCTCCCAGGTGGTCTCGTGGAGCTCGCCGTCCTCGCCGCGCACGAGCGGCTCGGTGAGGCGGTCGGGGTGGTGGACGAAGTTGAAGGCGAAGCGTCCCTTGACGCAGAGGTCGCCGTCGTTCGAGACGTAGCTCGGGTCGGACGTGACCTTGACGATGCGGTTCGTCTCCGGGTCGACGTTGAGGTCGATCTGGCAGCCGACGCCGCAGAACGTGCAGGTGGTCTTCGTCTTACGCAGCCTCTGCTCATGACCGGCCGGGGCGCCCTCGAGGAACTTCTCGTAGATCGAGCCGGTCGGGCAGACGGAGAGGCAGCCCCCGCAGAGCTCGCACTCGGTGTCGAGCCAGGAGCGGTCCCAGGTCGGCACGATGCGCGCCTCGGGCCCGCGGCCCTCGAGCGACAGCGCCGAGCACTGCATCACCTCCTGCGTGTAACGGACGCACCGAGCGCACAGGATGCAGGCGTCGGGGTCGTAGCCCATCAGCTGGTTCCGGTCCTCATACGGCTTCCGTTTCGCATCGGGGAGGACGAGCGGCGCCTCGGCGCCGAGCTCTGCTGCGAGCTCGGCGAGTTCGTTCGGGCGGCCGCCCGGGCTCTCGTTCAGGTGCTCCGCCAGCAACATCTCGAGGAGCGTCCTCCGCAGCTGCGGCACGGACGAGTTCGTCGAGACCGTCATCCCGCGGGTCACGGGGGTCGCACAGGCCGGAAGAGGCCGAGGCGAGCCCTCGACGTCGACCACGCAGACCCGGCAGCCGCCGTACGGGTCGAGCTTGTCGTCGTGGCAGAGCGTCGGGATGAAGACGCCGTTCCGGGCTGCCGCGTGCACGAGCAGCTCTCCCTCGCGCGCGTCGACCTCGCGGCCGTCGAGCACGAACCGGACCAGCTCGCTCACGCTCCGACCGCCTCCCCGAGCGGCGTGAACAGCTCCGGCCACCAGCGAAACGCCGATCGCACCGGCAGCGGCACTCCCTGTCCGAGTCCGCAGATCGAGGTCCGCGCCATCGCCTCGAGCCACTCCTCCGTCCGTTCCCGGGTCATCACGACCTTGCCTTCGTCCAGCTCCTGGACGAGGTGGTGAAGCGCGCGCGTCCCGATCCGGCAGGGGGTGCATTTCTGGCACGACTCCTCGGCGAAGAAGCGGAGCGTCTCCGCGAGGAGCCGCAGCACGGGATACGAGGCGGGGAAGACCTGCAGGGCGGCGGAGCCGGGGCCCGCGCCCCATTCGCCGAGGGCTTCCTTGGTGAGCGGGACGTCGAGCGCCTCCGGCGGCAGGATTCCGCTCGCGGCGCCGCCGGGCACGAGCGCGCCGATCTCGGCGGTCGCACCCCCGGCGTACTCGTCGACCAGCGTGCGCGCCGTGACGTCGAGCGGCGCCTCGTAGCAGCCGGGCCGCGCGACCGCTCCGGTCACCGACCAGAGCCGAACCGGCGACCAGGACGCGCCGCCGGAACGCAGGATCGCCGGCACGTGCGCAAGCGTCTCGACGTTGTCGATCAGCGTCGGGCGGCCGAGGTAGCCGGCCTCGCTCGGGAACGGTGGCCGAAGGCGCGGCATCGCGCGGCGGCCTTCCATCGACTCGAGCATGGCCGTCTCCTCGCCGGCGATGTAGGCGCCGGCGCCGACCACGAGCTCGAGGGACCGTCCATTCAGCAGGCCTGCCGAGCGGAGCTCGGCGATCGCCCGCTCGAGCCGTTCGCGCGAGTGCGCGTACTCCTCGCGCAGGTAGATGAAACCCTCCGCCGCGTCCGCGACCGTCATCGCGATCAGCGTTCCCTCCAGCAGCAGGTGCGGCCGGCGCTCCAGCACGTAACGGTCCTTGATCGTGCCGGGCTCGCCCTCGTCTGCGTTCACGACGACGTACCTCGGCCCGGGCTCGCGGAGGACGGCCTCCCACTTGCGCCCGGTCGGGAAGCCCGCTCCTCCGTAGCCGACGAGGCCGGAGGCCTCGAGCTCCTCGACCACGCGCTCTGGAGCCGGAAGCGAGCGGAGCGCTTCCAGCCCGCCGCGGCGCTCGTAGTCGGCCAGCGTCTCGTCCGAGCGCTCGAGGCCGAGCGAAGCGCCGGTGTTCGTTCGGTATGAGACCGGCGGCTCGAGCTGGTCGCCGCGCATCAGCACCGGCGCGAGGTCGCAGTGCCCGAGGCAGGGCACCCCGAGCGCGGGTGCATCCGCGTCGGCCGTCTCCTGCGCCCGGGCCAGCAGGTCACGCGCCCCGAGGCAATCGCAGACGGGGCCGGTGCAGATGCGGACTGCCTCGACGGGCACCTGCAGGAACGAGTAGAAGGAGACGACCTCGTGCACGTCGCCGTGCCGAAGGTTCATGTGGTCGGCCAGCGCGTCTGAGAGCAAGGGCGTGATCGGGCCGACCTCGCGCCGGAGCCGGCCGAGGTTGTCCAGGAGCCGCGTCCGCTCCCGCGGCAGCTCCCCCAGCAACGTGGGCAGCCCGAGGACGTCCATCGGCTCGATCTTAGAGGAGAGGCTCGGGCCTGCTACGGGAGCTCTCTGGTTTAGTCCCGGGTGCGTGAAGCCGGACGATCTCTACCGCCTCGCCTGGACCGACGACCCGCGCGTCTCCCCGGATGGGCACACCGTCGCGTTCGTCGCGTTCGGGCTCGACGAGGAGAAGAACGACTACACCGCGTCGATCTGGCTCGTGCCGGTCGACGGCTCGGAAGCACCGAGGCGGCTGACGGCGGGGCCAAAGCAGGATCTGGCGCCGCGCTGGTCGCCCGACGGCACCCGGCTCGCGTTCGTCTCCAACCGCGGCGAGAAGATCAAAGCGAAGCAGCTCTACGTGATTCCGGTTGCAGGCGGCGAGCCGTCGCGGCTGACCGAGCTCGACGAGGACGTCGGCGAGGTCGCCTGGTCGCCGGACGGGCAGCGGCTCGCCTTCTCGGCGCGCGTCCGCGACCCCGAGTACGAAGAGGAAGACGAGAAGCGAAGGCGACCGCGCAGGTTCTCGCGCCTGCAGTTCAAGTTCGACAGCGAGGGCTGGACGGGCGACCGGCGGCGGCATCTGTTCGTCGTCGCGGCCGACGGCTCGGAGCCGCCGAGCCAGCTCACGGAAGGCGATTTCGAAGACGGAAGCCCTGCCTGGTCGCCGGACGGAAGCAGGATCGCGTTCACGTCGGCCCGCCGGCAGGACTGGGATATCGAGCGCGTCCACCACGTGTACCTGGTCGACCCCAACGGCGGCGAGCCCGAGCAGCTGACCGAGGGCGAGCACTGGTTCGAGGCGCCCTCCTGGTCGCCGGACGGCTCGCAGATCGCCTGCCGGTTCAGTCCCGGCGGGTTCGACTTCCCGCGTCACGGCCAGATCGCCGTGGTCGATGCGGCCACCGGGGACCACCGCCTGCTGACCACCTCGCTCGACCTCAACTGCGCGCCCTACCCACCGGTCCGCGAGCCGATCTGGGCAGGCGAGTCGCTCCTGTTCGTGGTCGAGGACGCAGGCAACAACGTTCCGTACCGCGTTCCTGCCGACGGCTCGGCCGAGCCTCAGCCGGTGCTCGACGGAGACGTGTGGCTCACCGGCTTCGACTGGGCCGGCGGCCAGGCGGTGCACACAGCCACGACGCCCACCTCGCCGCCCGAGGTCTTCTCGGGCGAGAAGCAGCTCAGCGACGTGAGCTCGGCCTTCAGGTCGTCGGTCGAGCTCTCGGAGCCGGAGCGCTTCACGGCGGTCTCGGCCGACGGGTCCGAGGTCGAGGCGTGGCTGATGCGGCCTGCCGGCTTCGAGGAAGGACAGCGGTACCCCGTCCTGCTCAGCATCCACGGCGGCCCCTTCACGCAGTACGGCAACAGGTTCTTCGACGAGTTCCAGGTCTACGCAGGTGCCGGCTACGCGGTGCTCTACTCGAACCCGCGCGGCTCGTCGGGCTACTCGGAGGAGTGGGGCCGGGCGATCAACGGGCCGGTCGAGGGTGGGCCCGGCTGGGGAACCCGTGACTACGAGGACGTGACGGCCGTCGTGGATGCGGCGCTCGAGCGGTTCGACTTCTGCGATCCCGACCGGCTCGGGGTGCTCGGAGGCTCGTACGGCGGCTACATGACCTCGTGGATCGTCTCGCACACGGACCGGTTCCGCGCCGCCTGCTCGGAGCGCTCGGTCAACAACTTCGTCCTCGAAGGCGGCTCGAGCGACATCGGCTGGGGCTTCAAGGGGATCGTCGGCGCGTACTGGTTCGAGGCGCCGGACGTCTACCTGAAGCTCTCTCCGTCGCACTACGCGGAGAACATCACGACGCCGCTCCTCATCCTCCATTCCGAGAACGACCTGCGCTGCCCGGTCGGCCACGCGGAGGACCTGTTCGCGATCCTCCGGCTGCTGAAGCGCGAGGTCGAGCTCGTCCGCTTCCCGGCCGAGTCGCACGAGCTCACGCGGTCCGGGTCGCCGCTGCACCGCGTGATGCGCTTCGAAGTGATCCTCGACTGGTTCGAGCGCTACCTGGAGCCGGTCACGCAGGCACGGCAGGCCGGCTGACGCCGATCATCGAGTCGCGCGTCACCAGCGCCGCGAGCTCCTCCTCGCCGAGCCCTTCGGTGGCCTCCGGCCGCCGCGGGACGACGAGGTAGCGGATGTTCGCGGTCGAGTCGAGCACGCGCAGCTCGACGTTCTCGTCCAGCTCTACCCCGAACTCCGTCAGCACCCCGCGCGGGTCTGAGACGGCGCGCGAGCGGTAGGGCAGGCTCTTGTACCAGTCCGGCGGCGGCCCGAGGAGCGCCCGCGGGTAGCACGAGCAGAGCGTGCAGACGACCATGTGGTGCACGGTCTCGGTGTTCTCCACGGCCGTGACCACGGGTGACGGGCCCGGATCGAGACCGAGCTCGAGCGCGGCCTCACGCGCGTTGGCCAGTAGGCGCTGCTTGAACGCCGGGTCGACCCAGGCGCGGGCGACGAGGCGCGCGCCGTCGGCCGGCGAGCGGGAGACGAGCCAGTCGATCTCCTCACGTACCTCGGTCCGGCTGACGACGCCCTTCTCGACCAGGAGCTCCTCGAGCGCCTGGGCGCGGGCTGCGGCGGGCAGGCCGTCCCCGGCGATCGGCTCGTGCGGATGGTCGTGATCGTGGTCGTGCTCGCTCATTCCGCGTCCTCCAGCCAGTGCTCGTAGATGTCGACCTCGACCCGGTCGCGGCTCGCGCCGGGCCAGAGATCGCTCGCGTCGAAGCCGACGAGGTAGAGCTCCTGCTCGGGGAGCCCGTCGCCGCCGTAGGCGCGGGTCTCGGGGTTCTTGAACGCACCGTGGCGGCGCTCGATCCGGCCGCTCTTGCCCTTCACGTAGGCGGGCGTGCGGTGGTGGCCTTCGTGCTCGCGCGCCGCGATCCGCACCCGCTGCCCGACCTGGTACGTCACGACGCGAGCCTCGCCTCGAGCTCTCCGGGAGCGAGCACGCCCTTCTCGGCGAGGATCGTCTCGATCGAGGAGAGCCAGCGCTCGTAGTACGAGGCCCGCTCGTACTCGTCGGGCGGCATGCTCTCGATCCCGCGCCGCAGCTCGTCGACGTTCATCAGGCCCTTGCCCGCCAGGACGTGGACGAGGGCGTCGGTCAAGAGCTCCCAGTCGGCGAGGTCATGCTCGCTCCGGTCGATCGGCGCGTCGCTCGGCCATCCGCCGCGGTCGTGCACGGCCCGGTCCATGCTTCGATGCTACGCCGTCAGCGCCGGACGCGGAGGACGGCCTGCATGCCGAGCTGCGCGTGGTCTCGCGACCGAGCACCAGAGACGGTAGCGGCCGGGCAGCAGCTTGATCGTCAGGGTCGCGCGGCCGCCCGGCGAGGTGAGGGGAAACGCGTACGTGCGCTTGCCGCCGATCCGGCGCAGGCGCAGGTCGTGGACGTCCTCGCCCTTGTTCTGGAGCTGCACGATCACGCGACCCGCCCTGACGGAGCCGCGCGAGAGCACGAGGTGGAACTCGGTGGCGCTGACGCCGAGCCGGGCGGGAGACGCGGACGCGTGGGCCGAGAGGACCGCGTAGGCGGCGACCGCGATCAGGGCTGCGCGAATCACTTGACGAGGGCCGGCCGCTGGAACGAGCCCGCGCCCGGGATCACCGCGGCCGCGTCCTCGCCGAGCCACTGCTCGAGCAGCGAGGAGTAGACCGCGCGGAAGTCGCTCGTCGCGCGCAGGTTCCCGTCGTCGTCGAGGTTCGCGACGCCGGGGAACTCGCCGACCATCTGGCCCTTCGAGCGAGTGCCGATCAAAAACGCGCTTCCGGCGGCACCGTGGTCTGTGCCGTCGCTGCCGTTCTCCTCGGCCCGGCGGCCGAACTCCGACCAGACGAGCGTGAGCACGCGGTCGGCGAGGCCGCGCGCCTCGAGGTCCCGCTGGAAGGCGAGCAGGCTCCGCGCCGTGATGTCGAGGCCGTCCGCGAGCGCCTTCGGCTGGTCCGAATGCGTGTCGTACTCGCCGGGCGCGGTGATCGCGACGCAGCGGAGCGGCAGGCCTGCGGCGAGCATCGCGGCGAGGCCGGCGAGCTGCCTCGGGAAGCCGTCGTCGCCGTCCGGATAGGGAACCGGCGTCCCGTAGTCGGTGCCGGTGAAGGGCGCGAGCTGCCGGCGGAGGCGGTCCGACTGTGCCGTCGCGTTCGCGGCCTCGTTCAGGAACCGGTCGGAGCGGCGCGCGCCGAGCGGCTGGAGCGTCTCCAGCATCCGCGTCTCGACGTCTCCCCAGACGCCGGGCGCGTCGAAGGTGTACTCGTCGGGCGCGGCCAGGGCGGCGACGGGCACCTTCGCGGACGCGAGCGAGGGCTGCAGCTGGTAGTCGAGCGAGAGGCCCTGCAGCGGGTTGTCGCGCACCCCGGCGTGGTCGAGGTAGCGGCCCATCCAGCCGGTCACGAGCCGCGGCTCGGTGGCCCCGACCTCCCAGAAGTGGCGCGAGGTGAAGTGCGACTGGTCGGGATGCGTGTACCCGACCGCCGGCATGACGGTGACCTTGCCCTCGCCGTGAAGCGTCGCGAAGGGCGTGAGCGACGGGTGCCAGTACAGGCTCGGGTCCTCCGTGAACTGCGGGCCGTCCCCGGCGCCCAGGGCCAGGGTCGGGCGGAGCTGCCGGTAGCGCGAGTCGAGCGCCGGATAGAGCACCGAGAGCGAGTCCGCACCGCCCGGGAGGAAGACCGAGACGAGCACCGGCTGGGCAGGCCCGCTCGCCGCCCGCGCGATGCCCTCCTGGAAAAGGTTCAGCTTGCCCGCGCCGTAGACCGAAAGCGCGAGCCCGAAGGTTCGCGTCACGAACGCGCGCCGGTCGAGCCCTGTGCCGGCCGGAGCCGGCATCCCCGCCTCGATCGCCGGCAGCCCGCGCCCTGCCTCTGCCGCGGTGCGGCGCACGAAGGAGGCTCGCGAGAACTCGTCGCAGTGGTGGCAGCGGGCCATCAGCAGGTCTGGAGGTCGGGGGACGAGGCGAGCAGCTGCCGCAGCGCGTTCTCGATCAGCGCCGGGTACTGCTCCTTCTTCCAGCGGGCGTTCGCGTCGCCGAGCGCGTGCCTCGCGAAGCGCTTCAGCTCGCCGTGCGTGCGGCCGGTCAGGACCGGCTTGCCGAAGAACGCCTCCGCGCGGGTGAGCAGCTTCGCCGCGTCGGCGGGGAGCTTCGCCTTGTCGCCCTTGAGCTCGTGCGGCCGGATCGCGTGCGAGGCGATCAGCCAGCGGGCGCGGTACGTCGAAGTGTCGAGCCAGCGCGTGTCGTCCCAGCCCGCGACGTTCGGCGGGAAGAAGAGCGACTGGCCGGCGAGGTCCATCAGCCACGTCCAGGCCTCGGTGTCGATGCCGCGGCGCAGCGAACGCAGCAGGCCGGCGACGTAGACGGCCGGGGGTTTCACCATGCGCGGTCCGTCGTAGAGCGCCGGGTGCTTGAGGATCGCCTCGACGACCGGGCCGATCGCATGCCCGTGAGCGACGTACAGCCGCTCGAGCGAGCGCTTCGTCGCCGCCGGCGGCGGGGTCGGCACGAAGTAGCTCCAGAGCTTCGTGACGAAGAACGACGGGTGGAGGCGGTGCTGGACGCAGAGCCGGCACGAGTCGCGCCAGTCGAAGTGGCCGCGCTTGCCGAAGATCCGCTTCACGCCGGGGTCGTGCCGGCGCTTGTCGAAGCGGAAGTGGATCGGCCCGAGGTTGTCGCTCCAGTCGTTGCGCCAGCCGGTGAGCGCGCGCGCCTGCTCGCGGACGTCGCGCTCGGTGTAGCCGCCGCGATCGGCGCCGATGGTGAACAGCTCCATCAGCTCGCGGCCGTAGTTCTCGTTCGGCGAGTCCTTCGTGTTGTCCGTGCCCGAGAGCCAGAGGAGCATCGCCGGGTCGCAGGTCACGTCCGTCAGCAGCGTCAGGAACGAGCCGAGGCCGTGCTTTCGGAAGAGGTTGTTCTGGCGGATCATCAGGCGCGCGTTGCTTGCGTCCTCGGAGGTCGCGAACCAGTCGTGCCAGACGAGCGTCATCCGCTCGGCGAGCGGGCGGCTCGTGCGAACCATCCGGTCGAGCCACCAGAGCTGATCGTGGCCCCAGGCGTCGTACGGGGCGAGCGGGTGGCCGTTGTCGTCGTGCGGCTTGGGGCCGCGCAGGCGCTCGCGCCCGGGGTGGGTCAGCGAGTGAACGGCGTGCTCGAGCCCCTTCTTGGCGAGCCTCTCGGCCTCACCGGGCCGGGGGCCGAAACCGGCGCGCCAGAGAAGGCGCTCGGCCTGCGGCTTGCCGAACGGTCCACGGTAAACAGGCGGCATCGCCTCTTTATCGGCGTTCCGTCGGACGGCTTGAACCGCCCGTTCGGATTAAATGAGCTCTCGTTCGAGCACGGACGCGACCGCCGTGAGGGCGATCTGCGTCTCCTCGACCACGGGCTCTTGCGTGGTCAGGCGCTGCAACGCGAGCCCGGGAAGGAGGAAGACCCGCGCGACCCGGTGGCGCGAGGCCTGGACCAGCTGCCACAGCTCCATCGTCAGCGCGAGGGAGAGAAGCGAGATGGCAAAGGGCGTGTAGGCCGCCGCCGGGAGCGGCCAGAGGCGATCGGCGAGCATGGACACGGGGAACACGAGCGCCGCGAAGTTCGTCCCGCAGCGTGGCGCGAACCGCGAAGGCTTCGCCTGTCCGACCCAGGTCGGGACGAGGCTGCCGGCCTCGGCTGCGGCAATCGCGCGGTGCTCGGCGCCGTGCAGGAAGAGTGTCCGGCCGCGAAGCATCCATCCGATCAGGACGACGCCGATCGCGATTCCGAGCGGAAGCGACGCGGACTGCGGCAGGAAGACGAGCGACAGCGGCGCCAGCAGCGCGGCGAGCAGGAACACTCGCTCGCGCCGGCGCGCAACGCCCCGACCGCGGAAGAGCGGCGTCAGCGCCAGGCCGAGCCGCACCATCCCGCGCAGGAGGGGAAACCGTCGCACAAAGCGCGGCGGCGAGGGCATCACGCCCTCCTGGACGGCGCCGTCGCGGCTCGCGAACGCCCAGAACCGCTCACTCGCGATCACGACGCCGTCGGCACGCGCCATCCCGCCGAGCCTCGGGAGCTCGGGCACCTGGTCGGCGCGTGCGAGGACGCTGAGAATCCGGGCGCGATCCACCAGAACAGGATCGCGCGCCGGAGGCCGCCCGGCAAGGGCCGGGCGGCCTACATCGGCGAACCGGTGGGCCTATTACCAGCGGCCGCGGCCGAAGAAGCCGAGCAGCAGCAGCACGAGAACGATGATCAGGATGATCCAGAGGATCGACACGAGGTGGTCCCCCTTTCGTCTTTCCATCCAGAACGGGAAAGGGGCGCATTCGGGTACGCAAGAGCCGAAAATCGGCTTAACGCAGGCTTAATGCGGCGCAACAGCGACTGAACACCCCGGCGCTTCAATAGGAGCAATGGCAGGACGAGCGCGGATCTTTCTCGGCCTGGGCATCTTTGCGGCAGCCGGCGCCGGCGCGGGCCTCGCGCTGGCGGGCGCGGCTGCTCTCGGGGCATTTTCGGCGGCCTCGACGACCACGGTCCGCGAGATCCAGGCGACCGGCGGGACCGCGACCGCGACGGCCTTCCGCACCGGGAAAGCGCTCTCGGTGAACGAGATTTACAGGCGCGACGCGCCCGGCGTCGTCCAGGTGACGGCGACCCAGGTCGTGAAGACGCAGTCGCTCGATCCCTTCTTCGGCTTCCCCGTCCCCCAGAAGCAGCGGCAGCAGGCCCTCGGCTCGGGCTTCGTCATCGACAAGGCCGGCCACATCGTCACGAACTA
The DNA here is from genome assembly GCA_963717475.1 of uncultured Actinomycetes bacterium. Classification (GTDB taxonomy): domain Bacteria; phylum Actinomycetota; class Thermoleophilia; order Gaiellales; family Gaiellaceae; genus AC-32. The sequence goes on along the minus strand of OY970337.1, from coordinate 2,040,103 downwards.
CCACGTCGTCCAGGGCGCGCGGACGGTCAGCGTCAGCTTCTCGAACAACGAGAGCGTGAAGGCGCGGGTCGTCGGGTCCGATCCGTCGACCGACGTCGCCGTGCTCCAGGTCGACGTCCACTCGCGCGCGCTCACGCCGCTCACCCTCGGAAACTCGGACAACGTGCACGTCGGCGACTCGGTGGTCGCGATCGGGAACCCCCTCGGCCTCGATCGCACGGTCACGGCCGGCATCGTCAGCGCCCTGCAGCGCGTGATCGCCGCGCCGGACGGCCAGTACTCGATCGATCACGTCATCCAGACGGACGCCGCGCTCAACCACGGCAACTCGGGTGGCCCGCTGCTCGACGCGAACGGCGACGTGGTCGGCGTCAACTCCCAGATCCAGAGCGACACCGGCAGCAACATCGGGATCGGCTTCGCCGTCCCGATCGACACCGTCAAGACGGTCGCCGCGCAGATCATCAAGACCGGGCACGTGGAGCACGCGTTCCTCGGAATCCGCGCCCAGGCCGTCACGCCGCAGATCGCCCGGCTGTTCCGGCTGCCCGCCTCGAACGGCCTGCTCGTCGCGAGCGTCGACCCCGGCAGCTCGGCGGCGAAGGCGGGCCTGCGTGGCGGCAAGCAGCAGGTGACCGTCTCAGGCGAGACGTACCCGCTCGGAGGGGACCTGGCGGTCGCCGCCGACGGCGTCCGGCTCTTCTCCCTCGACCAGCTGCGCGACGTGATCTCGGCCAAGCAGCCCGGCAACACGATCTCGCTCGAGATCTGGCGCGGAGACAGCAAGGAGACCCTCGACGTGAAGCTTGGGCGGCAACCCTCCCCATGACGTTCGCCGTCCAACATCCGGCCCCGACCCCCTGGGGCCCGGTTCCCGGCCCGGCCGCACGCCAGCGCGGCCGGCCGGGAGGTAGGAAGGAGGCCCGCCGCCTGCCCGGGCCTCCTTCCTTGTTTTCCTAAGCCCTTTCGGCGGCGGCCTTCACGCCTTCTCCGTACGTCGGGTACACGTGGTGCATCCCGGCGAGGTCCTCGACGGTCGCGCCGAGCTTGAGCGCGAGCGCCAGCCCCTGGACGACGTCGCCTCCGTTCCGCGAGACGATGTGCAGCCCGAGCACGCGGCGGGTTCCGCGGTCGAAGACGATCTTGAAGAGGCCGTGCTTGGCCTCGATGTACGAGAAGCGCTTGACATGGTCGTTTCGCGCGACGCCGACGTCGTGCCCTGCGTCGCGAGCCTGGTCCTCGGTGAGGCCGACGCCGGCCAGCTCCGGGTCGGTGAAGATCGACGTCGGCAGGAACGAGTAGTCGGCGGCAGGCGCGTCCGCGTCGAACATGCCCGCGACGGCGATGCGCGCCTGGTACTGGGCGACGGGCGTCAGCTGTGCGACCGCGTTGACGTCCCCTGCGGCCCAGATCCCGGGGACCGAGGTGCGCAGGCGCTCGTCCACGACGATCCCTGTCCTGGTCGTCTCGAGACCGAGCTTCTCGGCATTGAGCCCTTCGAGGTTCGGCACGCGGCCAGACGCGAGCAGGATCCGCTCCACGCGCAGCTCGAGCTCGGGCGAGCCGTCGCGCGGCGCGACCGTGACCGCGATCTCGTCGCCCTCCCTCGCTGCGTGCTGCACGAAGACCGAGGTGGCGATCTCGATCCCCTCCTCGCGGAGCGCCGCGGCCAGCGTGGCCGAGGCCTCCGCGTCGGAGGCGGGTGCGATCCGGTCCAGCGCGTCGACGATCGTCACCTTGGAGCCGAAGCGCGAGAACGCCTGCCCGAACTCGAGGCCGACGGCGCCGGCGCCGACCACGAGCAGCGACCGCGGGACCTCGGTCAGCTCGAGCGCCGAGATGTGGTCGAGCCACCCGGCCTCCTCGATCCCCTCGATCGGAGGTATCGCGGTCCGGGAGCCGGTCGCGATCAGGATCCGGTCGGCCTGAAGCTCGCGCTCGCCGACGCGGACGGTGCGCGGGTCGACGAGCTCCGCCTCGCCGGTGATCGGCGTCAACCCCTGCGCCTCGAGGTCGGCCACCCATTGCGGTTGCGGCCGCTTCAGCGAGTCCTTCCAGTCGTGCACGCGGGCGAGGTCGACGCGCGAGGGGCCCGCGTCCACGCCGATCCGCGGGCCGAGGGAGTCGACATCGTGCGCGAGCTCCGCCGCGACGAGATAGGCCTTCGTCGGCGCGCAGGCGACGTTCGGGCAGCTGCCGCCCCAGCGCTCGCGCTCGATCAGCGCGACGTGCGCGCCGTGCTCGCGGGCCGCCTTGCCCGCTGCGTCTCGTGCGGCCGAGCCGCCGCCGATCACGATCAGGTCGAAGCGTTCGCTCATGGCTGGTGGTCTCTCCTTTCCGGCCTCCGTTACAGTCGCCGCGTGGTCGAGACCGCGGGCGAGGAGCAGTTGGTCGCTGCGCTGCGGGCGGGTGACGAGGAGGCGTTTCGCGCGCTCGTTCGCGAGTATCACCCGTCGCTCGTCCGGGTGGCGCGGATCTACGTGCCCACGCAGGCGGCCGCCGAGGACGTCGCCGCCGAGACCTGGCTCGGCGTGCTCAAGGGGCTCGACCGGTTCGAAGGCCGTTCGTCGCTGCGCACGTGGATCTTTCGGATCCTGACCAACATCGCCAAGACCCGCGCCGTGCGCGACGGGCGCACGCTGCCGTTCTCCGCGCTCCAGGAGCCCGGCCGCGTGCCGGAGCCTGCCGTGGACGCGGATCGCTTCCTCGACCCGGAGCATCCGCGCTGGCCGGGCCACTGGGCGGTCAAGCCGGCGCCGTGGCCGGAGGACGCGCTCGAGGCTGCCGAGACGCGCCGCGTGATCGCGGATGCCATCGAGGCGCTGCCGGCGACGCAGCGGATGGTCATCTCCCTGCGCGACGTCGAGGGCTGGTCGAGCGAAGAGGTCCGTAACGCCCTCGACCTGAGCGAGACCAATCAACGAGTGTTACTCCACCGCGCGCGCTCGAAGGTACGAGCCGCGCTCGAGGCGTATCTGAGCGAGGACGGCACGTGAGCCAACAGGTCGAACAGCTGAGCTGCCGGGAGTTCGTCGAGCTCGTCACGGATTACCTCGAGGGCGCGCTCCCCGAGGAGGAGCGGCTGCGCTTCGAGGATCACATCTCCCGCTGCGACGGCTGCACGGCGTACCTGGAGCAGATTCGCCAGACGGTCGCCGTCGCCGGCCGGCTCACCGAGGACGCGCTCTCACCCGAGGCCGAGCGCGCGCTGCTTGATGCCTTTCGCGGCTGGCACAGCACCTGATCCCTCGTTTGCGGGCAGGAGACCCGCGCCGCACGGCCGAACCTCTTGACGTGCGTCGCCGCTGGTACGAGGTCGTCATCGCGCTCCTCGTGGTCGCCAACATGGCATTCGCGGTCTACGCCGCGCTGCTCTGGACCGGGCACTTCGGCGACGACGCGGTTTCGCAGGCGTCCGCCTCGCCGCCCGCGCCGATGCCGGTCGCGCCACCGCCGCCCCCCGCACCTCCTCCTCCGGCTCCGCCGCCGGTCGTGACGCCAGTCGCAGGCCACGCCGTCGCCGCCAAGCGGCTCCTGTTCGTGACGATCGCGGCCAGCCGTGGCAGCTGCTGGATCTCCGCTCACCGCGGGTCGGCGACGGGGCCTCTGCTCGCCGAGAGGACGCTCCTCGAGGGCGACAGCCTTTCCCTGCGCGGCCGGCGGATCTGGCTCGAGCTCGGGGCTGCCGGCAACGTGGACCTCTCGGTCAACGGCCGGCCTCGGACGGTCTCGTCCGGGACGACCGAGCTCGTGCTCGGCTGACCGTATCCATTTGCGCTCGTAGCGCGTTTCTTTCGTGGAGGTGCCTCCATGCGGCAACGGCTGCTTCTGTTCGCCCTGACCGGCCTCGCCGGTCTGGCAGCGGGAATCGCGTACGACAACCCAGCGCGCGGCGACCTGATCTCGTCGCTGACGCTGCCCACGATCACGGTGCCGACCACGGTTCCGACGGTCCCACCGCTGCCTCCGCCACCGCCGCTTCCGCCCCCGCCTCCGCTCCCGCCGCTCCCTCCGCCACCGCCGCTCCCTCCGCCACCGCCGCTTCCGCCCGGCGCGCCGCCGCCGCCGGTGACCGTTCCCACGCCGCCGGCGCCTCCCGGTGGAGGGGGAGCCGGTCAGAGCGGCGGAAGCACGCCTCCCTCCGGGAGCGCGGGCTCGCTGGCGGCGCAGAACGCCCAGGCGCGGCGGGTGAAGGCCTCGCGGACCCGCTTCTCGACCAGGGGCCGCAGACGCGGGACGACGATCAACTTCCGCCTGGCCCGTCCGGGACGGGTCGAGCTCGTGGTCATCGGGCCGAGCCCGAATTGCGAGGTCGTCGGGCGCAAGCGCGTCCACGGCAAGGCCGGTCAGAACCGGGTGCGCTTCAGCGGACGCGTGCACGGCCGCCCGCTCGGGCCAGGCCGCTACGCGATCGACGTCGTCACGATTCGAGGCGGGACGCGGAAGCGGATCGGCAGGATCGCCGTCGAGGTGGTTCGGCCGGGCCACCGGTTGACCCGGCGCGAGCAGTCGGCGCCCGTGAGGATGGCGTGCAGCGGGCCGGAAGCTGCGGGCGGTCTGCAGCTGCCCGCAGTGACGATCAGCGCGAAGGCGCCGCCGCCGGCGTTCGGCGTCGAGGGCGCGACGGCGCGCTCGGCTCCTGAGAAGTCCTCCGGCCCGGGCATCCTCCGCCCGCCGCGGCTCGTGCCTTTCGGCGGCGGCGGGTCACGTCTCTCGTGGATCTTCCTCGGCCTGACCGCGGCCCTGGCGCTGGCGATCGCGGTCTACGTGGTGCGCAACATGCGCGGTCCGGGTGAGCCGACCGGCGGGTAGCGTTACCCGCCTTTGATCGAGCAGCATTTCGGCGAGAGCACCCCCTGGTCGCTCGGCCTCGAAGAGGAGGTCATGATCCTCGACGGCGAGACGCTTGCTCTCACGCCCGGCGTCGAGCCGCTCGTCTCGTGGGCCGAGGGACGGGAGCTGCCCGGCGTGCTCAAGATGGAGCTGCTGGCCTCGATGGTCGAGCTCGCGACCGACGTTCGCGGGTCGGCCGCAGAAGCGCTCGAGTCCGTCGTCGCGCTGCGAGCGTGCGCGGCGGAGGCCGCCCGCGAGAGCGGGCTCGCGCTCGCGGCCGCGGGGACGCACGCCTTCAGCCTTCCGACGGCCCAGCAGATCGCCCCCGACCCGCGGTACCTCGAGTTCGTCCAGTACGCGGGCGTCTCGGCGAGGCGCCAGGCCGTCTGCGGGCTGCACGTCCACGTGGGGATGCCCGGGCCCGACGAGTGCATGGCTGCCCTCGAGGGCGTGCTCGCCTGGCTACCGGTCGTGCTCGCGCTCTCGGCGAATTCGCCCTTCCTCGCCGGCGACGAGACGGGCCTGTGCTCGAGTCGTGCCGAAGTGCTTGCCCAGTTGCCGCGCGCGTCGGCGCCGCCTGTCTTCGACTCGTACGCGGAGTGGGAGGCGTTCGTCGAGCGGTTCGTGCGGATCGGCCTCGCGGACGGCTACACGCGCTTCTGGTGGGACATCCGGCCTCACCCGCGCTTCGGGACGCTCGAGATCCGCGCGCCCGACCAGCCCACCGCCGTTGAGCTGACCGGCGCTTTCGGGGCCCTGTTGCAGGCGCTCTGCGCGACCGTCGTCGAAGGCCCGCCTCCGCGCCCGGCTCAGCGCGGCGACTACGCCCAGAACCGCTGGGCCGCGCTTCGGTTCGGCCCGCGCGCCGAGCTGATCCACCCGGACGGCGAGCGGACCGCAACCGCCTCCGAGCTCGCCGCCGAGCTCCTGGAGCTCGTCGCGCCGGCCGCCCGTGAGCTCGGCAGCACGGAGCTGCTGGAGGCGCTCGACCCGTCCCGCTGCGAGTGCGACCGGCAGCTCGAGGTGGCGCGCTCGCGGGGCCTCGAGGGAGTCGTCGCGGACGTCGCCGAGCGGACGCTAGGATCGCTGCCGTGACCCGCTCGGAGACGATTCAGGTCAGCGGCATCCGCTGCGAGCGCTGCGTCATGCGCCTGGGCGGCGCGCTCCAGGGCCACGACGGCCTCGAGCAGGCGATCGCGAACCTGATGGGCCAGGTGCAGCTCACCTGGGACGAGGAGCGGACGAGCCGCGAGGCGATCCTCGCGGACCTCGCCCGCGCCGGCTTCCGGGAAACCGAGCCCGTCTAGGGCGTCCGCCGCGGCGGCGAGGCGTTCTACGCGTCCGTGTCGGGCGGGATCAGAGGCTTGCCCTGCAAGCCGGGCTCCTCGACTCCCTCGCGGATTCGCACGCGCTGCTGCGGCGTCGGCTCCATCCCGGCCCGAACCTGGTCGTCCTCGGCCGAGCGGGCCGGGTCGTCCGGCCGCAGCTCTCCGTAGCCCAGCGTCTCCGGCGCCGGATCGCCCGCGGCGAGCCCGTAGTGCCGCGCGACGGCTTGCTCGTCGACCTCGCCGTCTTCGAGCTTCGGCGAGTTGTCGACGAGCTCCTCGCTCACGGTCAACCGGACGACCTGCTCCGCGCCGTCCTCCTCCGCGAAGACCTTCGGGATCGCGTGGCGGGTCTTGCGCAAGAGCCCGCGCTCGACGATCAGATTGTCTCCCTTGACCTCGACGACGCTGCCGAGCTTGTGCTCGTCGCTGGTGATGACTTCGTAGCCTTCCATGGGCCAGGGCTACCCGATCCGCGCCCGCGCTAACCGGCGGGGGAATGCGCGCGGAGCGAGGGTCGTTGCAAAGAGCATCGTCAGCTAGGGTGGCCGGCGATGAGCGACGCCCCCGAAGTGGACGCGAGGAGGCTGGCCGAGGAGGCTCGCGACCGCGTGCGCTTCGAGGAGGAGGCGCTCGAACTGGCCGACCAGGTGTACCGTGTCGCAAGGAGGCTCGTGTCCACGCGCGAAGAAGCCGAGGACTTGATGCAGGAGACGTATGCGAGGGCGTTTCGCTCGTGGCGCTCCTTCCAGCCTGGCACCAACATGCGCGCCTGGCTCCTCCGGATCCTGACCAACCTGAACATCGACCGCGGCCGGCGGGTCCAGCGGGCACCCGACACCCAGCCGCTCGAGGAAGGCGACTACTTCCTCTACAACAAGCTCGAGGAGGATGGGGGCTCGGCCGAGGGCCGCGTCGACGACCGGCTCTCGCAGGACGACGCGGTCGCCGCCCTCTCGGCGGTGCCGCACGACTTCCGCGACGTGATCGTCCTCGTGGACATCGGCGACTTCAGCTACGCCGACGCGGCGCAGATCCTCGAGATCCCGATCGGAACGGTGATGTCGCGGTTGCACCGGGGACGCCGGATCCTCAAGCACGAGCTCGCGGATCGCGCCGTCGGGAGCGCGTCTCATGAGCTAGGTCATCGGGCGTAGGCTCGACGGAGCCGCCAAGGAGCGGAGGTCGGCGACTTTGCCGGCGCCGGGAGCGGGAATCGAGCTGGGACGACTGCGAGAAGTGCGAGGAGCTCCTGCAGCCGTACCTCGACCGCGTGCTGAGCGACGAGGAGCGGGCCGAAGCGGAGCGGCACCTCGAGGGATGCAGCTACTGCCGCAAGCGCTACGTCTTCGAGGAGCAGATCCGGCAATTCGTCCGCCAGTCGGTCGTCGAAGAGATGCCGCCCGAGCTCAAGCAGAAGCTCGCGGCGCTGCGGACGCCGCTCTAGCCCGTCAGCAGGTCGGGCTCAGCAGGCCGGGCTGGGCGGGCCCGTGATCACGACCAGCCGGTGCGCGTCGCGGCCGCCCGGGAGCGGGCTGATGGTGCCGCAGCCGAGCTGGGACGCGAGCCGGCGGGCGAGCGCCTCTCCGCCGGGCTCGAAGTAGATGACCGTCTGCTTGTAGCCGAAGCGGTTCGCCTTCGTCACGTGCCCGATGCGGTAGCCGAACGAGCCGACATGCGTCGCGACCTGGCGCGTGTAGTTGATATCGCCGCTGCCGTTGAGGACGTCGACGCTGATCTTCCAGGGAGCCGGGAGCAGCGCGGCCGCCTTGCTCGCCTGCGTCGACCCGTTTCCGAAGCCGACGAAGGTCGCGGTCAGGAGCGTCGCGACGAGCGCGGCGGCGGCGCCGGCGGCGAGCCAGCGCCCAAACCGGCGCGTCGGGGGCGGCTCGACCGGGAGGCCGGCCAGGCGCCGGGCCTCGCGATGGTCGATCCCGAGCGAGGTCGCGTAGCGAAGCAGGGCGAGGACAGCGGCCTCGCTGGTCGGGAAGCGGTAAAGGCGGCCTTCCTCGAGCCACTCGACCTGGTCCGGCCAGAGGGCGGCGCGTTTGGCGGCCTTCTCCACGGTCAGCTTGCGCTGCAGGCGCAGCCCGGCCAGCACGGAAGGCTTCTCGGCAGGAGAGGGATCTAGCGGTCTCGCAAGCTCCACGGCGTCAGCTCCAGGGGACTTGATCGGTGAAATCGACGTCTCCTGGAGGTCCTAGATCGTCGCACGGAACGAGGACGGCGTCGAGGCTGCGGGCGCCCTCGTCCGGGATCTGGCTCCAAACGGCCCTCGCGAGCAGGACGGGATGCAGCCTCGTGCCGCCGTACGTGGCCGCGACGACCGGCCCGGCGCCGGCCCGCCAGGCCGCGATCACGCGGTCGACGGCCTCAGGCGAGAGGTCCGGCCCGTCGCCGAGGATGACGACCGCGGCCTCGACCTGCTCGTCGAGCGCGTGCAGGCCGCAGCGCAGAGAAGCGCCCGGCCCGCGCTCCCAGTTGCGACAGTGGACGGCCGGCGCGCTCGTCTCGACCTCGTGCGCACCGAGGACGACGAGCACGCCGTCGACGGAACTGGCGCGCACGCGCTCGAGTACCGGCTCGAGCAGGAGCGCTTGCTTGGGCGACCCGAACCGCGTGGCCGCCCCGGCCGCGAGCACGATCGCCCATGTCCCGGTGCCAGGCACAGAAACAGAAGTGTGACGCCGCTCCCAGGAGGTGCGCCCGTTGCAGGCGATTTCACACTCTCGTCACGGTGCCAGGCACCGTGACGAATCACGCAACGGCTTCGAGGGCTCGCCGGATCAGCGGACGGGCGAGCTCGACCTTGTACGCCGTGCCCGGGAGGGGCGTCGCGGACTCCAGCGCGTCCGGCGAGTCGAGGGCCCACGGGATCGGCGCCACGCCGGCCAGCGCGAGCCGGACGCCGTCGGCGAAGCGAGCCGCGGCCACGCCCACGAGCGGGAACGCCCAGCGGGCGCGGTCCATCGCCTTCAGGTACGTGCTCGCCTCCGGCCGCGGAACCTCGAGCTCGAGGATCAGCTCTCCCGGCTCGAGCGTCGTCGTGCTGCGGTCGTCCTCGGTCGGCAAGCGGTACAGCTCGGCCAGCGCCAGCTCCCGCCGGTCGGTTCGCAGCCGCGTGCCGAGCGCCAAAAGCGCCGCCGCCGGATCCGACGGATGCGCCGAGGCGCAGCGCTCGTTGCCGAAGATCGCGTGCTCGCGGTGCTCGCCCTGGCGCGCGTGGCAGACGTCGCCGCCATGCAGGAAGCACGGGTACTTCAGTCGCCAGTACCAGCAGCGGGTCGCCTGGAGCAGATTGCCGCCGATCGTCCCCATCGAGCGAAGCTGCGGAGACGCCGCCAACCGGCAGGCCTCTCGGAGCGCTTCGGGTATCTCGGGATCGACCTCGAGCTCGGCCAGCGTCGTGCCTGCGCCGATCGTCGTGCCCTCGACCCCGCGCGGAACCACGCCGCGGATGTCGACGAGCGTCTCCGCCTCGACGAGCCCGTCGCGGAGCAGAGGGACGACCTCCGTCCCGCCGGCGAGCGGCAGCCCGCCGTCCAGCTCCTGGAGGCTAGACGGCTGCCGGAGCTGCACCCTTCTCCTTCTTGCGCGCCTCGGCCAGCTCGCGCAACATCGTCTCGCGGTCGACCGGGATCTCGCGGATGTCGGCCCCGGTCGCGTCGCGGATCGCGTTGACGATCGCCGCGGCCGTCGGGACGATCGGCGGCTCTCCCAGTCCCTTGGCGCCGAGGTTCGTCAGGTGCGAGTCGGGCTTGTCGACCAGCTCCGCGACGATCTCGGGCACGTCGGCGAAGGTCGGCAGCTTGTACGAGTCGAGCGTCCGCGTCAGCACTTTGCCGGTGCGCGGGTCGAGCAGCCGCCGCTCGGAGAGCGTGTGGCCGATTGCCTGGATGATCCCGCCCTCGATCTGGCTCTCGGCGCCGAGCGGGTTGATCACGCGGCCGACGTCGTGAACGGCGTAGATCCGCTCGACGACGACCTCGCCGGTCTCGACGTCGACGGCGACTTCGGCCACCTGGATCCCGAACGTCAGCACGCGCATCCCGGTCGGGTTCGGCCCGCGGGCGCCGTTGCCGAGGATCTGGCCGTCCTCGAGCAGGCCCGTCACGTCCTCGATCGCCCACGAGCCGCCGAGGTCGCTGACGATCTTGCCGTTCTCGAGCCTGAGGACGCGCTCCTCGGTCTCGAAGCGCTGCGCTGCGATCTCGATCAGCTGCCTTGCCACGTCTGCCGCCGCGGAACGGACGGCCGGGCCGACGGAGGGGACGGTCGACGAGCCGCCTGACACGGTCGCGTACGGGCCGTGTGCCGTGTCGCCGAGCTCGACGGTCACGCGCTCGAGCGGGATGCCGAGCTCCTCGGCCGCGATCTGCGCCATCGCCGTGCGCGTGCCGGTGCCGATGTCCTGCATCGCGGTCACGACCGTGACGGTCCCGTCGCCGCCCAGCCGCACCCAGGCGTACGAGGGCGGGCCACCGCCGCCGTACCAGAGCTGCGTCGCGAGCCCGACGCCGCGCTGCCACGGCCCTTCGCTGCGCGCGCGCACTTCCTGTCGGCGCTCCCACTGCGGCGCGGCGCGGCGGTAGCACTCCATCAGCTCCTTCGCCGAGAAGGGCCGATCGTCCATCGGATCGTGGTCGGCGTGGTTGAGGCGCCGCACCTCGAGCGGGTCGAGGTCGAGCTTTGCCGCGAGCTCGTCGAGCGCGCACTCGAGGCCGAAGGTCCCCTCGACGAAGCCGGGCGCGCGAAACGCGTCCATCGGAGGCGTGTTCAGCCGCACGCCCCGCTCGACCGTTCTCACGTTCTCGCAGGCGTAGAGCATCTGCGCGGGACCGGCGGTCGGCGGGAGCCAGCCGTCCCAGCCGAGCAGGCACTCGTACTCGGCGTCGATCGCCGTCAGCGTCCCATCCGAGCGCGCGCCGAGGCGCAGCTTCTGGATCGTCGGGTTGCGGTTGCCGGAGTTGACGTTCTCCTCGCGGCGGTCGAGCCGGCAATGGACGGGCCGCCCGGTCCGCTTCGCCAGCTCGGCGGCGACCATCGTGTAATCCCCTGCCGAGCCCTTCGCGCCGAAGCCGCCGCCCATGAAGCGGCAGATCACGCGCACCTTGTCCTTCGGTAGCGAGAACTCCTTGGCGACCTCGTCGCGGACGCCCCAGAGGAACTGCGTGGACGTGTAGACGTTGAGCGTGTCGCCTTCCCATTCGCACGCCGACTGGTGCGTCTCGAGCGCGTTGTGCAGGACGCTCTGGGTGCGGTACTCGGCCTCGACGACGGCGTCGGCCTCGGCGAGGCCGCGCTCGACGTCGCCGCGCTCGTAGTTCCGCGGGTCGGTGACGAAGGATTCCTGGGCAAGCGCCTGGTCGGCGTCGAGCAACGGCTCGAGCACGTCCCACTCGACGTCGATCGCCTCGACCGCGGCCCTCGCCTGCGCGACCGTGTCGGCGGCGACGGCTGCGATCGCCTCGCCCTCGTAGTTCGGCTCCTTGGTGAGGACGTCGAGGTCGCTCGGGCCGATCACCGCGCGGACGCCGGGCAATTCCCGTGCGGGCTCGAGGTCGAGCTTCTCCACACGTGCGCGCGCGTGAGGCGAGCGCAGCACGGCGGCGTGCAGCATCCCGGGCAGACGCAGGTCCTGCGTGTAGCGGGCCTCGCCGCGCGCGCGGGCCAAGGCGTCGACCCGGATCGCCGGGCGGCCGACCGTCTGCAGCGGCCCCTCGGGCCATTGCTCGAGAGCGTCCTCTTCGACCACCACCCACTGCTCGGTGTAGCGGCCCTCGACCTCCTTCTCGGTGCGGATAAGACGAGCCATCAGCCTCCTTGCGTCTTCGCGGCGACCGCCTCGATCGCCCGTTCGATCTTCGGGTACGTGCCGCAGCGGCAGAGATTTCCGGACATTGCGTGCGCGATCTCATCGTGGCTCGGCCGCACCGTCGCCTCCAGCAAAGCGGCCGCGGAGACGATCTGCCCGGGCGTGCAGAAGCCGCACTGGGTGGCGTCGGCCTGGACGAACGCATCGACGAGCGGATGGTCGCGCAGGCCTTCGATCGTCGTCACCTCTCGATCGCCGACCGTGTGCACGAGCGTGATGCAGGAGAGTACCGGCACGCCGTCGAGCTGCACGGTGCACGCGCCGCAGTGGCCCTCGCCGCAGGCGACTTTCGTGCCGGTCAGGCCGAGCTGGTCGCGCAGGGCCTCGGCGAGCGTCGTCCCGACCGGGACGTCGACCTCGTATGTGCCACCGTTGATGCGCAGCTCAAGCGCCACTGGTCACCGCCAGGATGTCCGCCAGGTGGACGAGCCGAAACGTCGTGCGGGTGACGACCCGCTGCTCGGCCTCGTCGTCGAGGTCAGGCAAGACGCGCCAGAGCTCTCGCGCTGCCTCGATCAGCTCCCGCATCTGCTCGCGCTCCTCGGCGTGGCCGTCGCGGTCGGCGCAGGCATTCAGCGCCAGTCCGAGCACCCCGATCGTGTCGGGCTGCCGCGTCCAGAGGAGCGGCGTCGCCATCGACAGGTACTGGTGGATGCGCGCGAACGCCATGGGCTGAGAGAAGGTACCGCCGCCGCGCGGCGGCGAGGGCTCGAGCGGGTCTTCGCCGTCAGCGATCCGGCTCGCGTTGCCGTGGAGCATTCCGCGCAACAGCTCTTCGTCGAACCCAGCGAGCTTCGCCGTCCGGACCGCGATCAGGAGCGACGAAGGCTGTTGCCCGTAGGGGTAGTCCGACGCGTAGACGACCTGCTCCGGGGCGACGAGGTGGAACAGACTGAGGAGGTCGATCGGGCTCCAGACCGAGGTGTCGAAGAAGACGCCGGCCTTCCCCCCGAAGTGGCCGGCCAGCTCCGCGAGGTCGGCGATTCCCGCGTGGGCGATGATCAGCTGCGCCTCGGGGTAGCGGTCGACGAGCCGCGCCAGGTGGTCGGCGATCGGCGGCAGGCCGCGCCCACCGTGGATCAGGATCGGCACGCGCCGGTTCGCTGCCAGCTCGAACACCGGAGCGAGCCGCTCGTCGTTCAAGAGGAACTTCTGCGCCCGCGGATGGAGCTTGATCCCGCGGGCTCCGGCGTCGAGGCAGCGGGTCGCCTCCGCGATCGGCCGCTCGCCGAGATCGAGGCGCGCGAACGGGATCAGCCGGCCTCCGGAGCGGCGTGCATGCGCGAGCGTGCGGTCGTTCGCCGCCTGGAAGGCGGGATGGCGATCCTGCTCGTCCATGCAGAACATGAAGCAGCGCGAGATCCCGTAGCGCTCGGTGATCCGCTCGAGGTCGTCGTAGTCCCCGACGAAGCCGTCGATGTCGTGCCCGAGGTGGACGTGAGCGTCGAAGATCTGGGTGTCCGCCGGCAGCTCCCGCGCGAGCTCCTCGTCGTAGCCGGAGATGAGTGCCTGCGCGCTCTGGAGCACCTCGTCCACGGTCAGCGAGTCTAGATGTACGATCCTGGCCGCCGTGGCAGACGTCCTCATCTACGCCGACTCGCTCCGCTCGCCCGAGATGCGGCACGAGGTGCCGATCGCGATCCCGGATCCGTTCCTGTACGTCGAGCGGAACGGGACGAAGCGCGTCCTCGCGAGCTCGTTCGAGCTGGACCGGATCAAGGCGGTCGCCCCCGAGCTCGAGGTCTCCGCGCCCGAGGAGTTCGGCATCGACGAGCTCTACGCGCAGGGGCTGTCGCGGGAGGAGATCGAGCTCGAGCTCACCCTCCGCGCGGCCCGCGGCTTCGGGGTCGAGGCGGCGATCGTGCCTCCGACCTTCCCCGTCATGGTGGCCGACCATCTGCGCGCGAACGGCATCGAGGTCAGCGCCGATCGCGAGCGCTTCACCTCGCGCCGCCGCGTCAAGAACGAGGCCGAGCTCGCGGGCATCCGCCGGGCGCAGCGGGCCGCGGAGGCCGGCATGGCCGCCGCGTGCGAGCTCTTCCGCGCCGCCGAGCGCCGCAACGGCGACCTCGTCGTCGACGGCGAGCCGCTCACGTGCGAGCTGGTCAAGACCGCCGTCGAGCAGGCGTTCACCGCGAACGGCGCCTTCGCCGACGAGTTCATCGTCTCGCACGGCGCGCAGACAGCCGTCGGGCACGACATGGGCTCTGGCCCGATCGCGCCGGACGAGCCGATCTGCCTCGACCTCTTCCCGCGCGACCGCGAATCCGGCTGCTTCGCGGACATGACCCGCTGCTTCGTCGTGGGCGAGCCGTCCGAGGAGCTGGCCGGGTACCACCAGCCTCTGTCGCGAGGCCCTCGAGCGCTCGGTCGCCGCGGTCAAGCCCGGCATTGCCGGCAGCGAGCTCTTCCGGATCTCGTGCGAGGTCTTCGAGGAGGCCGGCCACCCGACGCTGCTCTCCAAGCAGCCCGGCGAGGTCCTCAAGGACGGCTTCTACCACTCGCTCGGCCACGGCGTCGGCCTCGAGGTCCACGAGGAGCCCTCGCTAGGCCGCGCGCCCGGTGAGCTCGTCGCCGGCGACGTGATCGCCGTCGAGCCCGGGGTCTACCGCCACGGCTACGGCGGCTGCCGCCTCGAGGACCTGGTGCTCGTCACCCAGGACGGGGCCGAGGTTCTGACGGACTACCCGTACGACCTCGAGCCCTGAGCCAGCCCAGATGGGCGACGCCACCACATCCGGACCGGCAATCGAGACCATCCTCCTGGAGGAGCGGCGCTACGCGCCGCCCGAGGAGTTCGCGTCTCGGGCGAATGCGCAGCCCGACATCTACGACCTGAGCATCGAGGAGTTCTGGGAGCGAGAGGGGCGCGAGCGCGTGTCCTGGTTCCAGGAGTTCGACAAGCTCTACGAGTGGGAGCAGCCGTACGCCAAGTGGTACCTCGGCGGAAAGCTGAACGTCACCTACAACTGCGTCGACCGCCACGTCGAGGCCGGGAACGGCGAGAAGGTCGCCTACTACTGGGAAGGCGAGCCGGAGGACGAGCGGCGGACGATCACGTTCGCCGACCTCCAGCGAGAGGTCGTGCGCTTCGCGAACGGGCTCAAGAAGCTCGGCGTGAAGAAGGGGACGCCGGTCGGCATCTACATGGGCATGGTCCCGGAGCTTCCGGTGGCGATGCTCGCCTGCGCCCGGATCGGCGCCCCGCACACGGTCATCTTCGGCGGCTTCTCGGCAGACTCGCTCTCCGGGCGGCTCAACGACATGGAGTGCGAGCTTCTGATCACGCAGGACGAGGGCCTGCGCAACGGCGCCCCGGTGCCGCTGAAGAAGAACGCGGACGACGCCCTCGACGACTCGCCGACCGCGAAGCGGGCCGTCGTCTACCGCCGGACGGGCGGCGACGTCCAGATGAAGGAGGGACGCGACCTCTGGTGGCACGACGTCGTCGAAGGTGAGCCGGACGACGCGGAGTCGTGTCCCTGCGAGCCGATGGACTCGGAGGACCTGCTCTACCTGCTGTACACGAGCGGGACGACCGCGAAGCCCAAGGGCATCGTGCACACCACCGCCGGGTACCTGGTCGGCACGGCGGCCACGCACAACTACATCTTCGACGTCAAGCCCGACTCGATCTACTGGTGCGCGGCCGACATCGGCTGGGTGACCGGCCACAGCTACATCGTCTACGGGCCGTTGTGCAACGGCACCACGGGCGTGCTCTACGAGGGCGTGCCCAACTTCCCGGACAAGGACCGCTGGTGGGCGATCATCGAGCGGTACAAGGTCGACATCCTCTACACGGCGCCGACCGCGATCCGGACGCACATGAAGTGGGGACCGGAGTTCGCCCAGAAGCACGATCTCTCCTCGCTCCGGCTCCTCGGCTCCGTCGGCGAGCCGATCAACCCCGAAGCCTGGGTCTGGTACCGCGAGCACATCGGCGGCGACCGCACGCCGGTCGTCGACACGTGGTGGCAGACGGAGACGGGGATGATCCTGATCACGCCCCTCCCGGGGGTGACGACGCTCAAGCCGGGTTCGGCGACCAGGCCGTTCCCGGGCATCGACGCCGCGGTCTATGACGAGCAGGGCAACGAGGTCGGTCCCGGAGGTGGGGGCTACCTCGTCCTGCGCAAGCCGTGGCCGGCGATGCTCCGCGGCATCTACCGGGACGACCAGCGCTACCGCGACACGTACTGGTCGAAGTACGAAGACGCCTACTTCGCGGGCGACGGCGCCCGCATCGACGAGGACGGCGACTTCTGGCTGCTCGGCCGCGTCGACGACGTGATGAACGTGTCGGGCCACCGCATCTCGACGATCGAGGTCGAGAGCGCGCTGGTCGACCACCCGGAGGTCGCCGAGGCGGCGGTCTGCGGGCGCAAGGACGAGCGGACGGGCCAGGCGATCGTCGCCTACGTCACGCTGAAGGGCGGCGAGGAAGGCTCCGTCGACAAGCTCGAGGAGCTGCGGAACCACGTGGCGACGAAGATCGGGCCGATCGCGAAGCCCGCGAACATCGTCTTCACGCCGGAGCTGCCGAAGACCCGCAGCGGCAAGATCATGCGCCGCCTGCTCCGCGACGTCGCCGAAAAACGCGAGCTGGGTGACACGACCACGCTCGCCGATCCGGCCGTCGTCGAGGAGATCAAGGACCGCGCGGCGAGCGAAAGCGCGAAGGAGGAATAGCCCTCGTCAGGCGAGGTGACGTCGCAAGCCGGCGTCACCTCGCCGCCCACCGCCCAGGTCGCTCAGCGCGTGGGTCGTGATCCTTTTCGGTCAGCCGGCGAGCAGCGCCTCGAAGGGGGCCGCGTCGTCGAACGGGCCGATCAGGGCGAGGTTGAGGCCGTCCGAGGAGATCACGTCCTGCGCCACCCGCTGGACGTCCTCTGCGGTGACGGCGTCGAGGCCGGCGAGCACGTCGTCCGGCTCGATCATCGTGTCGCCCAGGACCTCGCGCCCGAGGCCGAAGAGGATCATTCCCTGCGGGCTCTCGAGCCTGAGGACGAAGCGGCCCTTCGCGAGTGCCCGCGCCTTCTCGAGCTCCTCCGCGGGGACCGGCTCCGAGGCGATCCGGCGGAACTCGCGGATGATCGTCTCGACCGCCTCCTCGCTGCGCTTGATGTCGACGCCCGCCTGCGAGTAGAGCGTGCCCGCATCCGTGTAGCCCTGGTTGTGCGCGTAGACGTAGTAGGCCAGGCCGCGGCGCTCGCGCACCTCGGTGAAGAGCCGCGACGACATCCCCGTCCCGAGCACGGTCGCGAGCAGCTGCAGTGCCCACCGGTCCGGGTGCACGATCGGGTAGCTGCGCACTCCGAGGCAGAGGTGCGCCTGGTCCGAGTCTTTGCGGTGGATCTTGATGCGGTCGGCGTTTCCGTTCTGCACGAGCGCAGCGGGAGTGCCGGTTTCCTGCGGCTCGAGGTCGCCGAGCAGGCGCTCGATCGAGCCGATGTAGTCGCCGTCGAGCCTGCCGGCCACGCCGACGACCATCCGCTCCGGCTTGTACCAGCGGTCGACGTACTCGACGAAGGTGTCGCGAGTCGCCCCCTGGACCGTCTCCTTGCGCCCGATGATGTCCCAGCCGAGCGGCTGGTCGCCGTAGAGGAGGTGCTCGTACACGCCGCCGATGAAGTCGCGCGGCGTGTCGAAGTACATGTTCATCTCCTCGACGATCACGCCCTTCTCGCGCTCGATCTCCTCGGCCTCGAACTTCGAGTTGCGGAGCATGTCGACGAGCACGTCGAGCGCCTGGTCGCGGTGGTCGGCCGCGCACCGCACGTAGTAGCCCGTGTACTCCTTGCTCGTGAAGGCGTTGAACTCACCGCCGAGCGCGTCGACCTCCATGCCGATCTCGCGGGCGGTCGGGCGGCGCTCGGTCCCCTTGAAGAACATGTGCTCGGAGAAGTGCGCGATCCCGTTGGTCTCGGGCGTCTCGTAGCGCGAGCCGGCGGCGAGCATGATCATGCAGGTCACCGACTGCACCTGGGGCATGCTCGCGCTCAGGATCCGCAGGCCGTTGTCGAGGCGCTGGCGCTCGAAGATGCTCATGCTGCGAGGCGCTCCCGCCAGTCGTCGGGGATCGCGATCGTCTCGCCGCTGCCGTAGTCGTAGCCGACGAGGACGCTCTTCGCCTCCGCGACGACCTGCCCGCCGACGCGGAGGACGTAGTCGAGGTCGAAGCTCTTGTCGCCGAAGCGCGTGGCGCTGACCGCGATCTCGACCTCGTCGCCCAGGCTGACCGGGGCGCGGAAGTCGATCTCGATGTGGGCGACGATGATGGGCATGTTGTCGACGCCCGACGCGGCCCCGAGATGTTCCAGGAACGCGAAGCGCGCCGACTCAATGTAAGTCAGAAAGACGGCATTGTTGACATGCCCCATCGCGTCGAGGTCCCGGAAGCGAACCTGCTCGCGATGGACGAAGGCCGGGCCGGTCACCCGGCGGATGCTAACGGCCCGGCCTTCTCAGAATGGTGTGGCTACCACCAGGCGCCGCGGCTGCGGCCGCCTGCTGCGCCCATGAAGAACATGATCACGAACACGAGGGCGGCGATGACGGCCAGGATGAAGAGCCAGTGGACCGTGAAACCGACGCCGAACAGAATGATCGCGAGAAGTGCCAACAGGATTAGTAGAAGCAATGTGACCTCCTTTCGGAGACCCTGAGGTACCCACTTGCCCGGACTGCAAACGCGGTGACATGCTGCGCCCGTGGCAGGGGAGGAGACGAGACGGGCGATCTTCGCGCAGCCGGAGTGGCTGCGCGCGGTGCCGAACGACCGTCGCCTGCCCGACGGTCGCGTGCTCCACACCGGTTGCGGTACGTCGTTCCACGCGGCCCAGACGGGCGGCTGGGCTGAGCAGGCGCTCGAGCTTGTCCTGCGACCGCGGGAGGCCGACACGCTCGTGGTCGTCAGTCACGAGGGCGACACGCCGCTCTCGCTCGAGGCTGCGCGCGCGTTCGCCGGTCCGGTCTGGCTGATCACGGCCAAGCCGGAGAGCCCACTCGGCGAGCTCGCCGAAGAGGTCGTCGTGGCGACGCCCGAGGTCGAGCGGAGCTGGTGCCACACGGTGAGCTACACCTGCGCGGTCGCTGCGCTCGCAGCGCTCCACGGCGAGGACATCGCTTGGCTGCCGGATGCCGTCTCGGGTGCGCTCGAGAAACGTGAGCCGGTCTCCGCGCACGAGCGGTGGGTCGTCGCCGGCGCCGGCCGTGACTGGCCGACCGCGCAGGAGGCCGTGCTGAAGCTCCGCGAGGGAGCGCACGTCGCGGCCGAGGCGCACCACACCGAGCAGCTGTTGCACGGGCACCTCGCGGCTATCGACGAGTCGGTCCGCGCATTTGTGCTGGAGGGCGAGGGCCGCGCAGCCGAGCGTGCGGCCGGCGCCGTCGCCGCGCTCCGCGAGCTCGGCTGCGAGGTCACGCTCGTGCCGACCGTCCATCCCGTGGTCGACATCGTCCGCTTCCAGCTCCTGACGCTCGACCTGGCGCTTGACCGGGACATCGACCCGGACCCGATCCGGACCGACGACGAGCGCTGGAAGCGAGCCCGCGCCGCCTACGCCTAGAGCTCGGCGAGGGCCGCGAGTAGCCGGTCGACCTCGTCGGGCGTGTTGTAGTGGACGAAACCGATCCGGAGGCCGCCGTCCGGTAGCCCGAGGCGCTTCATCACCTCGACCGCGTAGTAGTTCCCGCTCCAGGTGGCGAACCCCAGCTCCGCGAGGCGCGCGGAGGAGACGTCCGGGGCCTGGCCCCGGACCTGTCCGCAGAAGGTGGGTACGCGGCCGTCCATCGTGGGGAGGCCGAAGAGCTGGAAGGTGTTCGGGAGCCCGGCGAGGAAGCGCTCGCCGAGGTCGCGCTCCCACGAGACGATGGCGTCGAAGCCGACGGACTCGATGTAGCCGACCGCCGCGACGAGCCCGGCGAGCAACTCGTGCGGAAGTGTGCCCGTCTCGAACCGAGCCCCCGCAGGGCGCTCCGGCGCCGGGCGCACCTTGTACGGCCGCCAGCGCTCCAAGAGCTCGCCGCGCGCGTACGCGAGCCCGAGGTGCGGCCCGAAGAACTTGTAAGGCGAGCAGAGCAGCACGTCGATCCCCGCCGCGGCCACGTCGATCGGGCCGTGCGGCGCGTAGTGGACGGCGTCGACCCAGGCGAGCGCTCCGACCGAATGCGCGAGGTCGGCCACGCGGGCGGCGTCGACGAGCGTCCCGACAGCGTTCGACGCCCACGGGAAGGCGACGACCCGCGTCCGCTCCGATAGCAAGGAGGCGAGGTGGTCGAGATCCAGCGTCGTGTCGTCCCGGATCTCCGCGAACACCACGCGCACGCCGAGATCGCGCTCGAGCTCGAGCCAGGGCGAGACGTTGCCGTCGTGGTCGAGTTTCGTCACCACTATCTCGTCGCCGGCGGCGAGCTCGCGGCCGAGCGTCCGCGAAAGGGCGAAGTTGAGGGTGGTCATGTTCGCGCCGAAGACGACCTCCTCCGCAGCGCAGCCGAGGAAACGCGCCCCCGAGGCCCGGGCCTCCGCGACGATCTCGCCGCTGCGCCTGCTCGTCTCGAAGTCGCCGCCGAGGTTCGCGTTCGACTCGCGCAGGTAGCCGGCGATCGCGTCGATTACTTCGTCGGGAACCTGCGTTCCGCCCGGGCCGTCGAAGAACGCGAGCCCGCGCTCGAGCGCCGAGAAACGAGCACGGATCGCACTCGGGTCGATTAGAGCTTTCGACACAGTCTCGGTATGCTGGCAAACAGAGCCGACCGGGTTCCGAAAGAGGGGGAGAGAGCGATGGAAGCTGCCGCCGTACCCGCCACGGACGTGGCCGAACGAGCGCCCACCGCCGTCGTCGCCGGGCGCGACCTGACCCGCCGCTACGGCGAGGGCGACACCGCAGTCGACGCACTGGGCGGCGTCACGCTCGAAGTCGCCGAGGGCAAGATGACCGCCGTGATGGGGCCTTCGGGCTCGGGCAAGTCGACGCTCATGCACATCCTGGCGGCGCTCGACCGCCCGACCTCGGGCACCGTCTGGATCGCCGGCACGAAGCTCGGTGAGCTCAACGACACCGAGATCACCAAGCTGCGACGCCAGCACATCGGCTTCGTCTTCCAGTTCTTCAATCTCCTGCCGATGCTGACCGCGGAGGAGAACATCGCGCTGCCGCTCACGATCGCCGGCGAGAAGCCCG
This sequence comes from uncultured Actinomycetes bacterium, assembly GCA_963717475.1. Classification (GTDB taxonomy): domain Bacteria; phylum Actinomycetota; class Thermoleophilia; order Gaiellales; family Gaiellaceae; genus AC-32. The sequence goes on along the minus strand of OY970337.1, from coordinate 2,018,885 downwards.
ACCGTGACTGGGAGGAGGAGCTGCTGAAGACCGTCGGCCTCGCCGACCGCCGCGGCCACCGCCCGGCCGAGCTCTCGGGCGGGCAGCAGCAGCGCGTTGCCATCGCACGGGCGCTGATCTCCAGGCCGACGGTGGTCTTCGCCGACGAGCCGACCGGCAACCTGGATTCGAAGACCGGCAGCGAGATCCTCGAGCTGCTGAGGCACTCCGTCGAGGATCTGGGCCAGACGACGGTGATGGTGACGCACGATCCGCGCGCCGCCGCGATCGCCGATCGCGTCCTCTTCCTCGCCGACGGATTGATCGTCCGCGACATGGCTTGCGCCGAGCCGTCCGACGTGATCGCGGCGATGGACGAGCTCACGACGGCCTGATGCTTACGGTCGCCCTGAAGGGCATCGCCGGCCGCAAGGTCCGGGCGTTGCTGACCGCCATAGCGATCGTCCTCGGCGTGGCGATGATCAGCGGCACCTACATCCTCACGGACACGATCAACAACGGCTTCAACACGATCGTCACGAACTCGTACAAGAACGCGGACGTGGTGATCAGCGGGGAGGCCGCGTTCAAAAACACGAACGGCAACGGCGTCGAGACGCCGACCTTCCCCCAGGACGTGCTCACGAAGGTGAAGGCGCTTCCCGACGTGGACGCCGCGGCCGGCGCCGTCCAGAGCGACACCGTCAAGCTGATCGGCAAGGACGGCAAGGTCGTCGACACCGGCGGCGCGCCGTCGCTCGGGTTCTCGATCGACCCCACGCAGCAAGAGTTCAACCCGACGCAGCTGACAGCGGGCTCGTGGCCCCAGGGCAGCGACCAGGTCGTGATCGACAAGGCGACCGCGTCGAACAAGGGCTTCGCCGTCGGCGACCCGATCCGGATCCAGGCGGTGGGGCCGCAGCGCACCTTCCGCATCTCCGGGATTGCCGAGCTCAGCGGCGTCGGCTCCATCGGGGGAGCGACGTTCGCCCTGTTCGACTTGCCCACGGCACAGAAGTTCTTCGCGAAGGAGGGTCAGCTCGACATCATCCGGATCCGGTCGAAGTCGGGGGTCTCGACCGAGAAGCTGATCTCTCAGATCCAGCCGCTGCTGCCGCCGACCGCCGTCGTGCGCGACGCGAACGCGCAGGTGAAGGAGGACAAGAAGCAGTTCGACATCGCGTTCCTGCAGTACATCCTGCTTGCATTCGCCGGGATCGCGCTTTTCGTCGGCGCCTTCGTGATTGCGAACACGCTGTCGATCACGATCGCGCAGCGGATGCGCGAGTTCGCGACGCTGCGGACGCTCGGTGCCTCACGCCGGCAGGTGCTGTGGTCGGTGGTGATCGAAGCCTTCGTCATCGGTGTCCTCGGCTCGGTCATCGGGCTCTTCCTCGGCCTCGCCCTCGCGAAGGGCCTCAACGGGTTGTTCGTCACGTTCGGCATCGACCTGCCGCAGGGACAGACCGTGTTCGCCACGCGGACCGTGGTCGTCTCGCTGCTCGTGGGCACGATCGTCACGCTGATCGCCAGCATCCGGCCTGCGCGACGCGCGACGCGAGTGCCGCCAATCGCGGCCGTGCGCGAAGGATCGGTGCTGCCGGTCTCCCGCTTTGCCAAGTACGGCCCCATCACGGCGCTGGTCATCCTTGTGGTTGCCATCGCGGCGGTCTCGCTCGGCACGCTCGGCAGCGGGATCGCAACGGGCCCGCGTCTGCTGCTGTTGGGCGTGGGCGTGATCCTGCTCTTCTTCGGGGTCTCGATGAACGCGGCGCGCGTGGTTCGGCCGCTCGCCGCCGTGCTGGGCGCGCCCGCGCAGTCGATCGGCGGCGCGCCGGGGATCCTTGCGCGTGACAACGCGACCCGGAACCCTGCGCGCACCGCCTCGACGGCCTCCGCGCTGATGATCGGCCTCGCGCTCGTCACCTTCGTCGCGATCTTCAGCGCCGGCGTCTTCAAGTCGTTCGAGGACGCGGTCGACGAGCTCTTCATCGCCGACTACGCCGTGACGGCGACGAACACGTTTACGGGGGTCGACGTCACGGTCGGCAAGTCGCTGGTCGGCCAGCCCGGAGTCAGCGACGTGACCCCGATCCGTCAGGGATCGGGTCACTTCCTCGGCAGCGATCGCGACATCTCCGGCGTGCAGTCGAACATCGCAACCGGCGTCAAGCTCGACTGGAAGACCGGCGGGCCCTCGGTTCCGTCCAAGCTGGGCAAGGACGGCTTCTTCACGAATACCGACCTCGCCAAGAAGCACCACCTGAAGGTGGGGTCGACGGTGAGTCTCGAGTTCCCGAGCGGCCAGAAGCAAACCATCCGGCTGTTGGGGACTTACAAGGAGCCAAACGGCGGCTCGCCCTTCGGCGACGCGACCATCTCGACGCAGCTGTTCGACAAGGAGATCCCGCGGCCGAAGGACTTGATGGTGCTGGTAAACACGCCTGACGGCGTCAGCGACGCCAACACGGCCACACTCGAGAACGACGTCAAGCAGTTCGCGGACGCGAAGGTTCAGACCCGCGGCGAGTTCAAGGACAACTTCCTCGCCCCGGTCAAGAAGATCATCAACCTGCTCTACGCGCTGCTCGCGCTGGCCGTGATCGTCAGCCTGGTCGGGATCATCAACACGCTTGTCCTGACGATCTTCGAGCGCACCCGCGAGATCGGGATGCTGCGCGCGGTCGGGATGACGAGGCGGCAGGTGCGGATGATGATCCGCTACGAGAGCATCGTCACTTCGTTGATGGGCGCGACGCTCGGGTTGGTCGTCGGCGTCTTCCTGGCCGCACTGGTTGCCCAGGCGCTTAGCGGCCAGGGGATCGTCTTCACAATCCCGTGGATCCAGCTGGTCTACTTCATCATCGCGGCGATCATCGTTGGCGTCCTCGCGGCCGTGATCCCGGCGCGGCGGGCGGCCCGGCTCAACGTCCTGCAGGCGCTTCAGTACGAGTAAGGGTCGCCGTCCGGGGGCCTCCGTAGTCTGCGGTCGTGCGACGGCTGCGCGCGCTGAGCGAGGAGGAGTGTTATCTCCGCTGCTATGGCGCGGCCGACGCGATGGTACGGGTCGTGCGGCTCGAGCCGCAGCGGCCGCGCGGGCTGGCGCGGATCACCGGTGAGGAGCTCAGGAGGCTGTTCGAAGTGCGGCTCGACTCGCGCGAGCCGGGGCTGGCTGCATGAGAACGTGCGTGCGCTGGGGCGGGCTGCGCACCCGTCCTCGTCTTCGATCGCGGCGTCGGCGTCCCAGGCCGCTCGGTGAGCAGCGGGCCTGCGCGCCGCGGCCACGCGCGCGGGCGCGCTGCAGGTAGTCCAAGCGCGGTCCCGGACGTCCTCGGGCCGGGGCTGCGGGTCGTCTTCTGCGGGATCAACCCGGGCCGGGTCTCGGCGGCCGCGCGTGCCCACTTCGCCAACCCGCGCAACGACTTCTGGCGGCTCCTCGGCGACGCCGGGTTCACTCCGCGGCTGTACGAGCCCGACGAGCAGTTCGACCTGCCCGAGCTAGGGATCGGCCTGACGAACGCGGCCAACCGGACCACGCCGGGCTCGGGAGACCTGCGGCGCGGCGATTTCGCCGGGTCGGCCGAGCGGCTGCGGAAGCTCGCGGCGGATCTCCGTCCGCGGGCGATCGCGTTCGTCGGCAAGGAGGCGTACCGCGGCGTTTTCGGCGAGCGGCCGGAACTGGGGGCGCAGCGGCGGACGCTCGCGGACGTGGGGCTGTTCGTGCTGCCCTCGACGTCTCCCGCGAACGCCGTGGTGCCGTACCCAGAGCGGCTGCGCTGGTTCCGCGAGCTGAACGCCTGGCTGGAGCCGGTCGACCGTGCAGCCGTGCGGGCGCTCGTGCTCGACCGGCGCGACCGCGTCCTGCTCGTCCAGTTCCGCGACGATCAGGGGCAGGTCTGGTGGGCGACCCCCGGCGGCGGGATCGACGACGGTGAGAGCGCCGAGGCCGCGATCAGGCGCGAGCTCGTCGAGGAGGCCGGCTTGGCCGACTTCGAGCTCGGGCCGGAGATCTGGCGGCGCGAACACGTCTTCGTGTGGCTCGGGAAGATCCTGCGCCAGCGCGAGCGGATCTTCCTCGTGCGGGTCGGAGAGCACGAGCCCGCGCCGACGGCCGACCTGTCGGCCGAGCAGGTCTTCGCGGTCCGCTGGTGGACGCCCGCCGAGCTCGATTCGGCGACGGAAACCCTGGTTCCGGCGCGCCTGGCGCAGTTCGTGCGGGAACTGCTCGCGGATGGCCCGCCCGTCACGCCCATTGACGTCGGAGTGTGAAATCTCTGCGCCGATAGGCGCGCGCATGCTTGCGCGAACGGGCCGCGGGTTGGCACGCTGACCGCGAGGGCGGTGGGCTGCGGCCCCACCCATTGAAGGGTGGGGGTATGCGCTTTTTTGCTCTGCTAGCTGCCGCCGACGCCGATTGCCGTCAGGAACACGAGCACGACCGTGGTCACCGCCAGCACGCCGTGTAGCGCCACGATCGGCACCGGGAAGCGCTGCTCCGGCGGCGCGTCCGACTCCACGTTCGTCGGCGCCTCTCTGGCCGCCGGCCCGCGCTGGCGCCGCTGCCACCAGATCGCGAACATAGTCCAGCCCAGCACCGCGACCACGGCCAGCATCACGAATGCGATCCACGCAAGGGTGTCGCTGTCGTTGGCCACGTAGATGATCCAGATCACCAGGCCGGTCGCGGCGAGCAGGAAGTGACTGAGGATCAGCGGCGGCCGAATCCTCGACCCGCCTTCACCGCCCTGCCGCATGCCGCCGCGCGAGAGCCAGATCGCCAGCAGGACGAAGCCGCCACCTGCCGTCAGCACCCACGCGACCAACGCTGCCCATTCCATATACGAACCTCCCTTCGACGTACAAGCGTTACCCCGGGAGGAAGCTACGAATCACCCGCGCCAGCGGTTTGTGATCGGCGTCCGGCGGTCGCGGCCGAACGCTTTGGGCGTCAGCCGCACGCCGGGAGGTGCCTGGCGGCGCTTGTACTCGGCCCGGTCGATCAGCCGGACGGCGCGGTCGACCACGTCCGGGTCGAACCCGTCCGCGCTCAACTCTTCGAGAGAGCGGTCCTGCTCGACGTAGGCCTCGAGCACCCGGTCGAGCTCCGGGTACGGCGGGAGCGAGTCCTCGTCGAGCTGGTTCTCCCGCAACTCAGCGGTCGGTGCGCGGTCGACGATCGTCTGCGGGATCAGCTCACGCCCCGCGCGCTCGTTCAGATGGCGCGCGAGCCGGAAGACGTCGGTCTTGAAGACGTCCTTGAGCAGCGCGAAGCCGCCGGCCATGTCGCCGTACAACGTCGCGTAGCCGACCGAGAGCTCGGACTTGTTGCCCGTCGCGACCACGAGCCAGCCGAACTTGTTCGACAGCGCCATCAGCAGCAGCCCGCGTGCCCGCGCTTGGAGGTTCTCCTCGGCGATGTCGCGCTCCCTTCCGGCGAAGCTCTCGGCGAGCGCTCCTTCCGCGGCCGCGACGACGTCGTCGATCGGGAGCTCACGGAAGTCGGTGCGGAGGCTCTCGGCGAGCAGCCGGGCGTCGCGCCGGGTCTCCGCCGATGAGAAGCGCGAGGGCATCGACACGCAATGCACGCGCTCTGCGCCGAGGGCCTCGACCGCGAGCGCGGCCGTCAGCGCCGAGTCGATCCCTCCGGAGACCCCGAGCACGATGTCGCCGAACCCGTTCTTGTCGACGTAGTCGCGGAGCCCCAGCTCGAGGGCAATCCGCATCTGCTCGAGACCGCCGATCTCGGGCGCTACGACCGCCTCGATCCGGTCCGTCTGCTCTCGCGGCGCTCCGAGATCGAGGAGCTCGGCCTCTGGGGGCGCCTGCCGCTCCCGGGCGAGCGAGCGCCTGCGCAGGTCGCGCAGCCGTCGTCCGACGGCCTCGGCGGGCTCGACGTCGACCATCAGCAGCGCCTCCTCGAAGCCCGGCGCGCGGGCGACCACGGCGCCCTCCTCGTCGAGCACCATTGAGTGTCCGTCGAAGATGAGCTCGTCCTGGGCCCCGACGGCGTTGCAGAACGCGACGAAGCACGAGTTGTCGCGCGCACGGGTCGCGAACATCTCCTCGCGTTCCCGGTCGCGGCAGAGGTGGAACGGCGACGCGGAGATGTTGGCGATCAGCTGGGCGCCCGCGAGAGCAAGGTCGGTCGCCGGCGGCCCGGGCTGCCAGAGGTCTTCGCAGATGGTCGGGCCGATCAGCGTGTCGCCGAGCTGCAGCAGGAGCAGGTCGCGGCCGGGCGCGAAGTAGCGGTCCTCGTCGAAGACGCCGTAGTTGGGCAGGAACCGCTTCCGGTAGACCGCCTTCACCTCGCCGTCTGCGCAGACCGCGCAGGCGTTGCGGAGATCGGTGTCGAAGTCGGGGAAGCCGACGAGCGCGACGATCCCGTGTGTCTCGCGGGCGAGCTCCTGCAGCGAGTCACCGGCCGCCCGGACGAAGCCGGGACGGAGCAGCAGGTCCTCGGGCGGGTAGCCCGTGACCGCCAGCTCCGGGAGGAGGACGAGGTCGGCGCCCGCGCCCCTGGCCTCGCCGATCGCCTCGAGGATGCGCTCGCGGTTGCCGTCGAGGTCGCCGACGGTCGTGTTGATCTGGGCGAGCGCGAGTCTCATCGTCAGTTTTAGACTATCAGTCGAAAACCTCGGGCTAGCGCCGGAGGCGGATCGCGTTGAGATCGCTCTCGCGGATCTCGTCGGCCCGGCGGATCAGGTCTTCGATGTCGTCGTGCTCGGCGTGGATGTAGCGGCCGGCCAGTGCGTCCGCACGGCCCGAGGCGAGCACGCGGACGAGCTGAGGCGCGAGCTCCGGCGGCGTCCAGCCGGGGTCGTCTTCCGGCCAGTGGGCGTCGGTCATCGCCGTCCGAACCCGCCCGGGGCTGATCAGGAAGATGCGCACCGGTGTTTCCGCGAGGCCGTTGGCCAATGTCTCGCCGAGCCGGTTGACCGCCGCCTTGCTCGAGGTGTACGACGTGCTGCTCGCGCCCGGGAGGTAACCGGCGCCGCTGCCGGTGATCACGATCCGGCCGCCGCCGCGCTCGAGCATGCCGGGGATCGCGGCGCGGCAGGTGAGGTAGACGCCGAGCACGTTGACCTCGAGCGTGCGCCACCAGTCGCCCGGGTCGCTCTCCCAGAGGTTCCCGGGTACGTTCCCGATGCCCGCGTTGGCGGCGAGCAGGTCGATCGGGCCGAGCTCCCGCTCGGTCTCCGCCACCATGCGCTCGACGGCCTCACGGTCGGTCACGTCGACCTCGAGCGCCAGGCCACCGGTCTCGCGTGCGATTTCCTCGACCTGTTCGCGCGTGCGTGCTGCGACGGCTACTCGGGCTCCGGCGGCCGCAAGCTCGCGGGCGATGTCCGCCCCGATCCCCCGTCCACCGCCCGTGACGAGCGCGATTTGTCCATCCAGCCGGTCAGTTGGTTGCGACACGTTCGATCTCCTCCAGGGTCTCGGGATTCTCCACGGACGAGAGGTCGCCCGGATCGCCGCCGAGCGCCTTCGCCTTCACCGCCCGCCGCACGATCTTCGCGCTCCTCGTCTTCGGCAGGGCCGATACGAAGAGCACGCGCTCCGGCGCGAACGCCTTGCCGAGATCGGCCGCTGCGAGGGCGCGGAGCTCCTGGGCGAGCTCCTCCGAGGGCTCGACCCCCGGGACGAGAGCGCAGAACACCCACGCGACTTCTCCCTTCACCTCGTGCGGCACGCCGACCGCCGCCGCCTCCGCAACCGCGGGGTGCGCGATCACGGCTGACTCGAGCTCGGCCGGCCCGAGCCGCTTCCCCGCGATGTTGAGCGTGTCGTCCGAGCGGCCGTGCAGGAACCAGAAGCCGTCTTCGTCCACGAGCGCCCAGTCGCCGTGCACCCAGATCCCGGGCAGCCGGCGCCAGTACGAGTCGAGATAGCGCTCCGGGTCGCGCCAGAACCCGCGAGTCATTCCCGGGAACGGCTTGCGGCAGACGAGCTCGCCGACCTCTCCGCGCACCGGCCGCCCCTCGGAGTCGACGACGTCCATGGCCATCCCCAGGGCCGGTCCGCCGAGCGAGCACTCCTTGATCGGCACCGCCGGCGTGGGCGAGAGGAAGCAAGCGCCCACCTCCGTCCCACCCGAGCAGTTGATGATCGGGCAGCGTCCCCCGCCCACGTGCTCGAACAGCCAGCGATAGGGCTCGGGGTTCCAAGGCTCGCCGGTCGTGACGAGCACGCGCAAGGAAGACAAGTCGTGCCGCTCGACCAGCTCTGCGCCGTGCGGGATCAACGCGCGCACCAGCGTCGGCGAGAGCCCGAGGATCGACACGCGCTCCTGCTCGACGAGCCCCCACAGTCGATCCGCCGCGGGCCAGTCGGGCGCGCCCTCGGCGAAGACCACCGTGCAGCCGAGTGCCATCCCGCCGACGACCTCCCACGGGCCCATGATCCAGCCCATGTCGGTGACGAAATGGATCACGTCCTCCGGCTGCGCGTCGGCCTGGTACGCGACCTCGCGCGTGATCGAGACGAGGAAGCCGCCCTGGACGTGCAGCGACGCCCTTCGGCTGCCCGGTCGTGCCCGACGTGTAGGTGAGCAGGTACGGGTGCTCGGAGTCGACCTCCAGCGGCTCGAGCTCGCCGGGCGAGCCCGCGACGGCCTCGTCCCAGAAGACGTCGCGGCCGGCCTGCATCGGCGCGTCGTTCCCGAGCCTCCGCCAGACGACCACGTGCTCGACCGACGGCGATTCGCGGACGGCCTCGTCGACGAACGCCTTCATCGGCACCTCGCGCCCGCGTCGCAGCGAGCCGTCGGCGGTGATCACCACTTTCGCCTCGGAGGCCTGCAGCCGCGCAGCGACCGCCGGCGCCGCGAAGCCGGAGAAGACCGGCACCTGGATCGCGCCGAGGTGCGCACAGGCGTGCGACGCGATCGCGACCTCGGGAGACATCGGCAGGAACAACGCCACCCGGTCGCCCGCCTCGACGCCGAGCGCAGCCAGCGTCTCCGCCAGCCGCGTCACCTCGTCCGAGAGCTCGCGGTAGCTCAGGGACCGCGACTGGCCGTCCTCGCTCTGCCACACCGCCGCCGCCGCGTCAGCCCGCTCGCCGCGCGCCCAGCGGTGGACGCAGTTCCAGGCGAGGTTGAGCTTCCCGCCTACGAACCACGTCGCCCATTCCGGACCGCGCGAGAGGTCGCACACCCGGTCCCAGGGCCGCGAGAACTCGAGGCCCATGTCCTCGATCGCCTCCGGCCAGAACCGCTCAGGCTCCTCCGCGGAGAAGCGCACGAGCTCCCAGTAGTCGTCGAATCCGAGCTTCCGCGCGAGCCGCATCGCGTTCGAGCGCTCGCGGATCTCCTCGCTCGGCCGCCAGATCACGTCCACCGCCCAACCCTAACTTGCGACCCAGGCCTAACTTGCGACCCAGGCTAGTGATGGCTAACGTAGTGGCGACTAACTTCTCACGAGAGGAGCGCTGTGCGCGCCAAGATCTTCGCCGAGGAAAACAGACGCTGGTGGACGTTGGGGTCGCTCTGCTTCGCCCTGTTCATGATCATGCTCGACAACACGGTCGTGAACGTGGCGCTTCCCGCGATCAAGGCCGACCTCGGGATCAGCACCGCCGAGCTCGAGTGGACGGTCGCCGCCTACGCCCTCACGTTCGCGTCGCTCCTGCTCACGGGCGGGAAGCTCGGTGACCTCCTCGGCCGCCGGCTGATCTTCACGATCGGCCTCGTCATCTTCACGCTCTCCTCGCTCGCGTGCGGCCTCTCGTCCAGCGCGCCCGAGCTGATCGGCGCGCGCGCGGTGCAGGGCGTCGGCGCCGCGCTGATGATGCCCGCGACCCTCTCGATCATCTCCGCGACCTTCGCGGTGAAGGAGCGCGGGACGGCGATCGGCATCTGGGCCGGCGTCTCCGCGATGGCGCTCGCGATCGGGCCGCTGCTCGGCGGGATCATCACCGAGCACATCTCCTGGAACTGGATCTTCTTCATCAACGTGCCGATCGGCGTGATCGCCGTCCTCTCCGCGATCTTCGTCGTCCCGGAGTCGAAGGACACGTCGCGTGAGCAGCGGCTCGACCTGCCCGGCCTCCTCACGTCCGGCATCGGGCTGCTCGCGCTCGTCTACTCGCTGATCGAGGCGAACCAGTACGGCTGGACCTCGCCGCGGATCCTCGGCCTGTTCGTGGTCGCCGCCGTCGCGCTCGACCGCATTCGTGCTGCTCGAGCTGCACCAGCGGCTGCCGATGCTCGACCTGTCGCTCTTCAAGAACGGCACCTTCGCGGGCGCGAACCTCGTGGCGATCCTCGTCACGCTCGCCATGTTCGGGATCTTCGTCTTCTTCCCGATCTACATGCAGACCTTCCGCGGCTGGTCGCCGACCCAGGCGGGCGCCGCGCTGCTGCCCTGGACGCTGATGGTCGTGATCTTCGCGCCGATCGCCGGGAAGCTCTCCGACCGGATCGGCTCCCGCTGGCTGATGGCCGGTGGGATGACCACCGTCGCGGTCTGCTGCCTGCTCCTCTCGACCGTCACGATCCACTCGACCTTCTGGCACATGCTCCCGGCCTTCATCCTCGGTGGGATCGGCATGTCGTTCACGATGACCCCGATGTCCGCGGCGGCGATGGGCGCAGTGCCCGTGGCCAAGGCCGGCGTCGCGTCGGGCGTTCTCAACACGTTCCGCCAGGTCGGCGTCGCGCTCGGGATCGCGATCATGGGCGCGATCGTCGCCGACCGTGCGGCCGCGCACGGCGGTCCGGCGCCGGAGGCGTTCGTCTACGGCCTCACCTTCGGCATGAAGGTCAGCGCGATCATCTGCCTCGGCGCTGCCCTCGCCTCGGCCGTCTTCGTCCGCCACTACCGCCACCACGAGGAGGCCGAGCAGCACCAGCAGGTCGAGGTCGCCGCGTGACGAGGCTTTCCGGATGACCAGGCTCACCGGCCCGGAGCGCAAGCGCGCGGTCGTCGAGAGCGCGTGCCGAATTTTCGCGAAGGGCAGCTACCGGGGGTCGACCACGGCTGAGATCGCCCGCGCGACCGGCGTCACCGAGCCCGTGCTCTATCGCCATTTCGCCTCGAAGCGCGAGCTCTACCTCGCCTGCCTCGACTCCGTCTGGCAGCAGGTGCACGCGCTCTGGGAGAAGGCGATCGCCGACGAGCCGGCGCCCGAGAACTGGATCAAGGCCATCGGCAAGGCGTACCTCGAGGCGCGGGCCGCCGCGCGGATCGTGCTCGTGGACCTCTGGATCCAGGCGCTGACGGAAGCCGCGGACGACCCCGAGATCCGCCGGGCGCTTCGGCGGCAGGTGCGCGAGGTGCACGAGTACGTCGCCGCCGTGATCCGCCGCGCGCAGGAGGCCGGCGGGATCGTCGCCGAGCGCGACGCGGACGCCGAGGCCTGGATCTTCATCTCGCTCGGCCTGCTGAGCACCATCGACCACCGCCTCGGCAACATCGTCGGCGACGAGTTCGACGACATCGTCTCGAGCCGGCGCGAGTGGATGACCGGCCTCGCCCCTTGACCTAAGCGTCCTCTCCGCGCGAAGATCAGCCCCGAACGCGTTCGCGAGCGGGGGAGGGGAGAGCTTCTGAGCGTGGCGACGTACTTCGTGCTCCGCATTGGCCTCGGCGGCGTCTGCCTGCTCGCGGGGCTCGAGAAGGCTCGCGCGCCGCGCGGGTTCTTCGACGGGGTTCGCCGCTACCGGCTCGTGCCTGCCGTGATGGCACCGGCCGTCGGGGCCGCGCTGATCGGGCTCGAGCTCGCGCTCGGAACGCTGCTCGTCGTGAACCTCGTCCCCGTTGCCGCCTCGGCCGGGACGATCGTGCTCTTCGGGGCCTTCGCGGCCGCGCTCGCCGTCAGCCTCGCGCGCTCGAACCGGGCTCCCTGCCATTGCTTCGGCGCCTCCGAGCTGGAGACGATCTCGCCCGTCGCGCTCGTGCGCGCGCTCGTGCTGACGGGGCTCGCAGGCGTGCTGCTCGTGCTCGCGCTCGGCTCGCCGCGCTCGCTCTCTGGCAGCGAGGTCGTGGCGGGCCTGATGGTCGCGGCCGCGCTCGTCGCCGCCACGCGACTCTCCGGCCTGTTGCCGCTCGCGTGGTCGTTCCTGACGAAGCCCGCGGTCTTCTATCCGACCCCGACGCGACGAACGAGCTTCCGCCACCAGCCGCTCACGGTGCCGCTCTTCCCGGAGGAACTGAACTGAGCGGGGTCTGGCTCGCTTCGTACATCGCGCTCTGGCTGGTCGTGCTGCTGCTCGCGTTCCTGCTCGCGGGCGCGCTCCGCCAGCTCGGCCTCCTGCAGCTCCGGCTCGGCGACGACCCGGGTGCCCTCATCACTGACACCGGCCTCGAGCGCGGCGCCGAGGCGCCCGACTTCACCGCGCTGTCGGCGGAGACGGGCGAGCTCGTGAGCCTCTCGGACCTTCCCGCGGTGCCGAGGCTGATCGTCTTCACCTCCCCGGGCTGCCTCTCGTGCCGGGAGCTGATCCCGGGCCTGAACGAGGTGCGCGCCACGCGCAACGATTTCGATTTCCTGGTCGTCTGTCGCGGCGACCTCGAGTCGTGCCAGGGCTTCGGCCGCATGAACCGGCTCGAGGCGCCCATGGTCGTGGACACCAACGGGCAGATCGAGAAGGATTACGCGGTGAGCCTGACCCCGTTCGCGTACGTGATCGACCACGAGGGCAAGGTTGTGATCCGCGGGCTCGCCAACGACTGGCGCCAGCTCGAGTCGCTGCTCGAGCAGGAAGGCACGCTGCAGGCGGGCATGCGCTTCTCCGCTCTGGAGGCGGAGCCTCAAATGACCACGAGGGAGGGATAGTGGACGCAGCTGCCAAGGCCGCACGGATGCTCGCCCGGAGGTCGTCGCGTAGGCAGTTCTTCAAGTTCCTCGGCGCCGGCTCGCTCGGGGCCGGCCTCTGGCTGACGCGCACCGGTGTCTCGCTCGGATCCGTCTCCGGCTGCGTGGGCTGCGGCGGAGGTCCGTGCAATCCATGCTTCTCGCCGGCGACGCTCTGCGACAACCTCGGCGACCAGTACACGTGCAAGACCTGTCAGCAGGGCGGCGGCTGCCCGGCCGGCTGCGCCACGTCGGGCGAGTGGTTCTGCTGCCTGAGCGGGACCGGCTGCCGCCAGCGCTGCTCGGAGTGCAACTGCCCGCCGGGCTGCCAGAACGCCTCCTGCCACTGCTTCACGACGCTGAGCATCCCGTGCGTCCCGCGCGTCAACTCCGGCGAGCAGCCGTGCCCGTGCCCGCCGCTGGCGCAGCAACGCGGCCAGGCGATCAGCGCCCCCGTGTAGCCATGATCCCGCTGTTCGTGCTCGTCAGCCTGAGCCTCGTGGTCGGGCTCTCGACGGCCGCGAGCCCCTGAGGGCTGTCCATGGTCGCTCAGATCGGCCCCCTGGTCCAGGTGGGCAGGCGAAAGACAGCGCTCGCGATCCACGTCCTCGGCGGCATCACCGGGGGCGCGGTCATCGGCGTGCTGCTCGGCCTCGGCGGCCTGCTGCTGCGAGCCGCGCTCGGCGACACGCTCGACACGATCTTCCTCGTTGTTGTGCCGGCCGCGCTGGCGTACGCGGCGTGTGTCGACGCAGGCCTGCTGCCCTTCCCGCAGATCACCTCCGAGCGCCAGACCCCGAGCTCCTGGCCGTGCTCGCTCGGCCACTATCCCGGCATCTTCGCCTGGGGCTTCGACCTCGGGCTCGGCGTGAGCACGAGGATCCCGTACCAGTCCCTGCTCGTGCTGCCGCTCGCGGCCCTGCTGAGCGGGAACCTCGGCGCCGCGGTCGCGATCATGGCGACGTACGGCTTCGCGCGGGCGCTGGCGGTGGTCATCGCGGTCTCGGCGGCGCGGGGAGATTTCGCGGCCGCCTGCGACACGATCCAGGAGCGGCTCTTCGGCCTGAAGCGCGTCGTCGGAGGGGTGGCACTGGTCTTCGCGGCCCTGATCCTGATCTTCTGAGCGGAAGGAGGACGAAATGAGCGGATTCATCTACGTCTTGAACCGCAAGGTGGACGGCGACCGGGGTGAGCCGTTCAACCAGAGCGTCGCCGTCTACGCGGGCAGCGCGGCCGAAGCGCGGAGCCTGGTCGCCCAGGAGTTCGCGCGCCTGCGGGCGCACTCACACAACGAAGAGCACGCGTACGGCGACCGGCCCGAGTTCGCGCTCGACGAGATCAAGCTCGACCAGAGCAAGGTCCTGATCCACTGGGTAACGCAGTAGCGGGACCCTCGGAGCCGCGCCTCTACACGGAGAGGCTTTGCCTGCGCGTGCCGACTTCGCAGGATGCGGAGGATCTGTACGACCTGTTCTCGGACGCGGAGGTCATGCGGGGGTTGGGAAAGGAGCCCGTCTCGGCGGTCGAGGAGGTCCGAGCCATCATCGACGAAGGGATGATCGGCGGTTGGAAAGCCGACGGGATCGGTGCGTTCATTCTCGAGACCGCGGCATCCGACCGGCAGGTGGTCGGCCAAGCCGGGCTCATGATCTTCGACACACGCGACTGGACCCCCTCGACCTGGGCAAAGGCAGGGAGTCATGCTCAGCCCGAGCTTGGCTGGGCCTTGACGCGGGCGTACTGGGGACACGGCTACGCGACCGAGGCAGCCGCAGCCATTCGCGACTGGGCATTCGAGCGTCCGAATATCGACCGGCTTGTCTCTCTGATCTCTCCCGAGAACATCCGCTCCCAACGCGTCGCGGAACGACTCGGCGCGGTGCCGACGGAAACGATCATGCCCGCAGACTCGAAGCGGGCGGCGGTCGTCTGGAGACACACGCCCGCCGCTTGACGCAGTTGGCCTGTTGGGGTTCCCCCGGACCAAAAAAAAGCCCCCCGCTGCGGCACGAGGGGCTTATGAGAGTTGTGCCCGCCTGCTGTGAGAGGCGACGACCCGGAGGCCTTGGCTCTGCGGCCCAGCCACGTCCTCCGGGTCTTCGTCGCCACTCTCTGGCGCGCCCCTTGCATCATGAGCCTGGCGTCCGGCTCGGTGCAAGGTGGACTGACTGTACACGCGTACTGTGAACGAGTCAAGTACCTCGGTCAAGTGATTTTCGGACAAGTCACTTGACTCGGAATCCGCATGAATATAACCATTTCGAGGGATCGCCCTGCATGTACACTTGCGCCGAAGTCAAGCATGCGTTTCACTTACACCTGTTCCTATGCCGCGAACCTCGCTTACCGCCCATACCCGCACCGCGCCGCTGCACTCCGCCGGCAACCGCCTCGGCGAGCGCCTGCGCCAGTTGCGCGTGGCCGCGGGTCTGACGCAGACGGATCTCGCGGGCGACCGGTTCTCTAAGGAATACGTCAGCCAGATCGAGCGCGGCAAGACGCGCCCGACGCACGAGACGGTCGAATGGCTGGCCGCGAAGCTCGGCGTCGACTCCACCTTCCTCGAGAGGGGCGTCTCCGCCGACGAGCGCAGCCGCGTCGAGGCGATGCTCGCCCGCGCGGAGGCGCTGACGAACGCACACCGCTACGACGAGGCGATCGAGGAGGTCGAGAACTCGCGGACCGCCGTCCTTGCGACCGGCGCCGCGGAGCTCGAGTACCGCGCCAACATGGCAGAGTCATGGGCGCGGATGGAGCGCGGCGAGGTCAGGCCCGCGATCCAGTTGCTCGAGGCCTGCAAGACGATCGCGGACGGCCCCGGCTTCTCGGACGTCGACCGCGCGACCGTTCTCTTCCGGATGGCGGTCTGCCGCTACCACCTTTCGAGCATCGCGTCGGCCGTCGCGCTGTTCAGCGAGGCGCTCGGCGTCGCCGAGGGCTCGGACCTTCCGTGTGACCTGCTGCGTTCCGAGGTCCTCGGCTGGCGCTCGCGCTGCTACCGCCGCCAGCGCGACCTCGAGGCGGCGCGCGAGGACGTCGAGCGCGCGCTCGAGCTCGCGCAGTCTCTCGGCGACGAGCAGACGATGGCCAGCACGTACTTCCAGGCTTCGATGGTCGCCGAGCGCATGGGCCACTGGGTGCTCGCCCGCAGCTACGCGGAGCGCGCCAAGGCCTATTGCGAGCAGCTGAACGACGAGCGTAACGTCGGCCGGCTGCTGAACAACCTCGGCGGGCTGAGCTTCCAGCTCGGCAAGCCCGACCAGGCGATCGAGCAGCTGAAGGACGCGTACCGCGTGCTGCTCGACAAGGGCAGCGAGGCCGAGGCGGCGAACGTCGTCTCGTCGCTCGCGCACGTCCACCTGATGACCGGTCAGGTACAGGCGGCCGAGGAGGAGGCGCGGCACGCGCTCGACCTCCTCGAGGGCCGCGAAGACTTCCTGCTCGACATCGCTCCGACCCAGCTCGTGCTGGGCCGCGCGTTGATGGAGCAGGGAAGACTCGACGAGGCGCAGGAAACGCTGTGCTCAGCCGAGGCAAGTGCAGATCAATTGGAATCGATCAGCCATCGCGCAGCCGCGTGGATGGCGCAGGGCGACCTGGCGGCGCGTCGTGGCGAGGACACCACGGCGGCTCGGCTGTACCGCAAGGCCGCGGAAGCCCTACAGGATGTCCGCTTCTAAGCCGATGAAGGAGGTGACGATGAAGAAGGCACGTGTTATCTCCGTGATCGCCTCGCTGTGCCTGCTGGCGTTCTCGTTCGCGGGCGCCTGCGCAGGTAATGCCGGCCATAGCCACAGCCACGGTGGTGGCGACGGCGGCGGCATCATCAGCTGGTTCGACGGTCTCTAAGCCGAAGACGCGCGCGCTGGGCCCGGGGTCTCCAACGACGGACGCTCCCACCGCGCGCAGAGGCCTAGGCGCGTCCGCCGCACTCCTGCTCAGCGGCCCAGCGGGCATCCTCTCGACGGTGCCACCTGCATAGCTAGACTCGGCCCTGTGGGCCGTGTCGTCGCGGTGCTCCTGATCGCGGCCGGCGTCGTTTCAGCCTGCGGTTCGTCCTCACGCGGCACGATCGACTCGCTGCTGAAGCGGCCGGGGCCCGACGTGGCCGTA
This sequence comes from uncultured Actinomycetes bacterium, assembly GCA_963717475.1. Classification (GTDB taxonomy): domain Bacteria; phylum Actinomycetota; class Thermoleophilia; order Gaiellales; family Gaiellaceae; genus AC-32. The sequence goes on along the minus strand of OY970337.1, from coordinate 2,001,995 downwards.
ACTGCCGGGGCGGGCTCGTTCGTGCCGGGCCCGGTGCGGTTCCCGTTCCTGGTGATCGACAACAGCGGTAAGCCGGTGGAGCGGCCGACCGCCCGCGTCTGGGTCGCGACGAGCCGAGACGCCCGGCCGTTCGCCTCGACCACCGCACGACTCGAGCCCATCGGCATTCCCGGCCGCTCGGCGGCGGCGGTGGGCCACGTGTCGAAGATCTACGTCGCGCGTTTCCGGATCCCCCGCCCCGGACGCTACTGGCTGGTCGCGGTGCCCGACGGAGCGCGGATCCAGGCGGTCAGCGTGTTCGAGGTCGACGCGAGCCAGTCGGTGCCGAAGGTCGGCGCGAAGGCGCCCGCCTCGGCGACGCCGACGCTCGGGTCCGAGCCGGTCGCTGCGCTGACGACCGACGTTCCGCCGGACCGCGACCTCCTGCGCCAGTCGGTCGCGGGCTCGCTGGCTGCGCACGAGCCGTTCGTCGTGACCTTCGCAACGCCGCGCTTCTGCACGAGCCGCGTCTGCGGGCCGGTGGTGGACGTCGTTCAGTCTGTCGCGCGGCGCTTCTCGGGTAGCGGCATCCGCTTCATCCACGTCGAGGTCTACCGGGACAACGACCCGACGAAGGGCTACAACCGCTGGATGAGGCAGTGGGGCCTCACGACGGAGCCGTGGACGTTCCTGGTGGGCCGCGACGGCCGGATCAAGGCCGAGTTCGAGGGCTCCGTTTCCGCGGGAGAGCTCACGCGGGCCGTCCGCGCCCACCTGGCCCCGTAGTTTCGGCGGCGTAGCGGGCTGGAGAAGAACCCTTTGTGGGCGCACGGTTCCAACGCGCGAGGCGCGCGCTCGAGGTCGCGCGCACGGCGCGACGCCAGCGGCTGCTGCGTGTCCTCCGCGAGGTGGGCCTCGTCGGCGACCGGCCGGCGACGCGCGAGGGCGCCGTCGAGTTCCGCCGCGCGCTCGAGGAGCTCGGCACCACCTACCTGAAGCTCGGGCAGCTGCTCTCGTCCCGGCCGGACCTGCTTCCGGACGTTTACATCGAGGAGCTCGGCAAGCTCGTCGACGAGGTGCCGCCGTTCCCGTTCGCGGAGGTCGAGCGGATCGCGCGGGAGGACCTCGGCGAAGGCGCGCTCGCGAGGCTCGAGCCCGAGCCTCTGGCCGCGGCGTCGATCGCGCAGATCCACGAGGCCGTGCTCTCGGACGGCCGCGACGTTGTCCTGAAGGTGCGGCGGCCCGGGATCGTCGAGCACGTCGACCTCGACCTCGACGTGATCCGCTCGACGGTCAGGTTCCTCGACAAGCGCTCCGAGACGGCGCAGGCGCTCCAGCTCCGCGCGCTCGCCGAGGAGCTCGAGGTGCATCTGCGCGGGGAGCTGAACTTCATCGAGGAGGCGAGCAACACCGAGCTCGTGCGGACGCTCGTCGCCGACTACGAGAACCTCATCGTCCCGCAGGTGATCCGGCCGTACGTGACCGAGCGCCTCCTGGTGCTCGAGCGGATCAGGGGTGAAAAGGTCGGGCCCGGGCACGGGCTGGCCGCGGAGCGCGCCGCGGAGCTCGCGCGCGACTTCTTCCGGGCCTACATCCACCAGGTGACCCTCGAGGGCGTCTACCACGCCGATCCGCACCGCGGAAACGTGATCCTGACCGACGACGGCCGGATCGCGCTTCTCGACTTCGGCCTCCTCGGCCGGCTCGACGAGGAGACGCGGACGACGCTCTCGGCGCTCCTGCTCGCCGTGGCGCAGAACCGCGCCGACGACGTCGCCGCGCTCCTGCTCACGCTCTCCGTGACGAACCTGGACTCGGACGAGCCCGGCTTCGTGCACGAGCTGCGGCGCAAGCTTCCGCGCTACCACTGGCGGCCGCTCGCGGGAATCCCGACCGGCGAGGCCTGGCCGACCTCCAGCGGATCGCCCTCCGCCACGGAGTGCGCCTGCCGACGGCGTTCGCGCTCGTCGGGAAGACGCTCGCCCAGGCCGACTCGATCGCCCGCACGCTCGACCCGGAGCTCGACCCCGTGCAGCTGATCGAGCGCGAGGCGTACAACCTCGTCCTGACCGAGGCCGAAGCCCAGCTCGAGCCCGGGCGTCTGTTCGCCAACCTGTACGCGCAGATCGGGACGCTGACCCGCCTCCCGCGACGCGTCGGCCAGATCGCCGACCGGCTCGAGGCAGGCACGCTCAAGGTCGGCATCGTGCCGGCGAGCCTCGACGACACCGAGCACATGCTTCGCTCGGTGGCAAACCGGGTCGGCGCGGCGATCATCGTCGTGGGACTGCTGATCTCGTCTGCGCTGATGGCGCGCGTGAACCACGCGGTCTCGCTCGCGGGATTCTGCCTCTCGGCGGTGATCGGCCTCTACATGATCTGGAAGATCCTGCGCACGCCAGGAGATCTCTAGGAGGAGAAGTGCGAAGACGCACGAACTCGGCCGCAGAAAGCTCCTCCTCTCCCCGACAGCGGCGGTCCCTGGTGGCCGCCGCTGCTCCGTTCGGGCGGGAATATTCGGAGGCCTTCCGACGTCTCTAGACGAAACCCAGCATGACCCCTACAGTTCCCCGAACGTTTTGGGAGAGCGCGTGAACCTGGAGACGATCAAGCTCACCGACCTCGCTTCTTGCGGGGGCTGCGCGGCCAAGTACTCCGCTGCCCGCCTCGAGCAGCTGCTTGCGGGCTTCGTGCCGACGGAGGCCGAGAACCTGCTCGTCGGGCTGTCCCCGGCCGACGACGCTGCCGTCTACCTGCTCGACGACGAGCGGGCGCTCATCTTCACGCTCGATTTCTTCCCGCCGGTCGTGGACGACCCCGGCGACTACGGGGCGATCGCGGCGACGAATGCGCTCAACGACGTCTTCGCGATGGGCGGCACGCCCTTGCTCGCGCTCTCGATCGCGGCCTTCCCGGAGGAGCTGCCGATGGAGATGCTGGCCGAGATCTTCGCGGCTGCCGACGCCCAGGTTCGCGCCGCCGGCGGTCTCCTCGCGGGCGGCCACACGATCAGGGACGCCGAGCCCAAGTACGGCCTCGCGGTCGTCGGCACGGTTCATCCGGACGGGATCTGGCCGAAGAACGGCGCCAAGCCCGGCGACGCGGTCTTCCTGACCAAACCGCTCGGGACAGGCCTGATCATGAGCGGCTACAAGAGCGGGGTGGCCGGAACGCAGCAGCTCGAGCGCGCGATCCGCTGGATGCGGACGCTGAACGACAAGGCGGCCGAGGTCCTGCGCGGGCTCGCGCCCAACTCCGTCACCGACGTGACGGGCTTCGGCCTCTTCGGGCATGCGCACGAGGTCGCCGAGCGGAGCGGCGTGCGCATCCGGCTCGAGTCGGAGCGCTTCCCCGCGATCGACGGGGCTCTCGACGTCGCCCGCAAGGGGATCCGCACGAGCGGCGACCCGCGGAACCGCGACTTCGCGGCGCCGCACGTCGAGCTCGACGGTGTCCCCGATGCGATGGTCGGGCTCGGCTTCGACCCTCAGACCGCGGGCGGGTTGCTGGTCTCGCTGCCACGCGAGCGGGGGGCCACGCTCGAGGCCGAGTTCGCGGCGAAGAAGCTCTTCCTGCGCCGCGTGGGCTGGGTCGAGGAGGGCGTCGGCGTCACCGTCTCATGATCGCCCGCGGGATGGTCCACGGGCGGTTTCAGCCTTTTCACAAGGGCCACCTCGAGTACCTGAACGGCGCCGCCGTTCGCTGCGAGGAGATCTTCGTCGGGATCACGAACCCCGATCCCGCGCGTGTCCTGCCGGAGGAGTCGGACCCGCTGCGCCACCTGCCCGAGTCGAATCCGTGGAGCTACGTCGAGCGGATGCTGATGGTCAAGGCCGCCGCGGCCGACGCGGGCATCGAATCCGAACGCCTGCACGTCGTCCCGTTTCCCGTGAACGAGCCCGAGCTGTGGCCGGCGTACGTCCCCGACGACGTCGTCCAGTTCATCCGCCTCTTCTCGGACTGGGGCGGGACGAAGCTCGATCGCCTGCGCGAGGCCGGCTTCGAGGTGGTCGTGCTCGATGAGGGCACGGACAAGGAGATCTCTGGCGCGGACGTGCGCTCTGCTCTCCGCGAGGGCGGCGACTGGGAGAGCCTCGTGCCGCCCGGGGTCGCCGCTCTGTTGCTCGAAATGCACCGGACCCCTGTGTAAAAGAGCTGTAAGTCCCTAGAACTTTCCTGCTTGGCGTCCGTTTCAGTAGGGAAGACACACCTCGCCGTCATACCTAAGGGGGTTCGGGTTCATGCGCACGTTCGTTATCGCCGCGATCGCCGCCGCCGCGCTGGTGGTCACCGGCGCCTCGCAGCCGGCTACGACTGCGGTCACCAAAAACGTGAACATCACCGCGACCGCGTTCACGCCCGCGAGCGTCACGATCAAGACGGGCGACTCGATCAAGTGGACGAACAAGGACACCAAGACGCACCAGGTCGTCTCGAACTCAGGTGCCTTCGCGTCCGGGATCATTTCGCCCAACCACACGTACAAGCACGCGTTCAACACTTCGGGCACCTACCGCTACCACGACGCTCTGCACCCGTCGCTGACGGGCAAGATCGTCGTCACCGGCCCGCCGCCTGCGGTCACCATCGCAGCGGGCGCGCCGATCATCACCTACGGACAGGCGACGCGCATCTCCGGCCAGATCTCGAACGGCCAGGCCGGCGAGACCGTCACCGTCTACGCCCAGAAGTACGGCGACCCGTCCGCGACGCTCATCGCGACGCTGATGACGGGCACGGGCGGCGTCTGGGACACCGTCGTGACGCCGACCCTGCTCACGACCTTCCAGGCGCATTGGAAGAGCACGCTCAGCTCGACCGTTCAGGTCGCAGTCCATCCGAAGGTTGCGTTCACGCTCTCGCGCCGCGGCTTCGGCGTGGTCAAGGTCACCACGAACCACTCGATGAAGGGCCACAAGGTCTACATCCAGCGCCACACGCGCTTTGGTGAGTGGGTCAAGATCAAGCGCGTCATCCTCGGCAGCCGGTCGTCCGGCTCGTTCCGGCTCCACCTGAGCCGCGGCCGCTACGTGCTGCGCGCGTACATGACGATCAACCAGGCCGGCCCCGGCTACCTCGACGGCATCAGCCGCAGCCGCGTCTACCGAGCTAGGTAACTGACTGCATATGGGGCGCGGGTTAGCCTGCGCCCCATATGTATCCGATCGTCGTCATCCTCCTCGACGGGCTCGGTGACCGGGCCTACGATGCGCTCGAGGGCCGGACCGGCAACGAGGCGGCGGACACGCCGAACCTCGACCGGCTCGCGGCCTCGGGCTCGTGCGGGGTGCTGTACGCGGTCGGTCCGGGCCGGGCGCCGTCCAGCGAGGTCGCGCACTGGTCGCTCCTCGGCTACCGGCCCGACGAGTTTCCGGGCCGCGCGGTCTTCGAGGCGCTCGGCCGCGGCCAGGACGTGAGCGGCGAGCACGTCTTCGCCTACGCGGCGCTGCGGCCGGCCGAGCAGCGCGACGGCGGCTGGTGGCTCACGGGCCGCCCGGATTCCGGGCGCGACGCGGAGGAGGCCCAGCGGCTCGTCGAGCGCTGCGACGGGATCGAGGTCGACGGGCTGACCTTCTCGCTGACGCATGTCTGGCGCGGCGAGGCGGTGCTGCGGATCTCGGGCGGCGCGGACGAGCGCGTGACCGACAGCGACGCGTTCTTCCGTGCGTGGTACCCGGTTCTGCGTCCGCAGGCGGTCGTCCCCGAGGCGGAGCGCACCGCGCGGGCGTGCGAGGAATGGACCCGCGAGGTGATGCGGCGGCTCGAGGGCGAGCGGTTCAACGTGATCACGCTCAAGTGGTTCGGCCGGCCGCGGCAGGTGCCGTCGTTCCTCGAGCGCCACGGGATCACCGGTGCGTTCGCGGCCGACTCGGCCTTCCTGCGCGGGCTCGGGAGGGCGCTCGGGCTCGAGCCGGTCGACGCGCCGGAGACGGACGACCCCGTCGCCGACCTGCGTGGTCGTGTGCAGCTGGTGCGCGAGCGGCTGGATGCGGGCGACACCTTCGTCTTCGTCCACCAGAAGACGACCGATGCCGCGGGGCACACGAAGGATCCGCAGGTCAAGCGCGAGACGATCGAGCTGCTCGATGCCGCGCTCGACTCGCTCCCGACCGACCGCGCCGTCGTCTGCATCACCGGCGACCACGCGACCCCCGCTTCGCCGGACGTGATCCACTCGGGCGACCCGGTGCCGCTGCTCGTCGCGGGACCGGGCGTGCGCGCGGACTCGGTCGAGCGCTTCGGCGAGCTCGACTGCGCCGCGGGAATCCTCGGCCAGCTTCGCGGCCCCGACCTGATGCCGGTGCTCCTGAACGCCGCCGACCGGCCGCTCTTCCTGGGCTCGCGGCCGACGCCCTTCGACGGTGCCGACGGCTACCCTGCGTTGCTGGAGCCGCTCCGCTGATGGCTGTCGACACCACCTCTGCGCGGGCCCGGGGCTTCGAGCTCTCCGCGGCCGCTTTTCTCCGGCTCGCCCTCGCATCCGTGGGCGCGCTGTGGCTGATCGTCGTGACCGGCGCGGCAGTCCGCCTCACCGATTCGGGCCTCGGCTGCCGTCACTGGCCCGGCTGCGAGCGCGGCCACCCGCTGCCGGCCAAGGACTACCACGCGTTCATCGAGTTCGGGAACCGCGTCGTCGGCGGAGTCACGATCGTTCTCGTGCTCTTGACGGCGCTGGCGGCGCTGCGGACGCCGGAGCTCTCCCGCGGCGCCCGACGGCTCGCGTTCGGCGTCTTCGCGGGAACCCTCGCGCAGGCGCCGCTGGGCTACCTCGCCGTGAAGACCGACCTGCGCTGGCCCGTGGTCGCCTCGCACCTGCTGCTCTCGATGATCGTCCTCGCGGGCGCAGTCGTGCTCGCGCTCGAGGTGTTCGCGATCGTTCGCGGCCGGGCCGAGCCGCTCGTGCCGCTCGAGCTGCGGCGCCTCGGCGTCGTCGTCGCGGCTGCGGCGCTGGCGCTGCTCGTCACCGGGACGCTCGCCACGGCGGCCGGGCCTCATGCGGGCGGTGGCACCGAGCACGTCTCGCGGCTCTGGCGGCTGCAGCCGGTGATCTACGTCCACGCCGCGTCGGTGGCGGTCTTCGCGGCCGGAATCGTGTTCGTGCTCGGGTACCTCGCCGCGCGCAGGGAGCGCTCGCCGCGCCTGTTCGCGCTCGGTGCGGCCCTGTTCGTCCTCCTGCTCGTGCAGATGGGCCTGGGTGAGATCCAGTACCGGACTCACCTGCCGTGGGGCCTCGTGCTGGCCCACGTCGGCCTCGCCGCGGCCGTCTGGGCGCTGCTGGTGGCTTTCGTGACGGTTCTGTGGCGCCCGCCGGCCCCGCTTCGTGCCGGGCCGCACGTAGACTGAAACGATGGCCGGCGAGCTTCGAGTCCACCGGCGGCCGCAGCTCACCCGGCCCGTGCTGGTCGCGGCTTTCCGCGGCTGGAACGACGGCGCCCAGGCGGCCTCCCTCGCGGCCGGCTACCTCGCGAAGACATGGCAAGCGGAGCGGTTCGCGGACGTCGATCCGGAGGACTTCTTCGACTTCCAGGCGGCCCGCCCGCACGTCTCGCTCGAGGACGGCGTGACGCGTCGGATCGACTGGCCCGAGACGGCCTTCTACCACGCGCGGCCCGACGGGCTCGACCGCGACGTCGTGCTCCTGCTCGGGATCGAGCCGAACCTGCGCTGGCGGACGTTCACGGAGCTCGTGATGGGGCTCGTCAAAGAGCTCGGCGTCGAGCTGATGATCACGCTGGGCGCGCTGCTCGCAGACGTTCCGCACACGCGGCCGTCGCCGGTCACCGGCAGCGCCACCGACGAGGAGCTCGTCCAGCAGCTCGGGCTCTCGTCGTCACGCTACGAGGGCCCGACCGGGATCGTCGGCGTCCTTCACGACGCCTGCAAGGGCGCGAACATCCCCTCCGCAAGCCTCTGGGCCGCCGTTCCGCATTACGTCTCGCTCACCCCGAGCCCGCGGGCCGCGGTCGCGTTGTGCGAGCGGCTCGGGAGCCTGATCGGGATCGAGGTCGACGTCGACGAGCTGGAGGAGGCGGCGCGGAGCTACGAGGAGCAGGTCAGCGAGGCGGTCGCCTCGGACGAGGACACGGCCTCGTACGTCGAGGAGCTCGAGCGGCGCGTCGACGAGCTGGAAGAGCAGCACGACCTGCCGTCAGGCGACGCGCTCGCAGCCGAGCTGACGCGCTTCCTCCGGGAGCGCGAGCAGAACGGCGGCGGCGAGGACGCCGCCCGCGAGCAGTAGGCATTGCGGCAGAGCGTCAGCCTCGTCACCCTCGGCGTCTCCGACTACGAGCGAGCGAAGAGCTTCTACGAGGCGCTCGGCTGGTCGGTGAGCTGGGAGGCCCAGGAGACGAGCTTCTTCCAGGCGAACGGCGTCGTCGTGGTGCTGTGGAGCCGCGAGAAGCTGGCCGCCGACATGGGCATCCCTGACGACGGCGGCTGGAGCGGCATCGCCCTGGCGCACAACGTCGCCTCGCGCGAGGAGGTCCACGAGATCGTCGAGCTGGCGAGAAGCAACGGCGCCGAGGTCACCCGAGAGCCCTCGGAGACGTTCTACGGCGGCTACGCCGGCGCGTTCCGCGACCTCGACGGCCACGCCTGGGAGATCGCGCACAACCCGGGCTTCGGCCTGAACGACGACGGCAGCGTGACGCTTCCCTCAGGCGACACGTAGCTCGCGGCCTCTAGCCGAAGGTGAACGAGTACGCCTGGATCCCCGGCGTGAAGCGCAGCTCCAGCAGCTGGTACTGGACCTCCTTCGGGAAGCTCAGCACCGTGTAGAGGCGGCTGAGGCCGTTGACCCGGATCGTCTTCTCGTGGTGGCCGTCAAAGTAGACGCCAAGTCGCCCGTGGCCGCCGAGGACGATGTAGACGTCCTGCGCGGTGAACAGGAGCCGCAGCTTCGCGCCCTTGCCGGCGATGATCCGCTCCGGGTCGACCTTCCAGCGGCCCGCGTAGGCAAGGCTGTCGGGCGGCATCGAGCGCGGGAAGTGGTATTCGGCGAACGCGCTCGGGTCGATGTGGCCGCCCGCGTAGCGGTCGAGCCGCAGCCAGCCGAGGTACGACTCGGGGGTCATGCGCAGGTGGCTCGGCGTCTTGTCCGGCACCGAGGCGACGAGCATGTTCGACGACTCGCCGAGTAGCTCGCGGATCCTCCGCTCGGTGTCGTCGTAGCGTCCCTCGCCCTCGCTGACCTCGCGGATCCGGCCGGACCGGTCGATCAGGTACTCCGTCGGCCAGGCGGAGTTGTGGTACGCCTTCCACGTCGCCGCGGAGTTGTCGATCGCGACGGGGTAGGGAACGCCGAGGTCGCGCACTGCCTTGCGGACGTTCGACGGCACGTGCTCGAAGGCGAACTCCGGGGTGTGCACGCCGACGATCTCCAGACCCTTCTTGTGGTACGCCGAGTACCAGGCCTTCAGGTGCGGGAGCGTGCGCAGGCAGTTGATGCACGAGTACGTCCAGAAGTCGACCAGGACGACCTTGCCGTGCAGCTTCTGCGTGGTCAGCGGCTTCGAGTTGATCCAGTCCGAGATGCCCGTGAAGTTCGGCGCCTTCGGGCCCGAGGCCACCTGGCGCGAGGCGAGACAGCGCTGGCCAAGGTGCTTGCGCGCGTAGCAGCTCTTCTCGCCGACGGCCGACTGGAGCGCGCTCGTGTAGTCCGGGAAGCGGGTCTGCAGCTTCGTGTCGAGGTTGAACGCGATGCCGAGCGTCGCCAGGCCGATCACGACGCCGAGCGCGATCCGCAGGCGGTTGACGTCGAAGGCGCGCAGGCGCGGGAGGCTGCGGCGGGCGAGGATCGCGATCCCGAGCAAGGTCAGGCCCGCGCCGAGGGCGTACACGAGGGCGACGCCGAACCGGCGGACTCCCGACGAGCTGGCGGTCTCCCCGACGACCGCGGTGAGCACGACGCCTGCGCAGGGCGCGAAGACGAGCCCCAGCGCGGCGCCGAGCAGGAAGCCGCCGCCGAGGTCGCCGCCGCGGCGCCGGCTCAAGCGGGCGAGCGGCCGCTCCAGCGCGCGGCCGAGCTGCGGGACGATCAGCGTCGCCGCCGCGAGGAAGAGCAGCCCGATCGAGATGTTGCGCAGCAGGTCCTTCGGCAGCCCGAGCCGGTCGATGATCCACGTGAGAGCTAGCAGCGAGACGAGGAAGGTCGTGACGAGCCCGGCGACGATCGCGAAGGGCCGGCGCTCCCCGCCGCTCGCGCCACCGGCGAAAACGATGGGGAGCACCGGGTAGGCGCACGGTGAGATCGCTGTGACGACCCCTGCGAGGAAGGCGATGCCGTAGAGCAGCATGTCCTGGTACCTAGTCTCGTGCCGGCATGAGGCGTTACGCCTCGGCGGCCGGAGCGGTTTCGGGCTCCGGTTGTGCCTTCGCCTCCGGCTTTGCGCCGTTGTCCTGCGCCTGGGCCTGGCCGTGTCTGTGCCTGTCCCTGACCTGGGCCCTTCTTCTTGCGCTTCCGCCGCCTGCGCCGAGAGCGGCCGGAACTGGCCTTCGGCGCCGGCAGGTTGTCCGCGAGCGCGTTCGCGACCTCCTGGATCGTCCCGAGTCGCTCGCGCGCCGCGTCGATCAGCTTGTTCGCCCGCGGCGTGTAGCCCTCGGCCGAGGCGAGCAGCGCCGCGCCGACCTCGCGCGGCTGGTCGAGCGCGGCGTTGACGAGCTTCGCCGCGTTCTCCTCGTGCCGGTGGCCCCTGGAGTTGGCCAGCGCGCCCAGGAGCCGCTTGGCCTCCGGGAACTCGCCGCTCGCGCGCCGGTCCTGCACCTTGCGCGTCGCCCGCGCGAGGCGCCACGTCCAGCGCGCGAGGATCTGCTCGGGCGCGTCCGCCTTGTTGTCGCCCAGCGCGCGTAGCAGCGTCCGGACCCCCTGGACGCGGTCCTTGTCCCAGGTCGGCGCCTGCGTCACGAGCGTGACGAGGTCGTCGAAGCTCGCGCGGTCGACCGTCATCGAGACGCGGTCGGCGAGCGCGGTCAGGCGGAGGCGCCGATTCGGGTTCTCGGCCGCGCAGGCCATCAGGAACTGCTCGAGCGCGCCCTTCGTCGCCTTGCCCTCGGTGAACTTCTTGACGAACTCGACCCGCTCGTCGAAGCGCACGTTGCGCCCGGCGATCGTGGCCCAGTAGGCCTGCTCGTCGTCGTCGAGGAAGCGCGGGTCGATCCGCTGCCACTCGCGCGTGATCACGGCGAGGCGGCGCTTCACGTCGGGGGTAACCGGGACGAGCCACGGCGCGGGGGAGAGCTTCCGGCGGGCTCGGCGCTGGACGCGACGGCGGGGAGCCGGCGTGACGCGGGCGCCTTCGCGGTAGAAGTCCGCGTCGAGCAGGCTGTGGAGCGAGATCGCCCGCTCGTTGTGCGTCGAGCCCTTCGGGACGAAGTCGACGACGACGCCCGCCTCCTTGCGCGGGTGCGTCCGCATGATCCGGCCGATGCGCTGCTGGTAGACGCGGCGCGAGGCGGTCGGCGCGAGGTGCATCACGACCGTCGCGCGCGGTGAGTTCCAACCCTCGGCGAGCAGCATCGCGTTGATCAGGACGTTGATCTCGCCGCGCTCGTACGCGGCGAGCGTCTCGGCCAGCTGGACGGGCGGCGTCTTGCCGCTGACCGCCTCGGCCTTCAGGCCCGTCGCGCGGAACTCCTTGGCGAGGTTGTACGCGTGCTCGACGCCGGCCGCGTAGACGATCCCGGGGGTGTTGTCGAAGCGGTCGCGGTAGAGGCTCGCGGCCGCCTGGTTCAACGCGCGGTGGTCGAGCACGGCGGCGAGAGCGCGCTCCTCGAAGTCGCCGCCGACGATCGGCACGGACGAGATCGCCGCCGCGGGGGGAACGCGCAGGCAGCGAAGCGGGGCGATCAGCCCGCGCCGCGCGGCGTCGCCGAGGGGCAGCTCGTCGATCGAGGCGGGGAACACGTCCGAGACCTGCTTGGCGATCAGCTGCTCGGTGGCCGTCATGCCGATGTAGATCGGGTCTGAGAGCCCGCGGATCGCCTGGCTCGTTTTCTCGCCGAGCGCCGTGTGGGCCTCGTCGCAGATCACGAGCTGGTACGCGTGCGGGTCGATGTCGTCCCAGTGGCGCGCGAACCAGGCGTAGGTCTGGACGGTGACCGGGTCCTTGCGCGGCAGGGTGTGGCCCTTCTCGATCGCGTCCGTGAACCGGTCGCCGTACCCCTCGGCGGTCAGCTCGCGGTGGAACTGGGTGACGAGCAGGCGGCGGTGGGTGAGGATCAGGACGCCGAGCGTGCGCGCGGCCTCGACGAAGCCGGCCGCGGCGATCGTCTTGCCGGACGCGGTCGGGTGGCGGAAGCGGTAGCGCCGGCTCGCACCCGGGTCGCTGCCGGTGTGCTGCTCGGGCAGCTCGAGCTCTTCCTCGGCGACGGCCTCGAGGTGGATGCCGAGGTCTTCTTCCTCGTCTTCCTGCTCGAGCTCCTCGGCGGGCGCGGCGCCGTTGCCGTTCTGCTCGGGCTCCACCTGGGTGGCCGCGATCAGCTCGGTCAGCATCCCTGCGAGCGCGTCGACCTGGTGGCGGCGGAGCTCCGTACCGGAGGCCAGGGTCGGCGGGTTGGCGCTGAGCACGCGCTCGAGGCCGAGCATCAGCGCGTAGCGGATCTTCCAGCCGTACGACGGCTCGTTCGCTCCGGCCTCGATCTCCGCGACGGCGTCATCGAGCGCGCGGCGGCGGGCAGTCCCGGGCGCGAGAACGATGCCGGGGTCCTCGTCCGGATGGAGGAAGGGCTCCCCGGCCCAAGCTTCGGCCTGGAGGGCGGAGGCGGCTAGGCCGTCCGCAGCCTCCGGCGCTAGCGTCGGCTGCTCGATCGCTTCTGGCATGTCCGGCAGCACGTCCGGTGCTGCCACAATCTCAGGAAGAGAGCGCGCTCACGGTGAATCCCCTGGCGAGCGTCGCACCCAGCAGTGTAGCCGATCCGGGCGCTGCTAGAGGGGCGTCCCGCTGCTGCCGAGACCGCCGAAGATCGCGAACGGGTTGCGGGGCGCGACTTCCCACGCAAGCTGCGAGGCCGGCTCGGCCTCGCCGTGGAGGCGGCGAGCGAGCTCTTCCGCCTCCTCGCGGGTCGAGGTGCCCACGATCAGGTATTGCCACCGCCGCAGCGGCTTGTAGCCCTCGGCCTCCAGCTCGTCGGCGAGCTTCTCCGCGGCCGCGTGGGACTCGCGCTCGACACGTACTTCCCACGGTGCCTGGCCGCGTTCGACCTCCTCCTCTTCCCAGGTCTCCTGGGGCGGCTCGTCCGACCAGCGCTCCTCCTCGTGAAGCCAGCGCTCGGGCTGCGAGACGCTTCCCTGCATGCCCTCGTCGGCGAGCTCGGCCTGGACGATCGCGCGCGCCTGTTCGGCCTCGGCTTGCGACGACGCGTAGACGAAGAGCTCGTTGTCGTCCTGCGAGACGGCCAGGCGGCGGCCCTCGAGCTCCTTGGCGAGCTGCCGGGCCTCGTCGCTGCCGAGGTCGAAGCCGAGCCGGCCCAGGAACGAACCTGCGTGGGCCTCCTCGGGCAGCTCGATGCGGATGCGCCAGTCGTCGCTCATTTCCACTCCCGGCACCGGCCGAGCCGGCGCCTCCGTTCCTTGTTGAGCTCCGTCAAGCCTACGCTCATGCGAAGGTCTTGCCGAACATCCTCTCTGATCTGCCGGTCTGGTCGAGGTATCTGGTGATTCCGCCGAGCCAGAAGGGCCAGCCTGCGCCGAGCAGGAGAGCCGTGTCGACGTCGGCGGCTTCGGCGACGACGCCCTCCTCGAGCAGGTGGTGGATCTCGTCGGCGACGGCGTCGAGGGCTCGCTCGAGGATCTCGCCCGGGTTGCGCGGGTCGTGGTCGCGGACGGCGATCTCGTCGCGGCCTTCGGCGTAGTTCCGGAGGGTCTGCGAGAGCTGGAAGCGGTCGGGGTAGGCCGCGTGCAGGGTCTCGAGCACGTGGTTCGCGACTCGCGGGCCGACCATCTGCAGCAGCACGGAGGGCGCCATCGGCAGGCCGAGCCTGAGGATCGCGTCATCGGCTTCGTCGGCCGTGTTGCCGTGCTCGAGGGCGTCGAGGACGACGGACATCAGGCGGGTGAGGACGCGGTTGACGACGAACGCCGGGGCGTCGCGGACGAGGACGGGCCGTTTGCGCAGGCGCTCCGCGAAGGCCCAGGCGGTGGCGAGTTGCTCGTCGGTGGTGGCCGGCGTGCGAACGAGCTCGACGAGCGGCAGGAGGGCGACCGGGTTGAAGAAGTGGATGCCGACGTCGGCGCCCATCTCGGCGACCGAGAGGCTCGAGGTGTTGGTCGCGAGCACGCAATCGGGCTGGGCCGTCGCGCGGAGCTCTCGGAAGACTTGGCGCTTGACGTCGAGCTCCTCGAAGACCGCCTCGAGGACGAGGTCGCAGTCGGCGAAGTCGTCGTAGCTGGTCGAAGTGGTGACGAGCGAGGCCAGGAAGCTCGCTTTGCCTTCGTCGTAGCGGCCCTTAGAGACCTGGTCGGCGAGCTCTTCCTCGATGGTCTCGCGGGCGCTGGCGAGCGCTTCCTCGCTCACGTCTCGCATCGCGATCGGCAGCTCGAGCCGGCGCAGGAAGAGGGCGGCGAGCTGGGCGGCCATCAGGCCGGCGCCGACGATCCCGAGCTTTCGCAGCGGGCGTGGCTCGGCCTTGGGCTTGCCGGGCGGGCTCTTGGCGCGGCGCTCGACGAGGTCGTAGGCGTACAGCGACGCCTGCGCCTCGCGGCTCGGGAGCAGGTCGGCGACGGCCTCCTCCTCGGCGCGGTAGCCCTCCTCGAGCGACCAGCCGGAGAGCGCGCCCTCGATCAGGTCGAGCGCCCGGTAGGGCGCGGGCGCCGCGCCGTGCACCTGCCCGTCCAGCCTCGCGCGCGCCTTCCGTATCACCTCCGCGACGCTTTCTTCACGGTGCCTGGCACCGTGACGAGAGTGTGACGCGACGAGCTCGCGGGCGAAGGCGAGCGACTCGTCCAGGAACTCGGCCGGCTCGAGCAGGCGGTCGGCGAAGCCGAGCTCGAACGCCTCGGGGCCGCTCAGCATCCGGTTCTGGCGCATCGCGTTCGCGACGATGAACTTCACCGCGACCTCGGCGCCGACGAGGCGCGGCACGAGCTGCGTCCCGCCCCACGCGGGGACGATCCCGAGGAAGCACTCGGGGCAGGCGAAGTGCCGCACGGCGGTCGAGATCGTGCGCACGTCGCAGTGCAGCGCGAGCTCCACGCCACCGCCGAGGCAGGCGCCGTTGACCGCCGCCACCGTCGGGTACGGGAGAGCGCGGATCCGGCCGAACAGCTCATGCCCTGCGCGGCTGCCTTCGACCGCGAGGTCCCGCGTCGCGCCCGGGAACTCCGTGATGTCCGCCCCGGCCGCGAAGACGAACGGCTTGCCGGTGATCACGAGCGCCGCCCAGTCGCCGCCTTCGAGCTCAGGCAGGAGCCGCTCCAGCGACTCGAGCGCGGCGCGCCCGAAGAAGGTCGGCTTCGTGTAGTCCTCGCCGTTGTCGATCGTGACGAGCGCGACCTCGCCGGCCCGTGCGAGCTTGAACTCAGTCGCGGCCAGCGAGGTTCTCCCAGACGACCGCTGCGCCCATGCCCATCCCGACGCAGAGCGCAGTCAACCCGTAGCGCACGTCGGGCCGCTCTCGGAATCCGTACGCCAGCTGCGCCAGCAACCGCACGCCCGTCGCCGCCAGCGGGTGCCCACACGCGATCGCGCCGCCGTACGGGTTCAGCCGCTCGTCTTCCGGGTCGACGCCGAGCTCCTCGCACCAGGTCAGGACCTGCACCGCGAACGGCTCGTTCAGCTCGAAGAGACCGATCTCGTCGAGCGTAAGGCTCGCGAGCGAGAGCGCCTTCCGCGTGGCAGGAACCGGCCCGAGCCCCATCAGCTCCGGCTCGACACCCGCGAACGCGTAGGAGACGAGCCGCATCCGCGCCTCGAGCCCGAGCTCGCGCGCCGCCTCCTCCGAGGCGAGCAGGCACACCGCGGCGCCGTCCGTCAGCCCGGCCGAATTCCCCGCCGTCACGCGGCCGCCGGCGCGGAACGGGGTCGGCAAATCGGAGAGGCCGTCAAGCGAGGTCTCCGGCCGCAGGAACTCGTCGCGGTCGGCGAGACGCCAACCGTCCTCCGTGAAGACCGACATCGGCACGACCGTCTCGCGCATGACGCCGTTCTGCCAGGCGGCCGCGGCGCGCTGCTGAGACCGCACCGCGAATTCGTCCGCGTCGAGCTTCGTCAGCTGCGGAAAGCGGTCGTGCAGGTTCTCGGCGGTGGCGCCCATCGTCACCGACGAGGGGTCGACGAGCCGCTCGGCGACGAAGCGCGGGTTGAAGTCGACGTCCTCGCCCATCGGGTGGTGTCCCATGTGCTCGATGCCGCCGGCGAGCACGACCTCCGCCGCGCCCATCGCGATCTCGCCCGCGCCCGAGGTCACGGCCGTGAGCGCGCCTGCGCACATCCGGTCGACGGCGAACCCGGGAACCGACTGCGGCAGCCCGGCGAGCAGCGCCACGTCGCGACCCAACGTCAGGCCCTGGTCGCCGACCTGCGCGGTGGCCGCCATGACGACGTCGTCGATCCGCTCCGGCGGCAGCTGCGGGTTGCGTCGCAGCAGCTCCCGGACGACCTTGACCCCGAGATCGTCGGCGCGCGTGCGCCAGAAGATTCCCTTCGCCCCAGCGCGCCCGAACGCGGTGCGAACGCCGTCCACGTACACCACCTCGCGCAGCTCCCGGCCCACGCGGAGAGCCTAGTCGTACACTCGCGAGCCGTGGCCCCAGAGAAATGGGACGTGAACTGGGAAGGACATCTCGCCCGCGAGCAGGAGCGGTACCGCGACGGCGAGGCTCGGCTGCCCGACGCCGACGACGCCGACGCTCGGCAGAAGCAGCTGACCCGGCTCGGCAACGCGGCGGGCGGGGCCGGGCTTGCTCTCCTGATGCTCGACCGCCGGGACGAGGCGGCCGAGTGGCTCCGCCGCGCGGCCGAGCGCTACCGCGAGAGCTTCCAGGACGCGCCGCCCGGCAGCTGGGGCCGGCCGATCGGCGCGCTGAAGGCGCTCGTCATGGCCGGAGACTGGGACGGCGCGGAGGACGCTGCCCGCTGGGCCCTCGATGCAGGGGCCGCCGGCGCCGACTCACCGATCGGCCTCTACGCCGCGGCCCTCGCCGAGCTCGTCCTGGGCCGGCGAAGGCAGGCACGCGAGCACGCGGACTGGATTCGCACGCACGACGACTTCCCGACCGACGTCGGCGACGCGCTGGCCTTCATCGCTGCAAGTGACGTCCTCGGCTACCAGCTGGCGGCCGAGGCGGTGCTCGAGTCGTTCGAGACCCGTGAGGAGTACCTCGAGGACCTGCCGGTCGCAGACACGGTCCTCGTCCTTCAGGCCCTCGCCGCGCGCGAGGGCATCGAGGCGGAGCTCAGCTCTCCGCTTCTCCCGTCGCCCGCCGCGTCGGCGGGTGGAACACAGCCGTGATCACGAGCGGCTCGACGCCTTCCTCCTCCGCCTCCCGCACCTGCTCGACGAGCTCCGTCAGGAGCTCGAGGGCCCTCTCGGGCGTGAGGCGCGCGGTTACCTGAGCCGAGCGGAACGTCCCTTTCGCGCCGTGCTCGGCCCAGCCGTGCTGCACCTCGCTGAGCATCGCCTCGCGCAGGTCGCTCGTCAGGCCCGACGCGAGCAGCTCCGGCGCGACCCGCAGCGTGCGGGCGACCGGGCGGTACGGCTTTTCGCGGCCGCGCCCGCCGTCTTCGGCCAACGCAATCAGGCCCGCGCGGAGGAGCATCCTCACGTGGAAGTGCAGGTGGCCGGGATCGACCCCGAGGCGTTCGGCGAGCTCGCGGTTCGTGAGCGCGTCGCCTGCGTCGTCGCTCGTCCCGAGCGTCTCGAGGATGCGCAGGCGCAACGGGTGCCCGAGCGCCTTCAACTGCTCGGGCTGGTCGAGCATGAGGACGTCGAGCATCCCGGGCGGCTCGGGCGTCATGCGCGTATGTATACGACCGGCGCCGAACTAATGCAACGCCGCTGCTGCGGCCTTGTCGGCGATCACGCGCGTTCTCCCGGCCGCCGAACGAATGAGGCTCGAAGGCGTCTCGGCGCTCGGAGGACGGCCGAAGGCCCGCTCGACCGCGTCCGCCTTGCCCTCGCCTGTGACCAGGAAGAGGACCTCGGGCGCGGAGCAGAGCACCGGCAGCGTCAGCGTGACGCGCTCCACGAACGGCTCCATCGTGGCCTCCGCCGGGATCGCCCGCCGCTCGCGCTCCTCGAGCGTGGGCTGCCCGGGGAAGAGCGACGCCGTGTGGCCGTCCGGCCCGATCCCGAGCAGGACCAGGTCGAGCGACGCGCCTTCGAGCTCGCTGTCGTACTCGGCCGCCGCGGCCTCGGCGCCGGCCTCGCCGCGGATCCGGTGGAGCTCGCGCGGCTGCACCGCCACCTTGTCCAGCAGCTTCTCGCGGGCGAGCCGGAAGTTCGAGCGCTCGTCGTCGGGCGGGACGCAGCGTTCGTCTCCCCACCAGAGCGTCGCCCGGCTCCAGTCCGGCTGTCGCTCGGCGGCAAGCTCGTAGGCGCGGCCGGGGGACTTCCCGCCGGTGAGCACGATCGAGAGCCCCGAGCGCGCCGCCGCGGCGAGCTCGTCCGCGACCGCGGAGGCGGCCTCCTCCGGGCTGTCGAGCACCACGAGTTCGACCCCGAACAGCGTCACATCTCGCCCTGCGCCAGCTCCTGCGACCGCTCCATCGCGGCCTGGATTGCGTTCAGGAAGGCTGCGCGAACGCCCGCGCGCTCGAGCTCGCGGATCGCCCGGATCGTCGTCCCGCCCGGCGACGTCACCTGCTCGCGCAGGTCGACCGGGTGGACGCCTTCGTCGCGCAGCACGTGCGCCGTGCCGAGCATCGTCTGCACGACGAGCTGCGTCGAGATCTCCCGCGACAGGCCGAGCAGGATCCCGGCTTCGACCATCGCCTCGGCGAGCAGCGCGAAGTACGCAGGCCCCGAGCCCGAGACGGCGGTCACGGCGTCCATGTACCGCTCCGCCACGCGCACGACCGCTCCCAGATGGCTGAGGGCTTCCTCTGCGAGCGTCAGGTGCTCGTCGCCCGCGTGCGCGCCTGCACAGATCCCCGCGATGCCCTCGTGCACGGTTGCGGGGCGGTTGGGCATCGCGCGGACGACGGGTACGCCGGCGCCGATCCGGCTCTCGATCGCCGCGGTCGGGATGGCTGCGGCCACCGAGAGAACAGTCTGCTCCGGGGTGAGCAGGCCGCCGATCTCGCCGAGCAGCACCTCGAAGTCCTGCGGTTTCACGGCGATTACGACCAGGGTCGCGCCGGCGATCGCCTCGGCGTTCGACGTCCCAGCGGACACGCCGTAGCGCTCCGCGAGCTCCACCGCGCGCTCCTCGCTCCGCACGGTGACGGCGACTTCCGAAGCCTCGCGCCAGCCGCCGCTGAGCAGGCCGCTGAGCAGCGACTCGCCGATCGTGCCCAGGCCGAGGATCGCGACCTTGCGCGGGTCTGTTGCCATTTGCTTTGAGTTTAGGCGGCCTTACGCTCCGGCAAAGGCACGAGGCCGAGCCGGTATGCCTGCAGCAGGTACACGCTCGCGAGACCCGCCCATTCGCCGTACGGCTCCAGCAGCTCCGCGGTCTCCGAGGCCTCGACCCAGCGACCGCGAAGAGCGGACGCGAGCTTGACGAGGCCGAGGTCGCCGACGAGCCCGCGCTCGAAGCGCCCGAGACCCTCCAGCGAGACGACGCCAACTGACCAGGGCCCGAGGCCGCGCTCGCGCTCCAGGCGGTCGGCCGCCGAAGCGGTGGGCTTGGAGCGCAGTCCCTCGAGGTCGAGTGAGCGGCACAGGCGGATCAGCGTCGCGCCGCGCCGCGCGCCGAGGCCGAGCCGCCGCAGCTGCGCCGGCGAGAAGGCCGCGAAGGAGGCGGGCGTCGGCGGCTCATGGAAGCGCGTTCCCGGCAACGCCGAGGTCACGGCGCGGATGACGTTCCGCTCGATCGCGCGCGCACGGCTCGCCTGGATCAGCTGGCCGCACACCGCGCGCAGCAACGCGTGCGTGACCGTCGGCAGCCGGAGCGGGCGGTAGCCGCGGAGGCGAGGCAGGGCGAGCCGCAGCAGCGGGTCGTCCCGGAACCGCGCGAGGAACTCGGAGTGGTCGTCGTCCAGCGCGAGCACGAAGCGCAGCTCCTCGATCCCGGCCTCGTCGGGCGCTCGGAGCTGGACGACGCCGTCCGGCTGCTGCCAGGCGCGGCCGGTGCCGCCCGCGGCAAGGGCGGCGAAGAGCGGGCCCGAAGCGAAGCTCCGCGTCGCGTCTCCCGCGAGGCGGGACGAGATCCGGAGGGAGAAGGGGCCGCGCGGCCGAACCGCGGCCGCGATCACCGCGGTCCGTGCGCTTCGACGGTCAGCGGCTCGGAGGCGAGATCGGCGGCGCGCTCGAAGACCTCGAGCGCGTCATCCTCCCGGCCTGCGCGGCGCAGGAACTTGCCCCAGGAGCGGTAGGCCTCGCCGACGTCGCGCCGGTGCCCGTGCTCTTCCAGCAGTTTGGTCGCGTCCCGGAACGCCGAGTCCGCGTCGTCCGTCTCACCGGTGAGCGTCAGGCCCTCGGCGAGAGCCCAGAGCGCGTTCCCCCGCTCGTGTGGGTTCTCCTCGCCCGCCGACTCCAGTGCGGCGCGCGCGTAGGAGACCGCCTGCTCTCCGTTTCCAGTCCGGGCAGCGTGCTTTGCCTGGTCGCGGCGGAGGTTCGTGAGATCGAGCGCTTCGGGCTGTGTGCCGAACAGCTTCTCGGCGAGCCCGAGGTGCCGTCCCGCGGAGTCATGTCGGTCCTGCGACATCAGGATGTCGGCGCAGAGCAAGTGTGCCCGCGCGAGATGGAGCGTGTCCTCGGTGACCTCCAGCAGCGCCATCGCGCGCCGGATGCAGTCGAGTGCGGCAGCGGCCTGCCCGCGAACGTCGTTGAGCCGCGCGAGCGACCAGTAGAGGCGAACGCGCGAGTACGCATCCGTCACCGCCTCTGCGCGCTCGAGGGCCTCGTCGAGGACGGCCTGGGCTCCGGCGAGATCCCCGAGGTCGGTCAGCGCGTAACTGAGGTAGGTGGTGAACCTGACTTCAGCGGCGAGGTCGCCGGCATCGAGCTCCTTCAGATCGGCGAGGCACTTCTGGAACAGCTCGACGGCGCGGTCGGGCCGGCCGCTGGCCGAGTACGCGTGGCCGAGAGTCGCGAAGACGTCGGGCCGGAGGCTCGGCGAGACGGGCGCGAGCTCGAGTCCCTGCTCGAGCCGCTCGATCGCGTTCGTGTTGTCTCCGGCGGCGGCGGCAGCGAGCCCGAGAGCGATGCTCGCGCGCGAGGCGGCCACGTGATCCCCCGCGACCAGCGCTTCCTCGCGCAGCTTGCCGAGCTTGTCCTCCGTGTCCGGGGAACTCCCGGCCAGGCGGAGCTCGAGCTCCGCGTCTGCGATCCGGAGCTCTCGCTCGTCGCTGGCGCGGATCTCCGAGCCCGTCTCGAGGTAGTCGGCGGAGACCCCGAGCTTGCGGGCAAGCATGCGGAGTGCCTTGACGGACGGGCGACGGGCGCCCCCTTCGATCCGCGAGATATAGGCGTACGAGACGCCGGGCTCCGAGAGCTCGCGCTGGGAGAGGCCGCGCTCGAGCCGCAGGCGCCTTAGGCGCTGCCCGATGCTCTCCTCGGCTCCCCCTGGCGATTCCGGCACGCGGTTCATCTTGCTCACGGGGGAAGAGATCGTCAAGCCGGAGTCGCCACTTGACAACAAAAGACTACCTCGTTTGGCTACCGAGGCATTTCTGTGGCCCGGCTCTTCAGGCGGAAGGAGGTGTTCTGGATGACCAGGATCAAGTCCCTGCTGCTCGCGCTCGGAGTGTTCGCGCTCGCAGCGTTCAACGGTTCCACTCCGTGGGGCCCGTAGAACCGGTGCGCCAGGAGCGGGGGCAGACTCCAGCGCTCCCGCTCCCCCAACGACGGCGGTATCGTCGGCGCTATGAGCCTCGATCCCCGAGTCGACATCGGTCATGTTCACCTGAAGGTCTCCGACATCGACCGTTCCCTCGCCTTCTACCGCGACATCCTCGGCTTCGACGTGACGCAGCGGTCGGGCGACCAGGCCGCCTTCATCTCGGCCGGGGGGTACCACCATCACCTCGGCCTGAACACGTGGGAGTCGCGCGGCGGCTCGGCTCCGCCGCCGGGGACGACCGGGCTCTTTCACGTCGCGATCCGCTACCCGGACCGGCGCTCGCTCGGCGATGCGCTGCGGCGGCTGGCGGAGGCCGGTTGGCCGGTCGACGGCGCGACCGACCACGGCGTCTCCGAGGCGATCTACCTCCGCGATCCCGACGGGAACGGGATCGAGCTCTACCGCGACCGGCCTGAAGAGGAGTGGCCCAGGCCGTCCGGCGGCGGCGAGGGCGTGGCGATGTTCAACGCGCCGCTCGACCTCCAGGCGCTCATGGCCGAGGCAGATGCCTAAGGGCTACGCCGAAGGGCCGGCCGCGGAAGAGGCCGAGCGTCGCCTCGAGGAGCTCGAGCGCGGCGGTCCCGAGCCGGCGCGCGAGGAGCGGCCGGCCGTCTACGGCGCGACCGAGGACGAGCCCGAGCGGCACTTCCTCGGCTGGCGGGACGACGTCGATCCGGACGAGCTCTTCGCCTCGGGGAAGGCGTGGGGCCTCACCGTCGTCCGGGTCAGCGAACCGTGACCGACACGCCGGCTGACGGCCCGCGCCGCTTGCCGTCCGACGGCGTCGCCGTGCACGAGAGGCGCCGGCCGGGGCGGGCGAGCCCGTGGCGGAGCACATCCGAGAGCGCGGCACTGGTCACGTCTCGGACGAGCTTGGCGCCGACGCGCCACCGGTAGCGGTAGCGCACGACGTCGTAGTCCGGGTCCTCCGTGACGAGCGATGTCCGCACGAGGCACTGGACGACGTCGGCGCCCGTGGGGTCGGCGGGTTCCAACGAGAGTGAGACTGGGTTCGGCGGCCGGTCCCGGCGCTTACCCGACGGGACGACTCCGAACGGCGCATCGACGAGCTCGCGGCCGTTCGCAGCGAGGCGCAGACGCCACGTGCCGAGCTGGTCGAGATCGAGTCTTTCGTGCCAGCTGGCCCACGTCGCGCGGGCGCCACGCAGGTGTGTCGCCTCCGCGCCGTCGAGGGCGACGCTCCCGTCGGGCCGGGTGAAGGTCACCTGCATCGGGCTGCCGTCGAAGAAGCCGAGCTCGATCCGGAAATAGACGTCGCGCGTGCCGCGCGTGAACGTCCCGGTGCGCACGGCCGTGTCCCAGGGCGGGTCCCGCCGGCCGCCGAACGGTTGCGGCGAGAACGTGAACTCGCGAGCGTAGGGCGCGGTCGGTAGTGGAGGCTGCTCGCGCCAGTAGCTCTGACCGGCCCGGCAGGCTCCGGCGAACGGCTCGTAGACCTGGAAGTCGAACTTCGCCGTGAAGTGCAGGTGCGGCCAGGAACTGTGGCCGCTCGACGCGGTCCAGCCGATTTGCTGGCCCGCCCGCACCCGCTGCCCGACTCGGACGAACGGCTTCCGCCGCAGATGGCCGTACACGGTGCGCACGTGCCCGCCGAGGCTCTTGATGATCACGTGGTTGTCGACGGCCGTCATCGTCTGCTCGACGTGCTCGTCGGGGAGACCGGACTGGACCTGGACGACGACTCCGTCGAGCGCTGCGAAGACCGGAACACCGATCCGTTTCTCGCGGAACGAACGGATGAGCGAGTCCTCGCCGCTGTGGCCGTCGTAGGTCTGCGATCCGCAGTTCCAGTCGAGGACGCCGGGGCCCGGATCGAGGTCGACGAAGTTGCCGAAGTAGAGGTCGTCCCACGGGATACCGGCCTGCGGATAGAAGGCGAACACCGGTGGCTCCGTGAGGCCCGCCGAACGCGGCGCGGCGAGTGACGCTCCGCTGAGGGCGAGGCAGGCTATGAGGATGAGAGCGGCTCGTGTAATGGTCTTTGACATAATAGGTCATTACGTACGACTCTGACAAGGCACTCATCCGCTTCCTCAACAACGGCCCCGGCGACGAGCCCGTCGACGAGCTGTGGAGCCTGCTCACGCGCCTCACGGAGACCGTGGCTGCGGGGCGCTCGCTCTCGCGTCGTGAGCTCGTCGAGCTGAACGCCGTCACGGGCAGGCTGCCGGTGCGCGCGCAACTGGAGCGAGACCCGCACGGCGGCTACTTCGTCGAGTTCGTACCCGTGGGCGGCTCACGGGCCGAGCGTCTCGAGCGAGAGCTCTCGGGGGCCTTCGTCTCGATGCTCCGCCGCTCGCAGCCTCCGCGCCTCAAGCTCTGCGCGGACGAGTCTTGCCGCCGGGCCTTCTACGACGAGACCCGCAGCCGGACGCGCCTCTGGTGCGACCGCGGAACCTGCGGCAACCGAGCCCGCGTCCGCCGTTATCGCAGCCGGCCCGCCAGTCCCGCGTGACGGTCGCGCGCGGGTGCTATACCTAGCCGGGGTGGCCAAGCAGGTCGAGCAGCTCGAGCAGGTGACGATCCGGTTCGCCGGCGATTCCGGCGACGGGATGCAGCTCGCCGGTGGGCGGTTCACGACCGAGACCGCGCTCGTCGGGAACGACCTCTCGACGCTCCCCGATTTCCCCGCGGAGATCCGCGCGCCGGCCGGCTCGCTGCCGGGCGTCTCCGGCTTCCAGCTCCACTTCGCCGACCACGACATCCTCACGCCCGGCGACGTTCCCGACGTGCTCGTCGCGATGAACCCCGCGGCGCTGAAGACGAACCTCCGCGACCTGCCGAAGGGCGGGGCGTTGATCGTCAACCGCGATGCCTTCACCGACCGCAACCTCGAGAAGGCGGGTTACGCGGAGAGCCCTCTCGAGGACGGGTCGCTGTCCGAGTTCCACGTCCACGAGGTGCCCCTGACGACGCTCACCCTCGAGGCGCTCAAGGACGTGGACGTGAGCAAGCGCGAGGCGGAGCGCTCCAAGAACATGTTCGCCCTCGGGCTGATGTCCTGGCTCTACCACCGGCCGACCGAGGACACGGTCGCCTTCCTCGAGCGCAAGTTCAAGGCGAAGCCGGCGATCGCCGAGGCCAACGTGAAGGCGTTCAAGGCCGGCTGGGCGTACGGGGAGACCTCCGAGGACTTCGTCGTCTCGTACGAGGTTGCGCCCGCGAAGATGGCGCCGGGCACCTACCGGAACATCACCGGCAACCAGGCCATCGGGCTCGGGCTGATCGCTGCGAGCGTGAAGAGCGGGCTGCCGCTCTTCCTCGGCGCGTACCCGATCACCCCGGCTTCCGAGATCCTGGAGAACCTCTCGCGGCACAAGCGCTTCGGCGTCCGCACCTTTCAGGCCGAAGACGAGATCGCCGCCGTCGGCGCGGCGCTCGGGGCGAGCTTCGGCGGCGCTCTGGGCGTCTGCACTTCGTCCGGGCCGGGCGTCGTGCTCAAGGCCGAGGCGGTCGGGCTCGCGGTGACGCTGGAGCTGCCGCTGCTGATCCTGGATATTCAACGGGCCGGTCCGGCAACCGGGATGCCGACCAAGCCTGAGCAGGCCGACCTGCTGATGGTCATGTTCGGGCGGAACGCGGAGTCGCCGGTGCCGGTGGTCGCGGCTTCGACGCCGGGCGGCTGTTTCGAAGCCGCGATCGAGGCGGCGCGGATCGCGCTCAAATACCGCACGCCGGTCTACCTGCTCTCCGACGCCTACCTCGCGAACGGCTCCGAGCCGTGGCTGCTCCCGGACGTCGACTCGCTGCCGGACATCTCGACCGAGTTCGCGACCGGCCCGAACCGCGACGGCGAGTTCCTGCCGTACGTGCGCGACCCGCAGACGCTCGCGCGCGACTGGGCGGTGCCCGGAACCCCGGGCCTGGAGCACCGGATCGGCGGGCTCGAGAAACAGGACGAGACCGGCAACGTCTCCTACGACCCCGACAACCACGATCACATGGTCCGGCTCCGCGCCCAGAAGGTCGCCGGAATCGCAGCGGACATCCCGGAGCTCGAGGTCGACGATCCCGACGGCGCCTCGCTGCTCGTCCTCGGCTGGGGCGGCACCTACGGGCCGATCACGGCGGGCGTCCGGCGCGTCCGAAACGCCGGCGGCAAGGTCGCGCAGGCACACCTGACGCACCTGAACCCCTTCCCGCGCAACACGGGCGACGTCCTGCGCGCGTACGACCGCGTGCTCGTGCCGGAGATGAATCTCGGCCAGCTGCTCAAGCTCGTCCGGGCCGAGTTCCTCGTCGACGCGGTCGGCTACAACCAGGTCCGCGGCGTGCCGCTGCGGGCCAGCGAGCTCGCGGAGGCGATGGAGGCGCTGTTGTGAGCGAGAACGGCGGCAACGGCAACGGCTTGCCGGTCCTGACGGCGAAGGACTTCGCCTCCGACCAGGAGGTGCGCTGGTGCCCGGGCTGCGGGGACTACGCGATCCTCGCGGCGGTGCAGAAGTTCATGCCCGAGCTCGGCCTTCCGCGCGAGCGCGTCGTCTTCATCTCCGGGATCGGCTGCGCCGCCCGCTTCCCGTACTACATGCAGACCTACGGGATGCACTCGATCCACGGCCGCGCGCCGGCGATCGCGACCGGGCTCGCGCTCTCGCGGCCGGATCTCTCGGTCTGGGTCGTGACCGGCGACGGCGACGCGCTCTCGATCGGCGGCAACCACCTCATCCACGCGTTGCGGCGCAACGTGAACATCAAGATCCTGCTCTTCAACAATCAGATCTACGGGCTGACGAAGGGGCAGTACTCGCCGACCTCGCCGCTCGGGACGGTGAACAAGACCACGCCGATGGGGTCGCTCGACTGGCCCTTCAACCCGGTCGCTCTGGCGCTCGGGGCGGAGGCGACGTTCGTCGCCCGCGCGATCGACACCGACCGCGCGCACCTGACCGAGGTGCTGCGGCGCGCGGCCGCGCACCAGGGGACGGCCTTCGTCGAGATCTACCAGAACTGCAACGTCTACAACGACGGCGCGTTCGACACGATCCGCGAGCAGAAGGAGAACCGGATCGTGCTCGAGCAGGGCAAGCCGATCCGCTTCGGCGCCGAGGACGAGCGCGGCGTGCGGCTGCTGCCGGACGCCTCGGCGGAGATCGTCGACGTCTCGGAGGTCGGAGAGGAGGCGCTGCTCGTGCATGACGAGCATGCGCGGACGCCGTCGCTCGCCGCTGCGATCGCGCGTCTCTCGCACACGCCGCACGGCCCGACGCCGATCGGCATCTTCCGCGACGTCGAGCGCCCGGTCTACGACCGCCTGATGGACGAGCAGCTCGACCGCGCCCGCACCGACCAGGGCGAGGGCGACCTCGCCGGCCTGCTCCACGCGGGCGACACCTGGACGATCGACTGACGGCGCCGAAGAGGCGGTAGCGCTTACACGAACGACCCCGCGGGTAGGTTGCCGCCGATGCCGATCCCGCTCGACGAGCTCGCCCGCCAGCTTCAGGTTCTGCGCGACCAGGTGCGGCAGGCCGTGGGCGGCGACGCCGAGTGGCTCGACCGGCTCGACCCGCGCCGCACTTCCCCGGAGCCGCGTAGCCTCGAAGAGCTCCAGGCGGAGCTCGACTCGCTCGTCGGCCTCGAGTCGGTCAAGGAGCAGGTGCGCGCGCTCGTCGCGTTCCTCGAGGTGCAGGGAGAGCGGCTACGGCATGGACTGCCGGAGGTCGCGACTTCGCAGCACCTCGTCTTCCTCGGCAACCCCGGCACCGGCAAGACGACGATCGCGCGCCTGCTCGCCCAGATGTACCGCGCGATGGGGCTACTGCGGAAGGGCCACCTCGTCGAGGTCGATCGGGCAGGACTGGTCGGCGAGTACGTCGGCATGACGGCGCTCAAGACCGACCGCGCGATCCGCCGCGCCCTCGACGGCGTTCTCTTCATCGACGAGGCCTACGCGCTGGCGCGGAGCGGGCACGGCGCCGGCGTCGACTTCGGGCAGGAGGCGATCGAGACGCTGCTCAAGCGGATGGAGGACTACCGGCACCGTCTCGTCGTGATCGTCGCGGGCTACCCGCGCCTGATGAGCGCCTTCCTCGACTCCAACCCGGGCCTTCGCTCTCGCTTCTCGCGCGAGCTCGTCTTTCCCGATTACTCGAGCGACGAGCTGATCGCGATCACCGGGCGCTTCTCCGAGGAGAACGAGTACCGCCTCGAGGGCGACGCACGTGACGAGCTCGGCCGGATCTTCGGGCAGGCCCAGCGCGGGGAGGGCTTCGGCAACGCTCGGTACGCGCGCACGATCTTCGAGCAGGCGCTGAATGCTCAGGCGCTGCGGCTGGCGGGCGCCGGTATCGGCGTCGAGGGGCTCGACCCGGAAGAGCTGAGCCGGCTGACCGCGGAGGACTTCAGCGCCGCGGCTCGGGCCGTCGGGGCGGGGGCCGAGGTGCCGCTGTCTCGTCGGCGGCTCTGGCGCCGCGCAACCTGATCGTCTCCTAGCTTCAAGGGCCCGCGCCGCTTGCCGATAACGGCTGCGTGAGGTTCCGCCGCCCGGCCCTACTGCTTCTTCTGGCGCTCGGTCTGCTCGCCGCAGGCTGTGGCGGGGGGAAGATGAGCGCCGTCCGATGCCGCCGCGTTCATGCGCCGGACGCAGCCCTCGGCGTTCGCGGACATCCGCTGCACGTCTAACCGGAAATCGGGATGGGACTATGTGCTGCACCTACACCGATCCCGAGCTCGGCCGGGAGAAGATCGGCGTCGTGGTCAACGGCCGCATGGCCATGGGCAGCGGCAGCGCTCCGGTAGATGATGTCCTCCCGGACGGGCCGCACCGCAAGAACAGCGACGCCGAGTTCGCGCGCCGGGCGAATGCGCTCTGCGCCGAGCGGGCCGCGGCCGTGCGGGCGCTGCCGGTGGCGCGCAACCAGACCGAGCTCCTCGACCACGGCCAGCGCGTCAGGCCAGCTCGAGCTCGGCGAGCAGTCGCGCCTCGCCGGGATCCATCCGCCGGACGACGAGAAGGCTCAGGTGCGGAGCGTTCATGGCAGTCGCTCGAGCGCCTGCAGCGGAAGATCGAGAG
Organism: uncultured Actinomycetes bacterium; assembly: GCA_963717475.1. GTDB lineage: Bacteria > Actinomycetota > Thermoleophilia > Gaiellales > Gaiellaceae > AC-32. The sequence goes on along the minus strand of OY970337.1, from coordinate 1,973,043 downwards.
CCTGCGCGACGCGCTCACCCGCCGCGACGCGGCCGACGTGCTGGCCGCGGAGCGCGACCTGAAGACGGCGCGGGAGCACTCGACGGCCATCGCGCGCGGCCTCGGCCTCACCTGCCGCTACTAGAGCGAGTCTTCCCGGGTCTGGAGCCGGGAATCCGCCGCACACATGCGACGGCGGCCGCTTCTCCTGCTCGACTGCGACGGAAGCCTTCTCGCGTCGGAGGACGAGCTCGCGCCTTGCTGCTTCGACCAGGCTCTCTCGGAGCTGTCGGGCCGGCTGTGGCCGCCCGACGTCTTCGTCTCGCTCGAACCGGGGAAGACGGTCCGCGGTGCGGCGCGTGAGCTCGGAGTCGATCCCGACGCCTGGGTCCAGCGCTCGCTCGAAGCTCTACTTCGACCGGTTCGACGACGATGCGGCTGCCGGCTGGCGCCTGCATCAGGACGTCGAGCCGACCCTTCGCCGCCTGGCGCTCGACGGCTACCGGCTCGCGCTCGTCTCGGGCCGGCCCGAGGCGATCGTCCGCTTCCGCCTCGAGCGGCTCGGGATCGGCGGTTACTTCGCGCGCGGGACCGGCGCGTTCGGGTGCGAGGCGGACACGCGCGACGACTGCTCGCTGGCGCTCTGGCGCTCAGCGTGCACGCCGCGGCGCGCGGTCCTCGCCACGGACGCCTCGCGCGATCTCTCCGGCGTGACCGCCATCGCCGTCCGATCGCTGACAGAGCTTCCCGCCCTCCTGAGCGAGCGCCACGCGGCTTTCCCCAGCTCGGCCGGGAGAAGATCGGCGTCGTGGTCAACGGCCGCATGGCCATGGGCAGTGGCAGCGCTCCGGTGAACGATGTCCTTCCGGACGGGCCGCACCGCAAGAACAGCGACGCCGACTACGCGCGCCGGGCGAACGCGCTCTGCGCCAAGCGCGCCGCGGCCGTGCGCACGCTCCCGGTAGCGCGCAACCAGACCGAGCTCCTCGACCACGGCGAGCGCGTCAGCCAGCTCGAGCTCGGCGAGCAGTCGCGTCTCGAAGGTATCCACCCGCCGGACGACGAGAAGGCTCACGTGCGGTCGTTCATGCAGTCGATCGACCGCTTGCAGCGGACGATCGAAAGCCTGCGCGACGCGCTCATGCGCCGCGACGCGGCCGACGTGCTGGCCGCCGAGCGCGACCTGAAGGCGGCGCGGGAGCACTCGACGTCCCTCGCGCGCGGCCTGGGCCTCACCTGCCGCTACTAGCCTGAGCACGACGAAGCCCGCCTGAAGAGGCGGGCTTCGCACGCGTCGAGCGAATTGCTACTGCGTGGCGGCTACGTAGTGCACGACCTCACAGTTCACGGTCGTGTCCGGCTCGCCGGTGCGCAGCCACGCGACGTCGTGGTCGCCGGGGCCGCAGTCGAGCGTGTCGACCTGGCCGTCCGGCGCGAGCGAGTGCAGCACGTCGTTCCCGTCGCCACCGAGCTCGTGGTCGATGCCCGGGCCGCCCCAGATGATGTCGCGCTTGGGGCCGCCGTTCACGGTGTCGTCACCGGGACCGCCGTGCAGGCGGCTGCCGGCGCGATCGCTCGCGTTGAGCGTGTCGTTGCCGTCGCCGCCCCACGCGACCGCCCGGCCGGGCCCGATGTTCAGCGTGTCGTCACCGGGGCCGCCGTAGAGCCGGCTTCCCCACCAGTTGCCGCCGGTCAGGGTGTCGTTCCCCTGGCCGCCCCAGATGACGGCGCGGCCGAGACCCGCGGTGAGGTTGTCGTCGCCGGCGCCGCCGAAGAGCCGGTCGAAGCCGGGGCCTCCGTCGACGGTGTCGTTCCCCTGGCCGGCCTGGACGACGTCCCTGCCTTCCCCGGCCGTGATCTGGTCGTTGCCGGCGTAGCCGAGGATGTAGTCGCGGTGGGCGGTGCCGACGAGCGTGTCGTCGCCTCTCGTGCCTCGAATCACGTTGAACCACCTCGCGCTTGCCACGCTCACGATCGCAAGACCCATCAGCGCGGCGAGCCCGAGGACGATCAGCTTGCGTGTCATGCCTGACCTCCTTGGATCTTTCGTCGCGCACGCTAAGTGCCGCGGATTAGATCGGAATGCGAAAAATGCAAGGATTTCTTTAGGGCCTGGGTTTGGATCGACGCGGGCGAGGCTAGATCCCGGCGGATGAGATTCCCGCGTTTCCGGCGGGGCGCGCCGCCTCCGGCAGTCGACGCCCAGGCCGAGACGATCGTCCAGGGGTCAACCGTGGTCGAGGAGGAGGTTCCGCCGGGACCGCCGCCTCCGCGCCGGGGGCCGCCGCCGACACTCTGGCCCTGGCTGCTCCTGTTGCTCGTGCTCGTCGCAGCCGGGCTGCTCGCGGTCTGGCTCACGAACCGTGACGGGAGTCACGACGAGGCCACGCCCGTCGTCACGGTTCCAAACGTCGTCCACCGGACGCAGAGCAAAGCCGTCGCGCGGCTGAAGGAGGCCGGTCTCGTCCCGAGCATCGTCACCAAGCCGAGCGGGTTCAAGGCCGGGCTCGTCTTCGCCGAGGAGCCCGCCGCGGGCGCGCGCGTGACGAAGGGCTCCTCGATCACGCTCTCGGTCTCCGCGCAGCGGATCGTGGTCGTGCCCGCCGTCGTCGGGATGAAGGCTGCCGTCGCGAAGAAGGGGCTCCGCGGCCGCGGGCTCACCGCCCAGACGACGAGCGTCCCCTCGTCGAAGAGGCCGGGGACGGTCCTTGGACAGAGCCCCTCGGCCGGGACGCACGTCGCCAAGGGCTCCGTCGTCGCGCTGCGGATCTCGCAGGGCCGCGTCCGCGTCCCGAACGTGGTCGGCCAGACCCGCGTCGAGCGCGACCGCCGCCGTGCAAAAGGCAGGACTCGTGGCGAAGACGGCGCTCGTCTCCTCGGCGAAGCGGAAGGGCACCGTCGTCGCCCAGTCACCGGCTGCGGGCAGCTTCGTCGCGAAAGGGTCGGGTGTTCTGTTGAACGTGTCCGGCGGACCGTCCACGGGCGGCGCCGCCGCCGCCACCACCGCCGTCGCCTGCGCCACCTCCGCGCTCCGCCGCCGCCACCACCACCGCCCGCCACCGCGACCGTCCCGGACGTCACCGGGCTCGGCCAGGCCGCGGCGCAGCGCCGGCTCGCCGCTGCGGGCTTCAGGCCCGGGGTCGTCTACGTCTCGTCGGACGAGCCACAGGAGAACGTGGTCGCGCAGTCCCCGCAGGGTGGCACGCGCGCGAAGCGCGGCTCACACGTGCAGCTCAACGCCTCGCTCGGCCCGAACCCGGGAGCGCTGGAGGCAGTGCCGAACGTGCTGGGCCTGACCGCGACGCAGGCGATCGCGAAGCTGCGCTCGGTCGGCTTCAAGGTGCAGGAGCTGGCGCGGGCGGTCTCGGACCGAAGCCAGAACGGGCGGGTCGTCGACGAGCAGCCGAGCGGCGGCCGGAAGGTCCCAGGACCACCGTGACGATCTACGTCGGCCGCGCCTAGAGCTTTGAGAACCTACGCCGTCGGGCGCGCTGCCGCCCCGAGGCGGCGTCCTCGTCGGCCCAATAGCTATCCACGGCCTCCCTGCGTCCTTGCCTCGGAACGGCCATCGCACCCCGACGACGAGCGAGGTTCCGCCAAAGACTCCTAGGCGTCGACGACGTCGACCGAGACGATCAGGTCGGGCCGGATGAAGCGGCCCGCGTAGAACGGCCACGAGCCGTTCGAGTTGGAGAACTGATCGATCACTTCCTGCGCGCCCTCCATCGCCGTCCCGAAGTCGCTGAACTCGCCGACGTCGACGCCGTCGCCGTCCTGCAGCCGCACGATCACGCGATAGGCGCCGCGGCTGTGGACGAGCGGCTCGAGCAGTTGGGTCTCGAGCGGGGCCGGCGCGACCGGCTCGGCGGCCGGTGCCGGAGGGAACGGATCGATGACGGGGAGCTCGGCAGGAGCCTCGGCCGGAACCTCGGCCGCTGGTGGCACGACCGGCTCGAGGGCCGGAGACGTCAGCGTGAGAGGCTCGAGCGCGGGGAGCTCCACTGGTTCGGGCTGGGCGGGCTCGGGCTCGGGCGCCGGCGGGAAGTTGACTGGGATGACCGGAGTCGGCCCGGCTGGAGCCGCCTCTGGGGCCATCGCGGGAATCTCGGGCTGAGGCTCGGGAGCCATCGCCGGCAGCGGGTCGGCCTGGGGGGCAGCCGGGGCGGGCGCGACCGGAGCCATCAAGGGCTCGAGCGCAGGAATCTCGGCCGGCTGCACGGGCTCGACAGGCTGAATGGGCTCGACAGGCTGCACGGGCTCGACAGGCTGTGCCGGCTCCACGGGCTGGGAGCTCATCAGCGGCTCGAACGCCGGGACCGGCTCGGCCGCCGGGGCCGGAACGGGGGTGGCCTCGGGCTCGGGTGCGTCCGGTGGGCGCAAGGCAGGAGCCACCGTCCGGATGTCCGGCTGGAAGCTCGGCTCGGGCAGGAGCGACGCCGAGCTCACGACAGGTGGGCTCAGCGGCGGCTCGAGCGCTAGCCCGATGCCGGAGGTGATCTCGTGCGTGCCTAGTAGAGACATGTTCCCCTTTCCGATGGTCTCCGGATCGCGCAGGAGCTCGCGCGCACGCTGGGCGAGCTCTGGATCCACGAGCATGAGCTCGGGCGAGAGCTGCTGTACGAGGGATTTCCGTTTGATGAGACCAAGTCGCCGCAGTTTTTGTGTCTAGCCGCATGCGGGAGTGCGCCCGCAGACGCAGTATCGGTGCGGCCGCTCGCGGCGGTCATGCCCCATTCGGGGGGAATCGGGCGGGCGGCTCGGGGCCGCCCGCCCTCCCGGACATCAGTGGTTCGGGCCTCTCGGCGACGGGCTCGCCGAGACGGTGAAGTCGACTGAGTTGTCGCCGGTGTCGTGGCCGTCGGGGAGCCGCACCGCGCTGTTTCCGGGAGCCCCAGCCGCAGGCGGCGCCGGCGCCGGTAGGCCGCGGACGAAGGCGTTCGTGGCGTCGCCGTAGCCGAGCGAGTCCACGATCGTCCCGTTCTCGTCCCGCAGCGCCAGCCCCCCGCCGCTCGCGGCCAGCGAGGCGGTGAAACTCTGGTCGGCAGCCGGCGGCCCGGCGTAGTCGCGCCCACCGAACAGGTAGAACCCTCCGGGCGCGAGCAGCGTGTCGGAGGCGATCGTCCCGAGGCCGATGTCACTCGTTCCGGCCGATGAGCGGTAGACGAGCCGGTAGCCGCCGAGGTCGGCCGGTGCGGTGCCGGCGTTGTAGATCTCCACGAACTCGTTCTGCGCAGAGCCCGTGATGCCGGTCATGAACTCGTTGATCCGCAGGTCGGCCGAGCCTCCGCCGCCGGTGACGCATGTGAGCGAAGCCGCGCCGTCGCTCCCGTAGACGACCGAGAGCGTGCCCGTCCCACCGGGCGCGTGGCAGGTCGAGCCGTTCAGGTCGTCGAGCGAGGCGACCTGCGCTCCCGCAGGACCCGTCGGCCCACGCGCTCCGGTCACGCCGGCGGGTCCTTGCGCTCCTGTCGCTCCGGGCGGCCCGGCCGGACCGGGCGCTCCGTCGGCCCCCGGCGCTCCTGCGGGCCCAGGTGGTCCCGCGGGCCCTTGCACGTTCCACGCCACCGGCTGCTCTCCGCGTCGGCACGCATTCGGCCCGGCGACGACGCGCACGCGCCCGGTGTGGCGCTGGACGCAGGCGTTGATCACGCCGCCGTGCCGCCGGTGGGCGGTTGCGTGGGCGGCCAGGGCCGCGCTCCCCGCGAGCGCAAGGGCGAGCGCGCCGAACAAGACGATTCGCATCGAAAAGCTCCTCTCGTCGATTGCCTCCACTGGTACCGGCGGCCTCGAGAGGAAGCCAGGCTTCGCGCGCCTTTCGGCACGCTTCCGTCACTGAGTCGTGAGCTTTCGAGCTAGCCGAAGTGCGCGCCGCGCCAACCGCTGGCGATCACCGCGAGGATCGCCGCCGCGGCAACCAGTCGGTACAGGACGAAGATCGTGTAGTCGTGCTTGCGGACGAAGCCGAGCAGGAGATCGATCGCGATGAGCCCGATCGGCAGCGGCCGCCAGCGTCCCTACGAGGAACGGGCCGATGGATCCGGCCGGGAGCGTCCCGAACACGACGTGCTTGAGGCCCTTGAAGACGACGGCGCCGAACACGATCGGGATCAGGAGCAGGAACGCGAAGCGGGCCGCCGTGTCACGCTCGAGCCGCGCGAAGCGGCCGGTCGTGATCGTGATCCCCGAGCGCGAGACCCCGGGCATGAGGGCCAGGATCTGCGAGATCCCGATCGCAAACGCGGTCCGGAACCCGAGCTGTCCGATCTGCCGCTCCTGGGGCCGCCGGTCGGCGACCCAGAGCAGGATGCCGAACACCGCCAGGAGAATCGCGATCTGGTACGGCTGGCCGAGGCGGTCCTCGATCGTGCTCTCGCCGACCGCGCCCGCGAGGGCCGTCGGGATGGTGGCGGCGAAGATCCACCACGCGATCCGCTGGTCCTCGCCCGTCACGCTTCGGCGCCGGACCGATGTGAGCCACGCGCCGGTGTACCGGACGACGTCCGCCCAGAAGTAGACGACCACCGCGACGAGCGTGCCGAGATGGAGCGCTACGTCGAACGTCTTGTTGAAGTCCGGGTGGTTCTCGAGGTAGTGCCAGTTCGCGAGCCACGGGACGAGGATCAGGTGCCCCGACGACGAGATCGGCAGGAGTTCCGTGACGCCCTGCGTGATCCCGAGCGCGAAGGCCTGCCAGTCGGTCAGCCGTCCCGCCCGCTCGCCCACACCGGCGAGAGCGAGGACGAGCGCCACGAGCAGGAGCACTCCTGCAGCGCTGTACACGTACGCCGGGCGGACGCGCCGCGCCGGCTCCGCAGTCGAGGCGGCGGTCGCCGACATCGCGCCGCACGGTAGCGGAGTTCTCTTAGGTTCTCCAGCTACGGTGCGGGCCGTGGACTACCGGCTCTACCATGCGATCAACCAGTTCGTGGTGCGCCACGAGTGGCTTGGAGACGGCTTGGCCACCTTCGAGAACTGGGCCGTGCCGGTGCTCGCGGTCGCGACGGTCGCCCTCTGGGCGTTCGCTCGCCCCGGAGGCGAGCGCAAGTGGAAACTCGCCTGCACGTGCGCTCTCTTCTCCGCGGGGCTGGCGCTGTTGATCAACCAGGCGATCGCGAAGCTGATCTGGGACCGCAAGCGTCCCTTCGCGGCGCATCCTTCCGCGCACGTGTGGGGCGCACGCACCCACGACGCGACCTTCCCCAGCGACCACGCGAGCGCCTCGTTCGCGATCGGCTTCGCGGTCGTCATGTTCGACCGCGCGGTCGGAGCGCTTTTTCTGGCAGCCGCCGTCGCGATCGGGGTCGGACGCGTCTTCATCGGCGAGCACTACCCGCTCGACGTCGCGGCCGGCTGCCTCGTCGGCCTCGCGGCGGCCCTGGTCGTCGTGAAGCTGGGGCGACCCTTGATCGGGTGGCTCGTGCGGATGGTCGAGCGCGTCACCGACCCGGCGCTCGCACCTCTCTGGCGCGCCAGGGCTACGCGCTAGACCGGCACGCGGTCAGCCAGCAGGTATGCGGACAGGACGATCGCGAGCGTCCAGGCGACGGCGTCCTCCTCGATCGCGGCGAGCGGCACGGTCCAGACCGCGTACCACGGAAGGAGCCACGGCGTCGCGAGCAGCCCGAGGGCGGCCGCGACCCCGAGCCTCGCTCGGCCGGCGCGGGCGCCGCGGACGAGCCAGGGCAACGCGAGGAGGAGCGGGACGAAGGCCGTCCAGCTCGGGACGCCGAACGCTGCGAGCCGAGAGGTCAGCGCCCAGCCCGCCTGTCGATGTGCGAACGGGGTGACCACGCCCAACCAGGCAGTCCCGAAGAAGACGGACGCGACCGCCGCGATACAGGCCGCTGCGGCAACGAAGCCGATCGCGGTGCGCGCGGCCTCTGCGCGGCCGGCGGCCAGCAGTCGCAGTGGCAGGAGGCCGAGCGCGACGAACTTCACGCCCACGGCCAGGGCCCAGCCGGCCCCGGCGAGAACCGGGCGCCGCGCGGTGAGCGCCAGCGCCGCCAGGACGAGGACCATCATCCAGACGTCGTTGTGGCCTCCGCCCGCGAAGTCGATTGCAAGCAGCGGGTTCCAGCCGACGAAGGCGGCCGCGAAAGCGGGCGCCGGCGAGAGGACGGCGGCGAGCCCGACGAGCGCCAGCATCCCGACCGACGCGGCGAGCCGGAACTCGAACGCGACTCTCTCCGCGGAGTGGCCGCCGAGCTCGGCCAGGCCGGCCGAGGCGGCGGTGAAGGCGGGCCCGTAGACGGAGGTCGATCCGCGCCAGGCCGGGGCAACCGCCCGGGCGGCCGGGTCTCGCGGAAACCGCGCGGGAGGCACTGCGTAGGGATCGGCGCCGTGCTCCTCGGCGAGCCGGCCGTAAGCCCAGTAGCTGCCGACGTCCTGCGAGAGCACGAGCGGGCCGGCGAGCGGCATGAGCTGGATCGCCGCGGCGGCCACGCAGACCATTGCGAGGCGCGCGTTGCTCCGCCGAAGGACTACGACGGCGGTCACGTAGGCGGCGAAGGCGAGCGACGCCGAGACGAGGAAGACCGTCGAGGGCAGGTCGCTCCCCTCCGGCGCGCCCGCGCGCAACGGCGAGCCCGGCGCCATGGCCGCCGCGGTCGCGACGGCGACCAGCACCGCGATGCCTGCCCCCAGCATGAGGGCCTTCATGAGCGAATCATCGCCGCTGGCGATGGCTGGCGGTCCGACTAGGGTTCCGCCCGTGGAGGGGCATGCGATCGAGGCCCGCGGCCTGGTGCGGGTCTTCAAGAAAGGCCCGCGCGCGGTCGACGGGATCGACCTCGACGTCGCAACCGGCGAGATCTACGGATTCCTCGGGCCGAACGGCGCGGGCAAGTCGACCACGGTGCTGATGCTGACGACGCTGCTGCCGCCCACCGAGGGGACGGCCCGCGTCGGCGGCTTCGACGTCGTGCGCGAAGGCCCGCAAGTGCGCTCCACGATCGGGGCCGCACTTCAGGAAGCTGCGCTCGACCCGCTGCTGACGGGGCGCGAGCACCTGCGCCTGCAGGCCTCGCTGCAGGGCCTCCCCAAGGACATCAGGCGCGCTCGGGCCGACGAGCTTCTGACCCGCGTCGGGCTCACCGAGGCCGCCGACCGCAAGGTGCGCGGGTACTCCGGCGGGATGAAGCGCCGCCTCGACCTTGCGTTGGCGCTCGTCCACTCGCCGCGGATCCTCTTCCTCGACGAGCCGACGACCGGGCTGGACATCCAGAGCAGGACAGCGCTCTGGGAGGAGGTCGCACGCCTCGCCCGCGACGACGGCGTGACCGTGTTCCTGACGACCCAGTACCTCGAGGAGGCGGACGTCCTCGCCGACCGCGTCGGGATCATCGACCACGGCAAGATCGTCGCCGAGGGAACGCCGGCCGAGCTGAAGGCGACCGTCGGCCGGCCGACGGTGGAGGCGGTTCCAGCCGACCCCGCCGACCGCGAACGGGCCGGCGCGATCCTTGCCCCGTTCGGCGAGCCGTGCGGCTCCGAGCGCGGCGTCGCCGTGCGGCTGCGCTCGGGCGAGGCCGACCTCGCCGGGATCGTGCGGGCACTCGACGCGGAGGGCCTCAAGGTCGAGCAGCTGCAGCTTCACCAGCCCTCGCTCGACGACGTCTTCCTCGCCAAGACCGGCCGCTCGCTCGAGGGCGCGGCCGAGGAGGAGGACGAGCGCGCGCGCGGCGGGCTGGCGATGGAGCCCGCCTGAGCAGCTTTCTAGACCAGGTCTACGTGCTCGCACGGCGCTCGGTGGTGCGCACGCTGCGCCAGCCGGCGAACGTGATCGGGCCGCTGGTCTTTCCGATGATGCTGCTCGCCGTCAACTCGGGCGGGCTCAAGGCCGAGACGAAGCTGCCGGGGTTCCCGACGACCTCGTTCGTCGCCTTCGCGCTCGCGGTTCCGTTCATGCAGGGCGCGCTCTTCGCGACGATGAACGCGGGCACCGATCTCGCGCGGGACATTCAGACGGGGTTCCTGAGCCGGCTGTCGCTGACGCCGATGCGCCGGCTGGCGGTGCTCGGCGGCCAGCTGGGCGGCGTCGTCACGCTCGGCCTCCTGCAGGCGATCGTCTACCTGAGCGTCGGCATCGCGATCGGCGTGCACATCAAGTCCGGGGTGGCGGGCGTGCTCGTCCTGCTCGCGTTCGCGGTCTTCATCTCGTTCGCGTTCGGCGCGCTCGGCGCCTTCGCCGCGCTGCGCACCGGCTCCGGCGAGGCCGTGCAGGGCCTCTTCCCGGTCTTCTTCGTCTTCCTGTTCATCTCGTCGATGAACATCCCGCGGAACCTGATGTCGGTCGCCTGGTTCCGGGACGTCGCCACCGCGAACCCGGTCTCGTACCTGATCGAGTGCGTGCGCAGCCTGATCATCACCGGGTGGGACGGGGAGGCGCTCGCTCTCGGATTCGGGATCGCGCTCGTCGTCTCGATCGTCGCCTTCGCGCTCGCGTCCCACGCGCTGAAGGAGCGGATGGCCCGATGAGGGCAGCATCGTGAAGACGCTTGCGGTCGCCCGAGCAGTTGCGTGGCGGACGCTGCACAACGTCTTCACGAACCCGTCGCTCTTGCTCCCGTCGCTGATCTTTCCGCTCTTCTTCTTCACGGCCTTCGCGGGCGGGCTCGCGCGGGTGAGCGACGTGCCCGGCTTCGACTATCCGCAGGGCTACACGGCGTTCCAGTTCGTGTTCGTGCTGCTGCAGTCGGCCGCGTTCGGCGGCGTCTTCACCGGCTTCGGGATCGCGCGCGACTTCGAGAACGGGTTCGCGCGACGCCTGCTGCTGGCCGCTCCGCACCGCTTCGGGATCGTTCTCGGCTACGGGGCGGCTGCGCTCGTCCGCTGGTTCGTCACCGTCGCGCTGCTGACCGCGGTCGCGTTCACGTTCGGGATGCAGGTCGGGGGGAGCGGGATCGACCTGTTCGGGCTCTACGCGCTCGGCTTCATCCTGAACGTGGCCGCGCTGCTCTGGGCGTGCGGCGTCGCGATGCGGCTGCGGACGATGCAGGCCGGCCCGATCATGCAGATGCCGGTGTTCCTGGTCCTCTTCTTCGCGCCGGTCTACGTCCCGCTCTCGTTGCTGCAGGGGTGGATTCACGACGTCGCCGTCGTGAACCCGGTCACGCGCGTGGTCGAGGCGGGCCGCGGCTTTCTCGCCGCCGAGCCGACCCAGGTGGCCGCCGCCTTTGCCGTGGGGATCGGTCTCGTGCTGCTGTTCGGGCTCTGGGCCGTACGCGGACTGCGCAAGGCCGAAGCCGCCGGCTGAGCCCTCCGCCTTGACAGTCTCGCCGCAGGGCCGGAGGATGGTGCGGGGCATCGACGAGGGGAGGGGACACGATGAAGGCTGGGCTGGCGATGAGCGGGCTGGTCGTCGTACTCATGCTGGCGTTCGCCGGCGCCGCGGGAGCGCGGCACGAGCCGGGGCAACTCCATGCGCAGGCGACGAAGAGGTTCTGGCATCCGGCGCCGACGCTGCGCGCGAGCGCGCGCCTGCGCCCGGCGCTGAGCCTCCGCGGCCAACTCCACACCTTCGCGCTCGAGCGCGCGGGCCTCCAGCGCGCCCTTCTCAACGGGTCGACCGCGGTCGTCGCGCTGCCCCGCCCCGACGGGACCTTCCAGCGCTTCGCGCTCAGGCCCTCGGCGATCATGGCCCCCGGCCTCGCGCGGCGTCACCCGGGGATCCACACGTGGGCCGGGCACGGGATCGACGATCCCAGCGCGAGCATCCACGCCGACCTCAGCCAAATCGGCTTCCACGCCTCCATCCGCTCGGCGCACGGCGGCTGGTACATCGACCCCTACTACCGCAACAGCCAGCGCCGGTACGTCACCTACTTCCCGCGCCAGGTCGCCGATCCGCACGGGACCTTCGTCGAGCGCGGCCCGCTCGGTCACGCTCCGGCCACGCTGCATCCCGCGGCGACGGGCGACCAGCTCCGCACCTACCGCCTCGCCCTGCTGACGGATCCGGCCTACGCGACCTACTTCGGCGGCGCGGACAACGTCACCGCGGCGAAGACCGCGCTCATCAACCGCGTGAGCCAGGTCTACGAGGACGAGACCTCGATCCGGCTCCAGCTGATCGCGAACAACGACCTGCTCAACCTGAGCACCGACGCCGAGATGACAGGCGCCAACGGCCCCTGCGGCGGGTCGCCCTGCTTCACCACGGCCCAGGCGACGAACTGCACCGGCTCGACGCTGACGCGCAACCGGCAGGTCATCGGCCTCCTGGTCGGCGCGAGCGCGTTCGACGTCGGGCACATCGCGCTCGGCCAGCCCGGGGGCGGGATCGCGAGCCTGGCCGTCGTCGGCGGCAACAGCAAGGCGCAGGGCTGCACCGGCCTCACGACCCCGGTCGGCGACTTCTTCGCCGTCGACTACGTCGCGCACGAGATGGGGCACCAGTTCGCCGGCAACCACACCTTCAACGGCACCCAGTCGAACTGCGGCGGCGGCAATCGCAACGGCAGCACTTCGGTCGAGCCGGGCAGCGGCTCGTCGGTGATGGCCTACGCCGGGATCTGCGGGACGGACAACCTGCAGCCCCATTCCGACCCGTACTGGTCGGAGCGCAGCTTCGACGAGATCACGTCGTACGTCTCCTCGGCGGAGACGAACATCTCCGAGGTCCAGATGGGCGCGCTGACGAACTACGACGGGACCGACCAGTTCCAGCTGCGCTATCTCGGCAACGACTCGCCGGCGATCGTCCGCGGGACCAACTACACCGCGGCCGGGATCCAGGCCGCCATCCAGAACATCGCCGGCTGGCCGGCCGGCGGCACCGCGGCCGTCAGCGCCGTCAGCGACACGTCCTTCACGGTCACCTTCGGCGGGGCGCTGGCCAACACGGACGTGGACGAGCTCGAGCTCGTCAACTGCACTCCCGCCTGCACCGGCTTCACGGGGGAGATCGCGAAGGGCGGCCAGACGACGCGGCACGGGGCGGTCACCGCGACCGGCGACTCGATCCCGACCGTCACCACGCCTGCCAGCTTCACGATCCCGCTGCGGACGCCGTTCGCGCTGACCGGGTCCGGCTCCGACGCCGACGGCGACCCGCTCACGTACCTCTGGGAGCAGAACGACGCCGGCAGCGGCACCGGAACCGGCCTGGTGGACAACACCAAGCTCAACGGCCCGCTCTTCCGTCAGTTCAGCGTGATCGCCAACGTGAGCGACGAGGACACGCTCCAGTACGACTCGCCCGGCGAGAACCACGCGACCGCCGACCCGACCCGCGTCTTCCCGGACCTCGACCAGATCCTCGCCAACAACACGAACGCCGACGGAACCGGAACCTGCCCGCCCGCGGACCCGATCCGCCGACGCCGGCGCAGATCGACTGCTTCTCGGAGTTCCTGCCGAACGCGAGCTACCAGCCGACCGCGCTTCACTTCCGCGTGACGGTGCGCGATGGGCGTGGAGGCGTGAACGGCGCGCCGGTGACGCTCTCGCTCGCGGCCAGCGCCGGGCCGTTCCTCGTCACCTCGCCGAACGACGGCGGTGACCTTGGAAGGCGGCTCGCAGCAGACCGTGACCTGGGAACGTGGCGGGCACCGAGGCTCGCTCGCCGCGAACGTGAGGATCAGCCTCTCGGAAGACGGCGGCCACACGTATCCCGACGTGCTCGCCGACAGCGTCCCGAACGACGGCTCGGAGACCGTGACGCTCCCGCTCGTCGAGACGACCCATGCTCGGATCAAGGTCGAGGCCGTCGGCAACGTCTTCTTCGATCTCTCGAACCAGGACTTCACGATCACCGGCGGGCCGCCGCCGCCACCTCCGCCTCCGCCTCCGCCTCCGCCGCCGCCTCCGCCTCCGCCACCGCCGCCACCGCCACCTCCGCCTCCGCCGCCTCCGCCGCCACCGCCTCCGCCTCCGGTGAAGGCGCCCTGCAAGGTGCCGAGCGTGGTCGGCAAGACGCTGGCCAAGGCGAGGACGCGGATCAGGGCAGCCCACTGCAAGGTCGGCAACGTGACCAGGAAGGCCTCCGCGAACCGCCTCAAGGGGAAGGTCATCAGGCAGAGCCCGAGGGCAGGCAGGCGCTTCGCCAACGGGCACAAGGTCAACCTGACGGTCGGTAAGGGAGGCAGGCGTTGACGCAGAGGGAGCGTTCGACGGGCAGGAAGCTCCTTCGGATCGCGGTGCTGACCGCCTCGCTGGGGGCGTTGGCGCTCGCGCCCGGGACGGCCACACGCGCTGCAGGTCCTAGTGCGCCCGCGGCGACCTGGAACATCGTCTCGCCGCTGCCGCTCACACAGGGGCTCTACGGCGCCGCGGCTGCGGCCGACCCGCTCTATTTCGCGTACCTCTTCGGCGGCTACTCGAGCGAATCGGGCTCGGTCGTGGACACCGCCTACCGCTGGAACTCGGTCAACGAGCGCTGGGAGGAGCGGGCGCCGATGGCCGACGCGGTCGAGGGCGCCTCGGCGGTCTACATCCCCTCGGAGACGGATCCCCGCGTCTACGTCTTCGGCGGGGACGATGCGTCGACCGGTTTCAGCAGCGCGACCAGGATTTACGACGTCTTCGCGAACTCCTGGAGCACCGGAGCGGACCTGCCTGCCGCGCGTTCGTTCATGGCCTCGGGCTACAACGCGGCGAACGGCAAGATCTACCTGGTCGGCGGACAGAGCAGCCCGACGTCCGTCGCCGACACGACGTGGGAGTACAACCCCGGCACGAACACGTTCGTGACGCGCACGGCGATCCCGAACGCGGTGGCCGGCGCGGCCGGCGGGCTCGCGGGCGGACACCTCTACCTCGCCGGAGGGCAAGACGCGGCCGGGGCTCCGCTCGCCTCCACCTGGGACTACAACATCGCGGCCGACACGTGGACGCAGCAGATGAGCATGCCCGTCGCGCAGAACACGCCCGGCGGCGCTGTCGCCGGTGGGAAGCTCTGGGTCTTCGGCGGCGGCGACGCCCCGCTCATTCCCGACCTGCCTGGGGCCACCACCGGCGCGACCTACAGCTACGACCCGGCGCTCAACACCTGGACGGCCGGACCGAGCCTGAACGTGCCGCGCTCGAAGATCGCCGGCACAGCGATCGGCAACCGTCTCGTCGCAGCGGGCGGCTTCGACGGCTCGAGCTCGACAGACACCACCGAGGTGCTCGACGCCGCGACCGCGAGCTGCCAGAGCCCCACCACGACATACGCCGAGAACTTCGACGGCGTCACGCCGCCCGCGCTGCCCACGGGCTGGACGGCTGCGAACACGCTCGGGGACCCGCCGCTCTGGACGACGTCCAACAGCGGGATGCCTACGCCTCCGGCCGACTCGCTGCCGAATGCCG
This sequence comes from uncultured Actinomycetes bacterium, assembly GCA_963717475.1. Lineage (GTDB taxonomy): Bacteria > Actinomycetota > Thermoleophilia > Gaiellales > Gaiellaceae > AC-32. Next base: position 1,957,770 of record OY970337.1, on the reverse strand, counting down.
CCTACATCGACGACGGGCAGGTTGCCAGCGACAAGCGCCTGACCTCGCCCGACATCCCGATCTCCACTCCTGACGCTCAGCTCACGTTCCGGAACAACTACTACCTCGAGCACACCTTCGACGGCGGCGTGCTCGAGATCTCGATCGCCGGCGGCGCCTTCCAGGACATCGTCACGGCCGGCGGCACCTTCGTCCAGGCCGGCTACAGCGGAACGCTCAACTCCGGTCTCCAGAACCCTCTCGAAGGGCGGATGGCCTGGACCGGGAACTCGAACAACGGGTTCGTCACGACGACCGTCGACCTGCCCCCGGCTGCGGCCGGTCAGAACGTGCAGCTCCGCTGGCGGCTCGGAACGGACGAGTCGACTGGAGCGCCGGGCTGGCGCATCGACTCGCTCCGGATCGACGAGTGCCTCGCGCCTCCGCCGCCGCCTCCACCACCGCCACCACCGCCTCCACCGCCTCCACCTCCGCCGCCTCCACCACCGCCGCCTCCACCGCCGCCGCCACCTCCGCCCCCGCCGCCACCTCCGCCTCCTCCTCCACCACCCAGGGCGTCGTGCAGGGTGCCGCGCGTGGTGGGCCTGACGCTGGCGAGGGCGAAGGCGAGGATCCGGACGGCGCATTGCCGCACCGGCAAGGTCACGCGCAAGGTCTCGTCGCAGCGCAAGAAGAACCACGTGCTGGCACAGAGGCCGCGTCCCGGCCGCAGGCTGGCGAACGGCGCGCGCGTGAACCTGACGGTCGGCAAGGGCCCCAGGCGCTAGAAACAGCCGCCCGTGCGGCCTACGCTTGACCTGTGCACGCGCACGTGCTGGTCGTCGAGGACGACCCGTCGATCCGTGAGGTGGCTGCGCTCGGCCTCGAGCAGGCCGGGTTCCAGGTGGAGACGAGCGGTGACGGGCGCGAAGGCCTGATCCAGTTTCGGCAGGGCGCCTTCGACCTCGTCCTGCTCGACGTGATGCTGCCTTCGCTCGATGGCTTCGAGGTGCTCCGCGAGATTCGCAGCGAGAGCAGAACGCCGGTCGTGATGTTGACCGCGCGCTCGGAGCTGACCGACGTCGTGGTCGGGCTCGAGCTCGGGGCCGACGACTACGTGACGAAGCCGTTCGAGCTGCCGGAGCTGGTCGCGCGGATCAAGGCGGTGCTGAGGCGCTCAACCGCCGAGCCGGGCGACGCGATGATCCACGTCCCACCGCTCGAGATCGACCCGGCCGGGTTCACGGCTCGGCGCGAGGGGGAGGAGCTCGAGCTGACCGCGACGGAGTTCAAGCTCCTGCTCGAGCTGGCGAAGCGGCCCAAGCAGGTGTTCACGCGCGAGCTCCTGCTGGAGCTCGTCTGGAACTACGACTACCTCGGCGACTCCCGGCTCGTCGACGCCGCGATCCAGCGACTGCGGGCGAAGGTCGAGGAGGACCCGAAGGAGCCCAAGCTGATCCGGACGGTTCGCGGCGTCGGCTACCGCTTCGGGTGACCCTGCGGCGCCGCCTGACGATCGCGTTCGCGCTCGCTGTCGGCGTGACTGCGGTGGCGCTTGCGGCGGGCTCGTACTTCGTCGTCCGGCACAACCTCTTGCGCGACTCCGTCCACTCGTCGGCCGAGCAGTCGAGACAGAACCTGCGCGTAGCCGCGGACTACCTGCCGAGCCGCCCCCAGAAGCTGCTGACGGCGTACAAGGCGACGGGCGGGTTCGACACCGTGCTGCAGACCGGCGGACGGACGTACAGCTCGAGGTTCCTCTCGCTTCGCCAGGTTCCGGCCGGTCTCCAGGCGCTCGTGCGCGAGGGGCAGCTCGGCTACCAGCGCGAGACGGTGGCCGGCACGCACTACCTCGTGGTCGGCGCCCCGGGGAAGGGCGGGGAGCTCTACTTCTTCTACTCGGAGGACGGGCTCCGGCACGAGCTCGCGGTCTTACGGAACATCCTGCTCGTCGGCGGCGCGGTGCTCGTGCTCCTCGCCGCGCTCGCGGGAGCCGTGCTCGCACGGGAGGCCCTGCGGCCGGTCGCGCGGGCCAGCGCGGCGGCGCATTCGCTCGCGGAGGGCCTGCTCGAGACACGCCTGCCGGTCGAAGGCCAGGACGAGTTCGGCGCCTGGGCGCAGGCGTTCAACGAGATGGCCGGCGCGCTCGAGGCGAAGATCGAGGCGCTCTCGGCCGCCCAGGCGCGCGAGCGGCGCTTCACGGCCGACGTCGCGCACGAGCTCCGCACCCCGCTGACAGGTCTCGTCGGCGAGTCCTCGCTGCTCGCGGAGCACCTCGACCGAATGCCGGCAGAGTCGCGTCGCCCGGCCGAGCTCTTGATCTCGGACGTCGGCCGCCTCCGCACGCTCGTCGAGGAGCTGATGGAGATCTCGCGGCTCGACGCGGGCGCCGAGAGCGTCCACGCGGAGACCGTCGACCTCGCCGCGCTCACGCGGGCCGTCCTGCGCTCGCGCGGCTGGGAGGAGCGAGTGGCCCTCGACGGTGGCGAGGCCGTCGTGACCAGCGATCCCCGGCGGCTCGAGCGGATCCTCGCCAACCTCGTCGGTAACGCACTCGAGCACGGAGCCGACGGCGTCGAGGTCCGGGTCGGCAGCGATTTCGTCGAGGTCTCGGATCACGGCCCCGGGATTTCGCCCGAGCACCTGCCGCACGTGTTCGACCGCTTCTACAAGGCCGATCCGTCGCGCAGCGGGCGCGGCTCGGGCCTCGGCCTCGCAATCGCACAGGAGAACGCGAGGCTACTCGGCGGCGAGATCGAGGTTGACAGCGAGCCGGGTCGCGGCAGCCGCTTCACGCTGAGGCTGTAGCTGTTGCAGAACTGTTACGCGGCTGTGTCCGGCGCGTCGCACCGAGAAGCGAGGATCTACACGTGACGAAACTGCTCGCAGGGGTCTTGCTGGTGGTCGCAGCCGGCGCGGTCGGCTGGTTTCTCGCGCAGCCGTCTGAGCACGCCGTGTCGCTCGGCCTGCCCCAGCCGCGCACGCCGGTCGCGGCCGCCCAGCCGACCGGGCGGTTGCCTAGCGGCCGTTCGTTCGAGGTCTGGTTCGCGCGCGACGGCCGCCTCGTGGAGGCCTTGCGCACACACACGGCGACGCGACGGATCGCCACGGCCGCCCTGTCCGCGCTTCTGGCAGGCCCGACGCCGAGCGAGCGCGCCTCCGGCATGCGCAGCCAGATCCCGCCCGGGACGCGATTGCTCGGCATCTCGATCGCGGGCGGCGTCGCGCGGGTCGATCTCACCTCCGACTTCGAGTCGGCGGCGTCGACGCGCGTGTTGCAACTGCGCCTCGCGCAGGTCGTCTACACGGCGACCCAGTTTCCAACGGTGAAGAAGGTGCGCTTCTTGGTCGGCGGGACGCCGGTGGCCGCGCTCGGCCGTGCAGTTGGCCGGGACGCCTACTCGGCGCTGGGGCCCGTTGCCTCCCCGCTCGCCGGGCGTTGGCGCGTGCTGCCGCCCTCACCGGGCGGCGCGCTCGGCGTGAGGGACGGGGCCTGGACCGGAGAGGAGCTGCTCGTTCTCGGCCGCAGTCACGGCAGGACCGCGTTCGCGAGCTTTCGTCCCGCAACGACGAGCTGGCGGCGGCTTCGGCCCCCGCGCGGCCTTGGCCCCGCGTTCCGCGCCGTCTGGACCGGGCGCGAGCTGATCGCGTGGGGCTCGCATGTGGCTGCGTTCCGGCCGCGGGACAGCCGCTGGCGCACGCTTCCCGATCCGCCGGTCGCGGGCGCTCCCAAGACGCTTGTGTGGACAGGCCGCGAGGTGCTCGGCTGGAGCGACTCGGGAGCGGCGGCGTACAGACCTGGATCCGGCTGGCGCGTCCTACCCGGGGCTCCGCTGACAGGCGCTGCCGCCTGGACCGGCCGAGAGCTGATCATGGTCGCGGGACGGCACGCGGCGGCTTTCAGCCCGGGTCGCGGCTGGCGGGGGCTTCCGGCGCCGCCCGAGCCTCGTGTCGGCGCAACTGCCGTGTGGGACGGCAGCGAGGTACTGCTCGTGGGCGGCGACTCGGCGCCGGCGACCGCCCTTGCCTACTCGCCGAAGACGAACGCATGGCGCGAGCTGGCGCCGATGGACACGGGCAGGACCGGCGCCGGCGCGGTCTGGACTGGCGAGCGCCTTGTGGTTTGGGGCGGCGAGACGGGCTCCCCGGGGCACTTCGTGATTCCGCCGCACGGCCTGGCGTACGACCCGCGCGCCGACCGCTGGTCGCCGCTTCCGCAGGCGCCGCTACGAGGCCGGCTGCACCCGCTCGCCGTCTGGACCGGCCGTTCGCTGCTCGTCTGGGGCGGCGACCCGGGCTTCGCGGACGGCGCGAGCTTCACACCCTCCCGCTGACGCTGTTGCAAAACCGTTACGCGGCCGTGACCGCTGTGTTGCGAGTGCGCTCGACGATGCCTGCAACCCCGAAGGAGGCACAGTCGTGAAGACCTTTCTCGCAATCGCAATCCTCGTTCTTGTCATTTCGAGCTCCGCGGCGAGCGGCTCTCTAGCTTCGACCGAGCGCGTCAGCGTCTCGAGCGCCGGTGCGCAGGGTGACCGCGACAGCTTTGCGGTCGGCCTCAGCGCCGACGCGCGCTTCGTCCTCGTCAACTCACAGGCGACGAACCTCGTCCCGGGCGACACGAACGACCGCTGGGACGTCTTCGTCTTCGATCGCTCGACGGGCGCGATGCAGCGGGTGAGCGTGACGAACGGTGGCGCGCAGGCCAGGCCAGGGTCGGATCCCTTCGGCGGCTCGCTCGCCGGGGGCATCAGCGCGAACGGTCGCTTCGTCGTCTTCCGCTCCGACGCTGCCAATCTCGCCGCGCACGACACGAACCGCGTCTCCGACGTGTTCGTCTACGACCGCGCCGGCCACCGCGTCACGCGCGTGACCGTGAGCAGCAAGGGCCGCCAGGCCAACGGGCCGAGCGGCGACCCGGCGATCAGCGCAAACGGCCGCTACGTCGCGTTCTCGTCAGTGGCCACGAACCTCGTCCCCGGCGACACCAACGGACTCTCGGATGTCTTCGTGCGCGACCTCCGCACCCACCGCACGATCCGCGTGAGCGTCACGAGCCGGGGCCGCCAGGCTCTCTGCAAGGCCGGCGGCTGCGAGAGCACCGAGCCGGCTCTGAACGCGAACGGCCGGTACGTCGCGTTCGAGTCGTCCGCGACCAACCTCGTCGCCGGCGACACGAACCGTCTCGCGGACGTATTCGTGCACGACCTGCGCAGCGGCCGGACCGAGCGCGTCAGCGTCTCGAGCGCGGGCCGCCAGGCCGGCGGCGACCGCACGAACAACGGCAGCAACGCGCCGGCGATCAGCGCCGACGGCCGCTACGTCGCCTTCCACTCCTACGCGTCGAACCTCGTCCGGGGCGACACGAACAGGGTTCCCGACATCTTCGTACGCGACCGCAAGGGTCGGAAGACAGCGCGCGTCAGCGTCTCGGGTGGCGGGCGGCAGGCCGACCAGGAAAGCCTCGGCTCCTCGGCGATCAGCGCCGACGGCCGCTACGTCGCTTTCACCTCCCTCGCCACGAACCTCGTCGCGGGCGACGTCAACGGGATCACGGACGTCTTCGTCCGCGACCTGCGCTCCGGCACGACGAAGCTCGTCAGCCTCGGCGCCGCAGGGAACCAGGGCGACGACGCGAGCGCCGCGGGCGGCGTCGTCTTCAGCGCGGACGATCGCTACCTGGCCTTCTCGTCCTGGGCTGGGAACCTCGTCCCGGGCGACACGAACGACAAGCCGGACGCGTTCGTGCGCGATCTCACCCAGCCGTAACTCCGACGGTTCCACGGCGCCCGGGTTGGATGAGCCCGGGCGTCGTGGCCGGGTCAGCGAACCTTGAGAGCGAAGCTGGTCGCGTGGACGTCGGGCGAGACGGCACGCAGGCGGGTTCCGGGCCAGACGCGGACGAGACGCGTGAACGAGCCGCCTGGACCCGTCATCGACCACGCCCCGATCGGGACCCAGCGGCCGTACGTGTAGCGCTCGAGGCGGTACTGCCGCAGCCCGCTCCCGGGACGCACCTGTCCCCACAGCTTCGTCGTCAGCCCGCGCCGCCACACCTGCGCGAGCGGGAGCTGGTACGCGTAGAAGGACGGCTTCTTCTTGCCGACCGAGGTGATGAGCCCGCTCTGCCAGCCGTAGGCCGCCTCGTCCTTGACCAGGAACTGGATCAGGATGTCGACGTAGGGCGCCTGCCGCACGCGCCAGGCCGCATCCGACAAGTACCGCGCCTGCGCTGCCTCCGAGACGCCGTACCGCTTGGCCAGGTTCGTCTGGTAGCCGTACTCCGTCAGCCAGATCCGCTTCGGCCCGAAGTCGCGCCGCACCTCCTTGATCAGCTCCGGGAGGTTCGCGAGCGTCAGGATCCCCTTGCAGTAACGGCAGACCCCGGGCGCGAACCCGAACGGCGTCTCGCCGCGGGTGATTGGGTAGGGATGGTGCGAGTACGCGTCGAGCCTGGCGTGCGCCGCGCGCATCCCGCGCATGAACGCGACAGGCGAGAGCGCGCTCTGCGTGGGCCGCGGCGAGGTCGCCCCGCCGGCGACGCGGTTGGCGGGGTTGCGCACGTGGAGCTCGACGTAGACCGGGTTCAGCAGGCGCTGCACGTAGAGGCGCGGCGAGTTCGGAGACATGAACACCTGCTGGTTGGGCTCGTTCCACACTTCCCAGAGGCGGATCCACGGGTAACGCGCGGAGACGGCGCCCGCGAAGGCCGCGAGCGAGTACCGGTTCTTCGGGAGCACGTTCGGGGGCCTTCCGTCGTTCGCCCAGGCCGGCGTTCCCCAGAGCGTCACCAGCGCGACGATCCCGCGCTTGTGCAGGCGCCGAAGCGCCTGGTCGGTGCTCCCCCAGTCGTAGGCGGGATCGCGCGGGTCGAGCGGCTTCTGCGGCTTTCGCGGCGCGACGCGGCGCCAGTTGACCGTGTAGCGGACGAGCCTCACTCCCAACGTGTCGAGCGCGTCGGGCGCCGAGTCGCCCGCCGGTCCCGCGCCGACGATCGAGTCGTCGTCCACGCCGAAGCGGATGTGCGACGACGCCGCCGAGGTCGCGGGCGCCGCAAGCGCAACGAGCACGGCGGCCACCGCCGGCAACGTGACTTTCAGCGACGACCGACCGACTCCCATCGGGGCACGATGCTAGACGAGCACTATTAGGGAAATTTGCGGAACCCTTAAACGTCCAGGCGCGCGTCCTCGAGGTCGAGGTCGCGGACGACGCGGCGCATCACGTCGTCGTCGATCCGCCCGGTGCGCCGCAGCTCGACGACGGCGTCGCGCTCCGCGTCCAGCAGCTCGCGCCGAAGCCGCTGGTAGTCGAGCGAGCGGCCCTCGACGCTGCCGTCGCCGTCGGGGTCGAAGCGCGAGCTGAAGCGGTCGCGCCGGAAGCCGTAGAGCCCGCGCATCCGCTCGGCAGTGTCCTCCCGCACCCAGTCCTCCTCGACGAGCTCGTCGAGCCGCGCGAGCGCCGCCTCCGCCGCGTGGATGCGGGCCTTCGCCTCCTCCTTCTCCGCCAGGCCGTCGTCCTCGAGCCCGAGCACCTGGATCAGCGCCGGCAGCGTCAGCCCCTGCACGACGAGCGTCGCGAGGATGACGCCGAAGGTGATGAAGATGATCAGGTCGCGGTCGGGGAAGCCGGCGCCCGCGTCGGTGGAGAGCGGGATCGCGAGGGCTGCCGCGAGCGAGACGGCTCCGCGCATCCCGGACCAGGCCAGCACCGTCTTCGCTCGCCACCCGATGAGCGGGTCGTGGTCGCGCGCCCAGCCGCTGAAAACTGGCGGGACGATCGCGGTAGCGATGATCCAGAGGAAACGCGCGCCGACGACGACCCCGGTCACGAGCGCCGCGTCGCCGACGAGCTCGCCGGTCGAGCGCCCGGAGAGGCGGTCGACGATCCCCGGCAGCTGCAGCCCGACGAGCGCGAACAGCAGGCCGTTCAGAAGCAGGAAGGCGATCTCCCAGACGCCCTGGCCCTGGAGGCGCGTCTGCGGCGTCGTCAGCTCAGGCGTGTGCCAGCCCATGTAGATCCCGACCGTCACCGCGGCGAGCACTCCCGAGACGCCGGCGGCCTGCGCCGGGAGGTAGCCGAAGTAGCCGCTCAGCAGGGCGATCGTGATCTCGACCGGTGGATTGTCGAGTCGGCGCCGAAGCTGGCGGATCAGGTAGCCGACCGCGAGCCCGATCGCGACTCCGCCGACCACGTTCAGGACGAAGCGCCCGGCCGCGTCCGCGAGCGAGAAGCTCCCGGAGACGACCGCGACGACCGCGAAGCGGTAGGCCACGAGCGCGGTCCCGTCGTTCACGAGGCTCTCGCCCTCGATCACCGCGCTCAGCCGCCGCGGGAGCCCGAGACGCTTCGCGATCGACGTCGCCGCCGTCGGATCGGTCGGCGAGACGAGCGCGCCGAGAACGAATGACGTCGGCCAGTCGAGCCCGATCGCCTCGTGCGCCACGGCTGCCACCGCGACCGTCGTCATCAGCACGAGCCCGATCGCGAGCGCCGAGATCGGGCCCACGTTCGCGCGCAGCTCGCGCAGCGAGGTGAAGAACGCCGTGCCGTAGAGCAACGGGGGGAGGACGGCGACGAGCACCAGCTCCGGCCGCAGCTCGATCTGCGGGACGCCCGGCACGAAGCTGAGGGCGAGACCGCCGAGCACGAGCAGGATCGGGTACGGGATCCGGACGAGCTGAGCGATCGAGAGGAGGATCAGGCCGGCGGCGAGCAGGCCGGCGAGCAAGAGGCTGTCGCCTGAGCTGAACGCGATCAGGACGTGCGGCACGGGGCCGAGCCTAGTCCCTCGAAAAGCCGCCGCCGACGGCGTACGCGCCGAGCAGAACCGTCGCGGCAGCTGCGGCGCAGGCACCGAGCACGAACGGCGCCTCGGGGCTCACGTAGGTCCACAGGAGACCGGCGGCAAGGCTCGCGATCAGGGCCGCGCCCGCCGTCGCTGCATAGAAGACGCCGTAAGCGGTTCCTACGGACCCCGAGCGGACGTGGTCGGAGACCCACGCGCGACCCACGCCCTCGGTCGCAGACACGTAGACCCCGTAGAACGCGAACAGCGGCCACACCGCCCAGGACACCGACACCAGCGCGAAGCCGAGGTAGACGAGCCCGAAGACAACCGTTCCCAGCCCGAGGAGCCAGCCTCGCGGGATCCGGTCGGAGAGGTGGCCGAAGGGCCAGGCGAGGGTCGCGCTGACCATGTTGTAGACGGCATACGCGAGCACCGCGAGCTGCGAATTGAGACCGAGGTTGTGAGAGCGGAGAAGCAGGAACGTGTCGCTCGAGTTGCCGAGCGAGAACACGACCCAGATCCCGAGGACCGTCCAGAACGACGCGGGCAGGGCCGCGACGCGCCCCGCTGTCAGCGGCGCCGCCGGAGCTGCGTGCGGCGACTGGGCCGGCGCCTCCTTGAGTCGCCGCAGGAGCAGGAGCGTGACGGCGCCGGGCAGGATTGCGAACCAGAGGATCTCGCGGAGCGAGAAGCCCAGCACGAGCAGCACGACGGCGACCAGCGGTCCGATCACCGCGCCGACCGTGTCCATGGCGCGGTGGTAGCCGAACGCCGCTCCCATCAGCGGAGCAGGCGTGGAGTCGCGAATCAGCGCGTCGCGCGGCGAGCTGCGCGCGCCCTTGCCCAGCCGGTCGACCACGCGGCCTGTCAGCACCCAGCCCCAGGCGGGAGCCGCGGCGACGATGGCCCGGGCGACCTCGGCCACGCCGTAGCCGGCCCAGATCCACGGCTTCCGGCGCCCGCCCTGCCGGTCCGAGAGCCAGCCGGAGAAGAGCCGAACGACTTGAGCCGTCGCCTCGGCGATCCCCTCGATCAGGCCGACGAGGTAGACGGGGGCCCCGAGCGTGATCGTCAGAAACAGCGGGACGACCGGGTATGCGAGCTCGCTCGCCGAGTCGTTCGCAAGCGAGACCGAGCTCAGGACGCGGACGTTCTCCGGAAGCCGCCGCCGCGCCGCGAGCACCCGCGCCAGGCGGCCCGACGCACGCGGCTCGGGCTCGAGCCCGAGCGAGACGGAATCGTCGGAGTTCACGCCGAGATGAGCAAGCGGGCCACGACTGGCGCAGCCTAGTCACGCAGGCCCGTCGGGACTCGGCGTGAGAGGGTTGGCACATGCCGGCCCGTCTCGCCGGGGCCTGTGGCCTCCTCGCGTTCGTCACCGCGATGGTCGGGTGGGTCGCCGGCGGTTTCGCGCAGCCGGCCGCCTACAGCGTGGCGCGGGACGACATCTCCGACCTCGGGGCCGTCACCGCGGCGAGCCCGTGGCTCTACAACCAGCTCGGGGCGAACCTCACCGGCCTGCTCGTCCTCGTCTGCGCGCTCGGCCTCTGGCGCTCGGTCGGGCCGAGCCTGCTCGGCCGCCTCGGTGCCGGCGTTCTGGCCGTCGCAGGCGCAGGCGGCTTCCTGGACGGCCTCTTCCGGCTCGACTGCCGCGGGATCGACGCCGCCTGCACGAACCACACCTGGCACGCGCACGCGCACAAGATCGAGTCGGGCTTCACGGGCGCGGCCCTGCTGCTCGCGCCTGTCCTCTGCGCCTTCGCCTTTCGGAAGCTGCCGCATTGGCACGGCGCCTGGCTGCCGAGCCTTCTGACGCTGCCGGCGATCCTCCTCGCGAACATCGTCTTCTCGACGATCGGGGACGGCGCCGCCACGCGAGCCGGCTCGGTCGTCGCTTTCGCCTGGATCGCTTTCGTCGGCGCCCGCCTGCTCGCGGCCCCGGCCGAAGAGGTGCCTACGGCGGGTCCTGCTCGGCCAGCCACGCCTTAGCGACCCGTTTCTGCGCGCGCGTCAGCCAGGCCTCGGCGACCAGGTCGTGCAGCTCGCCGCGGTCGAGGCGTTCGAGGCTTGGAATTCGCACCAGCACCGCGGGATAGCCTTTGAAGTGCGGCGTCGTGAAGTAGATCCCGCGGTCATCGGAGAGCAGCAGCTCTTTCACGTCGAGATCTGCGACGCGGAACATGAGGACGTCGTCGAGGCGCTCACCGGTCTCGGGATCGACCGCGTCCGGCCGGCGCGTCCGCTGGCAGCAGAACAGTTTCCCGTGGACGCGGTACGAAGGCCGGCCGTCGTCGATCTCCTTCGTCACCTGCGGCAGCGCGAGCGCGAGCTGGTCGAGGTCGGCCATCGTCGACATCCACTGCAGCTTGGCACCTTGCCCTGGAAGCCGCTACGTCATAGGGTTGGCTTGGTTGTGAGGAAGAGGGGCCTCATCGGAGCGGTCGCGGCGCTTGCGCTGATCGCGATCCCGGGGATCGCATCGGCCCAGCCCGTGCCCCGGCCGGCGCCGCACGTGAGGGCCGCCGACCGGCCGGCCCCGCCGATCCGGGTGTTCGTCATCCACGGAGTCACGAACAAGTACCAGCGCACCGCGCTCGTGAAGGCGGGCTACGACATCGGCGAGCGCGCCTGGGCCGACCACGTCGAGCTGTTCGGGACTGCCAGGCAGGCGCTTGCGCTCACGGTCAGCGGCTACCACGTCGTCCCCGAGAGGGTCCCCACGCGGCCCGGGTCACCTGTTCCGTACGACTTCCCGCCCGGCGACTCGGCGTACCACAACTACGCGGAGATGGTCGCGGACGTCCAGGCCTTCGCGGCCGCGCACCCGTCACTCGTGCACATCATCAGCCTGGGCCAATCCTTCGAAGGCCGCGACCTGATCGGCGTCCGCATCTCCGACGACGCGACCGACAACCTCTCGGAGCCCGGCGTCTTCTACGTCGGCCAGCACCACGCGCGCGAGCACCTGACCGTCGAGGTCGTGCTGAACATGATGCACATGTTCATCGAGAAGCCCCAGTACTCCGACCTCGTGCATACGCGTCAGATCTACATCGTCCCGAGCCTCAACCCGGACGGCGCCGAGTGGGACATCCACACCGGCCAGTACCTCTTCTGGCGCAAGAACCGCCAGCCTCCGGACGGGACGGACCAGAACCGGAACTACAGCTACAACTGGGGCTGCTGCGGCGGTTCGACCAGCGACCAGTACGGCGAGACCTACCGCGGGCCGAACGCCTTCTCGACGCCCGAGGACGTGGCGATGCGCGACTTCATCGAGGCGCACCCCAACATCCATACCGGGATCAGCTTCCACTCGAACGCGGAGCTGATCCTCTACCCGTACGGCTACACGTACACGGACATCCCGCCAGACATGACGGTCGCGGACCACGACACCTTCGTCGCGATGGGCCAGAAGATGCAGTCGACCGTCGGCTACCCAGCCGTGCAGTCGTCCGACCTCTACATCACCGACGGCGACTGGAACGACTGGATGTACGGGGACCAAGGCAGGTTCCCGTTCACGATCGAGCTCGGCGGCAACAGCTTCTACCCCGGGCCGGGGCTGATCCCGATCGAGAGCGCCCGGGTCCAGCGCGCCGTCGTCTTCGTCGCGACGGTCGCCGACTGCCCGCCGCGGGTCGCGCACTACGTCCAATGCGCTGCCCACCTCGCGCACAACCCGCGCTTACTCCCCGATCGATAGTTCGGGGACCGCTGAACCTCGCCTAACGGCCAGTTTACGAGGGCGACCTTTGCCTGCATGCTCTGGGCGATGCGGCGAATCGAAGGTTTGAGGAGCGCGTGGCTGCGCGTTGCTCTCGCGCTTGGCGTGGGGGCGGTTGCGGCCGTGGTCTTGAGCGTTCCGCTCGGGTCGGCGGCGCCCGCGAGCGGCCCGCAGGTGACGCTTAGCCCGAGTTCGCTCACCTTCGCCGACCAGCCCGTCGGCAGCCGCTCCGGCGCGCAGGCGGTCGCGATCACGAACGTCGGCGACGCGCCGCTCACGATCTCGACCTTCCGTATCAACGGTCCCGACGCCGCCGATTTCGGCGGGGGCGGCAACTGCCCGGTCTCTCCGGACTCGCTACCTGCCGGTGCCTCATGCGCGTATTACGTCTCGTTCGCCCCGGACAGCCCGGGGGCCAAGTCGGCGACGCTTGCGATCGGCGACGACGCGCCGGACAGCCCTCAGACCGTTGCGCTCAACGGCAACGGCCTCGGCGGAGGGAGCGGTACTCCTGGTGCAACGGTTTCGCCGGGCTCGCTCTCGTTTGGTGACGACGTAGTCGGCGTAAAGACCGACGCGCGGGCCGTGACCCTGACGAACAACGGTACAGCGCCTCTCCTGATCTCGACCTTCGGCATCAGCGGTCCCGATGCCGCCGACTTCTCCCAGGGCGCCAACTGCCCGGTGAGCCCTGACTTCCTGCCTGTCGGTAGTTCCTGCACGCTCTACGTGGCCTTCACCCCGGACAGCCCGGGCCCGAAGACGGCGACGCTCACGATCGGCGACAACGCGCCAGACACCCCGGAGACCGTCGCGCTCAGCGGCAGCGGCCTCGGCGGCGGGGGTGGCACCGCTGGTGCCACGGTGTCGCCCGGCTCGATCGCCTTCGGAGATGACGTCGTCGGCAACAAGACCGACGCGCGGGCCGTGACTCTCGTGAACACCGGCACCGCTCCTTTGGTGATCTCGACCGTCCATCTCAACGGCCCCGACGCGGCCGACTTCTCCCAGGGCACCGAGTGTCCGGTGAGCCCTGCCTACCTGCCGCCGGGCGGCTCGTGCACGACGTACGTCGCCTTCACGCCGGACAGCACTGGTCCCAAGTCGGCGACGCTCGCGTTCGGCGACAACGCGCCGGACAGCCCACAGACCGTCTCGTTGAGCGGGAGTGGAATCCTGGCCGGAGCAGTCTCGCTCTCGCCGTCGTCGCTCTCGTTCGGCGACCAGCTTGTTGGCACGAGGAGCGACGCGCTGGGCACGACCGTGACGAACATCGGAGCAGGCCCGGTCGCGATCTCGACCATCCAGATCGCAGGACTGGACGCCGCCGACTTCGCGCAAGGCGCGGACTGTCCGATCAGCCCGAACGTGCTCCTGCCCGGCGCCTCGTGCGTGATCTACGTCTCGTTCGGTCCGAGCAGCGGCGGCCAGAGAACGGCGAGTCTCGTGATCGGCGACAACGCGCCCGACAGTCCGCAGACGGTCACGCTCGGCGGGAACGGGATCTCGACGCCGCAGGTCGCCCTTGGGCCAGGGCAGCTGTCGTTCGGCTCGGTGACTCTGGGGACGACCGCCCCGGCGGAGACGCTGACGCTCAGCGACACCGCGGGAGGACCGCTCCACATCGGCAACATCGGGATCACAGGCGCAGCTGCCGCCGACTTTTCCGAGACGAACAACTGTCCGGCGACACTCGCGGTCGGCTCGAGCTGCACACTGACGGTGCCGTTCGCACCGGCGGCGGAGGGGACGCGAGCGGCGACTCTGACGGTCAGCGACGACGGCGTCGGTGGGGGGCAGTCGGCGAGCCTGGTCGGCGCTGGGGTCGCGCCCGGCACCTACCTCAGCGACGACTTCGAGTCCGGCTCGCTCGCGCAGTGGAATGTGCTCTCGTCCCCCGGCTCGTCGGTCGCGCTCGACTCGACGAACGCGCACTCCGGTACGACCAGCGTCCGCATCGCCAACACCGGCGACGACGAGTCTTCACGGATGTACGCGAACCTCGCGGGCGGCGGCCATTCGCAGACGTACACACGGTTCTGTTTCGACGTCGCGCCCGGCCTGACAGGCGGAATGGAAATCGCGAACGGGCGTGCGATCAACGCCGAGTATCCGCTCGGGATTCGCCGCTTCGAGATCATCTACGACCCGGTCGTGCACGGACTGGAGGCCTATTTCTGGAACGAGGCGCTCGACCGGCTGGAGCTCGACGCGGCGAACGGGCAGGTCTTCCCGGGCGGCTGGCACTGCGTCCAGCTCTACCTCGACGAGAGCCATGAACGGCCAAGCCGAGATCTGGCTCGACGGAACGCCCGAGGGCTCCGTCTCCGGCGACCTGAGCGCGCCGAGCCCGTTCGACCGGATGTACCTGTGGAACCAGCCGAGCGCAGGCACGGTCTGGTTCGACGACATCAAGGTCGCGGACGCCCCGATCAGCGGCTGACCTAGTCCGGCTGCTGAAGACCTCCCCCGTCAGCGCCCCGTAAGAGGCGGCGACGACGATTGCCGGGCAGCCGTCAATCGAGGGGAGGAGCTCATGAAGCCGTTGCTGGTCTTGTTCGCTGTCGCGGCCGGTGTCTTCGCGGTCGCGACCGGTTCGGTGCGCGCCACGATCAATGCGCCGAACTCCACTGTGTACCTAGCGGTGAACCCGAACCCGTCGACCTACGGGCAGTCGGTCGCGTTCACCTGGTCAGCGGGTGGCATGTCCAACCAGGCCACGTGCGACGACAACGTGGGGTGGCTGGTGCACGCGCCCCCCGCCGGCACGATCCACAAGACGGCAGGAGTCGATTTCAGCGCCAACTTCACGTGGCGGGTGGCCTGTGCCGACGACATCACGGGAGCCAGTGCCAGCATCTGGGTGATGTACAACCCGCCGCCACCGCCGCCACCACCACCGCCACCGCCACCACCACCGCCGCCCCCGCCGCCTTTGACCGATATCTACGGAGACAGCGGCACACCACTCCAGCACTGGGCGAGCGGCGGCGTGACGGTCAATCAGTACACGGATCGCTATGTCGTCACGAGCGCGCGCGGGATCTATGTGATCGGCCGCTCGGCGAACGGTACGGTCCCGCCCTGCTGTTCGTACCCCGATCACTACTTCGGCCCCGGTTACGTTGGTCAGTTCGCTCCGGCCGATGGGCCCCAGCCTCATCAGAAGATGGTCGTGAACGATGCGCTTGCGTCCGGAACGATCGGCCCTCGCGACGGCGTCCACGGTGGGCTCGGGTGCTTCGCGATGGACTTCTATCGAGCGGGCACAGGCCTGGTCGACCTCAATTGCAGACGGCTATCGCCGAGGAGCGGGGCTGGGTCGGCTGGGGTCGACCTCGTCGACATGGAGGCGGTCACGCTGAACTCGGATGGCGTGACGCTCTCGCTGAGGACGAGGTACCGGGACAGCGTCAACACCGCGTTCTATGTGACGTACACCCATCGGTTCACGCCTTTGAACGTGAGCACGACGGTCACCTGGCTAAGCGGGTCGAACGACGTCGTGTACATCAAGGAGCCGCGGATCGTGTCGGTCCTCGGCACGGCCGAGGTGCCGATCTACACCGGCCAAGGGCAGTACCGCCCCCCGTCCAGCTGCGCCCCACCGACCCCTGACGGTACGTACGGCTACGGGGACGGCGCCTGGGGGCTAGAGCCTGACCTTCTTCGGAAGGACTACAAGCCGGGCCACTACTGGCCGATGGACGACGTCGTCCCCTGGTGCTCGACGATCACGGTCGGGCCCGGCGCAACCGGCGCCGATCGTCGGTACCACCGGGGCGGATTCTCGTTCGACGTCGGTGGTTCGCAGTACGAGCGCAATCTCTCCGTCGAGGATCCCGGCTACTTCCACGACTACGACGGCCCCACGCAACCCACCGTGAACTTCAACGGCTGGCGCAGGCAGGCCGATCCGTCACCCGGAATACCGCCGGGGACCCTCACGCCCTGCCCCGGGGGCGACGTGCCCAAGCCCGCCTGCCCGGTCACGATCGGCCCCTCGCAGCCGATCTGCGATTCGTGTGCGGCGAATGCTTGGGAGCTCGGCCGCGTACCCGGCCAGTACGGTGTCTTCGTCGCGATGGAGTCATGGCGGGCGAGCGTCAATATTTGGAACTTCCTGGAGCGCTCGCGCCGGCTTCCGGCGCAGGGCACCGCCTACAGCGAGTCGTTCAAGTTCTGATCTAGCAACGAGCCCGAGGGGTCGGCGATTCGTCGGCCCCTCGGGCTCCTTCAGCGCCCGCTCTCGTAGCCGATCTCGGCGCACCTGACGAGAGCGCTGTCCTCGTGCGGGCCGACGTGGCGGCGGCAGCTCGTCTGCCGCAGCGCGACACGCGGCCGGCCGTGGACGAAATGGACGCGCGCGCGTCCGCCGAGCACCGAGTACGTGTTCACGGCGAGCCAGGAGCAGCGGTAGCGTCCGGCGGCGCGGCGGCGGCAGATCACCTGCACGCCGTACTCGCTCTCGGCAGGCGCGTACTTCGCGTCGGTCATGATCGGGTTGGCCTTCGTCACCGCCTTCACGACGGCCTCCACCGCGCCGACCCGGGACACGCCCCAGGACGCCGAGGCGGCCGGCGCTACGAAGAGGGCGAGCGCGGCAGCGGCTAGCATCGTTCGTCTGAGGAGAATGGGCTCGATAGTGCCGATGCTAGCGCTCGTCCTTGCAGGCTGCGGCGGCTCATCGCGGCCCGCGGCGACACGGGTTCCGCGGGTCGAGCAGGCCGTGAAGAGCACGCTCGAGCGCAGCCTGATGACGTCGCAACCGCGCACCGAGCAGGGCTCGCGCGCCGCGACGCACGTGCGCCGCGTGCGCTGCACGAAGACGAGCGGCAGTCGGTTCAGCTGTCAGGTCACCTTCGAGGACGGCTCGAGCCGGCGGGTTACCGCACGCGAGCGCTCCGACGGCGACGTGGTGCTCGGATGACAGACGGGCTGACCCGGCGGCGCTTCCTCACCGGAGCCGCGGCGGCGGGTCTGGCGGCCACCGGCCTCTACGAGCTCGTCGACCGCCTCGCCGCCGCGCCGAAGCGCGGTCTAGCGGCCATCGGGCACCGGCGCGAGCAGCACCTGCTCGTCGGCGAGCAGGTCATCACGGACGAAGGAATCGAGGTGATCGTTCCGTCGCTTCACCACCGCGTCGTGACGGCGAAGCTGCGCGTGGAGGAAGGCCGAGGCTCGCTGCTCGCTGCAAAGCGAGAGCTCGAGGCGGCGCTCGCGGCCCTCGAACGGGAACACGAGCCGGGCCCGAGCGGCCTCGGCGTCACGGTGGCGTGGGGCCTGCCCTACTTCCGCCGCTACGTCCCCGGCCCGGCACGTGAGCACATGCCGATCGACGAGCGAGCTTCGAAGGCGAAGAGCCGTCAGGTGTCGGCGCTGCTCGACGCACGCCGGTATCCGAGCGACCCGGCGGACACGATCCTCGAGGCGAACGACCTCGCGGTCCTGCTGCGCAGCGACTCGCGCGAGCGCGTCGCAGCGGGCGCGCGACGGATCTTCGACGAGCTCTCGCACCTGCTCGACGTCACGAGCGTCCGGAACGGCTTCGCCGGCGGCGGCTTCGGCGGCGGGCCCGGTCTTCCGAAGCAGATGGCCCTCGCGGCCGGTGTTCCAGGCGCCAGGCGGATCCCCGACGGCGCGGAGCTCTTCCTCGGGTTCACGTCCACACAGCGCGCCGCGATGGGGCCGTCGCGGATCGCCAACCTCGAGACGCTCGGGTACACGAGCCGGAACGCCTACTTCCGCGGCGGAACGCAGATGCACCTCTCGCACATGTACGAGGACCTCGAGGCCTGGTACGACCGCTACGACCACGACGAGCGAGTCGCGACCGCCTTCCGGCCCGGCCTTCCTGTCCCCCGGGGAACGCTCACCGTGCGCGAGCACCGGACGAATGCCTACGAGCCGGACCTGCTGGTGAGCCAGTACCGGCACACGGGCGTGATCGGCCACTCCGCCGCGATCCAGACTGCTTCGCGGCTCGCCGAGGACGTCCGCGGCGCCGACGGGACGCTCTACAAGCGCGGCACCGCGGTGCCTCAACGCGCCGACTTCAACACCCTCGACCACCCGTTCGCGTGGAGCTCGCAGCCGGAGCGTGACGGAATGCGAGCCGGCGCGGCCGCCGGAGTCCACTTCGTCACCTTCCAGCCGACGAGCGACGACTTCGACCGCGTCCGCCTCGCGATGGACGGCGTGCTACCCGACGGCACGAAGCTCTACTTCGAGCCGCGAGACCGCGGGCAGGGCTTCAACTCGGTGCTGCGCACGACCCATCGCCAGAACTTCCTCGTCCCGCCGCGCGAGCACCGCTCGTTCCCGCTGGTCGAGCTCCTGTCGTGAGCTGCGCCTAGAGCGCCGCGCCAGACACCTGCAAACGGGCTTCCTGCCTGCGGCGAAGTACCGTCAGGTGATGCGGGTCTGCCCGATGCGCGCCGGCTGTGCCACGTCGATGATTCTGAGATGAGGACCAACGGAGCGACGGCGATCGCCCGGGACCCACCCGCCGACGCGCGCGAGGACCCGGCCCAGCTCTTCCGGGAGTTGCGCAGCTCGCCCGAAGGCCTGTCCGGCCGCGAGGCCGCGAGGCGGCTCGACGCGTACGGCCCCAACGAGCTGGAGCGCCGCGGAGGCGCGACCTGGCCGAGGCAGGTGCTGGCGCAGCTGATCCATCCGCTCGCGCTTCTCCTCTGGGTGGCCGCCGGGCTCGCCTTCGCAACCGGGATGCCCATCCTCGGCGAGGCGATCGTCGCGGTCGTCCTCCTGAACGCGGCCTTCGCGTTCGCGCAGGAGCGGCAGGCCGAGCGGGCGATCGAGGCGCTGCGCACGCTACCTGCCGCAGCACGCGAGCGTCCTGCGGGACGGCCGGGCCCAGGAGGTCGAGGCGAGGGAGCTCGTCCCCGGCGACGTGCTCCTCCTCTCGGAAGGGGACCGCGTCTCGGCCGACGCGCGGCTGCTCGAAGGGGCGCTCGAGGTCGATCTCTCGACGCTGACCGGAGAGTCGCAGCCGGTCTACCGCTCGGCGGAGTTCGTGGACGAGACGGGCCCGGTGCTCGAGGCGCGCGACGTCGTCTTCAGCGGCTCGAGCTGCGTCGGCGGCGAGGCGAAGGCGCTGGTCGTCACCACCGGGATGCAGACCGAGCTCGGCCGGATCGCCGCCCTGACCGAGCGCGTCAAGACCGAGCCGAGCCCGCTCGAGCAGCAGGTCCGCCGCGTCGCGTGGCTGATCGCGCTCGTCGCCGTTGTCGTCGGGCTCGCGTTCCTGCCGATCGGATACTTCGCAGCCGGGCTGTCGCTGAAGGATGCGGCGAGCTTCGCGATCGGGCTGATCGTCGCGAACGTGCCCGAGGGGCTGCTGCCGACGATCACGCTCGCGCTGGCCGTCGGCGTGGCGACCCTCGCCCGGCGCGGCGCGCTCGTGAAGCGCCTGAGCGCAGTCGAGACACTCGGCTCGGCCGGCGTGATCTGCACGGACAAGACGGGAACGCTGACGGAGAACCGGATGCGCGCCATGCGCGTCTGGACGCCGCTCGGGGAGCTCGATCTCGAAGCAGGCCGCGGTGGCCGCCGACGGCAACCCGGTGCTGGTGCTGCTCGGGCGCGCGATCGCCTCGTGCTCGTCCGCGGAGCTCGCAGGCGAGCCCAGCAAGTCACGAGGCGAGGCAACCGAGATCGGGATGCTCGAGACCGCGCGCGCCCTGGGGATAGACGTCGAGGTCGCGGCGCCGCGAGCGCGCCCGGCGCAAGCTCTACCGGTTCGACCCGAAGCTCCGGCTGATGTCGACCGTGGACGAGCGGGCCGACGGCACGCTCACCGTCCACGCGAAGGGTGCCCCCGAGGAGGTGCTGGCCCGCTCGATCGCGATCGGCGGGCTCGAGAACCACCGCCCGATCACGGAAGCCGATCGCGCGGAGGTCCTCCAGGTGCTCGACTCGCTACGCGAAGCAGGGGCTGCGAGTGCTGGCGGTGGCCCGCCGCCGGCTCCCGGACGGCGCCGAGCCCCCGGAGCGCAGGGAGGACGCCGAGAGCGAGCTCTGCCTGCTCGGGCTCGTGGCGCTGTTCGATCCGCCGCGGCCGGAGGTGGCCGAGGCGGTCGCGCGCTGCCACAGCGCCGGGCATCCGGATCGTCGTCATCACCGGCGACTACGGCCCGACCGCGGCCGCAGATCGCCCAGCGGGTCGGCATCGCGCGCAACGGAGCCCACGTCGTCACCGGCGAGCAGCTGGAGGCGATGAGCGAGGACGAGCTCGACGCGCTTCTGCGCGGCGGCGAGGAGCTGATCTTCGCGCGCAGCTCGCCCGAGGCGAAGCTCCGGATCGCCGACGCGCTGCAGGCGGAGGGGCACGTCGTCGCGATGACCGGCGACGGTGTCAACGACGCGCCCGCGCTGCGGCGGGCCGACATCGGCGTCGCGATGGGCGTGGCGGGCACGGACGTCGCGCGCGAGGCCTCGACGATGGTGCTCACCGACGACAACTTCGCGACGATCGTGGCCGCCGTCGAGGCGGGGCGTCAGGTCTTCGACAACGTCCGCAAGTTCATCCTCTACATCTTCGCCCACGCCACGCCGGAGGTCGTTCCGTTCCTCGTCTTCGCGCTCTCGGGCGGAGCGATCCCGCTGCCGCTGACGGTCCTGCAGATCCTCGCGATCGACCTCGGGACGGAGATCCTGCCGGCGCTCGCGCTCGGGCGGGAGCCGCCGGAGCCGGGGCTGATGGCGCGCGCCGCCGCGCCCGCGCTCGGAAGGCGTGATCAGGCGCTCGCTGCTCAGGCGCGCCTGGCTCTTCCTCGGGCTGATCGAGGCGGCGCTCGTGCTCTTCGGGTTCTTCTTCGTCCTCATCGGCGCGGGCTGGCACCCGAACGACGCCGTCTCGGCCGGGCACCCGCTGCACAGCGCCTATCTGCGGGCGACCACGATGACGTTCGCCGGGATCGTCGCCTGCCAGATCGGCACGGCGATCGCGGCGCGGACGGAGCGCGCGTCGCTCCGCTCGGTCGGCTTCTTCACCAACCGCCTGCTGCTCTGGGGCATCGCCTCGGAGATCGTCTTCGCGGCGGCCGTCATCTTCGTTCCGGTCCTGCAGGACGTCTTCGGAACGGCCGCGCTCGAGCCGGTCGACCTCGCGGTGCTCGCACCGTTCCCGCTGATCGTCTGGGGCGCCGACGAGCTGCGCCGGTTCGTCCTGCGCTCGCGGCAGGCGTAGCAGGCGCGCCTAGAGGCCTTCCGTGCCCGTGAAGAGCGCTCGCAGGTCGAGCGACGGCGCCTGGTTCTTCGCGGCCAGCGACACGTACCTGCGCGCGAGCGCATCCTTGCCGCACCCGAGGACCGTGCTCACCGAGCCCAGCGCCTCCGCGAGCTCCGCCGGCTCGAGCCGCTCGAGCGCGCGGGCCCACGTCGCCTCCTCGAGTGCGTTGAAGGCGGTCTGCACCTCCTGGAGGTCGTAGCCCGCGCCGAACCGCTCTTCTGCGACCGCCTGCGCGTACTCGACCATCGCCGTGAGATCGCGCCGGGCGAGCGCGTCGACCAGGCGGTCGAACAGCGCCTCGAGCCGCCGGCCGACCTCTGCCTCGCCTGCCGATTCGTAGTGCTGCACGGCCAGCCGGCCGAGCCCCTCCTGCGCGGCGCCGATGATCGCGCCGCGCTCGCTCTCGAGGAACTCGACCGTGTCCATCCACGAGAGCATACGAGGCCTTCAGGGCTGGAACCGGCGGGAAAGCGGCAAGCCGATCCGGGTGCCACTGGATGCGGGCTTCCGGGGCTTCTGGCGCGATGACCAGCGCCTCGCTCCGGTCATCTCCCGCTGAGCGGCGCCATCCGCCCACACGCCCGACGCAAGTCGGCATATGCTCGCGCGAACGCCGCTGGCTGGTGGTCGCGGCAAAGGAGGTGGGTGAGGTGGACTTTTCATCGCTCCGGCTGCGCCTCGCAGCGGAGGCACTCGGCACGTTTCTCTTCTTTTTCCTCGGCTTCAACGCGATCGCCGTTTCGGTCGACATCGGGGCCGGGGCAATCGGCAGCCTCGGGATCGCGTTTGCGTTCGGCCTGGGCCTCGCGCTTGCGATCACGGCGCTCGGACACCTCTCCGGGGGCCACTTCAACCCCGCCGTTTCCCTCGGGCTCGCCGCAGCCCGAAAGTTTCCGCCGAAGGAGGTAGTGCCCTACTGTGCTGCCCAGCTAGTCGGAGGGTTCGTAGCCGTGCTCGCCGTGGCCGCCGTGTACTCGGGGCGTGCGGTCGACTCGCTCGACAATGCTCCTGGAGCCGGCATTTCGAGCGGAGGCGCGCTCGTGCTCGAGCTGATCGCGACCGGCCTGTTCGTCATCGTGATCTGCACGGTCGCGACGGACGACCGTGCGCCATGGAAAGGCGTCATGGCGCCGCTGCTGATCGGGCTCTTCATCTTCACGGCGGCGGATGCGATCGGCCCGGCCTCGGGTGGCTCGTTCAACCCGGCGAGGTCACTCGACCCTGTGATCTACAACTGGGACTTCGGCGACGTCTGGATTTATCTGGTAGGGCCGCTCGTCGGAGGAGCGATCGGAGGAGCCATCTGGTTGCTTTTCGGCCCGGCTCGCGTGCGCGAACCGGAGACGATTCGTGCGGCCGGCGGCGTCCCGCAAAGCGACACGGCGTCCGAGCGTCGCTAACCGGACAGCCGACAGCAAGCGCCGACTGCTGCTAGCCCAGGTCTGGCGCTGGCTCGGCGGGGTCGCGCCCGCCGGTCAGCGACTCGAGCAGGTCCTGCACCCGCGCGTCGATGTCGTCGCGGATGCGGTGGAGTGGCATCAGCTATCTCCCATATCGACCGCCATCAATCACTGCAAGGATGACGAGGTCATCGATCGCTGTCAATATGGAGACGTGAAGCAGGTCACAATCGTTACCCCCACCTGCCCGCCGCTCTTGCAGGACGCGATCAGCGCCCGGGAGGCCGACCAGCTCGCGCAGGCCCTGAAAGTGCTCGCCGACCCGGCCCGGCTGCGCATCCTCAGCCTGATCCAGGCCCAGCCCGACGGGGAGGCCTGCGTCTGCCACCTGACCGAGCCGCTCGGGCTTTCGCAGCCCACCGTCTCGCATCACCTCAGGGTGCTGCGCGAGGCCGGCATGGTCACGCGCGACGAGCGCGGCAGCTGGGCTTACTTCCGCGTCGTACCGGAGACGATCGAGTCCCTGCGCGCGGTGCTTGGATGAACGACCGGCGCCAGGCGCGTCTTCAGCTGCCCGAGCTCGGCCGCTCGCTCGTCGCCGAAGCGGTCGGCACCTTCGCACTCGTCTTCGCCGGCGCCGGCGCGATCATGGTCGACGCCAAGACCAGCGCCCTCGGCCACGTCGGCGTCGCGATCACCTTCGGGCTCGTGATCATGGCGATGATCTACGCGGTCGGCCACGTCTCCGGCGCCCACTTCAACCCGGCCGTCACCTTCGCCTTCGCGCTCACGCGACACTTCCCGTGGGGGCGCACCGTCAGCTACTGGACCGCCCAGGTCACCGGCGCGATCCTCGCGGCCGCACTGCTGCGTGCCTCGCTCGGGAACATCGCCCAGGTGGGCGCGACCGCTGCCCTCAGGCTCGCAGGGCCAGTCGTTTGTCTGGGAGCTCGTGCTGACCTTCTTCCTGATGTTCGTGATCATGGCCGTCGCCACCGACACCCGGGCGGTCGGGGAGGCCGCGGCGATCGCGATCGGCGGCACCGTTGGCCTCGATGCGATGTTCGGAGGGCCGATCTCCGGCGCCTCGATGAACCCTGCTCGCTCGATCGGGCCGGCGCTCGTCTCCGGGGACCTGCATGCACTCTGGCTGTACATCGTCGCGCCGATCGTGGGCGCCTCGCTCGGTGCGGTCGTCTACCAGATCGTGCGCGGGGAGCAGACCCAGCCGGGCAAAGTCGCGGTCGCGGAAAGCGCGGAAGGGGAGGCGGCGTGATGGAGCGCATCGCCGTCATCACCGACATCCACTCGAACCTGCCGGCGCTCGAGGCCGCGCTCGCGGCTGCCTGACGGGCACCGCCCCAGGCATCGAGGAGCCTGGGACTCGAGGAAGATGTGGGCCACCGCGACCTCGGAGAAGCGTCAGCCGAGACAACACAACCGGCCGATTCGTAGGGATACCGTCTCAGCGGGAGCGACGGGGCTCGAGCCCCACCCGGACACATCGTGCTGCTGAGTTCCTGCGGCGCGGCGCTAGAGGGCGTGCAGCGCGGCGAGTCGTGCGAGTGTCGCGCGAGCCTCGTTCGGCGCACGCACCGCCGGCAGAGGTTGTTCCTCGAATGACATGTCGGGGCGAAACGAGTCTCGCCCGACGATCCGTCCGCCGTTCACCACGAGCACGGATCCCTCACGCACCTCGCGCTTGCGGAGCTTGACGGACGAATACTCCTCGACCAAGTCCAGCGCGGCGCGCGTCGACGCGAAGAAGAGCTCCTGCCTCGAGGTGCCGATCCACAGCGGCCGGCCCATCCCGCGGGCAAGCAGCAGCTCCTCCCGGCCTTCGTCGAGCCAGGCCGTCGCCATCGAGCCGACCAGTCGCTCGAGCGCATGGGCGGTGCGTCCCCGAAACTGCTCGGCGAGCGCGAAGATCAGCTCCGAGTCGACGGTCATGCTGGGCTCGGCACGCGCGATGCCATGGGCTGCGAACAGCTCGTCGTCATTGGCGATCGTGCCGTTGTGGATCCCGACGACCGCGCCGTGGCGGATCGGATGGTTATTGGCCAGGACGCGCGGATGACCCTTTGTGTAGTCCCGGACGTGCACGAGGAGCTGTGTAGCGGTTTGGGGCACCTCGATGCGCTCGAGGAGCTCGCTTGCGCCCGTGCGCTGCTTGTGCACCGTGACCTTCGAGTCGTCGCCGCGGTAGGCGAAGCCCACTGAGTCCGCCCCGCGCTCGGCGATGCCTGCGAGCAATGCGCGGGCGGCCACCGTCCGATCGACGGTGCTCTCGAGAGAGAAGCTGTATCCGGCGATCCCGCACATGAGCCGACCTACCGTGTGGGCTTACAGTGACTGTGGCGGTGCAGAGTCCGGCGGGCGGCGGAGCGTGCCCTGTCCCGGCCGCGGAAAGGCAGCGGCCCAGGAGACAATTTCCCCGGAGGGGAGTGCACTGGATTCAGCCTCGCGTCAAGGGAGGCGTCAGCCTCGCGGAGGGAGGCGGTCGTTGTGATCGCTCTCATCAGATGCCCCTCGCGCGGGAAAGGGCCCGCGGTTTGCGGGCCCTTCCTGCGTCGAGCCGTGGCTTTATGCCCGGACGAAACCGTTCTTGTGGACGATGACTTCTCCGTCCGTGATCTTGGGCGAATTCGGAAATGCCGTCTCCAGCTTCTCCTCGCGCACCCAGGTGGCTGCGACGCGGGTCGACTCGTCGGCCTGCGCCGAGGTCTCGAACAAGTTGATCGAACTCATGACGCCGTTGCCGGCCTCGATGAGGTAGTAGCCCTCGAAGCCCGGCAGCTCGCTCAGGCGGGGCATGAGGGTCTCGTCGACCTTCTTGGTCAGCTCGTCGGTGCGACTCTCGTCGACACCCTCGTAGCGTCTAACGGTGGCATGCATCTGATCTCCCAACTGTCACGGTGCTGGTGGAGAACCGGCTCTTTAGTCCTCCTGGTGCACTCAGGCCCGATGTGACAGTCGAAGAGGGAATCTCGGAGCCTCGACGCCTTCCGTTGAACCTTGCGCACCGCCGAGTGTAGCAGCTTCTTGACAACGTTGATCTACAAGGCTACGTTTCTCGACGTTATCAAGATAGGGAGAGACCGCGATGTGCCCGTTTTCCGTCACTCTGCAGCGCGTTCCGGATCAGGAGCTCGGCCCACTTCTGATTCAGCTCGCACACGCAGGCTTTCACAATCCGGTTATCGAGCCCGTCGGAGGTGATGGCACCCCTGGAAGGAGAGCCGCTACAGCCGTCGGGCGGACGGCCGACCTCGCAGACGATTGGCGGCTCGTGCAGGAGCGGGAGGGACAGTCGTACCAGTGGCCGGGTCAGCGCGAGCACTACTCTCGCTACCGCGTCTTCATTGGCACGACGCGTGCTGAAGGCGCCGTCCACATCGGACTTGGCGAAGCGACTCGCAGAAACAAATGGGGTCGCGACCGAAAGTACATCGTCGCATTCCTGAGCAGCGGATCTCCGCACCAGCCGCTGGCCGAGTTCGTTGCGGCCGATGACTACCAGGAGACACGGGAGCTCGTCGCAGTCATCCGAGGGAGCGACGGGGGCAGGCGTATGTACGGCGCCGGCGACGTACTTCCGGGTGTCTACGAGGAACGCTTCCGAACCCAGATGTACAGCGAGAGGGTCGTCTATCCCGGCGTCTGGAACAAGGTCGTCGTGGTCGCGCGCGAGGACGACGACGAAACCATTCTCAACCACGCGCTGATCCAAGGTCGGCGGCGCTACCGGAAGTAAGGGGCGGAAGGGTCGGCGGCTAGCGACAGCGTTTCATTTCCGCCGCAGCTGCCAAGACGGAAAGAAATGGATCCGGAGAGCGGGCCGGAGCAGCGAACGGGAGAGCCTCGGCGAGACAGCCTTCGCCGCCATGGGCGGCGCACCGGGCTCTACACATTGGCGGGCGCTCTCGTCGCTTTGCTCGTGATCCTGATCGCTCTCGTCGTAGCCAACACAGGCCGGGTCAAGGTGAGCTGGGTACTCGGCTCGACGCGCCAGTCGCTCGTCTGGATCATCCTCGTCACAGCGATCCTCGGCTGGCTGTTGGGAATCCTGACAAGCACGATCTTCCAGTTTCGGACGCGGCGCAGGAACTCGGCGGACTGATGCGACCCTCGCCTCCGCGCCGCTCTCCGACGTTCTTGTAACTCTCAGCACAAATCTGATGTATGCTGGCTGAGCGCATAGACCTAGCGCGGAAGCCGTCGAGGCTCCGAACGTTCCTCTCCGACTGCCACACCGGGCCTGAGTGCCAAGAGCACCCGTCCGGGTGTTTCTGCCCTAATCGAGAGGAGCAAGAGATGAGTCAGGCCACAGAACCCCGCGAGGACCCTGGCGTCGCCGAAGGCCGCACCCAACGCGAACTGACGAGCAGAGTCGGCGTCACGCTGACTCCGCAGAACAAGCCGAGCAACGGCAAATGGAGCACGTGGAGGCGGCGACTCGGAATCGGCGGCAAGGCTGAGGCGTGAGCGGGTTACTCGGCGCGGCGCATCGCCCTGTATACCGCGTCCCAATGCGCCGAGACCTCCTCTAGGGCCCGGGCTGTCGTTTCGGCGGCTCCCTCCAGGCGGTTGATTACTGCTTCGACGTCCTTGAGCCGCGCCTCGAGCGCACCGACCTTACCCGCCATGTTGCTCAGCTCCTGGGCAAGTACCTCGCTCTCGCTACTCGCGGCCATCGTTGGGCGTCCAGTGTAGAAGACCCTGCGCTTCGAGGCTGCGGTCCAGGCCACGGCGAGCGGCACAAAGGTCTCAGGCCTTCTGCATATTTTCGATGCGATCGGCGAGTAGGTGAAACGAACGCTGCGCCGCGTTTGCCAGGCCCATGAGCAGCTGATTCATCTCGTTGACCGGAGGTGCGACCCCGGAACCACTCGCAGCCTGGGCCTTCGCGTAAGCGGGCAGGGACTTCACCTCGCGTCTAAAAACCTCGTCGACTTCGTCCCCGAGTGACATTGCCATCTCCTCTTTTCGGTTGCAGCAACACTAGAACACCTCAGCGGGAGCGACGGGACTCGAACCCGCGACCTCCGGCGTGACAGGCCGCTTCGGGTGGCTACGACGTCCAAACTCGAACCGCCGCCATCTATGTCATTTGCAGGCCTTTTTGCGCCTTGGCTCAGGCCGGTTCCGCATGGTTGCGTAGGTTCTCTCACGGGCGTTTGGGCCACGAGTGGGCCACGGGACTCGGCTCCACTTCGATCTCGAGGACGAGGGCTAGGCCACCCGAGCCGCGCGTCGTTATGGGCTCGCCCTCGCGCCGAGCCGTCGCGCTCGGCCTCGCCGCGATCAACCACCGCTGAGGCGTCTCCTTCAGGCTGCGGTCCGAGCGGGCAGCAGCAACCGTCCGCTGCGCCACGCAACGGCGAAGAGCAGGACGGCTGCTCCGGAGAAGACTCCCAGGGCGCCAACGGAGACAGAGGCAGCAAGCGCCTCCGATGCTCCGACACCCGCGGCGGCGAGCGCGGCGGTTCCGGCGGCTGCCTGAGTGGCTGCGCCCGCTGGTCCGACCGGCAGCGCCGCGGCCGAGGCACCGGCGCAGAGAAACAGCAGCGCGAGTGGGAACGAGTACCCCAGTCCGAGCGTGCCGAGCATGACGAAGCAGGCCAGCCCGCGGACGAGCCAGCAGCCGAAGACCAACCCCCACGCCTGCGCCGCGCGGGACAGCGAGGTCGTGCGCGGGCTCAACCAGCGGCCGAGCCGGAAGCGCAGAGAACGTCTGCTTTCGGCGAGGCGTGGCAGGGCCACGATCACCGCGGCGGCGGCGATCCCGGCTCCAGCGACGACCGCGAGCCCGGCGCGCGCAGCGATCCCGGCTCCCGGGAAGGCGACGGCGACGGCGGCGAGCGGCGCAAGCGCGGCGCTGTCGATCAGACCGAGCATGACAAGCGAGAGGCTGATTGCCCGCAGGCCGGCAGGACAACCTGGGTAGCGGCGGACGACCGCGATCCGCATCGCATCGTCGAAGCGGCCGGGAAGGACGACACCGATCACCGCCGCGCCGCCGTTACCGGCCACGAGCGCAAGCGGAGAGGGCCGTTCGCGGTTCGTAAACAGCCGTGCCCACCCGAGTGCCTTGAGCGCCTGGGCAAGGAGTAGAAGCAGCCCGGCCGCGACGAGCAAGCCTGGCTGGCCTCGCGAGAGCGGCCACGAAGTGGTCGCGAAATGACGGACAGCCAGGGAGGTGAGGACGAGCATGAACGCGGCAGACCCGAGACCCACTCCCCAGCGCGTCCTACGCGAGTGGCGAAGCTGCCAGAGCGCCCGCATCAGCAGCCGATAGCGGCCCTCGAGCACGACCGGTGCAGCCGAGACGGCGATCCTCGTCAGCGGATCCCGCTCCGGCCGGATATCCAGCGTTGGGGTTTGCCTCATGCGCTGCCTTCGAGAAGCCACCGGCAGCATGCCACCTCACGCGCGCCGCGAATCCGACGGTGCGGCAGGATCGCGGCTATGGTGTCACCAGCGCGTTGGCTCTTGCTGTTGAAGCCGTCGAGGCTCTAGCACTTCCTCTCCGACTGTGACCCCTGGCCTGACCGCCGCAGTGCGCCCATTCGAGCGCTCTGCCCTGTAGGACCACAGAAGGAGCATCACATGCATGCCACCATTCGTCGTTACGAAGGTGTCGACACGACCCGCATGAACGAGGTCGTCGGCCAGGTCAACAAGACGCTCGTCCCGCAGCTTCGCGAGCTCCCCGGTTTCTCCGGCTACTACCTGATCGAGGCGGACAGCGGCGTCCTGAGCTCGTTTGGTCTCTTCGAGACCTCCGAGCAGGCCGACGAGTCCAAGACCGTCGTCACGAAGTGGATCAGCGACGAGAACTTCAGCACGGTGATTCCGAACGCGCCCAAGATCACGAGCGGCAAGGTCGTTGCGCACAGCGACGGCGTCCCCGCCCTCGTCTAGCCCGACCGTACTCACGCGTCATCGAGAGGGGCCCGGCGCCGCTGGGCCTCTCTGCGCGGTCTGTCCCGGACGAGAACGTCGCCCGCCCATCTTCTCCCAGCTGCGCGTGTGGGCTGAGTTAAATGGATCGTCAGACAGCCGTCGCGGTATCAGCGTCGGCTGGGACTCCGGAAACCGAGCGTATGCCTGTCCGCGCCAGTCGCCTCCTCTTCGACGCTACTTGCATGCAAGCGCGACTCATGGGATACCTCGCCGGTTCTTGTGTGCAACGTCGAGGAGGCCGCCATGCTCATCACTGCCATCGCTCCAAGCGGAACCGAACTGAAGCAGATCGAGCTCGGAGACAACGCCGTCCTCTGTCTCCCGGTGCTCGTGTACCAGAGGGCCGGCGAAGGGTTAGTACCGGGCGAACCCAGAGAGCTCGCCGTTCCCCTTGAACTACTCGGCCTGAGCGATCCACGCCCGCCCGCCCACGCTTGATGTCGCCAGTCTGAACTCGCCGACACTGGCGAAACCGTGTGGCCTTGGTGAGGCCTCGAACCTGCTCAGACGAAGTCCTCGAACATGGTTTGGCGGAACGCTGTGAGCGAAGCGCGGGAGGCGGATGAGAGGAGTACACTGGTTGAACTGGCCCTGCGGCCAGAATCCCGGCCGAAAGCCCGAAGGCCACCAACGCGCGTTGGCGCGCGAGGCGCTGAGCTTAGGCGAACAGAGTTCGAGTTGCAGGGCCAGCACTCTTTGGTGGCGGTCGGGCGGCGAGCCGAGTGCTAGAACGCTGAACGCGACCGGTGTGGGGTTGGAACGGGCGATCCCGTTCAGTGGCGAGCCCTTGGACGGGCGTTTGGCGGCTCGGTACGGCGGCGGACGACTCGGTGTTGGCGAACGGTCGCGTTAAGTTAAGGGTCTGATGGGTGAAGATCGGCGATCGCCGCTGAACTTGAATTCGTTGCTGGCGGAGGTCGAGGCGGCTCCGCCGGTCGCGGCGGTCGATGTGCTGGCCGGCGCGCTGGCGGAGGCGATCGGTGCCCGCGAGGTCAGCTTCCTGATCGCAGACTTCAGCGGGCAGTCGCTGATCCGACTGGGCCACTCGGGCGGGGAGGGGCGACTGCGGTTGCAGGGGAAGGAGACTGCGGAGCGAGTGCCACTGGTTGGGACGCCGCAGGGGCGGGCGCTGGCCGCCCAGGCGGTCGAGGTGATCTCGGAGGATCGCGGCGCTCGCTTGTTCGCGCCGGTGACCAGCCGCGGTGAGGCGGTCGGCGTGCTGGAGTTGGAGCTGGAGGACTTCCCTGTTGAGCAGACGGTGGCGGATGTGGCCCTGGCGGGACATTTCTTCGCGTACGTGGTGATCGCGAACCGCCGCTACACCGATCTCTTCGAGTGGGGACGGCGCTCGGTTCCCTTGTCGTTGGCGGCCGAGATCCAGCATCGGCTGTTGCCGGGTGCCTTTACGTGCGAGGCCGGGCAGTTCACGCTTGCCGCCTGGCTGCAACCGGCGGGTGAGATCGGCGGTGACACTTTCGACTTCTCGCTGGAGCGGGACACGCTGCATGTGTCGATGACCGACGCGATGGGCCACACGATGGATGCCGCCCTGTTGGCGACCGTGCTGGTCGGGGCTCTACGCAACGCCCGCCGACGGGGGGTTGAGCTGGCCGAGCAGGTGCGGCTGGCAAACGATGCGCTGGCCGAGCAGGCCGGCGAGAGCCAGTTCGTCACAGGCCTGGTCGTACGGATCGACCTACCTGCAGCCACGGCCGGCATCGTCAACGCCGGTCATCCCCCACCGCTCCGGCTGCGGGCCGGGCAGGTCGAGCGGGTGCACTTGGAGGCCGATCGCCCGTTCGGCCCGCAGGCCGGAGGCGGCTACCGGGTGCAAGCGCTGCCATTGGAGGCGGGCGACCGGCTGATGTTCGTCACCGACGGCATGCTGGAGCGCGACGCTGCGGGCCTGAACATCGCTGCCATCCTGCTCGAGGGCATCGACATGCATCCCCGCGAGGCGGTGCAGCACCTCACCCAGGCGGTCCTCCAGGCAAGCGGCGGCCAGCTACGCGACGACGCCACGGCGCTGTGCCTCGACTGGCACGGCGGCCTTCCCCGGGACCGCGACGCCACCTCGGGAGCAAACCGCTGAGGGCGGACCGATCCCGATGCCGGCGCCGAGCGTTCGCCGCCGCCGGCATTTGAGACGACGCAAGCGGGGGCTTTGACCCGGGAGGGGTCCAGTCTGGCGGGGGGTGCGCTTACCGGCGCGCGAGCCGGCGGCCGCTCTCGGTCTCGGGCGGGGTGTAGTTGAGTTCGTAGTGGTGGTAGAGGGCTGACTCGTCGGCCCGGGAGAGCTCGTCACCGTGCAGCTCGATATTGGGGGCGCTCTTGACCTGTTCCCTCGTCACCGCCATTTGCAGGCCATCCGGCCCGAACGTGAGCCCGGCCAGCGGCACGAAAGTCAGGTGGCGGCCGATCAGACCCTCCTTGACGGTGCCGAACATCGGCTCGTCGGTCTCGACGTCGACGTAGACGTCCTGAAGCTTTCCGATCTTCTGCCCGTCGCGGTCGACCAGCGTCTTCCCGTGCCACTCGGCGATGTTCTGCTGATGGGCCATTGTGTTCTGCCTCCTTGCGGCGGACGCTGCCCGTCGTTATACGACGAGCTTAGCTCCGTGACAGGCCCGCCAGGGCGGCGGCTGCTTTGGCCCGGGGCGTAGCCGACACAACGGCGCCCGGCTCGATCTCGAGCGAGAGCGAGAGCGAGAATATGGATGACCTGGTTTATTCGTGCGACCGGTCACGAACTGAGCTCCCGAAATGGCCATTTGCAGGGCTTTTCCGAAACAGGAGTGGGGCCACGAACGGGTCACAGCGATCTCGCAAACGCGTCAGCGGAGACAACACAACCGGCCGATTTGCAGGTACTTCAAAAGACGGGAGCGACGGGACTCGAACCCGCGACCTCCGGCGTGACAGGCCGGTCTTGGTCACTCCGCGTTAGGCGGAGGTCGCGCGGGCGTGTCATGTTCGGACGACCGGGAGCGTTGCGCGTAACGCGGCTGTACGAACCTGTTGACCGGATCAGCTGCGGCTTGTGCCGACTCTCAGTATAGCGGGGTAGGCCGTCGTCCGGGGATTGGCTCCCACGGCGCGGCGTAGGTCACGAACTGGCGAATGCTCGGCCGGATCCCAGGATCATCGTCGAAGGTCACCATCCGTATGCCTATCGGGTCGGGATGGCTTGGGTTGCGGCCAAAGAGGGACGAGCCGCACTCACCACAGAACCACTTCTCGCCGCCGTCCCGCGGCTTCCACTTGCGCAGCTTGTCCTCGCCGGCCACGATCCGGAACGCTCCGGCTGCGGGGTGGGCGCTTGGTGATGCCGCCGCCCCGCTGCGCCGCTGGCAACGCTTGCAGTGGCAATAGCTCGCCACGACGAGTGGCTCGGTTACCTCGAACCGGACCGACCCCGCAGTTGCAGCCGCCGGTCAGCGGCAGCTCAGCCACCGGACTCGATCTTCTTTCCTTTGGCGCGTGAGACGACATTCCCAGCCGCCGCCGAAGTCCTGCAGGCCCTCGCCCTTCGTCTGGCCCGGCTTCGTGTCCAGGGCGAACCGATAGAGCGGATGGCCCCTGTAGGTGACCTGTATGGCTGCCGTTTGCGCGACGTGTTGTTACCGAGCAACGACTGCTTTTTCGCGCCGGCATGAGCCACGGGCTTGCCGTGGGTGAGCAGCGGCGGCCAGTACGTTGCGCACTGTACCGTAGCACGCGCTGCGACGTGCTCTTATCCTTCTCGAACAGGTAGAGCGTGCAGCCCTGCCGATGAACCACGATGCGGCCGAAGCGACGAGGTCGCAGACACCCACCCTGGCCGCAGCGGTGGCACTGCGTTGCGCTAGCCTACGACAGCTTCGAGCCGTAGCGGCCCGCGCGATGTCACGTTTAGCTTGCGGAGTTCCCGCAGCTTTTCGGCATTTTATTGGCGATCAGCATTTTTCACGGCCCTTTAATTACGCCATTTTAGCCGGCGCTGTGATGGTCGATGCAATACGATAGTCGTCTTTTGCGATTTTCATGGGAGTTCATTTCTTATTTCGGTCGCGCAGTCGTGATCGAATATAGATCGTTTAAGTAGCAGGTTGGTGGGCCCCCCGACGGAGGGCCCCGCGACTCGTTGTTGATGCCTCTGGGGACGAGCACTCCGTCCAGGAGGGAGCTGGATCGTGCCGGCCGCCAGGCCGTCGGTGGCCCACGGTGTCGTTGCCCGCGAGGGTGTTGACATCGAGCCGGTCTGTCGTCCTCGGTGTTTGGAAGATCAGCGACCGTCGGAGGCAAGGCCGCTGACTTCACTTCGACGGGTCACCGCTGACGTCGATGGCGTCGTCGCCGTTGGTGCCGTTGACGGTGATTGGTCGGCCGCGCCGTCGCCGCGGCGCCGCCGAGTGCCGTCGAGGTCGATGTTGACGTCGTGACGTCGGTGCCGGCCAGGTCGTTGACGGTGACGGTGTCGGCGCCGCCGAGGGCGTTGAGGTCGACCTGCTCGACGCCGTCGGTGTCCATCGTGATGTTGCCGGGGTCGCGGAAGAACCTCAGCCGGTTGCCGTTCGCCGAGAGGTCGACCTGCTCGGCGACGGCGGCGCCGTTGAAGAGCAGCGTGTCGGTGCCGGCCTGGCCCTCGACGATGTCGCTGCCGTCGCCCGGATCCCAGACGAAGGTGTCGTTGCCGGTGCCCATGGAGGCCGTGTCGTTGCCGCCGTTGCCGTCGATCGTGTCGTTGCCGTCGCCGCCGATCAGCGTGTCGGCGCCGTTGCCGCCGTTGAGCGTGTCGTTGCCGTCGCCGCCGTCCAGGGTCAGCTGCGATCGCGTCCGCCGCAAGCGCGGCCGCGTCGAGCGTGTCGTTGCCGCCGAGGCCGTTGACGTCGAGCCGGTCGTTGGCCGCCTCCGATGCTGGTGATCGTTGACCGTGGCCGCCAGGCCCGGCGACCTCGACGCCGGCCGACGCTGCCGGCTGACGTCGATCGCGTCGTCGCCGTTCGTGCCGTTGACGATGACGCGTGTCGGCCGCGCCGTCGCCGGCGCCGTCGAGTCGCCGAGGTCGACGTTGACGCGCGTGACGTCGGTCCCGGTCAGGTCGTTGACCGTGACGGTGTCGGCGCCGCCGAGGGCGTTCACGTCGACCTGCTCGACGCCGTCGGTGTCCATCGTGATGTTGCCGACGTCGCGGGTGAAGCTGAGCCGGCTGCCGTTGGCCGAGAGGTCGATCTTCTCGGCGACGTTGGCGCCGTTGAACAGCATCGTGTCGTTGCCGTCCTGGCCCTCGACGATGTCGCTGCCGTCGCCGGGATCCCAGACGAACGTGTCGTCGCCGGCGCCCATGCAGCGCCGCGTCGTTGCCGCCGTTGCCGTCGATCGTGTCGTTGCCGTCGCCGCCGAGCAGCGTCTCGGCTCCGGAGCCGCCGCGCGAGCGTGTCGTTGCCGGCGCCGCCGTCGAGCGTCGTCGGGATGCTGTCGGTGAAGATCCCGTTGCTTTCGTCGATGCGCACGAGGTCGTCGCCGCCTCGGCCTCGACGGCGATCCTCGCGATGTCGCGCGCGCTTGAAGCCGAACTCGGCCGAGCCGTCGTCACCGACGTCGACCTGGAGCGTGTCCGGGCTGGCCGGCCTTCGAGGCGGAGTGCGATCCGGTCACTCGCCTTGCTGCCTTTGACCGCGAGCACGCCCGTGCTCGAGCCTCGCGTGCGGCCCGCTTGCGCCCATTGTCCGAATCGCCGGCGGGCTTGCGCAGGCGGTCCCGGCACGCCGAGACGGGGTCGAATCTGCCACCGAAGTCGTTCAGCCCTTCGCCGGCGGTCTGACCCGCGCCTCTTGTCCGCGACGAAATAGTAGAGCGGATGGCCATGGTAAGTCACCTGTGTCCTGCCGTCAGCTTCGACGCGTCGTGCCCAGGAGCGCCATCCGTGCACCTGAGATCGCCCTTGGCTTGCCGCGCGTGACCAACGGCGGCCATGCACTTGCGCACGTGCCGTTGCAACTGCTCTTACCGCGCTTGTCGCGCCCCCACAGGTAGAGGGTCTTTCCGTGCGAGTCGACGATGATCCGGCCCAGCTCGCTCTGGCCGAGCTTGACGACCGCCCCGCTCTGGCCCTCGCAGCCGCCCCCGTGGTGAGGACGACGGCCGCAAGGACGAGACAGCACTAGATGCGACGATGAATCTTCTTCATGGTCTCCCCTTTCGGAGTCGTTGACCTTTCGCAGCGAGAGACACCGAAGCGGAGCCGGCGATCTCCCCGGGGCCCGGCCAATGACGCGGTAGGTGCCGCACATCGGTCGGGAATAGCTCGGCCGAAAGTGGGTCTTTCAGGGTGTGGATGTCCTATCGGAGCTGGCCGCACTCGCGGACGGCTCCTCGCACCTGAGCGCCGTGCCTCGCTCGAGGCACGCTGTCGCCGAGTTCCCCGTAGCTCACCGAGCGGCTCGCCGAGCAGCGAGCGAGCCGCTCGAGTTCGCGCGGAACGCCGTGGCCGAGACTCGAGGCGCCCGCCGACCTGCGGGCGCGAATCGAGGTGCAGCAACATGCACGCCTCACGCCGGCCGGCGCCGCGGCACCTCGTCCTCGTCGGCGCGGCGGCGGCTGTTTCCGCGCTTGCACTCGGCATCGGGCTGGCCGATGTTCGGCTCGGGGACATCCGGCGAGCGCTTCCAGGCCGCTCTCGCGCCCACCGATCTGGCACCGGGCGCCAGGGGCGAGGCGACACTAATCGAGACAACTTCCGGCTGGCGCATCGAGCTGCGCTCGGCGGGGCTTCCCGCGGCTTGCACACGGGCGCTTTTACGAGGCGTGGCTGCGCAATCGCGCAGGTGTGCTCGTCCCGATCGGGACGTTCAACACACGGCCGGAGGGTCACGCTCTGGGCAGGCGTCTCGCCGAAGGAGTTCCCGACGCTGACGGTCACACGTGAGCGCGCCGGCGGCGCCCAGGCCTCGTCCGGCCAGAAGGTTCTGGTCGGCACGGCTGTCGGCGACTCACGCTGAGTCGCCGTCGACGCGGCGCACAACCTGTTGACGGGCACGGTAGAGGCGACTCATCACGGTTCCCTCGCGGATCCGCAGCGCGCTTGCCGCCTCCCGGTAGGAAAGGCCGGTGATGTCGACCGCGACGAGGACGTCGCGGAAATCGGCGGGGAGGGCCGCGATCGCGCCGTAGACCTCGGCGGCCTCGAGCGCAGCCAGCGGCTGGCGCGCCCACGGGTCGGCGACGACGTCGAGCTCGTCGGGGAGCGGGTCAGGACGCAGACGCCGGTTTGCGGTCCGCCGCTGGGTCAGGAAGGTGTTGCGGAGAGCGCGGAGGAGGTAGCCAAGGTCATCTTCGTTGCGGAGGAACCGCGGGCGGGCGAGCACACGTGCGTAGGTCTCCTGGACGAGATCTTCGGCTTCTTCCCTGGAGCCGCAGAGCGCCCAGGCGGCTCGGAAGAGCCGGTCGAGGTGATCGCCGAGCCGAGCGGGATCGAGCGGGCGAGCAGGCGAGGCACATCTCGGCAAAGTGCCTTCGCATCGCAGCGTCGCAGTGCTCATGTAGCCACGATGGGCCGCGACGCGCCGGCGCACATCGAGGACGTCCCGGAACTTCGACCCCAGAGTTCGGGGCCGGTACCCCTAGATTTCCCGTCCGTTTTTGACCGAGGGAAGCGATCGGAGGCGTAGGATTGCAGGGGTGATCGCACGCGAGGCTCGGTCGAGACCTGGCGCGCGCACCGGACGCCTGCTCGAGCGCGAGCGGGAGCTCGAAAGCGCTCGCCGCGGCGATTACGGCAGCCGCGGACGGGAGGGCGGGTCTCGTGCTCGTCGAGGGGCCGGCGGGCATCGGCAAGTCCCGGCTGCTTGCCGAGGCACGCATGCTCGCCGAGGACCCCCGGGTTGCACGTCTGCTCGGCGCGCGGCGGCGAGTTGGAGCTGGACTTCCCGTTCGGGATCGTGCGGCAGCTGTTCGAGTCGCAGCTCGTCGAAGAGGGCGAGCGCTCACGGTTGCTCTCGGGGGCGGCGAGCGTCGCGGCACCCGTGTTCAGGCCTGACAGCGCGCGCCGGGCGGGAGATCCCTCCGAGGGTACGTTCGCGGTACTGCACGGGCTCTTCTGGCTGACCGTGAACCTCTGCTCCGAGCGCCCCCTGATGCTGGCGGTGGACGACCTTCATTGGTGCGACAGGGCCTCACTGCGGTTTCTCGCCTATCTGGCGAGGCGGCTGGAGGACCTGCCCATCGTGCTCGTGGCGAGCCTGCGGTCCTCGGAGCCTGAGGCCGATGCGGCGATCCTGCAGGAGCTGACCAGCGAGCCGCACGCACAGCTGATCGCGCCCGGGCCTTTGACCGCGGCCGCGGTGGAGGAGGTCGTGCGCGACCGGCTGGGTGCAAGCGTCGAGCCGGCCTTCGCCGACGCCTGCTACTCCTCGACCGACGGCAACCCGCTTCTGCTCGGCGAGCTCCTCAAGGCGCTCGAGGCAGATCGGGTGCCGCCCGACGCGGCCCACGTCGGCGTCGTGGCCGAGCTCGGCCCGAGGGCGGCGTCGAGAGCGGTACTGCTCCGGTTGGCGCGGCTGTCAGGGGAGGCCGTGCAAGTCGCGCGGGCGATTTCCGCGCTCGGCGACGGCGCAGAGTTGCCCGTTGTGGCGGAGCTCGCAGAGGTCGACTCACGCGCGCTCGCCGAGGCCACACGGGAGCTCGTGCGCGCCGAGATTCTGCGGCCCGACCCGCCGGTCGGGTTTGTCCACCCGCTCGTGCAGGCGGCCGTCTACCACGATCTCGCGCCGGGAGAACGGGAGCTCTACCACGAGCGCGCCGCGATCCTCCTCGTCAAGCTCGACGCGCCGAAGGAGCAGATCGCCGCACACCTGCTCGTCATGCCGGCGCGCGGCGAGGAGTGGGTCGTGGACGTGCTGCGTGCCGCGGCGGACGCGGCAGCCGCCAAGGGCGATCTCGAAGCCGCGATCTCGTTGCTGCAAAGAGCGCTGGATGAGCCGCCACCGCCCGACCTGCGCCTGGAGCTGCTGCTCGAGCTCGGTCAGGCCGAGGCGATGACCTCGCTCCCGGCCGCAGTCGAGCACCTGCGGAGTGCCTACGAGCTGGCAGACGAACCCGCCGCGCGCGGGTACGCAGCCCTCGGGCTGGCCCGCATGCTGATGTTCACGGAGGCCCCCGGCGAGGCAGCCGACATCGCCGGCCGGACCGCAACCGAGCTCCCAGGAGAACTCGACGACCTCGCCCGACGGCTGGAGTCGATCGAATTCCTCGCCCTCCTCTTCGGCGCCGAGCCGGACGGCGACCGTCTCGAGCGGCTCCGCGCGTGCCGGGAGATCGAGGCCTCCGACGGCCTAGGGGCGGGCAGTCTCGCCGTCCAGGCTGCCTGGGAGTGGACGGAGAGCGCAGGCCCGGCTGAGAGCGTGTGTGCACTCATTCGGAACGCACTTGCCGACGGTGGGCTCATCGAGGAAGACAGCTTGATGGCGATGGCCGGCGCAGTCTCGCTCACGCTCGCCGATAGCGACGAGGCGGTCGAGATCTGGGACGCAATTCGCACGCAGGCTCATCGCACGGCTCCGTTTTCACGATCGGGAGTGTTCAACTGTGGGGCGGCTACACGCATTTCCTGCGCGGAGATCTCGTCGAGGCCGAGTCCGAGCTGCGTGCCTCGTACGAGACGGTGGCCTTCTGGGGCATGCCGGCTCAGGCGCAGTGGCAGTCGCCGATGCTCGCCGATCTTCTCGTCGAGCGCGGGGAAGTCGGCGAAGCCCGCGCGCTCCTCGAGACGGTCAGCTCACCGCCTCCTCACTCGGACCTGGCGATCATCATCGATCGCGCTTGGATGCGGGTTCTGCTCGCCGAGGGGCGGACCGAGGAGGCGCTCGCGTACGCCGACGACTACGAGCTTCATGCCGGGTGGAAGTGTCATCCGCGCTATCTGCCCTGGCGGTCGCTGAAGGCGCAGGCGCTCGACCGGCTCGGCCGACAGGACGATGCCGTCGCGCTGGCCGAGGAGGAGCTCGAGATCGCACGCGGCTGGGGATCGCCGGGCACCGTCGGGCGTTCGTTGCGCGTGCTCGGCACCATCCTGCGCAGCGAGGGGATCGAGCAGCTCGAGGAGGCCTCCGGCCTGCTCGAAGAGGTGCCGGCCAGATACGAGGAAGCGAAGGCGCTCGCCGCCCTCGGAGGCGCGCTGCGACGGGCACGCAAGCCAACTGAAGCCCGCGAGCCGCTGCGGCGGGCACTCGAGCTCGCTGACGTTTGCGGCGCGCAACCGCTGGTCGGTTCCGTTCGGGCGGAGATCTACGCCACCGGCGCCCGCCCGCGCACGACTGCCCTCCAGGGTGTACGTGCCCTGACGCCGAGCGAGCGACGGGTCGCCGATCTCGCCGCCGACGGCCAGACGAATCGCGACATCGCGCAAACGCTCTACGTGACGCCGAAGACGGTCGAGGTGCATCTCAGCAACACCTATCGCAAGCTGGGCATCGGATCCCGCCGCGAGCTCGCGGGCGCGCTCACCGAAACGGCCTGACGCCCGACCCGCCGACCTTGCGGGAATAGACGCCGTTCTTCGGTGTCTAAGAGCAGCAAGAGAAACAACGAAGGAGCAGCGAGATGTCTGAACACACGAGCGTGCCCGCCCGCGAGCTGGCCCAGCGGTTGAGCGGCACCGACGAGATTCTCCTGCTCTGGTACCCGGAGAACGAGCGGGTCGAGCTCTCGATTCGCGACCTGGATACCGGCGCGGGCTTTCACTTCGACGTGGCGCCCGGCTGTGCGATTGACGCCTTCTACCATCCGTACGCATATGCGGCTCTGCCCGAGAGCCCGGACTGCGTAGTCGAGCGTGCGTCGAGGAGCGCCGATGTCTAGCGTGGACTGCCTGCAGGACGCAGTGCGGCGCCTCGTTGCAGAGCGCCAGGCGTTGCGAGAGCGCCACGCGCGCCGCGACGAGCTCGAGTCGAATCGTCTCGAGCTTGCGGCCCGTCAACGAGAGCTCTCACATGCGGTGATTGCCCACTGCCTCACGCGTGCCGCGCACAGAGCTGCCTAAGGGGCCGGTTGGCAGGTAAGCAGCGGGAGCGACGGGACTCGAACCCGCATTTCCCGAACGTCGACCTGACAAGGCCTCGGACACCCGAGACTTGACCGTGAACCTGAGGCGAGCGCCCGGATCGCGCCCAGGAGGCCGCCGGTTCGAGTCCGGCTAGCTCCATCAGGTTCGAACGTGCCCGCTGTCGACGACCGCTTCAGACCTCTGTCGCTTCGCGATCATCGAGAGCATCTCGAAGATCACGTTTGCCGCGAACAGCGCGGTGATTTGTCCCGGGCCGTCGTACTGGGGAGCAACTTCAACGACGTCATAGCCCACGAAATCGATCCCGGCGAGCGCCCGGAGATAACACATTGCCTCGAAGCCGGTCGGCCCGGCAACTTCTGGCGTCCCCGTGCCGGGACAGTACGCGGGGTCGACGAAGTCCACATCGAAGGTCAGGAACGCGGGCCCGCTGCCGATTCGCCGCTCTGCTCGTGCCGCAAACTCCTCGGGACTCAGGAGTGCCAGTTCGATCCACGGAATCGTCTCGACTCCGAGGTCGGAGGGAATGGCTGTATCCGCCACGGAATACAGCGACCCCCGTATCCCCGCCTGGATCACGCGGGCGGGGTCGAGAACGTCCTCCTCGATTGCCCGTCGAAACATCGTGCCGTGCGAGTAGGGCAGGCCGTTGTAGGCGTCATGCAGGTCGATGTGCGCGTCGAGCTGCACGAGCCCAAGCCGACCGTGCACCGCAGCGAGAGCACGGAGCTCGGCGAGTGTGGCCGAATGGTCGCCACCCATTCCGATGCCGATGACACCCGCTTCGCCGATCGGGGCCACGAAGCGCTCCATGCGCTTCAGGGACTCCTCGATGTACCCGGGAGCGGTGGGCGCGTCGCCGAAGTCGATCGTCGAGAGCGCCCCGAACACCTGCACGCGCTGGACAGGGTTGTACGTTCGGATCATGCCCGATGCCGAGCGAATCGCTTCCGGGCCGAACCGAGCTCCGGACCGAAACGTCGTGCCACCGTCCCATGGGAGGCCGTACACGGCGGCGTCCACCCCGTCGAATTCCTTCACCCAGGGCAGCCGGGCGTACGTCCGTGGCCCGGTAAACCGGGGCGCCTCAAGGGCGTTCCATGGCTCATACATGGTCGACCTCCGCTCGAGGGTGTTGGGCGAGCCTAGCGTGCGCTTTGGGTGATGAGGCGACTGGCGAAATTGTCACTGCGCTTGGTGCCATCTCCAGGCACCCCCGGACAGACTCTTCTCTCCTGACCGCCAGTTTCCCGCCCGTTCAGACAACACCACGGGCCTATTTGCAGGCATTTCAGCAGGACGGGAGCGACGGGACTCGAACCCGCGACCTCCGGCGTGACAGGCCGGCGTTCTAACCAACTGAACTACGCCCCCAGGGGACGGCCAGTGTAGCCCCTGGGCGCGGCTCCGCGCTATCGAGTGTCAGGCCGAGTTGGCGCAGAAGCGTGATCGAGTCCGAGTAGACGTCCTTGCGCGCGACCAGGCCGTCGCGGATCGGGATCACGTCCATGCCCTTGTACTCGACCTTCTTGCCGGTCGGCTCGAGCTCGATCCCGGAGCGCGTCATCGGGCCCTCGTGCGTGCCGCGCGCGGTCCACTCCTGCACGACCAGGTCGTCGCGGATGTAGGCGCGGCGTGCCTCGAACGAGAGATCCGGGAAGACGGCGAAGATGCCGGTGATCGCGCGGCCGATCTGCTCGCGGCCGACGTTGACGTCGCCCGTGACGTGGTTCTCGAAGACCGAGTCCTCGGTGTGCATCGAGACGATCGCGTCGACGTCGTGGTCGTTCCACGCCGCGTTGTAGCGGTCGATGAAGTCCTGCAGCTCCTGCCCGTCCACCGTGACTAGCCTAATCCAATGACGCTCGTGGACTGGCTCGCGGTCGGGCTCGTCCTGGCCGCGGCCCTCGGCGGGGCTGCGCAGGGGTTCCTCTGGA
Organism: uncultured Actinomycetes bacterium; assembly: GCA_963717475.1. GTDB lineage: Bacteria > Actinomycetota > Thermoleophilia > Gaiellales > Gaiellaceae > AC-32. Next base: position 1,914,676 of record OY970337.1, on the reverse strand, counting down.
GCGGGCTGTCGCTCGTGGGGATGGCGGCCGGCGCGGTGCTCGGCGGGCGGCTCGCGCCGCTCCTGCTCGCGCGCGGCGCGACCTCGCCGTACGCGCCTGCGATCGCGCTGGCCGGGGCGGTCACGCTCGCGCTCGTCTTCGAGGTGCTCGCGAGCGGGCTCGGCGCGGCCGTGCGCCGCCGGGAGCGCCGCTACCTGCGCGAGCTCGACTCGATGGCCGGCGTGGTGGCCGGCGCGCTGATCGGGCTCGTCGTGGTCTGGGTGCTCGGCGTGATGGCGCTGCAGCTGCCGGGGCACACGCAGCTCCGCGAGGCCATGCAGCGCTCGCTCGTGCTGCAGCGGCTGAACTCGATCGTCCCGCCCCGCACGGTGCTGAACACGCTCGGGCGGATCGACCCGTTCCCGAGATTCGCGGGGCCGCCGGTGCCGACTCAGCCGCCCGATCCGGGCGTGCTTCGGCAGCCGGGCGTACGCGGCGCAGCACCGAGCGTGGTGCGCGTGCTGGGGACGGCGTGCGGGCTCGGAGTCGAGGGCTCGGGCTGGGTTGCCCGGCCCGGTCTCGTCGTGACCGCGGCCCACGTCGTCGCGGGCGAGGACGACACGACGGTGACGACGCTCTCGGGCGAGACCCTCCGCGCCGAGACGGTCGCCTTCGACTCGCGCAACGACGTTGCGGTCTTGCGCGTGTTCGGGCTCACCGCCCCACCGCTGCCGCTCGCGGATCCGGTCGCGAACACGTCGGTCGCGATCGTCGGCTACCCGGAGAACGGGCCGCTCGACGCCGTTCCGGGTCGCATCGGCTCGACGAGCACGGTCATCAGCGACGACGCCTACGGCGACGGGCCTGTTTCCCGCACGGTCACGAGCCTGAGCGGCCAGGTGCGGCACGGAAATTCGGGCGGCCCTGCGGTGAACGCTGCGGGCGCGGTCGAAACGACGGTCTTCGCGGCCCGCCTGAGCGGCGGGGGCGGCTACGGCGTCCCGGCGTCGATCGTCCGGCGCGCGCTCGCCGGAGCGCGCGGCTCTGTCTCCACCGGCCGCTGCGCCTAGCCGATGAGCTCGAGCACGTTCAGCGGCCGGCGGTACGGCGCGACGAGGTAGACGCCCGCTGCCTTCTCGCGGGCGGCGGCGTAGAGCTCCTTCGCGTAGGCCATGCCGACCTCGGGCGCGTCGGGGCCCGCGTCGCGCAGCGCCTCCTGCAGGCTCTCGGGCACGACGATCCCGGGAAGCTCGTTGTGCAGCCGCAGCGCGAAGCGGTAGCTCCAGATCGGGCAGATGCCGACGAGCACCGGGATCGGCGACGGCCCGCCCAGCCGCTCGAGGAAGCTGTCGAGATGGTCCAGGTCGAACACGAGCTGCGTCATCGCGAACTGCGCGCCCGCCTCGATCTTGCGCTGGTAGCGGTCGAGCTCGACGTCGAGGTCGTCGGCGGTCGGGTTGACCGCGACGCCGATCAGGAACGAGGTGGGCGCGTCGATCGGACGGCCGTTGAAGTCCTCGCCCTTGTTCAGCCGCGCCATCAGCTCGACCAGGCCGATCGCATCCACCTCGTAGACGCCGCGCGAGCCGGGGTAGTCCCCGACCTCGGGCGGGTCCCCGGTGACCGCGAGCACGTTGCGGACGCCCTCGGCGTGCGCGCCGAACAGCATGGCCTCGAGGCCCATCACGGTGTAGTCGCGCGTCGTCAGGTGCGGGATCGTCTCGATGCCGGCGGCCCGTTCGAGGACGGACGAGACCATGATCGAGTGCATTCCGGCGCGGGCCCCCGCGTTGTCGTTGACGTCGACGAAGCCGACGCGCCCGGAGTCCTTCAGCGCCTGGGTGAGCTCGACGAGGCCGCTGATGTTGCCGCCGAGCGGAGGGTCGAGCTGGACGGAGACGATCCACTCGCCTTCGCGCAGCGCCTTGCCGAGCCCGGTCTCACGCTGCTCCTCGCCGAGGGCGGCGGCAAGCTCGCGTTCCTCGAAGACGAGCGGCGTGCGCGGCTTGCGCTCGTCCTCGACTGCCGTCCGGATCGCGGCGATCTCCACCGGGGTCGTCCCGCAGCAGCCGCCGATGATCTTCGCGCCGAGCTCGCGGGCGTGCGCGGCGAACTCGGCGAAGTAGTCCGGCGAGGCGTGCGGAAAGATCACTCGGCCGCCGGCGAGGCTCGCGAGGCCGATGTTCGGCAGCGCCGCGAGCGGCTTGGCGCCGTCCATCTCCTCCAGAGCGGCGAGGGCGGCGAGCAGGCCGGCGCCGTGGTTGGCGCCGAGGGCGGCGATGTCGAGGTCGGCCAGGCGCTGCGCAGCCTCCTGGGCGGTGACGCCCGCGAGCGTGACCGCGCCCTCGTCGAAGGTGAGGAGCGCGACGATCGGCAGTGCCGAGACCTCGCGGATGCCCTCTACCGCGTCGACGAGCTCCTCGAGGTCGTAGAACGTCTCGACCATCAGCACGTCGGCGCCGCGGCCCTCGAGGATGGTTGCCTGCTCCGCGAAGAGCTCGTGCCGCACGCGCGAGCTGGCCGGCTCGCCCAGAGGCCCGATCGAGCCGGCGATGAAGACGTCGCGGCCGACGGTCTCGCGCGCGTCTCGGGCGAGCTTGACCGAGGTCGAGTTGATCTGCTCGAGCTCGTCCTCGAGGAAGTGGTGCGCGAGCTTGCGCCGGTTCGCGCCGAAGCTGTTCGTCTCGATCAGGTCGGCGCCCGCGTTGATGAAGCCGACGTGGAGCGAGACGACCGCGTCGGGAGCCCGCAGATTGGCCTCTTCGGGGCAGCGCAGGCGTGGCACGGCGCTCGTGATCAGGGCTCCCATCCCGCCGTCGCCGACGATCACAGGCCCATTCGCAAGCCGTTCTTCGAACCTGTTCGCCATTCCCGGCGACTCTAGTGAAGCGCGCCAGTCAACCGTGAACGAGGGATAGATCAACCGCCCCGGGTGGGGCGATACTCAGCGTGCAACGACGGAGCGCCCGATGCGGCGGGGCAGCTCAGTCGAAACGGTTCGGGGCCCGATGCGGCGGAGCCCCACCGGATGTAACTGCGGCTCTCTCACGGGAGACTCAGGCGGGGCCGGGCGGCGGCCCCGCCTGAAGTACTTCTGGCCGCAGCACCCTCAAGAATCACGCCACTTGTGCCGATCAGCACGGTGATCCTTCGCCGGGGACTGACGGCAATCATCCTGCGGCATGGGTCTTCGGACGGCGGGCTTCGGCCCGCCGTTCACGTTCGTGGCTCTACGCCTCGATGACTCGGCCTTCCATGCCGCCCGCGATCGTGACGACCTGGCCGGTGACGTGGCCGCAGATCTCGTCCGACGCGAGGGCGACCACGATCCGCGCGACGTCGTCGGGCTGGCCGACCTTCTTCAGCGGCATCGTCCGCGTCACGCGCTCGAGCGTCTCGGGGCTGAGCGCGCCGCGCGTCATCGGCGACTCCGTCCAGCCCGGCGCGACCGCGTTCACCCGAGCGCGAGGCGCGACCCGCACGACCTCGTTCTTCAGGCTGAGCAGCAGCCCGTAGAGGATCCCGGACTTGGCGGCGGCGTAGTCGGCGTGGCCGGCCTCCCCGAAGCGGCCGGCCGTCGAGCCGACCAGCACCAGAGAGCCGTGGCCGCGCTCGGCCACCCCGCGCAGGAACCCGCGCGCCGTCAGGAACGTCGCGGTCAGGTTCGCGCGCAGCGTCTCCTCCCAGCGCTCGAGCGGCAGTTCCCACACTGGCACGTCGCCCGGGGGCCAGATCCCGGCGACCGCGGCGCAGACGTCCAACGGCCCGGCGTCCGCGAACAGCCGCTCCACTTCCTCCTCGACGCGCAGGTCGGCGCCCAGGACGAGCGCCGCGCCGAGCGCCTCGGCCCGCTCGCGGCCGCGATGGAAATGCGCGACGACCTCGCAGCCCTCCGCCATGAACGCCCGCGCACAGGCGCCCCCGATGCCACCCGAGGCGCCGGTCACGAGCACGCGCTTCCCCTGGAGCCCGGTGTCCACGGCGTGAGAGGCTACAGGCGTGAAGGTCATCGTCATCAGCGACATGGAAGGCATCAGCGGGATCGTCCGGGGCGAGCAGACGCACGGCGGCAGCCCGATGTACGAGGAGGGACGGAAGCTCTACACCGCCGAGATGAACGCGGCAGTCGCGGGCGCGAAGGCCGCGGGAGCGACCGAGATCGTGCTCATGGACCACCACGGCGCCGGCGGCGACTGGAGCTTCAACTCGCTCATCCCCGAGGAGCTCGACCCGGATTGCGAGTACGTCGTCCAGCAGCAGTGGACCGAGTACACGGGCTTTCTCGAGGAGGGCGTCGACGCGTGTCTGCTGGTCGGGATGCACTCGATGGCGGGCACCGCCGAGGGCCTGATGAACCACACGGTCTCCGGGCCGGATTACCAGAACCTCTGGTTCAACGGGACGAAGGTCGGTGAGACCGGGATCAACGCGGCGCTCTGTGGGACGTGGGGCTGCCCCGTGGTGCTGGTGACGGGCGACGATGCGGCCTGCGTCGAGGGACGTGAGTTGCTCGGCGACGGCGTGACGACGGTCGAGGTCAAGCGAGGGCTTGGCGTCCAGAGCGCGCGCCTGCTCGCGCCGAGGAAGGCTCGCGAGCTCGTGCGCGCAGGCGCGGAGAAGGCGCTCGGCGACCTGAAGGCCGTCGAGCCGTACGACCCGGGCAAGCCGTGCGAGATCAAGGTCGACTTCAAGTGGACGGGCCCCGCGGCGAAGCTGAAAGGCCGGCCGGGGATCGAGGTCGTCGACCCGAGGACGATCCTCTCGCGCGGCGACGACTGGTGGACGGCGTGGAAGCAGTTCTACTTCTAGGAACCGGGCCCGCACGGGAGCTCGCGGACGCGGTTTCGTCGGCGGAGGCTGTCCCCGGGTCGGGCTGGGTCGCGGCAGTCTCGGCGAGCCTCGCGGCGGGGCTCGTCGCGAAGAGCGCGGCGCGCTCCGAGGGCTGGAGCGGGGCGGAGGGCGCGCACGCTCAGGCGATCGACCTGCGCGACCGGCTGCTCGGCCTCGCCGACCGCGATGCCCGGGCCTACGAGCGGGCGCTGACGGCGCTCGAACGCAGAGGTGCGAACCTCGCGCGCGCTCTCGCGAGCGCCGCTGAGGCGCCCGCTCGCGATCGCCGAGACCGCGAGTGACGTCGCGGAGCTCGCCGCGGCTGCCTCCGAGTGCGCGGACGGCGCCGCCCGGGCGGACGCGTCGGCCGCAGCCGCCCTCGCCGCCGGCGCCTCGAAGGCCGCAGCGAAGCTGGTCGCGGTCAACCTCGCGACCATGCCCGACGACGACCGCCTCGGCCGGGCCGACCGGGCCGCCCAAGCAGCCGCCGACGCAGCGGCCCGTGCACTCTCTTCCGAGTCGTGACGTAGGTTTCCCAGCCGCTCGGTCCGCCGACGCTTCAGCCGAAGCGATGGCGTACCAGCACCCGTGTTCCCTCGAACGCCAGAGCCGCCGCGATGCCGAGCGCGGCAAGGGCGTCGGCCCACCACCAGCCGAGCGCGGCGTTCGCGATGAGGGCGCAGAGCGTGATCGCGGCGAGCGCCACCGCCGCAAGCGTGAGCACCGCATCGCCTCGAAGTGCCGGGCTTGCGAGGTGGGATGCGACCTCCAGCTTGCGCGCGCCGAGCAACGGCAGGACAAGGAGCGAAACAGCCGCGAGCCCAATAGCGAACGCCGACGTCTCAGGGTGCGATCCGTTCGCCAGGGCACGAACACCCTGGACGCCGACATATGCGGCGATCACGAGCATCGACACACCGATGAGCGCCTGCGCGCGCCGCTCGACCCGTTCGGCTGCCACCGGCGACCGTTGCTCGTGGGCGAAGCGCCATACGAGCACCATCGACGCCGACGAATCGAGCAGCGCGTTGAGCGCGAACCCGGCGAGCGCGAGGCTCCCGGTCAGGACGGCAAGGATGAGTGCCGCCACTCCGGCGGCACCGTTCCAGGCGATCGTGAAGTACGAGAGCCGGAGCGCCGACGCGAGCAGCGACGGGCGGTCGTGCGGGGGCTCGACGCCTCGCCACAGTTCTCGCAGGACCGGGTATGAGCGGGAAACGGGCATCGGAAGGGAGTTTTCGACAACGTCGAACACCGCCGACCAGACTTCCCGGCACGCCCTGGCGATGCAGTGTATCCGGATGCCTCCACGAGGGCCGGGGGCGTGGCGATACTGCTGCTCTACGCCGTGTTCGTCGCCGTCGAGATCGCAACCAGCACATGATCCTCGCGCACCTCGACCTGGACGCGTTCTTCGCAGCGGTTGAGGAGCTCGAGGCTCCCGAGCTGAAGACGAAGCCGCTCGTCGTCGGCGGCGACCCGCACGGGCGCGGGGTCGTTGCGACGGCGAACTACGTCGCGCGGCGTTACGGCATCCACTCGGCGATGTCGTGCGCGGAGGCGCTCCGGCGCTGCCCCCAGGCCGTGTTCCTGCGGCCGCGGCACCGGCTGTACAAGGAGTACTCGCGGGCGGTCTGGGACTCGGTGCGGGAGGTCGTGCCGACCGTCGAGCGCACCGGAATGGACGAGGGGTACCTCGACGTGGGCGAGGTGGCGCCGGACTTCGGGCGCGCGCGGGCCGTCGCGGAGGCGGTCCAGGCGGCGGTCCGCGGGACGACGAGCCTCACGTGCGCCCTGGGCGTCGCGTCGTGCAAGGTCGTCGCCAAGGTCGCGAGCGACCGGCGCAAGCCGGGCGGCCTGACGGTCGTGCCAGCCGGCCGCGAGGCCGCGTTCCTCGCTCCGTTCGAGGTCCGGCGGCTACCCGGGCGTCGGGCCGCGCTCGGAGCAGCGGCTGCGGGCGGCGGGGATCTCGACCGTCGGCGGCCTTGCGGAGCTCTCCGACGAGGCGCTCCGAGCTCTGCTGCCCGGCAAGGCCGGGAAGCTGCTGCGCGACCGGGCCCGCGGGATCGACCCGCGTCGGCTCGAGCTCTCCAGCGAGACGGTCTCGATCAGCGCGGAGGACACGTTTCCGCGCGACATCGCGGACGTGGAGCGGCTGCAGGAGGAGCTGCGCCGCCTCTCCCAGCTCGTTGCCGAGCGGCTCGAGACGGCGGGTCAGACGGGGCGGACGGTGACGACGAAGGTGCGCTACCCCGACTTCTCGATCCGCTCGCGCTCGACGTCGCTGCCGGTCGGAATAGGCGACGCGGAGCGGATCTGGGAGCTCGCGTGCGCCTGCCTCGACCGTGCGCTCGCCGATCGCCCGGGCGCGCTACGGCTGCTCGGCGTGGCGGTCTCGGGCCTGGAGGCCCACCGCCAGCTCGAGCTCGTCTGAGGGTTACTCCTCTTCGGTCGACCAGCGTGCGACGTCGCGGATGCTGACGATGCCGACGATGTGCTCGTCCTCGACGACCGGAATGTGGCGGAAGCCGTTGTCGAGCATGATCTTGGCCGCCTCCTGGGGCGAGGCGTCCCTCGTCAGCGTCACCGGCTCGCTCGTCATCCACTCGCGCACGCGCGCCTCGCTCGAGTGCACGCGCCCGGCCACCGCGCGCGTGAGATCGCGCTCGGTGACGATCCCGATCAGGCGGCCGTAGTCCGAGACCACGGCCGACGAGACGCCGAGCTCGACCATCTTCTGCGCCGTCTCGCCGATCGTGTCCGACGGGTCGACTGCCAGGACGTCGCTTGTCATCAGGTCGGCCAGAGTGCTCACGCTGCGGCGAGCGTAACATCGTCCGCCACGCGGGCAAGCGTGTCGAGCAGCTCGCCGATCTCCGCGCGGACGCCTTCGTCGACGAGCCGGCCCTTCTCGTCGAACCGGAGGAACGCCTCCGGCACGAGCACGGAGGGCTCCTCGATCACGAGCGCGCCCGGGAACTCGAGCGCCGCGTGCAGCTGCTCCTGCGCGCGCCGCGTGCCGCCGAGGCCCGTCGACGCGCCCATGATCGCGACCGGCTTGCGCGCGAGCGGCGAGGCGAGCGGCGGGCGCGAGGCCCAGTCGATCGCGTTCTTGAGGACGCCCGGGATGCCGCGGTTGTACTCGGGGGTCGCGATCAGGAGCCCGTCGGCTTCGCGGATCGCGTCCTTCAGGCGCGAGACGGGCTCGGGATCGCCGGCAGCCTCGACGTCGCCGTCGTAGAGCGGCAGCTCGCGCAGGTCGTGCTCGACGAGCTCGACGTCTTCGGGCAGGAGCTCCCGCGCCGCGCGCAGGAGCGCTCGGTTGTAGGAGCCCTGCCGCAGGCTGCCGGCGATTCCCAGGATCGTCATCGTGCTTACGCCTCCTTGACGGCCGAGACGTTCGCCGTGAGCTCGACCGTAGTCGTGCCCCACTCGAACGAGCCGCGCGCATCGACGAGCAGGCGCTCGTCGCCGGCCTTGCCCTGGCCGAGGCCGCGGATCCGTCCCGCGAGCTCGATCTCGAACGAGGTGTCCTTGATCGTTAGCTCGCCGCGGACGCGGAAGCTGTCGTCTCCGGTTGGCTCGATCGCCGTCGAGAGGAAGCGGATCTCCGGATGCTTGTCGGCCTCGAGGAAATCGGGCGACTGGAGGTGCGCGTCGCGCTGGTCGTTGTCGGTGCTCACGCTGGCCACGCGGACCGTGCCCGCGATGTTGGGCTCGCCGCCGCCCTCGATCCGGCCTTCGAAATCCGTGAATCGGCCGGTGATCGTGCTGAACAGGTCGCTCGTGTCGGTCACCTGGAAACCGATCGTCGTGTGGACGGGGTCGACGTTCCACGTGCCGGCGGGAAGAACTGTCTTGCTTGCAACTGCGGACATTGTGCTGTCGCTCCTTTCGGATATAGTTGAGTCGTCAACAATCATAGCGAGAGAAGATTGACTAGTCAAGTATTGAGCACTCAAGCAACTCCGGAGCAGGCGTTCGCCGGGCTGCTGCGGGCGCATGCTGGGACGACCCGCCGTTTCAACACGCAGCTCGTCAACGAACACGGCCTGACGCTGAGCGACTACGAAGTGCTGCTGCGCCTCGCGCGCGCGCCCGACCGCCGGTTGCGGCGGGTCGACCTAGCCGAGCAGGTGCTCCTCACGCCGTCCGGGATCACGAGGCTGCTCGCCGGGCTCGAGCAGCAAGGGTTCGTCGAGCGAGTGGCGTGCGAGAGCGACGCCCGCGTGAGCTACGCGCAGCTCACGCCTGACGGCCTGGCGAAGCTGCGCGCAGCTTCGAAGACGCACGTTCAGGCAATTCGGAGCCTCTTCGGCGAGCATTTCACGGCCGGTGAGCTCGAGTCGCTGCGTGACCTGCTCGGCCGCTTGCCGGTCGAGGACGCACCGGACGACGCTGCCTGCGAGGCCCCCTAGCTAAGCCAGCGGGCGGGCGCGCCAGGCTTCGAGCAGCTCGGCTTCCTTGGCAGGGTCGAGCCCCGCCGAGCCGTAGGGCGCCTCGGTGACGAGGCCGGCGCCTGAGTCGCGTGCCCAGGCGAGGGTGTCGCGAGCCGTCTCCTCCAGCGGCCGGCTACGCAGCCCTGCCGCGTTCGCCTTGGCGACGCTCATCTGGAGAAACGCCTGCTCCTCGCCGGGGATCCACAACGGGAGCTCCATCCACGGGCCGACCTCCTGCTCGAGCAGGAAACCCTCGTCGACCCAGGTGACCTTCGCGTCGCCGGGGCACGCGGCGAGCACCTCACCCCACGTGACGGGCTCACCCGTGGCGTTGAACGCCCCAACGGCCCGGTCTGCGCACGCGGTCACGAGCCACGCGCCCAGGTCGCGGACGTCGATGAACTGCGTCATGCCTTCCGGCAAGCCGGGCGCGAGCACTTCGCCTCCGGCCGCGATCCGCAACGGCCAGTACGTGAAGCGGCCGCTCGCGTCGTGCGGGCCGACGATCAGCCCCGCCCGCACGTTCGTGTGCGCCTCGGGAAAGACGTCGCGGACGACCTGCTCGCACGCAGCCTTGAGTTGACCGTAGTGGGCGAGCACCTCTTCGCTCTCCCATTCCGGCTCGAGCGTCGGCGCGGACTCGTCGAACCCGGCGACGTACGGCTCCGCGTAGACCGACGCGCTCGATACGAACAGGTAGTGCCCGACCGAGCCGCGCAAGGCCTCCGCGGAAGCGCGCACGACCCGCGGCACGTAGCCGGACGGGTCGATCACCGCGTCCCACTCGCGGCCCTCGAGCGCGGAGAGGTCGCCGTCGCGGTCGCCGCGCAGCTTCTCGACCTCCGGGAAGAGCTCCGGGTTCGTCTCGCCGCGGTTGAAGAGCGTCACCTCGTCGCCGCGGGCGAGCGCCGCTTCGACCGCGGCGCGCCCGAGGAACTTCGTCCCGCCGAGGACGAGGAGCCTCATCTCACCACTTGGAGCGGCGGCCGCGGCGGCTCGTGTACAGGAGCTTTGCCGGCGCCGAGCGCATGCCGGCCTCCTCGAAGCGGTCGCGGTGGCCGAGCCGATTGGCGACGCGGCTGGTCTCCGCCTGCTGTTCCGGAAGCACAAACGTGATCGCGGTCCCGCTGCGGCCCGCCCGGCCCGTCCGGCCCGTGCGGTGGACGTAGCCCTTGTCCTCGTCCGGCGGGTCGAAGTTGATCACGTGCGTGACGTCGTCGAGGTCGAGGCCGCGCGCGGCGACGTCCGTGGCCACGAGCGTCTCGACGTGGCCGTCCTCGAACCGCGAGAGGGCGCGCTCGCGCGCTCTCTGCGACATGTCGCCGTGCATGGCGACGGCGGTCACGCCTTTGGCGGCCAGGCGCTGCACCAGGCGGTCTGCTCCGCGCTTCGTCCGCACGAACACCAGCGTCGAGCGCGAGGAGCGGATGTGCTCGACGAGCGTCTCGACCTTCGTGTCCGCGGTCACCGCGACGAAATGGTGCTCGATCTCGCCCGGCGTTCGGCCTGCCGAGAGCTCGCCTTCGATCCGGGAAGGGCTGTTGGTGTAGGCGCGCGCCAGCCGGCCGACCTCGCCGTCGAGCGTGGCCGAGAAGAACATCGTCTGGCGGTTCCGCGGCAGCCGCCGGACGAGCTTGTCGACCTGGGGCTGGAAGCCCATGTCGAGCATGCGGTCGGCCTCGTCGAGCACGAACGCGCGCACCTTCGAGAGATCCACCAGCCTGCGCTGGGCGAGGTCTTCGAGGCGACCGGGCGTCGCGATCAGGACGTGAGCTCGCTCGATCTTCTTGGCCTGCGAACGCAGCGGGACGCCGCCGTACGCTGCCGCCACCGAGAGGCCGCGCGCCTTCGCGAGCGGCTCGAGCTCCGCGGTCACCTGGGCGGCCAGCTCGCGCGTGGGGACGAGCACCAGCGCCGAGGGACGGGGATCACGCGGCTCGATGCGCTCGACGATGGGCACCGCGAACGCCAGCGTCTTGCCCGATCCGGTGGGCGAGCGGACGAGGACGTCGAGGCCCTGGAGCGCGTCGGGAAGGACGAGCTCCTGGATCGCGAACGGTTCATGGATCGAGCGGGCGGCGAGCGCCGCCACGACAGGCGCGGACGCGCCGAGCTCGCGGAAAGACTGCTTTGACATCTGGTTCGACTCCTTGCTTTCGGGATCGAGACTTGCCTACCTCGAATCGCCCGAAGGAGGAACGAGAAGCTCATCTCACCGGGCGGCCGTATTGCCACCCGTGCACGCACAGTAGCAGCAGGCCGCTACCCTCCTCCGATGGCCACCGAGAAAGCCGAGCCGCTGACCGCGGCCCAGAAGGAGCAGCTCGAGGCCGAGCTGGCCGAGCTGGAGGGCCCACGGCGGGTCGCGATCGTCGAGGCGATCAAGACCGCGCGCGGCTTCGGCGACCTCTCTGAGAACTTCGAGTACCACGCCGCCAAGAACGAGCAGGGCCTCCTCGAGCGCCGCATCACGGTGCTGCGGGACCGCCTGCGCCGCGCCGTCGTCGTTGACGAGGAGGCCGCCGGCGACGGGTCCGTCGGGATCGGGTCGAAAGTCGAGCTCGAGGACGAGCAGGGCGAGCGCATGGAGGTCGAGATCTCGAGCGTGGGCGGCGTCTCGCCCGACTCGCCGCTGGGACGGTCGCTGCTGGGGGCGAAGGCCGGCGACCAGGTCAAGGTCGACGCTCCGAGCGGAACCTGGCTGGCGCGAGTGGTCTCGGTCGGCCGTTAGGGTCCGGCCGTGGCCGGGGAAGCCCGTATCGAGCAGACCGACGAGGGTGCGGTCGTCTCGTCACCCGGCTGGTTCGTGCTCAATCTCGCCGACACGGTCTGGCAGCGCCATGACCGCGCGGGCACGTGGACCGACTTCGAGGGCGGCGACTTCGAGCAGTACGGGATCGGCGTCCACGTCCTCGAGCCCGGGCAGCCGAACGGCCGCTACCACTCGGAGGCTTTTCAGGAGGACTTCCTCGTCCTGGCCGGCGAGTGCATCCTGATCGTGGACGGAGAGGAGCGGCGACTGAAGCAGTGGGACTTCTTCCACGCCTCGCCCGGCACGTACCACATCAGAATCGGTGCGGGCGAGGGGCCTTGCGCGATCCTGATGGCCGGCGCGCGCGGGGAGGGGAACAAGATCCACTACCCGCGCAACGAGCTCGCTGCTCGCTACGACGCCTCCTCACCGGAGGACACGACCGACTCGCGGGTCGCCTACAGCGACTGGGAGCGCACGTTCCCGCGCGCTCGCTCGCCCTGGCCTATCTGACCAGGGCCCGTCCGGCTCAGCGCAGGCCGGTGACGCGGCCGTCCGCGTCGACGTCGATCCTCTTCGCGGCCGGCTCGGCGGGAAGGCCGGGCATCGTCTGCATGTCGCCGCAGAGCGCGACGATCCAGCCCGCTCCGGTGTAGGGCCGCAGCTCCCGGACCGGGAGCGTGAACCCGCTGGGGGTGCCGCCGAGAGACGGGTCGTGCGAGAGCGAAAGGTGTGTCTTCGCGATGCAGACCGGTAGGTCGTCGAGACCGGCCTCCGCGAGGCCGTGCGCCTGCGCGGCAGCGGCTGGCGAAAGCTCGATGCCGTCGGCGCCGTAGGCCCGCACCGCGACCGCCCGGATCTTGTCCGGGATCGACTGGTCGAGCTCGTAGAGCGGGCTCGCCTCGGAGCCGTGCGCGGCTGCCTCCAGCACGACCTCGGCAAGCGCGACCGCACCCTCGCCTCCACGCTCGAACCCGTCGTTGACCTCCGCCCCGAACGCGCCCAGCTCGAGCGCAAGCCGGCGGACAGCGTCGATCTCGACGGGGTCGTCGCCGGGGAAGCGATTGACCGCAACGACCGGGTGGATGCCGAGCTCGTGGACGATCCGCATGTTGGCGGCGAGGTTCTCCGCACCGCGCTCGATCGCCTCGACGCCTCCGTGCGGGTCGCCGCCGTGGTGCTTGAGCGCCTGCGTCGTCGCGACGAGCACGACGGCGGCCGGGGCGAGCCCCCGTCCGCGGCAGACGATGTCGACGAACTTCTCGAAGCCCATGTCGGCGCCGAAGCCGCTCTCGGTCACGACGTAGTCGCCGAGCTTGAGGCCGAGCCGGTCGGCGATGACGGAGTTGTTGCCGTGCGCGATGTTGGCGAAGGGACCGGCGTGGACGAGCGCCGGCTGCCCCTCGAGCGTCTGGACGAGGTTCGGCTTGAGCGCGTCCGTCAGGAGCGCGGCCATCGAGCCTGCGGCGCCGAGCTCCTCCGCGGTAACCGGTTCGCCGCCGAAGGTCTGGGCGACCGTGATCGCACCGAGCCGGCGGCGGAGATCGACATAACCGTCGGAGACCGCGACGATCGCCATCACTTCGGAGGCGGCCGTGATGTCGAAGCCGGTCTCCCGGGGTGATCCGTTCACGCGGCCGCCGAGCCCGACGACGACCTGGCGCAGCGCGCGGTCGTCCATGTCGAGGCAGCGGCGCCACGTGATCGAGTGGGGATCGATGCCGAGCTCGTTCCCGTGCAGCAGGTGCGCCTCGAGCATCGCCGCGAGCAGATTGTTCGCGGCGCCGATCGCGTGGATGTCGCCGGTGAAGTGCAGGTTGACCAGGTCCATGGCCGCGAGCTGAGCCCGGCCGCCGCCGGTTCCGCCGCCCTTGATCCCGAAGACCGGCCCGAGCGAGGGCTCGCGGAGACACAGGAGGGGCCGCGCGCCGATGTGTCCGAGTGCCTCGGTGAGCGAGATCGCGGTGGTCGTCTTGCCCTCGCCGGCCTTCGTCGGCGTGACCGCCGTGACGGAGACGAGCTTGCCATCTGGCGCGCCGCTCAGGCGCTCGAGCGCGGAGAGCTCGATCTTGGCGGCCCTGCGGCCGAACGGCTGAATCTCTTCTGGAAGGAGCCCGAGCTGCTCGCCGAGCTCGGCGGCAGGCAGAAGCTCTCGCTGCGGGGTGGTTGTCATGGCTCGAACGCTGCTGCGTCTCCGTGCCCACGCCATCCGGGTCGGCCCGGAATTCCGTGCGGAAAAGCCACAGTCGGCTTCGGTACGCGCGGGGCATCGACGCGGGGCTCGCCGGCGAGCCCGGCGATAGGTCGTAGCCCCCAAGCGCCACGTCCGGGGTCAGACCCCGGACGTATCCGTACGGCCCTAGCCGCCGGCCCGCGCGAGTCTGACCGCCGTCACCTTGTACTCGGGGCACGAGGTGAACTCGTCGCTCGCATCCGACGTGAGCGTGTTCGCGCCCGCCTCGGGAAAGTGGAACGCCATGAAGAGCTCGCCCGGGCGCGACGCGCTCGGTCACGTCCGCGGTCACCTCGATGCTGCCGCGGCGGCTCGTGAGCGTTGCCGATTCGCGGTCGTCGAAGGCCGAGCCGCGCCGCGTCCGTTGGATTGACCTCGAGCAGCTCTTCGGGCAGCAGCTCGAGGTTCGGCGTGCGGCGAGTCATCGTGCCGGCGTTGTAATGCTCGAGGCGCCGGCCCGTGATCAAGACGTAGCGGGTACTCGGCATCGGGCTCCTCGCCCGGGCGGCAGGTAGGGCCGGCGCTGCGAGCTGCGCCTTTCCGCTCGCCGTCGCGAACCCGTCCAGGTGGAGCTGCGGGGTGCCAGGATCGTCGGCCGAGCGGCACGGCCAGTGGATTGAGCCGCCTTCGTCGAGGCGCGCATGGGAGATGCCGGAGAAAGTCGAGCGCGATCCGGGCCATCTCGTCGAAGGCCGCGGCCGGCGTGGGGCAGCTGCAGATCCGCGCCCATCGCCTCGGCGACGAGGTTGACGATCTCGAAGTCGGGCTTCGTGCCTCGCCTGGCGGAGACACCGCCGGCCGGACACGCTGCACGCGCCGGTCGAAGTTGACGAAGGTGCCGTCCTTCTCGAGGAATGCGGCCGCCGGGAACACGACGTCGGCACGCTCGGCGGTCTTCGAGAGGAACAGGTCTCCTGCGAGATCACGAGGTCGCACGCGTCGATCGCCGGCCTCGACCCGGCGCGAGTTCGGGTCCGTCTGGCGCGATGTCCTCGCCGATCACCCAGAGCGCCTTCAGGCGCCCGTCGAGCGCGGCCGAGAACATGTCGAGGATCCGCAGTCCCGGGCCCCGGTCGAGCGGACGCCCCAGATGGTCTCCGCGCGCTGCACGGCCTCGTCGTTGTCGGCGACCTCGCTGGTAGCCGGGCAGGAGGTCGGGCAGCGCTCCCATGTCGGAGGCGCCCTGGACGTTGTTCTGGCCGCGTAGCGGATTGACGCCGCCGCCCTTCGTCGGTCCGACCTGGCCGGTCAGGATCGCCAGGTTCGCGAGCGTCCGCACGCCGTCGGTCCCGTGCGCGTGCTCGGTGATCCCGAGGCCGTAGACGATCGAGGCACGCCGGCGCTCGCCGTACATGCGGGCGGCGCGGCGCAGCTCGCTCGGCCGGCACGCCGGTGAGCTCCTCGACCCGCTCGGGCGTGTGGTCGCGCAGAACCCCCCGCAGCTCGTTCAGCCCCTCCGCGCGCTCGTCCAGGAACGACTTGTCGACGTAACCCTCCGCGAGCAGCTCGTGCGCCAGCCCGTTGAAGACCGCGACGTTACCGCCGGCGCGCGGGCGCAGGTGGATGTCGGCGTAGCGCGCAAGCTCGATCCGCGCGCGGGTCGACCACGATCAGCTTCGCGCCCTGGATTCACGCGCTGCTTCAGCCGCGCTCCGACCACCGGGTGCGCCTCGGTCGGGTTCGCACCCGCGAGCAGGAAGCAGTCGACGCGGTCGAAGTGGTCGAACGGGTTCGTCCCGCCGGAGACTCCGAAGGTCGCGGTCAGCCCTGCGGCCGAGGGCGAGTGGCAGAGGCGTGAGCAGTTGTCGACGTTGTTCGTGCCGATCGACTGTTCGCATGAACTTCTGGACGAGGTAGTTCTCCTCGTTCGTCGCCCGCGCAGACGAGATCGCCGCGATCGCATTCGGGCCCTGCTCGTCGCGGATCCGCTCGCAGCTCTCCGGCTACGAAGGCGAGGGCCTCCTCCCAGGTCGCCGGCTCGCAGCTCGCCGTTTCGCCGCAGCAGCGGCGTCGTGATCCGGTCGCCGGAGCGGAGGAAGCCGTGGGCGAAGCGGCCCTTGACGCACGAGTGGCCGCGGTTGGTTGCCGAAGCGTGGTTCGGCGTCACCACCGCCACCTCGTCGTCGCGAACGTGCGACGTCGAGGGTGCAGCCGACGCCGCAGTAACCGCAGGTCGTCGTCACGATGCGCTCCGCCGGCCGGGCGTCGAGGAAGCCCGGCTCCGAGAGCGCACCGGTGGGGCAAGAGTCGAGGCAGCCGCCGCAGGCGACGCAGTCGGACTCGATCCATGGGCCGCCGCTGCCCGGCGCCACCACCGTCGAGAAGCCGCGCCCGACCAGCTCGAGCGCGAACGTGCCCTGCACCTCGTCGCACATGCGCACACACCGGCCGCAGGCGATGCAGAGCTCGCGGTCGAGCTTCACGTACGGATGCGAGTCGTCGCGCCCCGCGCCGACCCGCTCGCCGGCGAAGTCGTTGGGCTCGACTCCGAGAGTCGCGCACGCCCGCACCAGCTCGCTTCGCTCGGCGGGCAGCTCGAGCGCGCGCGCGGGCAGCTCGGAGACGATCAGCTCGAGCGTGTGCCGGGCGGCGTCGACGCGAGCGAGGATCCTCGGTGGAGATCGTCGTCGCCGTCCCGCGCCGGGGTGACGCAAGAGGCGACGACCCGGTCGCTCGACGGTGACCAGGCAGACGCGGCACCCGCCGTAGGGCGAGGTGCGGGCGTCGTAGCAGAGGGTCGGAACGGCGCCGCCGGCCTCGCGGACCGCCTCGAGCAGCGTCGCGCCCTCGGGCACCTCCACCGCGCGGCCGTCGACGGTGACGTTCATGCGAGCGCCTCGAGCTCATCGCGGTAGATCCGCAGGATGCCCCGCACCGGAGTCGGCACGCCCTGGCCGAAGCCGCAGAGGCTCGCGGTCTCCATCGTCGCCAGCAGCGCGTCGAGCGAGGCGCGGTCGCCGGGCTCGTGTCCGTCCTTCCACGAGCCGCTGCGCCAGCTCGAGGCCGCGGCGGCTGCCGATCCGGCACGGCGAGCACGTCCCGCAGTTCTCGTCGTCGGCGAAGCGCCACACGTGCAGCAGCAGGTCCGGGCCCGAGACGCGTTCGTCGAAGGCGACGAGGCTGCCGTGGCCGAGCTCGACCCCGCGCTCCGCGAGCGCCTCGATCGAGAAGGACACGTCGAGCTCGTCCGGTGCGAGGAAGCCGCCCAGCGGGCCGCCCGATCTGGAGCGAGCGCAGCGCGCGCCCGTCGCGGAGGCCGCCGCCCAGCTCGGAGCAGATCCACGCGAGCTGCACGCCGAGCTCGACCTCGTAGACGCCCGGATGCGCGAAGCGCCGAGTTCAGGCAAACGAGCTTCGTCCCGTCGCGAGCCCTCCGTGCCGCGCCGCGCGTACGCGTCGCCGCCGCGCTCGACGATCCACTGCAGTGCGGAGAGCGTCTCGACGTTGTTCACGACGGTCGGCGCGCCGTAGAGGCCGCCGCGGCCCGCCGGGAAGGGAGGCCGCGGGGCAGAGGCTCCGCGGAGCCCTTCCATCGAGTGCAGCAGCGCGGTCTCCTCGCCGGCGACGTACGAGCCGGCGCCTTCGAAGATCTCGAGCTCGAGGTCGAAGCCCGAGCCGTGGACGTTCGGGCCGAGGTGGCCGGCCGCGCGGGCCTTCGAGCACCGCCGCCCGCAGCGCGTCGCGGGCCGCCGGGTATTCGGAGCGCACGTAGACGTAGCCATGGCTCGCCCCACACGCGAACGCCGCGAGCGCGACGCCCTCGAGCACGCCGTGCGGGTCACGCTCCATCAGCAGGCGGTCGGCGTAGGAGCCGGGATCGCCCTCGTCGCCGTTCGCCACCACGTAGCGCGGGCCTTCCGAGGGGGCCATGCGCGCGAGCTCCCATTTGCGCGCGGCGGAGAAGCCCGCGCCGCCGCGTCCGCGGAGGCCGGAGGCGAAGACCTCTCGCAGGACCTGTTCAGAGCCTTCGTGCGCGGTCACGACGCGCTCCCAGACGCTCCAGGCCGGCGGGCCGGAGCCCGCGAGCCGCATCAGGACGACGGGGTCGCCCGTCGCGTCGGCGTACGGAATCGCGGGATCGGTGCGCGGCGCGCGCCCGGCGAGCTGCTCGACGAGGTTCGCTCCCGCGTGGGCGGTCTCCCCGTCGAGGGCAGAGGGTGAGGCGTAGCAGTAGCCGAGGCAGTAGGCAGGCTCGACGGTCCCCTCTCTGACCGCGGCTCGGACTGCCTGGACGTGCCCAGCGTGCGTTGCGGCGAAGCACGACGCCCCCGTGCATGCACGCACGACCCGTCCGGCGCGCTCGTCGAAGCCGAGATCCGCGAAGAAGGAGGCCGCACCGTTCACGTGCGCGCGCGGCAGGCCGAGCTCCGCGGCGATCCGGTCGACGTCCTCGGGCGCGATGCGGCCGCGCTCGGCCTTCGCGCGGCGCAGCCGCTCGAGCACCTCGGTGGCGCCGCGGTGGAAGCGGCGCTCGAGCTCGACCGTCGCGTCGCGGTGCTCTCTCACTTGCGCGTCGGAGCCGGCTGGGCGGCCGGAGCCGTCGACTTCTCCTCGCTGCCGCGCAGGTAGACGAACCAGTAGATCGCACCGACCATGAGCGCTCCGCCGATGATATTCCCGATCGTCACGGGCAACAGGTTCGCACCCAGGAAGCGGCCCCACGTCAGGTTCTCCACCCCCGGCGGCCCAGGGTGGGCGGCCATGAAGCTGTCGTTCGCCTTGACGAACAGCCCCATCGGGATGAAGTACATGTTCGCGACGCTGTGCTCGAAGCCGGCCGCCACGAACGCGGCGATCGGCGGGATGATCGCGAGCACCTTGTCGGTCGTCGTCCGCGCGCTGTAGCACAGCCAGACGGCGAGGCACACGAGCGCGTTGCACAGGGCCCCGAGCGCGATCGCCTGCACGAAGCCCAGGTTCGTCTTGCCGGTCGCGATCGCCACGGCCTGCTCGCCGACGGCGCCCTTGCCGAACTCGTACTGCTTGCCGGCGTAGAGGATCCCGGCGGTCGCGATCGCGCCCACGAAGTTGCCCGCGTAGACGATCGCCCAGTTGCGGAGCAGCCGTGCGGTCGAGATCCGCCGGCTCGCCCACGCCATCACGATCAGGTTGTTTCCGGTGAACAGCTCGGCGCCGGCGACGACGACGAGGATCAGACCGACGGAGAACGTGACTCCGGCGAGCAGGCGCGAGACGCCGTAGGGAAGATCGGCGCCGCCCGCCGTCACCGTGGTGGCGAAGATTGCGCCGAGCGCGATGAAGGCGCCGGCGAGGATGCCGAGCGCGAACATGGTCGCTGTGGCCATCCCTGCTTTCGTGACACCGATGTCCTCGGCCTTGCGCGCCATCTCCGCGGGCGGCAGGGCATCGAGGCCGGTGGGGGTGAAGACCGCGTCGCTCATGGCGAGCCTCCTGCGAGGGCTCGGGCGACGTCGAGCGTCGAGAGAATCCCGATCGGACGCGTCGACTTGGGCTCGACGGCTACGAGATGGGTGATCTCGTGCTCGCTCATCAACTGGGCCGCATGCAAGAGCGTGTCGCCGGTCTCGACGAGCACGATTGGCGTCGCGGCGGTTCCGCCTGCGGTCCGGTCGTCGAGCTCGCCCGCGGTCGCCGCGGTGACGAGGTCGAGGTCGGAGACGACTCCCCAGAGCTCGGCTCCGTCGTTGTCTTCCGACTCCTCGCTGAAGACGACGACGCTGTGGATCCGGTAGAGGGCCATCATCCGCGCCACGGTTGGAAGCGGTGTCTCCCGCGGGCACGTGACGACGCCCGGGTGCATCGCGTCCCCGACGCTCACCTGTGCGAGCGAGAGCGGGCGTTGGCTGGTCTCGAGCATCTGCTGGGTCATGTGAACCTCCTTTTCGGTCCACTCTCGCTCGTCCCCTCGCTACGGGCATCGGTGGCGCGCCCGCCTCGCACTACGGGAAAACCCGCAAGGGGGTACGCGTTCTAGGCGCTGTCGGGAGCCGTGCCCGGAACGCGCTCCCGGCGGATGAAGAGCGCCGACCTCGCCAGGTCCGGCATCCACCAGTTCCAGCGACCAAACAGGCGCATCACCGACGGCACGAGCAGCGTGCGGATCACGGTCGCGTCGAAGATGATCCCCGCCGCGAGCCCGATCCCGAACTGCTTGATGTCGACACCGGGGCTCGACGAGAGCACGAAGAAGGCGAACATCAGCACGAGCGCCGCGCTGGTCACCAGCTTGCCCGTGCGCGCCAGCCCGAGCGAGATCGCCTGCACGGTGTCGCCGGTCTCGTCGTAGATCTCGCGCATGCGCGAGAGCATGAAGACCTCGTAGTCCATCGAGAGCCCGTAGAGAAAGGCGAAGATCATCAACGGAATCCACGGGATGATCGAGTGCGTCGCGTTCACTCCCCAGATCGCTTTCGAGCCGTGCCCGTCCTGGAAGATGAAGACGATGATCCCGTAGGCCGCCAGCAGCGAGATCAGGTTCAGCACGACCGCCTTGATCGAGAGGACGATCGACCTGAAGGCGCGGGCCAGCAGCAGGAACGTCAGCAGGACCACGAAGCCGAGCACGTAGGGGAAATTCGAATAGACGGCGGCCACGAAGTCGCGGTCCTCGCCTGCCACCCCGCCGAGCGTGGCGTTGGTTCCCTTCAGCTCCGAGCGGACGCGCTTGATCGTCCCGCGCGTCGACTTGGCTGCGCCGTCCGCGTCGGGAAAGGCCTCGACGAGACTGGCCGAGCCCTTGCGCCAGTCGGGCGGGGCGGCGGCACCGTCGATGCCGCTCACCCGCCGAACCTTCGCGGCGATCGCCTTGGGGTCCCCGTTGTTCGCGACGAGCACCACGAACGGCTTCAGCACGCCGGGCGAGACGTTTGCGTCGGCGAGCACCTGGCGGCCGTTGATCGCGTCACCCTTGCCGGGGAAGTCCTTCGCCTGCGCCTCGCTCGGGTTCAGCTGCGCCCCGTAGAACACGAGCAGGGCGACGATCGCGAAGCCGGCCGTCGCAACCGGCCCGGGATGGCGCATGACGAACCTCGCCCAGCGGCCCCAGGGGCCGTCCTCGGGATGGCCCCGGTCGACGAAGCGCTTCGGCAGCAGGCGGACGCTGTTGATCCGCGTGCCGAGCGTCGCCAGCAGCGCCGGCAGCAACGTGATCGCGGTGATCACCGAGACGGTCGGGATCAGCATCCCCCCGATTCCGATCGAGCGGATGAACGGCAGCGGCAGCACGAGCATCGAGAGCAGGCCGACGGCCACCGTCGAGCCCGAGACGATCACCGACCGGCCCGCATGAGTCATCGTTTCGACGAGCGCCGTCTCGACGTCCTCGCCCTCGCGCAGCTCGTCGCGGAAGCGGAAGATCATCAGCAGCGCGTAGTCGATCGCCACGCCGAGCCCGACGAGAGCGATCAGGAACTGGACGATGATCGAGACGTTCGTGACGTAGGTCAGGATCCAGACGAGCGTGAACGTGTTCAGGATCGCCGCGATCGCGACCACGATCGGCATCAGCACCGCCGGCAGCGTGCCGAAGACGAAGAACAGGATCACGAGGCAGCCGAGGCCGCCGATGAGCGCCTCCGTCAGCACGCTCGGGCCACCGCTCGAGCCGCCGCTCGAGGCGTCGTAGAGCGGGTCCCGGCCGGTGAGGTAGGCCTGTACGCCCGCGGGTGCGGTCGCCTTGAGCTTCGCGCGCACCTGGTCGAGGTGGACCGAGGAGCTGAAGGTCGGGGTCTTCGGCGGATAGATCTCGGCGAAGGTGGTGTGGCCGTCCCTGGAGACGTAGGCGCGGCTGCGCGTGGAGAAGTACGAAGAGTCGCGTGAGCCGGGATTGACCTTCGCGGCCGCCTTCACCGCGCGCTGGATCCCGGTCTGCTGGGTGATGTCGCCGTCGCTGTGGAAGACCGCCACGAGGGGCGCCTGCTCGCCGGTGCCGAAGATCTTCAGGGTTCGCTGGTTCGTCTCGTAGGACGAGTAGCCCGGGATCGAGAAGCTCTCGAACCAGCGCTTGGAAACCTGGCTGGCGCTGAAGGCGCCGAAGAGCGTCAGCAGGATCCAGGCGCCGATGACGGCGCGCCGGTGGCGTGAGACGGCGTGAGCGAGGCGGGCGAGCACGTGCTCCGCCACGGTAGCGAACCCGCACGCGTGCCTTCAAGAGGTACATGTACGTCCTCCAGACCGAAAGGAGCCCCATGCCGCAGGTCACCCCATGCCTCTGGTTCGACACGGAGGGAGAGGCCGCAGCGCAGCTCTACACCTCCGTCTTCCCGAACTCGCGCATCGTCGAGGTGTCGCGTTACGGCTCGGCCGGGCCGCGGCAGGACGAGACGGTCATGACCGTCGACTTCGAGCTCGACGGCAAGCCCTTCGTGGCGCTCAACGGCGGGCCCGAGTTCACGTTCAACGAGGCCGTCTCGTTCCAGGTCTTCTGCGAGTCGCAGGACGAGATCGACCACTACTGGACGAAGCTCTCCGAGGGAGGCGAGGAGGGACCGTGCGGCTGGCTCAAGGACCGCTTCGGGCTCTCCTGGCAGATCGTGCCGAAGCGCCTGATGGAGCTGCTCTCAGATCCCGACCGTGAGCGCTCCCAGCGCGCGATGGCGGCGATGCTCGAGATGAAGAAGCTCGACATCGCCGAGCTCGAGCGGGCGGCCGAGGGCTAGATGCCGACCGTGAAAGCCGTTCGGGTGATCGTCCGCTGGCGGGCGGGTCCGGCCTGGACGAGCGGACCTCCGGAGGAGCAGGACGGCTGGGAGGAGCACGCCAACTTCATCGACGGCCTGATCGAACGCGGGATCTTCGTGATGGGCGGGCCCTACGCCGACAACTCCGGCTCGCACACGCTCCTCGAAGGCGTGAGCGTCGACGAGGCCCGCGAGCTCGTCCTCCAGGACCCGTTCGTCGTGAACGGCGTCTTCGAGCTCGAGGACGTCCGCGCCTGGAACGTGTACGTCGACGAGCTGAGCCGCCGCGACTAGAAGAAGGGCCCCTTGCGGGGCCCTTCTGACTTCGGAGAGTCAGTTTTCGCTTTCGTCCGCTTCGCGCCGGGAAGGGGCGGGGGAGGGGGGTCGTCCTGCTGCTTCCCGGTGGAGGTTTCCACCTACTTGCGAGGCTGGCTCTGAGCAACTCCAATGCTGCTCTTGCGGCCACTCCCGTCCATCGGTGCAGACCCTGATTCGCGTCAGTAGTTTCTACCGACGGCGGCCCGGGCGCGCTGCGGCGGGCCGAGGATAGAGTCAACGGCATGAGCACCCTCGACGTCGCCGGCACGAGCTACGAGATCGCGAAGCTCGAGGACGTCGACCGGCTGCCCTACTCGCTGCGCGTGCTCCTGGAGAACGCGCTCAGGCACGGCGACGAGGAGGGAGCGGACGCAGTGGCGACCTGGGATCCCGCCGCCGAGCCCAGCCGGGAGCTCGAGTTCCGGCCCGCACGCGTGCTCCTGCAGGACTTCACCGGCGTTCCCGCGATCGTCGACCTCGCGGCGATGCGCGACGCGATCGTCGACCTCGGCGGAGACCCGAGCAAGGTCGACCCGCTGCTCCCGTCGGAGCTCGTGATCGACCACTCGATCCAGGTCGACACCTTCGCGACCCGGCTCGCGATCGAGCAGAACGTCGAGCGCGACTACGAGCGCAACCGCGAGCGCTACGCGTTCCTGCGCTGGGGCCAGCACGCCTTCGCGAGCCTGCGCGTCGTCCCGCCGAACACCGGGATCGTCCACCAGGTCAATCTCGAGTACCTGGCGAGGGTCATCGAATCGCGGGACGGGCAGGCGTTCCCGGACACGCTCGTCGGCACCGACTCGCACACGACGATGGTCAACGGCCTGGGCGTCCTCGGCTGGGGCGCCGGCGGGATCGAGGCGGAGGCGGCGATGCTCGGCGAGCCGGTCTCGATGCTCGTCCCGCAAGTCGTCGGCTTCCGGCTGACGGGCCGGATGCCCGAGGGCGCGACCGCGACCGACCTCGTCCTGACCGTCACCGAGCTGCTGCGGAAGACGGGCGTCGTCGGCAAGTTCGTCGAGTACTTCGGGCCCGGGCTCGAGGCGCTGACCGTGGCCGACCGCGCGACGATCGCGAACATGGCCCCCGAGTACGGTGCCACTTGCGGCTTCTTCCCGGTCGACGGGCAGATCCTCGACTACCTGCGCCTGACCGGCCGGCCGCAGGAACGGCTCGCGCTCGTCGAGGCGTACTGCAAGGAGAACGCGCTCTGGCACGAGAGTGGCACGCACCCGGAGTACTCGCAGGTGGTCGACCTCGACCTCGACGCCGTCGAGCCGAGCCTGGCGGGGCCGCGGCGGCCGCAGGACCGCGTCCCCTTGCGCGTGGCGAAGGAGTCGTTCCTCGAGGCGCTGCCGTCGTTCAACGGCGTGCTCCGGGCTGGGACGCAGGACGAGGCGATCGCCGAGACGTTTCCGGCGAGCGACCCGACCGCCGGCCAGTCCCCGGGCCACGACCCGGTTCCAGAGGAAGAGCTCGTGGTGCCCGCCGAGCCGCACGGGGCGGAGCGCTCCGTCGAGCTGACCCTCGACGGCGAGCCCACGCAGGTCGGGGACGGCTCCGTGGTGATCGCCGCGATCACGAGCTGCACGAACACGTCCAACCCGCAGGTGCTCGTCACCGCGGGGCTCCTCGCCAAGAACGCGGTCGAGCGCGGCCTGCGCCGCAAGCCCTGGGTCAAGTCCAGCCTTGCGCCCGGCTCGAAGGTCGTCACGCGCTACCTCGACAACGCCGGCCTGACGGAGTACCTCGACGCGCTCGGCTTCCAGACCGTCGGCTACGGCTGCACGACCTGCATCGGGAACTCGGGGCCGCTGCCGGAGGCGATCTCCGAGGCGATCGGCGAGGAAGACCTCGTCGTCTGCTCGGTGCTGTCGGGCAACCGCAACTTCGAGGCGCGCATCCATCCCGAGGTGAAGGCGAACTACCTCGCCTCGCCGCCGCTCGTGGTCGCGTACGCGCTCGCCGGCCGCATGGACCTCGACCTGACCAAGGAGGCGCTGGGCGAGGACGAGGCCGGCAACGACGTCTTCCTGCGCGACCTCTGGCCGAGCACTGCCGACGTGCAGGAGGCGGTCGCCGGCTCGGTGCGGGAGGAGCTCTTCCACGAGGAGTACCGCGACGTCTTCACGGGCGACGAGCGCTGGCGGGCGCTGCCGGTCCCCGAGGGCGAGTCCTTCGCCTGGGGCGACGAGTCGACCTACGTGCGGCAGCCGCCGTACTTCGAGGGGATGCCGCGCGAGCCGCAGCCGGTGCCGGACATCGAGGGCGCCCGCTGCCTGGTCATCCTCGGCGACAGCGTCACCACCGACCACATCTCGCCCGCGGGCTCGATCAAGCCCGAGAGCCCGGCCGGGAAGTACCTGCTCGAGCACGGCGTCGAGCGGCGCGAGTTCAACTCGTACGGCTCACGGCGCGGCAATCACGAGGTGCTGGTGCGCGGGACCTTCGCCAACGTGCGCCTGCGCAACCTGCTCGTGCCTGGAAGCGAGGGCTCGTGGACTGCCCACCTGCCCGACGGCGAGGAGATGACGATCTTCGATGCGGCCGAGCGCTACCTGGCCGACGGCGTCCCGCTGATCGTGCTCGCCGGGAAGGAGTACGGCTCGGGCTCGTCGCGCGACTGGGCGGCAAAGGGGCCGAAGCTGCTCGGCGTGCGGGCCGTGATCGCCGAGAGCTACGAGCGGATTCACCGCTCGAACCTGCTGATGATGGGCCTGCTGCCGCTCCAGTTCCACGACGGCGAGACCCGCGAGACGCTCGGCCTGACGGGCCGGGAGGAGTTCTCGATCAGCGGGCTCGAGGGCGGCGAGGCGGACGAGGTCACGGTGCGGGCGGACGACAAGGAGTTCCGCGTGCGGGTCCGGATGGACACCCCGCGCGAGCGCGAGTACTTCCGCCACGGCGGCATCCTGGAGTTCGTGCTGCGCCGGCTCGCCGCAGCCTGATCCGGCGCCGTGCGCGTTCTCGACCTCTCCCGCGTGCTCGCGGGGCCCTACTGCACGATGCTGCTCTCCGACCTCGGCGCAGACGTGGTCAAGGTCGAGCGGCCGGGCGGCGGGGACGAGACGCGCAGCTGGGGGCCTCCGTTCGCGGGCGGCGAGGCGGCGTACTTCCTCGCCGTCAATCGCGGCAAGCGCAGCGTCGCGGTCGACCTTGCGCGTCCGGAAGGTCGGGAGATCGTCGTGCGGCTTGCGCGCGCGGCGGACGTCGTCGTCGAGAACTTCCGGGCAGGCACCGCGGAGCGGCTCGGAGTCGGCTACGAGGAGCTGTCACGCGAGAACCCGCGCCTCGTCTACTGCTCGATCACCGGCTTCGGCAGCGAGCGGCCCGGCTACGACTTCGTCGTCCAGGCCGAGAGCGGGTTGATGGCGATCACGGGCGAGGCGGACGGCCCGCCGCTCAAGGTCGGCGTCGCGGTCGTGGACGTGCTCGCCGGCTACGCGGCGGCGACGGCGATCCTGGGCGCACTCCTCGAGCGCGAGCCCACTGGCCGCGGCGCGCGGCTCGAGATCTCGCTCCTGGACACAGCGCTCTCCGCGCTCGTGAACGTCGGCCAGTCTGCGCTCGTGACGGGCACCGAGGCCGGGCGGTACGGCAACGCGCACTCGAGCATCGTCCCGTACCAGACGTTCGCGGCTGCGGACGGCGAGGTGGCCGTCGCCGCGGCGAACGACGGGCTCTTCGCGCGGCTCTGCGCGGTGCTCGAGCGGCCGGAGCTCGCGGAGGACGAGCGCTACCGCACGAACGACCGGCGCGTCGAGCATCGTGACGAGCTCGTCGCGGAGCTCAGCGCCGTCTTCGCCGGCCGGAGCTCGGGAGACTGGGTCGAATTGCTCGATGCCGCCGGTGTCCCGGCGGGAAAGGTGCGCGGCGTGCGCGAGGCGCTCGCCGACGCGCGAACAATCACGGTCGAGCACCCGACCGCCGGCGAGCTGCCGCTCGTCGCCTCACCCGTCGGCCCGGCCGAAGCGCCGCTCCCACCGCCGCTGCTGGGCGAGCACACACGCGAGGTCCTCGCCGAGCTCGGCTACGGCGCCGACGAGATCGCCG
Source organism: uncultured Actinomycetes bacterium (assembly GCA_963717475.1). Classification (GTDB taxonomy): domain Bacteria; phylum Actinomycetota; class Thermoleophilia; order Gaiellales; family Gaiellaceae; genus AC-32. Next base: position 1,887,409 of record OY970337.1, on the reverse strand, counting down.
GCCTCGCGCGTGAAGGTGTGGTCGCGTTTCCGGCTTTCGACTCTCGGTAGCCACTACCGAGCGAAGAGCCGGGCCGGCGCTGATGGCCGCGGTGAGCACGCCTGAGACGCTGCACCTGCGATGAGCCCGATTCAGAACACGACGGGCTACCTCGTCACCGACTCGCGCGGACGAGAGATCGGCCAGGTCGAATGCCCGATGTACGGGCGGGCGGAGGCGCGGCCCGACTCTTTGGCCGTGTGCAGCCGTGGGCGGCCCTTCCGTCACCACTACGTAGTGCCCGCGGAGTCGATTCGCGCGATCGACCGCCGCTCCCGCTTCATCCGGCTCGGGCTCGAGCAGCGCCAGCTCATTCGGTTCCTCTAGCGCTTTCTCGGGCCGGTGCGAGCCGGCCGAGAGCGTCACCGGCTCCGGCCTGCCGGACGTCTGGTGGTTCCGGCCGGACGGCCGGCGGATGACGCGACGTGACTGGCAGAACGGAGAGCTGCGTCATCTCGGCGTCTTCCTCAACGGCGACGAGCTCAACGAGACGACCTCGCGCGGCGAGCGGATCGCCGACGAGTCGTTCCTGCTGCTCTTCAACGCGCACCACGAGCCCGTGACGTTCGTGCTGCCGACGAGACGGTTCGGCGCGCGCTGGAAGCTCGAGCTCTCGACGGCCGACCCGCACGCGGACGACTCGTCCTTCGCGGCGCGTGAGCCCGTCGAGCTCAAGTCGCGGTCCCTGCTGGTGCTGCGGCGCGGCTGGTGAACGCCGGCTTCCGCTGCCTCTACCGGCTACAGCTCGGGCCGGAGCTCACGTTCGCGGACGCGCGCCGGCTCGTGCCGTACCTGCGCGACCTCGGCGTCTCGCACCTCTATCTCTCGCCCTTGCTGCAGGCGCGCCCGGTCGACTGGCCGGCGCGGCAGCGCCTACTCGCCGGAGGCGACACGAAGCTCGACCTGACGCGGAAGGCGCTCGGCTTCCGCGAGCTCGGCGCCTACGAGCCGGTCGACCTCGGCCCGGACGTGTGCGCGTTCACCCGAGGCGATGTGCTGGTCGCGGTACCCCTGCGCCACGCCGACCCGAAGGCGCCCGGCCCCGGGTGGCGCTCGCTCGCCTTCGGCCTCTACGCGCGCTCGTAGACCTGCACGAGGACGCCGTCGGGGCCGACGGTCCGGCTCGAGGCGAGCTTGAACTTCAGCCGGTCGATGCCGTCCGGGAACACGCGCCTGCCGCGGCCGAGGATCGTCGGGAAGACCATCAGCCGCAGCTCGTCCACGAGGTCCGCGCCGAGCAGTGTCTCGACGAGCGTGCCGCTCCCCGCGACGAGGACGGTGCCGTCAGTCTCCTCCTTCAGCTTCGCGATCCTGTCGGCGACGTCGCTCGAGATGACCGTCGTGTTCTGCCACTCGGGCTCCGTGAGCGTGGTCGAGACGACGTACTTCGGGTCGTTGTTCAGCTTCTCCGCGAACGGCCCCTCGCGCGACGGCCAGGCCGCCGCGAAGCCCTCGTAGGTAACGCGCCCGAGCAGCTGCGCATCGGCCTCCATCAGCTCGTCGAGCTTGAACTGGTTGCCGTCCTCTCCGCGGTCGTACTCGAAGGTCCACCCGCCGTACTCGTAGTCCTCTGCGCCGCCCGGATCCTCGAAGACGCCGTCGATCGAGACGAACTCGGTCACGACCAGCTTGCCCATTCCGATCTCCTCTCCCTCTCAGATTGACCCACGCGGGTCATGGTGACAGGGCCGCTGCGCTGCCAGGATCCCAGCATGGACCTTGGCGACGGAACCCCCTTCACCTTCGGCGACGCCTCGGATAGGCGCCGCTTCCGTATCGCTTACGCACTTCGGTCGATCGAGGACGCGCTGCTGTTGCTCGACCCGCTCCCCGCAGAGGGGATCGAGGTTCGGGCGCTGCAGCGCGTCCGCGACGACCTTTCGATTCTCGTTCGGGCGGAGGCAGTCGAGCACCATTGACCGGCCGGCTTCGGCGTCAGCCGAAGTCGATCACGCTGCGGATGCCGTCCTGGGCTTCCATCAGCTCGAAGCCGCGGTTGACCTCGTCCAGCGTGAGCTTGTGCGAGACGAAGGGCTCGACGTCGATCTCACCCGCCAGCCAGCGGTCGACGAACTGAGGAACCTGGTCGCGGCCCTTGACGCCGCCGAACGATGAGCCGGCCACGCGGCGGCCCGTGATCAGGAAGCGCGGCACGATGTCGACGGTCTCGCCCTTTCCCGCGACGCCGGCGATCGTGGCCAGGCCCCAGCCCATCCGCGCCGACTCGACCGCCTGGCGCATGACGGCGACGCTCCCGGTGGCCTCGAAGGTGTAGTCGGCGCCGAACCCGCGGGTCATGTCCAGGATCTGCTGCACGGTGTCGGGCCCGCCGACGAGCGTGTCCGTCGCGCCCTGGCCGCGCGCCAGCTCCAGCCGCTCCTCGGAGAGGTCGACGCAGACGACGCGCTCGGCGCCCTGCAGGCGGCAGCCGGCGACCGCGCCGAGCCCGACCATGCCCGCGCCGAAGACGACGCACGTCGAGCCCGCCTCGACCTTCGCCGTGTTGATCGCCGCCCCGAGCCCGGTCGAGAGGCCGCAGGCGAACAGGCAGGCGCGGTCTAGCGGCGCGTCCTTGCTGACGTTCGCGAGCGCGATCTCGGGCATGACGGTGTATTCCGCGAAGGTCGAGCAGCCCATGAAGTGCCGGATCGGCTCTCCGTCTCGCGAGAGCCGCGTCGTCCCGTCCGGGAGAAAGCCGAGGCCTTGCTGCTCCCGGATCGAGAGGCAAAGGTTCGTGCGCGGGTCGCGGCAGTGCTCGCACTCGCGGCACTGCGGCGAGAAGAGCGTGACCACGTGATCGCCTTCCGCGACCGAGGTGACTCCGTCGCCGACCTTCTCCACGACGCCGGCCCCTTCGTGCCCGAGGACGGCCGGCGAGTAGCCGGACGGATCGGCCCCCGAGGCGGTGTAGAGGTCCGTGTGGCAGACGCCGCACGCGACGAGTCGCACGAGGACCTCGCCGGCCTTCGGCTCGGCCAGGTCGAGCTCCTGAACCTGGAGCGGCTCGCCAAAGCGCTCCAGCACGGCTGCGCGAATCTTCACGAACCGATCCTAGTGGGACTGTCACCGCCGTAACGAAGGGCCGCGCCGGAGTCAGCGCGGCCCTTCGCTTCCGGGTGACTACGCGCTAAACGAGACGGCCTTGACGAGCGAACGAAACCAGCGCCGCATCTCCGCTTCCTTCCCGGGCTGGTCGTAGGTGAAGAAGACGTAGACGTGCCCGTCGTGAATGGTGGTCGCGCTCAGGGCGAACACTCCGCAATGCAGCTCGTCGATGATTGCCGGCTCTCCGTCGATGGTCGTGGACTCCGTCTTCTCCGGCTTCGCCGGGCAACCGCGTTGCTGCGCGTTCGTTCTTCGGCCCTTGGCGACGAAACTCTTCAGCGTCGCTTTCGTCGTGCCGGCGAACGCAAACGCCCGCTGAAACTCCGGGCCGGACAAGGTGTCGACTGTCGGGTCGCCGTCGCCGGGCGAGCCGGTGCCGTCCCACGCCGTTTCGGCGGACGTTCCCGTCCAGGAATCGACGGAGTAGCCGTACAGGTCCGACACGAACGACTGCCGGGCCGTCGTAGGCGGAGCTGCTGCCGGTGACGTGGAGATCGAATCGGTGGCCTTGTTTCCGCCGCACCCAGCAAGGACGGCAACAGCAGCGCTGGAGAGGGCCACGACTGCAATGACCCGTGCAAGAGATGACCGCTTCGGATGAATCCGCATGAGACCTCATTCCTTTCCAAAGTTGAACCGCCGATCGCCAAGTCAGCAATCGGCGTCACTCACGGATGAGGTCAGTCGGCCAAACCACTTCGAGTATCCCACCCGGGCTCGCGGCCTGCAAGACCACTTATGTTTCGGAGCGTGGGCCAGGCGCTAGGAGACATCCTCCCGCTGGCCGTCGCCGTCGCAGTCTTTCCAGTCCCGATCATCGTGGCCGTGCTCCTGCTCGGCTCCGATCGAGGAACGGCGAAGGGCGCGGCCTACGCCCTCAGCTGGTGTATCGGCCTCTTCGCGGTGGGTGGGATCGTGCTCGTGCTCGCCGGCGCCGCGGATGCGAGCGACAACGGTGAGCCCGCGAACTGGATGAACGTGCTGCTCCTCGGCCTCGGCCTGCTCCTTGTGGCGGCGGCGGTCAGGCAGTGGCGCGGCCGTCCGAGCGGAGGCCAGGAGACACCGACGCCGGGCTGGATGCGCGCCATCGACGAGTTCACGATCGCGAAGGCCGGCGGAGTCGGCTTTGCGCTTTCTGCGCTCAACCCCAAGAACGTGCTGTTGACCGCCGCTGCCGCCGCCGAGATCGCCGAGGTGGGTCTCTCGGCGGGCCGAGAAGTCGCAGTTCTACTCGGCTTCGCGCTCGTCGCATCCGCCGGTGTGCTTAGTCCGCTCGTTCTCGCTCTCGCCCTCGGAGAGCGGTCGCTAGACCTGCTGGAAGGCCTAAGAGGCTGGATGGCGCGCTACAGCGCCGTGATCATGGGCCTGCTCTTCCTCATCATCGGCGCGAAACTCATCGGTGATGCCCTCTCCGGCTTTTTCAGCTGACGGTTAGTGCGCGTGATTCGCGATGGCGACCGCTTCCAGGCGCGAGTGCGCCCCGACGGCGCGGAGGAGGCGCCGGATGTGGTTGCGCACCGTCTCGGTGCTCAGCTGCAGCTCTTCGGCGATCTGGTTCGTCGATCGCCCGCGCTCGAGCAGCTCGAGGACCTCCGACTGACGGGGTGTGAGGTGCAAGTCGGGATGCTCGTGAGGCTCCTCGACCAGGCCTGAGACCTGTCCGAAGACGCCGACCACATGCTCGCCGTTGTAGAGCGGCACCGAGCTCACCTCCACGCCGATCCGATCACCGTCGGGGTCGATCAGCACGACCGCGGCGTCGGTGACGCTGGCCCCGCCGACGATCTTTCGCGCGAACAGCTCCCGGGCGCGCCTGGTCTCCTCGGGCGCGACGACGGAAGTGAACTGGCGGCCTCTGACGTCGCCGACGAGCCCCTGCGCGGCCGGATTCACCCAGCGGATGATCCCGGTCGCGTCGATCAGGTAGCTCGGCACGTTGATGTGCTCGAGCGCCTCTTCGAGCGGCAGCGCCTGCAGCGCCGAGGTCGCCATGGCGCCCAGGTTACGGCCTCCGCGCGGGCGGTTCGCTCAGCGACGCGTTGAGCTCTGCGGAGACGACGATCAGGCGGCCGACCAGCACCAGCGAGAAGAGAAGCGCGGTGGCGATCCCGAGGGCGCCGTAGGTGTCGGCGCGGTTCTCGACGAGGCGGGTCGTGACGTAGATGTTGAAGATGTTCACGAACAGCAGCCCGACGCCGAACAAGAGCGCCCCGGGAAGGAGCCGCGGCCACCGAACGTCGCGGTGGGGAAGCTGCGCGGCGACCGCGAGCCAGGCGCCGCTCGCGAGCAGGAGGTACACGAGTAGCGCGCCGAGACCGCCGACCTGGTCGTTCCGGCGGACCCAGCCCACGATCTGCAGCGCGACGACCTGGAGCAGGAGCGCCCCCGCGAATACGGCCACGCCTCTCCGGGTGATCCGGGCGCGGCGGCCCGAGCCGTGCCAGGCAATCGCGTGCACCTTCGCGATCGCGCGGTAGAGGGCGACCATCGCATAGAGGACGGCCGGAACCATCAGCAGGAAGACGATGCCGCGGTGGCGGCCAGAGGCCGAGGCGGACACTTCCGAAGCGAACAGCCCGTGCAGGCCGGCCTCCTTGACGACCTTGCTCGGGCTTTCGTCCACGGTTCCCGCGTAGAGGCCGAGGCCCGAGACGAGCAGGAGAGTCGTCGGGAGCAGAAGGACGAACAGCCGATAGGCGAGCGCACCCGCGAGCAGCCCGCCTCCGATGGCCGAGTCCCGCTCGACGAGCCGGGCCCCGAAGTCGAGCGAGGAGTGGCGCGCGCGTGCCTCGTCTGCGTGCGCTCGGACCAGGCTCGCCCGCTCGGTCAGGCGGGCGCGCCTGCCCGTCACCGGCGGCTCGAGCGGCTTGCGGGCATCGGCCACGGGTCAACCCTCGATCGCCGGCGAGAGCTCGATCTCCGCAGGCAGTGCGCTGCTCTCGCTCTCGCCCTCGAGCGCGCGGCGGGTCCGGGCGTCGAAGTACGCGTACGCGGTGGTCAGCGCGACGAACGGCATCGCGATCGCATAGACGAACCCGGCGATGACGTTCACGAGCCAGAAGGGCGCGTCGGTGCCGAGGATGAGCAGCACGCCGATCAGGGGGCCGGCGACCACGACCAGGGCTCCGCCCGCAACGATCAGCGAGGCGACTTTGAGCCATCGTCTCCTCACGAGCCGGCCGCTGCGGCGCAAGGCCCTGGCCGCCGACAGGTCCTCGAGCTCGATCGCGGGCGCGATCAGCGCCCACCGGCCGGCCAGCCACACCGCGATCGGGATCAGGAAGATCGAGCTCGCGAGCAGCGAGACGACGACGGAAGCCACCACCAGCGCTCCAAGCAGCGGCGCGGTGCTGCCGGCGGCGAGGCGATAGGCGCCGACAGGCCCGACCGGCCGGCCCTCGTCGATCCTGACCAGAGCTTGCGCAGTAGCGGCCTGAACGAGCCCGAGGCCGAGCAGCGTCAACGCGGTTCCGATCGCCAGGACGAGGAGCGCAAGAAGCCCGTTGTTCTCACCGCCCGTCTGGACGCCGAGGATGCCGGTCGCGTGCAGGACCAGTGCCTGCAGGAGCGAGATGAGCAGCGAGATCGGAATGACGACGAGACCGATCCCGACGAAGAGAGGGATCCGCCGGACGTACATCCGCCCCGAGGCCGACAGGATCTGGCCCCAGGACCGCCGGTGCGCCAGGCGGAGTGGAGCGGTGGGCCGCCACGTCGCCCGCGAGATCAGGATGACCACGAGCAGGGCGAGACCCGCCAGCACGAGGCCGAACGCCACCGGCTGGTCGATGAGCCGGACGAGCGCCCGCGAGCCGTGCTGGATGACGCCGCAGAAGGAGTCGGTCGCGCCGGACCCGAACGCGCTCCCCCCGGGAACCGTGTAGCTCCGGTCGCGCCATCCCTCCGACCAGCGGATCGGCTCGGTCCACTGGGTCTTGAGGTTCGGCCCCGTCGGGCCGTTGAAGAACGCCGGCTGCAGCTCGCCCCAGCGGCCCTCGAACGCGATCCAGGGGAAGTCCGCCCGCGCTTGCGCGGGGTCGCTCGGGATCGTCTCGACCGTCGGATGGATGTCCAATGTCGGCGCGCGCGTGTCGTCACAGCCGACGCCCTGCTCGGCAGAGCTGCCGAGGTAGAGCGACTCGCCGTAGAAGTTCGCGTGCGATCCCGCGGCCGGGTGCACGACGGGATGCGTCCCGTCGACCCGCTCGAGCTTGTCGTCGGTCCAGGCGGCCCGCTCCGCTCCCTCGTGCTGGCTGTATCCGACCTCGGTCGGCGCCTGCTTCAGCGCCTGGGCCGGCGTCGAGGCGTCGAAGACGAGCTGGATCATCTCCCAGTCGCCCTCGTGCAGGTTGTTCCAGTCGTTGAAGACGTAGAAGAGCCAGTACTGGAGCGCGAGCTTCCCCGGCCGCTCGGCGTCGGTTGCGACGTGCGCGTAGACGACGGGGCTCTGGCCCTCGACGAGTCTCCGCTCCCAGCGCAGGTAGTCGCAGCCCGGCGCGAGCGCGCTCCCCGGGAAGTCGAGGTGGTAGTCGAAGAGACCTTTCGAGAGGTCCTTCGCAGTCGGGCCGATCTTGACGAGGTCGGCGGGCCCCCAGGGCCCGCGCAGCGCCACGGTGGGCTCGCCGAAGAGCAGGTTGACGTTGATCGGCTGGTAGGGCTTTCCGGGCGCGCAATCGGTGTGGGCGACGAGCCTCACGACAGGCGCGTACCGCTGGGCGAGCGCCGCCTCCTGCGCCGGGTCGGCCGCTGCTGCCGGCACCAGGACGAGCGCTGCGGCCCCGAGAACGGTCAACAGGGCGAGGCGCCTCATGCTCCTGCTACCGATCAAGGGTCCGTTCAGCCATGACGACTCCTTGCTCCTGGGAAGGAGAGCTGCGCGTAGGGAGCGCGCTTAGTGAACCATCCTCTGGGCGGAAGGAACATCATCCGGTCCGGGTGATAATCCGGCGCGCAGGCCTCGCGCAATCGAGACGATCGCTCACGTCAGCGCGTGACATACCGGAACTGCGAGACTCGCCGGGAGGGGTCTTGCTTTCAATGAAAGTGGGTTCGCGATGGCTGTCGGCATTCGCATCAAGCTCGCGGGAATCACCGAAGAGCAGTTCGACCGTGTACACGACCAGGTCAACCCCGATCGGACGCGGCCGAACGGGCTGCTCTTTCACGCTTCGGGGCCGATCGACGGTGGTTGGGGAATCATCGACTTCTGGGAGTCGCGCGCTGACTTCGACGCCTTCGCACCACGGATCGCGGAAGGAATGGCGGCGGCAGGAACCGAGCCGCAGGGTCCACCAGACATCAAGGAGTTCCCTGTCCACGAGATGATCGGGGCTTAGCCCCGCAGCGGCGGTCCTCCGTCATTGAACACTCGCCCAGGCGAGATCTGTTCACGGCGCGACTAGATCGTGATGCCCGAGACCTTGTGCGGGACGTACGGCTCCTCGAGCCGCGCGATCTCCTCGTCACTGAGCGCGAGCTCCTCGGCCGCAAGCGCGTCGTCGAGGTGCTCGGCTCTCGTCGCGCCGACGATCGGCGCGGTGACGCCGGGCTTGTGCAGCAGCCAGGCAAGGGCGACCTGCGCCGTCGGGACGCCGCGATCGGCGGCGACCTCCGAGGCACGGTCGACGACGGCGAAGTCCACCTCGGGCGTGTAGAGGCTGTCCCCGAAGGGGTCGCTTTGGGCGCGCGTTGTGAGCCGTTCGCCCTCGCGTGTCCGGGTACCCGCCAGCAGCCCTCGGGCGAGTGGGCTCCACGGAACCACCGCCACGCCCTGGTCGATGCACTGCGGGATCATCTCCCGCTCCTCCTCGCGGTAGACGAGGTTGTAGTGGTTCTGCATCGAGACGAACCGGGTCGGCGCGACGCGCTGGGCCTTCGCGAACTGCCAGGCCCACATGCTGCTCGCCCCGATGTAGCGCGCCTTGCCCGCCCTCACGACGTCGTGCAGCGCCTCCATCGTCTCCTCGATCGGCGTCAGCGGATCCCAGCGGTGGATCTGGTAGAGGTCGACGTAGTCGAGTTCCAGCCGCTCGAGCGACGCGTCGATCGAGGCGAGGATGTGCTTGCGCGAGAGCCCGCGCCCGTTCTCGCCCGGCATCGTCCGCCCGTGGACCTTCGTCGCGACGACGTACTCCTCGCGCATGCCGAAGAGCTTCTTCAGCAGGCTGCCGGTAACGACCTCGCTCTGGCCCCCGTTGTAGACGTCTGCGGTGTCGAAGAACGTGACTCCGCCCTCGACCGCGCGGCGCACGATGGGCTCGGCCGCGGCCTCGTCGAGCGCCCATTCGCGGCTCTCGTGCTTGCCGAAGCTCATCATCCCAAGGCAGAGCCTCGAGACGCGCAGACCGGTTCGACCAAGATTCGTGTAGTCCATGCGCTCGGCCTGACGTTACTCGCTCGAGGTCAGGCAGCGACTGTTCGCCGCCCGCCTGTCCGGCGGCGCGCCTTAGCCGACGCGCGAAGTCTCGGTCGTAAGCGGTCGGGCGTCATGGCGAGACGCTGCTGTCGAGGCCGGCCAGCACGACCGCGTCCTCGAGCGCCAGCGCGTGCCCTTCGGCCACGACGGCGTCGTAGCGGTCGCCGAGCGCGGCGCGGGCGCTTGCGAGGTACGCCTCCTCGAGCGACCGCAGGAACGGGCTCGGGTCGTCCCCGAGCGTCTCGCGCACGGACTCGGCCGCGCCCCACAGCCGGGCCGCGCACTCGGCGTCCCCGGCGTCGGCCGCCAGCCCTGCGAGACCGTGGAAGCAGACGTCGAGCGAGCGCCGGTCCCGTGCCTCCCAGGCCTGCGGCAGACTCTCGGCGAACAGTTCCCGGCTGCGATTTGTGTCGCCCTGGAGCAGCGACGCCAACGCGAGATGCGCCAGCGACCACTCCGCCTGGCGCGAGTCACCGAGCTCACGCGCGAGCGCGAGGCTGCGGTAGAGAGCCTCGGTCGCGCGATCGTGGGCGCCGACACCGAGGGCGGACTCGCCGACGTTTCCGAGGACGACTGCGACGTTGAGGGGATCGCCCATACGCTCGATCACCTCGAGGCACTCCTCGTTGAACCGAAGCGCCTGCTTGTACTCGCCCTGCTGCTTGTGCAGCGCGGCGAGGCTGTTGAGCGCAGAGGCGATCTCCATGTCGAGGCTCTCCTCACGGGCGAGCGCCAGGGCTTCCTCGAGCAGGACACGGGCCCGTTCCCGATCGCCGAGCGCGCCCACCGCCCACCCGTTCGTGGTCAGTACGCCGCAGAGCTGCGCGGTGAGACCCGCCTCCCGCAGCAGGGGCACCGCCTCGGCGCTGAGCTCTGCGGCACGCTCGTAGTCGCCCTGCCAGAGCGCCATGTCTCCGGATCGGTAGAGCGCAGTGCCGCGGAGCGCACCAGGGGAGTCCGTGGCGTGCGCTAGGAACTCGTCGAGCCACCGCCGGCCCTCGCTCGCGCGCCCCTGAGCGAGCCAGAAGCGGTAGAGGTCGGCGCTCAGCGCGAACCCGCCATCGAAGTCACCGCCCTCGATGGAGAACGTCAGCGCCGCACGGATGTTGTCGAGCTCGCTCGCGAGCGCTGGCAGCCAGCGAGCGGCCTCGGGCCCGCGAAGCTCCTCCCCGGCACGACGGGCGAGGTCGGAGAAGTAGTCCGCGTGGCGGCGCTGCAGGTCGGCCCGGTCCCCGCGGTCGTCCAACCGTTCCTGGGCGAACTCGCGGATCGTCGCGAGGAGCCAGAAGCGCTCGCCGGTGTGCCTGACGAGGCTTTTGTCCACGAGTGAGGCGAGCAGGTCGAGATCCGCCCCGCAGACCTCCTCCCCGGCCTCGAGCGTGCAGCCGCCCGCGAAGACAGACAGGTTCGAGAACAGACGCTTCTCCTCGTCGTTCAGCAGGTCGTAGCTCCACGCGATCGCCGCGGCCAGCGTCCGCTGCCGCTCGGGGGCGTCGCGCGCACCTCCCGTGAGGAGCTGGAGCGAGTGCTCGAGCCGGGTCAGGATCTGCTCGAGGCTGAGCACCTTGACGCGCGCCGCCGCGAGCTCGAGAGCCAGCGGCAGGTTGTCGAGCCGGCTGCAGATCTTTAACACGACCGGGGTCTGCTGGAAGTTCGGATCGACGATGCGCGCTCGCGCGCCGAAGAAGCCGACAGCCTCCTCGGACACGAACGGCGGCACCGGGTACTCCTGCTCGGCGGCGATCCGGAGCGGCTCGCGGCTCGTCACGAGGATCCGCAGCCCGCCGCAGCGTGACAGCAGATCGGCGAGGTCGGGCGCCACGTCGAGGAGCTGCTCGAGATTGTCCAGAAGGAGCAGGAGCTCCTTCTCCGCGATGTGGTCGGCGAGCCCGTCCGACGCGCCGAGCACCTGGGCGATCGAGTCGAGCACGAGTGCCGGATCGCGCACCGCGGCGAGCGAGATCCACCAGACGCCGCCGGGGTACTGCTCCGCCGACTCCGCGGCCGCCTGAGCGGCGAGCCTCGTCTTCCCCGTCCCGCCCGGGCCCGTAAGCGTGAGCATCCGGCTCGTCCCGAGCAGCCCGAGCACCTCGGCGAGCTCGCGCTCGCGGCCCAGGAACGGCGCCGGCGCGACGGGCAGGTTCGTCTGGTGGATCGTGCGCAGGCGCGGGAACTCGCCGTCGCCGATCTGGTAGAGGCGCACCGGCTCGGACAGATCCTTCAGACGATGCTCGCCGAGGTCGTGGAACGTCCCGTCCTCCAGGAGCTCGCGGGTGGAGTCCGAGACGACGATCTGGCCGCCGTGCCCCGCAGCGCAGATGCGGGCAGCACGGTGAACGTCGATGCCGACGTACCCCTCGTCCGTGGCAATCGGCGCTCCGGTATGGAGGCCCATGCGCACCTGGACCGGCCCGCCGGAGAGCGCCTGCTGAGCAGTCGAAGCCGCCGAGACGGCGCCGATCGCAGACGCGAATGCGTAGAAGAAGGCGTCGCCCTGGGTGTCGACTTCGACACCGTCGTGTGCGGCGAACGCGTCTCTCAGGGCACGCCGGTGGTCGGCCAGGACCGTGGCATAGCGGTCCCCAAGCTCCTCGAGCAGCCTCGTCGAGCCCTCGATGTCGGTGAAGAGCAGCGTGACCGTGCCCGTCGGTAGGCCGTGCATGGGAACAAGTCTCTCGCGTCCGTGCCCGGCGGCCAAGAGGAGGGACGGCTTCGCGTTTCCTCGCCCGTACCCTCCGATGTGTCGGATGGGCCGGGCAGGGATCGAACCTGCGACCTTGGGATTAAAAGTCCCCTGCTCTACCAACTGAGCTACCGGCCCGAGTGTTTGGGTAAGGGTACGCGGCCTATGTTGAAGGTTGACCTGACGATCGAGATCTCGCGGCCGCCGGAGGACGTCTTCGCCTGGCTCACCGACGTCGAGCAGCTGACGCGGTGGCAGAAGAGCCTGCTCGACGCCCACGCCGACGGGCCCTTCCAGAAAGGCACGCGGATCGCCGAAAAGCGGTCGCTCTTCGGGCGAGAGGCCGAGACCGAGCTGGAGGTGACGGCGCTGGAGCCGGAGCGGCGGCTGACGCTCAAAACCGTCCGCGGGCCCGTCGAGCTCGAAGTCGACCACCAGCTTGAGCCGAACGGCACAGGCACGACGCTGCACGTAACCGCTGCAGGCCGCCCCAAGGGTGCTTTAAGATTCATGGGGCCCGCCGTCGCCGCCGGCGCGCGCCAGGAGCTCAAGCGCGATTTTGAGCGCCTGAAAGCGCTGCTCGAGGAATAAGCAGGCTCCGTCCCGCGTTTGAAGGTGTGCGCGGGACCGCGTGTATTCGCGTCCCCGTGACGTATCTACACAGGAAGGGAAGTGAGCTGAACTGAGCACGATCGAATTCGAAGCACCGGTCCAGGCCGTTCTCGAGGAGGCCGAGGAGCACGGCGAGATCGAGGAGACGACCCTCGAAGCGCTCGCGCTCGAGCACGAGCTCGAGGAGGACGAGCTCGCCGCCCTGCGTGCCGAGCTCGAGTCGCGTGAGGTCGAAATCCTCGCGCCGGTCGCCCCTGCCCGCCCAAATGAAAACCAGCAGGTGCAGCAGAACCAGCACCACGCCCTCGCCGGCTCGACCGACGCGCTCACGCTGCTGATGCAGGGCGCCGGCCGCTACCCGCTGCTGACCGCGGCTGAGGAGGTCGCGCTCGCCAAGCGCATCGAGCGCGGCGACCGCGAGGCCAAGGAGCGGATGATCAACTCGAACCTGCGCCTGGTGATCTCCATCGCCAAGCGCTACCAGAACCGAAACCTGCCCCTGCTCGACCTCTTTCAGGAGGGCGTGATCGGGCTGAACCGCGCGGTCGAGAAGTTCGACTGGCGGCGCGGTTACAAGTTCTCGACCTACGCCACCTGGTGGATCCGGCAGGCGTGCCAGCGCGCGGTCTCGGGCCAGTCGGCCACGATCCGCGTGCCCACGCATGTGCATGAACGGCGGGTCAAGCTCGCGGGCGCCGCGACCCGGCTCGAGACAACGCTCGGCCGCGCGCCGACGCGCGAGGAGCTGGCGGACGCCACCGGGCTGTCGCTGCAGCACATCGACGAGGCACTCGACGCCGCCGAGGCGCCGGTCTCGCTCAACCGCGCGATCGGCTCGGAGGAGGACGGCGAGCTCGGCGATCTGTTCGCCGACCCGCAGGCACTCGATCCGGCCGACGAGGCCGTCGAGACGCTCCGCCGCCGCTCGGTGCGGCAGGCGGTCGCGACGCTGCCCGAGCGCGAGCGCCGGATCATGGAGCTGCGCTTCGGCTTCGCCGGTGAGCCCTCCTCGCTGGAGCAGATCGGCCGCGAGCTCGGCATCACGCGCGAGCGCGTACGGCAGCTGGAGGCGGAAGCGTTCCGCCGCCTGGCGGGCAAGCTCGACGGTCTCGTCGAGGACGACGCAGAAGCCGCCTAAGCAGCGCTCAGAACGTCAGCGAGAGCGTCCCGTTCACCGAGGCGGCGTACGAGACGCAGCTGCCCAGGATGCGGTGCCGGTAATGCGTGAGGATCGCCGAGAAGCGTCCGGCACCGCTTCCGCTGTACCAGTGGCCGACGTTGCCGAGGATTCCTTCGACGTCGAAGGTCTGGTTGGTGCAATTCGCGCCACGGTTGATGACCTGAACGGTGCCTCCCGTGAACCGGCCGGTCACGAGCGTGTAGGTGGTCGCGAGCGAAAAGCTGCCGCCCGTGATCGTCGCCGTCGGCGTGCAGGAGAGGCAGAGCGGCGTATGCCGGACGTCGGCGTTCCATGCTCCGGGCAGTGCGCCTGACGCGGTTCCGGCGAACCTCCCGTCGGTGGACGTGAAGTAGTACTCGTGCCCGGTGATGGTGTCGGTGTAGTGCGCGGCGAGCGCTGACGACGTGGCCGAGAAGCAGAGGAGTGCTGCGAGCGCGAAGACGAACAGAAATCGGCGGCGGAACATCTTTCGCTCCTTTGTGTCGTGGGGGTTCCTCTTCCCCGGAAAGCATGCCTTCTATGCGCCCCGGGCTATCCTGCGCAGCGGCCCCCGTCGACTAGCGGCCTAGGTCACGGCCCTTTCAAGGCCGTAGCACGGGTTCGAATCCCGTCGGGGGCACCTTCGCGCCGTACCCGCAATCGACGTCGCTCCGTTCACGAGAGTGATGGAAGCATCCGAGCACCCGGCGCGGGAAGTGCGGAAGAAGGCGGAGACGGGCAGTGGCTGGTACGCCGCGCTCGCCCGCGGAGGCCTGGTGGCGAAGGGTGCCTCGTTTGCGATCGTCGCTGTGCTCGCGATCGGCGTGGCCGTGGGAACGGGCGGCCAGACGACCAGCCGGCAGGGCGCTTTGCAGGCGCTCGCTCGACACACGTGGGGCGAGGTAGTGCTCGCGCTGCTGGCGGTCGGTTTCGGCGGCTACGCCATCTGGCGGTTCGTACAGGCGTTGGCCGAGCACGAGGACGAGGGTGGCGAAAAGGGGGCAGCGAAGAAGTGGGGGAAGCGCGCCGGGTACGTCGGTCGCGGCTTGATCTACGCCGGCCTCACGTTCACTACCGTGAAGATCGTCCTCGGCTCGGGTGGGCAGCAGTCGCAGAACCAGAAGGCGCACAAGACGACGGCGACCGTGCTCGACTGGCCGGGCGGGCGCTGGATCGTCGGGGTCGCCGGGCTCTGCATTCTCGGCGCCGGCCTTTGGAATCTCTATCGCGGTTTGACGAAGAAGTTCGAGGAGAAATGGCGCACCGGCAAGATGAACCAGACCGAGCGCAAATGGGGCGGCCGCGCCGGCGTCGCCGGGCACGTTGCGCGTGCGGTTGTCTTCTCGCTCATCGGCATCTTCGTGACGAAGGCGGCAATCGAGTACGACCCGAAGGACGCCATCGGCCTCGACGGTGCGCTGCAGAAGCTCGCGAACGCGAGCTACGGCCCGTACATCCTCGGACTGACCGCAACGGGGCTGCTCTGCTACGCGGTCTTCTGCCTCGTCGATGCGCGCTACCGCGACGTGTCGACGGGCGGCACATCCAGCCGAGCAGAACCGCACCAGACCTCGGGGCCGCTTCGCATCGGCGGAAACGCGATAGCGGGATCAGTCAGGCGCGACGCTCACGCCGTCGGGAAAGAGGGCGTCGGCCAGCCGGGGTCCGGCTCCCAGGAGGCCCATGAGTCGGCCCACCAGCGGCCGTCGCGCTCGAGCTCCTCGATGATCCGGGCAGCCTCGGCTCGCGTTGCGGCGATCTGGTCGGCTGTGAATCGACCTTCCGCGACCCGGTCCTCCATTACGTGATCGTCCTTCAGCTGGAAGCCGCCTTCGCGCGGGAGCCAGATGTCGAGCTCGAGGTCCTGCGTGTCGTAGCCGTCCTTTGTGCGGCGGAAAGGCTCCTGGAGGTTGAGGTACCAGCCGCGGAACTCGCGTTTCGGGCCCGACCAGAAGACCCAGACCGCGTACCACTCGTCCGGCCGCTGCAGCATCAGCGTCCCGTGCCCGTGCCAGCGCTCCTTGCCGAGCCACGGATGCGGCCCGAACGGATTCGCCGGGAAGCGGATAGGCGCCCCCTCGGGGATGTAGGTGACGAGGAGCCCGGGCGAGTCTTCGACGACGATGACCGCGATCTCGGCCCACGCGGAGCCGTCGTTCAGCACCTCGCGGCGAACGACGACGTCGCCGGGTTGCCGGCTCAGCTCACCGGTGTCAGCTTCGCTACCGCGTTCGTCTTGTTGCACTCGGCGCAGTAGATCTCGACGAGGTAGCCGGTCATCCCCGCAGCCGACGGAGGGAGCTTGTAGTGCTGTCCGCCGTGCGAGTTCGCGAGCGAGCCGACGAGCAGCGACTTGCCGCGGCTGCCCTGGTGCCTGCCCGGGTCGCGCTGGTCGAGGTAGACGTAGAGGTCGGGCGCCTGGCGCGTGCCGAAGGCGCGGTCGAACCGCAGGACGAGCCGTCCCGAGGCCTCGCGCTCGATGACGGCCGTGCCGGTCGTTCCCCAGGTGACCGTGTGGAAGCGGCCGCTCGCAAGGACTTCCGCCGGCCCGGCCGCGGTGCCACCGTCGCCACGGGCGAGCGCGATCCCACCTGCGACGCCCGCGCCGACGAGAGCGACCAGTGTCGCCAGGAGCAAGCGTCGTCTGCCCGTGAGCGCGTTCACGGCTACTCCACACTCTACGCGCGCCGGCCCTCAGCGGTTCTGTGTGGCACCCTGGGGCGGGAGGGCGGTTAGCTCAGCTGGGAGAGCGCCTGGTTTACACCCAGGAGGTCGGCGGTTCGATCCCGTCACCGCCCATGTCTCGAATCATCCCAATCGGGGGATGGAACCTGGGCGGCTCGCTGTTTGAGTCGGCGCCATGAGCGGACGCGTGGCCTGTGCGGTGGCGTTGTCGATGCTGGTCGCAGTGGCGGCGGGCTGCGGCAGCGGAGGTAGCAGCGGCGCCAGCGGTGGCGACGGCACCAGCACCAGCGGCACCAGCACCAGCAGCTCCTCGTCCGACCCGAACTCGTCGAGCTACGACCCGGCCGAGACGACGCTCAAGGACGCAGGGCTCGAGGTCTGCAGCCAGACGCAAACCCAGTCCTCAGGGGGACTCGACCAGAGCTCCGGCGTGTCCGCCACGCGGTCGTTCCTCGTCGCCCCCGACTGCATGGGTGCCAAGACGTCCCCGAACGTGATCACCGTCTACCAGTTCAAGGATCGTGACTCGCTCGACGCCGGAATGTCGAAGATCAAAGCGGCGTATCCCAGAGGCCAGACAACGCAGTATGGAGCGGTCGTGATCCTCGCGACCGGGCCCAATGCCGCGGCGTACATGGCCGATGTGAAGAAGGCGCTTCCGGCGCCGAGCTGAGCCGCGGCGCGAATTCCCCCTTTCGGTCGCAGCAGTTTCGAGCCGATAAGCGCAGCGTGGAAGCTGCGGAACAGGCCTGGCGGCCGCTTGGCGAGTTGCTCCTGTCCAAGAACCTGATCGCACGGGCTGAGCTCGACATGGCACTGGCCGAGCAGGAGGAGACGGGCAAGCTCCTCGGAGCGATCCTGGTCGACCGCGGTTTCATCTCCGGGCCTGCGCTCGCGATCGCTCTCGCCGAGCAGTACGGCGTCGAGCTCGACCAGCAACAGGGCTTCGGCACCGGGCTGTGGGCGGAGATCGAGCGGCGCCATCGGTCGGAGCGGGGGATCAACGATCCCGAGGAGCCCCAGGCCGACGCGACGGTCGTCAAGTTCGAGCCGCCGCAGGTGTCTCTGGAGATCGTTCCCGACCCTGAGCCCGAGCCGGATTCGCAGCTAGAGCGGCTCGAGGGAGAGAACCGCCGCTTGCAGGAAGAGATCGCGCGGCTGCATGCGGAGTCCACGCAGCTTCGGGTGATCGAGCCAGAGCCCGACCCGCAGCTTGAGCTGCTCGAAGAAGAGAACCGCCGCCTGCAGGGTGAGGTCGAGAGTCTGAATGCGGAGGTCGCGAAGCTTCAGGTACCAGACCCCCAGCACGAGGTGCTCCGGTCCGAGAACGACCGGCTGCAGAAGGAGACCGAGCTGCTCCACGCGGAGATTTCACAGCTTCAGACCGTCGAGCCCGTGCCGGATCCGCAGCTGGAGCGGCTTGAAGAAGAGAACCGCCGCCTGCAGGGCGAGGTCGAGGGCTTGAGCGAGAAGGTCGCGCAGCTTCAGGTGCCCGATCCTCAGCTCGAGGAGCTCGAGGCCGAGAACAAGCGGCTCCAGGAGGAGATCGAGCGCCTGCACTCCGAGTTCACGAGGCTTCGCGCCATCGAAGCCGAGCGGGCGGCGGAGCCTCGAGCCCGAGCTTCCCAAGACGCACGTCCTCTTCGTCCCGACGCCGACGCGCTACCTGCTGCTCGAGCGGCAGGGCCCCCCGCCCGATGCGGGCACAGAGTTGTCGCTCTCAGAGGGCAGCTTCGTCGTCGGCAAGGTCGGGCGCGCTCCCGTTCCCGGCGAGCGCCGGGCCTGCGCGTTTCTCCTGGCGCGCGCGTAGCCCGTACCTCGACCGCAGCAGCGCGAAGTCCTCGGCGCCGGGTAGGTGACTTGCCTGCCGGAGGGCGGTGAAACCACAATGGGTGGCATGGCCGGCCACCACCACGCGCACGGCAGCGCCGGGCGGCGCGCCCTCACGGTTGCGCTCGTCCTGATCGTCGGGCTGATGGCCGGCGAAGTGGTCTTCGGCGTGGCCGCCGGTTCGCTCGCGCTGCTGGCCGACGCCGGGCACATGCTCACGGACGCAGCGGCGCTCGGGCTCGCCCTGGCGGCGGCCGCCTACGCGGGACGGCCCGCGCGCGGACGGTGGACGTTCGGCTTCCGCCGGCTCGAGATCCTGGCGGCGCACGTGAACGGGATCACGCTCCTCGTCGTGGGCGTGCTGATCGTTTACACCGCCGTCCGCCGGCTCGTCTCTCCTCCGGAGGTTCGGGGCGGGCTGGTGCTCGTCGTGGCGCTCGCGGGGATGGTGGTGAACCTGATTGCGGCGCTCGTGCTCGCCGGGCCGAGCCGCGAGAGCCTGAACGTGCGCGGCGCCTTCCTGCACGTGACGACCGATCTAGCCGCGTTCACCGGGACCGCCGTCGCGGGCGCCGTCATTCTCGCCACCGGCTGGGATCAGGCCGACCCGATCGCGAGCCTCGTCGTCGCGGCGCTCATCTTCTGGTCGAGCTACTCGCTCCTGCGCGAATCGACGCGGATCCTGCTCGACGTCGCGCCCCGAGAGCCCCGCGAGATCGCCGACTCGATGCTCGCCGTGCCCGGGGTCGTCGAGGTGCACGACCTGCACGTCTGGACCGTCGGGAGCGGGTTCCCGTCGGTCTCCGCACACGTGCTCGTGGAGCCGGGCGCGGACTGCCACGCGCTGCGCCGCGAATTGGCGGCGCTCCTCGACGAGCGCTTCTCGCTCGCGCACTCGACGCTCCAGGTCGAGCACGCGGCGTCCGCCGCCACGGCCTCCCAGCTTCCGCTGGCCGCTCCGAGACATCTGGACTAGTCCGCTCGGCGGTTCGGGACGGCCGGGCGCCTCAGGATCTAAGCTCTCGCGCGTGGCGGGGCTCGAGGGAAAGACCGCGATCGTCACCGGCGCCTCGAGCGGAATCGGCGCCGCGACGGCTCGCGCGCTCGCGGACAACGGCGCGCGCGTGGCGGGTGGGGCGAGGCGCGTCGAGCAGCTCCAGACCGAGGTCGCGCTCGAGCTCGATGTGACCGATCCGTCCAGCTGTGAGCGCTTCGTCGAGCAAGCCGTCGCGGAGCTCGGCGGCCTGGACATCCTCGTCAACAACGCGGGCCTCGGCCTCGGCCGCGAGCCGTTCGACCAGAGCACGGAGGAGGACGAGGAGACCGTCCTCGAGACGAACGTCCGCGGAGTGATGCGTCTGACGCGCCTGTGTCTGCCGCACATCCGCGACGGCGGCCACATCGTCAACCTCGGCTCGGTCGCCGGCCGCCAGCCGTACGAGAACGCCGCGGTCTACGTCACGTCCAAGTTCGCCGTTCGCGGCTTTACCTACGCCCTCCGGGAAGACCTCCTCGGCCGCCCGATCCATGTGACGACTGTCGACCCGGGCCTTGTCGAGACGAACTTCTCGCGTGTGCGCTTCCGCGGCGACGAGGAGCGGGCGAAGGAGGTCTACGCGAACGTCGAGCCGCTGAGACCCGAAGACATCGCCGAGTGCATCGTCTTCGCGCTGACCCGTCCGCCGCACGTGAACGTGGACGAGCTCGTGGTCAAGGCCCTGGCGCAGTCGACGGCCGTCCGCATCGTCCGCGACGACTGATGGCGCTGACCATCCTCGAAGGCTCGACCTTCTGCATCTGCAACGAGCTCGGCGACGTCGACGGCCAGACGCAGGGCCTCTTCGCCGAGGACACGCGCTTCCTCTCGCTGCTGCGGCTGACGATCAACGGCGCGAAGCCGCTCCTGCTCTCGTCGGGCGTGGTCGAGTACTTCTCGGCCGCGTTCTACCTGCGCAACCCCGCCGCGGGCGGCCTTCCGCAGGACACGCTCTCGATCACGCGGGAGCGGTTCGTTGGCGAGGGGATGCAGGACCTGATCGTCGTCCGCAACGAGGGCATGGAGCCGCTCTCGTTCGAGCTCGCTCTCGAACTCGCCACCGACTTCGCGGACATCCTCTCCGTGAAGGAGCACGACTTCGCTCTCGGCGACCCGACCCGGGCGAGGCCGCTGCCGCCGGCCGCTGCGGCACGCTTCGAGGAGCAGCACAACCAGTTCGTGCTCGAGGAATCGAACGGGGGGACGGCCCGCACGCAGGTGATCCTCTCCGAGCGGGGCGCGATCGAGGGCACGCGCGTCGCCTACCACCTCCAGCTCGCGCCGCGCGAGGAATGGGCGCTCAGGCTCGACATCCTCGCGTCGATCGACGGCGACAGCATCCCGCCGCTGGCGGCCGAGCGGCGCTTCGGCGAGGAGCTGACGCGCGTCCGCGAGTCGCTCGCGGCCTGGCAGCTGCGCGTGCCGCAGATCCGCAGCGACTGGGACGAGCTGGCGCACAGCTTCTCTCGCTCGGTCGCGGACCTTGCCTCGCTGCGCATGCGCGGAGGGGGGCGCAGGGGCCGGCTGCCCGCGGCGGGCATGCCGTGGTTCATGACCGTCTTCGGCCGCGACACGCTCATCACGTGCCTCCAGACGCTGCTGTTCGGTCCCGAGCTCGCCCGCACCGCGCTCGAGACGCTCGCGGAGCTCCAGGCCCGCGAGGACAACCCGGACATCGACGCGGAGCCGGGCAAGATCGTCCACGAGCTCCGCTCCGGGCGCGCCGCCGAGAACTGGTTTCGCGCCTACTACGGGACGGCGGACGCGACGCCGCTCTACCTCGTCCTGCTCTCGGAGGTCTGGCGCTGGACAGACGACTCGGAGCTGGTCAGCGAGCTGAAGGATCCGGCGCTGCGCGCGCTCGCCTGGATCGATCGGTACGGCGACCGGGACGGCGACGGCTTCGTCGAGTACCAGCGGCGCACGCCGCGCGGGCTCGAGAATCAGTCGTGGAAGGACTCCGGCGACTCGCAGCGCTTCCACGACGGCACCATCGCTCGCTCTCCGATCGCGCCCTGCGAGGTACAGGGCTACGTCTACGACGCGAAGGTGCGGGCGGCCGAGCTGGCGCGCGAGGTCTGGCGCGACCGCCCGCTCGCCGAGCGGCTCGAGCAGGAGGCGCAGGAACTGCAGCGGCGCTTCGACGAGCAGTTCTGGACGGACGCGCGCGGCGGCTATTACGTGCTCGCGCTCGACGGCGAGAAGCGGCAGGTCGACTCACTTTGCTCGAACGTCGGCCACCTGCTCTGGAGCGGCATCGTCCCGGAGCGGCGCGTGGATGCGATCGTGGACGCGCTGATGGGGCAGGAGCTCTGGTCGGGCTGGGGGGTGCGCACCATGTCGACCGGCGACGCCGGCTACAACCCGCTCTCGTACCACAACGGAACCGTCTGGCCCCACGACAACTCCCTGATCGCGCAGGGCCTCGCCCGGCACGGGCGCTGGCCCGAGGCGCAGCGGATCATCCGGCGGATGCTCGGCGCGGCCGCGCACTTCGCCTACCAGCTGCCGGAGGTCTTCGCCGGCCTACCTCGCTCGGAGACGCCCTTCCCGATCGCCTACCCGACCGCCGCCCGCCCGCAGGCGTGGGCCGCCGGGACTCCGGTGCTCCTGCTGCAGCTGCTGCTCGGCCTCGAGCCCGACCGGAGCCGGCACCACCTGGAGACGAACGCGCCCGACGAGCTGCCGTCCTGGGCGGGCCGCTCGGTGCGGCTTTCCGGTATTCGAGCGTTCGACCACCAGTGGGACGTGCGCGTCGAGCGCGGACGCGTCACAGTCGAGGAAGCATGAGGATCGCGGTCCTGGCACCTCCCTGGTTCGCCGTCCCGCCGAGCGGCTACGGCGGGATCGAGTGGATCGTCTGGCTGCTTGCGGACGGCCTCGTCGACCACGGGCACGACGTCACCCTCTTCGCGTCCGGCGACTCCCACACGAAGGCGAAGCTCGCGTCCGTCTTCGACCACGCGCCGAGCGAGCAGATCGGGCGCTCCCTCCCGGACCTGCGGCACATCCTCGCCTGCTACGAGCGGGCCGAGGAGTTCGACGTGATCAACGACCACACCGGTCCCCTCGGCGCGGTGCTCGGCGGCGCGCTTTCGACACCGGTCGTGCACACCGTCCACGGGCCGCTCGGCGGCGAGCCCGGCGACGTCTACGAGAGCATCGGGCGCGTGGCGCCCTCGGTCGGCCTGATCTCGATCTCGCTCAACCAGCGCCGCCCGAAGCCCGACCTGAACTGGATCGCGAACGTGCCGAATGCGCTGGACCTCGAGCACTACCCGTGCAAGCCGCACCGCGGCGACTACCTGCTGTTCCTCGGCCGCCTCAACCACGAGAAGGGCGCGCACCGCGCTGTAGCTGTAGCCATGGAGCTCGGGCTGCCGCTGAAGCTCGCGGGGAAGATGCGCGAGCAGCGTGAGCAGGAGTACTTCGCCGAGTTCGTCGAGCCCCACCTCGGCCACGGGATCGAGTACCTCGGCGAGGTCAATCACGGGACGAAGGTCGAGCTGCTGCAGAACGCGCGCTGCACGCTCTTTCCGATCGAGTGGGAGGAGCCGTTCGGGCTCGTCATGATCGAGTCGATGGCGTGCGGGACGCCGGTGATCGCGACGCGGCACGGTGCGGTCCCGGAGGTGATCGGGGACGGGACGGGCGGGGTGATCGTCGACCACTGGCACGACATCCCCGCCGCGCTCGAGCAGGCGGACGCGATCGAGCCCAGCGAATGCAGGCGCTTCGCGGAGGAGCGCTTTGCGCCGGATCGGATGGTCGCCGACTACGAGCGCGCCTACCAGGCAGCGATGGGCTAGAACGGGGGATCGAGGGCCGGCGGGCGGCTGCCGATGGGTTGCTTTCTGCCGCAACCTAAGGAGTCCGCATGATCAAGCTCGTCGACGAACGAGGTCAGACGATGGCCGAGTACGGGGTCGTGCTCGCCGTGATGACGCTCGCAGTGCTCGCGGCGATCACGCTGCTCGGAGCGAACATCAGCAGCGCGCTCGAGAGCGTCGCCGGGATCTTCTAGCTTCCGCTGATTACGACTGCGCGCTGGAAGCTCGGGCGCACGTAGACCGGCTCGAGCCCAGCGCGCACCAGATTCCTGTACGACGGCCCGGCCCGGCCGTCGATCGGCTTGCCGGTCTCACTCACGACCACCTCGCAGTCGAGCTCCGCGGCGGCTTCGATCCTTTTCGCGATCAGCGCACTCTGCGCGCCCTTGCCCCGGTGCTCGGGGACAGTCGCGCCGATGCCGAGCCACCCGGTCTTGCCCGCCACGTAGAGCGCGCCCGCTCCGGCCGGCTCGTCTCCGTCGAACGCTACGAAGCAGTGCCAGCCGTCTCTCGCGGGTAGGAGGGCGAGCCAGCCGCGGAAGAGCTCCGGCACCTCGAAGCCGCCGGCGGCTGCCGCGCCGAAGGCCTCGCCGCTCTCGACACGCTCGATTCGCAGGGCCGTTTGCGCCTCGGGCGGGTCGGTTGCGGGGCGGACGAACTTGGTCCAGCCGTAGCCGGGGGTGAGTCCGCGGACCTGTAGCCAGGTCGCGAGCTCCGCAGGCCGGGCATCGGGCGCGACCGAGACGTAGGAGCGCGTCCCTTCGAGGAAGTCGAGCGTCACGTCGACGAGCTCTTCGGTCGCCGGCTCGTCGAGCCCCAGGCCGGTTGCGCGGTTGAACATCGCGAAGTCCGGCATCGAGTCGAGCCGGAGGCAGAGCCCGCCGCCGAGCTCGAGGGCCCCCGCACCGATGCCGGCCGGCGCGACCGCGTACAGGTCGCGGAACGCCTCCAGCTCGCCGAGCTCAGCGGGATGCAGCTTCGGCCTCCTCGCGCTTGTCCCAGTAGCGCTTCAAACCGGCGTACGACTGCCAGAAGGGCATCGCGTGCTCGTACTGGTCGCCCTCCGCGCCGAGGTCGCGTGCAGCGGCGGCGTCGAACTCGTCCTCGGTCGCACCGTCCCGGACGCGGTTGGCCCAATCATGCAGACGGGTGCGCATCTCCGCGAGGTGGCTTGCGACGTCGTCGGCCACTCCGAAGTGGATCAGCGCGAGCCGCTGGGGGTCGCGGCGCTCGATCTCGTCGAGGGTCGTGTCCCAGGCCTCGAGGTCGACCTCCGGCGGCGGCGTGGGTGGGAGGACGAAGCGGGCAGGCTGGATGCGGACGCCGGCCGCGTCGCCCGCGTAGAGCGTGCCGTCCCCGTCGAGGTAGCAGACGTGGTGCGAGGCGTGACCTGGCGTGGGGAAGCAGTCGAGCCCGAGCACCTCGGAGCCCACTGGGTGGATGTTCTCCTCCGGCACCGGCGCGAGCTCGCCCCAGAGCGTGTCGAACTCGTCGCCGTAGAGCCTGCGCGCGCTTCGCTCGAGCCGCTCGGGATCGACGAGGTGCGGCGCGCCGACCTCAGAGACGTGGACCTGCAGCTGCGGGTGCTGGCGGACGAGCACGCCGGTCGCGCCCGCGTGGTCGAGGTGGATGTGCGAGAGCAGCAGGTGCCGGATGTCACGCAGCTCGAGCCCGCGCTCGGCGAGCCGCGCTTCGAGCTCCGGGACGCAGGTCGTGGGCCCGCAGTCGAACAGCGCCGGCCCGTCCGAGGTCTGGAGCAGGTAGGAGCCGATCACCCGCTCCCGTCCAAGGTGCCGCAGGTCGAGCAGTGTCAGGAAGGCCACCCGTGCCAGCGCTCCGGCTCGAGCCACGCGCTCACTCGCTTGCGGTCGCGCGTGCGGAACGGCTGCCCGGTGTAGCGGAGGGCAAGCCGGTCGATGTCCTCGAGCGAGTCGTCGTCGACGATCGAGACGACGTTGCCGAGAAGGCTCACGTGCCGGTACCAGCCGTCTTCACCGCCGCCGAGGACGGTCAGCGCGGCTCGCGGATCACGGCGTAGGTGGCCGAGTCGCAGGCGGCTCTCGTCCATGTTCAGCAGCACGCGCCCGTCCTCCCAGTCGTACCAGGTCGGAACCGTGTGCGGCGAGCCGTCGGCCCGCAGGGTGGCGACGACCGCAGGGTTCGGGAGCCGGAGGAACTCGTCGACCTCAGGCGGAACCGGGACGCGCGGCATGCCGTGATGCTAGTTCCCGCCGTTGCGCCGCTGCGCCCGTCGGCGTAGGCTGGCCGCGTGTGCGGGCGACTCCTGCGGTCGAGCCTGGCTCTCACGATCCTGGCTCTTGTAGCCCTGCTTGCTCCGGCCGCAGCCACCGTCGTACCGCGGCCGGTGCTCGGCGACTGGGAAGGCGTTGGGCCGCACGGCTTGCCGCTGAGCTTCGTCTTGGCCAAGCCGCACAAGCGCGTCGTGATCAGGAACCTCGTGATCGGCTTCCCGGTGGCCTGTTCCTCCAAGCCGGCACCCTGGGTCGTCGAAGGGTTTGATTCCTCCTACGCGGGCCCCGGCGCGCCGTTCCGGATCCGCTACCGCGGCTGGACGCCGAGAGACATCGAGATCACCGCCTTTATTCGCGGCCAGTTCCCCCTGATCGTCTACGGCCGCCTGAAGACGCGCCGCCACGCGGCCGTGTCGATGCACGTCTCGCCGCAGCAGCCGAAGAACTGCGGCTGGCCGCGCAAGCTGCTCACCTGGAGCGTCCGACCGCGCAAGCGAGTCGCAGTGCCGAACGGAACCTGGACCGGGCCGCTGACGCTTCCGGAGGGAACCGGCACGGTGACGGTCAAGGTGAAGACTGCCGGCCGGATCGTCGATCTCTTCAAGGTAGACGTGACCTGCCCAGGGCCCGGCGGAGGCGGCATTCAGGCCGGGCCGCCCGCGGGGGAGTTCGTGGCCGCGAACGGCTCCTTCAAGGGAGCGGCGCTCTCGGACCACTGGCAAGGCCGTTTCGCGGCCGACGGCGTTCTCACGGGCACGTTCGTCAGCCCGGACAGTTGCGGGCAGGTCGGCCAGGTGACAGGCACCTTCACCGCCCACCGCAGCGCGCCTTAAGTCAGGCGCCGGCGGCAGCCGGTGAGCGGACGAGCGCCTGCTCGAGGTCCTCGACGAGGTCCTCGGCCGATTCGATCCCGACCGAGAGCCGCACGAGGTTCCGCGGAGCCGCGAAGGGCGCGTCCGCGGTCGAGGCGTGTGTCATCCGCGCCGGATGCTCGATCAGGCTCTCGACGCCCCCGAGGCTCTCGGCGAGCTTCCAGAGCTTCGTGCGCGCGCAGAGCGCGACGGCCTCCTCCTCGGACTCGAGCAGCACCGAGACCATCCCGCCGAAGTCACGCATCTGCCGCGCCGCGATCGCGTGGCCCGGATGCTCGGGAAGGCCGGGGTAGAGAACGGTCTCGACGCGCGGATGCTTCGCAAGGGCTCCCGCGACCGCCTGCGCGTTCTCGCAGTGCCTGCGCATCCGCACCGCGAGCGTCTTCAGGCCCCGCAGGACGAGCCAGCAGTCGAAAGGGCCCGGCACGGCACCGAGGGACTTCTGCAGGAAGTACATCCGCTCCGCGATCGTCGGGTCGTTGGTGGCGACGAAGCCGCCGACGAGGTCGGAGTGGCCGCCGAGGTACTTCGTCGTCGAATGGACGACGATGTCGGCGCCCAGCTCCAGCGGCTGCTGCAGGTACGGCGAGGCGAAGGTGTTGTCGACGACGACCAGCGCGCCGGCCGCGTGCGCCGCCTCGGCCACCGCGCGGATGTCGACGATGTTCAGCACCGGGTTCGTCGGCGTCTCGAGCCAGACGATCCGCGTCCGCTCGTCGAGGTGGTCGGCGACGTTCGCGTTCAGCTCCTCCGCGGGAACCCACGAGAACGCGTAGCCCTTCGGCTCGTAGACCTGCGAGAACATCCGGTAGACGCCGCCGTAGACGTCGGCCACGGCGACCACGCGGTCGCCCGGGTTCAGCAGGTGCATGATCGTCGTGACCGCGCCGAGCCCCGAAGAGAACGCGATCCCGTGCTCGGCGCCCTCGAGCGACGCGAGGCAGAGCTGCAGCGCAGTCCGCGTCGGGTTGGCGACGCGCGCGTAGTCGTAGCCCTTGTGCTCGCCGACCGCGTCCTGGACGAACGTCGACGTCTGGTAGATCGGCACCGTGACCGCGCCCGTGGCGGGATCCGGGTGCTGTCCTTCGTGGATCGCGCGGGTCTCGAAGTCCACGATTCGATTCTAGTTACGGCGGCCAGGCCGCCAGGCCACTCCTACGGCTCGCGCCGAAAGGCGTAGCGCGCGACTGCCCAGGTACCGAGGCACGCGAACAGCGCGAGCGCCACTCCCGACGGAACCCTTGATCCGTCGGTGCTCACGATGTCCGGGCCGAAGAGCGAGTCGAGGAGCACTGCCAGCCACATCATCGAGATCGCCAGCGACGCAAACACGTCGCGCACCATCAGGCGCAGCTCTCGGTCCCCCCGAAGCTCCCTGGTCGGCTCGTGCGAGAAGGTCGCCATCTGACACCTCCTTCCACGCTTCACCCTGGCACGGTCGGCGGAGGTGGGCATCGGGGAGCCCCCGGATCGCGATCCGGGGATATGCGGACTCAGCTGAACGGCCTGACGAGGTAGTCGGGTCAGGCGACGGCAACCACACGCTCTTGCTGATCGAACCCGTCGCCGAGCTTGTCGTGAAGCGTCTGCTCGAGCTGTCCCGAGGCCTCCAGCTCCTCGACGATGTCGGCCCCGCCTATCAGCTCCCCGCGGACGAACACCTGCGGGATCGTCGGCCAGCCCGAAAGCGCCGAGAGCTCCTGGCGGATCTGCGGGTCGGGAAGGATGTCGACGGCGGTCACAGGCGCGCCCGCCCGCCGCAAAGCGTCCAGCGCGCGCTGGGAGTTGCCGCACATCGCGAACTGCGGCGTGCCTTTCATGAAGAGAACGACGTCCTCGTTGTCGATCAGCTCCTTGATCTGGTCCTTCACGGTGCCCCTTTCGTTGTGATCCTCAGTTCGTGAATGGTGCCATCGGCGAGCGGCTCGGCGAGCGCGTCGTAGACGAGGCGGTGCTGCTCGACGAGTGACAGGCCATCGAAGCGCCTGCTCGCGACGGTCACCTGGAAGTGGTCCCCGCCGCCGGTGCGGTCGACGACCGAGACCTCGTCGCCGGGAAAGGCCTCGCGGAGCAGATCCTCGAGCCGGTTCACGTGCGCCGCGCCAGGTACTCGAGGAGGTCGGAGCGGGTCAGCATCCCCGTCGGCTTGCCGCGCGTGGCGACGACCACCGCCGGGCTGCCCCCGCTGAGCGCCGAGAAGACCTCGTCCAGCGACTCGTCGGCCTCGACTGCGGCGAGCGGCGGCTGCATCGCTGCGGCGACGTCGTCGTTGAGCGCATCCGGATTGCGGAAGACGAGGTCGAGCAGGCCGCGCTCCTGGAGCGAGCCGACGACATCCGCGAGCGAGCCGCCGGAGTCGTGCCGCGTCACGGGCAGCTGCGAGATCGAGTACTCGCGCATCAGGTCGATCGCGGCTCCGACCTTCTGGTGCGACTCGATAGTGATCAGCTCCGGCGCGGCGCCGTTCTGCTGCTTGAACTGCACGACCTCGCGGACCTTCGGCGTCGGCTCGCCCCGCTCGAGGAAGCCGAGCTCGATCAGGTAGTTGTCGTCGAAGAACTTCGAGAGGTAAGCGCGGCCTCCGTCCGGGAAGAGCGTGACGACCGTCTTCCCGGGCCCGAGCTCCTTCGCGATCTCGACCGCCGCCCAGGCCGCGGTGCCGCCCGAGCCGCCGACGAGCAGCCCCTCCTCGCGCGCGAGCCGCCGCGCGGTCAGGAACGAGTCGCGGTCGGAGACGGTCACCCAGCGGTCCACGACGGACGGGTCGAACGTCTTGGGGTAGAAGTCCTCGCCGATGCCCTCCACGAGGTAGGGGTGCTGCTTCTCGGGCCCGGAGGTGTAGATCGAGCCCTCGGGATCGGCGCCGACGATCATCACGTCGGGCTTCTGCTCCTTGAGGTAGCGCGCGATGCCGGTGATCGTGCCGCCGGTGCCCACGGCGATCACGAGCGCGTCGAGCTCGCCGCCGGTCTGCTCGAGGATCTCCGGGCCGGTCGTCTCGTAGTGCGAGCGCGGGTTTGCGTCGTTCGTGTACTGGTCGGGCTTGTACGCGCCCGGGATCTCCTCGGCGAGACGGTCGGAGACCGAGTAGTAGCTCTCCGGCGAGTCGGGCTCGACGGCGTACGGGCAGATGATCACCTCGGCGCCGAAGGCCTTGAGCAGCGAGATCTTCTCGCGGCTCATCTTGTCCGGCATCGTGAAGATGCAGCGGTAGCCCTTGAGCGCGGCGACGATCGCAAGGCCCGTGCCGGTGTTCCCGGAGGTGGGCTCGACGATCGTGCCGCCGGGCTTCAGCTTCCCCTCGCGCTCGGCCGCCTCGACCATCGTGATCGCGATGCGGTCCTTGATCGAGCCGCCCGGATTCAGGAATTCGAGCTTGGCAAGAACCGTTGCAGCATCGGTGGGCACGACGCGCTGCAGCCGCACGAGAGGCGTGTGGCCGACCAGGTCGAGCAGCGACGGATAGTCCCGCGGCATGGCGCCAAGCGTAACGCTAGGAAAGGAGTTGACATGAAGATCGCGACCATCGGCAGGGGCAACGTCGGAGGTGGGCTAGCCGATTTCTGGGAGCAGGCCGGGCACGAGGTCGAGAGGATCGGCAAGGACGGTGGGGACGTCTCGGGCGCGGATGCCGTCCTGCTGGCGGTTCCGTCGGGGGCGATCGACGACGCGCTTGGGAGCGTCAGCGGGCTCGAAGGCAAGATCCTGATCGACGCGACGAACCTGATCCAGGGCGAGCGCCCCGGTGGCGCCGAGTCGCTCGCCGCCTACGTCAAGCAGCGCACCGGTGCGCACGTCGCCAAAGCGTTCAATACCGTCTTCGCCAGGGTCTACGACCAAGTGCAGGGGCAGGACATCCCGCCCGGGTGCCTCTACTGCGGCGACGACGAGGCCAAGGAGACGACGGCGCAGCTGATCCGAGACGCCGGCTACGAGCCGCTCGACGCCGGCGGGCTCGAGAACGCACGGGCCCTCGAGGAGTTCCTCAAGGCGGAGTTCGCGGTGTCGAGCTCCGGCCTCGGGCCGTTCTTCTACCGGTTCGAGGCGCCCTAGACCGTCTCGGCCTGCGCCTCGAGTGCCGGCGCTTCCGTGCCGCGGAGCATGACGAACGCCAGGATGGCGCCCAGGACGGCGAGCGCGATCAGCGCCCAGAACGCATCCTCAAAGCCCGTGGTGACCGCTTCCAGGGGAGGGTGATGGCTCTTCAGGAGGTCGTTCCTCGTCGTGATGAAGATCGTCGAGGCGAGCGCCACGCCGATCGCGCCGCCGATCTGCTGGTTCGTGTTGATCAGCCCCGACGCAAGCCCGGCATCGTGCGCCTCGACCTGAGCCAGCGCGGCGATCGTCACGGGGACGAACGAGAACGCGAGCCCGAGTGCGAAGATCAGGTACGGCGGCAGCAGGTTCGGCCAGAAATGCCCGTGCACCGAGAGCTGCGTGTACCAGAGCATCGAGCTCGCCAGGACGAGCAGGCCCGCCACGATCACCGGGCGCGGCCCGAAGCGCGTCGTCAGCGCCTGCGCGACGCCGGCCCAGATGACGGTGGTCCCGGCGGTCGCCAGGAACGTGACGCCGGTCTTGAGCGCCGACCAGCCGAGCACCTGCTGCACGTAGAGGGTCAAGACGAGGAAGTTCGCGAAGATCACCGCGCCGAGCAGGAACCCGACCACGTTGGCCGCGAGCAGCGAGCGGATGCGGAAGATCCGGAAGGGCATCAGCGGTGACCTCGACCGCAGCTCGATCAGGACGAAGGTCGCGAGGATCGCGATCGAGGCGATCAGCAGCAGGATCGTGCGGGCCGAGGTCCAGCCCACGTCGGGCGCCTTCGAGATCGCGTAGACGAGCAGCGCCAGGCCGCCGGTGACGGTGACCGCACCCGCCGCGTCGAAGCGGCGGTGGCCGAGGTCGGCGCGGCTCTCGGGGACGAACGGCAGCGCGAGGCCGAAAACGAGCGCGCCCACGGGCACGTTCACGTAGAAGATCCACTCCCACCCGAGGTACTTGGTGATGATCCCGCCGAAGAGGACGCCGGCCGCCGCCCCCGAGCCGCCGAGCGCGCCCCAGATTCCCAGCGCCTTGTTCCGCTCGGCGCCTTCCCGAAAAGTCGTCGTCACGATCGAGAGAGCCGCAGGCGAGATGATCGCAGCGCCGATGCCCTGCACGGCGCGCGCCCCGATCAGAACCCCGATGCTGCTCGCGAGCCCGCACACGAGCGAGGCGATGGTGAAGAGCGTGAGGCCGACGAGGAAGATCCGCTTGCGCCCGAGCAGGTCGGCCATGCGGCCGCCTAGGAGCAGGAAGCCGCCGAACGTGATGGCGTAGGCGATCAGGACCCACTGCACCGTGGTCTCCGTCACCTTCAAGTCCTCTTCGATCGACGGCAGCGCGACGTTCACGATCGCGACGTCGAGCACCGTCATGAAGAAGGCGGCGCCCACGATCGCGAGCGTCAGCCAGCGGCGGCTTTGGTTCATTCGCATCTTTTACCTCATTCAGTTGTCGCGCCGCCGCAGCCGATGTGCACACTTCAGGCGTGAACGGGAGAGCGCATCGCGTTGGTATCGCGCTGCTCGCGGCTGTAGTCGCGGGCACGGTCGCCGCTGCCGGCGGCCAGGCGCGCAGGGCGGAGGTCGCTTCCTGCACGCCGCTTCCGCACGACTACGCCTACGACTCGGCGGTGCAGGCGGCGCTCTCGTCCAGGAGTGACCTCTGGGGCAACCAGCTACTGAGCACACCCGGCGGCCCGACCTACGCCGCTGCCCGCCGCTTCCTCCACCCGCTCATGCTGGTCGGCCCACCGGCCGGGAAGAACCCACACCGGCTCACCGACTCGGGCATTTACTACCTCGCCTTCGGCCGCCCGGACGACAACGCCGGCGCGCGCTTCGTCGACCTGCACGTGGCCGACGGCAGCCAGATCGTTTCCCGGCGCGTGCGCGGGCCGAGCCTCTCGGTGGACGTCGGCCTGCGCGCAACGGAGCGCTACGGCTCCTGTCTCGCGCGCCTCGCTCCCGCGAAGCTGGGCGGCGGCTACCTGCCGATCCTGAAGACGAGCTACCGCGATGCGACCGGCGTCCGCTACAGCCAGGAATCGTTCGCGACGCGAATCCCGCAGACAGGCTCCCTCGTCAGCTTCGTCCGCGTGACCATCGACCCGCGTCACTCCGGCCACCCCCGGGCGCGCGTCCGCTTCACGGCTTCGCTGAAAGGCCTGCACCGGGCCGGCAACCAGCTGCGGCACGGCCGAAAGACCGCTCTCGTCTTCAGCCAGGGCGCCCGCGTCCGCGGCGGCTCGGTCGCGTACAGCACCGTCGGCGGCCGCAAGCGCACCGTCTACGCCGCGTGGATCTCGAAGCCGTCGCTGACCAAGCCGTTCCGGCTCGATGCCGCGAGCTACAGGCGCGCGCGCCACTCGGTCGCCCTCTACTGGACGCGGCGGCTCGCCTCGGGCGCGCATCTCACCGTGCCCGACCGCGTGGTCATGAACGCCGAGCGGAATCTCCTGATCCAGAACATCGCGCACGCCTGGCGCTACAGCCTCGGCAACCCGTACGAGCGCTTCTCGTGGGAGCTGATCGACGTGGCCGAGGTGATGGGCGAGTACGGCTTCACCGGGGTCGAGCGGGCAATTGCGACGAAGTCCATCCGCCGTGGCAGCTTCTTCCCGAACCGGTCGGACGGCCTGCGGCTGAGCGTCACCGCCGACTACTTCCGGCGCACGGGTGACGTGCGCTTCGTGCGGAAGATCAACCCCTACCTGCAGGGCGCCCTCGGCCGCTTCGAGCTCCAGCTCGCGAACAGCAAGACGGGGCTCCTCGATCCCGAGCGCTACGGGATGGACATCTCGGCCGAGGTCTACGGCCTCCACGACCAGGCGCTGGTGCTCCAGGGCCTGCGCGCGATGGCCGGGGTCTGGACGCGGGTCGGCCGGGCCGACCTCGCCGCCAGGGCCACTCACGACGCGGCCCAGCTCGAGGCGGGTCTCCGCTCGGCCGTCCAGTCCGCCGAGCGCGCGCTGCCGGACGGGTCGCTGTTCGTACCGGTCCCGCTCCTAGACGCGTCGCAGCAGCCCTACGGCAGCGTCACCGACTCTCTGGCCGGGAGCTACTGGAACCTCGTCATGCCCTACGCCCTCGCATCCGGGGTCTTCCAGCCTGGTAGCCGTGAGGCGACCGGGCTCTTCCGCTACCTGCAGAACCACGGGTCGCGTCTGCTCGGCCTCGTCCGCTTCCGCGCCTTCACGGAGAGCGGCAAGCCCGGCTACCGCGCACCGGGAGTGGACGACGTCTACGGGCTGAGCGCCGCGCGCTTCCTCGCCGACAACGGACAGGCGGACCAGCTGATCCTCAGCCTCTACGGCAAGCTCGGCGCCGACATGACGCAGGGCACCTTCGTCTCCGGCGAGGGCTCGACCGTGGGGCCTGTGCAGGGCGAGTACTACCGCTCGATGTTCCGGCCGCCGAACAGCGTCAACAACGCGTTCTTCCTCGAGACGCTGCGGCTGATGCTCGTCCACGAGACGCGCGACGCGACCGGGACGCCGAACGGGCTCGAGCTCGGGTACTCGACGCCGCGCCGGTGGCTCCTGGGTGGCAGGCTCGTCTCGGTGCGGGGAGC
This sequence comes from uncultured Actinomycetes bacterium, assembly GCA_963717475.1. Lineage (GTDB taxonomy): Bacteria > Actinomycetota > Thermoleophilia > Gaiellales > Gaiellaceae > AC-32. Next base: position 1,853,274 of record OY970337.1, on the reverse strand, counting down.
GCGGACGAGCTTCGGGCCTTTGTCGTACACGCTCCGTGCCCGCCGCGGCTCGGTCACTGCCCGCCTGACGGTCCCGAGGAGGCTCGGCTCGGCGACGCTGAAGCTGCGCCTGCGGCTCCCGAACGGCGAGCGGATCACCAGCGTCACCGTCGGCGGCCGCGCGTTCGCGCGCTTCGACGCGGCCTCGCAGACGATCGACCTGAGCGGCCTCCACGGCCGCGTGAACCTCGTCGCCTCGATCAGCTAGCCGCTAATCAGTGGCGGAAGTGGCGGCGGTGGGTGAAGACCATCGTCGCCCCAGCGCGCTCGACGGCTTCGATCACCTCGTCGTCGCGCTTCGAACCGCCAGGCTGGATGATCGCCGTGGCGCCGGCCCCCAGCGCGAGCTGAGGACCGTCGGCGAACGGGAAGAACGCGTCCGAGGCCAGCGCCGCCCCGGCCCTCGAATGGCCGTGCTCGCGGGCCTTCTCGAGCGCGATCCGAACGGAGTCGACGCGGCTCATCTGGCCCGCGCCGATCCCGATCGTCCGCAGGTCGTGGGCCAGCACGATCGCGTTCGAGGTGACGTGCTTGCAGACGCGCCAGGCGAACAGCAGGTCGCCCCAGGTGACCTCGTCCGGCGAGCCGCAGACGACCTCCATGCCCTCGCGGTCGTCGACGTCCCAGTCGCGCTCCTGGACGAGTAGCCCGCCGAGCACCCGCCGGTAGTCGCGCTCGCCTGGGTTCGACAGGCGCCGCTCGCGGTCCTCGAGGATCCGCGTCGCGGGCTTCTCGCGGAGGCGCTTCAGGGCCGAGTCGTCGTATCCCGGAGCGAACAGCACCTCGACGAACTGCTCTGCGAGCCGCTCGCCGAGCGCCTCGCTCACCGGCCGGTTGAGCACGACGACGCCGCCGTAGGCCGAGATCGGGTCCGCGCCGAGCGCCCGCTCGTATGCCTGCTCGATCGAGCCCGCGACCGCGACGCCGCACGGGTTCGCGTGCTTGACGATCACGCAGGCGGGCAGCTCGAACTCCCGCGCGAGCAGCCGCGCCGCCGAGAGGTCGTTGAGGTTGTTGAACGAGAGGTCTCGCCCATGAAGCTTCTCGACGCGCGAGAGGAGGTGCCGCCGCGCCCCGATCTCCGAGTAGTAGGCCGCGCGCTGGTGCGGGTTCTCGCCGTACGCGAGCTCGATCTCCTTCGCGAAGACCGGCTGAACGGACTCGGGGAAGTTCTCGGCCTCCGTGAACCAGCCCGAGATCGCGGCCTCGTAGGCGGCGGTCACGCCGAATGCCTCCGCCGCGAGCCGGCGCCGGCTGTCGAGCGAGAGCTCGCCTTTGGCGCGCAGCTCCGCGAGCACCTCCGGGTAGCGCTCCGGCCGGCAGACCGGCGCGACGTGCGCGAAGTTCTTCGCCGCTGCGCGCAGCATCGCCGGGCCGCCGATGTCGATCATCTCGACGGCCTCGCCCTCGCTCACGCCGCGCCTCGCCACGACGCCCTGGAACGGGTAGAGGTTGACGCAGACGAGGTCGAAGGGCTCGATCTCGTGCTCGTCGAGCGACGCCTGGTCGTCCGGACGGTCGCGCCGCGCGAGGATCGCGGCGTGGATGCGCGGATGGAGCGTCTTCACGCGCCCGCCGAGCATTTCCGGAACCTCGGTCACGTCCTCGACCGGCGTCACCGCGATCCCGAGCTTCTGCAGGAATGTCGCCGTCCCGCCGCTCGCGACGATCTCGACCTCGAGCTTCTCCAGCCCGCGCCCGAGCTCCTCGAGCCCGGATTTGTCATACACGGAGATGAGCGCGCGCTTGATCACCGGGCGACCAGCTCGCCGACGACCTGCGGGAGCAACCTGTGCTCGGCCGCCTGCACCCGGTCGCGCAGGCTGTGCTCGTCGTCGCCCGGGAGCACGGGCACGCGCTCGGCCGCGATCACCGGGCCGGTGTCGATGCCGCCGTCGACGTAGTGCACGGTGGCCGCAGTCTCGGGGACGCCCGGCCGCGAGCACGTCGTGGATCGGGTGCGGCCCGGGGAACTCCGGGAGCGGGGCGGAGTGGGTGTTGATCACGCGGCCGGGAAAGCGCTCGAGAAAGCAGCGGCGCAGGAGGTGCATGTACCCGGCGCAGACGACCAGGTCGACGCTGCGCTCGCTGAGCCAGTCGGCCATCGCGGCGTCGCGCGCCTCGCGGTCGGGGTAATCGTCGAGCTCGAAGGCCCGGGTCGCGATGCCGGCCTCTTCGGCCCGCTCGAGCGCCTGCACGCCCGCCTTGTTGCTCGCGACTGCGACGATCGGCAGGCCGGCGTCGATCAGCGCCTGCAGGTTCGTGCCCTCGCCGCTGACGAGGACGCCGATCACGTGAGCTTCCCGATGACGAGCGCGCCGGCCGGCGCCTCGGGGACGACGGCGCACATTCCGATCCCGCAGTTGAAGACCCGCTTCATCTCGTCCTCCTCGACGCCGTGCTCCGCGAGCCACTCGAACACCGGCGGCCGCTCCCACGAGCCCCAGTCGAGCTCGACGCCGACGCCGTCCGGGAGCACGCGCGTCAGGTTCCCGAGGATCCCGCCGCCCGTCACGTGGGCGAGCGCCTTCACGTCGGCCTTCGCGCGCAGCTCGCGCACCTCGTCCAGGTAGAGCCGGTGTGGCGCGAGTAGCAGCTCGGCGTCGAAGTCGTCTTCGCCGACGATCCGGCGAACGAGCGAGAACCCGTTCGTGTGCAGCCCGGATGACGGAAGCCCGACGACGAGGTCGCCCGCCTCGCAGCGGGAGCCGTCGACCAGCCGCTCGGCCTCCACGATCCCGACGCAGGTGCCCGCGAAGTCGAGCTCCTCCTCGCGGTAGACCCCCGGCAGCTCGGCCGTCTCGCCCCCGATCAGCGCGCAGCCGGCCTCGCGGCAGACCTCCGCGGCGCCCTCGACCAGCTCCGCGACCTGCTCGAGCTCGAGCCGGTGGGCCGCCACGTAGTCGAGCAGGAACAACGGCTCCGCCCCGGTTGTGATCACGTCGTCGATGCAGTGGGCAGCGAGGTCGCGGCCGGCGTCGCGCAGCCTTCCCCGCGCGCCGCGAAAGCACGAGCTTCGAGCCGACCCCGTCGGTCGTCGCCGCGAGCAGACGCCCGTCGCCGAGCGGGTAGAGCCCGGCAAAGGCGCCGAACCCACTCGCCCCGGTGGATTCGACCGCCGCCCGCAGCCGCTCGACGACCTCGTCGGCAGCCGCGAGCGAGACCCCGGAGTCCTCGTAGGTCCTGCCCCTCACGCGGCGCGAGTCTAAAGGTCGAATCGGCGACGACTCACGGCGCGGGCACCGGCCGCCGCCCGAGGAAGTTGTCGTGCTCGGCCGACGCCTTTCGGGTGGCGACTGTCATCCATCGCGTTCCGTCCCAGCGGAGGAACGTCCGGACCCGATAGTCGGGGCAGCACATCGAGCTCTGGGGCCCGTAGTGGGGCTCGTCGAACCAGACGAGCCCTCTCCGGGCACCCCAGGCGGTCTCCACGATCGAGCGGCCCGGCGTGCCTATTCCCGGCGACCATTCGTAGAGCCGGCTGCCGTAGATCAGTCTCATCCGGCCGTTCTGATCCGCAAAGACTGCAGCTGTCGCTGCGGCGTGATTGCACTGACGTTGCATTCGACCGTCACGAGGAGATCGCGGTGCCCGTCGCCGGTGACGTCGGCAGTCCGCACGGAGGTCGGCTGGAACGGGAACGGCGAGTGGCTGAAGAGCGTCGTGTGACCGCCGTGGCGCCAGACCGTCAGCGCGTAGCAACGACCGACGGGGTTGCCTTTGAAGAGGCGGCAGCCGCGACGAGACCAGCCGACCACCACCTCCGCGACGCCTGTCCCGGCGGGGACGCGCCAGACGTGCTCGATCTTCCCGCCCGCAGGCACCAACCGGGAGTCACTCCGACTCGAGCCCGACAGTGGAAACGTGCAGCCGGTCAAGACGAGGACGGCGGGCAGAAGCAGCCAGCCTTTCACGCAAAAACCTCGCCGTACAGCTCGGGCCGGCCCCGCGGGCCGCCGGGGAGGAACCGAACCGTCGCGTCGCCGATCTCGACCTCGCCGTCGTAGCCCGGCAGGTCGAGCAGCTGCATCAGCGCTCCCGCCTTCGCGCCGGGGTCGTCGGCCTTCAGCTGAAGCTCCGAGAGCCGGAGCTCGCCCGAGTTGGCGAGGACGTCGTCGATCCAGTCGCGCTGAGGATGTATCTCCACGCGGTAGCCGGCGTCCGTCGCCACGAACGTGCGGCGGCCCGGGTACTCCTGCACGCGGTAGTGGAGCTCCGTCGCGCGCTCCAGAACCTCCTGAAACTCGTCGTCGTCGAGCGCGATCCCGACGTGGTCGACGCGCGGCAGCGGCCACTGGCCCGGCTGGACGACCACGTTGACGGACCCGCGCTCGAGCTCGCTCAGGCGGTGCCGGAAGCCGAGCCGCTCGAGCTCGTCCCAGCCGACCCCGGACTCGTAGTGCACCTGCTCCTCGCCGATCCGTCCGTAGCGCGCAACGAGGCGAAACGCGAGCCGCCCGAGGTAGCGGGCCTCGACCTCGCGCACGTGGCTCGTGACCAGGTGGTAGTGGAAGAGCACCACGTGCAGGAAGGATGCCGCCCGCGAGGAACCCTTGCGGCGGTTGACACGTGCGTTCCGCAGGCGTCCATCACGTCGATCTCGTCGTCTCGTCGATCGAGCGCAGCCTGCCCTTCTACCGCGACCTGCTCGGCCCGCTCGGCTGGCACGGCGTCAGCGAGGTGCAGGGCGAACGCGGCGAGACGATCTGGTACCTCTGGGGGCCCGGGAGCTCGATCGGACTGCGCGAGGCACAGACCGAGAGCGACGGCCCGTACGACCGCTACCGCGTCGGCCTGCACCATCTCGCGCTCGAGGCCGTGTCGCGCTCGGTCGTGAACGAGCGAGCCGACTGGCTGCGCGGCCAGGGAGCCGAGATCGAGAGCGGTCCGGAGGAGTACTGGTACCAACCCGGCTACTACGCCGTGTTCTTCTACGATCCCGACGGCGTCAAGCTGGAGATCGTGCACGTCCCCGGCCTTGCGGCCTGACGAAAGGAGAAGCAGGCAATGTCGACGACCCCCCCGGAGCAGCCCGCTGGCGGCGGCACGACGCGCTCGATGGGGATGCCCAGCATCCCGTCCGGCGCCCGGATGCCGGTCCCGGGCAACGCCGAGTTCGCGCTCTGGTTCGTGGTCGAGATCGTCTTCATCTTGATCTGGATCATCGCGGACAGCGTCAACACGGCGATGTGGGTCGAGGTGACCACGGTCCTGACCGCGTTCTACCTCCTCAGCCGCGGCATCGCGAAGGCGAGCCGCGTCCTCGAGCAGTAGCGCCTAGACGCGCTCGAACCTGAGCTTTGCGCCCTCACGCGGGACTGCCGTCGGGTAGTCCCGCGTGAGGCAGGCCCGGCACATTTCCGACTCGGGGCGGCGTGTCGATTCCTGCAGCCCTTCCAGCGAGAGGTAGGCCAGGGAGGTGGCCCCGATGTGCCCGCGGATCTCCTCCACCGAGCGCGAGGACGCGATCAGCTCCTCCTCGTCGGCGAAGTCGATCCCGTAGTAGCACTGGCTGATCACGGGCGGCGACGAGACCCTTACGTGCACCTCGGCGGCGCCCGCGTCGAAGAGCATCCGGACGATCTTGCGGGTCGTGTTGCCGCGGACGATCGAGTCGTCGACGACGACCAGCCGCTTGCCCGCCACCTCGGCGAGCGGGTTGAACTTGAGGCGGACGCCCTGCTCGCGGAGGCCCTGGTCGGGCTCGATGAAGGTGCGGCCGACGTAGCGGTTCTTGATCAGGCCCTCCGAGAACGGGATCCCGGTCTCGCGCGAGAAGCCGATAGCGGCAGGTGTCCCCGAGTCGGGGATGGGGAGCACGAGGTCGGCCTCGACGGGCGCTTCGCGGGCGAGCCGCTCGCCCATCCGCACGCGCGCGCCGTGCACCTCGACGCCTTCGAGCCGCGTGTCGGGCCGCGCGAGGTAGAAGAACTCGAAGATGCAGAGCGCGCGCTGGCCGGTCGAGTCGACCGCCTGCCGCGCGTGGACACCCTCGCCGTCGATCACGATCAGCTCGCCGGGCGTGACCTCTCGCTCGAGCTCGGCGCCGACCAGGTCGAGCGCGCAGCTCTCGGACGCGAGCAGCCAGTGACCGTCCTCGCGGCCGAGGCAGAGCGGGCGGAAGCCGTGCCGGTCGCGGAAGCCGACCAGCTTGCCCTCGGAGAGCAGGACGCACGAGAACGCGCCTTCGAGCCGCTCCATCGCGCCGGCGACCGCGTCCTCGAGCGGGGCGGGGTCGTTCGCGATCAGCGCGGCGATCAGCTCCGTGTCGGAGGTCGTGCTCAGCGTGATTCCGTCCGCGGCCAGCTCCTCGCGAAGCTCGGTGGCGTTGACGAGGTTGCCGTTGTGGCCGAGCGCGACGGTGCGTCCGCGGCCGCGCGTGATCAGCGGCTGGGCGTTCGCCCAGTGCGTCGAGCCGGTGGTCGAGTAGCGCGTGTGGCCGATCGCGACGTCGCCGCGCAGGCCGTGCAGCTTCTGCTCGTCGAAGACCTGCGTGACGAGGCCCATGTCCCTGCAGGACCGTCAGCCGGCCCTGGTCGGAGACCGCGATCCCGGCCGACTCCTGGCCGCGGTGCTGGAGGGCGAAGAGGCCGAAGTACGTGACGCGAGCGACGTCGCGGTCGGGGGCGTAGATGCCGAAGACGCCGCACATCAGGCGATCACTCCGAGCTCGCGCTTCCGGGGCCAGTCGCACTCAGCCCCGGCGACCACGACCGACCCGTAAGGCGCCTCGGCGTCGGCCGTGAAGTGGTGGCCGCTGAAGGCGGAGGCCTCGGCGAGCGCTTCTGCGAGGCCGCCGTCGCTGACGTCGTGGGCAAGCGAGAGCCGCGGCGCCGCTTGCCAGAGCCACGAGATCAGCTCGACGTCGTCGCCCTCGAGCAGCCAGGCCGTGTCGCCGGGCTTCCACCCGCGCGGGACCTCCCGCACGTCGCGCACGAGCCCGACGCAGCCGACCACCGGCGTCGGAGGAATCGCGCGTCCGTCGGTCTCGTTGTAGAGAGACACGTTGCCCGACACGACCGGAATCCCGAGCGCCTCCGCCGCTTCGGCGATGCCCTCGATCGCCTCCGTCAGCTCCCAGCCGATCTCGGCCTTCTCCGGGTTGCCGAAGTTGAGGCAGTCGGTCAGCGCGAGCGGCTCGCCGCCGGCGCACGCGACGTTGCGCGCGGCGTCCAGCACAGCGGCGCGGCCCGCCTCGCGGGGATCGCGGCAGCCGAGCGGCGGACCGTCGAGCGAGACCGCGAGGCCCCGCCACGAAGGGCCGCAGCTGGAGCACCGCTGCGTCGAGCCCCGGACGGCGAACCGTTCGCGACTGGACGAGCTGGTCGTACTGCTCGAAGACCTCCTCCGCGCGCGGCTGGGCGCCGACGGGCGCGGGCGACACCGCGCGAGACACGCTGTCGACGTGATAGCGGGGACACTCGTCGGTGAGGTATTCCGCCGGGATCTCGCCCACGGCCTCGTCCTCGAAGAAGGCGCGCAGCTCCCCGGTGTCGGTGACCTCGCCGATGACCGCGTGATGCAGCTCCCAGCGGTCGAGCACCGCCTCGACCCGCTCGAGCAGCTCGGGCCGGCAGACCGCGACCATCCGCTCCTGGCTCTCGGAGATCATGATCTCCCACGGCTCCATCTCCTCCTCGCGGAGCGGGACGCGGTCGAGGTGGACGTCGACCCCGGCTTCGCCGCGCGCCATCTCGGCGAGCGCGGAGGCGAGCCCGGCCGCCCCGCAGTCCTGGAGCGACTCGACGAGCCCGCTCTCGACGAGCTCGAGCGAGGCCTCGATCAGCTTCTTGCCGGTGAACGGGTCGCCGACCTGCACGGAAGGCCGCTTCTCCTCGGAGCCCTCCCCGAGCTCCTGGCTCGCGAGGACGGAGGCGCCGCCGATCCCGTCGCGGCCGGTCGTGGCGCCGAAGAGGACGAGCGCATTCCCGGTCCCCTGCGCCTGCGCGCGCGTGACGCGTTCCGCCGGCAGGAGCCCGACGCACATCGCGTTGACGAGGCAGTTGCCGCCGTAGGCCTCGTCGAAGACCGCCTCGCCGCCGACGTTGGGCACGCCGACGCAATTCCCGTAGTGCCCGATCCCCGCGACCGCGCGCCGGAATCCCAGGCCGTCGCCGCCGAAGCGCAGCCCGTCGAGCAGCGCGACCGGCCGCGCGCCCATCGCCACGATGTCGCGCAGGATCCCGCCGACCCCGGTCGCAGCGCCCTGGAACGGCTCGACCGCCGAAGGATGGTTGTGCGACTCGACCTTGAACGCGACCGCCTCGCCGTCGCCGAGGTCGATCACGCCCGCGTTCTCGCCCGGCCCCTGGAGCACGCGCTCGCCGGCCGAGGGCAGCCGCTTCAGGAGCGGCGCCGAGTGCTTGTAGCCGCAGTGCTCGGACCAGAGCAGGGAGAAGACCGCGAGCTCGAAGTGGTTCGGCTCGCGCTCGAGCAACTCACAGATTCGCCCGTACTCGGAGTTGGTAAGACCGAGAGCGCGATGGAGCGATTGTTCCGAGACCCTCGTCAGAGAGACGAGTCTAGCCGGGAGTCCGGTCAGCCGAGATGAGGCGGAAGAACCTCGCGATGCTGCTCGGGCTCGCCGCGATCTGGGGCGCGTCGTTCATGTTCATCAAGGTCGCGGTCCGGGAGATCTCGCCCGCGACGCTGATCGCCGGCCGCCTGGGTCTCGCGGCGCTGACGCTGGCGCTGCTCCTGCCCTTCACCGCCGGCATGCGCGACACCGCGCGCCAGCTGCGCGCGAGCTGGCGGTGGCTCGTGGTCGTCGCGCTCGTCAACACCGCGCTTCCGTTCTGGCTCCTGTCGTGGGGCGAGACCCGGATCGACTCGGGGCTCGCATCGATCATCCAGGCTGCCGTCCCGATCTTCAATGCTCTGATCGCCTTCGTCGCGTTCCAGGAGGTGCGCGTGACCGGCTCGCGGCTCGTGGGCGTGGGGGTCGGCTTCGTCGGCGTTGCGCTCCTCGTCGGCGCCCAGCCCGAAGGGAAGATGCTCGGCGCGCTCGCGATCGTCGGGATGGCGTTCTGCTACGGCCTCGGCGGCCTGCTCGCGGGACGGCACCTGACCCTCGCGAAGCCGATCGTTGTCGCGTTCGCGACGACCGCGATCGCGACGGTGGTCGCCCTTCCGGCCGCCGTCGTCCAGGCGCCGAACGAGGTACCGGGCTGGAAGACGATCGGCTCCGTCGTCGTCCTCGGCGTCCCCGGGACGGCGCTCGCCTACCTGCTCTTCTTCGGCCTGGTCACCGGCGCGGGCGCCGCCTACGCCTCGCTCGTCACGTACCTGATCCCGCCGATCGCCCTGGCCTACGGCGCGGTCTTCCTCGACGAGCGCTTCGGCGCCGCGGCCTTCGGCGGGCTCGCGCTGATCCTCCTCGGCGTCGCGCTTGGAACCGGCGTGCAGTTTCGCGGATACTTCGCCCGTGGCGTGCGAGCGAAGCCGGCAGCTGCGGGGGCTCGCCCAACGGATCGCTGACGAATGCTGACGAATCGTTCAGCGCCGCCTGCCACCGTCACGCCGGTGCTCGTCTATCCGGATGTCCGGGCAGCAGTGGCGTGGCTCGAGGCCGCGTTTGGGTTCGAGGAGCGGGTGCGGATCGGTGAGACGCACCGTGCTCAGCTGCGCGTCGGGCTGGACGGGGCCGTCGTGGTCGCCGACGTAGATGCCAGTCGAGTCGCCCCAGCAGGCGACGGGTGGACCCATCTGGTCAAGGTGCGTGTGCCGGACGTGGACACGGCATTCGCACGCGCCTGCGACCAGGGGGCGCGAGTCGTCGAGGAGCTGACGACCTGGGAGTACGGCGAGCGATCCGGTGTGCTCGAGGACCCCGCGGGCCACCGCTGGGAGCTGACGGAGACCGTGCGTGACGTCGAGCCCGAGGAATGGGGCGGGACGACGATCGCACCCTGGTAAGAGGCGCATCGCCTGGGCCAGCGTGCCGGAATGTCACCCGACGACCCGTCGGCTCCTCACAAGCTCGGCTTCTGGTAGCTCCCAGTTCATCCAGACGGGTCGATGCGCGGCAACGGCGCGAGGCGTACCGTCTTCGTGCTCAAGTCGCCTACCACGGAGGCCATCATGACCACCGCGAGCGTGCTCCCCGACGTTCATGAGTAGCACCATCGAGACCGCAGTCGAGATCCGCCCCTTCCGCGTCGACATTCCCGAAGAGCAACTCACCGAGCTGCGCCGCCGGATCGCCGCGACGCGCTGGCCTAGCAAGGAGCTCGTCGAGGATCGGTCGCAGGGCGTGCAGCTGACAATGATTCAGGAGCTTGCGCGCTACTGGACGACGGACTACGACTTCGGGCGTGTCGAGGCGCGGCTGAACACGCTGCCGCAATTCGTCACCGAGATCGACGGCGTGGACATTCACTTCATCCACGTCAAGTCGTCGTACGAGGACGCTCTACCGCTGATCATGACCCACGGCTGGCCCGGCTCCGTCATGGAGATGATCGACTCCGTCGGCCCGCTGACGGACCCGACCGCGCACGGCGGCAGCGCCGAGGATGCCTTCCACCTCGTGCTGCCCTCCCTGCCCGGGTACGGCTTCTCGGGCGAGCCGGTCGAGGTCGGCTGGGAGCTGGGTCGGACCGCGCGAGCCTGGGCCGAGCTCACGCGCCGCCTCGGCTACACCCGCTACGTGGCCCAGGGCGGCGACGTCGGCGCCGGCGTCACCGACGCGATGGGCCGCCAGGCACCCGACGGGCTGATCGGGATCCACACGAACCTTCTCGTGCCGGCGCTGAGCGGCAGCATGCCGACGGACACCGACGAGGAACGCGCCGCGGCCGCGCAAATCGCCGCCTTCCAGCAGTCCGGAAACGGCTACTTCATCGAGATGGCCACCCGGCCGCAGACGATCGGCTACGCCCTGCTCGACTCGCCCGTCGCCCTGGCCGCCTGGATGATCGACCACGACACCGACGCCTACTACAAGATCGCCGGCGCGTTCGTTGACGGGCAGCCCTCGGGCAACCTCACCCGGGACAACGTCCTGGACAACATCACGGCGTACTGGCTGACCGGCACCGGCGCCTCCGCGGCCCGGTCGTACTGGGAGGCCTACGGGCCGGACGCGCCGGCCGCGGGCCGCCAGCCTCTGCCGCCGCCGACGATCCCGGTCGGCTTCACGACGTTCCCCGGCGAGATCTGGCGGACCCCGCGCGGCTGGGCCGAGAAGGCCTATCCCAACCTCACCTACTTCAACGAGGTCGACAGGGGCGGCCACTTCGCCGCGTGGGAAGAGCCGGAGCTCTTCTCAACCGAGGTGCGGGCGGCTTTCAGGTCATTGCGTTAATCGCTAGCGGCTTGTTTGCGGAGCGTCTTACGCTCTCTCGCCAACCGCTGCTTTGCGGCCCTCTACACCGCGGCCGTTGACTGGGCCAGCGTTCGGGAATGTCACCCGAGCCTCAAGCCCGTTGGCGGAGGCGCAGGAACAGTCGATGCGCTCGCGTGCCGGGAGTCCGTGCGCCGGCTTCCAGACCAACGCCGACGAGCGCGAGCATGAACCCGGCCGCAACCCATTGGCCAAGGGCGAGAAAGAAGACGGAGAAGGCAAGCGTCGTGGGCGTCCCGAACCGGTAGATGAGGCGACGGTTGTACACCGACACCGGGTTCTGATCCCAGGCTCTCCAGCCCGCTCGAACTTGCGGGTTGCGCAGCGCCCTCCGCACAAGCGCGACCACGCACATCGCTAAGCCTCCCCAGACGATCACGATCAAAAAGGCCGTTGCGCTATTCCAGGTGAGGCCCCACACGCACGCAGCCGCGATGAGGCAGATGGGGCCTCTGATCGGTCTTGCTGAGCGGCGACCGTTGGGCATGACCGAGTAATCGACCCTTCACAGCGCCAACTTGAAGAGGCGCGAGCGGCCAAGCCGATCAGTCCTCATCGTTCAGGTCTGCGTGGTCTCGGGTGCGCCAGTGTTCGCGAATGTCACTCGAACGCCGCGCTCGACATGACGTAGACGGCGCCTCGATTCAGCACGTACGGGGCCCTTAGAAGCGTCCGCGCAAGAGAAACACTACGAGGAGCAGGAGAAGCAGCAAGAAGAGGAACTTGCTGATGAAGATTCCTCCGCCCAGCGCGAGTAGCAGGATGATGATGAGAAGCAGAATGAGCATGCAAGCTCCAATCGTTCCGCTGACGGGGGCGGAACCCTAACGTGTGCTTGCTCGAGGTTCCAGTCTCGTGCCGTCAGGATCGGCCGTCAAGCGTCGGCGCAGCATCGTGCCGTGCCTCGACGCTGCCCGCCGCGCCGGGTCGACGGGAACCACAGCCTGCGCGAGCGTCCTCGCGCCAGGGTTGCTTCAGACCCGCGCCTAGCCTGTGTCAGGGCTGGATTCTTCGAGCAGAGCCCGAGCCGTCTCAGCGTCTTCGGGTCGCACGAGGATCTCCCGCTGCCCTGCCGCCTGAAAGTCCTCGAGCGGCGAGTCGATCGCCTCGGTGTCGCGGTAGCCGCACTCGATCCCGGCCGAGCGGAGCAAGCCGCAGGCGATCTGGGCCTCCGGCTCTCCGGAAACGACCTTCACCACGACGCCCTCCTGCTCCATGATCAGAGGCTACTTCACATCTGAAAGGAGAATGGCTGATGAAGATCTTCAACCTGCACGGCGACCAGTGGGACGAGCCGAGGGATCGCGAAGGGTGGCGGATCAAAGAGGCATTCGTCGGTCATCACATCGGCGGTGAGCTGATCGGCGCGAGCATGGCCGAGGTCGAGCCTGGCAGCAAGTTCTGGCCGTACCACACGCACTACGCGAACGAGGAGTGGGCGATCGTGCTGGCCGGCGAGCCTACGCTGCGCACGCCCGAGGGCGAGCAGATGCTGAAGGAGGGCGACGTCGTCTGCTTCCCGCGCGGCGAGAAGGGCGCGCACCAGATCATCAACCGCACCGAGTCGCCGATCCGCGTGCTCATGCTCTCGTCAATGATCAGGCCCGACATCGTCCATTACGTCGATACCGAGAAGGTGGCCGCCTCGAGCGCTGAAGGCGAGCGGATCATGCTCGCCCGCCGCGGACCCACTCTCGACTACTGGGAGGACGAGGACTAGGCGTTTCCGGAGAGCGCCCGGCGCCTCGTATCTGATCGACGGCGGCCTCCTGCTGGGTCTCCGCGCTGAGGAACCAGGAGCAGTCGGGCGACTAAGAGCTCACGTCGAGGATGAGTCGCACCCGCAGGTCGACCGCCTCCGCGCTGCGGAAGGCGAGGTTCTTCGACGTGATCCGCCGCGGCAGCACTGGTGCGCCTTTGCCCAGGGTCACCGGCGTCATGTGCAGGAGGACCGTGTTCAGAAGACCCGCGTCATAGAACTGCCCCACCAGGTCGCCGCCGCCGAGGAGCCACGTGACTGCGTCGCCGACCTTCGCGGCTATCTCGGGGTAGATGTCCCGTACGTCACCGGAGACGAGCGTGATGTCGACACCTGCGATGAGCGGAAGCTCGCGATGCGTGAATACCCATGCCGGCCGGTCCTCGTACCAGTCGCTCCACTTCTCGGTCATTCCCGCCAGGCCGTAGCGCTCGAGCATCCATTCGTAGGTCGTGGCGCCCATGACGAGGCCGCCCACGCCGGGGAACCACTGCTCCCAGTACGGATCGTCGGCGTCGTGCGGAATCTCGAAAAGCCAGTCGAGCGAGTTGTTCTCGTCGGCGATGAAACCGTCGAGCGTGCACGCGGTGAAGTAGTGCACGGCGCCCATCTGGCGGCAGCGTACTAGGCGAGGTCGGAACGGTAGCCTCGAGGACGTGTCGCGCTCCTACTGGATCTACATCGCCCTGCTGGCCGCGTTCTGGGGCGCGTCCTACATGTTCATCAAGGTCGCCGACCGCGCCTTCGAGCCCACGACGATGATCATGTTCCGCCTGCTGGTCGCGGGATTCACGCTCCTGCTCGTCCTCGTCGCGCAGCGCGGGCTGCGGCCGACGCTGGCCGAGATGCGAGGGCTCGGCTGGGAAGGCTTCGCGCTCGGGGTCGTCAACGGCGCGATTCCGTTCACGCTGATCGCCTGGGGCGAGAAGCACATCGACTCCGGAGTGGCCGCGATCGCCAATGCCTCGATGCCGATCTTCGTCGTGCTGCTGGCGATTCGCTGGAAGCCGAGCGAGCGCGTGCACGGCTGGCGGCTCGTCGGCTTCCTGATCGGCCTCGTCGGCGTCGGCGTGCTCGCGGGTGTGCACCCGGAGGGCGGCTGGTGGGGAGCCGCCGGGACGATGGCGGTCGTCGTGGCGTCGGTCTCCTACGCCGTGGGCAGCCTCTGGGGTCAGCGCCTGATCGTCCGCACGAGCGGGCTCGTCCTCTCCACGACCACGATGATCGGCGGGCTCGTCGTCCTGGTGCCGCTCGGCCTCTTGCAGCTCCCGTCGCACGTGCCCGGCTGGAAGGAGAACGCCTCGGTGGTCGCGCTGGCGCTGATCGGGACCGCGCTCGCCCAGATCCTGCTCTACCGCGTGCTGCGCACCGACGGCGCCGCGCGCGTCAGCCTCGTCACCTACCTGCTCCCGGCGACCGCCCTGCTCTACGGCGTGCTGCTGCTCGGCGAGCCGCTGACGTGGCAGGAGCTGGGCGGAATGGCGCTGATCCTCGGCGGGGTCGCGCTCGGATCCGGTGCCGTGCGCTTCCCGCGGCGCGAGCCGGTCGCGGCGCCCTCGCCGTGAGCGTGACGATCCGCCGCGCCGAGCCCGGCGACGTGGACTTCCTGCTCGAACTGATGACGCACGAGGACGTGGACCCGTACATGGCCGTCGTCCGCCCACGTGACCGCGAGGCGCTGCTGGCGGAGATCGAGCGTTCGCAGGCCGAGCCCGAGGAGTTCGGCCGTTTCGTGATCGAGTTGGACGGCCAGCCGGCGGGATTGATGGGCTTCGAGGTCGCGAACCGCCGCTCGCGGATCGCGAACCTCGGCTCGCTGGCCGTGCACCCGGACTTCCGCGGGAACCGCGTCGCCGACGAAGCCGCGCGGCTCTTCCAGCGCCACCTGATCTTCGACCTCGGCTTCCACCGCCTCCAGCTCGAGATCTACGGCTTCAACGAGCGCGCCCAGGTGCACGCCGAACGGTCGGGTTTCGTCAGAGAGGGCGTGCGGCGCAAGGCCTACGACCGCCACGGCGAGTGGGTCGACGGCGTCATCTTCGGCCTCGTGCGCGAGGACCTCGAGCCGTAAAGAATCGAGCCTGTGCGCCGCGTCGTACGGGTGATGATCGAGGAGCTCGAGGAGCTGTATCGCGACCGCCGGCCGGAGTTCTGCCGGGTGGCCGCCGCCATCACGTGCGACCGCGGGCTCGGGGAGGACGCCGTTCAGGACGCGTTCGCGAAGGCGGTCCGCAAGCGCCGGAGCTACCGAGGGCGCGGCTCACTCGAGGCCTGGGTCTGGCGGATCGTCGTCAACGCAGCCCGGGATGCGCGCCGGCGGCAACCGCAGGTCGCTCGCCTCCGTGAGCCCCTATCGAGCGAGAACGGGAGTGGGCCGCCGTTGCCGCTCGAGCTCCTGACCGAGCGCCAGCGAGAGGTGCTCTTCCTCCACTACTACGCCGATCTCGACTACTCCACGATCGCCGCCGCGCTCGGCATCAGCCGTGGCACGGTCGGCGCGACACTCTCGACCGCCCGCGGCGTGCTACGGCGGGCGCTGGCACCGGAGGTGAAGTCATGACCGAGACACGCATCGACGACCTGCTCGACGAGCTTGTGCCTCCGTTCACGCCCGATGGGCGAGGCTGGCACGACGTGCTCGAGCGAGCACGCCGGACGCGCATGCGTTACGTCGCCGTGGGCATTGCCGTAGCTGCTCTCGCGCTCGTGCCGACGGCGGTGGCGCTCAGCGGGAAGGTCGCGGATCTGTTCGAAGGTACTCCCGCTCCGCCCGCGGTCACGACGAGCTTCGAGGCGAACAACAAGATTGCCGACCTGGCCACGCAGAAGGGCTTCGGTGACAAGTTCCCGCATCTCGACGTCAGCCGGATCCGCGGTCTCCTGGAGATCCAGACTGCGGACGGGCCGCAGGACGTGTGGGCTGCCCCGAACGAGCTCGGCGGAACCTGCTGGTTCGTCGACTGGACCAACGACGCCGCGCCAAACGGCGTCCAGCCTGGCGAAGGCTCGTGCGATCGCGGTGAGCCCCGGCGCTCGATCGCCGTGGACTATGGATGGAACGCGACGCACCCGACCCTGAACACGCTGTTCGGGTTGGCGGACCCGCGCGCGAATCGGGTCGTCGTTGAGTTGGAGGACGGCTCGCGTCACCCCGCCGGCGTCGTCGGGGGTGTTTTCCTCGCTTCGTTCGACAAGGACGCGCAGCTCGAACGCATCGTGGCCTACGACGGCAACGACCAGGTCGCGACCTGGGAGGCGCATTAGGCTAGGCGCGTGTTCGGGAAGCGCTGGGCAGAGGGCTACCAGCGGGCCTGGGAGGCCGGCGATCCCGACGCCGCAGCCGCGCTCTACCGGCCGGATTGCGTCTTCCGCTCGGCGCCCTTCCGCGAGCCCGAGCTGCCGATCGAGTACACGCGGCGCGTCTTCCCCGAGGCGCGCGCCGAGGACGTCCGCTTCGGCGAGCCGGTCGAGGCGGGCGATCGCGCGGCGGTCGAGTGGTGGGCGACGCTCGTCGGCCCCGATGGCACCGAGGAGACGCTCGCCGGCTGCTCGATCCTCCGCTTCGACGACGAAGGGCTGGTTGCGGAGGCCCGCGACTACTGGCAGATCGAGCCCGGCCGCCGCAACACGCCACGCGGTTGGGGCGCTTGATCTAGCGTCTCCCGCCGGGTACCATGCGTTGCATGGTAGCCCGCTCGCAGGAGGGCCTCATCACTCAGATGCGGCGAGGGACGCTCCAGTACTGCGTTCTGGCTTTGCTCCTCGACGAGGAGCGCTACGGCTTCGATCTCGTGCGCGCGCTCGCGGACGTCGACGGAATGGTCACGAGCGAAGGGACGATCTACCCGCTCCTGAGCCGGCTCCGCCGCGACGGCCTCGTCGAGACCTCCTGGCAGGAATCGCCTGCCGGGCCGCCGCGCCGCTACTACCGCTTGACCGACGCCGGCCGCGACGCGCTTGTCGGCTTCCAGGCCGAATGGAACCGCTTCCGTGACGCAGTCGACCACTTCGTGGAGAGGAGGGCCGCTCGCATGACGCGGACGCCCGAAGACCTGATCACCGACTATCTAGACCGCCTCGAGCGCGAGCTCGCGGACCTGCCGCGTGCACGCCGGCGGGAGGTGGTCGAGGAAATCTCGGAACACATCGAGGAGGCGGGCGCTCACACCGAGGTCGAGACGCTCAATGTGCTCGAGAGGCTGGGCGACCCCGCCGAAATCGCCGCCGAGGCCCGGGCGCGCTTCGAGATCGAGCCGCCTCGCTCAGGCTGGCCCGAGATTGCGGCGCTCGTGCTCCTGCTCGTCGGCGGTTTCTTCTTCGCCGTCGGCTGGCTGGTCGGGCTCGTCCTGCTCTGGACGTCGACGGTTTGGTCCAGGCGAGACAAGATCATCGGCTCGCTCTTCTTCCCCGGCGGGTTGGGTCTCCCGCTCCTGCTTGCATCGATAACTCTGATCCCTGACGGCGGCCACAACCGGTGCGGGACAACTGCAAGCGTGAGCGTCCCCGCGCCTCGCAATCCGAGGGTGCAAACCGTCTGCCACCACGTCGCCGGGGCCTCTACTCTCGCGCGAGCGGCCTGGATCGCCCTCCTCGTCGTGCTCGTCCTCGGGCCCTTCCTGACGACCATCTATCTCGCGTGGCGTATGCGAACCCGCTCGATGGTCACCCTCACCTCTTCAGACCGCGATCGAAGTCCCGGGCAGGTCCCTGCCTAGACGCTACGCATCGCCGTCGTGGCCCGCTTCCTGCACACGATGGTCCGCATCACGGATCCGGAGAAGAGCCGCGCGTTCTACGAGGCGCTCGGCTTCACGTTCGATCGCGACATGGACATCGTCCGAAACGGCGAGCGCGAGGCGACGAACTACTTCTTCTCACTCGGCGGCCAGGAGTCCGTGCTCGAGCTGACGTTCAACCACGACGGTCGCACCTACGAGCTCGGCACCGGCTACGGCCACATCGCGGTCGGCGTGGACGACCTCGACGGCACTCTCGAGCGGCTGGCCGCGCAGGGCATCGAGCCGGAACGCCCGCCGTACCAGGTGCGTGAGGGCGGCTCGCGCCTCTGCTTCGTCCAGGATCCGGACGGCTACCGGATCGAGCTGATCGGCCGCAGCTAGCGGATTCGGGCCAGGTACGCGACGCGGCCCGCGGCGCCGGAGGCCCAGCACGCGGTGGGGCTCGCACAGTCGACCGTGTCGAGGCTGCCGTCGTCGAAGCGCTGCCAGGTGGCGCCGGAGTCGCTGCTGACGTCGCTGCCCGAGAGCCCGACGGCGATCGCCGTGTGGCCGTCGACCCAGGTCACGCCGGAGCGGTACTCGGCGGGCGCGAAGGCGGGCAGGCTCCAGCTCGAGCCACCGTCGAAGGTGTTCGCGAAGCTGTTCGGCGAGGCGGTCGGCGCGGCGAAGTCCCCGCCGACTGCGATGCCGCGCTGCTGCCCGTTGAAGGCCAGCCCGTTGATCCCGGCCGACGGGCCGAACTCGATCGGCGTGGGCGCCTTCGTCCAGGTGACGCCGCGATTGTCGGAGCGGAACACGCTCGCCTCGCTGCCGCCGGTGCCGAACCAGGCGCGGTGGCCGTGGTCGGTCGTCAGGCACTCGCCGCTCGCGGCGAACGCGAAGGCGCCGGGTGCCTCGGGCATCTGCAGTCCGGTGATGTGCCAGCTCATCCCGCCGTCGTGCGTCGCGATCACGCGGAAGTGCACGCCGTCGGGAGGATCGGAGACCGCGAGCCCGTCCTTGCGGTTGAAGAAGCTCATGCAGTCGTAGAAGGCGGTCGGCTCCGCGTTCACGAACGTGATCGCCCAGGTCTGCCCGCCGTCGTGGGTGACGTACATCCGGAAGTCGGTCGAGTTGTTCCCGATCGACATCGCGACGGCGTCGGCGGCGTCGAACGCCTCGATGTCGCGGAACTGGAGGCCTGTGGAGCCAGGCGGCGTGACGTCCTGCCAGGTGGCCCCGCGGTCGGTCGTCCGCATGATCGCGCCGTCGCCGTTTGCCGTGTAGCCGCTGACCCAGGCCGTCGTCGCGCTGATTGCGGAGAGGCCGCGGAAATGGTCGGTCGTGCCGGTCGGCGTCTCGTGCCAGGCGTACCCGGCCCTGCCGGCGGCGGCAGAAGTGGCGCCCAGGAGAAGCGCGAGACCGGCGAGCAAGAGGATTCGCCTCATCGCGCCGCGGAACCTATCATCCTTCGAGAGATGACGACGTTCGCGGTGATGGTCCGTGTCCGAGCGGCGCGCGCGTACTGCGCGCCCGCTGGGGCGCCCTCGTAGCCGGCATTTCCTCCGTCCGCGGATCGCGGCCGAGCTCGTTCGCGCGGCCGGGCTCACCGGACACGAGCTCGTCCTGGACCTGGGCGCGGGCAGCGGCCGGCTGACCGCGGAGCTCGCGCGCTCGGCGCGGCGCGTCCTCGCGATCGAGCTCGACCCCGATCTCGCCGCGGGCCTGCAGGGGCGGTGGACGAACGTCGACGTGCTCGTCGCCGACGCCAGGATCGCCGCGCTCCCGCGCGAGCCGTTCCGGGTCGTTGCGAACCTGCCGTTTCAGGGAGCGAACGAGATCCTGCGCCGCCTGCTCGATGACCCACGCGTGCCCCTCGTGCGCGCCGACCTCGTGGTCGAGTGGGGGGCGGCGGTCAAGCGCGGCCTGCCCTGGCCGAGCAGCGTCAATGGGGTCGTATGGGGTGCGTGGTACGAGGTCTCTGTTGCGCGGCGGCTGCCGCGGGGCTGCTTCGAGCCGCGGCCGAGCGTGGACGCGGGCGTGCTCGTCTTCGAGCGCCGTGCGCGGCCGCTGGTGCCGCTCGAGCGCTCGCGCGAGTACCGCCGTTTCGTCGCCGCCGGTTTCCGGCGCGGTGGCCGGCGCAATGCGCTGCCGCGCGACCTCGACGCGCATCAGTGGGCGGAGATGTTCCTCAGCCGAGCTCGATCGTCAGGCGCGAGGGCTCGCTCGTGACCTTGAACGCGCGCTGCTCGGAGAGCCCGATCGCCCAGGTGAGGACGGCCTCGAAGTCGCCGGTCTTCGACACCTGCTTCACCCAGTGCATCCCTCCGGGCTTGATCGTGCGCGGGCCGGTGTACGTCCGCTCGAGGCTCGCGCCGGACATGTCGGCCGTGGCGGCCGGCTCGAAGCGGACGACCAGGAACGCGTTCCCGTCGATCGGGATGTGGTTCCCCGAGGCATCCTCGGTTTGCGCCTCGTTTGCGGGCCGGTACTCGACGAGGTAGCCGGGCTCGGCGCCGTTTGCGTCCTTGAAATCGAAGATGACCCGGTCGCGGCAGAGATCCGAGTCGATGCGCACCGCGGTCAGCAGCATCGTCTGAGTCGGCGCGGACGGGCTCTTCGCCGGGCTGGTCGTCCCGGCGAATGGTTCGCACCCCACGGTCGAGGTCGTGTCCGTGATCGTCATCGGTGCCGGGGGCGGGAGCTTCAGCGCACCGTTGTCGCCGCCGCAACCGGCGAGAACCAGGGCGAAAAGAAGAAGTGCGCCGGCACCCAGCTTCACGCGGAGAATCTAGCCGCTCTGCATGCGCAGCTTGAGCCGCTCGGCCCGCGAGGGGAGGTGCACGACCTCGGCAGCCGAGAGCCTGCTGCGGATCAGCTTCTGCGCGTACAGCCGCTCGTCCGCCGCGCGGAAGAGGAGCAGCGGGCTGTTGCCGTCGCGAGGACAGACGGCCCAGCCGAAGCTCATGCTCAGGCCCTCGTCCGCGAGGGCTGCGGTGAGCCGGCTGCAGACGGCGCGCACGGCGTCGGTGCCAGGGGCCGAGGTGATGACCGCGAATTCGTCGCCGCCGATGCGGGCGACGCGGTCCTGGGAGGGGAGATTGCGGGCGAGGACGTCGCCCACGCGGCGCAGGAGGTCGTTGCCCACCGCGTGGCCCTCGTGGTCGTTGATCTCGCGGAGGTTGTCGACGTCGCCGAGGATCAGGCCGAACGGGCGGCCGAGCTCGGCCTTCGCCGAGACGACGGCGTCGAAGGCGCGAGTGTTGAGGAGGCCGGTGAGGAAGTCGTGCTCTTCCACCGACTGGAGCTGTTCGACGAGGTCGCGGTTGCTGTGCGCGAACCAGCCGACCAGCGCGCCCATCGACGTGTACGTGACGAGGCGGATCGGCGTGCTCACGGTGAACAGCTCGGCCAACGGGAAGCGCGGGTTGACGACGATCCCGAGGGCGTACAGGGACGTCGCGCCGACTCCGGCGGCCGCGCCCCAGTACGGCCCCGCCGCGAGCGCGATCATCGCGACCGGGAAGTAGAAGAGGTGCGCGATCCCGACGCCGGGGCGCTCGACCGCAAGGAACGCGACGAAGATGGCCGGGTAGAGAACCGCCGAGGCGAGGAGCAGGAACGCGCGATGTCGGGCGACTGCCGCAGGCATCTGCCCTGACAATCGGGCGGCTCCGGCGCCGGCGCCTCCCTCGGAGGAGTGATTTGTGCGGTTGTCACACTCTCGGCACAAAGGCGTTTCACACGCGTGACGTTTGCCTCGGTACGTTGGCTCCGATGGCGAAAGCGGCGACAACCAAGGCGGCGACACCCAAGGCGGCGACCCCCTGGGGCCCGGCGGAGCTCGTGGAAGAGGTCACGCTCGTGCAGCGCGCGGGCGGGAAGCGCTTTGCCTCGCTCGTGCAGCTGCTGGAAGCGCCCGGCGGCGAGGAGCTCGTGCGCTTCGCCTATGCGACGACCGGCTCGGTGCGGCGCGGGCCGGTCACGCTCCGGGCGCGCGATCTCGAGCGGCTGCGCGCGGGGCTGGCGGAGCGCCCCCGGTTGGCGGCTGCGCTGGGGCTGAAGCCTCCCTAGGCCGGCGTGAGCGTGCGCTCGCGGGCGGCGTCGACGAGCGAGCCGAGGACGAGCGCGCCGCCGGTCGGGCCGAGCAGCGGGTCGACTGCGTGCTCCGGGTGCGGCATCAGCCCGAAGACGTTGCCGTCGCGGCTGACGACGCCGGCGATGTCGGCGACCGAGCCGTTCGGGTTCCGGGCGTAGCGCAGCGCGATCTGCCCGTTCGACTCGAGCTCGCCGAGCAGCTCCTCGTCCGCGAAGTAGCAGCCCTCGCCGTGCTTGATCGGCATCGTCAGGCGCTGTTCGGGCTCGCAGCGGGAGGTGAAGGGCGTATCCGCGCGCTCGACCACCAGCTCGACGTCACGGCAGACGAACGACAATGACGCGTTCGGGCGGAGCGTGCCCGGGAGCAGGCCCGCTTCGCAGAGGACCTGGAAGCCGTTGCAGATGCCCAGCACGAGGCCGCCCTCGCCGGCGAACCGGGTGACGGCGCTCATCACGGGCGCGAACCTCGCGATCGCGCCGCAGCGCAGGTAGTCCCCGTACGAGAACCCGCCCGGCAGCGCGACGGCGTCGACCGCTGGAAGCTCCGGCTCGGCGTGCCAGACCGGGAACGCCTCGGCGCCGAGGCTCTCGAACGCGAGCACCGCATCCCCGTCGTCGTTCGAGCCGGGGAAGACGACGACCGCGATCCGCGGACGCGGTTGGTCGCTCACGCGTCCGTCACCGAGATCTCGTACGACTCGATCAGCGGGTTCGCCAGCAGCTGCTCGCACATCCGCTCGAGCTCGGCGCGGGCCTCGTCCGGGTTGCGGCCCTCGAGCTCGAGGTCGACGACGCGCCCGACCCGCGCCTCCTCGACCGCGAAGCCAAGGTGCCGCAGCGAGCTCTGGACGGCCTCGCCCTGGGGGTCGAGGATCCCGGGCTTCGGGCGGACGAGCACGGTTGCCTTCACGAGAGCACGACCTCGGGATCGGCGAGGTAGTCGTCGAAGGAGATCTCGGTCAGCCGCTCGAACGCCTCGACGTAGCGCGCCCTCGTGCCGGCGACGATGTCCTCCGGGAGCTCGGGGCCGGGGTAGCTCTTGTCCCAGCCGAGCGATTCGCAGTAGTCGCGCGCGAACTGCTTGTCGAACGACGGCTGGGGCTTCCCGGCCTCGTACTCGTCGGCGGGCCAAAAGCGGGAGGAGTCCGGCGTGAAGAGCTCGTCACCGAGGACGAGCCGTCCTTCGGGGTCGATCCCGAACTCGTACTTCGTGTCGGCGATCAGGATCCCGCGCGCCGCCGCGTGCTCCGACGCGAAGCGGTAGAGCTCGAGCGACGCGCGCTCGACCTGGTCGTAGCGCTCGGCGCCGACCAGCTCGACGGCCTGCTCGCGATCGATGTTCTGGTCGTGTCCCTCGAGCGCCTTCGTCGAGGGCGTGAAGATCGGCTCAGGCAGCTTCTGCGACTCGGTCAGCCCCTCCGGGAGCTCGTGCCCGCAGACGACGCCGGTCGCCTGGTAGTCCTTCCAGCCCGAGCCGGTGATGTAGCCGCGGACGACGCACTCGAGCGGCAGCATCTCCAGCCGCTGGCATTCCGTCGAGCGCCCGTCGGAGCGCAGCGCGAGCAGGTGGTTCGGGACGATCTCGCGCGTCCGCGCGAACCAGAATCCCGAGAGGCCGGTGAGCACGCGGCCCTTGTCGGGGATCTCGGTCGGCAGGACGACGTCGAAGGTCGAGATGCGGTCGCTCGCGACGAGCAGCAGCCTCTCCGCGTCGAGCTCGAACAGCTCGCGCACCTTCCCGCTTCCGACGTGAACCGCGGCTTCAGACATGAACGGGCTCCTCCTTCCCGGCGAGAGCGGCGAGCCGCTCGTAGACCGTGTCGACGTGACGTGTGTACCAGCCGAGGTCGAACACCGCTTCGAGGTCGACGCGCTCGGCGATCTCCTTGTCCGCGCGCACGAGCTCGCGGAAATCCTGTTCCTCTTCCTGGGCGCGCAGCGCGTTGCGCTGGACCAGCCGGTAGGCCGTGTCGCGCTCGAGGCCTGACTCGACGAGCGCGAGCAGCAGCCGCTGGCTGAAAAAGAGGCCATGACCCGCCTCGAGGTTGCGCAGCATCCGCTCGGGACGGACCTCGAGCCCCTCGACGAGCCAGGCGAGGCGCTCGAGCATGTAGTCGAGCGCGAGGAACGAGTCCGGGATCACGACGCGCTCGGCGGACGAGTGCGAGATGTCGCGCTCGTGCCAGAGCGCGACGTTCTCGAGCCCGACGAGCGCGTTCGCGCGCAAGACGCGCGCGAGCCCGCAGAGCCGCTCGGCGACGACGGGGTTGCGCTTGTGCGGCATCGCCGACGAGCCCTTCTGGCCGCGGCCGAACGGCTCGGCGACCTCGGCGACCTCGGTCCGCGAGAGGTGCCGCAGCTCGAGCGCGAACCGCTCGATCGACGCCGCGACTAGCGCAAGCGCGCTCAGCAGCTCCGCGTGTCGGTCGCGCTGCAGGATCTGCGTCGAGACGGGCTCCGGCTCCAGGCCGAGGCGCTCGCACGCGAGTCGCTCGAGCTCCGGATCGGTCGCCGCGTAGGTGCCCACGGCGCCCGAGAGCTTGCCGACGCGCATCCGCTCGAGCGCGCTCCGCAGCCGCTCGCGTCCCCGCTCGAGCTCGAACGCCCAGCCGGCGAGCTTGAGCCCGAACGTCGTCGGCTCCGCGTGGATCCCGTGGGTGCGGCCGATGCAGACCGTCTGCCGGTGCTCCTCGGCCCGTGCGACGACCGCCCGCTGCGCTCGAGCGACCCCCTCGAGCAGCAGCTCGCCGGCGGCTCGCACCTGAAGCGCGAGGCCGGTGTCGACGACGTCGGAGGAGGTCAGGCCGTGGTGGAACCAGCGCCCGTCGGGGCCGAGCGTCTCCGCGACGGCGTCGACGAACGCGGCGGTGTCGTGGTGCAGGGTCGCCTCGAGCTCGGCCACGCGCTCGGGGCTCGGCGGCTGCGCGCGCTCGCGAATCGTCCGCGCCGCATCCGCCGGGACCAGCCCGAGCTCGGCGCCGGCGTCGAGCGCCGCGAGCTCGACTTCGAGCCAGCGCGCGAGCTTCGCTTCGTCCGACCAGATCCTGGCCATCTCCGGCCGCGAGTACCGAGCGATCACTGTCAGCCAGTGTAGAGCGCCTACCCGCCGACCAGAGAGAGGCGGTAGAGCGCCTCCTCGACCTCGACGCCGCGGATCGTGTCGACCCGCTCGCCGTCCGCCCGCCAGCCCTCGCGTTCGTAGAAACGGCGCGCGCGCGGGTTGTCCGCGAGCACCCAGAGCATCGCGGTGGTGTAGCCCTCGTCGGCGAGCCAGTCCTTGAACGCGGCCATCAGCGCCGCAGCGGCTCCGCTGCCCCACGCCTCCGGCAAGACGTAGATCGCATACAGCTCCCCGGGACCCTCCTCCGTCCGCGACGGCCCTGCCGCGACGAACCCGACGATGCCGTCCTCCGTCTCGGCCACCCAGAGGGCCATGTCCGCCTCGATTCGCTCGAGCCATCCGCGCACGCGCTCCTCGACGTCGAGGGTGTCCAGCACTTCGGCGGGAAACACGTGCCGGTACGCCGTCTGCCAGGTGCGCGTGTGCACCTCGGCGATCCCGCGCGCGTCAGCGGGCTTGGCCCGCCGCACCGTCACAGATTGAGGATGCGCTGTGCCAGGACAGCCGCGTTGCGGGCGCTGTCCACGCCTACCGCCGCGACCGGGACGCCCGGCGGCATCTGCGTGATCGAAAGCAGCGCGTCGAGCCCGTCCAGCACGCTCTTGTCCGAGCGCAGCGGGACGCCGATCACGGGCAGGTCCGTGTGCGCCGCCACCGCCCCGGGGAGCGCTGCGGCCAGGCCCGCGCCGGCGATCAGCACCTTGATCCCGCGCTCCCGCGCAGTGCGCGCATACTCGGCGACAGCGTCGGGATTGCGGTGCGCCGAGCGGACCTCGAACTCGTGCGGGATGCCGTGCGAGGCGAGCTCGTCCAGCGCCGGCTGCATGCGCTCGCGGTCGGAGTCGGACCCGACGAGGATCCCGACGAGGGGGCCGTCAGCTGCGGACATGTCCCTCCGCGGCGGCGAGCGCGATGTCGCTCCGGTACTGCATGCCGGCGAATGAAATCCGGTCGACGGCCTCGTATGCAGCCGCACGCGCGGCCGGCAGGTCGTCGCCGAGCGCGGTCACGTTCAGCACCCGCCCGCCGTTCGTGACGAGCTGTTCCCCGTGCCGAGCGGTTCCCGCGTGGAAGACGAGCGCGCCCGCCGCCTCCGCGTCGTCGACGCCCTCGATCGGCGTCCCCCGGTCGTCACTCACCTCCGGGTAGCCGGCCGAGGCCAGCGCGACCGTGACGGCGGCGCGCTCGCCGACCTCGAGCGACCCGCCGTCCAGGCGCCACTCGGCGACGCTGGCGAGCGCCTCGAGCAGGTCGCCGTCGAGCCGCGGCAGGATCGACTGCGTCTCCGGGTCGCCGAAGCGGCAGTTGAACTCCAGCACCCGTGGGCCGTCGTCGGTGAGCATCAGCCCGGCGTAGAGCACGCCCGAGAACGGCGCGCCGCGCCGCGCGAGCTCCTCCAGCACGGGGCGGTGAACCGTCTCGACGAGCTCGTCCACCTCGGCCTCCCCGAGGCCCGCGACCGGGGAGTACGAGCCCATCCCGCCGGTGTTCGGGCCGCTGTCGCCGTCGCCGATGCGCTTGAAGTCCTGGGCCGGCGCGAGCGGCAGCGTCTCGCGGCCGTCGGTCAGGACGAGGAGCGAGACCTCCTCGCCTTCGAGCAGCTCCTCGATCACGACCTCCTCGCCGAGCGCCGCCGCGCCGCGCAGGCCGGCGTCGAGCTCGTCCTGCGTCCGGCAGACGAAGACGCCCTTGCCTGCAGCGAGCCCGTCGGCCTTGACGACGCACGGCGGCCGCGCCACCGGCAGCGTGGCGGCCGTCGGAGCGCCGGCCGCCTCGAGCACGTCCTTGGCGAAGCTCTTCGAGCCCTCGATCCGCGCGGCGGCCGCGCTCGGCCCGAAGACCGAGACGCCCGCGTGCCGCAGGGTGTCGGCGACCCCGGCCACGAGCGGCGCCTCCGGCCCGATCACGGCGAGGTCGATCTCGAGCTCGCGGCAGAGAGCGAGCAGGCTCTCACCGTCCTGCGGATGCACGGGGTGGCACTCGCCGAGGCGCGCGATCCCTGGGTTTCCGGGCGCCGCGTGCAAGGCTTCGAGCCGTCGGCTCTGCTTGAGCTTCCACGCGAGTGCGTGCTCGCGACCGCCGGACCCGACGACGAGGACCCTCACGCGGCGAGTCTACTGGGGGCGGCGGTTGGCCCGAGGCGCGCGGGTACGCTTCGGCGCGATGGGCGAGCACGAAGCCGTCGAGGCGCCGCCGTACGCCGCCTCGCGCGTCGACGTCGTGCGCATGCCGGGCGGGCGTGAGGAGCCCGACCAGGTCGCGGTCGAGGAGCCGCTCGAGATCCGGATCGGTGGCGACCCGGTCGCGGTCACGATGCGGACGCCGGGCCACGACGAGGAGCTCGCGCTCGGGTTCTGCCTGACCGAGGGCCTGACGCCCACCGCCGCGGCCCCGCCGGCCGACCTCGCCGCGAACACGATCGACGTCGAGGCGCCCGCGCTCGACCTGACGGACGTGAGGCGGAGCTTCTACACGAGCTCGTCCTGCGGCGTCTGCGGCAAGGGCGCGCTGGAGGCTGTCTCGGTCGAGGCGCCGAAGGTCGAGAGCGATGCGCGGGTCGCGTCAGACCTGCTCGCGGCGCTCCCGGACCGTCTCCGCGAGGCGCAGCCGGCCTTCGACGCGACCGGCGGCCTGCACGCGACCGGCCTCTTCGACGCGGCCGGCGAGCTGCTCTGCCTGCGCGAGGACGTGGGCCGCCACAACGCGATGGACAAGGTCATCGGCTGGGCGTTCCTGGCCGGGCGGCTGCCGCTCTCCGACGCGATCCTCTGCGTCAGCGGGCGCCTCTCGTTCGAGCTCGTCCAGAAGGCCGCGGTTGCGGGTTGTCCACTCCTCGTGGCGGTCGGCGCGCCGTCGAGCCTGGCCGTCGATCTGGCGCGTGACCGCGGGATCACGCTCTGCGGCTTCGCGCGCGCAGGGCGCCTGAACGTCTACAGCGAGCCGTGGCGCGTCCTGAGCTGACCGGCGTCCTGCTGGTCGGCGGGGCGAGCACCCGCTTCGGCTCGCCGAAGGCGCTCGCGCGGCTGAACGGCGAGACGCTCGCCGAGCGCGCCTGGCGCACGCTCGGCGAGGCCTGCGCGCACCGGCTCGCGGTCGGCAAGGCGGAGGAGCTCGTCGAGCTCGACCTGCCCGTGCTCGACGACGGGAGCGAGGTGCGCGCCGCGATGGCGGGTGTCGTGGCCGGCGTCCGCGCTGCGCCCACCGACGTCTCCGTCGTCGTCCCGGTCGACACGCCTCTCGTCACCGCCGAGGTTCTGCTCGAGCTCGCCGATGCGTGCGCCGACGCCGCCGTCCCCCAGACCGGGCCTCTGCCGGGCGCGTACCGCAAGAGCGCGCTGCCCGTCCTCCAGCGGCGTCTGCTCGACGGCCGCCTCGCGCTCCGCGACGCTCTCGCCGAGCTCGATGTGCGCACCGTCCAGATCGACGAGTCGCTACTCGTTAACGTGAACACCCGCGATGAGCTTCGACGTCTCCGGTAGCGCCTACGACCGCTTCATGGGCCGGTACGCCCAGGAGCTCGCGCCGCCGTTCGCCGATTTCGCGGGCGTGCGCGAAGGGCACGTGCTCGACGTCGGCTGCGGCACGGGAGTCCTGACCGAGGAGCTCGCGCGCCGAGTGGGGGAGCAGAACGTCGCCGCGGTAGACCCGTCCCCGATGGTCGATGCCTGCCGCGCGCGTGTTCCGGGTGCCGACGTGCGGACGGGCGCAGCCGAGGCGCTGCCGTGGCCGGACGGAACCTTCGACGCGGCGTTCGCGCAGCTCGTCCT
The DNA here is from genome assembly GCA_963717475.1 of uncultured Actinomycetes bacterium. GTDB lineage: Bacteria > Actinomycetota > Thermoleophilia > Gaiellales > Gaiellaceae > AC-32. The sequence continues at coordinate 1,824,428 of OY970337.1, read as the reverse complement.
GCACTTCCTCGACGACCCGCGGGCCGGCCTCGTCGAGATGGGGCGGGTCGTGCGGCCCGGCGGCGTCGTCGCGGCCAGCTCGTGGAACTTCCCGCAGATGCCGCTCCTTCGCAACTTCTGGCAGGTCGCGCGCGAGCTCACCCCCTCGCCGCCGGGCGAGAGGCAGCTGTTCGAGACGCTCGAAGAGTTCGAAGCGCTCGGCCGCGACGCGGGGCTCGAGGAGGTCGAGGCGGTGCCGATCGACGTCTCGACGCACTACGAGAGCTTCGCCGAGCTCTGGGGCTCGTTCGAGCTCGGCGTCGGTCCGGCGGGCCAGTACTACGGCTCACTCCCCGCCGAGACGCGTGACGCGTTCAGGGACGAGTACTACCGGCGCCTCGGCGAGCCCGAGGGCGCGTTCGACCTCCCGGCTCAGGCCTGGGCGGTGCGCGGCCGGGTCCCCACGTAGTCGATCCGGCCCGCCTGGATCTCTCCGTCCGCGATCGCCGCCCGCTCGTCCTCCTCGGTCGCGGCGCCGAGGCCCGCGAAGAAGTACGGCCCGTACACGAGCCGGTGTCGCTCGAGCCGCTCGTCCAGGAGGCGGACCAGCGTCTCGCCCGAGTGCAGATGCTCCTGCTCGAGCCAGCCGCGAAAGTAGTCCTCCCAGCCGAGGCTCGACTCGCGCCACTCGTCTCTGAGCCTCTGGAGCCAGCTCTCCTCCGAGTCGAGACGCTCGAAGCACCAGCGCGCCGTCTGCTCGTCGAAGCGCTCCGAGGCCCATTCCAGTACGACCACGGTGCCGTCCGGCCGGACGACCTGCGCGATCCGGTCGAGCACCTCGGCGGGATCGGCGACGTGATGGAGCGAGGTCGAAGCCACGACCGCGTCGACGGTTTCGGGCAGCTCGGCGTGCTCGAACTCGGCCTGTCGGTACGGCGGCTCCTCCGGCGCGTTCGGATCGACCCCGATCGCGTCGTACCCGTCGGCCAGCAGCATCGGCACGAAGCCGCCGAGCGACCCGCAGCCGAGGTCGACCACGGCCGCCGGCGGGTCGGGCAGGCTGCCCCGCACGACCGGCCACATCGCAGTGAGCCAGCGCTCGGGCGCGGTCACGTACGGCCGCGCCTAGGCGACGCGCTCGAGCACGCGCTCGCGCTCGCGGCCGGTGCCGATCAGGCAGACCGGGACGCCGAGCCGCTTCTCGATCAGCTCGACGTAGGCGCGCGCCGCGGGCGGCAGCTCGGAGACGTCCGTGAGGGAGTCGAGCGGCTCCTGCCAGCCGGGCAGCGTCTCGTAGACCGGCTCGCAGTGGTGGAAGTCGCTCTGGTGCGCGGGAAAGTCCTCGGTCTCCGTGCCGTCGCGCAGCCGGTAGTGCGTGCAGACCGGCAGCTCCGCGAACGCCGAGAGGACGTCGAGCTTGGTCAGCGCGAGCGACGTCATCCCGTTCAGGCGCACCGCGTAGCGGAGAGCGACGAGATCGAGCCAGCCGCAGCGGCGCTCGCGGCCCGTGACGGTGCCGAACTCGCCGCCGAGCTCGCGCAGCCGCTCCTGGTCGTGGCCCTGGATCTCGGTCGGGAACGGCCCCTCGCCGACGCGCGTCACGTACGCCTTCGCCACGCCGATCACGCTGTCGATCCGCGTCGGGCCGATGCCGGTTCCCACTGCCGCGCCGCCCGCGACCGTCGGCGACGAGGTGACGAACGGGTACGTGCCGTGGTCGAGGTCGAGCAGGGTCCCGTGCGCGCCGTCGAAGAGCACGCGCTTGCCGTCCGTGAGCGCGCGGTCGACGAGCAGGGACGTGTCCGCGATCATCGGCCGGAGCCGCTCCGCGTAGCCCTCGTAGCGCTCGACCAGGCCCTCCGGCTCGACCCGCTCCGACCCGTAGACGCGCTCGAGCCAGACGTTCTTCTCGGCGAGCGCGACCTCGATCTTCTGGCGCAGGATCTTCTCGTCGAGCAGGTCCTGGATGCGGATGCCGAGCCGGTAGGCCTTGTCGGCGTAGGTCGGCCCGATCCCGCGCCGCGTGGTGCCGATCTTCAGGCGTCCGAGCCGCCGCTCGCTGCCGCGGTCGATCGCCTGGTGCCACGGCATCACGAGGTGCGCGTTCCCGGAGAGCCGGATCAGCTCGGTCGAGATCCCGCGCGACTCGAGCTCGTCGAGCTCCTCGATCAGCACCTGCGGGTCGACCACGCAGCCCGCGCCGATCACGCACTCCTTGCCCTGCAGGATCCCGGACGGGATGTGCTTGAGCTTGAACGTCTCGCCGTCGACGACGATCGTGTGCCCGGCGTTCGGCCCGCCGTTGTAGCGGCAGACGAGATCCGAGTCACGCGCGAGCAGGTCGACGATCTTGCCCTTCCCCTCGTCGCCCCACTGCGCCCCGACGATCACGGTCGCAGGCACGGGCTGCAGTGTGCCTTACGGCGCGGCTACCAGAGCGGCGACGTGGCCTCGGCCGGCACGGCGGCGCCGGCGCGGATCACGCGGATGCGGTGGCCGCGGGGACACGTCGTCCAGCCGAGGTCCTGCTCGAGGCGGAGCGTGCCCTCGGCCGTGAGCAGGGACCACTCCCCGGCAGGCGCGCCCTCGGCGCACGCCTGGCAGACGATCGTGAACGCCGTCGCGCGGGCGAGGACGACGACCGTCTGCTCGTGCACCGACATCATGCGGCGGGCGCGAGGTCGGCGAACTTCGCGTAGCGCTTCAGGAACGAGAGCTTGAGCGTGTCCGTAGGCCCGTTGCGGTGCTTCGCCAGGTGCACCTCGGCGATGCCCTGCTGGTCGGACTCGTCGTTGTAGTACTCGTCGCGGTAGATGAACATGACGAGATCGGCGTCCTGCTCGATCGAGCCGGACTCTCTCAGGTCGGAGAGGATCGGGCGCTTGTCGTGCCGCTGCTCGACCGCGCGGGATAGCTGCGACATCGCGATGATCGGGACGTCGAGGTCGCGCGCCAGGATCTTCAGCGAGCGCGAGATCTGCGAGACCTCCTGGACGCGGTTCTCGACCGAGGAGCCGGAGGTCATGAGCTGCAGGTAGTCGACGACGATCAGCCCGAGGTTCGGCTCGCGGGACTTCAGCCGCCGCGCCTTCGAGCGGATCTCCATCATCGTGATCGAGCCCGTGTCGTCGACGTGGATCGGCGCCTTCGCGAGCCGGTCGCAGGCCGCGGTCAGGCGGGGCCAGTCGTCGGTTCCGAGCTTGCCGGTGCGTAGGCGCTGCGACTCGACCTTGGCCTCGCTGCACATCAGGCGCTGCGTCACCTCCGTCTTCGACATCTCGAGCGTGAACACGCCCACCGGGATCCCTGCACGCACTGCGAGGTTCGCGGCCATGCAGAGCCCGAGGCCGGACTTCCCCATGCTCGGGCGGGCGGCGACGATGATCAGGTTGCCGGGCTGGAACCCTGAGGTGAGCTTGTCGAGGTCGCGGAACCCCGACGGTGTGCCGGTGACGTCCGCGCCGGCCTCGTAGAGCGCCGTGATCCGCTCGAAGCTCTCCTTCAGCAGCTCCTCGATGTGGGTGAAGTCGCTCGTGACCCGCGCCTGCGAGAGGTCGAAGACGATCTGCTCGGCGCGGTCGACGAGGTCGGTCGCCTCTCCCGGGCGGTCCCAGCCGAGGGTGGAGATCGCGCCGCCCGCCCGGATCAGTCCACGGAGCGTGGCCATCTCGCGCACGATCCGCGCGTAGTGGCCGGCGTTGCTGCTCGCGGGGACGAGGCGCGCGAGCTCGTGGATGCGCACGCGTCCGCCCGCGCCCTCGAGCTCTCCGCGCTCCTCGAGCTCGTCGACGAGGGTGATCGCGTCGACGGGCTCGCCCTTCGCGTAGAGCGCGAGCGCGGCCTTGTAGATGACGCCGTGGCTCTCGCGGTAGAAGTCGCTCGCGTCCAGTACTTCGCTGACCGCCCCGATCGCGCCGGGGGAGAGCATCATCGCGCCGAGGACCGACTCCTCGGCTTCGAGATTCTGCGGCGGGACCGGGGCGGTCGGCGAGGCCTGGGCGAGTTGGGCCATCGCGCTACCCAACCACCTTCGCGGCGCCGGTGGAAGGGCTGGACGACGGCCCTTTCGACAGGGCCGTCACGGCTCGGGCTCGCCGGTTTGCAGGCATAAGGGAACGGATGTTCCCACAACCTCCGGACGGCGCCTGTGGGCGGAATTACCGCTCGGAGCGGGAAGTTCCTGCGCAATTCCACAGGGCTACCAGCGCCTGTGGAAAAACGTGTGCGCTTTTGTTACGGCTCGGGCTCGGGCTCTGCCGGCTCGGGCTCGGCAGGCTCACGCTCGGCCTCGGCAGGCGCTTCGTCCGCAGGCGCTTCGTCCATCTGCCGGGGCGTCTCGGTCTCGGACTGGATCTCTTCCTCGGCCTCCCCCTCGTCCTCCTCGACGAGCGCCTGGATCTCTGCCTCGGCCTGCACGTGCTCGGCCTCCGACTGGGCCTGAGCCTCGGCCTCGGCCTCCGCCTCGGCGGCGGCGATCGCCTCGAGCTCCTCCTCGGGCGGCAGCTCGCCGCCTTCGGGGACGATCGCGAGCCGCAGCGTCGCGGTCACATCCGCGAACAGCTCGACGGGCACCTGGTGGCGGCCGATCCGCTTGATCGACTCCGGCAGCTCGATCTTTCGCCGGTCGATCCGCACGCGCCGGTCGGCCCAGACCTTCTCCGCGATGTCGGTCGCCGTCACGGACCCGAAGAGGGTCCCCGTCTCGCCGGCCGGAACGTCGAAGCGGATTTCCTCCGCCTCGAGCCTGGTCACGATCTCCTGCGCCTGGTCCGAGCTTTGCGCCTCCTGGCGCGCGCGCTTCTCCTCGTGCTTGCGCAGCTCCGCGACCTTGCCCGGCGTCGCCGTCTCCGCGAGCTTCCGCGGCAGCAGGTAGTTGCGCGCGTAGCCCGGGGCGACGTCCACGACCTCGCCGCGCAGCCCGAGCTTGTCGACGTCCTGCCGAAGAATGACCTGCATTAGCGCTCCTCCCAGCAATGAGCGCCCGTCTCTCGCCCGCTATCACGCTGCGCCAGAGCCCGCCCTCGTCCTTGCCCAGGCAACCAGCCTGGGCCGCAAACGAGTGCGACCTCTGGCTTGGTGCTAGCGAACGAGAGCCTGGGCATCATCACTGGCAGGAGCGCACGCCTAGTTCGTGGAGTAGGGGAGGAGCGCGACCTCACGCGCGCGCTTGACGGCGAGCGCGACCTGGCGCTGGTGCCGCCGGCAGGCGCCGGTGATGCGCCGGGAGCGGATCTTGCCCTTCTCCGAGACGTAGCGGCGGAGCTGGTTGATGTTCTTGTAGTCGACTTCCTCCACCTTCTCGCGGCAGAAGAAGCAGTTGCGCTTGCGGATCGGCCCGCCGGGAGCGGGACGGCCCTTGCGCTGCTGTTGTCGCTGTTCTCGCTGCGGCATCAGAAGGGGATGTCGTCGTCGGCGGCGCCGCCGAAGTCGGCGGTCTCGGCCTGCGCGCCGCTCGGCACGAACTGCGGCTGGCCGTCGCCACCTTCCTGGCGGCTGCCGAGGAACTGGACCGTGTCGGCGATGACCTCGACGGCCTGGCGCTTGGTGCCGTCCTGCGCTTCCCACTCGCGCCAGTCGAGGCGGCCGTCGACGCCGACCGGCCGGCCCTTGGAGAGGTACTGCGCGCAGCTCTCGCCCTGGTTGCCCCAGACGGTGACGTCGAAGTAGTTGGGCTTGTCGCCCCACTCGCCCGTCGAGGCGTCCTTCTGCCGCGTGTTCACGGCGAGGCGCAGCTTGCAGACGGCCGTTCCGCTCGGCGTGTGGCGAAGCTCTGGGTCCCTGGTCAGGTTTCCGACGAGGACGACACGGTTGATGTTGGCCATTCCTCCCTCTCCTCTCAGGCGGTCTCTTCCGGTTCCGAATCCTGACTGCTCGTGGTCGCCGCCGCTACGGGCTCTTCGGGGCTCGGCTCTTCAGGGCTGGGCTCGTCATTTCTGGGCTCCTCGTCCCTCGGCTCCTCGCGCCTGGGCTCCTCGCGCCTGGGCTCCTCATGCCTGGGTGCCTCGCGTCGAGGTTCCTCGGGCGTGGGATCCGGCGGGCGCATCGAAGCGCCCTTGACGCGGCGCACGGCCAGGTGGCGCATGACGCCGTCGGTGATCCGCAGCACGCGGGAGACCTCGTCGAGCGTCTCGGGGGCGGCGTCGAAGGTGAGCAGGTGGTACGCACCGTCGGTCTTGTGTCCGATCTCGTAGGCGAGCCGGCGCCGTCCCCACGGCTGGTGGTCGGCCCACGTGCCGCCGCCCTTCTCGATCGTCTCGCGGGTGCGGGTGACGATCTCGTTCTGACGCTCGTCGGGCAGCTCAGGGTCGAGCAGCAGCAGGATTTCGTAGTCGTTCATGCTCCCGAGCCCTCCCTTCCTTCGGTCTCAGTCGGCCTCACCGGCTGGCGCCGCTCGGGAACGGACGGCGCGATGGCGAGGCAGGAAGGCGGCCAGTGTAGCATCGGCCCGGTGAAGGCCCGGACCGCGTGGGTGGCCGGCGCCGCGGGTGCGGCGATCGCCGCGTGGCGCAAGTTCCGGCAGCCGCCTCCAGCGCCGGCGCCGGTCGAGGACCCGCGCGCCGAGGAGCTCCGGCAGAAGCTCGAGGAGTCGCGTGCCGTGATCGACGCACCCGAGGAGCTCGACTCGGCGGAGACGACCGTCGACGAAGCCGAGCCGGTGGACGTCGAGGATCGCCGCGAGGCCGTCCACGAGCGGGGCCGCGCCGCAGCCGACGAGATGCGGCGCCGCACCGGCCAGTAACAGCGGGCTCGTGAAGGACGCGCTTCTTCTCGTCGACCTGGACAACCGCGGCGTCTGGGACGGAGACGGCCGGCGGCTCGTGCAGGAGGCGCTCGACGGACCGGGCCGCTAGGGGCTGACGAAGGCGCGCACGCCGTTCGCGAGGCCGACGGCGACCCGTTGCTGGTACGCCCCGGCGTGGAGCGACCGCCAGTCGGCAGGGTTCGTCAGGAACCCGGTCTCGACGAGCACCGCCGGGACGTTCGCCCAGTTGAACCCCGTCAGGTCCGAGCGCTTGACGATCCCGCGGTCCGCGGCGCCAGTCGCCGACACGACAGCCCTCTGCACCTGCGCGCCGGCGCGCAGGCTGCGCGCGTAGATGTCGTCCGTCCAGCCGCGGTGCCAGGCGGGCACCAAAGTAGAGACGCCGTGCAGCGAGCGGTCGCCCGAGCCGTCCGCGTGGATCCGCACCATCAGCGCCGCATGCCGCCGGTTGCAGAACCGGGCGCGCGCGATGTTCCCGTTTCCGTCGCCGAGGTGGATCGTCGGCCCCGTCCGCGTCATCGCCACGCGGTAGCCGCGCGCGATCAGGACAGCCCGCGCCCGCCGCGCGATCGCCAGAGCGACGGCCGCCTCCCCGTGAGCCCCGCCGCCGTCCTTGATCTTCATGACGCGCGACCCCGGCCCGATCGGTTCGACCTGCCGCCCGATCGCGGCCGGTGTCCCGTGCCCCGGGTCGAGGCAGATCAGCGCTGCCGTCGCGGCGACCCCTGCCGCGCCGATCACGACAGGCGTTCCGCCAGGTACTTCAACGCGAGCGGGTAGCGGTACTCGATCGCCGAGTGCGTCCCGTCGAAGAGCTCGAAGAAGTACGTCGGTCACGCCGATCTTCTCGAGCTCCCTGCGGAAAGCCTCCGCGCCGAGGTCCAGGAAGAACTGGTCGCGCTTGCCGCAGTCGATGTAGATCGCCGTCAGCGAACGCAGCGCGTCGGCCCGCTTCGAGACCATCCGTACCGGATCCCATTCGAGCCAGCGCTCCCAGATGTCCGGCCGAAGCTCGCCGGTCGCCGTGTCGTAGGGCATCTGCACGGTGCCGTCGTCGTCGGCCGAGTAGCAGGCCGCCATGCAGTAGTCGTTCAGGAGCGTGTGATCCGTGTCCTTCGAGAGCGGGGGTCGCGAGCGGAAGTCCTCCCAGAATCGCTCGAACGACCCCTCATACTCGTCGCGGAGCGTCCGGACCGAGCGGCGCATGTCGGGCAGGTAGCACATCTCGAAAAGCGCATCCCCGGCGTGGGTCGCCATCCCCCCGAAGACGTCTGGCCGCAGCATCGCGTCGACCATCGCGCCGTAGCCGCCGCTCGACTTGCCCGCGATGCCGCGGTGCTCCGCGCCTTCGAGCGTCCGGTACTGACCGTCCACCCACGGAACGAGCTCGTCGCAGATGTACGTGAGGTAGCGCCCCGTCCCGGGCGAGTCGATGAACTGGCTCCCGCCGAGCTTCGTCCACGCGTCGACGAAGACGACGATGCAGGGCGGGCAGTCGCCGCTGCCGACCGCCTCGTCCACGAGCTCCGGGAAGTTGCGCCGGAACGGAAACCGGTTGCGCCACATGTCGAGCTGGCCGGTGAGCCCCTGGATCGCGTAGATCGACGGGTAGCGCTGGTCCGAGTCGTCGTAGCCGGGCGGCACGTAGACCCAGACCGGACGCCGGTGCGGGTCGCCGAGCGGATTGTCCTTCAGGACGTCGCTCTCGAAGACGTGCTCGTCGAAGCGGCCGGCGACGTCGAAGGACCAGGGCTCCACGCCCCGGATGCTAGTTACCTGAGCCAGGGGCCGAGGAAGCGCTCGATCGCGACCGCTCCTCGCGGCGCGACGAGACGCGCCTTCACCTGCCGCCCCACGACGACGACGAGCGTCGGCACCTCGTCGATCCGGAAGCGCTCATGAAGATCCGGCCGCTCGTTCTCCTCGATCCGGTCGATGTTGAACGTGTCGTGGTTGCCGCGCCGCTGTAGGACCTGCGCGAGGAATCCCTCGGCGCGCCTGCACGCGCCGGAGGAACCGGAGTAGAAGAAGACGAGGCGGGGCTTGGTTGTCGGCGACGAGCGCTCCGCGTTCGGAGCGACGGTCTCCGTCATCGGGCCCCGGGCACCTCGGTCGGCCAGCCAGCGCGCTCGACGACCTCGCCGAGGAGCTCCATCAGCGCGTCGTCGAGCGACTTGCACCAGCGCAGGCCGTCGAGGGAGCCGTCCTGCACGAACGGCTCGACGGTGGAGTTCGCGCCGCTCACCACGACGAGCTCGCCGCCGTCCGAGCGGAACCGATGCCTCTCGTCCAGCAGCAGCGGGAAGGGCCACGAGTCGTAGAGCGTCGCCTCGGTCAGGTCGACGACGACTCGCTTCGACGACAGGCTTGGGTCGGCCAGCTCCTGCTCGAGCTTCTGCTGCGCACCGTTCACGACCGGCCCTGAGAGCGTGATTACGCTGACGAACGGACCGGCGGCGGAGCGCCGAATTTCGAACTCCCGGCCCTCGGTCACCCTGCGGAAAGTGTCGCTCCCCCGTATCAGGAGAGCTACATAACTTCCGTCTGCTTACTGTGTCGCTACCCTCACAAACCTCACCAGCGTGTAGCCCGCCCCGCGGACGGTGAGCAGGCGCTCCGGGCTTCGCGGGTCATTCTCGAGCTTCCGCCGGAGGTTCGAGATGTGGATGTCCGCCGCCCGCTCGTCGCCGACGTACGGGCTCTGCCAGAGGTGCTCCATGATCTCGCGGCGGCTGTAGACCCGCTCCGGCTCCTCGGAGAGGAGCGTCAGCAGCCGGAACTCCGAGCGCGTCAGGTGAACTGTCGCGCCGCTCACGGTCACCTGGTGGCGCGCGAAGTCGACGCGGACGTCGCCGACCTGGCGAACGCCGCCTGCCGCCATGCGGTCGAGCTCGCGGCGGCGCAGCAGCGTCCGCACGCGGCTGATCAGCTCCGCCATTGAGAACGGTTTCGTGACGTAGTCGTCCGCGCCGAGCTCGAGGCCGAGGACGCGGTCGAGCTCCGAGTCGCGCGCGCTCAGCAGGATGATGGGGACGTCGCTCTCCGAGCGGAGGGTCCTGCAGACGTCGGTCCCGAAGAGGCGCGGCATCATCACGTTGAGGATCACGACGTCGAACTGCGCCGCCCGCGCTTTCTCGAGCGCGTCCTCGCCGTCACGGGCGATCTCGACGTGGAAGTGCTCCTGCTCGAGGCTGTGGCTGATGGCGTCGACCACGGCGATATCGTCGTCGGCCACCAGGATGCGGGCAATTGTGGGCAAACGTCCCTCTATGTGAACCTAGCTCGCCCGGACCTATCCGAGTATGTGGGTTCGCTTACGAACCAGGAGGGTTTGCTAGGCGCGCAGGCGGTAGCCCTCGCCTCGGATCGTCTCGATCATCGCCGGCCCGAGCTTTCGACGGAGGTTCGAGACGTGGATGTCGCTCGCACGCTCGATGCCGACATACGCGCTCTGCCAGAGCTTCTCCATGATCTCGTGCCGCGTCACGACCTCTCCCGCCCGTTCGGCGAACAGCGCGAGCAGCCGAAACTCGGAGCGAGTGAGCGGGACGCGCTCGCCGCCGCGCGTGACGGTGTCGGCCGCGAAGTCGATCTCGAGCTCTCCGAGGCGGCGGATGAGCGGCGCGAGCCGTCGCTCGCGGTCGCGACGGCGCAGAATCGCGCGAACGCGGCTGACGAGCTCGCTCAGGCCGAACGGCTTGGTGACGTAGTCGTCCGCGCCGAGCTCGAGGCCCAGCACCCGTTCGGCGCGCGAGTCGCGGCCGCTCAACAGCACGACCGGCGTGTCGCCGCCGGAGCCGAGCTCGCGCAGGACGTCGGTGCCGTACAGGCGCGGCATCATCACGTTCATGATCACGAGGTCGTAGCCGTCGTCGCGCGCCGCCGCCAGCGCCGCCTCGCCGTCCGTGACGGTGTCGACTTCGAAGTGCGCTCGCTCGAGCGAGTAGGCGATCGAGTCGAGCACGCTCTGGTCGTCGTCGGCGACGAGGATTCGGCTCACGAGCCGTCCCGGGCCGTGGGGAGGACAACGCGCGCCGTTGTCCCGCCGCCGGTCCTCGGACCGATCTCTACCTCGCCACCGAGGGCGCGGATCGCTTCGCGGACGATCGTCAGGCCGATGCCGAGCCCTTCCACCTCCGGGGCGTCGTGGCGGGCGAGCTCGCGGGCGATCAGCGCTTGGTCGGACGGCTCGAGGCCGTGGCCGGTGTCGCGCACCTCGATCGCGACGTGCCCGTCGTTCTTGGACGCGACGAGTGCGATGCTTCCGGAGTCCGTGTGCTGCGCGGCGTTCGCGACGAGGTTCGCGAGCAGCTGCTCGAGCACGCGCGGGTTGGTCGCGACCTCCAGGTCGCGCGGCACCTCTATCTCGAGCGCGACGCCGAGGTGGGGAGTCACGCCTTCCATCACCTGCTGCAGGATCGGCTCGACCGGCACGCGCGAGACAGCGGGCTGCTCATCGCCCGACTGGACGCGCGCGAGGATCAGAAGCGCGTCGAGCAGGCGCTCGAGGCGAGCTGTGTTGCGCTCGATGTGCTCGAGAAAGCGGTCTCGCTCCTCCCGGTCCTCCTTGGCACCGGACTGAAGGACCTCGATCGCGCTCGAGATCGCGGAGACGGGCGTGCGCAGCTCGTGCGCCGCGCTCTTGACGAAGTCCCGCGGGACCCGCCCACTCGGTTGTTTGTTGCGGCAAGAAATCCCGCCTCGCTTGGCTGATTGGAGGGTAGCGCGTGAGTGCGACGCGAGCAAAGCGTGAAGCTTCACACACGAGAACGCCGAGCCCGCAAAAGCGCCCGTAGCGTGGCCTCAATGGCCGAGGAAGAGCGGCGCTCGGAGGTCGGTATCTCGCAAGAGGTCCGCGAGTGCATCAGGGCCACCTCGGAGTGCTACAGCGTCTCGGCAGAGACCTTCAGGTACTGCGTCGAGGGCGAGATGGACCTGAGGGATCCGCAGCTCATGCGCCTGCTCATCGACTGCTGTGAGGTCTGCCAGACGACGCAGAACTCGCTGCTCCGCGGCTCCGACGTCTCGCTGATGCTGTCGGCGGTGTGCGTGGAGGCCTGCGAGCAGCTTGCCGCGGGCTGCCGCGACGTGGACGGCTCCGACGAGCAGTTGACCCGCTGCGCGGAGGTGTGCGACGAGACTGCCGACTCCTGTCGCAGGCTCGCGATCTAGCTAGCTAGTCAGGCCGGGATCTTCTCGAGCAGGCCCTTGAGCTCGGCGGCGTTGACCGGCGCCTGCGCGATCGTCTCGCCGCCGACCGCCGAGCGGCCGTTGTTGTTGAACATCGCGTACACGACGTCCGCCTTGCCGGCGAGCTCGCGGAGCTGCCCGGCCCACTCCCGGAGCTCGTCCTCGGAGTAGAGGTAGTCGAAGCGCTCGGCCGCGCTGCCGGTGCGCTTGTTCCAGGTCTGGGCGTTGCGCCCGTGGAAGCGGACGTAGGCGGACGGGCTCGTCGTGGCGACGACCGTAGGGAGGACGTTGCGGCCCTCCGTTCGCGGCGCGTCGACGATCACGTAGGTCATCCCGTGCCGCTCGAGGAACGCGAGCGTCTCGTCGCGATGCTCGTCGTCGAGCCAGGCCGCGTGCCGGAACTCGACCAAAGCCTCGTCGCCTTGCAGCTGCTCGACGGCCCATTCCAGGTAGTCGAGCGAGGCCGGCTTCGGCACGACGTACGACGGAAACTGGAGCAGGATCCCGCCGAGCTTGCCGGTCTCGCGCAGCGGCTCGAGCGCGTCGTGGAAGCGGCGGAAGATCTCGGCGCGGAACTCGCGGGACGGCCGCTCGACGCGGCCACGCTGGTCGAGCGGCGCCTCGTCGCGCAAGTCGGGCGGCAGCTGCTCGACCTTGACCGGATGGCGCGTCATCACGCCGAAGGCCTTCACGTGCATGACGAAGCCGTCGGGTGTGCGATCGGCCCAGTTCTGCACCATCTCGCGCGCCGGCAGGTGGTAGTAGGTCGAGTTCGCCTCGACCGTGTCGAAGCGCTCGGTGTAGTAGTGGAGCCGCTCCTCGGCTCCCTTGATCCCGCGCGGGTAGAAGTACTTCGTCAGCGACTCGTCCGCCCACGAGCAGGTGCCGATCCGGATCGGGGCCACGGCCCGATCCTAGTGGTCCCGCCTAGGCGACCGGAGCCGGCTCGACCCCGGCCGGGACGCGCGCGAGCGGAAGGTCGACGTGGAACGCCGAGCCCGATCCTTCCCGCGAGGTCAGCCAGATCCGGCCCTGCATGCGGCGCACGAGCTCGCGCGAGATGTAAAGCCCGAGGCCGCTCCCGCCGACGCCGCGGCTCAGGTGCGGATCGACGCGGTAGAACTTGCCGAAGACCCGCTGCTGCTCCGCCGCCGGGATCCCGATGCCCTCGTCCCGGACGGTGATCCGGACGCTGTTCACCAGGGTCTCGATCTCGATGACGACGCCGCCCCCGTCCGGCGAGTACTTGACGGCGTTCTCGACGAGGTTGAGCAGGACCTGGCGAAGGCGGCTCTCGTCGGCGAGCACGCACGCGGCCGCGCTGTCGCCGGTCACGTCGATCGCGATGTCGCCGCGCTCGGCGAAGATCCGCCGCATCTCTTCGGCAACCGCACGCACGAGCGGCACGACCTCGACGCGCTGCTCCTCCAGGCCCAGGCGGCCCGCGTCGAGCGTGTTCGCGAGCAGGATGTCTCCGGCGATCCGGGTCAGGCGCTCGCACTCGCCGGTGATGATCTCGAGGAGCCGGCGCGTGGTCTCCGGGTCGACGGTGAGGTCTTCTCGTCGCAGCGTGTGGGCGGCGCCGTAGATCGCCGCCAGCGGCGTGCGCAGCTCGTGCGAGATCGTCGCGACGAAGTCGCCCTTCATCTCCTCGAGCGCTCGCTCCTGGGTTGCGTTCCTGAACGCGTAGACGACGCCTCCTTCGAGCTGGACTCCCGAGATCGAGAGCCAGAGCTCCCGCCCGTCGATCTCGAGCGGCAGGGTCTTGGCCGGCGCGGCAGGACCGGGGCGGGGGCCGACCGGTACGAGCGGCTGGAGCTCGGCCCAGCCGGGGAGGACGTCGACCGCGAGCCGCCCGAGCACGCCCTCCGGGTCGAGCCCGGTGATGGCCGCGGCCGCGGGATTCCAGTGCTGCACGAGCCCATCCGCGTCGACGAGGAAGACGCCGTCGTCGACGTGCTCGAGCACACGCGCGTGCTGCTCGAGCGCGAGCCGCTGCTCCTCGACCTGCCGCCCGAGCCGGCGCACGTCGATCGCGCGCTGCAGCGATGCGACGAAGTACTCGCGGTCGATGGGCTTCTGGACGAAGTCGTACGCGCCGCCGCGCAGGGCCTTCACCGCGAGGTCGTGCTCGCCGTGGCCGGTGATCAGGAGCGTCGGCGTCTTCGGCCGCAGCTGCTTGATCTCCCGCAGGACGGCGAGCCCGTCCATGCCGGGCATCTTGATGTCGGTCACGACGGCGTCGTAGTCGACGCGCGCCACGCGATCGAGCGCCTCCACGGCGTTGTCGCAGGTGTCGATGCGCATTCCGTCGAGCCGTAGCCGAAGCATCTCCGGCAGCGCCTCGAGGAGCGCCGCGTCGTCGTCGACGATCAGGATGCGCGCAGCGTCGATCACGCGAGCGCCTCCTGGTCGCGCAGCGCCGGAAGCTCGATCCGGAAGCTCGCGCCGCGGCCGCTCCGCTGCTCGACGGCGATCTCGCCTCCGTGCTCCTTGACGATGCTGTACGTGATCGAAAGGCCCAGGCCCGTCCCGGCGCCGACCTCCTTCGTCGTGAAGAAGGGGTCGAAGACGCGCTGCTCGAGCTCGCGCTGGATTCCCGGGCCCGAGTCGGAGAAGCGGATGGTGATGAGCTCCTCGTCGCGCGTCGTCTCGACCCAGATCCGCTTCGTGCGCCCGTCCTCGAGCGCGTCGCGCGCGTTTGTCAGCAGGTTCACGAAGACCTGCTCGAGCTGGATGGGGTTGCCGAAGACGACGAGCTCCTCCGCGCAGAGGTCGAGCACGACCTCGATCCCGCGCAGGCGGAGCTGCTCCTGCATCAGGAGCAGGGAGTGCTCGATCACCTCGTCGATGTCCGCGGGCTCGAACGTGACCGACGCGGCCCGGCCGAACGTCCGCAGGTGGGAGATGATCACCGTCGCCTTCCGCACCTGCTCCATCGCGTTCTCGAGCTCCCGCTCGGCCGCCTCGGCGTCGAACCGGCCGAGCCGGATCTGGTCGAGCACGTTGCCGACGAAGAGGCCGATGTTGTTCAGCGGGTTGTTGAGCTCGTGCGCGACCCCGGTGGTCAGCTCGCCGAGGGTCGCGAGCTTGCCGGCCTGGACGAGCTGCTCCTGCTTCTCGCGGAGCTCCTGCTCGCGCCGCTCCATCTCCTGCGTGGTCTCACGCAGATCGCCCATGATGTGGATCATCGCCTTGCGGCTGTCGCCCAGCTTCTGGTTGGACTGGTGCGAGTCCTCGAGGATGTGGAGCATGGCCTTGCGCTGCTCGCCGAGCTTGCGGTTCGACTCGTTCAGGTCGCCCATGATGTGAACGAGCGCGCGGCGGCGCTCCTCGGCCTGGGCGACTCTTTGCTCCAGACGAGCGATCTCCTCGCGCAGGGCGGCTGCGCTGGGCTTTGCCTCCGCCTTGCGCCGGTCCATCAGCCTGGGTCCTGCCCCCGCTTGTTCTTCTCGACTTCCGCCTGCAGCTGCTCGAGCTCCTTCTCGAGCGCGATCATCTTCAGCTCGCGGCCGACCACGACCTCCTCGAACTTCTCGAGGTCGAGGATCTTCTCCTGGAGCTCCGTCTTCGACTGTTCGAGGTCGTGCACGACGGCTTCGTAGGCGCGCATGTCCCTGAGCACGCCGATTGCGCCGATCACGTTGCCGTCGACGTCGCGCAGGGCGGAGGCGTTGAGGCTGGTCGGGATCACCTCGCCGGTGGCCGCGCGCGGGTTGAGGCGCGCGTTGCGGGTGACGCCGCGCTCGACGACCTCTCTCAGCGCGGCCGTGAACTCACGCGTCTCCTGCTCCGAGATGAAGCGCGAGAGGGACTGCTCGACGACCTCGTCCCGGCGGAAGCCGAGGAGCTCGGAGACCGCGTCGTTGGCCTCGAGGATCTTGCCTTCGAGGTCGGAGACGAACACCGGGTCGGGCGCGTTCTTGATCAGCGACTCGGCGTAGGCGCGGGCCTTGTCCAGCTCGCGCATGTCGCGGAGCACGCCGATCGCGCCGATCACGGAGCCGTCCGCGTCTCGGAGCGCCGAGGCGTTGAGGCTGGTCGGGATCACCTCGCCGGTGGCCGCGCGCGGGTTGAGCCGAGCGTTGCGGGTGACGCCTCGCTCGACGACCTCGCGCAGGGCGGCGGTGAACTCGCGGGTCTCTTCCTCGCTGATGAAGCGCGAGAGCGACTGCTCGACGACCTCGTCCCGGCGGAAACCCAGAAGCTCGGAGACGGCGTCGTTGGCCTCGAGGATCTTGCCTTCGAGGTCGGAGACGAACACCGGGTCGGGCGCGTTCTTGATCAGCGACTCGGCGTAGGCGCGGGCCTTGTCCAGCTCGCGCATGTCGCGGAGCACGCCGATCGCGCCGATCACGCTGCCGTCGGCGTCTCGGAGCGCCGAGGCGTTCAGCGTCGTCGGGATCACCTCGCCCGAGGCGCTGCGCGGGTTCAGCACCGCGTTGCGGGTGACGCCGCGCTCGACGACCTCGCGCAGGGCTGCCGTGAACTCGCGGGTCTCCTCGGGGCTGATGAAGCGCGAGAGCGACTGCTCGACGACCTCGTCCTGGCGGAAGCCGAGGAGCTGGGAGACGGCGTCGTTCGCCTGGAGGATCTTGCCCTCGAGGTCCGACACGAACACGGGGTCGGGCGCGTTCTTGATGATGATGTCCGCGGCCAGCGCGCCGCGCGCCGCAGCGCCGTCCGCGGGCGCGCCGGCGGGCGCGCCGTCGGGGCGAGCGCTCACGGCGGTCAGGGCCTTCTTGGCCATGGGCCTGTCCTCCGAATCATGTGGGCGAGAAACTGGGGGATGCCGGGCTCATTGTGCGGATTTGCCCTTGTTTCGGCAAGTCTCGCTTCGGTTGCCGGTACGCGGAGGCTTAGCGCACGAGGACTTCGATCGTGTCGTCGTCGGCGACCGCGTGCGTCCGGCCGACACGCTGACCCGGGAGTGGGCCGACTGGCCCAGACGCGCGCGCCGGTGCAGTCCTGCTCGAGTCCCTGGTGAATCGTCCGGGCCACGTCGGCGACGGAGGCCGGCGGGCGCAGCGCGAGTGGCTCGGACTCCTCGTCGCCGGGCCGCCGCACGAAGACGCGCATCAGGCCGCGGGGCGGCTACTCGGCGGCCGGCTCCGCCACGTGCTCCGCCGGCTCGGTCATCGCGGCGTCCACCTTGGTGCCGACGGCGACGCCTCCGAACAAGGCCCTGCCCTCGACGACGAGCACGGGCGCGTCCGCATCGTCCAGGGCGGCTGTGTCCACGTCTACGCCGCCGGCGAGCCCCGTCACGCTCGACTGGATCCGCCAGGTCGGAGGAACCCTGATCGCGATCCCTCCGAAGAGCGTTCGCACCGCCAGTCGTGCGTCCGGCGCGAGCTCGGCCTCGCGCAGGTCGACGGCGATGCCGCCGTACCAGGCCACCATCGAGCCCCCCTTGAACGTCTTCGAGCTGTTCGTGAGCTCGATTCCGTCCATGACCGCCACCAGCGCGAGCTCGTCGCTCTCTTCGTCTCCGCGCGAGGGCACTGCCCGCTTCACGAAACCGGCCGCGGCCATCATCCCGCTCCAGAAGCCCAGCATGAACAGCAGCAGTGAGCGAATAGCGCGCATGCGCCGAGCCTATCGGAGCGGCAGCGACGGAGCTGCCCCGGCCAGGCGCTCGGCGCGGTCCTTGAGGCCGCGCAGCATCTTCCGCTCCATCACGAGCGAGGCGGGCTCCATCGGGATCATTCCGATCCTGTCGCGGAGTCTCGGGAGGCGGAAGCGGTTGCGGCTGATCAGCCTCGTCTTGCCGTCGTGGTCCTGGAGAACAAACGTCCAGACCCAGTTGCCGTCCCCCGAGCGGATGGCCAGCACCTGCTTGGGCTCGACCCGCACGAAGCGCATCTGGTTCGCGCCGAGACCGAAGCCGTCTCCGACCTGCGGATGCTGGAACTCCGGGAGCACGCGGTCGGCGCTGTGCATGTTCAGCCCGAGCAGATTCTCGATCCAGTCGTACGTGTACGCGCCCCCGCGTGGAGCCGGCCCCATCTGCGCGAGCCACGGCCACACGGCCGATGGCGGCGCGTCGATCGTGATCGCGCGCGTGGCGACGCCGTCCGCTTCCTCGAGCAGCTCGTCTCCAGGAAGGAGAGCCGCCGCCTCGGCGTCGGTCGCGCCCCAGTTCAGGATCCACGGCCGGAGCAGGGCGCGGTAGACGAGGACGCCGAAGATCGCAGCGAGCG
This sequence comes from uncultured Actinomycetes bacterium, assembly GCA_963717475.1. GTDB lineage: Bacteria > Actinomycetota > Thermoleophilia > Gaiellales > Gaiellaceae > AC-32. The sequence continues at coordinate 1,806,293 of OY970337.1, read as the reverse complement.
TCGATCGAGCCTTCACGGACGGCTAGCGCGCCTTGGTGGGCGGCGGCAGCCGGACGTCGGTCTCGTACGTGCGCGTGACGGCCGAGATGTGCATGGCCATGTGGTCCGCGATCGACCCGATCGGATTCGTGCTCAGGAGCATCGGCACGGAGATGATCGTGTTCCCGGTCTCCGGGGCGCGAACCCCGTCCTGCCGATACTGCGTGTAGCCGAGGTGGTAGATCGCAGTCATGGCCACGACGAGAGCCAGCGAGGCGCCGAAGTACGCGAGGCGCCGCGACCAGGTCCCGAGACGGCTACCCAGCGCGCGGTAGACCACGAGGCAGGGCAGCACGGTCAGCAGCAGCGCATCGACCGCGCCGTAGATGCCGCCTCGCCAGATCAGCTCGAAGACGTAGTACGCGCCGTGTGGGCGGGGCGTCGCGCTCTCGGACAGGACGTTCCGGACGAGCACGGCGCCCACGACGATCCCGAGCAAAACGCCGAGCTTCCACTGGCGACCGACCGTCCCGCGCAGGTCGAGCCCAGTGGCGTAGGAGTACGCGGCGAAGAGCCCCAGCACCGTGATGAAGTAGATGCCCAGGTACAGGTCGTGCTGCAGCCCCAGGACGCTCGACCCGAGGAACGGAATCGCAAAGCCGATGCCCGCCGCGGCGGCGAGCCACCGAAGCTGTGTCGCCCAGCTATCAGGATGGGAGGCCGGGTGGGGGGCGAGCCGCGAGGGCAGCGGATGGCGAATATGTAGGTGAGTAGCTTCCATGCCACCAAGCTACGACCGGCAGCTCGTTCCGGCGTCGGGAAGTCGCGCAGTTCGCCTGCTCGAAAACACGGATCAGACCCGCCGGCGGCGATGCCCGGCGGAGGTCGCGAGCCCTAGTGCCGCTAGAAGCGCCGCGTCCGAGCGCGGCTCATGAACCAGCCGTGGCCGCCCTTGTTGCGGCAGGTGAGACCCTTGAAGGCCGAGCTGCAACGGAGACCGACCCCCGCCGGCGCCCAGCTCTTACCGTAGGCGAGCACGCGCCCCGGCTGAGCGAACGGCCCAGCGTCTCCTTCGTCCTCGCCGGGGCAGATAGAGCGCGACAACTGTGCGCGTCCGGCCGGGTGCATCGTGATTCGGTTCGGAACGGTGCAGTGTGGCCCTCGCTTGGGCGGCGGCGGCTTGATCCCGCTCTTGATTCCGCAGCGGACCCATGGGTGCGAGGCGCCGCCATAGCCCCAGTCGCAATGGACATTGCCCGACGGCGTCCTCAGGAAGCCGTAGGTGAACTTCCGCTTCCCCGGAGTCACCTGTTTCCAGGGACCAGGGACGAGCCTGGTCCCGTCCCAGTGCCAGAGACGTGCGTGGCTGCCGCCGCTCGGAAGGCAACGAGGATCGCCCGCCCGGAAAACGGGGGAGCGCTCGCGGATGTCGCTGCCGACGGCCTTCAGCTCGAAGATCCAGTCGATTTGGTCGAGTGCGAGCTGCCAGGCGCCGCCGGTGAAGTTGAAAACCGCCCAGCGTTGCCTGCCCCAGCAGGTCGGCGCCGCTATCGCGACCGCCATCGCCTCGGAGCCGGGACCGGTGAACGGGCCGCACAGCAGCTGGGAGACCGGATCCGGCAACAAGAAGTTGTTCAGACCGTGCTCGTTGACGAGCTGCTTGGCGGTGGCGGTCGTGCAGTCCGCCGCCGGAGCGGTGTGGCCGGCCGCAGCCACAGCGGCAAAGGTCATCACGAGGATCGCGGCAACGACTCCGAAGAAACGCGGGTGCGACAACCGACGAAGTCGCATTACTTCCTCTTCGGTCCCCTGCCGACCGTCAGATTGACTCTCGTGCGGTGCTTGACCGTCTTCCCGGGCCTCAGGCTCTGCCCGATCACGTGGCGCCTTCGCGCCTTGCTCGAACGCCGGAGAGTCACTCTGCCCGGCCTGCAGCCGGCATGCTTGATTTTCACGACCGCCTTGCCCAGCAGCATCCCCACCACGTTCGGCACGTGGCACGGTGGCGGATAGGGCGGGATCGACGAGTCGTAGAAGGTCGCTTTCACCGTTCGGTCCCGGTCCATCGTCACCACGCAGGCGTCGTAGCCAGTGCAGTCGCCGCTCCAGCCCTCGAAGGTCCAACCGCCTGGTGTCTCGGTCAACGTGACCACGGTCCCCTCCTCGAACTTAGCCACGCAGGGGCCGTAGTCCCTGCAGTCGATCCCGGCGGGCGAACTCGTCACGCTCCCGAAGCCGAAGCCGCGGGCGTCAATGTCCCGTGCGGAGCCGGAGAAGGGCTAACGGCTGCGTTCGGCAAAATCGAGCCCAGCGTGACTGTGAGCGTGTGCGTCGAGGTCGGCGCACTCCGCACGGGCGACGGTGGCCGCGGCGGGAGAGCTCACGACCAACGCGGCCAATAGGCCAAGCGCGACTCTCGGCGCATAGCGCCCTCTCTTCAGGCGACCTATTTGGATCAGCGCTTCCGTCCGTTCCCCACGGTCAGGTTGACCTTGGCGCCGGAGGCCAGCTGCCTGCCCGGCCGCGGCCTCTGCGCGAGCACGTGGTTCCTTTTCCTTGCGGTCGAGGCCTTGCGCGTGATCTTGCCGGTGCTGCAGTGCGCCCTCCGGATCCTCTTCTTCGCCTTGGCCAGCGTCAGGCCGACCACGTGCGGGACTAGGCAGTGGACTTTTTGCGGCGGAGGCGGAGGCGGAGGCGGTGGAGGCGGAGGCGGAGGCGGTGGAGGTGGAGGCGGAGGCGGAGGCGGTGGAGGCGGAGGCGGAGGCGGTGGAGGCGGAGGCGGGGGAGGCGGAGGCGGTGGTGGAGGCGGCGGTGGAGGCGGTGGTGGAGGCGGAGGGGGTGGAGGCGGAGGGGGTGGAGGCGGAGGGGGTGGAGGCGGAGGCGGTGGAGGCGGAGGCGGTGGAGGCGGAGGCGGTGGAGGCGGAGGCGGTGGAGGCGGAGGCGGTGGAGGCGGCGGCCCGGTAACCGCGAGCCCGGTCGAGCCGGTGATTGGTCCGACCGTCGCCGAGATCGTGGTCGAGCCGGCGCTGACGCCGTGCGCGAGGCCGCCCGTGCTGATCGTCGCCACGGACGAATTCGCCGAAGCCCAGGTAGCCGTCGAGGTCAGGTCTTCGGTATGAGTGTCCGAATAGGTGCCGGTGGCGGTGAACTGCTGGTCGGCCCCGACCGCAATCAGCGGGTTCGCCGGCGTCACCTCGATGCTGTTGAGGCTGACCTGACCGTCGTTGTCGCCGATCGTGATCACTGCGCTGGCGTCGGTGATCGTGCCGTGGTTCGCCGCACTCAGATCGAACGTGAATGTCTCGGGATTCTCGATATTGGGACAATCGACGATCTCTACGCGAACGACCTTGGTCGTCTCCCCGGGCGCGAAGTTGAGCGTCCCTGTGCTGGTGACGTAGTCGCCGCCGTTGCCGCAGACGTCCGGCGAAGGCGGTTACGTTATGAGTCGTGTAGCGTGACCGACACCGTGCTCTGGCCCGGCGCGGAGAGGCGCACCGTCAAATCGACGAAGCCGTCCCCCTCGCCCACTGCGACATCGAACGGCGCGGAGATTCCGGGCTGCGAGACTGCGGTAGCGTCGCTCGCGCCGATCGTGACCGTCCCGGTGCCGCGGGTGATCGTGGCGTGGAGGGGGGTGTTGAGAGCGAGCGTGAAGCTTTCCGCAGGCTCGTTGGAACCGTCGTCGGCGATCGGGACGACCACGGTCTTGGCCGTCTCCCCGGGCGCGAAGGAGAGCGTGCCGCCGGCGGCGGTGTAGTCGTCTCCCTCGGTCGCGCTTCCCTGCGCGGTCGCGTAGTGGACGGTGACGGTGCTATTCGAGGCCTGGCCTGCTGTGCCGCCCAGCAAGACCGAGACGAGCGCGTTGCCGTCCTTCTCGTCGACGACCGCATCGCGCACGAACAGCTGCGGCGTGGGCACGATCGTGTCGTTGTCGACGATGCTGATCCGGCTGCTCGCCCTCGAGATCACGCCGTTGTGCTCCGTGTCCAGGTTGAAGGTGAAGGCCTCGAACGCGCTCGACCGCCGAGTCGTACAGTCGACGATCTGCACGCGAACGACCTTGGTCGTCTCCCCAGGCGCGAAGTTGAGCGTCCCTGAGGCGGTGACGTAGTCGGCGCTGTTGCCGCAGACGGTGCCAGCGAAGGCAGTGCTGTTGAGCGTCGAGTACTCGACTGACACCGGGTTCAGGCTCGGCGCAGACAGAGTGACCGGCAGGTCGATGAACCCATCCGCCTCGCCGATGACCAGATCGGCGGGCGCGCGAATGTCCGGGTCGGTCGAATCGGGCGTGTCGCTCGCGCCGATCGTGACCGTCCCGGTGCCGGTGGCGATGTCGGCGTGGAGGGGTGTACTGAGGCTGAGCGAAGAAGCTCTCCGCCGCCTCCGTCGGCACCGTCATCCGCGATCGGGACGACCACGGTCTTGGCCGTCTCTCCCGGCGCGAAGGAGAGCAGCGTGTCGCCGGCTGCGGTGTAGTCAGAGCCGTTCGCGGTTCCGTTCGCGGTTGCGTAGTGGACGGTGACGGTGCTGTTCGAGGCCTGTCCGGCGGGGCCGCCCAGCAAGACCGAGACGAGCGCGTTGCCGTCCTTCTCGTCGACGACCGCATCGCGCACGAACAGCTTCGGCGTGGCCACGATCGTGTCGTTGTCGACGATGCTGATCCGGCCGCTCGCCCTCGAGATCACGCCGTTGTGCTCCGTGTCCAGCTTGAAGGTGAAAGCCTCGAACGCCTCGACCGACCGGGCAGTCGACGATCTGCACGCGAACGACCTTGGTCGTCTCCCCCGGCGCGAAATTGAGCGTCCCTGAGGCGGCGACGTAGTCGGCGCTGTTGCCGCAGACGTGCCCGCGGCGGCCGTGCTGTCGAACGTCGAGTAATGGACCGACACCGGATTCAGGCTCCGGCGCAGAGAGGGTGACCGGCAGGTCGATGAACCCATCCGCCTCACCGATGACCAGATCGGCGGGCGCGCGAATGTCCGGGTCGGTCGAATCGGGCGTGTCGCTCGCGCCGATCGTGACCGTCCCGGTGCCGGTGGCGAGGTCGGCATTGCTGGCGCCGCTCAGGGTGAAGAAGAAGTTCTCCTGCCCCTCCGCGTCGTCGTCATCCGTGATGTGGACGGCAACGGTCTTGGCCGTATCTCCGGGCGCGAAGGTGAGCGTGCCGCCGGCGGCGCTGTAGTCGTCTCCGTCGTGTGCGGTTCCGTTTGCCGTTGCGAAGTTGACGGTGACGGTGCTGTCCGAGGCCTGGCCTGCGGGGCCGCCCAGCAGCACCGAGACGAGCGCGTTGCCGTCCTTCTCGTCGACGATCGCATCGCGCACGAACAGCTTCGGCGTGGGCACGATCGTGTCGTTGTCGACGATGCTGATCCGGCTGCTCGCCCTTGCGATCACCCCGTTGATTGCTGCGCTCAGATTGAAGGTGAAGGCTTCGAACCCCTCGACCACCGGGCAGTCGACGATCTGCACGCGGACGACCTTGGTCGTCTCCCCCGGCGCGAAGTTGAGCGTGTCCTGAGACGGCGGCATAGTCGCCGCTGTTGCCGCAGACGCCCGCGGCGGCCGTGCTGTCGGCGGTGGCGTAGTGGACCGAGACCGGATTGTCGCTCTGGTCGGACAAGGCGACAGTCAAGTCGACGTGATCGTCACCCTCGCCCACGATCAGATCCGCCGGCGCCAGAATGTCGGGGCTGGAGGTTGTGGCGGGCTCGCTAACGGCGCCGGCGTCGATGCCGGCCGCCTGGGCCTGCTTCAGCGCCGGAGCGCCGGACAGCGGCCTGGCAGAGACGAGGCTCGAGCTCACGGCAGACGCGCCTGCAAGCGCGAGCGCGCCGGCAACGACGACGACAACCATCAGAACAAAAAGTGGACGTGACGCACGTGTCCAGCACTGCCGCATAGTGATCTCCTTGCCCCCCGTTCCGAGAGAAGAAGGGACGCCCCCTTCTCTACACCAGAGCCCGTGGGGAGGAGACGGGACCGTTTGAGTCCCGGGCCTGCGCGAGGTCTACTGCGCAGCCACCATCCCACGGATCGCCAGCGATTGCAAGGTCCGTTACAAGACGTGCTAGTCGCTCGACCCGAGCGCGAGATCCACCGCTGCGTCACGGCCCAGCATGCGGCCTTCCTCCAGCGACTGCTCGAACCCGGTTGCGCCGAGCGCTGCTCGCACGGCCGTCGTGGCGTTCTCGTACACCGCCGTCTCGGCCTGATCCTTCCGCGCGCTCTGGAGCTCCGCTTCCGCGGCGCCGAGTAGCAAAGCCGCTCGTCTGGGCTCTTTCGCCGCGATGGCTGCCGCGACAACGAAAAGGCAGGTTCCGATCCAGAGGTGCAGATTGGTCCGCGCGCACAGCCGAAGCGCGGAGAGAGCGGTCGCTTCGGCGCGTTGATCGTCCTCGTGAACGAGGGCGACGGCCTGGTTGCACGTCGCCATGGCCTCGATGAGCTCGAAACCGTGCTCACGGGCTCGAGCCGCAGCCTGCTCGCTGAGGCGGGCCGACGTGGCGAACTCACCGTCCTCGAGCGCCAGGTGGCTGAGGTTGCCCAGGGCGGTCGTGGCGCCGTACTCGTCACCGGCTTCCTGCAAGCGCGCAAGTCCTCGCTCGAGTGTCTTTCGTCCGTCCGGTCGACCGACCGCCTGATAGAGGGTGCCGAGAAACACCAGCGCGTTCGCGCTCCTGATCGGATCGTCGAGCTGCTCGTAGATCTCAAGCGCCTCCTCGTCCAGCGAAACGGCCTGCTCGAGATCGCCGTAAGCCCACGCCAAGCCAGAGGCGGCGTGAAGCGCGGCGGCGCGCGCCGGCGTCGGCTGCATCGGCCCCGCGGCGAGCACGCGCTGCGCCAGCACCCATCCCTCGCGACCGCGATCCCACCAGACGTGTCTGAGTTTCCCGAAGAGGTCGAGGGCGAGCTCATGCTCGTTGTCGACGGCCCACTCGATCGCCCGCACGAAATTGGCACGGTCGGCTTCCAGGCGATCGATCGTCTCCAGGTGCCGCGACGTTCGGAGCTGCGGCTCGGCTCGCTCGACGAGGCGTAGGTAGTGAACGACATGCTCGCGGGACGCGCCGTGCAGCTCGCCGGCCGCTTCCAGCCGGTCACGGGCGAATTCGCGGAGGACGTGCAGCATCGCGAAGCGGCCTTCGCCGGCGGGTCGGAGGAGGCTCTTGTCGACCAGCGAGGCGAGCGTGTCCAGGTCGCCGCCGCCGACTGCCTCGGCGGCCTCGAGGTCGAAGGCGCCGGCGAAGACGCCGAGCCTCCGAAAGAGCGCTTGCTCGTCGTGGTCGAGAAGCGCGTGGCTCCAGTCGATCGTGGCCCACAAGGTGCGCTGTCGCTCCGGGGCGTCGACCGGGCCGCCACCGAGCACATCGAGGCTTCGGCCCAGCCGCTCGAGGATCTGCGCCGGCGTGAGCACCTTGATGCGGGCGGCGGCGAGCTCGAGCGCCAGGGGCAGCCCGTCGAGTAGCCGTGCGATCTCGAGCACGGAGTCGTCCGGCTCGAACCGCGGCTTCCGCAGGCGGGCGCGCTGCACGAACAGCTCGGCGGCGTCGGCCGGCGGCAGCGTCGAGACGGGGTATTCCTGCTCGATCGACAGGTTGAGCCGCGTCCGGCTGGTCGCGAGCACACGCATATCGGGACAGGCAGCCAGTAGCTCGGCGAGGATGGGCGGCGCGGCGGGCAGCTGTTCGAGGTTGTCGAGCACGAGCAGCAAGCGTCTGGAGCGGAGCGCCTCGCGCAGCTCTCCGGATGCCCCGACGACGCTGGCGATCGTCGGCTCGAGGAGAGCCTCGTCCGTGACGGGCGCCAGGGGGACGAACCACACGCCGTTCGGCCAGTCGCCGATCGAGGTGATCGCAGCCTCGAGAGCCAGCCTCGTCTTGCCGGTCCCGCCGGGGCCAGTGAGCGTGACCAGGGGAGCGTCGGAGCGGATGAGCCTCAATACGTCGGCCAGCTCGTCGGCGCGAGCAACGAAGCTCATCGGCGGGCGCATCAGGTTCGTGTTCGCGACCGTCAAGAGCGGCGGAAACCTGCGGCCTCCGAGCTGGAACAGGCGGACGGGCTCGTCGAAGTCCTTCAACGTGTGCTCACCGAGATCGGCCGCAGGCGTGTCCACGAGGCTGCGCGTGGCCTGGCTCAACAGCACCTGCCCGCCGTGTCCCGCCGCCATGATCCGCGCGGCAAGGTGCACGTCGAGCCCGACGTATCTCGGCGGATCGGCTCTCGCCTCGCCGGTGTGGATCCCGATCCGCACCGGGAACGCCTCCCCTTCGGGCCACGCGGCTCGTGCCAAGGCCTCTTGAGCCTCGGAGGCCGCGGCGACGGCCGTCGTCGCCTGTGCAAATGCCACGAAGAAGGAGTCGCCCTCGGAATCCACTTCGTAGCCGTCGTAGCGCTCGAAGGCCTCACGCAAGAGGCGCCGGTGCTGCCCGAGCGCGTCCGTGTAGCGCCGACGGCCCAGCCGGCGGAGCAGGCGCGTCGACCCTTCGACGTCGGTGAACAGCAGGGTCACCGTTCCGGTCGGTTGAGCCGTCACCCCACCGACTATCCCTCGATTCGACGTCGGTGCCAACTTTCGGCTAGCGGAGCGGCGCAGGAGTCGAACCTACCGAGCCGTGGGTTACACGACCGCACCGGTTTTGAAGACCAGCTGGGCCACCGGGCCCATGCCGCTCCGCCGCGAGCCTAGCGCCGCCGGGCCTCCGTCCGGTGCTGCTTTCTACTGAGGCGGCGTGTGGGAAGTAGCCGATGCGATATCGACCGAGGTGCGACAGCCTCCTGGAGGAAACTAAGGAGGTGGAGAAGATGATGAAGCTTCGATGGGCAGTTGCCGTAGTCGCGACTGCAGCGTTCGGAGCGGTTCCGGCCTTGGCGGCGCCTGTGATCAATCAGGACGCCTATGGACCGACGGTCTCCAAGATCGCGTTCACCAGCCAGGCCGACGGGCAGGCGGACATCTACACGATGAACGCTGCCGGCAAGAATCTGTTCAACGTCTCGCACGACAAGACCATCGGCGCGCGCAGCGACGTTCAGCCGGTGTGGTCCCCGAGCGGCGCAGCAGTCGCTTTCGAGCGCCAGCACGTCACCGGCGGCGCGGACCTGATGGTCGTCAACGCGGACGGTTCGAACCTGCGTCCTCTGACGCTCAGCCCGGTTCCAGGAATCTGGAACTGTCATCCGAGCTGGGCCGACGACAACACGGTCTACTTCACGAGCAACAGAGACGGGAACTTCGACCTGTTCTCGGTCTCGAGCAAGGGCACCGCGGTCAGGCAGCTGACCAAGACCTCGGCACCCGTGCAGAACCTCGGCCCCGCTGTGGCGCCTGACGGGAAGACGATCGCCTTCTACCGGACGGGTGCGCCGCTCGGCGGTAACGGGATCTTCCTGCTCAGCATGACCACCGGCCGGCTGACGCACGTGACCGCCGACTGGAACGGGGCGACGTACTTCGACCCGACCTGGTCGCCGAGCGGTGCGCAGATCGCGTACGCGAGCAACCTGATGGGCTCGAACGACATCTGGACGCTCGATGTCCTCAGCACCAGCACCACGCCGGCGCCTGTGCGGATCACGCTGAGCAAGTACAGCGACGTCCATCCGGCGTACGCGCCTGACGGGCGGACGCTCGCATTCGTCAGCAACCGCACCGGTTACACGGAGATCTACACGACTCCGCTGCTGGGCAGCACGGTCGTGCACCCGGTGACCCAGCTCACGTTCGACAAGGCCTTCAAGGCCGATCCGAGCTGGCACCTGGTGACGATCGGGCCGAGCTAGCCGGTTCCGACTTCCCGTGGGAGAGGCCCGCTACGGCGGGCCTTTTCCTTTCACCGCCGAGCGTCGCAGCACGCGCTCGTCGCCGACTCTGCGCGTAAGGCCGTCGGCGTCGAAGCGCTCGAGCAGGAGCTGCGCGGTCCGGCGCGAGATGCCGAGGGCGTCACGGAAGGCGGCGAGCGTGATCGGGTCGAGCTCGTGCAGCGTCTCGCGCCCGCGCTCGTAGAGCTCGGTCGAGACGGCGAGGCCGTCGCCGACGCGCTTCAGGCGCCCGCCGGCCTCGAGGAAGGCTCCGAGCTCCCGGTCGTCGAGGCGGGCGAAGCCGTTCTCCTCGAGCTCCGCTTCGAGTTGTGCGGCCGTGGCGGCCTTGTCGTTCGCCAGGCGCGGCGCTGCGCCCGGGAGGAATGCCTTGGCCCCGCGGCGCTCGACGTGGAGGAGCGGCGCGACAGTCGCGGCCCACGGTTCCGGCGGCAGCAGCTCGGCCAGCGGCAGGCCCGGGTCGAGCGGCGATTCCTCGGCGCGCCGCGCGAGCCGCTCGCGTGCCGCCGCGCGCACCTCTTCGAGCCACTCCGGCGTGAAGAACCAGTCGCCGGCCTGCTCGAGCGCCGCGAGCCCGCGGGCAAGCTCGGCGGGCGCGAACAGCCCGCGGGCCTGCAGGCTCGCGCCGGTGACAGGCCCTCGAACGAGCGCGCGCAAGATCTCCTCGGGCGTTCCGCGCTCGAGCAGCTCGAGCCGCTCCGGATCGAACGAGCGCGCGGGCGCCGGGTCGAGCACCGTCCCGCCGCCGACGGTCGTCTCCGTCCGCAGGATCACGCGATCGCCGCGTGCGGCGACCACCGGCTCGCGCAGGCGAAGCTGTGCGAACCGGCCCGAGCGGACGACGCGGGCGGAGACGTCGCTCGTGCCGAGGTGAACGGTCACCGCCGCCGGGATGGGCTCGAGCTCCTCGAGGACGACGTCGAGCCGCCAGCTGACGGGGTAGTGGCCGGGCTCGACGAGCGCGTGGCCGCGGCCCAGCACCGTGCGGGCGAGGCCCGGCAGATTGACCGCGACGCGCTGCCCGGCTTCGGCGCGGAGGACATCGAGGTCGTGCACCTGCACGCTGCGCGCGCGGGTCCGTACGCCCGCCGGCTCGACGCGCAGCTCGTCGCCGGGCGAGATCGAGCCCGACCAGAGCGTCCCGGTCACCACGGTCCCGATCCCGGTCAGCGTGAACGCGCGGTCGACGTACAGGCGCGTCGCACCACCGGAGCGGTCGCGCTCGGCCTCGCGCGCCTGTCGCCCGCAAGGCTGCCCGCAGCTCGTCGAGCCCCTCGCCGGTCTTGGCGCTTACCGCCACTACCTCCGCGCCCGGAACGAGCTCACCCGCCTCGGCGAGTGCCAGTTCGAGGGTCTCCGGGTCGACCGCATCGGCCTTCGTGACCGCCACGACTCCACGCTCGACGCCAAGCAGGCGCAGGATCGCGAGGTGCTCGTGCGTCTGCGGCCGCGCGCCCTCGGCAGCGTCGATCACGAGCAGGAAGAGGTCGATCCCGGTCGCGCCTGCGACCATCGTCCGCACGAAACGCTCGTGGCCCGGGACGTCGACGAGCGAGACGCGCACCCCGTCGCCGAGATCGAGCGGCGCGTACCCGAGCTCGATCGAGATCCCGCGCTGCTGCTCCTCGGGCAGGCGGTCGGTGTCCTTGCCGGTCAGCGCCCGTACGAGCCACGTCTTGCCGTGGTCGATGTGGCCGGCGGTGCCGACCGTCAGCGGCACGGGACGGCCTCGATCAGCGCCGCATGGAACCGAACCGGCTCGAAGCCGCCGGCCGCGAGCAGCTCGCGCCACTGCGCCTCGCTTCGTTCCTTCCCGCCTGAGAGGGCGAGCATGAGCAGATCGAGCCACTTGCCGCCGCCCGGCTCGTTCCCGGCGGGCACGACCGCGTCGATGACGAGCAGACGGGCGTCCGCTGGGGCGGCCGCGTGGATCGTCCGCAGGATCGCGGTGGCCCGCTCGTCGTCCCAGTCGTGGAGGATCGTTCCCAGGATGTAGACGTCGCCTCGCGGCACGCTCTCGAAGAAGTCTCCCTCGACGAATTCGATCCGGTCGCCGAGCGCAGCCTCGTCCCGCTCCGTCTCGGGCAGGTCGAGGACGATCCCGCGCAGCCCCGGCTGCACGCCCAGAAGGCCGACCAGCAGCGAGCCGTTTCCGCCGCCGACGTCGACGACGGTCTCGTCGCCCCGCCATTCGACCGCTTTCAGCCGCTCGAGCCGGCCCTCCTTGCCCTGCTCCATTGCGCGGTCGAAGGCGCCGCGCTCCTCGGGATGAGCCTTCAGCCAGGTCCAGAAATCGCTGCCGAAGCGTGCCTCGAAGCGCGATTCGCCGGACGCGTCCAGGTCTGCCAACGCCTGGTAGAAGATCCCGCCGAAGAGGTGCGCGAAGTCTGCCCACCCGCCGCGGAGCCGCTCGGAGGCGTCGGTGTTGCGGAAGACGCCAGGCTCCTCCTCGGCGAAGAGGCCTTCGCTCGCGAGCGCGCGGAGCAGGCGGTAGAGCGTGTCGGGGTCGGCGCCGACTTCATGCGCGACCTCGGCGACGGGGCGCGGTCCCTCCGCCAGGACATCCGGCACGCCGAGTTCCGCCACTATCGCGACCGCGCGCGTGCCGAGCGCGCCTCGGAGCAGGTCCCAGAGCGGGTCTTGCGACCGCTCGCTCACCCGGTGCGGGAAGCGAGGACGCGGTCCGCCGCTTCGGCGGCTTCCGCGTCGGTCAGCGTGCGGCAGTCGAGCAGGAGGCGGCCGTCGCGCACGACTCCGACGACGGGTGGGTCCCCGTCGCGCAGCGGCGCCGCGAGGTTCTCGTCGACCGCGCACGCGAAGCTCGGAAGCTCCGTCAGCGGCAGCGCACCGCCGCCGACCCGGCCGACCGTCTCCTCGACCTCGCCGCCCACCGCCTGCGCGAGTCGCTCGGCGCGGGCCCGGACGGCCTCGGCCGGCTCGTGCAGCATCCGCAGGACCGGAACCTCGCGCGCGGCCCGGTCGGGGTCGAGATAGAGCCCGAGCGTGCCCTCCAGCGCCGCCAGCGTCAGCTTGTCCGCGCGCAGAGCGCGCTGGAGCGGGTGGCGGCGGAGCTTCTCGACGAGATCCGCGCGGCCGACGACGATCCCGGCCTGCGGCCCGCCGAGCAGCTTGTCGCCGGAGAAGCAGACGAGGTCGGCGCCTGCGGCGAGGCTCTCCCTGGCGGAGGGCTCGTCCTCGAGGTGGACGAGCACGCCCGAGCCGAGATCGTCCACGAGCGGCAGCTCGTGCCGCCGCGCGACCGCCGCGACGTCGGCCACCGTCGGGTGCTCGGTGAAGCCGACGACGCGGAAGTTGGACTGGTGCACGCGCAGGAGAACCGCCGTCTCGGGCCCGATCGCCCGCTCGTAGTCCGAGGCGCGGGTGCGGTTGGTCGTGCCGACCTCGCGGAGATAGGCCCCCGAGCGCGCGAGCACGTCCGGGATCCGGAAGCCGTCGCCGATCTCGATCAGCTCGCCGCGGGAGACGAGCACTTCGCGGCCCTCCGCGAGCGCGGCGAGCGCAAGCATGACCGCCGCCGCGTTGTTGTTGACGACGAGCGCAGCCTCGGCGCCGGTCAGCCGCCGCAGGATCGAGGCGACGTGATCCTGGCGCGAGCCGCGCGCGCCGGCCGAGAGGTCGTATTCCAGGTTCGAGTAGCTGCGGCCGACTTCGAGCGCCCGCTCGAGCGCGGCCTCCGGGAGCGGAGCCCGGCCGAGATTCGTGTGCACGATCACCCCGGTCGCGTTCAGCGCGCGTCGCAGGCTCGGCGCCCGGGCTGCGGCCAGCTCCCGCAGCGCGCGCTCGCCCAGGTCGCCCGGCTCGTGACCTGCCCTGATCTCCTCGCGCGCCCGCTCCAGGGCGCTGCGCGCCGCCGCGACCGCGAGCGCCGGCGGCTCGCCGGCCAGCCGCTCGTCTCGCGCGAGCTCGTCGACTGAGGGCAGGTCGCGAAGCTCCATTTCGTCCAGTGTAGGCCGTCAGTACACTCGGGGCCGTGCACGGGACCCGGGTCAGCCTCGTTGTACTTGCCGTGCTCGGCTCCGCCCTCGCGGCGGCCGCGGCGGGCGCCTCCAGCCCGAGAGGGATCGGCCGGATGGGCGCCACGCCGAACATCCTCTACGCGGGGTCGTCCGGCAACCAGCTGACGTTCACCTACACCGCCGACTCGTCGTCTCTCCGCGGTCAGACGCTGGTCGAGTTCCCGCGCGGCTGGACCGCGCCGCAGCGTCGCAACGCCTCGGGGCCGGGCTATGTCGAGCTGCGCGCGGGCCAGTGCGCGGCGTCGACGAAGATCCTTTCGGTCGGCGTCCGCAAGGTCACGATCGCGACCACGTGCAAGCGCCACCAGAGCTACCAGCTCGTGTACTCGAACGTGACCGCGCCGCAGCTCACCGCCGACGGCTACGTCTTCCTGGCGCTGACCCGCTCGGCAGCCGGGGGCCGCAAGGCGAAGTTCCGGGCGCTACTTCCGGGCAAGCAGCCCGTCGTCAAGGTGAAGGGCGGGCCGCCGGTCGGTCTCTTCGTGCAGACGACCAGCGTCGCGACGACAGGGACGGCGTTCAGCATCACCGTCCGCGCCGTCGACGCCTACGGGAACAACGCCTATCCGTACCTCGGGACCGTGCAGCTGACGAGCAGCGACCCGGCGGCGACGATGCCGGCCGGGTACAGCTACGCGGCAACAGACGCCGCGCAGCACACCTTCCCGGGAGCGGTCCTGCGCACGGTCGGGATGCAGACGATCACGGCGACCGACCCCACGACCGGCCTGACCGGGACGACCCCGCCGATCCAGGTCGTGCCGCCCTCTTAACTCCTACTGCGCGTCGGCCTTCTCGGGCTCGGCCGGCATCGCAGCACAGTGCCGCTCGTAGCAGTCGACGATCGTGGCGACCGCGTCCTCCGCGTCGTCGGTGAGGTGCAACAGCTCGAGGTCCTCAGGCGAGACCATCTCCTCGGCGAGGGTGCGCGAGCGGACCCAGTCGAGCATCGGGCTCCAGTAGCCCGAGTCGAAGAGCACGACCGGGAAGTGGAGGACCTTGCCGGTCTGGATCAGCGTCAGCGACTCGAACAGCTCGTCGAAGGTGCCGAACCCGCCCGGAAAGATCACGAACCCTTCCGCCGCCTTCACGAACATCGTCTTGCGCGCGTAGAAGTGGCTGAACGTGACGTCGATGTCGAGGTACGGGTTCGAGTGCTGCTCGTGTGGCAGCTCGATGTTGAAGCCGACCGAGAGCCCGCCGCCCTCGCGCGCGCCCCGATTGGCCGCCTCCATCACGCCGGGCCCGCCGCCGGTCACGATCGCGAATCCGGCCTCGGCGAGCCGCCGCGCGACCTCCCGGGCCTCAGCGTAGGCGGGGTGATCCTCGGCGACCCGCGCGGAGCCGAAGATCGACACGGCCGGCCCGCCGATCCGCTCGACGGCCTCGAAGCCCCGGCGGAACTCGCTCGCGATCCGCGCGACGTGTTCGGCGAGATCGCCGTCTCGGCGGTCTAGGACTCGGCGGTCTTCCAACTCAGAACGCGCGGGGCACGTGGGTTGCGTGCATGCCGAAGACGAGCGCGGCGGCCAGGCCGAAGTAGAGCAGGCCCATCCCCAGCCGCCGGTGCGGCGCCACGCGGTAGTAGTCCTGGGCCTGCGGCAGCTTGCGCAGCTGCCAGCGGTGCCAGATCTCGCTGGCGGAGAGCAGCAGGATCAGGATGAGGATCGGGTTCGGGCGGTAGACCACCAGCGCGAGGAGCCCGAGCACGCCGAGCCACCACATCGACGGATGCAGCGCGGCCGCGATCCGCCCGCCGTCGAGCGGGCTCGCCGGCAGCAGGTTGAAGAGGTTGATCAGGAAGCCGAGAAAGGCGATCGCCTTCAGCGACCGGGAGTCGTACGCGACGCCGACCGCATAGACCGCGGCCGCGCCCAGCGAGCCCAGCAGCGGGCCCGCGATCCCGATCCGCGCCTCGCGCCAGGCGTCGTGCGGCAGCTCGCGCATGGTGATCATCGCGCCGAGGAACGGGATGAACATCGGCGCGGAAACGGGCAGGCCCTGACGCCTGGCCTCGAGCACGTGGCCCATCTCGTGGACGAAGAGCAGCAGGATGAGCCCGATCCCGAACGCCCAGCCGCCGATCCACACGTAGACCGCGGCGGAGACGAACATCGTCCAGAGGAACTTGAACTTGAGCAGTACCACGCCGAATTTCGCGAGGAAGGCTCCGACGGCGACGAACGGCGCCCAGAGCTTGCGCGCCAGCGACTTCCAGCCGGGCTCGGGCTGGATCGGCTCGTAGTCGCGAAAGCCTGGCTCGAGCTCGGGCGGCGTGTACAGCTGGCTCACCGGTCTCATCGTAGCCACACGGCCTGTGGCGGCCAGGACCTCCAGGGTCAGCGCTCTTCTCTTCCGAAATCGAGCATCCGTGCATAGGCTCGGGCCGTGGTCGGCCTTCGGGCCGGGTCCTTCGCCAGTCCCTGAAGAAGCGCCCACCCCAGCGCAGAAGGAAGGTCGGCGCGGGTGTGGCTCGGATCAGGAGGATCTTCGCTCACGTGCGCGACCGCCTTCTCGAACATGCCGCGACCGGCGAAGGGCGGTGTTCCGATCAAGCACGCGTACGAGAGGCACGCCAGCGCGTAGATGTCGCTGCAGGGGTGGCGGCATCCCCCCGGATCAGCTCCGGGGCGATGTAGTCGAGCGTGCCCATCACCTCGCCCGGCTTCGTGAGCACCGTCAGCGCTCGGCCCCGCGCAAGGCCGAAGTCGGTCAGCAGCGCGGTGCCGTCCCGCTCGAGCATGGCGTTCGAGGGCTTCACGTCCCGGTGGACGAGCTCCTGGGCGTGGAGGGCGTCCAGCCCAGAGGCGAGCTCGCTCACGATCCTCACTGCCTCGCCGACCGGAAGCGGGCCGGCGGCAAGTCTCTCCGCGAGCGTCGGGCCGTCCACGAACGCCATCGCCAGGTAGCGCACGCCGCGATCATCTCCGGACTCGAGCACGGGAACGAGATGGCGGTGCCGGACCTCACGCGCAACGTGCGCCTCACGCTCGAAGCGGCGGCGGTAGACCTCGTCGCTCGACAGTGCCTGCTTCAGCACCTTGACCGCAACGGTCTCGCCGGACGAATGGCGGATAGCGCGATACACGATGCCCATGCCGCCCTCGCCGAGCACAGCTTCGAGCGTGAACGGGCCGAGCCGGTCCCCGGTCGCAGTGGGGGCGTCTGCCACGTGTAGAGAATCGCAATTGAGCGTCCGTTGAGGGCCGGTTGACGTGCCTACGCCATCGTCTGCCGTGCCCGATCGCACAGGGCGGTCGGGGTAGGCAAATCGCCGGTAGAGAAGTAGATTCGTCTCTGGCGGCACCCCACAAAGGAGGGAAGACGACGTGTCTACCGTAGGCGCAGACGTCGAGCAGCTCGGCTCGCTGAAGGGCACCTTCGACCAGCAGAGCCAGGTAATCGACGAGCTGGCGAGCGCGATTCGCAACCAGCTCGGCAACACCTGGTGGCAGGGGCCGGCGGCCGATCGGTTCCGCCAGTCCTGGTCGGGCGACTACGAGCCCGCACTGAGGCGGCTGCAGGAAGCCCTGCAGGAAGCTGGAGCCGAGGTCCTGCGGCGCCGCGAGGCGCTCATGCAGGCAGGCGGCTGACGACGTAGCGGACGGCGGCTCAGGTCGGTCAAACAATGGCTACATCACTCGGAGACCCAGGGATGATGAGGTCTGAGGCAGCGATGCTCAGCGCGCAGGCGGAGTCGATCGCAGCGCTAGCCCAACAGCTTCAGGCCCAAGTCGAGGGAATGGAGTTCGAAGGGCCTGCCGCGACCCGGTTCAGGGGAGCGGTGGCCGACCAGAGCCGCCGAGCCGCACAGCTCGCCGGAGAGCTTCAAGACCTGTCCAACTACGTGCTGCGCGCAGCGGCGCGCGTCGAGGCCCAGCTGGCTGAGCTTCGCCGCGAGGAAGAGCTGCAGCGCGAACAACAACTACAGGCGGAGAACCAGTCATGACCCAGATCGTTATCAATCCCGCACAGCTCGCTCAGACCGCGTCGGCACTCGACAACGCGGCCGGTGAGTATCAGGCGATTGGCGCCCAGGTCTGCGGCTGCGACTGCGGTTGCATGCCGGCCGACGTCGCCGCGGTCGTCGACAGCGTCACCGCGGACGTTCGGAGCTCGCTGCAGGGCATCTCTTCCGAGCTCGGCGTACAGGCTTCCGACCTTTCTCAACGCGCCGGCGTGACACAAGACGGTGGCTTCAGTGCGGTCAGTGCGGCCTACGGCGGCGCATCGCCGCCCGACGGCCAGCAGTTCGTTGTCGGCGGCGGCTTCGACACCTCAATGTTCGGCAGCACGGGCGGCGGCTACGACCTCGTAATCGGCGGCGGCTTCGACCCGTCGACTTTCGGCGATACCGGCGGCGGCTACTCCCTCGTAGTCGGCGGCGGCTTCGACACCTCGACCTTCGGCGATACCGGCGGGGGTTACTCCCTCGTAGTCGGCGGCGGCTTCGACACCTCGACCTTCGGCGATACCGGCGGCGGCTACTCCCTCGTAGTCGGCGGCGGCTTCGACACCTCGGTGTTCGACGGCGGCGGCACCGGCGGCGGTCAAAGCCTCGTCGTTGGCGGGTCGTTCGACATCCCGCTCAGCCCCTCCGGCACGGCCGACGGATTCCTGGCCCTGGCAGGGGTCAGCGATGCCATTAACCGGCGCATCCACGCTGACTTGGCTTTGATGGGACCGGTGTACAGCAACGACTTCAACCCGCTCCTCGCGAACTCCATCTTCCGCGATGCGATGAACGCACAGAGCCGACTCGACGTCGTGATGAGCCCGACGTACCACGACTCGAGCTATTTCGAGAACCGCAGCGACTACTTGGACCAGTTTCCTGTGGACATCCGCCCTTACTAGACCGTGCCGAGCGACGAGGAACATGCGAGCGGTCTCCATCGGTTCAGGCCGACCCTTACGACGCTGGTGCCGGAGGGCTGGTTCGCCAAAGAGTCGGTCCAGGTCTTCTCGGACGAAGCCGGCGGTCACGTCGCCGCCTCGGTCGATCTGCTTGCGCTGGACACCACGCTCGAGGGCTATGCCGAGCTGTACGGGAAGGTCCTGACGAGGCAATTCCCGGGCTATCAGGAGCTCGGGCTCGAGCCGGTCACGCTGCGCTCGGGGGCCCGGGCGCTCCTGCGCCGCTTCCGCTGGGGCGCGGAAGAGGGACGCACCCTGACGCAGCTCCAGCTCTACGCTCTCGAGCAGGGCCGCGGCGTCGTCGGCACCGCTACCGCGAGAGGCGAGTCGTTCGGGCGTCTCGAGCCGCTGTTGCGCCAGATCCTGCTCGGCCTCGGGGTTCCGCGTGCGGGGGCCTCTCCGCCGGTGGGGTGGCTTGACGACGGTCCACGTCGCGGTACGTACCTTGCGCTCGAGCGAGGCGAGCTAACCGCGGCGCCCGCTCCTACGCACGCGGGCGAGGGCGGGGCCGAGCCGCCTCCGGAAGGCTCCTGGAGCCGATCCCGCGAGGCCTGGAAAGCGGTGCGGGAGGGGCTGTGACCGCTTCGCAGCAGGAGGGATTCGCCCAGTACGGCGCCGATGAGCTCTTGGCCGTTGCTGAGCTCCTCGGCGCGTCGGCGTTCCCGGGGGTGGACGAGAGGGCCGTGGGGACGAGCGACGAGGCGCGCGATGCGTCGCTGCGCAGCGCGCGTCGCTCGCTGCTCGCACGCGGGGTTCTCGAGATCGACGACGACGGGGTCCTCCGGATCACGCCGCCGCACGCCCTACTCTTCCGCGTCGCGCTCGCCCCCGCCGCAGTCGTGAGCGCGGAGTACCGTCGGCGCGGACGGATCGAGGGCTGTTCCTACTACCTGCTCCCGGACGTCTCCGTCGAGCATTCCGCGGCCATCGGCAACGTCCACAGGCTCGACTCGATGGAGACGACAGCAGTGCTTGGCCGCGTCGTCGAGTTCGTCGATCTCCGCGACCGGCCATCCCACAACGGAACGGCGTTCGAAGTGCCGGCCGCTGCGCTCGCTCGGGCGCTCGAGTCGGCCCCTGAACGAGACCCCGATCTGAGTCCTGGAGTTCGGCCGGGCGCTCGGGTCGCACGTCTCGACGTCGTACGTCCGATCGCTCCACCGCAGCGGCGATGCGGTCGTCGGGGGCGAGCTGCGCTGGATCGATACCGGCGACTCGGGGCTCTGGCTCGTCGAGCCGAGCGGGGACGATGCCGAACGCGTCGGCGTTCGCCCAACGACGTCCGCGGAGCTGCTCGAAGAGCTGCTCTCGTATCTGCCGGGCGCCGAGCGTCAGCCGGCCGCGACCTGAATCAGCTCGATCCGCCCGCGCTGAACGAGATACCCACGGCCCGGCGGGAACGTCGTGGCGCTGCGCCGCGGCAGCCTGACGCCTAGAAGATCCCCGTCGATGTCGACCTGCGGCACGAGCAGGAGGCCGTGCTCCTCGTTGCGGAGCTCGCGCAGCCAGCCGCCGAAGGTGCGGTGGGCGCCCTGGGCCTCCGTCGCGGCGACGACCCAGACGCCGAGATCCCGGCCGCGGCGTGCAATCGTCTCCAGCGCTGTCCCGGCCTTTCCGTCGGACAGTTCGCCGCCGTCGTCGACGACGAGGACGATGGGCTCTTCGCTCCCGGACGTCCGGGCAGCGACGCGCTCGGCCAGTGACGAAAGCAGGGCCTCGGATTCCTGCAGGCCCGCGCGACAGACGACCAGATCTCCAATGACGGCAGGTGGCTGCGCCTCGGAGCGGCGAGGTGCAGCTCGAGCGAAGGCATCGCTGCGCGGAGAGAGCGGGCGATCGTCTCGAGCGCAGTCGACCGCCCGGACCGGCGCGGGCCGGCATGAGGAAGTGGCCTTCGTCGAGTCCGTCGAGACCGGCGCCAGGCTCTCGTCGGAGAGTCCGATGACCGCTTCGAGCGGCTGCTCGGGAGCCGGCATCTCACCGCGCGGGACCTCGGCCGGAAGCAGGCGGATCGGAGGCGCGCTCGCGTCCCCGTAGTGCTCCCGCATCCGCTCTCCCGCCGCAGCAACCGCTGCCGGCTCGCTGCCTGGATCGGCGCCGACCAGCGCACACTGCATCTCGCTGCGACCGCGAAGCCGCGACCAGCCGGGAGCGTACCCCCCGGAACGTCCGCGGCTCGAGGCCGAGCGCCGCGTATTCGTCGTCGTCGGCCATCCGCAGCACCACCCGTTCTGGATCACGCTCGTCAGCGCGGGTCGCACTGCGCCTCTCCGCTCGGCGGCGACCGCGAAGTGGACGCCGAGCGGCCGCCCGTCGCTGACGAGCCGAGGCAGCGCATCGACGAGCTCGCCCGCGTCGACACGCTCGTACGCGGCGGCGAATGCCGCATAGCCGTCCAGCAGGATGAGGATCCGCGGCGACGCCGTAGAGTTGCCGCGTCCGAGGAGCTCCTTGCGCTCGGCGATGGTTTTTCTGGCCAAGGCGAACAGGCGGGCCACCCGCTCCTCGTCTTCGCCGGTGATCACGCCACCGCAGTGCGGAAGCGTCTGGAGCGGGTCGAGCCCGCGCGTCGCGAAGTCGAGCCCGTAGACGTGCAGCTCCTCGGGTGTCGCATCCGCGCGAGCGAGACCGCCAGCGTCCGCAGCAGCGTCGTCTTGCCGCTGCCGGAGGTGCCGTAGACGAGCAGGCTGCCGTCGCGTTCCAGGTCGAACCGAGCGCACGCTGCCGCTGGAGCGCGGGCTCGTCGACCAGCCCGAGCGCGGCCCCCGAGTCGGAGTCGACGTCCGAGAGCGTCGGAGCGGGACGATCGGGCAGCGGAGGCAGCCACGGCGAGCGCGGGCGGGGATCCGGAGCTCGGCTGCTGCCCCGCGCGCTGCTTCGACGAGTTGGTGCAGGTCGCTCGCCGTGTCCAGGACGGCCGGCTGTCGGCGGAGACCGGCCGACGGCTGCGAAGCGGAAGTCTGCGACCAGGACTCCGCTATCGGCCTCGCCCTGCGCCGAAGACCGCCGACGTACGCGGTCTGGAACTCGGTCAGCTCGCCGTGGCCGGTGACCGCGTACGCGCGGCCGGGCAGGGAGCGCGGGATCGGCGCCGCGTCGGGCACGCCGATCACGTCCTGGCTCTCGGCGGGATCGGACATGCGCAGCGCGATCCGGAGGTTCGTGTTCGCGCGGATGTTCTCGGTGACGACGCCGCCCGGGCGCTGCGTGGCGAGAACGAGGTGCAGCCCGAGGGTCCGGCCGCGCTGCGCGACGTCGACCACGCCCTCGACGAACTCGGGCACCTCGTTCGCCAGCGTCGCGAACTCGTCGATGACGATCACCAGGCTCGGCGGCGCGCCGCGGGTCGCGGCGCTCCATGTCGGCGAGGTCCTTCGCGCCCGCCTCGCGGAGAGCTCTCCCGCCGCTTGAGCTCGGCGTCGAGCGAGGCGAGCGCGCGCTGCGTCAGGTGCGCGTCGAGATCCGTGACGAAGCCGACCGTGTGCGGCAGCCCGACGCACTCCTTGAACGCCGCGCCGCCCTTGTAGTCGACCAGCAGGAACTTCAGGCGGTTGGGCGGAGGCGCCGCCGCGAGCGACGAGACGAAGGTCTGCAGCAGCTCGCTCTTGCCGGCGCCGGTCGTGCCGGCGATCAGCGCGTGCGGGCCGTCGCGAACGAGGTCGACCTCGAACGGAGCTTCGGCCGCTGCGCCGAGGACGGCCGACCTGCGACCGTCATACGAGCGCCAGCCGGCGGCGACCGTCGACGCGGAGACGTCGTCGAGCCCCAGGAGCTCGACCAGCGATACGGCCGAGGCAGCCGGCCTCGCCCCTCGGTAGCGCTGTCGTCGACCACGGGCGCGAGCGCGACAGCTGCGTCCTCGGCGAGGTCGAGCGTGAGCTCGTCCGCGATCACGTTCTCCACAATCTCGCCACGCTGGGTGTTGGTGAGCTTGAGCGTTCCTTCTCCGTCGAGCTCGACGACGGCCCGGCACTCCCCGGGAAGGGCACGCACGTCGCTGCCGAGCCAGAGGACCGCGATCCCGTGCTCAGCGCCCTCTGCCAGGATCGGCCCGATCAGCGCCCGCTCCGGTGCGATTCCCTCGTCGAGGAGCAGCAAGACGACCGGCAACTGGCGAGACCTCGCCGCGGATTGGGCCTGTCGAGAACGCCGCTCCTCGAGAAGCTTCGAGAGCTCTTCGAGCAGCGCGCGAGCCGCGATCGGGTCTGCCGCGAGATGCGTCTCGAGCGGCGATGCGGCGGCGCGGGTGTGCGGCAGCCACTTGAGCCAGTCCCAGTCGTCCAGCCGCTCGCGAGAGACCGCCGCGCAGACGACGAGCTCGCGCGGGCTATGCAATGCGGCGGCCTGAAACGCAAGCCAGCGCCCGTGCGCTGCGACACGCTCGGCGGTCCGCAGACGCCCACCGCCCGAGAGCGCCGAGAGGGAGCAGGATCGGGACGTTCGTGACCGTCCGGTACGGCTCGATGAGGTCCTCGATCTGCTCCTGGAGCTCCTCGTCGCCGCGCCGAGGCGCGGCGACCTCGACGAGGGCCGACTGGGTGCCCGTTCCAACGCGCAGGACGAGGAAGTCTTCATCCTCGGGCCGGCGTTCCGAGGCTCCGGGCGGCGGCCGAGCGCGCTCGACGAGTTCGGCCGCGTTCGGCGCGACCGGCGCCGGGCCTTCAGCTCGGCCGTTCTCGCGGCAGCCAGGCTCTGTTCCAGCTCGTCGAGCTTCCGTTGGAAGTCCTGCTTTTTCTTGCCGTAGCTGCTCTTGCCGCGTCGGCGGGTGTCGACGTCATTCCGGATGCGCCATCAGCGGCGAGAGCGCCGCGAACACCAGGCTGACCGGGTTCTTCGTGAAGAGCCACGGGCGAGGGCAAGGTCCAAGAGCGGGAGCACCGCTGCCGGCAGCGGAATCCGCATCCCCTGTGTCTCCGTCGGCGGCTCCGGCGCTTCGAGGCGCTGCGGGACGAGCCTCGGCGAGGACCTGCGGCGGTCGGTTGAACGGGACCAGGCCGTTGCGGCCGGCGGGCGGAGGCTCGCGCGGCTCGCGCCGCTCGAAGACGAGCAGGGTCTGCCCTGCGCGCACGAGCTGGCCGGGCTCGACGCTGCGCTCCCGGCCAAGCGGCTCGTCCTCGACGAGCGTCTCCGGGGCGGGGGCGGAGCCGGCGAGGTGCACACCGTCGGGTGAGACCCGGATGCGAACCTGCTGCTCGGCCAGCGAGGGGTCGTCGAGAACGACCGTCGCGCCGTCGCCGCGACCGAGTATGTGTTCGCCGTTGGCGAGCCCGATCCGCAGGCCGGCCAGGCGGCCGCCGACAACGGCCAGCCGAAAAGGAACCTCGTCGTGAGAGGCCTGCCGCTCGCGTGTCTCCAGCGGGCCTTCCGGGCTGAGGATCAGGCGGTCTCCAACGCGAAGGTCGAGCGACGACAGCGGCTCGTCCCCCTTGATCCAGGCGCGTGAGCGCGGAGAGTACGCCGCGGGCCGGCCGCCGTCCGCGTTCAGATGCTGCGCCAGCGCATCGACCACCGACTGAGCCGGAAGACGTACGGCGGGGACTTCGATGGCGACGTCGGTGGGGTCTTTCCCGACGGGCTGAACTACGAGCCAGAGCTGCAAGCGACCCGCCCCCGGCAGCTAGGGAGCTCGGCTGCCCGCGGCGCGCGATGTCAGCATTTCTAGGAGAATAGCGAAATCAGAGGCGTGCGCTGTGAGGCGCCGTGTGCCAGGTCCTGCGCCCCGCCTTGGTTGCTCGGGATCTTGCAGGACCACCCCTCGGAGGAACCACTTCCTCGCGAAGCGCCGACTGCGGACGGAGTTGCCTCGGGCGTGAAGCGTCTCTCGTCCGGAGCACTTGCGTGTGCAGGCGATGACGACGGTCGTTCCCCTCGGCAAGTTCGACACCGTCATCCAAAGGAGCTGTATCCGAGGTGGCCGTGCGAAGCCCGGTCTCCAGCTGACGAGCGCGTGAATGCGAGGGGGCGGAGGAGGCGCTGAGGGCGGCGGAGGTGGCGGTGGTGGGGGAGGTGGCGGCGGAGGCGGCGGCGGAGGCGGAGGCGGAGGCCCTGCCGGACGCTTCCGAGAACGCGGAAGACCTGATCCGGCTCGCCTGGGTCGAACAGACAGTTCCCGGAACGTCGAGTCCAGCCGGTGCACCCCGTAGCGAAGCCGTTGCCCGGGTTTGCCCAAACCGCGCCGAAGTTGTACGAGGTTGTTCGGTTCGTCCAGAACCATTGGCGGTTGCCCGACCCGTTGTCGAGGTTCGGCTGCACAGCCACCCACAACGTGCCCGAAACGTTGGTGGTGATCGGCGGGGAGAAGGTGACCGTGAAGTCATTAGGACCGCCGGTGAAGGGCTGGTTATTGAACTGCCCGGGGGTGCCGCAGGGCAAGCCGCTGCAGCTTGCGTAGACAAGGACGTTCGCTGTGGTGGCGTTCGAGCCCGTCCCACCGTAGGAGCCACGGATTTGGAGGGCGGTGATGACCCACTGCTGGCCGCTCGGGACGACGAAGTCGTCGCCTGCCCAGTCGTCATACACGTCGTTGGCTGCCTCGTAGTTCTGTGAGTTCACCCCGTTCTCGGTCGGGCTGATTCCGTTGTACTGCTCCCAGAGCGTCACCTGGGGAAGCGCGGGAACACTCGGCGCGCGTACCACCAACGCGGCGGGCGGCGTCGCGCTCGACGTGCGCTGGATGAAACTCAGACCAGCTGCCAAGGCGACGACGAGTACGGCGACCAAAACTCTGCCGCTGGGAAAGCGTCTAGCTGAGATATCGCTCATTCGGCCCTGCCCCTCCTCCAAGAGCCGCAGTTGCGGAGAACGCCGAAGCTGGGGAAGAGCTTAGAACGCTTTCGGCTGAATGCAAAGCCCGTTCTTCGCACCCATCAGCAGCCGTGGCACCCGCCGGGCGGCGGCGGCGGTGCGGCTGGCGGAGGCGGATTCACGACAGGCGGGGGAGGCGGGATTTGATCCGATGGGCGGGGGCGGTGCGCTCACATGTCGCTTCGCAACAGGACCAGTAGACACGACGAGTCTGACGACCGCGTTTTTTTCACGCCGCTTTCCCCGCCGCGGCACCTGGCTGATCACGTGCCCTTTCGTGACGGTCGAGTGCTCGTGGACCACACGGGCCCGTAGCCCGCGCGCCCTCAGGAGCCGGATAGCGCGGGCCTGGCTCGCGCCGACGAGATATGGAACCGCGATCAGCGCCGGCCGCACAGGTTTGGACGTCTTCTTCTCTATGCGTTGCGATCGTCGATGCCGTCTTTGGCGGCGGCGTGGCTACTGCGCTCGAGCTGCCGAGGAGCTGCGTCGCGGCGAGGCCCGCACCCGCGAGCGCGAGCAGCACTACCGCCGCTACCAGCACGTAGCGCTTGTCCAAGGACGCGGCAGGGCGCAGACGGCGCGTCTTTGCGTCACCGTTCGTCGAGACGGGCTCGGTCGCAGCACTGGGCGGGGGAAGCGGGCGCGCGACAATGCCCGTGCCGGAATCGATGTCGAGAAAGTCGATGGTGCTGCTGAGAGCCGCGGCTGAGGGCGCCGCTGCACCGGCCGAGGTCGTTTCGAGCCAGAGCCGCGCGAGCAGCAGCAGCAGCTCGCCGCAGGTCGCGTACCGCTCCTCCGGCGCCTTCGCCAGAGCCTTCGCGACGACAGCATCGACCTCCGCCGGAAGGCCTTCCCGCTCCTCGCTCGGGGCAGGCGGCGGCTCCATCAGGTGTGCGTACATGACGGCGACATTCGAATCGCGGTCGAAGGGTTTCTTGCCGGTCAAGCACTCGTAGAAGACGCAGCCAAGCGAGTACACATCGGTGCGCGCGTCGATCGTCTTGCCCTCGATTTGTTCGGGGGCGACATAGTCGATCGTTCCGACGAACTCGCCCGTCGTGGTGAGACCGCTCCGTGAAAGCGTGTGCTTGGCCACGCCGAAGTCGGCGAGGTAAACGTGAGGAGCGGCGTCGGGGTGTAGCGATCGATCAAGATGTTGGCCGGCTTCACGTCGCGATGGATCAGGCCGCGCTCGTGGGCGACGTCCAGCGCGCCTCCCAACCTGGCCGACGATCGACACCGCATGGCTGAGAGGGAAGCACGCCGCGCTTGAGCAGCTCGCCGAGGTTCGGCCCGTCGACGAAGCGCATCGCGATGTAGGGGACGCCGTCGGCCTCTCCTGCGTCGTGAATCGGAAGCACGTTGGGGTGGTCGAGCGAGGCGGCGATCCGCGACTCCCGCACGAATCGCTCGCGAAAGAGGTCGTCCTCCGCGAGCTTGGGCGCGGCAGCTTCAGGGCCACGACGTTTCCGAGCTTCGGATTCTTGGCGCGCACGACCTCGCTCATGCCGCCGCGACCGAGGACCTCCTCGATCTCGTAACCCGCAAAGGTGTCCCCCAGCTGGTGAACCTGCCGCACCCGAATCTTGTAGCACCCCTCACGTGCACCTGCAAGACGGCGGCCCTATGTCTCGACCTATGTCTCGACCTCCGCACGGGCGAATGACCACGTGTAGCGCGTCAGGCCCTCTTGCGGGCTCAGCGCGCCCGGCCGCGGGCCGCGCCGGACGAGAAATGACCGGCGCGCGCGACCGCGAGACGATCTCCGACCGGGTCTCGCCGACTCCTTCCTGCCGCCAGCGCTCAAGAAACCCAGGATCATGAGGGACGCGTCCTCCGCGGCGTCGACGACTCCCTCGACGCCCGACACGAGGGCCGGCTCGGCGACAACACCCGCGAGTTGTTGGACGACCAGCGAGGCGCTGGCGAGGACTCGGCTCGCGTCTCGTTTCTCGCCGGCGGGATCGGCGGTCGCGCCGAGCAGTCGGAGGCGCGCGCCTCGCGCGGTGGCGAACCACACGCCCAGTTCGAGCGCGGCCCAGTCGTGCTCTGCAGCTCCGAACGGGACGATCACGGCCCCTTCCTCTTCTCCGGATCCGCCCCCCGCGAGTAGGGCCACGTCCGACGGCGCCTCGTCCAAGACCGTGCGTACGTCACCTTCCAACGGGCCCTCGATCAGCAGTAGGTCAACCTCCTGCTGCGAGGCGAGGCGGACGAGGTCGGCGGCGGGCTCCGTGGAGGTAAACGCTGCGACGCGCGCCGGGATCCGGCGGCCCACCAGCCTCTTCGCGGTGCCCGGCGAGCTCGGCGGCCGCTTCTCTTCGACGCTCGGCTGCGTCTCCAACCATCCGTGCCAGGATGATCTCGTGCGGGCTGTGCGAGCGGGCCAACGGCTCGCTCAGGCGCAGGAGGTTCTCTAGATCGAGCTCGCCGCGCGAGACGAGCAGGATCGACCGCTCTGGCGCCGGCGGCTCGGCGGGGGCGCGGGGCGCCTCGTCGAGGGCGGGATCCTGGTTCAGAATCGCGCGCTCGAGCTCCTGGAGGCGGGCACCCGGGTCGATACCCAGCTCATCCACCAGCGCGCGCCGCGTTGCCTGGTAGGCCTCGAGAGCCTCCGCCTGACGCCCCGCGCGATACAGGGCGAGCATCAGCTGGCCGCGCAAGCGCTCGCGAAGTGGGTTTGGCGGCGATCAACGCCTCCAGCTCGCCGATCACCGTCTGGTGACGGCCGAGCAGGAGGTCGGCCTCGATGCGGTCCTCCAGCGCAGCGAGACGCAGGTCTTCGAGCCGGGCGATCGCCGCCTCCGCGAACGGCTCGAAGCTGAAGTCTGCGAGAGCCGCGCCGCGCCAGAGCGCGAGAGCTTCCCTGCAGCGTTGCCGCAGCGGTGTCGGCGTCTCCGGCGGTTAGCGCCGCCCGGCCCTCTCGCGAGGAACTGTTCGAACCGGTTGAGATCCAGCTGGTCGGCTTCGACCCGGAGGACGTAACCCGGCCGCTGGGTCGCCCAGCGTCTCTCCCGCCGCCGCGAACAGCTTTCGCAGCTGCGAGACGTAGACCTGGATCGTGTGCGCCGCGGTCGGCGGGGGCGTCTCGCCCCAGAGCTCGTCGGTCAGGCGATCGACCGAGACGACGTGGTTCGCGTTGAGGAGGAGGATCGTGAGGAGCGCACGCCGCTGCATGCCTCCGAGGTCGAGCGGCTCCCCATCGGGCCGGACCTCGAGCCGTCCGAGAAGTCGGAAGTCGAGCTGGTCAGCCGCCATTGCCGCCGCACAAGCCTACGGCGTTGAGCCGCCATTGACCGGGCTCTGAGCGACCCACCGGATCATCGAAGACGAGATCGCACAGGCGATCGCAACACGAAGGGAGTGCTTCATGATTCGCAGCAAGACCATTCTGCGCCTCGTGGCAGCCGTCACCTCCGCTGTCGCGGCCGGTGCCTTCGCGAGCTTCGCGGCCGCCTCCGCGAACGCGGCTCTGGCGCACGCGCACCAGCGTGCGGCGTGCCGTCAGCAGGCGGCCGTCCACTGCTCGGCCCACGTCGTCACCTACAAGAACGGACGGATCGTGCGCATCAGCGTGCTCCCGTCCCGCCGGCCGGTTCAGCCTCTGGCGAATATCGGCTCGACGGCCTACGCGCCGAGCGCACTGCACACCGGCTACCAGCTCCCCTGGTACGCATCTCGACAGCAGACGATCGCGCTGATCGTCACCTTCCACCATCCGTACCTGAAGTACGACCTCGACACCTTCGACACCGGGTGGAATCTCGGGTCCTTTCCGTCCTGCAGCGCAAGCGTCACCACGGGCTGCTTCGACCAGGTGAACGAGAACGGCTATCACAGCGGCTACCCCGTGAACACCCCCAGCGGGAGTCTCTGGGACCTCGAGGCTTCGATGGACGTCGAGATGGCGCACGCGATTTGCCTCAATTGCAAGTTCCTCGTCGTCGAAGCCAGCAACACGGTCGTTGATGCAGCGATTGCGAACAACACCGCAGCGAGGCTCGGAGCGACCGAAATCTCGAACAGCTGGGCGATCAACGAGTCGCAGGTTGACGGCACGATCTGGAGCTACCGCGGCGCGTTCAACCACCCTGGGATCGCCATCACGGCGAGCGCCGGGGACAACAACTACGGCGTCAAGTTCCCTGCCGACTTGAACACGGTCATCGCGGTTGGCGGCACGAATCTGTACTTGAACTCCGACGGGAGCTACAACAGTGAGCGGGTGTGGGGCCTCTCGTCGAGCGGCGGCACCGGTAGCGGCTGCAGCTCGTTCGTGAGCGACTACACCTCTGCCGCGTGGTGGCAGAGCGCCGTGCCGAACTGGAGCTCGACCCTCTGCGGTGCCCGGCGCGGAGTCGCCGACGTGGCCGCAGACGCCTCCTGCGACACGGCGGCCTGGGTCTTCACGACGGCGACGTCAACGGGCTCGAGCAGCTGGCAGCTCGGCTGCGGCACGAGCCTCTCGGCGCCGATCATCGCCGCTGTGTACGCGCTCGCCGGCAACGCCTCGACCGTGTCGTGGCCGGCTCAGATCCCGTACCAGCACACCGCGTACTTGCACGACGTCACGACAGGCTCGAACGGTTATTGCGGCACCATCATGTGCAACGCGGTCGCCGGGTACGACGGCCCCACGGGCGTGGGAACCCCGCGCGGTCTCGGCGGCTTCTAGCTTCCGAGACGGGCCAGCGGGGGGAGGGCAGGCGCCCTCCCCCCGCTTCGGCACGTCCGAAGGCCGCCTACGGCGTTGAGCCGCCGTTGAGGGCTGTTTGAGCGCCTCGCAAGACCATCCGCTGGAACGCAACGACCAAGGAGGTCGCACCGATGAACCGCCGTTCCCCCCGCACCCTCACTCTCGCGCTCATCACGCTCTTGGCCATCGGCTCTTGCTCCATGCTCGCGTCGGAGGCCGGTGCCGCCGGCCGCCACGCGCACGCGGCGAAGCTGAGCGCGCCGCGCTACAGCACCCTCGACCAGGCCGTCGCGGCCGGCCGGCTCGACGCCGCAGTCGTTCGGAAGCTGCGCGCGCACGGCGCCGTCGATGCGCTCGTGACCTACCAGACGCAGGCGGCGTTCAGCCGCGCCTCGCAGGCCGCCTCGCACGTACGGCGGGCTCTGCGAACGGCCTCGTTCCTGCGGATGGCGACCGCCGAACTGCGGAGGGAGGAGCATCGGACCCTCACGCGTGTCGACGGCTCGTTCCGCGTGCTCGACCGCTTCGAGACCCTCCCGCTCACATTCGTTCGGTTCGAGTCCTCGAAGGCGCTGCTCGACACGGTCAACGCAGCTGATGTCGCCGGCGTTCGTGTCAACGAGCGCTTCCGCACCGAGACCGTCCCGGTCAACAGCCTCCCGCAGATCCGTCAGCCCGAGGTGGCTGCGGCCGGCTTCACCGGCGCCGGCACGTACGTCGCGGTGCTCGACACCGGCGTCCGCTACCGCAAGGCCGACTTCGGCTGCAGGAAGCCCGGCAAGCCGGCGAGCTGCCGCGTCGCAATGGCGTGGGACCAGGCGAAGAACGACCACAAGCTCGACGCCGACGGGCACGGAACGAACGTCTCCGGGATCGTCGCCGGCGTCGCGCCCGGCGCCAAGCTGATCGTCGCCGACGTCTTCGACAAGCATGGGTACACGTCCACCAAGCTCGTCAGCAAGGCGATCGACCGCGTCGTGCGGCTGAAGCGGCGCGGCCTCAACATCCGGGCAATCAACCTCAGCCTCGGCTACGGCGACGCGCACACCGGGCCCTGCGCCCATAGTGCTTACGCTCCGGCCTTCGCGCTCGCCCGCTCAGCCGGCATCCTCCCGATCGTCGCTGCCGGCAACAACGCCTACGTCCACGGCCACTACCGGCTCGGCCTCGCCAATCCGGCGTGCGTGCCAGGCGCGATCAGCGTGGGGGCCGTCTACGCCGGCTCCTACTCGCAGCTCACCTGGGGCGACAAGGACTGCACTGACAAGACCTCCGCTTCCGACCAGATCACCTGCTTCTCGCAGACCGGCGACCAGCTGACCCTCCTCGCCCCCGGCGCGCTGATCAAGGCTGCTGGTGTGACCGAGGGCGGCACCTCCCAGGCGACCCCACACGTCTCGGGTGCGGTCGCAGTGCTGGCGGCTGCCAACCCGCTGGCGACGATCGACCAGATCACGAATGCGCTCGCGACCACGGGCCCGACCATCACCGACCCGCGCTCGCAGATCGTGCGCCACCGGCTCGACCTTGGGGCTGCCGTGGCGGCGATCGGCAGTGGCGGCGGTGGTGGCGGCGGCGACCACACACCGCCGGCGGTCTCCGGCCCCTCGCAGGGAATCCCTGCGGGTTGGTGGCTCGGCACCGGCGGCGCCACACCCCTGACGGTCTCCTGGAGCGCGTCGGACACGAGCGGGATCGCTCGCTACCGGCTGATCATCAGCGTCAATGGCGGAGTGTGGCGCGACATCACGCTCGGCTCAGCAACGCAGACCAGCATTACCTTCAACGACCTCCAGCCCGGCTCGAGCTACCAGTTCGGCGTCGCCGCGCAGGACGGAGCGGGCAACTGGAGCGACTGGTTGTTCGGCCCGAGGAGCACGGTCGGCCTCTACCAGGAGTCGGCTGCCTCGTACACCAGCGGCTGGCAGCGGTTGGCGTGGGGCCAGGACCTCGGCGGTTACCAGAACTCGACCTCCGTCACGGGCGCGTACGTGACGTTCGACTTCACCGGTCGCGAGGTGGCGTGGATTGCACCGTCGAGCACGGTCAACGGTTACGCACACGTCTGGCTCGACAATCAGGACGTCGGCTACGTGAACGAGTACTCGACGTCGACGGTCGCTCGGAAAGTCCAGCTGAGCGTCGGGAGCAGCTACGGCACACACCGCCTGACGATCCAGGCGGTCGGCACCAGTGGCCATCCGCAGGTGGACGTCGACGCCTTCGTGGTTCTCGGCTGACGGCGCGGACTAGAACCGTTAGGCGGCGGGGCTCCGGCCCCGCCGCCTTCGCGCAGGCCGGACTCGTCCCTCATTCCAGGGTGCTCGTTCGAGTGATGGGTACCGATAGCCGCATGCGTGAGCGCCGTCGCCCGCGCGCTCTGTGCGGCAGCCACCCTCGCCTGTATCGCCGCGCCGAGCGCAACCCCTGCATCCAGCGTCGCCACGCGGCGAGTTGTCGCCTACCGCTCGCCGGCTGAGCTCGCCGCCCTCGAGCGGCCAGGCGTCCGGATCGTCCGCCGCCTGCCTGCCCTTCGCAGCGCGGTCGTCGAGACGTCGAGCGCAGTCGGGCAGCGGCCGGTCCTGCGCCGCGCGCTGAGCGTCGACGAGCCCGCCCTGGAGAAGACGTTCCTGCCCGGGATCGCGTGGGAGTGGCAATGGGACGCGGCGCACATGGCCGAAGTCCCGGACGACGCCCTCCGCTCGGCGGCCGCCGTCAAGATCGCGGTGATCGACAGCGGCGCCGACCTCGACGCTCCCGATGTCGGCGACAAGCATCCCGGGACCTGGAGCGTGCTCTCACGCACCGGCAAGGTTCGAGACGAGCTCGGCCACGGAACGTTCGTGGCGTCGCTCGCGGCCGGCTCGGTCACCAACGGCGTCGGCATGTCCGGCTTCGGCGGCGACGCGAAGCTGCTCGCGATCAAGGCGATCGGCTCCGAGGGGTACATCACCGACGTCGACGAGGCCGCCGCGATCGTCTACGCGGTCCGCCACGGCGCGAGGATCATCAACCTCTCGATCGGGGGCGACGGAAGCTCGGCGATCGAGCGGCGCGCCATTCGCTGGGCCGCGCGGCACGACGTCCTGATCGTCGCGGCCGCCGGCAACGTGCACGACCAGGGCAACCCGGTCCAGTATCCGGCCGCTCTCCTCGGCGGTAAGCATGGCGCCGGGCTTGCAGTCGGCGCGACCTCGATGGACGGCACGCGCGCGTACTTCTCGAACACGGGCTCCTACCTCTCGCTGGCGGCGCCCGGCTACAACGTCTTCGCCGGCGAGTCCGCGACCTCCGACTGGCCGCATGCGGAGCTGCCGTGGCAGTCGCCGGGGTACTACGGCTGGGCGAGCGGGACGTCGTTCTCCGCGCCCGAGGTTGCCGGCGTCTCCGCGCTTGTCTGGGGCGTGAACCCGCAGCTGACCGCACCGCAGGTCGCGTGGGTCCTGAAGCACAGCGCCACCGGCAACGGCTGGAGCCCGCAGCTCGGCTGGGGCACGCTGAACGCTGCGGCAGCGGTCGAGCTCGCCCGGGTCACGCCCGGCAAGGCTCTACAGCGAGTGAAGCGCTCCCGCCGTAGGCCCTGACGCTCGCCTTCCAGGGAAGAACCTCCTGCCGGGAGGCGTCCTGTAGGTGACAGAGAACTCTGTCACGCCGTCAATCCAGAAGTGGAGGTCTCTCATGACCGGAGGTTTCGGGCGCTTCCTGCGCCACAACACGATCGCGCTGATCGCGCTGTTCTTTGCGCTCGCGGGTACGACGTTCGCCGCGGCGAACGCGCTCCCGCGCAATAGCGTCGGCGCCAAGCAGCTGAAGAAGAACGCCGTGACGAACGTGAAGATCGCGAAGGGTGCGGTCACGGGAGTCAAGGTCAAGGGCAACTCGCTGACCGGCACGCAGATCAACGAGGCGACCCTGGGCAAGGTCCCGTCGGCGACGACCGCCGACAGCGCGGCCACCGTCGCCAAGACGTTCCAGACGGGCATCATCAAGGCTCAGGTCGGCCAGACGGTCTCCGTCGCCGCCTTTGGGCCCTTCTCGGTGAGCATGAGGTGCACCGACCTCGGCTCGAACAACTACCAGCTGGACTTGATCATCTCCTCGACCGAGGACCATTCCGCCGCCGCTGGAACCGCCAGCGGCCCGGGCGATTTCGGCCCGGCGACTCCGGAGGCGACCAGGACGCTCTCGACAATCCAGAGCACGACCCCGATCTACCTCTCGCCGTACTCGATCGACCTCGTCGCCGCGGCGCCTTCGGGTGCCCGGATCGACGCGACTTGCCTCCGCCGGAATCCACACGCTCGGCGCCGGCTGCACCATCTCACTGGACGGCTGGACCAGCTGACCTGATCCGAAGCCGAGCTCGTCGAAGGGGCCGCGTCGCGCGGCCCCTTCGGTACTTCGCTATGGAAGAGCGCGTGGCTGTCTGACGTCGTGTGTGTACGAGCCACTCATGGCTCCGCCGGCGACGGTAAGGAGGCCACAGATGACCAAAGGCTTCGGACGTTTCCTTCGGCAGAACACGATTGCGCTGCTGGCGCTGTTTCTCGCGCTGGGCGGCACCTCGTTCGCAGCGGCGAGCTTGATCAACGGCTCGAAGATCAAGCCGCACACGGTCGCCAGGAACCGGCTCACGAACCTCGCGATCAGACAGCTCAAGGGCAACCGCGGCCCCACTGGGTCGCAGGGGATTCAGGGGCCGCCCGGCCCGGTCCAGCTTCGGTACCTCACCAGGCCCGGTTATCTCCAGCCCGAACGGCGAGCAGAGCTACGGCTATCTCACCTGTCCGGCCGGTGAATACGTCACCGGGTGGAGGGGGCGTCGGCGGGTCATCAGTTGTCGGGCAGGAAATAAACGGGTCGTACGGGTTCAAGAGCTCGGCGACGGTTGCGGCGCCGGACTCGTGGGGCGTCTGGATGGACAACCAAACAGGTGCCGACAGCAGCTTCATCGTGTACGCAATCTGTGCCACGCCCTCGAGCGTGATCTCGTCCGGGCCTGCTCACGAGGGGCACACGGTCAAGAGCGCCGGAGGCTGATCAGGAGCCCCGGCCGATCCACTCCTCGCCGCCCTCGTAGACCTCCTTCTTCCAGAGCGGCACCGTCTCCTTGAGCGTGTCGATCGCCTCCCGGCAGGCGTCGAGCGCGGCTTGCCGGTGCGGCGCCGAGACGGCGATCACGACGCTCGCCTCGCCGATCTCGAGCCGGCCGACCCGGTGGTGGATCGCGACCGCGCAGAGCTCGTGCCGCTCCTGCAGCTCGGCCGCGAGCTTCTCCATGACGTCCTCGGCCATCTCCGCGTAGGCCTCGTACTCGAGATGCGTCACCTCGCGCCCGCGCGACTGGCGGCGCACGGTCCCCGTGAACGTGGCGATGCCGCCCGCGCGCTCGTCGGCCACCTCGGCGACCACGGCTTCGAGCGAGAGCGGCTTCTCCGTCACGCGGAAGGCGCCGCCCGAGACCGGCGGGATCAGCGCGACCTCGTCGCCGTCGCGCAGCTCCCGGTCACGCTCGGCGTACTCGCGGTTGACCGCGTAGAGCAGGCCCTCCGGCTCGTCGCCCAGACCGAGCGCCGGCCAGACGTCGGCCACGGTGCGCGCCTCGACCTCCCGCCGCGACCAGCCGGCGCGCTCGCGCAGACCCGCGAACAACCGCACGTGGACAGTCATCGGCCGAGACTCTAGGATCACGGCGTCTCCGCAGGGAGGTGGTGTGTATGTCCCAACCTGCCGCACGCTCTAACACCGCCTACTCAGGAGGACATGGCATGCACGCAAACGAGCTCTCGCAGCTTGCGATCTCGCCTGCCGAGACGGATTCCGATCTCGAGGCGATGATCCACGTCAGGCCGCCTCGTCACGCCCGAGGCGCACCCCACGGTCGAGAACCTGCGCCACAACCTCGACGCAAAGGCCGACCTGCGCTACCTCGTCGCCCGGCTCGGCGACGAGCCCGTTGCCTGCGCCTTCGTGGAACCGTGGGGCTCGGTCGCGGCCGGCGACATCGCGGTCGTCCCCGCCCACCGCCGGCAAGGGGTCGGCTCGGCGATGCTGGCCGAGATCTCCGGCCGCGCCGCGCGACTTCGGCAAGGACAGCCTCCAGGGCGAGGTCAAGGAGAGCGACTCCGAGTCGCGCGCGCTTCCTCGAGCGGCGCGGCTTCGTCCGGGTCGGCGCCGAGCAGGCGGTGGTGCTCGAGCTCGAAGGGCTCGAGCCGCCCGAGGTCGACCCGCCGCCGGGCGTGCGGATCGTCTCGCGGGCCGAGGAGCCGGACCGGCTCGAGGGCATGTACGTCGTCGCTGCCCAGGCCGACGAGGACATCCCGGGCGCCACCGGCGTCCAGACCTTCGACGAATGGCGCGCGCACGAGATCGACAAGCCGGCCAACGCGGCCCGAGCTCTGCTTCATCGCGCTCGCCGGCGACGAGGTCGTCGGGCTACGCGGCTCTGCACGTCGACCGGCGAGGAGTGCTTCCACGGGCTGACGGCCACGCGGCGCGACTGGCGCCGGCGCGGGGTCGCGACCGCGCTCAAGCGCGCGGAGATCGCGGCCGCCAATCGGCTCGGGCCCTACCGGCGCCTGCTGACCGAGAGCGAGGAGCGGAACGAGCCGATGCGCGAAGCTCAACGAGAAGCTCGGCTTCGTCCCCGCCCCGGAGTGGAGCACGGTCGTGATGCGAGGGCCCGCCAAATAAAGGACCGCGTAGCAGGACATACGATTGCCGCATGGCGGCGACCGACCGGCGCGAGACCGACGCGGGCATCGAGATCAAGCCGGTCTACACGGCCGACGACGCCGAGACCGAGCTCGAGGCACCGGGCGAGTTCCCGTTCACGCGCGGGCCCGTACCCGGACATGTACCGCGGCCGCCCGTGGACGATCCGCCAGTACGCGGGCTTCGCCTCGGCGGAGGAGACGAACCAGCGCTTCCGCTACCTGCTCGAGCGCGGCCAGACGGGGCTCTCGGTCGCGTTCGACCTGCCGACGCAGCTCGGCTACGACTCGGACGACCGGCGCGCCGCGGGCGAGGTGGGGCGGACCGGCGTCGCGATCGACTCGCTCGCCGACATGGAGCTCGTCTTCGACGCAATCCCGCTGGACCAGGTCTCGACGTCGATGACCATCAACGCGCCGGCCTCGCTCTTGCTCCTGCTCTACGAGCTGGTCGCCGAGAAGCAGGGCGTCGGCGGCGACCAGCTGCGCGGGACGGTCCAGAACGACATCCTCAAGGAGTACATCGCCCGCGGGAACTACATCTTCCCGCCGCGGCCCTCGATGCGGCTGACGACCGACCTGTTCGCGTATTGCGCCGAGCGGCTGCCGCACTGGAACACGATCTCGATCTCGGGCTACCACATCCGCGAGGCCGGCTCGACCGCGGTCCAGGAGCTCGCGTTCACGCTCGCGAACGGCATCGCCTACTGCCAGGCCGCCGTCGACGCGGGCCTGTCTCCCGACGCATTCGGCGCGCGGCTCTCGTTCTTCTTCAACGCGCACAACCACTTCTTCCAGGAGGTCGCGAAGTTCCGCGCGGCGCGGCGGCTGTGGGCGGAGATCATGCGCGACCGTTTCGGCGCGACGAACGCGAAGGCGCAGGCGCTCCGCTTCCACGCGCAGACGGGCGGCTCGACGCTGACCGCGCAGCAGCCGGAGAACAACATCGTGCGAGTCGCGGTGCAGGCGCTCTCTGCGGTCTGCGGGGGCGCGCAGTCGCTGCACACGAACTCGTTCGACGAGGCGCTCGCGCTGCCGACCGAGCGCGCGGCGCGGATCGCGCTCCGGACCCAGCAGCTACTCGCGAACGAGGCGGGTGGCACCGACACGGTCGACCCGCTCGGCGGCTCGTACTTCATCGAGGCGCTGACGGACGAGCTCGAACAGAAGGCGCGAGAGCTGATCGCCCGCGTGGACGAGCTCGGCGGTGCGGTCGCGGCCGTCGAGCAGGGATTCGTCCAGGGCGAGATCGAGGAGGCGGCGTTCCGCTACACGCAGCAGGTGGAGTCCGGCGAGCGCGTGATCGTCGGCGTCAACCGCTACGCGGAGGCCGAGTCGGAGCAGATCGAGCTCTTGCAGATCGACCCGCAGGCCGAGCGGCGCCAGCTCGAGCGGACCGCGCGCGTCCGCGCCGAGCGCGACGCGGCCGCCGCCGAGGCAGCCCTGGCTCGCGTGCGCGACGCCGCGCGAGGGACCGAAAACCTGCTCCCGCCGCTGCGAGACGCCCTCGCCGCCTACTGCACGGTCGGCGAGCTCTGCGAGGTCCTGCGCGAGGAGTTCGGCATGTACGACGCGCAGCGCTCGCCTTGATCTCGGGCTGACTCGTGCGGGTTCTTCTCGTCTCGCAGATGTATCCAGGGCCCGAGGATCCAGATCTGGGCGTCTTCGTCGCCCAGATCGAGCGTGCGCTGCGTGCGCGCGGGCACGCGGTAGAGCTCGCGGTGCTCGACCGGCGCGGGGGCGGCAAGCGCCGTTACGCCGCCTTGGCCCGCCGCGCCTACGAGGCCGCGCGCCGCTTTCAGCCGGACGTCGTCTACGCGCACTTCCTCGTCCCGAGCGGTCTGATCGCCGGGCTCGCGGGCCGCGCGCCGCTGGTGGTGACCGCGCACGGCCGCGACGTGCGGAACGTGGGCGCGATCCCGGGCATCCGCACGCTCACGCGCCGCACGGTCGCCCGCGCGTCGGCCGTGATCGCCGTCTCCGACTACCTGCGGCGCGAGCTCGAGGCGAAGGTGCCCGAGGCTCGCGGCAAGACCGAGGTGATCGACTCGGGCGTCGACCTCGAGCGCTTCCGCGTCGAGCCCGCGCCGAACGGCGATCCGTCGTTCCTCTGTCTAGGCGCGCTCACCGAACGCAAGAACGTCGTCCGCCTGGCCGACGCGTTCAAGCAGCTGCCGACCGGCACGCTGACCTTCGTCGGCGACGGTCCGCTCCGGCGGCGGCTCGAAGGCCGGCCCGGAGTCGAGCTCGTCGCCGGCATCCCGCACGACCAGGTGCCCGCCCGCATCGCGCAGGCCCGGGTCCTCTGCCAGCCGAGCCTCGTCGAGCCGCTCGGCCAGGCGCTCCTCGAGGCGATGGCGTGCGGCCGGCCCGTCGTCGCGACGCGGATCGGCGGCCCGCCCGAATTCGTGCCGCCCGAGGCCGGCATCCTCGTCGACCCGCTCGATGTCGACGCGCTCGCGGAGGCGCTCGCCGCTGCCGCGGAGCTTCCCTGCCCGAGCCCGGAGGCCCGAGCCGCCGCCGAGCGGCATGACGTCGCCCTGCAAGCGGCCCGGATCGAGGGTGTTCTCGAGCGCGCCGCGGGACGATCCTAGACTTTTCGCGCAACGAAAATTCCTGCAAGATCGTTGTTTCTCTCTAGATGGAGGCTGTCGCTATCACGCCGAGCAAGATCACAGTCCTGATCGCGGACGACCATCGCCTGTTCGCGGACGCTCTCGAGGCGATCCTCGCGACCGACGGGCGTTTCGAGGTCGTCGGGAAGGCGCACGACGGCGAGTCCGCGGTGCACCTGGCCGGCACGACGAAGCCGGATGTGGTCCTGATGGACATCGCGATGCCCGGCGTCGACGGCGTCGAGGCGACCAGGCGAATCCGCAAGCGGCGGAAGTCGACGGCGGTCCTGATCCTGACCGGCTCGAACGCACGCAACGACGTCGACCGCGCGCGCAGGGCCGGCGCCGCGGCCTACGTGACGAAGGACCGGATCGCCTCCCAGCTCGTCGAGGCGATCGTCGAGCTGGCCGGTTGATTCTGTGGGACGCTGCTACCCTGGATCGCCGTGCTCGCAGTGCTCGCAGTCCTGCACGTCCTGATCTCGATCGCGCTGATCGTGCTGATCCTGATGCACTCCGGCCGCGACACCGGCTTCGCCGGAATGGGCTTCACGCCTGCCTCGCAGGGCGGGACGCACATCGTCGAGCGCAACCTCACGCGCCTCACGGTCGTCGTCGGACTGCTCTTCGTCGCGAACACGATCGCGCTCTTCCACGCGCTCAAGTAGCGGCGCTCCTGGTCGTGCTCGCGGCCGCCGGCTGCGGGAGCACGAAGGAGCACGCCGCGAAGCTGCCCGTCCCGCGCGGGAAGCTGATCCTGGTCGGCGTGACGAAGCCGCCGGCGCAGCGCGTTCGCGGCGTCGCGTTCGTCAGGGCCGACCCGCACCGGGCGCTCGAGCTCTTCCGCCGCGGGAAGCTCGACGTGGCGCCGGTTCCGCTCGGCGACATCCAGCGTGTCCTTCGCGACCGTGCGCTTCGGCACAACGTCCGGATGACGCGCCTGAACGCGATCGACCTCGTCGCGGCGGAGCCGGGCGGCGCGCTCGCGCGTAACCCCAAGCTGCTCCAGGCCTATTCCGACACCGCAGACCGGGCCGACTACCAGGCGCTCGTTCCCGAGCTCGAGGCGCCGCCGGCCGAGACGCTGACCGGATCAGTCAAGCCGAACGCGCGCGCCGCGGCAGTCGCGTTCAGCCGAGCGCGCAAGCAGATCGCGAGTCTGCCGCGCGTTGCCGTCCGGTTCGCGATGCCGCGCGAGCCACAGCTCGCCTACGGCGCGAACCTGCTCGTCGGCGCGTGGCGCGACCTCGGACTCGGCGCGTACCTCGGCAAAGGCCGGCCGGACGCCCGCTTCGAGCGGGTCTTCGACCCGAAGCCCGAGCCCGGCCGAGAGGTAATTCCGATCGCATGGGCCGTCGACGCGCACCTCGTCTCTTCGCGCGTCCGCGGCTGGCGCGAAAGCGGCCGCGGCGTCGTCGACTACGGCGCGCTACGGCGCCGTTGAGCCTCTAGACGTCAAGTCGTCGGCGCCAGAAGTCGCTTGCGCGCGATCTGCGTGAGCCGCGCTTGAGCAGCCGCCGGAGCCGGGCTTTGCCCGGCGGGAGGCTCACTACGACGAGAACGCCCGCCGAGAGTGACAAGGGCCGGCACGTTGAGCGCCGCGAGCTCCCGGAACGTTCCGAAAGGAAGGGGCTCACGGGGGAACCAGGGGTTCCCCCGTGCTACTCAGGTTCCGGGGCCGCCGCCTACGCCGGTGATGTCGAAGCGGGCGGTGGCGACGGCCGGCGCGAGCACGCCGTTCGGGTAGCGCTCGTCGTAGAACGAGGTCTCGTTCACGAGCGTGGGCTCGCGGGTCAGGCCGTGCAGCTGCTCGAGCATCGCGGGCACCGAGACCGTGAAGCGCAGGTTCACGAGCGGGTTGGCGATCTTGCCGCCGCGGACACGGAAGGTGCCGTCGCGCGTCATCCCGGTGATCACGCCCTCGCGCGGGTTGACGATGCTCAGGTAGTGCAGCCGCGTGATGTAGATCCCGTCGCCGACGAGCTCGGCGAGCTCCTCCGTCGAGCCCGCGTCGCCGCCTCCGATCGAGAGCGCAAACGGGAGCGGGCCCCACTGCCGCGCAGATGCGGGCGGCGCGTTGCCGGTCGACTGCTGCCCGCCGCCGGCCTCTCCGGCCGTCCGCCGGTCCCAGAGAACCCCGCGCAGCACGCCGTTCTCGACGAGCTCGACGCGCTCCTTGGGCGTGCCCTCGAAGTCGAAGGCCTTCGGCAGCCCGCGCGGGTCGAGCGAGTCCTCGGCCAGCGAGAAGCGCTCGTCGAAGACCTTCTCGCCGACCTTGCCCGAGGCGAAGCTGCGCTCCTCGATCAGCCCGCGCGCTCCGAAGGCGTCGTAGGCGAAGTAGAGGAGGAGCTCGGCGAAGGCGTACGGCTCGAGCACCGCGGCGTAGGAGCCGGGCTCGAGCTCGATCGCGCCGCGCGTGCGCTCGGCTTTCTCGACGGCGCGCTCGGCGGTCGCGACCGGGTCGACCCCGGACACCCGCCAGGACGTCTCCTCCGCGTAGCCCGACGCACCGTCGACCGCGGCGAGCGTGAGGACGCCCGCATCCGTCATCGCCTGCCGGTGCGCCAGCCCGCCGGTCGAGGCGAGCGCGAGCTCGGTCAGACCGCTCGTGAAGTAGCCGTAGAGGTCGAGGCTGGACGCGTCGATCGCCGCCGCGGCGAGGCGCGCCTGCTCCTCGGGCGGCAGAGAGGCCGTCTCGTCGTCATAGCCCTCGACCGGCGGGAGTTCCGCAGCCGGCGCGAACCCCGCGAAGGCCGGATCGGCCGGTGCGCTGTCCGCCGCCTCGCCGGCGCGCGCGGCAAGCGCCTTGAGC
This sequence comes from uncultured Actinomycetes bacterium, assembly GCA_963717475.1. Lineage (GTDB taxonomy): Bacteria > Actinomycetota > Thermoleophilia > Gaiellales > Gaiellaceae > AC-32. The sequence goes on along the minus strand of OY970337.1, from coordinate 1,763,898 downwards.
GCGTCGTCGTCGGTGCGGTTCGAGGCCGCGAGGCCGAGCCGCCCGTCGCGGACGACCTGCAGCTCGACGACCTCGTTCTCGATCAGCGTCGGCTGATGGACCTCGGAGCCGGCGAACCGCGCCTGGCCCGAGCGCTCCCTGTTGACGAGCGCGAGCGCCTCGTCCCCGTCCGCGGCGCGAACCGCACGCTCTGCCAGCTCGAGGGCGTCCATCAGCTGCGGAAGCCGACCTGCACGTTGCGAAAGCGGGCGGGAGACGTCCCGTGCGAGACGTGCGCGTACTGGCCCGGCTGGCCCTTGCCGCAGTTCGTCAGCCCGCGCAGCACCCATTCGTCGCGGCCGCCGACGGCGTCGAGCGAAGCCCAGAAGACCGGGGTCTGACCCGTGTAGGTCGCGTCGCGGAGCATCCGACCGAGCTTGCCGTTCTTGATCTCCCACGCGATCTGCGTGCCGAACTGGAAGTTGAGGCGCTTGTCGTCGATCGACCAGCTCTTGTTCGTCTCGAGGTAGATGCCGTCCTCGACGCCGGCGATCAGTTCCTCGAGCGAGCCCTCGCCCGGCTCGAGGTTGAGGTTCGTCATGCGGACGAGCGGCATCCGGCTCCAGCCGTCGGCGCGCATCGAGCCGCCCGCCCCGCTGCCGATCCGGGCCGCGGTCTCACGCGAGGTCAGGAAACTGCGCAGGACGCCCTCCGCGACAACGGGCTCGCTCTGCGCGGGCACGCCCTCGTCGTCGTAGGCGAAGGTGCCGAGCCCGCCCGGCGTCGTCGCGTCGGCCGTGACGTTCATGTGTTCGGAGCCGTAGCGCAGCGACCCGAGATCGTGCGGCTTGAGGAAGCTCGTGCCCGCGTAGGCCGCCTCGGTGCCGTAGACGCGATCGAGCTCCGTCGGGTGGCCCACCGACTCGTGAACCTGCAGCTCCATCTGCTCGGAATCGACCACGATCGTCGTGGTCCCGGCCGGGCACGCGTCGGCGCGGAGGAGAGCAGCGGCCTGCTCGCCGACGCGTGGCGCCTCGCGTTCGAGGGCGAGCGACTCGACGTACTCCCAGCCGGCCTGCGCGCTCGAGCCGCCGTGCGCGCTCGGGTGGCTGCGGATCTGCGTGATGCCGTCGCCTGCGGCCATCGCGTCGATCCCGGCGCCGCACTCGACGATCTCCTGGTCGATCGCGGCGCCGTCCGAGGAGACGAACAGCTTCTGCTCTCGCTGGGCGCGCAGGAAGGCGGCGGTCACCTTGACGCCGTCGTGCTGCATGCCCTGCTCGGCCCGCAGGCACTGCTCGACCTTGTCGGCGAGCGAGATCGCGAACGGGTCCTTCTCGACCGGCGTGCGGTACGAGCCCTCGACCGGCTCCACGGGCGCGAGCGCCCGGTCGTGCCCGCCCGGCGCGGCTTGCGCGAAGGCCGCGGCCCGCTGGGCCGTCGCCCGGGCGCTCTCGGCGCTCAGCCGGTTGTCGCAGGCGAAGCCCCACGCCCCGCCGACGAGCACACGGACGCCGATCCCCTCGCTCTCGACGTCGTCGAGTCGGTCGACCCGTTGGTTCCGGGTCGCGACCGTCTGGCTGCGCCGCTGGACGACCCGCGCGTCGGCATAGGACGCGCCTGCGGCGAGCGCCGCGGATACCGCCTCGTCGCAGAGCTCCCGCACCGGGCGAAGACTAACCTCGCGGCTGTGGTGGTCGCCGCAGCTGGTAGCGGCACAACTTCGGCGCCGAATCGAGCTCGCGACGCCGTCGCTACACTTCGCCGGCGCGCGCTGGTGGCGGAATTGGTAGACGCGCAAGGTTGAGGGCCTTGTGGGGTTAAAACCCCGTGGAGGTTCAAGTCCTCTCCAGCGCATGAGTCCTTCAGATCGGCTGGAAGCGGCGGCTGCTCACCTTCGGGCGACAGCCACGCTGGCCCATGGAGCCGTCGTCTCGCCTGCGCGCCTAGGACGGATACCGAGATGAGCACCGCACCAGTGCAAGTCATATGGTCCAAGCACCTGATCGGCCATGCCGTCCGACCATGAGGAGATTTGATGCCCACTGTGATGGCCTACCACGACGTGAAGGACAAGGATCACTGGCTCGCTTCCCCGAAGCGTGAGGAGTTCTTCGGACCCCTCGGAGTCACCAACATCCGGACATTCGTCGATCCGGAGAATCCAAGCCGAGTCGGGTTGGTGATGGACGTTTCCGACATGGATGCCGTGATGGCCGCGATGGAGACCCAGCCAGCTGCAGACGCGATGGCACACGACGGCGTCCTTCCCGAGACGCTGGTGATTCTGGTCGAGGCGTAAACCAAGCGATCCGAGCTCGACTGCGAAATCCGCTCGGGGGACATTCCGGAACGCTGGCCCAGTCGAGCGGATTACTCCCGGGGGCATTCAACCCACTCGTCTACGCCAGCCAGCTCGAAGAAGCTCGTACACCGTCATCGGTTCGCCGAAGCGACCGCGGCCCTGGCTGCGCACTGTGAAGCCGAGGCTGGCCGCGAGACGACGCGACGGCTCGTTCTCCCCCTCATCGATGTATGCGGTGACGCTCTCGACGCCGGCACGATCCCAGAGGTCACCGATGGCCACGCGCATCGCCTCCGTCGCGAAGCGTTGGTTGCGCCGGTTCTCCCTCACCCACCAGCCTGCTTCGACTTCGTCAGGGGCGATTCCCTCGATGCCGTCACCCGCGAGACGCAGCTCAGCGACACCGAGGAAGGTGTTGTCCGCGTGGTCTCGGATTGCCCATGGGCCGAAGCCGTGGTCTCGCCATTGCAGCTCGGCGGCGCGAGTGTCACGCAAGGCATCGCCTGAGCTCCCAGACGCTCTTGCGTGCTCGGCTTCGTCAAGCGGGGAAAGAGGCGTCAGGATCAGCCGTGCCGTTCGGAGAGCGATGGCTTGCTCCGCCGCGTCTCCTACGGATGTCCTTGCATGCCTCTCAGTATCGCCCGAACGCTCGGGTGACATTCCCGAATACTGGCCCAGCCGAGCGTTTGGAGAGTGTCGGGCGGCGCGGAACGGCAGACATGTGCGGCTGATCCTCGAGCGAGACCCCTGAACGGCACATGCGTGGCACGATTCGACCCGCGTCGAGGAGGATGGGTTCGCTGGCGGACCCTTCGTCGGGTGCGCTGGTGGGCCATTGCCATGACCGGAGTCGAAGCTTCGACCTCTCCCCCTCCCTTGCCGCGCTGGTTCGGACCTAGAACCAGCCCAGATGACCCGGCCGTCTTGGCCCTGATCGACCGCGTCGCGCGAGGGGCCGGATGGGCAGACCTCGGCGGTGCGTTCAACCTCAACCTGCGGATAGACGCTGAGCCCCCGGTTGTCCTCCGGGTTCACAGGCCCTGGGTCCGCCGCGGCCGGGTCGCGGGACTGCGGCGCCTGCGGGAGCGGCTCCAGGGGACGCAAGTCCGCGTCGCTCGGCCGATTCCGATTTCCGGCTGCGACCTCCTGAGGGTCGCTGATCGTTGGGCTGAGCTTGAGGAGTTCATCGATCACGTCCAGCCACGGGCGGACGAGGACTCCTACGTCCGCCTATTCGAGGAGCTCGGACGCCTTCACACTGCGCTCAAAGCAGTCTGGGAGCCCGGTCCGCCCGAACCCCTCGACGACCACAGAACCTTCGGCCAACTGCGTTACTCGGTCGGCTTCACACGCCGCAGGCTCGGACCCCGCAGCGAGCCGGTCGTGCGTCGGATGCGCCAACTGACTGGCGAGCTCTCCAAGCTCCGGAAGGAGGTCGAACTGCCATGCACTCCGATTCATGGGGACTACAAATTGGGCAACGCGGGAGAACTGTCAGACGGCTCATGGGCCACCTTCGACCTGGATTTTGCGAGGGTCAGGGAGCGGCTGTACGACATCGCGGGCAGCCTGAACCACGTCGCACAGAGCGGCCCCGATGGCGTGGGCCAGCCCGTTGAATTGCTCGAGCCGCGACGACTGCTCGACGCCTACGAAAGCACGGCTCCGGAACCGCTGACTCCCGACGAGCACCGCTGGCTCCCCGGGGCTCTAGCCCTTGTACCCTTGCACTGGGCCGCCACCGCAGGGCTCGTGGGCGACGGCATCCACCAGGCCGAGAGCGCAATGACCGCCGCCGAGGCCTGGTGGTCGCGCCGGGCTGAACTCTCGTCGTAGTCCGTCGGCCGCGCGCTTTTCGATCAGCCCCGGCTGAGGCCGTTGCTCAGGCGTCATTCCGGAACACTGGCCCAAGCGAGGGCTCGCATGACTCAGATCGGTCTTCGAAGCGAGCATATGATCGCCGCGTTGAGACCGACCGAAGTCCGGACAGCGGCCGCGGATGAGGTGCCGAAGGTGGCGGCGGCGCTGGCGGACGCGTTTGTCAACGACCCGGTGTTCACGTTCCTTCGGCCTGGCCGCCTGCGGCAGGAGGCGCGGCTCCGAAAGATGCTTGCGGTTGAGATGGAGCTGTACGTACTGGCGAACGGGGGGACCGTGTGGACGACGTCCGGGTACGACGGCGCGGTGGCCGAGCTGCCACCCGGTGCCTGGGAGATGCCGAAGTCCATGACGGGGAGGGAGGCACTCAGGTGGGTGTGGGCGTTCAGGACGCGATTCCCGCGGGCGATAAGAGTGCAGCGCGCGATGGAGAAGCGACACCTACGTGAGCCTCACTTCTACGTCCGAACGGTCGGGGTGCGCACCGCTCTGCAGGGTCAGGGCGTGGGATCGATGCTCATGCAGCCGACGCTGGAGAAAGCCGATTCGGCTGGGCTACCGACGTACATCGAGGCCAGCAGCGAGCGTAGCGCCGCACTGTACGAGCGGCTCGGCTTCGAGCACATGGGTGTGTTTGAACTGCCAGAAGGCGGTCCGCCGGTTTGGCCGATGCGTAGGCCTCCGGCAAGGGCTCACGTCGGTCATCACGGTTGAGGCGATCGGCGCTCCAGGGGTCATTCCCGAACGCTGCCCGGGGGAGCCACCCGCTCGTCCGACTACCGTTCAAAGCTTGAAGCGAGATCGAGCACGGCGACGTAACCGGCGCCGTCGCCAACGAACTGCTTCACGGTCCAGCCGCTTTCCGAGGCCAAATGTGCGACCTCATCGCGTGACGCGAACAGGACCTCGTACCAGGGGGTTGCGTACTGCCGATACCGGACGCGCAGGCGTTCCACGCCACCCATCTTGCCGCGGTCGCGGTTGCGTGCCTGGTAGCGCCGCGCAAGTTCCGACGCGCCCTCATACGGATCGTAGGAGCCAGCAAGGATTCGCCCCTTTGCGCTCGAGAGGCGCACGAGCTTCCGGAGTAGTCGTTGCCCATGCTGTTCGCCGCCCAAGAGGCCGAGGTTGTTCCCGAGCAAAAGGATCGTGTCGAACTGCTCGTCGGCCTCGACTACCGCGTCGATCGTTCCGACCCGTGCGTCGACGGCGCCGCGGTGCCGAGCTACCTGAACGGCGAGCGGAGAGACGTCGATCCCGACCACGTCCAAGCCCCGCTCCTGAAGATGAAGGCTGACGCGCCCCGCACCGCAACCGACGTCCAGGACGCGGCCGCGCACGAAGCGCATCGCCCGACGCTCCTGCGGCCACCAGCGCCGGAACGGCGCGAGGTAGTAGGAAGGATCGCCCGTGAAGACGCAGCCGTCATCCCGCTCGACGACCTCGATCACTCGCCGTCCGGCGGCGGCATCCGTCAGCAGATGTCCGAACGCGTCTTGATCGGGCCGGAGAACGCGCAACATTCGTTCAAGCTACTCTGACGCCGCTCCCTAGTCCCACGGAGCCGCCCCGACCTTGGGGCGGTGACCGAGCAGCTACATGCTGCAAGGGTCCTCTAGTTGTCCGGGTTCGAGTGACAGTCCGGCACGCTGGCCCAGCCGACCGGCCCAACGCGCCCGATCAGTTGCCCACGGCCGGGTCAGGTCCGAACTCGCGGACTTCTTGGGCACAGCGGCAGGCAGCGGCGATCTTGGTAGCCCACTGCAGCGCCTCCTCGATCGAGGGGACGTCGATGATCGTGATTCCGGCGATGTACGCCTTGCTCTCCGCGCCGTCGGTGACCGTCCCATCGGGGGCGACCACCTTGACGCTCACCTCATCGTGGGGATACACACCCCCGGCGAACACCCATACCCCGGCGTCCTGGGCTTCCCGGATTACCGCGTGCGCCGCCTCTCCTACGGCGGGCCCCTCCTCGTCGGGGATGTGGTCCATCGCGCCGTCGTCGAACGAGATCAGATACCGCGGCATCTCACGACTCCTTTCTGACGAAGTGAAGCCGGATTTTTGCCGAGCCCGATGAGTTCTCGGTGCGGCTTGACAGATATATCTCGACGATATATCTTCATGAGGCATGTCCTCGATCACACCCGTCATCCTCGGCCTCCTCGCTCACAAGCCGTTCTCCGGGTACGACATGAAGGCGACCGTCGACCGCTCGACGAGATTCTTCTGGGCGGGGAGCTACGGCCAGATCTATCCCGAGCTGCGCCGCCTCGAGCGAGAGGGCCTGATCGAGGGCGAGGACGCTCCGAACGGCGGCCGCACGCGCCGCGTCTATCGCCTGACCGCTGCCGGTAGAGACGCGCTCCGCGAGTGGCTGCTCGGCTCGGCGACGACGATCGAGTATCGCGACGAGTCGCTGCTACGGCTCTTCTTCGCCGAGGCCTTGCCGCGCGAGCAGGCGCTGCAGTTGCTCGCCGGCCGCAAGCACGGGCACGAGCGCTACCTGGAGGTTCTGCGCGCGATCGGCACTCCGCCGGAGACGGATCCGACCTTCGACCAGCTCGTCTTGCAGTGGGGGATCGACTTCAACGAGTGGGGGGCCAAATGGTGCGAGCAGCAGCTTCAGCGCCTGCGCAAGCAGAAGGCAGCCTGAGCGAGCCCCCGCCGCTGGAGCACGCGCCGGCCGAGCCCACGTTCTGGTCGATCTTCCGGACCGGCGTACCCGGATTCCTGCGGGAGGGCTTCGTGCCGCTCGCCGCCTTCTACGCGGGACTGAAGCTCGAAGGCCTGGCCGTGGCGATCGCGGCCGGGGCCGCTGCCTCGGTCCTCGTCTACCTGTACGAGCGCCGCGCGGGACGCGACGGGCTGCTGGCGAGGATCGCGCTCGCCTTCGTCGCGCTGCAGTCGATCACCGGCCTGGCCTCCCATAGCACCACGGTCTACCTCGCCCAGCCGGTGCTGATCGCGGCGGCCTGGGGTCTCGCGTTCCTGGTCTCGGTCGCAATCGGGCGGCCGCTCGCCGGCGCGCTCGCGTGCGCCTGGTATCCGTTCCCCGAGGAGTTCCGGGAGACGCCTGAGTTCAAGCGCGTCTTCGGCGTGGAGTCGGTCGTCTGGGGCCTGTACTTCCTCGGCCGCAGCGCCCTCCGCCTGGGCGCGCTCCTGAACGGCAGCCTCGAGAGCTTCCTGCTCGTCAGCTTCCTCACCGGGACGCCGGTGATGATCCTGCTGCTGGCGTGGTCGGTGCACTACTCGCTCCGCAGGCTCTAGGGACTTCCTTGACGCCGTCCGGGAGGACGGCTACTCTCGGTGGCGAACATACGTTCGTCCCCCCGTTCCCCAACCAGGAGACGAGATGCTGACCGGACGCCAGCAGGAGATCTGGAAGTTCTTGACCGACTACGTCGACGACCACGGCTACCCGCCGACGGTGCGCGAGATCGGCGAGGCGGTCGGGCTCGCATCGCCGTCGACCGTGCACGCGCACCTCGCCAACCTGGAGCGCGCCGGGCTGATCAAGCGCGATCCGACGAAGCCGCGCGCCCTCGAGCTGCGCCGCGACCCGAAGCAGGCAGCGCCCGCCGCGGCGGAAGACGTGCACCGGCTTCCCCTCGTCGGCGAGATCGCAGCCGGCGGCCCGCTGCTCGCGGACCAGAACGTCGAGGACTACCTCGCGGTCCCCGAGCCGCTCGCGCGTGGGGGCGAGGAGTTCCTGCTCCGCGTCAAGGGCGACTCCATGATCAACGCGGGGATCCTCGAGGGCGACCTGGTCGTCGTGCGCCGCGAGCAGACCGCCCGCGACGGCGAGATCGTCGTCGCGCTCGCCGGCGAGGACGAGGTCGCCGACGAGGCGACCGTGAAGCGTTTCTTCCGCGAGAACGGGCGGATCCGCCTGCAGCCGGAGAACGACGCGCTCGAGCCGATCTACGCCGACCACGTCCAGATCCTCGGCGTCGTCACGGGAGTGTTCCGCTCGCTGTGAGCCACCGTCGCGCCGCTCAACCGCACCCTCGAGCAGGAGCTCTTCGCGCTCCTGCGCGGGGCTAGCTACGAGTGCCTTGTGTGCGGCGAGTTCGTGCTGCACCGGCTCGACGGGATCGGGTGTCCCGAGTGCGGCGCGGAGTACGGAGAGGCTGCGGAACCGCGGCTACAATTGGACTCGCAGGCCGGGTGACCGCGGAGTCCCGCCGCTCATTTTTTGGGCGAGGGGGCTTCGAGGAAAGTCCGGACACCGAAGGGCAGGACGCTGGGGCGACCCAGGCGGCGAAAGCCGACGGAAAGTGGCACAGAAAGGAGACCGCCTACGGCGAAGCATCTCTCCGGAGACGCCGAAGGTAAGGGTGAAACGGTGGGGTAAGAGCCCACCAGCGCCGTGGCGACACGGCGGCTAGCCAAACCCCGTCCGGTGCAAGGCGAACAGGCTCCGTCGACGCTGCCCGCCGAGGAGCCGGGTTAGCCGCAAAGAAGGATGGTCACCCTCGACAGAATCCGGCTTACAGGCCTGCTACGGAAAAGCCCCGCCTCGGCGGGGCTTTTCTATGAGGACTCTCCGACGTGTTCCTCGCGTCACACTGCGGCCGGCACTGGCGTCGGGCTCGAGGGAGCCTTCGGCTTGAACGGATGCATCTCGTCGTCGCCGGGCTGGACGACGCCGTACATCGACTCGGGCACCAGGTTCCAGACGCCGGTGAGGTCCCGCAACGGCTCCGACACGATCAGCCGCGACTCGTCGTCCAGGTTCTCGAGGACGTCGAGGTCGGGATGCAGCTTCCGGACGGTCGGTACATCTGTCGAGAAGAAGAGCGAGCGCGAGTTTCCCTCGCTCGAATACCGGAACGCCCAGGTGCTCGTGCCGTCGGTCGTCGCGATCGTCATCTGGATCGGGTGCTCGACGCCGTGCTTGTGGCCGACCTCTTCGATCAGCCCCACCGCGGACGCAACCGCCTCCGGCGGGTCGTCCTCGAGCCCGAGCGTGAGCGCGAGGTAGAAGAACACCTCAGAGTCGGTCGAGCCCTCGATCGACGGGTAGAGCGACGGGTCGACCGCGAGGATGAGGTCGCGCTTGATCTCCTGGAAGTTGGCGATCCCGCCGTTGTGCATCCAGAGCCAGCGCCCGTAGCGGAACGGGTGGCAGTTCGTCTGCTGCACTGGGGAGCCCGTCGACGCGCGGATATGGGCGAAGACGAGCGGGGAGACGATGTGCTCGGCGATGCCGCGCAGGTTGCGGTCGTTCCAGGCAGGCTCGGCGCTGTGGAACACGCCGGGCGCGCCAGCCTCGCCGTACCAGCCGACCCCGAAGCCGTCGCCGTTCGTGGTCTCCACGCCGAGCTTCGAGTGGAGGCTCTGGTCGATCAAAGAGTGCTGGGGCTTGTAGAGCAGGGTGTGAAGCGAGACAGGCGAGCCGGAATAAGCGAGCCAGCGGCACATCTCTTCTCCCTTCGTTGAAGGTCCGCTTGCAGAGGCTCGGAGATGGCGGCCTTCGCGTCATCGCCCCGATCGGATGACGACCCGCGGGGCCCGGTGCGATTCCATCGGGAGATCAAACGAAGGAGGAGTGAACCATGGCCGAGGCCGAGACACCTGTTCTCGATCTTCTGACGCGCATGACGGAGGCTTCGTTCGAGGCCACGACGCTCGACGACAAGCAGGTCATGCTCGCGCGGATCGCTGCGCTCGTCGCGACCGACGCGCCGCCGATCTCGTACGTGCTGAACCTCAAGCTCGCAGGCGAGGTCAACGTCGACGGCGAGGAGGTCACCGGCCTTCTGTCGGCGATCGCGCCGATCGTCGGCACTCCGCGCATCGCAGCAGCCGCCGGAAATCTCGTCCGCGCCTTCGCGCTGGAGGAGCTCGCAGGCCTCGCAGCGCTCGAGGAGGTCGACCAGCCGGTCGAGGCGGCCTGATCGACAGCGTTTCGGGGCGGCTCCCGGAAGCCGCCCTGAAACCCAGGTGGTCACGATGAGAATGGCGTTCGGACCCGTTCGCGCAGCCGCTCGCTCGAGCCGCGGGATGCTCGCCGACGAAGCGGAGCGGGCCTTCGATGCCGCGCTGTCCGGCCCGCTCCCGGAGACCATCGGGCGCCTGGTCGCCGAGCACGGGGTCGTCGAGCGTGTCGTCGCCGGGATGCTCGAGGCCGATGATGGGGGCCCCAGCGCCGAGCGGGCCGAACGGCTCGCAGAACGCCTCTCGAGCGGGGAGACCGGCCGGGTGATGGAGGCGTATGCGGCCCGGCTCGCGCAGAGCGATGCCATCCGCGAGGCGCTGACCGAGATCCTCTCCGGCCCGGAAGTCCGCCGTGCGCTCACGCGGCAGACGACCGGATACGCCGCCGAGCTCGCGGCCGCCTCCCGCCACCGGGCGAGAGAGCTCGACGATGCGGTCGAGGTCAAGGCCAGACGCCTGGCCAGGCTCGCCGTCATCGACCGCGACGGCCGCTTCGGCGGCCTCGCAAGCCGCGGCGCAGGTCTTGTGATCGACGCGGCGCTGGTGCAGCTCGGCTTCACTGTGCTGGTCGGAGCGATCGGCCTTGTCGCCGCGCTCGCGGGCGGCGCGCATGAGGGCTGGGTGGCCGGGACGCTCGCCGGAGCGGGCTGGCTCCTGATCGGGGCCGTCTACTTCATCGCCTTCTGGAGCGGCACGGGCCAGACCCCGGGGATGCGGGTCATGCGCGTGCGGGTCGTCACGGCGTCCGGAGGCTCGGTGTCGGTGCTGCGCTCGCTCGCTCGCTTCGTCGGCTTGATCCTCGCGATCGCGCCGCTCTTCGCGGGCTTCCTGCCGGTGCCGTTCGACCGGCGGCGGCGGGCGCTTCCGGACTTCCTGGCGGGCACGGTCGTGGTCTGCGAGCCAGGGGAGAGCGCGGGCTAGGGCAGGCGCCGGCTGGAGAAGCTCTTCAGCCCGGACTTCGGAACCGACAGAGTCACCAGGTCGGTCTCGAAGCGCGAGACCGCGTCGCTCGGAACGGCGATCTCACGGCGCCACCAGAGGCGCCCCCGCGCGAGGAGCAGGTGGGTGACGCTGTCGTGCTCGTCGTCGAGCACGAGGCCCTCCACCTGCCCCACGTGGTGCCCGTCCGCCGAGTAGACGGAGCTCGCCTGACGGAGCTCGATCTCGCCGCGCGGCACGCGGTCGTAGAAGACGCCGACGCCGTAGTCGCCCGCCATGCCCTCGCCGAAGTCCGAGGGGTCGCGCTCGTACGACGGGTACATGTCCTCGACGCCGATGTCCCAGTTCGCATCGGTCTCCGGTTGCTGTCCGGGCATCAGGTACGCGGACTCGTGCACCGGCTCGAGCTCCTCGAGCGCATCCTCCGTGCAGCCCAGCGAGATCTGCCCGTTGCTCGCGTCGGCCTCGGCAAGCCCCACCGGCACGAGGCGGGCGGCCTCGGGGTGCTGGTGGGGCCGAACGACGAGATGAGTCACGTGCCGGCCGCCGGAGTCGAGCACCACGTCTGCCAGCTCGCGGACCGCGTTGTCGGCGCAACGCACGGGTCGGCCGAGCTGGAGCCTCATCAGTAGTCCGGCTTGGCCTGTTTGTGGTCGTAGATCCATGCCCAGATGAGCAGGATTCCGCCAAAGAAAATCAGGGTGCCGAAGAAGCCCCAGGCGTACCACACGGTGCCGAGCAAGCCGAAGAGGAGCAGTCCTCCGATCCCGATCGCCAGGCAGATGCCGAGCAGCTTCAGCCAAAACCCTCGTCCGAGTTCCTCTTCCATGTTCCTCCTTTCCGAGGGTTCCGAGTTTTCGGCCTACGGCCGGGCCGGGCATCGCCCCGAGGGGATGAAATCCGCGTCAGGTCTCGTGCGGCGGGGCGAGAGCCGGCTCGGGTGCCTGTACGCCCTGCCGGCGCCACGTAAAGGCGGCCGCCAGCCCGAGCAGGAGCGTGGGAACCGTGGTCAGGAACCGGAAGACGAGGACGGCCGCGACGACCGCTGCGTTCTTGCCGCCGAAGCCGACGAGCATCCCGGTCAGGCCCAGCTCGATCACGCCGATTCCGCCCGGTGTGATCGGAATCGTGCTGATGATGCGGACGAATGCCCACGCCGCGAACGCCTCGACCAGGCTCACCTGGGCGGGGCCGACGCCCATCGCGCGCAGGGAGACGACCAGCAGGGCGAAGACCGTCAGGTTTCCGGCGAGCGCTGCGAGCGTGAGCAGATGCCAGCGCCGCTCCAGGAAGTCGCCGGCCTCTGCGCGGAAGCGCTCGAAGCTCTCGCCGTTCCAGGACACGGGGCCGCGGCGCACCTTGCGGAGGGCCCAGCTCGCGACCCGGGCGGCGACGTTGCCCAGGTCGAGCGCGAGGCGGTCGCTCACGAGGATCAGCACGAAGCCGGCAATCACGATGCCGAGCACGGCGACGCCGATGAAGGCGGCGGTCGCGAGGGCCGGGGCGCTCTCCCCCCAGGCGGTCAGCAGGAAGACGGCGAGGATCGGGAAGGTGAGGTTGAGGAACTGGTTCCAGAGCCCGGTCAGCGTGATCGCCCGCGTCACGTCGCGCATCGCGAATCCCCAGCGCCGCAAGACGCCGTAGGAGCCGGCGATCCCGACCGCGAGCCCGCCCGGCACGGCGATCGAGAGCGCGGTCGACGCTTGCGTCAGCGTGAGCGCCTGGGTGAAGCTCAGCCCTGGCAGCGCCACCTGCCAGGGGGGCGCGAACGTGACCAGGTTGATCGCCGTGGTAGCGAGGAGCGCGACGATCCATTCCCACGAGAGCTCGGTGACGACGCCCCAGACCTCGCCGTAGTTCGCGATCGTCGGCAGGAAGTAGGCAAAGGTCGCCGCGATGATGCCGACGCTGACGGCGCCGAGGACGAGGCGCTTGACGAGCTGTTTCCGCTTGGGGGTCATCGGATCTCGGAGCTCTCGCCCGGCTCGAGGATCCTGATCTCGACCTCGGGAGCCGTCTCGGCCGCCAGGCGGGCGAAGCTCTCGGCGGGCTCGCGGAGGACGGCAGGGTCGCGATTCAGCCCCACGCGCCTGTAGGTGCCCCAGTGGATCGGGATCGCAACCCGCGGCCGGAGCAGCCCCAGGGCCTCCGCCGCGCCCGCCGGGTCGAGGTGCCCCGGGCCGAGGCGCGGCCCCCACCCTGCGACCGGCACGAGGGCGACGTCGAGGCCGGGCTGCAAGTCGCGCATTCCCGCGAAGAGATCGGTGTCGCCGGGGAAGTACACCCGGACCGAGCCGGAGATGAGATAGCCGAGGGCCGGGATCTCGGCCCCGACGAGCCCGCGGCGGGCGCTGTGCTCTGCATCGGTCGCGACCACGTCGACGGGGCCAACCGACAGCGCCTCGCCCCGGCCGAGCTCGATCACGTTTCCGAGCCCCCGCCGCGCGAGGAGCCGCCCTGCGCCCGGCGGGACCACGAAGCGCTCCGCTCGAATGCGGCGGAGTGAGGCGAAGTCGAGGTGGTCGTAGTGGACGTGGGAGACGAGGACTGCGTCAACCGGCGAGACCGGCCCGGGCTCCGCGACCACCCGGCGCACCGGCCCGATCCACGGGACGAGCACCGGATCCGTCAGCAGCCGAACGCCGTCCAGCTCGAGCAGGACCGTGCTGTGGCCCAGCCAGGTGAGCCCGGCGATTCGGCCCCCTAGCCCGCCGTGGCGTTCGGCACCTGTTCGTGCCCGGCCGCCGGGAACTCGCGTGCGGTCTGGCGCCGTAGCACCTCCGTGCCGGCGAAGGCGAAGCAGAAGAGGATCAGGAGCGGGAAGATCCGCTGCGCGTCGGTCGGGCCCGAGATCAGCACCAGGAAGAGCGCCACTGCGACGGCTCCGTAGATGACGACCGGGCGGTCGCGCATCGTCGGGGCGAGCTCGCGGCGCACCCACGTCGCCGCGCGCGACGGTCCCGCGATCCACGCCGCGAACATGATGCTGAGCCCGTAGATCACGGCGTTGATGCCGACGTTGCGCATGAGCTGAGTGCCGACGGCCCACGCCGCGTTCACGGCGTCCTTCGGGTCCGTGCCGGTGGTGAGCGCGTTGACGAGATAGTCGCCGGCGTAGCGGCGGACCACCAGGACGATCAGTCCGACCGCGAGCACGCTGACTCCGGCCCCCATCAGCAGCACTCGGCGCCGGCCCCGGGCGATCCACATCGCGGCGGCGTACAGCGCGAGCATGAGGAAGAAGAGGAAGTAGCTGAGCACTCGGATCACCTTCACGGTCCTCCGCGCCGTCTCGAGCTGGTTGCCCTTCATGATCGTGATCTTCCCTGCGTCCGGCGGCAGGCGGCCCTCCAGCTTTCCGCCGAGTCCGGTCTGCTCCGCGAGCTGCTTGAGGATCGGCTGCAGGTTCAGGACCACGTTTCCGCCGCTCGACACGAGAACCCCCTTCTTCCCGTCGAGGACGCCGATGAAGAGCTTGTGTGCGCGGCGGTTCGCCTCTCTCCAGAGCTGCTGGATACGGGGTCGCGCGAGCAGCTGGTCCGTCGCCCGGATCGCGACCTGCTCCAGGCCGAGCGAGATCTGCGGCGCCAGGGGGTCGAGTGCCGGCGGCAGCCGCTGCTGGAGCCGCTGGGTCACGTTCGAGTTCTCGTAGAGCTGGTTCACGAGGTAGACGGAGAGCGCGCCGCGGATCTTGTCGTTCTCCAGCAGCTGCGAGCTCGCGTTCGTCCAGTTGTTCGTGTCCAGGGCCTGGCGCTTCACCCAGACGTTGAGCGCGGAGACGAGCCCGATGACGGCCGCCAGGACGACCAGCACCCAGGGCACCCAGGTGCGCCAGGCAAGCCGGGCTTGGCTCGTCTTCGAAACTGGTTCTGCAGCAGGTATGTCAGCCGATTGAGCCATGCGGCCAGCTTCGCGCGCCGGCCTCCCACGGGCATCACCCGGACCGGATGACGCTCATCGGTTCACTCCCTTTGGGGCAGGTTCACCCACCTGGGACGATGAGGACAGCGCCGGGTCTCGGTTCCATCTGTCCATGGAGTCGACCGAAGGCATCCTCGCGAAGCTCGCGATTCGGGACGACGCCTTCATCCAGAGCATCCTGGCGGGCAAGGACGAGGCGATCGTCTCGCTCTCGGGGCTCGAGCCGAAGCCTCACGCCCTCGCCCGCATCGCGGCGCTGGTCGCGCTCGACGCCCCGATGCCCTCGTACATGTGGGCGGTCGAGTTGGCGCGAGAGGCGGGGGTGACCGATCGCGAGATCGTCGGATCGCTCGTCGCCGTGCTGCCCGCGGTCGGCGCGACACGCGTGGTCGCCGCCGCGCCGAAGCTCGGCCTCGCCCTGGGCTACGACGTCGGCCAGGCGCTGGAAGACTCGGGCGTGCTGCTCGGCTGAACCTGCGGCTGACCCCGCGCCGCGGCGAGCTCGGCGTTGATGTGCACGCCCGCCGACAGCAGCGGCGCGGCGAGGATCAGGCCGATCGTGCCGAAGATGCACCCGGCCGCGATCGTCGCGACCAGCACGACGAGCGGGTGGAGATCCAACGCGGACCCCATGGCGAACGGCTGCAAGATGTTCTGTAGCAATCCGTTCGCGAGGAGGACGATCAGGAGCATGATCAGTGCGACGGTCGCCCCCTTGGCGCCGAGGGCGATGATCACGGCGAACGCGCCCGCCACGAACGCCCCGATGAAAGGCACGTAGGCGGTGACGACGCTGACGATCGCGATCGTCCCGGGAAGAGGCACTCCGAGGATGAGCGCGCCGATGCCGACGACGATGCCGTTGAAGACGGCGACGATCGTGACCCCCCGGAAGTAGCCCCGCAGCGACCTGATCACGCCGCCGGTGATCGTCCGGGCCACGGAGGGCGGGACGCCCAGGTGCCGGTCGACCCACCGCCGCATCGACGGGCCGTCCTTGAGCAGGAAGAAGAGGCTCAGCGCTGCCAGCGAGAGGCCGAACACGACGGAGGCGAGGCCGCGGATCCCGCTGATCACGCCCGTCGTCAGCGTCGAGATGATTTTGGGTACGTCGGCCTTGACGTGATCGGACGCGCTCGCCGAGGCCGGCTTGGAGATCCCGACGCTCTCGAGCCAGCCCTGGCCCTTGGCCGCAGCCGCAGAGGCGTGCTCGGAAATCGAGTCGGTCTGGGAGGTGATCCCGCCGATGACGAGCAAGAGGATGACCACCGCGACGGCGACGATGCTGACCAGGACGAGCGCCGCCGCTACACCACGGGGCATGTGGCGGCTCAGCCAGCCGACGACCGGCATGACGACCGTCGCGACGATCGTCGCCACGACGACGGGACCGGCGATCGTCTCGGTCGCGCCGAGAAACCAGACCAGCGCCGATGATCAGCAGGACGAACCCGACGAGCAGCCAGGCGGTTCGTCCTATGTCCTTCAGCCACCTGGGCGCCGCGAAGGTGCTTCCGAGCGCGTGCAGCTCCTCGCTCGGGATGGCAGCCGCAGCCGGCTCGGCGGCCGGGACGGGGAGGCGGCGCCGTGGCTGTGCTTCGGCGCCGCCTCCGTCCGCGGTCATCGGAACGCGCGCAGCCGTGCGCCGCCGTGGGCGGCGAGGCCGTAGATGATCAGGATGTCGATGGTGAACATCGCCATTGCCCACCACGGCTCGGCGGGCGCGAAATTGAGCTGGGCAAGCGAGTTCACGCCTGCGACCACGATCGCGAACCAGCGCGCGACCTCGCTGCCGCTCATCAACGACAGGCCCGCGATCACCTGGAAGACGCCGAGGATCATCACGATCCAGCCCCACGTGCTCAGGTCGCTGAACACGTAGTGGGCGTTCGCGACGTAGACGTGCGCGTCGCCGATCGCCGCGATCCCGGCGAAGAAGTTCCAGACTCCGGCGAGGCCGAGCATCACGGCCGCGAACACGACCCAGCCGGTACCTGGCGTTCCCTCTGCCCCAGCGGTGCCCGGGAGCTCGCTGTAGCGCCGCTCGACGCCGTAGTCGGCTGTCGTTCTCATGCTGCCTCCCTCCAGGTTGCGAGCGCCTTCAGGTAATCGCCGGGCAGGCCCGCAGGCATCGTCCCGATGGGGTGAGCCGATGGAGGCTTTTCACCCCTTGCGGGCGATGCTGCCACCGGCCGGGCGCGGGACTCTGCTACGCGAACGAGTCATCGGAGAAAAGGGAGGTACGGCATGTTCAGACGACGACGGCCTCTGGCTCGCGCCGCGGTGGTCGGCGGGGTGGCCTACCACGCCGGCAAGAAGCGGTCGGAGGGACAGCAAGCCGACGAGGAGCGCGACATGCGCCTGGAGGAGCTCGAGCAGCAGCAGGCCATGCAGGGCGCACCGCCGCCCGCGGCGGCGGCGCCGGCGGCGCCGAGCGTCGACGTGGTCGAGCAGCTCCAGAAGCTCGCCGCGCTGAAAGACCAGGGCATCCTCACCGAGGAAGAGTTCGCCGACCAGAAGCGCAAGCTCCTGGCGTCTTCCTAAGGCGTCGCGAGGAGGCGGCGGCCGGCTCGACTGCCGGCCGCCGTCGACGGCCTCGCGTTTCGTCCGGTGGGGATGAGGCGCGCCTCGCGCTCGCCCCGCACGATGGATCCAGCCATGGCGAACGCAGCGGCACCCGCGTACGGCGAGCGGCCCGAGTGGGGCCTCGGCCGCCCGAAGATCCGGCCGTTTCGCCTCCTGCTCGCCTGGGCGGTCTCCGCCCTCGCGCTGCTCGGCGCCGCGTGGCTGGTGCCCGGCGCCTCGGTCAACGACTACCGCGGCGCCCTCGTCGCCGCGGCCGTGATCGCCGTCCTGAACGCGATCCTGCCGCCGCTCGTGGCGGCGCTGCGCCTGCCGTTCGTCGCGCTGCTCGGGTTCCTCGTGGTGCTGGTGCTCGACGCGGCTGATGCTGATCGCGACCGACCGCATCACGGACGGAGACCTCTCGATCGACTCGTTCTGGTCGGCGCTGCTGGTCGCGCTCGCGGCCGCCGCGCTGGGCGTCGTCGTCGACGTCGTGCTCGGCACGAACGACGACGACACGTACACCTACAGGGTCACGCAGCGGATCGCCCGCCGCTCCGGCGAGCGCGAGGAGACGAGCGCGCCGGGGATGGTCTTCCTCGAGATCGACGGCCTGGCGCTGCCGGTGCTGCAGCGGGCGATGCGGAACGGCAGCGCCTCGACGCTGGCCCGCTGGCTCCAGGACGGCTCTCACCGCCTGGTCGAATGGGAGACCGATCTTTCTTCGCAGACGGGCGCGAGCCAGGCAGGAATCCTGCTCGGGTCGAACGAGGACATCCCGGCCTTTCGGTGGGTCGAGAAGGAGAACGCGACGCTCATGGTGTGCTCTGCGCCGGCGGACTGCGCCGAGATCGAGCGCCGTCACATGTCCGGCCGAGGGCTGCTCGCGGACGGCGGGGCGAGCCGGGGGAACCTCCTCTCGGGGGAGGCTGACCACGTCATCCTCACGGCGAGCCGCAGCGAGGCCGAGCGGCATGCGAATCCCGGCTACCGCGCGTTCTTCGCCAACGGCTTCAACGTCCTGCGCTCGCTCGTCCTCTTCGGCTGGGAGGTCGTCCTCGAGGTCGTCGCGGCCGTACAGGCGAGGCGGCGGGACGTGCACCCGCGCGGCCACCGGGGCGGCATCTACCCCTTCCTGCGGGCGGCCCTCTGCGTCGTCGTCCGCGACCTGATCGTCTTCGGCGTCCTCACCGACATGATGAAGGGACGCCCCGCGATCTACGCGACCTTCTCGAGCTACGACGAGGTCGCGCACCACTCGGGCCTCGAACGCCCCGACACGATGGAGGCCCTGCGCAAGCTCGACCAGCAGTTCAGCCGGATCGAGCGCGCGCGCCGCTATGCGCCGCGGCCCTATGAGATCGTCGTCCTCTCCGACCACGGGCAGACGCAGGGGGCGACCTTCAAGCAGCGGAACGGGTACGGGCTCGAGGAGCTCGTCCGGCGGTCGGTCGACCGCGCCGACGTGCAAGAGGCCGCTGCAGGTGACGAGAACCAGAGCGCGGTCGGACGCGCCGTCGACGAGGCCTCGGGCCGCAAGCGGAAGCCTTCGAAGAAGGACGTGAGCGGTCAGGACGTGGTCGTGCTCGGCTCCGGGAACCTCGGCCTCATCTACCTCCTCGACGAGCCGCGCCGCCTCACGCTGGAGGAGATCGACGCGCGTCATCCACGGCTCCTGCCCGCGCTTCGCGAGCATCCGCACGTCGGCTGGCTGCTCGTCCGCTCGGAGCGCGACGGCGCGCTCGTGCTCGGGCCACGGGGCACGCGCTATCTCGAGGACGGCCGCGTCGAGGGCATCGATCCGCTCGCCGCGTTCGCGCCGAATGCGTCGCGGCACCTCGCCCGCGCCGACGGCTTCGCGCACGTCGCGGACATCATGGTCGGCAGCTTCTACGACCCCGCCCTCGAGGAAGGCTGCGCCTTCGAGGAGCTGATCTGCTTCCACGGCGGGCTCGGCGGCCCTCAGACCCGGCCGTTCCTGCTCTACCCGGCCACGCTGCCCCTCGCGGACGATCCGCTCGTGGGCGCGGCCGCGGTGAACGCGCTCCTGCTCGGCTGGCGGCGTGAGCTCCAGGCGCGCGCGGAGGAGCCACCCGCGCAGCCCGAGCCCGAAGTCCCAGCGGGCGTCGTCGCGTGACGACTGCGGCCGCGCCGGCCACCACTGCGGCCGCGAAGGGCACGACCGTCGTCCTGCTGACCCTCGCCGCGGGCCAGTTCCTGATGACCCTGGACACGTCCGTCATGAACGTGTCGATCGCGACGGTCGCCGCCGACGTCCACACGACGGTGACCGGGATCCAGGGCGCGATCACCGCCTACACGCTGGTGATGGCATCGCTGATGATCATCGGCGCGAAGATCGGCGCGATCATCGGCCGCAAGCGGGCCTTCGCGATCGGCTGCGTCATCTACGGCTGCGGCTCGTTCACGACCTCGATCGCACCCAACCTCTACGTGCTGCTCTTCGGCTGGTCGTTCCTCGAGGGCGTCGGCGCGGCGCTGATCCTGCCCGCGATCGTCGCGCTCGTCGCCGGGAACTTCCCGGTCGCCCGCCGCCCGGCCGCGTACGGGATGGTTGCAGCCGCGGGGGCGATCGCGGTTGCGGTCGGGCCGCTGATCGGCGGCGTCTTCACGACCTATTTCTCCTGGCGCTGGGTCTTCGCCGGCGAGGTGCTGATCGTGATCGCGATCCTGATCCTCACCCGCAGGATCGCCGACGCGCCGCCGGAGACGAAGCCGAAGCTCGACTTCGTCGGCGCGGTGCTCTCCGCGTCGGGGCTCGCGTTGCTCGTCTTCGGCGTGCTGCGCTCGAGCGAGTGGGGCTGGATCAAGCCGAAGCCCGGCGCCACGAGCTGGTGGGGCCTGTCGCCGACGATCTGGCTGGTGATCGGCGGCTTCGTCGTGCTCTACGCCTTCCTCCAGTGGGCCGCCTGGCGGGAGAAGCACGGCAAGGAGCCGCTCGTGCGTCCGGCGATGCTGCAAAACAAGCAGCTGCGCGGCGGCCTGACGATGTTCTTCTTCCAGTACCTTGCCCAGGCCGGCCTCTTCTTCGTCGTTCCCCTGTACCTCTCGGTCGCGCTCGGCCTGTCGGCGCTCGCGACCGGCGCGCGCCTGACGCCGCTCTCGATCACGCTGCTGGCCGCTGCGATCGGGATCCCGCGGCTCCGGCCGGACGCCAATCCCCGGCGCGTCGTTCGGCTCGGCCTGATCGCGCTGCTGGTCGGGACGGTGGTCCTGATGGGCGCGCTCGACACCGACGCCGGGCCGGAGATCGTGCTGCTGCCGATGCTGCTGATCGGCCTCGGGGTCGGCGCGCTCGCCTCCCAGCTCGGCGCCATCACGGTCTCGGCGGTCCCGGACGACCAGGCGCCGGAGGTCGGCGGCATCCAGAACACGGCCACGAACCTGGGCGCCTCGATGGGGACGGCGCTGGCCGGTGCGTTGCTGATCGCGGCCACCACGGGCGCGTTCCTCACAAACATCCAGTCCAGCGACGCGATTCCGAACCGCGTCAAGGAGGAAGCGAACGTGAAGCTCGCCGGCGGCGTGCAGTTCATCTCGGACGCCGATCTCGAGTCCGCGCTCAAAGACGCCCACGTGAGCCCGCGCGCGACCGACGACGCCGTGGCCGCTTACCAGGGCGCGCGCATCACCGGGCTGAAGGCGGGGCTCGCGATCCTCGCGCTGATGACGATCCTTGCGCTCGTCTTCAGCCGCGCGATTCCGACCACGCAGCCGAAGGAAGACCCATGACCGCCGCTACGAGCGGCGTCCGCTCGACCCCGGCCGCCAGAGGCTGACGAGCCCCGCGATCAGGGTCACCAGGAAGATCTGGCCCATCAGCATCTCGAGGCCCGGCGAGCATCCGGCCGGGCTGGGCGGCGGGTATCAGGTTGCCGTAGCCCGTCGTGGTCAGGGTCGTGATGCTGAAGAAGAGGAAGTCGCCCGTCTGGGTCGGCTGCTCGAAGAACGTGCCTGCCTGGAACCGGTCGATCCCCGCGTACAGGAAGGTGAAGAGCAGCCCGAGGATGACGTAGACGCTGATCGCCCCGAGGATCGTCTTGAAACCGACCTCACGCTCGCCGAGAACCGCTCCGAGGACCTTCATGGCGGCAATCCCGAGCAGGAGCGCCTGGATGAGCGCGGCGGCCCCCGACGGAGCTGAGCGTCCGGCCGCGACGCCGATCACTCCGAGCACCACGACCGCCCCCGCGACCGCAGCGACAACCCGCACCCGGCCGACGGCGGTGCCCGCCGTGGCGAGCGCCACCGTCGCGCACGCGCCGGTCAGGGCCAGGAGCGCGACGCCTCCCCAACCCTCGTACGAAACCAGCGAGCCGACGATGTAGGTCGTGACCACGAGCACGAAGACCATCCCGAACGCGTTCGCGATCCGCCCGAGAAAGCCGGTCCAACGCTCCTTCGGCCGCCGCCGGAGGCCGAAGCCGCCGGCGAAGGACTCCCGGCTCTCAGTCGGTGAGGCCTGAGATTCCATTTCGGAGCAGCGAGGAGGCGAGGAGGACCAGGAGCACGAGGAAGATCGTACGAGCATTGCGCTCGAGCCAAGTCCGGACGACGCCGAGCAGGCGGACCGTCCAGTCACGGGCGACGAGCAGAGACAGCAGGGCAAGCCCGAGTGGCAATAGGGAGACCAGCGCGAAGAAGACCCACTGGGCAACGTAGCCCGCAGTCGTCGGATCGGTCTCCGAGATGTCCTTGAGGGCGAGCGGGATGAAGGCGCCGGGGTTCGCCAGGGCGGCGCCGGCGCCGGCGATCGCCGCCACCGAGGCGGTTGCGAGCCCGCTCATCTGCTCGATCATCGCCGCTGCCCGGGCCGGGTTCGGCGGGCGCCTCGCGATCACGGCGACCCAGCCCAGGATGGCCCCGGCGGCGACGAGGTCGACGATCGCGACCCAGGTCTTCGGCGACGACGGCGTCTTCGAGGCGGCGACGTCACCCAGTACGAAGGCCGCGACGACGCCGATCACGAGCGTCGTGCCCAGCGCTCCGACGTAGAACCAGAAGCCCGTCCTCAGCGGACGGTCCCCGAGCACCAGCGCCAGCACGGAGAACGAGACCGTGGTCGGCGAGATCATCGCGACCAGGGCGATGAGCACGAGCTCGGCGTCGATCCAGGCCAACCGCCGTCCTCGCCGTCAGCTGGTCTCGGCCGCGCGGGCCTTGCGCTTCGCGGCCTTCCTGGCGTCGCGTGCGGCCTTCTGCTCGGAGGCCTTCTCCTTCGCCCCCTCGTACGAATCGCCGACGAGCTGCTTGCCGCCGCTCCAGCCGAACGCCCAGACGAGCATCACGATCCCGAAGATGATGTTCCAGGCGGTGGTGACGAGCTGCTGCGCGACAGAGTACGCCGTCGCCTGCTGCGCGGTCGCGACGTCGTTCAGCGACGCCACGTTGAACGCTTGGTTGACGCCCGCACCGCCGGGCGTGGCCGAGGTGACGTTCGCGATCGAGTTGCCGCCGCAGAGCCGCATCAGCGTGTGGAAGCTGACCGGAATGTCGTACGCGGTCAGGAAGACGGCCATCACCCCTAGGCTCGCGATCCAGCCGAGCAGGGACGGCGTGAAGACGCGGATCATGTACTTCCTCGGCTCCGCCAGGATCGCGCCGCCGTCCTTGGCGTCCTCCCACCAGGCGACCACTTTCGGCCAGAACCTGCGGATGAGCAGGAAGATCAAGTAGCTCCCGCCGAGGAGGAAGATCGCGGTCGCCCACGGGTGCTCGTGTACGAAGCTGAACTTGATGTCGAACGATCCGCCGACGCTCAGGAAGAGGTACAGGTAGGTGAACGCGCCGATCACCGTGAAGAAGATCTTTTCGACCGCGTAGGCGCCGAGGATCGCGGCGAAGGTGGCGCCGGCGATGATCGTCGTGAACATCAGAAGCAGCGCCAGGGTGCCGAGGTTCGCCGGCAGGATCCCGTTGAGCGCGACGGAGGCCGCATAGCAGGCGAGGATGTCGAGCCAGCGCACTCGGTCCGGGTAGGCGAAGCGAAGGATCGAGTACCACGCGAAGGCCGTGAGGGACGTCTGCACGGTCTTGAGCGCGACGCCGGCTACGAGGTAGCCGAACGAGATCTCGGTCATCGTGTCCCACAGGTCGCTGAACCAGCCGCTGATGTTCCAGCCGAGGAGCTGCGCGGCGGCGCCCATCACCACGACGACGGCGGCGCCGACCAGCACGTGTCGCCAGCGGAAGCGCCGGGCCGGCGGGGAATCGACGGTCGGCGCGGCGATGCTCACAGCGTCCAGCCTTGGCCAGTCACGCGCCAAGGGTCGCGCCAGGGCGAGGCAGGCGCATCATCCGGATCGCACGATGGACCCATCCCACGTGGACCATCACGTGGGGCTCCTGAAAGTTGACCCTCCCGGGTCAGGCGGCGAGGGCAGGCCGTTGGCGACGATGCTCGCCATGTCCACCGTTCTGTCGGACGTCCTGCTGATCGAGGTTCCGGATGCCGGGCTGTCGGCGCTTCTCGCCGAACGGCTCGGGGAGCGCTGGAAGATCACCGTGGATTCGGAGCGGCCGGACGTCGTCGCGGTGCTCGTCGAGCTTCGGCCGATCGAGCAGGATCTCGCGCTGCTCATGCGCGAGGTCTCCAGGTGGATCGAGCAGGAGGCGCTCGGCGCTCTCCGGTTCGAGCTGGACGGGCGCGCCTACGTGCTCGAGGCCGGCGAGGTCGACTGGTCGACGGACCTCGCGGACGACTCAGGGGCGAACGGCGCGGGAGAGCGCGGCCGCCTCTTGAAGGCGCTGGACACGGTCGACCGCGCCATCTTGCAGCACCGTGAGCGGAGATCTCCGCGCATCGAGGGCCTGGAGACGCTTCGCCAGGACATCATCTTCGCTCTGCGATTGAACGACGAATCGTCCTAACGAATCGTCCTAATGGGGCGATTCCCTTCCGTCTGACCGGCTCGATACTCGCCCTGTGTCACAGCTCCGCGACATGGGCGGCGACCTCGAGAGCGCGCTCGACCGCGTAAAGGTCCCGAGCTACGTGATCGACGAGCACGGGATCATTCGCTGGGTCAACCCGGCGGCGGAGGAGCTCGTCGGCGACGTGCGGGGGCGGCAGTTCACGTCCGTCGTCGCTCCCGAGGACACGCACCGCGCCCGCGAGGCGTTCTCGAAGCACTTCATCAGCGCGGAGGACGTCGACGCGCCGGTCAACCTGCTCGACGGGGACGGGAATCGTTTCTCCGTCGAGGTCAGCTCGGTGGCCCTTTTCCGCGGGCACCGGGTGGTCGGAGTCTTCGGCCAGTTCGCAGACGTGGCTGACGAGCCGCCGCGTGCGCCCCATCCCGACCTGACGCCGCGGCAGAGCGAGGTACTACGGTTGCTCGAGCACGGCCGCTCGACTGACCAGATCGCCGAGCGCCTTCACCTCAGTCCCGAGACCGTGCGCAACCACATCCGCGCGGTGCTCCGCACGCTCGACGTCCACTCCCGCCTCGAGGCGGTGGCCGTTGCGCGCCGGGATCATCTAGCGGGGGTCTGACGCTCTGACCTAGGCCGCGGGCGGAGGGCGGTAGCGCTGCCAGATCTCCTCCAGCACGCGTGGCCGCAGGTCGCTCTTCCAGATCAGCGCGTCCGCCGGGCACGACCCCGCCTGGCAAGACAGCTCGTCGGGGTGGGTCGTCGAGAGGAGCGCGACGACCGTCGAAGGATGAGCCGCCTTGATCTCGCGGGCGGCCTCGACCCCGCCCAGGCCCGGCATGCAGACGTCCATCAGGACGAGGTCGGGCCGAAGGCTCTCGACGAGCTCGACGGCTTCCTCTCCGCGCCCGCCCTCGCCGATCACGAACATCCCGGCCGTCGCGTTGATCAGCTCGCGAACGGCGCGGAGGAATATGGGCTGGTCGTCGACCGAGAGGACCGAGACAACCAATTCCCGCCGTGGCTGAGTCTTGAGAGCCGCATCCGCCATCTGGTGTGCGAACGTCGAGGATGGATGATGACAGCGCGGTTCGTGGTCCTCTGTAGTGCGCGCACGTCTATGTCTACGGCAAGCGGCTAGGCGTCGCCCGAGAGGTAGAGCAAGGCCGCTTTCACGCGCCTGCTGACGTCGTCGGCCTCGCGGAGGTCGAGCTTCGCGAAGATGCTGTTGATGTGCCGTTCGACGGCGCGCTTGGTGACGACGAGCTCCTCGGCGATGGCGGCGTTGCTGCGCCCTTGCGCGATCAACCCGAGGATCTCGAACTCGCGAGGCGTGAGGGTGTCCAGCCGCGCGTCCTCCCGCCGGCGGCTCGCCTCCACCAGCCGCTCGACGACGAGCGGGTCGACCACGGAGCCGCCCTCGGCCACCGTCTGCAGCGCCCGGCTCAGCTCTGCCTGGTCTCTCAGGCTCTCCTTGAGCAGGTAGGCGCGCCGCTCGGACCCCTCTTCGAAGAGGAGACTGGCGTAGATCGGCTCGGAGTACTGGCTCAGGACGACGACCCCGATCTCGGGATGCTCGGAGCGCAGGTCGGCAGCGAGCCTGATGCCTTCGTCCGAGTGGTCCGGCGGCATCCGGATGTCGGTTACGACCACGTCTGGCTGCTCCTCCTCGATCGCCGCCCGGAGGCTCTCGAGGTCGCTGCAGTCGGCGACGAGCTCGATCCCCTCGGCCCGTTCGAGCACGCCGGCGATCGCCTCGCGCGCGAGGAAGCTGTCTTCGCCGAGTACGACACGAATTGACATCAGAGGAGCCAAAGGGGGCTATGAGCGGACGCTTGTCGCCCACCATGATGATCGCTCACAGATGTCGTGCCTGGCATCGTGCAAAGGCCCCAGGCGGCATGAGACATTCGGCCAGGGTTGGCGCGGGCTTCGCGCCGGAGGTACGCTTGCTTCGGTCGGCTGGAGGGAGCGCCCCCTGAGCACCCTAATCGAAGCCCTTCCCGGTCGGGAAGCGGCGCGCTGGTTGTCCGGCCCACGCACCGGCTGGCCGCGCTACGCCGCAGGCGTCCTCGCGCTCGCAGCCGCGTACTACGCGGCGGCGAAGGCCGGGCAGGCCCTCCAGTACACGGCTTCGGTCTCCGCAATCTGGCCGCCGGCCGGCCTTGGCATCGCAGCGCTCTATCTCTGGGGGCTGCGCTGGTGGCCCGGCGTCTTTCTCGGTGACCTCATCGTCAACCTCGAGCTCCTGCTCGGCCACCACTCCTTGCCTGCGGCGGCGCTCGTCGGGCAGCAGCTCGGCAACATGGCCGAGATCGTCGTCGGCGCCGCCCTGATGCACCGACTGATCGGGCGCCGCGCGGAGCTCGACCGGGTCGAGCAGGTGACCGGCATGTTCGGCGCGCTCGCGCTCGGGACGGCGATCAGTGCCGCGGCCGGCACGCTCTCGATGCTGGGGACGGGAGTGATCTCCCTGTCGCAAAGCCCCACCTTCCTGCGAACGTGGTGGCTCGGAGACCTCTCGGGGGCACTCGTGGTCGTTCCCTTCATGGTCGTCTGGGCGCGCGCGCCGCTCGCGACGCTCCGCCGCATCTGCACGTGGGAGGGCGGTTTGCTCCTCGGCGCCGTAGTGACCGTTGCCGCGGTCGCAGCTTCGGCGAGCGTCACGATCCTGTACGTGGTCTTTCCGGTGCTCATCTGGGCCGCCTGGCGGTTCAAGGCGCCGGAAGCCACGCTGGCAGTGCTGATCCTGGCCGGCGCGACCGTCGCGATGACCGCCTACGACGTGGGCGTCTTCTCGCGCCAGGAGATCAACAGCAGGACGCTCGGCACCCAGCTCTACATCTCGGTCGCAGCGATCACGACGCTGCTGCTGAGCGCGGTCGTCAGCGAACGCGAGCGCTCGACCGCGGCGCTCATCGAGGCGAAACGGCACGAGGGGGAGGAGGCGCTGGAAGAGCGCCACCGGATCGCGCGCGACCTGCACGACTCCGTCTCCCAGGCTCTGTTCTCGACGATCCTGCAGACGCGGACGGCAGAGAAGGCGCTGCGCGACGGGCAGGTTGGCCCGTCGCAGCCGCTCGCCCATGCGCTCGCCGCCATCGGCGAGCTGACGAGGACGGCGCAGAGCGAGATGCGAAGCCTCATCTACGAGCTTCGGCGAGATCCCGTCGAGGACGGGCTCGTGGCCGCGCTGCACGAGTGTGCGGAGGACCGCTGCGATGGGACGGCGCTCGCCGTCGGCATCGAGGGCCCGATCGGGCACCTGCCGATCTCGCGCGACGCCGAGGCGCAACTGTTCGCGATCGGCCGTGAGGCCCTGACGAACGTCGTCAAGCATGCTCGCGCGGCGCATGCGTCCCTCCGCGTCGACGTCGACGCCGACCGCGTCCTCCTCGAGATCTCCGACGACGGCCGCGGCTTCGATCCCGGACGGCGACACCCGGGCCACTACGGGCTCGAGTCGATGCGCGGCCGCGCGACCGACATCGGCGGGCGGCTGAGCATCGTCAGCGCGCCAGGGCTCGGAACCCGGATTCGAGTCGAGACGCCCGTCGCGGCGGCGGCCGCCGATGGAGCCTGACGCCCGGCCCATCCGGGTTCTCGTCGTCGACGACCATGCCGTGGTGCGCCGCGGCCTCCTCGCCTTCCTGGGGAGCGAGCCGGACCTCGACGTGGTCGCGGACGTCGGCGGCGGACAGGAGGCGCTCGCCGCGCTCGAGCGTCTCGACGCCGAGGGGCGCTGTCCCGACGTAGTCTTGATGGACATGAAGATGGAGCCCGTCGACGGAGTCGAGACGACTCGCCGGATCCGTAAACGGTACGACGACGTCGCGGTGGTCGTGCTGACGTCCTACGGAGATGGGCGGCACGTGCGTTCGGCCCTCGATGCCGGCGCTTCCGGGTACCTGCTCAAGGACGCCGACGCGGACGAGGTGGCAGCATCCCTGCGGGCGGCGCACCGCGGCGAGCTGCAGCTCGACGCCGCCGTCACCCGGTCGCTCGTGGGGGCGCCGCAGGGCGGGACGGGCAATCCGGCTGCCTCGCTCACGTCGCGCGAGCTCGAGGTGCTCGGCCTCGTCGGCGCCGGGAACGCGAACAAGGCGATCGCCCGCGAGCTCGCGATCACCGAGCGGACGACGCGGTCGCATGTGTCGAGCATCCTGGCGAAGCTCGGCCTCAGCTCTCGTACTCAGCTTGCGCTCTGGGCCGTGCGAAACGGCCTCGCCGCGGACGGCGCCGCGGACGACTCTCAGGCCGTGTCCGCCTGAGACGTCCGCCATACCGACGTGGTTCGCAAGTAGTGGTGTCGGCACGACCACGGCGCCGAGGACGGCCACCGCGAAGACACCTGACGGCTCCATTGTCGCTTGTAAAGCCGAAAGGAATACTCGACGGCTATGGTGGCCGCCCTGCCAGCGGACTGACGGTGACTTCGTGACCAGAGGAGCCGGGACGAAGCGGGCGCTGGCCGTGGTGGGGGCGCCGCGGCGCGTCCAGGACGCTGGCGGGCGGCCGAACCCAGTCCTTCTCGAGCCGCCGTTCGACTTTCTCGAGTCCAGGGTGCTCGTTCCGGCGCTGCGCGCCGGGATGGTGTCGCGGACGGCGCTCGTCAATCGACTTCGAGCCACGACGACTCCGGTGGCGACGCTGGTCGCGCCCGCCGGCTACGGCAAGACGACGCTGCTCGCCCAGTGGGCGGAGCGCGATCCCCGCACGTTCGTCTGGGTCACGGTGGACGAGCGTGACAACGACCCCGTCGTCCTGCTCAGGCACATCGCGGCGGCACTCATGCGGGAAGGGCCGCTGGACGATCGCCTGCTGAACGCTCTGCGTGTCTCTGCGCCGTCGATCTGGTCGAGGGCCGTTCCGCGCCTGGCCGCGGAGCTTGCGGCCCGCGCCCCCGTCGTGCTCGTGCTGGACGACTTCAACCTTCTCCACTCACGTGGCGTGCTGGAGACGGTCGGAGCCCTGATCGACGACGAGGCGAAGGGCTCGATGCTGGTCGCCTCGGCGCGCGTGGCCCCGAAGCTTCGGCTTGCGCCGCTCCGCGCCGGCGGACGGTTGGTCGAGTTCGGCGCGGACGCCCTCGCGCTGAGCAAGCGGGAGGCTCAGATGCTCCTCCGCGCGACGGGCGTGCCGTTGAGCGAGGCGCAGGAGGCGCAGCTGATCGAGCAGTGCGAGGGCTGGCCGGCCGCGCTCTACCTCGCGGCGCTCTCGATCCGAGACGGCGAGGAGCTGAGCGACGGGCCCGCGCCGCTCCACGGAGACGACCGTTACCTGGCGGACTACTTCCACACGGAGTACCTGGATCGCCTCCGGCCCGGGCCTCTGCGCTTCCTCCGCCGCACGTCGGTCCTCGATCGGATGTCCGGCCCGCTCTGCGACGCAGTGCTCGACGACGAGGGGTCGGACGCACAGCTCGCCAAGATCGAGCGCGCGAACCTCTTCCTGATTCCGCTCGACAGCCGGCGCGAGTCGTACCGCTACCACCACCTCTTCCGGGAGCTTCTCCAGCGCGAGCTCGCCGAGCACGAGCCCGAGCTCGTTCCGGTCCTCCACGCCCGCGCCGCCGACTGGTTCGCGGCGACGGGAGACGACGAGACCGCACTCGAGCACGCCCTCGCAGCCGGCGACAGCGACCGAGCAGCCGAGATCCTTGCGGCGATCGCCCCCCGGGTCTACCAGTCCGGCCGTGTCGCGAAGCTCGAGGACTGGTTCAAGCGCTTCGACAGGGCCGGGCTGCTCGAACAGCACCCGGCGGTGGCACTTCACGGCTGCCGCGTCCACGCGCTTCGCGGCGACCTGGAGCAGGCCGAAGCCTGGCTCGACGCGGGCGCCCGCGGAAGGAATCGCAGCCGGCTACCCGACGGAAGTCGCTCGGTCGCGCCCTGGATCGCAGTGATGCGCGCGTGGATGTGCCGGCAGGGAGCGGTCCAGATGCTCGCCGACGCCGAGGTCGGCCTCGCGGGGCTCGCGCCGGAGAGCAACTGGCGTCCGAGCGCGCTCCTCGCTCGCGGGGCGGCGCTGCTGCTCCTCGGCGAGAACGAACGGGCAGACGAGGTTCTCGCCTCGGCGGCAGCCTGCGCGGAGGAGCACGACTCGGCGGAAACCCGGGTGGTGGCGCTCGCCGAACGCGCGCTGCTCGCCGCGAAGACAGGCAATCAAGACCTCGCCGAGGAGCT
This sequence comes from uncultured Actinomycetes bacterium, assembly GCA_963717475.1. Taxonomy (GTDB): domain Bacteria; phylum Actinomycetota; class Thermoleophilia; order Gaiellales; family Gaiellaceae; genus AC-32. Next base: position 1,733,286 of record OY970337.1, on the reverse strand, counting down.
CTCGCGAGACGCAACCGAGGTCATGGACGGCTCACACGTCGAGGATGCGCCTGCGCGCGCACTCGAGCAGGCCACGGCCGCCCAGATGCTTCTCCACCGCGGCCGGTGGAACGAGGCACGGGCCTGCCTGGACGCTGCGCAGGCGCTGCTTCCCCAGCTGACCCTCGCTATCCCCTGGCTTGCCGTCCAAACGAGAATCGAGCTCGGGCACGGCTTCGTCACCCTTCGAGACAGCCGCGCGCTCGAGGAGCTGCTCGACGAGATCGACGGCATTCTCGAGCGAGCCCCCGGGCTCGAAACGCTGGCCGCGGCCGCGGACGAACTGCGGCACGAGGCAGATGCCGTCCCCGAGCGTGGGGGAGGCGCGACCGGCCTGACCCCGGCCGAGTTGCGCCTCCTTCCGCTTCTGGCGACCCACCTTTCCTTCCGCCAGATCGCGGAGCAGCTCTACGTCTCGCGGAACACGATCAAGACGCAGGCGATCTCGGTCTACCGCAAGCTCGGCGTGTCGAGCCGCAGTGACGCGGTCGCCGAGGCTCAGCGCCTCGGGCTCGGCGAGCACCTGCGCGTGCTCATCTCGGACAAGAAGTAAGCGCAACGGCCGAGTTCACCCGCCGGGGGTGATGACTTTCGCCTCGCGCCGGTGTGGGATGAGGGCCGGTGCAGGGACACGAGAGCACGCTCCGCAAGCTCGCGATCGGAGACGATGCGTATCTCGGAAGGCTGATCGCGAGCGAGCCGGCGAACCTCGTCGAATCGGGGCTCGATCCGAAGACACACGCACTGGTGCGCATCGGCGCGCTGATCGCGGTCGATGCCCCGGCCCCGTCGTACCTCGAGGCCGTCAACGCCGCGCGGGCGTCGGGCTCGTCGGACCGGGAGATCGTCGGCTGTCTCCTCGCGGTCCTGCCGGAGCTCGGTGCTGCCCGGGCGATCTCCGCTGCGCCGAAGCTGGGGCTGGCGCTCGGCTACGACGTCGCCGCGGCGCTCGAAGAAACGCTCCCGACGCGCCGTCTAAGCCCTTAGCGGGACTCGCCCGGCGACGAGCGTCCCCCGACCGGGCGCCGACGCGATCGTGACGGTTCCGTCGAGCGCGCCGATCCGGTCCTTCACGTTGTCGAGCCCCGCGCCTTCCGCTCGATCGCCGACATCGAAGCCGTCGCCTCCGTCCCGAACGGCGAACGTCAGCGCGGCACCGTCGTCCCGCAAGCGGATCGAGATGGGCGGGCCGCCGTGCCTGACCGCGTTCTGCAGGGCCTCGCGGCAGGAGTAGTAGACCGCGGATTCGACCTCCGCCGGGTAGCGTCCGACGGCCTCGGCGGTCACCTCGACCTTCCCGCCCGACGACGACGCCACCGACTCCAGGGCGTGCGTGAGGCCGAGGTTGGCGAGGACGCTCGGGTAGATCCCGTGCGCGAGATCGCGCAGCTCGTCCAGGGCTCTCCGCAGGTCGTCGGCGACCGCGCCCAGCTCCCGCTGCAGATCCAGGTCCTCGGGGGCGGCTTCCGTCGCGAGGCCGAGCCGGACTCCGACCGCCATCAGCGCTTGCTGGGCGCCGTCGTGGAGATCGCGCTCCAGCTTCTGCCGCTCGCGGGCGGTAGCCGCTGCGAGCCGCGCCTGTGAGCGCTGCAGCTCGCTGATGGAGGCGCTCCAGGCGTTCTGCAGCTCGGCATTCTCGAAGGCGAGCAGCGCCGCGGCCCCGGCCGCCTGCAGCAGCTCCGGGTCGTCGGCGAGCTGCACGTCGTGGACGATTGCCGCCGCCGCGGGCTGTCCATCGTGGCCGACTTCGGTCAGCGCGCGGCCGGAGCCCGGGGCGGGCGCTTCGACCGTTCGGCCCTCTCCGTCGAACCACGCCGCCGCGTCGGCTCGGTGAAAGGCGAGCTGCAAGCGAGGATCGCCGAGAGGCCCGCGCAGGAGCGCCGTGAGCTCGCCCAGAGAGGGTCGGCTCAGGGACTCGCGGACGATCGTGCGCAGGACACGCGCAGCGAACAGCTCTGCGACGACGAGGGCGAGCAGGAAGCCGTACCAGAGGCCGCTTCTCGCCACTACGAAGGCCCAGCGCACGTACGGGTCGACCGCCAGGTCTGCGTGGCCGACCGCCACCGTCAGCTGGTACAGCGCCTGGGTCAGGAGAAAGACGAGAGCGATCGGCGTGCCGATCGCGAGTGCGCGGCGGTACGGCGCCGTCCCGGTCGCAAGCCGCCAGACCAGCAGCGCCGCCGTTGCCAGCGCGACCGCGATGATCGCATCACGGTCGATGTCGACGAGTCGCGTGACCACGGACGACGGCACCGAGACGTGCAGCGCGTTCGCCGGACACGTCGGAGCTACACGCCGAGATCGAGCCGCCGGCGGTGATCTGCGGCGAGAACAGCGTGAGCGCAGAAGAGGGCGCGACCACGAGGAGCGCGCCCGCCGCGAGGATCAGCCTGTCCGCAAGGCCGGGCAGGCGGCCCGTGGGGAAGGCGAGGATGGTCGCGAGCGTGGCGAGGTAGATCACCCCTTCCCAGTGCACGGCGATCGTGAAGAGGACCGAGCTCGGGGACGACTGGAGGATGTAGGGCACGTGCACGAGCCCGAGCGCGATCAGGACCGGGCCGAAGCGGCTCCCCGGCCGCCGCCGGAGCCAGTAGACGCCGATGCAGATCGGGCCGAGGATGAGGTCGGCCTTCTGGGCGGCCAGCCAGCCCGGGTAGGCGAGGAAGTCGGCGCGAAGCGTGACGACGATCGCCACGGCGGCCGCCACGGCGCCGGTGGACAGCACCGCGAGCTCCCACCACGCGAGACCGACGCGGGGGAGCCGGGCCGCTGCCCATCGCGTGCTCGAAGCGGTTTCGAGCGAGTCGCGCGGCGGATCGACTGCGTTTTCGACCGTGTGGCCCTCCCTTTTTGCGCTTCTAAGCTACCGCTCCGTCCTGAAAAGCGGTAATCCACTCAGGATGAGGCCCGCGCCGGCCGCGTGCCGAAGAATCGGGTCATGCGCTCGACCGATGCTCGCTCGGCGGCGGGCCAGCGACTCGCCGGCTTCATCTACGGGACGATCATCGCCCTGTCGGTCCTCGTCGCCGGAGCCCGAGCCTTCCCGGACAGTCCGGCGCGCGTCGCCGTTCTCGTGGCCGCGACCTGCGCGACCTTCTGGCTCGCGCACGTCTATGCCCACGGGCTCGCGCACAGCGTCGCGCACCGGGAGCATCTGTCGTTGGGCGAGCTTCGGCACATCGCGCGGCGCGAGTGGTCGATCGTCGAGGCGGCGGCCCCGCTCGTGCTGGTGCTCCTGCTCGGAGCGGTGGGCATCCTCTCCGAGTCAGTTGCCGTCTGGACCGCGTTCGCCGCGGGGCTCGTCGTGCTCGCGGTCGAGGCTCTCGTGTTCGCGCGGGTCGAGCAGCTGCGCTGGCCCGCGACTCTCCTCGTGTTGACGATCAACCTCGGGCTCGGCTTGGCGCTCGTCGCCCTGAAGCTCGCGCTCGCCCATTGAGCGCTTCGCATCGGCTTCATCCGGTCCGGACGACGACTGTCCCGGCCGGCAGGCCCACACTGCGGCCATGCTGATCTTCCTTGCGGTCGCGCTTCTGCTGGTGCTGCCGTCGCCCTGGAACCTGGTCGGCTTCCTCGTCGTCCTGCCGCTCTGGGTGGCGGAGCTCTTCGGCTGGAACCGAACCGTCAAGAACCGGCGGCGTGTGGTGGGCGCCGAGACCCTGATCGGCCGGGAAGCAATCGTGAGCGAGCCATGCCGGCCCCTCGGGCAGGTGCGCCTCGACGGTGAGATCTGGGAGGCTCGCTGTGACGCGGGAGCGAGCCCGGGCGCCTCCGTTCGCATCGTCGCCAGGGACGGCCTCACGCTCGTCGTCGAGCCCGCCGCCGCCTAGCGCGCGTGCTCGAGTCGTTCGCGTGGGGCTTCCTCGCGGCCTCGCCCCTGATCGTGGGCGGAGCCGTCGCTCTGCGGTGGCGCGTGGAAGAGCGGCTGCTCGGCTGGATCATGGCGTTCGGCGGCGGCGTGCTGATCAGCGCCGTCTCCTTCGAGCTCGTCGAGGAAGCGTTCGACACCTCGAGCGGCGACCGCCGCGTGGCGCTCGGCCTGGTCTGCGGCTCGCTGACCTTCTTCGCCGGCGACCTGCTGATCGACCGGATGGGCGGTGACGAGCGCAAGCGCTCGCGCGGCAAGCAGGCCGAGGGATCGGCCCTGGCGATCGTGCTCGGCATCGTGCTCGACGGGATCCCCGAGTCGATCGTGCTGGGCCTGACGATTGTCGTCAGCGGAAGCATCAGCGCGGCCTTCCTGGTCGCCGTGCTCCTGTCGAACGTCCCCGAGACGATTGCCGCGACCACCGGCCTCGCGCAGGCCGGTTGGTCGAGGGGCCGCGTGCTCGGCCTGTGGCTGATGGTGTCCGTCGTCTCGGGGCTCGCGGCGGTCTTCGGCTTCGCGGTGTTCGACTCGGCTGCGCCGAGCACCGTCGCGTTCGTCCTCGCCTTCGCGGGAGGCGCGATCCTGACGATGCTGGCCGACACGATGATGCCGGAGGCGTTCGAGCACGGCGGGAAGCTGGTCGGCGTACTCACGACGATCGGCTTCGGCGTGGCTTTCGCGATCAGCGCCCTCGACTAGCGTCGAGAGGGCGACGCCCTGAAGACCGGCCCTCCGGATCACCCGCATCGGACGATGCCGCACCGCCCCCGAGACGGAAGGCTGCCCGCGATGGAAGTCAATTCGACGAGTAATTCGACCTGGGAGGTTGACCGTGGCCGTTGCGGCTAATTACCCGTTTCTAGACGTGATGTGGACGATGCTCGTCTTCTTCGCGTGGGTGATCTGGTTCTGGATGCTGATCACCGTCCTGTCCGACGTCTTCCGCCGGCACGACATCTCGGGTTGGAGCAAGGCGCTCTGGACCGTCTTTGTGATCATCCTCCCGTTCCTCGGCGTTCTCGTTTACCTGATCGCGGAGAGCAAGGGGATGGCCGAGCGGAACATGGCGGCGGCTCAGACGGCCAGGTCGGAGACCGACGACTACATCCGCTCGGTCGCCGGGTCCGATCCCGCCGAGCAGATCGCCCGGGCCAAGGAGCTCCTCGACAGCGGCGCAATCAGCGCCACGGAGTTCGACGCCCTCAAGCAAAAGGCTCTGACAGCCTGAGCCTCGGCGCGAGAGCGCGACACGCGAAGAACGCTGCCAGGGAGATCGGCCGCACGACGAGCCAGCACAGAACCACCGGCAGCTGCAGCACAACGGTGAGCGGCCCGAGCCGCTCACCCGCGTGCGCCAGGACGCGAAAGTCGGCTGCCAGCAGTGCGGCGACGCGGCCGCTCCCCAGAAGCACGAGGTAGCTGAACCGGTACGCAAAGAGAGAGACCATCGGGCGACTAGCTACCCGTGACAGCGCGGCCTTACTCGCGGGCGGCCCGGGAGCCATGTGAGCGTTCTTCGCATAGTTCTCGGTGGAAGTGGATAGGGGTTGGCTGGACCATGAGGGCGACACCAGCACAGGCCGAAAGCCTTCCGGATGAGCGTTTCCGGCACGAGGCGCTCTTCTACGCCGGCGACGACCAGTTCGTCGAGGCTTGCGTTGCATTCGTCAGAGCGGGCCTCGAGGCGGACGAGCCGACCCTGGTCGTCGCGCTCGCAGACAAGCTCGAGAGGCTCCGTGCGGCCCTCGGGCCGGACGCCGACCGCGTGCAGTTCGCGGACATGGACGTGGTCGGCCGGAACCCGGCACGAATCATCCCCGCCTGGCAGGAGTTCGTCGACGAGAACGCCGAGCCCGGCGTGCGGCTGCGCGGGATCGGCGAGCCGATCTTCCCGGCCCGGGACCCGCACGAGCTCGTCGAGTGCGAGCGGCACGAGGCGCTGCTGAACCTCGCGTTCGCGGGCGCCGACCGCTTCTGGTTGATGTGCCCCTACGACACCGAGGCGCTGCCCGCGCCGGTGATCGCGGAGGCGAAACGGAACCATCCGTTCGTCGCCCACGGGGAGCATCGGGAGCTCAGTGCCGACTACCTCGGCGCCGAGGCGATCTCCCAGCCGTTCGCGGACGAGCTGCCCGAGCCCCCGGTGCCGGCCGAAGAGCTTCGCTTCGAGCACGGGGGACTTCGCCAGGTGCGGCGCTTCGTGGCCGAGCATGCGCGCGCGGCCGGCCTGGGCGCCGGCCGGGCGCACGACCTCGTGGTCGCCGTCAACGAGATCGCCACGAACAGCATCGAGCACGGCGGCGGCTCAGGCGCGCTCCGGTTGTGGCGCGAGGGGCGGCGGGTCGTCTCGGAGGTTCGCGACGCCGGGACGTTCGACGACCCGCTTGTGGACCGACGCCTACCGAGTCCCGGTGACCACGCCGGCCGAGGCCTCTGGCTGGCGAACCAGCTGTGCGACCTCGTGCAGGTTCGGAGCTTCCCGGGCGAGTTCGTCGTGCGGCTCCACGTGCTGCCCGAGCGCGCTTAAGCGCCCGCAAATCCCTGCTTTAGAGATGACCTAAACGGGTCGCGCGGAGAGCCATGCGCCCCGGTTAGCGTGGTGGTCATAAGGCCCGGCGCATCGGCAAGGCCGGAAGCGGGTTGGGCCGTCGGAAACTCTAGGAGGGTATGTGCATAGATCACTGAAGCTGGTCCTTCTGCTGCTTGCGCTCAGCCTCGTGCTGGTCGGCGCAGCTGCAGGTAGTAGCAAGTCGCACCCGAAGGTGAAGGTTCACAAGGTCACCAGCGTCTGCGGCTGGATCGAGAAGGGCGGCGACCCCGCCACGTTCAACGACTTCTCGATCTCGAAGAAGCATCCACACGACAAGTACTTCTGCCTCGTCGGCAAGAACGGCGCTCGCGGCGCTCTGGGAACTCCAGGTCCTCGCGGCGAGAGTGGTGCCGCGGGCCAGACGGGTGCAAAGGGCGAAACCGGCTCTGGCCGGTGCTCAGGGCGAGGCCGGTCCCGCCGGCGCTGTTGGGCCGGTCGGCCCGCAGGGAGCCCAGGGCGAGGTCGGTCCTGCCGGCGCTCTCGGGCCGGTCGGCCCGCAGGGAGCCCAGGGCGAGCAGGGCATTCAGGGCCTGCAGGGCATTCAGGGCCTGCAGGGCATGATCGGCCTGCCGGGTGAAATCGGCCCGATCGGCATGCAGGGGCCGCAGGGCCTCCAGGGTGTCCAGGGCTTCCAGGGCGATGTCGGCCCGGCTGGGGCGCTTGGCCCGGCCGGCCAGGCGGGGCCCCAGGGTGCTACCGGCGCTACCGGCGCTCAGGGTGCGGTTGGCCCGAAGGGCGACACGGGCGCTGCCGGCCTGACGGGAGCGGCAGGGCCACAGGGCCCGAAGGGCGACCCGGGCAACGTTGGCCCGGCCGGCCCAGCTGGAGCCGCCGGCCCAGCCGGCCCAGCCGGCCCAGCTGGTCCGCAGGGGCCCGCCGGCCTCAACGGCTCGGCTGTCATCACCTCGACCGACTCGCACGTCTCCGGCAACAAGCAGTTCACGGTGAACTGTCCCGCCGGGTACGTCGCGCTGAGCGGGGGTTACAAGATCCAGGGTTCCGTGAACGCCTCGTATCGCTCGAGCTCCACCGGCGATCCGACCGGCACGACGTCGTGGACGATCGTGCAGACCTCGGGGGCAGCTCTCTCGGGGACGGCGTACGCCTACTGCATCGCCGCCAGCTAGACACTGCGGCAGGAACGATCCCGAAGGCGGCCCTAGGGCCGCCTTCGGGCTTTCCGGGGCGATTGATCTACGAGCGCAGGACGACTTCGAGCGCGGTGCCGCGCCCCGGGAACGAGGTCATGCGGAAACCTCCGCCGATCGAAGCCGCTCGGGCCCGCATGTTCTTGAGCCCTTGGCCGGGTGCAATCTCCGCTTCGTCGAAGCCCGCGCCGTCGTCGACGACGCTCACGAGGCGCTCACCCTCTCGCTCCTCGATCCGCACGTCCGCCCGGCGCGCGCCCGCGTGCTTGCGCGCATTCGCGAGCCCTTCCTGGACGATCCGGAACACCTCGATCTGCTCGTCGGGCGCGAGCCTGATCCCGTCCTCGATCTCGAGCTCGACCTCGAGTTGGCCGTCGGCGGTGAGGAAGTCGATGTAGCGGCGCAAGGCCGCGTCGAAGGGAGCCGAGCCGCCGGCCGACGAGAGCGCAAGCACGGCGAAGCGCGCCTCCTGCTGGGCTGCCGCAGCGGCCTCTTTGAGCTGTGCGAGCGTCTTCTCGGGCTCGACGCCCTTCTCGAGCATGCTCGCGTGGGTCGAGACGGCGAAGAGATACTGCGCCAGTCCGTCGTGGATCTCGCGCGCGACGCGGGCGCGCTCCTCCGAGACCGCGCGGCCGAACTCGGCGAACCGGATCGCACGCCACACGCCGACGAGCAGGACGCTGTAGGAGAGCAGGCGCAGGAAGTCGCCCTGCGAGACGTAGCGCGGCGAGAGCAGCGGCGTGAAGACGTAGTGGAGCTCGGCGAAGAGGGCGAGCGTCGCGGCAAGGCACAGCCAGCGGTCGAGGTCGTTGCGGTGGGAGCGGAAGCGAAGCCCCCAGCCGACCATCGCCACGAGCGAGAAAACGGACTGAGCGGCGAGCGCCACGATCAGCTGCGAGGGCTGGTCCGCTCCGACGCCCTCCGCGACCGACGGCAGCGCGGTCCCGCCCTGCTCCGCCAGCCACCAGATCAGGCCGAGCACGATCGCCACGGCCAGCAGGGCCTCGCCGAGGGCGCGCCCGCGGGCGTTCACCCGCCGGCGCGAGAACGGAGCCGCCGCGATCAGCAGCGCGGCGAAGAGGCGTCCGCCGAGCCCGGCCCAGAACTCGGTCCGGTGAAGGGACTCCCCTCCGAGCACCGGGGCGATCGAGAATGCGAGCGTCGCGGCAGCTGCGGCGGCGAAGCCCGAGCAGAGAAGCAGGTCGAGCCGCCGGCCCTCCACCGAGAAGCGAACGCCGGCGAGCACCGCGACGATGGCCGCCGCGAGGGTCACCGCGGTGTCCAGGACGAGGCGGACCTGCGGTAGCGAGTACGTGTTGCGCAGGCTCGGGTAGGCGACGAAAAGGGTCAGCCCGGCGCCCAGCAAACCGATCAGGAGCACCTCGCCCCAGAGCCAGGCGTAGTAGTCGTCACGTTCGTCGCGCCGCACGAAAGACTTGTCGGCAGAAGCCAGGCTGCCGATAAGGCTTCGATGCGGATCCTGATCGTCGACGACCACCCGATCACGCGGGGCGCCCTCGCCTCCCTGCTGAGCCAGAGCGACTTCACGGTCGTGGGCGAAGCAGGCGACGGCGAGAGCGCGATCGAACAGGCGCGGAGCCTCCGGCCGCAGGTCGTCCTGCTCGACCTCTCGATGCCGGGGCTGAGTGGGCTCGAAGCACTGCCGCGGATCCGCGAGGCCGCTCCGGAGTGCGAGGTGGTCGTTCTCACCGCCTCGGGCACCGAGGAGAACCTGCTCTCGGCGATCCGCGGCGGCGCGGCCGGCTACCTGCTGAAGAGTGAGCCGCCGGAGCGGATCGTCGCGTTCCTGCGCGGCGTCGCCGACGGCGAAGCGGCGCTCTCCGGGGAGGTCGCGCGGCGCCTGCTCGAGGAGGTGCGCGAGGGCGGAACCCGCGGCGTCCCCGACGAGATCGCGCACGCCCTCAGCGCGCGGGAAGTCGAGGTGCTGCTCCTGCTCGACGAGCACCTCGGCACCGACGAGATCGCCGCGCGCCTGTTCATCTCCGAGCACACGGTCCGCTCGCACGTCAAGAGCCTGCTCCGCAAGCTCAACGTCTCCTCGCGCCGCGAAGCGCTGGAAGCCCTTCAAACGGCCAGAGCTGCCTAGGGCCCAGAATCCCCCACCGTGGGGGATACGAATCACCCACGCCCGTCGCCGCCTTGCGCCGATACTTCGAGCAGGATTTCCTCCTGACTCGAAGCGCGGTGGCTCCCGCTTCTCTCGACAGGCCGGCCCCTGGGGCCGGCCTTCGTCATTCTGAGAACCCTTCGCGCGCCGACCGGACCAGGGTCGGCAGCGTGCGCGGGTCGTAGCCGCCCTCGAGCACGGCCGCCACGCGCGGGCCCAGCTCTGCGGAGCGGCGCGCGAGCTCGCGGAAGCCGTCGGCGGTGACGCGCATCCCCGCGAGCGGATCGTCGACGTGGGCGTCGAAGCCGGCGGAGACGAGCACGAGGTCGGGCTCGAACGCGCGCACGGCCGGCGCAACGGTCGTCTCGAAGGCGCGCAGGTAGTCCTCGTCGCCGCAGCCCGCCCGCAGCGGCACGTTGAGGGTCGTCTCGTCGCCCTCGCCCGGCCCGCCGCTGCCCGGATAGAACGGCCACTGGTGCAGCGAGGCGAAGAAGACCGAGTGGTCGCCGCGGAAGATCTCCTCGGTGCCGTTTCCGTGGTGGACGTCCCAGTCGACGATCGCCACGCGCTCGAGCCCGAGCTCCGCCTGTGCGTAGCGCGCCGCGACCGCGACGTTGTCGATCAGGCAGAAGCCCATCGCGCGGGCGGGCAGCGCGTGGTGGCCGGGCGGCCGGACGAGCGCGAAGCCACCGCGCGCCGCGGCTTCGATCGCACAGCCGGCGGCGAGCAGCGCGGCTTCCCAGCTGGTCTCGGAGGCGACGGTGTCCGGGTCGAGCAGCGTCGGGACCTCGAGCGCCTGCAGCCGGTCGAGGTAGGCCGCGTCGTGGCAGCGCTCGACCTGCTCGCGGGTGGCGGGTGCTCCTTCGGCCGACGTCGAAGCGCTCGAGCAGGACGGCGAGCCGCTCGCGCGTCTCCACGTGCGGCTCCGTGGGGTGCAGCTCGGCGAGCTTCGGATGGCTGACTAGCTCGATCGCCGAACCGCGTCCGCGAGCGTCTCGAGATCTACGGCGCCCTGTGCGCGCCCGACGAGGTAGCAGAGCAGCGGCGCATTCGTCCGCTCGCCGGAATCGTGGGCTGCGATCCGCGCCAGGTCGAGCAGCTCGCGGGCTTCGTCCTCCGAGAGCTCGAGATCGCCGGGCGCGATGCCGGCGGCCTTCGCGAGCCGGTCGCGCGCCGCGGTCAACCAGGGATCCATCAGCTCAACTTTGCCAGGCGGTCGGCGAGCTGGTTGAGGCCCCAGTCCCGAACGAGAGAGGACGCCTCTGCCCATGCGGGATTCTGATCTGCGAGGGGAGAGAGAGGGGCAGAGGCGTCCAGCGCCGCTATTCGCCGGTAGAGCCGCAAGTCCTCCGCCTCGGCGGAAAATCTTCCTGCGGCCAGGGCGGCCTCCAGCGAGCCGTATTCCCGGAGGACGTCCGCGGCCTTCTTCGGCCCGACGCCGGCGGCCCCGGGGAGCTTGTCCGAAGGGTCTCCGCGCAGCGCGATGAAGTCCGGCACCTGCTCGGGATCGACCCCGTAGCGCTCGCGCACCTCGGCGGGGCCGATCCGCGCCAGCTCGGAGACGCCGCGCACCGGCTGCAGGATCGTCGTCCGCTCGCTCGCGAGCTGGAAAGCGTCACGGTCCGAGGTGGCGACGAGCGCGGTCCCGCCGCGGGCTTCCTCGAACGCCGCCGCGGCGGCGAGAAAGTCGTCCGCCTCGTAGCCCGGCGCCTTCGCGTATGCGAACCCGGCCGCCTCGACGAGCTGGGGCAGCATGTCGAGCTGCTCGAGCAGCGGCTTGTCGAAGACGCGCCCGCTCTGGTAGGCCTCGAACGCCTCGTTGCGGTAGGTCGGATGGCCGAGCGAGTCCCAGCCGACCAGGACTGCGCGCGGCTCCTCCGCCTGCCACAGCCGCAGGAGCATGTTCGTGAAGCCGACGACGCAGCCCAGGCGCACCGTCTTCGGCATCGCGTGGTAGGCGCGGTGCGCAAACGAATCTCCGTCGACGACGAGCAGCGGTTTCACAATGACACGCGCAGTTCCTCGATCCGCGCCATCAGCCGCTCAGTCGCCTCAGTAGCCGCGTGCTTCTGGTCGAGCCGTTCCAGGTCGGATAGGTCCAGCGGCTCGCCGAACGCGACGCGGAGCGGCCCGAGCCGCGTCAGCCGGTCGGTTCCCGCGATCGCGGCTGGGACGAGAGGCGCCTCGGCCGTCAGCGCGATCCGCGCGGCGCCCGTGTGCGCCCGCGCCACGCGCCGCTTGCGCAGGCCCTTGGCGCGGCGCGTGCCCTCGGGGAACATCACGACGATCTCCCCCGCGCGAACGAGGTCGACCGCGGTGCGCATCGCCTCGATGTCCCCCTGGCCGCGGCGCACCTTGAACGCCCCGCCGGCGCGCAGAAACGGCGCGAGCACCGGGTTGAACAGCTCGGACTTCGCCATGAAGCGCAGGTAGCGCTTCGGCCAGATCGGCATCCCGAGCGGCCACGGGTCGACGTTCGACGTGTGGTTCGCGGCGAGCACGAAGCCCGTGTCGGGCAGATTCTCGGTCCCGAACGCCCGCAGCCGGAAGAGTCCGTGCATCACAGGGTACGAGAGCGCGGCGACGAAGCTGTAGAGCGCTGGCGGCCGGATGTTCGGCAGTAAACAGGGAGAAACGCGTCCGTGCCGAACGTCCGCCGCGGCAGAAGCATTCTGGAACCCGGTCGCTAAGGTGAGTCGCCGTGGCAGCAAACGCAAAGGGAAAGCGCGTCGTGATCGTCGAATCGCCCGCCAAGGCGCGGACGATCGCCGGCTACCTCGGAGACGGCTTCGTCGTCGAGTCGAGCGTGGGCCACATCCGCGACCTCCCGCAGCGTGCCGCCGAGATCCCGGCGAAGCACAAGAAGGAGCCGTGGGCGCGCCTCGGCGTGAACATCGAGAACGACTTCGAGCCGCTCTACGTCGTGGACGCGGACAAGAAGAAGACCGTCGAGCTGCTGAAGAAGCGTGTCGCGGAGGCGGACGAGGTCCTGCTCGCGACGGACGAGGACCGCGAGGGCGAGGCGATCGCCTGGCACCTGCTGGAGGTCCTCAAGCCGAAGGTTCCGGTCAGCCGGATGGTCTTCCACGAGATCACACGGGACGCGATCAGCCGCGCGCTCGACGAGACGCGCCCCATCGACGAGCGCCTCGTGGACGCGCAGGAGACGCGCCGCATCCTCGACCGCCTCTACGGCTACGAGGTCTCGCCCGTCCTCTGGAAGAAGATCATGCAGGGCCTTTCGGCCGGTCGCGTCCAGTCGGTCGCGACGCGCCTCGTGGTCGAGCGCGAGCGCGAGCGGATGGCCTTCGTGCGCGCGGCGTGGTGGGACATCAGGGCGACCTTCGCGCCGGATCCGTTCGAGGCGCAGCTCTCGTCGCTCGACGGCCGCCGGATCGCGACGGGCCGAGACATCGGGCCGGACGGGAAGCTCCGCGACGAGGCGCTGCTGCAACTCGACGAGGACACCGCGCGCGGCCTCGCCGAGCGGCTGCAGGGCGTCCCGTTCCACGTCCGCAGCGTCGAGAGCAAGCCTTACTCCCGGCGACCGAGCCCGCCGTTCATGACGTCCACCCTGCAGCAGGAAGCGAGCCGCAAGCTCCGCTACACCGCCCAGACGACGATGCGCATCGCCCAGCGCCTCTACGAGAACGGCTACATCACCTACATGCGGACGGACTCGACGACGCTCTCCGACTCCGCGCTCAAGGCAGCCCGGGCGCAGGCGGCCGAGCTCTATGGCTCGGAGTACGTCGCCGCGCAGCCGCGCCGCTACGAGCGCAAGGTGAAGAACGCGCAGGAGGCGCACGAGGCGATCAGGCCGGCCGGCGACACCTTTCGCACGCCGCAGCAGGTCGCTGGCGAGCTCTCGCCGGACGAGCGGGCGCTGTACGAGCTGATCTGGATCCGCACGATCGCGTCGCAGATGGCGGACGCGAAGGGCGAGACGGTCTCCGTCAGGATCGCGGGCACGTCGTCGGCGGAGGAGGTTGCCGAGTTCGCGGCGGCCGGGACCGTGATCACGTTCCGCGGATTCCTCGCGGCCTACGAGGAGGGACGCGACGACAAGGCCCCGACGGCCCCCGGGCGGGAGGAGGCCGAGCGCCGCCTGCCGCACCTCACCGAGGGGCAGGAGCTGGAGGCGGCCCGGCTCGAGCCCGCGGGCCACGAGACGAGCCCGCCCGCGCGCTACACCGAGGCCACCCTCGTCCGCGCGCTCGAGGAGCGCGGCATCGGCCGGCCTTCCACGTACGCGTCGATCATCGGAACGATCCTCGACCGCGGCTACGTCTTCAAGAAGGACAGCGCGCTCGTGCCCTCGTTCCTCGCTTTCGCGGTCATCGGCCTCCTGGAGCAGCACTTCGGCAAGCTCGTCGACTACGACTTCACCGCGCGGATGGAGGACGACCTCGACCGGATCGCGGCCGGCGACGAGGAACGCGTCAGCTGGCTGCGGCGCTTCTACTACGGAGACGGCGACGGCGGCCTCAAGGAGCTCGTCGAGGACCTCGGCGGGATCGACGCGCGCGAGATCAGCTCCATAGCGATCGGCAACGGAATCGTCCTCCGCGTCGGCCGCTATGGCGCCTACCTCGAGCGCGACGGCCAGCGCGCGAACGTCCCGGACGACGTCGTCCCGGACGAGCTGACGGTCGAGAAGGCGGAGGAGCTGCTCTCACAGCCGTCGGGCGAGCGGTCGCTCGGCGTCGATCCCGAGACAGGCCGCGAGATCATCGTGCGCAGCGGCCGCTACGGGCCGTTCGTGAGCGAGGTCGTCGACGAGGATTCCAAGGAGAAAGGGCGGACAGGCTCGCTGCTCTCGAGCCAGTCGCCGGAGACGGTCACGCTCGAGGAGGCGCTCCAGCTGCTGGCGCTGCCGCGGCTCGTCGGCACCGCGCCCGACGGCGAGGAGGTGCTCGCGCGCACCGGGCGCTACGGGCCCTACGTCCAGAAGGAGAAGGAGACGCGCTCGCTCGAGCGCGAGGAGCAGGTCTTCGAGATCACGCTCGACGAGGCGCTCGCCCTGCTCGCCCAGCCGAAGGCGCGTGGCCGCGGCGCCGCGAAGCCGCCCCTGCGCGAGCTCGGCGACGACCCCTCGACCGGCAAGCCCGTCGTCCTGAAGGAGGGCCGCTTTGGCCCGTACGTCACCGACGGCGAGACGAACGCGAGCCTGCGCGCCGGCGATTCCGTCGAGTCGGTCACCATCGAGCGCGCGTCCGAGCTGCTCGCCGAGCGACGCTCGAAAGGCCCGACGAAGCGTCGCACGGCAAAGCGTAAAAAGTCCTGAACAAACCTTTTCTCGCGGGTCTCGTCTTCAGTTATGACGGGCAAAAGAACGTCGGATGCCCGCGCGTACCCCAAACCGGAAGGCCCGCACCAACGGAATAGCAAGTGCCGCCATGACGTTTGACAGGACCGAGCGGTAGGGGGCCCCATTCCCCCTATCCAGGCGAGGAGAATGGCCATACAGTGCGAAAGATCGACACAGCCGCAACATCGAAGCCCGAAGAGGAGAAATTGACCCAGAGCCAACTGCACGAGTTGCTCGAAACCGAGCCTGCCCGCCTGCTGCTCGACGGGGCGGAGGAGCGCGGCTACATCGAGCCGGCCGAGATCGAGGCCTTCGCGCTCGAGCACGACCTCGCCGAGGACGAGGTCGAGCTGCTGCAGCGCGAGCTCGAGGCGACCGGCCTCGAGGTGCGCGAGACCCCACCCGAGGCAGAGGAGTCCCCAAAGGAAAAGGAGCCCGTCCGCCAGCCGGAGCAGCACGCGCTCGTCGGCGCCGCCGACAGCCTGCAGCTCTTCCTGGCCGACATCGGCCGCCACAAGCTGCTGACTGCGGCCGACGAGGTCATGCTCGCGAAGGCGATCGAGCGCGGCGACCTGGCCGCCAAGCGCCGCATGATCGAGTCGAACCTGCGGCTGGTCGTCTCGATCGCGAAGGGCTACCGCGGGCTCGGCGTCCCCTTCCTCGACCTGATCCAGGAAGGCACGCTCGGGCTCAACCGCGCGGTCGAGAAGTTCGACTGGCGCCGCGGCTACAAGTTCTCGACGTACGCGACCTGGTGGATCCGCCAGTCGGTGCAGCGCGCGGTCGCCAACCACGCGCGCACGATCCGCGTGCCCGTCCACGTCGTCGAGCGTCAGCAGAAGCTCGGCCGGGCCGCGCGCCGGCTCGAGGTCGAGCTGGGCCGCGAGGCGACGAAGCAGGAGCTCGCCGAGGCCACCGGCCTTCCGATCCAGCACGTCGACGAGGCGCTCGGGGCAGCCCAGGCCTCGGTCTCGCTCAACCAGACGGTCGGCGCCGACGACGAGGGCGAGCTCGGAGACCTGTTCGCAGACCGCGAGGCCGCCGACCCGTTCGAGGAGGCCGAGGAGTCACTCCGCCGCCAGGGCGTGCGGCGCGCTCTCGACGCTCTGCCTGAGCGGGAGCGCCGCATCCTCGAGCTTCGCTTCGGCTTCGACGGCGAGCCCTGGACGCTCGAGGCGATCGGCCACGAGCTCGACCTGACGCGCGAGCGCGTCCGGCAGCTCGAGGGCCAGGCTCTGGCGCGGCTTGCGGCTCTCCGCGAGCTCCAGACCGCCGCGGCTTAAAGAACCGCCAACATCCAGGACGTTCCCGCCGTCGTAGAACGGTAGACGTGACAGCGGCCACGTTCCGCTCGGCATACTCCCTACGGAGGTAGAAAAACATCGTCCAGAGGCGAAGGAATGGGAGGTATTGATGAGATCTCGTAAGCGGTGGAGCTCGGTCCTCGGGGCCGCCGCGGTCGTCGCCATGTTGGCGGTGATTGCCGCCGGCTGCGGAAGCAGCAACAAGAAGTCCGCGTCCTCGACTTCGTCGAGCAGCTCCAGCTCCGGCAAGACGTTCGACACACTGCACGTGGTCTGGGGCGACACGGACTACATGGATCCGGGCCTGTCGTACCGCCTGGAGTCCTGGCAGCTCTTCCAGAACATCTACGAAGGCCTGGTCGTCCAGAAGCACGCGGCAGGCGCGGCTTCCACCGACATCGTCCCGGCGATCGCGGAGTCGATGCCGACGGTGAGCTCGGACGCCAAGGACTACAAGTTCACGCTGCGGAAGGGCCTCAAGTACTCGAACGGCAAGCCCGTGAAGGCGAGCGACTTCCCGGCGACCATCGTCCGCGACTTCAACATGAACTCGCCGGGCGTCGGCTTCTACTCGAACATCGTCGGCTCCGACGGGTGCGAGAAGAACCCGACGACGTGCAAGTCGATCTCCGGGATCGTCGCGGACGACTCCGCGGGAACGGTGGAGATCAAGCTGCAGAAGCCGCAGTCGGACTTCCTCTACGTGATGTCGCTGCCGTTCTCGGCGCTCGTCCCGAAGGGGACGCCGGCGAAGCCGCTGACGAACCCGCCCCCGCCCTCGAACGGGCCGTACGTCATGACGAGCTACCAGCCGCACAAGTCGTTCGTGATCAAGCGGAACCCCAACTACAAGGCGGGCTCCATCCCGACGGTTCCGCAGGGCAACCCGGACCAGGTCATCGGGACGATCACCGACGATCTCGCGGCCTCGGCGCAGAAGGTCATCTCGGGCTCGGCGGACTACGACGAGAACCTGCTGCCGACCGACCGGCTGTCGTCGATCCAGAAGAAGTACGGCGACCAGGTGAAGTTCTTCACCACGCCGTCCACGTACTACTTCTTCATGAACCAGCGCACCCCGCCCTTCAACAACCTGAAGGCACGGCAGGCGGTCAACTACGGAATCGACCGCGACCAGCTGGTCAAGATCCGCGGCGGGCTCGGGAAGACGACACAGAACTTCCTGCCGCCGACGTACCCGCAGTACAAGAAGATCACCAAGTACACGCACGACGTGGCCAAGGCCAAGCAGCTCGTGCAGCAGTCCGGCACGAAGGGCATGAAGGTGACCGTGTACACGATCGGCGACACCGAGATCGACAAGGCGACCGGTGAGTACCTGCAGGGCGTCCTCAAGGAGATCGGCTGGAACGCCGGCATCCGCGAGCTCGCGGGCGGGACGTACTTCACGATCATCGGAAACCAGGCGACGAAGGCCCAGATCGGCTTCACCGACTGGTTCCAGGATTACCCGTACCCGACCGACTGGTTCGGCGTCCTCCAGGACGGGACGAAGATCACCGAGACGCACAACAACAACAACTCGAACGTCAACGTCCCGGCTGTCAACAAGGAGATCGCGCGGCTGTCGCACCTGCCGCCCGACCAGGCGAGCTCGAGCTCGACGAACGACGCATGGGCCAAGCTCGACAGTGACCTGATGGTCAAGTACGCGAGCCAGGTGCCCTACCTGAACGGCCTCCTGACGGACTTCTTCTCGAGCCGGATGGATCCCAGCTGTAACGTCATCACGAACTTCTACTCCGACTTCTCGCAGTACTGCCTGAAGTAGCAACGTGATGCTGCGGGCGGCCCGGCTCCAACCGGGCCGCCCGGTTCGTCGCAAGCAAGGACGGGAATAGGGAGGACGTGGCCAGCACCGAGACCGGAGCGGATTTCACCCTCGACACCGCGGCGGAGCTTGCGGCCAAGGAGGGCGGCCGCGGGATCGAAGGCAAGAGCCCGTGGCTGCTCGCATGGCGGCGCCTGCGCCGGAACTGGGTCGGCCTCGGCGCCCTGGCCGTCTTCCTCCTGATCGTCCTCGCCTGCCTCCTTGCGCCGCTCTACGCCCACCACGTCTCGAACCTGGGCGAGAACGAGCAGAACGTCGGCGGAACGATCACCATCAACGGCAAGAAAGTCCAGGTCGTCTCCTCGGGGGGCGTGACCACCGGGCCGAACGGCGAGCTGATCGTCAAACCGGGCGGCGTCCCGATCGGGCCGCAGTGGTGGCACGCGGGCGGCAAGTACGTCCTCGGCGCCGACTCCCTCGGACGCGACATCGCCACGCGAATCCTCTACGGCGGCAGGAACTCGCTCCAGGTCGGGATCATCTCGGCGATCATCTGCTCGTTCTTCTCGATCGTCCTCGCCCTCGTCGCCGGCTACTTCGGCGGCGCTTCCGATTGGATCATCTCGCGCTCCTTCGATCTGATCTGGGCGTTCCCGGTGATCCTGCTGGGGATCGCGCTCGGCACCGCGCTTGCCGTCGACGGATTCCACCACTTCGGGATCAACCTCTCCGGCTCCAGCCTCTGGATCCCGACCTTCGTCATCTCGATCGTCTTCATCCCCTACCTCGCGCGCCCGCTGCGCGGCCAGATCCTCTCGCTGCGGCAATCGGAGTTCATCGACGCCGCGATCTCCCAGGGCGCGAGCCCGTTGCGCGTCATGTTCTCGGAGCTGCTCCCGAACATTGCCTCGACGGTGCTCGTGCTCTTCACGCTGATCGTCGCGAGCACGATCCTGACCGAGGCTGCGCTCTCGTTCCTCGGGGCGGGCGTGCAGCCCCCGAACCCGTCCTGGGGGACGCTGATCGCCGCCGGCCAGAACACCATCCAGACCGCGCCGTGGCTGGGGATCGCGCCCGGGATCGCAATCGTGCTGACGGTGCTCGCCCTGAACGTGTTCGGCGATGCGCTCCGCGACGCGCTCGACCCGCGGGCCAAAGTAAGGATCGAGCACTGATGGTCGCGTTCGTCCTGAGGCGGCTGTTCGGAATGGTGATCGTGCTGATCGTGGTCAGCTTCATCGTCTACGTCATTTTCTTCAAGATTCCCGGCGGCGACCCCGCCCAGCGCCTCGCCGGCCGCACGGCAACGCAGGGCAACATCACCGCCATCAAGCACAAGCTTGCCCTCGACAAGCCGTTCTACGTCCAGTGGGGCCGGATGATGCAGCAGCTCGCCACGGGCAAGCTGATCTCCTACACCGACCAGCTCAGCGTCAGGACCCAGATCTGGCAGGGCATCCCCGTCACCTTCTCACTCGCCATCGGCGCCGCGATCATCTGGCTGTTCTTCGGCATCCTCGTGGGGGTGATCTCGGCCGTCACGGCCGGCGGCGTATCCGACCGCGGCATCACCGTGCTCGCGTTAATTGGGGTCTCGATGCCGGTCTTCTGGCTCGGGATCATCCTTCGCTACTTCCTCGCCGAGCAGCGGAGCTGGTTCCCTGACGGCGGCTACGTCCCGCTCACGAGCGACCCCGCGCAGTGGTTCTACCACCTGCTGCTTCCCTGGTTCACCCTGGCCGTCCTTTTCATCGGCTTCTACGGCCGCGTCCTCCGCTCGAACATCCTCGACACGATCAACGACGATTACGTCCGCACCGCTCGCGCCAAAGGTCTTTCGCCTCGCCGCGTGATGGTCAAGCACGTGCTGCGGAACTCGCTGATCCCGATCGTGACGTTGTTCGGGCTCGACTTCGCGGCCGTCCTCGGCGGCGGGGCGATCCTCACCGAGACGGTCTACGAGCTCCACGGCGTCGGTTTCTACACGTACACCGCGATCGGGAACCTCGACCTGCCTCCGCTGATGGGCGTCACCCTCTTCGGCGCGTTCTTCATCGTCATGTTCTCGACGATCGTGGACGTCGTCTACGCGTGGCTCGACCCGCGGATCCGCCTCCAGTGACGGCGGCCGGGCCTGGGCCGACGCCGGTCCGGGCGGAGCCCCGCGACGACGCGGAGCAGGTCACCCAGCTCTTGCCGGACGAGCCGGCCGCGGTCGAGGAGACCCAAGGCGATTGGTCGCGGATCCGGACGGCGTACGACTACCCCGGCTGGGCGCGGACGGCGTCCCTGCAGGCGCGTCCCGAGCCTGGCCCCGGACAGTGGCTCCTCGAGCCGCGTCCTGGGGAAAGCCCTGTGGACGAAGCGCGCGCCTACCTCGGCACGCCGTACGAGTGGGGCGGGATGACCGAGCGCGGAATCGATTGCTCCGGCCTCGTCCACATGGCCTACCGGCGCACCGGCCGCCTCGTCCCGCGCGACGCCGACCAGCAGGAGGAAGCCGGCGCGACGCTGACCGAGGACGAGCTGCGCCCCGGCGACCTGATCACCTACGGCGACGAAGCGGCCACGCACATCGCGTTCTGGCTCGGCGACGGCCGGATTCTGCACTCGACCGAGCGCGACGACGTCGCTTGCGTGCTCGAGGAGCCGGAGCCCGCGGACCTCCGCGCTCGCCGCCGAGCGCTGGTGCGCCTTCGGTGAAGACTCCGTTGCTACGGTGGCCGCCCTGATGGCAGACCGGCTCCTCGACGTCAAGAATCTGAAGGTCAGCTTCGCGACCGAGGACGGCGTCGTCAATGCCGTCGACGGCGTCAACTTCACCCTCGACCGCGGCGACGTGCTCGGCATCGTCGGAGAGTCGGGCTCCGGCAAGAGCGTGACCGCGATGACGATCCTCGGGCTCACGCGCGGAACGAACACGCGCTACGAGGGCGAGATCCTCTACAAGGGCGAAGACCTGATCACGCAGTCCGAGGGCCGGCTGCGCGCGGTCCGCGGCGCCCAGATCGCGATGATCTTTCAGGACCCGATGACGTCGCTGAACCCGGTCTACAAGGTCGGCGACCAGATCTGCGAGGCGATCCTCGCGCACGAGCACCTGCCCGGGCGAACGGCGCGGAACCGCGCGGTCGAGCTCCTGCGCCAGGTCGGCATCCCGAACCCCCAGGACCGCGTCGACGACTATCCGCACCAGTTCTCCGGCGGAATGCGCCAGCGCGCGATGATCGCGATGGCGCTCTCCTGCAACCCAGACATCCTGATTGCCGACGAGCCGACGACCGCGCTCGACGTGACGATCCAGGCACAGATCCTCGAGCTGATCGACAAGCTCAAGGACGACTTCGACTCCGCGGTGATCATGATCACCCACGACCTCGGCGTCGTGGCTGATGTCGCCGATGAGATCCTCGTCATGTACGCCGGCCGCGTGGTCGAGCACGGCGGTAAGCGCGACGTCTTCTACGACCCCCAGCACCCGTACACGTGGGGCCTGCTCGGCTCGATCCCGCGCCTCGACCGGCCCAAGCCGAAGCGGCTGCACTCGATCCAGGGCAGCCCGCCCTCGCTGATCAACCTGCCGCAGGGCTGCAAGTTCCGCCCTCGCTGCCCGCACGCCTTCGAGAAGTGCCACGAAGAGCCCAGCCTCGAGAACCGCGTCGAGCAGAAGGGCCATCTCGACCGCTGCTGGCTGACGGTCGAGGAGAAGAAGCGCCTGCGCGTGACGACGCTGGCCGGCGAGGCGGTGGGGGCCGCGTGAGCGAAGGCCCGCAGCAGAACGGCGACGGCGCGCTCGTCGAGATCCAGAGCCTGAAGAAGTACTTCCCGATCCGGAAGGGCGTCCTCCAGCGCGAAGTCGAGCGCGTCCACGCCGTCGACGACGTGACGCTCTCCGTCGCGCAGGGCGAGACGGTGGGCCTGGTAGGCGAGTCGGGTTGCGGCAAGTCGACGCTCGGCCGCTGCGTCGTCCGCCTGCTCCAGCCGACGGACGGCGACATTGTCTTCCGGGGCCAGTCGATCGGCACGCTCGGCCCGCGCGCGCTGCGCCCGCTGCGGCGCGAGATGCAGATGGTCTTCCAGGACCCCTACGCGAGCCTCAACCCACGGAAGCGCGTCGGGTCGATCATCGGCGACCCGCTCAAGATCCACGGCCTCGGCAATGCCAAGGAGCGCAAGAAGCAGGTCGAGGAACTGCTCGAGACCGTGGGCCTCTCGCCCGAGCACTACAACCGTTTCCCGCACGAGTTCTCGGGCGGGCAGCGCCAGCGCATCGGCGTCGCCCGCGCGCTTGCTCTCCGGCCCAAGCTGATCGTCGCCGACGAGCCCGTCTCCGCCCTCGACGTCTCGATCCAGGCGCAGATGATCAACCTGCTCGAGTCGCTCCAGGACGACTTCGGCCTCACCTACATCTTCATCGCGCACGACCTCGGCGTCGTCCGCCACGTCTCCGACCGCATCGCCGTGATGTACCTCGGAAAGCTCGTCGAGCTCTCGCCGGCGGAGGAGCTCTACTCGCGGCCGATCATGCCCTACACCGAAGCGCTGCTCTCGGCGGTCCCGATCCCCGATCCCGACCTCTCCGAGAAGCGCGAGCGGATCGTGCTCGAGGGCGACGTGCCCTCGCCGATCCACCCACCGTCCGGATGCCGCTTCCACCCGCGCTGTCGCTACGCGACGGACGTCTGCCAGCAGATCGAGCCGCCGCTCACGGACTACGGCAACGGCCACCTCGCCGCCTGCCACCACCCGCTCAACGTCGACAAGGCGACGCTGGAGCGCGTGAGCGCTTCCGAGCGCCACACGCCCGATTCCGCCGACGAAAGCGCGCTGCCCGAGGAGCCCAGCAAGACCGAGAGCCACCCCATCCCTGAAAAGGGGTAAGCAGGCGCGCTAAAGCGGGGGAGCAGCGAAACCGATACGGCGGTTACCGTGGACGCTGCAGAGCGGAAAGAGATCCTGTCGCGCTATGTCGACCACAGCCGCCGGTTCGAGGCGGCTGCGAAGCGGCGTGGCGGGCGCGGCGCCGAGGTCATTCCCTTCAGCGGCCCGCTGCAGGAGCTCGAGCAGGAGCCGACCGCCCGCGAGATCGAAGTGCTCCAGCTGATCTCCGACGGCCTGGTGAACCGCGAGATCGGCGTCCGGCTCTTCCTTTCGGAGGAAACGGTCAAGTCGCACGTGCGTCATCTGCTCGCAAAGCTGCAGGCGCGTTCGCGCGCACACGCCGTCGCCGTAGGCTTCAGGCGCGGCCTGATCGCCTAACGCGATTGTTAGCGAAACCTGGGTAGTTCTACGCGTTTCTCCACAACCCTGTGGAAATCCCTCAACAGGGTGATGTGAGCGCCCTGGGAAAAACGGAAGCTACGACTCGCCTTGAGCGAGGGGACTTACCACCACTTGATCTCGCCCGACACCGCTGCAAGCGAGCCGAGCAGAGCAACCAAACTAATGAGGCGGAAACGCATTTCTCCTCCTACGGGGAGACTGACGGCTGGTTTGGACGGTATCACCCAAAAGGGGGAGTTTCAAGTAGATCTCGTGCCTTTTATACGGGACTTCTTTGGCCTGGAAACTTCGCCGGGCAAGCGCGAGTGGATGCTGGTCGGGTGGACATCGTTTCTCACCGCTACGTCTGCGGCGATGCTTCTGGCCGTTCTAGCATGGCCGCCGGCCGGCGCGGCTCTAGGGCTTCCCGCCGTAGTGTTCGCTTTGGCAGCGCTTGTCGCAGAAAGACAGAGCGTTCGGCTCACCTCGCGGGCGGAGGTGTCCGCTGCCGCCCTCCCAATCATCCTGTCGGCCGTCATCTACGGACCGCTCGCGGCGATCTTCGTAAGCATCGTGAGCCTACTTCCAAGCTTCGAGCGGCCTTACGCGCGGTGGCTCACGTGGACAGCGACGCGTTCGATTACAAGTGGTTGCGCGGGCGTCATTGCCTTCGCGATCCAGGGTAGTCAGCCTCACGCAATCGGTCGCATACTGGCGGCCGTTACGGCGGCGACGCTGATCGAGCAGGGCGGCAGCGCCGTGTTGGGGTCGGTTACCGCCGCCCTGCGTGGTGTCCCGGCACGAGAAATCCGGCTCGCGAGCACCATCTTCCTAGCGATGCCGCTCTATGTGCCGGTCGCGGCCTTGATGGTGTACGCATATCGGCAGGTTTCTCCCTGGAGCGTGGTCTTCTTCCTCTTCCCGGCCTTCGTTGCCCAGAAGCTCTTCCTGCTGTATCGCGAACAGCGGGCGACCTCCGAAGAGCTCACGCGAGCCATGGCTCGCCAAGATCGGGCGCACCTCTCGTTTGCGTCGGCGTTGGTAGCGACGCTCGACGCCCGAGACGAGTACACCGCGGGACACTCATCTGCGGTTGCCGTGTACGCCCGCGATATTGCTCACCATTTGGGGCTGACGGATGAAGAGCAGCAGTTGGCACACCTCGCGGGTCTCGTGCATGACATCGGGAAGATCGGCCTCCCTCCAGGCCTGCTCGAGAAGCCGGGGCCGCTGACTGGCGCAGAGAGGCGCGTTATGGAACAGCACTCCAGTTATCGGGGAGGGCATCCTCGCAAGGGTTGAAGACTACGAACACATCGCGAGGATCGTCCGCCATCACCATGAGCGTGTCGACGGCATGGGGTATCCCGACAGGCTAGTTGGAGATCAAATCCCGCTGGTGTCCCGAATCATCGCCGTCGCAGATGCCTACAACGCGATGACATCCGACCGGCCGTATCGCGAAGCGATGCCGAGCCGCGTCGCTCGCCTCCGCCTGGCTCAGGCGGTTGGTTCTCAATTCGACGTGCGAGTCGTTGCGGCATTCGAGGCGGTCCTCGCTGAAGCAACGGAGGAATACCGCGCGGGATCATCGGCACCAGCGGCCTGGCGGGCGTCCAGACCTTTTCCCCGCTTGCGTGCGGCTGAGTCGATCTAGCTCGCGCTCATTTGAAGCGTCGGCGGCCGGTTTTCAGCCCGTAGCCCGTTCAGCGAGCGCGACCCTGCGTGACGAGCTCGAGCGGGCCGTGGCTGAGCGACCGGGTCAGGGGCAGATCACATCGGTGAGGTCAAGCGAAACTCGGAAGCAGAGGTCGTCCAGGTTGCTTGTGAGATCGTCCACGCTGGAGGAGAGGTCATCGACGAGGCTTCGATCGAAGTCGCCGAGGTTCGTCTCGAGGTCATCGACCCGCGAGCTCAGGGCGTCGAGGTCAGACGAAAGCGAGTCAATCGCGTCCGCGGCGTCGGGACCCACTCGGCCGGCAGGCCCGACCTGTCCGCGCGGTCCGCGAGTACCGGGATCGCCTGTCGTCCCTTCGCCGCGTATGCGTCCGGGAACCAGTAACGCGGGCTCATCGAGATCCACGTAAGCCAGCCGAGAGCGACCGCGGACAATAAGAGGTTGAGCGCGAGAAGCGCGATCACGAGGCGCGGAGTTCTGTTCATGTGGGCGACTTTCTCGCGCTCGCTGCCGGACGTCAAGACCCGCGAACTCGCGCTAGGCCCGCTCAGACCTGCAATTCCATCGATGTTCAGATGCCGCTAAAACAAGGGAGCACAGAGTTCGACCGTTTGCTCTGTCGCGCCGATGAGATCGTTGAGCGTTTCGACAAGCGGCTCACCCTCAACAACCTCGCCTTGGCCGAACGCTACGTCAAAGGAGAATTGCGGCTCCTTTTCTGGCTTCGACATCGAGAGCGGGTAGCGATAGAGGTCGTCGCCCTCTTTGAGCGGGAACAGCCGATCAGCGGGCTTGAGAATGATCTTTCCGAGGGCCTCGGCCATAGCCCGTCTGGCCTCTGCGGGGAGATCCGCCACGCCAGGGATAGTCGGGGTGACGCCAGCAAATCCGGTGCCCACGACGAACAGGACGTGATGCTTGTCCGCGATGTCAAGGCGGTGCAAACGCCAGAGGGCATCGTTCCCTCCCTTGTACGGCTTTGTGCGCCGGATCAACTCCAATGCCTCCTTGGCGATCCGGCGCTCTTATCTGGGCCATGCGAGCGGTTTCAAACAGCTTGGCCGTATCGGTGATCCGGTAGCTGTCCGATTGAACGATCTGCTGCCCATGGGCCAAGATCAACTGACAGAAAAGAAGGTCGAGCGAGGCGCGCAGATTGTGGATGACGTCTCCGGCTATGAGAGCGATGGCATCAGGAGGCGACGCAGCCTTCGTGACCTTGTAGACCATCTGCCCGGCTTCGTGGTCTTCCTCAGGGAGGACTTCATAAGGGCTGGACTCAAAGAAACCGCCTATCACCGGTTCGAGATCCGCGAAGTGTTTTTTGGCCCGTTCGACCTTCGCCCTCGGTCCTGTCAGCTCCTCAGCCATGAAAGCGGGAGTCTGTCTTGAACGCTCGTTTCGCCATACCCTCCTAGCGCGCGACGCGCTCGCCCACCGGCGCGATGAAGCTCGCCTCGTGGCCGCATGCCGGTTCGCCTCGGCTAGCTCGTCCTCGTCGAGCGCGCCGATCCGCTCGAGGAGCTCGAGCTCGTCGCGGAGATGCGTGCGCATCATCTCGGGGCCGTCCGTGGCGATCGTGAAGGCGACTCCGTTGTCGACGAACGCGCGGAAGGTGTCGCGGACGGCGTTCTCGTCGGCTAGCGCCCGGGTGAGCAGGTTGGAGGTCGGGCAGATCTCGAGCACGATCTCCTGCTCGCGCAGCGCGGCCATCAGCGTCGGGTCGCGCGCGGCGAGGATCCCGTGGCCGATCCGGTCAGGGCGGAGCGTCTCGATCACCTCGCCGAGCTCGGCGCTCGGCGTGCTCCTCACCCTCCTCGCCGACGTGGATCGTGATCGCCGAGCCCCGCGCTCGCGCGCCTCCTCGACAGCGGGGCGAGCTCGCGGTACGAGTAGCGCTCGCCTCGCGGTCGCGGCCCGGCGATGTCGACGCCGACGATGCCGCGCGGCGCGTAGCGGATTGCCTTCTCGACGATGACCGCGTTCTGCCGCTCTCCGAAGGTGCGGTCCATCATCAGGATCAGCCCGGCGCGGACCTGCGGATATTCGAGGCTCGCGCGGTCGAGCCCGCGGGAGGCGGCCATGATGATGTGGTCGAGATCGCGCTCGCCGCCGCGGTTTCGCTTCATCGGGTTGAAGCGCAGCTCGAGGGTCGTGATCCCCTGCGAGCGGTAGGCGCCGCCGATCGCGGTGTGCACCGAGCGCTCGACGGCGACCGGGCTCGACTGGATC
Organism: uncultured Actinomycetes bacterium; assembly: GCA_963717475.1. Classification (GTDB taxonomy): domain Bacteria; phylum Actinomycetota; class Thermoleophilia; order Gaiellales; family Gaiellaceae; genus AC-32. The sequence continues at coordinate 1,705,937 of OY970337.1, read as the reverse complement.
AGCTCGGTCCAGTGGTAGATCTGGTCGAGCGCGTCGAGCGAGTCGACCCGGCGCGGGTCGGCGATCGTGACGAGCCGGTCGAACTCCCAGTAGTCCTTGACCGGGAGCGCGATTCCCTGCTCGTGCGCCAGGCTCCAGAGGATGTCGGACGCGACCGAGGCGCCGAGGTGGGTGTGCAGCTCGGCGAGGCCCTCCTCGAACATGTTCCGAGTCTACGGATGGACGACGACCGGCGTGCCGAGCGGGACCACTCGCATCAGGTAGCGCAGGTCGGCGGTGGCCGCGTGCACGCAGCCGTTGCTGATCGCGCCGGCCGTGGAGCCGCCGTGGATCGCGATCAGGTTGCCGCCGGTCCAGCCGGCCGGGAGGTGGCTTTGATGCGCGGAGAGCGCGAGGATGCAGCAGCCGTAGACGGGTGAGAACGCAGCCCCGTCGAGCTTGTCGGTGACGGCGAAGCGGCCGACGGGCGTGGGCGTCCCGGGCGCGCCGATTCCGACTCGCACTGAGCGCGTAACCCGGTTGCCGCGGTGGACGCGCAGCAGGCGCGTCGAGAGGTCGACCTCGAGGCTCACGCGGGTTCGGCTGAGCGTGAACGTACCGCGCGCGGGGCTGATCCAGCCGGTGCGGCCGTCGTCGAGCAGTACGCGGTAGCGCCGGCCGGGGAGGAGGCGCATGACCGGGAAGGTCTGCGGCGAGCCGAACTGCGTGCGCGAGGCGACGCGCTCGACCTCTCGGCCGCTTTGGACGACCACATCGCGGCCCGGGCGGATGCGCGCGACGAGCGTCCCTGTCGGCAAGCGCGAAGTGCGAGCGGCGGGCGCAGAGATGTGCGCGAGGACCGGCTCGTCCCGAGGCGGTGACGCCGGGGCCGGCAGCGCGCGGACTGCGCCTCCGGCTGGCGCGGCGAGCGCGAGGGCGGCGATCACGGAGAAGCTTCGGCCCACATGGCCGGGATCGGCTCCGCCGCGGCGCCTGACCTCCCTCGAAAGGGGGATGCGACGGTTCTCGCGGCCGGCGAGACTGGCGGCGGGGAAACACGAGGTGTCGACGCTTCAGATCGCGCTGGACGAGCCGCTCTCGCCTGAGCTGGCCCTCGTCTGCCCGGAGCTCGCCGAGCGGGCCAGGCGTCTGCTGCCGGAGCCAGGCTGGCTGGCGCCGGTCGTCCGCGCCGAGACCTCGACGCGGAGCGGCCCGCTGGAGACGTTCGGCCCCGCGGTCGCCGTCCTGCTCGTGACCTTGACGCCGTTCCTGCTCGTGCTCTTCGCCGCGCCGCGCGTGCACCACTGAGCCCACGCGACACGCGCGTGTTCTAGCGCGTCAGAATCGACAGGCGATGAAGGTCGGCATCGTCGTCCCGTACTCATGGTCCTACTGGGGTGCCGTAATCGAGCACGTCGAGCTGAAGGTGGCGGCGCTGCGCGAGCTCGGCATCGAGACGCGGACGATCGTCGGACACGACCCCGAGGGCAGCTTCACGCGGGTCCTGCACCCCAGGCACGGGCGTCATGGGCGGCCGCCGGCGGACGTGATCCCCGTCGGGCGCTCCGTGATCGTGCCGGCGAACGGGGCCCTGCCGAACATCGTGCTCAGCCCTTCCGCGATCCGGCGCGTCCACGGGGCGCTGAAGCGGGAGCGCTTCGACGTCCTCCACATGCACGAGCCGATGACGCCCGTGATCTGCACGGCCGCTCTCTCGTGGGCGCGCTGCCCGGTGGTCGCCACCTTCCACGCGTCGGGGCAGCTGGCGTGGAACTCGGTCGGCAAGCCGGTCTGGGGGTTCCTGATGGACCGCATCGACCACCGGATCGCGGTCTCCGAGGCGGCGCGCGAGTCGGCGGATCGCTGGTACCCGGGCGATTACGAGCTGATCCCGAACGGGACGCTGATCCCGCCGAGCGCCGACCCTGCCGGGCGCGAGAACCGGATTGTCTTCGTGGGCAGGCACGACCCGCGCAAGGGGATGCCGGTCCTGCTTCGCGCCTGGCCCCGGATCCGCGAGCGCACCGGGGCGGAGTTGCGCATCGTCGGAGCCGACCCGCTGATGGTGCGTCTGCTGCTGACCCGGCTCGGCGTGAGCGCTGAGGGAATCGAGTCGCTCGGCTTCCTCAGCCAGGAGGCGCTGACGGCGGAGTTGCTCGCGGCCAAGGCGCTCGTGGCGCCCTCGCTCGGCGGGGAGAGCTTCGGGATGGTGCTGACGAGGGCGTTCGGGTGTGCGACTCCCGTGGTTGCCTCCGACATCACCGGGTACCGTGACGTCATGACCGACGAGACGGGCCTGCTCGTCCCGCCGGGGGATCCGGACGCGCTGGCCGCCGGCGTCGAGGAGCTCGTCGCCGACGAGCCGCGGCGAGAGCGGCTGGGCGCGGGCGCCCGCCGCGTGGCCGAGGAACGCTACGCGTGGGGCGGGATCGCTCGGCGCCTGGCCGAGATCTACCGGGAGCTCGCGTGAAGGCCGTGCTGCTCCGAATCGCGGTCGTGGCGCTGGCCGCGGCCGGGCTCGCCTCGCTCGTCTGGTGGCGTGGGCCCGACTGGCACCTCGTCAAGCACACCTTCGACGCCGTGCGCTACGAGTGGGTCGTCCTCGCGATCGGGCTGAACCTCCTGTCGGTGCTCGCGCGCGCGTTCGCCTGGCGGACGGTGATCACGGAGGCGATGCCGCCGCCGCATCCGGCTTTCCGGCTCGTCTTCTCCGCGTTCTCGGTCGGCCTCTTCGCGAACGCCGTGCTGCCCGGCCGGATCGGCGAGCTCGCGCGCGTGGCGGTGCTGACCCGCAAGCTGCGGCTGCAGGGGAGGGAGGGCGGCATCTGGGCCGCGCTCGTCGGGAGCGTCTTCGCCCACCGCCTCTTCGACCTCATTCCGACCGTGGGCCTGATCGTCTACGTCCTGCTCACGGCGAAGATCCCGCACTGGGCGATCACGAGCCTGATCATCGTCGGCGCCGTGGGGTTCGGGCTCTTCGCGTTCGCCTTTGCGAGCGCGCGCCAGCACCAGCAGTCCGTGATCGACGAGGTCGGCCCGCTCAGGCGGCTCGTGACGATGGCCCGCTTCGGGCTCGGCGTGCTGAAGCGGCCGGGTCCGGCGGCGGTGGCGGCGTTCTTCCAGTGCCTGGGTTGGCTCTGCCAGTTCCTCGCTGTCTACACGGCGATGCACGCCTTCCACGTCCACGCGCCGCTGCCGGCCGCGGGTCTCGTGCTCCTGCTGATGAACGTGGCGACGCTGTTCCCGCTCTGGCCGGGGAACATCGGGCTCCTGCAGGCGGCGATCGCGCTGCCGCTCGCGTCGTACGGCGTCGCCGCGGGAAAGGCGGTCGCGTTCGGATTCGGGCTGCAGGCGATCGAGGCGTCGGTCGGCGTGGGGGTCGGGATGCTCTTCCTCGCTCGCGAGGGGCTCTCGTTCGCGATGCTGAGGCGGATGCCGGGTGCGGAAGAGGCCGAGGTGCCCGAAGAGCAACGCGGCGAAGTGGCTCCCGAGGGCGAAGGCGGCAAGGCTCGTGAGCGCGCTCGCGTGCCCGGCTAGCCTCAAGGGCGTCCTCTCGGCGCGCGAAGCGGCGTGGTGCCTCGCCGAAGGCCTTGCGCGCGCGGGCGTCGAGGCCGAGCAGTGTCCGATCGCGGACGGCGGAGAAGGGACGGCCGAGATGCTCGACGCGCGTGTGGCGCGGCGGGAGCGCGTGCAGGACGCATTCGGGCGCCCGCGTGAGGCGCCGATCTGGGCGCTGGCGGACGGGACGGTCGTCCTCCAGAGTGCCGATGCGATCCCGCTCGATCCCGGTCGGCTCGACGTGCACGCGGCTTCGAGCCGCGGTTTCGGCGAGCTCATCGCCGCGGCAGGCGAGTGTCCGCGGTTGCTCGTCGGACTCGGGGGCACGGCGACCATGGACGGAGGCGAAGGCCTGCTCGAGGTCCTCGACCAGCTGCCCGCGCCGACCACGGTTCTCTGCGACACGCGCGCGACGCTGACCGAGGCGCCGGCCAGGTTCGGGCCGCAGAAGGGCGCGTCGCCCGAGGAGATCGGCGAGCTGGAGGAGCGCTTCCGCGGCCGGCCGTGCGGCGAGCTTCCCGGCTCGGGCGCAGCGGGCGGCCTGGGCGCCGCGCTTGCGTCGCTCGGCGCCGAGCTCGTACCGGGAGCTCAGTACCTGTTCGAGCTGACGGGCTTTCGCGAGCGCGTCGCGCGCGCCGATCTCGTCGTCACCGGCGAGGGCGCCGTCGACCGGACGACGTTCGAGGGCAAGGCTCCGGGCGAGGCGTTGCGTGTCTGCGACGAGCTCGGCGTGCGCTGCGTCCTCTTCGGCGGGCGCGTGGAAGCGGGGATCGACGCGGTCGCGCTCAGCGGCGACCCGAGCCGAGCTCGGGAGGATCTCGAGGAGCTCGGGTTGCGGCTCGGGACCGGAGGGGAGGACGCGAACGTAGAGGGAGCGTGAGCCGAATCGCAGTCCTCGCCGCCGCGGCGCTCCTCGCAGCGAGCTGTTCGAGCAATCACGAGCGGACGCTCAGCGGCTCCGGTCTCAGTCTCTCCCTGCCGAGCGGCTGGTACGGCGTCGCCGGTCCCGGGCAGTTGCAGGCGGCGAACTTCCCACTCGCTAGGAGCGTCCTCGGCTCCGCGGAGCGCGCGCACGTGCGCAGCGGCCACGTCCACCTGATCATCTGGGCCTACGGGCCCGTGGTCCCGTACCTGGCCGGAGGGGAGCCGGCCCTGCGCGGCCCGGCCATGCTGCGCAGCCGCGACGTGACCGGGCCGTTCGAGGGCTTCCCGGGCGATCACGCCTTCGCGGAGCGCTCGCTGACGGTCAACGGGCAGGTCGTCCAAGCGCTCGCCGACCTCGGACCGAAGCCGGCCGCCCCGGCTCGCTTGCGAGAGGTCAACCGCGTGCTACGGACGCTCCAGGTGGCGTCGTCGCGGATCGTGCGGCCGCACGGCGGCGTCCTCACGGCGAGCGCCGTCTCGTTGCGCCTGCTCCCCGGGTGGAGCGGCCGCATGGAGATCCCGGCTGCGACCTTCGCGGCGAGCCTCGTCATCCGAGCCAGGCACGACTCGACCCGCCTGACGCTGCTCGAGCTCCCGCGCTCGCTCCGCAGCCGCCACCTTCAGTTGCCGGTCACGCTGCAGCGGGTCGGCGCCCACTTCGGCCGCCGTGTCTTCTCGACCGAAGGACGCAATTTCGACGTCTCGGCCGTGTTCACGTCGCCGCGCGGTCTCACGGCAGCGAACCGCCTGCTGGCGGGCCTGCGTCTGTCGCGGGCGGGCTAGGCCTCGGCCGCTTCGGCCTCGCGCAGGCGCTTCGCCATCGCCTGCAGCAAGGGCCATGCGATGCGCGCGTCGCTCTCGACGAGCGGGCGGAAGTCCCAGAAGGTCAGGCCGTAGCAGTGGAGCTCGCTCTCGGCCCGGATCGAGGCGGTGCGCGCGCCCATGTCGATCAGCGCGATGTCGCCGAAGTAGTCGCCCGTCCCGAGGCGCCTGACCTCCTCGCCGCCGACCTCGACGACCGCCTCGCCGCTCTCGATCACGAAGAACCCGGCTCCGCTCTCGCCCTCGCTCGCGACGGTCTCGCCCGCGTCGAACGTGCGCTCCTTGAACGAGCCGCCCAGCCGTTCGAGCTCGCGCGCGTCCAGCTCCGCGAACAGCGGGATCTTCCGCAGCAGCTCGACCGATGGTGCGGCCACGGGCGGATACTAAACGGGTGACACGCCCAGACGCGCGCCGACCACCGCTTCGGCGGCCTCGGCGCTCGCGGCGTGGCCCGTGACGGCGGCGAGGAAGTCGTCGCGCTCGAGCGCCAGGAGCTCCGTGTCGACGGTCGCCTTCACGGTCGCGGTCCGGCGAACGTCGCGCAGGAGCGCGATCTCGCCGAAGTGGTCACCGGCGCCCTGCGTCGCCTGCGACCGGCCGTCGATCGCCACCTCGACCTCGCCCGAGACGATCACGTAGAAGCGGTCGCCGTGGTCGCCCTGCGTGACGATCGTCTGGCCGGCCGGCGCGTGCACGGGAATCAGGCGCGAGGCGAGCCCTTCGAGCACCGGGGGCGAGAGCGGCGCGAACAGCGGCATCGCCTGCAGCAGCTCGAGCTCGGCCGCGTGGTCGACGGCGGAGTCGTCGAGGCGGGTGAGCGGCACCCGCGTGAGGATCGTCAGCACCGGGAGGAACGCGCCGAAGGCGACGAGAGACCAGCGGACGCCGATCAGGTCGATCAGCCGCGGGGCGAGGATCGCTCCGACCGCGGTCATCGCGAAGAAGAGGCTGTGCAGCACGCCGAAGACGCGCGCGAGCACTTCCGGGGGTGCCGTGCGCTGCAGGAGCGTGAAGCCGGCGACGTCCTCGACGATGTTGGAGACGCCGGTCAGCGCGAAGGCCAGCAGCGCGATCTCCGTGGTCGGGTGCGGCGCGATGAACATGATGGGCCCGCCGGCCCCCGCGACTGCGAGCCCGAAGATGCCCGCCAGCCGCCGCCGCCCCACGAGCATCAGCGAGAAGACGGCGCCGACGAGCCCTCCGACGCCGACGGCTGCGTTCAGGTAGCCGACCCCGCCCGAGCCCATGTCCAGCAGCTGGAGCGCGCAGACGGCGATCAGGACGTTGCCTGCGCCGTTGATCAGCGACTGCGCCGAGAACAGGCCGATCACGAGCTGCAGCCGCCCGTCGGCTCCGATCGCCCGGAAGCCGTCGGCCGCCTCGTGGACGAGCGGACGCGGCTCCGAGGTGAGCGGCGGCTCGTCGTGGCGTAGGAGGCCGCTCAACATCAACGCCGACCAGAGGAAGGTCGACGCCGTGACGACGAAGACGACCGAGGTGCTCGAGACCGTCAGCAGCACGCCGCCGAGGGCCGGGCCTACGCAGAAGCCGAGGCTCTCGAGCGTGCTCGAGCTCACGTTCGCCGCGGTCAGCTCCTCCGGCGTCCGCGCGAGTGAGGGCAGGAGCGCGGCCTGCGCCGGCTGGAAGGCGGTCGAGACGACGCCGACGAGCGCTGAGAGCCCGTAGACGAGCGCCGCCGGCCCGTCCACGAGCACCGTGGCGGCCATCGCGCCGAGGGCGATGGCCCGAATGAGATCGGAGGCGAGCATCACCGGCACGCGCGGGTAGCGGTCGCCGAGGACGGACATGAACGGTGCCGCGAACGCCGCAGGCAGCCAGCGGATCAGCCCGACGAGCCCGACGGCCGAAGCGCCGCCCTGGTGGTAGGCGTAGACGACGATCGCGACGCTGTACGCCCAGGTACCGATGATCGACCCCGCCCAGGCCAGCTGCAGCCGGCGCAGACGGCGATTTCGGTAGACATCGCGCAGTGCGTGGGACGACTCGTGGAGCTGGTCGGCGAGCCTCTTCATCCGCAGGAGGATTGCGCAGATTGCGTTCTTCGCACAAGAGGGGGAAGATTGCGGGTGCGACCACCGTCTTGTAGGCAGAGTTCAAACCCCGAGAAGGAGGCACCAAGTGTCGGAGGAGAAGGATCAGCGGACACCAGAGCCAACGGAGGACGTCGAGGGCCACATGAAGGGCCGGATGGACGACGCCGAGATGAAGGGCATGAAGGGCATGAAGGGCGCCAACGACGAGGGCGACGATGTCGAGGGCCACATGAAGGCGCGGATGGACGACGCCGAGATGAAGGGCATGAAGGGCGCCAACGACGAGGGCGACGACGACGTCGAAGGGCACATGAAGGCGTAAGAAAGCTTCACGGCCTGCGGCGCAGGTCACTCCGCCTCAAGGGAGCCGAAAGGCTCCCTTGGCGTTTTTGGCGTGGGGCGGTGGCGGTCTTCTAGGACAGGAGCTCGTCGATTGCCTTGATCAGGCGCTCGGCGGCTTCGCGTTTTTCCGGCTCGGCTTGGGCGAGCCGCTCGGAGAGCCGGGCGAGGGCCGTCGCCTCGCCGCCTTCCTGCTCGAGGACGGCTCGGGCGTTGCGGGCTCCCCGCAAGAGGTCCAGCGCGATCGCGGCCTCGTTCGCGAACAGGCCCAGGAGCTCCATCTCCGCGAGCGAGAACGCGGCCTGCTGGGGGCGGTCGAGCACCTCGAGCACGCCGAGCGTGTTCTCGTCGTGCAGGAGCGGGACGGCCATCAGGCCCTTCGGGACGTAGCCGGTCGATTCGGCCACCTCGCGCGCGAAACGCGGGTCCTGCTCGAGCTCCTCGATCACGAGCGGCTGGCGCGTGACGAGCACCCATCCGGCCACGCCCCTGCTCGACGGGAACCGCACGCCGAGCAGGTCGCCTGCGCCCTCGCCGGCGACGGCCTCGAAGACGAGCTCGTCGGTTTCCTCGTCGTGGAGGAAGATCGAGGACGCCTTCGCGCCGAAGATCGCGCGTGCGCACTCGACGATCGCCTGCAGCAGCTCGCGGTAGCTCTCCTCGGAGCCGAGGGCGCCCGCGGCTACCGCCGCGCGTAGGTCCGTCATCTTCCCCCTCCGACGTTGTTGGCGGTCAGGTAGAGCACATTCTTGAGCTGGAACGGCGTCAGCTCCGGGTGCTTGGAGAGGATCAGCGCGCAGATCCCCGCGATATGGGGAGTCGCGAAGCTGTTCCCGCTCGAGCGGATCGTGCCGCCGCCGAGCCAGGCGATCTCGACCCCGACCCCGCGGCCGAAGAACTCGACCGGCGGGTTGGGGTTGTAGAAGAACGTCTGCGGATCGGGGTCCTCGTGGCTGCCGACCGAGATCACGGACGAAAAGCGCCACGGGTAGCTCTCGACGGGCATATTGTGGGCGGAGGCTACGAGAACGGTGCGCCGGAAGTACGCGGTGTCGGCCAGCTCGTGCAGGAGCTCTGCGAACTGGCGCTTCGTCGTCGAGAGGCTCATGTTGACGACGTCGAAACCCTGCTCGACCGCCCAGCGCAGTCCGCCGAGCAGCACGGGCCCGCTGCCCTTGAAGCCGGCGCCGAGCACGCGGACGCTGTAGATGCTGCACTCGGGGGCAAGCGAGCGGACGATCCCGGCGCAGGCGGTGCCGTGGCCGCAGAGATCGCCCTCCGCATCCTCGGCGACAGCGACGTCCTCTTCGTCCCGGGCGACCGCGACTGCCCCCTCGAGCTCGCCGACGAGCGGGTGGCCTGCCTCGACGCCGCTGTCGAGGATGCAGACCCTGACGCCCTTGCCGGTCGCGCCGCCCCACGCCCATTCGCGCGTGACTTGCTCCGGCCAGTCGCCGATCGAGATCTTCTTCGCGGCTTCGGCCGGCATGCTCCAGGCCGGCAGGCTCTCGTCCATAGGCGGACGTTACTCGGAGACGCGGCGGCGGAGCTCCTCGAGGAGCGGGCGGGTGGGCTCGATGCCCTCCGCCCGCAAAGCAGTCTCGAGGTCGGCGACGACGCCCTCCCGGAAAGCCTTGTCGGCCTCCGCACGCTCGACGATCGTGTCCAGCTCCCGGCGGGCACGCGGCAGCTCTTGCGCCGCCTGCACCCAGGCCGCCGGGGCCGGTGGAAGCATCCCGATGAGACGGGAAAGCTGTTCGATGTCGTATGCGCTCATCACGTCACCTGCTCTCAGGACGGGGCGAGGGCGCGGTTTCTTCCCAGTGCTCGCGTAATTTCGTCAGGCAGCGCGAGATCCGGCTCGCGATCGTGCCGGCGGGAAGCTCGAGCGCGTCGCCGATCGTCCGGTAGCTCTCGTCCCGCGCGAAGAACCGGTCGAGGATCTCCTGGCAGTTGTCGGGCAGCGCCGCCAGCGCCTCGTGGACGTCGAACGCCTCTTCGATCTCCCCGAGGACGTCGTCCGCGGCCGTCTCCGGGACCTCGTCGGCCGGTTCCTCGCGCGCGCCCGAGCGCTTGCGATCGATGCAGAGCCGGCGCGTGAGCTGGGCGATCCAGGGCCGGAAGGCATCGTCCTCGCGCAGGGTCTCCAGCTTCTCGTAGACACGCGCGAAGACCTCCTGGTAGACGTCCTCGGCGTCGTGCTCGGGCAGGCGGAAGGCCTGGACGCAGATCGCGTAGACGTAGCGCGAGAAACGGTCGACGAGCTCCCGCCAGGCGTCCTCGTCGCCCGTGCGACACCGCGCTACGAGTTGGGCGTCGGAAGCCTCGGTGCTCATTTCCGCTCACGGCGCCGGCGAAGCCGCCGCCTCCACTCCTTGCTGAGCTCCGTCGAGCCTACGCTCAGTGTTGCTGCGCCGAGCGCAGACGCTTCGCCATCGTCTCGAGGAGTTTCCATGCGATCGAGGCATTCGACTCGACGAGCGGGCGGAACTCCCACGAGGTGAGCCCGTAGCAGCGCAGCTCGCTGTCGGCGGTGACCGTGGCGCTGCGGGCGCCGTCGTCGATCAGGGCGATCTCGCCGAAGTAATCCCCGGGGCCGAGCTTGCCGCGCTCGTCGCCCCGCGTCGACACCGTGGCCTCACCGCTCTCGATCACGAAGAAGCCCGCACCGGTCTTGCCCTCGCCGACGACGGTGCTGCCGGCGTCGAAGGTGCGGTCCTTGAACGTGCGAGAGATGCGCTCGAGCTCGCCGCGGTCGAAGTCCGCGAAGAGAGGGATCCGTTGCAGCAGCTCGAGGGATGGTCCGGCCACGCCCGGATTCTAATGCGGCGCGGCCGGACAGGTGTTATCTGACTAGAGGCGGAGCGCCTTGCTGAAGGCTACGCGGGCCGCGCGGATTCGGCTCGGGAGGCGAGCTCTTCGATCTTGCCCTCGGCGTTTTCGAGGCGCTCGCGGCAGAGCCGGTAGAGCTCCTCGCCGCGCTGCCAGAGCTTCAGCGCCTCGTCCAGCGGCGCCTCGCCGCTCTCCAGCCGGTTCACGATCGCTTCGAGCTCGCGCTGGGCTTCTTCGAAGGTCGGCTCGCTCAACGCGTCTCCTCCACACGCGCGCCGAAGCCGCCTTCGGCCAGCTCGACATCGACGCGCTCGCCCGGCTCGACGGCTCTTCCGGAGCGGACGATCTCGTCGTTCGCTCGGACGATGGCGTAGCCGCGGGCCAGGGTCGCCTTCGGCGAAAGGGCGCGCAGGCGTCCGGCCGACTGCTCGAGCCGGTGGCGGCTGCGCTCGACGAGCAGGCGCGGCGCGCGGCCGAGCCGTTCGTGGGTGCGGTCGAGCTTCTGGCGCTCGCGCTCGAGGGCTCGCCGTGCTCCTCGCTCCAGGCCGGAGCGGGCGCGGTCGAGTCGCGCCAGGAGCTCGTTCAGGTCGGGCACGACGAGGCGCGCGGCGACGCTCGGCGTCGAGGCACGCGCGTCGGCCGCGAGGTCGCAGAGGGGAGTGTCCTGCTCGTGGCCGACGGCCGTCACGACCGGCACGGGGCACGCGGCGATCGCCCGCACGAGCCGCTCGTCGCTGAAGGGGAGGAGATCCTCGAAGCTGCCGCCGCCCCGGGCGACGACGATCACGTCGACTCCTTCCTCGCGGCACAGCGCTCCGAGCGTCTCGATCACGGCGCCGGCGGCCCGCGGCCCCTGGACGTAGGTCTCGCCGACGAGCACCGAGGCAGGCGGGAAACGGCTCTGGATGGCGGTCAGGACGTCGCGCTTCGCGGCCGCGTCGTTGCCGGTGACGAGCCCGATCTTCCGCGGGAATCGAGGGAGCGCGCGCTTGCGCTCGGCCGCGAAGAGCCCCTCCGCGGCGAGCTTCTGCTTCAGGCGCTCGAGCGCCGCCAGGTGGTCGCCGAGCCCGAACTGCTCGAGCGAGAGCGCGCGCAGGCGGAACTCCCCTCGCGCCGCGAAGAGCTCGGGGCGACCGTAGACGTGCACGCGGTCGCCGTCGGAGACGCTTCCGCCGACCGCGTCGAACTGCCCGCGGGGCATCGAGACGGACAGGCAGGAGCCGTCAGCCGGGTCCTTGAGCGTGAAGAAGACGCTCGCCCAGCGCGCCTGCCGCCGGAGCTCCGTGATCTCGCCCTCGACCCACACGGTCGGCAGCCGTCCGAGCCACGACGCGATGCCGCGGTTGAATGCGCCCACCGAGTAGACCCGGCGGTCGCCGTACTCGATCGCCTCGACCTTGATGACGAGGAATTAGAGCAGGATCTCGGCCGCGGTCTCCGGATCGCAGCCCAGAGAGATCAGATCCACCGCGTAGTGAAGGTCGGCGCTCGAGTGCGCGATCTTCTCCGCCAGCGGGAGCGGGTAGCCGCCCTCCATCAGCACGTGCAGGCGCCAGCTCTCGACTTTCGCCTGTTCGTCCCGGGGTGTCTCGGTGATCTGTGCCATCGGCGTTGGAGCTAGTTCGTCAGGTCCTAGACGATCCCTTTCGCTGGAAGTTTGCTCGTGTGAAATCTTGCTTTTGGGAGTGCTTGTTCTTCACCTGGGCTAGCCCGTTCGAAACGTGGGTGTCCGGGCCTCGGCTTCTTCGCGGAGCGCTTCGAGGCGGCGCTGGAGCTCGTTCAGCCTCGCGCTCAGGACCGAGCGTTCGGCTTCGGCGTCCGCGGCAAGGCCCTGCACCTGCGAGCGGAGCTCGAGCTCCGCGTCACCGATCCGCTTCTGCAGCTCTGCGGCGAGCTCGCTCTGCTCCTGCTCGAGCGACGAGCCGATCTGGGAGAGCTTGCGCTCGAGTCGCTGGCCGCCGGCATCCGCGACGTGGGCGAGCCGCTCGGCGAGGACGCTCTGGGCCTCGCGGGAGAAGTGGGCGACGGCCCTGTCGAGCTCGCGCGAGAGCCGTTGCGCGGCCTCCTCGCGGGCGCGCTTGATCTCCTCGGTGAACTGGCGCGAGAGCGCCTCCGAGAACGAGCCCGAGGTGCGCTCGACGATGCGCTTCAACTGATCCACCTGCCGGCGCTCGGTGTCGGCGAAGCCGGCCTGGATCCGCTGCACCGCCTCGGACTCCTCGGCCGCGATCCGCTCGCGCAGCTCCCGCTCGCGTTCGCGGAGCCGCTCGGCGACCTGCTGCAGCGCCCGGCGCCGCTCGCTCTCGTGCGTCTCGATCGCGGCGTGTGCGCCCTCCGCGGTCTCGCGGGCCACGCGGTCGAATTGCGCGGCCAGCGCGGCGAGGCGTTCTCGCTGCTCCTCGGAGGCCGTGTCCAGCCGCTCGGTCTCGATCGTCAGGCGGGTGGCCGCATCGGCGAGCAGCTGCTCCTGGCGCTGGCGGAGTGAGGCGATCTGGGCGGTCAGCTCGTGCTCCGTGCGCTCGAGGTCGCCCGCCCAGTCGGCGAGGCGGGCCCCGATTCGTGCCTGTGCCTTCGCGAGCGCCTCGCTCAGCTCGGTGTTCGTCTGCAGCTCGCGCTCGTGGACGGCCGCGCGGCGCTTCTCGGCCATGCGGCGCTCCTCCTCGGCGAGGCGAGAGAGCGACTGCGAGCGCGCCAGGGCGAGCGTGCGCTCGAGCTCCGCGGCGCGCGTCTCGGTCTCGCGCTGCACGACCGCGTCGAGCTGGTCGCGCGCAGCCGCGAGGGAGTCGTCGACGGCTCGCCCTTGCTCGAGCAGCCGGCGAAGGACGAGCAGCCCGGCCTGGGCCGCAGCGCAGACGGTGATCCCCGCGGCCGCGGTGGCGACATCCCGGCCCGGCTCGAGCGCGACGACGACCCAGGCGGCGGCCGCGACGGCGGCGACCAGCCAGGCTAGTGTGACCAGCACAGTCCGCGTGACGCGGCCCCGCAGCAGCAGGGCCGCGGATCCAAACAGGAGGAGCACCGCGGCTGCGAAGACGACTTCGAGGATCTCCGCGCGCACGGCGCGGATGCTACGCGAGTCTTAGAACCAGCAAGGCGCCCGCGAGACAGACGTGCGCGGCCGCCAGCAGCTGCAGCGACAGCTCCTGCGTCGCGAACAGGTGGTCCACCGTGACCGGCTCGCTGCTGCCGTCGCGGAGCTCGAGCGTCCCGCTGACCGCGACCACGCGGCGGCGCAGGTGGCGGACGGGCGTCGAGAGCACGCGCTGCACGTAGCTCGTCAGCGCAGCGAAGGCGGCCGCGAGAAGCGCGACCCAGCCGATCGTCCCCGCGCAGGCGAAGTAGCCCGTCAGGACCGGGAACGCGCCCCAGGCGAGCGCGAAGCCGGGCGCGTTGTGGATCGCACCGCCGAACAGCTCGAGGTTGTAAGCGGGCACGAGCAGCGCGCCGGCGGCGACGAAGACGAGCAGCCAGCCGTTGAACGAGACCGCGCCCGCGATCCCGATCGCGACCGCCCCGGCAAGGGCGGTCGCCGTGAGGACGAGCAGCGTCCGGTCCGGGATCCGCGTCTTCAAGGGACGGTCCTGCAGCTCGTCGAGGGCGTGCGCGCCGACGCCGAGCCCGAGGAAGAAAGCCGCCAGGGCGGCGCCGAGGCGGTCGGTGTAGAGGTGCGGTGCGAGGCACGCGCCGAGCACGACGTAGCTCAGGTGCCACGCGGTGTACGGCGGGTGCAGCAGCGTCAGGTAGTCCCGCCAGCTCCCGGGCGAGAGTGCATAGAAGGCCGGACGCGCGACTTCCGCTCCCGGCGCCGGCGAAGCCGCCGCCTCCGCTCCCTGATGAGCTCCGTCGAGCCTACGCTCATTGCTCAAACGCGAACTCCCCACACGACGACGCAGCCGCCGAGGCTCAGGCGCCGCGCGTTCGCGCTCTCGAACCCGGCATCGCGGAAGGCGCCGAGCAGGCTCTCGAGCGGCCACTCCGCGTGAAACCGGCGGATGCTGTCGCCGAGGAAGCGGCCGACTTCGTGCCAGCCGGGCGAGATCGCGCGGCCTGCGAGCGGGAGGCCCGCGTCGACCCAGAAGTTCCAGGCCTCGCGGGTGAGCGGGGCAGGGGGGACGCCGAAGTCGAGCAGCGAGGCCGTCGCGCCGGGACGGAGGACGCGCGCGAGCTCCGCGAGCCCCGCGGGCAGGTCGTCGAGGTAGCGGAGGAGGTAGGCGGCGGTCAGGCCGTCGAACGACGCGTCTTCGAACGGAAGCTCGGCGGCTGAACCCTCGACCAGCCGGACTCGCTCGTTGCCGGCCAGCCGCCGCCGCGCCTCGGCCAGCATCTCCGGGCTCTGGTCGACGCCCACGACCGAGCAGCCGGTGCGGCGGACGAGCTCGACCGCGACCGCGCCCGTCCCGCAGGCGACGTCGACGACGGTGTCCTCGGGGCCGACCGGCAGCCTCGAGACCAGGAAGCGCCGCCAGCGCGGGTCCTGCCCGAACGACAGGAGCCGCGCGTACCGGTCGTAGGTCGGGCCGAGGGGTGCGAACAGCTCACGGGCGCGCTCGGAGACCGTCTCGGCCACGATCGTGAGTCTAAGCTCAAGCCGTGGAGCTGGAACGGGAATTGCGGCGCATCGCCGACGCCGCCATCCGCCACGCCGCGGAGGGAGAGGAGCTCACCGGGATCGTCCCGGCGGAGCCCGGCTCGGGTGTCCGCGCATATGTCTGCGCCTTCACCGACGGTGGCGACACGACCTGGCTCGTGCTCGACGGCGACGGCCGGCCGGTCGAGGACCGGTCGCTCGTCCGGGACGCGGTCTCGATCGCCGCGCTGTACGAGCTGGCGGAGGAGGCGACGGGCGCCGCGGCCGAGGAGCCGCGCGTCGCGACACCCGCCGAGCTCGACGCGCTCGCCGCCGGGGCCGACAATCCGCACGCGTTCGTGGCGGCCATGAAAAGCGCGACCGGCACCGTCGAGGAGCTCGTCAAGGACGTCGAGCGCGGCTACAAGGTTCCCCTCAGCTAGGCTGGCCGCGATGGAAGGAAGTGGCGGATTTGGCTTTCCGTTCGGGGGAGATCCCGAGGACCTGATGCGCAGCCTGCGGGAGTTCGCCGAGCAGCAGGCGGAGACGGTGCAGGAGGCTCAGCGCGAGCAGTTCGCGACCCTGACCCTGAACACCGCCGTCGAGCTGACCGCGGCCGCGCTCCAGCAGGTGAACGCGCCGGGCGGCGCGGACGAGCAGGCAATCGCGCTCCGGGACGCCATGCGCGTCCTCTTCCCGGAAGCCGTCGCGCTGGTCTCAGCAGCGCGGCAGGGCTTTATGCGCGAGGGCTGAGCGGGGCTGCGGCTCAGGGGCGGCGAGGCGCCGTCCCAGCCTGATCAGCCATTCGCCGAGGGTGTACCTGGCAGGCCTGGTGGCGGGCCAGTCTCGACGCATCTGCTCCGGTCTCGTCGTGACGTACTCGATTCGTGTCTCGTGCTCGAACATCCCAGCCCTCCCTTGAGCTAAAGTATCTTTACTTCAAGACAAGATGCTACAAGTCAAGAAGCTTGACGTCAAGAGAAATTTCGATCAGGATTCGCCCGTGACTGCCGATCCTGACCACATCGACCGGTTCCTGTCCGAGCACGACCTGCCCGGGGTCGACCCCGAGGTGGAGGGGATCGTCGACCGCATCAACGGCCTTCGCCGCCGGTTCCACACCATGGCCGACGAGACGCTGAGCGAGCACGGCCTCGCCGAAGGGGAGTGGAAGGTGATCAGCTCGCTGCGGCTGCAGCCGCCGCCCTACCGGCGCTCGGCCGGCCAGCTCGCGCGTCGCTCGGACCTTTCGACCGGAGCGATGACGAACCGGCTCGACAGGCTCGAGGAGCGAGGTTTCATCCGGCGCCTGCCCGACCCGGAGGACCGGCGCGGCGTAATCGTCGAGCTCACGAAGGCCGGCGAGCGGGTCTGGGCGAAGGCGCTCGGAGCACAGGCGGCGAAGGAGTCCTTGATCGCAGACGCGCTCACCAAGGACGAGCAGCGCCAGCTGAACGCACTGCTGCGCCGCTTGATGCGCGAGTTCGAGCAGCGCGCCTCCTAGAATCGCGGAGCCTGTGGCCCTCGTCGACCGCGCCATCGTCCGGATGCTCCCGGCTGTCCCGAAGACGGTCGTGCGGCGGATCTCATCGCGCTACATCGCCGGCGAGGAGCTCGAGGACGCGCTGCGGGTCGTGCGGGAGGTCAACGCCGAGGGGAAGCTCGCGACGATCGACGTCCTCGGCGAGGAGATCACGAACCCCGACGAAGCGCGCGCCATCGCGGGCGCCTACCGCCTGGCCTTCGAAGCGATCGAGCGCGAGGGACTCGACTCGAACGTCAGCGTCAAGCTGACGGCGCTCGGCCTCGGGCTCGGCTACGAGCTCTGCCGTGAGAACCTCGTCGACGTCGTCAGCCACGCGGCGGGCGGCAACTTCGTGCGGATCGACATGGAGGACTCGTCGACGACGGATGACAACCTGCGGCTCTACCGTGAGCTGCGCGAAGCCGGTCACGAGAACGTCGGGGTCGTCCTGCAGGCGCGGCTCAAGCGGACGCTCGAGGACGTGCGAGCGCTCGCCGAGCTGCGGCCGAGCGTGCGCCTGTGCAAGGGCATCTACCTCGAGCCTGCGGCGATCGCCTATCGGGACTTCGAGGCGATCCAGAGCAACTTCGTGAGCGTGCTCGACGCGCTCTGGGACGCGGGCTGCTACGTCGGGATCGCGACGCATGACGAGTGGCTCATCGAGCAGGCGCAGAAGGGCATCGAGGAGCGGGGCCTCGGTCGCGAGGAATACGAGTTCCAGATGCTGCTCGGCGTTCGGCCGGCGCTGGGCGACGAGCTCGTCCGCGCGGGGCACCGGCTCCGGATCTACACGCCGTTCGGCCGCCACTGGTACGCCTACTCGATGCGGCGGCTGCAGGAGAACCCGAAGATCGCGGGCTACATCGCGGCGGACACGCTCAACCGCCTGATCCCGGGCCGCAACGGGTCGAGCTAGGGCTTTCGGGCGACGACGACCAGGTCGCCCGGGACCCGGATCTCGCGGCGTCCCCAGCGGTTCGGGTCCGGCAGCTCCTCGAGCCGCTCGAGCTGCAGGCCGGCGCCGACCAGCGACTCGGCGACCGCTCCGACCGGCCACGCCTCGAAGTAGCTCTCGTGCCAGTGCAGCATCTGGTCGAGGCAGGCCGCCACCGGGTGCTCGTCGTAGGCGAGCAGCACGCCGCTCTTGCGCAGCGCCGCCGAGATCCCGGCCGCCCAGGCGGGCAGGCTCGAGACGAGCGCGAGCGTTCCCCACGAGGAGTAGACGAGGTCGAAGCGGCCGCGCCGCAGCTCGACGGGGAGCGCCTGGACGTCGGCCGCGACGAGCGCTGCGTCCGGTAGCCGCTTGCGGGCGGCGCGCACGGTCTCCTCGGAGCTGTCGACGCCGGTGACCAGGGCTCCGAGCCCGATCAGCGCCGCGGTCTCGCGGCCGGCGCCGCAGGTCAGGTGCAGGACGTGGCGGCCGTCGAGGTCCGGGAGCCGCTCGCGCACCGGCTTCGGCAACCCGCGCCTGCCGCCGCCGCGCCGCAGCTTGCGGTGGGCGTCCTCCCAGGCGCGGAGGTTGGTGTCGGTGGGCTCCATCAGGCCAGGAGGGAAAATCCGCCGTCCACGACGAGGGTCTGGCCGCGAACCATTTCGGCGGCCGGCGAGCAGAGGAAGCACACGGCGTCGGCGACGTCGCTCGGCTCGACCAGCCGGCCGGCTGGGGTCCGCGCGAGGCTCTCCGAGATCATCTGCTCGCGGTTCGGGAAGTGGTCGAGCGCGTTTGTCTCGACGACCCCGGCGGAGACGGCGTTGACGCGGATCCCGCGCGGGGCGAGCTCGACCGCGAGGTAGCGGACGACGGCCTCGAGCGCGGCCTTGGAGACGCCGACGAGCACGTAGTTCTCGAGGACGCGTGTCGAGCCGAGGCTCGAGATGCCGACGAACGACGAGCCCTCGCGCATGCCCGGCACGAGCCCCCGCGCGAGCGCGAGGAGAGCGCGCGCGTTCGCGGAGACCGTCCAGTCCCAGTGCTTGTCCTCGGTCTCGAGCGCCGGCCGGATCACGCCGGTCGCCGCGTTGTGGACGACGGCGTCGAACGGCCCGAGCTCCGCCGCCTCGGAGACGACGCGGTCCGAGGAGACGTTGCCCCGGACGAGCAGCGGCTCCGCGCCGGCCGCACGCAGCTCGTCGGCGACGGCCTCCGCGGCGCGGTCGTTGCGCAGGTAGCCGATCGCCACGCGGGCCGCTCCGAGCTCTGCGAAGCGGAGCGCGATCGCTCGTCCGATCCCCCGCGAGCCGCCCGTCACGAGAACGGACTGGCCGTCGAAATTCATCGCCGTGGGAGCGGCTCGTCCGCGGGCGCGGAGCTCGGGATCTCCCGCCAGCCCACACGGTCGCGCGGGACGCGAGGACCCTCGTCCGCCTTCGAGGACGCGTGGCCGAGCCGGTCGAGCAGCTCGACCTTCTCCTCTGCGTAGCGGCGCACGTCGTGGTCTTTCGGTAGCTCCTGGACCAGCTCGCGCACCCGCGCCCGCAGCTGGTACGCGAAGTGCGGCGTCGCGGGCCCGACGAGCGCGTCGACGTCGTCGCGGGTGGGCTCACGCATGGCTGGAAGCCTAATGGGTAGGTTCAGGCATATGCGACGCCCCGGGCCGGCAGACCTGATGCTGCTGGCGACGGTAACCCTCTGGGGCCTCAACTTCACCGTCACGAAGTACGTCCTCTCGCACGGGTTCCAGCCGCTCGCCTACGCCAGCCTGCGCTTCGGCATGGCCGCGTCGATCCTCGCGGGGCTCGCGTACTCGCGGGAGGGGTCGCTCTCGATGCGCCGCCGCGACCTGGTCCTGCTCTCCGGCGCCGCGCTGATCGGGATCTGCCTGAACCAGCTCACGTTCGTCTACGCGATCAAGCTGACGACGGCGACGACGGTCGCGCTTCTGTTCGGCACCCTGCCGGTGATCGCGGGCCTGTTCGCCTTCGCGCTCGGCATCGACCGCGTCGGCCTGCGCTTCTGGCTGGCGGCCGTCCTCGCGCTCTGCGGCGCCGCGCTGGTGGCGGTTGGCTCCGGCGGCGGGTTGTCGAAGCACCTCTGGGGTGTCCTGCTCGCGCTCGGCGCGGCGGTCACCTGGGCGTTCTACTCCGTCGCTGCGGCGCCGGTGCTCGGCCGCTACTCGCCGCTCCGCGTGAGCGCGCTCGCGTTCGTCGCCGGGACGATCCCCCTCGTCGCGATCGGGTCGCACCAGCTCGCGGCGCAGGACTACGGCTTCAGCGCCTCGATCTGGCTCCTCTACGCGTTCGCGGTGATCGGGCCGCTCGTGGTCGCGAACCTGCTCTGGTTCGGCGCGATCGCCCGGGTGGGGCCGTCGCGCGCCGCGGTCTTCGCGAACCTGCAGCCGTTCATCGCGGCGATCTTCGCCCTGCTCCTGCTCTCCGAGCCGATCACCAGGCTTCAGGTCGTCGGCGGCCTCGCGATCGCGGCGGGCATCGTCCTCTCCCGCGACCGCCTCGCACCTGTGCAGCCTGCGCTTGCGCCGGAGGCTGTGCGCAGGTGAGCACTCTCAGGCAACGGCTGGAACGGACGCCGCCCGGCTACCCGTTCTCGAAAGGCCGAGTGCTTGCCATCTACTCGGGCCTGATGGTGACGCTGCTCCTCGCAGCTCTCGACCAGACGATCGTCGCGACCGCACTCCCGAGGGTCGTCTCCGAGCTCGGCGGGATCTCGCAGTACTCGTGGGTCTTCACCGCCTACATGCTCGGCTCGACCGTGACGGTGCCGATCTACGGGAAGCTCGGCGACGTCCACGGGCGCAAGCCGCTCTTCCTCGTCGCGATCTCGATCTTCCTCGTCGGCTCGGCGCTCTGCGGCCTGGCGCAGAACATGGTCCAGCTGGTCGTGTTCCGCGCGGTCCAGGGTGTCGGCGCCGGCGGCCTCTTCCCGCTGACGCTCGCCATGGTCGGAATGATCGTCCCGCCGCGCGACCGCGGCCGCTACCAGGGCCTGATCGGCTCCGTCTTCGCCGCGGCGTCGATCATCGGGCCGCTGATCGGCGGGTTCATCGTCGACAACTTCAGCTGGCGCTGGATCTTCTACGTCAACCTGCCGGTGGGCGGGCTCGCGATGGCCGTGATCATCGTGACCATGCCGCGCCGGCGGACGAAGCAGGAGCATTCGATCGACTGGCTCGGCGCCGCGATCCTGGCCCTCGGGACGACCGCCCTCCTGCTCGGACTCGTCTGGGGCGGCCGCGAGTACCCGTGGCACTCGCCGCAGGTGGTCGGGGCGCTGATGGCGTCGGCGGCGCTGCTCGGCATCTTCGCGCTGATCGAGCGGCGCGTGCGCGAGCCGATCCTGCCCTTCGACCTGCTCCGTAACCAGACAGTCGCCTCGAGCGTCGCCTGCATGGCGCTCGTCGGCGCGGCGATGTTCGGGACGATCAGCTTCGTCCCGCTCTTCGTGCAGGGTGTGATCGGCACCTCGGCAACCTCTTCCGGGATCGTGCTGACTCCGCTGATGCTCGGCGCGGTGATCACGAGCTTCCTCTCCGGCCAGCTCGTCTCGCGCACGGGCCGGTACCGGCCGAACACGCTTTTCGGGCCGGTCGTGCTCGGAATCGGGATGCTGCTGCTCGCGGACATGGGCGTGGGGACGACGAACGGCGAGGCCGCGCGCAACATGGTCATCGCGGGCATCGGCCTGGGCTCGATGATGCAGATCTTCGTGCTCTCGGTGCAGAACTCGGTGCCGCGGCGTTCGATGGGCTCGGCGACGGCGCTCACGCAGTTCTCGCGCTCGATCGGCTCGACGCTCGGCGTGACGCTGATGGGCGTGATCGTCAACCAGCAGCTGCCGGCGAACGTGCGCGGGGAGGCGACGGTCATCCATCGCCTGCCGCTAGCCGGCCGGGTCGCGCTCGCGGATGCGCTCCATCCGGCATTCCTGGCAGCTGCGGGCCTCTGCGCCCTCGTGTTCGTGATCTCGCTGCTCTGGGTGCGCGAGGTGCCGCTGCGGAAGGGCGTCGAGGACGAGCCCGTCTTCGGCGACGAGGCTTCCCCGCAGCCCGGCGCGACCGCGGCCGTTCAGCCGCGGAAGTAGAATCGCTGTGTGAGCGCCACCGACTTCATGCCGCTCGAAGGCTGGGACCACGTCGAGCTCTGGGTCGGGAACGCCAAGCAGGCTGCCTACTTCTACGAGCACGCGTTCGCCTTCACGCCGACCGCCTACGCCGGCCCCGAGACCGGCGTCCGCGACCGCGCCTCGTACGTGCTGGAGCAGGGGGAGATCCGCCTCGTCGTCACGAGCGGCCTGCGGGCCGACAGCGAGGTCACGCAGTACGCCGCCCGCCACGGCGACGCGGCCAGGACGATCGCGCTGCGGGTTCCGGACGCGACCGAGGCCTATCGCCAGGCCGTCCAGCGCGGCGCCCGTGGACTGGTCGAGCCGCGCCGCGTGGACGACGAGCACGGCTCGATCGAGCTCGCGCAGATCGGGACGTACGGAGACGTGACCCACATGTTCGTCGACCGCTCCGGCTACGGCGGGCCGTTCGCGCCCGGCTACCGGTCCGTCTCGCCGAACGGCCAGGCGAGTCGCGGGGTCGGCCTGAAGGCGCTCGACCACGTCGTCGGCAACGTCGAGCTCGGCCGCATGGACCACTGGGTCGAGTTCTACGAGCGCGTCTTCGGAATGACGAACATCGTCCACTTCGGCGATGACCAGATCCAGACCGAATATTCGGCGCTGATGTCCAAGGTGATGGCGGACGGCAGCGGCAAGATCAAGTTCCCGATCAACGAGCCGGCCGAGGGCAAGCGCAAGAGCCAGATCGAGGAGTACCTCGAGTTCAACCACGGGCCGGGCGTGCAGCACATCGCCCTCCAGAGCGAGGACATCGTCGGCACCGTCACGGCGATGAAGGAGCGCGGCGTGCTCTTCCTCGACACCCCGGACACGTACTACGAGGACGTCGAGTCGCGCGTGGGGGAGATCGGCGAGGACTACTCCGACCTGCAGCGGCTCAAGATCCTGGCCGACCGCGACGAGGACGGCTACCTGCTGCAGATCTTCACGAAGACCACGCAGGACCGGCCGACGGTCTTCTTCGAGGTGATCGAGCGCCACGGCGCGACGACCTTCGGCGAGGGCAACTTCAAGGCCCTCTTCGAGTCGATCGAGCGCGAGCAGGCGCTCCGCGGCAACCTCTAGCCCGGCGTTTTCGCCCGCGAGGCGTAGGGCATCCGCCCTCCGTGAGCGCGCTCGACTTCCTCGATGCACCGGTCCGCCAGCGGGCAGGCCTGGAGCGCACCGACCACCGGCCGTGGCCGCTGCGAGGCGAGCCCTGGACGATCGCCCAGTCCTGGGAGGAGCTGCTCTTCATGCACTGGCGGGTCGACGCGAGCGCATTGCGGAAGCTCGTTCCCGAGGAGCTCGAGCTCCAGGAGCACGACGGCAGCGCCTGGCTCGGAATCACGCCATTTCTGATCAGCGGGTTTCGCCTGCGCGGGACGCTGCCGGTGCCGGTCGTCTCGAGCTTCCCGGAGCTGAACGTCCGCACGTACGTCGCCTCCGAGGGCAAGCCAGGGATCTGGTTCTTCAGCCTCGACACGCCGAGCCGGCTCGCGGTCGAGGCAGCGCGGCGCACCTACCGGCTCCCGTACTTCCACTCGCGTGCGTCCCTAGTGCGCCGCGGGGAGCGGGTCGAGTTCATGAGCTCCCGCCGCGACGCCGAGCGGCCGTTCGTGCTCGAGGCCGTCTACCGGCCTGAGGGCGGCGCGTTGTTCGAGCCGCAACCCGGGTCGCTCGAGCACTTTCTCACCGAGCGCTACTGCCTCTACGCGCGCGACGCGCGCGGCCTACACCGCGCCGAGATCCACCACCCGCCGTGGGAGCTGCGCCCGGCCGAGGTCGAGCTCTCGCTCAACACCATGCCGCCCGACGGGCTCGAGCTCGAGGGTGAGCCGCTCTGCCACCTGGCCGAGCGCCAGGACGTCGTCATCTGGCCGTTGGAGTGCGTTCAGCAGGCCGCAAGACCCGCTTCCAACCGGCATCCACCTGGATAGAAACCAAGAAACCAGGAGGAATGATGCGCAAGAGCTGGATGATCCTCGGATTGCTGGCGGGCGCCCTCGTGTTCGTGACGGGAGGTCTTGCCAACAACGGGCACGGCCACGGCAACTCGCACCACAAGTTCGGCCCGTACGACGTGGTCACCGACGACCATGGCTCGTGCGGCAACGCGTGGGCCGTCGACACCGAGAAGCGGACCTACAAGATCACGCGGAACCACGACGGCAGCTACACGCTGCTCCGCCGCGACCGCGGCAGGTTCCTGACCAACGAGGGCCAGAGCCCAGGCGCCTGCGAGACGCGCCGGCCGCACGGCTCGATGGTCGCCGCCGGAAAGCACGGCCGTTTCCACGGCTTCCTGCGCGGCAGGGTCACGGGCGGAACGTTCGACCCGAACGCGACCTGCCCGGCCGACTGTGGCTTCACGGACGTCTTCATCGCGACGTTCTTCGGCCCGGACGCGACCTTCTCGTGCTTCACCGACTCGCGGGCCTGCGCGTTCGACTTCGAGTACAGCGCGCCCAGGCAGGGTCTGCGCAGACACCATTGGTCGGACAAGGGCCACGGCGCCGGGACGCTGCTGCACGAGCGCTTCCACGGGGACATCGCCACGTCCTGAACGAGCACGTCTGACAAATACCTCTCCCTCCCTAACGGAGTGGTCGAAAGAGCCCGCCTCAGGCGGGCTCTTCTCGTTGGTCCTATGCTTGGCGCATGAGCCCACAGCGGCGGACGGCGCTCGTCTCGGTGGTCGCGGCCTGCGTGCTGATCGGCCTCAAGCTCGGCACGGCGATCGGGACCAACAGCCTCGGCCTGCTCTCCGAGGCCGCTCATTCGGGGACCGACCTCGTCGCGGCGCTGCTGACCTTCGTCGCCGTCGGCGTCTCGGTGCGGCCGGCCGACCCCGGCCACGCGTATGGCCACGGCAAGGCCGAGCACCTCGCCGCGCTGGCCGAGGCGGGCATCCTCGTCGTCTTGAGCCTCGCGATCGCGTGGCGCGCGGTCTGGCGCCTGACCGGCCTCGCCCACGGCCAGGTCGACCCGAAGGCCTACGCGTTCGTGGTGCTGGGGGTCGTGATGGCGATCGACGTCAGCCGCGCGGTTGTCTCGCACCGAACGGCGCGACGGACGGGAAGCCCCGCGCTGCAGGCGAATGCACTCCATTTTGCGAGCGACTTCGCGGGTTCGACGGCCGTCCTGATCGGGATGATCCTGGCTCGCCACGGGGAGCACTGGGCCGATTCGGCCGCGGCGCTCTTCGTCGCGGTGCTCGTCCTGCTGGCCGCCGCCCGGCTGATGCGCGTCAACGTGGACGTGCTGATGGACCGCGTCCCGTCCGAGGCGGAGGCGGCGGCTCTGCAGGCCATCGGCGCGCTCGAGCCGCCTGTCGAGCTACGCCGGCTGCGGATGCGCCAGGCGGCCGGGCGGCAGTTCGCGGACGTGGTCATCGGGGTCTCTCCCGGCGCTGCGATCGGGCAGGGCCATGCGGCCGCCGACGCGGTCGAGGCCGCGGTCCACCGGGCGCTCCCCGACAGTGACGTCGTCGTCCACGTCGAGCCTGACGCCGACCACGCGGCTCTGCATGAGCGCGCGCTCGCGGCCGCCCAGCGCGTGCCGCGCGTGCGGGAGATCCACAACCTCATCGTCCTCCGCGTCGGCTCGAGCATGCAGGTCTCGCTGCACCTCAAGCTGCCGGGGGAGCTGCCGCTCGACGACGCGCACGAGATCGCGACGGAGGTCGAGCGGGCGATCATCGCGTCCGTGCCCGAGGTCGACGCCGTGCAGACCCACCTCGAGCCGCTGGCCGAGCCGGCGGTGGGCCGCGTGGGCGACGGCGCCGCCGACCGCGCGCTGATCGAGCAGATCGTGCGCGAGACGACAGGCGCGGCGCCGCGCGAGCTCCGGTTCCTCGACACCGACGACGGCCTGCTCGCCTACCTCACGCTCGGGCTCGACCCGCAGACCTCGCTCGCCGACGCCCACGCCCGCGCGAGCGAGATCGAGGAGCGGATCCGGCGCGAGCGCCCCGAGATCGCGGACGTGATCGTCCACACCGAGCCATGAAGCTCTGCATGTTCACGCCCCTCGAGCACGAGGTCCGCGGCTGGCCCGGGCGGATCGAGGGCGACCGCGTGATCCAGCTCGCGGCGCAGACGCTCGAGTCGTTCTTCACGGGCGGCGGCCAGGCGCGCGAGCACGCGGAGCACCGGCTCGACGAGGTGCGGCTGCTCGCTCCGGTCAAGCGCCCGCCGTCGGTGCGCGACTTCTATGCCTTCGAGCAGCACGTCAAGAACGCGCGCGCGGTCACCGGGAGGGGCGAGGTGCCGCCGGAGTGGTACGAGCTCCCCGCCTTCTACTTCTCGAACCCGGCAGCGATCTACGGCCCGGACGACGAGATTCCCTACCCGGAAGGGACGGAGAAACTCGACTACGAGCTGGAGTGCGCGGTGGTGATGGGCGCCGACGGTGCGATCGGCGGCTTCACCGTCATGAACGACTGGTCGGCCCGCGACGTGCAGCGCAAGGAGATGGCGATCGGCCTCGGCCCGGCGAAGGGCAAGGACTTCGCGACCTCGCTCGGCCCGGTCCTCGTCACCCCCGACGAGCTCGGCGACCGTCGCCTGGAGATGGTCGCGCGCGTCAACGGCGAGGAGCGCTCGCGGGGCAACCTCGGCGACATGCACTGGTCGTGGGACGAGGTCGTCGAGCGCGCCGGGCGCAACACCGATCTTCGGCCCGGCGACGTGATCGGCTCGGGCTGCGTGGGCACCGGCTGCATCCTCGAGCACGGCGACGAGCGCTGGCTGCGGCGAGGCGACGAGGTCGAGCTGGAGATTGAAGGGATCGGAATCCTGAAAAACCGCATCCGATGAAGGTCGCGGTCATCGGCGGCGGGGTGATGGGGCTGGCCACGGGCTGGGCCCTCAAGCGGCGCGGGCACGAGCCCGTCGTCTACGAGCAGTTCGAGGTGGGCAACCCCCACGGTTCCAGCCACGGGCGCTCGCGGATCTTCCGGCTCGCGTACGCCGAGGACGAGTACGTCCGTCTTGCGCAGGAGGCGCTCGGGCTCTGGCGCGAGCTCGAGGCCGAGAGCGGCGAGACGGTGCTCGAGCTCTACGGACTGGTCGAGATCGTGAGCTCGCTCGAGGAGAGCACCGCGGAGACCCTCGAGCGCTGCGGCGTCGCCTGGGAGCGGCTTGACCGCGAGGAAGCCGAGCGCCGCTTCCCGATCCGCGTCCCCGAGCGCTCGTTCGTCGTCCTGCAGGCGGAGGCGGGAATCGCGCGCGCCGACAAGGCGCTCGAGGCCTTCCGCCGCGAGCTCGACGTGCGCGAGCAGACACGCGCGCACCCCGACGAGGTCGACGCAGATGCCGTCGTCGTCACCGCCGGTTCCTGGGTCAACGAGCTCCTCGACGAGCCACTGCCGGTGAAGACCACCCGCGAGACCGTCTGCTACTTCCGGCCGCAGGAAGGCCGGCCGATTCCGTCGGTCGTCTCGTTCAAGCCCGGTAGGCACACCCACGAGATGTACTCGCTCTACGACCCGGTCTACGGCCTCAAGGTCGGAGCTCACCACCAAGGGCAGGAGGCCGACCCGAACACCCCGACCGATCCGGAGCCGCATCTCGTCGAGCGCATCACCGCCTGGGCGAACGAGACCTACCGTCTCGCCGAGCCGGATCCCGCTGCGCTCGACACCTGCATGTACACGACCACCGCGGACGAGACGTTCATCCTCGAGCGCCGCGGCCGGGTCGTTGTCGGCTCGCCCTGCTCGGGCCACGGCTTCAAGTTCGCGCCCGCGATCGGGGAGCGCTTGGCCGCTCTCGCGACGGGCTAAGCTTCGCGCGATGTCGACCTACCAGGTCAGAGGCGAGGTCCCGCGCAAGCGGCACGTGCAGTTCCGCGACAACGGCAGGCTCCTGACCGAGGAGGTCATGGGCCTCGAAGGCTTCGACGGCAACGAGTCGATCCTGTACCACCTGACGTCCCCGTGCCGCGTCACCGAAGTCGCCGACTTCGAGCCGATCGAGCGCGACGAGTGGGTTCCCGACGGCCACGCGCACCGTCACTTCCGGACGATGGGCATCGAGGCCGGGGGTGACGCCGTCAACGGGCGGAAGCTGCTGATGTGGAACGACGACGTCGAGATCTCGCTCTGCCGCCCGGACGCCGAGATGGACTACTACTTCCGGAACGGCGAGGGCGACGAGGTCATCTTCGTCCACGAGGGCTCGGGAACGCTCGAGACGATCTTCGGCGAGCTGCCGTACAAGGAGGGTGACTACGTCGTCGTCCCACGCGGAACGACCTACCGTTTCCGCCCTGAGGGCGAGCAGCGCTACCTCGTCTTCGAGTCACCCGGTCTAATCGAGATCCCGAGGCGCTACCGCAACGAGTACGGCCAGCTGCTCGAGCACGCGCCGTTCTACCACCGCGACATCCACGCGCCGACCGAGCTGCGGACGCACCGCGACACCGGCGAGTTCCGCGTGAAGGTGCGCGTCCGGGACGGCTACCAGACCTACGTCCTCGACTACCACCCGTTCGACGTCGTCGGCTGGGACGGCTTCGTCTACCCGTGGACGTTCTCGATCCACGACTTCGAGCCGATCACGGGCCGGATCCACATGCCGCCGCCCTCACACCAGACGTTCCAGGGCCGCAACTTCGTGATCTGCTCGTTCTGCCCGCGCAAGCTCGACTTCGACCCGATGGCGATCCCGATCCCGTACCACCACTCGAACCTGAACTCGGAGGAGATGATCTATTACGTCTCGGGCAATTTCTCCTCGCGGCGCGGGATCGACGTCGGCTCGGTGACGCTCCATCCGTCGGGAATCCCGCACGGGCCGCAC
Organism: uncultured Actinomycetes bacterium; assembly: GCA_963717475.1. Classification (GTDB taxonomy): domain Bacteria; phylum Actinomycetota; class Thermoleophilia; order Gaiellales; family Gaiellaceae; genus AC-32. Next base: position 1,677,472 of record OY970337.1, on the reverse strand, counting down.
CCGGGGCTCGCGGAGAAGTCGATCGGCCAGACCGAGACGCACGAGCTGGCGGTGATGTGCGACACGTTCCACCCGCTGCGGCTGACGAAGCTCGCCAAGAACCTCGACGACGGCGAGTACGCCTACTCGTGGCTCGACGAGCGCGCGCCGGCTGAAGGCAACACGGACGAAGACCCCGCCGGGGTCACGTCGCACCTCTAGCGAGCTCGGCAAGGCCCACCAACGCCGCCGAGTCGCCGAGCCGGGCGGGCTCGACGTTCGTGGCTGTGCCAGGGAGGACTCGCTCTCGGACGGCCTCGCGCACCGCAGCGAGAAGCGTCTCGCCCCACGCCGCGGCGACGCCGCCGCCCAGCCTCAGCGTGCCTGGATCCCAGGCGGCCACGAGCGCCGCAGCCGCGAACCCGATCGCCTCGAGCGCGTCATCGGTGGGATGGTCGATCCCTCGCAGGTACGCCTCGACGCACCCGCGGTTGCCGCAGCGGCAAGCCGGGCCGTCGTCGCGGAAGCGCAGGTGGCCGACCTCGCCGCCTGGAAGGACGCGTCCGTCGAGCGCGCAGCGAGCAGCGACCCCGGTGCCGACCTGCAGAAGCGCCAGGCTTCCGCCCCCGGCCTCGCCGAGAGTGGCCGCTACCAGGTCGTTGACGAAGACCCGCGGCCGCGGGCTGAGCAGCTCCGGCAGCGGCGTGTCGCGTAGCGGCAGGTTCGCCGCGTAGCGCACGGTGCCGTTCTCCACGAGGCCCGGGACGCAGAGGCCCCAGTCCTGCCCCTCGGCGACGCGGTTGAGCTGCGCGACGAGACCGTCCAGGTCTCGCGCGACGGGCTCGCGAGACTGCTCCTCCACCTGACCGTCGGCGACCAAGCCGGACTTGACCCAGCTGCCGCCAACGTCGACAGCGAGGAACCTCTCAGCGCGCAAGCGTGACTTTGCTGAGCCCCACCGGGTGATCGGCGTCGAGGCCCCGGGCGCGGGCGAGCGCGGACGCGAAGAGCTGGCCCGGCACGACCGAGAGCAGGGGCGAGAGCAGCGGTTGAGGCGGCTTCGGGACCGGGAGCGAGTAGGCGGCGCCGGCGAGCGAGGCCGCGGCGTCGCCGCTCGCGACGAGGGTCGCGCCCGCAGCGCGCACCCGCTCGGCCGCTTCCACGACGGCCGGGAGAGTCTCGTCGTTCGACGCGATCGTCCAGACCGGGAAAAGCGGGTCGAGCGCGGCGACGGGGCCGTGCGCGAGTGCGGTCGCGGTCAGCGGCTCGGCGGCAACGCGGCAGGTCTCGAGCAGCTTCAGCGCGATCTCGCGGGCGGTCGCGAACTCGATCCCGCGCCCGACGACGAACATCCGGCCCACCGAGGCGAACGAGAGCGCGACCGCCCGCGCCTGCTCCTCGAGCGCTGGAAGCATCTCCTCCAGCAGGTCGGCCGTCGCCCGGATGTCCTCGGCGAAGCGCCGGCCCTCCGTCGCGGCGCACGCGGCGAACAGGCCGAGCGCGGCGATCTGGTTCAGGTACGTCTTCGAGGCGGCCACCGAGCGCTCGGGCCCGGCCGCCAGCGGGAGCACGACTTCTGCCGCGCCTGCGAGGTCGGAGCCGACGTCGTTCGTGAGCGCGACCGTGAAGGCGCCGGCGCTGCGGGCGCGGGCGAGGTAGTCGACGACGTCCGGTGTGCGGCCTGACTGCGAGAGCGCGATCACGGTGGAGCCGCGCATGTCCAGACGGGCGTCGTAGTAGGCGGTCAGGGTGATCGAGTCCCGCATCGCGGTCCAGCGCGGCAGGAGGCCGAAGGCGTAGACGCCGTAGGAGGAGGCGTTGTCCGACGAACCGTGGCCGACCATCCGAACCGTGGTCGCCCCGCGCTCGCGTGCGGTCGCGGCCACGCGCGAGTATTCGCTCTCGTGCTCCAGGAGCGCCCTGAGGGCCGTCGGCTGTCCGTGGATCTCGGCGAGGAAGACGGATCCGCGCAGATCGAGGCCCGTAGGCTCAGGCAACGACACGAGCCTCGCCTCCGACGCAGACGCGCTCGATCTCGAGGTTGTCGTCGAGCACGACGAGGTCGGCCGGGAGCCCGACGTCCAGGCGACCCAGGTCGGTGGCGCCGAGAACCCGTGCCGGGACCGCCGTCGCGGCGTTCACGGCCTCGGTGAGCGTGGCGCCGAGCGCGTGCAGGTTGCGCACGGCCTCGATCATGGTCAGCGAGCTTCCGGCAAGGACGTCGTCGAGTCCCCGGGCGACGCCGTTGCGGACGTTGATCGGGGACCCGCCGACGAAATAGAAGCCGTCGCCCATCCCGGCCGCAGCGACGGCATCGGTGACGAGTGCCACGCGGCCGTGGGCGGCCTGCCACGTCAGGCGCGCGGTCTCCTCGGCGAGGTGCACCCCGTCGAGGATGATCTGGACGATCACGTCCTCCCGGGCCAGTGCGGCGCCGGCGAGGCCGGGATCGCGGTGGCGGAACGGTCGCATCGCGTTGAAGAGGTGAGTCACCGCGCAGACGCCGCGGTCGAAGGAGAGGTTGGCCTCCGCCGCGGTCGCATCGGTGTGCCCGGCCGAGACCGCGACGCCGGCGGCGAGCAACCGGTCGATCAGCTCGTTTGCACCGGGAAGCTCGGGCGCCAGGGTCATCATCCGCACGGGTCCCGCGTCGAGCAGCCGCTCGAGCAGGACGGGGTCCGGATCGCGGCGTGCACCCGGCGGGTGGATCCCCAGCCGCTTCTTCGACAGGAACGGCCCCTCGAGGTGCACGCCCAGGATGCGGGCACCGCCCGGGCCGGAGGGAAGGTTGCGGAGCGCGGTGAGAAGCTCGTCCTCGGGCGCGGAGATGAAGGTGGGGAGGTATGCCGTCACGCCGTTCTCGAGCAGCGCCTCGCCCGCGCGGCGGTAGCCGCCGTCGTCGGCGTTCATCAGGTCGACGCCGGCGAAGCCGTTGACCTGGAGGTCGAGGAAGCCCGGAACCGCGACGCCGCTGCCGTTGGGGGCGGCGAGCCCGTACGCGGCAACCGTCCCGTCCACGATTTCGACATCGCCCGGGACGAGCACCCCGTCGACGAGCGCGGCTTCGACCCCGAGCTTCATCGCTCGAGCGCCGATCGAATCACGCCGCCTGTGCTCTCGAGCCGCTCCCGAGCCGTGGCGGCGTCGATTCCGCGCACGAGCGCGACGATCGCGACCTTCGCGCTCCCGCCGGCGTCGGCGAGGGCTGCCACGGCCTCCTCGTCGGAGACTCCGGTCGCGTCGCGGACGATCCTCCGCGCGCGCGCCGCGAGCTTCTCGTTCGAGGTGCGGACGTCGACCATCAGATCGCCGTAGGTCTTGCCGAGGCGGATCATGGCGACGGTCGAAAGCGTGTTGAGGACGAGCTTCTGCGCGGTGCCGGCCTTCAGCCTCGTAGAGCCTGCGACGAACTCCGGGCCGACGACGACTGCGAGCTCGTGGTCGGCGGCGCGCGCGAGCTCCGAGTCGAGGACCGAGGCGACGGCGATCGTGAGCGCGCCGGCCCCCTTCGCAGCCTCGAGCGCCTCGACGGCAAAGGGAGTGCGGCCGCTTGCGCTGATTCCGACGACGGCGTCGCGCTCGGAGACGTGCAGCTCCTCGACGGCGCGCCTGCCGGCGGCTCCGTCGTCCTCGGCGGCCTCACGCTCCGCGGCCGACGCCAGCTCGGCGCCGGCGACGAGTGCGATCACCTGGCCCGGCTCGGTCGAGAACGTCGCCTCGCACTCGCCGGCGTCCAGGGCCGCGATGTGGCCGGACGAGCCCGCGCCGACGTACACCAGGCGACCGCCCCCGCGAAGCCGTTCGACCACCGCGTCGATCGCCGCGGCGAGCTCGGCCGCGACCCGCGCGACGGCGCCCGGGACGGTCGCGTCCTCGCGGTTCATCAGTTCGACCAGCTCCGCAGTCGAGCTGAGGTCGTAATCGGGCCGTTCGGTGCGGGCCTCGGTGGTCAGCTCGTCGAGGGCCATGGGCCGCAGTGTATGCAGCCTGCGGCCCGGTGGTCAATACCAGTTGTCAGGGGTTCAGGCCATGTGGTCTTGCTTTTGTGCCCCAGTGGTCCTATTCTTCACGGCTCGATGGCGGAGATCGTTCTCGACCACCTGTCGAAGGCGTATCCCGGCGGCGTGCTCGCCGTCGACGACGTGTCGCTGCGGATCGGCGACGGTGAGTTCCTCGTCCTCGTCGGTCCCTCCGGCTGCGGCAAGTCGACGCTGCTGCGCCTCGTCGCGGGGCTCGAGGAGGCGTCGCAGGGAACGATCGCGATCGGCGGCACCGACGTCACGACGCTCGCGCCCAGACGACGCGACATCGCCATGGTCTTCCAGAGCTATGCCCTCTATCCGCACATGAGCGTGCGCCAGAACATCGCCTACGGCCTCAAGGTGCGGCGCACCCCGAAGGACGAGGCGAAGCGGCGCGTCGACGAGGTCGCGGCCCTGCTCGGGCTCGAGGCGCTGCTCGACCGGCGCCCCGGGCAGCTCTCCGGGGGGCAGCGCCAGCGGGTTGCGATGGGGCGCGCGATCGTCCGCGAGCCGAAGGCCTTTCTGATGGACGAGCCGCTCTCCAACCTCGACGCCAAGCTCCGGGTCGGGATGCGCGCCTCCCTCTCGCAGCTGCACCAGCGGCTGGGCGTCACGACCGTGTACGTCACGCACGACCAGACCGAGGCTATGACGCTCGGCCAGCGCGTCGCCGTGCTCAACGAGGGCCGCGTGCTCCAGTGCGACACGCCGCAGCGGCTCTACGACCGGCCTGCCAACGTCTTCGTCGCCGCCTTCATCGGGACGCCTGCGATGAACCTCGTCGAGGCGTCGATCGAAGGGAACGAGCTCGCCTTCGGCGGCTTCCGCGTGCGGCTCGATGATCGGCGTCGGCCCAAGGGCGCGCCGGCGAAGGTGATCCTCGGCATCCGACCCGAGGCCTTCGAGGAGACCGGTTTCGCAGCGACCTCGTCGACGGTGCACGTGACCCCCGCTGTGGTCGAGGAGCTGGGTTCCGAAGCGCACGTGTTCTTCCCGGTCGACGCGCCTCAGGTCACCGCCGAGATCCTGGAGAAAGCGGAGGACGAGGCGATCCTTTTGCCCGAATCCAAGGCCCTTTTCGCGGCGCGCGTCGGCCCGTCGACGGACGCGCGGGTGGGCGCGCCGCTCGAGCTCGCGGTCAATCCCTCGCGCCTTCACTTCTTCGACCCCGCGACCGGGGCGCGCCTGCCCGTCGAGGCGGAGTCCATGGACGCCGCGCCGGCCGAGGAGCTGGCGACAGCGCCGTGACCAAGCAGCGCGAGACCCGGGACCGCGTGCTCGACCTGATCGACGGCCTCGGCGTCGGGCAGGCGATCCCGTCCGAGCGGCAGCTCAGCGCCGAGCTCGGCGTCTCGCGGCTCACGCTCCGCGCGGCACTGGACGAGCTGGCCCGTGAGGGATACGTCATCAGGCGCCGCGGATCGGGGACGTTCGTCAGCGAGCCGAAGATCGCCCAGGAGCTGACCATGACCTCCTTCACGGAGGACATGCGGCGGCGCGGCATGGATCCCGGCAGCCGAACGCTCGGGCTCGAGGTCGTACCTGCCGGCGCCCGCCTTGGACGGTTCCTCCACGTGTCACCTTCGGAGCCGATCGTCGTCGCGAAGCGCCTGCGGCTCGCCGACCGGGAGACCATGGCGATCGAGACGCTGCACGTCCGGGAAGCGCTCGTGCCCGGCCTGACGCAGCGCGACCTCGACGGCCAGTCGTTCTACGAGATCCTGCGCGACCGGTTCGGGATCGTGATCGCGGGCGGAGCGCAGACGATCGAGCCGACGGTGACCAACGAGGAGGAGTCGGAGGCGCTCGGCATTCCGCTCCACTCGCCGGCGTTCCTCTTTGAGCGCGTGACGCACGCGGAAAGCAACGAGATCGTGGAGTTCGTCCACTCGATCTACCGCGGCGACCGCTACCGGCTCGTCACCGATCTGACGGCGCTACCGTCGCCGAGGCGGCCCGCTCTCCCAGGCCCGACTCGTCTCGCGGCCGGCGCCGCCGGTCAAGACCACGCTCGCGGCGACTCCGGGATCTAGCGCAGCACGATGCTAATTGGTCTTGACAACCATGCGAGAGTTGTGCAAGTGTCCGCACCGTGGTCAAGTGGTATGCACCAATTCCCGCGGCCGCCGTCTACCGTCGTCGGGCCACAGGCGCGGTAAGAGCGGGTCGTCCGCCAAGAGCAGAGGGAGTCACATGAGATACCGCATCCTCGCCGCCGTCGCTCTCGCGGTCGCACTCGCTACAGCGGCCTCGACGGCTAGCGGCAGCCTCAGGGGAGCCGGCAGTTCCGACCGGGCCTCTGCGCAGCAGGTCACCGTCTGGGTGATGAGCGACGCGCAGAACGGCTGGCCCGCGGCGATCGCTGCCGCGAACCAGCAGTTCCAGCAGCAGCATCCGGGCGTCGACGTGAACATCGAGTACCAGAGCTGGGACTCGGTGCTGCAGAAGTTCGACGCCGCGCTGGCCGCAGGCGATCCGCCCGACGCGATCGAGCTCGGGAACTCGCAGACCGCGAAGTACATGGCTGCGGGCGCCTTCAGCTCGGTGAATCCGAAGAGCTACCCGAACGGCAAGACGTGGCTCGCCGGCCTCAAGGCGTCCTGCACCTACCGCGGAAAGGTGTACTGCGTGCCGTACTACGCCGGCGCGCGGGCCGTGATCTATCGCAAGGACATGTACCGCCGGGCCGGCATCAAGGGTGTCCCGAAGACCTACTCGCAGTTCGTGACGGACGGCAAGAAGCTGATGAAGAAGTTCGGCAAGAACCGGAACTTCTCCGCGTTCTACGAGCCGGGCCAGAACTGGTACGCCGCCACGACGTTCGTCGAGGACTACGGCGGGCACATCGCCGTCCAGCAGAAAAACGGCAAGTGGAAGGGCACGATCGACTCGCCGCAGGCCGTGAAGGCGCTGACCATCTTCAAGTCGATGGTCCGCAAGCTCTCGCGGGCCAGCAAGTCGAACGACGAGGCGCATCCGTACCCGAGCATTCCGTTCGCAAAGGGCCGGATGGCGTCGTTCTACGGCAACGGCTGGGAGTGGCCGTACGTGTTCAACCCGAAGGGCGGCGCCGCGCCGAAGTCCTTCGAGAAGAAGATGGGCGCCTACCCGATGCCCAGCCACATCAAGGGCCGCTACATGCCGACGTTCCTCGGCGGCTCGGACCTCGGCATCCCGATCTCGGCTCATAACAAGCAGCTCGGCGCCGACTGGATCAAGGCCTTCACGAGCACGGCCTCCGAGAAGATCATCGCCAAGGCCGGGAACATCGCGAACACGACCACGCTCGCGAACGTGAATGCCCACAACCCGTCCCTCGCGCCGTTCGCGCGGGCGTCGAAGTACAGCTGGTTCGTCCCGACGTCGCCCAACTGGACCAACGTCGAGAACAGCCATCTGCTCAAGATCATGCTGACGAAGATCCTCACGAACCAGAAGTCCGTGGCTGCCGCGACGCACAGCGCCGCCCAGCAGATCACGCAGATCCTGAACGCCTCTTCGTGAGTAGCCGGCCGGGAAGCGGGACGCTCTTCTCATGAGCACCCGCTTCCCGGCTGCCGCGGCCGCCGTGTCGGAGCCAGCCCTCCCCGCCCGGCGGCCGCGGCGCTCCTTTGCAAGCCGCCTCGGAAGTACAGCGGCGCCCTACCTCCTGATCCTCCCGGCCTGCCTGGTGATCGGCGCGGTCCTGGGCTACCCGCTCTACTTCATGGGGCACCTGTCGCTGGAGCACTACGGGCTCTTCCAGCTGATCAGGCACAAGGGCCAGTGGATCGGCCTCGACAACTACTCACAGATCTTCCACGACCGCCTCTTCTGGCACGTCGTCGCCCGCACGCTCGCCTTCACCACGGCGGCCGTCTCGCTGACGATGGTGTTCGGGACGCTGATCGCCCTCTTGCTCGCGGAGCTCGGCTCGAAGATGCGCATCCTGCTGACCGGCGGGCTTGATCTTCGTCTGGGCGATGCCGGTCGTCGTCGCGGTCGCCGTCTGGTCGTGGATGGTCGACTTCGAGTTCGGCGTCCTCAACTGGCTTCTGACGTATCTCCACGTCGGTGACTTCAACCACCACGATTGGTTCGCGAACACGTGGAGCGGCTGGGCGGTCATCACCTCGCTCGTGGTCTGGGGAGCGATTCCGTTCGTGACCCTGATGGTCTTCGCCGGTCTCACCCAGGTGCCGAAGGAGCTGGTCGAGGCGGCGACGACCGACGGCGCAAGTCCTTGGCGGGTCTTCCGCGACGTGACTATGCCGCTGCTCAAGCCGATCTTCGTGATCCTGACGAGCCTCTCGATCATCTGGGACTTCCAGGTCTTCAATCAGATCTGGATCCTGCTGAACGGCCAGCCGCCGCCCGACTACTTCACGATGTCGATCTACGCCTTCACGACATCGTTTCAGCAGAGCGAGTACGGGCTCGGCTCGGCGATCGCGCTCGTGATGGTCGCGATCCTGCTCGTCGTCAGCTTCGTCTACATCCGCCAGATGGTGAAGATCGGAGATGCCGAATGAAAACGCGACGGAGCCGGCGGATTCTCCTCAACGCCGTGGCGCTGCTCGTCTTCACGGTGATGGTGTTCCCCGTCTACTGGATGGTCTCGACGGCGTTCAAGCCCGGGAGCGACATCTTCGCCAACACGCCCGTGTGGTTCCCGTACCACCCGACGCTGTCGAACTTCGGCGACGCGGTGCACCGGCCGCACTTCTGGGCCGACGTCAAGAACAGCCTGATCATCGTCAGCGTCGTCGTGGCGATGTCGCTGGTGCTCGCCTTCCTGGCCGCGCTGGCCCTGGCGAAGTTCCGCTTCTACGGGCGGCGGGCGTTCATCATCCTGATCATCGCGGTGCAGATGATCCCGCTGAACGCGCTGATCATCCCCATCTACCTCGTCCTCTCGAAGGCGCACCAGGTCGACAAGCTGAGCGGCGTGATCGTGACCTACCTAACGTTCGTGCTGCCGTTCACGATCTGGACGCTGCGCGGCTTCATGCTCGGCGTTCCGCGCGACCTCGAGGAGGCCTCGCAGGTCGACGGCACCACACGCTTCGGCGCCTTCCTGCGGATCCTGCTGCCGCTGATCGGGCCGGGCCTGGTCGCGACCTCGATCTTCGCGTTCATCCAGGCCTGGAACGAGTACATCATGGCCTACGTGCTGCTCCACGATCCGAGCAAGCAGACGCTCACCGTCTGGCTCGCGTCGTTCAGCGGCGACCGCGGCACGGCCTGGGGGCCGCTGATGGCCGGCGCGACGCTCACCGCCTTGCCGGTTGTCTTCTTCTTCGTGGCGATCCAGCGCAAGATCGCGTTCGGGTTGACCGCCGGCGCGGTTCGGGGATGAGCGACGGCGGGCTCGAGCCCGCGGCGGCGGCTTGCCTCTTCCCGGGCTTCGACGGCCTGACCGCGCCGGACTGGGTGCAGCGCGGCGGGTTCGGCGGCGTCGTGCTCTTCGCGCGGAACATCCGGGATTCCGAGCAGGTCGCCGAGCTGACCTCGTCCTTGCCGGGGCTGCTCATCGCGGTGGACGAGGAGGGCGGGGACGTCACGAGGCTCGAGGTCGCGGAGGGGAGCTCGTTCCCGGGGAACCTCGCGCTCGGCGCTGTCGACGACGTCGCGCTCACGCGGCGCGTGGCCGCCGCGATCGGCGGCGAGCTCGCCGCGGTGGGCGTGAACTTCGACCTGGCCCCTGTCGCGGACGTGATCGTCGACCCGGCGAGCGCGATCGTCGGAGTCCGTTCGTTCGGATCCGATCCGGCTCTGGTCGCGCGTCACGTGGCCGCGTTCGTCGAGGGCGTGCAGAGCGTCGGGGTGGCCGCGTGCGCGAAGCACTTCCCCGGGCACGGAGAGTCGATCGCCGATTCGCATCTGGAGCTTCCCTCCGTCGAGACGGACCGCGAGACGCTCGAGGCCAGGGCGCTGCCGCCGTTCGCGGCGGCGGTCGAGGCGGGCGTGCGGGCGGTGATGACCGCGCACATCCGGTTCGCCGCCCTCGACGACGAGCCGGCGACGCTGAGCGCGAAGGTGATCGGGCTGCTGCGCTCGGAGCTCGGCTTCGGCGGCCTGGTGATCACCGACGCGCTGGAGATGCGCGCGATCAGCGCGACCGCCGGGCTGGAGGGCGGGGCCGTCCGGGCGCTCGCCGCGGGCGCGGACGCGCTCTGCCTCGGCGCCGACCTGGCGCCTGAGCAGGTAGCAGAAGTCGAAGCCGCGATCGTCGCCGCGGTCCGTGACGGACGGCTGGCCGAGGAGCGCCTTCTGGAGGCTGCTTCGCGCGTCGCGGAGACGGCCGTGTGGGCCGCGTCGCCGAGGCCGCACCACGACCCGGAGGCCGGCGCCGAGGCCGCGCGCCGCGCGCTCCGAGTCGAGGGCGAGACGAGCCTCTCGGGCGAGCCGCTCGTGATCGAGCTACGGCCCGAGGCGACGATCGCCGCCGGCGAGGCGCGGCACGGGCTCGGCGGCATGCAGCTGCGCGAAGGTGAGCAGTTGCCGCCGCTCGACGACCTCGGCCGAGTGGTGATCGTGGTTCGCGACGCGCACCGTCACGCGTGGCAGCGTGAGCTTGTCCCGGCCGGCACGATTGTCGTCGAGACGGGCCTGCCGGAGTGGCGCCCGCCGACGGCGCGCGGGTGGATCGCCACCTACGGCGCGGCCCGCACGAGCCTCGAGGCGGCCGCCGAGCTTCTCGCCTCTGGGTAGCTTCCGGGCCGTGCGGCTCGCTCTCGACTTCGACGGGACGGTGACCGAGCGGGACACGCTCGACCTCGTGCTGAGCGCGTTCGGCGACCAGGAGATCTACGACCGCGCCGAGGCCGAGCTCGAGGCGAGGCGGATGACGCTCAACGAGGTGATCGCCGCCGAGTTCGCGACGGTGACGGCGCCGCTCGCCGAGGCCGTCGCATACGTCGTCGAGCACGCACGCGTGCGGCCCGGCTTCGCGGAGTTGGCCCGCACACAGCACCCGCTGATCGTCTCGTCGGGCTTCCACGAGCTGATCGAGCCGCTGCTCCAGCGCGAGGGCGTGCTCGGCGAGGTCGAGCTGCGGGCTAACCGCGTCGATGCGCGGCCCGACGGCTGGCGCGTCATCTTCCGCGAGCTCGACACCTGCGGCGAGTGCGGTGAGCCGTGCAAGCGCGGCGACCTGCCCAACGGCGGGGTCGTGTACGCGGGGGACGGCTATTCCGACTACTGCGCGGCGCTCGCGGCCGATCGCGTCTACGCGACCGGGAGTCTCGCCCGCTACCTCGACGAGCACGGCGTCGCGTACGAGCCGCTGACCGACTTTCGCGCGCTGCTCTAGTGGGCCTGCTGCGCCTGGCGGAGCCGTTCGACTTCGAGCTCTCGACGGAGCGGTTCCGCGCCTTCGGGCCGGACCTCGCGAACCTCTGGGTCGACGGGGCTCTGCACCGCGTGGTCGGCAAGCGGGAGGTTCGGATCGCGCCGGCGCGGGGCGGCGTGCGCGTCGAGCCGCTCGACGCGGAGACGCGGCCGGTAGTGCGCAAGCTGGTCGGCGCGGAGTTCGAGCTCGAGCCGTTCTACGAGTGGGCGAAAGGTGATCCCGTGCTGCGCGAGCTCACCGTCGAGCTCGCCGGCTTCCGGCCGCCGCTGGCGCCGGACCCGTTCGAGACGCTGGTCACGTCGATCACCGCGCAGCAGGTCTCGCTTCACGCCGCGTTCGCGATCCGGAGCCGGCTGGTCGAGCGGTTCGGCCGTCGCGCCGGCCAGGCGTACGCGTTCCCGACGGCGCAGCGGCTGCGGCGGGCGGAGCCGGACGAGCTCGTGCTGCTCGGGTTCTCTCGGCGCAAGGCGGAGTACGTTCTCGGCTTGGCCGACGACCCTCCGCCGTTCGACGAGCTCGCGCCTCTGCCCGACGAGGAGGTCAAGGCTGCGCTCGTGGCGCGCCGCGGGCTCGGCGAGTGGACAGCGGACTGGTTCCTCGCCCGGCACCTCGCACGCGCGCGCGCCTGGCCGGCGGGCGACCTCGCGCTCGTGAAGGCGGTCAGAGCCTTCTACCCGGAAGCGGATGACGTGCGGGCTTTCGGAGAGCGCTTCGATCCCTTCCAGAACCTGAGCGCCCACTACCTGCTGACAGGGCTGCGGTGGCGAGCCGCCCGCTGAAGCTTCGCGCGCTCGACGCGATCGCGGACACGTTCGCGCCGGGGTCGGCTGCCCAGGGCGTCCCGGACGCGTTCCTCGAGCGGCTGGTGGCGCGGCTGCCGCGCTCCGAGCAGGCGCGGCTGTCGGCGTTGCTCTCGCTCTTCGCCGCGCGCGGGTTCCACCGCCTGCCGCGCGCTCGGCGGGAGCGAATCCTGCGCGCGTGGGGCTCGAGCCGGATCTCGCTGCGGCGGACCGGGTTCCACGCCCTGCGGAAGGGAGTCCTGCTGCTCGCCTGGACGCTTCCGGGCGCGGCCTGGGACGAGCTCGGCTACCCAGGGCCGCCCGGGCCGGATCCGGAGGCGCCCGCGAAACCGCTTCAGCCGATCGAGGCCGACGGTGAGCTCTCCTGCGACGTCTGTGTCGTCGGCTCGGGCGCAGGCGGAGGCGCCGCCGCCGCAGTACTGGCGGGCGCGGGCCTCGACGTCGTCGTCCTCGAGGCCGGGGACTACCTCGGGCCGCCGGACTTCGACGGCGCCGAGCTGGCCGCGCTCGAGCGGATGTACCTGGACGGCGGCACCGCGGCGAGCGTCGACCAGGGCGTGGGGATCCTCGCGGGCTCGTGCCTCGGCGGCGGCACCGTCGTCAACTACACGACCTCGTTCCGGACGCCCGACGACGTGCGCGAGGAGTGGGGCGGGCCGTTCGCGACGGACGCCTTCACGCGCAGCCTCGACGCGGTCTGGGAGCGGCTCGGGGCGAACGTCGAGCACAACCGCGTTCCCGCGCGCGAGGAGAAGCTGCGCGCCGGGCTCGAGCGGCTCGGCTGGCACGTCGACGCGATGCCCCGCGACGTCCGCGGCTGCGAGCAGGGGCGCATCTGCGGCTACTGCCCGTTCGGCTGCCGGCTCGGCGCGAAGCAGTCCAGCGACCGGACCTGGCTCGTCGACGCCGCGAAGGCAGGTGCCCGGATCGTCGTCGGCGCGCGCGCCGAGCGGATCGCTTCCGGCCCGCGCGTCGAAGCCGGCGCGCTGACGGTCCGGGCCCGCGCGGTCGCAGTCGCCTGCGGGGCGATCAACACTCCCGCCCTCCTGCTCCGCTCCGGTCTCGGCAACTCCTTTGTCGGCCGCAACCTCTTCCTCCACCCGGTCGGCGGGGCGCTCGGGTTCTTCGACGAGGAGATCCGGCCGTGGGAGGGGACGATGCAGGCGCTCTACTCGAACGAGCTCGCAGACCTCGACTCGGGCTTCGGCGTTCGCTTCGAGACGACGGCCGTCCACCCGGGCTTCGCGGCGGCGTTCCTGCCCTGGCACGGCGCCGACGACCACCGCGAGCTGATGCGCGGCCTTCCGCGCGCGGCGCCGCTCGGAGCACTCCTGCGCGACCGGGACGGCGGCCGCGTGCGCGTCCGGCGCGACGGGTCGCCTCTTGTCCAGTACCGCCTCTCGGACTACGACGCGGAGCACCTGCGCGCCGGCATCGACGGCGCCGTCCGCATCCTCGAGGCCGCCGGCGCCGGGCGGGTCGCGACCTCCGGGGACAGCCTCTACTCGTTCCACCAGATGGGCACCGCGCGCATGGGCGCTTCGCCCGAGACCTCCGCCTGCGACTGGCAGGGCCGCCTCTGGGATGCCCCCGACGTGGTCGTCTGCGACGGGTCGGCGTTCCCGAGCGCCTCCGGCGTCAACCCGATGATCTCGATCTCGGCCCTCGCACACCTGAACGCGGGCGCGCTAGCCTCCCGGCTCTGACTATTCGCGACGCAACACCTGACGACGCCCAGGCCGTCGACGCCCTGATGGAGGCTCTCTTCGAGGAGACCTGGCACCGGCCGTTCCCGCGGCTTCCGTTCGGCTGGCAGGAGCTCGAGGGCAAGTTGACCCTGCTTGCCGAGGACGGAGACGCAGCCGGGATCGCCGTCGCCGACCTCCTGCCGAACGGCGTCGCGCACCTGAACGTCATCTACGTGGTTCCCGAGCGGCGGCGCCAGGGAGTGGCGCGCGAGCTGCTCGCCGAGCTCGCGACGCGCGCCCGGGCGGCCGGGGGAGACCATGTGACGCTCGACGTCGACACGACCAACGAGGCCGGCCGCGCAATCTGGCAGCGGCTCGGGTTCCGCGAATGGGGGCTCCGCCTCTCCACTCCGCTGGACGAGCTCGAGCGCCGGCTCGGCCCCGCCGAAGCGGGCGAGTCGCGCGCGTCGCTGCACGTCCAGACCGACGACGTCGACGCGGTCAAGGCGGCCGTCGCGAAATACCTGCCGCGGCTCGGCGGGTCGGGCGGGAATGTGACCGAGCCGCACAAGGGCTGGACGACGGTGACGGCCGATCTCCTCGACCGCGACCGGCACGCGCTCGGCCGGCTCGCCTCGGAGCTCTCGAACGCAACGGCCGCGGTCGTCTGCACGCTGGCGCTCGAGGACGGCCGGCTCGTCCGCTACGTGCTCTACGAGCGCGGCTCGGTCGTCGACGAGTACCAGTCGGTACCCGAGTACTACGGGCCTGTCCTGCCCGGCGACGTCGTCGCGCTCGCCGCGAACGCCACCGTCGTCGCCCGGCTGACCGGCGCCGACCCGGCACGCATCCGCGCGGTCGCGCGCACCGCCTCATCGCCCGACGAGCTGCCGCCCGCCCCGGAGCTGCTGCAGCAGCTCGCCGAGCTGATGGGTCTCCCGGGCTAACCTCAAGCCCGTGCCCACGCTGTACACCGCCGAGCGCTGCCCCTACGCCGCCCGCGCCCGGATCGCGCTCGCGGAGAAGGGCCTCGACTACGACGCCGTCGAGATCGACCTCGACGACCGCCCTGGCTGGCTCTACGACAAGAACCCGCTGGGGCGCGTCCCCGTGTACGAAGAGGAGGGCGGTCTCGTGCTCCCGGAGTCCTGGGTGATCATGGAGTACCTCGAGGAGCGCTACCCGGAGCCGGCGCTCCTGCCCGCCGACCCCGCCGAGCGCGCGCTCGCGCGCCTGTGGGTCGAGCGCTTCGACGATCGGCTCGGCGGCGCCTACTACGCCGTGCGCCGTGGGGAGCCCCGCGACGTGCTCGACGCGAAGCTCGAGCTGCTCGACCGCGCGCTCGAGGGTCAGGCGAACCTGTCCGGCCGGGAGTACGGCCTTGCCGACATCGCCTACGTGCCGTGGATCCTGCGCGCAGTCGAGCGGTTCGAGGTCGAGCTCGCGCCGGCGCTGTCGGGATGGCTCGAGCGCCTGCTCGCCCGGCCCGCGATCTCGGCCGAGCGCGAGGTCGTTGCCGCCCTGTGACCGGCGACCTTCCGCCCGTCGTCGATGCGGACTGGGTTCGGGAGCGGCTCGGTGAGCCCGATCTCGTGCTCGGCGACTGCCGCGGCCCGAATGCGCACCAGCGCGGCCACGTGCCCGGCTCGATCCCGCTCGTGCTCGGCTCGCCGCCGCCGCTCGCCGACCCGGAGACGCTCCGCGAGCTCGCGGTCGAGATCCAGCGGCGGCTCGGGCGGCACGGCGTCACCGGAGAGGAGCGTCTCGTCCTCTACGACCGCGGTGACTGCGTCGGGGCCGCCGCGTCCGCCCAGGCCGCGCAGCTCGCCGGGCACCCACGCGTGGCGGTGCTCGCGCAGGGGATCGCCGGCTGGCCCGGGGAGCTCGAGCTCGGCGCGGTGGAGCTGCAGAAGACGAAGGTCAGCCTGGAGCCGCGGCCCGAGGCGGTGCCGACCTGGCAGGAGCTGCGCGACCGGCTCGCCGACCCGGCGCTCACGATTCTCGACGTCCGCACCCAGGACGAGTACTCCGGCCGCGGCGGCGCGCCGTGCGATCCGCGGCAAGGCCACATTCCGGGCGCGCGCAGGCTCGAGCACCTGCTGCTCTTCGCCGGGCCCGGCCGCCCGCTGCCGCCGGAGGAGATCCGCGAGCTCGTCGGCCTGCCCGAGGGTTCCGACGTCGTCGCTTACTGCCACTCGGGCTCGCGATCCGCTCTTGCCGCGCTCGCCCTCCGCTCGGCCGGCTACGAGGCCCGCAACTACCCGGGCTCGTGGCACGAGTGGTCGCGCCACGACGAGCTGCCGCTTGAACGTTGAGGGGCTCCCGGCGGGAGCCCCTCAGCAGTTCGCGTCAGCAGCCTAGTGGTGCTTTTTCTTCTTCTTGGGCGGCGGCTTGACGAGGATCTGGTTCGACGTCATCGGTGAGAGCAGCTCCTCAAGGCAAGGGATCGGCTGCCCGGTCGGGGACGGTCCGATGCACCCACCCTGGAGTGCCCACTCGTCCTCGAGCCGCGCCTGGAAGTAGGTCTTCTTCTTCACCTTCGTGCGGGTGAAGGCGAAGATCCCGTTCGACTTGAGCGCCTTCGACTGGACAGACTTGCCCTGGCCGGCCACGCCTGCCTGCGACGGGTTCGCGAAGTTCGGCGCGGGCTTCGACTTGAGGCCGTAGTAGAGCTTCACCTTGAGCGAGGCCGGGCTGACACCGCCGATCGAGAGCTTGCCCGAGAACTTGATGATCGACGACTTGGCCTTCAGGCGCTTCAGCGTGAACGAGGACGGGAGCCCGACGAACGTCCGCACCTCGACCGTCTCGGCCGGGTTCGGCGTGTTGCCGTTGAAGGGCGTGTAGTCGGCGATCCACTGGTACTGGCCCGCGCTCGCAGCGTTCGTCCAGACGCCGTTGACGGTGTAGTCGGCCAGGACCAGCTGCGCGTTGAACGGTGCCTGTGACGGCGGCAGCAGGCAGATCTCCTGCGTGACGTACGTCGAGCCACCGATGGTGATGGTGTTCAGGAAGTCCGGCACCGAGATCGTCTGTCCCTGGAAGCTCGTGTTCAGGACGAGAGTCTCCTGTGGGGTCGGGGGATCAGCCGGGCCCTTGCACTGTGCATAGGCCGCGACCAGCGATGGGTCGGTCGGGTTGCCGACGACGACCGGTCCCGAGAGCGGCAGCAGGATCGGAACGCCGGCGATGACGGCATTGACGATCGCGTACGCCTTGCCGACCGTCGCCCCGGGCGTCTGCGTGAGGTTGCTGGTGTAGCCCGGCGGCGAGAAGATCGTGATCTTGGCCGTGGCGTCGTTGGTCGGATCCGAAAACAGGACGAAGCCCGGGTTCGAAGCGGCGCCGAGCTTGTAGCTGGCCTGCTGGACAGCGAGCTCCGGAGCCGAGCCGTAGCCGGCAATCTTGGTCGGTGCACCGGCGCTGACGTGCTTGGCGGTCAAGCTCTGTCTCGCCTGCCCGGCGGTCGCGACGGCGGCAATCGACAGCCCGAGCGCGGCGCCCGCGAGCAGCATCAATCGAAATCTCTTCTTCATAGCCCCTTCCTTTGGGAGAACCCCCTGGTTACCGGTTCAGATCTGTATGACGAGCCCACCAGCCGTTAGTTAACACCCAAACTAACGCGGCGTCACTAGCGGCCCGAAGAGCACCCATAGCGTCTTCTGGTAGCGCACCATCCGCGCCTTCGCGATCGGGAAGTAGTTCGTCGGGCTGGTCTTGACCGAGACGCCCGGCAGCAGGAACGGATTGTTGCGCTCGTTCATGTGCGTGGCCGCCCGGAGGAGGCTCGCGCGGGTCAGGTTGCGGCCCGCGTGCTTGAGCGCGTCGACCATCGAGAACGCGACGGTCATCCCGTACCAGTTGTAGACGTCGTTGACCCGGCCGCCTGGGTCGTAGCGCTTGAGGATCTTCTTGTAGAGCGCCACGGCCTTGTCCTTCTTCCACGCCGGCGAGGTCGGGTCCTTCACGAAGGCGAAGCTGAGCGCGCCGTTCGTCTCCTTCCCGTCGGTGTTGCTCCGCGCGACCGCCATGATCGACGGCTCGATCGAGACCGCGCTGACGAAGAAGCGCGGGTGCCAGCCGAGCTTGTAGGCGTTGACGAACGCCGAGATCGCGAAGGTGGGCAGCGCGAAGAGCATGAACGTGTCCGCGTGCGATGCGCGGAGGTGCGCGATCTGCGACTGGACGCCGCTGTCGGTCACCTCGTAGGAGGCGGTCGAGACGATCTGCCCGGCGTGCTTGCCGAGCCCGCGCTTGAGCCCGCGCAGCAGGTCCTTCCCGTAGTCGCTGTCCTCGTAGAGCACCGCGATCTTCGCCTTCGGCCGGTGCTTGACCACGTAGTGGCCGTAGATCGCGCCCTCGCCCTCGAAGCTCGGGAGGTAGCCCATCGTCCACTTGTACTGCTTGTGGCCGCGGCCGACCTTGGCGGCGCCGGTGCCGGCGAAGATCTCGGGGACGCCGAGCGCGTTCAGGTAGCCGCGGATCGCGAGCGTGTGCTCGGTGCCGACGGTGTTGAAGATCGCGAAGACCTTGTCCTGCTCGACGAGGCGGCGCGTCTCGTCGAGCGTGCGCGCGGGGTCGTAGCCGTCGTCGCGGTAGAGGTACTTGATCTTCCGCCCGTTGACGCCGCCGTGGGCGTTCACGTACTTGAAGTACGCGTTCGCGGAGGGGCCGACCGCGCCGAACGGCGACGCCTGGCCGCTGAGCGGGACCGTGCCGCCGATCAGGATCTGGGTCGGCGTGACGCCAGGCGTTCCCGGTCGGGCGTCGACGCGGCAGGGACCGCGAGCCCGAGCGCGACGGCGACGACGAGCGCGGCACGCTTCATCTGGAGACCGCCTTTCGCAGGACCGGCAGGTCGAGACGCGCCGGCCCGAGCACGACCCTGGCGCCCGGCGGCTGAGGCAGGTCGAGGTAGAGCAGGTTCCCCGGATCCTGCGCCATCGAGCTCGACGCCAGCGTCAGCGTCAGCCGCGAGCCGCTCGGGATCAGCGTCGCGTCGGAGATCAGCCTGATCGTCAGCTTGCGCCGGCCGCTCAGGCCGGTCGTGTTCACGCCGCCCTCGCTGACGACGATCGTCTTGTGCTTCGGGGTCCTCGCGGTCAGCACTGCGACGAGCCGCTGCCAGCCGCCGGAGAGCCGAGCGGTCACGTGGAGGCTGCCGGCGCCGAAGGTCTCGAGGCGCGAATGCGTCCGGCCGCTCGAGCGGACTGCCTTGGCCACCCCGGTGACGGTGTTCGTTCCTCCGAAGGAAACGTGCGCGCCCAGCGTCGCGGGAAGTGTCTTGTACGGCCGCAGCTTCCCGCGCCAGGGGTCGGGCGAGAGAGCTATCGGCGAGTAGGGCCGGAGCGGCGTGTGGAGCAGCCAGCGAATGAACCAGCTCATGTCCGCCCCGACGACCGCGTTGTAGTCGGGGCCGGGGAAGGTCGACGGCGAGTGGCCGAAATCGCCGATCAGCAGCTGTTTCGGGCCCTTCACCAGGCGGTAGCCCGCCGTCGCCTGGTCGATGTCGAACGCGAAGTCGCGGCGACCCTGGGCCATCAGGAGGGGCGTGTGCACCTGCGAGAGCAGCGGCCGGCTCGAGCGCGCCGCGGCGAACGCGCGGAGGGCAGGAAGGTTCTTGCTCGCGATCGCGTCCTGCTCGATCGCCTTCACCGACGGGTCGAGGCGCTCGGGAGGAACGGAGTTGAGCAGCTGGTAGATCGCGCCGGACTTGGACAGGTTCTGCGGCGCGAGCGCGCCGTAGAGGTCGGTCCAGGTCTCCACCGTCTCGACGGCGGCCCACGGCACGCCTTCGACCAGAGACCGCAGCAACGCGCCGCCGCCGAGCGACATGCCCCAGGCGCCGATCGCCGTGTGGTCGACGCTCGGCAGCGCCGCGACCCAGGCGAAGATCTCGCGAACGTCCTGGATCTCGCGCGGGCCGTCGACGGAGACGAAGCCTTCCGACTGGCCGTGGCCGCGCATGTCGACCGTGAGAACGACGAAGCTCGAGGCGAAGCGGCTCGCGATCGCGTCCAAGTCCTGTCGCTTGCCGCCGAGGCCGTGGAACATGATCACCGCGGGGTGCGTACCCGGCGCGTCGGGCTTGTAGAGCGTCGCGACAATCTGCACGCCGTCGGACATCGGCGGCAGAGGCGCGGGGTCATCCTTGGAGAACGCCGACGCGCGCCCGGCGCCGATCAGCGCGAGCAGCCCTGCGCAAAGAACTACGACAACCCGCCGACCCACGTGCGAAGGGTACTCCTAGAATCGCGGGAATGGATCCGCGGCCCGTCGGCGTCTTCGACTCGGGCGTGGGCGGGCTGACCGTCCTGCACGAGTGCCTCGTCACCATGCCCCACGAGGACTTCACGTACCTGGGCGATCACGCGCGGCTGCCGTACGGCCCGCGGCCACTCGAGGAGATCCGCCGCTTTGCGCACGAGATCGGGGTGTTCCTCGAGGCGCAGGACGTGAAGCTCGTCCTCGTCGCGTGCAACGCGGCCACCTCGGCCGCGCTCCCGAAGCTGCAGGAGGAGTTGCAGGTGCCCGTCGTCGGCGTGATCACGCCCGAGGCGCACGCGGCGGTGCAGGCGACGCGCAACCGCAAGATCGGCCTGCTCGCAACGCAGGCGACGGTCGAGGCCGGCCGCTATGCGAGGCTCGTCCACGACCTCGACGCCGGCGCGGAGCTGATCCCGGTCGCCTGCCCCAGGCTCGTCCCGCTGATCGAGAGCGACGACCCCTTCTCCGCGCAGACGACCGAGGCCGTGCGCGAGTACGCCGCGCCGCTCAAGGAGGCCGGCGTCGACACCGTCATCCTCGGCTGCACGCACTACCCGCTGATCCGGCCGATCTTCCAGCGCGTCTTCGGCCGCGACGTGACGCTCGTCTTCTCCGCCGAGGAGACCGCGCGCGAGGTTGCCGAGACCCTGGCGCGCAAGGGCATCGAGAACGAGCCGGACCGCGAGGGCGTGTACCGGTTCCTCACCACCGGCGAGCCGTCGGCGTTCCGCGAGCTCGGCGAGCGTTTCCTGCAGCTCCCGCTCGGCGAGATCGAGCAGGTGGCAGTCGCGGATCTGGAAGCTGTGGCGTGAGAGAAGGGAGGCGCCCCGACGAGCTGCGCTCGCTCGCGCTGGAGCTCGATTACCTCGAGCAGCCGATGGGCACGGTGCTCTACTCGCAGGGCAAAACGCGGGTCCTCTGCACGGCGTCGCTGAACGAGGGCGTGCCGCGCTGGCTGCGTGACTCCGGCCGCGGCTGGCTCACCGCCGAGTACTCGATGCTGCCCGCGTCGACCGGCGAGCGGACCCAGCGCGAGGCGAGCGCCGGCAAGCAGAAGGGCCGCACCGTCGAGATCCAGCGCCTGATCGGCCGCGCGATCCGCGCGGTCACGGACTTCGAGGCGCTCGGCGAGCGGACGCTCTGGCTCGACTGCGACGTCCTCCAGGCCGACGGCGGCACGCGCTGCGCGGCGATCTCCGGCGCGTACGTGGCCGCCGCCCGCGCGCTCGGCCGCGCCGGGCTGAGCCGCGTGCTGACCGACTCGGTCGCGGCGGTGTCGCTCGGGATCGTCGACGGCGAGCGCCTGCTCGACCTCGACTACGTGGAGGACTCGAGCGCGGAGGTCGACCTCAACGTCGTCATGACCGGCGAGGGCAGGCTCGTCGAGGTGCAGGCGACCGCCGAGCGTGCGCCGTTCGACAGAGACGGGCTCGACGCGCTGCTCGACCTCGCCGCTGCCGGGATCGCGCGGATCGGGGAGGCGCAGAAGGACGCGTTGGATGCTGCTGGCGGCTAGCGTCCCGTCGCTCTCGTGGCAGGAGGCGCTGCTGCGGCTGGCGCTGGCTGCGGCGCTCGGCGCCGCGGTCGGGCTCGAACGGGAGCTGCGAGAGCGCGAGGCCGGCTTGCGGACGCACCTGCTCGTCTCGCTCGGCTCGGCGCTGTTCACGATCGCCTCGGCGTACGGCTTCCGCGACTTCCTCGTAGAAGGCGGCGCACTCGTGCGGACCGACCCGACCCGGATCGCGGCGCAGATCGTCACCGGGATCGGCTTCCTCGGCGCGGGCGCCATCATCCGCCAGGGCCTCTCGGTGCGCGGCCTGACGACCGCCGCGACGCTCTGGGTCGTCGCCGCGATCGGGCTGACGACGGGGGCGGGCTACTACTCGGCGGCCGTGATCACGACTGCGCTCGTGCTGGTCTCGCTCTGGCCGCTGCGGATCCTCGCGTTCAAGGCGACGACCCGGTTCCGGCCGGAGACGAACCGGCTCCTGGCCCAGCTCCCGGCCGGGGAAAGCCCGGCGCCGCTGATCGACGCGCTCGAGCACGTCGGCGCGCGCCTGCAGTCGCTCGAGATCAGCCACGAGGCCGACCGGCGCAGCGTGATCCTGGACGTGACGCTCCCGCCGCAGGCCGACGCGCCCAAGATCGTCGCGCAGCTCTCCGATCTCGAGCACGTGCTGGAGATCCGCTGGACCGACTGATCCTCTGCTCCCGCAACCAGAACAAGCTGCGCGAGCTGAGCGCCCTCCTTCCCTGGGAGCTCGAGCCGCTCGAGGCTGACGGGTATCCGGAAGAAGGCAGTGACAGCTACTACGAGAACGCGCGGGCGAAGGCCGTGTACGGGCACGAGCTCGAGCCGCGCGCGTGGCTGCTCGGCGAGGACTCCGGTCTCGAGGTCGCCGCGCTCGGCGGCGCGCCCGGGATCCGCTCGGCCCGCTACGCGCCGGAGGGTCTGCCTGCGATCGAGCGGCTACTGCGGGAGCTCGGCGACGAGCAGGACCGGCGCGCGCGCTACGTCTGCGAGCTCGTGCTGATCGGCCCGGACGGGCGCGAGCTCCGCGGCACGGGGACGCTCGACGGGCGGATCTCGGTCGAGCCGCGCGGCACCGAAGGCTTCGGCTACGACCCGGTCTTCGTCCCGGACGGCGAGGAGAAGACCGTGGCCGAGATCGGCAACGCGTGGAAGGCGGAGAACTCGCACCGAGCCCGGGCCGCGAAAGCCCTCGTAGCCCGGATCGACGGCGATAAACCACCCAGCTAGGCGAGGCCCGCGGCGGTCTCCTCGGCGTCGCGCTTCTTGCGGTTGGCCAGCCACCAGTTCACCTCGGCGCCGAAGACCAGCACGTTCGCCATGAAGTACATCCAGACGAGCAGGAGCGCGGGCCCGCCGAACACCTTCAGGGCGACGACGTTCCCCGAGAACCGCACGTAGAGCGGCAGCACCTGGAAGCTCGCCTCGAGCGCGACCGCGGAGAACACCGCGCCCGGCAGCACGTCCGTGAGCGTGTGCTCGACGTTCGTCAGGAAGTAGTAGACGGCGACGAGGAAGAGGAAGACCGCGATGAGCGAGACAGCGACCGAGACGCCGTAGGCGACGTACGCATCGCCGGCCAGCCAACTCGCGTAGCGCTTGACCAGGTCGAAGCCGAACGAGCCGACCAGCAGGCCGACGAAGAGCGTCACGAGCGAGAGCACCATCAGCGCGACCGCAAGCAGCTTTCCGCGCAGGAAGGAGCGGTTCGGCTGTCCGTAGACGATGTTCATGGCCGACTCGAGCACGCTGAAGAGCGAGAGCGAAGCCCAGATGAGCGCAGCGCCGCCGACGATCCCGAGCGTGGTCGCGTGCTGTCGGATCGCGTCGACGGCGTGCACGATGCTCGCGACGGAGCTGTTCGGGAACGCGCGCTTCAGCTCGTGGACGAGGAAGCTCGCCTCGTCCGGCCGCCCGGAGAGCCCGAGCAACGACACCATCAGGAACAGGAGGGGCACGAACGAGAGCAGCGCGAAGTACGCGATCATCGCGGCGAGGTGAGGCCCGCGATCGTCGAAGAACTTCCCCAGAGGCTGCGGCAGCCACCGCATGGCCTGAGTATGGGGCGTGGTACCGTCAGACCGCGATGGCCACGGCCGAGGCGCTCAAGGACCTGACCGAGATCTCGACCCAGATCGAGGCGGCTGTCGTGCTCGATCGCGAGGGCACGGTCGTCGCCTCGACGCTCGACGATGAACGGGCCGGGCGGCTCGCCGGCTCCGCCCTCGAGCTGCTGCACGCGGCCGAGGGACACAAGGCGGAGGCCGACGGCGCGGAGCTCGTGCAGCTCGACGTCGCCCTTCGCGGCGGGAGCGTGTTCCTCGTCGCAGACGCTGACCGCGTGATCACGGCGACGACGCGGGCCGAGCCGACCGTCGGGCTCGTCTTCTACGACCTCAAGAGCTGCCTGCGCACCCTCGGCGAAGCGGAAGCGAAGCCGAAGCCCAAGCGCAAGCCGCGTCCGCGGAAGAAGCCGGATGAAAGCTCGTAGCTTCCTGACGGGCTTCCTGCTGGCGGTCGCCTCGGCGGTCGCGGCGGTCATCTTCCGGCGCCGCGCAGCGCACAGCCGGGAGCGCGCCGAGCTCTACTTCGCCGACGGGACGATGCTCTCGCTCGACGACGAGCAGCTGCTCTCGCCGGCCCGCGAGCTCCTCGCGACAGCCCGATAGTGGAGCGCGCCGAGCTGGCGGCGGCGCTGCGCGAGCACGCCTACCTCGAGGGCGATTTCGTCCTGCGCTCGGGCCGGCGCTCGTCGTACTACCTCGACAAGTACCGCTTCGAGACGAGGCCCGAGCTGCTGGCGCCGCTCGGAGAGGCGCTCGCGGACGCGGTTCGCGACGCGGAGCCCGAGGCCGTGCGTCTCGCCGGGCCCGAGCTGGGCGCGGTCGCGCTTGCGGCCTCAGCCTCGCTCGCGTCCGGACTGCCGTTTCTGATCGTCCGCAAGGAGCCGAAGGGCTACGGGACCGACAACCGGCTCGAGGGCGTCTCCGAGGCGGGCGAGCTCGTCTGCCTCGTCGAAGACGTCGTCACTTCGGGCGGGGCTGCCGCAGGTGCAGTCGAGGCACTGCGCGATGCCGACCTGACCGTCCGTCATGCTGTCTGCGTGGTCGACCGCGAGGAAGGCGGAAGCGACGCCCTGGCGCGGCTTGGCGTACGGCTCGTGCCGTTGTTTCGAGTTTCCGACCTTGCGGAAGCAGGAAAAAGTGCCGCAAACCCGCATGGTTGAGCCGAATGAATACACGTGTTAGGGTCCTGCATCGGTTGAACAAGCAGGTTGACAAGCAACCGGGAAGCTAGGAGAGGAGCGGACGTGACGAAACAAGAGTTCGTGGATCGCGTGGCATCGAAGGGGAACATGTCGAGGCGGGAGGCCGCGGATGCCCTCGACGCAGTTCTGGACTCGATCAGCGATGTCCTCACCAGCGGCGGCGAGATCAACTTCACCGGCTTCGGGAAGTTCTCGACCCAGCACCGAAAGGAGCGGCAGGGCGTCAATCCGCGCAACCCGAGCCAGAAGGTGACGATCCCTGCGGCGACGGTGCCGAAGTTCTCTGCGGGCAGCACGCTGAAGCAGGCCGTCAAGAGCGGCGGCGGCAGCGGCGGCTTCTAGCGCCGCGCGAGCTCAGCTCAGGTTTGCCGGGAGGGCCGCTACCAGCGGCCCTCCTGCTTTCCGCAGGTCGCGCTAACGTCTGTACGACGTGAGTGCAGAGCCGGCCCTGGCCACCTCGCTTTTCGCCGACCGGCTCGCCGAGGCGGTCGAGCGGAAGCGCTCCCAGCTCGTCGTCGGCCTCGATCCGCGTCCCGACCTGCTGCCCGTCGAGCTCGTCGGAGACCCGGACTTCGACCGGGCGGGCGCGGCCGAGGGCTGCGCGCGCTTCTGCCGCGGAATCGTCGACTCGGTCGCGCCGCACGTCGTCGCAGTCAAGCCGCAGCTCGCGTTCTTCGAGGCGCTCGGCTCCGACGGGATGCGCGCCTTCGAGGACGCCTGCGCCTACGCACGCTCTGCTGGGCTGCTGGTACTCGCGGACGGGAAGCGCGGCGACATCGGCTCGACCTCGCGCGCCTACGCCGCGGCCTACCTGGAAGCGCGCGGCGACGAGCCGCCGGTGGCGGACGCCATGACGGTCAACGTGTACCTCGGGCGCGACTCCCTCGATCCGTACCTCGCGGCGAGCCGACGGCACGGGGCCGGCATCTTCTGCGTCCTCAACACGTCGAACGAGGGCGGGGCCGACGTGCAGGGGCTCGTGCTCTCGGACGGCCGGCCGCTGTGGCACCACCTGGCCCGCATGATCCACGAGCTCGGCGAAGAGGTCGTCGGGGGCCGGGGCCTCTCCAGCGTCGGCGCGGTCGTCGGCGCGACGCATCCGCGGGCCGTCGGCGAGGCGAGGCGCCTGATGCCGCAGGCGATCATGCTGCTCCCCGGCGTCGGGGCGCAGGGTGGGTCGCCGGCCGACCTCGCGCGGGCATTCACGAGCGGCCCGGCGAGCGCCCTCGTGAGCGCATCGCGCAGCGTCCTCTACGCCTTCCGCTCCAGCGGCGAGGACTGGCGCACCGCCGCCGCACTGGAAGCCGCCCGCCTCCGTCGCGAGGTCTGGGCCGTCTCGGGCTGGTAGCGGTGGCGCGCGGCTGGGGGGCCGAGGCAAAGCGGTACGGAGCGCCGATCGTCTTCCTGCTCGCGGTCACGATCGCCGTCCTGCTCGTCCGCTCCGGGCTGCGGACGGATTCCAAGGCGGTGACCGGCACGACCGCGACGAAGGTCACGACGCACGCGCGCCCGGTTCCGCGCCGGCAGCGCCGCTTCTACAAGCTGCGCGCGGGCCAGACGCTGTCGGACGTCGCGCTGCGCTACCACACGACCGTCGACGCGCTGCTCGTGCTCAACCCGCGCGTCGACCCGAACGCGCTGCGGGTCGGCCAGCGGATCCGAATCCGCTGAGGGCAAGTAGGATCGTCGCCCCGTGAGGGGAGTTGTCGTTGCCGCCGCGGCGCTCGCGCTCGGCGCCCTAGTCCTTGCTTGGCCCGCGCTTGCCGCCGGCCCGCCGCCGCCTCAGGTGAGCGGCCGCGAGTGGCTCGTCGAGAACGGCGTGACCGGTGAGGTCCTCCTCGCGCACCATGCGCGGGGCCGCGTTCCCATCGCCAGCCTCACGAAGCTGATGACCGTGCTGCTCACGCTCGAGCACGCAAAGCTGACCGACGTCGTGACCGTCAGCCCCCAGGCGGCCGCCATCGGCGAGTCGTCCGCGGGGCTCGTCCCGGGAGAGAAGCTGACCGTGCGCCAGTTGCTCGACGGGGCGCTGGTTGCGAGCGCGAACGACGCCGCCGACGCGCTCGCCTCGTACGTCGGCCATGGAAGCGAGACGCGGTTCGTCGCGATGATGAACGCCCGTGCCCGGCGGCTGGGCCTCCGCTCATCGCACTACGTCAGGCCCGACGGCCTCGACGCTGCCGGTCACGTCTCCAGCGCCCGAGACGTCACCTTCCTCGCGCGGCTGCTGATGCACCGGCCGGCGATCCGCCAGATCGTGCGCCAGCGCGCGGCCACGCTCCCAGGCGGCCGCGTCCTGCACACCTGGAACGACCTGCTCTACAGCTACCCGGGGATCTTCGGCGTGAAGACGGGCCACACGTCCGAGGCCGGCTGGAACCAGGTCGCCGCCGCGCGCCGCGGAGGAGTCTCGATCTACGCAACGCTGATCGGAAGCCCTGACCGCTCGACCCGGAACCGCGACCTTGCGAAGCTGCTCGACTGGGGGTTCGCGCACTACACGCAGGTGCGTCCGGTCGTCCGCGGCCGTCAGTACGCCGAGGCGAAGCTCGGCTACGGCCGACACCCGGTCGGGCTCGTCGCCGCCCGCTCGTTCCGGCTCGTGGCGCGCGTCGACCGTCCGCTCGTCAGGCGGCTCGTCTACCGGGACACGGCCAGTCTGCCCGTGTCCCGGGGACAGTCCCTCGGCCAGGTCCGGATCTACCAGGAGGGGCGCCTGCTCGGCGTGGTTCCGCTGGTCGCCGCACGCTCGGTCACCCGGCCGGGGCTCGCCGGTCGCGCCGGGTGGTACGCGGGGCGTACCCTGCATCACGTGCGCGGGTGGTTTTAGCTCACATGATCGTCACGGTGACGATGAACGCGGCGATCGACCGGACGCTGACCGTCCCGAACTTCCAACGCGGCCAGCGCCACCGGGCGAGCGAGGGCATGACGCTGGCCGGCGGCAAGGGGATCAACATCGCGCGGGCCCTGAAACGGCTCGGCGTGCCCGTCGTCGCCACCGGGCTCGCGGGCGGCGGCAACGGCACGCGCATCGTCGAGGACCTGACCGCCGAGGCGATCCTGAACGACTTCGTCCGGATCGAGGACGACTCGCGCACCTCGACCGCGATCGTCGACCCGGCCGGAGGCACCTACACCGAGGTGAACGAGTGGGGCCCCCGCGTTCAGCCGCACGAGCTGGAGATGCTCCTCGAGAAGCTCATCTACCTCTCGCGCGGGGCCGACTACGTGATCTTCGCCGGCTCGCTGCCGCGCGGGATCGAGGACGGCTTCTACGCGGAGGCGATCCGCGAGCTCAACCGGCGCGGCGTGCTGACCGTGCTGGATTCCGCGGGCGAGGCGCTGCGCCTGGGCGCGCAGGCCGAGCCCTTCCTCGTCTCGCCGAACGAGCGCGAGGCCGAAGCGCTCGTCGGCCAGGAGTTCCACGACGACGACGACTTCCTCGCCGGGCTCGAGGCGATCGCGGAGGTCGGCGCGCGCAACGTGCTGATCACGCGCGAGTCCGGCTGCTGGGCGCTGCTCCGCGCCGAGCGCGAGCCGCGCCGCTACCGCGTGCTGGCGCCGCGCATCGACCCGGTCTCGGCGGTCGGCTCGGGCGACGTCCTGCTCGCCGGCTTCATCGCGGCGCGCCTCGAGCAGCGCTCCGACGAGGAGGCGCTCCGGTTCGCCGTCGCGGCCGGCGCGGCGTCCACGCTCGAGCTCGGCGCGGGCCGGTTCGAGGAGCGCGAGGCGGGCCGTCTCGTCTCCGGCGTCGAGGTGGCGCAGCTCGAGCCGGTGGCCGAGTCGTAGCCGTCCAGGGTCGCTGCTACGATCGCCGGTCCCTGTGGAAGTAGAGATCGGGAGAGGAAAAAAGGCTCGTCAGGCCTACGGCTTCGACGACATCGCGATCGTGCCCTCCCGTCGCACGCGCGATCCGCAGGACGTCGACATCGGCTGGAAGCTCGGCCCGCACCTGCTCGAGCTGCCGTTGCTCGCCTCGGCGATGGACGGCGTCGTCTCGCCTCACGTCGCGATCGAGCTGGGCAAGCTCGGCGGGCTCGGAGTGCTCAACCTGGAGGGCATCTTCACCCGCTACGAGGACGCGGACGGCCAGCTCGCGAAGATCGCCAAGCTGCCGAAGGACCGCGCGACGGCCGGGATGCAGAAGATCTACAGCGAGCCGGTCAAACCGGAGCTGATCGCCCAGAGGATCCGCGAGATCAAGAAGGACGACGTGCTCGCGGCGGGCTCGCTTACGCCGCAGAAGGTGCGCGACTACTACGAGATCGCGCTCGACGCGGGGCTCGACATCCTGGTCATCCAGGGCACGGTCGTCTCTGCCGAGCACGTCTCCTCGAACGGGCACGCGCTCAACCTGAAGGAGTTCATCTCGTCCCTGCCCGTGCCGGTGATCGTCGGCGGCTGCGCGTCGTACCAGACGGCGCTGCACCTGATGCGCACCGGAGCCGAGGGCGTGCTCGTCGGCGTCGGGCCGGGCCAGGCCTGCACGACGCGCGGGGTGCTCGGCGTCGGCGTGCCGCAGGCGACCGCGATCTCCGATGCAGCGGCGGCCCGGGTGCAGCATCTGCTCGAGACAGGCAAGTACGTGAACGTGATCGCCGACGGCGGCATGCGCACCGGCGGTGACATCTCCAAGGCGATCGCCTGCGGCGCCGATGCGGTCATGATCGGCTCGCCGCTCGCCCGCGCGAAGGAGGCGCCCGGCCGCGGTTACCACTGGGGAATGGCGACCTTCCACCCGACGCTGCCGCGCGGGGCGCGCGTGGCCGTCGATCAGAACGCGACGCTGGAGCAGATCGTGATCGGCCCGGCGACCGAGAACGACGGGACGTTCAACCTGATGGGCGCGCTGCGGACGTCGATGGCGACCTGCGGCTACGAGTCGATCCACGACTTCCAGAAGGCCGAGGTGATGCTCGCGCCGTCGATCAAGACCGAGGGCAAGTCCTTGCAGCACGCTCAAAAGGTCGGAATGGGTTGATGGGCGAGGTCGTCCCTCTTCCGGTTGCCGAGACTGGCCCGGAGGAGCGGCCGGTGCTCGTCCTCGACCTCGGCGGCCAGTACGCGCAGCTGATCGCGCGCCGGGTGCGCGAGGCGCGGGTCTACTCGGAGCTCGTCTCGCACCGGATTTCCGCGGCAGAAGCGCGAGCGCGTAGGCCGCGGGCTCTGATCCTCTCGGGCGGGCCAGCTTCGGTATACGCGGAGGGCGCGCCGCGGATCGACGCTGAGTTGTTCTCAATGGGGGTGCCTACTCTCGGCATCTGCTACGGGATGCAGCTGATGGCGCAGGAGCTCGGCGGGGCCGTCGAGCGCACCGGCGTCTCCGAGTTCGGCAAGACCGCGGTGCGCGTCGGCGGCCGGCTCGGCGACGGGCTGCCGGAGGAGCAGACGGCCTGGATGAGCCATCGCGACTCGGTCGCAGCGCCGCCGGAAGGCGCGGAGGTGACGGCGTCGTCTCCGGCCGCGCCGATCGCGGCGTTCGAGGACCCGGAGCGGCTGCTGTACGGGGTCCAGTTCCACCCCGAGGTCGTGCACACGCCGCACGGCCAGGACCTGCTGAAGAACTTCCTCTACCAGGTCGCGGACGCGCCGCCGACCTGGACCGCGGCGGCGGTGATCGAGGAGCAGGTCGAGCGGATCCGCGCGCAGGTCGGCTCGGAGCGCGTTCTCTGCGCCTTGTCGGGCGGCGTCGACTCGGCGGTCGCGGCCCTGCTCGTCCACAAGGCGGTCGGCGACCAGCTCGTCTGCGTCTTCGTCGACCACGGGCTCCTGCGCAAGAACGAGGCCGCGCAGGTGGTCGAGACCTTCGAGGGGCACTTCCACGTGCCTCTGGTTCACGTCTCCGCGGAGGAGCGCTTCCTCGCACGGCTGGACGGCGTCTCCGACCCGGAGCAGAAGCGCAAGGCGGTCGGCGAGGAGTTCATTCGCGTGTTCGAGGAGGAGTCGAAGCGGCTCGGCACGATCCGCCACCTCGTCCAGGGAACGCTCTACTCGGACGTGATCGAGTCCGGCGGCGACGACGCGGTGGCCGCGAAGATCAAGTCCCACCACAACGTGGGCGGGTTGCCGGAGGACATGGAGATGGATCTCGTCGAGCCGCTGCGCCTCCTGTTCAAGGACGAGGTGCGGCGCGTGGGCGAGGAGCTGGGGCTGCCCGAGGCGATGGTCTGGCGGCAGCCGTTTCCGGGGCCGGGCCTCGCGATCCGCATCATCGGCGAGGTCAACCACGAACGGCTCGAGATCCTCCGCGAGGCCGACGCGATCCTGCAGGAAGAGGTTCGCCGCGCGGGGCTCTACCGCGAGCTCTGGCAGTCGTTCACCGTGCTGCCCGCAATCCGTTCGGTCGGCGTGCAGGGCGACGAGCGCACGTACGGCTACCCGATCGTGATCCGCGCGGTCACGTCCGACGACGCGATGACCGCCGACTGGGCGCGGCTGCCCTACGACCTGCTGGAGACGATCTCGTCGCGGATCGTGAACGAGGTCCCCGCGGTGAACCGCGTGGTTCTCGACATCACGTCGAAGCCGCCGTCGACGATCGAGTGGGAGTGATGCGCGGGTAGCGCCCGCGCACCTCGTCGACGAACGCGCCCAGCTGCTTCGCCAGCTCGGGGTCCTCGAGCTCGACGACGTTCTCGGCGTTCTGCTCGCCCGAGTGCGAGAGGTTGAACGAGCCGACGAAGACCGTGTCGTCGGCGACAACGACCTTCGCGTGCATGAAGTCGTGGAGGCTCCCGGGTGCCCACGGCGTCGAGTTCTTGCCGGAGAAGGACCCAGCGAGCACCTGGTGGAGGAGCGGGATCTTCCAGGCCACGGTCCCTTGCGCCTTCCACTGACGCAGCACGTCCTCCACCTGCGTCGCGTCCACGCAACCTGCGATGTCGCCCTTTCCGTCCGCGATCCGCTGCGCCAAAGTCGCCAGCACAGGCGCCGACGTGATCACCGGAGAGCAGATCCGCACCTTGTCGGCGCGTCCGACCTTCTTTGCGATCCGGTGCGTCAAAGCCTCGGCGAAGCCGGGCGTGAACCAAGCCCTCACGCGCAGCCCGTCGACCTCTACCGGACGCGGCTCGGCGGCGAAGCCGCTCCGCTCGACATCGCCGTCGCGCCAGAGCTCCTCGAAGTCGACCGTGAACGGTTTCGCCAGCTCGGCCGAATCGACGATGACGACCACGTTCTCCTGGCGCGACCAGGAGTCGTCGGTCCAGTTCATGGAGCCGGTCCAGACCGACTCGCCGTCTCGGACGACGAACTTGTGGTGCATCAGGTCGGGGACGCCTGCGATCGCCTTGGAGGGCACGCCGAGCGACGTGATCAGCGCGACGTCCGGCTCCGGCGGCGGCGGCACCGGGATCGGGTTCACGTGGTCGACGTTGTAGAGGATCCGCACGGCCACGCCGCGCGCGGCAGCGTCACGGATCGCGCCGGCGACGACCTCGCGAGTCTCGGGCCCCAGGTTGAAGTCGTACTGAGCGAGGTCGAGCGAGTGTTGCGCGCCGCGGAGGAATTCCGCGACGAGGCGCGCGATCTCCAGCGGCTGCTGGCCGCCGTCGGTCAGAGTGCGGATGCGGATGGAAGAGCTCATCGAACGACTGGCGCGTGCCCGGATCGGCGCGACCTTCAACTTCTATCGTGACGGCAAGGGCGCGGGCGTGCGTTGCGAGCGGCTCCGGGTCTACCTCGAGAGTCGCCGCGACGCGCCGCTCCTGCTCGTCGGCGAGGCCGCGGGCTATCGAGGCGCCCGCGTCTCCGGGATCCCGTTCACGTCCGAGCGTCAGCTGACCGGGGCCGGCCCCGCCGAGGCCAGCGCGACCATCGTCCACCGCGTCCTCGCCGAGCTCGGGCTCGAGGCGAGCGTCCTCCTCTGGAACGTCGTCCCGACGCATCCAGGCACCGAGAGCTCGAACCGCCCGCCGCGCAAGGACGAGATCGTTGGAGGCTTGCCCTTCGCGCGCGAGCTCGCTCGAAGCCGCCGCGTGATCGCCGTCGGCCGCCTCGCCGAGGCCGCGCTGGGCGCACCGTACGTCCGCCATCCGAGCCGCGGCGGCGCCCAGGCCTTTCGCATGGGCCTGCGAAGATTGCTCGCGTGAACGGGTACCCGGTCGCGCGCAACACGTTGCTGCTGGCTTCGTCGCTCGCGGCTCTCTCGGGCATGCTCCAGCTCGGGGTCGCCGTCGCGACGACGTCGCTCGTGCTCGTGACCGGAGTGGAGGGGATTCTCGGCCTCGGGCCGGCGATCTTCCTCGTCTCCGGCGCGGTCAGCGCGCTCCCGGCGGGAAGGCTGATGGACCGCTTCGGGCGGGTGCCCGTGCTGGCCGGCGGCTTCGGCCTCGGCGTCGCGGGCTGCCTGCTGACGGCGCTCGCCTGCGGGATCGAGTCGGGGCCTCTGCTCGTGCTCGGGTTCGTCGCCGTCGGGAGCGCGATTGGGATCGCGCTGCTCGCGCGCACCGCCGGCGGCGACATGTACCCGCCCGAGCGCCGCGCCCGCGGCATCTCGCTCGTGCTCTTCGGCGCCGTCTTCGGCGCGATCCTCGGGCCGACCGTCTTCAGCCCGCTCTTCGCCGGCCGGGAGCTCGACGCCCAGGCGCTCGTCGTGCCCTGGCTCGTGGCTGCCGGAATCGTGGCCATCGGCGTGGTGCTCGTGCTCGCCGTCCGCCCCGACCCGAGCCGGCAAGCCCGGGCGCTCGCGCAGGACGCCGGCGACGAGCCCGCCGCGCCGCTCCGCGAGCTCCTGCGCCGGCCGGGCGTTCCGACCGCGCTGCTCGGCGCCCTCGCCGAGCTTCGCGGTGATGGTCGCCGTGATGAACCTGACCGGCTACATGATGGTCGGCCAGGGCCACATGCAGTCGGACGTGTTCCCGGTGATCAGCGCGCACATCGTCGGGATGTACGGCCTGGTGCTCGTGGTGGGCGACCTGATCGACCGCCTCGGCCGTCGCACGGCGCTCGTCGGGGGGCTCGCGGTGATGGGCGTCTCGACGCTTGCTCTCGCCCGAACCGAGAGCATCCTGGCCACCGGCGTCGCGCTCTTCGGGCTCGGGCTCGGCTGGAGCTTCTCCTACGTCGCGGCCACCTCGGAGCTGGTCGACCTGGCGCGTCCGTCGGAGCGAGGGCGCCTGATCGGCTTCAACGACCTCCTCTCGGGGTCCGTCGGCGGCGCGCTCGCGCTGCTCGGCGGCCTGGCCTACACGCACGCCGGCCGGAACAGCATCGCCCTTGGAGGCGCGGTCGCCGTGGCGCTGCCGGCGCTCTGGATCGCGCTTTCGCCTCGCCCTCCGGCCCCGCTGCAGGAGGCTCCTGCGTGACGATTGGTACGGCGTGACTGTTGGTACACTGCGTCCCCGGCGGGCCGAGCCCGCCGCTTCTATGCAAAAGACCTGGAACGCAAAGCCGGGCGAGATCGAGCGCCGCTGGTATCTCGTCGACGCGGAAGGAAAGACGCTCGGGCGTCTCGCTACGCAGATCGCGGACACGCTCCGCGGCAAGACGAAGCCCGAGTACACGCCGCACGTGGACACCGGCGACTTCGTCGTCGTCGTGAACGCCGAGAAGATCGCGGTCACCGGGAACAAGCTCGAGGACAAGATGTACTACCGGCACTCGGGCTACCCGGGCGGCCTCCGTGCACGCCCGCTCAAGGACCAGCTCGCGCGGCAGCCGACGGAGGTGCTGCGCAAGGCCGTCAAGGGGATGCTTCCCCGGAACCGGCTCTCGCGCGCGCAGATCAAGAAGCTCAAGATCTACGCCGGCCCGGAGCACCCGCACGAGGCGCAGGCGCCAACCGAGTTGGAGCTCAGGACATGAGCGTAGGCTTGACGGAGCTCACAAGGAGCGGAGGGGCCGGCTCCGCCGGCACCGGGAGCGGGCATGAGCGAGATCGCGCAGTACCGAGGCACCGGCAAGCGGAAGACCTCCGTCGCGCGCGTGATCCTGCGCCCGGGCGACGGCACGACCTGGTTCAACGGCCGGACGATCGAGGACTACTTCCCGCGCGCGACGCACCGCGAGGTCGCGCTCGCGCCGCTGAAGGTCGCCGGCGTCGAGGGAACGTTCGACCTGCGCGTCCGCGTCCACGGCGGCGGGCCGAGCGGCCAGGCGGGCGCAGTCCGCCACGGCATCGCCCGCGCGCTCGTCGAGGCCGATCCGGAGCTCCGCATCCCGCTCAAGCGAGCCGGGTTCCTGACGCGCGACGCGAGGATCGTGGAGCGCAAGAAGGCCGGCCTGCACAAGGCCCGCAAGGCGCCGCAGTTCTCCAAGCGCTAGCCGACACGAACACGAAACCCACCCTCGTCGTCGTCAGCGGTCCGCCCGGCTCCGGCAAGACGACGCTCGCGCATCGTCTCTCCGAGGCGATCGGCTGCCCCGCCGTGT
Organism: uncultured Actinomycetes bacterium; assembly: GCA_963717475.1. Classification (GTDB taxonomy): domain Bacteria; phylum Actinomycetota; class Thermoleophilia; order Gaiellales; family Gaiellaceae; genus AC-32. The sequence continues at coordinate 1,642,210 of OY970337.1, read as the reverse complement.
GTCGCGACGAGATCAAGGAAGGGATGGTTCACGCGCATCGCGGCGAGTTCGAGGCCGCCTCCGGCGACCCGTTGACGCAACGGACGTTCCCGCTCTTCTTCGACGTGCTTCGGCTGCTCCTCGAGGGAGGCGTGACCGTTGTCGCGGAGGCCGCGTTCCAGGACCGCCTGTGGCGGGAGGGGCTTGAGCCACTCGCCGGCCTCGCTGAGCTGCGCATCGTCCACTGCGTGACCGACTCGGCCCTGGCGGCCGAGCGAGCCGGCGCTCGTGGAACCCGCCGCGCCCACGCCGACCCCGGCGAAGCGGAGGAATGGAGGCGGTTTTTGGAGGCCTTCGTGCGCATCTCGCTCTCCGCTCCGGCAATCGAGGTCGACACCAGCGACGGTTACAAGCCCGGGATCGCGGAGATCGCCGCCTTCGTCGACGAACGCCGTTAGGTTCCCGCGGATGGCGAGGCGCTACTTCGGCACGGACGGCGTCCGCGGGGTCGTCGGCGAAGATCTGACGCCAGATCTCGTCGAGCGGCTGGGCAAGGCCGCAACGCTCTGGTCGGACGGCGGGCGGGTCTTCGTCGGCCGCGACACCCGGGCCTCCGGGCCCGAGCTCGAGGAGGCGTTTGCGCGCGGAGTCGTCTCTGCGGGCGGAAATGCCGTCGTGGCCGGCGTCCTGCCGACGCCGGCGGTCGCCCTGCTGACGCTCGACCTCGGGGCGGTGATCTCCGCCTCGCACAACCCGCCCGAGTACAACGGCGTCAAGTTCTTCGATCGCGAAGGTCGGAAGCTGTCGGACGCTTCCGAGGAGGAGATCGAGGCGCTGCTCGACGCGCCTGCGCCCGGGGGCGGCGCGATCGACCGCGTGGCCGTCGCGACGGACAGCTACCTCGAGCACATCCTCGACCGCTTCGGCTCCGACCTGAGCGGGCTCCGCGTGGTCGTCGACTGCGCGAACGGCGCCTACTGGGAGATCGCGCCGAAGGCCTTCGAGCGGCTCGGCGCAGACGTGACCGCGATCGGGTCCGAGCCGGACGGCACGAACATCAACCAGGGCTGCGGCGCCACCGATCTCGCTGCCTTGCAACGAGCCGTCACGAGCTCGGGAGCGGACCTCGGGATCGCGTTCGACGGCGACGGTGACCGGATGCTGGCCGTCGACGCGCGCGGGGAGGTCGTCGACGGCGACCAGATCATCGCGATCCTCATGCTCGACCTGGAGGTCGACGTCGTCGCGGTCACGGTCATGACGAACCTCGGGTTCCACCGGCTGGCCGCGGAGCACGGCGTCCGCGTGCTCACGACAGACGTCGGCGACCGCTACGTGCTCGAGGCGCTGCTTCGCGAGGGCGGCCTGCTCGGCGGCGAGCAGTCGGGCCACCTGATCTACCTGCGCGACCACGTGACCGGCGACGGCCTCGCCGCGGGGCTCCTCCTCTGCACTGCGCTGAAGGGCAGGACGCTCGAGGAAGCGGCGGCCGTGATGCCACGTTTTCCACAGGTCACGGCGAACGTCCGCGTCGCGAGGCGCGAGCTTCCCGCGAGCGTTCGCGCCGAGGTCGAGCGCCTGAACGAGAGCTTCGACGGAAACGGGCGCGTTCTCGTCCGTCCGTCGGGCACCGAGCCCCTGATCCGCATCCTCGCCGAGGCCGAAAATGAGGCCGTTGCGCAGGAGGCCTGTGGTACCATCCGCGCTCTCGTGACACGAGAGCTCGGCTGACCCGCCCCGACGCGGGGGTGGGGAGAGCAGCCGGGCGTTTCGCGTTTCTAAGGGAGGTTTTGCCCGGTCGTGTGCGGCATCATCGGATACGTCGGACGGAGACCGTGTAAGGAGCTTCTCCTCGCGGGGCTGCAGCGGCTCGAGTACCGCGGCTACGACTCGGCGGGGCTCGCGCTCCGCGAGGACGACAGCCTGGACTACGTGCGCGCGGTCGGAAACCTTCAGAACCTGATCGCCGCGGCGGGGTCCAACGGCTCGGTCTCGACGACCGGCGTTGGCCACACGCGCTGGGCGACGCACGGGGCCGTCACCGAGCAGAACGCCCACCCGCTCACCGGCTGCGACGACGGCAAGCTGGCGATCGTCCTGAACGGGATCGTCGAGAACTTCCGCGAGCTGAAAGGCTCCCTCGAAGCCGACGGGCACACGTTCAAGACCCAGACCGACGCCGAGGTCGTCGTCCACCTCGTCGAGCGCCATTACGACGGCGACTTGACCGAGGCCGTGCGCGCGGCCTACAGGGAGCTCGAGGGCCACTACGCCTTCGTCGTCGTCCACCACGACCATCCGGGCCAGCTGGTCGGCGCGCGCCATCAGTGCCCGCTGCTCGTGGGCGTCGGCCAGGGCGAGATGTTCTTCGCGTCGATGGCCGCGGCGTTCATCTCCGAGACGCGCTCGATCCAGCTGATCGAAGACGGCGAGGTGGTCTCGATCACCGAGGACGGCGCGCGCTTCGTCGACGTCGAGGACGGCGACGTCGAGCGCGAGGTCATCGAGGTCGACTGGGATCTCGACGAGGCCGAGAAGTCCGGGTACGAGACCTTCATGCTCAAGGAGATCTACGAGCAGCCGGAGGCCGTCGCCGAGACGCTCGGCGACCGGATCCGCCACGGCGAGCTCGTGCTCGAGAGCCTCGGCATGACCGAGGAGCAGCTGCGCAACCTCCGCCGGATCGTGATCGTCGCCTGCGGCACCGCGTACCACGCGGGGGTCGTGGGGCGCTACATGATCGAGGAGTGGGCGCGCCTGCCTGTGGAGCCCGACATCGCGAGCGAGTGGATCTACCGCAACCCGGTGCTCTCGAAGGACACCCTCGTGATCGGGATCTCGCAATCTGGCGAGACGCGCGACACCGTCAACGCGATCAAGCTCGCGCGCGAGCTCGGCGCGCGCACGCTCGCGATCACGAACCTGATGGGCTCGCAGATCACGCGCGAGGCGGAGTCCGTCCTCTACACGCGCTGCGGCCTCGAGATCGGGGTCGCGGCCTCGAAGACCTTCACCGCGCAGGCGGCGCTGCTCTCGCTGATCGGCCTGAAGCTCGCGAAGGTGCGGAAGACGCTGCCGCCGGACGAGGTCGAGTTCATCCTCGACCAGCTCTACGAGCTCCCCCAGAAGATCGAGCACTTCCTCGACGGCGACCATCCGATCGAGGAGATCGCGCAGCGTTTCTACGAGAAGCAGTTCTTCCTCTACCTCGGCCGGCACATCGGCCTCCCGGTCGCGCTGGAAGGGGCGCTCAAGCTGAAGGAGATCTCCTACATCCCGACCGACGCCTACTCGGCCGGCGAGATGAAGCACGGGCCGATCGCGCTGCTCGAGGAGGGGACGCCGGTCGTCGTCGTGGCGACCGACCACAAGCTGATCTACGACAAGGTCGTGTCGAACATCCAGGAGACGCGGGCCCGAGGCGCCCACGTGATCGCGATCGCGACGGACGGGAACGAGGACATCCAGCATCACGCCGACGACGTGATCTACGTGCCGCGCTCCCCGGCCTTCCTGCAGGCGGCGCTCGCGGTGGTGCCGCTGCAGCTCCTCGCCTACCGCATCGCGCGCCTGCGCGGCCTCAATGTCGACCAGCCGCGGAACCTGGCCAAGACGGTCACTGTCGAGTAGCGCGCTCGCGCTCCTCGCGCTGATCCCTCTCGCCGCCGGGGCGGCGCAGGCCGGCAGCAATCGACAGAACGCGCTCGCGTTCTCCCGCACCCACGGTTACGACTTCGCCGTCTGGACCGCGAGCGCCGACGGCTCCGACGCGCGCAAGCTGGTCGAGACCGCCCTCCGCCCGAAGTTTTCGCCCGACGGGCGCCGCCTGGCGTACGTGATGCCACGCCGACCGTCCGCGCTGCCGATGCTCTGGGTGAAGGAGCTCGCAACCGGCCGGACGACGCGGATCGATGCGGCCGTAGACGTCGCGTGGGGACCCAGAGCCGCCGGCTCGTCTACACGACCCGGCAGCGGATCCTGCTGGCGGACGCCGAATCAGGACGCCGCCGCCTGCTGGACCGCGGCCACGTTTGCTGCGCAAGCTTCGCGCCGAGCGGAGATGCAGTCGTCTACGCGAAGAGCAACGGGAGCTACGGCCGTTGGTTTCGGAGCGACGTGTACGCGATCCGGCTCACGGACGGACGCGTCAGCCGCCTGACGCACGATCACCACAGCGGCCGGCCTGTCTGGGGCCGTCGCTCGATCGCCTACAGCCACTACCGGGCGAGAGAGGGCTGGTTGATCGCCGACCTCCGCCTGATGCGCCCCGACGGGAGCGGGAGGCGGATCCTGGCGAGCGGTCACGACAAGTCCGGTGCACTCGGCATCGAGCCCGTCGCCTTCTCCGAGGACGGGACGCACTTGCTCGCGTGCCTTGCTGCCGAGTCCGATTGTCCGCCGGTCACGTTCGCCCTTCCGGACGGCAAGCCGCATGTCCTCCGGGTGCGCCGCCGCTCGTGGGAGCTCGCGAACGCAGCTGCAATCAGCCGGGACGGGAGGTACGTGCTCGCCCAGGCCGGAGGGCTCGAGAAGCCCGGAAGGGTCGTCGTCGTTCCATTTGCCGGGGGGACGGCGCGCGTCCTCGCGCGCAATGCGGAGGAGCCGACCTGGACGCGCTAGTGCTTCGCTGCCTTCAGGATCTGCTCGAGCACCGCGGAGTAGTCGCGGTCCTCACCGTCCGTCTCTGACAGCCACGAGCGGGCGGCCTCGACGAGCCTCAGGTCGAGGCCGAGCTCGGCGATCAGCTCAGCGTCCTTGCGCGCCAGGCGGAGAGGGAAGCGCGGAGGAAACTCGCCGGACTCGAGCGCGGGGCGGCGGCGTTCCGCCTGCTCGGCGAGGGCGGTTCGGCCGATCACCTCGAACGCGGCCTGTCGCGAGAGGCCGAGCGCGTCGGCGAGCGCCACCGCCTCGCCGACCGCGCCGATCACCGTGAAGAGCGTCGAGTTGGCGACGAGCTTCGCGGCGGCGCCCGAGCCCGACGGGCCGACGTAGAGCGGTTTCCCGAGGGTCTCGAGCAGCTCGCGGTGGCTCTCGAACACCGGCTCTTCGCCGCCGACGAAGATCGAGAGCGTTCCGGACTCGGCCTCGCTGAGGCTGCCTAGCACCGGCGCGTCGAGGAGCGGCGCTCTCACTGCGCGCGCGAGGCGTTCGATCGCGGCCGGGCCGACCGTAGACATCTCGATCACGGTGGTTCCGTCGCCCGCGCCGGCCGCGACGCCGTCGGGGCCTTCCGTGACCGCCTCGAGCGCAGACGGGTCGGCAACCATCGTGATCGCGACCTCCGAGCTCGCGGCCGCCTCGGCCGGGCTGGCCGCGACGGGGGCGCCGAGTGCCTCGGCCTTGGCAGGCGTCCGGTTCCAGACGGTCAGGTCATGGCCGGCGTCCAGCAGCCGCCGCGCGATGCGGCTGCCCATCGCGCCGAGCCCGACGACGGCGACCCTCGCCACGCTGCGATCATGCCGAAGATGGGCCTCGGTCAGCTCGCAGCGTTCCTCGGCGTCTCGCTCGTCGTGATCGTCACCCCCGGCCAGGACACGGCGCTCGCGGTCAGGAACACGCTCACGGCGGGCCGGCGCGGCGGCGTGCTCACGGCGCTCGGCGTCGTCACGGGCCAGCTGACCTGGGCGCTCGCGGCGAGCGCGGGGCTCTCGGCGCTTCTGCTTGCATCCAGGCCGCTCTTCGTCGGACTGCGCGTGGCGGGCGCCGCGTACCTGGTCTTCCTCGGCGCGCAGGCTCTTGCCGCCGCCATCCGCCGTCGACCCCATGGCGCGGTCGGCGGCCGCCGGAAAGCCGCCTACCGCCAGGGCGTGCTCAGCAACCTCGGCAACCCGAAGATGGTCGTCTTCTTCACCAGTCTGCTGCCCCAGTTCGCGGCGTCGTTCGCAGGGATGCTCGCCCTCGGAGCCACCTTCGCGTCGCTGACGCTCGCCTGGCTGTCTCTCTACGCCTTCGCGGTCGCGCGGGCCAAGGCGTTCCTTCTCCGAACGCGCGTGCGCCGCGCGCTCGACGCCGTCGCCGGCCTCGTCCTGGTCACGTTCGGCGTTCGGCTGGCCACCGAATCCTGATCTTTCCGACCATGCACGTTCTCGATCAGATCGGCCAGGGCCTCTGGAACGCCTTCCAGATGGCGTGGGAGGTCTGGTGGGCGCTCGTGCTCGGGTTCCTGCTCTCCGGGATCGTGCAGGCGTGGGTGCCGCGGGAGCGGATGGAACGGGCGCTCGGCGGCCGCGGGCCCCGCACGGTCGCGCTCGCGACAGGGCTCGGCGCGGCCTCGTCGTCGTGCAGCTACGCAGCTGTCGCGATCGCGAAGTCGATCTTCCAGAAGGGCGGCAGCCTCGCCGGCGCGATGGTGTTCCAGTTCGCCTCGACGAACCTCGTCTTCGAGCTCGGAATCGTGCTCTGGGTCTTCATCGGCTGGCAGTTCACCTTCGCCGAGCTCGTCGGCGGCGTGCTTCTGATCGCTCTCATGTGGCTCGGGATCCGGCTGCTCGTGACGCGCGAGCAGGAGGAGGAGGCGCGAGAGCGTGCGCTCGCCGCCAGCACCGGGCACGAGCACCACTCCGCAGGCGGTGCGTCGCGATTCCTCTCACTCGAGGCGTGGTCGGACGTCGCCCACAACTTCCGCGGCGACGCGCAGATGCTCTGGAAGGAGATCACCGCCGGCTTCCTGATCGCAGGCTTCATCGCGCTGCTGCCGATGGATTTCTTCAACGGGCTCTTCCTGACCGACAGGGGCGGCAGCGGGCAGCTCCTCGAGAACGTTGTCCTCGGCCCCGTCGTCGCGGTGCTCGCGTTCGTCTGCTCGGTCGGCAACGTCCCGCTCGCGGCGGTTCTCTGGGCCGGCGGGATCTCGTTCGCGGGCGTGATCTCGTTCATCTACGCCGACCTGCTGATCATTCCGCTCGTGCTCGTCTACCGGCGCTACTACGGCGGCCGCCTGACGGTCGTGATCGTCGGGCTGATGTTCACGGCGATCGTCCTCTCCGCGCTCGCTGTCGACGGGATCTTCAGCGCGGCCGGGCTCGTGCCGAGCGAGCGGCCCTCGATCGACTCGATCACGGCGCGCGGGATCTCGTGGAACTACACGACCGCGCTCAACATCGTGTTCACGCTCGTGGCCGCCGGGCTCGTCGCCCTGACGCTGCGCCGCGGCGCGCGCGACCCGTCTGCGGGATGACGGTCGACCGGCGCAAGGCGCTCACGCTCGAAGTGGACGGGCAGACGTACTACTTCTGCGGGCCCGGGTGCCGCGCGAAGTTCGAGGCCGGGTTGGAACCTAAGGCAGAGGTGGCGGCGGAGGCAGGTTGATCGGCGGCGCCGGCGGGAGCGGCGGCACGGGCGGCAGCGGCGGCACCGGCGGAAGGTGCGGAGGCGGCGGTATGCCGATTCCGCCGGGCGGCGGCGGCCGGCGCCGGCGGAGGCGGGCCGGCGGGCGGCAGGGCGGCTACGACCGTGCGCCCGGGATGCGTTGCGTGGCGTACGGCCAGGCCCGTCGAGCGCGTGGTCTTCGCGCGGCGGGCGCGCCGTGCCTTCCGGTGCGCAGCCGGCTTCGCGGCGTGCGTCTGAGCCGACTGGTGCCGGGCGGTCGCCTGTGTCCCCGAGGCCTGGGCATGGCGCGTGGGCGGCGTGGAGGCGAACGCGCCCTGGATCTGCTGCCGCAGCGCCGGGTCCGCCGCGGAGACGACCACGATCACGGCCGCCGTCGCCGCCAGCTTCGCCGCGGCCCCTCCGAAGAGCGACTTCGCCCACGCTGCGAGCGAGCCGAGGTTGCCGAGCGCCGCGACGCGCGAGCGGTCGAGCCTGCGGGCGAGCGAGCGGCGCGCGCGGAAGAGCAGGGTCTCGACCGCGGCCTCGGTGACGCCGAGCTCGTGGGCGATCTCCCGGTAGGAGAGACCCTGCCATTCCCGCAGCAGGATCGCCCGCTGCTGGTTCGGCGCGAGCTGGGCGAGCGCGTCGGCCAGGCCGTCGAGCTCCACGGTCGGCTCGTGCTCCGGCGAGGCAAGCGTCTCGATCCCCTCGGGGCTCTGCGCGACCTCGAGGCGGCCGCGCCGCCAGGCCGCGCGGCGCCGCTCGCGGCAGACGTTCTCTGCGATCTTGAAGAGCCAGGCGAGCTCGGAGCGCGGCGTGGTCCCCTGCCGCAGCCCGCGGTAGGCGTTGATGAAGGTCTGCTGAACCGCGTCCTCGGCGTCCTCGCGGCTCCGCAGCCGGCGCAGGCAGTAGCCGAGAATCCGGCGAGAGTGCCGTTCGAAGAGCGAGCCGAGCTCGGCCTCGAGCGGATCGGCGGGGAGTGAGCTCACGTCCGCGCCATACCCATTTCGCGCGTTGTCAGTCCCGTAGCACTGAAATCCCTCGAACGGGGTACGGTTACGCGCGAGAAGGAGGTACGAGCAGGTGCGCGTCTGCGCCGAGTGTGGTGGGAAGCTCGAATCGGCGTTCCGGTTCTGTCCGTGGTGCGCCGCCCCTCAGCGCAGCAAGCTCGTCGAGTTCTTTCGCGCGCATCCCCGCGACGACGGAAAGGCGCTCCGCGTCTCGCGTTACCTGACGGACGAGCCGCACGTGCGCTTCAGCGTGTGGAGCGTGGAGGGCGTCGCAGAAGCCGCGGTCTCGCTCGACGAGGACGAGGCCGACCGCCTGTCGCTCTTCCTGGCAGCGCCGGAGGTCAGGCGCCCGCGGCCGCTCGACCGGATCCGCGCCTTGATTCGCTAGCGATAGACCCGGCGCTGGGCCTTGGCGCTCCGCTCGAGCGTCTCCAGCTCGTCGAGGCTTCGGCCGGCGCCTTCGGCGACGCACGTCAGCGGCGACTCCGCCAGCTGCACCGGGAGCCCGACCTCGTGCTTGAGCCGCTCGCCGATTCCGCGTAGCAGCGACCCCCCGCCGGCGAGGACGATCCCGCGCTCGGCGACGTCGGCGGCGAGCTCGGGCGGCGTCCGTTCGAGAGTGTCCTTGACCGCGGCGACGATGCGCGCGACCGGCGGCTCGAGCGCGCGCCGGATGTCGTCGGCGCCGAGCGTCACGCGCCGCAAGAGCCCGGTGACGAGATCCCGTCCTGCGACCTGCGTGTCCTGCAGCCCGCCGTCGATCGGCCATGCGGACCCGATGGCGATCTTGGCCGTCTCGGCCGTCTCTTGCCCGATCAGCAGCTTGTGCGCGTTCTTGACGTAGTCGACGATCGCCTCGTCCAGCTCGTACCCGCCGACGCGGATCGACTCCCAGACGACCATCCCGCCGAGCGAGATGACCGCGACCTCGGTTGTGCCGCCGCCGATGTCGATCACCATGCTGGCGACCGCCTCGCCGACGGGCAGGTTCGCGCCGATCGCGGCGGCCATCGGCTCCTCGATCAGGAACACGCCGCGGGCCCCCGCGGACCTGGTGGCCTCGTCGACCGCGCGCCGCTCGACGTCGGTGATCCCGCTCGGGACGCAGAGGACGACCCGCGCGAACGCGAAGCGGCCGCCCGCAGCCTTGCTGATGAAGTGGCGGAGCATCTGCTCGGTGATCTCGAAGTCGGCGATCACGCCGTGGCGCAGCGGGCGGGTGGCGCGGATCGTCGCCGGCGTCCGGCCGATCATGCGCCGTGCCTCCTCGCCGACCGCATACACCCGGCCGGTCTCCTCGGAGAACGCGACCACCGATGGCTCGAACAGGACGATTCCCCGGCCGCGGATGAAGACGAGCGTGTTCGCCGTCCCTAGATCCACTGCCAGGTCACGGCCGCCGAAGGACCCCCGCAGTCGCATGTGCGGACCCTAGCGGCAGAACGCCGAGAGGCCGCGCAGGGCGGCCTCTCGGTCGGGGAGGAGTGCGACGGCTACTTGCTGGCGCCGGCACCAGGCTCGTGGTCGCCGACGTGGTTCGCCGGGACCGACTCGACCTGGCCGAGCGAGTACGACTGCGGTGCGCGGATCCGGACCGAGATCCGGTCGCCGACAACCAGTTGGGAGGGAGAGATCACCGTCGGCACGCCGCCCTGCCAGAGGACGAAGATCGTGTGCGCGTCGTAGGTGAACGTCTGGTCGAGCGGCGCTCCGAGCATCGCCCGCAACGCGCGGAGGTTGCCGTTGCGGATGTGGAGCGTGAAGTGGCCGCCGGACGCGGGGGCGTCCAGCGTGCCGATGAAGAGCCAGAGTGGGCGACGAGGGAATCGCCCGGTGGGGCCGTTGTCCGCGACCCGGCGGGCGGGCGTGGACTCGATCTCGGACAGCGACGCGCTGCGCGCGGCCGGGACCTTGACGCTGACGCGGTCTCCCGCGACGAGGTTCGACTCCTGGACGACGGTGGGCACGCCGTGCGTCCAGCGGATGTACTGCGTGTTCGGGCCGACCGCGAAGTGCTGGGCGTCGCCCTGGCCGATCAGCTTCCGCAGCGCGGCGTGGCTGCCGCCGTTGACGTCGACGTACAGCGACGTCGAGCTGCCGGCGTCGGCGAGGAGGCGACCGTTGAAGACGTACGTGATGTTCGAGCTCTGCCGGGCTGCGAGCGAGCTCGACGTGCCTGCCGTCGCAACCACGAGGGCGACGAGCATGAGGTAGAGCAGGTTGCGCTTCATCCGAGCTCCTTGGTCGAGGGATCGAACGGATCCTGGCTCCGCGTTGTCAGGCGCCGATTAGCCACCTGTTAGCGCGGCGTAAATCGTTCGTCGTGGAAAGATGGGCAGGTGTCCGATGCGTCACGCGTCGACGAGGGCTACGTCCCGTTCCGGGGCGGCCGAACCTGGTACCGCTCGCTCGCCGCGGGCTCGGAGGACGACGCGCGCCTGCCGCTGCTCTGCCTCCACGGCGGGCCCGGCGCGAACTGGCTGCACCTGAAGCCTTACGAGGCGCTGGCCGACGAGCGGCGCGTCGTCTTCTACGACCAGATCGGGTCCGGCAACTCCGGTCTCGAGGAGCCGCACGAGGTCTCGATCTGGCAGCCGGAGCTCTTCGTCGAGGAGGTCGGGGTCGTCCGCGAGGCTCTGGGCCTCGAGCGCGTGCACGTCCTCGGGCACTCGTGGGGCGGCATGCTCGGGATGCAGTACGCGACGGAGCAGCCGGAGGGCCTCGTCTCGCTGATCGTCGAGAGCTCGCCGCCGAGCGTGCCCGACTGGATGCCGGAGGTCGCGCGGCTGCGCTCGGAGCTGCCGCCGGAGGTCGAGGCGACCCTCCGCGAGCACGAGGAGGCCGGGACGACGGACTCGCCCGAGTACGAGGAGGCGAGCATGGTCTTCTACCGCCGCCATGTCTGCCGCACCGACCCCTGGCCGGACTGGCTCGTCGAGTGCTTCGAGAAGCTCGAGGCGAATCCCGAGGTCTACCACGCGATGAACGGGCCGAGCGAGTTCCACGTGATCGGGACGATCCGCGACTGGGACATCACGCCGCGTCTCGGACGGATCCAGGTGCCGACCCTGGTCGTCTCAGGCCGCCACGACGAGGTCACGCCCGCCTGCACCGAGGCCGCGCACCGGGCGATCCCGGGCTCGGAGTACGTCGTGCTCGAGGAGAGCTCGCACATGGCCCAGGCGGAGCAGCCCGAGGAGACGCTCGCGCTGGTGCGCGGCTTTCTCAGTCGGGTGGAGGGCGCCGCAGGCGCTTGACGTCGCTGCGGCGGCGCTTTCGCTCGAGCCGCTTCTCGACGGATGACTTCGTGGGCTTCGTCGCCCGGCGCGGGCGCGGGACGCGGAGCGCCTCGCGCAGCCCCTCGACGAGCCGCTCGGTCGCGAGCTCGCGGTTGCGCCACTGGCTGCGCTCGTCCTGGGCGACCGCGCGCAGCACCGGGCCGGCGCGCGCCACCACTCGCCGCTTCTGCGTCTCGGTGAGCCCGACCGAGCGCTCGACGTCGAAGACGGCCTCGACCCGCGTGTCCGACTTCTGCGCGTGCTGCCCGCCGGGCCCGCTCGAGCGCGAGAAGCGCAGCTCGATCTCGGAGCGCGGGATGGAGACCGACCGCGTCACCCGAATAGAGTCTGCCGCCATGAGTGCGATTCTCCTCGACGTCGACGGGGTGCTGCACGTCTCGGGGCATCCGATCCTCGGCGGGGCCAAGGCAACTGCCCGCCTCCGGGAAATGGGCCACGCTCTCCGCTTCGTGACCAACAACACCACGCACTCGCGGAGTGCGCTCGCGGAGGAGATCCGCTCGTTCGGCGTCGAGCTCGAGGACCGGGAGCTGCAGACGACTCCTATCGCCGCCGCGCACGCGCTCAGGGGCAAGCGGGTGCTGGCGCTGACGATGCCGGCGATCGTCGACGACCTGGAGGGGCTCGAGCTCGTGGGCGAGAACGCAGACGCGGTCTTGCTCGGCGGCGCCGACGAGGCCTTCGAGACGAACCAGGTCTTCAGCTACTACAACCTGGCGCGCGCGTTCGCCGAGCTGCAGGACGGGGCCGAGCTCTACTGCCTGCACAAGAACCGCTGGTGGCAGACGTCGCGCGGGGCGCTGCTGGACGCTGGCGCGTTCGTCGCGGGGCTGGAGTACGCGGCCGAGCAGGAGGCGACCGTGCTCGGCAAGCCGAGCGCCGCCTACTTCGCGGCCGCGCTCGACGCGCTCGACTACGAGCCCGAGCAGACCTGGATGATCGGCGACGACATCGAAGCCGACGTCGCCGGCGCCTCGGCCTTCGGGCTCAGGACCGTCCTGGTGCGGACCGGGAAGTTCCGAGAGGAGGAGCTCGACGAGGCCACGGTCCGGCCGGACGGCGTGATCGACTCGATCGCCGCGCTGCCGCAATGGCTGGAGGCGCACCTGTGAGGGTCGGCGTCGACCTGATCGAGATCGAGCGGATCGCGCGGGCGCTCGAGCGGTACCCCGGCTTCCGCGAGCGCTGTTTCACCGAGACCGAGCGCGCCTACTGCGACAGCCGCGCCAACCCGCCGCAGCACTACGCCGCGCGCTTCGCCGGCAAAGAGGCGGTCGGCAAGGCGCTCGGGCTCGGGAGTCCGCTTCACCTGGCGCGAGATCGAGATCGCGGGCCGGCCGAAGCCGGGCGTGACGCTCTCCGGCCGCACCCTCGAGTGGGCCGAGCGGGTCGGTGCCGGTCGGATCGAGCTCTCGATGACGCACTCGCGGGAGCTCGCTCAGGCGGTCTGCGTCGTCTCGGATGCTTGAGCCGCTCTACACGGCAGACGAGATGCGCGCAGCCGAGGCCGGCCACGACGTCGACGAGCTGATGGCCCGGGCGGGGCGCGCGGTCGCGGAGGAGGCGATGCGGCGCTTCCCCGAGGCGCGGCGCTTCGTGGCCGTCTGCGGCGGCGGCGCGAACGGGGGCGACGGGCGGATCGCGGTCGACGTCCTGCGCGACTCCGGGCGCGAGGCGGAGATCTCGGACGACGTCGGCGGCGCGGACGTGATCGTCGACGCGCTCTTCGGCACCGGCTTCCACGGCGAGCCGCGCGAGGACGCTGCGCACAAGATCGGGGCGATCAACGCGGCGGGCGTGCCGGTGGTGGCCGTCGACCTCCCCTCGGGCGTGAACGCCTCGACGGGCGAGGTCGCGGGCGCCTGCGTCGAGGCGGACCTGACCGTGACGATGCACGGGCGCAAGGTCGGGCTCGAAGTGGCGCCCGGCCGTTTCCATGCGGGCGAGGTCGTCGTCGCGGACATCGGTCTCGAGCGGCGCGAGACGGAGAACCGCCTGGTGACCGGGGAGATCCTCGAGCACGTTCCGCGCAAGCGCGCCGACCAGAACAAGTACTCGGCCGGGACGGTGCTCGTCGTCGGCGGGTCGCGCGGGATGACGGGCGCGCCGTGCCTGGCCGCCGAGGCCGCGTTCCGCGCGGACGCCGGCTACGTCGCCGTCGCGGTTCCCGACTCGACGCTCCCGGTCTTCGAGCACCGGCTCCTGGAGGCGGTCAAGCTCCCGTGCCCCGAGGAAGGCGGCCGGATCGCGCCGCGCGCGATCGAGCCGATCGCCGAGTTCGCGGCGAAGGCGGGGGCGGTCGCGATCGGGCCGGGCCTGGGGCGAGGCCCGGGGCCGCGGGAAGTCGTGCGGCGGCTGCTGGCGGAGCTCGACGTGCCGGTCGTCGTGGACGCGGACGGGCTCTTCGAGCTCGAGCCGTTCGAGCGGAAGGCGCCGACCGTGCTGACCCCGCACGAGGGCGAGCTGGGACGGCTGCTCGGCGAGGAGTCGAGCTGGGTCTCCGCGCACCGGCTGGAGGCGGCGCGGCGTGCGGCCGACCGCTTCGGCTGCGTCTGCGTGCTGAAGGGCGCGGACACGCTGGTCGCGAGCCCGGGCGAAGGCGTCTGGGTCTGCTCGCTCGGCACTCCCGCGCTCGCGACCGCCGGCAGCGGTGACGTCCTGACCGGCATCGTCGCGGCGTTCCTGGCAAAGGGCATGGAGTCGAGGCTCGCGGCGGCCGCGGCGGCGACGGCTCACCAGCTCGCCTCGAAGGAGATCCCGCAGGCAGGCGCCGTCGCGAGCGACCTGATCGGCGCGCTGCCGCTCGTGCTCGATGCACCGGTCTGAGATCACCGTCGACCTGGGCGCGGTCCGCCGCAACGCGCGGACCCTTCTCCGCGTGCTCCAGGGCTCGCAGCTCTGGGCCGTCGTCAAGGCCGACGCCTACGGTCACGGCGCGGTGGACGTCGCCGGGGCGCTCGTCGACGAGGGCGTGGGCGCCCTCTGCGTCGCGACGGTTCGCGGAGGCGATCGAGCTGCGGGCGGAGCTCTCGCTCGCTCGGATCCTCGTCATGGGCCCGACCGCGTCCAGCCGCGAGATCGCCGAGGCGCGCGAGGCCAAGCTCGAGCTCGCCGTGTGGGACGACCACGAGCTCCCCGAAGGCGTGCGCGTCCACCTGAAGCTCGACACCGGCATGGGCCGCTGGGGGCTCTCCGAGCTGCCGAAGCCGTCGGCCGAGGTCGTGGGGCTGATGACGCACCTCGCGACCGCGGATAGCGACCCGGGGTTCGCGGAACAGCAGGTCGCGCGCTTTCGCGAGGCGACCGAGCCGTATTCGGACCTGATGCGTCACGCGGCCAACAGCGCGGCCGCGCTGCGGATCCCGTCATCGCGCTTCGACGCCGCGCGCTGCGGGGTCGCGCTCTACGGCCTCTCGCCCTTCGGCGAGGACCCGGCGGCCGACGGGCTCGAGCCGGCGCTCTCCTGGCGGAGCTACCTCGCGCAGGTCAAGCAGTTGCAGCCTGGTGAGAGCACGGGCTACGGGCGGCGCTTCATGGCGGAGGAGCCCACCTGGATCGGGATCGTCCCCGTCGGCTACGCGGACGGCTTTCGCCGCGACCTGACCGGCACCGAGGTGCGCGTCTCCGGCGAGGCGCGGCGCGTGGTCGGGACGGTCTCGATGGACGCCTTCGCCGTCGAGCTCGATCACCAGGAGCCGGTCGGGGCCCCCGTGACGATCCTCGGCCCCGGCGTGCTCGCCGAAGCTCACGCCCAGGTGGCGGGGACGATCAACTACGAGCTCGTCTGCGGGGTCAACCGCGACCCGCGGCGGGCGCGCAGGACGGTCGTCGATGCTTGAGAAGGCACGCGAGGTGCTGGCCGGGCAGGAGGCGTGGGTCGTGGGAGGGGCCGTCCGGGACGAGCTTCTCGGCCGCGAGCTCGTCGACCTCGACATCGCAGTACGGGAGCCGAAGCGCGCCGCGCGCGCCTACGCGAAGGGCGCGAGCGGCGCGCCGTTCGCCCTCTCCGAGCGTCACGGCGCCTGGCGCGTCGCGCTCGACGGCGGCCGAACGGTCGACTTCACGCCGCTGCCCGGGTCGATCGAGGACGACCTCGCGACCCGCGACTTCACCATCAACGCGATCGCGCGGCCGCTCGCCGGCGGAGAGCCGGTCGATCCGTTCAACGGCCGGCAGGACCTGGAGGCCCGTCGGCTGCGTGCGGTCGGCCCGACCGTCTTCGAGGACGACCCCCTCCGTCTGCTGCGCGCGGTGCGTCTCGAGGACGAGCTCGGGCTCAGCCTCGACGGCGACACCGAGCGCCTCGTTCGCGACCACGCGGCCCTCGTCACGCGGCCCGCCGGCGAGCGGATTCTGCAGGAGCTGCGCCGCCTCTCACCTCAGGGCTACGGCCGGCTGGACGAGCTCGACCTGCTCGAGCCGCTCGGTGGACGGCTCGACGCGCGGCTCGACCGCTTCGACTCGCCGGACTTCCGGCTCGTGGCGGCCTTCGGCGAGAACCTCGCGCGCTTCCCGGTCTCGAACGAGCTGCGCAGGTTCGCGCGCGCTCTCCTCGGCGCCGAGCACCCCGCGCCGGAGCCCCGCGCGATCCACCGCTTCCGCCGCGCGACGGAACCGTGGGCTCTCGAAGCGCTTGCCTTCCTCGAGGCCGAAGAGCTCGCGGACGACGTCGAGCAGGCGCGGCGCGCCGAGCCGGCCGAGCCGCTCGTCCGCGGCGAGGAGCTCGGCCTCCCGCCGGGTCCGGAGATCGGGCGCCTGCTCGCCGAGATCGAGGAGGAGCGGGCGGCGGGTACGATCGCCACGAGGGAGGAGGCACTCGACTATGCAAGACGCAACGCGGGAGCGGTTCGCGAGGACGGCTGAGCGGGTCGGCGCGCACCAGGACGAGCAGGCGGCCGAGCTCGCGGAGAAGGTGTTCCGCTTCGTCGCACCGACGGGCGACGAGCGCATGCTCGACTCCGGCACCGGCGCGGGTGCGCTCGCGTTCGCGCTGGCCCCTCACGTCCGCGAAGTGGTCGCGGTCGACCTCGTCCCCGAGCTGCTCGAGCAAGGCCGCAAGCGCGCAGGCCCTTTCCCGAATGTCACCTTCGTCGAGGGGGACGCGACCAAGCTGCCCTTCGAGCTCGGCTCCTTCGACCTCACCGGCTCGCTGCGGACGCTGCACCACATCGCCCGCCCGGAGCTCGCGGTCGCCGAGCTCGCGCGCCTGACGAGGATGCGTGGACGAGTGCTCGTGATCGACCAGATCGCCCCCGTCGATCCCCTTGCCGCGAACGAGCTCAACGCCTTCGAGCGAGCCCGCGACCCGTCCCACGCACGCGCGCTCGCCGACATCGACCTACGCCACCTTTTCGAGTCCAACGGCCTCGTCGTGGTGCGGAACGAGTACGAGCGCGAGCCGCGCGACCTCGACTCCTACCTCGACCTGGCCGGCTGCGACGGCGAGGCGCGTAACCGCGCGCATACGCTGGCGCCTCCGGGCTACGCCGCCGAGCTCGGCTGGTACCTACTGGAGAAGCGCTAGCACTTCCCCGTCTTCCGGGAAGCGCCCGGTCTCGTGCTTCGAGTAGACCGTCCGTCCGTCGGCGAGGACGTCGAACTGGCCCTTACCGCCAGGGACGGCCTCCGCGTCGAACCCCTGCCCGGTGAGCTCGGCCGCGAGACTCGCGGCCCGTTTGTCGTAGCCGCTTCAGGTTGGGCAGTAGTGGATCTCGACGTGCATCGGCTCAGGCTCAGCCTATCGGCTTGCCTTCGAGGTGCGAGAACGCCTGCGTCAGCGTCCGCCGTTCGGTCTCGTTCGTCGTGAACGAACGCGCCAGACGCTGCTCCCCCTCGGCGCTCAGCCGGAGGTAGGCGATCCGGCCGTCCGCGGACGAGCGTTCGCGCTCGAGCAGTCCGGTCTCCTCGGCGCGTCGCACGAGCTCGGTGACGGTGCTCTGCGCGAGCTGCAGCCGCTCGGCGAGCTCGGTCACGGTCGAGCGCTCGCTGCCGTCGGGTGCGCCCTTGATCATCAGCAGCAGCAGGTAGCGCTGCGGCGTCAGCCCGGCCGCCCGCGCGTTCCGCTCGGTCGTCCGCATGAAGGCGCGCAGCGCGGCCCGGAACTCGGCGACGTGTGCGGCGTCCTCTGCGCTGACCCTGTCCATGGCGGGCAGTTTAGTCCCCTGCCGGACGGACTCCTCGTCCGCCGACCAGCTCGACGAGCCGCGGGGCCAGGGTCTGCGCGAGCTGCGCGACCCGGTAGAAGCGCGGGACGAACACCTCTCGCCGGTCGCGCTCGACTGCGGCGACGACGCGCTCCGCGACGAGCTCCGGCTCGGCCACGATCCGGCGGACGACGCTGCCCGAGAACCGCTCGTACTGCGGGAACCCGGGTGTCTCGACGAACCCGGGGAGGATCGTGTGCACGCGGATCCCGCGCGGCTTCAGCTCGACCCGCGCTGCGCGGGAGAACGCGAGCTGCGCGTGCTTCGAGGCGGTGTACGGCCCGGCCGAACCGACCGCGACCGTGCCCGCAACCGAGACGACGTTGACCACGTCGGAAGGCGCGGCTGCCTCGAGCGCCGGCAGGAAGGCACGCAGGCACCAGATCCCGCCGAGGTAGTTCGTCCGCGTCACCTCCTCGATCCGCTCGGGTGTCGCGCGCAGGAAGCCGCCCCGTGCCGGGGATCCCCGCGTTGTTGACGAGCAGGCCGATTGCCGGATGCCGCTCGCGGACGGAGACCGCCAGCCGCTCGACGGCCGCGCGGTCGCCGACGTCGCACGTCTCCCACTCCGCGCCGAGCTCCTCGGCGACCGCCCGCAGGCGCTCCTCGGAGCGCGCAACCAGGACGAGCTGCCAGCCCTTCGCGGCGAGCGCGCGGGCAATCGCGGCCCCGATGCCGCTCGACCCTCCGGTCACGACCGCCACCTGCGCCACTCGCGCACGCTAACGCACGTCGTAGACTCGCCCAGCCGTGGAAGGCGCATTCGCAGGCAAGCGAGGACTGGTGCTCGGCGTGGCCAACCGCCGCTCGATCGCGTGGGCGATCGCGAGCCGGCTCGCCGCCGGCGGCGCGTCGCTCGCCTTCACCTACCAGGGCGAGCGGATCGAGAAGAACGTGCGCGATCTGGCCGAGCCGCTGGGCTCGCCGCTCGTCACCGCGTGCGACGTCCGCTCCGACGAGGACCTCGAGCGCGTGTTCGGCGAGGTGGGCGAGGCCTTCGGCGGCCAGCTCGACCTGCTCGTCCACTCGGTCGCGTTCGCGGATGCCGCAGATCTCGAAGGCCGCTTCACCGACACGCCCCGCGAGCGCTTCTGGCTCGCGCTCGACGTCTCGGCCTACTCGCTGGTCGCCGCCGCGCGCCTGGCGGAGCCGCTGATGGAGGCCGCAGGCGGCGGCTCGGTCCTGACGATGACCTACCTCGGCGGCGAGCGGGCGGTGCCGCACTACAACGTGATGGGCGTCGCCAAGGCGGCGCTCGACGCCTCGGTTCGCTACCTCGCCTGGGACCTCGGCCAGAAGAACATCCGCGTCAACGCCGTCTCGGCCGGCCCGGTGCGCACCCTCGCCGCGCGCTCGATCGCCGGCTTCCCGACGATGGAGGCGATCGTCGAGGAGCGCTCGCCACTCCATCGCCACATCGAAGCCGACGACGTCGGAGGCGCGGCCGCGTACCTGCTCTCGGACGACGCGCGCAACGTGACCGGGACGACGCTGTACGTGGACAGCGGGTACCACGCGATGGGCATGTAGCTCATGCTCATCTGCGCCAGCTGCGGGCGGGAGAACCCGGCCGGCGCCGGCTTCTGTAACGGTTGCGGCGCGGCGCTTCCCGCGGTGGCTGTTCCGCGCGAGGTTCGCAAGACGGTGACGGCGCTGTTCTGCGACGTGACCGGCTCGACCGCGCTCGGCGAATCGACCGACCCGGAGGCGCTGCGGGCACTCCTGGCCCGCTACTTCGAGCGGATGAAGGGGATCGTCGAGTCGCACGGGGGCACGGTCGAGAAGTTCATCGGCGACGCGGTCATGGCCGTGTTCGGCGTTCCGACGGCGCACGAGGACGACGCGCTGCGCGCATGCCGGGCAGCGGTGGAGATGCGGGATGCATTCGCGGAGCTCGGCATCCAGGGCCGGATCGGCGTCAACACCGGCGAGGTCGTGACGGGCACCGAGGAGCGGCTGGCGACGGGGGACGCCGTCAACGTCGCCGCACGGCTGGAGCAGGCCGCCGAGCCCGGCGAGGTGCTGGTCGGCGAGCCGACGCTGGCGCTCGTGCGGGAGGCGGTCGCGGTCGAGCCGGTGGAGCCGCTGACGTTGAAGGGGAAGTCCGAGCCGGTGCCGGCTTTTCGGCTGCTCACGGTCCTGGGAGCTCCGGAGCGCTCGCATGCCTGGCCGTTCGTCGGACGCGGGCAGGAACTACAGGCGCTCCTCGAGACGTGGGACCGGACGCTGACGGCCTCCCGCTGCGAGCTCGTCACGGTGATCGGCGATGCGGGCGTCGGCAAGTCGCGTCTCGTCGCGGAGGCGCTCGATCGCATCGACGCCCGGGTCGTTCGCGGGCGCTGCCTCCCGTACGGAGACGGCATCACGTACTGGCCCGTCGTCGAGGTCGTGAAGCAGCTCCGCGCCCTCCCCTCCGACGAGCTCGCGGCGGGGGCGTTGCGGTCGCTGCTGCGCGAGAGCGATCGCCCGACGAGCGCGGACGAGATCGCCTGGGCGTTCCGAAAGCTTCTGGAAGAGCAGGCGCCGATCGTCGTCTGCTTCGACGATCTGCAATGGGGCGAGGAGACGTTCCTGGAGCTCGTCGAATCCACGGCGCTCGTTTCCGCGGGGGCGCCGGTACTGCTGCTGTGCATGGCGCGGCCGGAGCTGCTCCAGCGGCGCCCGTCCTGGTCGGCGCCGCTGAGGCTGGAGCCGCTCCAGCCGGGCGAGGCGGATGCGCTGATCGGAGAGTCGGTGCCCGAGGAAGCACGCCGCCGGATCGCCGAGAGCACGGGCGGCAATCCGCTCTTCATCACCGAGATGGTGGCGCTGGCGGGCGACGGCGAGGTGCTCGACGTGCCGCCGACGCTCAGGGCGCTCCTGACAGCACGCCTCGACCAGCTAGACCCGCAGGAGCGCTCAGTACTCGAGCGCGGGGCGGTCGAGGGCGAGATCTTCCACCGCGGCGCCGTCCAGGCGCTCGCTCCCGACGAGCCGGAGGTGCTTCCACGCCTCGCGGCGCTCGTCCGGCACGAGCTGATCCGCTCCGACCGGCCCCAGTTCCCCGGCGAGGACGCGTTCCGCTTCCGCCATCTGCTCATCCGCGATGCCGCCTACGAGGCCCTGCCGAAAGGCCTGCGAGCAGACCTGCACCGCCGCCTGGCCGACTGGCTCGAGGAGAGGCACGCACTCGTCGAGCTGGACGAGCTGGCCGGCTACCACCTCGAGCAAGCGGCCCGCTACGAGGCCGAGCTCGGCCGCCCCGATCCCGCCCTCGCGCTCCGGGCCGGAGACCGAATCCTGGCTGCCGCGCGGCGTGCGGCCGACAGGGACGACGACCGTGCCGCGATCGCCCTCTACGAGCGGGCGCTCGAGCTCACGCGGCCGTTCCGGTCCGATGTCCACGCCGAGATCGAGCTTGCCGGTCGGTTTCAGCACGAACCGGTGCGAGCCGCTCGCGATCTGCGAGGCCGCGGCCGTCCGGGCCGCGGCCGCCGGCGACGAGACGGGCGCGGCCCTCGCGCGGGCGATGGCGCTGTTCTTTCGCGGCTTCTCGGGTGCCGACACGACCGACGAGCTGGAGACAGTCCTCCTCGATCTACGTCCTCGGCTGGAGGAGATCGACGACCATGCCGGGCTCGCTCAGGTCTGGTACGCCCTCGGCTTCGGGGTGGCGAACGGGAGGGGCCGCATCGACGAATGGACGAATGCAGCCGAGCAGTCATACCGGCACAGCCGGCTCGCCGGGCGAGCGGCACGGCCTGCGGGAGATCTCGGTATCACCCTGATCCACGGCTCGCGACCGGCGGACGAGGCGCTGGAAAGACTCGATCGCCATCTCGCCGAGTCGTCGCGGACGTCGTGGCTGCTCCTCACCCGCGCGTGGCTGCTCGCGATGCTCGAGCGCGGAGCGGAAGTCCAGGAGGCCGTCCGGGCAGCGAAAGCCATGCTCCGCGATCCGGAGACCGTGGGATTCAGCGAGTGGCTGTATGCCGAGATCTCCGCCCTCGGCGGCGACCATGCGGACGCGAGCAGGCGCCTCGGGCTGCTCTGCGACTGGCTCGAGGAGACGCAGCAATACGGGTTCCTCCCGACCTATTTCTCCCGCCACGGCCGCGCGCTCTGCAGGATCGGGCGATTCGAGGAAGCCGAGCGGTGCGTCGAACGCTCGCGAGCGGTCGTGAAGCAGCTCGACGGCTCGGACGTCGGGGACTACTTCCTCTCTCGCCAGGTCATGGCACGCGTCGCCGCGGCACGAGGCGAGCTGGCCGAGGCCGAGCGACTCGCAAGGGAAGCGGTAGCCGGGAGCGAGGACTCAGACTCGCTCAGCGACCAGTCCCTCGCCCTCTTGGACCTCGCCGAGGTCCTGGCCACGGCGGGGCGCCTCGACGAGGCGGCAGCTGAGCTCGAGCAGTCGCTCGAACGGGCGAAGCGAAAGAAGAACCTCGCGCTCGCCCGCCAGGTCCGCGAGCGGCTTGCAGGGTTGAGGGCTGAGACGCAGCCTGCGCTCTAGGCGCGCTGATGGGATGTAGCCGCGGTCAGCGCATGATCACCGTGGCCGCCGCGGCCAGCCGGCGGTAGATCCGCGAGAACCGGACGCTGCAATCACCTCGAACGATCACCCGGTGCGTTCTCGCGGGGGTGTGGATCGTGACGTAGAGCGAAGCCTCGTCGGGGAGCGAGTCCCGACAAAGCGTCCGTGGCGGGAGGGACCAGAACCGCTGCGTGTTCGCGTAGCGAAGCAGCCGCTCGCGTCGCGTCTTGGACAGCCGGATGCGCGGATGCTCGAGCCGCACGGGGCCGGAGTGCCCGATCGTCCCGTCGGGCCGGATCACGACCGTGAACGGCGCGATGTTCCCACCGGTCCTGCCGAGCTCGAAGCGCGCGTGTCCTGTCGTTCCCGACGCGTCTCCCGCTCTCGTCAGCACGAGCAGGACTGCCGCGAGCAGGGCGGCGACCACGGACACGCGCCCAGGATAGTCCCGGGGGAGAGCGCCGAGGCGCCCTCCCCCGGAATCGAGGTCTAGCCGCAGTAGGTTGCTACGAGCGTCCCGGTGCCGTCGTGACCGGGGCTCATCCCGTAGCCGGGGTCGGTCCGGATGACCACGATCTTCGGGATGTTGCCCCGAAATCGTGCTCCCCGAGGACGTGATCGACGAGGAGACGAGCACTCCCATGAGGCTCGGCACGTCGGCGACCGGCGGTGGGCTGTTGCCCGCCTTCGTCGTCCAGCTCCCGCCGCAGGCGGGCGGTGACGAAGGCGACACGCTGGCGGCGAAGCCCTTGAACGCGGGCGGCGCCGGCCCGCCGCTGAGGCTGTTCTTCAGCGACCACTGCGAGCTCCACCAGGTCAGGGTCGTGAACGGCCCTGCGCCCGCAACGGTGAGGTCGCCGAGGTCGAACGCGCCCCGCGACGGGAACGCGAAGACGACGGCCGTCTTCGACGTGTCCGACGACGCGAGGTAGTACGTGTCGCCGGCGAACGTCGCGCTGAGCGGGATCGAGGTCCCGAGTGGTGCCGTGACGATGCCGACGGTGCACTGTGCGTTGCCGAGCGCGTCCACCGTTGCGGCACAGCTCTGCGCGCCGATCGTGAGCGTCAGGGTCTGCCCGCTCGGCGACGGCTGCGGTCGTGCCGTCCTCGAGCAGCGTGGCCGTGAGCGTCACCGGGAAGCCCTGCGCGACGACCGTCGGCCCGGTGTAGGTCGTGGTCGTCTCCTCCCGGGTCACCGTGATCTGCACCGTGTCGCTCGAGAGGCTCAGGTGATGGTGGTCGTCGGCGGTGAACGTCGCCGTGTAGACGCCCGGCGTCGCCGTGATCGTCCCGGAGACGGTGCCGGTGCGGTTGCCGTTGTCCGTGAACGTCAGGCCCGCCGGGAGCCCGCTCGCCGCGAGCGAGATCGAGTCGCCGGCGTCGGGATCGGTTGCCGAGACGCCGAAGCTGAGCGCGTCGTGGTAGTCCTGGGACTGCGGTCCCGGAACGACGACCGTCGGCGCCGCGTTCACGACCGTGGTGGTCGCGGTCCGCGTGATCGTCGGCTGTGCCGCTCCGGTCGAGTCGTCGAACGAGTAGACGGCCGATGCGGTCAGGATGGTGCCGGCGAGGAGCGGCCCTCCCGTCAGCGTCCCGGTGAAGTTGCTGTTCGCGGTCTGGTGCGGCGCGAGGTCGCCGAGTGCTGACGGCGGCGAGCCCGAGATACCCGACGGAAGCGTGTCCGCCACCGAGACCGAGAAAGCGTCGTCCTGGTTCGACGGATCGTGGAACGAGAGGTGGTAGTGGAGCAGGTCGCCGTTGTTGCCGGCGATCGACGACTCCGTGACGGTGTTCGTGACGTCGCCGCCGCTCGGCGTCGGCGACTCGACAAACGATCCGGTGGTCGTGTAGCTCGCCGCGCAGCCGCCGCCGCCGGCCGCGTTCGACCACTCACGCTGGATCCGGAAGAGGTCGGCGTTGCCCGCACCGAGGAAGTTATTCGGCGTCGTCGAGGCTGCGTTGGCGACGCCCATGTTGCGGTTGCACAGATCACCGTTCTCGGCTCCGGTCGAGTTCATCCAGGACCTGATGTAGGGGTCGGTGATCGCCTCCATGTGCTCGTGCTCGACCGAGCTCAGCGTCGTGTCTGCCGAGTTGTCCCCGGTGACGTTCGAGTTTCCGCAGCCTCCGATCGTTGCGGTGCTGCGGTTGTCCGGGATGTCCGCCCAGACGAACAGCTGGCCACCTGACGAATCGGCGGTGTGGTACGCGCAGTACGTGTTCGTGTTGCACTCGGTGCCGGCGTTGTTGCAGTCGACGACGTTGTTCGGCAGGAAGATGAAGTACATAGCGGTGAGACTGCCGAGCGGCCAGCTGTGGGAGCTGATCTGCGACGCGATCTCGCCGGCGAGGTCGCTTCGCGTCAGGGGGTCGGCCACGGTACCGGCCTTCGGGTACGTCGTCGTGTCGACGAGCGACGAGACGAAGTTCGACGTGTCACCGGGACAGCCGTTGTTCCCGCAGTACTGCGTGGTCGTGTTGAGGATCTGCGAGCCACTCACGTCGTTGAAGTACTTGAGGGTCGTGTTCTCGTAGCTCGTGTCGCTCGCAGCCGTCGTGCCGCCGCTGAAGTGATAGCCGGACGGGAGCCAGAAGATGACGTACGTGTCCGTCGTCCCCGGCATGATCTCGTTGTTCGACGGGTTCGTCAGGTTGTCGACGAGGGGGGCGTGCGGTGAACGTGCCCGGGCCGGCACGTGGCCCCAGTTCCCGAACGTTCCGTTGGGGCCGGACCAGTGAGCCGGCCCCGGTGTGGTCACCGGTTTCGCCTGATGGTGGTCTCGCTGAACGGCCGCGCTCGCGCTCCAGGTCGGGGCGAGCACGACCAACGCGACGGCCCCCGCGAATGTGAGCCCTCGGAGGGTGTGCTTGACGCGCATGTACTTCTCCTCTCGTGTGTCTGCCTCGATGGCAGTGCCGCGTCGGCCCCCCGACTGTGCGGGCGATTCATTCGCGTTGTGTTCCGGCCACCTCCTCCTACGCCAGGCCCGGACTCGATGGTCGCGCGCGCGAGGGCATGTGTCAATGGGTCGTCGTAGTTCGGTTACCTGACGGTCACCGGCTCGTCGAGATCTGGGAGAGGCGCACATGGCGGTCGACGCGGCGGACATCGACGCGGACGAGGTGCCAGCCGTCGCGCCGGAGAGGGACGCGCAGCGTCTTCGATCCCACTACTCGCACCGAGCGGCGCGTTCCGTCGGCGGTGATCCACGTGCGGTCGGGGCCGTCGCTCTCGAGCCGGACCGCGAGCTCGCCGCCGCCGCGGATCCAGAAGGCGCCGTGGCGGTAGCGCGGGGAGCGGCCGTTCCACTGCGGGCAGAAGACGATCCGCTGTCGGGGCTCGGGGACCGTGGGGGGCGCGTCGGCCCGGCGGCCGCGGGCGAAGGTCGCGATCCGCCCGTCTCGGGCCAGGACGCCCCAGCCGCGGGCGGCCAGCTCGCGCCAGGCGAACCAGGACTGTGCCGGCTCGATCCCCCCGTGGAGGGCGACGTAGCGTACGCCGAGGTCGCCGAGCACGCGTTCGGTGCCGGGCCGCCACTCGCCACAGGAAAGCGGCTCGAGGCGGAGTGCCAGGGTCGCGGCCGCCTTCGGAGCCACCGTCGAGTAGCCGCTCGGCCGCTCTCGGCGAGCCTGCATGTCGTAGTAGAGGTAGAGGCTGCCGTGCGCGACGCTCGGGTGCAGCACCGGCAGCTCGAGCAGGCGCCCGGGCGGCTGCGAGCGCAACGCTGCGTAGGCGGCGTTGGCCGAATCCGCCCGGACGGAGCGGTACGACGAGACCCCGAGCCGGAGATCCGCGAAGAGCAAGACGACCGCCACGACGGCCACCAGCGCGGCGCCTCGGGCGATGCGCGCGACCGCGACGGCGACGAGCGCGGCGATCGCCAGGCAGGCGACCGGCATGAAGCGCTCCGGCACCCGCGGGTAGCGGAGCGGCGGGAAGTGGTGCCAGACCCATCCGTAGAGCGGGAAGTGCGTCCCGAGCGCCAGGACGATCGGGACGATCGCGCCGATGCCAAGCGCCAGCGCGAGCCCGAGCCGGCGTCCGCGCACGAGCAGGACGAGCCCCGCGAGCGCGAGGATCGGGGTCAGCCAGCCGAGGAAGACGAAGCTCTCCGGCCCGTGGCGGCGGTGGCGGGTGACGAGATCGAGCCCGGTCGCGGAGTAGTGCGCAACTTCCTGGAGCGCGCGGCCGCCGGAGCTGATCGAGCCCGAGATGTTGAGCTCGGCCACGAGCAGCGCGGCGCAGGCCGCCGCCGCGACCGCTGCGAGCGCGCCTGCGACCAGCCACCGGCTCCGCGAGCGGCAGAGCGCGTAGACGAGGAAGAAGGGCACCGCCCCGAGCGCGAGGTGCAGGTCCTCGAACGGAATCGAGGCGATCGCCGCACCCGCAGCGACCAGCCACCACCGCGAGCCGCGGCGCGCTCGCTCGAACGCCCAGAGCGCGAGCGGCAGCAGCACCGAGATCGGCCCGCGCAGATGGCCGGCGCTCTGCGCCACCCGGTACGGCGCGAGCGCGAACGCCAGCCCGCCGACGAGTGCCGCGCCCGGCGGCAGCAGGATCTCTCGCAGCCAGAGGTACGTGAAGCCTCCGGCCGCGAGGTACGTCAGCAGCATCAACAGGTTCCACGCGAGGACCGTCCCGAAGGCGGCGTCGAGCGGCCAGAACGGAAGCCCGAACGGCCAGCCGCCGAAGTTGACCCGCGGGCTCGATTCCGGCTGGAACGTGTACGGGTCGCGCCACGGCGCGCGCCCGTGGTCGAGCTGGTCGCCGACGAGCCAGAGGTGGTAGACGGCCTGCAGGTGGTCGCCGCTCGCCGCCTCCCCCGAGATGTTCTCGGCGCGCGCGGCGAACCGCGAGTCGAAATGCTTCGGCGCCGGCCACATCGCAGCCAGTCCCGCCGCGAGGTAGAGAGCGCAGGCGAGGGCTACAAAGCCCGGGCGGCCGAGAGCAGCTCGTCGAAGTCCGGCACCTCGGCCGTCTCGTAGCGCCATGCGCCGCGCACCGTACCCTCCTGGTCGACGAGAAAGGCCGAGCGCTCGGACACGTCGTGCAGGCCGCGGTGCTCGTGCGCGATGCCGAAGCCGCGCGTCGCCTCCGCATTCCAGTCCGAGAGCAGCGGGAAGTTCAGATCGAGCGCCTGCATCCAGGCGACGTGCGACCACGGCGAGTCGCGCGAGATCCCGACGCCGCGCACACCCGCCTCCTCGAAGTCCGTGCTCCTGTCACGCAGGAGCTCCATCTCGGAGGTTCAGGTCGCGCTCCAATCGAATAGGTAAAACAAGAGTAGGAGCGGCTTCTCGGCCGCGAGCTCGCGGAGCGCGACCGGCTCCTGCGGGCCCATCCAGACACGGACGTCCGGTATCTGCTCGCCTATCTCCAGCATGGGACGAGCTTACGGCACCAGCGCGACGTCCCTGGCGACCGGCGCCACCAGCTCGGCGAGAAGCAGGCGGGCGCCGTCGAACGCCGTCAGCTCACCGCTCGTCAGCGAGGAGGTCGCGACGAGGCCGTGGTCGACCGACAGGTTGAAGGAGCCGGGCGCGGTTCGGAGGGTGCGGACGAGCCGTCGCGTCCGCCAGTCGTAGACGCGGAGCACGGCGTCATTTCCGCTCGTCACGTAGGCGAAGCGGCCGTAGCGGGCGAGCCCCGATGCGTCGTCGAAGCGGACGTGCGCTGGCGGACTGCCGGCGTCGATGGTGGTCGCCGGCCGGCGCGTGCGGGCGTCGAAGACGCGCATGTAGGGGCGGTCGTCGTAGGCGACCCAGACGTAGCGGCCGTCGGGCGTGAACGCGGCGTCGTGGGCGAGGCCGCGCGGGTTTACGTGGCCGATCAGGCGCGGCCGGGCCGGGTTGTGCGTGTCGACGACCGCGATCGACCGAGCTCGCTCGCCGAGCACGACCCAGAGTCGCCTCTGGTCGGGGCTGAACGCGAGGTGGTGCGCGCCGTAGCCGACGAAGATCCGGCGGATGACGCGATTGCGGATGACGTCGAGCTGGCCGCGAGCGTCGTCGGTGACGTAGACGTACTCGCCGTCCGGCGAGAACGCGGCGATGTGCGGCGAGCCGAAGCCGCGGATAACGCGCTCGACCTTCAGGGTCCGCGTCTCCAGGATCGTGACGGCGCCCGCTTTCGTGCTCACGACGGCCGCCTGGCCGGCGTAGGCCTCGACGTTCTCCGGGTCGGCAGGGAGCGTCCACCGGCGGACGACCCGGCCGTTGCGGAGGTCGACTGCCAGCAGCCGGTTCTCGCTTTCGACGGTGACGAGCGCCAGGGAGTTTCGCGCGAAAGCCGTCTTGGTCGCGCGCGGCGCGAGGGCGAGCACGGCCCTCGCGTTGCGGCGCGCCGTTGCCGCCGAGATCCGACCGGCGCGGAACTCGGCCACGAAGTGGACGCCTCGCGGGAAACGCTTGCGCTCCCAGCGCGTGGCGGCCCCGGGTGGCGCCGCGAGCCTGTGATACGGCAGCCCGCTCAGCCGTGCGTAGCGCTTGAGGACGGCCACGTGCGGGTCCGAGCCGTAGACCTCGTCGAGCGGCTGGTGGTACCAGATCGTCAGCGCGGGCTTGACCTTCAGGATGAGCGCTCGCATCGCCCGGTTCTCGGGCTCCGACATCGGCCGTGGGCCGGAGTAGTAGCCGTCCCAGGGCACGCCGTTGTGCTTCCAGTCGACCGGCCAGTTGCGGTTCAGGTCGACGCCGTGTGCGTTCTGGCGCGTGCCGGCCGCGAGCCCGTCCGGGTTGACGGTCGGGACGAGCCAGAGGTGGACGCCGGCCGGGAGCGGCATCGTGCGAAGGTCGCGGATCACGGCGAGGCCCGCCGGTTCGCTCCCGTGGATCGAGCCGATGACGAGCGTCGCGGGCGCGGTGGCGTCCCCGCGCTCGTAGGCGACGATTGCCCGCCCGCGGACCGAGTGACCGACGAGGACGCGCGGAGATTCCTGCGGCGCCGCGGCGGCCAGCCCCGTGACGACGAGTGCGGCGGCGATCAGCGCGCGCAGCACCAGCCCTCCACGCGAGGAAAGCCGCCGAACTGGGACGAGATCCGCGACACGCCGACGATTTTGCGCGTTCCCGGGCGGACGAAGACCCACTGGTCCGCGGTCGGCCACGTCACGAGCAGCCAGCGCCCGTCAGGCGACGGGACGGCCTGCCCGAAGGTGCCGGTGCCGCGGAAGACGACGTCGCCGTGGTAGATGACCTTGCTCTGGCCGGGCGAGCGCTCGACGGCGGGGTCGAAGACGTGCTGGAAGTTGCCCAGTGCGTGCTTGTTGCCCGATCTGTCGTCGTAGATCACGAACTTGGAGCCGGTCCAGAACAACACCTTTCTCCCGGGCATCCACGTAGGCCGGTAGGGCGCGGCGCGGCCGACTGCGTGGTCGCCGGTGCCGTCACCCGCCACGATGCGCAGCTGCCCTCCTGCGATGTAGGCGATGCGCGTGTCCGTCCGCGTGCCGGTCCAGGTCGGAAAGCGCGGCGACCGCCGTGGGAGCGTCCAGCGGACGCTGCCCTTGGGATCGAGCGCGACGAGCTCGTTTCTCTTCGTGGCCGCGACGAACAGGCCGTGTGGGGACCAGGCCGCCTCGCGGTAGGCGCCGAGCCGGCGCCGCGAGCCGTCCGCGTTGACGATCCAGGTGCCGCCGCGCCCGCTCACGAGCAGGCGCCCGGGCGACGGGAGGGAGAAGAGCTCCGTCTGGGCGTGCTGGACCCCGACTGCCTTCCGGATCGAGTGCACGACGGAGCGGCCGGGCGGGCTGAGGACGGCTGCGATCCCCGCGACGACCACGGCCGCGGCGATCAGCGGCCGTGCGTGGCGTCGCGGCCATGCGACCGGCTCGCGCTGGGCGTAGGCGGCGCGCAGGATCTCCCAGGCGCGCTCGGCGGCCGCATCCTCGTCGGGCGCGCGGAACTTCACTGCAGCTGCTCCTTGAGCGCGTCGAGCCCGCGGCGCAGGCGCGAGTTGACGGTCCCGCGCGGCAGTTCGAGCAGCTCCGCGATCTCGCCGGGGGTGTACTCGAGCAGGTAGCGCAGCACGATCACGGCGCGGTGCTCCGGCGAGAGCCGGCCGAGCTCGCGCATGAGCTCGTCGTCACGCTCGGGCCGCTCGGGCGCGGGAGCATCGACCTCCTCGGCCTCGGGACGCAGCGCGCGGGCGCGGGCCCAGTCGATCGCGCGGTTGACGACGATCCGGTGCAGCCAGGGCCCGAACGGCCTGCGCCGGTCGAAACGATCAAGAGACCGCACGGCGGAGAGAAACGCCTCCTGCGCGATGTCCTCCGCGGCTGCGGCGTCGCGGACGACCAGGTACGCGGCGCGGTAGGCCGGCCCCCAGTGCGCGCGGAAGAGTGCCTCGAACTCAGAGGCCGACCCTGCTTGAGCCCGCCGCACGCGGGCCCGCTCGTCGCGGCGGGAGCCCGCCATCTCGTGCCGACTATACGAGCGCGCTTGTGCAGGAGGTCCACGCTCGCCTATACGAGCGCGGGCCGGCGCGGGGTCCGTGCTCGGGGCGCCTACACCGTCCGTAGCGGCGGCGAGACTCGCATGATGATCCGCGAAGAGCTCGATCGACTGCTCGCGGTCGAAGAGCGGCACCGTCGCCTTCTGGCCCGTCTCCTGATCGCGGCCGGGCTGACCGTGGCGGTCGCGGTCGCGGGCTCGATCCTGATCTACGTCTTCGAGAGTGGCAAGAAGGGCGGCGACGTGCACGGCTTCGGCGACGCGGTCTTCTTCACCCTCGTACAGCTCTTGACCGTCTCGTCCTCGCTGAAGCAACCCGGTCACGGCGGCCGGAAAGGTGGTCGACGTCGGGCTGGAAGCGTGGGCGATCTTCGTCGTCACGGCAGTCGCCGGCAGCTTCGCCTCGTTCTTCACCTCCGCCGACTCGAGCTAGACGGCAACCGCGGCCTGCTCGGTCGCGTCAGCGATCTCGCGGACGACCTCGACCACGTCGCGGTTCGCGTTCCAGATGCGGCGCTGGCGATCGGCGCCGTTGCCTTTGCGCAGGATCGCGGCGATGCCTTCGAGCTCCTCCTCGCACCCGAGCTCGCGTGCGTGTGGCTCGAGCTCCTTCAACGTCCGCCGGACGAGCTGCGCGACCGGGACCCGGTTGCGGCGGCCCGTCGCCAGGTCGATCACGGGCGCTTCGAGGCCGTAGCGCGCGGCGAGCCACTTGTTCTCGGTGGTCAGGATCCGGTGGTAGGACGGGATCTCGGCGCCCACCGCGTAGCGCTCCGAGTAGAGCTTGACGAGGCACTGGCAGTAGGCCGCCAGCGCGACCGCGTCCTCCACCCGCGTGACCGCGTCGCAGACCCGGATCTCGACCGTCCCGAAGCGCGGATGCAGGCGGATGTCCCACCAGATGTGCGTGTAGTCCGCGATGCACCCGGTCTTCTCCAGCTGGCCGACGACCTCGGCGTAGTCGGCGTAGTCGCGGAACCGCGGCGGCGGCCCGGAGCGCGGGAAGGCCGCGAACACCATCTGCCGCGACGACGCGAGCCCGGTCAGCTCGCCGCGCCAGAACGGCGAGCTCGCCGAGAGCGCGAGGAACTGCGACAGGTGCGCGAGCAGCCCGTTCACGACCTGCACCGCCTTCTCGCAGTCGTCGACCGCGACGTGGATGTGCAGCCCGAAGATCAGCTCGCGGCGGGCGATGTACTGGAGCTGGTCGACGAGGTGCCGGTAGCGGTCGCGCGCGGTGATCCGCTGGCGCTCGAAGAGGCTGAACGGGTGCGTCCCGGCCGACCCGACGCGCAGCCCGCGATCGGTCGCGAGGCCGATCACGTAGGCGCGCAGCTTCCGCAGCTCCTGCTCCACCTCGGCCGGCGTCCGGCAGACCGGCGTCGCGATCTCGAGGACGGACTGCATCAGCTCGGCGTTGACCTGCTCCTCGAGCTCGTGGCCGGCGGCCGCCTCGAGCACGGCCTCGATGTGCTGGACGAGGTCCAGCGTCTCGCTGTCCAGCAGCATGTACTCCTCCTCGACGCCGAGCGTGTACGGCTCGCCCTTGCCGAAGTTGTGGTCGAGGACGCTGCCCCCGGCGGCGAAACCGGCATCCATGATCTCGGGCGGGAAGATCTGCTTGCTCAAGCGACCACCGCCTCGAGCTCGATCTCGAGGAGCCAGCGGGGGTCGAGCAGCGCGGCGACCACGTAGCTCGTGTTCACCGGGCGGACGTTCTCGAACACCTCGCCGTGGGCGCGGGCGATCTCGGGGAAGTCCTCGGCGCGGGTGAGCATGATCCGAGTGCGGACGACGTCGGCCGCGGAGCCGCCCGCCTGGGCGAGCGCTTCGAGCGCGATCTCGAGGCAGCGATGTGTCTGGCCGTACGCGTCTGAGGGCGGGTCGGCGTCGTCCGGCATGATCGGCGCCGTGCCCGCGACGAAGGCGTGCTGGCCGACGCGGACGACGCGCGAGTAGCCCGCCGCTTCGGCGAACGGCGAGACCGCTGGGACGATCGTCCGTTGCACGGCTCCTAGTATCCCGCGCGGTGGAGGTTCTACGGCAGGTCGACGACTGGCCGGCGCAGACGACTGCGGTCGGCGTGCTGCGCGACGGCGAGGTCGTGGCGACGTACGGCCCGCGCGGCGAGGCCTTTCGCTGGGCGTCGGTGACGAAGCTCGCGACTGCGGTGGCCGTGCTGGTCGCGGCGGAAGAGGGCGTCCTCGACCTCGACCAGCCGGCCGGGCCGCCCGGCTCGACTGTTCGCCACCTGCTGGCGCACGCGTCGGGGCTGCCGTTCGAAGGCGACGTGCCGATCGCGCGCGTCGGCGAGCGGCGGATCTACTCGAACGGCGGGTTCGAGGCGCTTGCCGACGAGCTGGCCCGGGCTGCCGAGATGCCGTTCGGCGACTACCTGCGCCAGGCGGTGCTCGAGCCGCTCGGGCTCGACGCGGAGCTGCGCGGCTCGCCCGCGGCGGGTCTCCACGGGACGCTCGACGACCTGCTCCGCTTCGGTGCGGAGATCCAGCGGCCGACCCTCGTCGCACCCGAGACGCTGGCCGAGGCGACGACCGTGCAGTTCCCGGGCCTGGTCGGAGTCCTGCCGGACGTCGGCCGGATGGACCCGAACGACTGGGGTCTCGGCTTCGAGCTCCGCGACGCGAAGTCGCCCCACTGGACGGGCACGCGCAACTCGGCGAGCACGTTCGGTCACTTCGGCGGCAGCGGCAGCTTCCTCTGGATCGACCCCGAGGCCCGCGTCGCGCTCGCGAGCCTCGGCGATCTCGACTTCGGCCCTTGGGCGCTCGAGGTGTGGCCGAAGCTCTCGGACGACGTTCTCATGAGCCTCTAAGAATCCGTCCCGATACTTCCCGGGATGGCTCGCCGCAAGCAGTCACGGGCGCGCGCCAAGCAAATGCGAGCCCGCCAGGCGGAGTCGCAGGCTCGCCCTCAGGAGCCACCGGCTCGCCCCAAGGAGTCGCGGCTTGCGCCCGCCAGGCGCAGAGCTGCGCTCGCGAAGGCCGCGCTCGCGGTGGGCAGCGCGTGCGTGTTCGTGACGGCCGCCGCCCTGGCGCGAGCCGCGTACCCGGGCCACGCGAAGAAGCCGGCGCGCTCTCTCGCACCGCCGAAGCACTTCGTCGAGGTCGTCCGCAAGAACGCGCTGGAGGCCGGGATGCTCGGCCCGATCACGGCGCCGCCGCAGGTCGTGTCGTCGCCCTCGTGAGCCTCTCGTGCACCTGACGACGAGCCCTGTCGACTGGTACGCGGCGCGCGCGGCCGGCATCGCCGCGTACGTGCTGCTGACGACCGTCGTCTGCCTCGGCCTGACGATGGCCGGCCGCAAGAGGCTCGAGCGCTGGCCGCGCTTCGCGCTCGAGGACGTCCATCGCTTCGGCGGTCTGCTCGCCGGCAGCTTCATCGTCATCCACGTCCTGACGATCGCGACCGACGCGTACCTGCCGTTCTCGGTCGGCGCGATCATCGTTCCGTTCCTGGCGACGTACCGGCCCGTGTTCACGGGGCTGGGGATCGTGGCGGCGGAGCTCCTGCTCGCGCTGGCGATCACGAACCACTACCGCGACCGGCTGCCCTACCGCTACTGGCGGCGGGCGCACTACCTGAACTTCGCCGTCTGGACCGCGGCCACGTTCCACGGGCTCGGCAGCGGGACCGACCGGAGCACGCCGTGGCTGATGGCGATCTTCGCCGCCGGTGTCGCAGCGGTGCTCGCGGCGACCGCGTCTCGCTTCCGGCGCGGCAATCTGCTGGCCGGCGGCGTCGCTGCGGCCGGGGTCGGGCTGGTCGTCCTGCTCGCGCTCGGGCCGCTCCAGTTCCACCGGCGCCCGTGGAACGCGCGCACGTTCGACGGCACTCTCACCGGGCAGGTGCTCCGCGACGTGGGATCGACGAGGGCGCTCGTGTCCGCGTCGGCGAACGCAGACGGCAGCCAGCGGGCGATCATCCGCGCGGATCTGCTGATCGACCCGAAGAAGCTCGACGCCACCTCGTTCCAGCTCGAATTCCTGCCGAGCGGCATGCTGTGCACCGGGCGCGTGACGAAGGTCCACTCACTTGGCTTCGAAGCGACCTGCCGCGCGCAGGACGGCACTCGCCGCTACGTCCACGCGGACTGGGCGAGCTCGTCGGGCAACTCCTTCACTGGTCGCATCAGCGTGCATGCGTAGGGCGGCCGCCGCCTGTCTGCTCGTTGCGCTCGCGGCCGCCGGCTGCTCCGGTGCCAGGCACCGCAACGCAAGTGTGACGACCGTCGGCGGAAGCACCACAAATGCAGCGGCATCGCAATCCCGCGACGGTGCCAGGCACCGTGACAAGAGCGTCACGATCGCGCAGCGCGTGCTCGGGTTGCCGCCCGTCCACTCGCGGTTCGTGCCGGGCTACGTCCTCGTCGCAGACCGGAACAACAACCGGGTGCTGATCATCTCGCCCGCCAAGAAGGTCGTCTGGGCGGCGACGAGCCTCCGCGGGCCGGACGACGCCTTCTTCACGCCGGGCTACCGCAGCATCATCACGAACGAGGAGTTCAACGACACGCTGACCGAGCTCTCGCTGCGCACGAAGCGGCGCATCTGGCACTACGGGCACGCGGGCGTCCCCGGCTCGAGCCCCGGCTACCTGAACACGCCCGACGACGCCTACCGGCTGCCGAACGGCGAGACGACGGTCGCGGACATCCAGAACTGCCGCGTCGTCTACCTCCGCCACTCGGGCGCCGTCGCGCGCGTCCTCGGCGGGAGCTGCGTGCACGACCCGCCGCGTGGCTTCTCGAGCCCGAACGGCGCGACGCCGCTTCCCGGCGGTGGGCTGCTCGTGACCGAGATCGGCGGCTGGATCGACCGCATGTCGGCGAGCGGCGCCCTGATCTGGTCGATGCGGTCGCCGGTCGCTTACCCCTCCGACGCCCAGTTGCTGCCCGACGGGCGCGTGCTCGTCGCGAGCTTCTCGTCACCCGGCCGCATCGTGATCGTCGACCGCTTCGGTCACGTCGACTGGTCGTTCGGCACGTCGAGCGGCCCGAACTACCTCGACAAGCCCTCGCTCGCGGTGCGCTGGCCGAACGGCATGATCGCCGCGAACGACGACTACAACCACCGCATCATCGTGATCGACCCGAGGACGAAGCGGATCGTCTGGCAGTACGGGCACACCGGTGTCGCGGGGACGGCCCCCGGCTTTCTGAACAAGCCGGACGGGCTCGACCTCCTGCCCGGAGCCGGGACGGCCGCGCCCGCGAAGGCGCCGGTCCGCAAGGCAGCGCCTCCAGTCCAGACCAAGCCGTCGCCGCGCCTGCAGGTGCGCCGGGTGGGCAGCCTCCCGGAGAGCGCCTCGCGTGTCGCGGCGGTCGCGCTCCCGGACGGTCGCGTCCTCGCGCTCGGCGGGCTCGTCGCCGGAAGCTCCTCCGACCAGATCCTGCGCGGGCCTCCGGCGAATCTCCGGGCAGCCGGCCGCCTTCCGACGCCGACGCACGACGCCGCCGCCGCGCTCGTCGGCCGCAGCGCCTACCTCTTCGGCGGCGGCGAGGCCGTCTCGAGCCCGGCGATCGTTCGCATCAATCCCGCGACCGGCGCCGCGACCCCGGCCGGGCACCCTCGGCGAGCCGCTCTCGGACCTCGGCGCCGCCACCGTCGGGGGCAAGACGTACCTCGTCGGCGGCTATACCGGCGCGCGCTTCGCAACGGCCGTCCTCCGCTTCCGTCCCGGCCGGGCGCCTGCCCTGGTCACGCGCCTCCCTGCCGGCCTGCGTTACGCGGGTGTGGCCGCGCTCGACGGCAAGATCTACGTCGCGGGCGGGCTGACGACTGCGGGCGACACAAGCCAGGTCCTCGCCGTCGACCCTGCCCGACGGACAGTTACGCGCGTCGCGAGGCTGCCCGAGCCCCTGGCGCACGTCGCCCTCGCCCGGCTCGGCTCGCGCCTGCTGCTCGTCGGCGGCGGCTCGTCGCGGATCCTCTCGATCGACCCGCAGGCTCGCACCGTGACGAACGCCGGCCGACTGCCGGCCGTCCTCGCGGACCCGACCGCGGTCGCCCTGAACGGGCACGTGTTCGTCCTCGGCGGCGGCACGAACGCCGTGTACGAGCTCGGCTAGACGTCGGAGAAGAGGGGCCGGAGCAGCTCGTCGAACGCGGCCTGGTCGCAGCTTGCCACCACCGCGGGCGTCAGCGCCCGCACCGATGCCGTCCTCGGCACCTTCATCG
Organism: uncultured Actinomycetes bacterium; assembly: GCA_963717475.1. Lineage (GTDB taxonomy): Bacteria > Actinomycetota > Thermoleophilia > Gaiellales > Gaiellaceae > AC-32. The sequence goes on along the minus strand of OY970337.1, from coordinate 1,605,250 downwards.
CCAGCGCGACCTCGCCGAAGTAATCGCCGGGCTGCAGGACCCGCCGCGGCCCCAGATCCTGCTGGCTGACCGCGAACAGTCCCGAGAGGACGATGTAGAAGCGCTCGGCCGAATCGCCCTCGGCCACGACCGCGCGGCCGGGCGGGACTTCCTCCCGCTGCATCCGCAGCGCGATCTCCTTCAGCCGCTCGCCCGGAAGCGCCGAGAACAGCGCGACCCGGGAGAGCTCGGAGACGGTGGCGGGAACGAATCTCGGCACGTTGTCCGTATTGTGGCCGCCGTGGGCGAGCTGACGCAGTGGCAGTGGTGTCCGCGCTGCCGCGAGGCGCTGCAGCGCGGGGACTCGCGCGTCGAATGCCCGGCCTGCGGGTTCGTCGCGTACGCGAGCTCGAAGGCGACGGCAGGCGCGCTCGTCGAGGACGGCGGCCGCGTGCTCCTCGCCCGCCGGGCGCTCGAGCCCTTCAAGGGCGCGTGGGACATTCCCGGCGGCTTCCTCGAGGAAGGCGAGCATCCGGTGGACGGCCTCCGCCGAGAGCTTCGCGAGGAGACGGGTCTGGACGTCGAGCCCCTCGACTTCCTCGGGATCTGGATGGACCGCTACGGCGGCGACTCGACGGCCGAGGCGACCCTGAACCTCTACTGGACGGCCCGCGCCACCGGCGGCGAGCCCGCGCCTGCAGACGACGTCGACGACCTGCGCTGGTTCGCGCCCGACGAGCTGCCCCCGAAAGACCAGCTCGCGTTCGAGAACGTCCCGCTAGTCCTGGCTGCCTGGCGCGCGCGGCAGCAGAACGCGTAGCGCGCCGCGGCTCGATCTCGAGCTCGAGCGGCGGATCGAGCACGGCCGGCTCGCCGTCGATCGCCACCCGCAGCCGCCCGGGCGCGTCGATGCGGAAGCGCTCGCCGGCCCGCTCGTCCCACTCGCGCGGCAGCCAGCCTCTCGCGGTGTACACGTGGAGCCGGCCCTCGTCGAGCCGCTCGCGCTCGCCGATCGAGAACAGGCTCAGCAGGTAGGCGTTGTTCGCGACGAGGACGATCCGGGCGCGAACGGGTTCGCCGTCGAGCTCCGCCCAGACACCGCGCTGACGGCGGAGCCCGAGCCAGAGCGCGCGCAAGCCGGCCAGCACCTCGCCGCGCCTGCGGTGGTGCTCGCGCCGGTGCACGAGCGACGCGTAGACCCCGAGCGAGACGTTGTTCAGGAAGCGCCGGCCGCCGACCCGGCCCGACGTCCACCCGCCGCTCCTCTCCGCCGAACGCCTCGAGCGCGCCGAACGGGTCGTCCCGATCGAGCCCGACGTCGCGGGCGAAGTGATTCCGGGTGCCGAACGGAATGCAGACGAAGGGCAGATCGCGCTCGGCCGCGACCGCGGCGATGCTCGCCACGGAGCCGTCACCGCCGGCCATGCCGAGGACGTCTGCGGAGGCCCCGCGCGCGAGCTCGGCGGCGTCGTCACCCTCGCCGACGACCCGCGCCTCGATCCCGAGCCGCTCCGCCTCAGTGCGGAGCTCGTCCGCGGACGGCCGCGCCCGCCCGGCGCGCGGGTTGATCAGAAGGAGGCCGGCCACGCGCCGCAGGCTATAGGCGCAGGTGACACCGTATTTAGGCCGTTCGGCCCATTGCGGCGGTGCCCCTTCGTCCCGATTATGGCCTTATGCACACCGCGGGCGAACTGCACCGGATCGAAGACGAGCTCGGCGAGGGTTGGCTCGAGCGCTGGCTCGACTCAGGGCTCGAGAAGATCGAGGCGTACCTGGCCAAGCACGCGGCGTTTCTGGCCTACCTCGAAACCGCCGAGCAGAGCTAAGACAGTTTCGTCACCGCGCCCGCGGGGAATCGGGCGACGGTGAAGCTGAGCTACCTCTGGCGAGGGCTGCCCGGCCATCCGATCCACCCCCCCTTGACCGACGCCACGATCGGTGCCTACACGGCAGCGACCGTGATGGCCTTCGCGAGCGTCATCGGAGTCGCCGAGGTCAGCGCCGCGCACGGCTGGTGGCTCGCGCTCGTCGTCGGCCTGATCGCGACCGCGCTGACCGCGCTGACCGGCTTCGCCGACTGGCTCACGATCGAGTGGGGCTCGAACCTCTGGTGGACGGCGACGTGGCACATGTGCTCGATGCTGGCCGCCACCGTCTTCTTCCTGATCGCGGCACTCGTGGGCCACTCCGGCTACAAGCACGGCGCGGTCGACTCCGGTCCGTTCATCCTGACCCTCGTCGGATTCGCGCTCCTGACGGTAGGGGGCTGGCTCGGCGGCGCGGTCGTCTACGTGCACGGCATGCGCGTGCTCAGCCTTACCGGTGAGCCGCCGGGACGGGCAGTCGCGCCCGTCCCGCACGCGGAAAAAGAAGAAGCCGAAGGCGCTTAGTTAAGCCGCGGCGCCGGCGAGGCCGAGCCGCTCTTCGAGCATCGACTTCGGCATCGCGCCGACCGCGGCGGCCGACGGCTCGCCGTCCTTGAACAGGATCAGCGTCGGAATCGACATCACGCCGTAACGCTGCGCGATCTCGGGCTCCTCGTCGATGTTGAGCTTCACGACCTTCAGGTCGTTGCGCTCCTCGGCGATCTGGTCGAGCACCGGAGCGATCGCGTGGCACGGCCCGCACCACTCGGCCCAGAAGTCGACGAGCACCGGCGTGTCGCTCTGCAGGACCTCGCCGTCGAACGTATCGGTTTTCACTGCGTCTGCCATGTAGTCCCTTTCTTACCTCGGAGTTCTACGTATTCAAACGCGCCGCTCAGAGCCGTTGTTCCCGCTCGGTACGATCGGCTCGTGGGCCAGATCTTCGAGCCGCTCCCCAACGTACCCGACCTTCCGGCCATCGAGCGCGACGTGCTCGAGCGCTGGGAGAGCGAGCGAACGTTCGAGCGGCTGCGCGAGCAGAACCGCGGCAATGACCGCTGGAGCTTCCTCGACGGCCCGATAACGGCGAACAACCCGATGGGCGTCCACCACGCCTGGGGCCGCGCGCTGAAGGACGTCTTCCAGCGCTACAAGGCCCTGCGCGGGTTCGACCAGCGCTACCAGAACGGTTTCGACTGCCAGGGGCTCTGGGTCGAGGTCGAGGTCGAGAAGGAGCTGGGGCTCAACTCGAAGCGCGACATCGAGGAGTACGGGATCGCGAACTTCGCCGAGCGCTGCAAGGAGCGCGTCGCGAGGTTCGTCGGCGTCATGACCGAGCAGTCGAAGCGCCTCGGCATGTGGATGGACTGGGGCAACGACTACCTGACGTTCTCCGACACGAACATCGAGTACATCTGGCGCTTCCTGGCCGAGACCCATCGCCGCGGGTGGCTGTACAAGGGGCACCGCTCGACGCAGTGGTGCCCGCGCTGCGGGACCTCGCTCTCGCAGCACGAGCAGGCGGGCGAGGAGAACTACAAGGAGCTCGAGCACCCGTCGCTCTACGTCCGCTTCCCGCTCAAGGGGCGCGAGGGCGAGGCGCTCGTCGTGTGGACGACCACCCCGTGGACGCTCCCGGCCAACGTCGCGGCGGCGGTCAAGCCCGATGCCGACTACGCGCTGCGCGACGGCGGCTGGCGGCTCGCGCAGGAGGGTGATAGCCAGACCGTCAAGGGCTCGGAGCTCGTCGGGGTCGAGTACGAGGGGCCGTTCGACGACCTACCCGCGCAGGAGGGCAACGTCCACCGCGTGATCCCGTGGGACGAGGTCGCGCTGGACGAGGGCACGGGGATCGTCCACATCGCACCGGGCGCCGGCGCCGAGGACTTCGAGCTCTCGCGCGTGCACGGCCTGCCCGTGCTCGCGCCGATCGACGAGAGCGGCCGCTTCCTGCCGGGCTACGGCGACTTCGAGGGCAAGTCGACCGACGAGGTCGCGAAGCCGGTCGTCGAGGCGCTGCGCGAGCGCGGCCTGCTCGTCGAGGCCGGCACGATCGTCCACCGCTACCCGATCTGCTGGCGCTGCAAGACGCCGCTCGTCTTCCGCGTCGTGGACGACTGGTTCATCGGTTGCGACGAGCTGCGGCAGCCGCTGCTCGACGCGAACGACGAGGTCGCCTGGACGCCGCCTCAGTACAAGAAGCGGATGGACGACTGGCTGCGCAACATGGGCGACTGGAACATCTCGCGGAAGCGCTACTTCGGCCTGCCGCTGCCCTTCTATCCGTGCGGGTGCGGCCACCTGAACGTGATCGGCTCGCTGGCCGAGCTTCGGGAACGCGCGACCCAGGGCCTCGACCAGCTGCAGGAGCTGCACCGGCCCTGGATCGACGAGGTTCCGATCCGCTGCGAGGAGTGCGGCGACGAGGTCCGCCGGATCGCGGAGGTGGGCGACGCCTGGCTCGACGCGGGGATCGTCCCGATGTCGACGCTCGGCTGGCAGAACCCAGAGTGGGTCGAGCACGGCTACGGGACGGGCGCCGCGGAGGGACTGACCGGGGCCGACCTCCCCGACAACGACTACTGGGAGCTCTGGTTCCCCGCCGACTGGATCTCGGAGATGCGCGAGCAGATCCGGCTCTGGTTCTACTCGATCTCGTTCATGTCGATGACGCTGATCGGGCGGCTCCCGTACCGCGCGGTGCTGACCTACGAGAAGGTGAGCGACGAGCACGGAGCCCCGATGCACAAATCGGCGGGGAACATGATCGAGGCGCAGGAGGGCCTCGACCGGATGGGCGCGGACGTGATGCGCTGGCTCTTCTGCGCTGCGCCGCCGCAGCAGAACATCAGCTTCGGCTACGGCCCGGCCGACGAGGTGAAGCGCCGGCTGCTGACGCTCTGGAACTCGGTCGGCTTCCTCGTCACCTACGCGAACATCGCCGGCTGGAGCCCGGAGTGGGGGGCGGAGCCGTCGTCGCAGCAGCCGCTCGACCGCTGGCTCGTCGCGCGCACCGGCCAGCTCGCGCGCGAAGCCGAGGCCGCCTACGAGCGCTTCTCGACGCCCGAGTTGACGCGCGTCTTCGAGTCCTTCGTCGACGACCTCTCGAACTGGTACATCCGCCGCTCGCGACGCCGCTTCTGGAACGGCGAGGCCGACGCGCTGCAGACGCTCTGGTGGTCGGTCGTGCAGGCGCTGCGGGTCGTCTCGCCGGCGATGCCGTTCCTGACCGAGCACCTCTGGCAGACGCTCGTCCCCGGCGGGCCGGACTCGGTCCACCTCTCCGGCTGGCCCGAGACCGGCGAGGCCGACCAGGCGCTGCTCGACGAGATCGGGGCGGTGCGCCGGGTCGTCGAGCTCGGCCGCCAGGCGCGCTCGCAGTCCGGGATCAAGCTGCGGCAGCCGCTGCGCCGCCTCGTCGTCCAGGGAGCCGACGGCGTCTCGGGCCACGTGACCGAGATCGCCGAGGAGCTGAGCGTGAAGGACGTCGAGTTCGGCGAGGTCGACGCGAGCGAGCTGCGCGTCAAGCCGAACCTGCCCGTGCTCGGGCCCAAGCTCGGCAAGGAGCTCGGCGCCGTGCGTGCCGCGCTCGAGGCGGGCGAGTACGAAGAGCTCGAAGGCGGCCGCTTCCGCGTGAACGGGCACGAGCTCGCCGAGGACGAAGTGCTGGTCGAGCGCCGCGGCAAGGAAGGCTGGGCGGTCGCCGGCGAGGACGGCCTGACCGTCGCCCTCGACCTCAGCCTGGACGACGAGCTCGAGCTGGAAGGCCGAGTCCGCGACCTGATCCACGACGTGAACCGCCTCCGCCGGGAACAGGCCCTCGAACTCACCGACCGAATCGTCCTCACCCTGCCGCGCGAGCAGGAAGACCTCCTCCGCCACGAAGCCTGGATCAAAGAAGAAACCCTGGCAGTGAAGATCGAGCTAGGCGACGAGCTAAAGCTCGAGAAAGCCAACTAGGGTCACGAAGACCCGCCGCCGGAGCCGGGCTATGCCAGGCGGGAGGCAAACAGCGCCAGGAAACCTCCGCCCACGCTCAGAGCGGCCGGCAAGTCGAGCGCAAGAGCTCCTGCAACGTCCCGAAAGGAGGGGGCCCGTGGGGGAACCAGGGGTTCACCCGCGAAGGGCGACCTCCGCGAAGCGGAGGGAGCCCGTTGCTCGGGGGGTGGTGGCAACGGGCTCTCCCCATTGCTCGCCGCGGGCCTCAAGGCCAGGTACAGGGCTCCGCGGCTCGCATCGCCCAGTGGGGAGACGGTATCCCGCCCAAGACGCCTTTCCAATAGGCCGTCCGGCCCATCTTTCCAAGTCGCACGGAGCATGTTTGCCCTTCGGAAAGCGGGTTTTCCTCGACGCATCCGGCCCGGCTCCGTATCATCCCGGAGGCCCAGTGAGCCCGCAAGACAAGGCTGTCTACTTCAACGCGGTCCCCCTGCTCGTTGTGGCGGCGTCGTATCTCTACGTCGCGACCGCGCTCGCCGTGACGCTCTGGCGCGAGCGCGAACGGGTCACCCCCGCCGACCTGGCGCTCGCCTCGATCTTTCCGGCCGTCGGGATCGCGGCCGCGGTCCTGGGCGCCGTGGTGCTCTACGACCGCTCGGCCGTCGGCGCGCACCCCTGGCCTGCGTTCGCCGCGTGCCTGATCGCGCTTGTCCCGGCGCTCGCGTTCCTGTTTCGCGGCCGCGAGCGGAAGAACGTCCTGATCGGCACGGTGCGCGCACGCGAGGCGGAAGAGCTCGTCTCGCTGCGCGACCGGGAGCTCGACTCCGTTGCGAGCCTCGCGCGCTCACTCGCGCGCACGCACGACCCGAGCGCGGCGGGCCGGGCCCTCCTGGACGAGATCGAGAGCCTGCTCGGCAACCAGTTCGCCGCGCTCGCGCTCATCGGGGAGGACGGCCGCGAGGCACACGGCCTCGTCGCCCGCTCCGGCGCCGACGACATCGACTGGTGGGCGACGATGCGGATCGACCTGCGCAACGAGCCGTCGGGAATCTCCAGCGCGTACTTCGAGGCGGCGCCGGTCTTCGTCTTCGACGTCGAGTCGTCGCCGCTCGTGAGCAAGCGCCTCGCGGAAGCGGCCGGAGCGAAAAGCGCCGCCTTCATCCCGCTGACGGTCGATGAGCGCGTGATCGGCGTTCTCGTCGTCGCGACCACGACCGAGCGGCGCGTGTTCACGCCGGAGGAGCTCCGCCTCATGCAGACGATCGCGGGGGAGGCCGCCATCGCACTCGACCGCATGCGTTCGGCCGTCGCGCTCGACGAGGCCCTCGCCCGGGAGCGGCTCGTGGCGACGATCTCGCGTCGCGTCCGGTCGACGCGCGATCTCGACGAGCTGACGAGCGTGGCCGTCACCGAGACCGGCCGCGCGCTCGGCGCGTCGCGTTGCTTCCTGCGCCTGGGGGAGCCCGGAGAGGTCCTGCCGATGCGGGCGGAGTGGTGGGCCGAAGGGCTCGAGCCGATCGGCGACGACGCCGAGCGACTCCCCGTTTCGAACCTCGCCGCGCGCGAGCAGCGGACCGTAGCGGTCGCCGACGTCCACGCCGCCCCTGAGCTCGAGGACCTGGGCGCACATAACACCCTCGAGCGCCTCGGGAGCCGGGCCGCGCTCGCCACGCCGGTTGTCGCCTTCGATCGCATGCTCGGCGTGCTCGGCCTCCATCGCGCCGAGCCGCTGCCGTGGTCGGAGGGGGACATCGCGCTGGCGGAGTCGGTCGCCCACGAGATCGCGCTCGCGATCCACGTCGCCGGCCTGCTCGCGGAGAACGAGCGGCGGCTCGGCGAGCAAAGCGCGCTGCTCCAGGCGGCGCAGGTCGTGACGGGCGAGCTCGAGCTCGACGCGGTCCTGCAACGGCTCGTCGACGAGGTTGCCGGGCTCCTCCAGGCCGAAGCGGTCGACTGCTTCCTGCTCGACTCCGAGCGAGACGTTCTTCGCTGCGCCGCCGTGCACGGCCTGCCGGAGAAGTTGGTCGGCTTCGAGTTCCCTGCGGATCGCGGTCTCGCCGGGCGGGCGATCGCGCGCGGCCGCTCCGCTCTCGCCGACGACTACAAGCAGGTTCCCGAGGCCGTCCCGCACGCGGCGTACAAGGGATTCCACAGCGCAATCGTCGCGCCGATGCGCTGGGCCGGGGAGGTCAAGGGCGTCCTCGGGGTCGGCACGCGCGAGCGCTCCCGGCGGCTTACCCGCGCCGAGGGCGAGCTCCTGGAGGCCTTCGCGAACCTTGCGGCACTCGCGCTGCGGAACGCCGAGAGCTTCGAGGAGCACTCGCGCCAGGCCCGCGTGCAGCGCGGCTTTTACCGGATCGCCGCGGCGCTCGGAGAGCCGGTGTCGCTGGAGGCGACGCTCGATGCGCTGGCCCAGGCGGCGGCCGAGGCACTCGGCGGCTCGAGCGCGGCCGTTCTGATGCCGCGCCACGACGACCTCAGGCTCGCTGGCCTCCACTCGTTGGCGGCCCCGCTCGTGCGCTTCCTCGAGAACGGGCTGGGCGATCCAGACGGGCCGCTGCGCTCGGCCGCCCGGCGCGGGCGCGTGCTCGCGGCGCCGAGCCTGGGCTCCGACGAGCGCTTCGACGAGGAGTGGCGCCGGGCGCTCGACGAGTCGGGCTGTCGCGCGCTACTGGCTGCCCCCGTGGAGACGCCGCGGAGCGACGAGTCCGCGCTGGTGCTCGTTTTCTTCGCCGAGGAGCGCCGTTTCGCGGACGACGATCTCGAGCTGGCCCGCAACCTCACCGTGGCGGCGCGCGGAGCGCTCGAGCGAAGCGAGCTGTTCGAGTCCGAGCGCCGCTCGCGCGCCCTCGCCGAGCAGCTCGCGCGAACCAGCAACCTGCTCTCGCCGGACCTCGATCCAGCGGCGGTGCTCGAGGAGGTCGTCCGCCGGGCGCCGGAGCTGCTCGCGGCCGACGCGGCCGTGCTCCGGCTGCTCGAGGACGACGAGCTCGTCGTCGGAGCCGTCGGAGGAGACGGCCCCTCTGCCGAGCAGCGCCTGCCCTCGACGGCGCGGCTCGCCGGCGATGCCGTCCAGTCGCGCGCGCCGGTCGCGGTTGCCGATGCCCGCGACGACAACCGCCTTCTCCAGGCCGACCCGGTGCTCGCCTCGGGCTACGCGGGTTACCTGGCCGTGCCGCTGATCGGCCCGGAAGGGACGGTGCACGGTGTGCTCTCCGTCTACTCGCACGAGCCGCGCGGGTGGAGCGAGGACGAGACCAAGGCGCTGACCGCATTCGCGACCAACGCCTCCGCCGCGCTCTCCGGCGCCGAGCTCTACCAGCGCGTCGCGCTCGAGCGGGAGCGCAGCCTCGCGATCCTCTCCAACATCGCCGACGGCATCGTCGCCGTCGACCGCGAGGGGAACGTCGTGCTCTGGAACCGGGCTGCGGAGGCGATCAGCGGCGTTCCCGCGGACGAGGCGCTCGGCCGGGCGCCTCGCGCGGTCCTGCAGCGTGAGCTCGAGTCCCCGGGAGAAGCCCCCGCCGGCGAGCGCCTCGTCTCGATCAGGCGCGGAGCGGAGGAGATCTGGCTCTCGCTCACGGAGGCGGTTATGCGCGACCCGCTGGGCGCTGTCGCCGGCCGGATCTTCGCCTTCCGCGACATCTCGGCCGAGCGAGTGGTCGAGCAGATGAAGTCGGAGTTCGTCGCCAACGTCTCGAGGGAGCTCCGATCCCCCTTGACCTCGATCTACGGCTTCGCAGAAACCCTGATGCGCGACGACGTCCTCTTCGGCGAGGAGGAGCGCTCCACGTTCCTCGGCTACATCGCCTCCGAGGCGGGCCGGCTCACCACGATCGTCGACCGGCTCCTCTCGGTCGCGCGGCTCGACTCTGGGGACCTCCAGGTCCACCTGGCCGTGACCGATGTCTCCTCCGTGGTGAGGGAGGTCGTCCGCAACGCGGAGCACACGCTCGGAGGCGGCGGGCACAGCTTCGTGCTCGACCTGCCGCCCGAGCCCCTCGAAGCCGAAGCCGACCTGGACAAGCTGCGCCAGATCGTCGCCGACCTGGTCGAGAACGCGGTCAAGTACTCCCCGGACGGCGGCACGATCGCGGTCTCGGTTCGGCCGACCGACGACGGCATCGAGGTCTGCGTGGACGACGAGGGGATCGGCGTGCCCGAGTCCGAGCGGGCGCTCATCTTCAGCAAGTTCTACCGGGCCGATTCCGACGGCCGCGAGCTCGCGAGCGGCGGCACGGGCCTGGGGCTGTTCATCGCGAAAGAGCTGCTCGAGGCGATGCGCGGCCGCATCTGGGTGCGGCAGCGCGAGGAGCGCGGCTCGAGCTTCGTCTTCGTGCTGCCGGCCGCCGGCGAACCGATTCTGAGCGAGCGCGAATGACTCTCGACGCTGCGGGTATAGGGACCGACGCGACCGTGATGAGGGTTCTGGTCATCGACGACGAGGCGCCGATCCGGCTTCTCTGCCGGGTCAACCTCGAGGCCGAGCAGATGGAGGTGCTCGAGGCCGGCGACGGCCCGACCGGGCTCGAGAAGGCGCGCAAGGAGGAGCCCGACGTGGTCCTCCTCGACGTGATGATGCCCGGGCTCGACGGGTGGCAGGTGGCCGAGGAGCTGCTCAGCGACGAGCGAACGCGCTCGATCCCGATCGTCTTCCTGACCGCCCGCGCCGAGGTTCGCGACCGGGCGCGCGGGCTCGATCTGGGCGGAATCGACTACGTGACGAAGCCGTTCAACCCGACCGAGCTGGCGCCGCTGATTCGCGAGCTCGTCCACCGCGTCGACTCCGGCGAGCGCGAGGACGTCCGCCGCGAGAAGATCGCGGAGCTCCGGGATCTGATCGAGCCGAGCTGATCGAGCGCGGCTAGCGGCCGGCGAAGTCGGTCGTGATCAGGACGGCGCCGGGATAGCCCGAGAAGCTCCCGCTGCGGACGCCGACGCCGACCGTCCGGTAGCCGGCGTGCAACAGGTTCGCGCGGTGCTCCGGGCTCGCGAGCCACATGTTGACGATCGAGCGCGCCCCCGCGAGCGGGCCCGAGCCCCACGCGAGGTTCTCGCCGACGCGCGGAGCGCGAACGCCGGCGCGCCGGATCCGCTGGGCGAAGTTGCCGTGGAAGAGACTCTGAACCTGGAGCATCCGGCTCGAGTGCCGGCGGGCCGCGCCCTCGAGACGAAGGTCGACCCTGAGGGGTCGCAGGCCGTTCGAGGCGCGAGCCTCGTTCATGACGCTGAGCAGCGACACTTCGCGGTGCGTCAGCGACGCCGGGCGCGCCTGCGCGCACAAACTCAGAGCGACGGCGACGGCGGCCGTCAGGGTGAGTACTCGTCGGGGGGCCACGAGCGCGTCCATGTAAGCACACCTTTCGGTCAGAAAGCTGGCCGAAGTTAGAGCTTTTACATCTCGCAAATCAGAAAGTTGGCGCTATTAGCGGAAACTTGCGTTCCGCGAGGCGCCGCCTACACTGAAAGCGCCTCGGGACGTAGCGCAGCCTGGTTAGCGCGCCTGCTTTGGGAGCAGGAGGCCGGCGGTTCGAATCCGCCCGTCCCGACTGGAATCCTGACTAAAGCGGCACGGCGGGCGTCGAGACGACGCCGAGCCGCGCCAGAAGCCCCTTTGACTCGCGGGCCTCCGCCGAAAAGTCCTCGCCGCGCAGCTCGCGGAGCCGCGCGACCGCTTCGAGTGTGAGCGCGAGCTCGTACGTCTCGTCGGCGCCGCGGGCGAGCTCGAGGCTCTCGCCGAGGGCGGCCGCCGCCGCGTCGAGGTCGCTCCTCTGCATGAGCGCATAGCCGCGGATCCGGTGCACGAAGGCGTGGTGCAGGGAGCCTCCGCCCGACTGCTCGATCGCGGCGAGCGCCTGCTCGGCTCCGGCGAGCGCGTCCTCGGTCTCCCGGGCCAACACGGCGCGCTCGGCGAGCCGGGCCTCGATCTCGACGACGAGCCCGGCCGCGCTGATCTCCTCCGCCACCTCGCGCGCCTGGTGCAGCAGCTTCCGGGAGTCGTCCAGGCGTCCCTCGCGGGCGGCGATCCGGCCGAGGTTCGAGAGGGCGTGGGTGAGCAGGTTTCGGTGACCGGCGCTCTCGAACACGACGCGCGCGGCCTCCGCATGCTCGGCTGCGGTGCTCAGGTAGCCCTGATCGGACTTCACCTCGCCGATGTTGTTCGTGATCGTGGCCGCGCCGACGACGTCGCCGATCCGCTCGCGCATGGCCTTGCTGTGCTCGTAGAGGTCGAGCGCCTCCCGCCAGCGCCCCTCGTAGTAGGCGTCCACTCCCATGTTGTTGAGGACGTTCGCCTGTCCGAGCAGGTCGCCGAGCTCCGCGTAGATCGGCAGCGCGAGCCCTCGCAGAGCCGCGCGTTCGGGGCTTCGGTTCGAGATGTAGGCGAGGTGCATCAGGTAATAGGCGTGCGCGATCGCCTGCAGGTCGTCCGGAAGGGCCTCGTCGAGCACTCGCCGGCACCACGCGACGCCGTCCGCGAACTCTCCCTGGCGGACGCGGACGCCGGCGTAGGCGAGGCCGAGCTCCGAGCGCATCGTGGCCTCCTCCTCCGGCGGCAGAGACTCGAGTGAATGGAGGCCGCGGTCGTACCACTCCAGCGCCTCCGCGTAGCGGCCGAAGCGCTCGCGGATGACGCCCTCCTTGTGCAGCAGCCGCGGATGTCCGTCGAGCGCCCGTGCGCGGCCGTACGCCTCCTCGGCGTCCGCGTAGAGGCCCACGAGCTCGCTGACGTCGCCGAGCGATTCCCAGATCCGCGCGACTTCCTCGTCGGGCAAGTCGAGCTCGGCCCCGACCTGGAGCGCTCTGCGGTAGAAGCCGGCAGCCTCGACGTTGGCGAACTTCTCCTTGGCCCGCTCGCCGGCCGTGAGCGAGTAGCGGTACGTCTTCTCGCTGTCGCCCGCGTGGAAGAAGTGCAGGGAGAGCAGCTCGGCGAACTCGCCGCGGCCCTCGTGCTCCAGCCGCTCGTACGCCTCGCCGACCTTCGCGTGCAGCTCGCCGCGCCGCTGGTACGAGAGTCCCTCGTACGCCGCGTCGCGGAAGAGGGCGTGGCGGAAGCGGAACGCGCCGGCAGTGTACGGGTCGCGCTCGATGAACTCACTCAGCCGGTCCCACGCCTCCGAGCCGGCCGAGGCCGCGGGATCGGTGGCCAGGACGTTCGCGACGAGCTCGGCGCTGAAGGTCGCGCCGAGCACTGCCGCGTAGCGGAGCAGCGCCCGGTCGCCCGGCGGGAGCCTGTCGATGCGCGTCGCGACGACGGCCTCGACGCTCTCGGGCAGCGCCTCTTCCTCGGGCGCACTGGACGAGGTGACGAGCTCCTGGAGGAAGAGCGGGTTGCCGCCCGCGCGGTCCGCGATGGCGCCGACCTCGTGCTGGAGCAGGCCCTCGGCCGCCGCCGCGCCGATCAGCTCGCGCGACTCGTCCGCCGAGAGGGGTTGCAGCTGGATCGTCATCGCCGGGATAGGCGGCACTCCGTCCGCCGCCGAGAACCCGCCTTCGACCGGCCTGCGGGTGACGCAGATCAGCCAGGGCCTCCCCGACACCTGCGTCCCGAGGTGGCGCAGCAGCTCCGACGAGGCCTCGTCCATCCAGTGCGCGTCCTCGACGACGAGCAGGGTCGGGCTCTCCAGCAGCCTGGACAGCAGGGTCTCGATCACGCCGTGGAGCCGGGCCCGCCGGAACGCCGGCTGCAGCTCGTCGACCTCCCGCGTCGGCTCTACCGTGACGTCGAGAACCAGGGCGATCAGCGGCAGCCACGGGAGCAGCTCCACGTCGACGCGCTCGATCTGCAGTCGCAGCGTCTCGGCCGCGGTCTCATCGGCCGCCAGGTCGAGAAGCGCGCGGAGGATCGCCGCGGAACGCGAAGTACGGAGTCGACGCCTCGTACTGCTCGCAGACCGCGGTCAGGCCGACGAGATCCGGCGCGCGTTCCTGCAGCTCCTCGACCAGGCGCGACTTGCCGAGGCCGGGCTCGCCGATCAGCTCGACCATGTTCCCGAAGCCCATCCGCACGGGGCCGAGCGCCGCGGACACGATCGTCAGCTCGCGCTCGCGGCCGACGAACGGCACGCGCTGCTCGGGCCCGGCGGCGGCGAGCTGCCGTGACGGTGTGGAGGTCGAAGGCGGTGACCGGCTCGTCGATGCCCTTCAGCCGGAACGGCTCGAGCTCAGTGCTCTCGAAGACGCTGCGGCAGCGCTCGAGGACGTCCGCGGTCGTCAGCACCTGGCCGGGCTCGGCCTTCGCCATCAGGCGCGCGGCGAGGGCGGCGGTCTTGCCGAGGATCGTGTACGTCTTGCGGAAGGGCGCTCCGACCTCGCCGGCGAACACGCGCCCCCGGCTCGAGCCCATGCGCAGCGGGAGCCGGCTGGGGCCGGACGCGATCCCGAGCAGGGTGCGGAGCAGCCGTTCCTCGTCCTCGCCCTCCGTCTGCGGCGCGCCTGCGACGAGGATGATCTTGGCGCCGTCCGCGTCGATGTCGGTCTCGAGGAAGGTGACGCCGTGCTCCTCGGCCATCCGCTGCGCGCTCACGACGATCTCCTCCAGGACGGCGGCCGCCTCTTGTGGGCTCGACTCGGCGAGCAGCGCGTCGACGCCGCCGACATGGACGAACCCGACGGACGCCTGGCGGTGCTCCGGCTCGCTCTCGCCGCCCTGGAGATGCCGGCGAACCGGCTTCGGCACGCACGGGGCCGACGTCCACGCCTTCGAAGGGCGGCAGGGGCGCGACCTCGCCGCTGACCGCGGGCGGCGACTCGAGCAGAAGGCCGCCTTCCTTTGCAGCCCCGAACAGCTCCTCCGGAAGCGTCGCCGCCGTCTCCTCGCTGACGAGGATCTCGCCGGCCTCGGCTCCTCCTTCCATCTGGACGGTGCGCGTGACACCCGGCCCGCTGACGAGGAGCTCGCGGTGCGACTCGCCGACGAGGAAGAAGCCGTACGTGTCGCTGTGGATGCCGACGTGCATCTTCAGCGTCACGGGCCCGGCCGAGGTCTCGAGCGGACCGATGTCGGTTAACGCGCGCCTCATGCCGTACGCGGCGTCGCACGCGCGCCCGGCGTGATCGGGCCCGTTGAAGAAGAGCAGCAACGCGTCCCCGCCGAACTTGAGCAGCCCGCCGCCCGAGGCGTACCCGACGTCGAGCAACAGCGCGAACACGCGGTTCATCGTCACGAGGACCTCCTCGGCGCCCCGCTTGCCGAGCTCGGCGAGCCGCTCGGACATCGCCGTGAAGCCGGAGATGTCGACGAACGCGAGCGTGCCCTCCAGCTCGCGGTGCCGAGCTTCCGGAGCCTCGCGCAGCCATTCGACGACGACGCGCGGGACGAACGGCGTCAGATCGGCCGCAGGCGAGGTCCTCTCAGGTATCGCCATCAGCAGACCCTTCCCGGCACCGGACCTCGTTCGAGGACATTGTCGCATGGTTGACAAACTCTAAGAACGGCGTCAGATTTGAGCGAGATCGGCCGGGGGGATGCGAAGGAGGGGAGAGGGCGAACGTGGCATCTGCGGCCCATAGGGGAATCTGGACGTTCTTGCGGTTCGCCGCGGTTGCCTGCATTGCGGCGGTGCTGCTCACGCTCGGGAGCGCGGCGCAGGGCGACCCGCCCCCGCCAGACGTTTCGCTGACCCTGGGGGTCGGCGCGTCGAAGGCGTTCAAGCCGACCATTCATTTCGACCAACTGCCTCCGCGCGCCGACGTTCTGCTCGCGATCGACTCGACCGGCAGCATGGGGCAGGCGATCACCGACGCGAAGGCGGACGCGGACACGCTCGTCCAGCAGATCCAGAGCGAGATCCCGACCGCGAAGTTCGCGCTCGCCGACTTCAAGGACTACCCGCAGAACCCCTTCACCGGCACGTTCGGCGAGCCGACCGACTATCCGTGGCGGGTGGACCAGGACTTCACCATCAACGGGACCGACTCGACCTGCACCGACGGCGAGTTCTTCGTGACGAAGATCGCGTGCGCGCTCAATGGCATCCAGCCGCCGGGGCCCGACGACGGCGGCGACATCGCGGAGTCCTACAACAGGGCGTTCTACGAGGCCTACAGCGACACGACCCACCTGCACTGGGACGACGGGGCGGCGCGGTTCATGGTCGTTCTCGGCGACTCGCTGCCCCACGACGCGGCGCTGAACACATTCGATCCGGTCTGTCCCAATGCGCCGCCTACCGATCCCGGCAGCGCGTTCACCGTCGGGAACGACCAGTACAGCGCGACCAACGGCGCGCTCGACACGGCGACGGTGCTGGGCGGCCTCAAGACGGCCCACACCAACCTCTCGTTCGTCACCTACAACCCGACTTTCAACTTCAACGGCCAGGTCCCCGCGTGCCACCTGGCGTTGGCCCAGTACACCGGAGGAAGCGCAGTCACCCACGACTCCGGGACCTCGTCGCTCGGCACGCAGATCTTGAACCTCGTCAATCAGTCGGCCTCACACGTCGACCAGGTCGTCTTCAGCGTCGCGGGCCAGCACGGCGGGTCGAGCGTCGCCAACGCTGGCTCCTGGTTCACCTTCAACCCGCCGACGCTCGGGCCGATCACCGCGCCCACGGACGTGACCTTCGACGAGGCGATCAAGGTGCCGACCGACGCGGCGACCGGCCACTACGACTTTCAGGTCACCGCCGTCGGAGACGGCGTCCTGCGCTGGTTCCAGGAGGTCTCGATCGACGTGACCGCCCAGGGGGTCAGTGGGCTGCAGATGACGTCTGACGAGAAGGCGATCCCGGCAGGGATCAAGAACGCCGACCTGAGCGCGCTGCCTCTCTCGCGGCTCGCGGGACTGCAACGCGACCCGAACTCGACCGGCCCCGCGGGCTCGACCGGCACGTCCGGCTCGATCGGAACCGCCGGCTCGATCGGAACTGCCGGGTCGATCGGCACCGCGGGCTCGATCGGCGCCGCGGGCTCGATCGGCACCTCGGGCTCGATCGGAACCGCCGGCTCGATCGGAACCGCCGGCTCGATCGGCGCGATCGGCTCGATCAGCACCGGGAGCATCGGGCTCGGGACGATCGGCACCTCCGGCTCGATCGGCACGGCCGGCTCGATCACGACGATTCCGGGCGGCGGCGCCGTTCTGAGCAAGATCACGCTCGCCGAGCTGCCGCTGATCAACGCGACCTGGGCGGACATCCTCCAGGGCACGCGTTTCGCGACGCAGCCGCTGCAGGCGATCACGTTCCTCGACATGGCGACCGACACCGAGCGCGGTGCCGACGGTCAGACACCCTGGCAGCGCCTGAGCGCGCTGCCGCTCAGCAAGCTCGCATTCCTGACCTCGCTCTGGCGCAACGTCCCGGTCGGAACGCTCCTGCTCGGCAACACGCCGCTCGACCAGATCCCGACGCCTGTCGGCGCCGACGGGAACCAGTACGCAGAGTTGGCGCGACGCGATCGACGCCAGCGGCGGCCGGCTGGACGGCGTCGACACGTCGACCAACACCGCGTTCGGCGTCGCGATCGCCGGCGAGTTCGGCACCCCGAACATCGGCTCGATCGCCGTCAGCGGCACGGGCACGTCCGGCTCGATCGGCACGGCCGGCTCGATCGGGACGATCGGCTCGATCGCGATCTCCTCGCTCGATCTGCACTTCACGCCGCTAGGGACGATTCCGCTGACGAGCGTCACCGGAATCGCCGACATCATCACGTGCGCCGGCAGCTTCACGTGCCCGACCGGGGCGACGCTCAACGACGCCCAGGCGGCCGGCGCGATCCGTCCGAGCGTCACGCTCGTGGGCCTCTACGCGCACCTCAACTCGCCCGCCAACCAGACGCCGGTGACGATCGGCCAGCTGATCCAGGCGATGCTCGACCGCGCCGACTACCCGTGGGAGCAGCTCAGCATCCAGGGCCTCCAGGACGTCGCCGGCACCGGCCAGAACGTCCACTACCGCGTCGACTTCGACCTGAACTGTGCCTCCGCGCAGGGCTTCGAAGGGCCGCCCAGCTTCTCGGTCCACGTGAACCTGCCGGACGGGTTCTTCCCGGTCGCGGGCTCGTCGCGGTTCTCGTTCGACAGCGGTAACCCGGTCGACGACGGCAACCCGACCGGGCCGCCCGGCCAGCCGACCTGGGGCAGCGTGATTCCCGGCCCGTGCAACGTCGCGCAGCCTCCGACGGCGGTTCACGTCCACCTCGACTTCCAGTCGTACGCCGGCCTGACGCTCGGCTCGAAGACCTCGGATGTCTCGGTCGAGGTGAACGACAGCACCTACTCCGCCTCGAACCAGGCGCCGGTGCTCGTCACCCAGAACTGGGAGCCGAACGACAACCCGACGACGGCGCCGACGCTCGCCGCCAACACGCTGGCGGTCGGCCACCTCGCGACCGCGAACGACACCGACTTCTACCGCTTCCCGCTCGACGGTCTCGCGCCGGGCTCGAAGGTGACCGCCTACCTGAAGGTGCCCGACGACGGGACCGACCTCGACCTCGTGATCAACAAGCCACCAGCGCCCGGTGTCTCGTCGAGCGGAACGTCAGGCTCGATCGGCACCTCCGGCAGCATCCCGATCGAGGACACGCCGCCGGGCATGGACAACTCGATGACCGCGCTGCAGCCGGACGCGCAGTCCGACCTGAGCGCGGCCTCGATCGGCACCGCCGGCTCGATCGGGACCTCGGGGAGCATCTCCGCGAACCGAGGCGACGTGAACGAGATCGCTCAGATCGTCACGCACGGCGAGACGGGAGCCGCGGTCATCGGCGTCAGCGGCTACAACGGCGCGTTCAGCAGCCAGAACTACGTGGTCCGGGTCAAGGTGACCCCGCCGCCGCCGCAGCTTCCGTGCGATGCAGTCACCGGAATGAACACCGCGACTCCGGGAACGCTGCCGTCGGTCACCTCGCTGCCGACGAGCACGAAGGCGCTGTTCCTGGTCGACCGGCAGCGGATGGTCGGCCTCTACGGGACGACCCGCACGGATGCGCTGCTCAACGGCGGGACGTCGTCCCCGCTCAGCCAGGTCGCCACGATGGCCAATGCGGCCGTGCTCCCGGTCGACGGTAGCGCCACCGTTCGCACCGCCTACAACACGTGGGACCAGAACCCTTGCAACATCGAGAACGCGAACGCGGTCGTCCGCTCCATCAACGACCTCGTCGCGACCTACCGGGCGAGGCTCCCGCAGCTGAAGTTCATCGTCCTGCTCGGAACCGACCAGGTGGATCCGTCGTGGCGGGCGCAGGATTATTCGGCGAACGCGCCCGAGGTCGACGAGGCGAGTGACCTCTCATTCAGCACTCGCGGACTCACGAAGGGGAACGAGACCTACTCGACCGCCGCGCAGAACCAGATCCTGACGGACGGCGCCTACGGCCACTTCACGCCGACGAACTGGCTCGGCCACGACATCCCGATCCCGCAGGTCAGCGTGTCGCGGATGGTCGAATCGCCTGAGGACATCAACGGCCAGCTCTTGCAGTTCCTGAGCGTGAACGGCGTCCTTCCCTCCCCGACCAGCGCGTTGATGACCGGCGACTCGTTCTTCACGGACGGCGCCGCCGCTGCGGATCGCGCCCTCACGAGTCAGTTCCCGAGCCTCACCTCGAACACGTTCCTCCAGCCGACGTTCACCGGCACGCCACCCGTGGTCAACGGCTGGACGCACGCGCAGCTGCTGTCGAGCTTCTTCAACGCGTCGCCCGTGCCGAGCATCGGCGCGATCTGGGCGCACTACAGCCACTGGCTCGCGCAGCCCGCGTTCCTGCCCGCGGCGCCCACCCTGGCCGACTTCGGGTCCACCCAGGACATCAACCCCGCGCAACTCGCTCGCCGGCCGCCTGCTCTTCACGGTCGGCTGCCACGGCGGGCTGAACGTCCCGGACACGATTCTGCAGCCGATCGGCTCGGCTCGCCGGGACGACCTCACGAGCCTGCCCATCGACACGCAACACCGCTTCCTCGACTGGGCCCAGGCGTACGGCAGCGTCGCAATGCGGCGGTCTACGTCGCGAACACCGGCTTCGGTTACGGCGACACGGACACGATCGACCTCTCCGAGCGGCTGTACGGGCACTTCGCCAGCGACCTCAACTCCGGCGGCACGGTCGGCGAGCAGTGGGTGCGCGCGCTGCACCAGTACTACTCGGAGCCGGCGAACTACGACGTCATCGACGAGAAGGTGATGATCGAGGCCAATATGTACGGCCTGCCGTTCTACACGTTCTCCGGAACGCCGCAGAACCCGCCGCCGGCCGTGACGCCGCCGAGCCACTCCGTCGTCGGCGGCGTCGACACGGCGCATCTGCCGGCCGTGACCGGCTTCAGCATCGGCCAGAGCGACCCGGCCCACCCGCTCCTGTTCGTCGACCAGAACCGACCGGACGAGTCGACCTTCACGCAAGAGCGGCGCGCCCTGGACGATGGGAACGCTGTCCGTCTTCTACCGCCCCGAGCAGCCCGAGGTCGCCCGCGACGTGACGGTGCCCGGCACCGTCGCGCACGGCGCCTGGGTCTCGTCCCTCTCGACGTCCACGCTGCCGAACGTCACGCCGTACAAGCCGTTCCCGCTCGTGCGCTCGGCGGACGACCGGCCGGCGCGCGACTTCGCGAACATCTACTTCCCCGCCTCGTTCGCCACGGTCAACCGTGACGTCGTGTTCGGCGCCCAGCGCGACACGGTCTCGGTCAACCTGGGCCGCTTCTTCCCGAACACCGACAGCAACGGGAACGTGATCGGCAACCAGGGCACGGAGCAGGTCGTCAACTCGATCGGCCTCGACATCGGCTACTCGACCTCGAGCGACTACACGCCTCCGCAGATCGTGCAGACGAGCGCGGTCCAGAACGGCAACGGCACCATGACGGCGTTCGTCCGAGTAAGCGACGCGTCAGGCCTGAGCAGGGTCGCGGCGCTCTACCACGACTCCGGCAGCAACGTCTGGAACGTCCTGCAGCTCGACCACGCGAGCGGCGATCTCTGGACCAAGACCTTCACCGACGCGAATCCGATCCAGCTCGACGCGGAGGCCGAGGACCTCTTCGGCAACGTCGCCTACAGCTTCAACAAGGCGGTCAACTTCCAGTCGGTCCCGGCGTCGGCGGTCACCGCGGCATCGATCCTGATCAGCAACCCGCTGCCTGCCACGAACTTCACGCTCAACCAGTCCGTCCGCAGCGATTTCGCGTGCTCGTCGCCGGCAGCGATCACGAACTGCGCGGGTGCGACCGACGGCGGGACGGCGAGCCCGAGTGGTTCCACCCTGGACACGAGCCACGCCGGGGTGCACACGTTCACCGTCTCTGCCGTAGACGGAGCGGGGCACACGGTGACGAAGAGCGTCACCTACACGGTCGGGTTCAACTTCGGCGGCTTCCAGCAGCCCGTGGACAATCCGTCGACGGTCAACATCGCGAACGCCGGCGCAACGATTCCGCTCAAGTGGACGATCCTCGACGCCGCGGGCAACACGTACGCGAACATGAACGCGATCCAGGCGATCTCGTCCAAGCAGATTCGCTGTCCGGGCGGCACGACCGACCCGGTGAACCCGCCCGATCTCCCGATCGGGACGACCGGCGTCGCCGGAGTGACGGGCGGGGTGTTCCACTTCAACTGGGCGACGCTCAGAAGCTGGGCGGGAACCTGCAGGCGGATGTACGTGCACCTGGCAGACGGCTCGAACCCCTACGCCGACTTCCAGTTCAGGTAGATCGCCAGCTAGGCCAGCTCGCGCAGCACCACTCCTCGAGGTGCTCGGCCGCGCGGCCGAGCACCTCGACGTCGAGCGGAAACGGCTCGGCGTAGGGGACCTGCGCGACCGCCGGCCGCGGCAGGCTGCCCTCGGCGGCGTCGAGCGCGTAGCGGATCGGGAGGCTGTGCGCGACGACCAGGATCGACGGCTCCGGCCGCTTGAGCAGGACGCGAAAGGCCCGTGCGTACCGGCGGACCGCGTCCGCACGGCTCTCGTCGCCGCCGGGAACCACGTCTTCCGGCCCGTGCGCCCGCGCCCAGACCCGGTAGTCGGCCAGGAGGCGCCCCTCGTAGTCACCGAAGCGGATGTCGTTGAGCGCGGGGAGGACGAGCCTCGTCACGCCGCGGCCCTCGAGCGCGATGTCCGCCGTCTCCTGCGTGCGGCGGAACTCGGTGACGACGCAGAGATCGAGCTCCTCCGAGGCGAGTCGCAGGCCGAGCGCGCGCGCTTGTTCGCGCCCCGCCTCCGTGAGCGGTACGTCTCGCAGCGGGTCACCGTTCGTCAGCCCTTCGACCGAAGCCTGGCTCTCGGCGTGGCGGGTCAGGAGGGCGCGTTCCACGGCCTCATTCTCCCGGCGGGCCGATCACCCGGTTGGGGGATGTCCGGTGTGCATCGGTGTCCGAACATGACAACTACAGACAACGCGGGGTCATTCCGAGGGTCTTCCGTGTTCTCGGAACTGCTCGCCGCAGGCCCTTCGCGTAATGAGCAACGGCCTCCCCGACGGGAGGCCGTTTGCGTTCCAGGCTAGGCTTGAGATCCCGCGGGCGTAGCTCAATGGTAGAGCCCCAGCCTTCCAAGCTGGTTATGCGGGTTCGATCCCCGCCGCCCGCTCTACAGCGGTTGATCGGCGAGCGGCTCGATCGCCGCCGCGGTCGGCTCGAGTTCGCCGGACTCGAGGCCGGCGACGATCTCACGGGCGAGTTGCAGCGCTTCGCTCTCCTGCTCCGGCGCGAGGACCGTGTTCACGGCCGCCAGGTGCCGCTCGCCGTCGAACAGCTCGACGTCGACGGTCTCCAGCTCGCGGCTCGGGATGTAGGAGTCCTCCGGCACCCCGATCCGAACGCGCACTGCGCGCCCGTCCGGAAGGGTCGCCGTCCGCTCGACGGGCCTGCCGCGAAGGCTCACGGCGCCACCTTACTCGGTCGCGATTCGTCCTAGACGTCCGGCGCGTTCGCGATGCTGGTCGGCGTGATCCCGGAGCGCCTCGTCCGCCTTCGGGCCCGGACGGTCCTGTCCATCCTCGGGATCGTGATCGCGGTCGCGCTCGCCCTCGAGGTGATCTGGATCGCGCGGCACGTGCTCGCGTGGGTGGTGATCTCGGCCTTCCTCGCGCTCGCGCTCAACCCGGCCGTGGACTGGTTCCAGCGGCACGGGATCTCGCGCCGCGGCTGGGCGGCTGCGCTGACGTACGTGCTGACGATCGGGTTCCTCGTCGGGATCGGCTTCACGTTCGTCCCGACGCTCGCCGACCAGTCCAACCAGTTCGTGCACAGGCTGCCCGACTACGCGCACGACCTCACGCACGGCCGCGGGCGGCTCGGCTTCCTCGAGACGAAGTACCACATCCAGGAACGGATCCAGCACGCGGTCAGGAACGGCGGGGCGTCGAAGGTGCTCGGCTTCTCGGGCGTCGCCGTCTCCGTCGCGAAGGGCGTGATCACGATCGTGGTGGCCACGATCACGATCGTCTTCATGACGTTCTTCATGCTGCTCGAAGGGCCGACCTGGGTGGAGCGGTTCTACTCGTCGCTGCCCGCGGAGTCGCAGCCCCGGTGGCGCCAAGTCGGCTACGACATCTACCGCACCGTCGGCGGCTACGTGACGGGCAACCTGCTCATCAGCCTGATAGCCGGCGGGCTGACGACGATCGTGCTGCTCGCGATGGGCGTTCCCTACGCGGTCGCGCTCGGGGTGATCGTCGCGATCCTCGACCTGATCCCGCTCGCGGGCGCGACCATGGCCGCGATCCTGATCGGCATCGTGGCCTTCCTCCACTCGATTCCTGCGGGCATCATCGTGGTCGTGTTCTTCATCGTCTACCAGCAGATCGAGAACCATCTCCTCCAGCCCGTCATCTACGGCCGCACCGTGGAGCTCTCGCCGCTCGCGGTGCTCGTCTCGATCCTGATCGGCGCGGAGCTGGCCGGCATCCTGGGAGCGCTCGCCGCGATCCCGGTCGCGGGCTCGCTGCAGGTGCTCCTCGTCGACTGGCGCCGTCACCGCGCCGAGCACGCCGCCGCCACCCTCTAGCAGGGCGCGCCATCTGCCGATGACGAGAGGGTGCGTCGAACGATCGCCCTGCTCGCCGCCTTCGGCCTGCTCGCGGCGCCCGCCTCGAGCTCGATTCGCGTGGGCGGCGCAGTCAGCCGGGACAGCCTCGTCCAGACCGCGCTCGTCCGCCAGATCAACGTCTTCCGGGCAGCGCACGGCCTCTCGCGCCTCCGGGTCTCGCCCGCGCTGAACACCGCTGCGGCGGCGCACTCGACGGAGATGGCGCGTGTCGGCTACTTCAGCCACAGCTCGGCGAACGGGCGCTCGTTCTCGCAGCGGGTCGCTTCCTACTACAGGCACCGTGGCTTCCGAGCGTGGACGGCCGGCGAGAATCTCGTCTACGGCTCGCCCGACATGGCCGCAGCGCAGGCGCTCAGGCTGTGGCTCGGGAGCCCGCCGCACCGGGCGAACCTGCTCGACCCGCGCTGGCGGGAGCTGGGCCTCTCGGCGGTGCACTCGACAGGCGCACCGGGCGTGTACCACGGCATGCCCGCGACGATCGTCACCGCCGATTTCGGCGCTAGATCCAAGTAGCGGTACCCTTTTTCGGCACCCGCGCCTGTAGCTCAGTGGAAGAGCAACGGCCTTCTAAGCCGTGGGTCGGAGGTTCGAATCCTCCCAGGCGCATTTCCGAGGTCGATCTGAACCGCTAGGGAGTGTCTTGCCCTAGAGCCCAGATGAACACCGCGAGCCAAGCCCCGAATGTGCCGGCACCGATGAGGGTTGCAGACTTGCCCAAGATCGGGTCCGGACGCTGTCTGTTCTCCCATCGCCAGCCGACCGCACCGACCGCAATCGCAATCAGAGAAGCAAGGATGCTCACGACTCCCAGGCTCGCCGCGGTGTTGTCACTAACCGCATCCAGCGCGTAGAGGCCCGCGAAGGCGAGTCCGGCGACGGCGCCTACGACCGCCACCACCAATGCAATCACGCTCACGACGACAGCCACAGCGCCCTATTTTCGCCCATGCCGCGGGCGACGACCTGTCATACGTTGCACGTGGCTTCGTCTCGCAGAGGTGAAGTGGGCGGCCGCGCGTGCCGATAGCAGGAGCATGTCGTCGTCTGCTCCCTCGAAGCACCGCGCCGGGACCGCAGCGCGCACGGGAATCGCCGGAACGCTCGTGGCTGCTTTCGCGTTCTTCGACGGGGTCTTCCTCGGCGCTCCGATCGCGCTCTTCGCGGCTTCGTTCCGGCCGCTCGTCGTCTACGCCGTCGCCGTCATCGCGATCGTCTTCATCGTCACGGCTTGCTGCAGGTGGGTCGACCGCCGCTGGGACGTCTTCTTCTCCGGGAACGGCAGCCGCGTCGAGACGCGGCTGGAGACGATGCGAGAGAGCAGGCTGATGCGCCACCCGGTCGCCTGGATCCAGCGTGGCTCGGACCGGTGGTATGGACTGGCCGCGGCCGTAGCCAACCCGATTCTCGTCTCGGCCTTCGCCCGCGTCGTCGGCGGCAACCCCGTCGGGAACCGCCGGATCATGCTAGGCGCAGTCGCGTACGCGATCCCGTACGCGGCGATGTGGACGTTCGTCGGGCTGGCCGTCGGCGGTTCGCTCCGCGCAGCGTTCTAGGGAGGTTCGGAATCGCCGGCGGCCGGGAAGGCAGGCCGCGATGGGAATCGTCATCAGTCTGATCCTGGTCGCCTTCGGGGCGATCCTGACGTGGGCGGTCAACTCGAGCGGCGGCAGTGTCGACCCGCAGGTCGTCGGCGTGGTCCTGATGGTGATCGGGATCATCGTCTTCGCCATCTCGCTCGTGCTCTGGCACACGTGGTGGGGCCCGGGGTTCTGGGAAGGCCCGCCCGTCGCCCGGCGCCGCGTGCCGTACGCGCGACGCCGTACGACCACGACCTACGTCGAGGACGAGCCGCCTCCCCCGCCGGGGCCCTAGGAAATGCGAAGTCGACGAGGAGGGATCGTTCGTGGGTAAAAAGCTGGAAGGCAAGCGCGTCGCGTTTCTCGCGACCGACATGGTCGAGCAGGTCGAGCTGACGGAGCCGTGGAAGGCCGTCCGGGACGAAGGCGCCCGGGTCGAGCTCATCTCACTGGAAGAGGGGAAGATTCAGGGGTTCAACCACTACGACAAGGCTG
This sequence comes from uncultured Actinomycetes bacterium, assembly GCA_963717475.1. Lineage (GTDB taxonomy): Bacteria > Actinomycetota > Thermoleophilia > Gaiellales > Gaiellaceae > AC-32. The sequence goes on along the minus strand of OY970337.1, from coordinate 1,579,395 downwards.
ACGAGTTCGCCGTCGACCGCACGGTCGAGGAGGCGAGCGCCTCCGACTACGACGCGCTCGTGATCCCCGGCGGCGTCGGCAATCCCGACACGATGCGCGGCGACGAGAACGCCGTCGGGTTCGTCCGCGAGTTCTTCGAGCAGGGCAAGCCGGTCGGCGTGATCTGCCACGGGCCGTGGATGCTCGTCGAGGCGGGCGTCGTGCGCGGGCGCAAGGTCACGTCGTGGCCCACGCTGCAGACGGACATCCGGAACGCGGGCGGCGAGTGGGTCGACGAGGAGGTCGTGGTCGACCAGGGCCTCGTCACGAGCCGCAAGCCCGACGATCTGCCGGCCTTCACGAAGAAGATCGTCGAAGAGTTCTGCGAAGGCCGCCACGAACAGCAGGCCGACAAGACGCAGATCGAGGTCCACGCAGACGCGACGCCGAAATGACGTGAGGGCGGCTTTCGCCGCCCTTGCCCACCCCCGAAGGCGACCGAGAGACGCGAGGGGTGGCGGAGGGGACTCGAACCCCCGACCACCGGGACCACAACCCGGGGCTCTACCAACTGAGCTACCGCCACCGCGAGGTAGGACAGGATAGCTCGCCCTGACCTAGCCCCCTCGATCGGGCACACTTGCCGCGGGGCCCCGTAGCTCAGTGGATAGAGCGACGGACTTCGAATCCGTGTGCGGAGGTTCGACTCCTCCCGGGGCCACTCGGCGTTGCGTTAGAGGCGCGGATCAGGCCGCGGGGAGGTGGCGCCTGATCAGAGCGCTGATCAGGCGCTGCTGCCTGTCCACGAGGTCGACGCGGTTGCGCTCGAGTTCCTCGCGCGGCGCTCCGACGGCGCGCATCGTCTGGCGCTCGTAGACGAGCCCGCGAATCTCGTCGCTGAGAGATTCGACGCTCGGAAGGTGGATGACTATTGCGCTCACGACGGGCTTGGACGGAGCGCTTCGCGATTAGTTAGTCGGAGTCCTCTTTCGGCTCGGGAGGCGGCTCGTCCTTGAGCCGCTCGGCAACCTCGTGCCGTTCCTCGGACTCGTCGGCGAGGAGGCGCTCGTACGCCGATCGCGGCGACTCGCGGCTCTCCTGCTCGCGTTCCTCTGGCGTGCTCATCCGACGTAGCTTGCTCGGCTCTATCCTTCTTGAAACCGCGGGCGTGGCGGAACTGGCAGACGCGACGGCCTTAGGAGCCGTTGGGGCGGAAGTCCCTTAGAGGTTCGAGTCCTCTCGCCCGCACCTCCCCTGGGATACTCGGTTCGTGCTGGCGCACTGGGACGAGGTCGAGGCGCAGCGGCGCGAGAAAGGGCCGATGGCCGCGAGCTGGCAGCACCTCGGCGACGCGGCCGGCGTCACGGGGTTCGGGCTCAACCGCGTGCGCGTCGAGCCGGGGCGGCTACCGACCCCGCCGCATTCGCACGGGCTCTCGGAGGAGATCTACTTCGTGCTCGGCGGCTCCGGCCTGCTCTGGCAGGACGAGGCTGTCTGCGAGGTGCGCTCGGGGGACACCGTCGTCCAGACCGCCGACCACTTCGAGCACACGTTCAGGGGCGGGCCAGAAGGCCTCGACTACCTCGTCTTCGGCACGCGCCATCCCGTCGAGTACGGCTGGCTTCCGCGCTCGAAGGCGGTCAGGCTGAGCTGGCCGTGGGTCGAGGGCCGCGTCGACAACCCGTGGGAGATCGAGGCCGAGGTGGGGGAGCTCGAGTTCGCGGAGCCGGGCGAGCGTCCGCCGAACGTCGTCGCGCTCGACGACATCCCGCTCGACGAGGAGGGCGACAAGGCCCTCGCTGCCTCCGCGGGGTCCGAGCGGAGCGGTCTGAACTGGGTCCGTCGCGAGCCCGGGAAGCGCGGCTGCGTGCCGCACTGCCATTCCTCTGAGTCCGAGGCGTTCGTCGTCCTCGAGGGCGGGGGAGTCCTCGAGCTCTGGCCGTCGCCGCGCTCGGCAGCGGCCGGAGCGCAGCGCGAAGACCATGAGCTGAAAGCCGGCGATGTCGTCGCGCGGCCTCCCGGAACGCGCATCGCCCATTCGATCGTGGCGGGGCCCGAGGGCATCACCTACCTGGTGTACGGGACGAGGGACCCGAACGACATCTGCTACTACCCGCGCTCGAACAAGATCTCGTTCCGGGGCGTGGGATTGATCGCGCGGCTGGACCACCTCGATTACTACGACGGCGAGCCGCCTGACGGCTAGCAAGCCCGCTTTGCTCTAATGGACCGGGCGATGGCGACGCAGGTCGAGGAGCTTCCGGACAACCGGGTCCGATTGAGGGTGGACGTGCCGCAGGCGGATCTCCGCCACGCGGTCGAGCACGCGACCTCCGACCTGGCGCGCAGCGTGAAGGTGCCGGGCTTCCGCAAGGGGAAAGTCCCGCTGCGGGTGCTCGAGGCGCGCATCGGCCGGGAGCGCATCTTCAGCGAGGCCGTCGAGAGCCACATCGGCGGCTGGTTCATGAATGCGGCTGCTACCACGCGCATCCGGCCGGTGGCAGCCCCGGAGTACGACTACAACCTGCCCGGCTCCGAGGACGACGATTTCAGTTTCGTCGCGACGGTCTCCGTGCAACCGAAGCCCGAGCCGGCGGACTGGACGCAGCTGGAGGTGCCCTACGCGGAGCCCGAAGTGCCGGAGGAGGTCGTCGACGAGGAGATCGAGGCGCTGCGCTCGTCGGTCGCGGAGCTGACGCCCATCGACGACCGGCCCGCGCGTAGCGGCGACGTGGTCGTCATCGACGTGACCGCTGACTCCGGAGAAGGTCAACGCGACCTCGTCGTGGAGCTCGGCGCCGGTGCGCTCATCGAGGAGCTCGAGCGCGCGCTCACCGGCGCGAGCCCGGGGGAGACGAAGGAGGTCGAGCTTCCGCAGCCGGACGGCTCCACCACGAAGGCGTCCTTGACCCTGAAGGAAGTGAAGGAGAAAGCGCTGCCGCCGCTCGACGACGAGCTGGCGCGCGCCGCGAGCGAGTTCGACACCCTGGACGAGCTCCGCGCCGACATCGAGCAGCGGATTCGCAGCGTCCTCGAGGAGCAGGCCGAGACGGACTTCCGCGCCGCGGCGGCCGACCTGCTCGTCCGCGAGACCGGCGTCCAGGCGGCGGGACCGCTGGTCGATGCGCGTACGCGTGAGCTCCTGAACGGTTTCGCGCGCTCGCTCGAGCGGCGCGGCATCAGCCCCGAGGCCTACCTCCAGCTCTCCGGCCAGAGCGGCGAAGAGCTCGTCGACCAGCTTCGCGCCGAGGCAGAGCTCTCGGTCGCACGCGAGCTGGTGCTCGAGGCGGTCGCCGACAAGCTCGAGCTCGAGGTCTCGGACTCCGAGATCGAGGAGCTCATCCGCGAGCAGGCAGAGGCGCACGGCGACGACCCGGACGAGGCCGTCGCGCAGGTCCAGGCGACAAGCGGCGCCCAGGAGGCGCTGCGCGCCGACCTGCGTCTGCGCAAGGCGCTCGACCGCGTGGCAGCCGAGGCGAAGCGCGTCCCGGTCGAGCTCGCGCGCGCCCGCGAGAGCATCTGGACACCCGAAAAGGAATCCCCCCAGACAGAGACGAAACTGTGGACCCCCGGCAGCAAGGAGCCAGCATGAGCCCGTTGATCCCGATGGTGATCGAGCAGACCTCGCGCGGCGAGCGCTCGTTCGACATCTACTCGCGCCTCCTGAACGAGCGCATCATCTTCCTCGGAACGCCGATCGACGACCAGATCGCCAACCTGATCATCGCGCAGCTGCTGCACCTGGAGTCCGAGGATCCCGACAAGGACCTCTCGATCTACATCAATTCGCCAGGCGGCTCCGTCTACCACGGGCTCGCGATCTACGACACGATGCAGTTCATCAAGCCGGACGTGCAGACGATCTGCGTCGGGACCGCGATGTCGATGGGCGCGCTACTGCTCGCCGGGGGCGCGAAAGGAAAGCGGATGGCGCTGCCGAACGCCAAGATCCTGATTCACCAGGTCTGGGGCGGCTTCCAGGGGCAGGCGACGGATATCGAGATCCATGCCCGGGAGACGATCGCCCTCAAGCGGCGACTCGAGGAGATCATGTCGGAGCACACGGGACAGGAGATCGACAAGGTTTCGAAGGACATGGAGCGCGACTACTTCATGACCCCGCAAGAAGCGCATGATTACGGCATCATCGACAGTGTGATCATCCATCGCGACGCGGCAAAAGATGGAGCAAAGGCCTAGATTCTCGGGCCGATCCGAGGTAAAAGGAGACAGAGGTGGCTCGCGCATCGGATGGGAACGAGCAGCTGCTCTGCAGCTTTTGTGGCAAGAGTCAGCGCCAGGTCAAGAAGCTGATCGCTGGACCGGGCGTTTACATCTGCGACGAATGCATCGATCTCTGTAACGAGATCATCGACGAGGAGCTGACCGCTCCCGCCCAGCTCGACCTCGACAACCTGCCGCGCCCGAAGGACATCTACTCCGTCCTCAACGATTACGTCGTCTCGCAGGAAGAGGCGAAGCGCACCCTCGCGGTCGCCGTCTACAACCACTACAAGCGCGTTCAGATGGCGGTCGAGGAAGACGACGTCGAGCTGCAGAAGTCGAACATCCTCCTGCTCGGCCCGACCGGCTGCGGGAAGACGCTGCTGGCCCAGACGCTGGCGCGCATCCTGAACGTGCCGTTCGCGATCGCGGACGCGACGGCCCTGACCGAGGCCGGCTACGTCGGCGAGGACGTCGAGAACATCCTCCTCAAGCTGATCCAGGCCGCGGACTTCGACATCAAGAAGGCCGAGACGGGGATCATCTACATCGACGAGGTCGACAAGATTGCCCGCAAGGCGGACAACCCGTCGATCACGCGCGACGTCTCCGGCGAGGGCGTGCAGCAGGCGCTGCTGAAGATCCTCGAGGGCACGGTCGCCTCGGTGCCGCCGCAGGGCGGGCGCAAGCACCCGCACCAGGAGTTCCTCTCGATCGACACGACGAACATCCTCTTCATCTGCGGCGGCGCGTTCGCCGACCTCGAGAAGATCATCGGCAAGCGGATCGGCAAGCACGCGATGGGCTTCGGCGCCGAGATCCGATCGAAGAACTCGTACGAGGCCTCCGAGATGCTGACCAAGGTGATGCCGGAGGATCTGCTCTCGTACGGCCTGATCCCCGAATTCATCGGCCGGCTACCGGTGGTCTCGGCGGTGCACCAGTTGCAGCGCGAGGACCTGGTTCAGATCCTGACCGAGCCCAAGAACGCTCTCGTGCGCCAGTACCAGCGCTTCTTCGCGTACGACTCGATCGAGCTCGTCTTCACCGAAGATGCGCTCTGGGAGATCGCGGAGAAGGCGCTGGAGCGCGAGACGGGTGCCCGCGGGTTGCGCTCGATCATCGAGAGCGCGCTGCTCGACGTGATGTTCGAGCTGCCGTCACGCAAGGACGTCGTCAAGTGCGCGATCACGAAGGAGACGATCGAGAAGGGCATCAAGCCCACGCTCGTCACCAGCGCCGGCGCAGACGACGAGCAGCCCGAAGAGCTCGCCGAAGAATCCGCCTAGTCGCGCGGCGTCAGATCAGCTCAACGGGGTCGCCAACCGTGACAGGATGGCGCCGCGATGCCGTACGCGGAACTGGAAGACCTGAAGCTCTATTACGAGCGGGCCGGCACCGGCGAGCCCGAGCTGCTCTTCGTCCCCGGCTGGTGCTGTGACCACACTGCGTTCCAGCCTCAGTTCGACCACTTCGCCCGCACGCACGCGGTGACTGCGCTCGACCTGCGCGGCTGCGGCCAGAGCGACCAGCCGGACGACGGGTACACCATTCCCGAGCTCGCCGACGACGTCGCGCGGTTGTGCGCCGAGGTCGGAATCGAGAAGCCGGTCGTTGCAGGACACAGCCTCGGCGGGATGATCGCGGTCGAGCTGGCGGCGCGTTATCCGTCTCTGCCCAGCGCGCTCGTCCTCGTCGACCCGGGGCCGATCGACCCATCACCCGAATCCAGCAAGATCTACAGCGCCTTCGCCGAGGAGATGGCAGGCCCGAACGGCGAGGAGGTTCGCCGCACCTGGGTGCAGGACATGGGCGCACGCGACGAGGAGCTGGCGCGCTGGATCGTCGAGCTGATGTGCGCCGTTCCGCTGCCAATCGCGGCCGCGGTCGTCCGCGGCCTCAACGACTGGAACGGCGTCGGCGCCTTCGCGCTCTGCACGGTCCCGACGCTGTTGCTTCGGGCGGCGCTCGGAGACGACCCGGACGCCCTGCGGCTGCGCGCGCTCAAGCCCGACCTCCAGGTCGGCATTACGGTCGGGGCCGGCCACTTCCACCAGCTCGAGGTCCCCGAGCAGGTGAACGCGATGATCGAGCGCTTCCTGGCGATCTACGCGCGCGGCAGCACGTAGAACGCGACGACGACGTACTCGCACGCCACCGCGGCGACGACGAGCACGTGGAAGAGCTCGTGATACCCGAAGACCAGCGGGCGCGGGTTGGGGCGGCGCCGCGCATAGACGATGGCGCCGAGGGTGTAGAGGAGCCCGCTCGCCGCCACCAGCAGGATCGCCGTCAGGGAGAGCTTGAGGAGCTGCGGGAAGGCGACCGCGCCGACCCAGCCGAGCGTCAAGCCGATCGCGGCCGAAAGCCACTTCGGCGCGCGCACCCAGCAGAGTTTCAGGACGATGGCGAGAAACGCGCCGCTCCAGATGATCGCGAGGATCGGGATCGCCCAGCCTTTCGACATGACGATCAGCCCGAACGGCGCGTAGCTGCCGGCGATCAGCAGGTAAATCCCGGCGTGGTCGAGCCGTGCGAGCCAGGAGCGCGTCCGGGGGCGCCACGTCGGCCGGTGGTACACGGCGCTCGCGCCGAAGCAGACGGCAACGCAGCTCGCGAAGATCGTGCCCGCGACTCGCGCCCTGCCGGGGTCGGCTGTGACCACCACCGCCACCCCGACCGCGACAGCTGCGTAGAAGCCGAGCTCGTGGAAGACGCCTCGTAGTTTCGGCTTCACCAGCTGCGGTGCAGTCTCCACGGCTTCGATAATAGGCCCTAGCTAGGAGCTCTTCGACTCGGCAGCGCGGGCTCGGCCGAGGATCTCTCGTAACCGCAGCGTCCGCAGTTCCAGGAAGATCGCGATCGCGCCGATCACGACGTTGAAGATCGTCACGGCCGCGTACATGCCGACGCTGAACGCGAGCAGGCGCGAAGCGGACGCCTGGCCGTGCAGGACGTAGACCAGCAGCCCCTGCTTGGTTCCCGCGCCGCCGGGCGAGAAGGGCAGCAGCGTCGAGAGGCTGTCCACGACCTGGGCGAGCAGCGCGTTGTGCACCGTCGCGTGGACATGGAAGGCCCGGAGGAACCAGTAGAGGGACGCGATCCGGCAGATCCAGCTCGCGAACTGCCAGCTCGCCACCTCGCGCAGGTACCGCGGGCGGTCGCGGAGGATCACGACCCCGCGCCCGATCCGCTGCTTGAAGTCCTCGACGTGCTTCTGCGCCCACAACCAGAGCCAGATCGCGCCGATGGTGAGCAGCGCGACCGCGGTCGCGGTCGCCTTCGAGTGCTGGAAGAGCCAGCCCCAGTCGAAGGCCGGCACGCTCGGCAGCACGTGCAGGCTCGGAAGCACGCCCTGAGTGAGCGCCCACAGGAACAGCGCCGTCGACAGGACGATGTCGAGAACGGTCTCGGTGAAGAGCGTCGAGGCGAGCGTCGTCCACGTCATGTGCTGGTAGTCGCGGCGGACGAAGTAGAGCTTCACGAGGTCTCCTCCGCGCCCCGGCACGATCGAGTTCACGCCGACTCCCGCGATGTACGCGCCGAACACCGGTCGCCAGCGCACGCGCTCGTCGGGATAGGAGGCTCGGAGGATGTTGCGCCACGCCACCGTCCGGAGCATGAGCTTCACGAAGTGGAAGGCCAGCGCGATCGCGAGCGCAGTCCACCCGACGGAGGCCAACTCGTCGAAGAAGACCCTGACTGCGTGAAAGAACTCGTCCACGTCTTCGTAAACTTGCCCTATGGAGCCGCTCTACGACCCGAAAGCCGTCGAATCGCGCTGGCAGCGCACCTGGGAGGAGGAAGGTCTCTACAACGCCGAGCCCGGCGCGGACGCGGAGAGCTTCGTGATCATGCACCCGCCGCCGAACATCTCAGGGTCGCTCACGATCGGCCATTGCCTCCAGCTCTCGCTCGAGGATGCGCTCGTCCGCTGGCACCGGATGCGCGGCTTCAACACGCTCTTCCAGCCCGGCTACGACCACGCCGGCATCTCGACCTGGGCCGCGATCGGGCGCGAGCTCGCGAAGGAAGGAAAGACGCAGCGCGACCTGGGGCGCGAGGGCTTCGACAAGTACGCCTGGGACTGGCTCGAGCGCTACGGCGGCACGATCATGCAGCAGTTCCGCCTGCTCGGCGCCTCGCTCGACTACCGGCGCGAGCGGTTCACCATGGACCCCGCCTACTACGCGGCGGTCATGCGCTGGTTCGTCCACCTCTACGAGCGCGGCTGGATCTACCGCGGCAACCGGATCGTCAACTGGTGCCCGCGCGACCTGACCGCGCTCTCCGACCTCGAGGTCGAGCACGAGGACGCGGACGACACGCTCGTCTTCGTCAACTACCCGCTCGCCGCGGGCGACGGGCACGTGACGATCGCGACCGTGCGGCCGGCGACGATCCTCGCGGACGTCGCCGTGGCCGTTCATCCCGACGACGACCGCTACCGCGACCTGGTCGGCAAGGAAGTGGTCGTGCCGTACGTCGAGCGGCGCGTACCGGTGATCGCGGACGAGCGTGTCGAGCCGGAGTTCGGCACGGGCGCGCTCAAGGTGACGCCCGGGCACGACCCGACCGACTTCGAGATCGGGCGCGACCACGAGCTCCCGGAGCTCGCGGTGATCGGCCCCGACGGCCGGATGAACGACGAGGCCGGCGATCTCGCCGGCTTGACGCAGGAGGAGGCCGGCGTGCGTGTCCTCGCGTGGGTCGAAGACCGCGGGCAGCTCGACCGCAGCGAGCCGTACCGCCACTCGATCGGCACCTGCCAGCGCTGCCACACGCGCGTCGAGCCGCTGATCATGCTCCAGTGGTGGTGTGCGATGGAGGAGCTCGCCGCGCCGGCGATCGCCGCCGTCAAGGAGGGCCGCGTCCGCTTCACTCCCGAGCGCTTCTCGCGCGTCTGCCTCGACTGGCTCGAGAACGTGCGCCCGTGGTGCATCTCGCGCCAGATCTGGTGGGGGCACCGGATCCCGGTCTGGTACTGCCCCGAGGGCCACATCACCGTGGCCGAGACCGCGCCTTCCGAGTGCGCCGAGTGCGGTTCGAGTGAGCTCCGCCAGGACGAGGACGTGCTCGACACGTGGTTCTCCTCCGCGCTCTACCCCTTCGCGACGCTCGGCTGGCCGGAGCAGACACCCGAGCTCGAGGCGTTCTATCCGGGCGACGTGCTCACGACCGCGCGCGACATCATTTTCCTCTGGGTCGCGCGGATGATCTTCGCCGGGCTCGAGCTGCTCGGGAAGGAGCCCTTCCACGACGCCGTCATCCACTCCTACCTGCAGAACCCTGAAGGGAAGCGCATGTCGCGCACGCTCGGCACGGGAATCGACCCCGAGGAGGTGCTCGAGCCGTACGGGGCCGACGCGAGCCGCTACGGGCTCCTGAAGATGGCGTCGAGCCAGGACCCGCGCTTCTCGTTCGGCTCGATCGAGGAGGGCCGCAAGCTGGCGATCAAGCTCTGGAACGTCTCTCGGCTGCTCCTCCAGAACGCGGGCGGCGCGACGGCGGAGACGCGGCCGCAGGCCCTCGAGGAACGCTGGATCCTCGCGCGGCTCGAGGCCAGTCGCGCCGAGCTCGAGGACTGCTTCGACCGCTACGACTTCGCGGCCGCCGTGAAGCTGCTCTACCGGCTCACCTTCGACGAGTTCTGCGACTGGTATGCCGAGGCGGTCAAGCCGCGGCTCTACGACGGTGACGGGGACGCGCAGGCGACCGCGCTCGCGGCTCTCGAGCGCCTGCTGAAGCTCCTCCACCCGGTGATGCCGCATGTGACCGAGGAGATCTGGTCGCAGTTCCACGACGACCGCCTGATCGTCGCGGCGTGGCCGGAGGCGGACGACAGCTTCGCTCCAGACGCCGAGGCGCTCGACCGCGTTCAGGACCTCGCGCGGATCTTTCGCCGCAGCGGGGTGCTCGTCGAGCTCGGCGGGGAGGAGCGCCGCATCTTCGAGGCGGTCGTCAAGCCCGGCCGCGTGAAGGCGAACGGGAACGTCGACGCCGAGCTCGATCGCCTGCGCGGAGAGATCGCACGGGCCGAGAAGATGCTCGCCAACGAGCGCTTCGTGGAGAACGCGCCCGACGACGTCGTCGAGGCGGAGCGCGACAAGCTGGAGCGCTACCGCCGCGAGCTCGATGCCCTCTCATCTTGACTGGCTCGTCTCGCTCTCGCCCTGGCCCGAGGAGTTCGGGCTGGGGCGGATGCACGCGCTCCTGGCAGAGCTCGGCGACCCGCAGCTCGCGTTTCCCGCGATCCACGTCGTCGGCACCAACGGCAAGTCGACCGCGACGCGCCGGGCCGCTGCTTTCCTCGCGCGCGAGGGCCTGAGCGTCGGCGCGTACACCTCGCCGCACGTCTCGGGGTGGAGCGAGCGCATCCAGGTCGACGGCGAGGACGCGGACCTCGAGCAGGCGCTCGAGCGAGTGCGCGAGCCCGCGGAGCGTCTCGGCGCGACCCAGTTCGAGGTGCTGACCGCCGCCGCCTTCGCCGAGTTCGCGGCTGACGCGGGTCGACGTCGCCGTGGTCGAAGCAGGGCTCGGCGGCAGGCTCGATGCGACGAACGTGCTCGACGCGCGCGTGGTCGCGCTCACGAACGTCGGGCTCGACCACACCGATGTCCTCGGCGAGACGCGCGAGCAGATCGCGGCCGAGAAGCTCGCCGTGCTCTCACCCGGCGCGATCCTCGTCTCCGGCGAGCCGGAATGGGGCGGCATCCATGCCGACGACGTGGGCCGGGCCGCTGCCGAGGCCTTCCTCGGGCACGAGCTGGAGGGCGACGTCGAGATCTCACTCCCGGGGCGGTTCGACATCGTCGGCGAGGACGTCTTCGCCGGAGCGCACAACCCGGCCGGGGTCGAGTGGCTGCTCCCGCGGCTGCCGCGAGGCGACTACGTCGTCGTCGCGTCGATCCTCCAGGACAAGGACGCGGCGGCGATGCTGCGCCTCCTCGGCCGCGCCGGAAACTCGCTCGTCGCCACCGCCTCGGCCAGCGCCCGCGCACTCGATGCCGAAGAGCTCGCGCGGATCGCCGCGCCGTTCTTCGACCTCGTCGAGGCCGTGACCGACCCCGAGGAGGCACTCGCGCGCGCCCGCGAGCTCGCCGGCCCCGAGGGCGCCGTCCTCGTCACGGGCTCCCTCTACCTGCTCGCGGACCTCTCCGTCCGCCCGAACCGAATACCATGGGAAAGCTCGGCGAGAGGCTGAGCGTCTTCGCAGTTGCCGCCGTCGTCGTACTGGCGATCGTCGGTTTCGCGTTTGCCGCCGGTTATCTCGTGGGGAAGCTCCTCCTGTGAGGGCGTACGTGATCGCAGCGGACAACGGGATCTTCAATTTCTTCAGCCACAGCACCTGGATGGTTCTCAGGAACCTGTCGGTGTTCATCGTCTGCGTCTTCTGGCTCTCGATCGCGTACTGGGTCTACAAGGACGCGCGGCGCAGGATCGAGGACCCGTGGCTCGTCGGCATGGCGACCATCCTCGGCCTCTTCCCACCGTTCATCGGCGCACTGGTCTACATGCTCTTCCGCCCGCCCGAGTACCTCGACGACGTGCGCGAGCGGGAGCTCGAGATCAAGGCGATGGAGGAGCGCCTCTCGCGGCGCGACATGCACTGCCCCGTGTGCCGCGCCGACGTCGACCCCGCCTTCCTGATCTGCCCGGTCTGCACGACGCGGCTCCGCCAGTCCTGCCGTAACTGCAAGGCGCCGCTGGAGGCGCTCTGGCAGATCTGCCCGTACTGCGAGACGCCCGTCGAGACCGCGCCGGTCGACCTCGACCAGCCGACACTGACGCCGCCGAGACCGCGGCGCTCGTAGACTCAGCGCCGTCTTGGCGCTCGAGCGGACACTGATCCTGATCAAGCCCGACGCGATGGCTCGCGGGCTCGCAGGCGAGATCCTCGCGCGCTTCGAACGGCGGGGCCTCGTCGTGCAGGAGGCGCGGCTCGTGCGCGTCGACCGGGATCTCGCCGAGCGCCACTACGCGGAGCATTCCGAGAAGCCGTTCTTCGGCGAGCTCGTCTCGTTCATCACCTCGGGGCCGACCGTTGCGCTCGCGCTCGAGGGTGAGGGTGCGATCGCGACGGCGCGGTCGACGATCGGCGCGACGAATCCCGCGGACGCGACCCCGGGCTCGATCCGCGGGGACTTCGCCCTGGCGATGCCGAACAACCTCGTGCACGGCTCCGACTCGGCCGAGTCGGCCGAGCGCGAGCTGGCTCTTTGGTTCGGTGGCTGAGCGGGACTACGTCGCGGTTAACCGGGCGGGCTGGACCCGCTCGAACGCGGAATACACCGACCGGGCCGCGCACGACGCCTGGGCGCAGGAGGAGATCACCTGGGGGCAGTGGTCGAAGCCCGAGCGCGAGGTGCAGATCCTTCCCGACGTCACCGGCAAGGACGTCGTCGAGCTCGGCTGCGGGACCGCGTACTTCGGCGCGTGGCTGAAACGGGCGGGCGCGCGGCGGGTCGTCGGCGTCGACGTCACCCCCGCACAGCTCGAGACGGCTCGCCGGATGGACGAGGAGTTTGGCCTCGGGCTCGAGCTGATCGAGGCCAACGCTGAGGACGTGCCGCTGCCGGACGATTCGTTCGACGTCGCGTTCTCCGAGTACGGCGCCTCGATCTGGTGCGACCCGGCTCTCTGGATTCCTGAGGCGGCGCGGCTGCTGCGCCCGGGCGGCGAGCTCGTCTTCATGCGCGGATCGACGCTGCGGATCCTCTGCGCCCCGGACGAGGGCAAGACCACGAACCGGCTCGAGCGGCCGCAGCGCGGCATGTACAAGCTCGAGTGGCCCGCGACGGACGAGGACTGGGAGGGTGTCGAGTTCCACCCGGGGATGGGCGAAATGCTCGCGATCCTGCGGCGGAACGGGTTCGAGCTGCTCGATTTCCGCGAGCTCTACGCGTCCGAGGACGCGGGCGACCACGAGTACTACGACGACCCGCCCGCCGAGTGGGCGAAGCAGTGGCCGGCGGAGGAGATTTGGCGGCTCCGCCTGCGCCACCGCTGATCCTCGCCTCGACCTCGCCGCGGCGGCGGCAGATCCTCGAGTTGCTGCGGATCCCGTTCGACGTCGTCGCTCCGGACTTCGAGGAGACGGAAGACGACCCGGTCGCCCACGCCCTGGGCAAGGCGCGCTCGGTGGGGGTCTTCGACGAGCGGCCCGTGCTCGGTTGCGACACCGAGGTGGTCTGCGGCGGCCGCGTCTACGGCAAGCCCGAGAACGAGGCGGAGGCCGAGGAGATGCTGGAGAGCCTCTCCGGCAAGACCCACGAGGTCGTGTCGGGTCTGGTCCTGCGCACGCCCGGCTGGGAAGAGGTGCACACGGACGTCACGCGGGTGACGTTTCGGCCGCTGACACCGCGCGACCTGGCGCACTACCTCGCAAGCGGCGAGTGGGAGGGCCGCGCCGGGGCCTATGCGATCCAGGGCCTGGGCGCCTCCCTCGTGGAGCGGATCGAAGGCGACTTCTGGACCGTGGTCGGCCTGCCGGCCGCGCTGCTCGTTCGCCTCCTCGCGGAGCGCTTCCCCGGTACCTACGGGTTTGGCTAGCGATCTCGTCCGCGGCGACGACGGCGAGCGGCGCTGCCGCTGGGGCGCCGGCGACGAGATGTATCGGCGCTACCACGACACGGAGTGGGGGCGCCCGGTCCTGGACGAGCGGGGGCTCTACGAGAAGCTCTGCCTGGAGTGCCTGCAAAGCGGGCTCTCGTGGGCGCTGATCCTGCGCAAGCGCGACGGCATCCGGGACGCGTTCGCCCGATTCGAGCCGGAAGTCGTCGCCGGTTTCGGCGCCCGTGACGTCAGGAGGCTGCTCCAAGACGTCCGCGTGATCCGGAACCGCCAGAAGATCGAGGCGATCGTCCGCAACGCCAAGGCGACCCTGGCGATGCGCGACGAGACACCGCTGCCTGAGCTCGTCTGGAGCTTCCGCCGCCCGACCGGCCGCGCACCCCGCGGTTACGGCGAGATGCCATCCCTCACCCCCGAATCGAAGGAGCTGGCAAAAGAGCTGAAGCGCCGCGGCTTCGCGTTCGTCGGCCCGACCACCGTCTACTCGACGATGCAGGCGGTCGGCGTCGTGAACGACCACCTCGCCGGCTGCTTCTTGCGCGCGGAAGTCGAGGCCGCGCGCAGGGCCGTCACCCGCGGCGCTTGAAGCGGAGCCCCGACCACGTCTCGTCGATCGCCGCGACCTTGAAGTCGACGAAGCCGCGCTCGAGACCGCCTTCCCGGATCAGACCCTCGGTCACGCCGGTGTGCAGCGGCGACGCCTTCTTCGCCCAGACGATCCAGACGTCGTCGACAGCCCGATCTCGGGCCAGCCGGTCCCAGCGGCTCTCGATCTCCCGGACGCGGGTGACGAACGCGAGCGTCAGGTCGCGATGTCCGCGGCCGCTCCGCCGAAGGCACGCGCCCGGCGGCAGCTCGCCGAGAACCTGATCGAAGCCCGCGGGCGCTCCGACCAGCGCCACCACCGATCCCTCCGCGATCCCGAGCTTCTTCGTGAGCGGCGTCTCCGAGTAACCCGCGCGTTCCATCGACTTGCAGGACTTTATGTAGCCCCACCGCTAGACTCGTGCGGGCCGATGGGTCTCCTTGGTTACTTCAACGGGTTCGGCGGCCGCGACATGGCCGTGGACCTCGGAACCGCGAACACGCTCGTCTACGTGCGCGGTCGCGGCATCGTGCTCTCGGAGCCGAGCGTGGTCGCGATCGACCAGCGCACGGGCGAGGTACACGCCGTCGGCGTCGAGGCCAAGCGCATGCTCGGCCGCACCCCCGGGACGATCTCTGCGATCCGGCCGCTCAAGGACGGCGTGATCGCCGACTTCGACGTCACGGAGCAGATGCTGCGCCACTTCATCCAGAAAGTGCACCAGCACCGGTTCGCCCACCCGCGCGTCGTCGTCTGCGTCCCGTCGGGAGTGACCGGGGTCGAGAAGCGCGCGGTCGAGGAGGCGACGCTCTCCGCCGGCGCGCGCCAGGCGTACCTGATCGAGGAGCCGATGGCCGCCGCGATCGGCGCAGGCCTGCCGGTTGCCGAGCCGACCGGAAACATGATCGTCGACATCGGCGGCGGCACCACGGAGGTCGCCGTGATCAGCCTCGGCGGGATCGTCGTCTCTCAGAGCCTCCGCGTGGGCGGCGACGAGATGGACGAGGCGATCATCAGCCACATCAAGACCGAGTACAAGCTCCTGATCGGGCAGCAGACCGCCGAGGAGATCAAGCTCGAGGTCGGCTCCGCCTTCGACCTGAAGGACGAGGTCCAGGCCGAGGTCCGGGGCCGCGACATGCTCACCGGCCTGCCGAAGACGGTGATCCTCTCCTCCGAGGAGATCCGCCGCGCGCTCGACGGCCCGGTCGGCCAGATCATCGAGGCGATCAAGTCGACGCTCGACAAGACGCCGCCCGAGCTCGCCGCGGACATCATGGACCGCGGAATCGTGCTCGCCGGCGGCGGTGCGCTCCTGCACGGCCTCGACGAGCGGCTCCGCCACGAGACGCAGATGCCGGTCCACCTCGCCGAGAGCCCGCTCACGTGCGTTGCGGTCGGCTCGGGCCGCAGCCTCGAGGAGTTCGAGGCGATTCACCGGAGCCAAAATGCGCGCAAGCGGACGAATCACCGTCCTTAATCGCAACTCGCCGCAGGCCCCTCTACACTAGGTCGTTCTCGTGCCAAGGAACCGCGATGCACGTCTAGCGGTCTTGGGGTCCCCCGTTCCTCGCTCCAGGCCCGCAGGGTTGTCCTCCCGCAGTGGCACCGCCCTCCGGCGGCGGATCGTGGCGGGGCTGCTCGTCTTCCTCTCGATCGTGTTGATCACGATCTACTTCCGCGAGCCGTCGAACGGCGGCCTGCACGGCGTGCAGAGCGCCGGCGCCACGGTCCTGCGGCCCTTCGAGGTCGGCGCCGAGCGGATCGCACAGCCGTTCCGGGACGCCTACGGCTGGTTCGCGGGGCTCGTGCACGCGAAATCGGAGAACTCGCGCCTGCGTGCGGAGGTCGACAAGTACAGGCAGCTTGCCATCCAGAACGAGGGCGCGGCCCAGGTGAACTCGGACCTCAAGAAGCAGCTGGGCTACGTCGGTTCGCGCCAGTTCCCGGGCGACTACAACGACGTTCCGACCGACATACTGGGCCGTTCGCCGAGTGAGTTCGACCAGCAGCTCACGGTCGCTGCGGGGACGAGCTCCGGCATCCGCGTCGCCGACCCGGTGGTGAACGCTGACGGCCTCATCGGGCTCGTCACCAAAGTGGCGCACGACACCGCGCAGGTGACGCTCCTGACCGACCCCGAGCTCAAGGTCTCCGCGATCGACCTCGCCACCCAGGCGTCGGGCATGGTCGCCGCCGGCCAGGCTCGGGGCACGCTAATCCTCGACCGAGTCTCCAAGGCGCAGAAGATCCAGCAGAACGACCTGATCGTCACGCAGGGCTGGCGATTCGGGGACCTGTCCTCGCACTACCCGCGCGGGATCCCGATCGGCACTGTCAGCGGCGCCTCGCAGAGTGACCTCGACCTCTTCTGGAACGTCCAGGTCCATCCGAGCGTCGACTTCGGAGACATTCGATCCGTGCTCGTGCTCGTCCCCAAGAACCGCAAGCGCTGATGCGAATCCTCGTCGAGCCCGCCAAGGTCGGCGTCCTGGTGTTCGTCGCGGCGATCCTGCAGGTGACGCTCTTCTCGTCCGCCCAGATCCTCGGCGGCACTCCCGACGTCGTCTTGCTGACGCTGGTGGCGGTCGCGCTCCTGCGTGGCTCGATCTACGGCGCGAGCGCGGGCTTCGCAGCCGGCTTCATCGTCGACACGGCGACTCTCGGCACGCTCGGGGTCACGTCGCTCCTGCTGACGATCGCGGGGTACTGGATCGGGCGCTACGGCGAGACGACCGGGCAGGACCGCGCGCATGCGCCCTTCGTCTCGGTCGCGGTCATGACGGTGCTCGTCCAGTTCGGAGCGCTCTTCCTGCACTACATGCTCGGTGACCCGGTCTCGGCGCGGGTGGTGCTGCTGGACGCGCTCCCGGCGAAGGTGCTGCTGAACCTGATTCTGACCCTGCCGGTCTACGCCCTCGTGCGTCGCGCCCTCGCGTTTGCGACGACGACGGAGGGCGCAACGGAGGTGCAGCTCCTTGGCTAGCACCGGCGCGCGCGCCGGCCGCTCGGGCTCGAACCGCTTTCTCCCGCCCGACCCGCGCGTCGAGGAGCCCTACCGCTTCACGCCGCAGCTCGCGCTTCGCCTCGGGATCCTCGCCGCGGTCGCACTGATCGCGTTCGGAATCCTCTTCTTCCGCCTCTGGGCGTTGCAGGTGCTCTCCGGGCCGCAGTACCTGAGAGCGGCGCTGGACAACCAGGTGCGCTCGATCCGCGTCCCGGCCGAGCGCGGAGAGATCCTCGACCGCAACGGCCACCCGCTCGTCGCGAACGTCGGCGGGACCGCCGTCGAGCTCTCGCCGCCGGACCTGCCGAAGACCTGGCCCGCGCGGCTCGCGGAGCTGCGTCAGCTTTCGCACGTGTTGAAGGTGCCGCTGCGCCAGATCCTCGTCGAGGTCAAAGCACGCGGCAACGACCCGATCACCCCGGTGACCGTGCGCGAGTCGGTCAAGCGCGATGCGCCGATCAACTACCTCCTCGAGAACGAGCAGCGCTTCCCGGGCGTCCGCATCGTGCCTACCTACATCCGGAGCTACAACTACGGCCCGCTGGCCTCGCCCCTGCTCGGGTACGTCTCCGAGATCTCCCCGGCGCAGCTCAAGGGACTGCGCAAGTACGGCTACCAGGCCGGCGACACGATCGGCCAGGGCGGCCTCGAGTCGACCTACGACCGCTACCTGCGCGGCCAGGCGGGGCTCGACCAGCTGAGGGTCGACTCCCTCGGCCGCCCGCGCAGCGACCTCGTGCCGGTGGAGTCGCCGAAGCCCGGCCAGTCGATTCGCCTCACGCTCGACCTCAAGCTGCAGCGCGCGGCCGAGGACGCGATCCGCTACGGCATCGGCCTCGCGTACGGGAACCAGCAGTACCAGGCCGACGGTGGGGCGATCGTCGCGCTCGACCCGCGCGACGGGTCGATCCTCGCGATGGCGTCGTACCCGACCTACGACCCGCGCGTCTACACGGGACGCGTGACCGCGAAGCGGCTGGCCGCGGCCGGGCTCACCGGCGCGACCGCGAAGCAGATGAACTACCCGGGGCTGAACCGCGCGATCGACGGCGTGTATCCCGCAGGCTCGACCTGGAAGCCGGTGACAGCGCTGGCGGCACTCGAGACGCACACCATCTCGTCCTCGACCGAGCTTCCGTGCACGCCCGACTTCAGCGTCCCCAACCAGTTCGGCGGCCCGCCCCAGGTGTTCAAGAACGTCGATCCCGGTGTCGACGCGATGATGAACCTGCCGACCGCGCTCGAGGTCTCGTGCGACACGTGGTTCTACCGGGTCGGCTACGACTTCTACAACGCGCCGCCGAGCGCCGGACACCCGCTCCAGGACTGGGCGGCGAAGTTCGGGTTCGGCCGCCACACCGGGGTCGACGTCGGGCCCGAGTCGAGCGGCCTGCTGCCGACGCCCGAATGGCGGAGGCGGACGTTCACGCGGAAGACCGACCCGACCAACTGGCAGATCGACCGGGAGTGGAAGCCAGGCGACTCGGTCCAGCTCGCGATCGGGCAGAAGGACCTGCTCGTCACTCCGCTGCAGATGGCGCGCTTCTACGCGCTGCTCGCCAACGGCGGCAAGCTCGTCAAGCCGCACCTCGTTCAGGACGTCGTCGAGGCCGGGGGCGGGAAGTCTCCGCCGCGCGTCACGCACCGCTTCATCCCGCCGGCACCGCAATCGGTGGGCCTCGACCCCTCGTACCTCGCCGTCGTCCAGGACGGCCTCTACCAGGCGACTCACGGGCCCAACGGCACCTCGGCGAGCGTCTTCGGCAACTTCTATCCCACCATCGCCGGTAAGACGGGTACCGCGCAGAAGAACCCGAACACCGACCAGCTCGACCAGTCGTGGTGGTGCGGCTACGGGCCGGCGAACTCGACGGAGCCGCCGAAGCTCGTCGTCTGCTCGATCATCGAGAACGGCGGCTTCGGTGCCGACGCGGCGGCTCCGGCCGCGCTCAAGGTCTTCCAGCAGTTCTTCAAATCGAGCCAGACGCAGACGACCCCGACGGCGACCGGATGATCGAGGCCGTCGACACACGCGCGAAGGGCCTGCGCCAGACGCGGCGCGAGGCTGTCGAGCTGGGAGCGTTGGTCGCCCGGCTCGACTGGATCCTGCTCGGGGCGGTCGGCGCGCTCGTCGGCTACGGCCTCTGGGCGATCTCGGGGATCACGCAGAACGACATCCCCGGCGACTCCGGCTACTACGTCGTGCGCCAGGGGATCTACGCGGCGATCGGCTGCGTCGGCCTCCTCTGCGTGCTTCTGATCGACCCCGACTACTACCGGCGCTTCAAGCGCGCGATCTACATCGGGACAACTGGCGTGATGCTGCTCGTGCTCATGGCCGGCACCGTGTCGCGCCACTCGAAGCGCTGGCTCGACCTCGGCTTCTTCCGCTTCCAGCCGTCCGAGTTCGGGAAGCTGCTGTTCGTCCTCTTCCTTGCGGGCTTCCTCGCCGACCGGGCGAGGCGCGTGGGGGAGAGCCGCACGGTGCTCGCGGCGATCGGGTACGCGCTGCTGCCGATCCTGCTCGTCTTCGTCCAGCCGGACGTCGGCACCGCGATGGTCTACGCGGTCGCGCTGGCGACGGTGCTGTTCGTCGCCGGCACGCGCTGGACGCACCTCGCCGCACTCGGCGTCGGGGCACTCGCCTGCATCCTGCTCGTCCTCTGGGTGCTGCCGTCGGCTGGGATGCACGTGCTCAAGCCGTACCAGCAGAGCCGTCTGACCGGCTTCACGAACCCGAGCTCGGACCCGTCGGGCTCGACGTACAACGAGCGGCAGTCGATCAACGCCGTGGGCGCGGGCGGTCTCTCCGGGCGAGGCCTTCGCGGCGCGACGCAGACGAAGTACAACTTCCTGCCAGAGCACGCGACGGACTTCGCGTTCGCCTCGCTCGCCGAGGAGCGCGGCTTCGTGGGGGTGTCGATCCTGCTGCTGCTGTACCTGCTCGTCGTCTGGCGCGGGTTGAAGATCGTCGCGGCCGCGCGCGACGCGTTCTCGGCGATCGCCGCGGGCGGGATCGTGATGGCGTTCCTGTTCCAGGTCTTCGTCAACGTCGGCATGGCGATCGGAATCGCGCCGGTGACCGGCATCCCCCTCCCATTCGTCAGCGTGGGCGGCTCGGCGATGATTGCGAACCTGCTCGCGATCGGCGTTCTCGAGGCGATCCACGCCCGCGGGACGGGCAGGAGCCGCCGCCTGCTGCGCTGAGCTCGGGGTGTCGTCCGGACGGGGACCTACCATCCCGCCATGGAAGCCAGACGAGAAGCCGAGGAGCTGTTGCTGATCGAGGAGGCCGACGCCTGGTTCGAGTACCTCGAGGCGACGCGGGCGCAGTCCGAGGTCCGCTACCACGAGGTCGAGCCATGGGCGTGGGCGCGCCTCGGCCAGCGGCTGCGCGCGGTCAGGGCGAAGCGCGCAAAGCTCCGGCCGGCAGCAGAAGCCGCATAGCCCAAAACAGGCACGACAGGTCGCCCTGCTAGCCTGTGGGTGTGAGTTTTTCTTCCACCCTGCAGCGCGCGCTCCGTCCGCTCACGGATGACCGCAGCGCGCGCGCTTTCCCTGAAGGAGTTTCCAGTTGCTTCGATGGTTTCGACGGCGCAAGCCGTCCCCCGACGAGCGCGCTGCCACTGAGAGCGCGCCGATTGCCCCTACCCCCGACGACACAGTAAGCAAGTCGCCCGCCGAGGCGGGCGCAACCCAAAGCGCAGCCCGCAAGCGCCGACGCGGCAGTCGAGGCGGCCGCGGACGAAAGCGCACGGGCACCGGCACCCAAAGCAGGACCGACGCGTCCGGCGCCGACGCGTCCAAGGCCGGCGCCGCCAAGGCCGAGGAGGACAAGGCCGAGGCCAAACCGAAGTCCGCCAAGAAAGAGACGTCGCGCCCCGACCGGCGTCCGGCCGCGCGCAAGCAGCGCGCCCCGCGACGGCGTCCACCGCCGAGGCGGCCTCCGCTGCCGCCCGCGAAGCGCGAGCTGCTGATCTCCGTCGACGTCGGCGAGCAGCGCGTCGCCGTGGTCGAGGACGACAAAGTCGCCGAGGCCTATCTCGAGCGGCCCGAGCGCCGCTCGATCGCCGGCAACATCTACAAAGGCGTCGTCGACAACGTCCTGCCCGGAATGGAGGCCGCGTTCATCGAGATCGGCCTCGAGAAGAACGGCTTCCTGTACGTCGACGAGGTCGTCGGACCGGAGCTCGAAGGCCGCTCGCACGGCCGCAAGATCCAGGACCTGCTCAGCCGCGGCCAGGAGGTCATGGTCCAGGCCGTCAAGGACCCGATGAAGTCCAAGGGCGCGCGTCTCACGACCGAGATCTCGCTGCCCGGCCGCTTCGTCGTCTTCGTCCCGAGCGGCGAGGGCCTCGGCGTCTCGCGCCGGCTCGAGGACGCCGAGCGCGCGAGGCTGCGCGACATCCTCAAGGGCCTCGACGTCAAGAAGGGCGGCGTGATCGTCCGCACCGCGGCCGAGGGCGCTTCCGCCGAGGACATCGAGCGCGACCTCGTCTTCCTCCAGCGGCTCTGGAAGACCATCGAGGCCCGCGCGAAGAGCGCGAAGGGCCCGACGCTCGTCTACCAGGAGTCCGAGCTGCCCCTGCGCGTCATCCGCGACCTCTTCACCGACGACTTCGAGCGCGCGCTCGTCGACCACGAGCGCACGTACAAGCGGATCCTCGGCTACCTGAAGAAGACCTCGCCGCACATGGCCGACCGGGTCCAGCGCTACCGCGAGAAGACGCCGCTGATGGAGTCGTCCGGCGTCGACGCGCAGATCCGCTCGACACTCTCGCGCCGCGTCGACCTCCCATCGGGTGGCTACCTCATCTTCGACTACGCCGAGGCGTTCACGGTGATCGATGTCAACACCGGCCGCTTCGTCGGCGGCCGGGGCAAGGGCTCGGGCGGGCGGCTCGAGGACACGATCACGAAGAACAACCTCGAGGCCGTCAAGGAGGTCGTGCGCCAGCTGCGGCTGCGCGACATCGGCGGAATCATCGTCATCGACTTCATCGACATGGCGAACCCGAAGAACCGGGCGACCGTCGAGGAGGCGCTGAAGACCGAGCTCGAGCGCGACCGGACGAAGACCTACGTCGTCGAGATCTCACCGCTGGGGCTCGTCGAGATGACGCGCCAGAACGTGACCGACGGGCCGCGGGAGATCCTCACGCGCAAGTGCACCGTCTGCGGCGGCGACGGCGTCGTGCTCTCGGAGACCTCGGCAGCCGTGGACGCCGAACGGCGCCTCCGCGCGCTCGCGGCGGGCGCTCCGCGGACGAAGGCGTTCAAGGTGCAGCTGAACGCGAGGGTTGCGAGCATCCTGATCGGGCCGGGCGCTTCGCGGCTCGCCGCGATTGAGGAGGAGACCAAGCGGCGCTTCCTGATCGAGTCGCGCGAGGACGTGCCGACCGATCATTTCGAAGTGCTCGGTAAGGGCACCTTCGAGAGCCTCGCGCCGGAGTCGCCGGTGCAGGAGGGCGCGAAGATCGACCTCAAGCTCGTCGAGGTCGCCCGCCACGACGTCAACTCCGCTGTCGGGAAGGTCGACGGGTTGGTGGTCTGCGTCGGTGACGCCTCGAGGATGGTCGGCAAGAACGCGAAGGTCCAGATCGAGCGCGTCCTCAACGGCACCGCCTACGCGACGCTCGTCACCCGGACCAAGCTGGTGGAGCCGCCGATCACGGCGGAGGGCGAGGCCGAGAAGCCGACGCGCAAGCCGCCGGCACGCAAGAAGCCGGGCGGCACGAAGGCCGAGGAGTCTGTCGAGGAGCCGGTCGAGCCGGAGGAGGAGACCGCGGAGGAGCCCGAAGAGGACGAGCCCGAGGCTGTCGAGGCCGAGGCGGTCGAGGTCGAGGCTGGGGCGACCCCCGAGGCTGACGGCGGCGCGCCCACGCCGAAGAAGAAGACCCGGCGGGGCTCCCGTGGTGGCAGGCGGCGCAAGAAGAAGCCGGCCGAGGCGGCGACGGCGTCCGCCGACGGCGAGGGCGACGGCGACGGCCCGAAGATCCACGTCCCGGCGCCGGATCTCGGCCGTGAAGCCGAGGCCGACGAGCCCGGGCCTGCGCCTGCGGTTACCGCCGAAAGCGCGTCCTCCGAGGGCGCGCCCTCTGAGAATGGGGCCGGAGAAGACGCGCCGAAGCCGAAGAAGAAGACCAGGCGGGGCTCGCGGGGCGGCCGCCGCCGGCGCAAGAGCCCGGCCGCCAAGGCCTCAACGCCGGAATAGCGGCCGCGGCGCGAAGAATGCCGCGTAGAGCGCCGCTGCGGCGACAAGCATGGCCGCCCACGCGAGTGAGAACGAAGGGAAGAGGACGTCCGGCACCTGCCAGCTCATCCAGCCGCGCTTGACGACCTGCTCGATCCAGAGGTCGTTCACCATGTTCGTCCAGGCGTAGACCAGCATCAGCGCGAGCACGCAGCCTGTGAGCACCCTCAGCGGCGGGCGCCGGATTCCGCCCAGCAGCCGTGAGAGAAGCAGGGCCGTCGCGACCAGCAGCAAGCCGTCAAGGCCGTGATGGTGGCCGTGGTGGACGGTCGCATGCAGGTGGCCGGAGCGGGGCTCCGGGGCGAGCTTGCCGGTCTGGAAGAACCAGCCGAAGAACGGAACGCCGTCGAGGTAGAAGCCGAGCTCAGCCGCGATGTACGGCGTGGCCCACAGCAACGTCACCACCCCGAGCACGATCCTTGCCACGTCGCCTCCGCGCGTGGTCCGTACGGGCTCGGGTCGCCCGCGCCGTGCCGCCCAGGCGGTGAGCAGGACCGCGAGCGCGACCGCGACGACCGACCAGATGTTCGACCACTTCGGGTCCAGGTGGCTCGGCGTCTGGAAGCCCACGCCTGCGCAGAGGACGAAGCCGATCACCGCGAGGATGTGCGCACGGCGGTCCTCGAGCCGGTCGGCCACGATCGGCAGCACCGCGACAGCGGCGAGAGCGGGTGAGAAGGAGACGAACTCGAACGCGCGGCCTGCGCCGCCGACGAAGCCGGAGTTGTGCACCTTCCAGAGCTCCTGCGGCGGGATCCGCCAGTACGTCTCGAATACTGCGATCGTCGCGAGCCCGAAGAGCACCCAGACGACCCAGATCTCCGTCAGGCCACGGCTTTGCGGCCGGGCGCCGATCGCCGCTAGACTTTCGTCCTCGCGGGCCACAAGCCCGCGTTTCGATGCCATGAGCTACGCGATCATCTCACTCGGCGGGAAGCAGTACCGCGTCCGCGAGGGCGAGCGGCTGCTCGTCGACCGCCTGCCGACGGAAGAGGGCAAGACCTTCCATCCGGAGGTGCTGATGCTCGGGGGAGACGGCACGTTCGAGCTCTCGCCGAAGAGCGCGCAGGTAACCGTGAAGGTGATCGGCTCGCCGCTCGGCGAGAAGATCCGGATCGGCAAGTACCGGCCGAAGTCCGGCTACCGCCGGCACACGGGCTTCCGGGCCAAGCTTTCGCAGATCGAGATCCAGTCGATCGGCGCGACGAAGCGCGCGAGCACGGCAGCGCCGAAGCAGGAGAAAGAGCCGAAGAGAGAAGGAGAAGGAGACTGCCGAGGCTCCCGCGAAGCTGCCTCGCGGCTACGCGGACATGACCGTCAAGGAGATCGCCGAGAAGGCAGGCAACTGGTCGCCGGAGCAGGTCGCGGCGGCGCTCGAGTACGAGCAGGCGCATGCGAAGCGCAAGGGCGCGCTCGCCGCGCTCGAGGCACAGGAGAAAGAGTAGTGCTCCTCCCGGCAATGATCGCCCGGCTCTCGCCCGCTATCACGCGGCGCCAGAGCCCACCCTCGCCCTTGCCCAGGCAACCAGCCTGGGCCGCGGACGAGCGCGACCTCTGGCTTGGTGCTAGCGACCGAGATTCCGGACATCATCACCGGAAGGAGCACTGATGGCACACAAGAAGGGACTTGGATCGTCGAGGAACGGGCGCGACTCCGCACCCAAGATGCTCGGCGTCAAGGTCTTCGACGGCCAGGGCGTGACGTCCGGGACGATCATCGTCCGCCAGCGCGGCACGCGTTTCCGGCCAGGCCCCGGCGCGGGCATCGGCCGTGACGACACGATTTTCGCGAGGCGCGACGGTCGCGTCGCCTTCAAGACGAGCGGCGGCCGCCGCCTCGTCGCGGTCGTCGACCCGGACTAACGCGCGATGTTCCACGATCGCGCCCGCATCCACGTGAAGGCGGGGCGCGGCGGCGACGGCGCGCTGACCTTCCGGCGCGAAAAGCACGTGCCCAAAGGCGGGCCGGACGGCGGTGACGGCGGGCCCGGCGGAGACGTGGTCGCGGTCGCCGACGCGGATCTCCGTGACCTTTCGGGCTTCCGCGCGAAGCGGCGCTTCGCGGCCGGCCGTGGCGGTAACGGCAGCGGCTCCGGCAAGCACGGGGCGGACGGCGCGAGCATCGAGCTGCGTGTGCCCGCCGGAACCCAGATCCTCGATGAGGACGGCCAGCTCGTCGCCGACCTCGCGCAGGGCGGCGCCCGCGTCGTGCTCGCACGGGGTGGGGCGGCCGGCCGCGGGAACCGGCGCTTCGCCACCTCGACGCGGCAGACCCCGCGCTTCGCGGAGACGGGCCTGCCCGGTGAGGAAAACGAGTACGAGCTGCGCCTGAAGCTGCTCGCCGACGCGGCGCTGGTCGGGTTGCCGAATGCCGGCAAGTCGTCGCTGCTCCGGCGCATCTCGAACGCGACCCCGAAGGTCGCGGCGTACCCGTTCACGACGATCCAGCCGGTTCTCGGGACGGTCGACTCGGACGAGCGACAGCTCGTCGTCGCAGACGTTCCCGGCCTGATCGAAGGAGCAAGCGAGGGCGCCGGTCTCGGCCACGAGTTCCTCGCGCACCTGGAACGCGCGCGACTGCTCGTCCATGTGATCGACGCCTCGGAGGGCGACCCTGCCGAGCGCTTCGAGCAGATCGACCGCGAGCTGCATGCCTACGGCGCCGGGCTCCCCGAGCGGCCGCAGGTCGTCGTCCTGAACAAGGTCGACCTCTTGCCCGAGCCACCAGCATTCGAGCTCGAGGACACACGCGTCCTGCGCGTGTACGCGCTCTCGTGCGCGACGGGCCAGGGGGTCGAGCTGTTCCGCCGCGGTCTCTTCGAGCTGTGTCCGCCGGCGCCGAGGGTCGAGGAGAGCCCCGACGGCCTCGCCGAGTTCCTCGTCTACCGGCCGAAGCCAGATCCGAGGCGCGCGTTCCGGATCCTGCGGACCGACCGCGGCTTCCGCATCGTCGGCCGTCCACCGGGGGAAGAGGAGCTCGAAGCCGCGCTGCGCGAGGCGGGCGCGAGGTCCGGCGACGAGGTCGAAGTCGCCGGCGAGGCGCTCGAACTGCAGTGACGACGGGCATCCTGGGCGGCACCTTCGATCCGCCGCACAACGGCCACGTCGCGCTCGCGCGCGCCGCCCTCGCGGAGCTGCCGATCGACCGGCTCGTCGTGCTCGTTGCTGCGAGACCGGGCCATCGCGGAGACGTTCTGGCCGATCCAGACGATCGACTCGCGCTTGCGCGCGCCGCATTCGACGGCCTTGCTCTCGACGTCGACATCGACCCACACCCGTTCACTGCCGACTCGGTCCGCGGCGGCCGTTTCGGCGACGCGATCTTCGTGGTCGGCGCCGACGAGGGCCGTGACTTCCCGGGCTGGAAGGAGCCGGACGAGGTCCTGCGCTGGGTCCGCCTCGCGGTCGGCACGCGGTCGGGCTACCCACCGCCCGACCTCGAGCGCTACGGCGACCGCATTCTCAGCTTCGAGCTCGACTCGCCCGACGTCTCCTCCAGCGACCTGCGTGAACGAATCTGCGAAGGGCGAGCCTGTCACCGGATTGGTTCCGGAAGCCGTCCTCCGGGAAATCGAGGAGCGCGGCCTCTACGGCTACACTGCTCGCAAGCAGGAAAGGACTTGACGAGCCTCTGACGCCTATCGAACACGCCCGCCGAATCGCCGGCCTCGCCCAGGAGAAGCTGGCGCAGGACGTCCTCATCCTCGACATGCGACCCGTGTGCAGCTACACGGACTTCTTCGTGCTCGCGACCGGGCAGAACGCGCGCCAGACGAAGGCGATCTGGGACGAGGTGCACGTGCGCCTGAAGCAGGAGGAACGCGCGCTGCCGACCTCGGTCGCCGGCGAGCCCGAGGGCCGCTGGATCGTCGCCGACTACCTCGACGTGGTCCTCCACGTCTTCACGCCCGAGGCGCGGGAGTACTACCGCCTCGAGGAGCTCTGGGGCGACGTCCCGAGCATCGAGCTCGACGCCGCCGCAGTCTAGCCTGTCGTCCGATTAGACAACTAGCTGAGGATCGCGCCCACTCGCAACAACCAAGCGCGGCGAATCCACTGGGCGGAGGATTACGACTTCGCCGCTAAACTGAGATCGCTTGGGGCCGTAGCTCAGCTGGGAGAGCGCCAGAGTGGCACTCTGGAGGTCACGGGTTCGATCCCCGTCGGCTCCACTTCCGACCTGCGGCTGCTTTAGGGTTTGCTCCTTGCGGATGGCCCGACCAGGGGATGGCAGGCGACCTCCTCAGCGCCGATGTGACGAGTACGACCTCGAGCATCCGCCGATGCGTTCAGCCGCCCTCTTTGCCGCCACTCTGAGCCTTTTCGCCTTCGCGATCCTCGCGAGCGGGGCGTCTGCGCGCGTCGTCTCCGCTCCGCAGAGCGTCGCCGCGCCGCGGATCCACGGGCTCGGCCGTCCGCGGGAAGACGCTCGTCGCGACGAAGGGTCGCTGGTCCGGCGCTCCCACGAGGTTCCGGTACGCATGGTTGCGCTGTGCGAAGGCCGGTGCTCCGTGCTCGTCCGTCCGGCACGCGACGCACGCCTGGTACAAGCTCGGCGCGGCGGACGTCGGCCGGAGGCTGCGTGTGGTCGTGACGGCCTCCAACCCGTCCGGGTCGAGCTCGGCGCGGTCGCATCCGACACGACCGGTCTCGCGCGGCAGGCACGGACATCCACCGCCACCGCCACCGCCACCGCCGCCTCCGCCTCCTCCGCCTCCACCGCCGCCTCCGCCTCCACCACCGCCGCCACCGCCTCCGCCTCCACCACCGCCGCCTCCACCACCTCCGCCTCCACCACCGCCTCCTCCACCACCACCACCGCCAGCACCGCCTCCGCCACCACCGCCTCCGCCACCGCCCCTGGCGCCGATGCCGGTCATCAGCCGCGGCGTCCCGGCCTTTGCGTCGTCAGGGAGCACGGGCGGAGCGAATGACTCGAGCTACAGCACCTACTGGCGCTCGAACGGCCCCGCATGGCTGGCGTACGACCTCTCGTCAGTGCCGGCGGCGCACCGTGGGCTCGTCGTCGTGGGGTGGTACAACGACCCGATCACGACGCCGTACGATCACGTCCTAGTCGGCCAGGCTGCGTACAACAATCTCCGCAGCTACACGATTCAGGTCAATCCCGCGGCCGGCGGCGGCAGTCCACCCGCCTCAGGCTGGGTCACGCTGGCAACGGTCACTAACAACACGTATCACTCGCGCCAGCACCTGCTGAACATGGCGGGCAACAACTGGATCCGGATTAACGTGACGGCGACCGACGGCTCAAGCGGCAACACGGACGCAGAGATGAACATGGACGTCCACGATGCGAGCGGGAGCGCGGCGGACAGCTGGATCTTCTACGGAGACTCGATCACCGAGGACGGGATGCCTCACGAGCCCGTCAGCGGAAACGGCGGGGCGAACTTCAGCCAGCTCATCCACTCGGCGCTTCCTGATTACTTCCCCGCCTATGAGGACGGTGGCATCGGCGGACTCTTTTCATCCGACGGTGCGCAACACATCAACACCTGGCTATCGACGTTCCCCGGCCACTTCGTTGCGCTGAACTTCGGCGGCAACGACGACCAGGCGTGCGTCGAGCCGGACGTCTTCTATGCCCATTACGTGACCATGGTCCAGGCCGTCCTCAACCACGGGGACGTTCCCATCGTGCCGACGATCACCTGGGGCCGCACGCAGGACATCCAGCAGTGCGCGCCGCCGCTGAACGCCAAGATTTACGAGCTGTACACGAACTATCCGCAGATCGTGCACGGGCCGGATATGTGGTCGTACTTCCAGGCCCATCAAAACTTCATCGGCTCGGACGGGGTGCATCCGACCGAAGCCGGCTACGTCGCGTACCGGCAGCAGTGGGCCGACGCGATGGTCGCCAACGTTTACGGCGGCTAGCTGAGAGCGCGCTCGAAGAAGTCGCCGACCCGCGCCGAGGTGGTCGCTCCGTCCGGGGCCACGGTGGCGCCGTGCCCGGCGCCCTCGATGCGCCACAGCTCGCCACCTTCGTTCGCCGCGGAGAGTGCCTCTGAGTCGGCGGGCAGGACGACGTCGTCGGCCGACCCGTGGATGAGCAGGACAGGGCGCCCTGAAAGACTGCGCATGGCGTCCACCGGCCGCAGGTCGTCGAGGTCGACGCCGGTCCGGAGCTCGGCGAAAGTGAGGGCCAGGGCCGAGAAGTGGTTGCGCGGATGGAGGAAGACGGCCCGCACGCTCGGCCGCAGCCAGCTCTTGGCGGTCTTCCACGCGGAGTCCGCCACGACGGCCTTGATCCGCGGATCGCGGGCCGCGGCGAGCAGAGTGGTCGCGCCCCCCATGGAGAAGCCAAGGGCACCGATGCGCTCCGAGTCGACGTCGGGGCGGGACACGAGGTGGTCGACCACGGAGATGAGGTCGTCCTGCTCGCGCGCGCCGAACGTGACCTCCCCGCTGCTCCGGCCGCAGCCGCGGGTGTCGTAGGTGAAGACCGTGTACCCCTTGCGATGGAGGGCGGCCGCCACCGGCAGCATCTCGTCCTGGGTGCCGCCGTAGCCGTGGGTGAGTACGATCGTCGCGCGCTTGCTGCCCGGGAAGAACCGGCCGGCGAGGCGGGCGCCGGTCGACGAGTCGACTGTCACCTCCTCGGCGGCGAGCTCCGGGAAGTCCGCAGCGCTCCAGGCGTACGAGGCGGGACCGGGGTGGACTGCGCGCGCCGAGGCGCGCCAGGCGAGCGCGGCGAGGCCGGCGGCGGCGCAGAGCACCACCACGACCACGACCGCGACCGCGAGCTTCATCTGGTTCCGGCCAGCTCCCGTGCGGGGCTGCCCGCGACGGTCACGCCCGCCGGAACGTCGCGGGTGACGACCGCGCCTGCCCCGACGATCGCGCCCTCGCCGATCCGCAGGCCGCCGAGGACGACCGCGCCCGAGCCGATCGAGGCGCGCCGCTCGACGACCGTGGGCAGGAGCTCCCAGTCGTCGTCGGTCTGGAGGGCGCCCTCGTCGGTCGTCGCACGCGGACGTTTGTCGTTGATGAAGACGACCCCGTGCCCGACGAAGACCTCGTCACCGATCTCGACACCCGTGCAGATGAACGTGTGGCTCTGGATCTTGCAGCGGGCCCCGATGCTCGCGCCGCGCTGGATCTCGACGAAGGTCCCCACGCGGGTGCCGTCGCCGATCGCGCAGCCGTAGAGGTTCGTGAACGCCTGCACGATCACGCCGTCGCCGAACTCGACGCCGTTGATCAGCCGGTAGGGCGCCTCGTTGGCCGGCCCGTGGTTGGCCGGCAGGTCAGTCACCGTCGAAGAACGCCGAGTACGGCGGCCACAACGGCATCTGCGGCTTCGATCGTCATCCCGGGAAAGATAGGCAGCGAGAGGACACGATCGGCGTGGCGTTCTGCGACGGGGAAGGCGCCGCGCTCGTAGCCGAGCCCGCGGTAGGCCTCCGTCAGGTGGACGGCGTCGGGGTAGTGCCGCCCGGTGGCGATCCCACGGGCGTTCAGAGCCTCGGCGAGGGCAGCCGGGTCGGCCGTTCGCACGACGAAGAGGTGCCAGACGGGCTCGCTGTCGGCTGCGACGGGCGGGAGGTCGAGGTCGCCGACGCCCGCGAGCCGCTCGAGGTAGTGGCGCGCGATCGCGCGGCGCTCCTCGTTCCAGCCGTCGAGCCGTGCGAGCTTCGCCGAGAGGACGATCGCCTGGATCGTGTCGAGCCGGGCGGTCCAGCCCTCGCGTTCGTGCTCGTACTTCGCGCGCTGGCCGTGCTCGCGCAAGGCCCGCATGACATCGGCGAGGGCCGCGTTGTTGGTCGTCAGCGCGCCGGCGTCGCCGAACGCGCCGAGGTTCTTCCCGGGGTAGAAGCTGAACGCGGCTGCGGCGCCCAGGGTCCCTGCCGCGAAGCCGTCGCGCGTGGCGCCGTGCGCCTGGCAGGCGTCTTCGAGCACGGTCAGGTGATGGCGGTCGGCGAGAGTCACGAGCGCGCGCATGTCGGCCATCTGCCCGTAGAGATGAACCGGCAGCAGGAAGCGCGTCTTCTCACCGATCGCGGCCTCCGCTGCGGCCACGTCGATGTTCCAGTCGGTCTCGGACATGTCGACCGGCACGGGCACTCCGCCCGCCTGTGTGACGGCCTCGAGCGTCGCCACGAAGGTGTTCGCCGGGACGAGCACCTCGTCGCCTCGCTCGATGCCCATCGCGAGCAGGCCGAGGCGCAGCGCGTCGAGGCCGCTGGCGAGGCCGATGGCCTCGGTGGTCCCGACGTAGGCCGCGAAGGCCTCCTCGAACTCGCGCACCTGCGGGCCGTTGATGAACGCGCCGCTGTCGATCAGGGCGGCGAACGCCTCGAGCAGGTCGTCCTTGAGGTCGCTGTGAATCGCCCCGAGATCGAGGAACGGAACTCGGGTGGTCGTTGCCTGTGTGCCCATGGCTACGTGGGTCCGGCCGTGGCCTCGGCGACGCCTACGCGCGCGCCGTCGGCCTCGAGCGAGGCGTCGACGGACTCGATGATCCGGACGACGTCCAGGCCGATCTCGGCGCTCGAGCGCGGCTCCTCGCCGGTGCGAATCGCCGTGCAGAAGTCGCTCAGCTCGAGGAAGAGCGGCTCGGCGGCCGGCACGTGCGGGGAGACGATGTCGCCGGTGCGGTAGGTGAGCTGGTACTCGCCGAAGGTCTCCGGGTTCGGCAGGTCGACGCCGCGGTCGAAGACGCGCACTGGCTCGTTGCTCGTGTCGTCGTAGACGATCATCTTGCGGGAGCCGACGATCGTCGTCCGGCGCAGCTTGCTCGGGGCGAGCCAGGAGAGCTCGACGTGGGCGATCGTGCCCGACGGGAACTCGAGGTTGATGAACGCGACGTCCGGGATGTCCGGCATCACGCAGCTGCGGCTCATTGCGCTGACGTGGCGCGGGGTCTCGCCGAGCCAGTAGCGCAGGATCGAGAAGTCGTGCGGGCCGAGGTCCCAGGCGACGCTGACGTCTGCCTGGTGCAGGCCGAGGTTCACGCGGCTCGTCGAGATGAAGTAGACCTCGCCGATGTCGCCGCTCGCGATCAGTTCGCGGATCGCGTTCACCGGCGGGCTGTAGAGGAACGTGTGGCCCGGCATCAGGACGAGGCCGCGCTCGTCGGCGGTCTCCATCAGCTCCCGCGCCTCCTCGGAGGACGCTGCGAGCGGCTTCTCGATGAAGACGTGCTTGCCGGCGTTGAGCGCCTTGAGCGCGAGCGGATGATGTGTCGAGACGGGCGTTGCCAGGACGACGGCGTCGATGCCATCGTCCTCGACGATGTCGTCGAACGAGGTCGTGGTCGTGACGGCCGGGTAGCGCCGCGCGATCGTCTCGAGCGCGTCCTCGCGCATGTCGCAGACCGCGACGAGCTCGGCGTCCGGCATCTCCTGGATGTTCCGGACGAGGTTCGGGCCCCAGTAGCCGAGGCCGACGACCGCGAGGCGCGGCGTCAGCGGCATGCGGGCGAGCGGCCAGGGCAGCTTCGCGTGGCCGTTCCCGTTGCCGTTGCCGTTCCCGCTCAAGCGGTCGCCCTCCGGCCGAGAACCTGGAGCGGTGTCCGGCAGATGAGCCTGAGATCGAGGCCGAGCGACCAGCCGCGCGCGTAGGCGACGTCCATGTCGAGCGCCTCCTTGAAGGTCGCCTGCGCCCGGGCGGTTACCTGCCAGAGGCCCGTGATCCCGGCGGGTACGAGGAAACGGTCGAAGTGGTGCGGCTCGAAATGCTCGGTCTCCCACTCGATGCAAGGCCGCGGGCCGACGAGCGACATGTCGCCGCGCAGGACGTTGATGAGCTGAGGCAGCTCGTCGAGGCTCGTCCCGCGCAGCCAGCGACCCGAGCGGGTCACGGCGTCGCCGCGGTCGAGCTTGTAGATGCCGTTCGTCGTCTTCGCAGTCGTCGGATCCATCAGGTCCTTGATGAACTCGCGGTGGGCCGAATCGTCGTTGTCGACCTTCATCGTGCGGAACTTGAGCACCTCGAACTCGCGCTGGTCCTTGCCGAGCCGCTTCTGGCGGAAGAAGACCGGGCCGGGCGAGTCGAGCTTCACGCGCAGCGCGATGTACGCGAACAGCGGCGCGGTCAGCAGGAGCGCGACGGCCGCCACTGCCGCGTCGATCGAGCGCTTGACCCAGCGGGACGAGCGCGAGAGGCGCGGCGGCGGCAGCCCGACGAGAGGCAGCCCCTCGACGGTGTCGATCTTGACGCTCGGAGCGACGAGCTCGAACAGGCGCGGGACGATGTCGACCTGCACCTGGAGCTCGTTGAGCGACCGGACGAGCTCGAGCGTCTGCTCGGCGGAGTCGTTCGAGAAGGCGATGACCACGCGCTCGACGTCGAGCAGCCGCACCATCTCGGGCAGCTCATGGGGCGAGCCGAGCAGCTGGACGTGCTCGAGCCCCGTCTGCAGCTCCTTCGGCGCGTCGTCCACGAACCCGACGACGTTGATGCCGTACTCCGGAGTGGCGGATCAGCTTGCGCGCGACGCTCTGGCCGACGTCGCCGGCGCCGACGATGATCGTGTTCTGCAGGTACGTGATGCTGCGCCGGCACCACGCCCGCGCGAAGGAGCGCGCGACGGCGATGAGGCCGATCGCCAGGATCCACAGCGCGAACATCTTGCTGAGCTGGGGATGGGCCACGCCGGTGAGCGAGACGGCGGCGTAGAAGAGCCAGGTGCAGACCGTGACGAGGTGGAAGACGCCGACGAGGTCGTCGGTCGTCGGGTGATGCGTGCGCTCCTCGTCTTGGTCGTAGAGGCGGTAGAAACGCGCGATCACGATCCAGCCGGGAAGCGTCGCGAGGAGGACAAGCGCCTCCAGCAAAGGGTGGACCCGGTTCGCGGCGCCGCTGCCCTGCCCGAAGATGAGCTCGACCGTGACCATCGCGGCAGCGAGCCCGGCGAGATCCGCGACTACGAGCGCCCTGCGCACGAGCCAGCCGCGACGCCGTGGGTGGCGCGCAGTATGGCGGCGGCGGAGGATCTCCAGCGTCCGCGGGTCGGCGGAAGCGAAGATGTCGAACGGCGCCCGCCTTCGCGGTGCCGAAACGTGGGTTTCAATGCCAAATTCAGTCATATGCCGCAGACGCTCTCCCCGTGAGACCGGCCGTACAAAGAGCGTACGGGTGCGCAAAGCCGCATCCAAGGCCAGAAGTCGAAAACCCTCCGCGCGGCGGGGGACCTAGACTTTTTGACGGGAAGTACAGGCCGTCTAGGCCTGTCGGCGCCGCTTTGTAAGGGCGGCTACCGCGAGCATCGCGGTCACGGCGTCCGCCGGCGACTCGTCGCGGCGGATGTACGCGTCCGCGCCGACAGACGCGCCTAGCTGCAGGGTCGCTTCGTCGACCTCCTGTGCGACCAGGACGACGAACGCGCAGGGATATGCCTTGCGGAGCTCGTCCGCCGGGAGGGAGGAGGCCGGAGGCGGCCCCGCATCCACGAAGACGAGGTCGGGCGCCACGGCCTGGCCGTGCGCCGAGACGTCGGCGAGAGCCAGCTCGCTCACGACGCCGTTGGCCGGAAGACCCTTGACGAGCTCCGCGTGCAACCGCGGGTCGTCGCTATGAACGGTGACGAACAGCCTGCGCACTCGCCGTTGTGGACTCGTTCTAGGGGCCGCTGAACCGGTCGAGGACGTTCTGCGTGACCCGCTGCGTGGCGGCGTTCGTGACCTGGTGGAAGCAGTCGCCGCAGTAGCCGTCGTTGTAGCCGTCGTCGACGCCGAAGCTCCACTCGATGGTGCCGGCGGAGAAGATCATCGCTCCACTCGGCGCGGTCCAGGTGACGGAATCCGACCAGGTGCTGTTCGAGTTGCCGTCGGACGCGGGCACGAAGGAGTGGGCCACCGTGTGGTCGGTGCTCGGCTCGAACGACGCCCAGGTCGACAGGTTGGCAGTGGTCGACGCGCGTGCGTCGAACTCGTAGCCGACGATCCCCGGCAGGGCGTTCTGGTTTGCTCCGCTCGTGATCACGTTGTTCGTGCCGTTCCCCGTGTAGTTGTGGAGGCCGGTGCCTGCGTAGATCCAGCTGCTGGCGTCGGAGATGAGGAACGGCCGGTCGCTGGCGACGCCTTCGAGCATGACGCCCCCGAGCTCGTTCTCCGGGTGCTGCGGAGACAGCAGGCGCCACTCGTAGGTCGTCGAGCCCGCAAGCGCGTTCTTGTCGCAGTGGATGCGCCTGTTCTGCACGCCGGCGGGATTGGCGGCGTAGGTGATCCGGTAGTAGAAGTTGTTCGCGCTGAAGAACGCCATGTTGATCCGGCCGTTGATGCCGTTCGAGATCGCGGCCCGCATGTTGTCCGAGTAGTACTCGTCATGGCCCGTGTTCATGAAGACCCTGTGGCTGAGCAGGAGGTTCGGATTCTGCTCGAGGTCGACATTCGTGATGTAGGTCATGTCGTAACCCTTCGACTCCATGAATTTGATCATCGGGTAGTCCCAGTCGAAGAGCTTGCCCGCGCCGTCATCCACGGAAGCGTCGGCATATGGCCTGTCGAACGAGACCGTGTAGGCGCGGACGTTCCCCGTGCTATCGCCGGTGACGTCGTTGTTCCGGCCGTAGAGGCTGTAGCCGACGTTACTGTTCCCGGCGCCGCCCCAGTAGTTGTATGCCTGCCACGTGTTGACGTCGAGCGAGTAGGCGACCGGCGCAGTCGACGAGTCGTCGCGCACGACGAACGTCATGTAGTTCTCGAGGTGCTGGCCGTCGGAGCGCTTCATCTTCACGAGGTACACACCGGTCGTCCAGCTTGCCGGGACATTGAGCGTGTAGCTCGGCGTCCAGTTGCACTCGATCAGCCCGAAGTTCGTGTCGTTCTGCGTCGTGTTCGTTGGGCAGTTCGCCTGCGTGGAGCCGTTGAGCGGCCCGACGTGCTGCATCAGCCGGCCGCCGCACGACGGCGCGCAGGACGTGCCGTCAGGGTTCGTGCCCGTCGGGTACCAGCCCAACCGGTAGACGTCCATCGTGTACTGCGCGTTCGACGAGAGCGAGACCATGAAGTTGATCGAGCCGCCCTTGTTCACGCTCGTGGCACTCGCGTAGCCCTCGATCTCGTGGTGTTCCGACTTCTGGTTGTCGTCGAGCTGCCAGCTCGTGGTGCCTGGGTTGCGGTTCTCGAGCACGATCGGGTTCGCGGGCGGGACGGCGGGCGTGACCGGCGGTGACGGAGCGGAGGCCGGGCCGGTGCCGACGCCGTTGATGGCGGCGACGGTGAAGGTGTACGCGGTGCCGTTCGTCAGCCCGGTGACGGTGAAGCCCGTCGCCGCGGATGGTGTCGTGACCGGCGTCTGGGCGGTGGTGCCGATGTACGGCACGATCCGGTAGCTCGTGATCGCGCTGCCGCCGTCGGAGGACGGAGCCGTCCAGGTCAGCGCCACGGCGCTGTCGCGCGGCGAGCCGGTCACGCCCGTCGGCGCGCCCGCCACCGCCGGCGGAGCCGGCGTCACGGCGTTCGACTGCTGCGACTCGGCGCCGTAGCCGGACGAATTCGCGGCGGAGACCGTGAACGTGTACGTCGTGCCGTTCGTCAGGCCGGTCACCGTGTAGCTGGTCTGCGTCGACCCCGTCACGATCGGCGTCTGCGGGCTGCCGTTGACGTAGGGCGTCACCCGGTAGTTCGTGACCGGGCTGCCGCCGTCAGACGAGGGCGGCGACCAGGTGAGCGAGGCCTGATGGTCGCCGGCGCTGGCGACGACGCCGAGCGGTGGGCCCGGAGGCGGAGCTGCAACGGGCGTAGTCGGGTTGCTCGGCGCGGACTCGGGGCCGGCGCCCGCCGCATTGAGCGCCGCCACCGTGAACGTGTACGTCGTGCCGTTGGTGAGGCCGCCGACCCGGAAGGTCGTGGCCGAGGAGCCCGTGAGCAGCGAAGCCCGCTGAACGCCGTTGACGTATTCGGTGATCTTGTAGCTCGTAATGATGCTGCCGCCGTCGTTCGCAGGCGCGGTCCAGTCGAGCTGCGCAGCGCTGTCGAGCGCCGTGCCGGTCACGTTCGTCGGCGCGTCCGGAGGCTGGGCTCCGGGCGGCGTCACGGTCGCGACGGAGAAGTCGTCGAAGTCGTTGCTGGTGAGCCCTTCGTTCCAGAGCTGGACGATCTGCAGGTTGTTCGTGTGGCTGAAGTTGCCGGTGACGCCCCAGCCCGGCTGCGTCACGCCGTTGACGTAGAGGCGCGCAGTGCCCGTGGTGACGCCCGTGTACTGCACCTGGACCTTCAACCACTGGCCCGCAGGCACGCTGTTGGCGCCCGTGAAGATCTCGGTGCTCGTGCCGGCGCTGTTGTACGGGTAGAAGATGAACCCGTCTCGCGTGCCGTCGTAGATCAGCATCCACATGTTGTTGCTGTAAGAACTATCCCGCGCCTGAGCGACCGTGACGGCGCGCGAGCCCGAGCCGAGGCGCACCCAGAAGGTGGTGAGGCTGTCCGCGAGCGACCCGTTGAGGACCTTCACGTCGTACGCGTACTGCGTCTCGAGGGTCGCGATACGGAGGCCGAAGCCGCCCGTGTGCGCCGCCGCGGCGACGACGGACGACGTGCCGGTGCCCTGCGGGGTGTTCCAGTTCCCCGCGGTCAAGTTTCCAGACTCGAAGCCGTCGGAGAAGATCGTGTCGGTGTACTGGGACAGCGCTGAGCGCGGCGTGACCGCAGGAGTTTGCGCCGAGTTGGGGCCTCGGCCGACGGAGTTCTGCGCAGCGACCGTGAACGTGTACGTCGTGCCGTTGGTGAGACCGGTGGCGGTGAAGTTCGTCGCCGTCGACCCCGTCGGGATCGAAGGCTGCGGGCTGCCGGCGATGTACGGCGTTACCCAGTAGCCGGTGATCGACGCGCCACCGTCGGACGGGGCAGTCCAGGCGAGGCTGACCGCGGCGTCCTGCGCGGTCGCCGTGACCCCCGTGGGGGCGGCCGGCACGGTCGCCGGTACGGGCACGACCGCAGGCGAGGGGGCCGAGTCCGGGCCGGTGCCGACGCCGTTGATCGCCGCGACCGCAAAGGTGTAAGAGGTGCCGTTCTGGAGGCCGGTGACGGTGTAGCTCGTGGTGGCGTACGGCGTGTAGACCGGGTTCTCCACCTCCCCGTTGGCTTCACGCGGCGTGATCCGGTAGCTGCTGATCGGGCTACCGCCGTTCGAGGCGGGCGCGGTCCAGGAGAGCGCGACGGCCCCGTCGCGCGACAGGCCGGTCACGCCGGTCGGAGCGCCGGGCAGAGTCGCGCCCGGGGGCGG
Source organism: uncultured Actinomycetes bacterium (assembly GCA_963717475.1). Taxonomy (GTDB): domain Bacteria; phylum Actinomycetota; class Thermoleophilia; order Gaiellales; family Gaiellaceae; genus AC-32. Next base: position 1,540,575 of record OY970337.1, on the reverse strand, counting down.
AGGCGTGGCGATGCGCACGTCGTCGAAGTCCGTCGAGCCGACTGAGTCGTTCCAGAGCTGGAGGATCTGCAGGTTCGTCGTGCGCGTGTAGTTGCCGGTGGTCATCCAGGCCGGCTGCGTGACGTCGTTGATGTAGATCCGTGCGCCGCCCGTCGACGTCGCGGTGTACTGCACCGAGATCTTTACCCAGGTGGCGGAAGGGACGGTTCCGGGGCCTGTGGAGGCCTCGTCGGCGCCGGACGCGCGATAGGCCTCGAGCACCAGGCTTTGCGTATTCCAGTTGTAGTAGAGATCCCACATGTGGGCACTGGAGGAGCCGTCCCGTGCCTCGGCGATCGTCTGGAGGCCGCTGCCGGAGTTGAGCCGCACCCAGAACGTCTCCGAGCTGTCGGTCACGGCCGAGGCGAGCGACTTGACGGTGTACGAGAACTGTCCGCTCGTATTCGTCATGTTCAGGCCGAAGCCGCCCGCGTGGGCGGCGCTCGCGCGCACCGTCGACGTGCCGTTGCCTGGTGATCCGTTCCAGTTGCTCAGGTCACCTGATTCGAAGCCGTCGGCAAAGACCACGTTCGAGTAGCCGGAGCCCGGCGTGACCGCGGCCGACGCTGCCGAGGCGGCCCCGGTGCCGACGCTGTTCGTGGCCGCGACCGTGAAGGTGTAGGCGGTGCCGTTAGTGAGGCCCGTCACGGTGTACGTCGTCGCGTTGGTGGGGGTGTTGATCGCGGGCTGGGCGGTCGTGCCGATGTAGGGCACGATTCGATAGCTCGTGATCGCGCTGCCGCCGTCGGAGGACGGAGCGGTCCAGCCAAGGGCGACCGTGTGGTCGCCGGGCGAGCCGAAGACGCCGGTCGGCGCGCCCGGGACCGTTGCCGCAGCGCGTGGAGTGATCGGAGGCGAAGGAGTCGAGTCGGGGCCCGTGCCGGCCACGTTGGTGGCGGCGACGGTGAACGTGTACGTCGTCCCGTTGGTGAGGCCGGTGACGGTGTACGAGGTCGCAGCGGTCGGCGTGACCACCGGGGTCTGCGCCGCCGCGCCGATGTACGGCGTGATGCGGTAGCTCGTGATCGCGCTCCCGCCGTTCGAGGCCGGGGCCGTCCAGCTGAGGTTGGCCGAAGCATTGCCTGCAGTGCCGGTGACTCCCGTCGGCGCGCCCGGTGGGGACGGCGCGCCCGCTGGAGTCCCGACGCTGACGTCGTCGAAGTCGGTGACGTTGGCCCCGTCGTTCCAGAGCTGGATGCGCTGGAGGTTCGTGGTCCGCGTGTAGTTGCCCGTGACAGTCCAGCTCGCCTGCGTCTGGTCGTTGATGTAGATGCGCGCGCCGCCGTTGGCGGTCGCGGTGTATTGGATCTCGACCTTGAGCCACGTGCCCGACGGGGCGCTGCCGTTCCCGGTGAAGATCTGCGTGCTGCCGCTGTTGCTGTACGGGAAGAGGTAGAAGCCCTGCGCGCCGCCGTCGTAGTAGAGGTCCCACATGTGCGGGCCCGACGAGCCGTCGCGCGCCTCGGCGACGGTCTGGAAGCCGGAGCCACTCGCGATCCGGACCCAGAAGGTGGTGGAGCTGTCGGCCAGCGGCTGCGGGAGGCCCTTCGCGAGCACCTGGAACTGGCCGCTCGCGTTCGAGAGGCGGAGTCCGTAGCTGCCGGTGTGGGCGGCGGCGGAGGTGGCGGTCGCGCTGCCGTTGCCGAGGAGGCCGTCCCACTGGCTGAGGTTGCCCGACTCGAAGCCGTCGGCGAACACGATCTGCGTGTAGCTGCCGGCCGGCCCGAGCGCCGCGCTCTTCGTCACGCCCAGTACGAGCGCGGCGATCGCGACAGCCGCCAAGCCCAGCGCGACCCGCTGAATGCCGAATTTAGGCGTCACAATGCCCCACCGCCATTCAGCATCACACCGGTGCCCCGGAGCGGCTACTGGCTGAACGGGGGGTCCAAAGGCCAGTCTTGGCTCTACGAAGGCGTTTACTCAGACTGGGCAGGCACCTCGGGCACCGGCTCCACGAGCTGGGCCCCGAGGTGGAGATACCGCGTCGTGCGGCGCTTCTGCTCGATGTCCTCGTAGACGCGCTGAATGTCCTCGGCCGCGATGCCGATCCGGCCCGACAGGTCTTCGGCGGAGATCCCGTTGTTGTGGCCGTAGAGGCAGAGATCCATCTGCTCGTACGGGAGCGAGAAGTAGAACTCGTCCTGCGTCTGCTCGAGCGAATACGTGTCGGTCGTCGGCTTGCGCGCCCGGACTTTCTCCGGGATCTCGAGGTACTCGGCGAGCCGGTAGACCTGCGTCTTGTAGAGGTGCGCGATCGGCTTCACGTCCGCCGCCCCGTCGCCGAGCTTCACGAAGAAGCCCTGGTCGTACTCGAGCCGGTTCGGCGTGCCGGCCACGGCGTAGTTGTGCGCGTCGGCATGGAAGTACTCGAGCATCTTCCGCGTGCGCTGCTTGAAGTTCGTCGCGGCGACGATCGTCAGATACTCGCCCGCCGGCAGGCGCGCCTCGACCTGCTCGCCGTCCGGCGACTGCGCCACCACCGTGAAGAGGCGGTAGGCATCCGTTCCGATGACCGACGGGAGCACGATCTTGAAGCGCCAGCCCTCGCCGAACTCCGGGACGACGCGGCGCACGGCCTCGTCTCTCCGCTCGTAGCAGCGAACCGCCTGCAGGATCGGCGTGATGTCCTCGACGACCGCCTCTACGCCGAGCGAGTCCGCGACGCTCCGGCTGAGGTCGAGGGTGTCGTCACTCGAGTCGGCCTCCGGCATCAGGACTGCGACCGTCCGGCCGGGCCCGAAGGCGCGCGCGCAGAGCGCGACCGTGACCGAGCTGTCGATCCCGCCGGAGACCCCGACGACGGCTCCGCGGCGGCGAAGCTCTTTGCCGACGATCTCCCGCAGCGAGGCGACGATCGCCTCGACCGCCTCTTCCGGGTCGATCGCGAGGAGGTCGACCTCAGTTGTCCCGCTGCCGGTCACGCTGTCTCACTCAAGCTGGGGTTTCGGCCTCCTGCTGCTTGCGCGTGACGAACCCCACGACGTTGTCGATCGTGTCGAGGTTCTCCGGCAGTAGCTCGTCGTCCCGGATGCGGATGCCGAACGTGTCCTCGAGATAGCCCACCAGTTCGAGGACTCCGGTCGAGTCGATCACCCCCGCCTCGATGAGCGACGCGGAGCCGGGAAGGCCTGCCGGATCGTCTCCGAGGAAGAAGTTCGCTGCGAGAAATTCACGGATCGCGTCTTCCATGTTCGAATCTTACGCACACACCTTGGACAACAGACTGGGCATTCAGACAGGGAATCGGGCGGTTTCTGCCCCTATCCTTGGAAAGAGATGTGCGGCCTTGCCGGCGTCCACCGGGGCGCCCAGAACCAAGTTGACACCTCGCTCCTGCTCGCGATGGCAGGCGAGATGCGCCATCGCGGTCCCGACGGCACCGGGCTCTACCTCGACGGGCCCTTCGGAATGACGAACACGCGGCTGGCGATCATCGACCTCGCCGGCGGCGACCAGCCCCTCAGCGAGGAGCGCGGGCGCTACTGGGTGATGCAGAACGGCGAGATCTACAACTACGTCGAGCTGATGGACGAGCTGCGGCAGCTCGGGCACCGGTTCGCGACGTCGTGCGACACCGAGGTGATCGCGCACGCCTACGAGGAGTGGGGCCCGCGCTTCCTCGATCGCCTGAACGGAGACTTCGCCATCGCCGTCTGGGACCGCGAGCGGCAGGAGGTGCTGCTGGCGCGCGACCGCTTCGGCGTGCGGCCGCTGTTCCTCGCCGAGCTCGGGGGCGACGTCTGCTTCGCGTCGGAGGCGAAGGCGCTCCTGCGGCACCCCGCGGCGCGGCGCGAGCTCGACCCAGTCGGCATCGTGGACACGTTCACCACCTGGTCGACGCTGCCGGACCGCTCCGCCTTCGTGGGAATCAGGGAGCTTCCGCCGGCGCACTACGCGATCGTCGGCCGCGACGGAATCGTCGAGGAGCGGCGCTGGTGGGATCTCCAGTTCGACCCCGTCGACGCCCCTGAGGACGACCTCGTGGACGAGCTCGAGGCGATCCTCGAGTCGTCGACGCAGATCCGGCTGCGCGCGGACGTTCCCGTCGCCGCGTACCTGAGCGGAGGCCTCGACTCGTCGATCACCGCCGCGCTCGCGGCGCGCACCGTGGGCCCGGGCCTGCACGCGTTCGGCGTCGGCTTCAGCGACCAGCGCTTCGACGAGTCCGCCGCGCAGGACGCGATCGCGGCGGAGCTCGGCGTGCAATTTCACCGGACGACCGTGGGCGCGGCCGATATCGCGGCCGTCTTCCCTCGCGTGGTCGAGCTCGCAGAGAAGCCGCTCCTGCGGACGGCCCCGGCGCCGCTGCTCGAGCTGGCGGGCGCGGTTCAGGACGCGCGGCTCAAGGTCGTGCTCACCGGCGAGGGCGCCGACGAGCTCCTCGGCGGCTACGACATCTTTCGCGAGGACAAGGTCCGCCGCTTCTGGGCCCGCGACCCCGAGTCGAAGCTCCGCCCGCTCCTGTTCGGGCGGCTGAACCGCTGGCTCTCGACCGACCCGGCCCGCGCGGGTGCGTTCCTGGGGCAGTTCTACGGGCGGAACCTCACCGACACCGGCGACCCGCTGTACAGCCACAGGATCCGCTTCGCGAACACCGCGCGCTGCCTGCGCATGCTCAGGCCCGACTTCGCCGGGCGCGCTGCCGGCGACACCGACCCGGCCGACCGTCTGATCCGCTCGCTTCCTGCTGCCTTCGGCGGCTTCTCCGCGCTCTCGCGGGCGCAGTACCTCGAGGTGGCCACGTTCTTCCAGGGCTACCTGCTCCACGCGCAGGGCGACCGCATGCTGATGGGCCATTCGATCGAGGGCCGCTTTCCGTTCGTGGACGTCCGCCTGGCCGAGCTCGCCGCGCGGCTGCCCGACCGGCTCCGGCTCCGCGGCCTGCGCGAGAAGTACGCGCTGCGCAGGGTCGCGGCCAGGCTGCTGCCGCAGCAGATCCACGAGCGGCCGAAGATCCCGTATCGCGCGCCGATCGGCGGCGTCTTCTTCGGTCCCGGGCAGCCCGAGTACGTCGGCGAGCTGCTCCGGCCCGAGGCGCTCGAGGCGGCCGGAGTGCTCGACGCGGCCGCGGTCGGCAGGCTCGTCGCCAAGTTCGAGGGCGGCGCGGCCCGCGGAGTGAGCGAGACGGACGAGATGGCCCTCGTGGGTGCCCTCTCGATCATGCTCCTCCACGAGCAGCTCGTCGCGAACCCGGTCCTGGCCGAGCCGTTGAAGGCGACGAAGACCGTGATCGGAGACGCCGTCCAGACGGAGCCCGTCGCAGAGGCCGTCTGATGTGGCAGCCCCCGCAGCGCCTCGTCCACGAGAGCCTGCTCGCGTCCGCGGCCGAGGTTCCGGACAAGCCGGCCGTCGTCGACGAGTACGGCAGCAGGACGTGGGCGGAGCTCCTCGACGATGCCTCTCGGTTCGCGCGGCTTCTCCAGGACTCGGGCCTCGAGCGAGGCGACCGCGTCGCCCTGTACCTCGACAACACCGCGCTCTGCGCGAGCGCGATCTTCGGCACGCATCTCGCGGGCGGAGTCTTCACGTTCATCAATCCGCAGACGAAGGCCGACAAGCTCGCCTTCATCCTCGACGACAGCGAGGCGTCGTTCGTGGTCGCAGAGGCTCACTCCGCGCCGATAGCCGATGAAGCGGTGCAGCGAGCCCGTCACGTCAAGCAGACGCTCACGAGCGATGCCTACTACGGGGCAATCGCGTCGGCGCCGCCCGAGCCGCGGCCCGTGGGAACGATCCCGAACGACCTCGCGATCCTCGTCTACACGTCGGGGACGACCGGCGAGCCGAAGGGCGTAATGCACAGCCACGCAGGACTCGTGTTCTCGGTCGAGAGCATCGCCGAGTACCTGGGGCTGACCCGGGACGACCGGATCCTGAGCGTCCTCCCGATGGCGTTCACGTACGGCCTCAGCCAGCTGCTGCTCGCCGCGCGGCTCGGCGCGACGCTCTCCCTCGAGCGCTCGTTCACGTTCCCCGCGAAGACGCTCGCACGGCTTCGCGAGGAGGACGCGACCGTCTTTCCGGCCGTCCCGACCGTCTACGCCACGATCCTCGCCATGTCAGAGGACGCGACGTTCCCCTCCGTGCGCTGTCTGACGAACGCCGCCGCCGGCCTCCCGCCGGCGCTGCACGACGGCCTGCGCCGGGTCTTTCCGAACGCGGAGCTTTACCGCATGTACGGCCAGACCGAGTGCATCCGGGTCTGCTACCTCGACCCCGGCCTGGTCGACGAGAAGCCGACCTCCGTCGGGAAGGCGATTCCCGGGACCGAGGCGTTCGTGGTCGCAGACGACGGGCGGGTCGTCGAGCCGGGCGAGGTCGGAGTCCTGCACGTCCGCGGCCCGCACCTGATGATGGGCTACTGGCGCTCTCCGGACCTGACGCTCGACAAGCTCCACGAGGGCCCGTATCCCGGCGAGCGCACGATGTCCACGCACGACCATTTCACGGTGGACGGCGACGGCGACCTCTACTTCGTCGACCGCAGCGACGACATCATCAAGACGCGCGGCGAGAAGGTCAGCTCGGTCGAGGTCGAGAACGTGCTCCACGACCTCGACGGTGTGCGTCAGGCGGCCGTGGTCGGCGTGCCGGACGAGCTGCTCGGCCAGGCGGTGCGCGCGTTCGTCGTCCTCCAGGAGGGGGCGACGCTCACCGAAAAGGACCTGATCAGGGCCTGCAGAGCGCGGCTCGAGAACTTCATGGTGCCTCGAGACGTCGTCTTCGTGGCCGAGCTGCCGCACACAGACTCCGGGAAGATCCGAAAGAAAAGCCTTCTCGAACTGGACGTAGACGAAAAGTCCGGGCAACCTGTTCACAAGGTGGGTCCCGGATGAGCCACACTGTGAGCAAGCGGCGAATCACCGCCGGCCCGGCGCGCGTCTGGCCGGCTTTCTCGGAAGGAGCAAGCTCAACATGAACCCGCGCCACCGCGAGACCGCTCGTCGGCACCGCGTGCTGTTCGTGCTCATCATCCTGCTCTGCGCGCTCTTCGGGCTGTCCACGGCCGCAGGATCGCCGAAGCTGTACCGCTCGAACGCGACGCTGGTGTTCAAGTCGCTGGACACGGGCGCGAGCCAGTTCGGAGCGCAGCCGCCGGCAGCGCAGAACCAGGCGATGCTGAACGAGCTGCTCCTGACGCGCGGCTTCCCTGACAGGGTCGCGAGCAAAAGCCCGCTCGGCGCGTATCTGAAGACGCACACCTCGATGGGCAACGGCCCGATCACGCTCCTCAAGCGCGTGCTCAAAGGCGACCCGACGTACGACGAACGGGTCGCGACGGCGCTCGGCCCCAAGCGACTGACGTCGATGCCGGCGGGCTCCGACCTGCTCAGCGTCAGCTTCGAGGCCCCCACGCCGGCTCTGGCCAAGGCGACGCTGCACGTCGTGATCACGCAGTTCCTGCACGAGCGCGGCCGGCTCCAAGGCAACGCACTGACTGCGGCGATCGCGCAGTTCACCAAGGCGCGGACCCAACTCGGCGACGGCCCGGGACGAGCTCGACAGCTACGCACGGCTTCATCCCGGCGCCACAACCAACGGCGACCCCGAGGTGAAGGTGCTCGTCAACCAGCAGCTGCAGGCGACGAGGCAGCTGAGGGCGACGGCAAGCGTCGTCAACGCGGCCTTCGCCGCGGTCAACGGAGGCACCGGCCTGCCGACGACCGCCGGCGTCTTCGACCCGGCGAACCTGCCGACTGCGGCGACCACCGGAAAGAAGCGGGTCGGCGAGTTGGCGCTCGTCGGCGCCTTCGTAGGCGCGCTGATCAGCTTCGGGCTGATCGTGCTGATGAGCAGGAACCGCGACGAGCCGCTTCCGGTCACCGGCCCCATCGAGCTCCACGACCGCTCGCCGAACGGCACCGCGGGAGCTCCGGAGCACGAGCCTCCACGCGAGGTGCGCGCCGGAGAGGCGGGAAGCGGCGAGCGGATACGGCGTGAGTAGTGACCCGTTGGGGCCTTCTCCTTCTGCTCAGCTTCGTCGCGCTCGGGCTTAGCCCGATCGAGACGCGCCGCGCCCTGAAGTACTGCGTCTGGGCGGTGGCGCTCGTGATCGCGTACGTCAGCGCCAGGAACCACGCCCTGTGACGACGGCCGTCGAGCCACGGTCGTCGGGCCGGCCCCGGCAGCCGGGAGGCGACGTCCAGTCGCTCGTCGTGCTCGGCGGGCTCGTGCTCGTGCTGCTGGTCGCTCAGCTGGTCACGGGCGGCAAGTCGCCGTTCATCTGGGCGCTCGCGCTGATCCTGCTGCCGTTTCTGTTCGCGCAGCGGCCGGCGCTCGGGCCGGTCGTGCTCCTCGTCGCAGCGCTCGCGATCGAGCAGTTCGGCTATACGGTGGGGCCGCAGTCGGGGGCGGTGACGTCCAAGATCCCGCTCTTCCACGGCATCGGCAGCTTCCACGTCAACGCCGCGGATCTGCTCCTGCTCGTCCTCCTGGCGGTCGCGGTCGCGAAACGCAGCACCGGCGAGGCCCGCCCTTGGCCGAGGACGCCGCTCGCGAAGAGCATCTACGTGGTCTTCGGCTTCGTCATCCTCGGGGTCCTGGTCGGAAAGATGCACGGCGGGCAGCTGCGGTACGCCTTCACCGAGACACGGCCGTTTGCGTATTTGCTCGCCACGTTCATGCTCTCCTACGCCTTGCTGACGACGCGCTGGGCGATCCGCGCGGTCTTCTGGGCGCTCGTCGTGACAGAGGCGTTCAAGTCGGTGCAGGGCATCCTCCTCTTCAGCGAGGTCCGCCACTACGCGATCCGCCCTGATGCCGTCCTCGGGCACGAGGAAGGCGTCTTCTTCGGGCTGTTCATCCTGCTGACGATGGCGCTCTGGATCTTCGACGTCCCGATGGGACGGCTGCGCAAGACCGCCACGTGGCTGACGCCGCTCGTCGTCGCCGCGGATCTCGCGAACACGCGCAGGGCTGCGTGGCTCGTGCTTGCCGGCGGCCTCATCACGCTCCTGGCGGTGGCCTACCGGGTGCTTCCGCATCGCCGGCCGCTGGTCGGGAAGATCGCGGGCGCGATCGCGATCGGGCTGATGGTCTACCTGCCGGCCTACTGGAACAAGAGCGGCGGCCTCGCCCAGCCGGCCCGCGCGATCCACTCTGTGGTCAAGCCGTCAACCCGTGACGCGTCGTCAGATCTCTACCGCGTCCAGGAGGACGCGAACCTGCGCGTCAACATCCGCGAAGGCAAGCCGCTTGGCCGCGGATTCGGCGTTCCGATCGACTACGTGCTGCCGATCCAGGACATCAGCTCGATCGATCCGCTGATCAAGTACATCCCGCACAACGGGATCCTCTACATCCTCATGCGGATGGGTGTCCTGGGCGGGATCGCGTTCTGGAGCATGATCGGCATCGCGATCATCGGCGCCTGCCGCCTTGCGCGATCGTCGGATCGGGAGCTTGCAATGATCGGCGCCTTGACGGCGGCCCTCGTCGTCGCCTACACGTTCGAGGGCGCCACAGATCAAGGGTTCTTCTTCTACCGGATCGCCTTCGTCGTTGGCACCATGCTCGGGGTTTGCGAGGCGGCGCGCGCCCTGGACAAGACCTGTCCATCCGGCTAGAACCACCTGGAAATCGATGGGCTATCGTTAGAAGCGGGTCAGCGGGCAGGACACAACCAAATTGGAAGAAGTGGAGACGAATTCGCTCAGCCGTGCGGCAGATGAGCTGGCACAGCTCAGGCCAACGGGGGAAGTTCCCGAGCCTGACGCCTGTCTGCGGATGGCGCGTGCCTGTTTCGCGGCAGAGGACCTGGCCGGCGCATATGAGTGGCTCGCGCGGGTTGCCGACTCGCGTGGGCCTTACGTCGCGTGGGCGTCCGCCGCAGGAGCCCTGGCGAAGTTCGAAGAGCGTGAGCCGCCTCTGACGGCGCGGACCGCTCGCGTCGCCGTCGTCGGCAGCTACACCACCTCCCAGTTCGTCGCACTGCTTCGCCTGGCCGCCCTTCGCCGCAGGGTCAGGCTCGAGGTCTACGAGGCGGGCTTCGACCTCTTCCGGCAGGAGATCCTCGATCCACGTAGCGGGCTCTACGCCTTTGAGCCCGACTACGTGATCGTCGCGCCACACGAGGGAGTTGTTCCCTTCCCGGCACTGACGGAGGCGTCCGCGGTCGAGGAGACGCTCGAGGCCGAGGTGGGTCGCTGGCGAGCGCTCTGGGACGCATTGGGAGCCAACTCGTCTGCCCGTGTCGTCCAGCACAACTTTGCGCTGCGGCCCGAGAGCACGTGGGGCCACCTCGCGGCCCGGGTGCCCGGTACCCGCGACCGGATGCTGCGCAGGTTGAACGGCAAGCTTGCGGACGCAGCCGGCGACGGTGTGCTGATCGTCGATTGCGACCGAGTCGCCTCCGCGTTCGGCAAAGACCGCTGGTTCGACGACCGCTACTGGCATCTCGCGAAGCAGGCCGTCGCCCTCGACGCTCTTCCAGAGCTCGCGCGACACACGGCCGCGGTTGTTGCAGCGGCCGAGGGGTTGAGCTCGAAGTGCCTCGTGCTCGACCTCGACAACACGCTTTGGGGAGGCGTGATCGCGGAGGAGGGCCTATCGGGAATCGCGCTCGGCGGGGGCCCGCAGGGCGAAGCGTTCGCCGCGTTCCACGAGTACTTGCTCGCGCTCAGAGCTCGTGGGATCCTGCTCGCCGTCGCCTCCAAGAACAATGACGCCGATGCGAGGGAGCCGTTCGAGCAACACCCGGACACCAGGCTGAAGCTCGACGACTTCGCCGCCTTCTACGCCAACTGGGACGACAAGCCGGCGAGCCTGCGGGCGATCGCCTCAGATCTGAACATCGGCCTCGACTCGCTTGTCTTCGTCGACGACAACCCGGCGGAACGCGAGGTGGTCCGGCGTCTGCTTCCCGAGGTCGAGGTCATCACGCTCCCGTCCGACCCGTCCGGTTACATCCGAGCGGTCTCCGACTCGCTCCTTTTCGAGCTGGCGTCGCTGACGAACGAAGATCTCGGACGGGCAGCCCAGTACCAGGCGCGGGCAGCGGCAGCGACTCAGCAGGCGCAGGCGGGCTCGCTCGACGAGTTCTATGCGAGCCTCGGGATGGAGGCGCTCGTGAGCCCCTTTGACGAGGTCAACCTGCCGCGGATCACGCAGCTCGTCGGCAAGACGAACCAGTTCAACCTCACAACTCGCCGGCACGGAATGAACGAGCTCCGCGACTTCATGGAGGACGGCCGCGCCGTGACGATGTCGCTGCGCCTGCGGGACCAGTTCACCGATCACGGCCTCGTCGCGGTGCTGATCGCCGAGCAGAAGGACGACGTGCTCGACATCGACACCTGGCTGATGAGCTGCCGCGTGATCGGCCGGACGGTCGAGAACGAGATGCTCGCGCGGCTCTCCGAGGCCGCGCTCGAGCGCGGCGCGACTCGTCTACACGGAACCTTCATCCCGACGGCGAAGAACGTCGTCGTGAAGGACGTCTTCGAACGCCTCGGGTTTACGCTCCGGTCGAGCGACTCGGGCACGACGACGTGGGAGTACGACATCGACCAGAAAGGCCCGATCACTAGTGAATTCATCCAACCCTGGAACGAACCAGTCGGCCACCCTTGAGCGGATCGAGCAAGTCGTCCGCTCGCTCCTGAACAACGACGACATTTCGCTGACTCCCGAAACGCGGGCGGCCGACGTCCCCGGATGGGACTCGCTCGCGCACGTCAGCATCATCTTCGGGATCGAGGAAGAGTTCGGCGTTCGGTTCAGCGACCAGGACCTCGTGGGCGTGGAGACGGTCGGCGACCTCGCAGAGCGCGTCGGGCGGGCGCATGCCGGTGGCGCCGTCTGACCGGACCGAAGCGCTGGGCCGACTTCATCACGTCGGGATCGTCTCGCCGTCCGAGGACCGGGCGCTTGCGCTGATGGCGCTGCTCGGGTTCGAGGAGAAGTATCGCGGCTTCGTCCCGCAGTACGAGGCGCTCTGCATCTTCACGGAAGGGAACGGCGGCAGCCCGGTCGAGCTGGTCGTTCCGACCGGGGGCGTGCTCGCCGAGTTCAACCGAGGCGTCGGCGGGCTGCACCACATCGCACTCGAGGTCGACAGCCTCGCGAGCACGGCCGAGGAGCTCGCCGCCCGCGGAATCCGGCTGCTAGAGACCGAGCCGGTCAAGGGGGCGGGCAACTTCCTCTGCAACTTCATGCCGCCCGAGCACACCCGCGGCGTGATCGTCGAGTACGTCGAGGAGCTGGGCTAGCCGCCCATTCGCACGCGAAGGCGCCGCGGTAGGCGCTCTCGTACGAACGAGATCTCCTCGGGCGTGACGACCCGCAGCACGGCCACGAGCCCGACGAATGTGAGGCAGCCGGCCGCGGTCGAGACGACGAAACCGAGCGGGCGGGCGGCGTACCCGACGGCCCACATCGCGGCGGACGAAGCGATGACCAGGGTGCAGCGCCGGATCAGGCTGCGGGTGAAGAGGTGCCGCCCGACCAGCCAGAAAGCCACGGCGACCATGACCAGCTCCGTCAGGAGCAGGGCCACGGCGGCGCCGATCGCCCCGTTGCCGTACCGGTGCTCCGTCCACGGAATGAGCGCGAGGTTGACCAGCGGGTTGAACACCGCGGCTCCGGCCATGACCCAGGTCCACGCGATCTGGCGCTTCTGGGCAATCAGGACGGCCCCCAGGATGATGTTCGCGTACATCGGAACCAGGCAGAGCCCGAGACCGATCATCACCGGCACCGCGTTGGTGAAGGCATCCCCGTAGAGCAGCGGGACGATCGTCCCCGCCACCATCGCCGTCCCGGCGCAGATCGGCGCACTCAGCGCGATCACGAGCTCGAACGGCGTTCGGGCGGTTGCGAACAAGCGCTCCGGGTCCTCTTCGTGCGCGGCGATCATCCGGGGTAGCCACGCAGTCGACACGAGCACCGGGATGAACATCAAGGTCTGGAAGAGCCGCGTGGGCGCGCCGTACCAGCCGACGACCTCGGCGTGGGTCATCAGCGACAACATGACCGTGTCGATCCAGAGGTAGAACATCCCGAACATCCCGTAGGCCATGTAGGCGAAGCTGTGCTTGGTCATCGAGGCCAGCTGCCCGAATCTCGTGCGCAAGTCGATTCGGAAGAAGCGGCGGAGCCAGTAGTAGTTGAGGACCACGACGACCGCCGCGACGAGCGCCATGTTCGCCGCGATGCCCACGGCTCGGAAGCCCACCAGCACGACCGCGATGCCGATCAGTCCCAGTGAAGACTTGTTCAGCACATCCGAGTACGCGAGGTACTGCATCCGCTCGATCCCCTGGAATCCCGCCTGCATCGGTTCCGCCAGCAGCGTGAGGATCGTCGCGCCGCCGACAAGGTAGAGGACGAGTCGCGCGGTGTGGTCGTAGTCCGCGAAATGCGCGTACAGGAGAAGCGCGATTGCGAACAGCGGCGCCGAGATCAGCCGCAGCACGATCCCCGTGCCGATCAGCCTCGGAGCGGAAGCCGGGTCGACGACGATCTCCCGCATGATGTAGGTGCGCGTGCCGAGCCCGAGCACGAGGCTGACCACGCCGCAGACCGACATCGCGGTCACGAGGAGGCCAAGACCCGCCGGCCCGAGCGCGCGCGGAACGATCAGCGTCCAGAGCAGCGTCATCGACCAGGTGACGGCCTGGCCGCCGAGCAACGCTGTGAGGTTGCGGCCCAGGCGGCTGCCTTCCTCCTTCGGGGCGGTGGAGCTCGGCTCGGTCCAGGTCGTGCTGCTCATTCGAAGAGAGGGAACGTTCCGTCGAGGGTGTAGTCGGCTTCTTCTTGTGTGCGGGATCCCACCGGGCGTGCGGGTGTGCCGAAAACGACCGCAAGCGGCGGCACATCTCTCATCACGACCGCTCCGGCGGCGACGACCGAGCCGCGCCCGAGTGTGACGCCGGGCATCACTATCGCGCGTGCGCCGATCCAGACGTTGTCCTCGATCACGACCGGCCGCTTTTCTCCGTGAGCACGGCTCGTCTCGAGGTTTGCGATCGTCAAGACCATGACTTCCGGGGAGACGCTCACGTTGTCTCCGATACGGAGCCCGCCACGGAAATCGAGCGTGCACCTGCGGTTGATCCTCGAGTTGGCGCCGATTCGGCCACCGGAGCGCCTAATGCCGCCACGGCCGTAGAACCACAGGTAGCAGTTGAGGTGAACGCCGGCGTGCTCGCCGAACTCGATCCCGAGGACGCGGCGGTACCAGAAGCGCCTCAGCGCGAAGCTCGGAATGTGGCAGATCACGTGGTTCGTGAGGTACGTCAGCGCCCGCACTGCGAACAGGCGGACGCCGCTGCTCTCACGGCCCACGGCCGGAGTCGGCACGGCGGTCGACACGTGCTCTTCTATCTCTGGGCTGACTGTCACACGTATTACAGAAAGAGGACTTCTCTGATGGTATTCGGCCTTGGCGCGATCGCTCGGCAAAGCCGCGAAGACTCTTCGATTGGCTAGGACGCCGTCAATGTGCGAGGTAGTGCTGCCGGACCCAGCTTGCGTAGGCGTTCGCGGGCGCGCCGCTGCTGTAGCTCGATACCAGCGACGAGCAATTGCCCCACGTGTCCCACGTCCAGGCCATGTAGCCGGTGGCGTGTGCGTCGACCCAGTTCATGAACCTCGCGATGTTCGCGGCGCCGCAGCTCGAGCCGTCGTAGGTCTCGCCGGTCTCGCCGAAGATCACGGGCACGCGGCCGGCCACGGGCAGGATCGTCCGGTTGAAGCAGGAGACCGACGAGCACGTGTTCTTGCCGTAGATGTGCGCTTCCGCGACCAGCTGGTGCCGGGGGTCGCGCGGCCGGTGCGAGAGCCACTGGGAAAGGTCGTTCGCGTAGTTGATGCCCGGGATCGAGATCACGCCGCGGTAGCCGGCCTTGCGCATGACCGTCACGGCCTGCTGCATGCCGGCGACGCGATAGTGGCCGACGCTCGGCGAGAACGCGGCCTGGCAGCCGCCCTTGAGGAAGCAGTCCGCGTCCACGATCGTCTCGCCCCACGGCGCGAGGATCACGCGCCGGTCCTTCCTGAACGTCCTGGCGAGGCTCGCCCAGAGCGCGGGCGAGTGGTCGGCATCCGGGCCGGCGGGCTGGTACGTCGCCTTGGCGTGCCCGGGCGCGGCCCACATCAGCGAGAGCTCGGCGTACATGCCGTAGCGGTGCAGGAGCGCGACGTAGCGCACGATGGCGCGCCGGTAGTTCGCGCCGGAGTAGGCGCGCTTGACGCCGTTGATCCCGAGCCAGCAGCCCTCGTTGATCGGCACGCGGACGGCATTCACGTGCCAGCCCGCGATCGCCTTGACGGAGGCCGCGTCGCTCGGCCCGTCGAAGATGCCCCAGCCCTGGACGCACGCGTACTCGCTCCCGGAGCGGTTCACCCCGCGCAGGTGGACGACGTGGCCGCTCGAGTTGAGCAGCCGCTTGCCCGAGACGTGGATCGCCGGCAGGGAACGCGTGCCCGCGCCGGGTGCAGATCCGGCGAACGAGCAAAGCGCGAGCACCCCTACGGCGACCGTGAGAATCCTTGCCACAGCCATCGCCACGTTCAGCGTATCAGCGCTTCGTGCGCACCCACGAATCCGGCTTGAACGTCCGGAAGCGGTGCAACGAGGCGGCTTTGCGCACCACGAACAGGGGCGCGCTCAGCAACGAGCGGTAGGCGGAGGCCGGCGCGTGGGCGGCGCGGAACCCGACGACCACGTAGACCGGGATCGCGACCAGGGCCAGCGCCCACGGCGCAACCGACCACGGCGGCAAGACGCCTACCGCGGCGAGAAGCGCGCAGACCAGAGTGCCGCCGGCGGCGACCGCGGCCAGGATCCCGAGCGGCGGGACGGCGAGGTCGACGGCCGCCTCGAGCAGCGCCGGGTCGCGTTTTCGGAAAGCGGCGGAGAGCAGTCTTGGGAGCTGCGTCCGCGCGACGTGCAGCTTCCCGCCTTCCCAGCGGAGCTGCTGGTCGACGGCAGCCTCACGGCTCGGCGCGGCCGGGCTCTCGACGACCGCGCCGCCGGCGAACCGCGCCCGCACTCCGGACAGGAGCAGGCCGATCGAGTACTCGAGGTCCTCGGTCGCGCTGAACGCGTCCCACGGCCGTCGCCGCAGCACGTCGGCCGAGACGAGCATCCCGTTTCCCTGCAGGTTGCAGCCGAGGCCGAGCACCGCGCGCCCCGCCGGCCGGACCCAGTTGACGAGCCGGAACGCGCCCGCGCGGAGGACGGCTGGGCCCGAGCCGTCGTCGACCAGGCGTGACTCGCCCTGCGCGGCGCCGGCGCCCTCCTCCAGCGGGCGGACGAGAGCGGCGAGGAAGCTCGCGGCCGGCCGTCGAGTCGGCGTCGACGACGGCGAACGCGTCGAAGCCGGGTTCTCGCGCGAGCAGCTGGTCCAGCGCCCAGCGCAGGGCACGGCCCTTGCCGCGGTCGTCCGGCTCGTCGCGCTCGAGCACCTCCGCTCCGGCTGCGCGTGCGACCGAGGCGGTCTCGTCCGTGCAGTTGTCCGCGATCACGATCACTGTGAAGAGATCGTGCGGGTAGCGCTGGTCGAGCAACGAGCCCACGCAGCGCGCGACTCGACGCCTCCTCGTCGTGGGAGGGGACGAGCACGGCGATGCGCATCGAAGGTGCGTCGAGCGCGGCCGGCGGCCGGTAGCGAAAGGCGGCGACCGCCAGGACTAGCTGGTAGACCGCGAGCCCGGCCGGGATCGAGCCGACCACGACCGCGAGCACGCCGAGGATCACGACGCGAGCGCGTTCTGCGAAGGCGGGCGGTGCGGGTTGGCGACCCGCTCGTAAACGGTTTCGAGCAGCTCGCCGGCGCGCTTCCAGGAGTACTCGCGCTCCATGAGCTCTCTTCCCGCTCGCCCGAGCTGGCCCCCGAGCTCCGGCTCTTCGAGGAGACGGAGGACGTTCTTGGCGAAGTCCTGGGCGGAGTCGCCGATCAGGAGGTGCTCGCCGTCGCGGACGTCCACGCCCTCGCAGCCGACCGTCGTCGAGACCATCGGCTTGCCCATTGCGAGACCTTCGACGACCTTGAGTCGCGTCCCGCTGCCGGTCCGGATCGGAACGACGACCACCTCCGCGCGGGCCAACCAGGGACGGACGTCAGGCACCTCGCCCGTCGCCTCGACGCCCCGACGGCGCAGGTCATCCAAAGCGCCCGCCGAGCCTCGCCCGACGACGGCCAGGCCCACGTCCGGGCGCTCGCTGCGGACGAGCGGCAGGACCTCATCCACGAGGAAGTTCACAGCGTCGACGTTCGGGCGGTAGTCGAGCACGCCGTTGAAGATCAACATCCCTGGCTCCACAGCCGGCTCGGCGGCGGGGCGAAAGTAGTCGATGTCCACTCCGTTGGGCACCGTGGCAACGAGCGTGTCCGGCGCGAGCGGACGGATGATCTCGGCCTCGCGCTCAGACGTCGTCACGCACCCCGCCGCCCGCCGCCACGCGCGCTGCTCGAACCGACGCATCCGGCGTTCCTCGAGCCGGTAGAACTCGCGGCGAAGCGGGGACCGCTCCGCTTCCCGCAGGCGGCCGTAGACCTCGTACTCAAGGTTGTGCTCGTCGAGGACGAGCCGCGCCGTGCCAGGAATCTCGAAGAGCGTGAGGAGTGCGGATTCGAGCTGGACAATGTCGAAGCCGCGCTCGGCGAAGAGCCGGTCGACGGCCCGCTGGAGCTCGCGCGAATACACGGCCCGCGAGTCGTATGGAGCCTTCGAGCCGAGCGACCGCAGCTGATCGAAGCGCTTTGCGGCGACTCCCGTCCGCCCGCGCTCCACGGCCTCGACCGGGAACTCCTGGCGCAGGCGCTCGACGTTCTCATCGCCGGGCGCGGCGTAGCAGAGCAGCGTCGCGTCGTGGCGGGACGCGATCTGCCGCATCAGCTGGTAGACGCGTGTGCCGAAACCCCAGCGCGGGGGGTACGGCAGGTGCGCAGAGACCACGAGAACGCTCGCCATCCGGCAAATGATAGGAACCGCTCCCCCGGAGCGATCTGGCCGTTCGGACGGTTTCTGCCAGGCGGAACCTGGGCTACGCTCGATGCATGTCCGCTTCCGGCGCCCAGACGGACGGCACCGCCGCGCGCGCGCGACGCGTTTGCATCGTCCGCCAGCGCGACGTCTACGAGCCGCAGATCCAGCGGGTCGCGGAGGCGCTCGTGCGCGCCGGCTTCGACGTCGAGGTGCTCTGCATGCGCGGCAAGGGGCAGCCACGAACCAGCGTCGTGAACGGCGTCAGGATCACAGGCCTGCCCGCGTCGCTCGGTCGCTCGAGCAAGCTCCGCTACGTCTTCGACTACGGCTGGTTCTTCGCGCTCGCCGCCGGGACCCTCGCTACCAGGCACCTGCGCAGGCGGTACGCGGCGGTCCAGATCTACACGATGCCGGACTTCCTCGTCTTCGCCGGGGCGGTCCCGAAGCTGCTCGGGAGCCGCGTGATCGCGTACATGAACGAGCCGACGCCCGAGCTCTTCGAGACGCTCTACGAGACGAAGAAGTTCGACCGGGCGCTGAAGCGGATCGAGCAGGCCGTGCTGCGCTTCGCGGACCACTCGATCACCGTCACGGAGCAGCTGAAGCAACGCTACGTCGAGCGCGGAGCCGACCCGGCCTCGATCAGCGTCGTTCTCAACGCCGCGGATTCCGCCAGCGACACCGCGGGCTGGACGCCTCCGCCCGACCGCGAGACGGGCGAGTTCGTCGTCATGGCGCACGGCGCGATCGAGGACCGCTACGGCCACGACACGATCGTCCACGCGGCGAGGCGCCTACGCGACGAGCTTCCCGACCTGCGCGTGGTCTTCACGGGCCGCGGCTCGAACGAGGACGGGCTCCGGCAGCTGATCGAGGAGTCCGGAACGGGTGACATCGTGCGGTTCGAGGGCTTCGTCAGCCGCGAGCGCCTGAACGATCTCCTCCACACGGCCGACGTCGGGATCGTCGCCCAGAAGGCGTCGCCCTACTCGCATCTCGTCCACACGTACAAGATGGTCGACTACTGGATCTTCGGGCTGCCGGTGATCGCCAGCCGCCTCCACGCGACGGCCGACGTCTACGACGAGAGCGTGATCGAGTACTACGAGCCCGGCGACCCCGTCGATCTCGCCCGCGCGATCAAGCGGTTGCACGACGACCCGGCCCGCCGCGCGGAGCTCGCCGAGAACGGAAGGCGGGCCGAGCAGCACTCGGGCTGGGTCGTGCAGCAGGAGCGCTTCCTCGCGGTCTACGACGCGCTGCTGGGCGGCGACCGCCGGACGAACGGCGCCGTCGGCGCTACCAGTGCGCCTGGAAGTAGTCCCTGACGAACGTCCCGAAGGCGTTCGCGGGCGTGCCGTCGAAGTCGCCGATCAGCGAGCTGCAGTTGCCCCACGTGTTCCACGTCCACGGCTCGTAGCCGACGCCGTGCGCATCGGCCCACGTGAAGAACGTGTTGATGTTGGTCGTTCCGCACGATGAGGCGTCGTAGGTCTCACCTGTCTCGCCGAAGACCATCGGCACCTGGGCGGCGACCGGCGCATAGTTCGTGTTGAAGCACGAGGTCGTGTCGCACGAGTTCCCGCCGTAGACGTGCGCCTCGGCCATCAGCTGGCCGAGCGGGTCGCTCGGCTCGTGGCTGAGCCACTGCGAGAGGTTGTTCGCCCAGTCGATGCCGGAGGCGGTAACCGGGTTCGTCGCGCCCGTCGATCGGATCGCGTCGAGCGCGCCCTGCATCCCGAGGGCGGTGTAGCCCACCGAGCACGACGAGCCGCCGTTCTGCCAGCAGGCCCAGCCGATGTCGTGCGGCTCGGACTGGAGGCCGAAGAACGTGTTGGGGTCGCCCGAGAAGGCATTCGCGATCGCCTGCCACGCCGCCGGCGCGTGATCCGCGTCGAGGATCGGCGGGTGGTCGAGCGCCTGCTCGTTGCCGGGCGCCGCCCACATCAGGCTGACCTCGGCGTAGAGGCCGTGCGCATGGAGGCGGTTGACGAAGCCGATGATCGCGTTCATGTAGTTCGCGCCCGCGTAGCCCGGGTCGACGCCGTTGATGTCGAGGATGCAGTCCTCGTTCAGGCCGATGTGCACGACGTTGATGTGCCAGGTCGTCAGGGCCTGGACCATCGCGTCGTCGCTCGGCCCGTCGAAGAAGCCCCAGCCCTGAATGCAGGCGAACTCCGTGCCCGAGTAGTTCACGCCGTGCAGGTGGACGACGTGGTCGTTTCCGTCCAGGAGCTGGTTGCCGACCACGTGCAGGCCGTTCGGTGGAGGCGGAGGCGGTGGAGGCGGAGGCGGGGTGGTGGAGGCGGAGGCGGCGGTGGTGGTGGCGGCGGAGGCGGGGGTGGCGGCGGCGGAGGTGGTGGAGGTGGCGGCGGAGGAGGTGGAGGCGGCGGGCCTGGCGGAGGGGGTGACGGAGGTGGTGGCGGCGGAGGGCGGAGCGGTGATCCTCCCCGTCGGCGCCGAGGCAGCGCTGGACGAGCCGGCCGCGTTCCAAGCGGTCACGACGACCCGGAACTGGGACCCGGTGTCGCGCCTCGCGAGGTGGTAGGCGGCGTGATGCGCGCCGTGGACAGAGCCGCAGCGGCCGTGCTTGCAGCGCTGCCAGGTGAAGCGGTAGCGCGTCGGCTTCCCGGTCCAGGCCCCGCGGGTCGCGGTCAGCCTGTGGCCGACGAGCCTCGTCCCCATGATCCTGGGAAGGCGGACGTTCTGGGGCGGTCGGTGCGGCTGCCGTCCGGCCGAGCCAGCCGCGGCTGCGAGCCCAAAGACGATCACGGCGAGGACGCCGATTGCCGCAGCTCTCACCGGACGGAGTATCACCTATGGCCCGGCCAGGTAGTGATTCCTGACGTACGTCCCGTACGCATTCGCCGGGGTGCCGTCGAAGTCGCTGATCAGCGAGCTGCAGTTACCCCAGGTGTCCCACGTCCAGGCCTCGTAGCCGACGCCGTGAGCGTCGGCCCAGCCCAGGATCGTCGCGATGTTGCTCGCGGCGCAGGAGGAGCCGTCGTAGGTCTCACCGGTCTCGCCGAAGACCACCGGGACCTGAGCGGCGACGGGCGCGTAGTCCGAGTTGAAGCAGGAGGTCGTGTCGCACGAGTTCCCGCCGTAGACGTGAGCCTCGGCCATCAGCTGGGCGGCCGAGTCGGAAGGCCTGTTCGCGAGCCACTGCGAGAGGTTGTTCGCCCAGTCGATGCCGGAGGCGGTGACCGGGTTCGTCGCGCCGGTCGAGCGCACGGCATCGAGCGCCCCTTGCATGCCGAGCGCGGTGTAACCCACGGAGCAGGACGCGCCGCCGTTCTTCCAGCACGCCCAGCTGATGCCGTGCGGCTCCGACTGCAAGCCGAAGAAGGTGTCGTGGTCGTTCTTGAAGGCGTTGCCGATCGCGGCCAGGGCGGCCGGCGCGTGATCGGCGTCGAGGATCGGCGGGTGGTCGAGTGCCTGCTGGCTCCCCGGAGCGGCCCACATCAGGCTCACCTCCGCGTAGATCCCGTGTGCATGCAGGCGGTTCACGAACGCGACGATCGCGTTCATGTAGTTCGCGCCCGAGTAGGCCGGGTTGACTCCGTTGATTCCGAGGATGCAGTCCTCGTTGAGGCCGATGTGGACGACGTTGACGTGCCACGTCGTCAGGGCCGCGACCATCGCGTCGTCGCTGGGGCCGTCGAAGACCCCGAACCCGTGGATGCACGCGTACTCGGTGCCGGAGTAGTTGACGCCGTGGAGATGGACGACGTTCCCGTTGCCGTCCTGTAGCTGATTCCCGGAGACGTGGAGCCCTGAGCCCGCGGGAGGAGGAGGCGGCGGAGGTGGTGGCGGCGGCGGGCCGCCCTGCGCGGCGGCGACGACACCGGTTGCCCGCGAGGAGGCGGGCGTCGAGCCGTACCGGTTGGACGCCGTCACCACGACGCGCAGCCTCGAGCCGGCGTCACGTGTGGCGAGCCGGTACGTCCTGCGGTGCGCGCCGCCGATCGCGCGGCAGTTCTTCCCGCGAGCGTTGCAGCGCCGCCACGAGAAGCGGTAGCGCGCGGGATGCCGCGCCCAGCGGCCCCGGGAGGCCGAGAGCGCGTGCCCTACCCGCGCCTGGCCCGCGACGCGCGGGGCTTTCAGGCTCCGAGGAGCCCTCTTGGAGCGCTCCTGCGCCGCTCCTGCTCCGGCCGCGAGGAGGCCGAGCAGGACGAGCGGAAGCACGACGAGGGCGAGCAGGCGTGGGGGGTTGGCCGCAGCCACGATCTCGGCGTCCGGGAGTATTCCTTACGGCTCGGCCAGATAGTGGGTCCTGACCCACGTCCCGTACGCGTTCGCCGGGGTCCCGTTGAAGTCGCTGATCAGCGAGAGGCAGTTGCCCCAGGTGTCCCACGTCCAGGCCTCGAGCCCGACTCCGTGCTGGTCGGCCCAGTTGACCATGGCGGCGGTGTTGGTGGTGCCGCACGAGGAGGCGTCGTAGGTCTCGCCGAACTCGCCGAAGACGATCGGCACGGCCTGCAGGACGGCGCCGTCCTGGCTGTTGAGGCAGGTCGGCGTGTAGCAGGTGTTGCCGCCGTAGACGTGCGTCTCTGCCATCAGCTGCCCGAGCGGATCTGAGGGCTCGTAGGTCATCCACTGGGTCAGGTTGTTGGCGTAGTCGATCCCCGAGGCAGTGACGGGGTTCGTCGCGCCGGTCGACCGGACGGCATTGAGGGCGCCCTGCATGCCCAGCGCCGTGTAGCCGACCGAGCAGGAGGAGCCGCCGTTCTTCCAGCAGGCCCAGCTGATCCCGTGCGGCTCCGACTGCAGGCCGATGAACGTCTTCGGGTCGTTCTTGAAGGCATTCCCGATCGCCTGCAAGGCAGCCGGGGCGTGGTCGGCGTCGAGGATCGGCGGGTGGTCGAGCGCCTGCTGCGAGCCTGGTGCCGCCCACATCAGGCTGATCTCCGCGTAGAGCCCGTGCGTGTGGAGGCGGTTGACGAAGCCGGTGATGGCGTTCATGTAGTTCGCGCCCGAGTAGGCCGGGTTGACCCCGTTGATCCCGAGGATGCAGTCCTCGTTCAGGCCCATGTGCACGACGTTCGCGTGCCACGAGCTCAGGGCGTTGATCATCGCGTCGTCCGAGGGGCCGTCGAAGACCCCCCAGCCCTGGATGCAGGCGAACTCGGTGCCCGAGTAGTTGACCCCGTGCAGGTGCACGACCTGGTTGTTGCCGTCCAGGAGCTGGTTACCGACCACGTGCAGGCCGCCGGGGGGTGGAGGTGGTGGCGGTGGTGGAGGCGGCGGGCCTGGCGGAGGAGGTGGCGGAGGAGGTGGCGGAGGCGGAGGCGGCGGCGGTGGCGGCGGAGGCGGCGGTGGTGGCGGAGGCGGCGGTGGTGGCGGAGGCGGCGGTGGTGGCGGAGGCGGCGGGGGTGGTGCCCCGGCGAGACCGTTCATGCAGGCATTCCCGGTGTCCGGCTCGGCCGCCCAGACGAACGCACCCATCAGGCTGGCCTGGGCCGCATAGCTCGAGAACTGGCCGCAGCCGCCGGGCGGCTGCGGATAGTCGGCGACATCGACCCCGACGACGAACTTCGCCGCCGGCAGCCCTTGCCTGATCGTGGCCGCCACGTCCGCCTGCATGGTCGCCAGGCTGTCGCCGTAGGTCATCAGGTTGTACTGGTCGACGTACGCCTGGCTCGGCGCCCACCAGGGTCCGTCCCAGTTCGTGATCACGTCTCCCGAGAGGAGCAGGCGGGCGGAGTGAGCCGCGTTGGAGATCGCCTCGATGCAGGTGGTCATCCCGGCTACCGGTGGGTTTTGCGACAGCCAGACGCCGTCCTCGATGTCGAGGTCGATCCCGTCGAACCCGTTCGAGGTCGCGTAGCCGACGAGGTTCTGCACGAACTGCGCCCGATTCGTGTTGTTGCAGGCATAGCTCCAGTTGCTGTTGCCATCGCCGCCGATCGAGATGAATGGCTGGACGCCATGGGCATGGGCGGCCGCGGTCCAGGCGGGGACGTTGATCCCAGACACGTTGCTGGTGTCGAGACCCGGCCCGTTCTCAGTCGCCAGGTTGAACAGGTCGACCTGGGTCAGGTCGCTCCAGGGCATGTTGTGAGTGGGGTCCCAGCCGAGATCGAAGGCCATGATCACCCACCCCGGCGGCGGGGGCGGTGGCGGAGGCGGCGGTGGCGGAGGCGGGGGTGGAGGCGGCGGTGGCGGAGGCGGGGGTGGAGGCGGTGGCGGAGGCGGGGGTGGAGGCGGTGGGGAGGCGGTGGCGGAGGCGGAGGCGGAGGCGGGGGTGGAGGCGGCGGAGGTGGAGGCGGGGGTGGCGGCGGCAGCGGTGGTGGTGGCGGCGGCGGAGGCGGAGGCGGCGGCGGCGGTGGATCGGGGGGAGCCACGGCGGCCGTCGGACTGGACATTGCGTTTCCCCAGCCGTACGTATTGCCCGCTTGCACTCGAACCTTGACGCGGAAGCCGAGGTCGCGGTTGGTCAGCGAATAGGTCTGATGGGTTGCGCGCGGGGCGGCGATGCAGCCGGTCCCGTCGGCGCTGCAATCGAACCACTGGTACTTGAAGCGGGACGGACGACCGCTCCAGGTTCCGTTGGTCGTGGCGAGGTGTTGGCCAACCTGGGTGGTGCCTGACACGGCCGGCGGATCGATGCCACCGGGCGGCTGCCCGGTCCTCGTGTAGCCAACTTCGTGCGATGCCTGGGACCTCACAGCCGTGCTCCCGAATGCGTTGGAGGCATCGACGATGACGCGCATTCGATGACCCACGTCGCGGCGCGTCAGGACGAGAGTCCGTTTCGTCGCTCCCCTGACCGCGACGCAACTCCAACCCGACGGCGCGCAACTGAACCACTTGTAGCGAAAGCGGTCGGGGCGGCCCGACCACGATCCCTTCGAGACCGTCAAGCCGTGACCGACCAGAGTCCGACCCGAGATCGCCGGGCGATTGAGATTCGTGGGCCGGTGGCCGCGGGCAGATCCCGCCGAAGCGCTCGTGAGCGGGACGAGAAGCGAAAGTGTTGCGAGGAGAACTGTGGCGGTTCGACGGGAGTTCACGGGGCCTCCGTAGGGTTAGGGCGAGGCCGCGAATCGCCACTGATGCAAACTGACGTGGGCTTGATCGTCGCCCGAGCAGCGGGTCAATACCCGCGAACGAGGGATCGAGTCCAGCGCGTACTGACCTGAGGATTGCGAGTCTGAAACCGGGAAAATGCAGGGAAATCTGCGAGGTGGCAAACATGCCACCGCCGCGGGGCCTCGTGGTTCGGCTGGCTATCCCCCGGCGAGAGCGTGCATGCAGACGTTCCCGGTGTCCGGCTCGGCCGCCCAGACGAACGCACCCATCAGGCCGGCCTGGGCCGCATAGCTCGAGAACTGGCCGCAGCCGCCGGGCGGCTGCGGGTAGTCGGCGACATCGACCCCGACGACGAACTTCGCCGCCGGCAGCCCCTGGTCGATCGTGTCCGCGACATCGCGCTGCATGGTCGCCAGGCTGTCGCCGTAGGTCATCAGGTTGAACTGATCGACCGACGCCTGGCTCGGCGCCCACCAGGGTCCGTCCCAGTTCGTGATCACGTCTCCCGAGAGCAGCAGCCCGGCGGCGTGGCTGGCAGCGGAGATGGCCTCGATGCAGGTGGTCATCTGCGCGACCGGCGGGCCCTGTGAGAGCCAGACGCCGTCCTCGATGTCGAGGTCGATCCCGTCGAACCCGTTCGAGCTGGCGTAGCCGACGAGGTTCTGGACGAACTGCGCCCGATTCGTGTCGCTGCAGGCGTGGCTCCAGTTGCTGTTGCCGTCGCCCCCGATCGAGATGAACGGCTGGACGCAATGGGCATGGGCGGCCGCGGTCCAGGCGGGAACGTCGATCTCAGACACGTTGCTGTCGTCGAGACCGGGCCCGTTCTCGGTCGCCAGGTTGAACAGGTCGACCTGGGTCAGGTCGCTCCAGGGCATGTTGTGAGTGGGGTCCCAGCCGAGATCGAAGGCCATGATCACCCAGCCCGGCGGTGGCGGTGGCGGTGGCGGTGGCGGTGGCGGCGGCGGCGGGGGTGGCGGAGGTGGAGGCGCGGCTGCCGGCATGACCACGACAGGGGTGGGTCGCGAGACCGCCTTCGTCGACCCGTGCAGGTTCGACGCGGTGACGGCCACGCGGATGCGGTGGCCGACGTCGCGCCCGGCGAGCTTGTAGGTGCGAGCTCCCGCCCGCCTGATCGCGTGGCAGCGCTTTCCGGCCCGGTTGCACTCGAGCCAGGCGTAGCGATAGCGCCTCGGCAGGTTGCGCCACCTGCCGCGCGTCGCGTGCAGGGTTCGCCCCTGAATCGCCTTGCCGGTGATCTTGGGGTGGACTCGCGGCGCAGGCGCACCGCGCTTGGCGGCATGCGCGGCGGCGCCCGTCGCGGCGAGCGCGAGCAGGACTGCGAGCAGGATGGATGTGCGGCGTGGCGTCATGCCTCTGAACCGGCTATCGGACGGAACCAATTCCGCCTGAAGCCGGCCGCAAGCTAGCAATTGCGACGGCTAGCGGTAGGCCCAGGGAAGCTTGCGGATCACCTGAGCCGGGTTTCCCTCGACGTACGTGTGCGGCGGCACGTCCTTGAGCACGACCGCTCCCGCGGCGACAACGGCACCTTCGCCGATAGTCACGCCGGGGACGATGATCGCGCCCAACCGTAGCCAGGCCCCGTCGCCGATCGTCACCGGAAGCGCCTGGAAATCGCCGATGCGCATCGACCCGGGGCCGATCTTGTGGCTGCCCGTGTAGATGAGGACGCGCGGCGCGATTGCGACGTTCTTGCCGATCGTGACCTCGGCGTCGAGGTTGATCGTGACGTTGTCCGCGATGGTCACGCCTGGCCCGATCTTGAGCTTGCGATAGAAGCCGGGGGCCGCGCTGTGCAGGCGCAGGTTGCCCATCAGGAAGGCGGTCTTGTCGACGTCGAAGCCGGCCCATCTGTAGAGCCTGCTCCGGACTGCGCCGCTCGCCACGTCGGGCAGTAGCGCGCTCAGAAACCGGGCGATCGTGAAGCGGACGTGCAGGGTGCGCCTGAGTAGGTCGAGGTAATGCCCGAGGCCCCCGTGGGCAGGCAAATCCGGCGAAGGCGCCGACTCGGTCGCCTCGCGCGAGACGGGCCGAGCGTCGGGTTCGTCCGCTCCGGCTTCCACAGCCCTTCCGGGCACCGCTTGGTCCGCGGCTGTTCGCATCCCTACATCGTGCCGGTCGCGGTCTGGGGC
This sequence comes from uncultured Actinomycetes bacterium, assembly GCA_963717475.1. Lineage (GTDB taxonomy): Bacteria > Actinomycetota > Thermoleophilia > Gaiellales > Gaiellaceae > AC-32. Next base: position 1,513,411 of record OY970337.1, on the reverse strand, counting down.
GTCACCGACCAATTCGGCCAGTCTTGCAGGGTCAACCGGTCGTGATCGTCTTCGCCTTGCGGCTCGTCAAGTGGGCGAGGACTGGCTATCCCCCGGCGAGAGCGTGCATGCAGACGTTCCCGGTGTCCGGCTCGGCCGCCCAGACGAACGCACCCATCAGGCCGGCCTGGGCCGCATAGCTCGAGAACTGGCCGCAGCCGCCGGGCGGCTGCGGGTAGTCGGCGACATCGACCCCGACGACGAACTTCGCCGCCGGCAGCCCCTGGTCGATCGTGTCCGCGACATCGCGCTGCATGGTCGCCAGGCTGTCGCCGTAGGTCATCAGGTTGAACTGATCGACCGACGCCTGGCTCGGCGCCCACCAGGGTCCGTCCCAGTTCGTGATCACGTCTCCCGAGAGCAGCAGCCCGGCGGCGTGGCTGGCAGCGGAGATGGCCTCGATGCAGGTGGTCATCTGCGCGACCGGCGGGCCCTGGGAGAGCCAGACGCCGTCCTCGATGTCGAGGTCGATCCCGTCGAACCCGTTCGAGCTGGCGTAACCGACGAAGTTCTGGACGAACTGCGCCCGATTCGTGTCGCTGCAGGCGTGGCTCCAGTTGCTGTTGCCGTCGCCCCCGATCGAGATGAACGGCTGGACGGAATGGGCATGGGCGGCCGCGGTCCAGGCGGGAACGTCGATCTCAGACACGTTGCTGTCGTCCAGACCGGGCCCGTTCTCGGTCGCCAGGTTGAACAGGTCGACCTGGGTCAGGTCGCTCCAGGGCATGTTGTGAGTGGGGTCCCAGCCGAGATCGAAGGCCATGATCACCCACCCCGGCGGTGGCGGTGGAGGCGGCGGTGGCGGGGGCGGCGGCGGGGGTGGCGGGGGTGGCGGAGGTGGAGGAGGCGGAGGCGGCGGCGGGGGTGGAGGAGGCGGCGGCGGCGGCGGGGGCGGAGGAGGCGGCGGCGGCGGCGGCGGTACCGGTGGTGGGGGCGGAGGGGGAGGTGGAGGCGGGGGTGGTGGGGGTGGCGGTGGCGGTGGACCGACCATCGCGGTCGACGCCGAGGCCGCCGTGCCAGAGCCGGCCGCGTTCCAGGCCGTCACGACCACGCGCAGCCGCGAGCCCGCGTCCCGACGGGCGAGGCGGTAAGAGGTGTGGTGCGCGCCGTGCAACGAAGCGCAGCGGCCGCGCCTGCACCGCTGCCATGTGAAGCGGTACCGCCTCGGCTTTCCGGTCCACCTCCCGTGGGTCGCCGTGAGCCTCCGGCCAACCAACGCATGACCGGAGATATGCGGGAGCGTGATGTTTGTCGGGGTGCGGCCCGTCCGGGCGGCGGTCGTGCCGGCTGTCAGGAGAGCGGCGAAGATTGCGATCGCGACCAGCGCGAGGGCGGTATGGGTGCGTGTGCTCACGGAACCTCCGTGTTTGGCGGCGTCTCAGAGATCGACCGGGTTGGCGGGTGCGGCATAGCCCGGACGGGTGATCCGGCAGATACGCATGAATTGCCGCAGTCGACGGCGGTCCGCATCGTCGAGGCGCGAACCTAACAGGCGAGCCGGTTGGCTGCCGCATGCAAGTCGGGCAGGCCGGCCCTCCGCTTGGCCGGCAGAGGGGCCTGCACCTGCCCGTGGCGGGCGCGATGCGCCAGCCGGGCGGAGGCAATGCGGCAATGCCTCCACCTGATCAAGTGAGGCTAGAGTCCTGGCGAGGCCGAAGCTACGCTCCGTTCAGCGGGTCTTTAGTGCAGTCCTTGGGAGGGACCAGGATCTAGGTCCGGCTATCCGCTTTGCGAGGCGGCCGTCCACAGGGCGAGGTTCCTTGTCAACAGAAATCAGTAGAATTCCACAGAATCTTCGACAGAATTTTCACTAACCCCTTTACTAAACCGGCGTCTTACGATAAGAACCTAAGGGCAAACTGCGGCACGGGAAGGGAGAGCCCGTCTTTTGGCCAGTCATCAAAAACGCACTGCGGTGCTACTAGACCCGCATCCACTGTGGCTCGATGCGCTCGAGTCGATCCTCGGCTCCATCGACGTGGCAGTCGTCGGGCGGACAACGTCCGCTGACGACGCACTGCACCTCGTCGAGGAGCACGAGCCGGACATCCTGATCTGCGAGACGAACACGGCGAACGGCGGCATGGGCGGTGGCGCGCTCATCCGGTCGTGCCGGGAGCGCGTTGATTCTCTGCGCGTGATCGTGCTCGGCGCCTCGCGGGAACCGGCGGACATCGACGCGGCGTTCGAGGCCGGTGCACTCGCATACGCGGTCAAGACCGCGCATCCGGACGACGTCGCCTCGACGGTCCGGCAGACGTTCGACAGCACCATCTTCCTCGCCAACTCGTTCTCGACGAACGGCCGGAGCAACGGCTCCGCACCGCACGTCCCGGACGCGGTCGAGGACGACAAGGTCGATCTGACCCGCCGCGAGCGCGAGATCCTCGCTCTCATGGCCGAGGGTCACTCGAACCGGGAGCTGGCCCGCATGCTCTGGGTGACCGAGCAGACGGTGAAGTTCCACCTGTCGAACATCTACCGGAAGCTGGACGTGGCGAACCGCACGGAGGCGAGTCGCTGGGCGCACCGGCACGGTCTCGTCGGCCGGCGCGAAGTGGAAGCGGCGGTTTCCGTCCCGGCTTAGGCCGGGTCGGCAACCCAGTCGCGCGTCAGGTACAGCCAGAACGCCAGTCCGGCGTACGGCCCATAGCGGCGGAAGCGGCGATCGATTGCCGCATCCGTCGCCTTGCGCCTGCGTAGCCGCGCGTACTTCGGGCGCGTCCAGGAGTCGAGGATGAGCCTGGAGTAGCGGCCGAGCAGCATCATCATGTGGGCGGTCGCGTACGGCCCACAGCCGGGGAGGGCGAGCAGCCGCGCGGCCACCTCTTCGTCGGGCAGCTCCGGGTCGTCGAGTGCCTCCAGGTCGAGGCGCCCCTCGGCGACGTCGGTCGCGAGCGAGCGCAGGTAGGGGCCGCGGTAGCCCGCGCGGACGACGTCCTTGTAGAACGCCTCCTTTGCGCCCGCCATCGCCTCGGGAGCAGGGAACGCGCGTCGGCCGTCGGGTGCTTCGAGCCCCAGCTTCGAGACCAGCGCCGTGACCATCCGAACCGTCGCCGACCAGGCGCAGTTGGTCGTGCAGATCGTCTTGACGACGTCCTCGTAGACGGTGGGGCTCCGGAGCATCCGTCCCGCGCCGGCGCAGGCCCACGCCAGGTCCGGGTCGTCCCGGGCCGCCTCGTAGAACGGCGAAAGATCGGCGTCCAGGCGGAGGATCCGGCGTGTCACCTCGGTCACGACGAGGGCGTCGCGGGCGCCGAGCCGACGCGCGCTTTCGACCAGCGCAAACCCGGGACGGCCGGCGCGGATGCGGATCGTGCGCGCCCGCCCGCGCGGGAGGGCGAGCGTCGTCTCGAGCACGCGCGCGTCCACGTCGATCGAGTTCGGCGGCAGGTCGGCGACGCCGTGCGACTGAAGCGTCCGCCAGAGATCGACCGGCTCCCCGCCCGCGCCCACGAGCTCCAGCTCTGCCGACCAGCCGGCCATCAGACGCGGATGCAGGCCGCGCGATGCCCGGCGCCGGCTCCGGCGGGCTCGAGCGCGGGGTCGATCTCGCGGCACTCGGGCACGGCGATCGGGCAGCGCGGGTTGAAGCGGCAGCCGCTCGGGATCCGGACCGCGTCGGGCGCCTCGCCGCTCAGGATCTGGCGCCGCGAGCGCTCCCGCGGGTCCCGGCGAGGAACGACCGAGAGGAGCGCCTTGGTGTACGGATGCTGCGGGTCGTTCACCACCGAGCGCGCCGGTCCCTCCTCGACGATCCGGCCGAGGTACATGACGGCGATCCGGTCGGCAAAGCGCGCGGCGGTCGAGAGATCGTGGGTGATCATCAGGATGCCGAGGCCGTCCTTGCGCAGCCGGTCGAGCAGGTTGAGGACGCCTGCGCGTACCGAGACGTCGAGCATCGAGACGGGCTCGTCGGCGACGAGCAGGTCGGGCCCGAGGACGATGCTCGCCGCGATCGCGACGCGCTGGCGCTGCCCGCCCGAGAGCTCGTGCGGGTAGCGGTCGAGGAAGAGCTCCGGCGGATTGAGCTCCACGCGACCGAGGGCATCCCGCACGCGCTCGCGCCGATCGGCCTTCGAGTCGCCGAGGCCGTGGATGACGAGCGGCTCCTCGACTGCTGCCTGCACGGCGAGGCGCGGGTCGAGCGACTCGTACGGGTCCTGGTAGATCAGCTGCATCCGCCGCCGCAGCGGGCGCAGCGCCCGCGCCTGCAGGCCCGTGATCTCGCTGCCGTCGAACTCGATCCGGCCGGAGACGGGCTCGACCAGCCTCAGCACCGCCTGCGCGGTGGTGGTCTTGCCGCAGCCCGACTCGCCCACGAGCGCGAGCAGCTCGCCGCGCGCGAGCGAGAAGCTGATGCCCTCGACCGCGTGGACGAAGCGCTGCGGCTTCCGCGCGATGCTGCCGACGAGGCCGCGGTTGAGGGGATAGCGGACGACCAGCTCGTCGACCGAGAGCAGCGGCCCCGACCCGTTCGTGCTCACCGCACCTCCGCGACGACGTCGTTCAGGTGGCAGGCCGCGGAGCGAGCGCCGTCGAGGCCGCGAAGGGCCGGCCGCTCATCCAGGCAACGCCCGAACACCCGGTCGCAGCGCGAGTGGAACGGGCAACCGTGGAGCGGCAGGTCGAGCCGCGGCGGTGCTCCGGGGATCGAGGCCGGGACGCCCTCGCCGTAGAGGTCGGGCGTCGCCGCGAAGAGGAGCCGCGTGTACGGATGCCGCGGGTCGTGGTAGAGCGCGTCGACCGGACCGTGCTCGACGATCTCGCCCGCGTACATGACCGCCGCGCGGTCGCAGAGCTCGGCGACGACCGGCAGATCGTGGGTGACGAGCAGCAGGGCGAGCCCGAAGTCGCGGCAGAGCGCATCGAGCAGCTCGAGGATCTGGGCCTGCACCATCACGTCGAGCGCCGTCGTCGGCTCGTCGGCGACGAGGATGCCCGGGTTGCAGGCGAGCGCCATAGCGATCGCGGCGCGCTGCCGCATACCGCCCGAGAACTCGTGCGGGAAGCGCTCGGCGCGGTCGCGCGGGATCCCCACCGACTCGAGCAGCTCGCCCGTCCGCGTCCGCGCCTGCCTTCCCTCCGCGAGCCCGTGGAGCTCGAGCACCTCGACGATCTGCGAGCCGACAGTCTTGACCGGGTTGAGCGCGTTCATGGCGCCCTGGAACACGATCGCGATGTCGATCCAGCGGTGCGGCCGGATCGTCTCCTCGCCGCCCGCCACGATGTCGACGCCGTTCAGCAGGACGCGGCCGCTGACGCTCGCACTCGGGGGCAGCAGGCCGAGAAGGCCCAGGACCGTCGTGGTCTTGCCGCAGCCGGACTCGCCTACGAGGCCGAGCCGCTCGCCCGGATCGAGCTCGAAGCTGACGCCCTGCACGGCGTGGAGCTCGCGTCCACCCTCGAGGTCGAACCAGACGTTGAGCTCCTCGACCTCGAGCAGCCGGCTCACACGGCCTCCGATCCGCGCCCGACGAGCGTCCGCAGCCGGAACGTCCGCGCCGAGAGATGCGCGACCCGCAGCCGCGGGTTGAGCGCGTCCTCGATCGCGCCGCCGAGGAGGCTGCAGGAGAGGATGATCACCGCGACGAGCGCGCCCGGCGGGACGATCGCCCACCACGCGCCGGTCGAGATCGCCGCTCGCTGGAAGGCGTTCTCGATCATCTTCCCCAGCGAGATCCGGCTCGGGTCGCCGAGACCGAGGAACGCAAGCGCGGTCTCGTCGAAGATCGCGACCGCGATCGTGAGGACCGTCGTCGCGATCAGGAGCGGCGCGACCTGCGGCAGCACGTGGCGGAACACGATCCGCGCATGCGATGCGCCGAGCGAGCGGGAGCGCTTCACGTAGACGCGCTCGCGCACGCTCTTCACCTGCGCCCGGAGCACCCGTGCCGTGCTCGTCCAGAGCAGGATTCCGATCACGATGATGATGTGAAAGAGGCTCGGCCCCCAGATCGCCGCGACGACGATCATCAGCGGCACGTCGGGGATCACGATGAAGTAGTCGGTGATCCGCATCAGGATCGTGTCGGTCCTGCCTGAGTAGTAGCCGGCGGCGAGACCGATGGTGCCGCCGATGACCATCGAGACGAACGTCGCCGCGAAGCCGACGAGCAGCGAGGTCCGCGCCGCCCACATCAGCAGGGTGACGATGTCGATCCCGCCGTCGTCGAGCCCGAGCGGGTGGCTCGCCGACGGATGGCCGAAGACCGGGCCGACTTGCTGGTGCTGGTCGTAGGGCGCGAGGACCGGAGCGAGCAGGGCGCCGAGGATCACCAGCAGCAGGAGCACCCCACCGAAGATCGCGGACGGCCGCCGCTTGATCGCTTCCCAGACGAGCCCGCGGCGGGAGCGGATCGGCTCCTCTTCGATGACGGCGCCCGGCTCCCGGACCGCAACGCTCATTCCGTCACCCTCGGATCGAGCTTGAAGTAGAGGAGGTCGGCGACGAGATTGAAGAAGACCACGGAGACCGTGAGGATCAGGAACGCTCCCTGCAGCATCGGGTAGTCGCGCTGCAGCACCGCGTCGTAGACCGCGCGCCCGATCCCCGGCCACGAGAAGACGGTCTCCACGAGGATCGCTCCCGCCACGATGTAGCCGAGCGAGAGCGCGATCAGCGTCACGATCGGCAGCATCGCGTTCCGCAACGCGTGCTTCCGGAGGATCGCGCCCGACTTCAGCCCCTTCGCGCGCGCGGTGAGGATGTAGTCCTCGCCGAGCGTCTCGAGCAAGGCCGAGCGCACGATCAGCGTGTACTCGCCGTAGAGCACGAGCGCGAGGGTCAGCGACGGCAGGAGGATGTGCTCGCCGAGGTCCTTGACGTGGGTCGCGAACGACGGGTCGATCAGGAAGTCGTTGCTCATGCCGCCGGTCGGGCAGCACGCCCGCGAAGAGGATCACGAGCATCAGCCCGAGCCAGTGCGTCGGCATCGAATAGAACGCGAGGGCGGTCATCACCGAGACGCTCTCGGCCCCGCTGCCGCGGCGCCACGCGGCGAGGACGCCCGTCAGCGTGCCGAAGACGATCGAGAAGAACGTGCCGAGGAGGACCATCGGGATCGTGTTCTTGAGCGCGACCCAGAGGTTGTGCGAGACGGGCTGCTGGTTCGCGAACGAGACCCCGAGGTTCCCGTGCGCGAGCTGCTTCAGGTAGATCACGTACTGCTCGCCTCTCGACTTGTCGAGCCCGAACTGGCGCTTCAGCTCCTCGTGCAGCTGCGGCGTCGCGTGCGGGACCCGGGCGAGGTTCGTGACGGCGCTCCCGGGCGCGAGCCGGAAGAGCGCGAAGTTGATCGTGATCGCGACGAACACGGTGACGATCGCGAACGCGACCCGCTTGATGAAGTAGTCGGCGCCTCTCATGTCCTCGGCGACGCCCTTGGCGCGGCTACTTCTTGTGCACGGTGGTCAGGCTGACGATGTTGAGCTCGTTGAAGGGCCCCTGCGGCGTGTTCACGAATCCCTCCCAGTTCTTGCTGACCGCCGCGACGGAGTCGTCGTTCGCGAGCCAGATGTACGGACGCCGGTCGTAGAGGTACTTCTGCATCTTCCAGACCAGCGCCTGGCGGGCGTTCTGGTCCGGGGTCAGCTGCTGCTGCGAGTACATCGCGTCGTAGCTCTTGTCGCACATACCGGTGTCACTCCAACCACCCAGTTGACCACACGTCACGACCGAGAGCATGAAGTCGGGATCGATCAGCGCCGTCCAGTCCCAGAGGGCGAGATCGAAGTTCTTGTACGTGTTGTTCGGCGACGACATCTGGTCGAAGGCCGCGGTCGAGTCGAGCGACTTCTGGCGCAGCTTGATCCCGATCTTCTGAAAGTCGGCCTGGATGATCTGGAACGTGCGCGGCACGCTCTGGACGTCGGTCGGCGCGATCACGTCGTAGGACATCTTGTGGCCCTGCGCGACGCGGATCCCGTCCGAGCCCTTCTTGTAGCCGAGGCCGTCGAGGATCTGGTTCGCCTTCGCGAGATCGAACGTCACCGGCTTCAGGTCCGGGTTCGACCAGTCCCCGGTGGTCGGCGGAATGATCGAGTACGCGGGCTTCGCGGTGCCGAGGAAGACGACGTCGATGATCTGCTTGCGGTCGATCGCGTGGTCGAAGGCTTCCCGTACCTTCGGGTTCTGGAGCTCGAGGTGGTCGGTCTTCTTCGGGCTCGAGTTGATGATGAAGTCGGTCTGGTCGAGGCCGGGAACGTCGGAAACCTCGAAGCCTGCGTCCTTCAGCGTCTTGATCGCGGTTGCCGGCACGACGTTGATCGCGTCGATCTCGTGGGACTTCAGCGCCGAGATCATCGCGTCGTCGTTCGAGAACATCCGCAGGCCGAACTCGTCGATCTTCGGCTTCGTGCCCCAGTAGCTGGGGTTCTTCTTGAACAGGGCGATCTGGTTCTTCTGGTACTTGACGAGGTTGAAGGGGCCAGAGCCGACCACCGGCGGGTTGTTCGCGAACGTCTTCAGGTCGGCGCCCTTGTTCCCGACGTGCTGGCTCCAGATGTGCTTCGGCAGGATGAAGAACTGCTGGAACTGGCCGAGCACGTTCCCCGGCGCCTGCTTGTAGTGGACGACGAGGGTGTTGGGATCGGGCGCGTCCGCGCGCGTGATGTGCGCGATCAGGCCGGCCGCGTTGGCGGCGCCGCCGCTCGCGTACTTGATGTCGGTGTTGATCGTCCACGCCGCGTCTTCCGACGTGAGCGGCTTGCCGTCGCTCCACTTCGCGTTCGGCGTGAGGTGGAACGTCCAGGTCTTGCCGCCGTCCGTCGAGCCCCACGACTTGGCGTAGAACGGGGCGAAGTGCTTGTTCGTCTCGTCGTACTGGACGAGGATCGGGTAGATGTACTGGAAGGTGGCGTAGGCGTCCTGGTTGAAGGCCACGTAGGGGTTGATCGAGTCGATCCCCGACGCCGTGCCCATGCGGAACGTGCCGCCCGAGCCGGAGCTCGAGGACGAGCCGCCGCAACCCGCGAGAGCAAGGCCCAAGTGATTAGGCAGGTGACGGCTCCGAGTACGCCGAGCCACGTCTTCTTCATCTGTCCCTCCTTTTCACGCGTCGAAGAGGGCCTCTTCGAGCGTGAGCATTCTCCGGTCGGCGTCGAGCGTATACCGAACGCCGAGCGGGATCGAGGCCAGATGCTTGCCGTGGCCGAGGGGCAGGCCGTAGAGGACCGGGACGCCGAGCGGCTCCAGGTGCTCCTCGAGGACGTCCTCGAGGGAGCGGGAGCGGGCCCAGTCCGAAGCCTCGCGCTGGTCGCCCCAGTCGCAGTCCTTCATCTCGCCGACGACGACGCCTGCGACCTGCTGGAGCTTCCCGGCGTGACCGAGCTGCGTCAGCATCCCGTCGACGTAGTAGGGCGGCGCCTTGTAGTCCTCGAAGAAGAGGATCGCGCCGTCGACGTCGACCTCCCACGGCGTGCCCATGGTCTGCAGGAGCAGCCACAGGCAGCCGCCGAGGAGCGGGGCGGTCGCCGTGCCGCCCGTGATCGCGCGCACGTACGGATCGTCGGGGCTCCGCGGGACCTCGTTCGCCGCCTCGCCGCGCAGGACGTCGAGCGCGCGGTTGCGGGTGAAATCCGAGGTCTCCGGGTCGCCGAGCCCGACCAGCCCATTGCCGTAGATCGTGGGCATGCCGGTGCGCCTGTGGATCGCGACGTGCAGCGCGGTGATGTCCGAGAACCCGATGAAGGGCTTCGGGTTGGCGGCGATCGCGTCGAAGTCCAGGTACGGGATCGTCTGCGCCGAGCCGTAACCGCCCTGGAGGGCCTGGACCACGTCGACCTCCGGGTCGGCGAAGAGCGCGTTCAGGTCCGAGGCGCGCGCAAGGGGGTCGCCGGCGACGTAGTCGTCGCGGGCGTAGACGTTCGGGCCGAGCTTGACGCGGTAGCCCTGGGATTCCCACCACTCGATCCCGCGCAGCACCTCGGAGCGCGCGTCGTATGGGCTCGCGGGCGCCGCGACGCCGATCGTCCCGCCGGAAGGGAGCGGCTTCACGCGCGTGGTCCTACAGGAAGATCCGCCCGCCGTGGGCGCGCGAGCGGGAAGACCTTGCCCGCGGCGGCGGCGGCCATGCGCTCTCGCCGCCGCCTGAGCTCGCGCCGGGAGCGGTCGAGGTGGCGGCGCACGCTTTGCTCGAGCCACGGCCCCGGTGGTCGCGAGCCTGGCTCGCCGCGCAGGGAGGCGAGCTCGCGCCAGAGGTCGGGCCCTGGGTCGGCGTCTCCCTGGACGCCCCAGCAGGCGCGGCGCGCGCGGCGGCCGCGACGTCCGCGCTCGATCCGGAACGCCTCGTGCGAGAGATCGGTGCAGAGCCAGTTCAGGCCGACGCGCGAGAGCGGCCCCGCCGCGTGGTCGAGGTCGCCGAGGGCCTGCTCGAGGAGCTGGACGTCGCCGGCCGTCTGCTCGTGCGGGTAACGCGGCGCATCGATTGCGTCGAGCCCGTAGAGGCCGCGGCCGATCGCCGTGAAGCGCCTCCGCTCGTCGCCGGGCTCGACCTTCGGCAGCTTCAGTCCGAGCTTTCGGAGCTCGCGGTCGCGCGCGGCGAAGTCGAGCGCCGGCTCGTCGAGCAGCAGCCGCGCACAGAGCTCCGTCAGCTTCGCGAGGTAGCCGAAGTCGACCTTGTCGCTCGTGTCGTACTGCGTGTGGTACTCGGTGCGGTCGAACTCGGTCGTGAACGTGGAGACGTTGATCCCGGGAATCCCTGCGGCCAGGAACGGCCAGACCTCGGTCCACGTGTTCGGCCGGTCGAGCCGCCAGCCGTGCGGGAGGAGGCCGTCGCGAGCCGCGCGGCGGCAGTGGCGCCGGATCCACGCGGCGAGCTCGGGCGGCACGTCGAGCGTGAAGACCTCTGGGCGGCCGGAGCCCTCGACGTTGAGGTAGAACGGCGAGCCGGTCGTCCACTCGCGGTGCTCGGCCACGACCTGGTACCAGGCGCCGTAGCACCAGTCGTAGGCCGACTCGGCGATCCCGTACTCCTCGGCGGTGTGCGAGACGAACGCGATCGTGCGGCTCGGCTTCACGCCGGCCTCGAGGAACGCGCGCGCGAGCTCGAGCGTGACGGCGACTCCGGTCGCGTCGTCGAAGGCCGCCCCGAACCAGCCGTCGTGGTGGCCGGCGACGACGACGGGCGCCCCGCGGCGGCGGCCCGGGAGATAGCCGGTGACGTTCGCCGCCCGGGCCGGCTTGCGCGGCGCGCGCAGGACGACCCGCACGCGGCCCTCGAGCCGCGGCGCATCCTCGCGCCGGACGGTCACGCAGGGCGGCCCTTCCGCGTGCCAGATCCCGTCGAAGGTGCCGAGCGAGCCCGGCGCCTGGTAGTACGGACCGCCCTCGGGCGCGTAGAGGATCATCGCCTTCGCGCCGCGCAAGCCGAGCTCGAGCCCGACGTGGTAGGGCCAGAGCCGCGCGACCTGCCACTCGACGAGCGCGATCTTGCCGGCCACGTCGATCCGATCGAGCTGCCGCCGGCCGCCGCGGCCGACGCGCACGAGCTCGCCTTCGACCCCGCGCGCGCCGGTCTCGGGAACGCCGCCGAACGACGCGGCTTCGACGCGCGTCCCGTCCGCGAGCTCGACGAAGGCCTCCTGCAGCCGCCAGCCGTCCACCGGGACGGGCTCCTTCGTGACGTCCTGCAGCCCGAGCGAACGCATCTCCTGGGCGACGAACTGGACCGCCTCCCGCTCCTCCGGCGTGCCGGCGACGCGGAAGCCGAGCGGGTGCGAGCCGATGCCTTCGAGCCGCTCGACCACGTGGCGCAGGTAGTCCGGGGAGAACTTCAGCGCGCCCCCTCGAAGCCGAGCAGCGTCTCGCGCACGAGCGCTCCGATCGCGTCGTGGTAGCCGCCCTCCTGGACGAAGACGGTCGGGAGCCCGAGCGCGCCGAGCAGCGCGCCGGTCTCGCGGAAGCCCTCCCGCGTCAGCTCGAGCGGGCTCTCCGGGTCCTCCGCCGCGGCGTCGACGCCGAGCGAGACGACGAGGGCCTCGGCCCGCTGGTCGCGCGCCCAGCCGGCCAGCTCGCGCACCGCCGCGAGCCACTCGTCGTCGCCCGAGCCGGGCGCGAGCGGGACGTTCTTCGAGCCGGGCCCCTCGCCGGCGGCGGCGAGGAAGTGTGGGAACCAGCCCGCCCGCGGGTCGACGTGGACGGAGCCGACGACCACGTCGTCGCTGTGCCCGAAGACCTGCTCCGTGCCGTTGCCGTGGTGGGCGTCGACGTCGAGCACGGCGACGCGCGCAGGGCCGAGAGCGACAGCCGCGCAGGCCGCGTTGTTCAGGTAGCAGGAGCCGCCGAACGCGCTCCGGCACGCGTGGTGGCCCGGCGGCCGCACGCACGCGTAGGCGGCGGGGGCGCCCTCGCGCACGAGTTCCGCGGCGGTGAGAGCGGCGTCGACCGCGGCCCGCGCGGCCTCCCAGGTGCCGGGGCCGATCAGCGTCATCGTGTCGTAAGCGAAGTAGCCGGGCTTCGCCCAGACGGCGACCGGCTCCTCGAGCGCGGTGCCGAGCGCGGCGTGCGCGAAGACGTACGGGACGACCCGCTGCTGGCCGGGATCGTCGGGGAGGCCCGCGCGGGCCCACTCGTCCCAGGCCGAGGCGAGGTAGGCGAGCAGCGCCTCGTCGTGCACGGCCCGGAGCGACGAGTCGTCGTGCGCCTCGGCCTCGACGAAGCGCGCGCCCGCGAGCGCGTCGCGGATACGCTCGATCCTGTCCGCCGTCTCGGCCGCGGGAGTGCGAATGCCGACCCAGATCTCCTCGCGCGGCTCGTGGAGCAGGCAGCGATCGCTCCAGACGACCGGCATGGCGAGCTCCACGCGGCGACTCTACAGTCCTCCCGTGAGCGACGGCCCTCCCGATCCACGCGGCCCGAGGCTGCGCGAGCTGGGCCTGCGGATCGGTGAGCTCGAGGCGGGGCTGAGCGACTCGATCGCGGACGTCGGCGTCCGGGTGGGCCACGTGACGGTGTGGCGCGACGAGCCCGACCCACCCGAGGGTCGCGGTGTCGCCCGCACCGGCGTGACCGCGCTCGTCCCGCCCGAGCTGCCGTTGCCGGCCGGGATGGCCGTGCTGAACGGCGCCGGCGAGCTCACGGGCTCGCATGAGATCCGGGAGTGGGGGCTGCTCGAGACGCCGGTCTACCTGACCTCGACGCATGCGGTGGGGCGCGTCTACGACGGCGCCATCGAGCTGGCCGTGCGCGACGACCCGCTCGTCGGCGTCGAGGAGTTCGTGATCCCCGTCGTGGGCGAGTGTGACGACGGCTGGCTCAGCGACGCGCGCACCGTGCACGTCGAGCGCGGCGACGTCGCGGTCGCGGTGGACGGCGCCGCCGGCTGGCCGTTCGCCGAGGGCGCAGTCGGCGCGGGAACCGGGATGAGCTGCCTCGGCTGGAAGGGCGGGATCGGCAGCGCGAGCCGCGTAGCGAACGGCCACACCGTCGGCGTGCTCGTGCTCGCGAACTTCGGCTCCGCGCGACAGCTCGTCGTCGCCGGGGTCCCCGTCGGGCGGCTGCTCCCCGGCGACGCCCACCGGCCGGCCGCAGGCAGCTGCATCGCCGTCGTCGCCACCGACGCGCCGCTCTCACCCGGGTCCCTCGAACGCCTCGCGCGCCGCGCCGGGCTCGGGCTCGCACGCACGGGCTCGGTCGCACACCACGGCAGCGGCGAGATCTTCATGGCCTTCGCGACGACGCGCGGGGCGGAGGTCTCGGGCCGCGAGCTCGATCCGCTCTTCGCGGCCGCGGTCGACGCGACCGAAGAGGCCGTCCTGAACGCGATCTGGGCGGCGCCGGACGTCGAGGGCCGCGAGGGCCGATTCGAACACGGGCTTCCGCACGAGGCGGTGCTCGAGCTCCTGCGGGAGCGTGGCGCGATCTAGAAGGCTGTGCGAACATACGTTCGATGAGCGAGGCGACGATCCTGCACGCCGACGTCGACTCGTTCTTCGCGTCCGTCGAGCAGCGCGACGACCCGCGGCTCGCGGGCCGGCCGGTGATCGTCGGCGCCTGGGTCGTGCTCGCTGCGAGCTACGAGGCGAAGGCGCACGGCGTCCGCACCGCGATGGGCGTCGCCCGGGCCCGGCGGCTCTGCCCCGCGGCGGTCGTCGTCGAGCCCAGGATGTCGGCGTACTCGGAGGCGAGCAAGGCCGTCTACCGGCTGTTCGAGGACACCGCGTCTCTGGTGGAGGGCCTCTCGATCGACGAGGCGTTCCTCGACGTTCGCGGCGTGCGGAGGCTCTCGGGAACGCCTTCGCAGATCGCGGCGAAGCTGCGCAGAGAGGCGCGCGAGCGGGTGGGCTTGCCGCTCACGGTCGGGATCGCGTCCACGAAGTTCCTCGCCAAGGTCGCGAGCGCCGTCGCGAAGCCGGATGGGCTGCTCGTCGTGCCTGCGGGGCGCGAGCTCGAGTTCCTGCACCCGCTGCCGGTCGAGCGGCTCTGGGGAGTCGGCCCGGTGACGGCGAGGCGCCTCCACGACGTCGGGCTCGCGACCGTCGGCGAGGTCGCGAGGGTCGACGAGAACAGCCTCGTCGCGCTGCTCGGCCCGGCGGCTGGGCGGCACCTGTACGCGCTGGCGCACAACCGCGACGCTCGGCGCGTGCGGGCGAGGCGGCGCCGTGGCTCGGTCGGGGCGCAGCGCGCGCTGGGACGCGCGCCGACTCCGTTCGCCGAGGTCGACACGGCGCTTGCGGGCCTCGTCGACCGAGTCACGCGGCGCATGCGCACGGCCGGCCGGACCGGCCGGACCGTCACCCTCCGGCTGCGGTTCGACGACTTCTCCCGTGCGACCCGGTCGCACACGCTGCCGTACGCGACGGCCAGCACCGAGGCGATCCTCGCGACGGCGCGGGAGCTGCTGCGCGCAGCGGCGCCGATGGTCGAGCGGCGCGGCCTCACGCTCGTCGGAGTCGCCGTCGGAAACCTGCACGAGGGGAGCTCGGTGCAGCTCGCCCTTCCGCTGGGCCCGAACGACACGGACGCGCTCGACGCCGCTATGGACGAGGTCTGGCGGCGCTTCGGGCCGGCGGCGGTGACCCGGGCGGTGCTACTCGGGGGCAGGCGCGGGCTCGACCCGCCGCTCCTGCCCGACTGAAGGAGTTTCACCGGCGAGGATCGTGGCCAGCTTCGCGCGGTCGATGTTCCCGCCCGAAACGACGCAGACGATCCTGCCGCCGCCCGCCTCGCCGCTCAGCGCCGCCGCGACCGCCGCCGCCCCTGCGCCTTCGGCGACCACGCGGGTCCGCTCCGCGAGCAGTCGGACCGCCCCGGCGATCGCGTCGAGCCCCACGACGATCGAGCCCGCCACGAGCTGCCGAGCGAGGGCGAGCATCTCGGGGAACACAGTTGGTGCGCCGATCCCGTCCACGAAGCTCGCGACGTGCTCCACCTCCACCGGCTCACCCGCGGCGAGCGACGGCGCGAGCGGTGCAGCGGTCCCGACCTCGCAGGCGAACACCTTGCAGGCGGGAGCGACCGCCCGCAGCGCCGAGGCGATCCCGCAGATCAGCCCGCCGCCGCCGTACGGGACGAGCACCGCGTCCGCGTCGGGCAGGTCCTCCGCGATCTCGAGGCCGATCGTCCCGTTTCCCGCCATCACGGCCGGGTCGCTGAACGGGTGCACGAAGAAGCCGTCGATTCCCGGGTACGAGCGTGTCCGGAAGGTCTCCCACCAGGTCGCGAACGGCACCGGGATGATCTCGCCGCCGAGGCGCTCGATCGCGTCGAGCTTGGCCCGCGGCGCCGTTTCCGGGACGACCACGGTGCACGGGAGCCCGCGCTCGCGCGCGTGCCAGGCGACGGCCTGCGCCATGTTTCCGGCACTCGCGGTCCAGATCCCCGCGGCGAGCTCGTCGGGCTCCGCCAGCGCCAGCGCGTTGCCCGCGCCGCGGAGCTTGAACGAGCCGATCGGCTGCAGGTTCTCGAGCTTCAGGAAGACCTCGCCGGGCCCGTCGTGCTGCAGGCGTAGCAGCGGCGTGCGCACCACCGAGCCGGCGATTCGCTCGCGCGCGGCCTCGATCTCCGCCAGGGGTATCGGCGCGTAGCTCAGTCGACCGCGACCTCGGCCTCGATCTCGACCGGGATTCCGAACGGCAGCTCGGCCAGGCCCACGGCGGAGCGCGCGTGCTGCCCGGCCTCCGGCCCGTAGAGGTCGAGGATCAGGTCCGAGAAGCCGTTGATCACCGCGGGCTGGTCCGTGAACCCGGGCGCGGAGTTGACCATGCCGAAGACGCGCAGCCAGGCGCTCACGCGGTCGAGGTCCCCGAGCTCGCGCTTCAGCGTTCCGAGCATCGAGAGGGCGACCGCGCGCGCCGCTTCGTACCCCTCCTCGGACGAGACCTCGGCGCCGACCTTGCCGCGCAGCGGCAGCAGCGCGCCGTCCGCGGCCTGCGGGCCGTGGCCGGAGACGTACAGCCGGCCGGCCCCGAGCCGTGCGAAGACGAACGGCAGCCGGGCGCCCGGCGGCGCCTGGATCGGCTCGGGCAGGACGAGCCCGAGCTCCTCGAGCCTCGCCTCGATCCTCACCGCGCGGCCCAGGGGCCGATGCCGCCGATGCGCTCGACCGCGACGTGCATCACGTGCCCGGCTGGCGGGTCGTCCATCGGCGGGAACTTGACGTCAGGCCCGAGGTACGTGCGCGCCAGGCGCTGCAGCAGCTCGGGCGCGCGGCCTTCCTCGAGCCGCGCGTGCCCGTGGATCACGAGGTACTCCTTGAGCCCGGGCGGGTGGACGCGCGTCCCTTCGATCGACATCGACACGCGCGGGTCGCGCTGGATGTTGCGGAGCTTGCGCTGGGCACTCGACAGGTGCCCGGAGACGAGCTCGTCGCCCTCGAGCCCGACCCAGATGCACGTCACCTGGGGCGAGCCGTCCCCGTTGAGCGTGACCAGGTGCGCCAGCGCGCCCGACTCGATCAGTTCCCTCGCGCTCTCGGGTAGCTCCACCGTGCAAGTCTTGCACCGCATGAGCGTCCTCGAGGCAGAGCCCCCGCGCTTCACGCCGGAGCAGGCGGCCGAGCTCGCGGCCGAGCTGTTCGGCGTGTCCGGGTCGGCGACCGCGCTCGGCAGCGAGCGCGACCAGGCGTTCCTGATCGAGGACGGCGCGGGCGGGGGCGTCCTCAAGATCTCGAACAGCGGCGAGGACGCCGCCGTGCTCGACCTCGAGCGGGAGGCGGTGCTGCACGTCGCGCGGATCGACCCCGGGCTGCCGGTCGCGCAGCCGACGCCCGCCGTCGAGGCGCAGGGCCACCTCGTCCGGCTCTTCCGGCGGCTGCAGGGACGACACTGGGGCCCGGAGCTTCCCGACGATGCGGTGCGCGCCTACGCGGCGACGCACGCCCGGCTCAACCTCGCGCTCCGCGGCTTCTTCCATCCCGCGGCGGGCCGTCACCTGCTCTGGGACCTGAAAAACACGCCCGGCCTGCGGCCGCTGCTCGAGGCTGTGCCTGACGAGAGCCGGCGCCGGCTGCTCGAGCGCGTGCTCGACCGCTTCGAGGACCGCGTCGTCCTGCTCTGGCCGCGCCTGCGGGCGCAGGTCGTCCACGGCGACTTCAACCTCGACAACATCCTGCTCGACGACCAGGGGCGCGTCTCCGGAATCGTCGACTTCGGCGACATTGCGCACTCGGCGCAGGTGGGCGACTTCGCCGTGGCGCTCGCCTCGCTCCTGCGCGGGCGGCCGGAAGGAGACCTCTTCCGCGTCGCGCGGATCGCAATCGACGGCTATGCGGCGCTCGTCCCGTTCGAGCCCGAGGAGCTCGAGGTGCTGGGCGATCTCGTCACCGCGCGGCTGGCGACGATCGTCGCCATCAGTGCGTGGCGCGCGGAGCGCTACCCGGAGAACCGGGAGTACATCGAGCTCTGGGACGCCGACTCCTGGGCGCTGCTGGAGACCTTCGACGAGCTCGGAGCCGACGAGGTCTCGTACCGGCTCGGCGCGGCGCGGCCGGCGGTGCCGACGGGAGAGCTCGCCGCCCGACGCGGTCGCGTCCTCGGCCCTGCGCTGACGGCGCTCACGTACGACCGTCCGGTCCACGTCGTCCGGGGGGAGGGCGTCTGGCTGTTCGAGGCGGACGGGACGCGGCTGCTCGACGCCTACAACAACGTTCCGGTCGTCGGGCACTGCCACCCGCGCGTCACCGAGGCGGTTGTCCGCCAGACCCGCCGGCTGAACACCCACGCGCGCTACCTGTACGAGCCGCTCGTCGAGCTCGGCGAGCGCCTCGTCGCGTCGATGCCGCCGGGCTCGGGGCTCGACACCGTCCTCGTCGTCAACTCGGGCAGCGAGGCGAACGAGCTTGCGTGGCGCCTCGCGCTCGCGGCGACCGGCAACCGCGGCGCGGTCGTGACCGAGCACGCGTACCACGGCGTGACCACGGCGATCGCCGACCTCTCGCCGGAGGAGTGGCCGGCGGGTCACCGGCCCGAGCACGTCGAGACCGTCGCGCCGCCGGGGGTGGGGCTGGCGGAGGCGATCGAGCGGCTCGAGGCGCAGCGGGCACGGGCTCGCGGCGACCTTCCTCGACACCGCCTTCACGAGCGACGGCGTGCACGTCCCCGAATCCGCCGAGCTCCAGACCGTGGTCGAGCAGACGCGCGCGGCGGGCGGCGTCTTCGTCGCGGATGAGGTCCAGGCGGGACACGGCCGCCTCGGCGGCGAGCTCTGGGCGTTCGCGCGCTACGGGCTCGCGCCGGACGCGGTCACTCTCGGCAAGCCGATGGGGAACGGCTACCCCGTCGCGGCCGTGGTCGCGCGCGGCGATCTCGTCGAGCGGTTTGCGGCGCAGACGAGCGTCTTCAGCACCTTCGGCGGAAACCCGGTCGCGGCCCAGGCGGCCCTCGCGGTGCTCGATGTTCTGGAGGACGAGGGCCTCGTCGAGCGCGCCGCCCGCGTCGGCGCTGCTCTGCGGCGGTCTCTCGAGGCGCTCGGGGCGGTGGAGGTGCGTGGTGCCGGCCTGCTCCTGGGCGTCGAGCTCGAATCGGCGGCGCGCGCCGAGGCTGCGGTCAACGGGATGCGTGAGCGCGGTGTGCTGATCGGCCGAACCGGTCGGGACGGCAACGTGCTCAAGATCCGGCCGCCGCTCGTCTTCGGCGACGAGCACTCCGAGCTGCTCGTCGGTGCGCTCTCGGACGTGCTCGGCGCCTGACGCGATGGCCGTCCTGGGCGTCGACGTTGGCGGCACCTTCACCGACGCCGTGGTGCTCGACGGCGGCGAGGTGCGGACTGCGAAGGTGCCGACCGCCGCGCGGCAGGAGGAGTCGGTGCTCGCCGCGGTGCAGGCGGTGGGAGCGGGGGAGATCGAGCGCTTCACGCACGGCACGACGGTGGCGACGAACGCGCTGCTCGAGCGCAAGGGCGCGCGTACGGCGTTCGTGGCGACCGAGGGATTCGAGCACCTGCTCCATCTGCGGCGGCAGGACCGCGCGCACCTCTACCGGCTGTGCGCGGCGCATGCGGAGCCGCTGGTCCCGCTCGAGCGGTGTCACGGTGTCCGCGAGCGCATCGGGCCGGGCGGCGTGGTCGCGCCGCTCGAGCTCTCGTCGCTGCCCGAGCTGGGGCCGGAGGTCGAGGCGGTCGCGGTCTGTCTCCTCTTCTCCTTTCGCGACCCTTCGCACGAGCGGGCGGTCGCGGAGGAGCTACGGCGGCGGCTGCCGGCGGCGCGCGTCGTCGCCTCGCACGAGGTCTCGCCGGAGTTCCGCGAGTACGAGCGGGCGTCGACGACCGCGGTCGACGCCTACCTCGGCCCGGCGGTGTCTGGCTATCTCGAGCAGCTCGGGCGGGCCTGCTCGCGGGCCGGGCTCCCGGAGCCTCTGGTGATGCGCTCTTCGGGCGGCGTCGCGACACTCGCCGAGGCGGCTGCGCATCCGGCGGTCGCGCTCGTGTCGGGGCCCGCGGCCGGCGTCGTAGGCGCCGCTCGAGTCGCCCGCCTGGCGGGCGTCGAGGAGGCGCTCTCTCTGGACATGGGCGGGACGTCGACCGACGTCTGCCTGATCCGCGGCGGCGAGGCCGGGCGCGCGGCCGAGCGCGAGGTCGCGGGGCTGCCGCTGCGGCTGCCGACGGTCGACCTGCAGACGGTCGGGGCAGGCGGCGGCTCGATCGTGTGGCGCGACGAGGGCGGCGCGCTGCGGGTCGGGCCCGAGAGCGCCGGTGCCGAGCCGGGGCCGGCGTGTTACGGCCGCGGCGGCGAGCGCCCGACCGTGACCGATGCGAACCTGCTGCTCGGTCGGCTGCCGGCGCGGCTGGCGGGCGGGCTGGAGCTCGACCGCGCGGCGGCCGAGCGCGCGCTTGGAGAGATCGATCCGGCCGAGGCGGTCGAGGTCGTGGACGCCGAGATGCTTCGGGCGCTGCGACTCGTCTCGGTGGAGCGCGGCCACGACCCGCGCGACTTCGCGCTCGTCGCGTTCGGCGGTGCGGGGCCGCTGCACGCGTGCTCCCTGGCGGAGGAGCTCGAGATCTCGACAGTGCTCGTGCCCGCTCAGGCGGGTGTTCTCTCGGCGCTCGGCCTGGCCGTCGGCGACGAGCGGCGCGACCGCGTCGTTTCGTACGTGTGCGCTCTGGACGAAGCGGGCGAGCTACCCGCCGAAGGCGAGGCCGACCTGCGCTACCGCGGGCAGTCGTTCGAGTTGACCGTGCCGCTCGAGCCGGATCTTGCGGCCGCGTTCCACCGCGCGCACGACGCGCGCTACGGCTACGCCGATCCGGAGCGTGAGATCGAGCTGGTCGCCGTGCGCACGGCCGACGTCCGGCCCGGCCCCGCCCTGGAGCTGCCGCCCGCCGAGCCGCTGCGAGCCGAAGGCCCCACGCGCCTCGACCTCGAAGGCGCCACCTGCTGGATTCCCCCGGGGTGGGTGGGGGTTAGGGATGGGATCAGTAGCACGCTGCGGCTCACGAATGTGTCACGAGAGCGTGAAAAAAGTGGAACTTGAGCTCCAGCTGATCGGCGCCGCGCTCCGTTCGGTCGCGGAGGAGATGGGCGCGGTCCTGATCCGCGCCGCCTTCTCCGCGAACATCAAGGAGCGGCGCGACTGCTCGACCGCGCTCTTCGACCGGCGCGGCCGCATGATCGCCCAGGCCGAGCACATCCCGGTCCACCTCGGCGCGATGCCCGACGCGGTCGCCGCCGTCCGCGCGCACGATCCCGGGCCCGGCGACGTCTTCATCCTCAACGACCCGTTCACGGGCGGGACGCACTTGCCCGACATCACGCTCGTCACACGCACGCCGGTCGGCTTCGCCGTGACGCGCGCGCACCACGCCGACGTCGGCGGCCGAGAGCCCGGCAGCCTGCCCGCGGGCTCGCGCCGGCTCGACGAGGAGGGCGTCGTGATCCCGCCGACGCGCCTGGACGACGTGACACTCGACCGCCTCGTCTCACGCATGCGCGAGCCGGACGAGCGCCGCGGCGACCTCCGCGCGCAGCTGGCGGCGCACCGGCTCGCTGACGGTCGTCTCCGGGAGCTCTGCGCGCGCCGCGGAACCGAGCGTGTCGAGGCCGCGATGGAAGAGCTCTACGCCTACTCGGAACGCCTTGTACGCGCGGCGATCGCGCGGATTCCGGATGGGCGGTTCGAGGCGGCCGACGTACTGGAGCCCGCAGGCGGCGGCGAGCTCGAGATCCGCGCCGCGGTGACTGTCGCCGGCGAGGAGCTCGAGATCGACTTCGCGGGGACCGCCGCGCAGCACGAGGGGAACCTCAACTGCCCGCTCGCGGTCGCGCGGTCGGCGTGCTACTTCGTCGTGCGCTGCCTCACCGGCCCCGACGTGCCCGCCTCGGGGGGCGCCTTCGCCCCCGTCCGGGTCCGCGCTCCCGAAGGGTGCCTCGTCAACGCCCGCCCTCCGGCGGCCGTGGCTGCCGGGAACGTCGAGACCTCGAGCAGGATCGTCGACGTCGTCTTCGCCGCCTTCTCCCAGGCTCTCGCGGTGCCGGCGCAGGGCCAGGGGACGATGAACAACCTGACCGTCGGCAACGACCGCTTCACGTACTACGAGACGGTCGGCGGCGGGCAGGGCGCCTGCCCCGACGTGGACGGGCCGTCCGGCGTGCACGTCGCGATGTCGAACACCCTGTCCACCCCTGCCGAGGCGCTGGAGCTGTCGTATCCGCTCCGCGTAGAACGGCATTTGCTGCGGCTCGGCTCCGGTGGTCGCGGCCTCCATTCGGGCGGAGACGGCGTCGTGCGCGAACTGCGCGTGCTCGAATCGTGCCGGCTGTCGGTGGTCGGCGAGCGCCGGCTGCACCCGCCGCAGGGCGCGCACGGGGGCGAGCCCGGAGAGCCGGGACGCAACTTCCTGAACGGATCCGAGCTGCCCGGAAAGGCGACGCGAGACCTCGCCGCGGGAGACCTCGTGCGGGTCGAGACGCCGGGCGGCGGCGGCTTCGGACCGGTCCAAAACGGTCACTAGGCACGGCGTCCGCGACGCGGTAGGACCCGCGCAGGCAGATGTCGCACTTTCGACACAGTCTCGTGACAGACACGTGCGCCGGACACGCCTACCCTCGACGGGAGTCGATCAGCCAGGACGTATCGCCCCGTGAAGGGACGCGTGAAAGGAGCCCAGGATGTCCAGTCGCGCACTTCGCAGTACCTATTGGCCGCTGCTCGCGGCCGCAGCGGCGCTCGCAATCGTGGTCGCCGCGCTCGCCGGCGGGGGCCGCGCCCGCGCGGGCACGAACTGCTGGTACGGGGAGATCACGCTGAGCTCGAGACCTCTCCTCACGGCGCCGGATCCGGCCCACGCCGGCGACACGATCACGTCGAGCGGCGGCGGCTGGGCGACCTGCGGCGGCGAGCCGTTCACGGGCTTCTACAAGGAGTGGCTGCGCGACGGCGTGGTCGTCAGCGGCCCCGACTGGGTCGAGGGAGCGCCGGCCGGCTTCACGTACACGATCCAGCCCGCCGATGTCGGCCACGAGCTGCGCTCCGCGGTCTCGGCCTGCGACGACGACTACGGCTGCTACCTCCCGTACGCTCAGAGCTCGAACTCCGTCGTTCCGGTGAGCCCTCCGCCGCCGGTCGCCGTGCGGGGCCACGTGCACGACGCGAACGGGCAGCCGGTCGCCGGCGCGGCGGTCGCGCTCTACGCCGTTCTCGACGACTCCGGCAGCCAGTCGGCGCCGATCGACCGGACGACCAGCGGGAGCGACGGCTACTACGAGCTGCGCGCGGATCCCGAGGGGCTGACGGACGACCAGGGCTGGGCCAATCTCGCAGTGGAGGGCACCGCAGGTGACGTGCCGTACTACGCGGTCTCGAGCCGCAGGTGGGACGGCAGCGGCAGCTGGCAAGGCCCCGACCAGGCAGACACGCCCGCGACCGATCCGGACTACCCGGTCCTGCCGGACGACGTCGACCTCGATCCCCAGGGCGGCTCGATCGCCGGCGGAGGCGGGCCGGACGTGGAGTCGCCTGCGTGCTGGCTCGCGGAGGACAGGACGACGCTCGTCGCGACGGAGCGGGATGCGACGATCATCGGCGAGCTCCACGTCGCTCAGGACGCCCACGGGACGTTCACGTACGGCGAGGCGAACAGGGCCGACAGCAACATCTCGGTCGCGAGCAACCTCGGCAGTGGCGTCTGGCACGTCGCCGCCGGGGTCTCTAAGCACGTCACGCACGGCGATGCCGAGTACGTCTCGGAGTCGAATCCGGCGCCGGACTGGGCGCACGACCTCCTCTCCGACTTCGTGTACGCGAAGTACAAGCACGAGCGGGTCAGCTACTGGGACGGCCGGGTCTGTTCCACCTGGTACACGATCGAGCCGAAGGAATGGTGGGGCGGAATCTGGCCAGGCGCAGACGAGTCGCGCTATCTCCACCAGTGCCGGACGACGTACAAGGCGTATGCCGCCCACTTCGGGCCGAACGCCGGCTTCAGCAGGACGAGCTACAAGCTCCGCACCTGGGGCGCCGGTGTGGTCGTCGGCCTCGGCACTGCGGGAGTAGCGCTGCACGCCAGAAGCGGCGCCTCTCAGCGAGTCCGCTACCACTACGCCTTCGGCCGCAACACCGACCACTACCTCTGCGGGAACGACAACAGGCCCGGCAGGTCCACCAGGATCCTCGCCGGTGGGTAAGGCCGGCCGCCTCCCGGAAGTGCTCGCTTCCGCGCTCCTCGTGCTCGCTCTCGCCGGTTGCGGCAGCGGCGCGCACGTGGAGCGCGGCGGCCCGCTCGCGTGCGGGAACTGCCAGGGCGACGGGTCGATGCCCATGGGAGTCGCGGAGCTCGGAACCTGGGACGCCGCGACCCTCCAGAACAGAGGCAAGACGCCGGCAGTGCTCGAACGCGTCGTCTATCTGCACCGCACACCGGGGACGCTCCTGCTCGGCCCGCTGGTCACGAAGAACTCGCGCCTCGGCCTGATTCGGGAGTTCCCTCCGCGCCACTTCGTCGGCAAGCTCGACCTGCTCGCGGGCTACTCAGTGCCGCCGTACCACGGGCTGAAGGACGACGTCGACATCCTGGTCGGGGTCAGCCCGCTGCGAAAAGGCTCGTTCTCGTACAACGGACTGGACGTCTACTACCGGGTCGGGAAGAAGCACTACGTCGCGTTCTTCGACGAGGGCCTGCGCGTCTGCGCGCCGCGCTCCGTTCCGCAGAGCCGCTGCGCGCCTCCGCCCTCGATCAAATAGCCGCGGTTTCGTACACTTCCGCGATGGTCTGGGAGTTCATCTTCATGATGCTCATCCTGAAGATCCCGATCGTCTATCTCTGCCTGGTCGTCTACTGGGCGGTGAAGGCCGAGCCGGAGCCGCCCGAGCACGCGGTAGTGCGGCACGCGCTGCCTGAGCCGGTGCCCGGCCCGCGGCCGTCGCCGCGCGCGCACGGCCGGCGCAGGCTGCACCCGCGACCGCACGGCTCCCCGACCCGCCGTTACGCGCGGCCCGGCCGCTCGGTACAGCACGCGTGAGCGCTACGCCGATCCAGGAGGCCCGTCCGGCCGACGCGATCGCGGGTCTGCTCGCTTCTCTCGCGCTCTTCGCGAGCCTGATCGGGCTCGCCTACCGGCCGGCGCGCGTGATCCCTTTCGCGATCCTGATCGCGCTGATCGCGACTGCGATGGGCGGCCGCCACGCGCGGCTCGCGGCGGCGGCGGTCTTCGTCTCCGGTCTCTGCTTCATCGTCGGGCTCGCCCTCGCGGTGATCACGAACAACCCCATTTTCTGAGGCCGCTCCGGCAGGGATGCCGGCTGCTAGAACAAAGGTGTGTCCATGCATGACGTCGACGGGCTGAACGCGGGCTACGCGCGGGCGCTTCTCGAGCAGTACCTCGAGAACCCCGAGGCCGTCCCGCCCGAGTGGCGCGCGCTCTTCGAGAGCGGCTCGAGCGAGGTCGTCGCGGCGCATCCGGGCCTGACGCGGCTGCTCGAGCTCGTGCGCACAGACGGAAACGGCCACGCCGCCGCCCCGACGCTGCCGCCTCCGACGCCTCCGCCGCCAACACCGCCCGCGGCGCCACCTCCGCCGGCTGCCGCCCCCGAGACGCCGGCGGCTCCGGCGGCGCCCGCCGTGGACGACGAGCTGCTCGCAGCCGTCGCCGCGGCAGTCGCGCTCGTCGCGGCCATCCGCACGCAAGGCCACCTCGCCGCGAGGCTCGATCCGCTCGGCTCCGAGCCCGTCGGCGACCCGTCGCTCGAGGCCGAGCGCCTCGAGCCCGAGCTCACGCCCGAGCTGCAGGCCCGGATTCCCGCCGCCGCGCTCGGCGTCAACGTCCCGGGCGAGACCGCGGCCGATGTCCTGCCGCGACTGCGCGAGATCTACTGCGGCACGAGCGCCTACGAGGTCGAGCACATCTCCGACCACGAGCAGCGAGCCTGGCTGCACGCCGCGATCGAGTCCGGCAGCTACCGCAAGCCGCTCGAGCCGGACGAGCAGCGCGCGCTGCTCGGGCGCCTCGCCGAGGTCGAGGGCTTCGAGCGCTACCTGCGCCGGGCGTTCCTCGGCCAGAAGCAGTTCTCGATCGAGGGCCTGGACGTGATGGTGCCGATGCTGGACGAGGCGATCGCCCTCGCCGCCGACGAGGGCGCACACGAGGTCGTGCTCGGGATGGCGCATCGCGGCCGCCTCAACGTCCTCGCGCACGTCCTCGGCCGCCCGTACGAGACGATCCTCCGCGAGTTCGAGGGCGAGCGGACCCTCGAAGCCGTCGTCGCCGACCCCGAGGGCGGAACAGGCGACGTCAAGTACCACCTCGGCGCGGAAGGCTCACGAACGACGCCGGCCGGCGAGATCACGGTCACGCTCGCGTCGAATCCGAGCCATCTGGAGGCGGTCGACCCGGTCGTCCAGGGCCGCACCCGGGCCGAGCAGACCGACCGCTCGAGCCGCACGGGCTACAGCGACTACTCCGTCGCGATGCCGATCCAGATCCACGGCGACGCGTCGTTCCCGGCGCAGGGAGTCGTGGCGGAGACGCTCAACCTCGCCAACCTGAACGGCTACTCGACCGGCGGAACGCTCCACCTGATCGCCAACAACCAGATCGGCTTCACGACAGATCCCGCCGACGGCCGCTCGACGCGCTACTCGAGCGACCTCGCCAAGGGCTTCGACATCCCGATCGTCCACGTCAACGCGGACGACCCCGAGGCGGCGCTCGCGGCCGTTCGCCTCGCGCTCGAGTTCCGGCGGCGCTTCTCCACCGACTTCGTGATCGACCTCGTCGGCTACCGCCGGCACGGCCACAACGAGGGGGACGAGGCCGCGTACACGCAGCCGCTGATGGCGGCGCGAATCGAGATCCAGCCGAGCGTCCGCGAGCAGTACGCGCAGGAGCTCGTCGCCGCAGATGTGATCTCGCAGGAGGACGCAGAAGCGCTGTCGGGAAAGGCCGAGCAGGCGCTCAAGGACGCGCACGAGCGGCTGAAGGCGACCTTCCGCGAGGGCGTCCCGGCGGTCGCCTACGAGGGCCGCATCCCCTCGGCCACGGGCGCGGAGGTCGTGACGGCGGTCGCCGAGGACAAGCTGCGCGAGCTGAACGAGGAGCTGCTGCGCGCGCCCGACGGCTTCACCGTCAACCCGAAGCTCGTGCGGCAGCTCGAGCGCCGCCGCACCGCGCTCGACGAGGGCGGCATCGACTGGGGCCAGGCCGAGGAGCTGGCGTTCGCGAGCCTTCTCGTCGAGGGCATCCCGGCCCGGCTGACGGGACAGGACACCGAGCGCGGAACCTTCGCGCACCGCCACCTCGTCCTCCACGACCTCCAGACCGGCGAGGCGTATACGCCGGTCCAAAACCTGCGTGAAGCCGCGGCGTCCTTCGAGGTGCACAACTCGCCGCTCTCCGAATATGCGTGCGTGGCCTTCGAGTACGGCTACTCGATCGCGGCGCCGGAGTCCCTCGTGTGCTGGGAGGCGCAGTTCGGCGACTTCGTCAACGGCGCCCAGATCGCGGTCGACCAGTTCATCGTGTCCGGGCTCTCGAAGTGGGGCCAGACGTCACGGCTGACCCTGCTCCTGCCGCACGGGTACGAGGGCAACGGGCCCGAGCACTCGAGCGCGCGGCTCGAGCGCTTCCTCCAGCTCGCGGCGCAGGAGAACATCCGGATCGCCAACTGCACGACCGCCGCGCAGTACTTCCACCTGCTCCGCCGCCAGGCGCTCGATCCGAGCGCGCGGCCGCTGGTCGTGATGACGC
This sequence comes from uncultured Actinomycetes bacterium, assembly GCA_963717475.1. Classification (GTDB taxonomy): domain Bacteria; phylum Actinomycetota; class Thermoleophilia; order Gaiellales; family Gaiellaceae; genus AC-32. Next base: position 1,485,758 of record OY970337.1, on the reverse strand, counting down.
CCAAGGGCCTGCTGCGCCTGAAGGAGGCCTCGTCGACGCTCGCCGACCTCGCCGAGGGCTCGTTCCGCACGGTCATCGCCGACGCCGAGGTCGCGCCCGAGAACGTCCGCCGCCTTGTCCTCTGCTCGGGCAAGGTCTACTACGACCTTGCCGGACACGAGCTGCGCCGCGAGGCGCCCTGGCTCGCGATCGGGCGCGTCGAGCAGCTCTACCCCTTCCCCCTGACTGGCACGGCCGAGCTCGTCCGCTCCTTCCCGCACCTCGAGGAGGTCGTCTGGGCGCAGGAGGAGCCGCAGAACATGGGCCCGTGGCGCGCGATCCGCCACCGGCTCGAGGAGTCGCTCCGCCCCGGGGTCAAGCTCCGCTTCGCGGGGCGGCCGTGGCGGGCGAGCCCGAGCGAGGGCTATCCGACGGCGCACCTGCGCGAGCAGGACCGCATCGTTCGCGAGGCTCTGAGCTAGAGCGCTAGCGCGGGCGCTGACGACGGGCCTGCTGCGCCTGCATCGCACGCGCGGCGAGCCTGGGTCCGTGCTTACGGGCCTGCTTCATGATCCGTTTGCGGTGATGGGGCGGGATCCGCTTCCAGACGTCCCAGAGCGTCAGGGCGAGCCCGAACGTTCCCGCGCGGCGAGTGAGCTTTGGCATCCGCCGGATGCTAGTGGTTCGACCCGTGGCCGCGTTGGCCGTTCTCGTCCTGGCCGTTGCCGCCACCGCCGCCGTGGCCGTTGCCGCCGCCGCCGTGGCCGTTGCCCCCACCGTGAACCTCGTCTTGGCCGTGGTCGTGGCCGCGCCCGTGTCCCTGGCCGTGACCCTGATCGCCGTGCCCGTGCCCCTTGTCGTGGCGGCCCGCGGGAGGCGCCGAATGGCCGTGATCGTGCCCGCGACCGTGACCGTGACCCTGATCGTGCTTCGCGTGCCCGTACGCGTGGCCATGGCCGTGACCGTGGCCCGGTGCTGAAGGAGCCGGAGCCGGCGTCTCGGGAGGCGGAGGCGGAGCGGGCTGCGGAGCGACGGGCGCTGCAGGGGCTGCCGGCGGTGGGGCCGGCTTCGGGAAGCGAGGGCGGGCGACGTGCCGGACGGCGAGGCGGCCGGCCGCGCGGCCAGTGGCAGCACGAGCGGAAACCGTCGTCGCAGCGGGCGCCGGCGCATGGAAGACGGCCGGCCCTACGGTCGCGACCGGCGCAGGCTTGCTTCGAGCCGGCTGCGCGAGCGGCGCGGCGTGGACGACCGTCGGTCCGCTGGCACTGCTACCCGGGGCGATCTTCAGCTGCGGCGCGACCACGGGTGCGCTGCGGTTGACCACGAGTGAGGGCAGGTTCACGGCTGCGAGAACCGCAGCGCCGAACGTGAGTGCCACCACCACTATTACGAGAATTCTGCTCAATTTTTCCCCGTCTCTTGCCGATCCACTTTAGCGTGGTTATCGGCAGAACGGCCGAAAACTCCATAGTGGGGTCAAGATGAGCTTCAGGCTCAAACTCGTCGCGTATTTCCTACTTGTCTCCTTGCTTCCGCTGGGGGCCGCGGCCTGGGGCCTGCACGCCGTCGCGCGCCGCAGTGAGACGCGCAAGGTGGATGCCCGGCTCGAGGCCGGGCTGCGGGCCGTAGTCGGCTCGTACCAGGCCGAGTCCGCCCGCGTGACCAACAGGGCGACCGCGCTCGCGAACAACAGGCGGTTCCAGCGCGCCCTCCAGGTGCGGGACCGCGAGGCCCTTCAGCGCATGCTCGCAGGCAAGCACGGCGTCTGGCTCCGCTCGCCGGCGCTCACCACCGGGCCGGCCGCGACGATGGGCAGGCCGACGCGCGTGGCCGTCTTCACGCGTCCGGGAAAGCCGCTCGGCACCGTGATCGGGGGCGTGCCCCTCACGGATCGCGGCCACCTCAGCACGCTCGTTCGCCTGCGGAGCGGCGACTCGCTGGTCGTCCTCGAGAACGACCGCATCAGCTCCGGGCCCAAGGCGCTCGCCCATGTGCCGGTCTTGCTTCCACTGGGGCCGGACACGATCCGGCTCGCCGGGTCTTCCTACCGGGCGCTCGCCACGCCGTCGCAGGTACAGAGCTCGACCAAGCTGGCGATCCTCTCCCCGCAGCGGGGAATCGACAGCGCCGTGGCCAAGGCCGACCGCCGCCTCATGCTCGGCGTCCTCGGCTCGCTGATCCTGATCGCCCTCGTCGCCTACGTGATCGGCGGCTCGATCGTCGTCTCGCTCGGCCGCCTGGCGGATGCCGCGAACGCGATCGCGCGCGGCCGGCTCGACCGGCGGGTGCAGGTGACCGGCCGGGACGAGTTCGCGCGCCTCGGGATCGCGTTCAACGAGATGGCCGATCAGCTCCAGGCGCGGATGGACGAGCTGGACGCGGAGAGGGCGCGGCTGCGCGAAGCGACGGTGCGCTTCGGCGACGCGCTCGCGGCCACGCACGACGTCGACCAGCTGCTGCGCGTGATCATCGAGACGGTCGTCCAGGCAACAGGCGCGACCGCAGGGATCGTCGTCGGCCTCGGCGGCGAGGTCGTCCAGACCGGCACGATCTCCGACCGTGGCGAGCGCTTCGAGCTGCCGCTGACGGCGGGGCGCCAGAGCTTCGGGACGCTCACGCTCTCGGGCCGCGATTTCAGCCTCGAGCAGCGCCGCATCGCCGCGTCGTTGGTCGCGCACGCCGCGGTTGCGCTCGAAAATGCGCGGCTGCACCGGATCGTCACGCGCCAGGCCCTCGTCGACATGCTCACCGGCCTCGCGAACCGCCGCCAGTGCGAGGACGCCCTCGCCGGCGAGCTCCTTCGCGCGGAGCGCTTCGGCGGCTCGGTCGCCTTCGTTCTCGCGGACCTCGACAGCTTCAAGTCGATCAACGACCGCTTCGGCCACCCAGTGGGGGACACCGTCCTCGTGGAGTTCGCCGACACGCTGCGCGAGTGCGTCCGCGAGATCGACGTGCCTGCCCGCTGGGGCGGCGAGGAGTTCGCGATCGTGCTCCCGGGCACCGACCTAGCAGGCGCGTCTCAGCTCGCCGAGCGGGTCAGGACGGCGCTCGAGCAGCGGACGATCCTCGCGCCGGACGGGACGAGGATCCGGGTGTCCGTCAGCCTCGGGGTCGCAGCCTTCCCGGAAGGCTCCGGGACGGAGAACATCGTCGCCGCCGCCGACGGCGCGCTCTACGAGGCAAAACGTGCCGGGAAGAACAAGGTGATGACTGCCGGCGTTTCCGAGAGGAGATAGACTCCCGCCCCGTTGGGCTAGACCAGGGGAGGACCTGTCCCAAGTGGAAACGACTTCGCTATTTGCACAAGTGATCCAGGACCACCTCGAGCTGAAGGAGCGCAACTCCGAGCTCGAGTCCGAGAGGCCGCTCGACCGGTACAAGGACCAGGATCCTTTCGAGAACCATCCGCTTTTCAAGACCGAGGAGCAGGCGAGGCTCGAGGAGACGATGGACGGCGAGGAGCCGGCGATCGCTCCGGAGGCTCGGAAAGAGGACGCCTGGCCTGACGAGGAGCCTGTGACGCAGGAAACCGGGCTCTGGAGCAAGTCGCGCGACTTCGACTGGGGCGACTGAGGTGGCGCGCAGGCCGGGCCGCCTCCGGCTGATCGCGTTCGGAGCCGCGCTCTCGTACTTCTTCGACCCGGACAACGGCCGGCGCCGCCGGAAGGTCGCCGCAGACCGCCTCGGCGCGCTCGTCCAGGGCCACGGCAAGCGCGCGATCAAGGGCACCGTCGCGCAGACCCACGCGCTCAAGCAGAAGGCCACGCACCTGCGCGAGGAGCCGAAGCCGCAGCCGGACGACGTCACGCTCGCGCGCAAGGTCGAGACGGAGATCTTCCGGGAGCCGGATGTCCCGAAGGGGAAGATCAACGTCAACGCCGAGAACGGCAAGATCGTGCTCCGCGGCGAGGTCGACTCGCCGGAGCTGATCGACGACCTCGTCTCGAAGGCGCGCAACGTCCAGGGCGTCCAGGAGGTCGAGAGCCTCCTGCACACCCCGGCCGAGTCTCAAGGCTAGAGCCGTCGGGACCTGCCGCTAGGCTCGCCCGCGTGGAAGCGCGGTCCGAGCCTGTCGAGCGCTGCCTGCGCTGCAGCGCCGAGATGGAGTGGCGGCACGGCACGTGGCAGTGTCCCCGGTGCCGTCTGAAGCTCGGCTGTTGCGAAGGAGAGCCTCAGTCGTGCTCGCCGCCTTCCGCCGAAGCGAGATAATCGCCGCGACCGGTGTCAGTGCGGGAGGACATCTCCGATGAGCGGGCCGTCGACGCCTTCGCGCAGCCGGCGGGGATTCGCCTTGCCGGCTTGCGCAAGTCGTACGGGGAGGTCGTCGCGGTGGACGGCGTCGACCTCGAGATCCGGGCCGGCGAGTTCTTCACGATGCTCGGCCCGTCAGGCTCGGGTAAGACGACGACGCTGCGGTTGATCGCCGGCTTCGAACGGCCGGACGAGGGCCGGGTCGAGCTCGGAGGCGCCGACGTCACCGGCAGGCCGCCGTACGCGCGGGACGTCAACACGGTGTTCCAGGACTACGCGCTCTTCCCGCACATGACCGTTGCTGACAACGTCGCCTACGGGCTGCGCGTGAAGGGGGTCGGCCGCGACGAGCGGCGCGCGCGCGTGGAGGACGTCCTCGAGACGATGCGCCTGCCGGGAGTCGGCGGCCGCAAGCCCAGCCAGCTTTCGGGCGGCCAGCGCCAGCGCGTCGCCCTCGCCCGCGCGCTCGTGAACCGGCCCCAGGTGCTGCTCCTCGACGAGCCCCTCGGCGCGCTCGACCTGAAGTTGCGGCAGGAGATGCAGCTCTTCCTCAAGAGTCTGCAGCAGGAGCTCGGGATCACTTTCGTCTACGTGACCCACGACCAGGACGAGGCCCTGACGATGAGCGACCGCGTGGCCGTCTTCAACCACGGGCGGATCGAGCAGCTCGGGACGGCGGCCGAGGTCTACGAGCATCCCGCGAGCGCATTCGTGGCCGGCTTCGTCGGCACGTCGAACGAGCTCGAGCGCGACGGAAAGCGCTACGCGATCCGGCCGGAGAAGATCCACCTCGGGGAGGCAGGGGCGACTCCGGGCGACGGCATGCATAGCGAGCCCGGCCGGATTCGCGACGTCGTCTACGCCGGGATGGTGACGCGCTTCGTGGTCGAGCTCGATCGCGGTGGCGAGCTCCAGGTCGTCCAGCAGAATCTCGAGACTTCGTCGGCCGAGGCGCTCGACGCCGCCGGCCGAGTGGTTCTCCTCGAGTGGCGCCCAGAGCACCAGCTCGAGATCGGCAAACCGGGGGCAACGGAAGGAGAGGCATGACGAAGAAGCACAGGAGGTTCGCCGGCTGGGCCGTGCTCGCGCTCGTCGCCGGCGTGCTCGCCTTCGCGGCCGCCGGCTGCGGCGGCAGCAGCAAGAGCAGCGGCGGCAGCGGCGGCGGAGGCAGCAAGGCTTCGACCCAGATCTCGGGCCTCGGCTCGACGCTCGACGAGATCAAGCAGAAGGCCAAGGACGAGGGCGAGGTCGACCTCGTGATCTGGCCGGGCTACGCGGACAAGTCGTGGGCGAACGAGTTCACGAAGGAAACCGGCTGCAAGGTCGTGACGAAGGACGGTGCCACCTCCGACGACATGATCGACCTGGTCTCGACGGGCCAGTACGACGGCGTGTCGGCGTCCGGGAACGCGAGCGTTCGCCTGATGAAGCGCGGCGACGTCTCGCCTGTGAACACCGCGCTGATCCCCAACTACGCGGACGTCTCGAGCGGCCTGAAGAACCAGGACTACAACTCGATGGACGGCCAGGCCTACGGCGTCCCGCACGGTCGCGGGCCGAACCTGCTCATGTGGCGGACCGACGTCGTCAAGCAGGCGCCTACGAGCTGGTCGGCGATCTGGAACCCGAGCTCGGCCGTGAAGAAGAAGATCTCGATCTACGACGACTCGATCTTCATCGCCGACGCGGCGCTCTACCTGAAAGCGACGAAGCCGGATCTCGGCATCGACAACCCGTACCAGCTCAACGACACGCAGTTCAACGCGGCGATCGACCTGCTGAAGAAGCTGAAGCCGAACGTGGGCGAGTGGTGGGCCGACTACGCGAAGCAGATCCAGTCGTACGCGAACAAGGACATCGTGATCGGGACGACCTGGCCGTACCAGGAGAACATCCTCAAGGGCGACAAGAAGCCCGTCGAGGCGATCAAGCCGAAGGAGGGCACGACCGGCTGGTCGGACACCTGGATGATCTACTCCAAGGCCGCCCACCCGAACTGCATGTACCTCTGGATGAACTACATCATCTCGCCGAAGGCGAACGCGAAGGTCGCGGAGTGGTTCGGCGAGGCGCCGTCGAACCCGAAAGCCTGCTCCTTCACGACGGACAAGAACTTCTGCACGGCCCTGCACACGAACGACGAGGGCTGGTGGAAGAACGTCTACTACTGGACGACCCCGACCGCCGACTGCGGCGGCAAGGGAGGAACCTGCAAGACCCAGCAGGACTGGGTGAACGCCTGGACGGAGATCCGCGGGTAGGAACCCGGATAGGTGACCTCGGTCCCGTACGAGCAGTCGCCGCCCCGTGAGTCGGCGGGGCGGCGACTGTCGCGTTTCTTCTACAACCACTCGCGGCTGAGCCTCGCGCTGCTGCTGGCCGCGCCGCTCGGCTGGCTCGTCGTCGTGTACCTCGGCTCGCTGGTCGTCCTCCTGCTCGCGTCGGTCTGGAACGTCGACCCCTTCACCTCCGAGGTCGTCCACACCTACACGCTCGACAACTTCCGCCGGATCCTCGACCAGCCCGTCTACCGAGACGTGGCCTGGCGCACGATTCGGATGGCCTCGCTCGTCACGGTCGCCGACGCCGTTCTCGCCTTCCCGATCGCCTACTACATGGCGCGGGTCGCCTCGCGGCGGACGCGGAGCCTGCTCGTCGTCGCCGTACTGATGCCGCTCTGGGCGAGCTACCTCGTCAAGGCGTACGCCTGGCGAACGATCCTCTCGGGCTCAGGTGTCCTCAACTGGGCGCTCGAGCCGCTCGGGCTCTCGTTCAACGGGTACTCCGAGGTCGGGCTCTGGCTCGTCTTCACGTACCTCTGGCTGCCGTTCATGATCCTCCCGGTCTACGCGGGGCTCGAGCGGATCCCGGAGTCGCTGCTCGAGGCGTCGGCCGACCTCGGCGGCAAGTCGCTCCGCACGTTCTTCCGCGTCACCCTGCCGATCGCGTTCCCGGCGGTCGTCGCGGGCTCGATCTTCACGTTCTCCCTGACGCTCGGCGACTACATCGCCCCGAAGCTGATCACCAGTCAGCAGTTCATCGGAACCGTGATCTACGACAACCACGGGACGAACCTCCCCGTCGCCGCCGCGTTCACGTTCGTACCGGTGGTGGTGATGCTCATCTACCTCCTGGTCGCGCGGCGGCTCGGGGCATTCGAGGCGCTCTGATGGTCGAGTCTCCGCTCACGCGCTGGCTGTTGCGGCTGGGCTCCCTCCTGACGCTCGCGTTCATCTACCTGCCGCTCGTCGTGATCGCGCTCTACGCGTTCAACGAGAGCGTCACGCAGAGCTGGCCGATCCAGAGCTACACGACGAAGTGGTTCTCGGTGGCGTTCCACGACGACGGCGTGCGCCAGGCGCTCTGGCTCTCGGTGCGCGCGGCGCTCGGGGCGACGGCACTGGCGCTCGTGCTCGGGACGCTGGCCTCGCTCGCGGTCTCGCGCTTCGCGTTCTTCGGCCGCGACGCGATCTCGCTGCTCGTGATCCTGCCGCTGGCGCTGCCGGGGATCATCACCGGGCTCGCCCTGCGGACGACCTACACGACCGTCGGTGTGGACTTCGGGCTGCTGACGATCATCGTCGGGCACGCGACCTTCTGCATCGTCCTCGTCTACAACAACTCGCAGGCGAGGCTGCGCCGGCTTGCGGGATCGCTGGAGGAGGCGTCTTCCGACCTCGGCGCCGACGCGTGGCAGACCTTTCGCTTCGTGACCTTCCCGCAGATGCGCACGGCTCTGCTAGCCGGAGGGCTGCTGGCGTTTGCGCTCTCCTGGGACGAGGTCGTGGTCACGATCTTCACCGCCGGCGCCCAGCAGACGCTGCCGATCTGGATCTTCGCCAACCTCTTCCGGCCCGTCGCGCAGCCGGTCGTGAACGTCGTCGCGTTGTTCGTGATCACGATGTCGCTGATCCCCGTCTGGTTCGCGCAGCAGCTGTCGCAGGACACAGGCCTCACGCGCCGCTAGCTGTAGGCTGCTCGCAGTTGAGACCGGGAGGTTTTCGATGAGCGTGACCGTTTCCCAGCACAAGAATTTCGTCGGCGGCGAGTGGGTCGACGCGGTCGAGGGCGGGACGATGGAGGTCCTGAATCCCGCGACCGGCGACGTGATCGCGGAGGTGCCGCGCGGGACCGAGGCCGATGTCGACCGCGCCGTCGAGGCCGCCAAGAAGGCGCTGCCGGAGTGGCTCGAGACGACTCCGGGCGAGCGCGCCGAGGCGCTGCTCAAGCTCGCGGACGCGATCGCGGACGACGCGGACGAGCTCGCCGAGCTCGAGTCGCGGAACGTCGGCAAGCCGCTCTCGTACGCCAAGGACGAGATGCCGGTCTCGGCCGACAACTTCCGCTTCTTCGCCGGGGCGGCGCGACTGCTCGAGGGCAAGTCGGCCGGTGAGTACATGCGCGGCTACACGTCGTTCATCCGCCGCGAGCCGCTCGGGATCGTGGGCGGGATCGCGCCCTGGAACTACCCGCTGATGATGGCCGTCTGGAAGATGGGCCCGGCGCTGGCGGCGGGGAACGTCCAGGTGCTGAAGCCGTCCGAGCAGACGCCGCTCACCACGCTGCGCTTCGCCGAGCTCGCGGCCGAGATCCTGCCGCCCGGCGTGTTGAACGTGATCACCGGCGACGGCGAGCCGGTAGGCGCTGGGATCGTCCGCCACGAGGACGTGCGCATGGTCTCGCTGACCGGCGACGTCGCGACCGGCAAGGAGATCGCCCGCACCGCAGCGGACACGCTCAAGCGCGTGCACCTCGAGCTCGGCGGCAAGGCGCCGGTGCTCGTCTTCGACGACGCCGACCCGGCCGCCGTCGCCGAGGGGATCAAGATCGCGGGCTACTGGAACTCGGGACAGGACTGCACGGCGGCTTCACGCGTCGTCGCCGGGCCGAAGATCTACGACAAGCTCCTGGACGAGCTCGTGCCGGCTGTCGAGGCCCTGCACGTGGGCGATCCGGCCGAGGGCGACGAGATCGAGATGGGGCCTGTGATCTCGAAGTCCCAGCAGGAGCGAGTGCTCGGCTTCCTCGAGCGGGCGAAGGGCGCGAAGGTGCTCACCGGCGGGGGGACGAACGGCGACCGCGGCTTCTTCGTCAAGCCGACGGTGGTCGCCGAGGTCGGCCAGCAGGACGAGATCGTCCAGCGCGAGGTCTTCGGGCCGGTCGTCACCGTCCAGCGCTTCGCCGACGACGACGAGGCGATCAGGTGGGCGAACGACGTCAACTACGGCCTGGCCGCGTCGGTCTGGACGCGGGACGTCGGCCGCGCGCTGAACGCCGCGCGCAAGCTCCAGTTCGGGACGGTCTGGATCAACGACCACATCCCGCTGGTCTCCGAGATGCCGCACGGCGGCTACAAGCAGTCCGGCTACGGCAAGGATCTGAGCGCCTACTCCCTCGAGGACTACACGCAGATCAAGCACGTCATGGCGAAGATCGACTAGGAAGCGGGTGGCCGGGCGAGCTGCGTCAGGCGCTCGGCCTCCTCGACCGGATCGCCGCTCAGCTCGAGAACGTCCGCCTCCACTTGCGCCTTTGAGGCGCCGGCGCCGCCCAGGCAGAGGCGCGTCTTGCCCGCGAGCTGCCGAAGCTCCGCGGCGTGCCGGCGAAGCGCGCGGGGATCGACCGCGCTGACGACGACGAAAGCGGGGTCGAACGACCGGACCGCGTCGGCCACGCTCTCGATCGGCGTGTCCGCGCCCAGGTAGACGATCCGCCAGCCACGACCTCGCAGCGCGAGCCCGAAGGCGAGGAGGCCGAGATCGTGCTGTTCGCCGGGGGCGCAGGCGAGAACCGCGAGCGGCCCCAGCCCGCGGCCCCAGCCGCGCGCGAGACCGAGGAGGCGGCCGCGCAGCACCGACGACGCGAAATGCTCCTGGGCGACCGAGGCCTCGCCTCGCCGCCACTGCTCGCCGAGCTCATGTAGGTAGGGGATGACGACCTCGCGCAGCAGCGCGTCCAGCGAGAGCCGCGCGAGCAGCGAGTCGAAGGCGGTGTGGGCGGCACCCTCGTCGAAGCTCGAGAGTGCGGCCGCAAGCTCGTCCTTCGCGCCGGCCGTGGGCGCCTCAGCGCCGGTTGCCGTGCTCGTCGCCAGCGCGGCTGCCTCGGCGGCGGCAAGACCCTCTGCGAGGTGCTGCTGCATCGCCTGCACGCGTGTCAGATCGTCAGGCGTGTAGAGGCGCAGCCCACCCGGCGAGCGGGTCGGCTCCAGTAGGCCGTAGCGCCGCTCCCAGGCGCGCAGCAGCTCGGGGCTCACGCCCGAGCGTCGGCTCAGCTCTCCGATCCGCAAGGTACCCGCCTCCGTCACGGTTTCAATATACAGGATCTGTACAGAAGTTTGACAAAGCCCGAGAACGGCGATATGGTCGCGACTGTACAAAATCTCTACAGGAGGTGGACAGCATGAAGAAGCTCGATCTACTTGCAGCGACGCTGGTGCTCGTCGGAGGGCTCAACTGGGGCCTCGTCGGGCTGGCGAAGTTCGACCTCGTCGCCTGGATCTTCGGCGGGATGGAGTTCGGCGAGACGAACGCCGCCACCCGCGTCGTGTACAGCCTCGTCGGGGTTGCCGCGGTGTACGGAATCGGCGCGCTGGTCGCGCGCCGGCGCTCGCCGGTCGGCCACCCTGCAACCGCGGGCGCCCGCTGACGGGGCCCGCGCAAATCCGAGTCGAAAGGGAGAGACACACAATGAAGCGAATGATCACGTTCCTCGTCGCCGCGGCGATCGGCGCGTCGTTGCTGGCCGCGGCGGCGACCGCCCGCACGACCGCACCTGCGGGCAAGGCCGGCACCGAGGGCGACATCGTCCAGACGGCGGTTGCCGCCGGGCACTTCAAGACGCTGACGAAGCTGCTGAAGAGGGCCGGCCTCGTCTCCGCGCTCGAACAGCCCGGTCCGTACACGGTGTTCGCGCCGACCGATGCGGCCTTCAAGAAGGTGCCGAAGAAAACGCTGAACTCGCTGCTTCGCCACAAGGCGCAGCTGAAGGCCGTGTTGCTCTACCACGTCGTCTCCGGCAAGGTCACGGCTGCCGACGTCGTCAAGCTCAAGTCGGCAAAGACGCTGAACGGCAAGAACATCCGCATCCGCGTGTCGGGCTCGAACGTCTTCGTCAACAAGTCGAAGGTGACGAAGGCGGACGTGATGGCGTCGAACGGCGTCATCCACGTCATCAACCGCGTCCTCATCCCACCGGCGCGGTAGTGAGGGGCGCGGCTGCAGGCGCAATCGCGGCCGCCGTCTGGGCTGCGGGCGAGCCGGTGCTGCAACGGCTCGTCCGCACCCCGTACTCCGACGTCCGCCTGCTCGGCCGGCTCGCCACGCGTGCTCGCGGATGGCCGGTCGCAGGCGTCGTCCTGCACGTGGCCAACGGCGCGGTCTTCGGCGCGGCCTTCGAACGGGCGGGGCTTCGGGGCATGAAGGCCGGCGTCCTCGCGGCGGAGGCGGAGAACGCCGCACTGTGGCCGGCGCTGGCGCTCGTCGACAGGGTTCATCCCGACCGGCGGGACGGCACCTGGCCGCCGCTCGCTCGCAGCCCGCGGGTCGCCGTGTACGAGCTCCTGGCCCACGCGCTCTTCGGCGCCGTGCTGGGCGCGCTCGTTCGGCGGTGACGCGCGCGGTCGTCCTCTTCACGCGCGACCTGCGCGTGCACGACCAGGCTGCCCTCAGCGCTGCGGCGGAAGCCTCTGCCGAGGTCGTACCGCTGTTCGTCCTCGACGAGGCTCTTCGCCGTTCACCCGCCCGCGACCGCTTCCTGCGCCAGGCGCTGTCAGACCTGCGCAGCTCCTTGCGCAGGCTCGGCGGCGATCTCGTCGTGCGCGCGGGCGACCCGGTCGACGAGACCTTGCGGGTCGCGCACGAGACCGGTTCGACCGCCGTCTATCTCGGCGCCGACGCGAGTGCGTATGCGCAGGCCCGCCAGGCTCGGCTCGAGCGTGCGATCGAGGTGCGGGTGGAGAACACGATCGCGGCGGTCGCGCCCGGCGAGCTCGCGCCCGCCGGCCGGGACCACTACCGCGTCTTCACCCCCTTCTGGCGGCGCTGGCGCGAGGTGCCGCCTGCGGACCCGCTCGGCCCTCCAGCGCGTCTCGGCGTGCCGCGCGGCATCGATCCCGGTGCGCTTCCGCTCGAGACCGGAGGCGGTGAGACCGCGGGCCGGCGGCAGTTGCGGGCCTGGCTGCGCGGCGGGCTGCACGAGTACGCGGAGAGGCGGAACGATCTCGCGCCCGCCGCGACGTCGCGGCTCGGCCCGTACCTCCACTTCGGCTGCATCTCGGCCGCCGAGACGATCGCCGGCGCCCGGGCTGAAGGGCCGGTCGCCGAGGAGTTCGTGCGGCAGCTCTGCTGGCGAGACTTCTACCTGCAGCTGTTGGCGGCGAACCCGGAGACGGCGAGGCGCGATCTCCATGAGCGGGACCGCGACTGGCTCGAGGACCCCGATGCGCTGGCGGCGTGGGCCGAGGGCCGGACCGGCTTTCCGATCGTCGATGCCGCGATGCGCCAGCTCAAGAGCGAGGGCTGGCTCCCCAACCGCGCTCGGCTGATCGCCGCCTCGTTCCTGACGAAGACCCTCGGGATCCACTGGCGCGAGGGAGCGAGAGTCTTCTTCGAGCACCTGGTGGACGGCGACGTGGCGAACAACACTGGCAACTGGCAGTGGGTCGCGGGGACCGGCGTCGACACCCGGCCGAACCGCCGGTTCAATCCCGTGACGCAGGCGAAGCGATTCGACCCCGACGGCGCCTACGTCCGCCGCTACGTCCCCGAGCTCGCAAGCCTCGAGGGCGCAGCGGTGCACGAACCGTGGCGCGCTCCGCTCGCGGCCCGCGCGCCCGAGTACCCGGCGCGGTACCCGATTGACGCAATGCGAGCCGCCATGCTCTAATCGCCTCGCGTTGCGCAGCGTCCAGGACCGGGTTCGACGCGGGGCAGTAAGCCGGCCCAGGCACGTCGACGCGGTCGACAAGAGCATCATCGAGGCGCTTCAGAAGAACGGCCGCGAGCCGTTCCGCCGGATCGCCGCCCGGGTCGGCGTCTCCGAGGCGACCATCCGCGCGCGCTACGCGAGGCTCTGCGACGACGACATCCTCCAGGTGACCGCGGTGACGAACCCGCTCGGGCTCGGCTTCGACGCCCAGGCGATGGTCGGCATCCGCACGACGGGCGCGCCCGAGCCCGTGGCCGACGAGATCGCGCGCTGGGAGGAGGCCGGCTACGTCGTCGTCACCGCCGGCCAGTTCGACATCCTCGTCGAGCTCGTGTGCGCCGACCGGCGCCAGCTGCTCGACCTGACGAACCGGATTCGAGCGCTCGACGGCGTCGTCTCGACCGAGAGCTTCCTCTACCTCGAGCTCTGGAAGCAGCTCTACGACTGGGGCGCGCGCCTGCAGAACGGCGACAGGGCGGAGACCGCCTGATGGCCGTCGAGAGCCGCGAGCGCACCGAGGAGGACCAGGCGCAGGTGTCCGACCGCGAGGTCGACGTCCGCCTCGAGCGCGTGACGAAGCGCTTCGACGACGTCGTCGCCGTCGACGACATCTCGCTCGAGATCGAGCACGGGAGCTTCTTCGCCATGCTCGGGCCCTCAGGCTGCGGCAAGACCACGACGCTACGGATGATCGGCGGCTTCGAGGAGCCGACCGAGGGCACGATCTACCTCGGGCCGGAGCCGGTGACCGGCAAGCCGCCGTACAAGCGCGACGTCAACACGGTCTTCCAGTCGTACGCGCTCTTCCCGCACCTTTCGATCCTCGAGAACGTCGCCTTCGGCCTGCGCCGCCGCGGGGTCCGCAGACAGGAGGCGCGCGGGCGCGTGCTCGACATCCTCGGCCTCGTCGGCCTCGAGGGGATGGAGAGGCGGAAGCCCCGCCAGCTGTCAGGCGGCCAGCAGCAGCGGGTTGCCCTCGCGCGCGCGCTCGTGAACAAGCCACGGGTGCTCCTGCTCGACGAGCCGCTCGGCGCCCTCGACCTCAAGCTCCGCAAGCAGATGCAGCTCGAGCTGAAGGCGATCCAGAACGACGTCGGCATCACCTTCATCCACGTCACGCACGACCAGGAAGAGGCGATGACGATGGCCGACCGGATCGCCGTCATGAACCAGGGCCACGTCGAGCAGCTCGGACCGCCCGAGGAGCTGTACGAGCGGCCTGCCACGGCGTTCGTGGCCGGTTTTCTCGGCGTCTCGAACCTGCTCGCCGGTGTCGTCGAAGGCCCCGGTACCGTCCGCCTCGCCGAGGGGACTCTCGTGCACGCGCAGGTGGACGGAAAGAGCGGACCGGTCGCGGCCGGTGTGCGGCCCGAGAAGATCACCCTCGGTGAGGACGGCGGCCAGAACCGGCTTTCCGGGAAGGTTGCCGAGACCGCCTACATCGGCGTCGCCACGCAGCTGGTGGTCGATACGCCGGCAGGCACGGTGCAGGTTTTCGCGCAGAACATCGACTCCGGCAAGCGCATTCCGGCGGCGGGCTCGAACGTGACCTTGAGCTGGAGTCCAGAGTCGACCTTCGTCGTCGAGCGAGGAGAGGAGATGTCGGAATGAACGAGGAGATGACCCGCGGTGAGCTCCTGCGCCGTGGAGCAGGGGGTGCGGCCTTGCTGTCGGTGCCGGGTCTGCTCGCGGCCTGCGGCGGAGGCGGCGGTGGTAGTGCCGGCGCCTCGTCGACCGAGAAGGTGAACAAGGTCCTCAACTTCGCAAACTGGCCGTACTACATCGACACGCCGCAGACGCTCAAATCCGCCGGCATCGACAAGCCGACGACCCTGAAGCAGTTCGAGGCGAAGACCGGGATCAAGGTCAACTACTACGAGGAAGTCAACGACAACCCCGGGTACTTCGCGAAGGTGCAGGGACGGCTCTCGAAGGGCCAGGGAATCGGCCGCGACATCATCGTCTCGACCGACAACGACCGCTTCCTCGCTGAATACATCGAGAACAAATGGGCGCAGAAGCTCGACAAGAACCTGATCCCGAACATCAAGAACCTCATCCCGGCGCAGCAGCATCCGCCGTTCGACCCGAACCGCGACTACTCGCTCCCCTGGGCCTCCGGCATGGACGGCATCGGCTGGAACGACAAGGAGACCGACCCGGTCACCTCCGTCAAGCAGCTCTTCGAGGATCCGAAGCTGAAGGGCAGAGTCGGCGTCTGGAACTCGATGGGCGACACGCTCGGGCTGATCATCCTCGAGAACGGCGACGACCCCGCGCACGTGACCGACGCGGTGTTCGACCGGGCCATCAAGCGGCTGAAGAAGGCCGTGGACTCGGGCCAGATTCGCAAGTTCTACGGCAACGACTACGGGCCGGTCCTGGCAAAGGGTGACCTTGCTGCGACCATGGCGTGGTCCGGCGATATTGCCAACCTCGCCGACCCGCACCTCCACTGGAACGTCCCCACGCAGGGCGGGATCATCTGGACCGACAACATGATCATCCCGCTCGGAGGGAGCGTGCCGACTGCCTCGACGTACATGAACTTCATGTACGGCCCCGTGATCTCCGCGCAGTGGGCGCTCGGGGCGAACTACATCTCGTCGGTGAAAGACGTGAGAGCGGCGGCGATCAAGCTCGACTCGAAGGCGAGCTCGAACGACCTGACCTTCCCGACCGACAAGACCCTGTCTCAGATGCACCAGAACGATCCGGCGATGCTGCGGAACCCCGACTACAACAAGAAGTGGCTCGCGGTGCAGGGGCAGTAGCTCCTTGGGCGGGTTCTTCCATCGGCACAGGGGGCTCACGCCCTACCTCCTGCTCGCCCCGGGGATGCTGTGGCTCGCAGTCTTCTTCGTGGTGCCGATGGTCTTCCTCGGCTACCAGTCGCTCCAGTCGGGGCTCTTCCCCCACTTCGCGTTCACGTGGCAGTGGTCGAACTTCTCGGACGCCCTCTCGGGCTACCACACGCAGCTCATCCGCTCGTTCGTCTACGCGGGCATCGCGACGATCGCGTGCCTGGTCCTCGCCTACCCGCTCGCGTACTGGATCGCGTTCCGGGCCGGCCCGTGGCGGAACCTCTTCCTGCTCTTCATCGTCGCGCCGTTCTTCGTCACCTATCTCGTCAGGACGCTCGCCTGGCTCAACATCCTCGCCGACCAGGGCCCGGTCGTCCGCGTCCTGCGCGACGTCCACGTGCTCGGGCCGGACGGCAGGCTGTTGGCGACGACATTCGCGGTCGTCGCAGGCATCACCTACAACTTCCTCCCCTTCATGGCGCTGCCGATCTACGTCTCGCTCGAGCAGATCGACCCCCGGCTCCTCGAAGCGTCGAAGGACCTCTACGCGTCCTCGACGCAGTCGTTCCTGAGGGTGACCGTGCCGCTCTCGATGCCCGGAATCGTCGCGGGAACGTTGCTGACGTTCATCCCGGCCGCCGGTGACTTCATCAACGCCGCGCTGCTGGGAACGCCGAACCAGGCGATGATCGGGAACGTGATCCAGGCGAAGTTCCTGGAGTCGCTCGACTATCCGACCGCTGCCTCGCTCTCGTTCATCCTCATGGGGACGATCCTGATCATGCTGCTGATCTACGCCAAGGTCGTCGGCTCGGAGAAGCTGACGGGATGACGACCGTCGCCGAGACCCTGGCGCGGACCCCTCGCGTGAGCTTCGCGAGCCGCGCGTGGCGCTTCGTCGCGCGGCATTCGCTGACCGTGTACGCGCTCCTCGTGGTCGTCTATCTGATGCTTCCGATCGTGGTCGTGATCCTCTTCTCGTTCAATCACCCGACCGGCCGGTTCAACTACGTCTGGCACAAGTTCACGTTCGAAAACTGGATCCACTGGAACGCCGTGCTCGGGATCCAGGGCGCTGTCGAGAAGTCGCTCGAGGTGGCAACGCTCGCAACCATTGTCGCCACCGCGCTCGGAACGCTGATCGCGCTCGCGATCGTGCGCCACCGGTTCCGCGGCCGGGGCACGACGAACGTCCTCATCTTCCTCCCGATGTCGACGCCGGAGATCGTCATGGGCTCGTCGCTCCTGGCCCTCTTCCTGAACGATCAGAACACGATCCAGCTCGGGTTCTGGACGATCTTCATCGCCCACGTCATGTTCATCATCAGCTTCGTCGTCGTCACCGTGAAGGCGCGTCTGATCGGGTTCGACAGGCACCTGGAAGAAGCGGCGATGGATCTCGGCGCGAACGAGTGGGTGACCTTTCAGAAAGTCACGCTGCCGCTCCTCGCTCCCGCGATCCTGGCCGCCGGCCTGCTCGGGTTCGCGCTCTCGATCGACGACTTCGTGATCACGTACCTCAACGCGGGACCTGTGCAGACGTTTCCGATCTTCGTCTGGGGGGTCGCGAGGGTGGCTGTGCCCCCGCAGGTGAACGTCGTGGCGAGCGGGATCTTCCTCGTGGCGATCGCACTCGGCCTTGCGAACGTCTTCTGGCAGTACCGAGCCGCCAAGTCCACTCGAGGAGGAACATGACGACTACGTCCCCGGGCCTCTCGCCCGAGCAGCTGCAGAAAGCCGCGCGCGACCACCTCTGGCTCCACTTCACGCGGATGGGCGGCTACGCCGATGCCGAGGTGCCGGTCATCGTCCGCGGCGACGGGTGCTACCTCGAGGACTCGAACGGCAAGCGCTACCTCGACGCGCTCGCGGGCCTGTTCTGCGTGAACATCGGCTACGGCTACGGGGAAGAGATCGGCCAGGCAGCGCTCGAGCAGATGCGCGAGTTGCCGTTCTACACGAACTGGTCGTATGCGCATCCGCGCGCGATCGAGCTCGCTGCCGAGGTCGCCTCGCTCGCGCCCGGCGACCTCAACCGCGTCTTCTTCGTTTCCGGCGGCTCCGAGGCGGTCGAGTCGGCGTGGAAGCTCGCGCGCCAGTACTACCTCGCGCGCGGCCAGAAGGCCGTCGGCGGCATCGTCACTCCCGGCGCTCGCGCCGGCGCGCAGGAGGCCGAGACGATGCACGACGCGATCGTGGCCGGACGGGCTCCGGCGCCGAGGCGGTACAAGGCGATCGCGCGGCGAGTCGCGTACCACGGGACGACGATGGGCGCGCTGGCGATCAACGGCATCTCCGCGATCCGCGCGCCGTTCGAGCCACTCGTCCCCGAGGTCTCCCACGTCGCGAACACGAACCGCTACCACCGGCCCCCCGACGAGACCGAGGAGGAGTTCACCGCGTACCTGCTCGACGACCTCGAGGAGACCATCCTCGAGATGGGGCCGGAGACCGTCTGCCTCGTGCACATGGAGCCGGTCCAGAACGCGGGCGGTGCGTTCACGCCTCCGAAGGGCTACTGGCAGGGCGTCCGCGAGCTCTGCGACCGCTACGACATCCTGCTCTCGGCCGACGAGGTGATCACAGCGTTCGGCCGGCTCGGCTACTGGTTCGGCTCGGAGCGCTACGACATCCGGCCGGACATCGTCTGCTCGGCGAAGGGCCTGTCCTCGTCGTACGCGGCAATCGGTGCGGTGATCGCGACCGACCGCGTGATGGAGCCGTTCCTCGAGGAGACGAGCATGTACTCGCACGGCATCACCTTCGGTGGCCATCCGGTGATGTCCGCGATCGCGCTGAAGAACATCGAGATCATGAAGCGCGACCGGATCCTCGAGAATGTTCGCGAGAACGAGGAGGCGTTCCACGCGAAGCTCTCGCAGCTGCTCGAGCTGCCCATCGTCGGCGACCTCCGCGGAACCGGCTTCTTCTACGCGCTCGAGCTGGTGAAGAACAAGGAGACACGCGAGACGTTCGACGACGAGGAGTGCGAGCGGCTCCTGCGCGGGTTCCTGACGCCGCGCATGTTCGAGGCCGGGCTGATCTGCCGCGCGGACGACCGCGGCGACCCCGTGATCCAGATCTCACCGCCCCTCGTCGCCGGGAAGGCCGAGTTCGACGAGCTCGTCGGGATCCTCGGCGAGGTCCTCCAGGAGGCCTGGCAGCGGATCTAGAGCTAGGGCGGGTTTGGTGGCTCGACGAGGCGCTCGCCGCCGGCTTCGGCGCGGAGCCCGCGCCTTCGCTCGAGGGTGACGCCGAAGCCGACGTCGCAATCGTCGGCGGCGGCTACACGGGCCTCTGGACGGCGCTCGCGCTGAAGGAGCGCGATCCGTCGCTCGACGTCCTCGTGCTCGAGGCCGAGGAGTGCGGCCGCGGGCCGAGCGGGCGGAACGGCGGCTTCCTGCACGGGTACTGGAGTCACCTGCCGCGGCTGCGGGAGCGCTTCGGCGACGAGGCCGCGCTCGCGGTCGCCCGGGCGGGCGAAGGGATCGTCCGCGGGGTGCGAGCGTTCTGCGAAACCCAGCGGCGCAGACGTCTGGCTCCGGCCGGCGGGGATGCTGCGCGTGTCGGCCGCGCAGGCGCAGGATCGCTCGATCGGCGACGAGGTCGAGGCGGCGGAGGTGCTCGGGGTTCCGGACGAGGCCGTCCCGCTCTCGCGCGAGGCGCTGGCCGAGAGGGTCCGCTCGCCGGTCTTCCGCAGCGGCGTCTTCCTCCGCGACGGAGCGACGGTCCAGCCGGCCCGTCTCGCCCTCGCGCTGCGGAGCGCGGCGCTCGAGTCGGTGCGTCTGCACGAGCACACGCGTGTGACCAGGATCGACGACGGCCGGCTGGAAACGGCCGCCGGGGTCGTCCGCGCGAAGGAGATCGTCATGGCCGTGAACGCGGCGGCAGCCGGGTGGCGCCCCCTCAGCCGGAAGCTGACCGTCTTCGGCAGCTACGTCGTCCTCACCGAGCCGGTCCCGGAACTGCTCGAGCAGATCTCGTGGACGGGAGGCGAGGCGATCTTCGACGGGCGGATGTTCCTGCACTACTTCCGCACGACGAACGACGGCCGCGTGCTGATGGGCAGCGGCTCTGGGCCGATCGGGTTCGGCGGGAAGCTCGATCGCCGGTTCACCCACGACGAGGCGACCGTCGCGCGCGCGGAGCACGGCCTTCGTTATCTCCTGCCGGACCTGGCGGACGCAAAGGTCACGAACGCCTGGGGCGGGCCGATCGACGTCTCCTCCGACCACCTGCCGTACTTCGGCACCGTCCCCGCCACGCGCATCCATTACGGCGCCGGCTACTCCGGCCACGGCGCGGGCCCGAGCTGGCTCGGCGGGCAGATCCTGGCGCGCCTCGTCCTGGGCGTCGACGACGAGCTCACGCGCCTGCCACTCGTTACGCGGCGAGTTCCGAAGCTCCCGCCCGAGCCGATCCGCCGGCTCGGCGGCGGCATCGTCCGCGCCGCGATCCTTGCCTGCGAGGAGGCCGAGGAGCGGGGGAGCCGGCCGCCGCTCCCGGCTCGCGCCGGGGCCGCGTTGCCCCGCCTGTTGGGCCTTCGCATCGGAACACGCTGAATCTCCCCCGAACGAGGGATGGGCGCAGACAGCCCAGTCCCGATTGTGACTTCAACGCCGCAAAGTGACCACGGGACCCAGCGGCCGGGCCTCGTTCACACACTTGATGACCGACCGCAGACTTCTCGCAGCCGCTTTCGCCGCAATCGCCATGCTCACCGCAGGGCCTGCTCGCGGCGCGATCAACCCTCCGACCCAGACGGCGCCCGCCAACGGCGCGACGCTCGAGTTCCTGCCGGCCTTCGCGTGGACTCCCGTCCCCGACGCCGACAAGTACGAGTTCCAGATCTCCGCGGATGCGGGGATGAACTCCGGCGTTCTCGGCGGCGGCAAGGACGACTTCTTCACCAAGAACACCCGCGGGACGCTGGTGCAGACGGTGCCGAACGGCACCTACTACTGGCGCGTCCGCTCGGTCGCCGTCAACGGCGCCATCTCCACGTGGAGCCCGGTTCACTCGTTCACGAAGCTCTGGGACCTCCAGCCCGCCAAGCAGACGCCCGGTGACGGCGAGGCTCTGACCTTCCCGTCCAACCCCGTGGTCCTCCGCTGGTCGGGGATCCCGGGCGCGGCCGAGTACCTCGTCCCGGTCGCGACCGACGCATCGCTCGCGTCGATCGTCTTCCGCTACGACAACCAGGACGACCCGAACGGGCCGCCGAACGTCGCCGCCACCTCGGCGGCGATTGCCGCGCCGCTCGCACCCGGGATGTACTACTGGGGCGTGACGCCGGTCGACGCCGAGGGCAACCGCGGCGTCCCGACTCCCGTCACGACCTTCAACTGGGTCTGGCCGTCGGTGACCACGCCGACCGTGACCGACCTCGATGCGGCGGCCGAGGTCTACGACCCGAAGTTCTCCTGGGACGCGATCCCCGGCGCCGCGCGCTACGAGGTCGAGGTCAACCCCTCCGCGGACTTCGCGATCGGCTCGAAGGTCTGCTGCGACGGGACGACCATCGCGACCTCGCTCTCGCCGACGAAGGTCTTCAAGAACGACACGTACCACTGGCGCGTGCGCGCGATCGACCCGGACGGCCACGCAGGCATGTGGAACGTCGGGCAGGTGTTCCAGAAGACGTTCGACAACGTCCCGCCGGTCACCGCGCCCAGCGTCAAGAACCTGCACATGCGCGACAACCAGGACGACCCCGGCGTCGACCAGGACAACGGGACTGCCGGCTACCAGACGCATGCCCCCGTCATCACCTGGGACCAGGTCCACGGCGCCTCGAGCTACGAGGTCGACGTCGCGCCGTACGAGATAGGCAACTGCAACTGGAGCGCTCCGTCGAACGACCACCACTGGGACGTGTTCACCGCGGTGAACGCCTGGACGCCGCTCGGCGACGGGTGGAACTTCGTCCAGCCGTACCCCGACGCGATGTCGGTCGCCAACGAGTTCATCAACCTCGCCGCCGGAACCTACTGCGCTCGCGTCCACGCGCGCACCGACCGCGACACGGCCAACCACGACGTCTACGGCGACTGGACGTACCTCGACGACGGAACCGGCCGCGGCACCGCCTTCGAGTTCACCGGCTACCCGCCGACCCAGTCCCCGGGCTGCCTGGGGTACCCCTGCACCAACGACTACCTGACGCCCGTTCGCGGCACGAACCTGACGAGCACGCCGTACTTCACCTGGAACCAGATCAACGGCGCCCTGAGCTACTTCGTGATCGTCTCCCGCGACGCGAACTTCACCTCGATCGTCGACTACGGCTTCACGCACGTGCCCGCCTACGCGCCGCGCACCTCGGTGGCCACGCGCGCATACAGCGACGAGTCCACGTCCTACTACTGGGCCGTGCTCCCGTCGCCGAACTACGACGGCAACAACGCCGTCGGGAACCCGCTGCTCTCGCACGCAGGCGATTTCCAGAAGCAGTCGGTGCCGCCGAGCCTGCTCTATCCGGCCGGCGGGCAGGTCTTCCCCGACCAGCCGACCTTCCGCTGGTCGCCCTGCGACGGCGCGCGCCGCTACCGGCTCCAGGTCTCCGGCGACCCGACCTTCAGCAACCTCCTCGACGACGTCTTCGTCGACTCGACCTCGTACTCGAGCAACACGACCTACCCGGCGAACACCGTCCTCTACTGGCGGGTGCGCGCCGACGACGAGAACCTGAACGGGCTGACCTGGTCGCCGACCGGGACCTTCCAGAAGACGCTGGTCGCGCCGGTACCCAGTTCGGGGAACCCGCCGTCAGGCGACATGCTGCCGGTCTGGTCGTGGTCCCCGGTGCAGGGCGCGTCCGCGTACGACGTGGTCATCTACCAGCCGAACGGCCAGTCGAAGAACGCGACCGTTCGCTCGCCGATCATCTCCTTCATCAAGATGACCGGGACCGGCGTCTGGCACTGGCAGGTGCGCGCCGAGTTCCCGAAGTCCGGCTCCGGGTCGACTCCAGGGCCGTACTCGCCGATGCAGACCTTCACGCGCACGATCTCGCAGCCGTCGAACGCGCGCACCGACGCCACCGCCGACCACGTCCTGGTCGCGTGGGATCCCAAGATCGGGATCAAGCAGTACAAGGTGCAGATCAGCTCGACGCCGGACTTCAGCCAGACCGTCGAGTCGGTCACGACCGACAACACGAGCTACGCGCCGACGATGACCCAGTTCGGCTACAACGCCGGCGGGACGCTCTACTGGCGCGTTGCCGGAGTCGACGAAGACCGCAACCAGGGCGACTGGGCGCCTGCGCAGGTCATCCGCCTGCTGCCGCGCCTGAAGCTGAGCGTGATCGGCGTCGTCAAGCGCGGGCACATGAGCCGCATCCGGGCGACCGTGCTCGACGGCCACAGCAAGCGCCTGTACCACGTGGTCGTGCGCGTCAGCGGCGGCGGCGTCAAGGCGCGCAACGCAAAGACGAACAAGATGGGCGTCGCGACGTTCAAGCTCAAGCCGCGCAAGCGCGGGACGCTCACCTTCCGGGCAACGAAGTCCGGGTTCCAGGCCGCCTACGCGACGGTCAAGATCAAATGAGAGACCGCCGCGCCCAGAAGCCCCAGCTGGACAAGGCCCGGTCGCAGCGGCCCCAGAAGAGCGACCTGCGCCGGTTCTGGCGCGTGTTCGAGTACCGCCGCCCGATGCCGGTGCGGCCGCGCTTCACCATCTAGCGCTCGGGGTCGACGCGCTTAGGCGCGACCGACGGCCGGCCTGTCGCTGCGGAAGCGTCCGACGACGGCGACGAGGATGACGGCCACGATCACGCCGATGATGAACGCGAGCCAGCCAGACCGGCGCGAAAACTAGAGCGGCCCGCTGAAGGTGTTGCATGCCGCCGGCTTGCCGGATCGGTAGCCGGCGGTGAACCATTTCTGACGCTGCGCGGAGGAGCCGTGAGTCCAGGTCTCCGGGTTCACCTGTCCCTGCGTCTCCGACTGAATCCGGTCGTCCCCGACGGCGGCGGCCGCGTCGAGCGCGTCGGCGATGTCGGCCTGCGTCAACCCGACGATGTAGCCGGTCTGGCTCGCGTGCTGGGCCCAGACGCCCGCGAAGCAGTCCGCCTGGAGCTCGGTGCGCACCGAACGGCCCTGGGCACCTGCTTGGCTCGACCCGGAACCGAGGGTGCCGAGCAGGTCCTGGACGTGATGGCCGTACTCGTGGGCGAGCACGTATGCCTGCGCGAAGGGCCCGCCCTGTGCTCCGAACCGGGTTCGCAGCTCGTCGAAGAATCCGAGGTCGATGTAGACGTGCTTGTCGACCGGACAGTAGAACGGTCCGACGTCGGTGCTCGCAGGCCCGCAGCCGGTGTCCGTCGAACCGGTGAAGAAGACGGTCTTGGCGGGCTCGTACGCCCGGCCGTTGGCGCCGAAACGGCCGGTCCAGTACGCCTGGACGCTGTTGATGTCGGCGACGATGCGACAGTCCTCGCGTGAGTTGGCCTGGCCGCCGGACGTGCAGCTCTCTGCGGCCGGCGTCTGCGACACCGTCGACCCGTCGAGGTTCTGGAGCGGTCCCGAGATCCCGCCCGAGCTGCCGGCCAGGGCGCTCACGAGGAGGTAGATGACGAGGCCGACGATCCCCAGGCCGCCGCCGCCGACCGTCAGCCCACCGCCCGGCAGGCCGAGCATCGGCCCTTGTCCGCGCCGGTCCTCGACCTGCGATGGGTCAAGCGTTGTGTTTCTGCGATAGCGCATAACGTTCGCGTTTGCCGACTGGCCGCACGCGGAACGCCATCACTGTCTCCGGCACCCGCTTTGGCCAAACAGGAGGAGTTGTGAGCGACAGACGCGATGCGGTCGCAGAGGATCTACGAAACCTCGCTGCAGACCTGAAGAGCCTGCTGGATTCCGCGACGACCGACCCGAAGGAACGGCAGCGCAAGGAGCGCCGCTGGACGGCCCTCTACGGCGCGCTCGGCATCGTCACGTCGCTGGTCGCCCGCAAGGTCGCGACCAAGGCGTGGGGGATCCTGACCGGCGAGCACCCGCCGGTGAAGACGCCGCCGGGGTCTTCGCAAGCTACGCGTCGAGAAAGGACCGCAGCGCCTCGTTGAACCCGTCGGGCGCGTCGAGGTTCGCGACGTGGCCCGCGCCGGCGATCGGCTCGATCTTCGCGCCCGGAATCTGATCCGCGAGCTCCCGCGAGAGCCGCCGGTTCGCCCAGTCGTCTGCACCAACGAGCACGAGCACGGGCATCGTCACCCGCTCGAGCCCGGCACGGACGTCGAAGCGGCGGCCTTCGTGGAAGACGTGTCGGATCGCCCGTCCGTCGAGCTCTGCCGTCTCCAGCCTCGCCGTCTCGCGGTGCACCTCGGGAATTCCCGCGACGAGCTGTCCGCGTAGAACATGCGCCGGCATCAGCCGCGTGGCGTTGCCCAGCGCGAGCTGCAGCAGCGCATGCAAGCGCGGGAGCGAGGCGAACCCGGCGGAGACTGCCAGCCGCCGGATGCGTTGGGGCTCGTCGACGGCCGCACGCAGAGCGACCAGCGCACCGAGGGAAAGGCCGCAGAGGTCGATTTTGCTCCCAGGGGCCACGTCTGCGACAACGCGCCTCGCCTCGGCCCCGAAGTCGAAGGCCGTGTCGAGCCGGAGCGCAGGCGTGACCACCGTGCGCGAGGGGCTGAATGCATCGACCTGTGGCTGCCAGCCGCTCGGTCCCGTGCCGAGGCCGTGCAGCAGGACGAGCGGAGGCGGGCTCACCGTGGCCCGGTGAGCCGCACGAGCCCGTGCGGCGTGCGGACGAACACCTGGCGGCTGTAGAGGACGTAGAAGGCGCGCGGGTCCGCCCGGATCAGGCTCGCGTAGCGGAGCACCGCGTCGACGTAGAACCGGGACGGGTTGTAGCGGTAGAGCGCGCGCGGGTAGTTGTGAGGCGCGCCGTTCGCGTGCAGGTAGTTGGCCGCGCCGAGGATCGCGTCGTGCGGGTCGTGGATGTTCCCGCCGAGCCCGTACACGCGCCACGTCGAAGGAATGAACTGCATCGGCCCCTGCGCGCCCGCCGTGCTCGCGTTGCGGAGCTTGTTGAACGCCGACTCGACGAAGTTGACCGCGGCGAGCACGTTCCAGGCCACACCGAACCGCCGCTGCGCAGCGCCGTAGTAACCGCGGAGGCTCGTTGCGGGCTCGGCGGGGCCTGTCCGGAAAGCACT
The DNA here is from genome assembly GCA_963717475.1 of uncultured Actinomycetes bacterium. Lineage (GTDB taxonomy): Bacteria > Actinomycetota > Thermoleophilia > Gaiellales > Gaiellaceae > AC-32. Next base: position 1,459,637 of record OY970337.1, on the reverse strand, counting down.
GCGCGGTCGCGGCCTCGACAGCCGTCTGAGCTCCCTGCGGGCGGCCAGCTCAGTTCGAAGCGGGCGCGCCTCCTCCGACGGCAGCCGTCCGATTACCTCGCGTGACAGCTCGGGCTTCTCGGTCAGCAGGATCACGATCCGCTGCTGGTAGAGCGCATACAGCGTGACGTCGTCCGGGGGCCGTCGTGCACCGCTCGCGCGCCAGGAGTCGACGCTCTCGTCGAGCGAGCGCGTCGTCTGCTCGAGCCGCGCGGCCAGCTTGGCGGGGTCCCGTGGAATCGGCGCCCCGGGCGGCGGCGGCCCCGCGAGGAGCGCGAGAACGACGAAGAAGACCCCCACGCGCAGGCAGTCTAGAGACATCGCGGATTCTCGAAAGACCTGCAAATCATCGATTCGCTGCTACTCTCCGCGGCGCCGTGCTCGCCCTGCTCCTCGCGCTTGCGCTCTCGCGCGCGCCTCTTCCCGCTGCTCCGCAAACGCCCGACTGGTCGTCGTGGCCGGCGCAGGGATCGATCACGACGCAGTTCGGAGGCGGCCATCCGGGGATCGACATCGGCATCCTGCGCACGCGCGCGGTAACGGCGGCTCAACCGGGGATCGTCGTCGAGGTCGGCCAGCCTCGGGGTTTCGAGGGGTACGGGAACGTGGTCGAGACCAAGGACGGCCACGGCTACACGAGCCTCTACGCGCACCTCGCCGGCTGGCGCGTTCGCCTCGGCGAGAGGGTCTGGCCGGGAGAGCGCCTCGGGACGGCGGGTTGCACGGGCTGGTGCACGGGCACGCACCTCCACTTCGAGATGCGCCACCGGGGCCGGCCGGTCAATCCGCTTAAGTTCCGGCTAGGTCGATGAAGCGATCAGCCTCGATCATCGGCGCGCTCCTCCTGGCAGCCGTCCTCTTCGCGGGGGCATCGCTGGCCGGGCGGCTACGGGCGCCCCAGAATCGCGCAGCGCCGAAGATCGCCGGAACCGCTCTCCAGGGGAAGACCCTCACGGCCCGCCGCGGCCGCTGGTCGAACCGGCCGACCGCCTTTCGCTACGCGTGGCAGTCCTGCAACCGGGCCGGCAGGTCGTGCGGGAAGGTCCGCGGCGCGAGGCACGTGACCTACCTGCTCGGAGCCCGCGACGTGGGGCACCGCTTGCGTGTCGTCGTGACGGCCTCCAACCGTGTCGGGCACCGGTCGGCCCGCTCGAAGCCCTCGGGTGTCATCACCGTCCAGGGGCCACCGCTGCCGCCGCCTCCGCCCGGCTACTTCGGCACGGACCCGTCTCGCAACTGCGTCGACCGGGCCGAGGCGAGCTGCGCTCTCGCGAACTCGTTCCCGCGCGACGCGGCGACCTGCGCGACCAAGATCATCCACACCACCTGGGAGCCGCGTCACGACAACGACGCGTCGAACCACACCGTCGGCGACGGCTCGTACGTCTGGGGGCCGGCCATGACCGACCCCTACTGGTCCGCCTGGGCCGGGAGGGTGCCGCTCGTCCAGGGCCAGTTCACCGGCACGACGACGGAGATGTTCTCCTGGGCCGGGTGCCGCTGGGGCATCGACGAGGACCTGATGCGCGCGGTCGCCGTGATCGAGTCGACCTGGCACCAGTCCACGTGGGGCGACCGCTGCGGCGGCGGCGACCCGACGATCGGCTCCTTCAGCGTCATCCAGATCAAGAACAAGAACTGCGATGGCTCGCTTCTGTGGGGCGGCATGCCGGACATCCAGCGATCGACGGCCCTAGCGGTCGATCTCTACGCGGCCAGGCTGCGCGCCTGCTACAACGGCGACTTCTACGAACCGGGCGGCTCCTGGCTCTACAACGGCCAGACGGTCAGGCAGATCGCCGCCGCGCACGGCTGGCCGTACGTCCTCTGGGGCTGCGTGGGCTCGTGGTACTCGGGCAGCTGGTACGACTCGGGCGCCGTGAACTACATCCACAACGTCCAGCTCGCCCTCGCCCAGCGCACCTGGCTGGGCTACTGAGGCCGCCGGCCGGGACTATGCTCTCCCGGTGAGCGCAGTCACGGTTGCCGTGGTGCCAAACGAGGCGGAAGCGGACATGATCCTCGGCCTCCTCCGAGCCAACGGCATCGAGGCGTCCCACGGGGGATCCGCCATGAATCAGAGCGTCCTGCCGATGGGCGCCACTTCGCCGATCGAGGTAGTCGTGGACGAGAGCGACGCGGCACAGGCGCGAGAGCTCCTCGACAGCCAAGCGGACGCAGCCTCGGAATAAGCAGCACCTCGCCGCCGCGACCGGCATGGCGGGCGCGGCGTGCCTGTCCGACAGCCCCGCGCGAGCCGGCAACGCCGGCTCGCTGCCCGAGCGAGAGGAAAGCGAAGCGGTCGAAGCGGGAAATGGAGCGTACCGGGATCGAACCGGTGACCTCCGGCTTGCAAAGCCGGCGCTCTCCCAGCTGAGCTAACGCCCCGTACCGGCATGTTAGAGCCAAACAGGAGAGCAGGGCAGCCCGGCGCCGTGGCCTGAACATGGCCCGAACGGCTCAGCTAGCCCTGCCCCGCGGCTCCGTCAGTAGTTTCGACCGAGCGTTCTTCAGTGCCCGCGCTGATGCCGGTCGCCCAGCGGTGGGGCCATGCTGTCTCCCTCGACGAAAGGAGGCTGACATGCACGCGCTGATGATTCTCCTCGTCTTCGCGTTCGTCGTCGGCGCCGGGGCCGTGCTCGCGTGGGCGCTCTTCGAGATGAGCCCGTTTGCGCACCACCCCGATCGGTTCCGCGATCCCGTCTCTGGGCGAAAGCGCGGCGAGAGCCCACATCTCGAGTGACAGCCAGATCTAGGGGCCGGCTCGTTCCTCAGTGAGGCTTCCAGGCGCGGTCGGATTTGCGCAACCGTGCTAGCGGAGGGCGGTCTCGCTTTCCGGATCGAAGAAGTAGAGCGATGCCGGGTCGACGACCAGCCGCAAGCGCTCGCCCCTCGACGCCTTCGTCCGCGGATCGAGTCGGGCCGTGCAGATCACCCGCTTGTCGCGGCCTTGCTCCGCATCGAGGTCGTCGACATCGGGCGCCAGCTCGATCGTGTCCTTCGTCAGCACCGGCGGGGTGTCGAGCTCGAAGTGGGCGATCACTTCGGCGCCGACCGGCTCGGCCAGGGTGACCGGCGCTTCGAGCATGATCCGCCCGTTCGCCGGTCCCGAGAGCTCGGCATCCTCGAGGTGCTCGGGGCGAATCCCGACGATCACCTCGCCTCCTGCGCGCTCCAAGACCGATCCCGGCACGGTGCTCGCCGGCAGCTCCAGCTTCCTCGAGCCGACTTCTGCGACGAGCGAGCCGTTCGACGCGTGCAGGTGCGCACGGACGAGATTCATCGCCGGCGAGCCGATGAACCCGGCGACGAACAGGTCGACCGGCCGGTCGTAGAGCGCCTGCGGCGCGTCGACCTGCACGAGCCTCCCCTGGCGCATGACGGCGACGCGGTCGCCCATCGTCATCGCCTCGGTCTGGTCGTGGGTGACGTAGATCGTGGTCGTCTCCAGCCGGTGCTGGAGCTCCTGGATCTCCGCCCGCATCTGCACACGTAGCTTCGCGTCGAGGTTCGAGAGCGGCTCGTCCATGAGGAAGACGGCCGGCTCGCGCACGATCGCGCGGCCCATCGCGACGCGCTGCCGCTGCCCGCCCGAGAGCTGGCCGGGCTTGCGCTTCAGCAGCTCGGAGATGCCGAGCGTGCGGGCGGCGGCGTCGACGCGCTTCTTGATCTCGCTCTTCTTCGTGTGCCGGAGCTTGAGCCCGAAGCCCATGTTCTGCGAGACCGTCATGTGCGGGTAGAGCGCGTAGTTCTGGAAGACCATCGCGATGTCCCGGTCCATGGGGTGCAGGTGGTTCACGACCTGGCCGCCGATCGCGATCTCGCCCTTCGTCGCGTGCTCGAGCCCGGCCGTCAGGCGCAGGACGGTGGTCTTGCCCGAGCCGGACGGGCCGACGAGGACCATGAACTCGCCGTCGGTGATGTCGAGATCGAACGATTCGACCGCCAGGGTCCCGCCGTCGAAGGCCTTGGTCAGTCCGCTGAAGCTGAGACCGGCCATCGCTAGCCCTTGCCGTTCCGGTGCTCGCTGATCAGGTCGCGATACCAGAGCGCGCTGCGCTTCGGCGTGCGGCGCTGGCTCTCGAAGTCGACGCCGACGATCCCGAAGCGGCTCGAGTAGCCGTGCTCCCACTCGAAGTTGTCGAGGAGCGACCACACGTAGTAGCCGCGCACGTCCACGCCCGCGCCGACTGCACGCTCGACGGCCGCGACGTGGCCGCGGAGATACTCGACGCGCTGCGGGTCCTCGACGACCGCGCTCCCGTTGACCGGCGGATCGTCGAACGACGCCCCGTTCTCGGTGATCAGGAGCGGCAGGTCGCCGTAGTCGCGCTTCAGGCGCAGGAGCAGCTCGGTGAGCGCGTCCGGCGCGACCCGCCAGCCCATCGCCGTCGTCGGCCCGTCAGGCGGGAGCTCCTCGACACCGATCGGCCCCTGGTCGCCGTCGAGCTGGACGACCGCCGGCTGGTAGAAGTTCACGCCGAGGAAGTCGATCGGCGCCGCGATCTCCTCGAGGTCTCCGGGACGGATGAACTCGAGCGGGCCGAGCCGCGCCTCGTAGAGATCGACCATGTCCGCGGGGTAGCCGCCGCGCAGAACCGGGTCGAGGAACCAGCGGTTGCGGTTGCCGTCGAACCTGAGCGCGGCCTCGGCGTCCCCGTAGACGTGCGTCAGGTCGAGAGTGATCCCGATCCGCCCGGTGCCGCGGCCGGCGCGGAACGCCGCGACCGCCTTTCCGTGCGAGAGCAGGACGTGATGGGCCGAGGTGAGCGCCGCGCGCCAGTCCTGGATCCCGGGCGCCTTCGTCCCGTAGCCGTAGCCGAGGAAGGACGTCACCCAGGGCTCGTTGTGCGTGACCCAGTCATCGACGAGGTCGCCCAGATGCTCGAAGACGAGCTCGGCGTAGACCTCGAAGCGGTCGGCGACCTCGCGCGAGGCCCAGCCGCCTTCGTCCTGGAGGGCCTGAGGGAGGTCCCAGTGATAGAGCGTCGCGAGCGGCGCGATCCCGCGCTCGAGCAGGCCCTCGGTGAGCCGGCGGTAGAAGTCGATCCCCTTCCGATTCACCGGCCCCCGCCCGGCAGGCTGGATGCGCGGCCACGAGATCGAGAAGCGGTAGGCCTGGAGCCCGAGGGAGCTCATCACGTCCAGGTCCTCGCGCCAGCGGTAGTAGTGCTCGCAGGCACGGTCGCCGGTGTCGCCGTTCGCGACCCTGCCGGGGGTGTGCGAGAAGCGGTCCCAGATCGACTCGCCGCGGCCGTCGGCCTCCGTGGCACCCTCGATCTGGTACGCGGCGGTTGCCGCACCCCACACGAATTCGTTGGGAAAGCTCATCCTTTGACCGCTCCTTTCATGATCCCGCCGATGATCTGGCGCCCCAAGACGAGGAACACGATCAAGAGCGGGAGGATCGATACGAACGTGCCGGTGAGGACGAGTGCGTAGTCCTGGACGTAGCCACTCGCGAGCGTCGAGGTCGCCACCTGCACCGTCGGGTTGCGCGGGCCGAGGACGATCAGTGGCCAGAAGAAGTCGTTCCAGATCGTCATGAACGTGAGCAGGCCGAGCACCGCGGCCACCGGGCGCACCGCCGGCATGACCACGTGCCAGAAGACGCCCATCGTGTAGCAGCCGTCGACGTGCGCGGCGTCGATCAGCTCGTCGGGCACTGATCCCGCGATGTACTGGCGCATGAGAAAGACGCCGAAGGCGGTGACGAGGTTCGGCGCGATCACGGCCTGGAGGTGGTTGACCCAGCCGAACTTGACCATCTCGATGTAGAGCGGGATCACGCCCAGCTGGACCGGGACGAGCATTGTCGCGATCACCAGCAGGAAGAACGCGTTCCGGCCCGGGAAGCGCAGCTTCGCGAAGGCGAACCCCGCGAGCGCGCTGAAGAAGACGACGGCGACGGTGACGGTCGAGGCGACGATCGCCGAGTTGATCAGCGCCTTCCAGAAGTCGACGTTGACCTCGCCCGAGTCGAAGAGCCGAGTGAGGTTGTGCCAAAGCTGAGTGCCCGGCGTCAGGACCGGGGGGTAGGCCGCAACCGCGGAGTTGTCGTGCGACGCGACGACCAGCGACCAGTAGAGCGGGAAAATCGAAATGATCGTTACGAGCCCGAGGCCCACGTACGTGAGCGGGCCGGCCGCGCCGAGCCGGCGCGAGATTCTTCGCCTCCTGCGCGGGGAAACGGGTTGGGCGACGGTCGACATCAGGCCTCCGCCGTCCTGATCCTGCGCACGATCAACAGGTTCACGAGCGAGATCAGCGCGATCAGCAGAAACAGGGCCCAGCCGATCGCGGCCGCGTAGCCGAACTTGAACTGCGTGCCGGCGAAGGCCTTCTCGTAGAGGTACATGACGACCGTCTGGTACTGGCGCCCCGAGCCGCCGGTCGCCCCTGCCTTGAGCGGCTCGAAGAGGTATGGCTCCGTGAAGAGCTGGAGGCCGCCGATCGTCGAGATGATGACCGTGAAGATGATCGTGTTCCTCAGCTGCGGGACCGTCACGTGGATGAACTGCTTCCACGGTCCCGCACCGTCGATCGCGGCCGCCTCGTAGAGCTCGTCCGGGATGCCCTGCATCGCCGCGAGGTAGATGAGGGCGTTGTAGCCGGCCCAGCGCCAGGTGACCATCACCGAGAGCGCGATCCAGGACGAGAGCCGGCCGGCCTCCCAGTCGATGTTGTGGATCCCGACGAAGTGGAGCATGTAGTTGACGAGCCCGTAGTCGCGCGAGAAGAGCTGCGTGAAGATCAGCGCGACTGCGACGAGGGACGTCACCTGCGGCAGGACGACGCCCATCCGGAAGAACGTGCGAGCGCGGAGACCGGTGTTGAGCAGCGTCGCGAGCCCCAGGGCGATCAGCAGCTGGGGCACGGTCGAGATCGCCCAGATCCCGAGCGTGTTCTCGACGGCGTTCCAGAAGTACGAGTCGTGGAGGAGCGCCGTGTAGTTGTCGAGCCCGATGAAGGTCGGGTTGGGATCGAGCAGTGTCCGGTCGGTCAGCGAGACCCAGGCCGTGTACCCGAGCGGGAAGAGCCCGAAGACGATGAAGAGCAGGAAGAACGGCGAGATGTAGAGGTACGGCGACCAGCGCTCGTCGAGGTTGTGCAGGCGGCCGCGGATGCCGATCCGGCGGGCTGGGGCAGCCTTCACCGAGGAGTGCACTGCCGTCCTTTCGCTCATCGCGCTCTCAACACCTCCCTAGAACGTCCAGACCGATGAGGGCCTGACCCGAGTGGAGGGTCACCCGGGCCAGGCGCGCCCATCGTCGGGGCAAACCCCTAGGTCACTGCCTTGACGTCCTTGAGGAACTGCTTCCACGACTGCGCGGGGGACTGCTTGTGCTGCTCGACCCGCTGGATCGCGTTCGTGGACGCGGTCTGGATGTCCCCGTGGTGGGGGCCCAGGATCTGCGGCTTCAGCCTCAATGCCGAGGTCGCGAAGATCTTCCCGACCGGTGCGTGGTTGAAGAACGCGTTCTTGAACTTCCTCACCGCCGGGCTCTTCAACAGCGCGGGCTGGCTGGGGAGGTTGCCGGTCTGCTTGAAGACGTACTTCTCGGCGGCCGGCGAGGTCAGGAACTTGACCAGGTCGGCGGCCTCGGCCTGGTGAGAGCCCTGCTTCGGGACGCTCAGGAACGAGCCGCCCCAGTTGCCGCCGCCGCCCGGAACCGCGGCGATGTCCCACTTGCCCGCGGTTTTCGGGGCCTGGCCCTGGATGTAGCCCATCATCCAGGCCGGGCACGTCACGGTGGCGAACGTGCCGTTCTTGAAGCCCGTGTTCCAGTCGTTGCTGAACGCGGCCAGGCCTCCGCTCTCGTGGGCCTTGATGCCCTGCATCGTCAGGGCCCAGGCCCTCTTGACCGCCGGATTGGAGCCGACGATGACACGGCCGCTCCGCGAGTAGTACGCCGGATTCTGCTGGCCGATCATCGCGTTGTAGACGTTGCTGCCGGCGTCGAAGAACGAGACGCCCTTCGGCGCGTGGCCTTCGAACCGCTTGCCCACGGTCATGAACTTCTGCCAGGTCGGCCAGAGCTTCGAGACCGCAACGCGGCTGCTCGGCAGGCCGGCCTTCTTGAACAGGTCGCGCCGGTAGCAGATTCCGAGGCTGCCCACGTCTGTGCCGAGGCCGATCTGGGCGCCGTTCCTCGCAAGCGACTGGCTCCACTTCCAGGCCAGCCAGCGCTTCTGGAGCTTCTTGGCGCCGTACTTGTTCAGGTCGACGAACAGGTTGGGCTGCGACTTGAACTGCCCGATGAACCCGACCTCGATCGCTTCGATGTCGTCGGCGCCCGAGCCGACCGCCAGGTTCTTGGCGAGGTTCGAGTGATGGTCCGCGTAGCTCTGGATGTCTTCCTTGATGTCGATGTTCGGATGGGCCGCCTCGTATTGCGCGTAGAGGTCGTGGTATCCGAAGTCGCCGAACAGGCTGACGCGCAGCGTCACCTTGTCCTTGCCGCTGCCGGAAGCGGTTCCGGCAACCAGGCCCGTCGCGACGGTCCCGCCGACAACGAGGAGTGCCACCAGCAGCCGGAAACGGTGTCGCGGGCTCCTGATCGTTCGCTTGATCTGCACTTCGGTTCTCCTCCTTTGATCGCTCGCTCCTACGTGGAACTGCCCCGTACGGACGGCCCTTCAGGGCCGCCGATCAGCGTTCAGCGCACCTCCTTGTCGGCTGCGAGCGTCCGTTCCCTCGGCGCTCCATTCACTTCGGTCGACGAGCGCACCACCAGGCGCGTCGGAACGATCCGCCGCACCGGTTGTGTCTCGGGGTCGTCGATCATCTGGCCCAGTGCTTCGGCGGCCGCCTCGCCGATCGCGTGCATCTCCTGCCGGACGGTGGTCAGCGACGGCTGGATCAGTCCGGCGATCGCGATGTCATCGAAGCCGACGACGGCGAGGTCCTCGGGCACGTGGGCGCCCAGCTCGCTCGCGGCGCGCAGGGCGCCGGCCGCCATCAGGTCGCTTGCCGCGAACAGGGCGGTCGGGGGCTCGGCCAGGTCCAGGAGCCGCTGCGTCGCGCGATAGCCCGACTCGTCGTAGAAGTCTCCCGCGACCACGTACTCGCGCCGCACCTCGAGGCCGAGCCGCCGCATCTCGTCGAGGTAGCCGTCGAGGCGCGCCTCCCCCGGCGACGTCTCTTGGGGGCCGGCGATCGTCGCGATGCGCTCGTGTCCGAGCCCGTGCAGGTGGCGCACGGCCTCGGCCGCTCCTCCGCGGTTCTCGGACATCACGTAGCCGCAGTGCGGCTCGCCGGTATCGGCGTCGATCGTGATGCACGGCAGCCCTGATGCGACCAGCTTCCGCATCTCTGCGTCGCTCGGGTCGTAGCCCATGACGACGACGCCGTCGACCCCGTGGTGGCCGGCGCGGCGCAGGTACGAGTGCGTCCCGCCGAACCCGTTCCCGGGCTCGTCGGTGGCGAAGAGGAGCAAGTCGTAGCCCCGCTCGCCGGCCCCGTGCTTGAGCCCCACGAGCACCTGCTGGAAGAAGGGGTGCATCAGGTCCGGGTGGCCCGCTCCCGTCTCGAGGATCACGCCGACCACGTGCGAGCGGCTGCTCTGCAGCGTGCGTGCCGCCGCGCTGGGGGTGTAGTCGAGCTTGCGGGCGAGTTCCAGGATCCGCTTGCGGGTCGCCTCACTGACCTCAGGCGAGCCGTTGAGCGCGCGCGAGACGGTCGCGACCGAGACTCCTGTTTGCTCTGCCAGTTCCTGAATAGTCGTCAAAATGCCTCTCCGGAAACGATTACGGAGCCACCGTAAACGTTTCCGGAACGCCTGTCAAGCTTTCAACGTCAAGGCATCAAGAGCCGCGTCGGGCGGTCAGTCACAGTGGAAAGGGGCGCGAGCCGGCGGCTAAGGCCGCCGGCTCGGGGAGAGGACTTCTTACGCCGCGCGGGCGAGCCGCTCCTCGTGGCGGGCTCGCTTGATGATCTCGTCGCGGTCGCCGAAACGCACGCGTGCCTTGAGCAGGCGCTGCTCGTCCCAGAGCGTCGCGAGACGCTCCTCGAGCGCGTGCAGCTCCGCCGCGAGCTCGGCGTCGTGGCCCTCCGAGAGGAGGTGCCAGAGCTCGGCGCGGCGCTCGGTGGCGCGGTCGATCTCTTCTCGGATCTGGTCGATATCGGTCATGACTCTGAAAACGAAGTAACCCCGGCCGCCATTCCTTAATCACCGGAAGAGAACAGGTAGATCAGGACGACGAGCAGGCCCAAAGCCGCGGCGGCCAGGGCGATGTCCGTGAGCAGCCGGGAGCTCACCAGGTCGGCCGTAACGGCCTGCGTACGGCCACCAGATAGACCGTTGCGATCCCGAAGACGAAGCCGCCGATGTGCGCGAAGAACGCGATGTTCCCGCCCTCCTCCGGATGGAGAAGCGCGAAGCCGCCGTCCCAGAGCTGGAACGCGAACCAGATCCCGAGGAACCAGATCGCAGGAATCTCACGCAGGAAGATCAGGATGATGATGATGAACGCCGTCAGCACCTTGGCCCGCGGCAGCAGCACGATGTACGCGCCGAGCACCCCGGCGATCGCGCCCGAGGCGCCGACGTTCGGGATGCTCGCGCCCTGCGCGTTCGAGAACCAGAGCGTGACGACCGTTTGCGTCGCGACCGCGGCGAGCCCTGCGACGAGGTACCAGACGAGGAACCGGACGCGGCCCATCGCATCCTCGACGTTGTTGCCGAAGATCCAGAGGAAGAGCATGTTTCCGGCGATGTGGAACCAGCTCCCGTGCATGAACATCGACGTGAACGCGCCTTCGTAGAACGGGATGTGCGGCACGAGCGTCGCCGGCTCGACGCACGGCCCGTGGACGGTGCACGGGTAGTAGCCGTAGTGCAGGACCTCCTTGTCGACGCCGGTCTTCCACTCCCAGACCCACGCGAGCGTGTTGGCTGCGATCAGCGCGACGGTGACGACCGGGAACGTCCGCGTCGGGACGTTGTCCTTCAAAGGCAGCAACGGCTACTCGATCACAAGGGCCATCAGCGCCTTCTGGGTGTGCAGGCGGTCCTTCGCCTGGTCCCACGCCTGGCACGGGTGCGAGCTGTCGGTGAGGCCGTTGATCACGGGGATCGAAGCGTGGCGGGCGAGCTCCTCGAGTCTTCCTGCGCGAAGGTGTGGATCATCAAACCGCTTAGGAGCTCGAGACCGACTCCTCGAGCCCGGCCTGGCCGAGCAGCTCGCGTAAGCGTCCGAGCCCGGCGAACATGCGGCTTTTTACCGTGCCGAGAGGCTGGCCGAGCTGTTCCGCGAGCTCGGCTTGGGTCAGCCCTCCGTAGTAGCCGAGCTCGAGCGCCTCGCGCTGCTCGGGAGTGAGCTGGCGAAGCGCCTCCTGGACGACTCGGCGCTGAAAGCGGACGGCCGCCTCCTCGTCGACGGTCTCGCGCGCAGCGGGCTCGGGGGCGCCTTCGAGCGGTTCGCCGCGGCGCCGGTCTTCGCGTCGGACGAGATCGACCGCGCGGCGGTGGACGAGCGTGAGGATCCAGGTTCGGGCCGCGGCGCGCTCGGCGAGGAAGCGGTCGGCCGTTCTCCAGACTCCGAGGAAGGCCTCCTGGACCGCGTCCTGCGCAAGGCTCTCGTCGCGGAGGATCCGCAGGGCGAGGCCGTAGGCGACTCCGCCGAAGCGGTCGTAGAGCTCGCCGAGCGCGGCGTCGTCCGAGCTCGCGACGAGCGAGAGCAGGGCCTCGTCCGACAGGTGCGCGAGCTCGCGCGACGCGCGCGCCGGCGGCGGCACCGTCTGCAGCAGGGTCACGCCGTCGCCCCGCTCGTCACGAGGGGCTTCCGCGTGGGTTGGTCGACGCCGCCCGCGCGTTCGACCGTGACCGCGACGACCGCACCCGTGGGAACGCGGCCGTCGAGCCCCACGATGCTGGTCTCGTTGCCACCGTCGAAGAGGCCGGCCCGCCGCGCTCTCCCCGCCTGGATGACCCAGGCCTCGTAAGCCTTGCCGCTGGGCGCGCGCGGCAGGCTGAGGGCGAGCGCAGCGCGGCCGTTGGGCGCCACCGCGAGCGCGCCGCTCTGGCCCATCGCGCTCACCGTCGCACCCGGTTGGGAGAGCACGTGGGTGAACGCGTTCTCGCTCGCGGGGCGGGTCGCGCTCCAGACGCCGAGGCCGAGCGCGACCGCGGCCGCTGCTGCCGCGGCGATGCCGAGCGGCGCGCGCCAGGCGTGCGGACGTCGTAGCGGGACGACGTTCGGCCGCTCGCTTCGGGCCTGCTCCAGGATCCGCTGCTTCAGATCGGGCGGCGGGGCCGCGGCAGGCGTGGCGTAGGCAAGCGTCGCCGCTGCTTCGCGCAGAGCGGCTAGCTCTTCGCGGCAGCGCTCGCAGAGCGCCAGGTGCTCTTCGAAGCTGCGCTCGTCGGATTCGTCCAAGGCATCGAGCGCGTAGGGGGCGACCAGCGAGTGCAGCTCGCTCATCAGAGGAAGTATGGCGCGAGGTCGAGCGCGCCCATCGCGTACCACGCGCCGAACGCGAGGCTGAGCAGCGCCATCCCCGGCGCGAGCCGCTGGAACGAGGCGCGCAGGCGCGCCGAGCCGAGCACGCGGCCGAAGCCCGTCGAGAGGAGCGCCATCGAGACGGCGGTAAAGAAGGCGAAGATCGCGAGCGCCGCGAGCGCGAGCACGTGGTCGTGGATCGAGCCGAGCAGGAGAACGCCGACGCCGGCGCTCCCTCCGGTCCCGTGGACGAGCCCGATCCCGTACGCCTGGAGTGGGCTGCGGGCTCCGTGGGCGTGCACCTCGCCGCGGCCGTGGGAGTGCACCTGTACGTGGAAGGCGCCCCGTCGCCAGCGCACGAGCAGCCAGACCGCCAGGCCGATGATCAGGACGCCGACGCTCGTCTCTGCGGCTTGCTGAACGCGCTCGGGCAGGTAGGCCTTGAACAACACGATCGGGACGCCGAACACGAACAGGCTCGTCGCATGGCCGAGGCCCCAGGCAGACCCGAGTCGCCCGGCCGCTCTGGCCGCGCGCTCTTCGGTGCCGGCGATCAGCGTCGTGACTGCGGCGAGATGGTCGGGGTCACTCGCGTGCCGCAGACCGAGCACGATCGCGACGAGAGCGACGACAGCGAGCGTCGTGCCGTCGGAGAAGCCCGCGAGCCAGGTGTCGAGGCCGAACACGTCAGGCCACCTTCGGGAACGCGCGGAGGGTCATGGCGACGCCGGCCGCGAGGATCACGAGCGCGCTGGCCGCGGGCAGGAGGCGCATCAGGCGGCCCTCGAAGCTGAGCCGCCGGAAGGTGCTCCGCGCGAGGACCGCCAGCAGGCCGACGCCGGTGATGCTCAGAGCCAGGCCCGCGCTGAACGCGACGATCAGCAGGAGGCCGAACGCGATCCGGTGCAGCGAGATCGCTGCGAGCAGCACGACCAGCGCCGACGGGCAGGGAAGCAGTCCGCCCGAGACGCCGACTGCGAGCAGCGACCGACGGGTCGGTGCGGCGTGTGTGTGGCCGTGGTGGTGATCGTGGCCGTGGCTGTGCTCGTGCGCGCGGCGACGCAGGCGGGCCCGCAGAACGGCGGCGCCGATCCCGACGACGAGGAGTCCCGAGGCCAGGTTCAGCCACGGATAGAGCTGGTCCGGGACGATCAGCTGCGAGAGGGCGAGCGTCACCAGGCCGAGCGTGAAGACGCCGACCGTGTGCGTGGCGGTGACGATCAGGCCGAGCAGGGCTGCCTGCGAAGGCGTTCCACGCTGGCCGACGAGGTACGCCGTGACGATCGTCTTGCCGTGGCCGGGCGAGAGCGCGTGGGCGGCGCCCCAGAAGACCGCTGCGGCAAGCGAGGCCAGGATGACGAGCGCGCTCAGGTGCGAGCGGCCGACCAGGGAGGCGAAACCGGCGTCGGCGACCCGGTCCGGCGCTTCGAGAGCTTGTCCGCTGGAGAGCGTCGGCGGGACCGGCCGGCCCGGCTGGGGCTCGAGGGTCGCCTGAACGGAGGTGACGTCCAGCGGGCTCTGCAGGAGGTTCTTCGGATAGGCGCGGAGCTCATGGCTCGTGCTCGGCGTGTGCGCGCCGACGACGATCTCCTTCCATCCGATCCGGTCTCTATAGTTGTTGTCATGATAGGAAACAGAGACCCGCCCCGGGAGGTTGTGGCCCAGCGAGGATCACCTCGAGGCGGGTCGTTCGCAGTCCGGCCGCTCCGCGCGGGTGCGCGAGAGCCGTGCGTAGGGGTACCAGGCTGGCTCGGCGGCCGTCGACCTCGAGGCGGGCGTTCGCGGCGATGCGCCGAGCGTAGCCGCGGGCATCGATGCGGCCTGCCTGATAGGTCGGGATCTCGGCCATGTCCAGCACGTAGCGGACGTAGATGCGCGGGCCCGAGACCTCGATCCGGCTGAAGCGGTTGATCGTGAAGTTGCCGAGAGGGTGCGCGGACGCCAGCGCCGGGAGCGCGAGCCCGGCGAGGACCGCCGCCGCGACGGTTGCGAATGCGAGCCGCTTCATCCGAGCACCTTCCTCGCCACGGGCGACCACACAATCGAGAAATGCGGGTTCAAGGCGAGCGCGCCATGGAGGTAGTTGCGAGCTGCCGCATCGTGACCGAGACACCGCTCGATCATGCCGCGGTGGAACAGCTTCAGGGCGTCGTGCGTCCCGAGCCTGAGGGCTTGCCGTGACCAGTGGAGTGCTTCGCCGCAGCGTCCGTTGCGGGCGAGCGCCCACGCGAGGACGTCGTCGCCGTCGATGCTCGGGCGATCCGCCTCCGCCCTGCGCGCGAGGACCAGCGCGTGCCGGAGCCGGATGCCGTGGTCGACGTCGAAGAGCGCCGTTTCGAGGTCGGTCTTGACGCCGTTTGCGACGAGCAGCCGCTGGATCACGCCGACGAGCTGGTACTGCCGCCGAGCGAGCGCGGGCCGGCCGTCCGAGCGGTAGAGGTCGCCGAGCAGCCCGACGAACTGCGGCAGCGGGATCTCGTCGACCGCTCTGCTCTCGAGCGAGATCGCCTTCGCGATGTGTCCGCGGGCCGCCTCGACCTGCGCCAGGGCGTCGAGCGCGTAGACGTAGCCGGGGAACGCAGCGAGGGCGGCGCGGTACTCGTGCTCCGCGGCGTCGATGCGTCCCACGGACCAGTACAGCTTCCCGAGCTGCCAATGAGTCCAGGCGGTGGGCTCGGGCTCGGAGGTTGCCGCGTCGACGGCGAGCTGCATCGCTTGAATCGCGCCCGCGCTCTGACCGAGTAGCTCGCGCCCGTACGAGATCCGGGAGTAGGAGGCGAGGCCGGGCTTCAGCCTGGCCATCGTGTCGAACGCGCGGAACGCGGCCGGGTACCGCCCGAGCTCGAGAAGGGCGTCGCCGACGATCCCGTACGTCAGGGCGGTCGTGGGCGAAAGCCGGTGTGCCTTGCGGCCGAGCGCGAGCGCCTCGTTGAAGCGGTGCCGAGAGAGCGCGAGCGAGCCCAGCCCGTTCGTCGCGACGAGGTCTTTCGGAACGAGGGTGAGCGCGCGGCGAAGAGCTCCGCCGGCCTTCGTGTAGTAGGTCGGGTCGCCGGTCTCGCGGGCGCGCTGCTGGTAGGCAACGCCGAGCAAGGCGAACGCGTGCCCGTCGTGCGGATTCGCGCGCAGGCCCGCCTGCAGTCGCTCGATCGTCGCCTGGGCCGAGCGGGTTCCCGCTGCCGCCGGCTCGGCGGCGACCGGAGCGGGTGTCGCCCCCGCGCCGGGACCTCCGCGCAGGGCATTGCCCAGCGACAGGGCAGCGGCGGCGATGACCGCCGCTGCCCCTGCGATGAGAAGTCGCCGCCGCATCGGCCTACGTGTGTGAGTCGTAGCCCTGGTGCGGTGGCGCGACGTACGGGAACGTCGAGAGGAACGATCCGTCGTTCCCGTCCACGCCGTCGCCGAGCTGGTCGTTCGGCTGCAGGTCGCACAGCCCGAGGGCTGCATGCAGGATCGGCCCGTAGCCGCAGGCGATCGCACGCAGCTCGATGTCCACGACGTCGTCGCCGAGCCGCCGTCCGTTCGGGAATCCCGCGAAGTCGCCGTTCAGGACGCCGAGGCGGTCCGGGTTGGCGGTCGGCGGGATCGCCGTGTTCAGCCGGAGCTCGTCGGACGGCCTCGGCCCGGTGAAGTTGAGCGTCGGAACGCCCGTCAGCAGCACCGCGACCAGGTCGTTGCGCCCGCTCGTCGGCGGCGCCGGCAGCGTCGGGTAGAGCACGTGAATCAACGCCGCCAGCTCGGGATTGGTGTAGTGCCCGATGAACTGCTGGTCGTCACGCGGATCCTGCCGGTTCCAGTAGTCCTTCTCCCCGAGCGGGATCAGGACCTCGTTGACCAGCGGGTTGCCGAGCCGCGAGACCTGCGTGAAGGGCCCGACGTTCTTCTGTCGGCCGTCGGCCCGGAGGATCCGGAGCTTCGGCCGGTCGGCACTCGCGTAGACGCCGATCGTCGGCGTGCTGTCGACGAGCTGCGAGATCGGCACCTGCAGGACGATCGAGTGGACGTTGTAGCCCTCTACGTCGTCGACACCCGGCGCCGCCGGCAACGGGATCAGGTGCAGTGCGTTGAACGGCCGGAGCCCGCCGAGGTCGAAGATCGAGCCGAGGTCGACGAAGAACGGATCGTCACGCTGGCCGGCGAAGACCTTCACCCCGCCGGAGAGCGTGTTCACGGCAGCAGTCGCGAGGCTGCCGTAGTTCGGCGTCGACCGCGGGCCGATGTTGTTCGGCGGCGACGGCAGGTGTGAGCCGAGCACCGTCTCGTGGTGACCGGCCACGCGGGTGAGCGTGTAGAACTGCCGGACGTTCCAGTTCGGGTCGTTCAGCGAGCCGATCGGCCCGGTGTTGTAGAGGAACGTGTTCGGGTTCCGCGTCTCGGTGGAGAAGCGGAAGTTGTAGGCGACGTCGTCGCGGCCGTCGCCGTTGTTGTCGATGTGGATCGTGTAGAGCGCGCTCGGGTCGAAGTTGAAGAAGTTCGGCCCTCCCGCGGGCTCTTCGAACGGGATGTAGTTCGCGACGATGGTGACCGTGTCCGGCCGGTCCGGGCTCACGAACGCGTAGAGGTCCGTGTTGTCGGCGGTCGGATCGGTCGCGATCAGGGGCGCCTCCCGGTGGCTCGACGCCTTCGCGGCCTGCGGGCCGGGCCCGGCGACGAGCAGCAGCGCGATCGCACCGGCGAGCAGCGCCAGCGCGGTCACCGCAAGGCTCCCCTTGCTGCGGATTGCGGTACTCATCTCCCTTTGTCCTCCTCCGTGGGGGTCGGAGTGATTCGCACGACCCGCGGAAGCGGTTCGGTCAGGAGATGAGCGTGCCCGCCTCCCCTTCCAGCGCCTCGCCTAGGGCGGCCGCCGATGTGATCAGCGCCTCGTGGCCGGTCGCGCGGACGAACGCCGCACTCGCCTCGACCTTCGGACGCATCGAGCCGGGCTCGAGCTCGGCGGCGAGCGCCTCCGCCTCGTCCACGGAGAGCCTGCGGAGCTCTTCCTGGTGGCCGGTGCCGAAGCCGCGGTAGACCGCCGGCACCTCCGTGAGGATCACCAACCGGTCGGCGCCGAGTGCGCGCGCGAGCAGAGACGACGCGCGGTCCTTGTCGATCACGGCGTCGACTCCGGGCAGGCGGCCGTCGCGCCGGGCGACGGGGATCCCGCCGCCGCCGCAGGCGATCGCGATGGTCCCCGTGCCGACGAGTGCGCGGATCGCCTCCAGCTCGACGATCTCGAGCGGCTGGGGTGACGGCACGACGCGCCTCCAGCCGCGGCCCGCATCGTGAACCACCTGCCAGCCGCGGTCGCGCTCGAGCTCCTTGGCGCGGGCCTCGTCGTAGAACGGGCCGACCGGCTTGGTCGGGCTCGAGAAGGCAGGATCGTCCTCGTCGACGACGACGTGGGTGAGCAGACAGGCGACCGGCCGCTCGGCGACGGGCGCGAGCTCGCTCTCGATCAGCGCGCCGATCTCGGCCTGCGTCTGCGCGACCGCGAGGTAGAGCGGCAGCGGCGGCGCCTCGTCGGCCGCGCGCTCGTGACGCAGCAGCTCGTTGCCGACCTGTGGCCCGTTTCCGTGCGTGACCACGAGCTCGGGCTCGCCGAGCAGCGGGCGCAGCGCCTCACACACGTCGCGCAGGTTCGCGCGCTGCTCTGCCGCGGTCCCGCGCTCGCCCGGCCGCATCAGCGCGTTGCCGCCGAGCGCTACGACCGAAGTCACTGGAGGCCTCCGGGTTCCTGGCGCGTTCCTGGCGGTGCTGGGCCGGAGGGCACAGTGTTCATTGACACGGGCCCGGAGAGCCCAGTGCCGTCAGGGACGCGAGGCGGGGCCGGAGGCCGGCTCCGCCGGCCGGGAGGCCGCGCCGGCCGGGGGCCCGGCGTCGCCTATGAGGCCGTGCTCACGGAGGATGTCGGCGAGCGTGGGCTCGCCCATCTCCTGAAGCCGGTACGTGACGCGGAGTGCGGGCACCTGGAAGTCGATCAGCCTGCGCAGGTCGATCGGCGTCCCGATCAGGACGAGCTCGGCACCCGAGCCCTCGATCGTCGCGCGCAGGTCGTCCATCTGCTGCCGCCCGTAGCCCATCGCCGGCAGGAGCGCGCCGACGTGCGGGTACTGGCGGAAGGTCTCCGCGATCGAGCCGACGGCCGCGCCGCGCGGGTCGATCAGCTCGGCGGCCCCGTTCGCCTTCGCGGCGAGCACCGCCGCGCCGTACGCCATCTCGCCGTGCGTGAGCGTCGGCCCGTCCTCGATCGCGAGCACGCGCTTGCCGGCGATCTCGGCCGCATCGCCCTCGACGACGTACGGGGACGCGGCGAGCACGATCCGCGCGGCCGGGTTGTTGGCGCGGATCGAGTCGAGCACCGCGTCGACGCCTTCCTGCGGCGCGCTGTCGATCTTGTTGACGACGCAGACGTCCGCCATCCGCAGGTTCGTCTCGCCCGGGTGGTAGCGGAGCTCGTGGCCCGGCCGGTGCGGGTCGACGACGACGACGTGGACGTTGGGCTTGATGAACGGCGTGTCGTTGTTGCCGCCGTCCCAGAGGATCACGTCGGCCTCCTGCTCGGCGCGGTCGAGGATCGCCCCGTAGTCGATCCCGGCGAAGACGAGGTTGCCCTCGGCCAGGTGGGGCTCGTACTCCTCGCGTTCCTCGATCGTCGCGTCGGCGGCGTCGAGGTCCTCATAGCGCTCGAAGCGCTGCACCGCCTGCGCGGCGAGGTCGCCGTAGGGCATCGGGTGGCGCAGGACTGCGACGCGGTTGCCGGCCTCGCGCAAGAGCGCCGCGATGTGCCGGGTCGTCTGGCTCTTGCCCGAGCCGGTGCGGACCGCGCAGATGGCGACGACCGGCTTGGACGACGTCAGCATCGTCTCGCGCGGCGAGATCAGGCGGAACGACGCGCCGGCCGCGAGCGCGCGCGAGCCGATGTGCATCACGTGCTCGTGCGTCACATCCGAGTAGGCGAAGACGACGTCCTCGACCTCGTGGCGCTCGATCAGCTCCTCGAGCTCGCTCTCCGGCGCGATCGGAATCCCTTCGGGATAGAGGTCGCCCGCGAGCTCGCGCGGGTAGACGCGCCCGTCGATGTTGGGGATCTGCGTCGCGGTGAAGGCGACCACCTCGTACTCCTCGCGGCCTCGGTAGACGAGGTTGAAGTTGTGGAAGTCGCGGCCGGCCGCGCCCGCGATGAGTACCCGTGTCCTGGTCATATCGAGAAGCTTATGCAGGCCGAATCGGCCAGCACCTCGGCGAGCCAGTTTCGGGCCTCGCGCACCAGCACGGGGTTCGTCTCCATCGTGTAGTAGGCCAGGGCGATGACGGCTTGCGAGAGCGCCCAGCCTCGGGCTCGCGTCCAGGTCGCGTCGTCGACGCCTAGCTCCTGCCGGAAGCGCTCTCGTGCGTCGGGCGTCAGCATCTTCCAGGCGACCATGACGTCGGCGGCCGGGTCGCCCGCGGCGAGCGTGCCGAAGTCGAGGAGCCCGCTGAGGCGTCCGTCGGTGACCAGGAGGTTGCGCGCGTCCAGGTCGGCGTGCAACAGGACCGGCGCGCCGGACCACTCGGGCGCAGCCAGAGCGTCGTCCCAGGCGGCGGTCGCCGCGGCGGCGTCGATCTCGCCCGCGAGCGCTGCGATTGCGTCCCGGCAGGGATCGTCACGCAGGGCCAAGGGCTCGCCGCGGCCGCCGGGCGGAAGCCTGCCTGCCGGGTCGATCCGCGCGAAGGCGGCGAGCAGCGAGGCGAGGTCGGCGGCGGTCCGGCCCGGGTCGGCCGGCGGCGTCTCGTAAGCCGGCTCGCCCTCGAGCCAGCTGTAGACCTCCCAGTCGAACGGGTACCCGGCCCCCGGCGTTCCGGAGGCGACGGGCAGCGGGACCGCGAGCGGGAGCAGAGGCGCGAGGCGGGGGAGCCAGACGCGCTCCTTCTCGAGCTGCCTCACGTTCTTGCTCGCGGCGCGGCAGGCGCGCGGAGAGCTCCTCGCCGAGCCGGTAGATCGCGTTGTCCGTGCCGAAGTACCGCACCGGCTCGACCGGAAGCTCGGCCCACTCTGGGAACTGCTCGGCCAGCAGCGCCTTGACGAGCTCGACGTCGGTGTGGACCTCGTCGGCGTGCATC
Organism: uncultured Actinomycetes bacterium; assembly: GCA_963717475.1. Classification (GTDB taxonomy): domain Bacteria; phylum Actinomycetota; class Thermoleophilia; order Gaiellales; family Gaiellaceae; genus AC-32. Next base: position 1,439,078 of record OY970337.1, on the reverse strand, counting down.
CTAGGAGGCGCCACGGGAGTCTCCCGACACGAGGTGGCTTCTGGTCACGCGGAAGACGTACTCCGTGCGGTCGAGCGGGTTGTCGTCGGTGCGAGCCCGGGTCGGCACGGGCTTCGCCACCGGCTCATAGCGGTCGAAGACGAGCTCGACGACTCCTTCGCCGCGCGTCAGCCCGCGAAGCCGCTGTTGCAGCTCGTTCATCCGGCCGGCCGGGACGTCACCCTCGAGCGTCGCCCAGGAGCCGCGCACCTCGGGCGGCTCTGGCAGAGCCTGCACCTTGCTCAACACCGGCAGGACCGCGCCGAGCGTGTCCGCCGGAAGCCCGGCGTGGAACCTGTGGATCGGCTCGCAGACCACGGTCCGGGCCTGCTTCAGCGCGTCCATCAGCACCAGCGGCGTCAGCTTCCGGTAGTCGGCGGCCGTGCTGAGCGGCCCCCTTCTCGACGGCGGGCCGTCCGGGACGCTGTAGCCGCACCTCGTCATGGTCACCAGGCAGTCCGTCACCTGCCAGCCGGCCAGGCCCTCGCGAAGCGTCTCGCGGACGTACTGGTCCATGTGCTCGGCGAAGCTGTCGAAGGTCTTGAAGACGTAGAGCGGCGTGGTGCGCGCGTCGACCTCCGCCCGGAACTCGATCCCCGAGCCCGCCGGCGCGGGCTCGATACGCAGTCCGATCGTGGCGCGGAACGGGTTCGACTCGGTGTTCAGGACATCGAGGCCCTCGCCGCTGCCGAGCGGCCGCTCGACGCAGATGATCGTCGTCTCCTCGAACTCGGCAGCGACGCCGAAGTCGCGTTCCAGGGTCGCCTGGATGACCTCCTTCTGCACCTCGCCGTAGAGCGAGACGAAGAGCTCCTGCCGGTCGCCGGCCTGCCGCAGGTTGATCAGCGGATCCTGCTCCTCGAGCTGCGTGAGGGCGGTGTGCAGCGCGGCCCTGTCCTCCGCTCGGACGGGAACGACGACCGACTCGAGCGTCGGCGGGGCGAAGTGGTGCCGGGGACGGCGCGGCCCGTCTCCGATGGCGTCGCCGATCCGGACGTCCCGCAGGCCCCAGAGCTGCGCGATCTGACCCGCCGTCGCCTGCCGGCTCGGTATGGCGCCGCCGTTCTCGAAGACGCTGAGGGCGGTCACCTTCTGCTCCTCGCCGATGCGCTCGCGCACACCGATCGTGCCGGAGAAGAGGCGGACGTAGGCGATCTTGTCCCCGGCGCGGCCTCGCTCGACCTTGAACACACTCCCCGAGAGCGGTCCGTCGGGGTCGTGCTCGCGCGCGGGCAGCAGCTCGGCGATCCCGGACATGAGCTTCTCCACGCCTTCGCCCGTTCTCGCGGAGCCGGTGAAGACCGGGTAGGCGACGCAGCGCTCGGTCTGAGCGGCGAGCTCGCTGCGCAAACGCTCGGCGGAAACACCGTCGCCGTCGACGTAGGCCTCGAGCAGCGATTCGTCGTTTTCGGCCAGCACGGAGAGCACCCGTTCCGGCGAGTCGACCGTGGTGGCGGCCGCCGTCAGGCGCTCCGAGATCGCCTCCAGAACGCGCTGCGGGTCGGCGCCGCGCCGGTCGGTCTTGTTCACGAACAGGAGCGTCGGCACCTGCAGGCGCTGCAGCGCGCGCATCAGCAGCGGCGTCTGCGCCTGCACGCCCTCGACCGCCGAGATCACCAGCACCGCGCCGTCGAGCACGCCGAGCACGCGCTCCACCTCCGCGATGAAATCCGGGTGGCCGGGGGTGTCGATCAGGTTGACGGTGACGCCGCCGAGCTCGAAGGAGACGACGGCGGACTTGATCGTGATCCCGCGCTCCTGCTCGAGCGCCATCGTGTCGGTCTGCGTCGTCCCGTCGTCGACGCGGCCGAGCACGCGGATCACGCCTGCCTCGTAGAGGAGCCGTTCGGTGAGAGTTGTCTTACCGGCGTCTACATGCGCCAGGATTCCCAGGTTGAGCGTTCGTCGAAGCAAGCGTCCGTACCTCCGAATAGGTCACAAGGGCCTTCTCGATTGGCGTGGACGGAGTGCGCATTCGACGCTCCTGGTAGCCGGCGCTGACGGACGGACTCTAGCGCAGGTGCTCGCGGACGCGGTCCGCGACGGCTTCCATCTCGAGCTTCGCGCCCGTGACTTCCGCGAGGAGCTCGTCCGCGGTCGGCCGCTGACCTTCGGCCCAGAGCTCGCGTAGGAGCGAGCCCGCCTCGCGCGAGGCGAACCACTCGGTGCCGAAGCGCGTCCGCAGGTGGTCACGCAACTGGGCCTCCAGGGCCCACGAGCGCAGATACGACTGGACGTAGAAGCCCTCGTCGATGTCGCCGAGGTAGTTGGCCGCGCTCGGCTCGATCTTGAGCGCATCGCCGAGCAGCTCGACGTAGCGCTTCGGCATCTCCTCCAACGAGCCGCTGCCGTGGAACTCGAGCTCGTAGAGCAGCTTCGCCGAGTAGCGGCGCACGTAGAAGAGCAGCCAGAGCATGCCCTCGGCTGCGAACTCCTCCGGGCGCGGGAAGTCGAGCCGCCCGCTCAGCCAGGCGGGCTCGTCCGTCCAGTGCTGCAGCAGCATCGCCCAGCCCTCGGTGACGGCCGAGTCGCCGAGCCGCTTGTACTCCATCTCGAGGTCGGGCGAGGTGTTCGCGAAGTGCTCGGTGTGGCCGGCCTCGTGGAAGAACGCGCGCCAGTCGTCGGCGCCGCCGATCGGCTGGATCACGAGCATGACCTTGCCCGGCACCTCGATCGGCGCGCAGAACGCGCGCGGAGTCTTCTGCGGGCGCTGCTCGATGTCGAGGTGGACGTTCGGCTGCGCGTCCAGGTCGATCCCGAGGTCCGCGAGGGTCGAGCGCAGCGCGGGCACCATCTGGTCGGCCGGGAAGCGCTCGTCCCACTGCGGCGAGCGGATCATGCGCTGGACGTCCCAGCGGCGGGCCTCCTCGAGGCCGATGCCGAGGTTCTCGTGCAGCGCGCGGTCGAGTCTGTCCTCGTACAGCTCCGCCGTCGAGTCGAGGAACGCGCGGCACTGGGCGGCGAGCCCCTCTAGGTCGAGCCCGAAGCGCTCGTAGAGCTCGAGGTAGGTCGACGCGCCGAGCGTGGGCAGCGCGGCGCGGACGGTCTCGACGGTCTCCACGTAGATCGGGTTCAGGTGCTCCTCGGTCGCCTCCCACATCGCGGCGTCGAGCCGTTCGCGCTTGCCGCGGTCGGGCTCGTTCGCGATCGCGGGCCGCAGCATCCGGAACGGGACCGTCTCGCCGTCGACCGTCACCTCGAGCTCGGCCTCCAGCGCCGCGAGCTTCTCCGCGTGCTCGCGCGTCAGCCTGCCCATGTGGCCCTCGCAGGCAAAGCGCCAGAGCTCGCGGAGGCGCCGGTCACCGTTGACTCCGGCTCCCAGCCATTGCGCGCGCTCCAGCTCGGTCAGCTCCGCGTGGCGCTCGTAGATCGCTTCCAGCTCGAGCCGGTCCTTCAGGCCCGCGAAGTGGAGGTAGTACTCCTCGTCGAGTTCCGCGATGAAGCGGTCAGCGCCCTCGCGGTACGCGTCGAGCTCCTGCGGTGACGGCGGCGCGCTCGGCATCGGCCGTAGGATATCCGGGTGCAGGAGATCAGCATCAAAACGGAGCGCCGCACCCAGCTGATCGAGATCACGCCGCAGGTCGAGCAGGCCCTGAACGGCGTGGACGGAGCCGCCGCAGCACTCGTCTACGTGCCGCACACGACGGCCGGCGTGACCATCAACGAGGGTCTCGATCCCGACCTCGCGCGGGACATCGAGGCCGCGATGGAGAAGATCGTCGAGGACGGCTGGGGCTGGCGCCACGAGGACGCGGACGGCCCGAACGCTCCGTCGCACATGCGCGCGTCGCTGATGAGTCCCGAGGTGCTCGTCCCGCTTGCGGAGGGGAAGCTCAAGCTCGGCCGCTACCAGGGGATCTTCTTCTGCGAATTCGACGGGCCGCGCGAGCGCAAGATCTACGTGACGTCGCTTCGCTGAAGCGCAACGGGCGCTTCACCTGAACGCAACAGAACCGCCTTTTACTTTCGTCTGTGACCGGGCGTTTGCGGAACGGCGTGCTGCTCTCGCTCGCTGTCGCGTCGGTGAGTGCCGCCGCGCTCTTCGTGCGCGTTCCGCACTCCCACGCGCGTGGGCTCGGCATCCACAAGATCAAGCACGTCGTGATCGTGATGCAGGAGAACCGCTCGTTCGACTCCTACTTCGGGACGTACCCCGGAGCGGACGGCATACCCGCGCACGTCTGCGTTCCCGACCCGCTGAAGCGCCGCTGCCGGCGGCCGTACCACGACCATGCCGACCGGAACTTCGGCGGGCCGCACGAGCGGCTCGACGCCGTGCGCGACGTGGCCGGCGGTCGCATGAACGGCTTCATCCGCGAGGCGCGGCGCGGCCTGCGGCGCGGGTGCTGGGCCCATCCGGACCTCCCCGTTTGCTCGCTCGGCGCCCTGAAGCCCGACGTGATGGGCTACCACGACTGGCACGAGATCCCGAACTACTGGGAGTACGCGCGGCACTTCGCCCTTCAGGACCACATGTTCGAGCCGGTGAGTGCGCCGAGCCTGCCGTCGCACCTGTACATGGTCTCCGAGTGGTCGGCCCGCTGCCGTCGCGAGCTCGGGCCGATGAGCTGCGTGAACGCGCCCGAGAACCCGCTCGCGCCGCCGCACGAGCGGCAGAACCCCACCGGCGAGGCCCCCGACTACGAGTGGACCGATCTCACGTATCTGCTGCACCGGTATCACGTGCCGTGGCGCTACTACGTCTTCGCGGGCTCGCAGCCGGACTGCGAGTCGGGCGGCATGGTCTGCCCGCGCTTCCCGCAGCGGGCCAGGACGCCGGGGATCTGGAACCCGCTCCCCTGGTTCGCGACGGTGCACCGCGACCACCAGCTCGGGAACATCCGCGGGATCGCGCATTTCTTCTCGGCGGCGCGGCGCGGACGGTTGCCGGCGGTCTCGTGGCTCGTTCCCAACAACCACGTCAGCGAGCATCCGCCGAGCCTCGTCTCGAACGGGCAGGCGTACGTGACGCGCGTCGTCAACGCGGTCATGCGCAGCCCGGACTGGAGCTCGACCGCCATCTTCCTCGCCTGGGACGACTGGGGCGGCTTCTACGACCATGTCGTCCCGCCGCGCGTGGACGGCAACGGGTTCGGCCTGCGCGTGCCCTCACTCGTGATCTCGCCGTACGCGCGGCCGGGGTTCGTCGACCACCAGACCGCGAGCCTCGACGCCTACGTGAAGTTCATCGAGGACGACTTTCTCCACGGGCAGCGACTGGATCCCGCGACCGACGGGCGGCCGGACTCGCGGCCGGACGTGCGCGACGCGATGCCCGAGGTCGGCGACATGGTGCGCGCGTTCGACTTCGAGCAGAAGCCTTTGCCGCCCCTCTTGCTGGATCCGCATCCGGCTAGGCTCAGGTCGTGGCCGCCCCCGTCTCGCGTGACGAAGAGCTAGAGCTCTCGATCGACTCGCTCGCCTATGGCGGGAACGGCGTCGCGCGGCTGAACGGCTTCGTCGTCTTCGTCCGGCGCGGGCTGCCGGGCGACCGGGTTCGCGCGCGGGTGACGAAGGTGAAGCGGAACCACGCGGAGGCGCTGGCGGTCGAGGTGCTCTCGCCGGGACCGCAGCGCGTGGAGGCACCCTGCGCCCATTACCCGGCCTGCGGAGGCTGTCGCTTCCAGGATCTCGCCTACGACGCGCAGGTCGCTTCGAAGGCGGCGCAGGTCGAGGACGCGCTGCGGCGGCTCGGCGGAGTGGAGGAGCCACCGCTGGAGCCGATCGTCCCGGCCGTGGAGCAGTTCCACTACCGCAACAAGCTCGAGTACTCGTTCACGGCGACCCCGTCGGGGCCGGCGCTGGGCTTCCACAAGGCCGGGCGCTGGGACGAGGTGCTCGACATTCGGAAGTGCTGGCTGACGACCGATCTCGGCAACGCCGTGCGCGACGCGGTGCGTGACTGGGCGCGGGCGGAGAAGCTCGAGCCGTACGACCAGGCGGAGCACACGGGCTATTTGCGGCACCTGGTGCTGCGCGAGGGCCGGAACACGAGCCAGCTGCTCGTGCAGCTCGTGACCGCGGCGGGGGAGCGCTTCGACCGCGACGAGCTCGTCGAGGTGCTGCGGCGCTTCCCGGAGGTGCGCTCGATCCACTGGTCGGTGAACGAAACGCCGGCCGAGGTGACGAACCTGCCGACGACGCTCCTCTGGGGCGAGGACGCGATCGAGGAGGAGCTCTGCGGCCTGCGCTTCCGCGTCCGCCCGAACGCGTTCCTGCAGACGAACACGGCGATGGCGGAGCGCCTGTACGAGCTCGCGGGCGAGTACGCGGGCCTGACCGGAAGCGAGAGCGTCTACGACCTCTACTGCGGGATCGGGACGATCGGGCTGACGATGGCGCGCGACGCGCTGACGGTGTGGGGCGTGGAGGTCTCGGAGGAGTCGGTCGCCTGCGCCCTCGAGAACGCCGACCTGAACGGGATCACGAACGCGGCGTTCTTCGCCGGCGAGGTTGGAGCTTCGATCGAGGAGCTACGCGACCGGGCGGGAGCCCCGGACGTCGCGGTGGTCGACCCGCCGAGGGCCGGGCTCTCCGGCAAGGCGCTGCGCCGTCTTGCGCGGCTCGAGGCGAGCCGGCTCGTGTACGTCTCCTGCAACCCGACGACGCTGGCCGCGAACGTGAAGGAGCTCCAGCGCGACTGGGGCTACCGACTCGAGCGCGCCCGGCCTGTCGACATGTTCCCGCACACACCGCACGTCGAGACGGTCGCGCTGCTCACTCACGGCTGAGCTCGGTCTCGATCGCGTCCCGCAGCTCCCCGAGACCGGCGCGAAGGCCGGCAACGCCTCCTCCGAGCCGACCCTCGACCGCTTCGGCCAGGGCGCGGAAGCGCGGCCGTGCGTCTCGCAGCAGCTTCTGGCCGTCGGCGGTCAGGCTGAGGAGATACGAGCGCCGGTCGTCGGGGTTCGGCTTGCGCTCGGCGTGGCCGCGGCGCTCGAGCCGGCCGACGCGGTAGAGCACTGTCGAGAGCGGCATCGCCGTCCGGGCCGCGAGAGCCGTGGGCGTGAGCGGCCCCTCGGCCCCGACCAGGACGTAGAACGGGTAGTCCTCGGGAGGCAGCGGCAGGCCCTCGAGCGCCGTTGCGATCAGGCGCTCCCGGAACTGGTTCGTCCGAAATACATCGAGGAGGATCGTGTCGGTCCCGGCATCGGCCATTATCGCAACCTTGTGGTAATGTAGTTCAAGGTTGTGGTAAGTCTACGCGAAGTGGCCGTCGGCCTGACGGTGGGTCTCGCCGCCTGCGGCGGTGCTCCTGCGGCAGCCCCTCCCCAGAAGCTGCACGTCGGGCTGTCGGCCTCTTTCGCGCGCGCCGGCGGTGGAGCCCTCTGGGTGACCGACCGCACCGGCGGCCGCCTCGTCAAGGTGGATCCGGCCGCCGGCCGCGTGAAGGCGAAGATCGCGGTGGCCGACCAGCCGTTCGGCATCGCCTACGGGGCCGGAAGCGTCTGGGTCGGCGCTCGCTACGGGGCAAGCGTGAGCCGGCTGAACGCGCGTACGAACCGGCGCCAGGCGCGGATCCGCGTCGGCATCAACCCGTATGCCCTCGCGTACGGCTCCGGGCTCGTGTGGGTCACCAACGAGGCCTCGGGCACGGTCAGCCGGATCAGCGCTCGGCGGAACCGCGTGACGAAGACGATTCGGGTCGGCGGCCAGCCGAACGGGATCGCGCTCGCTTTCGGCAAGGTCTGGGTCGCCGACTACGGCCGCGGGCGGCTCGTGCGCATCGATCCGCGGCGCAACCGCGTCGAGAAGGCGGTCGCCGTCCCGACGGCCGACTGGATCACGGCTCATGCCGGTTCGCTCTGGGTCTCGAGCGAGACGGGCAAGGTGTACCGGATCGATCCGGCGACGATGGCGACGCAAGCCGTGATCGACGTCGGCGAGAACCCGCTCGCCGGGGCATGGATCGGCGACGAGCTCTGGGTTCCGAACATCGACTCCGGCACGGTCTCGGTCGTGAGCCCGGCCGGCAACTCCGTCGTTCGAACGATCTCGGTCGGCTCCAGCCCGATCGCCGTTGCAGGCGCAGCAGGGTCCGTCTGGGTTACCTCCGAGGACGACGGAGACCTCTGGCGGATCGACCCAGCTCCTTAGCTAGGGACGTGCTCGGCGGGGCGCGGCTCGCGCACAAGGCGCCACAGCAGGTCGGCGTTCGGGAGCAGGAACCCGAGCGCGAGCAGTGGCAGCGCAGGGAGGCCGCCGACGTCCGTCCACGTCGCGAGCGCCATCGTCGTCCCGATCGACGCGGTCAGGCAGACCCACGTCCAGGCCACGCGCAGGCGGAAGCGCGCGGCCGTGGCCAGGAAGAGCGCGAAGAACATCAGGTCGGGCAGCCCGAGCTTGGCCGCGCCGTTCTCGCCGGGGACGGGAAAGGCGAATGCCAGCAGCGTGAAGACCTCCTCGTGCTTCGTGACGATGCGGTGCGTGGGCCCGCGCCAGACGGAGTACGCGTCGACCCACGGGATGATCAGCGCGACGAGCACGACCCAGCTCACCTCCTCGAAGTAGTGGAGGAAGAGCCAGCCGACCGCGCTCATCGCCGCGAGCTTGCAGAAGTTCGCGGGCGTCCGCGCCCCCGCGGCCTGCAACACAACCGCGAGCGCGACGAACGCGCCCGCCGCGACCAGCAGCTGGAGCGGAGGCGACCGCCAGAACGGAAGCGCCAGCCACACGAGGCCGAACACGGCCGGGATCAGCACGAACGCGAGGAACGCAATGTCCCACCACAGCGATCCGTCCCAGAGGTTTTCGTGCACCGCGTAGTAGACGCTCAACGCCGCCAAGAGCGCGACGAAGCCGACGACGCGACGCGAGCTCAGTAAGGCGGAAGCTCGGCCCACCACGCACCGAGGGTCTTGAAGGCGTTCCAGAAGCGCGTCTTCGCGGGCTGCTCGTCGAGCGAGGCGTCGATGTCCGGCACGTAGAGCGCCTGGATCGTCGGCGTCAGCTCCTGCAGCTCGCCGGCCTTCGCCTCGACCGGCGCCGAGAGCGGGAACTCGAGCGCGTTCAGGAACTCGAGGGCGTCCTCGCCCATGACCACGACGATCTTCGGCTGGACGATGTGCAGCTCGCGCACGAGCCACTGCTTCGCGTCGTCCGGGTCCTCGTCGACGAACTTGAGGCAGTTCGTGCCGTAGACCGCCATCGGATCGACGCGCAGGCGCTGCAGCGACTTCAGGATCGCCTGGCCTGCGCGTCCGAAGAACGCGACGCCCTCCTGCAGCTCCGAATACTGGGGGCCGTACTTGAGCAGCATCACGTCGGCGAGCGGGTGGCCGGACCCGAGGACGGGTACTCGTCCCTCGCCCGCGGCGCGGGCGATCTCGTCACCGAGCTCATTGGTCTCGGCGATCGCCTTCTGCAGGTATTTCTCGAAGATCTCGTCGCTCACGGCTGGCATACGGGCAACGGGACCTTTCTCGGCTACCGAACTCTTTCCTTGGCCTGCGCCGCCCACTTGAGCGACTGCAGGTACAGGAGCGAGCGCGGCCGCCGCTGGATCTGCGCCAGCCGGAGCCCGGCGAGGAACTGCTCGGGCCCGTCGAAGGCGGGCATGCGCACCCGCCCGGTGCCGATCCCCTGGACGACGTGCGCGTCGGAGCCTGCGCCCATCGCGAGCCCGTACTTGCGCGCGAATCGCAGGGCCTCGTCGTTGTAGGCCTCGAACAGCAGACGCGCGTTGTAGACCTCGAGGATGTCGATCTGCGCGAGGTTGCGGTGCAGCGTCGCGGCGTCCGGGATCGCGTGGAGGCGGTCGAAGGGGTGGGGGACGTAGACGATCCCGCCCTGTGCCTTGATCGCCGCGACGGTCTCGTCGAAGGTCTGGCCGCGCGGGATCTCCTCGCGCAGGAAGAGGCCGATCACCTCGCCCTGCTCCTTCGTCTTGACCTCTTCGCCCGGGATCACGATCAGGTCGCGGTGCCTGGCCAGCTCAACCGCTTCGAGCGCTCCGCCGAAGACGTTGTGGTCGGTGACGGCGATCGCGCGGAGGCCCTGCTCCTCGGCGGTGTCGAGCAGCTCCTCGACCGGGATCTGGCAGTCGTGCGACCACGACGTGTGCAGGTGGAGGTCGGCGGCGATCCACTCGTGCTCGGCGGGGATCGTCGGCGCCGGCGCGCGCGGCTTTCGCTTCGCGGCCAGCTCCTCGTAGACCTCGGCCACGTCGGCGGCGAGCGCTGCGAAGCTCTGGCGCTCCGCGTCCTCGCGAGCCCGCGCGGCCGAGCGCTTGCGGAAGGCCTCGTCCTCGCAGAGCCGCGCGATGGCGGCGGCTGCCAGCTCGGGCTGGTCGCGAAGACCGGGCGGCGCGACGATCGCGGCGCCGGCCGCCGCAGCCTCCAGGGAAACCCGGTCGAGCCCTTCGAGTGCCGGGACGAAGACGGCCGCTTCGTTCAGCAGGGGAGCGCGGGCGGCGGCGTCGCGGAGGGTGCGAACGTACGCGCGGTCCCGGAGGGCACGCGAGACGGTCGGCCGCCCGGCGAGCGGCTTCGTCCGCAGGAGGACGAGCTCCCAGCCGGGCAGCTCCTTCAAGGCCCGCGCGACGGAGCGGGCGAGTGGGCGCTCGGTGGGCCGCCACTCGTAGACGACGAGCTTGCGCTTCGCGGCGGGCCGGAAGCGCTCGACGTCCACGCCGGGGCTGACGACCCGGTAGTCGCCCGGAAGCCGCTCGGCGGCTGCCTCGGCCGTCTCCTCGGAGGTGGCGAGCAGCGCGTCGATCCGCCCGAGGAGCCTTTCGCGCTGCGCGCGGCCGGGCGGGTAGCCGAGCCGCTCCGGCGAGAGGAAGGTGGCGACGGCCAGGGCCTGGGCGTCCCGCAGCGCCAGGTACGAGAGGCTCGGCAGCCCCGGCTCGAAGCCGTGCACGACGTCGTACTCGCCGCGGGCGAGCGCCAGCGAGAGGTTCGCGCGCACGCCGACCGGGACGCCGATCCGGCTGCGCCGCGAGACCGGGACCGCCGGCCCGAGCGCGATCACCTCGGCGCCGCCGCCGTCGAGCAGCGCGCGGCGCCCGGCGATCAGGTCGGCCGCCCGCGTCGAGGGCGCGAGCACCGTCACGGAGTGGCCGAGCTCGCGCAGGCCGGACGCCAGACCGGCCACATGCTCGTTCACGTCGTGGGGCCGCGACCAGGCGAAGGGCGTGACCAGGCAGACGCGCAGGCCCATCGGCCCCGAGTCTAGCCTCGCTCAGCGCAGAACCAGGAGGTCAAGCCAGTTGCTTCTGGTCGCCTGAGTCCCTGCGTCCTCGGCCTGTCGCACGGCACTGCGGAGACGTTCTTTGCCGCGGAGGAACTCGTCCTCGGTGAGGCTCCGCATCGTCGTGTCGGCCTGACGGAAGGTGTCCACCTGCCCGAGGAAGTCCGCGAGGCTGGCCGGGTACGTCTCGCGAACCTGCTCGAGAGCCTCCTGGCGGAATCCCGCGGCTCCGAATGCCTCGCACGTATCCGCGACGGAGGGGTAGGTCTCGACCGCCCGGGCGGTCTCGGGGAACCAGCGGACGAGCTCGACCCCGTCGCACCTGCCCGGAAAACCTTGCCGGATGAGGACCGGGGCCCCGGGTCGGAGAACGCGGCGGATCTCGTGCGCGGCGGCTTCCAGGTCAGGGACGTGGTGAATGACAAGGGCAAGCCAGGCTGCGTCTGCCGAGTCATCCGGCAGGGGAAGGGCGCTCGCGTCTCCCTCGAGCACCTGGATCGCCGGCGTCGGCGGGATCTGGCCCCGCATCGCGGCCGACGGCTCGACTGCGAGGACCCTCAGGTCGAACCAGTCGCAGAAAGCAACCGCGAACGCACCGGTTCCCGCGCCGATGTCGACCAGAGTCATCCCCTGCGAAGGGCGCAGGTGGCGCCGTACCGCCTCGCGCCATTCCAGGAGCCCGTCGCGTGGGACTTCGCGGACCGCCTTGAAGGCTTCGGCGGTCCGCTCGTCGTAGCTGATCCGGGCCAAGGGCCCCTATGTCGTCGCCGGCTGCTTGGTCTTCTTCTTGGCGTGCTTGCGGATGAAGTCCTCGGTCGCGTCGCGCGCGTCCTCGTCCTTCATCTGCTTGGGCGGTGACTTCATCAGGTAGGCGCTGGGGCCGCCGAGCGTGCCCGAGATGCCGTTGTCGAGCGCGAGCTTCGCGAGCCGCACCGCGTCGATCACGACGCCGGCCGAGTTGGGGGAGTCCCAGACCTCGATCTTCAGCTCCGCGTTCAGCGGAACCTCACCGAAGGCCGTGCCCTCGACCCGGATGTACGCCCACTTGCGGTCCTCGAGCCACGGCACGTAGTCCGACGGGCCTACGTGGATGTTCTTGTCCTCGAGCTCGTACGGGAGCGTCGACTTGATCGAGTACGTCTTCGAGATCTTCTTCGACTCGAGCCGCTCGCGCTCCAGCATGTTCATGAAGTCGGAGTTGCCGCCGAAGTTGAGCTGGTAGGTGCGGTCGACGCGGACGCCGCGGTCGCGGAAGATGCTGGTCAGGACGCGGTGCGTGATCGTGGCGCCGACCTGCGACTTGATGTCGTCGCCGATGATCGGCAGGCCCTTCTCCTCGAACCGGCGCTGCCAGTAGCTCTCGCGCGCGATGAAGATCGGCATGCAGTTCACCATCGCGCAGCCGGCCTCGAGGACCTGCTCCGTGTACCACTTGGTCGCGGCCTCGGAGCCGACCGGGAGGTAGTTGATGACGACGTCGGTGCCGGTCTCCTTCAGGATCCCGACCACGTCGTCGGTCTCGCCGGGCGCCTTGGTGACGACCTCCGAGAGGTACTTGCCGAGCCCATCGTGGGTCATCCCGCGGTGGACGGTGATGCCGGTCTTCGGGACGTCCGCGAACTTGATCGTGTTGTTCGGGTGCGCCCAGATCGCGTCGGCGAGATCCTTGCCGACCTTGTCGGTGGTGACGTCGAACGCCGCCGTGAACTCGACGTCGCTACGTGGTAGCCGCCGAGGTCGACGTGCATCAGGCCGGGCACGAATGTGCCGGGCTCCGCGTCCTTGTAGAACTCGACGCCCTGCACGAGCGAGCTCGCGCAGTTGCCGACGCCGACGATCGCGACGCGAACCTTGCCGTTCGAGCGCCGCGCCTTGCCGTTGCTGCCGTTGGTGGAAGCCATGGTGTCCTTTCCCCCGAGCCGCTCCGAGAGCGTCTCGACGATGAGGTCGTTGAGCTTGCGCTTGCGCTGTGCTGCGCGCGCGGCGAGCGTCTCCTTCAGCTCGGCGGGCATCCGCAGGAGCACCGTCCCGCTCCGGCCCGGAGCCTTCCCCGGCCGGCCGCTCGGCTCGAACGGGACGGCGAAGCGGGACGCGAGGATGCCGACGGCCACGTCGTTGAGGCTCTTGCCCGAGCTTCGAACCTCTTTCGACAGGAGCTGCTTCAGCTCACCCGGCATGCGGACGAGCACATCTTTGCGCGTTCGTGCTAGCACAGAAGTGCTATCAGTATAGGTGGTCTTGCTTACGGCCGCGCGCGCAACTGGCGGCGGACGCTGAGGATCCGCTGGCCGACCGTGAACCAGGCGGTCACGGCGAGGAGGTAGATCGCCCACTGGAGCCCGCCCCACGGTGCGAGGACGAGGCCTGCCGTGATGACCGCCACGCGCTCGGCACGGCTGCCGAGGCCGACGTCTCCTTTGAGACCCAGCAGCTCGGCTTTCGCACGCGCGTACGAGACGAGGAAGGAGCCCGCCATTGCGGCGATCGCGAACGCGACGGCGATCTCGTTCCCGTGCCGAGAGAAGACGAGTGCGCACGCCGTCAGCACGAAGCCCTCGCTCACGCGGTCCGAGATCGAGTCGAGGAAGGCGCCGAACGGCGTCGCCTTGCCGCCGTGGCGGGCGAGCGCGCCGTCGAGGATGTCCAGCACCGAGCCGACGACGAAGACGACCGCCGCGGCCCAGTAGATCGGCCACGGGTTGTGGTCGCCGAACCAGACGAGCACGGCCGCGACGGCGCAGAGCGTGATCCCGGAGGCGGTGAGGGCGTTCGGCGTCACGCGCGTGCGCGCCAGGCCGGTTATCCAGCGCGACGCGAGCCGCCGGGTGCCGTCCGTGTAGCCGCGCTTGACGGCAGCGAGGCCGGCGGAGCGGGTCACGGCGGCTAGGCCGTCGCCGGTTCTCGGCGCAGGCGGCGGAACGGCCGCCCGTAGACCACGGCGAACGAGATCGTCGCCACGAAGATTCCGCCCAGGACGTCGAGCCAGAAGTGGTTGCCGGTCGCCATCACGCTGAACCAGACCCAGCACGGCCAGAGCAGCCAGAGCGGCTTGAGCCAGCGCGTCCGGCAGACCATTGCGAGGACGACGCCGACGATCAGCGCGTCGGCCGCGTGCAGGCTCGGCATCGCCGCGTACGGGTTCGCCACGATCTGGACGAGCCCGCTGCCGTGGTTGAGCGCGCCGTAGTCGGAGAGCGTGTCGGCGAAGCCGAGGTCCGGGAACATCCGCGGCGGCGCCGTCGGCAGGATCACGTACCCCACGAGGCCGAGCACGTTCGCGAGGAGGATCGTGTTGCGGAACTTGACGAACGCTTCATGCCGGCGCAGGTAGACCCAGAGCAGCGCGAGCCCGACGACCGTGAACTCCGAGTTCCAGTACGTCCAGGCGGCGAGCACCGCGAGCCAGTGCGACCCGTCGACGAGCCGCTGCAGCGTCAACTCGATCAGCGCGTGGGCATGCCGCTCGATCCCGATCACGTGCAGGCCGTTCTGGAACGCCTGCGGCGGGTTGCGATCGGCCACGCCGCGGGCAGCCTGGTACGCGGCAAGGAAACCGAACCAGATCGCGAGTTGGCGACCCAGATCGGCCCATCCGCGCGGCAAGACCCGGCGGCCGGCTGCGACGAGAGCACTCACGGGACCTGACGATTCTAACGTCCTACCCCGACGCAGCCTTCCCGACCGGGTTTAGCCGCCGATTTGGCTCATCGAGCGGCTCGCGCGAACGAAGCCGGGCTCGTTGATCTTGTGCTTGAGCTCCTTGTGGCGAACGGCGAACCGCAGGAGCTCGGCGAGGTCGTCGTCGGAAGCGCCGCTGCGGAGCGGCGTCTTCAGGTCCCACTCCTTGCGCGAGAAGAGGCATGTCCGCAGCTGGCCGTCGGCAGTCATGCGAATCCGGTCGCAGCTCGAGCAGAACGGCTCGGAGACCGGGTTGATGAAGCCGATCTCGCCGGCGCCGTCGGCGAAGCGGTAGCGGCGCGCCGTCGAGGACGCCTTTGCGGGAATCTCCTCGAGCGGCCAGCGCTCCTCGATCAGCGCGCGGATCTCGGCGCCCGTGAGGACGTCGTCGCCGCGCCACGACTCGTCGGCGTCGAGCGGCATGAACTCGATGAAGCGCACGACGTAGGGCTTGCGGCGCGCGAGCTCCGCGAGCGCGGGCACCTCGACCTCGGTGAAGCCCTTCATCGCGACGCAGTTGACTTTGATCGGCCGCAGCTCCGGATACCGCTCGGCCTCCTCGAGCCCGGCGAGCACGCGGTCGAGCGCGTCGCGGCGGGTGATCTCCGTGAAGCGCACATGCGACAGCGAGTCGAGCGAGACGTTCAGCCGCGTCAGCCCGGCGTCGACGAGGGGCCGCGCGAGCCGGTCGAGCAGGACGCCGTTCGTCGTCAGCGAGAGGTCGCGCACGCCCGGGATCGCGTGCAGCTGCTCGACGAGCACCGGCAGGTCGCGCCGGACGAGCGGCTCGCCGCCGGTCAGCCGCACCTCGTCGACGCCCATCGCGGCAAGCACGCCCGTGAGCCGCGCAATCTCCTCGAACGTCAGCAGCTCGTCGCGGTCGAGCCACTCCAGCCCTTCCGCGGGCATGCAGTAGCGGCAGCGGAAGTTGCACTTGTCGGTGACCGAGATCCGCAAGCTGTGAATCTCGCGGCCCCAGCCGTCTACGAGAGGTTTCATCCACGAGAGGGTAACGAAGGTTTGACGCCCCAAACCGGGCGGGAATATCGGCAGACCAACCCGAAGGAGGGGACGGCATGTCCGAGTGGGAGCAGGAAGGCCAGGAAAGCAAGGAAGGTCAGGAAACTCAGGAGGAGTCCGGCGGCGGCATGGGCGGCGGCTCCGAAGCTGAAGAGTCCGGCGGCGGCACGGGCACCGAGGAGTCCGGCGGCGGCATGGGCGGCGGAGAAGAGGAGTCGGGCGGGGGCATGTGAGCCCAGCTGAGAAAGACAGGTAAGGCGGTAGGAACCGGAGGCGCCGCGAGTCGGCGCCTTCGACTCTTCGAGGAGGTTGACATGACCGAGCGAGAGCACGAGAGCGGCGAAGAGCTGATCGACGAGAGCGGACGCAACCCGACGCAGCGGGAGATGGACGGCGACGAGCGCGGCCCGGCCGACACGCGCACCGCCGCGGACGCCGAGCGCGAGGGCTGGGAAGAGACGAACGACGACCCCGCCGCAGGCGAGCAGGGCCAGGAGTCCGTCTAACGGTCTAAGCCCAGGGCAGCTCGTCCCAGTTATCCGGCCGCCGCAGCTCCGGGCGGTCGAAGCGCGCGTACGCCTCACGCGGATTCGGCGTGTCGGCCTCGGCGCTCGCGCCGTACTTCTCCGCCAGTTCGGACTTCGGGTAGTGAATGTGCTCGTCGGGCCGCTTGCCGACGGCGAGCACGATCGCCGGGCCGTCGCCCGCGCCGACGATCACGTGCTCCGTGCCGGCCGGGGAATGGACGAAGTCCCACGTCTGCAGCGGCCGCTCCTCGCCGTTCACGAGCAGCAGCGCCTCGCCGGCGAGGACGAGGAAGTCCTCCTGCGCGCTCTCCTCGTGGTAGAGGCAGAGCGGCTGCCCGGGCTCGACCACGCTGATGTTGATCCCGAGCTCCGGGAACGGCGCGGCCTCGCCGTTCTCGAAGGTGCAGCCGGAGCCGAACGCGCTGTGGACGGCCCAGGCGGTGTCGCGGACGTTGACGACGAACCAGCCGGGGCCTGCGGGCCGCAGGCCGTTCGGCGCCTCTTCCATGCGTGCTTCCTCGGTCAATGCTCCTCCCTCGTCGTGTGGCCGGCAGGCTACTTGACGTCCGACTTGCTACTATCCGACTGAGATTTTCTCAGCGAAGGGAGTAAGCAAGCATGGCTAAGACAATCGGCATCGACCTCGGCACGACCAACTCATGTGTGGCCGTGATCGAGGGCGGCGAGCCGTCGGTCATCCCGAACGCCGAGGGCGGGCGCACCACGCCGTCCGTGGTCGCGTTCACGGGCGACGGCCAGCGGCTCGTCGGCGCGCCTGCGAAGCGCCAGCAGGTGACGAACCCGCAGAACACGATCTTCTCGATCAAGCGCTTCATGGGCCGCAAGTACGACGAGGTCTCGGAGGAGATGAAGATCGTCCCGTACGAGGTCGTCCAGGGCCCGAACGGCGACGTGCGCGTGAAGGCGGCGGACAAGGACTACGCGCCGCCGGAGATCAGCGCGATGATCCTCCAGAAGCTCAAGGCCGACGCCGAGGCGTTCCTCGGCGAGGCGGTCACCGACGCGGTGGTCACCGTCCCGGCCTACTTCAACAACGCGCAGCGCGAGGCGACGAAGGACGCCGGCAAGATCGCCGGGCTCAACGTCCTGCGGATCATCAACGAGCCGACCGCCGCGGCGCTCGCCTACGGCCTCGACAAGGAGGCCTCGGACCACACGATCCTCGTCTTCGACCTCGGCGGCGGGACGTTCGACGTCTCGATCCTCGAGCTCGGCGAGGGCGTCTTCGAGGTGAAGGCCACGAACGGCGACAACCACCTCGGCGGCGACAACTTCGACAAGGCGATCGTCGACTGGATGGTCGCGGAGTTCAAGCGCGACCAGGGGATCGACCTGGCGCAGGACCGGATGGCCCTGCAGCGCCTGTACGAGGCGGCCGAGAAGGCGAAGATCGAGCTCTCCTCGACGATGACGACGCAGATCAACCTGCCCTTCGTCACGGCGACCCCGGAGGGCCCGAAGCACCTCGACCTCCAGCTCACGCGCGCGAAGCTGAACGAGCTGAGCGCGGAGCTGCTCGACCGCACGGTCGAGCCGACCAAGCAGTGCCTGGCCGACGCCGGGCTCGACGCCTCGAAGATCGACCACGTCGTCCTCGTCGGCGGCATGACGCGCATGCCGGCGGTCGTCGACAAGGTCAAGGAGCTGATCGGCAAGGACCCGCACAAGGGCGTCAACCCGGACGAGGTCGTCGCCGTCGGCGCGGCCATCCAGGGCGGCGTGCTCAAGGGAGAGGTCAAGGACATCCTGCTCCTCGACGTCACGCCGCTGTCGCTCGGGATCGAGACCAAGGGCGGCGTCTTCACCCGCCTGATCGAGCGCAACACGACCATCCCGACCAAGAAGTCGGAGACCTTCACCACCGCCGAGGACAACCAGCCCTCGGTCGAGGTGCACGTGCTCCAGGGCGAGTCGGAGATGGCGCTCTACAACAAGACGCTCGGCAAGTTCCAGCTCGTCGGCATCCCGCCGGCGCCGCGGGGCATGCCGCAGATCGAGGTCACCTTCGACATCGACGCGAACGGGATCATCAACGTCTCGGCCAAGGACCACGGCACCGGGAACGAGCAGCAGATCAAGATCGAGGGCGGCTCGGGCCTGAAGCCGGAGGAAGTCGAGCAGATGGTCAAGAACGCGGAGGCGCACGCCGAGGAGGCGCACCGCCTGCGCGAGCTGGCCGACGCGAAGAACCAGGCCGAGTCGCTCGCGTACGCGACCGAGAAGAGCCTCAAGGACCATCGCGACAAGCTCGACGAGAGCGAGGCCTCGACGATCGAGGGCCGCGTCATGGAGCTGAAGCAGGCGCTGGAGACCGACGACATCGGCGAGATCCGCGCGAAGTCGGAGGCGCTTCAGGAGGCCTCGCAGAAGCTGGCCGAGGCCGTGTACTCGCAGGCTCAGGCCCAGCAGGCCCAGGCATCCGCCAACGGCGAGTCGTCGGAGTCCGATGACGAGGTGATCGAGGACGCCGAGGTCGTCGACGAGGAGGCCAAGACCTCGTGACCGAGCACGAGGCTCACGCCTCCGTGGACGTCGAGGAGCGGCTGGCAGCGCTCGAGGCCGAGCGCGACGAGCGCGTGAACGACCTCAAGCGCGTCGCGGCCGACTTCGAGAACTACCGCAAGCGGGTTGCGCGCGATCAGGAGAGCCTGGTCGCGCGCGCCCACGAGCGGCTGGTGAAGGAGCTGCTCCCCGTGCTCGACGACCTCGAGCGGGCGCTTGCCGCTGCAGAGGAGCACGAGGAAGCGAAGCTCGAGGAGGGCGTTCGGCTCGTGCAGCGGTCGCTGGCAGAGGCCCTCAAGCGTGAAGGGCTCGCCGAGATCGAGACGAACGGGCGCTTCGACCCGCATGTCCACGAGGCGCTGCTCTCGCAGCCGTCGGATGCGGAGGAGGGCTCGGTGCTCGAGGTCCTGCAGAAGGGCTACCGGCTCGGCGACCACGTGATCCGGCCGGCCCGCGTGATCGTGGCGGCGCCCGCGGCGGAGGAAGATGGCGAGCGTTAAGGACCTGTACGGGACGCTCGGCGTCTCGAGGACCGCGAGCCAGGACGAGATCAAGAAGGCCTACCGCAAGCTCGCCAGGCAGCACCACCCGGACGCGAATCCCGGCGATGCCGCAGCCGAGGAGCGCTTCAAGGAAGTCCAGCAGGCATACGACGTCCTCTCGGACGCGGAGAAGCGCAAGCAGTACGACCGCTTCGGCTCCGCAAACGGTCGTTCAGGGCCGGGAGGGGGATTCAACTTCTCGACCGAGGGCTTCGATATCAGTGACCTCGGCGATCTCGGCGACATCTTCAGCGGGCTCTTCGGAGGCCGCGGCGGCCGCGGGCAGCAACAGCGCGGCCAGCGCGGGCGCGACCTCGAGGTCGAGGTCAACCTCTCGTTCGAGGACTCGCTCCACGGCGTCGAGACGAAGATCCCGGTCGAGCTCGAGACCGCCTGCCGGGAGTGCGGCGGCTCCGGTGCGAAGCCCGGGACCGCGCCCACGCTCTGCCCAGAGTGCAAGGGCCGCGGCGTCGTCTCGCAGAGCCAGGGCCTGTTCGCGCTGTCGCAGCCGTGCCCGCGCTGCCGCGGGAACGGGACCGTGATCGAAGATCCGTGCCCGAAGTGCCGCGGCACCGGACGCGAGCGGCGGACGAAGCGCTACACGGTCAAGATCCCGGCCGGCGTCAAGGACGGCTCGCGGATCCGCTTGCGCGGCAAGGGCGAGGCCGGCTACGGCGGCGCTGAGGCGGGCGACCTGTTCGTGATCACGCGCGTCCAGCCGTCGAAGACCTTCACGCGCCGCGGCGACGACCTGGTCGTCGACGTCCCGGTTGCGCTCTCGGAGGCCTCGCTCGGCGCGGAGATCAAGGTGCCGACGCCGGACGGTCCGGTAACCGTCAAGGTCAAGCCAGGCACCGTCGACGGAACCCTCCTGCGCGTGAAAGGCAAGGGCGCGCCTCGGCTCAAAGGCTCGAGCCGCGGCGACGTCCTCGCGCGCGTGAAGCTCACGGTCCCGAAGAAGCTGACGAAGAAGCAGCGCGAGCTGATGGAAGAGCTCCAGAAGGCGGGCTCGTGATGGCGAAGCACGAGGAGCTGCTGGAGCAGGGCCCGCGACAGGCGCCCGAGCCGGAGACGGCCGAGCAGCGCACCAGGCGCGTCGGCTGGGGCACCGCGGCCGGCGGTGCTGCCGCGGGAGGCGCTGCACTCGCGAAGCTCGGCTTCCTGAAGGTCTTCGTCTGGCTGTTCGCCTGGCATGCGCTCGTCGATACCTGGCGCCTAGGCGGCTGGATCGCGCTCGCCGCCGTGATCGCTGCGATCGCGGTCTTCCTCGTGATCCGCTCCCGGAGAGAGGCGTGATGGACGACCGCCCTCGCTACATGATCTCCGTCGCGGCCGAGCTCGTCGGAATGCACCCGCAGACGCTGCGGATGTACGAGCAGAAGGGCCTCGTCCAGCCGCAGCGCACGGCCGGGAACACGCGCCTCTACTCCGAGGCCGATCTCGAGCGGCTGCGCCTGATCCAGAAGCTGACGACCCAGCTCGGGCTCAACCTGGCCGGCGTTGAGGCGGTGCTCGACCTCGAGGACCAGCTCCGCCGGATGCAGGCGCGGATGGAGCGGCTCGAGCGCGAGATGCGCGACGCGATCTCGCGGGTGCACAAGCAGTACCGCAGAGACCTCGTTCTCTACGACCCGACCCAGCTACCGGAGCGAAAGTGGACTTCAACAAACTGACCCTGAAATCACAGGAGGCGGTCGCAGCCGCCCAGGAGCTGGCGCGCCGCATGGGCAACCCGGAGCTCTACCCCGAGCACCTGCTGCTCGCGCTGCTCGACCAGGAGCTCCCCCAGCAGCTGGCGCCGGACCCGGCGAGCCTCCGCGCGCAGGCCGAGGCGACGCTCCGCACCAGGCCGTCCATCGAGGGCTCCGCGCAGCAGCCGAACGTCTCGCGCGCGGTCAGTGAGGTGCTCGACAAGGCCTTCGACGAGGCGCGCAGGATGGAGGACGAGTACGTCTCGACCGAGCACCTGCTGCTCGCACTCGACGTCGTCCCGCGCGACCAGCTCGAGGCGAAGATCAAGGCGGTCCGCGGCGGCCAGCGCGTCACCAGCCAGGACCCGGAAGGCACCTACCAGGCGCTCGAGAAGTTCGGCCGCGACCTGACCGAGCTCGCGGAGACCGGCAAGCTCGACCCGGTCATCGGCCGCGACGAGGAGATCCGCCGCGTGATCCAGGTCCTGAGCCGCCGCACGAAGAACAACCCGGTCCTGATCGGCGACCCCGGCGTCGGCAAGACCGCGATCGTCGAGGGCCTCGCGCAGCGGATCGTCGCCGGCGACGTCCCCGAGGGCCTGAAGGGCAAGCGCGTCTGGGCGCTCGACATCGGCGCGATGCTCGCCGGCTCGAAGTACCGCGGCGAGTTCGAGGAGCGGCTCAAGGCCGTACTCACCGAGGTGCGGAACGCCGAGGGCGACCTGATCCTCTTCATCGACGAGCTGCACACGATCGTCGGCGCGGGCGCGGCCGAGGGCGCCGTCGACGCGGGCAACATGATGAAGCCGATGCTGTCCCGCGGAGAGCTGCGCGCGATCGGCGCGACGACGCTCGACGAGTACCGCAAGCACATCGAGAAGGACGCCGCACTCGAGCGTCGCTTCCAGCCGGTCTTCGTCGGCGAGCCGTCGGTCGCCGACACGATCGCGATCCTCCGCGGCCTGAAGGAGCGCTACGAGGCGCACCACGGCGTTCGGATCCGCGACGCGGCGCTGGTCGGCGCCGCCGTGCTTTCCGACCGCTACATCGCCGACCGCTTCCTGCCCGACAAGGCGATCGACCTGGTCGACGAGGCCGCCTCCCGCCTGCGGATGGAGATCGACTCCTCGCCGCTCGAGCTCGACGAGGCCGAGCGCCGGGTCCGCCAGCTCGAGATCGAGCTCGCGGCGATGAGCAAGGAATCGAAGGAGGTGCGCGAGCCCTTGGAGCGCGACCTCGCCGAGGCGCAGGAGCGGCGCAACGAGCTCGCCGCGCGGTGGAGCAAGGAAAAGGAGCAGCTCGAGCGCGTCAAGGAGATCACGCGGAAGATCGACGAGCTGCGCGGGGAGGCCGAGCGCGAGGAGCGCGGCGGCAACCTCCAGCGCGTCGGCGAGATCAGGTACGGCGAGCTCCCCGCCCTCGAGCGCGAGCTCGAAGAGCGCGAGAGCGAGGACGGCTTCGAGCCCATGGTCAAGGAGGAGGTCGACGAGGACGACGTCGCCGCGGTCGTCGCGCGCTGGACCGGGATCCCGGTCGACCGGCTGCTCGAGGGCGAGACCGAGAAGCTGATCCACATGGAGGAACGCCTGCACGAGCGCGTCGTCGGCCAGGACGAGGCCGTCGAGGCGGTCGCGAACGCCCTGCGCCGGGCGCGCTCCGGGCTGCAGGACCCGAACCGCCCAATCGGCTCCTTCGTCTTCCTCGGGCCAACGGGTGTCGGCAAGACCGAGCTCGCCCGCGCGCTCGCGGAGTTCATGTTCGACGACGAGCGCGCACTCGTCCGGCTCGACATGAGCGAGTACATGGAGAAGCACACCGTCTCGCGGCTCGTCGGCGCTCCGCCGGGCTACGTCGGCTACGACGAAGGAGGGCAGCTGACCGAGGCGGTGCGGCGCCGGCCCTACTCGGTCGTCCTCCTCGACGAGATCGAGAAGGCGCACCCCGACGTCTTCAACGTCCTCCTGCAGATCCTCGACGACGGCCGCCTGACCGACGGCCAGGGCCGGACGGTCGACTTCCGCAACACCGTCCTGATCATGACGTCGAACATCCGCTCGGCCGAGTCGATGCGCGAGCACTTCCGGCCCGAGTTCCTGAACCGGATCGACGAGATCGTCGAGTTCGAGCCGCTGACGAAGGAGCAGATCGGCGAGATCGTCGAGCTGCAGCTGCGTCGTGTCGAGGCGCGGCTCGGCGAGCGCGGGCTCGCGCTCGAGCTGACGGACGCCGCGAAGGGCGCGCTGGCCGAGGCCGGCTGGGACCCGACCTACGGCGCCCGCCCGCTCAAGCGCGCGATCCAGCGCCTGCTCGAGAACCCGCTCGCGCTACGACTCCTCGAAGGCGACTTCGCCGAGGGCGACACGATCCGCGCCGACGCGAACGACGTGGAGTTGGTCTTCGAGAAGGCTCGAGCGGCCGAGCACGCGGCCGCCTGATCTAGACCGGCTGAAGCGCGCCGGCGGCGTCACTCCAGCCGTGACGACGCGCGACGATGCTCTTTGGGCACGTGGTCCCGGTCCCGGACCGCGCCTTCACCATCACCCGGTCGCTGCCGAACAGAACGAACGCGTGACCGTTCTCGTCCACCACGCGGTGTCCGTTCACGAGCTTTCCGTAGAACTTCGTCGCCAGCCGCACCGGAAGGAAGTAGGTCACCGTCCGCAGGTCGTGAGTGCGTGTAACCGACCAGTAGACGCAGAAGCGCTTCCCGGTGTTGGTGAACGGGCCGCCCCAGGAGCCGACGACTGCCCTCTGCGTGCGCCGGAGGACGGGGCGGACTCCGAACAGGCCCTCGGTCAGGTAGCTCTTCGGATGTTTCGGGTCGTAGTAGCTCCAGATGCCTGCGGACATGACGCGGTTGTAGGAGTGGCTGAACCCGAGGGCCCGCGAGCGAAAGACGCCGTTGCGTTCGGCGACGACGTGGGATTTCGTGTCGTCGTTCAGCCACGTGACGCGCGTGCCCAGCGGGACGTCGTCGAAGGGCCGGACCGCGTTGTGCGGGAGGTAGGTGATCAGACAGTCCGAGTAGCAGGTGCTCTCCCGCTTGGCAGCCGACGGCGCAGCGACCGCAAGACCCACCGCGAGCGCGAGCAAGAGTACGCAGCGCCTTCCCATTGGCCGCTTCTACACCATCGGCCGGGGAGGTTCAAGAGCGGGTAGGTTCGGCGAGTGGCCAGACGCGCGACACGCAAGCAGGAGCCGCTCCCGCCGCCGCTCCCGCCGGAGACCCGCACCGTCGGGCAGCTCGTCGCGGAGGCGCTGTACTTCTACAAGCGGCGATTCTGGCCCTCTCTCGCGCTCGGAATCGCACCGGCTGCCGCGGGGGTCGTGACCGCAGAGCTGCCCACCTGGATGCGCCTTCCGGTCGTGCTCACGGTCGGTGCGGCCGCGTCGAGCTCGTCCTACGCGCTCGCCTCGGAGATGGTCGCCGGGTTGAGCCGAAGCGCCCGTCGCGTGCTGGTTGCGACCGGCGTCGGGATCGTCGCCCTCGCCCCGGCCGTTCTGATGCTCGTGTTCCTGAACGTCCTGGGGCTCCTGCCCGCGGTCTTCTGGCTCGGGCTCTTCGGCTTGGTCGTCCCGGTCGCGGTGATCGAGGGCCGGCTGTCCTACCGTCGGGCATACGAGCTGGCGCGCGCCGACCTCGTCCATTCGATCGGCTCGCTCGCGACGCTCGCGCTGGTCGGCCTCCTGAGCGCCTACGTCGTTTTCTTCACCCTGCGCTCGGCGGGCACCGCGGCGCTGCGCGCGTCGGCCTTCGTGTCCGTGCTCGTGATCTCGCCCATACTCTTCCTCGGCGCCGCGCTGCTCTACTTCGACCAGGCGGCGAGAGTCCCGACCAGGAGGAGCGATGCCGACCTACATCATGCTCACGAGCCTGACCGCCCAGGGCGTGCAGACCCTGAAGGCCAACCCTGATCGCCTGCGCGAGGTGAACCGCGACGTCGAGGAGCTCGGCGCCAAGGTCGTCCACCAGTGGGCGACGCTCGGGCCGTTCGACTTCGTGAACGTGGTCGAGGCGCCGGACGCGGAGACGATCGCCCGCGTGTCGGTCGCGCTAGGCGCGCGCGGGAGCGCGAAGCTGCAGACGCTGACGGCGCTCTCCGTGGACGAGTTCCTCAGCTCGTTCACCAAGTAGCCGCGCTGCAGGGGACAAGTTTCCCGCCCGCCCTGCGTCCTCATGAGCGGTACCGACAAGGGAGTAGCGATGGCAAAGAAACGAATGCTTGGAGGGACGATTTTGACCGCGGCTGCCCTGGCGCTGCTGACGTTTGGAGCCGGCGCCGCGCTGGCAAAGAAGCAGCCTGTCACCTGCGGGCAGGTGATCACTCACAGCATCCACCTGAGGAACGACCTGATCGACTGTCCCGGTCCCGGGCTCGTGGTCGGCGCCGACCACATCCGCATCGATCTCGGCGGCCACACGATCGACGGCGTCAACGACCCGGCTGCAAACGGGATCGACAACACCGGCGGCTTCGACCGCGTCCTGATCAGGCACGGCACGATTCAGCAATTCCAGCAGGGCGTGCAGCTCGCCGATGCGAGCCGAAACACGCTCAGGCGCCTCACGGTGCAGCAGACCTTCCGCGGGATCGAGCTGGGCACGTCCGACCACACGACTATCGACCACAACCGGGTGACCGCCAACTTCGACGGTATCCACCTCGTGGGCTCGACCCACAACCACATCTCCCACAACAACGTGTTCGGCAACACCGCGTCGGCGATCGTGCTGATCACCGGCAGCGACGACAACAAGGTCGACCACAACAAGGCTCACCACAACGCGTCGTGGGGGATCACGTCGGACTTCTCGGCGTCCAACGTCTATGACCACAACCGCGTCTACAGGAACGACATCGCCGGGATCGGGCCGTTCCACGGGACGAACATCAGGATCACGCATAACGCCGTCTTCCGGAACCAGATCGGAATCGAGCTGTTCACGACGACGGACAGCCTGCTCCGTGGGAACACCGTCCGGGGAAGCGTTGGCGACGGGATCCATGCGTTCCAGGGCTCGACCGGTAACCGCCTCGTCAACAACTCGGCGCACCGGAACGGCGCCGATGGGATCGACATCGAGGACCCTGGCAACACGATCAAGAGAAACCACGCCAACAGGAACCACGACCTGGGCATCTTCGCCGCCGCTGGGAACATTGACGGCGGGGGGAACACGGCGCATCACAACGGCAACAGCGCGCAGTGCGTGGGCGTGACCTGTCACTGATCGACGCTCGGAGCTGAATTGCGGAAGGCCCTCGCGAGAGGGCCTTCCGGCTAACTGACGGCGACTCGAGCCGCGAGTGCCGCGTTCGCGACGATCAGGTCGCGGTTGACCTCGAGCGTGCGGCCGCCGCTTTGCTCGTGCAGGCGGGCAAGGACGAACGGGGTCAGGGCCTTGCCGCTCACGCCCTGCTCGGCGGCCTGGGCGAGCGCTTCGGCGACGAGCGGCTCGACGTCCACGCCGCTCTCGGGCGGGTTGCCGAGCAGGAGGCCCGCGCCGCCGAGCTCCCAATGGCTCCGCGCGATCGCGGCCGCTTCCTCGGGCTCCTCGACTCGCGCCGAGACCGCAGGCCCGCCGGCCGCGGCGTAGAAGAGCGGCAGCTCGTCCGTTCGGTAGCCGAGCACCGGGACGCCGAGCGTCTCGAGCGCCTCCGCGGTGGCGGGCACGTCGAGCAGCGACTTGGCGCCGGACGAGACCACGAGCGCCTGCGTTCGCGCGAGCTCGGCGAGGTCGGCCGAGATGTCAGGCCGCTCGGCGAAGCCGCGGTGGACGCCGCCGATCCCGCCGGTGCCCATGAAGCGGATCCCGACCGCCCGGCAGACGGCGAGCGTGCCGCCGACGGTCGTGGCGCCGAGCGCTCCCTGCGCCGCGCAGGCGGCGAGGTCCCGCGGGCCGGCCTTGCGCGCGTCGGGACCGGCCTCGCCGAAGCGCTCGAGCTCCGCTTCGCCAAGCCCGACCGCGACGGCGCCGTCGAGGACGCCGACCGTCGCAGGCACGGCTCCTTCGGCCCTGACCGCAGCGTCTGCCGCGAGCCCCACCTCCACCCCCACCCTGGGAGGGAACCCGTGGGCGATCAGCGTAGTCTCGAGCGCCACGACTGGGCCCCCGCTGTGGAGAGCTTGTTGCACTTCCGGGGCGATTCGGAGCAGTTCCGTCACGAAGGAACCGCTCCCAGCTGCCCGACGCAGCGCGCCGCTGCCTCCAGCCCGAGCTCGATGCCGCCGACGATGAAGCCCGCCGCGAGCGCGTCGCCTGCGCCGGTCGTGTCCACGACGTCGACGCCGGCTGCCGAGTGCTCCTCGCTGCCCTCCGGGCCGTGGACGACGACTCCCCGCGAGCCGCGCTTCAGCACCGCCGTCTCCGCGAGCGCGTAAGCAGCGCCGACGAGCTCCCATTCCGGCTCGTTCGCGAACATGACGTCCGGGGCGAGCTTCTCCAGCTGCTCCCGAAAGCGTGAGGGGCCGTACGACCGGATCGCGCTCCACGACGAGAGGTCGACGCTGACGACCGCCCCGCCCTCCCGAGCCAGCCGGGCCGCGGCCAGGGCCGCTTCCGCGATCGGCTCGGCGAGCAGCGAGTAGCCGGACAGGTGCAGCCAGCGGGATCCTTCGAACCAGGCGGCGTCGAGCTCCTCGGCGCGCAGATCCGGAGCGACCCCGCGGTCGGTCGCCATCGTCCGCTCGCCGTCCGGCCCGACCAGCGCGACCACGACCCCGTTCCGGCCCTCGACCGCCGGCCCGAGCACCTCGACCCCGCGCCGCTCGAGCAGCGAGCGCGCGAGCTCCCCGGCCGCGTCATCTCCAACCTTCCCGACGAAGCGCGCCTCCTCGCCGAGCTCGACCGCCCACGCCGCGACGTTCGCCGCCTGCCCGCCCGAAGCGAGCCGCGTCTCCACGGACGTGTCGGCGCCCGCCGCAAGTTGAGCCGGCCCACGCACGATCACGTCCACGAGCAGATCGCCGAGCGTGCAGATCACTGCGACAATCGTGGCATGGACGGCCAACCGCGGTCAGAGCGCCTGCGCTCCTTCCTGCTCGGCGGTCTCGTCGGCGCCTCCGCCGTGCTCGCCGCCGCCCGCCGCCGCCGCGCGCGCAACCGCGAGACCCCGCCCGGCCTGGCGGCGTTCGAGGACGCTCCCTGCTTCCGGGAGACGCTGGAACGGGAACGGCGTCCCTAGTCACTATCGTTAGAGCGATGCCGATCTACGAGTACCGCTGCCCGAAGGGGCACCTGTTCGAGCTCTTCCAGAGCATTCACGACTCCGCCCCGGACGGATGCGAGGTCTGCGGAGAGGGCCCGCTCGAGCGCGTGCTCTACCCGGTCGCGGTCCACTTCAAGGGCTCGGGCTTCTACTCGACCGACTACGGCCGCGGCGGCAAGCGCAAGCGCGACGAGTCGAAGGACGGCGCGAAGGCCGAGACCAACGAGTCGAAGCCGGAGAAGGCCGAGAAGAAGGAAAAGGCGGCCGAGACCTAGGTCAGCGGGCGCCCGGCGTGCGGGTCCCGTAGATGCACCCCGGCGGGTAGGTGTCGCCGGACGGCGCGGGCGGCTGGACGGCCGACTTCCCGAGCACCATCAGGATCACCTTGGCGTTGTCCTCGCTCGGCGTGATGTCGCTGCCGGTAGAGGTTCCGCCCAGCCGGCAGTGGATCGTGCTCCCGGCCCGGAACTTCGCCCAGCCGAGGGACATGAAGTCGTTCGTCGAGAGGTCGGTCGCGAGCGGCTTCAGCAGGCTGCCGCCGACCAGGGGCAGCCGCATGAACGTCGAGAAGCTCGCGAGCTTGCTCATGGTCGCCTGCAGCACCTGCTGATTTCGCTCGCCGCGGGTGATGTCGCTCTCGGAGGGGTCGAGCAGGTTCTCGCGGACGCGTGAGTAGATCAGCGCCCGGCGGCCGTTCAGGTGCTGCGTGCCTGCGCGGAAGCGCCAGCCGCGCCAGCGCGAGCAGCGGACCGGCGAGCGGAACGGGCAGTCGAACTTCGACACGATCGGCCGCGGGATGTCGATCGTGATCCCGCCCAGCTTGTCGATCAGGTCCTTGAACTGCGTGAAGTTGACGACGACCACGTGGTTGACCGGGATGTCGGTATAGGTCGCCACGGTCCGGATCGCGAGGCGCGGCCCGCCGATCTGGTACGCCGCGTTGATCTTCGACGGCCCGTAGCCCGGAATGTCCACGCGCAGGTCGCGCGGGATCGAGAGGTAGTAGAGGCGATGGTGCTTCGGGTCCGTGCGGAGCAGCGTGATCGAGTCCGAATGGCGGTCGCCGGAGCGCGAGACCGCGAGCGAGTGGTCGGTGCCCAGGAGCAGGATCGCCGTCGGGCTCGTGAGCAGCGACCCGTTGTTCGGCGTGAGCGCGGTGCGGGCCGTCGCCGGCAGCCGCTTGTTCGCGTCGGAGACGCCGCCGCGGACGACGAGGTAGCCGAGCACCGCCCAGACGATCAGGAAGAGGACGACGAGCACGATCGCGATCCCGATCTCGCGGCCCCAGCGAATTCGTCGCGCCGTGCGGACGCGCGGTTTCGGCCCGGGCCCGCGGTAGTTGCTGCGCCCGTCGCGAGCGGGCCGCGGCGTGCGGGGTGGCCGGCCGGGCGGCGAGGCCGTAGGCACGCGGCCTTTGACTCGCCCGCCGCGGTAGAGGCGATACGGCTTCTCTCCGCCGGGCGACGCCATCCGGCGGCGTATGGTACCGGCGCCTTGGGACCGCGGGTCATCGGCGTCGACGTGGGCGGGACGAAGACGCTCGCAGCCGTGGTGACGCCCGACGGCTCGATCGAGGAGCAGGCGCTCGAGCCGACGGACGTCTCTTCGGAGGACGCGCTCCTCGCCGGGCTCGACGCGATCGTCGAGAAGTTGCGGGACGGCCGCCAGATCGCGGCGCTCGGCTTCGGCATCCCGTCCCGGGTCGACCAGCGCGCGGGCCGGGCGGTCGCGTCCGTGAACATCCCGCTTCAGGGCGTGGACTTCCGAGACCGGATGCGTGAGCGCCACGGGCTGCCGGTGGCGATCGACAACGACGGCAACGCCGCGGCGCTCGGCGAGTGGCAGGCAGGCGCGGCGAAGGGCGCGAGCGTCGTCGTGATGCTGACGCTCGGAACCGGGGTCGGCGGGGGAGTCGTGCTGGACGGCCACCCGTTTCGCGGGACGACCGGAGTCGGTGCGGAGCTCGGCCACATCGTGATCGAGGCCGACCACGGGCTGCCCTGCGGCTGCGGCGGGCGGGGTCATCTGGAGTCGTACGCCTCCGGGAATGCGGCCACCCGCGCGGCGCGGGAGCTCTACGGCGAGGGCTCGCGCGGCGAGGAGCTCGTGGCGAAGGCTCAGGAAGGGGACTCCCGTGCGCTCGAGGTGCTCGGCGCGATTGGCCGCTGGCTCGGCGCCGGAATCGCGACCTTCGTCAACGTCTTCGAGCCGGAGGTGTTCGTCGTCGGCGGCGGGTTCGGCTCGGCCGCGGGTGAGCTCCTGCTCGGGCCGGCGCGCGAGGTGCTCGCGCGGGAGGGGCTCGAGCCGGCGCGCGACACGGTGAAGATCGTGCAAGCGCAGCTGGGCTACCAGGCCGGCGTGATCGGCGCGGGGATGATCGCCTTCGAGGCGCTCGGCTGAGATGCCGCTCGCGGTCTGCGCGACGCCGATCGGGAACCTCGAGGACGTGACGCTGCGGGTGCTGCGCGAGCTGGCCGAGGCGGACGTCGTCCTCTGCGAGGACACGCGGCACACGCGGAAACTGCTCGAGCGGCATGGGTTGCGCGCGCGGCTGCTCTCGTACCACCAGCACAACGAGGCGGCCCGGACGGCCGAGCTCGTGCCGCGGCTCGAGGCGGGGGAGAGGATCGCGCTCGTCAGCGACGCAGGCCTTCCGGGCGTCTCCGACCCGGGAGCCCGGCTGGTGCGTGCGGCGCTCGCCGCCGGCGTGGAGGTGACGGTGCTGCCGGGGCCGTCGGCGGTGGAGACGGCGCTCGTCGCGTCCGGCCTCGAGGCCGAGCGCTACCAGTTCGTTGGCTACCTGCCTCGCGCCGAGCGGGCCCTGGCGGCCTTGGCGGACGAGTTTCGCGCATGGCCGTGGCCCGTGGTGGCGTTCGAGTCGCCGCAGCGGCTCGCGGCATCGCTGCGCGCGCTTGCACGCGTAAGCCCCGAGCGGCCGGCGGCAGTCTGCCGCGAGCTGACGAAACGCTTCGAGGAGGTCGCCGTAGGCACGCTCGCCGAGCTCGCGGAGCGCTTCGCCGCTGGTGCCAAGGGCGAGATCACGCTCGTCCTCGGACCGGCTGAGGCGGAGGCGGTCGATGACGCCGCGGCCCTCGCGGCGGTCGGCGAGCTCGTTGAGCTGGGAATCTCGCGCCGGCGTGCGGCGGAGCTCGTCTCGGGCCTGACCGGAGTGTCCCGGAACACGCTCTACCGCAGCTCTTTGTAGCCATGTTTGACAACGGGTGACCGGCCTGATACCTTGGCGTCCGCGTTTCCATTTCTGACAACGGAGGTCTTCTCGATGCGCTCGTTGGTGCCCGTCGCTCTCGCCGCCGCGCTGTTCGCGCCGGCTCCGGCGCTCGGCTGGAGCTGGCCCGTCAGCGGTTCGGTCCTCACCGGTTTCGCGTTCGACCGCGCGCATCCGTACGCCGCGGGCCAGCATCGCGGGATCGACATCGGCGCAGCGGAGGGCGTTGCGGTGTCAGCCCCGGTGTCGGGGACGGTCTCCTTCGCGGGGTCAGTTCCGAGCTCGGGAAGGACGATCTCGATCGAGACGAGCGACGGCTACTCGGTGACGCTCGTTCACCTCGGCTCGTACTCGGTGAGACGCGGGCAGCAGGTCGCCGAACACGACGTCGTCGGGACGGTCGGGCCAGCCGGGGCGGACGCCGAGCTTCCGGAGCCGTACGTCCATCTCGGCGTGCGCGTGGCCTCGGATCCGCAGGGGTACGTCGATCCGCTCTCGTTCATGCCGCCGCGGCCGCCCGGTGCGCCGCCGCTGCCCCCGCCGGTCCCCGGCGGGGTGCCCGCGCCTCCGCCTCCACCGGATCCGGGGCCGGGCGGCGCTCCGGCTCCGCCGGCCGTCGCGCCTCCGCCGCCGCCGGGACGGGGTGCGGTCCCACGGCCGCGCTCGCCAGTGCGCGCGCGCAGGCCACCGCGGCTAAGGCAGCGTAAGCCGGAATCACTGCCTTCGCGGGTCACGGCGTCGGTACGGGCGACGGCGGGCAGGCGACCCGCGCCGCGCATCGCAATCAGACCCGCGCGATCCGTCGCACGGCAGCTGCACCGCTCGGCGCGCGCGCGGCAGCGGCACGTCCCGTCCGAAGGCGTGCGTCCGAGCGCTTCCGGCGACGCGCGGCGCCTCGATCTCGTGCCGAATGCCGTGGCAACGACGCCCCGCGCGAAGGCCGTTCCGTCTCACAAGGGCGCGCCCGTGCCCGAGGCAATGGCAGCGGCGCTGGCAGTGGCATTGGGCCTCGCCCTCCTGCTCGCGATGGGCGGCGCACGGCGGCGATCCCGGCGGCCTGCGGAGCGGAAGGCGGCTCGTATCATTGAGAGCGATGCGCTACTACCTGACGACACCGATCTACTACGTGAACGCGGCGCCGCACATCGGCAACGCGTACACGACCATCGCCGCGGACATCCTCGTCCGGCATCACCGGCAGCGCGGCGACGAGACCTTCTTCCTGACCGGCACCGACGAGCACGCCTCCAAGGTCTACCGCGTGGCGGAGGAACAGGGCCTCGATCCCAAGACGTTCGTCGACGGCATCGTCGAGAGCTGGCGTGAGCTCCCGAGGCGCGTCGATGCCGACTACGACTTCTTCATCCGCACGACCGACGAGGGGCACAAGCGCTTCGTCCAGGAGTTTCTCCAGCGCATCTACGACAACGGCGACATCTACGAGGACGTGTACGCCGGCCTCTACTGCGTCGGCTGCGAGGAGTTCAAGAGCGAGGCCGATCTCGTTGACGGCCTCTGTCCGGACCACGGAGTCCCGCCCGAGTACATCGAGGAGAAGAACTACTTCTTCCGGCTGTCCGCCTATCAGGACCGCCTGCTCGCGCTGTACGACGAGCGGCCGGACTTCGTCCTCCCGCGGTTCCGCTACAACGAGGCACGCAGCTTCATCGCGGGCGGGCTCTCGGATTTCAGCGTCAGCCGGGCCGGCCAGCCTTGGGGCGTGCCGATCCCCTGGGACGAGGAGCAGGTCACCTATGTCTGGGTAGACGCGCTGATCAACTACGTGAGCGCACTCACCTACGCGCGCGAGGGTGAGGACCTGCGCGAGCGCTTCTGGCCGCACGCCCGCCATCTGATCGGCAAGGACATCCTGCGCTTCCACTGCGTCTACTGGCCGGCGCTCCTGCTTGCCGCCGGCTACGAGGTTCCGCAGCAGCTTTTCGTCCACGGCTTCCTGCTGCTGGACGGCCGGAAGATCTCGAAGTCTCTCGGGAACACGGTCGATCCGCTCGACCTGATCGACGTCTTCGGAGCGGACGCGGTTCGCTTCTGGCTCCTGCGCTCGGCGTCGTTCGGCCAGGACGGCAATGTGGCGCTCGAGACGGTGCACGAGCGCTACGAGCGGGAGCTCGCGAACGACCTGGGCAACCTCCTCTCGCGGACGACGGCGATGATCGCGCGCTATCGGGACGGGCGCATCGAGCCCGGCGCAGCGAACGAGGAGCTGTCCGGCTTGCTCGAGGCCTTGCGCGCGAAGCTGGTCGAGCGCTTCGACGCGTGGGGCCTGACCGATGCTCTCGAGGACATCTGGGAAGTCGTGCGCTGGCTCAACCGCCACGTCGAGGAGACGGCGCCCTGGCAGCTCGCCAAGGACGACTCGAAGGCGGACGAGCTGAGCGCGGTCCTGTACGACCTCGCGGACGCGGTGCGCGCGGTCGCCGTCGCGCTTTCGCCGTACCTGCCCGAGACCGCGCCGAAGATCCTCGGCGCTCTCCGCCAGCCCGTCGACCTCTCGCTGGAGCAAGTCGCGTACGGCAAGACGGGCCCGACCGAGGGCATCGAGCCGGCGACGCCGCTCTTCCCGCGCGTCGATCTCGCGGTCGCGACTGCCTGAGCGGCCGCGCCGGGCGCGAGACGCTGTCCCTCCTATGATCACCTTCGGCGGCCGCACGCGCCGCTCCGAGCGATGCCTGAGTCGACGCCGATCCTGGTCGCACCCGCATGGCCGTATGCGAGCGGGCCGCGTCATCTCGGCCACGTGGTCGGCTTCGGCGTTCCGGCCGACATTTTCGCGCGCTACCACCGCCTGAAGGGCAACCGCGTCCTCATGGTGAGCGGAACCGACGAGCACGGCACGCCGGTGATGGTCGCCGCCGACAACGAGGGTGTCTCGCCGCGGGAAATCGCCGACCGCTACAACGCGCAGATCCGGCGTGACCTCGCCGATCTCGGCCTCACGTACGACACATTCACTCGGACGACGACGCAGAACCACTCCCGCGTCGTGCAGGACGTATTCCGCACGCTCTACGACCGCGGCTACGTCTTCGAGCGGACAACGAGGGGCGCCTTCTCCGCGACTACCGGTCACACGCTTCCGGACCGCTACGTCGAGGGAACCTGTCCTCACTGCGGTTACACGGGCGCGCGCGGAGACCAGTGCGACAACTGCGGCCGTCAGCTCGATCCGACCGACCTGATCGATCCGCGTGCACGCACGGATGGCCTACCGCCTGTGTTCCGCGATACGAAACACCTCTTTCTCGACCTGCCCGCGTTCGGGGCGCAGCTGTCCGAGTGGATCGAGCGACAGAGGCATTGGCGGCCGAACGTCCGCAACTTCTCGCTCCAGTTCGCGAGCGAGCTCCAGCCGCGGTCGTACACGCGAGACCTGGACTGGGGAGTGCCTGTCCCGCTCGAGGGGTGGCGCGAGCAGGCGGGCAAACGGATCTATGTCTGGTTCGACGCGGTCGTCGGCTACCTCTCGGCGAGCGTGGAATGGGCGCAGAACCGCGGCGAGCCTGACGCGTGGCGCGATTGGTGGCAGAACGAGGAGTCGCGCCACTACTACTTCATGGGCAAGGACAACATCGTCTTCCACACGGTCATCTGGCCGAGCATGCTGCTCGGGTACGGCTCGGGCGGCGAGCTCGGTGCCGGCCGCGCTGCGCTACAGCTCCCGTACGACGTGGTCGCGAGCGAGTTCCTCACCATGGAGGGCAGGCGCTTCTCGACGAGCCGCGCCGTCGGCATCTACATCAGCGACTTCCTCAGCCGCTACGAGCCGGACCAGCTGCGCTATTTCCTCTCGATTGCGGGGCCCGAGACGCAGGACACGGACTTCACGTGGTCCGAGTTCGTCCGGCGAAACAACGACGAGTTGGTCGCGACCTGGGGAAACCTCGTCCACCGCACCCTCACGAACATCCAGCGCCATTTCGGCAAGGTTCCCGAGCCGGCCGAGCTGACAGAGGCAGACGAGGCTCTGCTCCGCTCTGTCGAGGGCGGCTTCGAGACCGTCGGCGCCGAGATCGAGCGAGCGCGCTTCAAGGCCGGTCTGACCGGCGCGATGGCGCTTGCACGCGAGGTCAACCAGTACGTCAGCGACCAGGCTCCGTGGGCGCTGTTAAAGAGCGATCCCCAGCGGGCCGCAACCGTGCTCTACGTCGCGGTGCGCACGATCGACAACCTGAAGGTGCTGTTCACCCCGTTTCTTCCGTTCTCCTCGCAGACGCTGCACGAGCTGCTCGGTCACGATGGTTACCTCGCGGGGCCGCTCGAGATACGCGACGTCGATGAGGGGGGAGGCGAGGCCCACCAGGTGCTGACCGGCGACTACGAGTCGTGGGTCGGCGAGTGGGCGCCGAGTCGGATTCGGCCGGGGCAGCCCGTCGGCGAGCCGGTCCCGCTCTTCAAGAAGCTCGATCCTGATCTCGTCGTGGCGGAGGAGCTCGCGAGGATGGAGGCCGCCCAGTGATCGACACCCACGCGCACCTCGACGCGTGCGCGGATTCGCCGGATCTGGTCCTGGGGCGGGCCCGCGAGGCCGGCGTGGAGCGCGTCATCTCGGTCGGCTCGGGGCTCGACTCCTGCCGCGCGACGCTCGACCTCGCCCGGCGAAACGACGGAGTCTGGGCCGCCCTCGGCATCCACCCGCACCAGGCCGCGGATGACGACGCAACCCGGCTCGACGAGCTCCGCGAGCTGCTCGGCGACGCGCGTGCGGTCGCCGTCGGCGAGACCGGGCTCGACTTCTACCGCGACTACGCGCCGCGCGACCGGCAGCGCGATCTCTTTGCCCGGGAGCTCGAGCTCGCGGCTGACCTCGACAAGGCAGTCGTCGTCCACACACGCGACGCCGACGAGGAGACCGCCGCCGCCCTCGAAGGCTTCGACGGCACGGTCGTTCTGCACTGCTTCTCGAGCCCGGCGCTGCTGCCGGTCGCGCTCGAGCGCGGCTATTACGTCTCTTTCGCCGGCAACGTCACGTACCCGAAGGCCGAAGAGCTGAGGGAGGCCGCGCGCCGCGTCCCGGCCGAGCGCCTCCTGGCGGAGACCGACAGCCCGTACCTGAGCCCGCAACCGCGGCGCGGGCGGCCGAACGAGCCGGCCAACGTCGTCCACACGGTCGCCGTGCTCGCCGAGGCCCGCGGGGAGGATCCCATCGCGCTGGCCGCGCAGCTCGACGCGAACGCGACCGCCGCGTTCGGCCTCGCGTGATCCGCGCCAAGAAGCGGCTCGGCCAGCACTTCCTGGCCGACGAGAACATCCTCGGCGTGATCGGCAGGCTCGCCGAGCTCGGGCCTGACGACGTCGTGCTCGAGGTCGGTCCCGGCCTCGGCGTCCTCACCGCGTACCTCGCCGAGCGCGTGGCGCACGTCCACGCAGTCGAGCTCGACCGCTCGCTCGAGCCCGCGCTCGCAGAGCGTCTGAGGGGCCACGCCAATGTCCAGTTCCACTTCGGTGACGCCCTCGAGCTCGACCTCGGCGCGCTCACCCCAGTGCCGGCCAAGCTCGTCGCGAACCTGCCTTACAACGTCGCGACGCCCCTCGTCGTCGAGAGCCTCGACGGCCTGCCGAGCGTCGAGCTCTGGTGCGTGATGGTGCAGCGGGAGGTCGCCGACCGCTTCTTCGCCGCACCCGGGACGAAGGCGTACGGCGCGGTCTCGGTGCTCATTCAGCTGGCCGCCGAGCGGACCGGCTTCCACGCGGTCTCGCGGACGGTCTTCCGCCCCCAGCCGAACGTCGACTCGGCCCTGGTCGCGTTTCGCCGCCGCCCGTTGCCGTCCGACTTCCCAGCGGTCAAGCGCGCCGTGACCGCAGCGTTCGCGCACAGGCGCAAGCGCCTCGCGAACTCGCTCGAGCTCTCCGGCCTCGCGACCCGGGAACAGGCCACGGCCGCGCTCGAGTCGATCGGCCGGGACCCGGGCGCGCGTGCCGAAGAGCTGGCGCCGCCGGAGTTCGTCGCGCTGGCGCAGGAGCTCGCCCGATGAGGCGCGCACCCGCGACTGCGAAACTGAACCTCGCCCTCGTCGTCGGCCCGGCGCGCGACGACGGCCGCCACGAGGTGGTGAC
The DNA here is from genome assembly GCA_963717475.1 of uncultured Actinomycetes bacterium. Classification (GTDB taxonomy): domain Bacteria; phylum Actinomycetota; class Thermoleophilia; order Gaiellales; family Gaiellaceae; genus AC-32. Next base: position 1,401,356 of record OY970337.1, on the reverse strand, counting down.
GATCCTGCAGCGGCTCGACCTCGCCGACCGGATCGCGGTCGAGCCAGCGGCCAAGCTCCGGGTGGAGGGCTTTGCCGAGGACACCCTCGTCAGGCGTGCGCTCGAGAGCGTCGCCGCCGCCGCGCAGGTCGAGCCGCGCTGGCGGGCGACGATCTCGAAGCGGATCCCGGTCGCGGCCGGCCTCGGCGGAGGCAGCTCCGACGCCGCAACGGCGCTCCGCCTGGCCAACGAGACTCTCGACGAGCCGCTCCCGCCTGAACGCCTCCACGAGCTCGCCGCCGGTCTCGGCGCCGACGTTCCCTTCTTCCTGACGGCAGGCCCGCAGCTCGCGCGCGGCACGGGCACGGAGCTCGAGCAGCTCGACCTGCCGCAGGACTACTGGGTCGTACTGCTTCTCCCCGAGGACGCCCGCAAGGACTCGACCGCGTCGATCTACGCCGCTTTCGACGCGCGCGGAGGCGAGGACGGCTACGAAGACCGCCGCGCGGCGCTCGAGGACGCGCTTGCGCAAGTCCGCCGCCCGCGCGACCTGGCTGCGCTTCCGCCGAACGACCTCGCGTCGTCGCCGTACGCCGAGGAGCTCAGTGCCCTCGGCGCCTTCCGGGCCGACGTCAGCGGCGCCGGGCCCGTCGTCTACGGCCTCTTCCATCACCGCGATCAAGCCGAGGAGGCCAGGCGCTCACTCCGCGCCCGCGGCCGGGTTTGGCTCACAGTTCCAGCTTGGTACGGTTGAAGCGTGGCGACCGACCGCCCCCTCGAGGCAGGCCCGATCGACCATCGCAGTACGAGGATCGGCCGCTGGCTGCGCGCCCGCCGGATCCGCCTCGCGCTTGGGATCGCGGTGGTCGAGGGCGTCATCGTGGCGTTCCGCGGCGACGTCTCGCGCTGGACGGTGGTCGCGATCGCGATCCCGCTTCTCGCCGTCTACGTCTTCTGGGGGCGACACGCCCGGTCGGACATGCTGCGCCAGGCGGCGTGGATCGCCGGAGCGTCCCAGGCGCTTGCCGTCGTGGTCGTGATCCTCGCGTTCCTGCTCAACTGGCTGGCGCTGCTCCTGGCCGGCGTCTTCGCGGCCGTCGCCTTGCTCTACCTGCTCTCCGACCGCGAAGGCTGAGCCCGCGCCGCCGGGCAAACCGCCTTCCTGGATAATCGGTCCCGGTGGTGGGGCGTAGCCAAGTGGTAAGGCAGCGGGTTTTGGTCCCGCGATCCCAGGTTCGAATCCTGGCGCCCCAGCTGTGAACGAACGCGCTCTCGCAGCAGTCGTCCTCGCCGCAGGGCTGGGCACGCGCATGCGCTCGGAGACGCCGAAGCACCTTCACCCGCTGCTCGGGCGGCGGCTCGTCGACTGGGTGGTCGAGGCCGCCCGCGCGCTCGGGCCCGACCCGCTCGTGGTCGTCACCTCGCCGGGCACGGAGGACGCGTTCGACGGGGTCAGCGTCGCCGTCCAGGAGGAACCGCGCGGGACAGGCGACGCGGCCGCGGCCGCCCGCCCAGCGCTCGAAGGATTCGACGGCGACGTGCTCGTCGTCAGCGGCGACGCCGCCGCGATCAGGCCGGAGAGCCTCCGAGCCCTGCTCGAGACTCATCGGCGCGAGGAGGCCGCGGCGACCGTTCTCGCCTTCGAGCGCGCGAGCCCCGGCGACTACGGACGCGTCGTCCGCGGCGCGGCCGGCGGGCTCCAGGCGATCGTCGAGGCCAAGGACGCAAGCGAGGACGAGCTCGCCCTGACGGAGATCAACTCCTCGATCTACGTCTTCGCGGCGGCCAAGCTCTGGCCGGCGCTCGACCGGCTCCGGCCCGAGAACGTGCAAGGCGAGCTGTACCTGACCGACACGATCCGAGACCTGGTCTCGGAAGACGAGCGAGTAGCCGTCTACGTCGACGACGACGACGCCGAGGTCGGCGTCAACACCCGCGTCGAGCTGGCGGCCACCGCGGCCGTGCTGCGCGACCGGATCAACGAGGCGCACATGCTGGCCGGCGCGACGATCGTCGACCCGAAGACGACGTGGATCGACCCGGCCGTAGAGCTCGAGCCGGATACGACCATCCAGCCGTTCACCGTGCTGCGGGGCACGACGAAGGTCGCAACAGGCGCGGAAGTCGGCCCCCACGCAGTCGTGGTCGATTCCGAGGTCGGCCCCGGTGCGCTGGTCGGGCCGTTCTGTTACCTTCGCCCTGGAACCGTGCTGGCGGCCGGAGCCAAAGCAGGCGCGTTTGTGGAGATCAAGAACTCGCACATCGGCGAGCGCACGAAGGTGCCCCACCAGTCGTACATCGGAGACGCAGAGATCGGCCCGGACACGAATATCGCGGCGGGAAACATCACTGTGAACTATCCGCACCAGGAAGGCCGGCCGAAAGGCCGGACGAAAATCGGCCGCAACGTCAGGACCGGGGTCCACAATGCCTTCGTTGCGCCGGTCGAGATTGGCGACGATGCTTGGATCGCGGCGGGATCGGTCATCACCGAAGATGTCCCTCCGGAATCGCTCGCGGTCGCGCGCACGCGGCAAGAGAACAAGGAAGGCTACGTCCGGAGAAGGCGAGAGCAGGATGGCTGAGGCGACACTCCCGGGTCTCGAGACCGTCGAGCCGGTGCTCCCGGTCGCGGAGCGCAAGCCCTGGATCGAGCGCGGGCCGCAGAAGCGGCTGATGCTCTTCTCCGGGCGCTCGAACCCCGAGCTCGCGGAGCGGATCGCCGAGCGGCTCAGCGTCACCCTCGGGGAGGTCGAGCTGAAGACGTTCGCGAACGGCGAGACGTACGTGCGCTACCTCGAGTCGATCCGCGGCGCCGACGTCTTCATCATCCAGTCGGGCAACCAGCCCGTGAACGACCACCTCGTCGAGCTCCTGATCATGATCCAGGCGGCGAAGCTGGCCTCGGCGAAGCGGATCACCGCGGTCGTCCCTTGGTTCCCGTACTCGCGGCAGGACAAGAAATCCGCGCCGCGCGAGCCGATCACGGCCAGGCTCGTCGCGGACGCGCTCGAGACCGCCGGCGTCGACCGCGTCGTCTCGATGGACCTCCACGCCGGCCAGATCCAGGGTTTCTTCAACGTCTCGCTCGACCACATGACGGCGCTGCAGCTCTTCGCCCAGCACTGCCGCGACAAGGGCCTGAGCGGCGAGCAGGTCGTCGCCGTCTCGCCCGACGTCGGCCGCGCCAAGTTCGCGCGCCGCTTCGGCGCGATGCTCGAGTCCGACCTGGCGATCCTGAACAAGACGCGCCCCGAGCACGACCGCGCCGAGGTGACCGAGGTGATCGGCGAGGTCGAGGGGAAGGTCGCCGTGATGATCGACGACATGGTCCTCACGGGCGGCACGCTGATCGCGGGCGCGACGGCCCTCCGCGAAGCCGGCGCCAGCGAGGTCTACGCCTGCGCGACGCACGGCCTCTTCCCGGGCAATGCGTTCGACAAGATCTCGAAGAGCGAGCTGACCAAGCTGACCGTCACGGACACGGTTCCGATCGATCCCGTCAACTGCCCGAGCAACATCGAGGTACTGACGGTCTCGGGCTTGCTCGCCGAGACGATCATGAACATCTTCTCCGACGACTCCGTCTCCGCGATCTTCGCCGGCGAGAACCAGCTCTTCTGATCGTCGCGGCTTCCGGAGACGGCGCGATCACCGTCGTCATCCTGGCCTCGATCGTGGTCCCGCTCGTCGTCGTCGGCTGGCTGTGCTGGTTCTTCTGGAAGCACCGGCACGACGAGTAGGAAGGAGAGCCGGAGGAGGAAAGGCGATCCCGGCTGGCTGCGGCACCCGGCCGAAATCGGATCTCCGGCTCTCCTTCGGCCCTAGATCGGATCGTTCGCGACAAACTTGAGCCGCAGTCCGGGCGGCTGAGACCGCTGGACACGATCGCTACACTTCGCCGCCGTGGCCGGCGAACGCATGAAGCTGACCGTGCAGGACCGCGAGAGCCGTGGCTCCGCGGAGTCGCGCCGCCTGCGCAAGCAGGGGCTGATCCCGGGCATCCTCTACGGCCGGGGGCAGGAGCCGCAGGCGTTCTGCATCGCGGAGCGCGAGCTGCGGCGGGTGCTCACGGGCGGCGCCGGGCTGCACGCGATCCTCGACGTCGTCATCGACGGGGACGGCGCCACCGCCCGTCCGTCGATCCTCAAGTCCTACCAGCAGGATCCCGTTCGCGGGACGCTCACGCACATCGACCTGCAGGAGGTCCGCCTCGACCAGCCGATCCAGGCTCGCGTGGTCGTCGAGCTCATCGGCGAGCCGGTCGGCGTCACGGAGGGCGGCGTGCTCTCGCAGGTGAACCGCGAGGTCACCGTCGAGGCGCTGCCGCTCGAGATTCCGGAGCATCTGGACCTCGACGTCAGCGGGATGGCGATCGGCGACACGGTCCGCCTCGCCGAGCTGCCGGTGCAGGAGGGCATCAAGTTCCTCGACGATCCGGAGGAGACCGTGCTCGCGACGGTGACGATGCCGACGCGCTTCGTCGAGCCCGAGATCGAAGAGGTCGAGGGCGAGGAGCTCGAAGAGGGCGAGCTGCCCGAAGGCGAGGTGCCGGAGGGCGAGGAGGCCCCCGCCGAGGGCGAGGCCGCTGCCGAGGGCGAAGAGAGCGCGGGCTCCGACGGCGAGCCCGGCACCCGCCGAGGGGTAGTCCATGCGTTTCCTACGTCGGGGCGAACGCGCCTCGACGCTTGACCTGCTCGTCGCAGGTCTCGGCAACCCGGGTCGCCAGTACGAGCGGACGCGCCACAACCTGGGCTGGCTCGTCGTCGACGAGCTCGCGCGGAGGCACGGCGGCTCCTGGCGCTCGAAGTTCTCGGGGATGTTGTCGGAGACGCGTCTCGGCGATCTTCGTCTCGCGCTGCTCAAGCCGGAGACGTACATGAACGAGTCGGGCCGGTCGGTCGGGGCGGCCATGCGCTTCTTCAAGGTCGAGCCCGAGTCGCTGCTGGTCGTCCACGACGACGTCGACCTGGAGGCCGGTCGCCTGCAGGCGCGGCGAGGCGGCGGTCTTGCCGGCCACAACGGGCTCCGCTCGCTCGTGCAGCAGCTCGGCACACAGGACTTCCTGCGCCTGAGGATCGGCGTGGGACGGCCGGGAAGAGGCGATCCGCGCTCGGTCTCGGACTGGGTGCTCTCGGGCTTCGAGCCGGAGGACGACGTCGACGCGCTGGTCTCCCGGGCCGCGGATGCGGTCGAGATGATCGTGGCCGAGGGTCTCGACGCGGCTCAGGCGCGCTTCAACTGAGAGCTACGATGGGGGCGCGGAACCCCGGGTTCCGTCTTTCGTCATGGACCTGACCGAGACCACACGCCCTGTGCTCCATCCGCTCGTCGAGGAGCTGCTCGCGGACGAACGGCTTGCGGCCTACGCCGCAGCACTGCCCGCGGCTGCGCGCGTCTCCGAGCCCGCTCTTCCACTGGTGATCGCGGCGCTGCACGCGCACCTCGGGCGTGCTCTCGTCGTGCTGGTTCCCGAGGATGCCGACGCGCGCGACGCGGCCGAGGCCGGCCGCTGGCTGCTCGGTGAGGAGCGGGTCGCGCTGCTTCCGAGCCGCGGTGTCCGGCTCGGGTCGGGGCTGGAGCCGCCGCCGCACCTCGTGGGCGAGCGGGCCCGGGCGCTCGACGTGCTCGCGGCAGGCGGGCTCGTCTGCGCATCCGCGACTGCGATTGCGGAGCCGCTGCCGCCGCCCCAAGCGCGGCCCGAGCCGATCCTGCTCGACCGCTCCGCCGCTCCCGGCCTCGACGCGCTTGCCGAGCGCCTGGCCCTCGCGGGCTACGAGCGCGTCGATCGCGTCCAGGAGCGCGGCCAGTTCGCCGTCCGCGGCGGCCTGGTCGACGTCTTCCCGACGACCGGCCGCGATCCGCTCCGCGTCGAGTTCTTCGGCGACGACATCGAGGCGCTACGGGTCTTCTCGCCGTTCACGCAGCGCGCGCTGCACGACGTCGACCGCGCGGTTGTCTATCCCGCCGTCGAGCGGCGGCTGGACCTCGTCGAGCCGACGCTGCCCGACGACGACGAGCTGCCGGCAGTCCCCGGCGATCTGGTCCGGCCGCTCGACCGGCCGCCCGACTTCGTCTGGCAGCCCGACGAGGTCCGCGAGGTCTGGGAAGAAGAGGTCGACGGCGCAGCCCCGAGCCTCAAGGGCGCATCCGAGCTGGAGCCGCTGCCGCACGGTCAGGACTTCGCCTTCGAAGCGCAGCGGCCGGCGATCGCGGCGCGCGGGCTTGCGGAGGCGGAGAACGAGCTCGCGGCACTGCTTCGAGCCGAGAACCGCGTCGTCGTCACCTTCCCGCACCGCGGCGAGGCGCTTCGCACGCTGAACCTCCTGCGGCGCGTCGACGCGCGCCTGCTCGAGCCGGGTGAGGCGCTGCCGGATGCACCCGAGCTCCTGTTCGCCGTCTCGCCGGCGCGTCGCGGCTTCGTCTGGCGCGACCTGCGGCTGGCGCTCCTGCCCGACACGCAGGTCTTCCGCCGCCGCCCGCGCACGCGGGTCACTGCTCCCGGCCGCGCGCTGCAGTCGTTCGCCGACCTGCGCACCGGCGACTACGTCGTCCACGAGGACCACGGGATCGGAAAGCTGCTCGGCTTCGAGACGAAGACCGTCGCCGGGGTCACGCGCGACTACCTCTTCCTCGGCTTCCGCGGCGACGACCGGCTCTACGTGCCGCACGAGCAGATCGGGCGCGTCTCGAAGTACATCGGCGCCGACGCCGGGTCGCCCGCGCTCTCGAAGCTGGGCGGCAAGGCCTGGCAGAACCTCAAGGCCCGGGCGCGGGAAGGCGTCCGCGAGCTCGCGGGCGACCTGATCGCGCTCTACGCGCGCCGCCAGCAGGCCGAGGGCGTCCAGTACGACCTCACGAACGACTGGCTCGAACGGCTGGAGGCCGAGTTCCCGTATCGCGAGACCGAGGACCAGCAGACCGCGATCGAGGCGGTCAAGGAGGACCTCGAGTCGCCGCGCCCGATGGACCGGCTCGTCTGCGGCGACGTGGGCTTCGGCAAGACCGAGGTCGCCGTGCGCGCGGCCTTCGCGGTCGTTCTCAACGGCAAGCAGGTGCTGATGCTCGTCCCGACGACGGTTCTCGCCGAGCAGCACTGGAACACCTTTCGCGAGCGCTATCGCGACTTCCCGGTCCGCGTCGAGATGATCTCCCGCTTCCGCAGCCCGAAAGACCAGAAGCAGGTTGTCGCGGACTTCTCCGCCGGCAAGGTCGACGTCCTGATCGGGACGCACCGCGTGCTCAGCCGCGACGTGATCCCGAAGGAGCTCGGCCTCGTGATCGTGGACGAGGAGCAGCGCTTCGGCGTCGCTCAGAAGGAGCTGCTCCGGGCGCTGCGGCTCGAGGTGGACGTGCTCGCGCTGAGCGCGACGCCGATCCCGCGCACGCTGCACATGTCGCTCTCGGGCCTGCGCGACATCTCGGTGATCGAGACGCCGCCCGAGGGGCGGCGCCCGATCCGCACGTATGTCGGCGAGTACGACGAGGACGTCGTTCGCCTCGCGCTCGACCGCGAGAAGGAGCGGGGCGGCCAGAGCTTCTACCTCCACAACCGCGTCGAGACGATCGAGGAGGCCGCTGCGAAGGTGCAGCAGCTCTGCCCGAACTTGCGCGTGGCCGTCGCGCACGGCCAGATGCGCGAGCGCGAGCTCGAGGAGAAGATGCACTCGTTTCTGCGCGGCGATGCGGATGTGCTCGTCTCGACGACGATCATCGAGTCCGGGCTCGACATCCCGCAGGCGAACACGCTGATCGTGGAGCGCGCGGACGCGCTCGGCCTCGCCCAGCTCTACCAGATCCGCGGGCGGGTCGGCCGCTCCGACCTGCTCGCGCACGCCTACCTCTTCTATCCGGACACGCGCGAGCTGACCCCGGAGGCGCGGGCGCGCCTGGCGACGCTCGCCGACCACACGGAGCTCGGCGCCGGGTTCGCGATCGCCATGCGCGACCTGGAGATCCGGGGTGCCGGCGACCTGCTCGGCGCGGAGCAGCACGGGCACATCGCGGCGCTCGGCTTCGAGCTCTACGTCGAGCTCCTCAGCGAGGCCGTGGCGGAGCTCTCCGGAGAACGCCGTCCGGCTGCGAGACCGGTTCGTGTGGACGCGCGCGTCGATGCGTATGTGCCCGCCGCGTACATCGCAGCCGAGGCTCTCAAGATCGACCTCCATCGCCGCCTCGCGCTCGTCGATTCGGACGACGAGCTACGCGAGCTGCGCGCGGCGACCGAGGACCGCTACGGACCGCTGCCCGAGCCGGTCGAGCACCTCTTCTCGATCCAGGAGGCGAAGATCAAGCTCGCGCGTCTCGGCGCGGACTACTTCGTGTTCAAGGGCGGCCGGGCGACGGTTGGCCCGCTCGAGCTGGCGTCCGCCGAGCTTCGCGCGCTGCGCCGCGAGGTCGAGACCGCGGTCTACACGACGGCCAGGCGAGAGGTCTCCGTCCGCGAACAGGATTTTTCGCAAGCGGTCCGGCTAGTCGATGCTATACTCGACGCGCGTCAGGCAGCATGAGCAAAACAGCTGCTCCCGGCGCTTTTTGTATGAAACGGGTCATCGGAGTTCTCCTCGGGCTAGCCCTCGTCCTCGCCGTGGCGGCGTGCGGCGGCGGCGGGCCGCGCAGCGTTCCTAGCGACGACGTCGCGGTCGTCGGCGACGGTCAGGTCTCAAAGGCCGACTGGGACGCGCTGATGGCCCAGACGAAGCAGAACTACGTGGCGACGAAGCATCCGTTCCCGAAGGCCGGCTCGGTCGAGCTCGCCAATCTGCGCTCGAACGTGACGCAGTTCCTCGTCTCCGCGAGCGAGTACGAGCAGCAGGCCGAGAAGCTCGGCGTCAAGGTGACGGACAAGGACGTCACTGCACGACTCGACCAGATCAAGCAGCAGTACTACGGGAGCACTCCCGGCCAGCCGCCGCCTTCGAAGACGGAGATCGAGACGCGCTACGAGGCGGCGCTCAAGCAGCAGGGCTTCTCCGACGCCCAGGTCAGGCAGGGGATCAAGCTCACGCTGATCCGCGAGAAGGTTCAGAACAAGGTGACCGGCGGCGTGAAGGTCTCGGACAGCGAGATCTCGGACTACTACAGCAAGCACAAGTCCGAGTACGAGACGCCCGCGCAGCCGGAGACCCGGCCGGTCGCGCACATCCTCGTCAAGAAGAAGGCGCTTGCCGACCAGATCTACGCGCAGCTGCAGGCGAACCCGAAGCAGTTCGGCAAGCTCGCGCAAAAGTACTCGACCGACCCGTCGTCCGCGAAGGCCGGCGGGGTGCTCGCAGGTGGCGACGTCAAGGGCCGCTTCGTGAAGCCGTTCGAGCAGGTCGCGTTCAAGCTCAAGACCCACGAGATCTCCAAGCCGGTGCACTCGAAGTTCGGCTGGCACATCATCGAAGCCCTCGGGCCGGCCAAGCCGCCGACGCCTGCGAAGCCGACGCCGCTCGCGCAGGTCAAGGAGGCGATCAGGCAGACGCTGATCCAGAACAAGCGCAACACGCTCGTCCAGGACTGGCAGAAGAAGCTGATGAACACGTACTGCCCGAAGGTCGCCTACCAGGCCGGCTACGCGCCGCCGCCGGGCCAGGATCCCTGCAAGCAGAAGTCTTCGACCACCGGCGCTAGCACCGGTTAGTGAGCCTCGGCGAGGCGCTGCTCGAGCTGCAGCAGCTGACCGAGCGGCTGCGCCGGGAGTGCCCCTGGGACCGCGAGCAGACCGCGCGGACGATCGTCCCGCACACCGTCGAGGAGGCCTACGAGGTCGCTGACGCAGCGCTCGAGGGCGCGCCCGCCAAGCTGCTGGACGAGCTCGGCGACCTCCTCTTCCAGGTCTACTTCCTCTCGCTGCTCCTCTCCGAAGAGGGCGCCGGCGATCTCGAGGACGTGGCGCGCACGGTCCACGAGAAGCTCGTCCGGCGCCACCCGCACGTGTTCGGCGACGTCGAGGCGCGCACCGCGGGCCGCGTCCGCGCCAACTGGGACCGGATCAAGACGGACGAGGAGGGACGCGAGGGCATCTTCCACCACGTGCCTCAGGGCCTGCCCGCGCTGCTTTACGCTCGCAAGGTGCAGCGGCGGGCGGCGGCGATCGGGTTCGAGTACCCGGACACGGAGGGCGCGCTCGCCGATCTCGACGACGAGGTGCGCGAGCTGAAGGAAGCGCTTGCTGAGGCGCCCGTCGTGGAGGAGACCGAGCCCGACGAGCACGTGTTCGAGGAGCTGGGCGACGTCCTGTTCGCGGCGGTGAACGTGGCGCGGCGGCTGAACGTCGATCCGGAGCTGGCGCTGCGGACGATGACGCGGCGCTTCGTCGCTCGGGTCGAGCGCGCCGAGGAGTACGCGTCCGGAGAGGGCAAGGCGTTCGCCGAGCTGCCGCTGGACGAGCAGGACCGTTACTTCGACCGAGCCAAGGAGGCCTTTCGATGGGAGTGATCACGAGTGTCCGCGGCCGCTGGATCCTCGACTCGCGCGGCAACCCGACGGTCGAGGCGGACGTGCGGCTGGATTCGGGTGCTCTGGGCCGCGCCGCGGCTCCGTCCGGCGCCTCAACCGGGGCGCACGAGGCGCTGGAGCTACGCGACAAGGGCGCGGAGTGGGGCGGCAAGGGCGTCTCCCGGGCGGTCGAGAACGTGAACGGCGAGATCGCGGGCGCGGTCGGCGGGCTCGACCCTGCGGACCAGCGCGCGCTCGACGAGCGGATGATCGAGCTCGACGGGACCCCGAACAAGGACCGGCTCGGGGCCAACGCGATCCTGGCGGTTTCCCTGGCGGCGGCGAAGGCGGCGGCCGCGGAGGCCGGCGTCTCGCTCTTCCGCTTCCTCGGCGGCGACTCGGCGCGCACGCTGCCGGTGCCGCTGATGAACGTGATCAACGGCGGCGCGCACGCGCAGAACTCGATCGACCTGCAGGAGTTCATGCTCGTCCCGGCGGGCGCGTCGAGCTTCGCGGAGGCGCTGCGGATCGGCTCCGAGACCTTCCACGCTCTGGGCGCGCTGCTGCACGAGCGCGGGTTCTCGACCGGCGTCGGCGACGAGGGCGGCTTCGCACCCGACCTTCGGTCGAGCGAGGAGGCGATCGAGGTGCTGCTCGAGGCCGCCGAGCGCGCCGGCCACCGCGAGCGAATCGCGGTCGCGCTCGATCCGGCCGCGACGGAGCTCTTCCAGGACGGCCGCTACGCCTTCGAGGGCCATGACCTCGACGGCGCGGGGATGGTCGCGTACCTCGAGGAGCTGGTCGGGCGGTACCCGATCGTCTCGATCGAGGATGGTCTCGCCGAGGACGACTGGGCGACCTGGGCCAAGCTCACGGCGGACGTCGGCGGCAAGGTGCAGCTCGTCGGCGACGACATCTTCGTGACGAACGGCGAGCGCCTGCAGCGCGGGATCGACGAGCGGGTCGCGAACGCGATTCTCGTGAAGGTCAACCAGATCGGCACGCTGACCGAGTCGCTCGACGTGATCTCGCAGGCGCGCGACAACGGCTACGCGGTCGTCGTCTCGCACCGCTCCGGAGAGACGGAGGACACGACGATCGCCGACCTGGTCGTCGCCACGAACGCGGGTCAGATCAAGACCGGCTCGCTCTCGCGCACGGACCGGGTCGCCAAGTACAACCAGCTGCTTCGGATCGAGGAGGAGCTGGGCTCGGACGCGGTCTACCCGGGCTGGGAGACGTTCGCGGCCGGCTCGTCCGCCGTCTCCAGGAACTCCGCGTAACGCGCTCGCCAGTCTCGTCCGCCGCCCAGCGCCGCGCGGATGGGCTCGTCGTCGAGCGGGATCCGCGGCCGCTGTAGGCCGGCGTTCGCGCGGGCGCCGCTCCAGGGCCAGGCGAGCGGATGGGAGGCGAGCCCGGCCTCGACGGGGTTGCGGGCGACGTAGCGGCACGCCCAGAGCAGGTCTTCGTCACTCGTCACCTGGCGGGCGAAGAAGTGCGCGCGGAAGAGGTGCGCCTCGCGCTGCCGGCGCTTGTTGTGGCGGCGCGAGTACCACGTGTGCAGTCGTTGCAGCGCGCTTGAAAGCCGCGCGTCGGGGATCGAGACGATCAGGTGGTAGTGGTTGCCCATCAGCGTGTAGGTGACCAGCCCAAGCTCGTAGCGGTCGCAGACCGCGGCGAGGGCGTCGAGGAAGATCTCGCGGTCGAGGTCGTCCAGGAAGAGGAAGCGCGTGTCGCTCGCCTGGCAGGCGACGTGGTAGATGCCGTCCACGAACTCCCGGGGACGCCGAGCCATGTCGTCAGCGTAGGCGCAGAACGGCGCTCGGTCCGGTTCGCGCGCCGAATCGACACACATTCGTCACGCCTCCTGCTTGACAAGACCCGGGGTCCGACACCGGGTTTTGTCAAGGCGCGGCGCTGGATTGATGCGGTTTTGTTCACTACCGTGACCGGCGGGGCTGCGAGCTAACCTCACAACGCAGTGGCAGCCATGCCCAGACGCACGAAGATCGTGGCCACGATCGGGCCGGCCTCCTGCACGCCGGAGGTCCTGAAGCAGCTCGTCGAGGCGGGCATGGACGGCGCGCGGCTCAACCTCTCGCACGGAACCCACGACGAGCACCGCGAGCGGGCACGGCTCGTTCGCGCCGTCGAGGCCGAGCTCGGCCGGCCGATCGCACTGATCGCCGACCTGCAGGGCCCGAAGCTCCGCATCGGCGACCTGGAGTCGCCGGTGACGCTGAGCCGCGGCGAGGACGTCCTGGTCACTGGCGGCGAGACATCGAATGACGGCGAGCTCCCGGTCAGCCCGGCCGTGATCGGCGAGGTGCTGCAGCCCGGCCACGAGGTGCTGATCGACGACGGGCTCGTACGCCTCCGGGTCGAGCAGGTCGAATCGGGCCGGGCGCGTTGCGCCGTCGTCACCGGCGGCGTGGTCTCGTCGCACAAGGGCGTGAACCTGCCCGGCGTCCCGATTCCGATCCCGTCGCTGACGCGGAAGGACATGGACGACCTCGAGCTCGCGCTGGAGCTGGCCGTCGACTTCGTCGCGCTCTCGTTCGTCCGCTCGGCCGCCGACGTGCGCGACCTCCGCGCGCTGCTCGAGCAGGCCGGCTCGCAGGCGCACGTGATCGCGAAGATCGAGAAGGCGGAGGCCGTCGACGCGCTGGTTCCCGTGCTCGCCGAGAGCGACGCGGTGATGGTCGCGCGCGGCGACCTCGGCGTGGAGATCGGCGTCGCGGCGCTGCCGCTCCTGCAGAAGCGGATCATCATGGCCGCGCTCGAACGGGGAAAGCCGGTCATCACCGCGACGCAGATGCTCGAGTCGATGATCCACCAGGCCGACCCGACGCGGGCCGAGGCGAGCGACGTCGCCAACGCGATCCTCGACGGGAGCTCTGCGCTGATGCTCTCCGGTGAGACGGCGATCGGTGAATTCCCGGTCGAGTCGGTCGCGTACATGGACCGGATCGCGCGCGCGGTCGAGCCGAGCCTCGGGTACCGCCACGAGCTGCCCGAGGCGAGCGAGGACCCGAGCGTCGGCCAGGCGATGTCGAACGCGGCCTGCGACGTCGCCGAGGCGCTTGGAGCGGAAGCGATCCTCGTACCGACGTACACCGGCCGCACCGCCTCGGTCGTCGCGCGCCTTCGTCCGCGCCGGCCGATCGTCGGGCTTACCCACCACGACTACGTGCTCCGTCAGATGGCCCTCGAGTGGGGCGTGACGCCGCTGCTCATCCCGGAGAGCGCCGACGTCGAGGATCTCTGGTCGCACTCGCTCGAGGCCGCGCGGGCGGTCGGCCTCGTCTCGGAAGGCGACCGCGTCGTGATCACCGCCGGCACCGCGGTGAACATCCCGGGCGCGACCGACCTGATCAAGGTCACGATCGCGTAGCAGGGCTTGCCGCACCCGCGGCGAACCCGCGGGCGTGGCCCGAGGACGACGCACTCGTTCCAGGATTCTCATGCGCAGGCTCGCCATCGCCGGAGTGATCCTCGTGGCGCTGCTCTACGCGCGGCCGCTGCGCAGCTATCTCGCGACGAAGCACGAGCTCGCGAGCCGGACGGCGGACGTGCACGCCCTCAAGGCCCAGAAGCGCGCGCTGCAGCGGCAGCTCGCCGAGGCGAGCACGACGCAGGCGCTCGAGCGCGAGGCGCGGCGCGTGGGCCTGGTGCATCCCGGCGAACGGCTCTTCATCGTCAAGGGGATCTCGCGCTGGGTGCACACGCGTACGATCCGCCCAGGTGGATGACAGTGCGCTGGATGAGCGCAAGATCGTCGAGCGGCAACTGGGCAGGAAGCCGCGCGCGTTCAGGCGCGTAGCCGTTCGCTGCCCCTACGGACGGCCGGCCGTCACGGAGCAGGAGCCGTTCGACGACTCCGGCGAGCCGTTCCCGACGACGTTCTGGCTGACGTGCCCGCATCTCGTAGCGGCCGTCGCCCGACTCGAGGCGGCAGGCGGAGTCGAGCGCTTCGGCCGCCTGGCCGCGGACGAGCCGGAGCTCGGGGCAAGCGTCGAGCAGGCGCACGAGGAGCAGCGGCACCTACGGCCGGAGCTGCCGGGCGGAGTCGGCGGCCAGACGCGCACCGGCGGTCTCAAGTGCCTGCACGCGCACGCTGCGTTCGCGCTCGCCCGCCCCGGCTACGCGCTCGGCGAGCGGATCCTCGCCGAGGTCGAGCCGCTCTGGCCGGAGCGAGAGTGCTGCACACCCGGCTAGCATCGAGCGGGATGGCGCTGGCGGCGCTCGAAGCGACCCGACGCGAGTGGGAGGAGGGACACCGGCGGCTCGAGGCCACGTCCTCCGACCGCCGCCGCTATGCGCTGCTCCTGTCCGAGCTCGAGCTCATCGTCGATCAGCTGCGCCGCCGGATCGGCCAGACCTTCACCCTGGAGGAGCTGGCCAGTGCGTACCGGGACTCCGACCGCTGGGTGCAGGACACGCTCGCCGAGCGTGAGCAGGAGGCCGGCTGGCCGGCCCGGATGACGATCGTCCAGGACGCGGCTTTCCACGTGTACTCCCGCGGCGCCGTCGACTACCGACCGTGACGCCTGACCGGCGGCGAGGGAGGAGGCGGCACCCGTGGCGCCCGGTCGTTCTCGGCCTGCTCGTCGTGCTCCTCTTCGTGATCGGAATCGCGCTCGGCGAAGCGCTCAGCGACAACCCGCCTGCTGCGCAGACCATCACCCAGAACCGCACGTTCACGCTCCAACCGGCGTCGTCGACGGTCACCGTCACGACGCCGTAATCCTCCTCGGCCGGTTAGAAAGGCAAAGCTTTGGGTAGATTCGCCGCCGAATGGAACGCGGCAACGTCTCACAACGTCTCGCCCCGGCCGGCGAGCCGGACTGGCTCACGCTCGGACAGGCCGCGAAGTACCTCGGCGTGGCCCAGAGCACGATCCGCAAATGGTCGGACCAGGGGCGCGTGCCCGCCTTCTACACGCCCGGCGGCCACCGCCGCTACCGGCGCGGAGACCTCGACGCCTTCCTCGAGCGCTCCGGACCGAACGCCGCCGCGCACTCGGGCCCGGTCGTCCTGATCGTCGACGACGACGAGCGCCTCCGGGAGTACGTCCGGGTCAACCTCGAGATGGAGGGCTACTCCGTGCGCGAGGCCGGCAACGCCGACGAGGGGCTCCGCGTGCTGGAGGAGTCCACGCCCGACCTCGTCCTGCTCGACGTGATGATGCCGGACGTCGACGGCTGGGAGATGCTGCGCCGGGTCCAGGAGCGGCACGGAGTGGGCGCGATCCCGGTGATCATGTTCAGCGGCCAGGTCGACGAGCAGGCCGCCGCGGACGCCGCCTCGCGAGGAGCGCAGGGCTTCATCGGGAAGCCGTTCAACCCGCAGCAGCTGATCGACCAGACCAAGCAGCTGCTTCCGGCCTGATCCGCCTCGACCGACACGTCGAGCGCTGGGTCGTCCACCATCGCGTCGGCTGGCTGAACTGGCTGTTCGTCGACCTCTCGCGGATCGGCAGCGAGGGGTTTGTCTTTCTCGTCATCGGTCTCGTGCTGGCGATCCTGTGGCGGAGACCATGGCTCGTCGTGACGCTGCTCGCCGTGGATCTGATCGCGGGCTCGCTGTCGCTGGGCCTCCGCGACTGGATCGGACGCAGGCGGCCGCCGCTCGTCTATCCGGACCCGAGACCGCTCGTCGGCGTTCCGCACTCGGGCGCGTTTCCGTCCGGCCACACGACGACCGCCTTTGCGTGCGCGACGGTGCTTGCCTGGGCGGCCCCGCGACTCGCGGTGCCCGCTTTCGTGCTCGCCGCCGCGATCGGGCTCTCCCGGATCTACGTCGGCGTCCACTGGCCGCTCGACGTGCTCGGCGGGGCCGTCCTCGGAACCCTCGTCGGACTCGGGGCTATAGCTCTTCTGAGGCTCGCAACAGACCGGCGACGATCACGGCAAGCGACGCCAGCAGGCTGATCCAGATCCCGATGCCACGCCCGGCTCCCGGCTCGATCGAATCCGGGATCGAGATCAGGCGGATCAGGACGAAGATGGTCGCGAGCGAGCCCAGGGCGATGACGACGAGGCTCTCGGGCACGCTGGGCGGCAGCTCGTAGCCGGCCTCGCGCAGGATCGCGAGCGCCAGCAGGATCAACCCGATGAAGAAGACCAGCTTCCCGAGCGCGCCGGTGTGCCAGCCGATCACCGAGATCGTCGGCCCGGGCGACCCCGAGCCTGCGTACCAGCCGGTGAACGCCGAGATCGCGAGCACGAGCCCGGCGACCCACGTCAGCCGGCCGCCGACGGCCCAGAACCCGCCCGCGGGCCTGAGGTAGACCTCCTGCTCGGGCTCGAGGAAGGGCTCGTCCTGCTCGGCCGAGTAGGGCTCCGGCGATTCCACGCGCGCAGTATCCCTTAGAGCCCGAAGAGTCGATGGATCTGGTGCCAGATGACGATGGCGAGGCCGATGCTGCCTGCGACCACCGTGAAGACGACGAGCCAGAAGCGGAAAGCGGCCAGGCGCCGGTCGAGCGCCCGCTGTTCGCGTGCACGGCGACGCGCCCGCTCCCTCCTGTAGGCGCGCGCGACGGCGGTCGGGTCGAGGAGCTCCTCCTCGACCTCTTTCCGCTGGGGCAAAGCCACGGCGGAAGTCTAAAGTTCCCGCAGGACCGAGGATGGCAGCAGCCAGGCAGCCGACCGGGAGCGCCCAGCTCGACGAGGCGCTCGCCGCGATCGTCGACCGTGCCGCGCAGATCGCCGGCGCCGATGTCGTCGTGGTCCGGCTCGCCGACGAGCGGGGCGGCCTTGTGGCGCACGCCGTGCACGCGGTCTCCGAGTCGGCGCGCGCGGAGCTCGAGAGCTCGCGGATCGAGCTCGACGCGCTGGCCGCCGAGACTTCGGCCATCGCCGAGCTGCCGCCGCCGCTGAGGCGTGCGGCGGAGCGCCTCTCGGCCGTCGGCGTCCTGCAGCTGCCGGTGCGCGAGAACGGCGACGTGGTCGGCTCGCTCGAGCTGATGCGGCGCCGCTCGGCGTTCGACGAGCGCCAGGTGGGGCTCGCGCGGGCGATCGCCGACGAGGTGGCCCTGACCAGGCGCGCCTACGCCCTCGAGGGCGCTGCGCGGCTCGCACCGGACCCGCTCGAGCTCGCCGGAGACGCCCTCGCGGCCGCCGCGGACGAGACGCAGGCCGCCGAGCAGGTGGCCGTCCTCGCCGCCGAGGCCACGGGAGCGCCGGCCGTGCTGATCTGGCGCTACGACGGCGATATCGAAGAGCTCACGGCATCCGCAGGGCCGTCAGCCGCGGAGTTCGAAGCGAAGGCTTCGCCCTGTGCGCGCCGCGCCAGGACGGCGCGAGAGCCGGTCACGGTAGAGCGGCTCATGGAGGGAGGGGCCGTCGCGACGCTGCAGCTGGGGGAGCCCCCGCTCGGCGCCCTCCAGCTCGTGCTCGCAGAAGAGCCCGAGCCCGGTGACCCGATGCTGTCGCGCCTGGCGACGTTCGCGGTCCGCGCGGCGCACATGCTTCGCGTCGCCGAGCAGCGCAGGTTCCTTGTAGACGAGCTCGAGCGGAGCCGCGCGCTGCTGACGATCGTCGGGCAGGCCATCTCCGAGCTCTCCCTGGCGCACACGCTCGACACTGCAGTAGCCCGCGTCTGCGAGCTGCTCTCGGCCGATCGCCTCGCCGTCTACCTGCTCGAGGACGGCCGCCTCGACACGGCCGCCGACTGCGGCCTCACGGGCCCGCACGTCCGGATCGGCGAGTGGCTCCTCGAACTCGCGCTCGGACCGGGGCGCGGCCGAGGCCTCGTGCTCGTGCCCGACGCGTCCGAGGCCCGGCTCGGCACGGTCCGCGGCGCCGTCGAGGAGCTTGGGATCGAGGCCGTGCTCGGCGTTCCCCTGCGCGCGGGTGACGAGCTGATCGGCCTCCTCGCCGCCTACCTCGAGCGCGACCGGACGCTGACCGAGAACGAGGAGTCGCTCCTGCTCGCGCTCGCGGCACAGCTCGCGGTGGCCGTCCAGAACGCGCGCCTGCACGAGAAGGTCGAGCGCGAGTCGGGCGAGGCGAAGCGGGCGCGCGACGAGGCCGTTGCCGTCTCGCGACGGTTGCAGGCGCTCTACGACATCTCGCGCTCGTTCACCGAGAGCCTCTCGGTCAGCCGGACGCTGCAGGCGATCGTCGACTCGGTCGTCGATGCGCTCGACGTCGACGCGGCGGTCCTGCGAACCCCGGACGAGCGCGGCGACTCCCTCATTCCCGCCGCGGTGCGCGTGCGCGACGGCAGGCTCTCGGAGCCGATCGGCCACATGCTCTCGCTGTCGCAGCCCCTCTCGCCCGCGGGGCCACGTGTCCATCGCGCGGAGCCGCTGCTGCTCGACGCCGCCACGGCGCGCGCGCTCGGCCCCGCGCACGAGCCGCTGATCCCGTTCCTCGAAAAGGGCTCGACCGCGGCCCTGATCCCGCTCGAGAGCCCGCAGGAGGAGGTGCTGGGGACGCTCACGCTGCTGTCGCTGGACGCCGAGAAGCCCATCTCGCACCGCACTCTGCAGGCCGCTCTCTCGCTCGCCGGACCTGCGGCGCTGGCGTTCGACAACGCGCGCCTGCACCAGGAGCGGCAGGAGTTCACCGAGACGATGCAGCGCTCGCTGCTCCCGCAGAACAAACCCGAGCTGCCGGGGCTCGACGTCGGCCACGTGTATGCACCCGCGACGCGCGTGGAGGTCGGTGGGGACGTCTACGACTTCCTGGTGCTGGCCGACGGGCGGCTCGCGGTCGTGCTCGGCGACGTCTCCGGGCACGGCATCGACGCGGCGGCCGACATGGCGATGGCGAAGTTCGTCTTCCGCTCGCTCGTCCGCGACCACCCCGAGCCCGCGGACCTGCTCGCGGCGGCCAACGAAGTGGTCATCGGCGAGGTCGGCGCAGGGCGCTTCATCACGATGCTCTACCTGACGATCGACCCGACCACGGGCGAGATCGAGTGCGCCTGCGCCGGGCACCCGCCCCCGCGGCTGGTCGCTCCCGACGGAACCGTTGCGCAGGCGGTCGTCTCCGGGCTCGCGCTCGGCGTCGAGAGCGCGCAGACCTACGCACCGGCCCTGCTGAGGCTCGAACCCGGCTCTGCTGCCGTGCTGTACACCGACGGCCTACTGGAGGCCCGGCGCGCGGGAGAGCTCTACGGGGACCGGCGGCTCGACCGCGCGCTCACGAGGCACGCCGGGCTCGGGGCCTCCGAGCTCGCACGCACGCTGGTCGAGGATTGCCACGCATTCGCGGGAGAGCTCCGGGACGATCTCGCGGTCGTCGTGCTCAGGCGCGTGTGATCGACCTCCGCCGCCGAGGCGGACGCATGCTCAGGATCGGCCACCGCGGCGCGGCGGCGCTTGCGCCCGAGAACACGATCCCCTCTCTCGCGCTCGCGGTCGAGCTCGGCTGCGACCTGGTCGAGCTCGATGTGATCGCGGTGGACGGGACCCTCGTTCTCGCACACTCGCTGGACGAGCTGCGCGGCGAGCCGGCGACGCTCGACGAGGCGCTCGCATTCCTGGCGACCACGAACTGCGGCGTTCAGGTCGACCTGAAGGCGTCCGGCACCGAAGCCGCCGTCGTGGACGCGCTCCGCCGTCACGACGTCGTCGACCGCTCGCTGGTCAGCACGTTCTGGCCGCGAAGCCTCCGCGTCCTGCACGAGCTCGAGCCTGAGCTCGCCCGCGGACTGACGTATCCGGAGGACCGGCACGGGTTGAGCACGCGGCGGATTGCGGCCGGGCTCGTCCGTCCCGGCCTCGCGGCCATGCGCTCGGTGCTGGCTTTGCGGCTACCGCGGATGCTGGCCGCGGCGGACGCGAACGTCGCAGTGCTGCACGTTCAGGTCGTGAGCGATTCCGTCGTGCGGCGCTGCCACGCGCTCGACGTGCCGGTGCTCGCGTGGACGGCGCTGACCGCCGAGCAGGTGCGCAGGCTCGACCGGCTCGGGGCCGACGGCGTGATCGCCGACGATCCACGAATCCTCTCGGGCTAAGTGTCGCGTCCGGCAATGCAAGCCGGTCTCTGGCCCGCGATCACGCGGCGCCAGGCACCACCCTCGCCCTTGCCAAGGCAATCAGCCTTGGCGGCGGACGAGTGCGGCCCCTGGCTTGGTGCTCGCGACCCAGAGACTCGGCGGCACCACCGGACACGACACTAAACTTTCCGGCTGTGAAGCGGGTCGCTCTGCCTCTCCTGTTCGTGCTCGGCCTCGCGGCTGCGGGCGGCGTGTCTGCGGGCATCGGCTCGTCCACGACCTCGACCGGCACGACGACCGATCCGCAGGTGATCGCGACCGGGGTGACGATCGGCGGGGTCGACGTGGGCGGGATGACCGCTGACGAGGCCCACGTGGCGGTGACGACGTCCTTCGAGCGACCGCTGCCCCTCCTGGTCATGCGCCACAAGCTGTTCGTGAAGCCCGAGCGCCTCGGTACGACAGCGCTCGTCCACGATGCGGTGACCCGCGCGCTCACCGCGCCGCCGGACACCGAGCTGAAGCTGCGCGTCCGGCTCAGCCGTCCGAAGGCGCAGGCGTACGTCGACTCGCTCGCGAAGCACTTCGACCGCAAGCCCCTCGACGCCCGGCTCGCGCTGCGGAGGCTGCGGCCGTTCATCGCGCGCGCCCACGCAGGCTGGTCGTTGCGGCGCCTGCCGGCCCTGAGCGCGATCTTCACGGCGCTCGTCGACAACGCGCGCACGCCGATGCGGTTGCAGTTCCGCGATCTGAAGCCGCGCGTGACGCCGAAGGACATCGGCCCGGTGATCGTCATCCACCGCGGCTCGAACCGTCTCGACCTCTACAACGGGATGCGCCCGTGGCGGGTCTTCGGCGTTGCGACCGGCCAGTCCTCGTATCCGACCCCCCTCGGACGGTGGTCGGTCGTCGTCAAGTGGCGCAACCCGTGGTGGTATCCGCCGAAGTCGCCGTGGGCGAAGGGCGCGAAGCCGATCCCCCCGGGACCAGGCAATCCGCTCGGCACGCGCTGGATGGGCCTCTCGGCCTCGGGCGTCGGGATCCACGGCACCCCTGACGACGCCTCGATCGGCTACTCGGCCTCGCACGGCTGCATCCGGATGCACATCCCGGATGCGGAATGGCTTTTCAGGCGCGTGCGCATCGGGACCACCGTCTTCATCGTCTCCGCATGAGCGTAGGCTCGACGGAGCTCAACAGAGAGCGGAGGCGCCGGCTTTGCCGGCGCCGGGAGCGGGATTGAACGCACGCTTGAAGCTCGGCGCGCAGGCTCTCGCGGTCGGGCTCGTAGCCGGGCTGCTCGCGCTGCTGATCTGGAAGGTGGCGCACGACAGCGGCGGCGGCGCCGCTTCGAAGATCGACCACGGCAAGATCGCGGCCGCGCCGAGCTTCAAGCTCAGCCGCCTCGACGGCCGCGGCGACCTCAGCCTCGCCGCTCTGCGCGGGAAGCCGGTGGTGCTCAACTTCTGGGCCTCGTGGTGCTACCCCTGCAACCAGGAGGCCGGCACGCTCGAGGCGGCCGCGCAGCAGTGGTCAGGAAAGGCGACGGTCGTCGGCGTCGACGTTCGCGACGCGACCGGCGACGCGCGCAAGTTCCTGCGGCAGCATGGGATCAGCTATCCCGTCGTCCACGACAACCACGACTCGATGTGGCCGTCCTACGGGCTCACCGGCCTGCCGGAGACGTTCTTCGTCGACCCGCGCGGCCGGGTCGTCGGCCACGTCGCGGGCCAGATCTCGGCGGCCGACCTGCGCCGCGGGATCGAAGAAGCGCAGAAGGCATGAAACGGCTGCTGGTGGTCGCCGCGGCGGCCCTCGCGCTGGCCGCGCCGGCGGCGGCCGCCTGTCCGAAGACGTCGCTCGCGAAGCTCGAGAACGAGGTCATGTGCCCGGTCTGCCAGGGAGAGACGATCGCTCAGTCCGACTCGCAGGCGGCGGCGCAGGTCAAGCGGTTCATCCAGGGCCGCGTGCAGGCCTGCGCGTCCGAGGCCGAGATCAAGCGGGAGCTCGTCGCGCAGTACGGGACGCAGATCCTCGCGGCGCCACCCCGGAAGGGCTTCGGCTGGCTCGCGTGGCTGCTACCGGGGATCGGGATCCTCGTCGCGGCCGGGGTGATGGCGCTGCTCGCCCGCCGTTGGAGTCGGCGCGCGCCGGAAGGGCCGCCCGGGTCTCCTGCTTTGGACGGCCCGCCCATGGACCCTGAGCTCGAGCGCCGCCTCGACGACGAGCTGAAGCGCTTCGATGGCTGAGCGAATTCCGCTTGCGTTCCTGGCCGGGGTCGTCTCGATCGCGTTCCCCTGCGTGCTGCCGCTCGTGCCCGGCTACCTGTCGGCGGTCTCGGGGATCGAGGCCGTGCGGCTGGAGGAGGGCGGCGTCGCCAAGCGGGTGGTGGTCGCGAGCCTGCCGTTCGCGCTCGGTTTCACGGTCGTCTTCGTCGTGCTCGGCGCGGGTGCCGCCGCGGTCGGGGGCGCGCTCTCGCACGACCGCCAGTCAGAGGTCGCGGGGCTCGTGCTCGTCGTGCTGGGCCTCGCATTCGCCGGGCTGCTGCCCTGGCCCGAGCGCCTCGTGGCGCCCGGCGCGGTGACGCGGGCGCGCGCGAGCGGCTCGCGGGTGCTGCTCGGCGGCGCGTTCGCGGTCTGCGCGGCGCCTTGCGTAGGGATCACGCTCGCGGCGATCCTCGCGCTCGCGGCCGACTCCAGGACCGTCGTCCGAGGCATCGTCCTGCTGGCGGCGTACTCCCTCGGGATCACGGCCGCGTTCGTGCTGATCGGAATCGCGTTCACGCGCGCGATGACCGCTTTCCGCTGGGTGCGCGATCACTACGCGTGGATCCGGATCGCGAGCGGCCTCACCCTCGTCGTGCTCGGGCTGCTGCTCTTCTTCCACCGCGACTGGTGGCTGAACGTGCTCCTGCACCGCATGCTCGAGGCCGTCGGTTTAGGGCAGCTCTAGGCAAAGACACACTTCCGTCACACCCTCGCGCTTGACAAAACCCGGTGTCAGACACCGATGTTCGTCAAGGGCGGAAGTGTAAGAACTTCGTGCCGAACGAGCTCGGCGGCCGCTTCGACCTGCGCCAACGTCGAGGCAACGTCGACGCCGCGGTGCTCGGGTGCGTATGGCCCGAGCCGCCGCGCGGCCTTTTCGAGTTGCCGCTCGCAGCCGACGCGGTTCCCTCGGCCCGCCTGGTACCAGGCGACCGCGACGTGGACGAGCCCCTGGAAGAAGTCGCGCTCCTCGGCCGGCGCCGCGCGCCAGGCGTCCTCGAGCGCCTCGTGCGCAGCGAAGAACTCGCCGCCCCGAATCAGCTCGAGCCCGCGCGCGAGCTCGTCAGAGATCGACCCTGACCTCGCCGTCCTCGACCGTGACCGGGTAGGTCTCGAGCCTGATCGCGCGGTCGAACTCGTTCTCGCCGGTGCGGACGTCGTACTGCCAGCCGTGCCAGGGGCACGTGAGCACGTAGCCGTCGAGCCGCCCCTCGCACAACGGCCCCTGTAGGTGGATGCAGTGGCCGCCCACCGCGTAGATGTCGTCGCCGACGCGGGCGAGTGCGACGTCCTGCTCGCCAATCTGGACGCACGCCAGAGAGCCGGGCTCGATCTCGTCCAGGCGGGCGACAGCTTCGTTCTCCGTCACGCACTCGATCCTAGCGGCCGACGGTGTTACGTTTGCCTCGTGGCGACGATCCTGCTCGCGGGAGTCGACCTCTTCTTCCGGGGAAAGATCGAAGGCCTCCTGCCCGGGCACCACCTGACCACGACCGACAGCGTCGATCCGCCCGAGCTCGTCATCTGCGACGTCTCGCGGATCGACCCGGACGAGGTCGCAGACGCGTACCCGGAGGTCCCGATCCTCGGCTTCACGAACCACACCGACACCTCCGGACTGCGGCGCGCGCACGCCGCAGGCTTCGACCAGGTGGTCGCGAAATCCGCTCTGGACGAGCGTTTGGGGGAACTGGTTGAGGGTCTTCTGGCGTCAGTAGACTGACGCGCCGTGACGTACATCATCGCCGAGCCCTGCATCGACATCAAAGACCTCTCGTGCGTCGACGTCTGTCCCGGTCGACTGCATCCACGAGTTCGAACGCATCCTCATCATCGACCCGGAGGAGTGCATCGATTGCGGCGCCTGCGAACCGGAGTGCCCGGTCGAGGCGATCTTTCCCGAGGACGCGCTCCCCGCGAAGTGGGAGGCGTTCGTCAAGATCAACTACGCCTACGGCGACGGCGCGGACGTGATCAACAAGCTCACGAACGAGTACGCGACCGAGCACAACGTCCAGAACGAGCCGATCGAGTAGCGCTTAGGAATCGACCTCGCGGGCAGGCCTTTCTCGAACTCACCGAGGAGGTCTTGCAATGCCACAGCAGGCTTGGAGCGCGAAGCGCGAGCGCCAGTACGAGCACATCAAGGACAGCGAGAAGAAGCAGGGCCGCTCGACCAAGCGGGCGAAGGAGATCGCCGCTCGCACCGTCAACAAGGAGCGCGCGCGGAAGGGCGAGGCGATGGAGAGCTCTCGCTCGTCGACGCGTGACATGTCGTCGGGCCGCCGCGGCGGGCTCCGCGGGTCCGGCGCGCGTAGTGAGCGCGGGCGCACGAAAGAGCAGCTCTACAACGAGGCGAAGCGGATGGGAATCGACGGCCGCTCGAAGATGAACAAGCAGCAACTTCAGCGCGCAGTCGACCGCAGGAAGTAGTCGCGTCGTTATCCTGGCCCGCGTGACGCCCGAGACACTCGACCACGTCGCCCTCTGGGTGGCCGAGAGGGACGCGATCGCGGACTTCGTGACGGAGCGCGTCGGCATGCACATCGTCGACCGCACAGACGCGTTCACGCTCGTCGGCTCGAACGCGCGCCGCGGGAAGCTGACGCTGTTCGCGGCCGAGGGGCCGCGCGAGCCCGGCGCGCTCAAGCACGTCGCGCTGCGAGTCTCGAGCCTCGACGAGGCGTCCCGGGATCTCGGCGACGGCCTGACGGTCGACCGCTCCCGCGACGGCGAGGCCTACTTCGACGTGCACGAGGGGCTTCGGCTCGGGCTCGTGGAGGCGCCGACCGAGGTCGACTACGACCTCGACCACGTCGCGCTCTGGTCGAGCTCGCCCGAGGAGACGGCGCAGGCGTACCGGCAGCTCGGCTTCGAGCAGGCGCCGGCCGGGCCGTCCGGAGCACCGCGCGTCGAGGTCGGCGGCGCTTTTGTCGAGTTCCACGACGGAGAGCCCGGCGACCCGGAGAAGCCGCTGCTGAACCACCTCGCGGTCAAGGTCGAGTCCGCCGAAGAGCACATCGCCGAGGCGAAGGAGCTCGGTCTCGAGATCGCGGACATCGTCGACGCGGCGAACACGTACGCGGTTTTCGTCTGGGGCCCGGAGCGGGTCAAGGTCGAGTACGTCGAGCACAAGCCCAGCTTCTCGCTCACCTAGCGTGCTGATAGCAGGAGCCGGGATGGCCGGCCTCTGCGCCGCCGCGCGGGCGCGCGAGCTCGGCGGCGCTCCTGTCGTGCACGAGAAGGGGAGCCGCGCGGGGGGATCGATGCTGCTGTCGAGCTGCGTCGTCTGGCGCTACAGGAGCTTCGAGGACTTCCGCCGTGAGTGCCCCGCAGGCGACGAGCGGCTCCAACGGCTCGTCTTCGACCGCTTCGACGACGCGCTCGCGTGGCTCGTCTCGCTCGGCCCGGAGGTCGTCTGGGACGACACGCCGAACCCGCGCACGACCGGCAAGCGCTTCGACCCGATCAGCCTGACCGAGGCGCTCGTCCACGCCGCGGGCAACATCCGGCTGAGCTCTCCGCTGGCGGAGGACGCCGAGCCGCCGCTCGTCCTTGCGACCGGCGGCTTTCCGCTCCGCCTCGCCCGTGAGCGCGGCCTGCTCGTCCGCTCGAACCCGTGGAGTGAGGGCGACGGGCTCGAGTTCGCGATCGCTCACGGCGCGGAGACGGCCGGAGACATGGACGAGTTCTACGGGCGGGCGATGCCGGCGCCGCCGGCGGAGATCGACGAGAGCGACTACGTGCGCCTCTCGCAGCTCTGGGCCGGCGAGGCGCGGGTCGTCGACGAGGACGGCGAGGAGTTCTTCCCCGACCCGCCTGCCTGGCACGAGAACGACCTCGCCCAGGCCATCGCCAAGCGGCCGGGCGGCACGGCCTGGTTCTGCGTTCCCGCGGAGAAGCACGACGACCCGCGCGTCGTGGGGCTCCGCGAGGCGGGCGGCACCATCGTCGAGGAGTACGGGGAGCTCTGCCTCCACGTCGCGGCCGCGGTCACGCACACGCAGGGCGGCCTGCGGATCGACGAGAACGCACGCGTCGTCGGCACAGACGGCCTCTACGCCGCCGGCGTGGATGCGGGCGGGATCGCGACAGGTGGTTACGCGAGCGGCCTCGCGCAGGCGCTCGTGCTCGGCCTCGTGGCCGCCGAGGCCGTCGCTAGGTAAGCGGCTGCAAGTAGACGCAGCGGCGCGAGTCGCCCGGGAGCGGGGAGGGGGCGACCTTCGTCACGCGGAGGCGCGCCTCGCCTTCCTCGACCTCCTCGCCGAGGCCGGGCGCGTCGCCGTCGCGCTCGCGCAGCTCGTAGCCGTTCGTCGTCCAGACGAAGCGCAGATGCGTGCTGCTGTGAGGCTGCCCGTCCTCCATCGCGCGCGATCCTAGCGATGCGCGACGTAAGGCGGCAGGACGACGCGGACCTCGGTGCCGCCGTCCGGCCCTACCTCCACGAGCAGCTGGCCGCCCAGCGTCCGCGCCCGCTCCTCGATCTCGTCGAGGGAGGCGCGCCGCCGCTCGCCGGTGCCGTTGTCGGCGATGACCGCCTCGATGCTGCCGTCGCCCGCTTCGACCACGCTGAGCGAGATCCGCGACGGGGGCCCGCGCCGGATCGCCTGGTTCACTGCGTCGCGGATGATCTGGTAGAGGCCGACCCGCGCGTGCTCGGTCAGCGCGTCGGCGGCTTCCACGTCGACGTCCACCTGGATCTCGTTCGCGAGCCCGACCTGCTCCGCGAACGACTGCACCGCAGGCCCGAACCCCTGGTCTCGCAGGACGACCGGCTCGATGTGGAACGAGAGGTCGCGGAGCGAGCGGATCGTGTCGCGGTGCCGCGAGAGTGCCGAACGCAGCACCTGCTCGGCTTCGTCGAGCCGCTGCGCCTTGGAGCGAGTCGGTGACCGCGTCGAGCATGAGGCTGATCCCGGCGAGCGACTGCACGGGCCCGTCGTGGAGGAAGAGTGCAAGCCTGCGCCGCTCCTCCTGCTCGGCCGTGATCAGCTGATCCGAGAGGCGGGCGCGTTCGGCCTCGCGCACCTGCGCCTCTGCGAGGAGACGCGCGTTCTCGACCGTGCGTGAGGCGAAGTCGGCGAGCAGCGCTGCGCGCGCCTGCTCCTCGCGGTCGAGCGGGCGGGCGCGAACGAGCTGCAGTGCGCCGATCTCCTCGCCCCGGATCCGGAGCGGGAACACCGAGCCGTTCGCGGCGCCCGAGCCCGGCGGAAGCAGCGTCGCCTTCGCGCCGAAGAGCTGCTTCGCCTCGCTTCGCGTCCGCTCCAGGACCTGCTCGGGCTCGAGGGTCGCCGCGATCGAGCCCATCGACTCCACGAGCGCCTCGAGGAAGCTCGAGTGCGCCGAGAGCTCCTCCTCTACGACCTCGTGGCGCCGCCGCTCGGTGACGATCAGGTGCAGCGCGAACCCGGCCGCGCCGACGATCGCGATCGCGAGCCCCGTGAACGCGAGCCCGCTCGAGCCGACCGCGAGGCCGATCACCGACACGAGCGCCGCGACCGCGACGACCGCGACGAGCAGAGCGGCCCTAGTCGATGATCGCGTCGCGAAGCGCAATCGCCACTGCGTGCGTGCGGGTGTCGGCCTCGAGCTTCGTGAGGATGTGCCGCACGTGGCTCTTCACCGTCTCCTGGCTGATGAACAGCCGCCCGGCCACGTCCGCGTTCGACATCCCGTCGGCCAGGAGCTGCAGGATCTCGCGCTCGCGCGCGGTCAGCATCTCCTCGCGGTCGCCCGAGAGGAAGGCCGGCATCAGCGCCGGGTCGACGAAGCCCTCGCCGGCGACGACCTTGTCGATCGCCTTCAGCAGCGTCTGGTGCGGGGCCTCCTTGAGGATGTAGCCCTTCGCGCCCGACTCGAGGCCGCGGCCGAGGAGGCTGCGCTCGCTATAGGCGGTGAAGATCAGGACGGCGGCGTCGGGGACCTTCTGCGTCAGGATCTTCGTCGCCTCGAGCCCGTCCATGCCGGGCATGCGCACGTCCATGATCACGACGTCGGGCCTGCGTCGCTCCGCCATCGCGACCGCCGTGGCTCCGTCGGCGGCCTCGCCGACGACACGAATGTGCGGGGCGCGCGACAGCGACAGCCTGAGGCCTTCGCGGACGACCTCGTGGTCGTCGACGATCAGGCAGGTGATCTCTCCGTTTTCCCTCGGCGCGGGGGGCTCAGACACGTGCGCGGATTGTACGGCCCACACCGGAAAGCGCCTAGGACGGGCGCCGATCGGGGAGTAGGCTTCAGCCGATGGAGACTCGGGAGCTGCACGACGTCGAGACGGTGCGGGACGCCCGCGAGCGCTTCGTCCCGCGCGGCGTGGCGACAACCGACTTCGTGGTCGCGCGGGCCGAGGGCGCAAGCGTCTGGGACGCGGACGGGCACGAGTTTCTCGACTTCGCGGGCGGGATCGCCTGCCAGAACCTCGGGCACAACCCCGAGACCGTCGTCCGCGCGGTGCACGAGCAGGTCGACCGCTACCTGCACCAGTGCTTCATGGTCGGGATGTACGAGCCGTACGTCGAGGTCTGTCGGCGGCTGGACGAGCTCTGGCCCGGCGACAGCGAGACGAAGACGCTGCTCGTCAACTCCGGCGCGGAGGCGGTCGAGAACGCGGTCAAGATCGCACGCGCCGCCACCGGCCGCCCCGGGGTGATCGTCTTCGACCGCGCGTTCCACGGCCGCACGAACCTGACGATGGCCATGACGGCGAAGCTCGTCTACAAGCAGGGCTTCGGGCCGCTCGCGCCGGAGGTCTACCGCGCGCCGGCTCCATATCCGTACCGCGGCGTCTCGACGGAGGACGCGATCGCGGGCGTCGAGCTGCTGCTCAAGCAGGACGTCGCTCCCGAGTCTGTCGCCTGCCTCGTCCTCGAGACCGTGCAGGGCGAGGGCGGCTTCATCCCGATGCCTGCCGAGTTCGTGAGCGCGCTGCGAGAGCTCTGCGACCGGCACGGGATCCTGTACGTGGCCGACGAGGTGCAGTCCGGCTGCGGGCGGACCGGCCCGGTCTGGGCGATCTCGCACCTCGGGGTCGAGCCGGACCTGCTGGTCTCGGGCAAGACGCTCGGCGGCGGCCTGCCGCTGGCGGCGGTCACCGGAAAGGCCGAGCTGATGGACGCGCCGCAGCCGGGAGGGCTCGGCGGGACCTTCGGCGGGAACCCGGTCTCGTGTGCCGCCGCCTGCGCGGTCCTCGATGCGCTCGCCGAGCCGTCCTATCGCGAGCGGGCCGAGGAGATCGGCCGGGTGGTGCGTGCGCGTCTGGACGAGCTGGCGGCGCGGCACGCGACCGTCGGCGAGGTGCGCGGGCTCGGCTCGATGCTCGCCTTGGAGCTCGAGGCGAAGTCGGGCGACGAGGCGAAGCGTGTGACCGTTGCGGCCCGAGAGCAGGGCCTGCTTCTCCTCTCCTGCGGCCTCTACGGAAACGTGATCCGCTTGCTGCCGCCGCTCACGGCGACCGACGAAGAGCTCGAGCGCGGGCTCGCGATCCTCGACGCCGCCCTCGCGGCCTAGAGCGCCAGGGCCAGCTGCTCCGCGATCACCGGCGGCTCGGGCTCGAGCCGGGTGCTGCGGCGGTCGCGGACCCCGTGCTTGCGCGCGAGCCCGGAGACCTGCGTCCGGACCGGCTTCGTCCTGTCGGCCCCGAGGTAGGCGCGGCGCGCGTAGAGCCGCTCGTAGTGGTCGAGCTGCGCCGGGTAGTCGCGGGCGACCGCCTCGAGGAAGTGCTCGCGCGTCCCGGGCCGCAGGAAGAGCAGGTTCGACCAGATCCCGCAGGCGCCGGCCTCGCGCGCGGCGCGGACGACCTCCTCGAGCTGCTCGGGCCGGTCCGAGATCCCCGGAAGTATCGGCGCCATCCCTACGCTCGCCTTGATCCCGGCGTCGACCAGCGTCTTCAGCGCGCGCAACCGCTGGCGAGGATGCGCCGTGCCGGGCTCGGTGCGTCGCCACACCTCCTCGTCGAGGGTCGGGATCGAGAACGTGACCGAGACCGAAGCGCGGCGTGCGGCGTCGGCGAGCACGTCGACGTCCCGGATGATCAGCGGACCGCGCGTAATGATCGAGAACGGGTTAGCCGCCTCGCCGAGCGCCTCGAGGCAGCCGCGCGTCAGCCGGTAGCGCCCCTCGGCGGGCTGGTAGGGATCGGTCGCGGCGCCGATCGCGACGGTCTCGCGCTCCCAGCTCGCCTTCGCCAGCTCGCGCCGCAGCACCTCGACCACGTTCGTCTTGACCCGGATCGAGCTCCCGTAGCGGTCGTCGAACGGGCGGTCCGCACGTAGCTCGAAGGCGCGGACGTAACAGAACGTGCAGCGGTGGACGCAGCCCATGTACGGGTTGAGCGACCAGTCGAACATCATGCCCTTGACCCGGTTGAGCGCGACCTTGCAGGGCTCCTCGCGGTACTCGGCGCGCATCCCGGAAGTATAGAACGTACGTTCGCGTCACCGCTCCCATAGTCTCGGGGCGATGCTCGGGGACCGCGAGGACGCCTTCGGGCGGATGCTGCTCGAGGCGTTCGAAGGACGAGGGGTCGTCGAGATCGTCGAGCGCGACGACGGGTTCATCGACGCCAGCGCGACGCCGCTCCTGTACCTGAGCCCGTTTCGCCGCTGGCCGGCGCATCACCGGCGGGCGATGCGGCTCGTGCGCGGCCGCGTCCTCGACGTCGGCGCGGGAGGCGGTCGCGTGGCGCTGCACCTGCAGGCGCGTGGCCACGACGTCGTCTCGATCGACGTCTCGCCCGGCGCCGTGGAGGTCTGCCGCCGGCGCGGCGTCCAGGCCGCGCGGGTCTGCGCGATAGAGGACGTGGACGAGTCTCTCGGACGCTTCGACACGATCGTGCTGCTCGGGAACAACTTCGGCCTCTTCGGGAGCCGCGCAAAAGCGAAGCGGCTCCTCCGCCGGTTCCATGGGTTGACGAGTGAGCGGGGGCGGATCCTCGCCGAGACCCGCGACATCTATGCGACGGACGACCCGGCCCACCTGTCCTACCAGGAGCGGAACCGGCGTCGCGGGCGGATGAGCGGGCAGATCCGGCTTCGGATCCGGCACGGGCTCGCCGCCACGCCGTGGTTCGACTACCTGATGGTCTCGCGCCCCGAGCTCGAGGGGCTGGTCGAAGGCACCGGCTGGAAGCTCACGCGGACGATCGACTCCGACGACACCTACGTCGCCGTCCTCGAGAAGGCGTAATGGACGAGCTTCCCGGCGGTATCAGGCGCCTCACGTTTCCGCTGCCGCTCGGGATCCGGCACGTTCACTGCTACCTGCTTCCGGGCGGCGACGGCTGGACGCTCGTCGACACCGGGCTAGGGCTGCCCGACGCGGACGAGCGCTGGGCGCCTGTCCTGCGCGAGGTCGACGTCAGGAGGATCTTCTTGACGCACTTCCACCCGGACCACGCGGGCGGCGGCGAGGACGTTCAGCGGCTGACGGGGGCGCAGGTCCTGCAGGGAGCAACCGACTACGAGCAGTGCGAGCGCGTCTGGGGGAGCGACGACTGGTCGGAGCGGCTCGCGGACTACCTGCAGCTGAACGGGCTCCCCGACGAGGTCGCGGCCGAGCTCAGGGACGAGGCGACGGCGTTCGGCCCGTTCATCCGCTTTGCGCGCGACCCCGAGCGAATCGCCGAGGGCGACGAGGTCGACGGCTGGCAGGTGCTCGAGCTTCCCGGCCACGCCGACGGCCACCTCTGCCTCTTGCGCGACGGCGTCCTCGTCGCCGGGGACCACCTCCTCGGCGCGATCACGCCGACCGTTGGGCTCTACCCGGACTCGCGCCCCGACCCGCTCGGCGACTACCTCTCGTCGCTGAAGCGGACGATCGAGCTCGCTCCGCGCCTGGCGCTTCCCGGCCACGGCGAGCCGATCGAGGATCCGGCCGGGCGCGCCGGCGAGATCATCGAGCACCACCACCGCCGGCTCGACGAGGCGTCTGCAGCGCTCGGCTCCGAGCCGCGCACGGGCTATGAGGTGTCCGTGGCGCTGTTCGGCGAGAGCCTCGACGCGAGCGGCCGCCGTTTCGCCCTCGCGGAGACGCTCGCGCACCTGGAACGGCTTGTTCATGAGGGCCGGGCCGCGCGCTCCGGCGACGGCGGAAGGCTCGCCTATACTGATTTGTAGAGCCTGTTGGACGACGACTTTCCGCCAAGTCGTCGCGCCCCGGAGAGCGGGGCGTGACCCTTTTCGTAGAACTCCTCGCCGTCGCGGTTCTGATTCTGCTGAACGCGTTCTTCGTCGCGGCCGAGTACGGGCTCGTCACCGCCCGCCGCACGCGCATCCGCGAGCTCGAGGAGCAGGGCAACCGCCGCGCCCGCGCGGTGCTGCAGATCGTCGCCGACCCGCCCCGTTTCATCGCCGCGATGCAGCTCGGCGTCACGGCGACGAGCCTGGCAATCGGCGCCCTCGGCGAGCAGGCGCTCGCGAAGGTCTTCGACCCGATCCTCGCCTCGGTGATCGCGCTCGCGCTCGCCTTCCTGATCATCACCTTCCTGCACGTCGTGATCGGCGAGCTCGTGCCGAAGGGGGTCGCGCTACGCCACTCGGAGACGACCGCGCTCGCGGTGTCGGCGCCGGTGCGCGGCTTCTTCATCGCGCTCAAGCCGCTGATCTGGGTCCTCCAGCGATCGAGCGAGCTCGTCCTGCGTATGCTCGGGCTCGAGCCGCCGGGCGACGAGGACGACGTCCTCTCCGAGGCCGAGCTGAAGATGGTGCTCGACCGCTCCACCAGGCACGGCGAGATCGAGCAGCAGGAGCAGGAGATGCTCTACAAGGTCTTCGACTTCGCCGACAAGGAGGTCTCGACTGTGATGGTGCCGCGGCCGGAGGTGGTCGCGCTCTCGGTCGAGCTCCCGCCGGAAGAAGCGCTCGCGGCGATGATCGAGTCGCCCTACACGCGCTACCCGGTCTACCGCGAGTCGCTCGACCAGGTGGTCGGCATCCTGCACGTGCGCGACCTGATCTCGGCTTTGACCGACCGGGGCATAGCCGGAGTGCAGGTCGAGGAGCTCGTCCGCCCGGCGCACATCGTCCCGGAGACGAAGGATCTGGCCGCGCTGCTCGCCGAGTTCAGGCGGACGAACCAGCACATGGCGATCGTGGTCGACGAGTACGGCGACCTCGAGGGGATCGTCACCCTCGAGGACCTGCTCGAAGAGATCGTCGGCGAGATCGAGGACGAGTTCGACCTACCTGACGAGTCCGTCGAGCGCCTGCCCAACGGGAAGATGAGGATCGACGGCACGTTCCCGATCGACGACTTCAACGAGCAGTTCGAGCGGCAGATCCCGATCGAGGACTACCACACGGTCGGCGGCTTCGTCTTCGGCCTGATCGGCCGCGCGCCCGAGCCCGGCGACGAGGTCGGCTGGGACGGAACCCGTTTCACGGTGCTCGAAGTGGAGGGCTCGCGGATCGAGCGGCTCGAGATCGAGCTCGTCCCGCACGGGGGCGGAGAGGAGCAGTTGAAGGAGGTATCCTGATCGGCAGACGGGGTCAACAACCTGTGAGGAGATCTATGAAGCGCACGCTGTTCGCACTCGCCGCGACCGCCATTGCTGCCGCTGCCTTCGTCGTGATCGCGCCGTTCGCGGGCGCCAACACGGCTCGCACGACGGCCGCGACCGTTCACGTTCAGGCGAGGGACACGTTGAAGTTCGTGCTGGACAAGAAGAAGGCGCCCCACGGCAAGACGATCTTCAAGGTCAAGAACGTGGGCCGGCTGAAGCACGACTTCTGGATCGCGGGCAAGAAGACGAAGCTGCTCGGCCACAACCAGACTGCGACGCTGACTGTCACGCTCAAGAAGGGCAAGCACCCCTACAAGTGCACCGTGCCGGGCCACGCTGCGGCCGGCATGAAGGGCGTCTTCACGTCGACCTGATCTCGACGGGCTCGGGCTCGCCGCCGTCGATTCTCCAGGCGGCGAGCTCGTCCGTCTCCAGCGACAGGATCAGGTAGGGACGACCGGCCCAGAGGCCGACGTTCTGGACGTCCGTGCGCGACGGTCGCGCGGACGGGGTCGGGTGCGAGTGGAAGACGGCCAGCTCGTAGCCCTCGTCCTCCAGGAACCAGTTCTCGGGCTCGGTCTCGAGCTGGAAGCGGTATGGGCTCGCGGCCGCGTTGCGGCCGGGGATGTAGCGCTCCGCGACGCCGCTCCTGAACGCGATCAGGCCGCACGCCTCGTTCGGGGCCTCCGACTCCGCGTGACGGCGGAGCTCGGCGCGGATCTTTCCCGGGATCACCACCAAACCACCGCCTCGAGCTCGTCCTCGGCCTGCGCCTCCTCCTGCCAAAAGCCGGCGGAGAGGTACTTCCAGCCGGCGTCCGCGAGGACGGCGACGACGGTGCCCTCGTCCAGCTCCTCGGCGAGGCGCCGCGCGACGTGGACGACCGCCCCCGAGGAGACTCCGGCGAAGATGCCCTCGCGCTGCAGCAGCTCGCGCAGGGCGGTGACCGCGTCGGCGTTCGAGACGAGCACCTTGCGGTCGAGCTGCGAGACGTCGAGCACCGGCGGCACGTAGCCGTCCTCGAGCGAGCGCAGGCCCATGATCGGGTCGCCCGGCAGCGGCTCCGCGGCGGCGATCGTTATCTCCGGGAAGACCTCACGCAGGCGTGCGCCTGCGCCCATCAGCGTCCCGCCGGTACCGAGCCCGGCGACCAGGACGTCGACGCGGTCGAGCGCGGCGGCGATCTCGGCGCCGGTGCCCGCGTAGTGCGCGCTCGGGTTGGCCTCGTTCTCGTACTGGAAGAGCATGTGGAAGCGCGGCTCGCGCTCGGCCAGCCCGAGTGCGGTTCGGACTGCACCGTTCGTCCCCTCGGAGCCCGGCGACTCGACGATCTCGGCGCCGTAGAGCCGCAGCAGGCGGCGGCGCTCCTCGGTCACGTTCTCGGGCATGACGCAGGTGAGGCGGTAGCCCTTCAGGCGCGCGACGAGTGCGAGCGAGATGCCCGTGTTGCCGCTCGTGGGCTCCAGCAGCTCCTGACCGGGCTCGAGCTCGCCCGAGCGCTCGGCCGCCTCGACCATCGCGAGGGCGACCCGGTCCTTGATCGAGCCCGTCGGGTTCTGGCCCTCGAGCTTCGCGTAGAGCCGGACCGACGGTTTCGGCGAGAGCCGCGGAAGCTCGACCAGCGGGGTGTTGCCGACGAGGTCGAGCAGCGAAGCGGCCGGGCTACCCACCCGCCATCGCGGGGAGCAGGATGACGGTCGCGTCGTCCTCGACAGCCGTCTCCAGGCCGTCCTTCGTGCGGACGTCCTCGCCCTCGACGTAGACGTTCACGAACGGGGCCAGGTCGTCCTCGCGCAGGA
The DNA here is from genome assembly GCA_963717475.1 of uncultured Actinomycetes bacterium. Classification (GTDB taxonomy): domain Bacteria; phylum Actinomycetota; class Thermoleophilia; order Gaiellales; family Gaiellaceae; genus AC-32. Next base: position 1,365,438 of record OY970337.1, on the reverse strand, counting down.
TCTGGCCGCGCAGCGCGGGGAAGCGGCGCATGAGGTCGTCGAGCAGCTCGCGCACGGTCTCGCCGCGCGCCTCGACCTCGCGCGCGCCCCTGGTCTCACCCCTGAGCGTCGGTGGGATTCGCACGCGGCTCAATGGCCGACTCCTGCGCAGAACTCGACGTAGTCGATGTACTCCGTGATCGTCGGGTTGTCGCCGCAGACCGGGCAGTCCGGGTCACGGCGCAGCTTCATCTCCGAGAACTCGCCCGAGAGCGCGTCGTAGAGCAGCAGCCGCCCGACGAGCGGCTCGCCGATGCCGAGCGCGAGCTTCAGGGCCTCCGTCGCCTGGATCGAGCCGATCACGCCGGGCAGCACGCCGAGCACGCCGCCCTCCGCGCAGCTCGGCGCGAGCTCGGGCGGCGGAGGCTGCGGGAAGAGGCAGCGGTAGCACGGCCCCTCGCGCGGCTTGAAGACCGTGACCTGGCCCTCGAAGCGGAAGATCGACCCGTGCACGACGGGGATGTCGTGCCAGACGGAGGCGTCGTTCAGCAGGTAGCGGGTCGGAAAGTTGTCGGCGCCGTCGACGATCAGGTCCCAGCCGGGCTCGAGGATCCGCTCGACGCTGTCGGAGGTCAGCCGCTCGCGGAACGCCACGACCTCGACGTCCGGGTTGAGCGACTCGATCCGCCGCCGCGCCGAGTCCGTCTTGGGCTCGCCGAGCGAATCGGTCGAGTGCGCGATCTGCCGCTGCAGGTTCGTCTCGTCGACCACGTCCGCGTCGACGATCCCGATCCGGCCCACACCCGCGGCCGCGAGATAGAGCGCAGCGGGCGACCCGAGCCCGCCCGCGCCGATCAGGAGGATCCGCGAGTCGAGCAGCCGGAACTGGCCCTCCTCGCCGACCTCGGGGATCAGCAGGTGGCGGCTGTAGCGCGCGAGCCGCTCGGGGCCGAGGGTGCGCGGCAAGTCGGTTGGCAGGCTCTCGCCCTGCCATGCGCGGTAGCCGCCCTCCAGCGAGACGGGCCGTTCGTAGCCGAGCTCGGCGAGGGTCTTCGCCGCGAACGCCGACCGGTTTCCCGCCGCGCAGTAGAGGACGATCGTCCGTGAGCGGTCGGGCGCCGCCTGCTCGATCCGCGACTCGAGATTGCCGCGCTCGATGTGGATCGCGCCGGGAATCCGACCCTGCTGCCACTCGTCGTGCTCGCGCACGTCCACGAGCAGAGCACCCTCGTCGACGAGCGCCTGGGCGCCCTTCGCCGAGGCCTCTTCGATCTCCGCCTTGACGCTCCTGAGCAGGTCTCTGTACGACGGCATCAGGCTTTCGATTGTATGGACGCGATGAGCCCTCGCGCGCGGATTTTTCTGCTCGTCGCCGGAGCGGCTGCGCTCGCCGCCGGAATCGTCGTGGTCGGCGTGCTCGCGACCCGCAGCGACGTGCCGACCGTGAAGCCGCGCCGCGGCTCGCCGCCGCTCGCGCTCGATCTTGGCGTCCGCACCGATCCGGAAGCCCAAGCGCTCAGAAATGCCGAGACGCTCTACGACCGAGACCGGCAGGCAGCGCGCGCGGAGACGATTTTCCGCCGCTACGACTCGCTCGAGGCGCAGGTGGGTGCGGCGATCGCCTCCTGGCCGGGCGGCACCGTCGGCCGACTGCAGGAGCTCGCCTCACGACACCCGCAGAGCGCGCTCGTCGCCTTCCACCTCGGGCTCGCCCTCTACTGGGCGCGCCACGACGCCGAGGCGGCGCAGGCCTGGCGTGCTGCCGCGAGGCTCGAGCCCGACTCGCTCTACGCCGTGCGCGCGGCTGACTTCCTGCACCCGGGCTTCGCGCCGGGACTGCCGATCTTCGTCCCGTCCTTCGAGCCGCCGCTGCGGATCCGCGTCCTGCCGCCCGCGCAGGAGCTCGACGCACTCGCCCGCGCCGCCCGGGGAGACGGCGCCCACGCGAAGATCCTGTACGGCGTCGCCCTGCAGCGGCTCGACCGCCCGCGCTCCGCCCAGCGACAGTTCGCAGCCGCCGCGCGGGAGGCGCCGAGCGATCCGGAGGCGCTGGCGGCCGCTGCCGTCGGCCGCTTCGACAAGGCCAACCCGTCCGCCGCCTTCTCCCGGCTCGGCCCGCTGGTGCGCGTCTTCCCGCACGCCCAGACCGTCCGGTTCCACCTCGGCCTGCTCCTGCTCTGGATCGGCCAGGTGAAGCAAGCCCGCGACGAGCTGGAAATCGCCCGCAGCGAGGATCCGAAGGGTACGCTTGGACAGCAGGCCGCGGACTATCTGGACGTGCTCGCAAAGGCTGGGACCGAATGAGCGAAAAATGAGCCGTTCGGCCTATGGCGTCCGTCCGGGCCATGTGTTCTAGTGCCGCATCCGCCAGAGGGGGCGGGACATAACGAGCCCGGGGAGGAACGCGTAGTGAGCGAGCAGGGGGAGCGGGTCAGGGCGACAAGCATCGGAGAGGTCCTCGAGACGGACGAGGCGAAGGCGCTCCTGGAGACCGGACGCGAGGCCGGCTCTCTCACCACCGAGGAAATCGCCCTCGCGCTCGCCGAGCTGGAGCTCGACGCTGCGCAGATCGACGAGTTTTACAGCGCCCTCGAGGAGCTTCAGATCGAGGTCGTCGACTCGAACGCGGAAGAGGCCGAGCGCGAGGAGCCGGCCGCCGAGGCGCGCGAGGTCAGCACCGACTCGCTGCAGCTCTTCCTGAAGGACATCGGCAAGGTCGACCTGCTCACCGCCGCGCAGGAGGTCGAGCTCGCGAAGCGCATCGAGCGCGGCGAGCATCGCGCGAAGCAGGAGATGGTCGAGGCGAATCTGCGACTGGTCGTGTCGATCGCCAAGCGATACCGCAACCAGGGCCTCCCGTTCCTCGATCTCATCCAGGAGGGGACGATCGGGCTCGTGCGCGCCGCCGAGAAGTTCGACCACCGCAAGGGCTTCAAGTTCTCGACCTACGCGACGTGGTGGATCCGCCAGGCAGTCGCCCGGGCGCTCGCGGACAAGGGCCGCACGATCCGGATGCCGGTCCACATCGTCGAGAAGCTGAACAAGATCGTTCGCTCGGAGCGGAAGCTGCGAGCCGAGCTGGGAAGGGAGCCGACCTCCGCCGAGATCGCGCGCGACGTCGAGCTGACGCCGGACGAGGTCGAGCAGATCCGCCGCAGCTCGCAGGCGCCGGTCTCGCTTGGAGAAGCCGGTCGGAGACGACGAGGAGTCGGAGTTCGGGCACTTCCTGACCGACGAGAGCGAGCCGCTGCCCGACGAGGCCGCCGAGGTCGAGTTGCGCAAGGCGACGCTGATCCGCGTCCTCGGAACGCTGAGCCTGCGCGAGCGGCGTGTGCTCGAGCTGCGCTACGGGCTCAACGGCGAGCACCCGTGCACGCTCGACGAAGTCGGCCGCGCGTTCAACGTCACCCGCGAGCGGATCCGCCAGATCGAGAACCAGAGCCTGAAGAAGCTGCGCGCCCTCGCAGACTCGGTCGCGCTGCGCGACGTCGCGTAGAAACGTCCTCGGCGCTACCGTGGGCGCGTGGATCTCGCGCTGCTCGAACAGAGGCTGAACGACCGCGGCCAGCCGCGCTACCGCGCTGCGCAGGTGTGGGAGTGGGCGGCTCGCGGCGCTGCCGGGTACGAGGAGATGACAAACGTGCCGGCCGCGCTGCGGTCCACGCTTGCGGACGAGGTTCCGTTCTCGACGCTCGAGGTCGCTGCGCAGTCGGAGGCGCGCGACGGCACGGTCAAGACGCTCTTCCGCACCCACGACGGCCACCCCGTCGAGGCGGTGCTGATGCGCTACCGCGACGGGCGGCGCTCGATCTGCGTCTCGTCGCAGTCGGGCTGTCCGCTGACGTGCACGTTCTGCGCAACCGGCGCGATGCGCTTCGGGCGGAATCTGACCGCTTCGGAGATCCTCGACCAGGCGCTGCACTTCCGGCGGATCGAGGCCGTCGACCACTGCGTCTTCATGGGCATGGGCGAGCCGATGCTGAACCTCGACTACGTGCTCGAGGCAGCCCGGCGACTTCCTGACGTCGGGATCACGCACCGGCGGACGACGATCTCGACCGTCGGCTGGCTGCCGGGGCTGACGCGCTTCGTGGACGAGGTCGAGGAGCCGATCCGGCTCGCGCTCTCGCTGCACGCGCCCGAGGACGCGCTGCGCTCGCGCCTCATGCCCGTCAACGAGCGCTACCCGCTGGCGGAGGTGCTCGCGGAGTGCCGCCGTTACTTCGCGCTGCGCAGGCGCAAGGTCTTCGTCGAGTACGTGATGCTCGCCGGCGTCAACGACCGCGTCGAGCAGGCGCGGCAGCTCGCGGAGCTCCTCGACCGCCGGGTCTTCAAGGTGAACCTGATCCCGTACAACCCGACCGGCGCGTTCGACGGCTCGTCGCGCCGCGCGATCGACGCCTTCAAGGCGGTGCTCGACCGCGCCGGTGCTGCCCGCGACCGTGCGGCTCACGCGCGGCCGGGACATCGAAGCGGCCTGCGGCCAGCTCGCGGCCTCGCGCGACGCCGCCGCGGCATAGACTCGCCGCCGTGGCGGAGCCGTGGTTCGACGAGCTGGCGGAGCTGGTTGCGATCCCGAGTGTCAGCGCGGATCCGGCCCGTTCTGAGGACGTCGGGCGCGCGGCCGAGTGGCTCGCCGAGTTCGTCCGCGGCGCCGGCGGCTCGGCCGAGGTCGTCCCGACGGAGACGCAGCCGCTGATCATCGGCGACCTGCCCGCTTCGAACGGCGGCGGGCCGACAGTGCTCGTGTACGGGCACGTGGACGTGCAGCCGCCCGACCCGCTCGAGCTCTGGGAGTCGGACCCGTTCACGCTCGAGGAGCGCGACGGCTGGCTCTTCGGCCGCGGCGTCGTCGACGACAAGGGCCAGCTCTACATCCTGCTCAAGGCGGCGTCCGAGCTGGCCGCCGCGGGAGAGCTCCCCGTGAACGTGCGGGTGTGCTGCGACGCCGAGGAGGAGACCGGCGGTCACCAGATCGTCGACTTCCTCGCGGCCGACGAGCGTGGAGCGGACGCGGCGATCATCTTCGACAGCGGCATGACGACGCGCGGCGTGCCCGAGTTCAACGTCGCGACCCGCGGTCTCGTCTACTTCCACCTCGTCCTGCGCACCGGCGCGCGCGACCTGCACTCCGGCGTCTACGGCGGCGCCGCGCTGAATGCGATGCACGCGCTCAGCACCACGCTCTCGAAGGTGCTCGCGCGGGACGGCGTGCTGCCGGAGCCGCTGCGAGCGGGAATCGCGCCTCCGACCGAGCAGGAGCGCGCGGCCTGGGCCGAGCTCGTGCCGGGGGCGCAGCTCCTCGACGAGGCCGGCGTGCGCGGCGCGTACTCCGCGGCCGCCGAGGAGTTCTACCTGCGAACGACCGCCGAGCCCGCGCTCGACGTGAACGGGATCGCGGGCGGCTCGCCGGTGCTGCAGAAGACCGTGCTGCCGGTCTCGGCGGAGGCGAACCTCTCGATCCGGCTCGCTCCGGGCCAGGACGTCGACGAGATCGCGGCCGCGCTCGACGCTCTGCTCCGCGAGGCCGCTCCCGACGGCGCCGAGCTCGAGCTGACGCGCCTGTCGTCGAGCGCGCCGGGGCTCGTTCCGCCGGATGCGCCCGCCGTGCAGCTCGGCCTGGACGCGTTCGAGAAGACCTTCGGCCGCCGGCCGCTGCTCGTGCGCTCGGGCGGGACCCTCCCGATCGTGCCCGCGCTCGCGGACAAGGGCATCCCGACGATCATCACCGGCTTCGCGCTCCCGGAGAGCAACATCCACTCGCCGAACGAGCGGCTGCTCGCGGAGTTCGTGCCGCTCGGCCTGGAGACCGCGCGCGAGCTCTTTCGCAGCCTCGCGTCGCTGGGCGGTTAGCGGCGTGTCCGAGATCGATCCGGAGCTGCGCGAGCGAATCGACGAGCCGGCCTCGAAGGAAGCCGAGCGCGAAGCACGGCTCACGCCGGGCGAGGCGGTCGCGCAAATGCGGATCAACGTGCCGGCGCAGCGCAGCCGCAAGCTGCGGTCGCTGCTCGAGCGCGTGAACGCGGACGACGGCCTCAAGGCCTGGTGGCACGTCGCGAACGTGAATGCCGTCAAGCGGCTCGGGATCAACGACCACTCGTGGGTGCACATCCAGATCGTCGCCAACATCGCGCTCCGGCTCCTGCGCATCCTCGAGAAGCGCGACATCCAGCCGGCGATGGTCGCGGACTACGACATGAAGCAGGAGGACGCCGAGGTCGTCGTCGTGCTCGGGGCGCTCCTGCACTGCGTCGGGATGGCCGTCCACCGCGACCGGCACGAGGACTGGAGCCTCTTTCTCGCGGAGCCGAAGGCGTACAGCCTGCTCGAGGGCCTCTACGACGAGCCGGAGCTCACCGTCGTCGTCTCCGAGGTGCTGCAGGCGATCACGTCGCACCGCGAGTCAGGCCATCCGCTCACCCTCGAGGCGGGCATCGTCCGCGTCGCTGATGCGCTCGACATCGAAGAGGGCCGCTCCAGGATCCCGTTCGAGCGCGGTCGGGTCTCGATCCACTCGATCTCGGCTGCTGCGATCGACGAGGTGGTCATCTCGGAGGGCAAGGACCGTGCCGTCTCCGTCGAGATCAAGATGAACAACTCGGCCGGGCTCTACCAGGTGGACGAACTGCTGAAGGCGAAGCTCCACGGCTCGGGCCTGGAGCCGTACGTCGAGGTCGTCGCGCGGATCGAGACCGAGTCCGAGAAGAGCCTCGTGCCGATTTACAGATTGGAGTAGCTACTTCGGGAGCGGCTCCAGGCTGTAGCCGACGCCGTAGCGGGTCTGGACGAACGTGTGCTTCGAGGCGCGCGCGTCGATCTTCTCGCGCAGGCGCCGCACGCAGACGTCGACCGTGCGGTCGCGGTGCGTGGCCCGGCGGCCCCAGATTCGCTGTAGGAGCTCGTCCCGCGAGGCGACCCGCCCTCGATCCAGGGCAAGCGTGTACAGGAGCCTGAACTCGGTCGGCGTCAGCTCCGCGTTCTCGCCGTCGACGAAGGCCTGCACGGAGCGTGGGTCGATCCGCAGCTCCTCGATCACGATCTCCTCGCCGCGCTCCTCGTGGATCCCGCGCACGCCGCGGCGCGCCGCGGCCTCGACCCGCGCGACCAGCTCCTTCATCGAGAACGGCTTGACGAGGTAGTCGTCGGCTCCGATCTGCAGCGCGTGCACGCGGTCGTGCTCGGTCCCGCGGGCGCTGACGACGACGATCGGCGTGCCGATCGCCTCGGCCCGCGCCTGCTCGATCAGGCTCCACCCGTCGAGCCCGGGGAGCATCAGGTCGAGCACGAGGACGTCGGGCCGCTCGTAGCGCAGGCGCGCCAGCCCGGTCTCGCCGCCGGCGACGCGCACGGGCTCGAGCCCGGCGGCCGCGAGGTGCTGCGCCATGCCCTCGGCGATCAGCTCGTCGTCTTCGACGATCAGGACCTTGGTCACGCGATACTCACCCTAATGGGGAGCCCCGAGTACGAAGAGCTTCGCACCGCCTTCACAGCGGCGGTCTCGCACGAGCTACGCACGCCGCTCGCCCGGCTCCTCGCGCTGCTCGACACTGCCGAGCTCCCCGGCGCGGACCTGCCCCAGCTGCTCCGGCAGGCGCGCGAGCAGGTCGATGAGATGACGGAGCTGGTCGATGACATCCTCTTCCTGAGCGAGCTCGAGCAGGGGCGAGAGGTCGTCGCGCTCGGAGAGACCGAGGCCGCGCCCGTGCTCCGCGACGTCGTCGCCGAGCGCAGCGAGCGGGCCGAGACCGCCGGCATCAGGCTGGAGCTCAGAGTCGCGGACGAGGCGATCCGTGTCCCGCTGCGCCGCCGCATGCTGCGCACCGTCGCCGAGAACCTCGTCGAGAACGCGATCCGGTACGCCGGCGAGGGCGCGTCCTGCGTGGTCTCGCTCCGCACCGAGGACGGGCAGATCGTGCTCGAGGTCGCCGACGACGGGGCCGGCGTCCCCGAGGAGGACGCGGCGCGCCTGTTCGAGCGCTTCTTCCGCTCCGACCGCGCGCGGACCACCCGCGGGAGCGGTCTCGGTCTCGCGATCGTCAAGCATGTGGTCGAGACCGCGGGCGGGCACGTCGAAGCCCGCGGCGGGAAAGGCCGCGGGCTCGACGTGCGTTGCGTGCTGCCAACGGCCTAGCTGTGCAGCTTGGCGGTGGTCTTGCGTGCCGCCTTGGTCACGACCGCCGGCAGCTTGATGAAGAGCAGCGGCCGGCCGTACGACTGGCCCTTGGTCACCGCCCAGTCGATGAACGTCTTGAGGGCCTGCGCCTTGTCCGTCTTGAGCGGCACGATCACCCAGGTGAACGTGCAGATCGGGTAGCCGGCCGGAACGCTCTTCGGCGGATCGACGACCGAGATCGCGTTGTTGGCCGGGACCTTCTTCACGTGTTTTGCGACCGCCTGCACGGTCGTGCTGCGCGGCAGGAGGAACCGGCCGGCCCGATTCCTCATCTTCGCGACCTTGAAGTGGAACTTGTAGGCGTACGCGATGTCGGCGTAGGTGATGCCGCCCGGCGTCGTCTGGAGCTTCGCGGAGACGCCCGAGCTGCCCTTCGCGCCAACGCCGGCGGGGAAGGCCGGCTGCGTGCTCTTGCCGATCCTGCGCTTCCACTCCTTGCTGGCGCGGGAGAGGTAGTCGGTGAAGTTGTAGCTGGTGCCGCTCCCGTCGCTGCGGAAGATCGGGACGATGTCCTGGTCGGGCAGGTTGACGCCCTTGTTGATCGACCGGATCCGCTTGTCGTTCCACTTCTTGATGTGGCCGAGGTAGATGTTGGCCAGGACCGGACCGGTCAGCTTGAGGCCGTAGCCGACTCCGGAGACGTTGTACATGACCGAGGTGGCCGAGAACGCCCAGGGGATCTGGACGCACCCGTGGCACGCGGAGAACTGGTCCGGGGTCATCGGCGCGTCACTGGCGCCGAAGTCGACCGTGCGGGCGGAGATCTGCGCGATGCCCGCGCCGCTGCCGATGGCGGAGTAGTTGATGTCGGCGTTCGGGTAGTGCGCCTGCCACTGCGCGACGAGCGGGGCGACGAACGTGCTTCCGGCGCCCTGCAGGCTGTCCTTCTTCGCGCTTGCGCCCGCGAGACCGGCCAGCGTAAGTGCGCCGGCGGCGATGACCGCGACCGCAGCGAAGGTTCGCATGCGCTTCAAGTGTTTCTCCTCTCCTCTTTGCATCGGTGTGCGCCTTGAGCGTCGCTCGGCCCGGCTCGGACGTGGGCTGAAAGGCGGTGTTGGTCCGGTAACGGTCCGGTAACGACAGCCCGAATCCGCCGCGGCCCTCGTTACCGTCCTTGCCGTGACCGTCGTGGCCACCGAGCAGCTGCGCAGCGGCCGGCGCGTGCGCGACTGGCTCGGCGACCGCATCCTGCTCGGGGCGACGATGGCTGCGGGGCTCGCGGCGCTCGCGCTCATCATCCTGATCGCCTACAAGGTCCTGCGCGGGGCGCACCTCGCGTTCAGCGAGTTCGGCCTGCCGTTCGTCTGGCACAGCGCCTGGGATGCGAACAAGGGCCTCTTCGGCGCCGCGCCCGGGCTCTTCGGCACCGCCGTGACGTCGTTCATCGCGCTGCTGATCGCCACTCCGCTCGCGCTCGCGATCGCCCTCTTCCTCAGCGAGCTCGCGCCGAGAGGCGTGCACACGCTCCTCAGCTCCCTCGTGGAGATGCTGGCCGCGATCCCGAGCGTGGTGCTCGGGCTCTGGGGGATCCTCGTGCTCGGGCCCTTCCTGGCCGCCCACGTCGAGCCGTGGCTGCACCGAAACCTCGGTTTCATCCCGCTCTTCAGCGGCTCACCGCAGTCCAGCGGCATCCTGATCGCCGGGATCGTGCTGGCGATCATGGTCGTCCCGATCGTGGCCAGCGTCTGCCGCGAGCTCTTCCTGAGCGTGCCTCAGGAGCTCGAGGAGGGCGCGCTGGCGCTCGGCGCCACGCGCTGGGAGATGGTGCGCGGTGTCGTTCTCTCGTCGTCATGGTCCGGAATCGCCGCCGCGGTCGTCCTCGGCTTCGGCCGGGCGCTCGGCGAGGCGATCGCCGTGACGCAGGTGATCGGCGCGGGCTGGGTGATCCGCAGCGACCTGTTCGGCCCCGGCGACACGCTGGCCAGCCGGATCGCGGGCCAGTACCAGGGCGCCGTCTCGAAGCTCCAGATCGCGTCGCTCTTCTACCTCGCCGCGATCCTGCTCGTGATCGGGCTCCTGACGAACCTGTTCGCCCAGCTGATCGTGCGCCGCTTTGCGGTCGTCCGGACGGGAGGGAGCTGAGTGGCGGCCGTCGAGCCCGGGCTCAACCTCCGCGGCGACTCGCGCGTGCGGCGCCGGCGGTTCGTCAATCGCCTCGCCGAGGGCGGCGCGACGCTCGCTGCGTTCATCGCGGTGGCCCTGCTCGGAATCGTCGTCTGGTCGATCGCCAAGCGCGGCGCCGGCGAGCTCTCGTGGGGCTTCCTGACGAAAGACCTGCCGATTCCGTTCTCGCCCGACAAGGGAGGGATCGCGCCGCTGCTCGTCGGGTCGGCCGTACTCGTCGGGCTCGCGGGCCTGATGGCGCTCCCGCTCGGGGTCGGCATCGCGATCTACCTGGAGGAGTTCGCCTCGTCTCGCATGCGCATGGTGGTTCAGCTCGCGGTCGACCTGCTCAACGGGCTGCCGTCGATCATCATCGGCGTCTTCGTCTTCGGCCTACTGGTCTACGGCCACGCCCAGACCGCCTGGGCCGGGAGCATCGGTCTCGCGATCGTGATGCTCCCGTTGATCACCCGCTCGACCCAGGAAGTGCTCGCGCTCGTGCCGAGCGCCCAGCGTGAGGGCGCCCTTGCGCTCGGAGCCAGCCGGTGGCGCACGGTTCTCGGCGTGATCCTTCCGAGCGCTCTCGGCGGGATCCTGACGGGAACGGTCCTCGCGATCGCGCGCGCCGCCGGCGAGACGGCTCCACTCCTGTTCGTGACGTCGATCTACGGCCGGACGATCGACTGGAACCCCGCGCATGCGCTCCCCAACGCAACGGTGCAGATCTTCATCTGGTCGGAGTCGCCCGACCCGGCCGACCACCAGCGCGCATGGGCGACCGCGCTCGTGCTGATGATGTTCGTGCTCCTGACGAGCCTGATCGCGCGCCTCGCGCTCGCGCGGAGCCGGCGCAGGCTGGGACGTTGACCGAGGACGAGGACGTGAGCACCGCCGATACGATGGCGCCGATGAGGCCGGTCGACGTCGCCCCGCGACAGGAGTCGCCGCCTCAGAGCGTCGAGACCGTCTTCGACATCCAGGGCCTGACCGCCGCTTATGGGTCCAACGTCGCGATCAAGGACGTCGGCCTCGACATCTCGCGCAACGTGATCACGGCCGTGATCGGGCCTTCGGGCTGCGGCAAGAGCACCTTCATCCGCTGCCTCAACCGGATGAACGACGAGGTCAGCGCCTTCCGGCACGAGGGGCGGATCCTCTACCACGGCATCGACCTCTACGGCGACGGCGTCGACCCGGTCGAGGTGCGCAGGCGGATCGGGATGGTCTTCCAGAAGCCGAACCCGTTCCCGAAGACGATCTACGACAACGTGGCCTGGGCGCCGCGCGTCCTGGGCCTGAAGAAGGGCCTCGACGAGCGCGTCGAGCAGGCGCTCCACGGCGCGGCGCTGTGGGACGAGGTCAAGGACCGGCTCAAGAAGAGCGCGCTCTCGCTCTCCGGCGGCCAGCAGCAGCGGCTCTGCATCGCCCGGGCCATCGCGATCGAGCCGGACGTGCTTCTGCTCGACGAGCCAGCGTCGGCCCTGGACCCGATCGCCACGCAGAAGATCGAGGAGCTGATGCGGCAGCTGAAACAGGACTACACGCTCGTGATCGTGACGCACAACATGCAGCAGGCCGCGCGCGTCGCCGACCGGACGGCGTTCTTCAGCCTCGAGGTCGAGGACGCCAACCGCTACGGCGTGCTCGTCGAGTACGACGAGACCGAGAAGATCTTCACGGCCCCGGCCGACAAGCGCACCGAGGACTACGTCACGGGCCGCTTCGGATGAGCAACGTCCGCGTGACCTTCCAGGAGGAGCTCGACCAGCTCGAGGCAAGCCTCCAGGAGGAGGGCGCGCTCGTCCTCCGCGTGCTCCGCGGCGCGCTCAACGCGCTCGGCTCGCGAGACGTCGAGCTCGCCGACGAGGTGATCGCGTTCGACGACGACGTCGACAAGCTCTACCTGCGGATCGAGGGGGACATCGAGTCACTGCTCGCCCGGCAGACGCCGGTCGCTACCGATCTGCGGCTCGTGCTGGCGTTGCTGCACACGAACCTCCACCTCGAGCGCATGGCCGACTACGCCGTGACCATCGCGAAGCTGACGAAGCTCGTCGCCGATGTCGCGGGCGATCCGGGGCTCGTGCAGTCGCTGGAGGAGATGGGCGAGCGCGCGGAGCAGATGATCAGCGTCGCGCTCGACTCGCTGGCGAACCGCGACCTCGCGTCCGCCGAGTCGCTGGTCGACCTGGACGAGCTGATCGACCGCTCGAACCGGCGCTTCGTCGAGCGGGTCGTCGAGGTCGTGGGCGAGCCGGGGCTACGCGAGTGGGTTCTGCGGATGGTGCTGGTCTCGCGGACGCTGGAGCGGATCGGCGACCACGCGGTCGACATCGGCGAGCAGGTCGCGTACCTGCTCACGGCCGAGTTCCGCGAGTTCACCGACGCGTCGCATCCCGAGCAGCGCGCCTAGCGTCCTCGACGGATCGCGCAGATCACCGGCCTGTGGACGAACCGTTGCGCTTTCGCGCAACTGGACACTTGACGAAACCCGCGGTCCGACACCGGGTTTTGGCAAGTCGTCCTTTGTGCCGGATGTGTGACTCTTCGCTAGTCCCAGGGCGGGGAGTTGTGCGTCCACGCCCCTCCGACCATCGTCGCGACGACGGAGATCTCCGCGAGCTCCTCCGGCTCGCAGGCGAGCGGGTCGCGATCCAGGACGACGAGGTCGGCGTAGTAGCCCGGCAGCAGCTTCCCGCGGCGATGCTCGTCGCCCGAGAGCCAGGCCGGCGTGACGCACGTCGCCTGGAGCGCCTCCTCGACCGTGAGCGCCTGCTCGGGGTGCCAGGCGGGCCGGTCGTCGAGCGTGCGCAGCACCCCGGCGCGGATGCCCGTGAGCGGGTCGAGTTCCTCGATCGGCGCATCCGAGCCGTTCACGAGCACGGCGCCGGAGTCGAGCAGCGAGCGGAACGCGTAGGGCTCGCTGTCGAGGTCGCCCCAGAAGCGGTCGGCGAGGTCGCGGTCGGAGGGCGGGTGCGAGAACTGCACAGAGGCGGCGACCCCCAGCTTCGCGAAGCGGCCGAGGTCGTCCGCCGTGAGCAGCTGCGCGTGCTCGATGCGCTGGCGCAGGCCGCGCGGGTGCCACTCGTCGCGCGTCTCCTCGAAGGCGTCGAGCGCCTCGCGGTTGGCGAGGTCGCCGATCGCGTGGACGGCCACGGGGAAGCCGGCCCGCGCGCCGGCTCGGATGAACTCGGCCAGCTCTTCGCGGCTCGTGATCTGCACTCCCGAGCCGTCGAGCATTCGCGCGGTCTGCGAGCCGAGCGTCCCGTCCATGAACGCCTTCAGGTAGCCGAGCCGCAAGAGCGGGCTGCCGAGGCCGCTGCGGACGTCCACGGCCTCGAGCTCCGGAGCCTTCTCGGCGGGAAGCGACTGCCAGACGCGCAGCGTGAGAGAGCCCTCCGCCTCGAGCCGCTGCCAGAAGCGGAATGCGCCGATCCAGCCGTCCTTGTCGTGCAGCGCGGTGACGCCGCGCGAGGCCGCGAGCTTGACCCCGGCGCGCATCGCCTCGACGTGCTCGTCGTCCGAGATGTCGAGGTAGCGTGTCGCGGAAATGCCAGCACGACTCCTCGCGCAGGAGGCCGGTCGGCTCGCCGCGCTCGTCGGTCTCGACGACGCCGCCCGGGACTGTCAGGTCCCCGTTCGCCTGCTCGAGCGCGGTCGAGTTGAGCCACAGCGAGTGCGAGTCGCGGTGGAGGAGCGCGACGGGACGGTCGGAGACGATTGCGTCGAGCGCCTGCCTGGTCGGCTCGACGCACGGCGACCAGTCGCCGCTGCGCCAGCCGCGGCCGCGTAACCAGCGGCCTTCCGGCGCGCGTGCGGCCGCCTCGGCCACGCGTGAGAGCGCCTCGTCCAGCGACCGCGTGCCCTCGAGGCGAACCTCGTCCTGCGCCAGGGCCCAGGTGGGGAAGTGCACGTGCGAGTCGGTGAAGCCGGGCAGGACGCAGCGGCCGCCGAGGTCGATCCGCTCGGGGCCGGGCAGCGCCGTTTCGTGGTTGCCTACGCCGCCGGCGACGCGGTCGCCCGCGATCGCCAGCGAGCGCGCGAGCGGCAGCGACGAGTCCATCGTCCGGATGACGCCGTTTTCGAGGATCATTGACGCGTGACTCTAGTGGTGGGATCCGTGCGAAGGCGAACTGTGACGACGACGGCCGCACTGCTCGGCGCGTCGCTCGTCGCGTGGATCGTCACGGTCCAGCGGATGCGCGGCATGGACGCCGGCCCGGGCACCGACCTGGGCGGTCTCGGCTGGTACCTCGGGATCTGGGTGACGATGACCGCCGCGATGATGCTGCCGTCGGCGGCGCCGATGGTGCTCGCCTACTCGAGCTTCTCGCGCAGCCGCCGAAGCGGTGCCTTCGTCGCCGGCTACCTCGCGGCCTGGACGCTCTTCGGGCTCGCTGCCTACGTGGTCTACCGGCTCGTGGCGGGCGCGGGGCTCGACTGGCTCCGCTGGGAGCGCGGCGGGCCCTACGTCGCCGGCGCCGCCCTCGCAGCCGCCGGCCTCTACCAGCTCACGCCGCTCAAGGAGGTCTGCCTGCGCCACTGCCGCGGGCCGCTGCGCTACCTCGTCCGGGGCTGGCGCGAAGGGCGGCTCGGCGCGCTGCGAATGGGCGCCGAGCACGGGCTCTTCTGCGTCGGCTGCTGCTGGGGGCTGATGCTGGCGCTGTTCGCGCTCGGCGTGATGAGCCTCTTCTGGACGGCCGTCGCGGCCGCCGTGATCTTCGCCGAGAAGGTGCTGCCTCAAGGACAGCGGCTGACCCGCGTGCTCGCGGCCGTGCTCGTCGCGCTCGGCCTGCTCGTGGCGCTGAGCCCGGGCAGGGTGCCCGGCCTGACGCAGCCCGCGCCGATGGAGATGAGCCCGTGAGCGACTGGCGCGTCTCCGGCTCCTACCTCGAGTCGTGCAACTGCGACGCCATCTGCCCGTGCCGCCGGATCGACGGGATGACCGGCGGGCGCTCCACCCACGGAGTCTGCCTCGGCGCGCTTTCGTGGGGCATCCGCGAGGGGCATGCGGGCGCCGTCGACCTCGCCGGGCTCGGTGTCGTGCTCGCCACGAGCTACTCGGACGACGAGGAAGGATCGCCGTGGAGCTTCGTCGTCTACGTCGACGACCGCGGCGACGACGAGCAGCGCGACGCGCTCGCGGCGATCTTCACCGGCCTGTGGCCCGGCTCTCAGGTCGAGCACTTCCCGTGGGCCTGGAAGGCGAGCCATCGGCTCGCTATCCGCCCGGCGGCGATCGAGATCGAGCACGTCCCCGGCCGAGGCTGGTTCCGCGCGGGCGACTACGTCCAGGTGAAAGTCGCGCATCAGTTCGAGGAGCAGCACACGGTCAGCTGCGTGATCCCGGGCCACGACCGGAGCGGGCGCGAGGTCGTCGCGGAGAGCCTCGACGTCCACGACGCCGGCCTCGAGTTCTCGTTCCGCGGCAAGTGCGGCTACGAGAGCGACTTCGACTACAGCGGCTAGCAGCTGCCCCGGCCTCGTGATCGACCACGTCACCATTCGCGTCTCCGACTTCGCGGCGTCGAAGGCGTTTTATTCGACCGTGCTCGCGCCACTTGGCTACGAGCTCGACTGGGAGGATGGCGACAAGCGGCTCGCGGAGTGGGGCGATTTCTCGATCGCACAGGACGGGAAGCCGCTGACGGAGCACCTGCACGTCGCCTTCGCTGCGCGCGACAACGCGGCCGTCGACGAGTTCCACCGCGTCGCGGTGGCAGCCGGCTACCGCGACAACGGAGTTCCTGGCGAGCGCCACTACCACCCGGGCTACTACGGCGCCTTCGTCCTCGACCCCGACGGCAACAACGTCGAGGCCGTCTGTCACAACCGGCAGGACTGATCAGCAGGGGCAGGCGTGCAGGACGTAGGCGTCCAGCGCCTCGTCCTTGCCCTTCACCTGCAGCCCATGCCTCGCCTCGACCACGGCTCCGTCCGGCAGCTGCTCGTAGGTCTCGGCGCCGATCAGCACTCCTCCCACGGGCGCAAGCCCCTCGAGCCGCGCGCCCATGTTGATCGTGTCGCCGACCACCGGGTACGCCAGATGCCCCCGGCCGCCGATCTCACGGACGACCGCTTCGCCGCTGTTGACGCCGACCCGCATCCGGGGCCAATCCGGATGCTCCTCGGTGAGCTTTCCGAAGGCGTCCCGAAGCGCAAGAGCGGCGCAGGCCGCCCGCCGCGCATGGTCGGGCTGGTTGCCGCCGCGGTTGAAGACTGCCACGACGCCGTCGCCGATGAATTTCTCCACCACGCCGCCGAACCTGCGGGTGAGGAGCATGGACGCCGTGCGCCAGTACGTCTCCAGCACGGCGGCAGCCTCTGCCGGAGTCGAGCGCGCGGCGAATCCCGTGTACCCGGCGAGGTCGCTGAAGAGGACGCTGACGTTCTGATTCCGTTCTCGCGTCGAGGCGAGATAGAGGTCTCCGAAGCGTTCCTCGCGCCACTCCCGCCGGGCTGCGATCCCGATGATCAGGAAGGCGGTCACGATCAGCCCGTGCCACTCCCACCAGCTCGCGTGCCACTTCCGCTCGCCGGTGAGCGCCACGCCGATCAGCGCCTCGGACAGCAGCACGAAACAGGCGATGACCGCAGCGGGCAGCAGGTTCGGCCGGGCGCGGAAGATCCGCCAGTAGCGCGCGGCGCTGACCGCGTAGGCGACCGTCCCGACGATCGCGAACACGGTGAGGAGGCTCCCTCTCGCGGCCTCGCTGTTCGCCCCGTCCAGCGGCGGCAGGTTCGTAACCGTCCAGACGAACCACGTGCCCATGGCAAGCAGGACCCCGGCGCGCAGGAACTGCTGGTGACGGATGACCAGCGGCGCAAAGCTAGGACGCAGGTCGACGAATGCAGAGCCGACCGCGAAGACGGCGCTCACGAGCAGCCCGACCGGGATTGCGACCTTGAAGCCGGCGTGGTCGGTAGTGAACAGAACGCCCGTCGTCCCGAGCGCGTGGAGGCCCATGAAGCCTCCGGTCGCCATGAACGCGATCGAGAGCAGCACCACGCGCGCGTCTCCGCGGCGCTTCGCAGCCTCGCCGGCCGCATAGCCGAGCGTGAACGCCAAGGTGCCGACGAGCCCGAAGAGGATGAAGTGGAGGCGGTAGTTCTCGAGGTGTGGATCGAGCTGCGACCGCAGCAGCAGGGAGACGAGCCCGATCAGAGGCAATGCGACAACCAGCAGCTCCGCGATTGCGCCTAATCGGATCCGGTCTCGGGGTAACTGCTCGCTACGGTGTCTGAGCTCCATATTCGACAAGACGAACGGCGGGCCCGGAACCTTCCCGCCCGACTAGGCTTCCGCCGTGCCCGCCGACCCGCTGAGCGACGAGCAGCGCGAGATCCGCGACCTCGTGCGCACGCTCGCCCGTGAGCGCGTCGCCCTGCGCGCGGCCGAGATCGACAAGTCGGCCGAGTTCCCCTGGGACATGGTCGAGCTGCTGCGCGAGCACGAGCTGTTCGGCCTGCCCTTCGAGGAGCAGCACGGAGGCACGGGCACGGGCGCGCTGATGGTGCTGGTCGCGATCGAGGAGCTCTCGAAGGTCTGCGCCACAACCGGGCTGCTGCTCGCCGTCCAGGAGCTCGGCTCGCTCGGGATCAAGCTCGCCGGCACCGACGAGCAGAAGCAGCGCTGGCTGCCGCGCCTGGCGAGCGGCGAGTGGCTCCCGGCCTACGCGCTCACCGAGCCCGGCTCGGGCTCCGATTCCGCCGCGATGCGCAGCGAGGCGCGGCTCGAAGGCGGCGAGTACGTCCTCAACGGCTCGAAGCGCTTCATCACCAACGCGGGCGTCGCGGGCCTCTACGTCGTCTTCGCCAAGACCGACCCCGAGGCGGGCCACTCCGGCATCTCCGCGTTCGTGGTCGAGGCGGACGCGCCGGGGCTCGAGGTCGGCCGGATCGAGCCGAAGATGGGGATCAAAGGCTCGACGACCGGGGAGATCTTCTTCAACGACTGCAGGATCCCGGCTGACAACCTGCTCGGCGAGGAGGGCGAGGGCTTCCGCATCGCGATGCGGATCCTCGACCGCTCGCGGCCCGGGATCGGCGCTCAGGGACTCGGGCTTGCGCAGGGCGCGACCGACTACGCGCTCGACTACGCAAAGTCGCGCGAGACCATGGGCAAGCCGATCGCGCAGCACCAGCTGATCGCCGGGATGCTGGCCGACATGGAGACGAAGTGCGAGGCGGCGCGGGGCCTGCTCTACAAGTGCGGACAGCTGATCGACGAGGGCGCGGACGGCACGGAGCTGACGAAGGTCTCGGCGATGGCGAAGCTCTACTGCACCGACGTTGCGATGGAGGTCACCACGGACGCCGTTCAGATCCTCGGCGGGTACGGCTACATCCAGGAGTACCCCGTCGAGCGAATGATGCGCGACGCCAAGATCACGCAGATCTACGAGGGCACGAACCAGATCCAAAGGCTCGTGATCGCACGAGAGATGCTCAAGGAGAATAGGGCGTTCCTCCTTGCCGGCGTCGCCTGATCGCCGCGAGCTCAGCTTCGACCTCGTCGCCGAGGAGTACGAGCGGACCCGGCCGACGTATCCACCGGCAATCCTGGACGCGCTTCCGCTTGGAGGAGACGCGTCCGTCCTCGACCTGGGCGCCGGCACTGGAAAGCTGACCCGCCTGCTGACTGCGCGGTATCGCGAGGTCACGGCCGTCGAGCCGCTCGCGAACATGCGCGCAGTCCTCGAGCGCGCCGTCCCCGCCGCGACGGCGCTCGCCGGGTCGGCCGAGCGCATTCCCCTCGACGATGCCTCCGTGGACGGCGCGTTCGCGGCGCAAGCGTTCCACTGGTTCGAAAAAGCTGCCGCGCTGCCGGAAATCGCGCGCGTCCTGCGCGCGAACGGCATCTTCGCCGTCGTCTGGAACGGGCCTGACGAGAACAAACCCGACCCACGGCCGGCGGACTTCGTCGCCGAGGTCCGTGCGCTGCGCGACGCGGTGCCGCATCCGTGGAACGAGGAGCCCGAGTGGGAGGAGCTTCTCGAGCAGTCCGGCCTGTTCGCCGAAGTCCACCGGCGAACGACGGTTCCCCATGACCACGTGCTCGACCGCACCGCGATGCTCGACAACCTCCGGTCGGTCAGCTGGATCGCAAGCCGCGAGGACCGCGAGAGCCAGGTCGCGCGACTCGGCGCCCTGCTTCCCGAGCGAACGTACGCGGTACCGAACCTCGCGCACGTCATGTGGGCGGTGCGCGCGTGACGCACATGGACGATCCGCCTCTAGCCCGGGTGAAGGAGGCGCCACCCGACGCGTTCGGGCGAACGGCGCGGGAGTACGAGCTCGGCAGACCGCTTTGGCCGGAGGAGCTGGTCGACCGCGTGATCGCCGAGCTTCGGCTCCGCAAGGAGATGGACGTCCTCGACCTCGGCGCGGGGACCGGGAAGCTGACCCGGGCGCTCGTGCCGCGGTTCGCCCGCGTGACCGCCGTCGAGCCGGACGGCGAGATGCTCGCCGTGCTGGAGGAGGTCGTTCCTGGGGCGGAGGCGCTGCTCGGGAATGCGGAATCGATCCCGCTCGGTGACGGCGAGGTGGACGCAGTCTTCTCGGCGGAGGCGTTCCACTGGTTCGCCTCGGACGCGTCGGTCGCCGAGATCGCACGTGTCCTGCGGCCGCGCGGCGCGCTCGTGATCCTCTGGAACATCGGGATCGACTACGACTTCATGGGACCGGAGGCCGAGGCGGCCATCGGGGAGATGTTCGAGCGCGGCGGCCGGCCGGGGCTCGGCCGCGTTCTCTCGGGCGACTGGCGCCGGCCGCTCGAGAAAGGCTTCGAGAAGCTGCACGAGGCCGAGGTCGAGCGGGATCTCGCCGTCACCCGCGACGAGTGGATCGCCAACATGCTCTCCGTGAGCTCGGTTGCGCACCAGCCCGAGGAAGACCGCGACGTCTTCGCACAGCGCCTGCGCGAGCTGGTTCCTGCCGACCGGGTGGTCGGGCGGCGCGTCCGGACCGTCGCCTACTGGACGCGCCTTGCCTGAGCGTCGCCTCAGCTTCGGAAGTGTTGCCGAGACCTACGACCGCGTCCGGCCGCCGTACTCCAAGGCGCTGCTCGACCGCTCCCAGGAGGCGCTCGAGCTCGGCGCGAGCGCGCGGGTCCTCGACCTCGGAGCGGGCACCGGCCGCCTCACCCGGGAGCTCGAGCATCGCTTCGCGGACGTCGTCGCCGTCGAGCCCGACGAGCGCATGCGCGCCGTCCACGGCTCCGCGCTCGCAGGTGCCGCCGAGGCGATCCCGCTGGAGGACGCAAGCGTCGACGCGGTCTTCGCGGGGGAGGCATTCCACTGGTTCGAGCACGCGGTTGCGATCGCCGAGGTCGCGCGGGTGCTCCGGCCGCGCGGGGGGCTCGCGATCATCTCTACGCATTGGTGGGAGACGGAGCCGCCGCTGCCGGACGAGGCTCTGGAGCTGCTGCGCGAGCCCTACGAGCGCTTCCGCGACCAGCTGCCGCCGCCGTTCGACGACGCCTTCGCGGGCTCGCGGTTCGAGGCGCTGCGCAAGGAGCGTGACGAGGAAGCGATCGCAGTCGACGCAGACGAGCTGCTGACGCTCTACTCGACCACCAGCTCCATCGCTGCGCTCGGAGCCGCGGAGCGGGACGGGCTCTTCGCCCGCGTGCGGCCGCTTCTCGCCGGTCCGTACCGGCTGCCGCTGAAGCACGAGCTCACCTGGACGAGGCTGGCTGCGTGAGCGTAGGCTCGACGGAGCTCATCAAGGAGCGGAGGTGCCGGCTTTGCCGGCGCCGGGAGCGGGAATAGTGAGCGAAGAGATCCTCCAGGTCGGCAGGCGCCGCGTCCGCGTGACTCATCCAGAGCGGAATCTGTTCCCGGGCGACGGCGTCACGAAGGGCGATCTCGCGCACTACTACGTCGCGGTCGCCGACGCGATCGTCCCGCACCTGCGCGACCGGCCGTTCACGCTCAAGCGCTACCCCCACGGCATCCGCGAGCAGGCGTACTTCCACAAGCAGGCGCCGAAGGGCAAGCCGGACTGGCTGCCGACGCGCCGCTTCCGCACCTGGCCGCGCGAGGGCGAGTCGCGGCTCGTCGACTTCACGCTCGTGAACGAGCCCGCGGCGCTCGTCTGGATGGTGCAGATGAACTGCATCGACATGAACGCCTGGTACTCGCGCGTCGACAAGCCCGAGCGGCCGGACTACGTCGTCTTCGACCTCGACCCGCCGGAGACGCGGAACGGCTTCGCGCAGGCGATCAAGGTCGCGCACCTCGTCCGCGAGGCGCTCGAGCAACTCGAGCTCCGCTCGTACGTCAAGACGAGCGGGGCGGACGGGATCCACGTGCTCGTCCCGATCACGCGCCGTTCGACCTACCCGGACGCCTACGAGCTCGCCGAGCGGGTGTCGCGAGGGCTCGAAGCGGAGAACCCCGGTCTCGTGACCACGGAGTGGCTGAAGAAGAAGCGGCGCGGCGTTCTGGTCGACCACCGCCAGAACGGGCACGGCAAGACGATCGCGTCGGTCTACTCCGTGCGGCCGAAGCCGGGCGCGCCCGTCTCGACGCCGCTGCGGTGGGAGGAGTTGCACGAGAAGGTGCGGCCGCGGGACTTCGGGATGCGCGAGGCGCTGGAGCGGATCGAGCAGGACGGTGACCTGTTCGAGCCCGTGCTCCGCGGCGGGCAGTCGCTCGGGCCCGCCCTGCGCTCGCTGCGCGGTTGAGGCGCGCCGTCGTGATCGGCTCGGGGCCGAACGGCCTCGCGGGGGCGATCGCGCTCGCGCAGGCGGGCTTCGGGGTCGAGCTTCACGAGGCTGAGGCCCAGCTTGGCGGCGGGATGCAGTCGGCGGAGCTGACGCTGCCGGGATTCGTGCACGACATCTGCTCGTCGATCCATCCGCTCGGGATCGGGTCGCCGTTCTTCCGCGAGCTCGACCTCGACGTCGAGTGGGTTCATCCGGAGGCGCCGGCGGCGCACCCTTTCGACGACGGCAGCGCGCTGTTGCTCGAGCGAGATCTCGAGGCGACCGCCGCTCAGCTCGGGCGGGACGAGGCTGCCTACCGGCGGCTCGTGGGGCCGCTCGTCGCCGCCTGGAGCGAGATTCAGCACGTGCTGATCGGGCCGCTGCCGGTGTCGCCTCGGCGCGCGCTCGACGTGCGCGCCCGCCTCGGGTCGCGCGGGCTCGTCACGGCGCTGCGCGCGTCCCTGTCTGCCGCGCGGCCCCTCGCCGAGAGCCTCTTCGCCGAGGAGCGGACACGCGGCTGGTTCGCGGGCCACGCGGGTCACTCGATGCTGCCGCTCGAGCGCCGGCCGAGCGGCGGCTTCGGGCTCGCGCTGCTGACGCTTGGTCACGCGGTGGGCTGGCCGTTTCCGCGCGGCGGCTCACAGCGGCTCGCGGACGCACTCGCCGCGCGCCTGCGGGAGCTCGGCGGCGAGATCCACGTTTCGAGCGCCGTCGACGACCTGCCGCAGGCCGACGTGGTGCTGGCCGACGTCTCGCCGCGCGAGCTCGCCCGGATCTGCGGCGAGCGGCTGTCGCACTCGTACCGAAGTCGGCTGCTCTCGTATCGCCACGGGCCCGGCGCGTTCAAGCTCGACTGGGCGCTCGACGGGCCGATCCCGTGGACGGCTCCCGAGTGCGCGCGCGCCGGGACTGTTCACCTCGGCGCAAGCCTCGAGGAGATCTCGGCTTCGGAATGGGGCGCCTGGAGCGGCCGGCCGGGCGGGCGGCCCTTCGTCCTGCTCGCGCAGACGAGCCTGTTCGACGACACGCGCGCTCCGGCGGGCAAGCACACGGCGTGGGCGTACTGCCACGTCCCGAACGGCTCGACGGTCGACATGACCGAGCGCGTCGAGTCGCAGGTCGAGCGCTTCGCGCCCGGTTTCCACGACCTCATCCTCGCCCGCCACGCGCTGGGCCCGACAGAGCTCGAGGCGCACAACCGCAACCTCGTCGGCGGCGACCTCAACGGCGGCGCGATGGACCTGGGCCAGCTCCTCTTCCGGCCCGTGCGGAAGCTCGTGCCGTACCGGACGCCGCTGCGAGGCGTGTACCTGTGCTCCTCCTCGACGCCGCCGGGCGGCGGGGTCCACGGCATGTGCGGCTACTCGGCCGCGCGTGTAGCTCTCGCCGATCTCGGATAGGAGGCGACGATGAAGCTCGGCGAGCATGTCGTTCGGCTCGGCAGCCCCCTCGTCAACTGGTACCTGATCGGCGACGGCATGCACGTGACCGTGGTCGACGCGGGTCTCCCCGGCTACCGGAGTCAGCTTGCGGGCGGCTGCGCCGAGCTGGGCCGCACGGAAGCCGATGTGACGGCGGTGGTGCTGACGCACGGGCACGCGGATCACGTCGGCGTCGCCGAGATGTTGAGGAGCGATTTCATCGTTCCGGTCTGGGTGCACGAGTCCGACCGCGACCTGGCAACGACCGCAAAGGCGATGGGCAAGAACGAGGGCTCGATGCTTCCGTACCTGCCTCGCACCGCCTCCTGGAAGTTGATGCTCGAGCTCGGCCGGAACGGCGGGCTCAAGCCGCGGCCGATCAAGGAGGTCCGGACCTTTTCGGACGGCGAGGAGCTCGACGTTGCGGGCGGCCTGCGCGTCGTGCACACGCCCGGCCATACGGACGGTCACTGCGCGCTCGTCTCCGAGTCTGCCGGCGTCTGCTTTGTGGGCGACGCGATCTGCAGCTACAACCCGCTCACGGGCGAGCGTGGGCCGCAGTTGCTGCCGAAGGCCCTCACGCACGACGTGGCGCAGGCAACGGCTTCGCTCGACCGGCTGACGGGGCTCGGCGTCTCACAGCTGCTGTCGGGCCACGGCGAACCGATCGCGGCGCCGGACGACGCCGTCACGCGCGCGAAGGGCCGCGGCCCGACGTAGAGTCGCGGCCGTGCCGGTCGCGGCCGACTGGGTGACGATCTCCGCGCTCGCCACGGCGGGCGGGACGCTGGTGCTGGCGCTTGCGACCTTCGCCTCCGTGCGGTCGGCCAACCGCGCGGCGCGTGTCGCCGAGCGGTCACTGCTCGCCGGCTTGCGCCCGCTGCTCGTTCCGTCGCGGCTCGAGGACCCGCAGCAGAAGGTCAGCTTCCAGGAAGGCCGCCACCTCCTGGTGCCGGGCGGCTCGGGCGTCGCCGAATGCACCGACGACGCGGTGCTCCTCGCGGCGTCGCTCCGCAACGTCGGCTCGGGGATCGCCGTGCTCCAGGGCTGGTGCTTCTATCCCGAGCGGATCATGGCCCCCGAGCATCCGCCGCCGGAGGACTTCACGCGCCAGACGCGCGACATCTTCCTCGCGGTCGGCGAGACCGGCTTCTGGCAGGGCACGTTCCGCGATCCCTCGGCGCCGGGGTTCGCAGACGCGCACCGCGTAGTCGCCGAGCACAGCGAGTGGATGGTCGACGTGCTCTACAGCGACGCCGAGGGCGGCCAGCGCCTGATCAGCCGCTATTCGATGATGCCGCGCGAGGGCGGCGGCTGGCTCGCGAACGCCGGCCGCCACTGGGCGATCGACGGCACAGACCCGCGTTACGGGTGAAGCGAGGAAGTGTCGACCACCTCGAAGTTCGAGCCCGTCACGCGGCCAAGTGTGTGCAGCTGGTCGTTCGACCAACCGCGGTTCGGCGCGCCGGTGATGTACCAGTCGGCTCCGTTGTCGGCGACGATCATCCCGTAACGCTTGAGGGCGGTCAGGACGATCCGCGCCTGGCGAGGGAACCCGCGCACGTCGAAGCTCGCCTTGAGCCGGACCCGCAGGCCCATCGGCGGCAGGCTCGGGTCGGTCAGCGAGCTCGCGTAGTGGCGAGCGGGGTAGATGTACGCGCGCCGGGTGCGCTGCACCGTGAAGCGAAGCGCGTGGTCGATCACGCCGCGCTTGACCTCGTCGTAGCGCGCGAGCCCGGGGAAGATCGGCAGCCCGGCGGCGTCGGCCGACGTCCAGCCGGCGGGCCGCACGTGGTTGGAGCGCAGGCTCCAGGTCGCGCCGGCCCAGGCGTGCCAACGGCCGTTCTGCCTCTCGAGCCCGCCGAGCTCGTAGAGGCGACAAGCGGTCTTGTCGACGAGCAGCGCGTGGTGGTCGCTGCCGCCCTCGATGTGGACGCGCTTCGGGATCGGGTAGCGGACGTGGTCGCTTTCGTCGGAGTACTCGAAGGTCACGCGTGACCGCGGCGTCTTCTTGCTCACGACGTCGTAGGGGATGCCGATCGGCGAGCCGTCCCAGAGGCCGGAGCCGAAGTCGGCGTGGAGCCCGGTGTCCGTGCCGATCGAGCCGATGATCGCGGCCGAGTTCTGGGCGACCGGAAGCCTGTCCACGCGCCGGTTCCACGGGTTGGTCTTCGGAAAGACGGGACAACGCGGGGCGGAGGGGAGTCGAAGCGCGCCGGCTGACGAGGCACCGAACACGAGCGCGAACGCGAGGATGGTCAGCAGGCGGCGGGTCATGGCTCGTCTATCGACATCCGTACCCGTTCGAGCAAAGGATCCGGCTTCCCCCAAAGGAGGGGCGGCTCGTCGAGGGAGGCCCAGCGGCAGCGAAAGACGAACTGCGAGTCCATGCCGCTGCCCGTCACCACGTGATCCCACTCCGCGGGCGTCGCTGCGTCGGTCACCGCATGGAACGCGTGGCTCTCGTTGCCGCCGGTGCCGTGGAGCCGCGCCACCTCCTCCGGCCCGGCGAGCTCACGAATGACCCGGATGCCCGTGACTCCGGTCTCCTCCTCGACCTCGCGCGCAAGACCCTCCTCCAGGCTTTCGTGCGCGTCGATTCGGCCGGCGGGCACGTGCGTCTTCCCTTCGTGGTCGAAGACGAGTAGCTCACGGCTGCGCGTCACGTACGCGACGACGCGCTTGCGGAGGACGGCGTCCAGGAAGGCGCCGTGCTCTCCGTACACCGAAGTGCTCTTCAGCAGCGGGACCCAGCGGCAGCGCAGGCCGCCGTGCATCCACTCGTCTGCGGTCGGCCCTGACGGCACCGCGTGCAGGAAGTGGTTCTCGTCGCGCACACCGGGGACGCGCCAGCTGGGTTGCTCCTCGACGCCGAGCTCCCGCATGACGCGAACCTCCAGCCCCGTCTCCTCGCGCAGCTCGCGGACCGCCGTCTGGTCGAACGTCTCGCCCGGCTCGACGCGTCCACCCGGCACGACGGACACGAACTCCGGCTCGCCGGCGATGTCGAAGACGAGTAGCTGGTCAGCGCCCGTCTGCGGGTGCTCGCGGGTTACGTAGACGACGACTCGAGGCCTAGCCAGAGCGTTCGGCGCGCATCTTCGCCTTGTGCGCGCGCTTCTTCGCCTGGTAGTCCTCGAGCGCCTCGGGCGAGTCCACGTCCCCGAGCGTCGGATGCGACGGCGCGAGCTCACGCGCGACCTCGACGCCGAACCGCTTCGCCAGCACCGCGGAAAGCGCCTTGACCTTCATCTCGCCGAAGCCGGGCAGCGCCGAGATCCGCTTGCGTAGGTCGGCCGCGTCGGACGCCTCGCGCCAGAGCCGCGACGCGTCGCCGCCGTACTCGTCCTCGACGAGCGCGCAGAGGTCCTGCACGCGCCCGGCCATCGAGCCGGGGAAGCGGTGCACGGCCGGCGTCTCGCGAAAGGCGGCCTCGACCTCGGCCGGGTCGCGCCGCGCGAGCTCGAGCGTCCCGAGCCGCTGCTTGATCTTGAGCGGTCCTGCGAAAGCGGTCTGCACCGGCACCTGCTGGTCGAGTGCGAACCCGATCAGCAGCGCGAGCGGGTCGCGGGCGATCAGCTCGTCGGCTTCGTCGTTGCCGGTGAAGTGGAGGCGGTCAGGAGCGGCGACGGCCATCTGTGAGACCCTACCGGTCCGCCGCTATGAACCCGGAGGAGCACAGGCAGCTCGGCGTCGAGCTCTACAACAAGACCTGGACGCTGATGCGAAACAGCGACCGGACGCCCGCCGACGACGACGAGATGCTGCACTGCGCGCATGCGTCGGCTTACCACTGGCTCCAGGTCGGGACGAACGCCAATCGCGCTCGGAGCGAGTGGCTCTGCTCGCGCGTCTATACGGTGCTCGCGTTTCCAGAGCCGGCACTGCGGCATGCGCGCCGCTGCCTCGAGCTGGTCGAGTCGGCGCCCGAGGAGATGGAGGACTGGGACCTTGCGGCCGCGCACGAAGCACTTGCGCGTGCCCACACGACCGCGGGCGACGCGGATCAGGCGGCGAGGCAGGTCGAGCTCGGCCGTGCGGCTCTCGCTCGGATCGTCGACGCGGAAGACAGGGAGCAGCTCGAGGCGGACTTCGCGACGATCGACGTGTAGATCAGGACGTGTAGATCAGGACGTCGAAGCGCTCTCGAGCCATTCCTTCGCCTCGGCAACCGAACGAAGCCGCACAAAGCGCGGGTCGCCTGCGAAGCGCTTCGGCCATTCCCGACGGTGGCGGAAGTGTCCTTTGACCATCCACCAGAAGAGGGACTCGCGACTGAAGAGGACGTTCCGCCACGTCTCGCGGTTGCCGTTCCAGAGCTCCACCTTGTTGGTGATCCGGTGGTGTGTGCGACGTAGAAGCCGGCGGGCCTTGAGCGAGAACGGCAGGTCGAGCCAAACGATCGTGTCAGCGGCCCCGATCACGGTGTCGCCGAGCTTGCTCTCGTAATTGCCGTCGATCACCCAACCGTCGGGCGCGCCGTCCATCGCCTCGCGCGCGCGCGCCGTGAGCTCCTCGGCGGTCGCCTCGGTCCAGTTCGGCCCGTGGTGGAGCGCGTCGAGCTCGATGTACGGGACGTCGAGCCGCCGCGCGAGCTCCGCCGCGAACGTCGATTTGCCGGAGCCCGAGATGCCCTTGACGTTGACGCGCCTCAACCTTCGAGCAGCTCGCGGGCGTTCGGTAGCAGCTCGCGGTCTGCGAGCGTGCGGATGAAGTCGGCCCAGCGAGGCTCGGCTTCGAGCAGCGGCGCGAGCGACTCCCGGGCCTCGTCGAGCTGCCCCGTCGCCGTGAGGCCGAAGACGCGCGCCAGCTGCCGGTCGAGCTCGGGCAGCACCTCGAGATCCTCGTCTCTCGGTCCCGGCGGCCCGCGCATCGACCTGTAGGCCTCCCGCAGCCGCAGCAGGCGCCGCAGCTCGACGAGCGGATCCGGATGGTCGTCGACGCGAACGTCGACCTCGCGCTCCCACGGCTTCCCTTCGGCCGCGACGACGAGGATGCCCCCCGCCTGGCGGCCGCGCCAGTCGCCGCCGGCCTGCTCGGCCGCATCGAGGGCCGAGAGCAGGCGCTCCGCGAGGGCGCCGTCGGAGCGCTGGAAGGCTTCCGCCATCGACTCCCAGACGCGTTCGCTCGCGACCATGTTCGCCTGGGCGCTGAAACCGTCGCCGGCTGCGAAGCCCGCCGCCGGGATGCACTCCGCGCCGACGTGGACGGCCACGCGTCCCTCGGCGTCGAGGATCGCGACCTGCCGGTAATCACGGTCGTCGTCGGCGGCAACCAGCTCGGTCAGCGCCTCCTCGGGGCTCTTGCCGCCCCGCAGGAGCTCGAGCCCGAGTGGCCCGTAGGACAGCTCCGTGTACGACTGGGTCGCGACGACCCCGACGCCGGGCTCACCCCAGGGCACCACGGCGCCAGTGTTGAAGGCCCTCGACTGGACAGCGACTCCAAGCTCGCCCGTGGCCGGGTCGCGGCCGACGATCGAATAGGTCATGGCGAATAGGTCATGCGTCCATCGCGGCGACGACTCGCTCCAGGCTTTCGCGCCAGACGTCGTCGGGCACCGGCGGGAGAATGTCGTCCCAGATCGCGGCGAAGCTGTCGCTCAGCTGCCGCATGCGGGCCGGGCGGCCCATGAACCACCAGTGCAGATGCTCGCTGCCCTCACCCCAGCGCCCGATGTGGACGCGGCCGATGTCGCCGGCGGCCCGGGCTGCGCGCTCGACTCGCTGCAGCAGCGGCCCCATCTCGGCAGCGAGCTCGGGCGGCAGCGTCTCGATGTCGTAGTGCTCCTTCGGCTCGAGGATCAGGACGATGGGCAGACCCGTCGGCCCGAGCGCCGTCAGCTGCCAGTGCTCGTCCTCCCAGATCAGGCTGTCCGAGGCCTTGCCGCAAGCGTGGCAGTCGACCCCGCCTTCGCCGCGGCGCGTCTTCTCGTCCTGCGCCGGCGGGCGGAGCTCGCGCGGCCGCATCGCGCCGTCGAACGGGAACGTCTCCCACTCGTCGAGGGGCGGCATGAGGAGCGCGTGCTTGGCGCGCTCGTAGAACTCTTCCGGGGTCTCGGGCATCGTTCGGGCGATGCTAACGTCGGCCGCGTGGAGTGGCCGCAGTCCTTCTACGACCTCAAGCGCGGCGAGGGCTGCCCGATGTGCGCGCAAGGGCGGCCGGAGGAGACCGAATACGGGGCGCGCTTCTTCGCCGGCGAGGTCTCGGACGCGTATCTGCAGAAGGAGAACCTGCAGCGCGGCTACACCGTCGTCGTCTGGCGCGGCCGCCACGTGGCCGAGCCGACCGAGCTGTCCTCCGAAGAAGCGGCGCAGTACTGGCTCGAGCTGCTCGAGGCCGGCCGGCGGATCGAGCGCTGCCTGCAGCCCGTCAAGCTGAACTACGACATCCTCGGCAACTCGCTGCCGCACCTGCACACGCACGTGATGCCGCGCTACGCCAACGACCCGAAGCCGGGCTGGCCGTTCCCGCACCCGGAGGGCGACCGCGGCGTGCAGGACGAGGACCAGTTCCGCCGCGACCTCGAGGCGCTTCGCGCCTGAGCGGGGCCGCGGCGGCCCTGGCCTCGCTCGTTACTTCAGCCGAGCCTCCGCAGGCGCAGCCGGCGAGACGACTTCACGCGCACTCTCGAGGACGCAGACGTCGCGGAGACGTCGGCACAAATCGCCGAGAGCGTCACCGTCACCAGGCCTGAGGTGTTCGTGTTTTCGATCGAGCCCGTCCAGCCGGTGCCGTCGGAGTTCGGGCCCGACTGGTTCACGAAAACATCGCGCCCGATCGGATCGTCGAGCGTCCAGCCACCGCCGGTGACGTGCTTCCCTCCAGGACAGGGGATCGTCCCAAAGGCTATGACCCCCGGGCCGATGGCCGCCGAGGCGCTGACGATCTCGTAGCCGCTGACGCCGTCGGCGCCGGTCGGCCCCTGCGGGCCGGTCGCGCCCTGCGGCCCCGTCGGCCCCTGAACGCCCTGCGGCCCCGTCGGTCCCTGCACTCCCTGCGGCCCGGTCGGTCCACTCGGGCCGGTTGGGCCCTGTGGGCCCGTCGGCCCGGTCGCGCCCGTCTGCCCCTCAGCGTTCCAGGTGACGGCAGACTCGTGCTGGCGACAGTCGCTCGCCGACGCGACGAGACGCATGTTTCCGTTGGTGTCGTTGACGCAGGCGGTCAGCGTGCCGGATCCCCCGCCGGAGGAGTACGCGACTCCGGCTGCGGCGATTGCCGCAACTGCGGCGCCCACGAGAACGACAGCGCGGCGTGGGCGCCCGATGCGTTTGAGCATGGTTGTTCCTTTCCGAGTTGGCGGCTCGCCCCGGCGGCGTTCGCCGGAGCGGTACTAATCGCGATATAGGTCAGTTCCGAAGCCTTTGCAAGCGTGGGTACGCTGGCCCGGATGGATCCACTTTCGGTCTTCAGCGAGGCGACACGCTCTTGGTTCACGCACGCCTTCGAGGGACCGACTCCTGCCCAGACGCTCGGCTGGCCCGCGATCGCTCGCGGTGGGCACACGCTGATCCAGGCCCCGACCGGCTCGGGCAAGACGCTCGCGGCCTTCCTCTACGGGATCGACCGGCTCAATTCGGCGCCCGGCAAAGGGCTGCGCCTGCTGTACGTCTCGCCGCTGAAGGCGCTCAACTACGACATCGAGCGCAACCTGCGCGGGCCGCTCGCCGGCCTGCGGTCGGAGCTGCGTGTGGGCGTCCGCACCGGCGACACGACGCAGAAGGAGCGCGCCGCGATGCTGCGCGAGCCGCCCGACATCCTGATCACGACTCCCGAGTCGCTCTTCCTGCTCCTCACCTCGCGGGCGCGGGAGAACCTGAAGTCGGTCGAGACGGTGATCGTGGACGAGGTCCATGCCGTTGCAGGCACCAAGCGTGGAGCTCATCTCGCCCTGTCACTGGAGCGCCTCCAGCGGCTGGTGGGCGAGCCTGTCCAGCGCGTCGGCCTGTCTGCTACTCAACGACCTCTCGAAGAGATCGGCCGCTTCGTTTCCGGAGGGCGGGAGATCGAGCTCGTCGACGCGGGCCGGGCGAAGGAGCTCGACCTGAAGGTGGTCGTGCCGCTCGACGACATGCGCGAGCCCGAGGAGCAGCAGTC
This sequence comes from uncultured Actinomycetes bacterium, assembly GCA_963717475.1. Classification (GTDB taxonomy): domain Bacteria; phylum Actinomycetota; class Thermoleophilia; order Gaiellales; family Gaiellaceae; genus AC-32. The sequence continues at coordinate 1,333,958 of OY970337.1, read as the reverse complement.
GATCTGGCCGTCGATCTACCCGGAGATCCTCGAGCTCGTTCGTTCACACCGCTCGACGATCGTGTTCGTGAACAACCGCCGCCTCGCCGAGCGGCTCGCGCTGCGCCTCAACGACCTGGCCGAGGAAGAGATCGCGCGAGCCCACCACGGCTCTTTGGCGCGCGAGCAGCGCGTCGAGATCGAGGAGCTGCTGAAGATGGGCGAGATCCCGTGCCTGGTCGCGACCTCGTCGCTCGAGCTCGGAATCGACATGGGGGCGGTGGACCTGGTGATCCAGGTCGAGTCGCCGAAGTCGGTCGCGCGCGGCCTGCAGCGGATCGGGCGCGCGGGCCACGAGCTCGGCGCCGTCTCGAAGGGCCGGATCTTCCCGAAGTTCCGCGCCGACCTGCTCGAGTCCGCGGTGGTCGCGCGGCGGATGCTCGACGGCGCGATCGAGGAGACGCAGATCCCGCGCAACCCGCTCGACGTCCTGGCGCAGCAGATCGTCGCGATCTGCGCCGACGAGGAGATCTCGGTCGACGAGCTGCACGGCCTCGTCCGCGGCGCCTACCCGTTTGCCGACCTGTCGCGGGTGCAGCTCGAGAACGTGCTGGACATGCTCGACGGCCGCTACCCCTCCGACGAGTTCGCCGAGCTGCGGGCGCGCGTCGTCTGGGATCGCACGGCGGGCGTCGTGCGTGGCCGGCAGGGCGCGCGGCGGCTGGCGGTCACCAACGCGGGCACGATTCCCGACCGCGGCCTCTTCGGCGTCCACCTCGTCGACGGCGGAGGCCGCGTGGGCGAGCTCGACGAGGAGATGGTCTACGAGGCTCGGGCGGGGCAGACGTTCCTGCTCGGGGCGAGCACGTGGCGAATCGAGGAGATCACCCGCGACCGCGTGCTCGTCTCGCCGGCGCCCGGCGTTCCCGGCGCAGTGCCGTTCTGGAAGGGCGAGGGCGTGGGGAGGCCCTACGAGCTGGGCGAGGCGATCGGTGCTGCCTCTCGGGAGCTGGTCGCGCTGGACGACGAGAAGGCGGTCGCCCGGCTCCACGCAGACCACATGCTCGACGAGCGGGCTGCGCAGAACCTGATGATCTTCCTCCGCGAGCAGCAGTCTGCGACGACGGCTGTGCCCTCGGACCGGACGATCGTCGTCGAGCGGTTCCGCGACGAGATCGGCGACTGGCGGCTCTGCGTGCTCACGCCTTTCGGCGGGCGGGTGCATGCGCCCTGGGCCCTGGCGCTCGGCGCTCGGCTGCGCGAGTCGCTCGGCCTGGAGACGCAGGCGATCTGGTCCGACGACGGGATCGCGATCCACCTGCCCGACGCCGACGCGCCGCCGCCGGTGGACGACGTCCTGCTCGACCCGGAGACCGTCGAGGAGCTCGTGGTGCAGGAGCTCGGCGACACCGCGCTCTTCGGCGCGCGCTTCCGCGAGAACGCCGGCCGCGCGCTGCTGATCCCGAGACGGCGCCCGGGCGAGCGCACGCCTCTGTGGCAGCAGCGCTTGAAAGCTCAGTCGTTGCTCCAGGTAGCCCGGCGCTACCCGGCGTTCCCCGTGGTGCTGGAGACCTACCGCGAGTGCCTGCAGGACGTCTTCGACCTACCGGCGCTGAAGCGGTTGCTCAGCGGCCTGCGCTCGCGGCAGATCGACCTCGTCGACGTCGAGACCCCGTCGGCCTCGCCCTACGCGGCCTCGCTGCTCTTCGACTACGTCGCCAACTACATGTACGAGGACGACACGCCGGCCGCCGAGCGGCGCGCCCAGGCTCTGTCGCTCGACCGGGACCTGCTGAAGGAGCTGCTCGGCCAGGAGGAGCTGCGCGATCTGATCGACCCCGGCGCGCTCGCCGACGTCGAGGAGCGCCTGCGCGGCGAAGCGCGGACGCCTGACGAGCTGCACGATCTGCTTCGGCGCCGGGGCGACCTCCGCGAAGGCGAGTACCCGGAGGATCTCGCCGAGTCGCTGCTGGCAGAGCGCCGCGCGGTGATCGTGCGGGTCGCGGGCGAGGAGCGGCTGATCGCCGCGGAGGACGCCGGGCGCTACCGCGATGCAGTCGGGGCGATGCCGCCCGGCGGCCTGCCCGAGGTCTTTCTCGAAGCCGACGAGGCGCCGCTCGAGTCTCTGGTGCGGCGGTTCGCGCGCTCGCGCGGGCCGTTCACGACCGCCCAGGCGAACGAGCGCTTCGGCCGCGACGTCGAGCCGGCCCTCCGGGACCTCGAACGCCGCGACGAGCTGGTGCGCGGCGAGCTCCGCCCCGGCGGGACCGAGCGTGAATGGTGCGACCCGGAGGTCCTGCGCCGCCTCCGCCGCGCGTCGCTCGCGGCGCTTCGCCGAGAGGTCGAGCCGGTCGAGCAGGCCGCCTTCGGCCGCTTCCTGCCGAGCTGGCACGGGATCGGGCGCCGCGCGTCGCTCCGCGAAGCGCTCGTGCCCCTCCAGGGCCTCGCGCTTCCGGTCGCGCTCTGGGAGAGCGACGTCCTGCCCCGGCGCGTGCCCGGCTACCGCCCGGAGCAGCTCGACGCGCTCTGCGGCTCCGGCGAGGTCGTCTGGGTCGGCGCGGGGCTCGACCGCGTGGCGCTCTACTTCCGCGAGGATGCGGTCGCGCTCGGGCAGCCGCCGGCCGCCGACCGCCCCGAGCGCGAGGTGCACGAGCGCCTCCGGGCCGCCCTCAGCCGCAGCGCGCTCTTCTGGTTCGACCTGCTCGCCGACACCGGGCTCGAGGCCGAGGAAGCCCTACCTGCACTCTGGGATCTCGTCTGGGCGGGCGAGATCACGAACGACGCGTGGACGCCGCTTCGTGCCGGCCGCCGCTACCAGACCACGCCGAGGCGCCCTCGCGAGCGGCGATTCTCGCGCCGCCGGGCCACGGAGACGACGGCGACGCAGGGCCGCTGGTCGCTCGCGAGCCGTCTCTTCGGGACGCGGCCGGGGGCTGACCCCGGACGTGGCCCCGACCGGCGTGCCCTCGCGGAGCTGCTGCTGGAGCGGCACGGGATCGTGACACGTGACGGCGTCCGCGCAGAGGGAATCCCCGGCGGCTTCGGGGCGGTCTACGGCGAGCTCCGCTCTCTGGAGACGCTCGGCCTCTGCCGCCGCGGCTACTTCGTCGAAGGCCTCGGAGGCGCGCAGTTCGCCCTCGGTGGCGCGGTCGAGCGCCTGCGCGAGCTGCGACCGAAGGACGGCGAGAAGCCCGAGCCGCTCGTGCTCGCCGCCGCCGACCCGGCCCAGCCCTACGGCGCGGCGCTTCCCTGGCCGAAGCGGGCAGGAGCCCGCGCAGCCCGGGTGGCCGGGGCGCACGTCGTCCTGCTCGGCGGCGAGGCGGCACTCTTCGTCGAGCGCGGCGGCCGCTCGCTCGTCCCGCTGCGCGACCCCGAGGAAGGCTGGCTGAGAGAGGCGCTGGCCGCCCTGGTCGAGCATGTGCGTGCGACCGGCTTGAAGCGCCTCGCGGTGGAGCGCTTCGACGGCGAGGCCGTCGGCGAGACCGAGATCATGCCGCTCCTCCTCGACGCGGGCTTCGTCCAGGGCCCCCGTCGAGCGGTGTTGCGCCCGTAGCCGTTTGACAGCCACCCGGGAGAGGCGATAGATAAGGCCACCGGGCTCCGTCCCGGAGCCCAGGGGAGAGTGAAAGGAGAGCCGATGAGACGGTTTGTCCTTGCTTTCATGCTCGCGGTTGCGGGGGTGCTCGTCATCGCTCCCTTCGCGACGGGCTCGGTGCGGCCGGGCTCGAGCAGCGGCACCACCGACGAGTACGGCGTCCGCAACTGCAGCCAGGGCCTTCAGATCTGCACCGAGGTGAAGGACTCGATCGGCTACGAGGGCGCGTATACCGGCCACGACGAGCCCTCGCTGCTCTTCTACTCGGAGCACGCAAGGAGCCGGAAACTCCAACCTCTACCGCCTGAAGCTCCCGAGCGATCCGCACCTGCAGCCGAACCAGGCCGGCACCGGGGCGACCTGGAACTTCCAGCTCCGCCCGGCGTTCTGGTTCGGGATGGCGATGTGCGACACCCAGTCGTTCCCGGAGTGGACGAACACGTGCACGCCCGACAGCGACAGCAACATCTTCGACGGCACCGACGAGAACGCCGCCGACTACATCGGCAAGCACCCGGGCGCCGCCTTCATGGAGATGCAGTTCTATCCGCCGGGCTGGGTTTCCTGGCCGCCGGGCGTCAGCTGCAGCGCCACCAAGTGGTGCGCCGCTCTGACGATCGACAGCCTCAACCAGAACGGCAACACGGGCCAGCCGAACAACGAGGACTGCCTCGACACGGTCGGCATCGAGCCCGTGTCGTTCGCGTTCATCACCCACAGCGGCGTGCCGCACGCGGCGCCCGACCCGCTGACGGCGTTCTCGCCGCCGTATGACGCGATCACTCCGAACCCGGCGACCGACCTGTGGATGAACTCGGGCGACGTCCTGACGGTCGACATGCACGACACGGCTGCCGGCTTCCAGGTCGTGATCCACGACCTGACGAGCGGCCAGTCCGGATCGATGACCGCCAGCGTCGAGAACGGGTTCCAGCAGATCCTGTACCAGCCCGACGCGGCGACCTGTGACGAGGCGCCGTACGCCTACCACCCGATGTACGGGAGCTCGAGCGAGCACACCCGCGTCCCGTGGGCGGCGCACACCTACAACGTCGCGTTCTCGGACGAGATCGGCCACTTCGAGTACTGCAACCAGGCCGATGAGGCAGACGGGCGACTGCCTGAGCAACGACGAAGGCCTCGACGACGACGACGTCGGCTGCTTCAACGCGGACGATTCGCTGTTAGTCGCCGATCGGCGGCTGTCTCGGGACGGACATCGACTTCGATGGGCCGGCGTACGGCTTGAACTGGCCCGGAACCGGGCGGAACCGTGGGCAAGACCAGAAGTACCACTCGACCTCGGTGCTGTTCACGAGCCCGCTCTTCAACGGGAACCAGAACTACAGCCGGGTCGCCTTCGAGACCGACCTGCCGCGCATCGAGGCGGCGGACTTCGGCGGGAGCTGCGACCGGATCACCGGGAACGGCTGCACCAACCCGCCGCCGGGCGCGCAGTTCTATCCGATCTACTCGACGGGAACGTCGACGATGAACCGGAACCCACACGGCAACTGCGTGTGGCAGCTCGGTGGCACGAACATCCCGGGCACGACCAACACGTTCGGCGGAAACTCGACCGCCGAGTACGGGCCGCTGCTCTTCAGCTTCTACCCCGGCCCGAACCCGGCCACGCGTCTGCGGACGAACAACTTCCGCCAGATGCTCAACTCCAACCCCTGCCCGGCCTAGGCCGAGGAGGGCTTTCGAATCTCGCGAGAGCGCCCCATCCGGGGCGCTCTCGCCCTACCGAATCCCGACGTCGAGCTGGATGTCGAGCTGCTTCATCTGGCCCTGCTCGACGGTTGCCGTCGGCGGCTTCACGGTGGGGGCGACGCCTGGGCCGCCCTTGACGCCGATCACGTAGCGGCCCTTCGGCGACAGGTTGACCCGGTAGCTGCCGTCGTCGCCCGTCTTCGTTCTCGCGACCAGGTGCCCGTACTGAGAGAACTCGAGCGTGAAGCCTTTGGCCGGCTTCATGCACGACGACCCGGCCTTGCAGGTGTTCGTCCCCGGCGAGATCGTGACCTTGCCCTGCAAGCCGCTCGAGCCGGTGGTCCCGATCGGCTTCGCCGGATTGCTCCCGCCGCAGGAGGCGGCGAAGAGGGCGACCGACGAGATGAGGGCGAGCCGGGCGATCATGGTTGGCGGGAACGTTGCGGGAACGGTGGCAGGGTAACGAGCCGGCGCTAGCCTGGCGCCGATGCCCGAAGGGGACTCGCTCCACCGCGCGGCGCGCCGGCTGCAGGTGCTCGTCGGCCGGCGGGTCTCGGTCGAGACGCCGCATCCACGCGCCGCTGCGGTCGTGGCCGCCGAGCGGCTCGATGGGCGCAGGCTCGAGGCGGTCGAGGCGGTCGGCAAGAACCTGCTGATGACGTTCGAGGGCGGGCTCGTGCTGCGCAGCCACCTGCGCATGAGCGGCCGCTGGCAGGTGCGCGAGAGCGGGCGGCCGGTCAGCGGGCGGCCATGGCTCGTGCTGCGCGCAGACGGACACGAGGCGCTCCTCTGGAACGGGCCGGTTCTGGAGCTCTCGAAACGGCAGCGGCGCCCTTCGGTCGGCCCGGACATCCTCGCGGGGCCGCCCGATCTCGTTGCGATGGTCTCCAACCTGCGGCGAGAGCCGGCTACGCGCGAGTTGGGCGACGCGCTGCTCGACCAGCGCCTCGTCGCCGGGATCGGGAACCTCTGGCGCGCCGAAGCGCTCTGGCACGCGCGACTGTCGCCGTGGCTCGCGCTGGGCCAGGTGAGCGACCAGGAGCTCGAGCTCGTTCTGCGCGAGGCAGCCCGCTTGATGCGCGCATCCGTCGAGGAGGGGAGGTCGCCGCGAGCGGTGTATCGCCGCGCGGGCCGTCCGTGCCCCCGCTGCGGGGAACCCATCCGGTCACACGGCCAGGGCGACGACAACCGCATGGCCTATTGGTGCCCCACCTGCCAAAGAGAACACCTGTCTCAGAGAGGAGAGGAGCCACTCGGGGCGTAACGAGAAATCGTGGCCGTACGCGCCCCGCATCTGTACGAGACCCTGCGCTGCTTCTGCCTGGCTGCGTTCTCCCTGCTGGCCGCGGACGTCGAGGCCGGCGACGAGATCCCGTTCGCGTTCGAGGAGCATGCGGGCGGCCTGCACGAGTACCGGCCGCTGCTGCGTTCCTACGTCCAGGCGCGCGCGCACCGGCTTGGCACGCTCGCCGACGCGCGGATCGCGGTCCAGGAGCTCTCGCTCGAGCCGGCCGCCGGCGTGTACGCGGCCGCGCATGCCGGCAAGGGCCGTGAGGAGGAGGCACTCCTGCGCACGATCCTGCTGCCGCTCCTCGCCGACGTCGCCGAGGCGGCCGGCGGGACCGACTGGCGCGACGACTCCTTCGACCGCGCCTACTCGGCCTTCGAGGACACCCTGCTCGGCGAGCATCGCCAGTACGCCGCGATCGCGCCGCTGATCGGGCTCTCCGCGGGCTCCCGGCTCGAGCTGGCGGACGGGCTCTGCGTTCGGATCGCCGCAGCCGGAGAGCTTGCGTCGCACTGGCCGGAGGCATCGGGCTTGCTCCCTGCGCGCTTCGGGCGCGAGCCCGACAGGCTGCTCGTGCTGGAGCTCGAGCGGACGCTCGGCCAGGAAGAAGCCCGGCCCGACGCGCCGATGGAGATCGCGGACGCCGTCAGCGCCCTTCGTCTGGCGACGGCGGCGCCTGTCGCTGCCGGCCCGGTTCTGTTCGAGCGGCTGGACTGGCGGCCGCTAGGCGTCAGTCCCGTGCTTCCGATCGCCGCGACCGCGCCGGCCGGCGAGCCGACCCGGCTCGATGCCTTTCGCGCGCAGCTCGCGGCCGATCTGCTCGCGCGGCTCGGATCGTCGGAGGAGGACCCCGAGCTCGCCGAGGCCCTCGACCGCTGGGAGCTCTCCCTGTTCGCGGAGGAGCCGTACCGCTCCGAGCAGCTGCGCGAAGCGCTGACGGCGCTGCTCGGCGGGACGGACGGCCTCTGGGCCGCGTCGGTGCGCGCGGCGGTGCTGCTCGGCGAAAGCGCTCCCGAGCGCGCGCAGGAGCTCGAGCGGCTGCGCTCGCTCGCCCGCGGCGAGCCGGCGGGGGGCCGGGCCGCGAATGCGGTGCGGAAGGCATTGGTCGAGACCCTCACGCACGGCGACCGCGCGGCGCTGGTCGAGTCGCTCGACGAGGCGCTTCTCGGCGTCCGCCCGCGGCCGGCGGGTTACTTCGCGGCGGTGGCTTCCTAGAGACCGGTCTGGGCGGCGGCTCCCGGCAGCACCGTGCTCCCAGGGCAAGGTGTCGCCGTGGAGAGGCGTCCGACGAGGACGACCGACGTGTCCGAGCCGTGGCGCACGAATGCGTCGTGGACTCGGAGCGGAAGGCAGAAGTCCTGGCCGCTCCGGTCGAAGCGAAACAGGTCCACGAGGTCGTCGGTCTGCACGTCGCGCTCGGTTGAGAGGCCGGGGTCGAGGTCGGCGTGCATCCACGGGAAGTCACAGCTCGGATCGTCGCAACCGCGGACGCTTGCCTTCGCGTGCGTGTCGTTGACCAGCCGCAGCGTCACGTCGTTCGTGTCCGAGGAGAAGAAGAACGGAAGGACGAAGAACCCGACCAGGGCCGCGGCGCCGAGCACCGTTCCGACCGCGATAGCGACTTTGACGCCGCGCGTGAAGGCGATGCCCGTGTGCTCGGTGGGAGCCTGGAGGCCGGGGTAGGGGTCGGTCCAGGGCTTGCCTACGTGGAGTGCCTGCCGGCGCGATTCCTGGCGCAGGTTCTGCTTGATCGCGTAGTCGAGGTTGACGCGGCCGATGCGCGTGCGCTCGTCCGTGGCCTCGACGAGGTCGGTGAGGAGCAGAAGATGCTCGAGCCCGTCGATCTCCTGGCGCTTGACGTAGCCACGCCGTGCGCGGTCGAGACGCTTGAGCGCGGCGCGGGCGTCGCTCCGGTCGATCGCCGCTCTCGCCTCGGCGAGCTCTCGGTCCGGGTTCGGCGCCACTTGTGGAACGAACGTAACGCTTTCGGCACGGTCCGGTCACAGACACGTGCGACTTGGCCCGCTAGCGTCGGGGCATGGACGAAGCCCGGACAGTTCTGCGGCGGCTGCGGCGCATCGAAGCCCTCGAGCGGGAGGGGGCGCCGGCGCGGTGGCTGCTGGCGGAAGTGCGTGCCCTGATCGAGGAGGCCGAGGCCTGGGTCGGCGCGGAGGGGTCTGGGGCGGACCTGGCCGAGGCCGCGCTGGGGCGGTGCCGCGACTCGCTGGCGGGCGGCGCCGAGGGCGGTCGGCTTCCGCGCGAAGAGGAGGCGGCGATGCGCTGATCCGTCCTCGACAACTCGTAGATTGCGGGAACGCACGGTTCACATCCAGCCAAACCTTGGGCGCTCGAAATCGGCTGTCCTGAAATTCCGGGAAGTTTCCGGAGGGATAGCTAGCATGAGAGCGAAGAAAGGGGCTCGATGGGGCTTGCACGCCTGCTTCCGCGACCGGGAATGCGCACCGAGACAGCCAAAGAGGCGCCGATGCCGCGCGTGATCTCGTTCGCCAACCAGAAGGGCGGCGTCGCCAAGACGACGACGACCCTGAACCTCGGCGTCGCGTTCTCGGAGCACGGGCTGAAGGTGCTGCTCATCGACCTGGACCCGCAGGGGAACCTGACGATGAGCCAGGGCCTCAATCCCGACGCGATCGAGCGCTCGATGTTCGACGTGCTGGTCCACCGCCTGCCGATCCAGGAGGTCATCCATCACGCCGAGGTCGACCTCGCGGTCTCTTCGATCGACCTCGCCGGAGCGGAGCTCGCGCTCTCGAGCATGATCGGACGCGAGCGCGCACTCGAGAAGGCGCTCGCGGAGGTCAAGAGCTCCTACGACTACGTCCTGATCGACACGCCCCCGTCGCTCGGCTTGCTCACGATCAACGCGCTGGTCGCCTCGACGGGCGTGATCGTCCCGGTGCAGTGCGAGTACCTCTCGCTGCGCGGGCTGGTTCAGCTCGAGAACACGCTCTCGATGATCCGGGAGAACCTGAACCCGGTCGTCGAGATCGAAGGGATCCTGCCCACGATGTTCGACAGCCGGACGCTGCACTCGCGCGAGGCCGTCGAGATCCTGCAGGAGAACTTCGGAGATCTCGTCTTCGACACGAAGATCCGCAAGACCGTTCGTTATGCGGAGGCCCCGGTGAAGGGCACCTCCGTCCTGAAGTACGACCCGAGCGGGAACGCCGCGGAGGCCTACCGACAGCTTGCGAAGGAGGTGCTCAATGGCGCGAAGGCGCGCGAGCATGCGTGAGGGCCCGCTGGCAGAGCTGTTCCGGGCGACCGAGGCGGCCCAGCGGCAGGCCGAGAAGGAAGGCCGAGCCGAGGAGGAGGCCCCGCCCGAGGCGCCGGTTGCGCCGACACAGGCAAGCCCGACACAGGTAAGCCCGGCGGAACCGCCGGAGCAGACTGTGGAGCACGTGCCGGAGTGGGTCGAGGAGGCCAAGCCGAAGCCCGAGCCCGTGCGCCTGCCCGAGCGCAAGTCCGAGCCGGAACGGACGCCCGAGCCTGAGCCCGCGCCTCCGCCCGTCGCCGCGCGCGCCGAGCCGAAGCCCGCGCGCGAGCGCCCGAAGCTCGAGCCTCTGCCCGAGCCTCCGCCGCGCCTGCACCGTGTCCCGGAGCCGGGTGCGTACATCGCGGTCATCCGCGTCGTCGGCGTCGGCGGAGCCGGCCTGAACGCGGTCAACCGGATGATCGACGCCGACATCTCGCAGGTCGAGTTCGTCGCCGTCAACACGGACATCCAGCAGCTCCAGATGAGCGACGCGCCGGTGAAGATTCACATCGGCCGCGAGCTGACCGAGGGTCTCGGCTCGGGCGCCGATCCCGACCTCGGGCGCCGCGCCGCCGAGGAGTCCTACGACCAGATCAAGCGCGCCCTGCGCGGATCGGACATGGTCTTCGTCACGGCGGGCGAGGGCGGCGGCACCGGCTCGGGAGCGGCGCCGGTGGTCGCGCGGATCGCACGCGAGCTCGGGGCCCTGACGGTCGGCATCGTCACCACGCCGTTCAAGTTCGAGGGCACGCGGCGCCAGCGGCAGGCCGGCGAGGGCGTCGACACGCTGCGCGCGAACTGCGACACGGTGATCGTCGTGCCGAACGAGAGGCTGCTCGAGGTGCTCGACCGCGAGACATCGATGCTCGACGCGTTCCGCATCGCCGACGACGTCCTGCGCCAGGGCGTCCAGGGCATCTGCGACCTGATCACGCTCCCCGGCCTGATCAACCTCGACTTCGCGGACGTGCGCACGATCATGAAGGACGCCGGTACTGCGCTGATGGGCATCGGCTTCTCCGCAACCGGCGAGAACCGCGCCAGGGAGGCCGCCGAGCGCGCCCTCCGCTCGCCGCTGATCGACACCGAGATCGCCGGTGCGAAGGGCATCCTGCTCTCGATCGCAGGCGGCGACGACCTGTCGCTGTACGAGGTCAACGAGGCCGCGGAGGTCGTACGGGAGGCGTCGACCGGCGACACGAACATCATCTTCGGCGCGTCGATCGACGACCGGCTGACCGGCCAGGTCTGGGTGACGGTCGTGGCGACGGGCTTCGGCGCCCGCGCGGCTCAGCGGCGAGTGACGCTCAAGGCCGAGGCTGCGGACGAGGGAGCGCTCGAGCCCCCGAGCTTCCTGCAGCCCTAGCCAGCTAGTCGACGTCGCAGCTGCTGGAGCTCGTCCCGACGACGGCGGCGATCGCGCGGCTCGCGTTCACCCGGAACTTCAGCTCGAGCGGTCCAGCGTGGTCGACCGCGACGTTCGTCATGCCGTCCGGCCGCCGGCTGAGGCAGGCGCCCTCGACATGCCAGTACGGCGAGTAGCGCACCGCGAGCCGGTAGACGCCCGCGGTCACGAGCCGGATGCGGACGCTCGTCGCGTTCATGCCGAGCACGGTGGACGGGGCGGGGCCGGTCAGGATCGCGTGCGGGCGCGGGACCGAGAACACGGTGAAGTTCGCGCTCCGAAAGACCGCTTGTAACCCCGATCGCCCGCTGCGCAGGAGCGCGGCCTCACCCTGGGCGCTGTAGTCGGACGGCGCGTTCGTGAGCACGACGTAACGGACGCCGAGCCCGCGCAGCCACGAAAGGTAGGCCGGCGAGCCGAGGTCGTCGTAGAGCACCTTGTTCTGCGGGAAATCGTCCTGGCGGAAGCCTCCGCGCGCGAGCGGGATCTGCGCCTCGGCCAGGTAGACGGCGGGCCAATGCCCTACGGTGTCGACCGCCTCGACGCGGTAGGCAGGCGTGAGGTGAGCATGCAGGTACGTGATCGCGGGCTGCCAGTAGGCCGGGCTGGCCGCCGGGTCGTCGCGTCCCTTGAGGTACTGGAACGCGATCGGGGTCACGTTCCACGAAATGGCCAGCCCCAACGCGACGAGACAGACGGGCAGCGGTCGCCAGCGCCGCAGCGAGAGCAAGAGCACGGCCACCGGCACCGCGGCGTAGCGCAGCCGCGCCACGTTCTCGCCGAGCGCCGAGGGGATCAGGTAGGCGCCGATGCAGGCGGCGAGGTAGATCAGGAAGACGCAGAGCAGCGGCTTGGCGCGCTCGACCCGCCAGGTGAGCGCTGCGCCGAGCACGCAGAAGACGAGCGCGGCGCCGAGCTCCTGGATCGAGAACGGGTAGCGCCCGCCCGGGAAGAGCCGCCAGAGGAAGACCTCGATCGCTCCGAACCCGACGAGGATGACCGCCGGCGCGAGCAGCGCCGAGCGCTCCCGCGAGCGCGCGAGGCCGGCTCCTGCGAGCAGCAGCGTCAGTAGCAGGAACGCGAGCGGGCTCGCGGCGAGCGTGAGCGCGACGAGCACCGCGAACTGCCAGTGCCGTCTCGCCTGCAGCGTCCAGACCGCCAGCAGCGCGAAGGCCGCCCCGAGGGCGAACGGGAACGCGGCCGAGAGGACGATCCCGGCCCAGACGACCGCGAACGTGCGGCTCGACCAGCGCGCCGCCGGGCCCCACTGACGCCCCACGACGACCGCGAAGGCGAGCGCGGCCGTCGACACGGTCGCGACGGCCAGCAGCCGGATCCCCAGCAGCGCCGCGACCGGGTAGTAGAGAACGCTGTAGGTGACGAAGCTGTAGCGGCCCGCGTACCAGAAGTTGTTCCAGAGCGTGAAGCCGTCCTGGAGGAAGAGCGTCCGCTGGTACGCGTGCTCGGCGAGGTCGGCGCCGGGCGGCCCGAGCCAGACGAGCAAGCTGGCGGCGGTTGCGGCGACGGCGGCCGAGAGCAGTGCTTCGCGGGCGAGCGGGCTGGCCTTCGTCAAGCGGATGGACAATAGCCGCAGGCCGGAAACGAGGGCGACGCCTCGCTACGCTTGCGCCATGAAGGGCGCGGTCGCGGCCGGTCATCCGCTGACCGCGGAGGCGGGCGCCGAGGTGCTGGCCGGCGGCGGGAACGCCGTCGACGCCTGCATCGCGGCCGCGTTCGTCTCCTGGGTCACGGAGAGCACGCTCACCGGCCCCGGCGCGGGCGGGTTCATGCTCGTCCACCAGGGGCGCGACCGCTCAAGTCGCGTGCTCGACCATTTCGTGACGGTCCCGGGCCTCGGCAGCGACGGTGGCGCTGTGATCGAGATGGACTCGGTCGACATCGCCTACGCGCCGGAGTCGACGCAGGTCTTCCGAATCGGCGCAGCCTCGTGTGCCGTCCCGGGCGCGGTCGCGGGGCTCGGCGTCGCGCACAGGCGTTACGCGACGCTGCCCTGGCGCGATCTGCTCCAGCCCGCGATCCGGCACGCACGCTTCGGGGTCGTGATCACGAAGCCGCAGGCGTACCTGCACGCGATCCTGGACCTGATCCTCCGTCACACGAAGGCGGGAGCCGCGATCTACGGGCCTGAGGGCGAGCGCCTCGTCGCAGGCGACCGGCTCGTCATGACCGACCTGGCGGCGACCCTGGAGCTCCTCGCCGAGCGCGGGCCGGACGAGTTCTACCGGGGTGAGCTCGCGCGAGAGATCTCGAGGCACCTGCGCGAGCACGGCGGCGGGGTGACCGAGCGCGATCTCGCGGACTACCGCGTGATCCAGCGCCGGCCGGCGCGAGCGCCGTTCCTGGGGCACGAGCTCGAGTCGAACCCTCCCCCGTCGTCGGGCGGCCTCCTGCTCGGCCTCGGCGCGCGGCTGCTCGACCGGGTCGGCGGCGTCGCAGGCCCACCGGGAAGCGCCGAGGCGATGGCGCAGATGGTCGAGTTGATGCGCGCCCAGGAAGCAGCTCGCGACGCCTCGTTCGCGGCGGGCATGCGGCGCGGCGGCCTGGCGAAGCGGCTCTTCGACGCGCGCGCGCTCGAGGCCGCTGCAAGGCGACTGCGGGCGATTCCACCTGAGTCCGTGCGCGGGACCACGCACATCTCCGTCGTGGACGCGCGGGGGAACGCGGCGTCGCTGACGGCCTCGACGGGGTCCGGGTCCGGCGTCGTCGTCCCCGGCACCGGGATCCAGCTGAACAACATGCTCGGCGAGTTCGATCTCGCCCCGGTCGGCCCTTCGCCGAAGCCCGGCGTGCGCTTCACGAGCGGGATGGGGCCGTCGATGGTCCTGCGCGACGGCCGGCCGCGGCTCGTCGTCGGCAGCGCCGGCTCGATGCGGCTCCGGGGCGCGATCTTCCAGATCGTCGTCGACGTCGTCGGCCATGGCCTGGGCGTCGAGGAGGCGATCGCCCGGCCTCGCCTTCACTTCGACGACCCGCACGTCCAGTGCGAAGGGGGCAACGACCCGGCTGAGCTCGACCGTCTCGCCGCCTGGGGCTACGACCTCGTCCGCTGGCGGCGGCGCAACCTCTACTTCGGCGGGGTCGCGGGCGTCGAGTTCCGTGCCGATGGCACCCTGGCCGCTGCCGGAGACCCGCGCCGAGGCGGTCACGGCCTCGTCGTCGAGTGAGTGAAGTGACGATCAGGCGGGCCGTCGCCTCGGACGCGCCTGCCCTCGTCGAGCTCGCCCGGCAAGTCTCGGCAGAGCCCGAGGGCTGGCTCATCTCCGCCGGCGACTCGCGCGGAGCAGGGGACGAGCGCCGCTTTCTGCGCGCGATCCGCCGCTCGCCGCACGCGGCTGTCTTCGTCGCGGAGGCGCCCGAGGGGATCGTCGGCCGGCTGTCGGTCGCGCGCGACCCGCACCCGGCGAGCGCGCACGTGGCCGATCTCGGCCTGATGGTCGCGAAGAGCCACCGCCGGCGCGGGATCGGCCGGGCGCTGATGGAGCGGGCGGTCGCGTGGGCGCGCGCGTCGCGCGTGACGAAGCTCGAGCTGCACGTCTTCCCGCACAACGCCGCCGCAATCGAGCTGTACGAGCGGTTCGGATTCGAGCGCGAGGGCTACCGCCGCGGCCACTACCGCAGCGGCGGTAGCCTCATTGACGCGATCCTGATGGCGTACGAGGTCGAGCGCTGAGCAGCCTCATCCACGACTACGGCCTCCTCGCGCTCTTCGTGATCGTGATGCTCGAGTCCGGCGGGATCCCGCTGCCCGGCGAGACGGCCCTGATCGCCGCCGGGATCTTCGCCTCCCGCGGGGACCTCGACATCGTCGAGGTGATCGCCGTCGCGGCGGCCGCGGCGATCGTCGGCGACAACATCGGCTACTGGATCGGCCGCACCGGCGGACGCCGCCTGCTCGAGCGGCTCGGCCCGATCCAGCGCTGGAGCGAGCCCGGCCTCGCGTGGTCCGAGGGCTTCTTCGACCGCCACGGAGGCAAGACGGTCTTCATCGGGCGCTTCGTGGCCGTTCTGCGGGTGACCGCCGCGTGGCTCGCCGGGATCGCGCACATGACCTGGTGGCGGTTCTTCGCCTGGAACGCTGCCGGCGGCATCTGCTGGGCGATCCTCGTCGGCCTCGTCGCGTACTACGGCGGCCACGCCGCCGCCGACGCGATCGGGCAGTATGGGCTGTACGGGGCCGGGGCGGTTGCCGCGCTCGTCGTGGTCGTCGTCGCCGGCATGCACGTGTGGAGGAAGAGGGTCATGGAGCCATGAAGCGCGCGCTCGTCATCGTCATGCTGCTGGCGCTGCTCGCTCCGCTCGGCGGAGCGTCCGCGAAGCGCATCGCCGTCCCGCGGTTCGACCACGTCGTCCTGATCGTGATCGAGAACAAGGCGCGGAAGGACGTCGTCGGCAATCCCGACGCGCCGTACTTCAACTCGCTGGCCGCCAAGTACGTGACGCTGCCGCGGTACGGCGGTGTCGCGCACCCGAGCTTGCCGAACTACATCGCGCTGGTCTCGGGCGGCACGCAGGGAATCCACGATGACTGCACGTCCTGCATCGTCTCCGCGAAGAACCTGGCGGACAGCCTCGAGGCTGCGCACCTGACCTGGAAGAGCTACGCCGAGGGGCTCCCGCATCGAGGCTTCACCGGCGCGACCGCGGGGCTGTACGCCAAGCGTCACGTGCCGTTTCTCTACTTCCGCGACATCGTCTCGAAGCCGGCACGCCTCCGCCGCGTCGTGCCGCTGAGCGAGTTCGGCCGCGATCTCCGGGCAGGCCGGCTGCCGAGCTTCGCCTTCGTCACCCCGAACGTCTGCCACGACATGCACGACTGCTCGGTGAGGACCGGCGACAGGTGGCTGCGTGGGTTCGTCGGGCCGCTGCTGCGCAGCCCGGCGATGGCCAACGGCGTCGTCTTCGTCGTCGCCGACGAGCCCCGTTTCTCGTCGCCGGCGAACGCGCCGGTTCCCGCTCTTGCCCTGGGCCCGCTCGTGGTGCCGCATTCGTACTACGGCCCCACGACCTCGCACTACGGTCTGCTTCGGACGATCGAGGACGCGTGGGGCCTGCCGCGGCTCGGCAGATCCGCTCGGGTCAAGCCGATCGCCGCGATCTGGCGTTGACGCGCCGGTAGGAATCTCGCCCTCGAGCTTGAAGCTTGTGGCTCGTGGCGATGCACTCCATCCTCAGCCGGGCGATCGACGCCCGTGACGCGTACACGCGCGGCCACTCGACAAGGGTGACCGCGATCGCCGAGGCCATTGCGCGGCGGCTCGACTGGGACGAGGAGCGGCTGGAGCTCCTCCAGCTCGGCGGCCCGCTCCACGATGTAGGAAAGCTCGCGATTCCGGACGAGGTGCTCCGAAAGCCGGGCCGCCTCGACGACGAAGAGATGGCCCAGATCCGCGAGCACCCCAGGCTCGGCGCTCGGATCCTGCTCCGCCTGTCGGCATTCCGGGATGCACTCCCGTACGTCCTCTACCACCACGAGCGCTGGGACGGCACCGGGTACCCCACCGGACGCGCTGGCGAGGAGATCCCGGTCGAGGCGCGTGTTCTAGCCGTCGCGGACGCCTACGACGCGATGACGAGCAACCGGCCGTACCGGCCCGCGCTCAGCCGCGACGAGGCGCTCGCCGAGGTCGAGCGCTGCTCGGGCTCGCAGTTCGACCCCGCCATCGTCCGCGTCTTCCTCGAGCTCACCGCCGAGGCGGAAGAGCTGCCAGCCGCCGCGGCCTCCTAGCGGCTCAGAGCGCCGACCAGACCTCGAGCTTCGAGCGCGTTCGGCGAATGACCTCGTCCGTGTACTCGGAGGTGCCCGCGTGCCCGCCGAGGTCGGCGGTGCGCACGCCGTCGGCGACCGCCTCGAGCGCGGCCTCGCGGATCGCGCGCGCCGCGGCCTGAGCGTCCTCGCCGTCGACGTAGGAGAGAAGCGCAGCGCCGGCGAGGATCATCGCCATCGGGTTCGCGACGTTCTTGCCCTGAAGCGACGGCGCGGTCCCGTGCGCGGCCTCGGCGAGCACGACGCGCGGCACGTAGTCCTCCTCGAAAGCGACGAGCAGCGACTCGGAACCGGCGATCGACCCGAACAGCGGCAGGACGAGGTCGGAGAGGATGTCGCCGTCGCGGTTGAGCGCCGGGACGACGAGCGGGTCGCCGCTCGAGCCGAGCAGCAGCGCGAAGGTCGCGTCGATCAGCTGCGGGTCGTACGGAACCGACGGATGGCGCTCGGCCGCCGCGTCCATCTCCTCCTTCAGCATTCCCTCGTACACCGGGCTGACCGTGTACTTGGGCCCGCCGAAGACCTTGGCGCCGGTCTGCCCGGCAAGCCGGAACGAGAACTCCGCGACCGACCGGCAGATCCGCCGCTCGATCCGCTCCGTCCGCAGCGCGACCTCGTCGTCGCCCTCACCCTCGCGCCACTCCTGCGCGCCGTAGGCGTCGCCGACGGCCATCCGCACGACCGAGATCGGCGAGTGGACTCCCCCGAGCGGGATCACCCCCGGAATCCGCCGCCCGGTGCGTACGATCACCCGGCCGCCGATCTCCTCGCGCAGGATCCTGTTCGGCGAGCCGACGTCGCCGGCGGCCTCGGGCGTGATCGTCGCCGCCTTCAGCCCGAGCCCGGCCTCGCGCAAAGCGGCCGCGCCCTGGTGGACGATCTCGTTCTGCGTGGCGCGGCGCGACTCGAGGGAGAGGTCGAAGCGCTCGAAGCGGAGCGACACGCCCGTCACGTCGGGCGCGAGGACGCGCAGGGCTTCTTCGAGCAACTCCTGCCCGGTCTGGTCGCCCTCGAGGACGACGATCGCCTTCCCCTCCATCCGCCCGCTCACCTCCCCAGGGTTAGGACTCCAGCCGCGCGGCTACAAGCGGAACTCTATGGCTCGCAGAGGAGGGTGGAGGCGGCTCGGGTCGCGACGGCGATTCCGCTATGTGGACTCGCGCGGAAAGCCGATCCGCGACGAGGCCGCGTTGCAGCGGATCGACGCGCTGCGCATCCCGCCGGCCTGGCGCGAGGTCTGGATCTCGCCCCGCGCGAACGCCAAGCTGCAGGCCACGGGCGTCGACGGCGCAGGACGCGTGCAGTACCTCTACCACCCGGAGTTCCGGGCGCGCCAGGAGCAGGCGAAGTACGACAGCCTCGTCCGGTTCGGCGAGAAATTGCCCGATCTGCGGGCCGCGATGGCCGAGCACATGGAGCGCGAGCCGCTCACCTTCGAGTGGACTGCCGCCGTCGCGGTCAGGCTGATCAACCTCGGTTGGTTCCGCGTCGGGGACGAGCGCTATGCGAAGCGGTTTCGCACCTTCGGGATCACGACGCTGCGGCGGGGCCACGTGCAGGTCCGGGGGAGCCGGATCACGTTCCGCTTCCGCGGCAAGCACCGCGCGCTGATCCGGACGGCGCTGGTCGACGAGGAGCTGGCGGACGCCGTGCGCAAGTTGCGCGCGGTCAAAGGTGGCCGGCGTCTCTTTCGGTACCGCAACGGCGACGGCGACGGGTTCTGCAACCTCACCGGCCGCAAGCTGAACGAGTACATCCAGACCTACCTCGGCGAGGAGTTCACGGCCAAGGACTTCCGCACCTGGGGCGGGACGCTGCTCGCCGCGGTTGCGCTTGCCGAGCACGCGCCCGCCGAGAGCGAGACGGAGGCAAAACGAACTATCGCAGCCGTTATGCGAAGGGTCGGCGAGCGCCTAGGAAATACGCCGGCAGTTGCGCGTGCGTCATACGTCAGTCCGGCCGTCGTCGAGCAGTATCTCGACGGGCGAACTATTGATGACTTTCGTCCACGCCATTTGCGTGTGGTCGGCGCACGCGATATCGGGCTCGATCGTGAGGAATTGGCGCTGCTCAGCCTGCTGAGATCGTTCCGAATACGGCGCGCCCGAAAAGCTGCGTAGTATTCCCGGCTTCTTATCCAGCGACCGGGAGGCTCAATTGGCTCGCAAGACAGTGCTCGTCTGCGATAACTGCGGACGGGAAATCAGCGAGGGAAAAGGCGCGACGATGCGCCTGAACTTCACGGACGCGCGCCGCGGCTCCAAGCAGGCGGACCTCTGCGACGACTGCGCCGGTCAGATGCCCGGCCACGCCGCCGCGCGCCGCGGGCGACGCCCGAAATCAGCGGCCGCCTGAGCCGAAAAACCCGCTAGAGAGCCGTCGGACCCTCGGACTAGGATGGGCCGATGGCTCTCAGCCTGCTCGCAGGCCCGGCCAACGCCGGCAAGGTGGCGCTCCTGCTCGAGCGCTATCTGGGCGCGCTCGAATCCGACCCCGTACTGATCGTGCCGAACCGGCCGGACGTCGACCGAGCCGAGCGGGAGCTGCTCGCGCGCTCGGGCGCCCTCCTCGGCGGCTCGATCGGCACCTTCGACGACCTCTTCGAGCGGGTCGCGCGCGGCAACGGGGCTCATAGGCCGGTCGTCACAGAGGCGCAGCGAACGCTGCTCCTGCGCCGCGTCGTCGCCAGAGCCCAGGGCCGTTCGGCGCGGTTCACGGGCTTCGCCGACGCGCTCGGCTCGACCGTCGCCGAGCTCGAGTCCGCGCTGGTCGAGCCGGGAGAGCTCGAGGGCGAGCTCGCAGAGCTGTACGCGGCTTACCGCGAGGAGCTCGACAAGCTCGGGCTCTGGGACCGCGAGCTCGAGCGCCGTCATGCCGCCGAGCGCGTGGCCGGAGAGCTCGGGGCCTGGGACGGCCGCCCGGTCTTCGCGTACGGCTTCGAAGATCTGACCGGAGCGCAGTGGGCGCTCCTGAACGCGCTTGCCGGCCGCGCCGAGGTGACCGTCTCTCTTCCGTACGAGCCGGGGCGGGACGCGTTCGCCTCGCTGTCCCGAACGGCCGAGGATCTGAGCGCACTCGCGGACGGCGTGGACGAGCTCCCACCGAACCCCGAGGCGCGCTCGGCTGTCCTTGCCCATCTCGAGCGCACGCTGTTCGGCGGGCCTGCGGGTGACGCGCCGCCGCTCGACGGCTCTCTCCGCTTCCTCGAGGGCGGCGGCCTGCGCGGGACGCTCGAGCTCGTCGCCGAGGAGCTGCTGGCCCTGCTCCGCGCCGGAACCCCGGCGGAGGAGATCGCCATCGTCTGCCCGGGTCTCGACCACTGGCGGGCGGCGCTCGACACCGCCTTCACGACGCTCGGCATCCCGTACGCCCTCGAGGGCCGTATCCGGCTGGGGCAGACGCCGTTCGGCCAGGCGCTGCTCGCCCTTCTCCGCTATGCGTGGCTCGACGGTGACCGGCGCGACCTGTTCGCGTTCCTGCGCTCGCCCTACTCCGGCCTGACCCGCTCGCACGCCGACTTCCTCGAAGGTCGCCTGCGCGGGCGCGGGGTCCGCGAGGCCGCGCGGGTCGAGGAGGAGGTCCAGAAGCTCCGCGGCCAGCCGCTGCCGCACCTGGAGCCGCTGCGCAGCGCCGAAGACCCGGTGGCCGGGGTCGAGCGGCTGGCCCGCGCGATGCTCCGCGCCGCCTACGGGCTCGAGTCGCCCCCGACGCGCGAGCAGGCGCGCATCGACCTGCGCGCGCACGAGCGCTTGGGCCGTCTGCTCTCGGAGCTCGAAGGCTGGAGCGAGCTCGGCGGCAGCGCCACCCGCGACGAGATCGTGGCGCTCCTGGACAACACCCGCGTCTCGCTCCCGCGCGGGGGCCAGGCCGGCCGCATCGCCGTCCTCGACCTCCTCGACGCGCGCACGCGCCGCTTCGAGGTCGTCTTCCTGCTCGGCCTGGAAGAAGGCCGCCTGCCGCGCCGCAGCCAGGGCTCGCCGTTCCTCGACGAGGACCGCAAGGCCGAGCTCGAGCGCTCGTCGCGCGCCGGCCGGCTCCTCCGCACCGACCCGGTCTCGCGAGACCGGTACCTCTTCTACACCGCCTGCACCCGCCCGACGCGCCGGCTCTACCTCGTGCGCGAGGCGGCCACGGACGACGGCTCCCCGCGCGAGCCGAGCCCGTTCCTGGAGGAGGTGCGCTCGCTCTTCGACCCCGACGACGTCGAGCGGGCGACGACGAGGCGGCCGCTCGCCGCGCTGACCTGGCCACTCGAGCGCGCCCCGAGCGAGCGCGAGCGCCTGCGCGCGCTCGGCGCCCTCGCCGCGACCGAGGACGAGACCGCCGAGGCACTCGCACGGGCGAACGGCTGGGAGCGCCGCCTGGAGCGCGCGCTCGGCGCGTTCGAGAGGCCCACGCGCCTGACGCACCCGGCGGTGCTCGAAGAGCTGCAGCAGAAGGGCAGCTTCTCCGTGACCGATCTCGAGCGCTTCACCGACTGCTCGTCCCTCTGGCTGATCGACCGCGTGGTCTCGCCGCGCACGATCGACGCTCAGGTGGACGTTCGCCTCCGCGGGACGATCGCCCACCAGGCGCTGCACGGCTTCTTCAAGGGCCTGCCGAAGAAGACCGGCGCCGAGCGCGTCCAGCCCGAGACCCTCCCGCAGGCGCTCGAGCTCCTGCGCGAGTGCCTGAGCGACGCGATCAAGGCGCACGTGCGTCTCGACCTGCCGGACCTGGAGCGGCGCGAGCTCGAGGCCGGGCTCGCCCGCGACCTGGAGCAGCTCGTCCGGCACGAGGCCGAGTCGCCCTCGCCGCTCGTCCCGCACCGCTTCGAGGTCTCGTTCGGCTCCGAGCGCTCGGCGCCGGAGCTTCAGCGCGGCCTCGACCTGGGCGGCTTCGCGATCTCCGGGAAGATCGACCGGATCGACCGCGACCCGTTCGGCGCCCGCGGGATGGTGCTCGACTACAAGTCCGGCAAGACCGCGCACTCGGCGAGCAAGATCGAGAGCGAGCTCCACCTACAGATCCCGCTCTACATGCTGGTCCTGCGCGACCTCGTCGGGATCGAGCCGCTCGGCGGCATCTACCGCGCGCTCGGCGGCGAGGGCCAGGCGCGCGGCCTCTTGCGGGCCGAGGCGCGCGACGACGGCGTCCCGGGCTACCCGCGAAACGACTACCTCGACGAGGACGCGTTCTGGGGCCAGGTCGACCGCGCCAAGGGCCACGCGCAGGCGGTCGTCGAGCGGATCCGCTCGGGCGACGTGCGCCACGACCCGAAGGGCGGGTTCCCGTGCCCGACCTGGTGCGACCGCTGGCCGATGTGCCGGGTGAAGCGCACGTGAGCACGGTGAAGGACGCGCCGAATCTCGAGCAGCAGCGGGCGATCGAGGAGCCGGGCGTCGTCTTCGTCTCGGCCGGGGCCGGGACAGGCAAGACGACGGTCATCGTCGAGCGCTTCTGCCGCTCGGTCTGCGAGCGGGGGCTCGACGTCGACTCGATCCTCGTCATCACGTACACAGAGCGCGCGGCCGGCGAGCTGCGGGCGCGCATCCGCCAGCGGCTGCGGGAACTCGATCGCCACGACCTGGCCCGCGACCTGGACGCGGCCTGGATCTCGACCATCCACGGCTTCTGCCACCGCCTGCTGCGCGCGTATCCGTTCCAGGCCGGGATCGACCCGCGCTTCCGCGTGCTCGACGACAGCCAGGGCCGCGTGATCCGCGGCGAGGCTTTCCGCGCCGCGCTCGAGGAGTTCTGCGGCGACGACCCCGAGCGCCTGCGCCTGCTCGCGGCCTACGGCGGCACGCGCTTGCGCCGGATGCTCACGGGCGTCCACGAGACGCTCCGCTCGTCCGGGCTCGCGCTCCGGTTCGACCTCGAGGCCGCATCCCAGCTCGACGAGCGTGTCGCCGAGCTCGCCGCGGTCGCCGAGGGCGAGCTCGCCAAGTTCCTCGCCGGAGCGCCCGGGCCCGAGTCGCTGCTCGACCTCTCGCACGTCGTAAGCGAGCCCGAGCTGGAAGAGGCGCGGCAGGCGGTCGAGGCCGCGGCGCTCGAGGCGCTCGCCGCGCGCGACGGCGCCCAGCTCGAGGAGCTCCTGCTCATGTACGACCGCGCCTACCGCGCCGCCAAGGACCGGGAGTCGGCGCTCGACTTCGAGGACCTCCAGGTGCTTGCGCGCGAGCTGCTCCAGGAGCACGAGGAGATCCGCGAGCGCGAGAGCTGGCGCTTCCGCTCGATCATGGTCGACGAGTTCCAGGACACGAACCGACTCCAGTGCGAACTGATCGATCTGCTCGCGCGCCCGGACGGCGAGCTTTTCTTCGTAGGCGACGAGTTCCAGTCGATCTACCGCTTCCGGCACGCGGACGTCGAGGTCTTCCGCGAGCGCCGCGAGCAGGTCGGGGGCGTGCTCGCGCTCACGCAGAACTACCGCTCGCGGCCCGAGGTGCTCGACGTCGTCAACTACCTCTTCGCAGGCGACTTCGGCGAGACGTTCCACCCGCTGACCGCGGCCGGCCGCTTTCCGGATCCGGCCTTCGGGCCGGCGGTCGAGCTGCTCGTCACTGACAAGGGCTCGTACAAGGGCACCGGGACGCACTGGCGCCAGGCGGAGGCGCGGCACATCGCGGCGCGGGTGCATGAGCTCGTCGAGTCGGGTGAGGCCGAGCCGGGCGAGATCGTGCTGCTCTTCGCGGCGGGCACCGACGCGCGCGTGTACGAGGAGGCGCTGCGTGCGGTGGGCCTGCCGACCTTCCGCGCCACCGGCCGCGACTACTACCACCAGCAGCAGGTGGTCGACCTGCTCGCCTACCTGCGGCTGCTGCACAACCGCTACGACGACGAGGCGCTCGTCTCCGTGCTGGCCTCGCCGTTCGTCGGCGTCTCGAACGACGCGCTGGTCCTCCTGCGCCGTGCCGCGCCGAAGCGGCCCCTGTTCGCAGGGCTGGAGAAGGGCATCCCCGAGGGCGTCTCCACGCGTGACGCGCGGCTCTTCCAGGCGTTCAAGCAGCGCTACGACCGGCTCGCCGCGCAGGCCTCCTCGCTCACGCTGGAGCGGCTCTGCGAGCAGATCCTCTGCGCGCACGACTACGACCTCGCGGTGCTCGCGCAGTGGGACGGCCGCCGCCGCTACGCGAACCTGCGCAAGCTCGGGCGGCTGGCGCGCTCCTACGAGGAGCTGCGCGGCCCCGACGTCGAGGGCTTCGTCCGCTTCGTCGAGGAGCAGGACGCGGTCGGCGCCTCCGAGCTCGAGGCGGCCGCCGAGGAAGAGGGCACCGACGTGATCCGGCTGCTGACGATCCACTCGGCGAAG
The DNA here is from genome assembly GCA_963717475.1 of uncultured Actinomycetes bacterium. Taxonomy (GTDB): domain Bacteria; phylum Actinomycetota; class Thermoleophilia; order Gaiellales; family Gaiellaceae; genus AC-32. The sequence goes on along the minus strand of OY970337.1, from coordinate 1,309,619 downwards.
GGGCTCGAGTTCAAGGTGGTCGTCGTCGCCGACGCCGGCCGCGACTACGGGCGCACCGACCCCGACGAGATCCTCTGCCTGCCCGACGGGCGGCTCGGCTTCCGGGTCGCGCACCCGGCGAGCGGCAAGCGGCTCTCGACCGCCGACTACGAGGAGGTGCGCGCAGCCGAGCGCGACGCCGAGGAGGCCGAGCGGCTGCGCCTCTACTACGTCGCCATGACCCGAGCGATTGACCGGCTGATCGTCTCCGGCGCCGTCGGCGAGACCGGGGCGGACGCGCGCACGCCCATTGGCTGGGTGCTGGAGCGGCTCGAGCTTCCGGAGCTCCGGGAGGCCGGCCCTGTCGAGATCGAGCGCGAGGGCGCGCGCCTCGCTCTACGCGTCGACCGCTTCGTCGAGGAGGACGCGGCCGAGCCGGAGGCGACGACGGCACTCGAGGAGCAGCTCGAGCTGTTCGCGGTCTCGGCGAACGGAGGCTCCGCCGCCGAGGCACCTGCGCTCGCGGCGCTCGCGGAGGTGCCCGAGCCGCCACTGCATCGCGTCCGGCGGCTGTCGTACTCGGCGCTGTCGCTCTTCGAGCAGTGCTCGTACCGATACTTCGCGGAGCGGGTCGTCGGCCTCCGCCCGCGCGGCGCGCGCGGGTCGGTGCCCGGCCAGGAGGGCCTCGCCGCGACCGAGATCGGAGACGCGGCGCACGCGCTGCTCGAGCACGTCGACCTCGGCGCGCCGACCGTGCCTCAGGAGCTGCCCGACCTCGTGCGCGCCCGCTACCCGGCCGTCACCGAGGACGAGCTCGCCCGGATCCGCGGCTTCATCGACGCCTACTGCTCGTCGGAGCTGGCGGCCCGCCTCGCCGGGCTCGAAGGCGCCGCGCCCGAACGGCCCTTCGCATTCGAGCACGACGGCGTTCTCCTGCACGGCCGGCTCGATGTCCTCTGGCTCCACGGCAGCCGGGCGCTGGTCGTCGATTACAAGACGAACGTCCTCGGGGAGGCGAGCCCTGCCGACGATCGTCGAGCACGACTACCGCCTGCAGCGCCTCGTCTACGCGCTGGCCTGCTTCCGCTGCGGCGTCGAGGAGGTCGAGGTCGTCTACCAGTTCCTCGAGCGCCCGGACGAGCTCGTGACGGTCTCTTACAAGGCCGAAGAAGCCTCGGCGCTCGAGGCCGAGCTGTCGGAAGCGATCGCCCGGATCAACGCCGGCGAGTTCCGCCCGACCCCGAGCGACTTCGCCTGCTCCGAGTGTCCCGCGCTCGACCTCGTCTGCGCTGGCCCGCGGCTCCGCAGCGCGGGCTGATGGCCCGAAGCTACGTCGCCGAGGCGCGGCGGCGCGTCGGGCCCAAGCGCGAGCGGATCCGGCCGGTGATCGAGCGGCTTGCGGCCGAGCACCCGGACGCGACGATCGCGCTCCGGTTCCGCAGCGACCTCGAGCTGCTCGTCTCCGTGATGCTCTCCGCCCAGACCACCGACGTGAACGTCAACCGGGTCACCGAGCGGCTGTTCGAGAAGTACCGCCGCCCGGAGGACTATCTGGCCGTGCCTCAGGAGGAGCTCGAGAGCGACATCCGGGCAACGGGCTTCTTCCGGCAGAAGACCAAGTCGCTGCGCGGGACGATGCAGATCCTGCTGGAGGAGTTCGACGGCGAGGTGCCCGGGACGATGCAGGAGCTGCTGCGGCTGCCGGGGGTCGCGCGCAAGACGGCGAACGTCGTCGTCGCCGAGCGCGGCGCGGCCGAGGGGGTCGTCGTCGACACGCACGTTCGGCGGCTCTCGCAGCGCCTCGGCTTCACGCGCCGGGAGGATCCGGTCAAGATCGAGCGCGACCTGATGCGGCTGGTGCCGAGGCCGGACTGGAACCGGTTCCCGCACCTGCTGATCTGGCACGGCCGCCGCGTCTGCATCGCGCGGGCTCCGCGCTGCGAGGTGTGCGTGCTGAACGACCTCTGTCCTGCAAGTCGTGTCGAAGTCGGCACAAAGGCGTCGCATGTCCGCGCGTAGCCTGGGTGCGTGCGGTCGGTCGAGCTGGCGATCTACGCGGACACGCTGGCCGGTGAGGCGGCGAGTCTCGCCGCGAAAGCCGAGCGCGCCCGCTCGCGGCTACGCCAGGCGGCGATCGAGAAACGCGCCCGCAGCGACCTGAGCGAGACCACCGTCGCGCGCCTCGACGCGCTCGGTCTCTTCGGCGGGCTCGACGAGCGGGCCGCGCGTGCCGAGCTGCGCGAGCTCGAAGGCGCGCTCGATGCGCTCGAGGACCTTCAGGCCTGGGTCGAAGCCGAGCTCGCGGAGGCTAGCGCGGCGTGATCGCCACGAGCAGCCCGCCGTCCTCGTCGTAGGCGGGGAAGAAGTCCGCGGTCACGGGCTTCACGTGGCCGACCCGCGTCCGCAGCTCGAGCTGCTCGCCCATCCGGCGCACGCCCCACTCGAGCGCGAGCTGCGCGGGGTTTTGCCCGTCGAACCCGGAGATGCCGAGCGCGTCCATCACGTCGCGGCCCATCAGCTCCTGCTCGCGGTAGCCGGAGAGCTCGAAGACGTCGCGACCCGCCGCGAGCACCCGCCCCTGGTTGTCGCAGACGACGAAGCCGGTGGCAGGTGCCGGGTAGTAGTCCTCGAGGAGCTCGAACAGGAACCCGAACCCGCAGTGATGGCACGCGACGGCCTCCTGCGACAGGCCCTCGCGCCGGTCGTGGTCGATCGAGCGTTCCTTGCAGTTCGGGCAGATGTAGTACGGCATCGCGGCAAGCGTAGCCTCAGGCCCGGCGGCGACGACCCGCGAGCGTGCGCGGGTCGAGCTGCGCCGAGCGGAGGCAGGCGGGGGCGGCCCAGCGGCTCGCCTCCGATCCAGCCGAGCCAGCGGTAGAACGCCAACTGCAGCGCGGTCGTGACGAGGATCCAGCCCCAGCTCCACCAGTAGCCGAAGCCCCACGCGAGCTCCGGGATGTGGCGGAAGTTCTGGCCGTAGAGGCCGACGATGAACGTCGGCACCAGGAGCACGGACGCGATCACGGTCAGCCGCTTCATCACCTCGTTCTGGTCGTTCGCGATCTTGGCCTGGTGGTAGTCGCGGGCGCTCGAGAGCAGGTCGCGCGAGAGGTCAAGCCCGTCCATCGCGCGCAGGAGCTTGTCGTAGACGTCGGCGAAGTCGAGCTCGACCTCACGAGGGAGCAGCTCCGGCCCGTCGCCGACGTCGATGCGCCGGTCGACAACGCGCCGGATGGCGTCGCGCGTGGGCGCGACCGTTCGGCGAACATGCAGCAGGTCGTGCCGCAGCGCCGAGATGCGGCGCCTGATCTGCGTCGCGGACCAGACCTCGATCCCGTCCTCGAGCTCGTCGATCTCATCGTCGATCGCATCCACGAGGTCGAGGAAGTATTCGGCGATCTGGTCGACGAGGCGGTAGACGATCAGCCCGACGCGCTGCTCCTCTTCTTCCTTTGCGACTGTGTCGTGCACGTCCTTCGTGTCGAACGGGTGACCCTGCTCGGGTGTCTTCCGCACCGTGACGAGCCGTTCCCGCGTCGCGATCAGGTCGATCTCCTGGTAGAAGACGCGATCCTCCTCGCGCACCATGATCGGGACGAGGAAGATGCCGTATACGTAGTGCTCGTGCCCCTCGAGCCGCGGTCTCGGCTCGTCGTCGTGCAGCGCCGGACGAAGCAGCTGCTCCAGCGCGCGCTCGTGGATCTCGGCCGGCAGCGCGTCGTGAAGTTCCTGCTCCGCAGGGTCGAGCAGGTCGATCCACTCGGCCATGCGCCGAGGCTAGCGAGCGGCTCGGTCGGCGCTACCCCTCGCGGGGAGCGGCGAGCGCGGTCGCCTCGTGGCCTTCGCGCGCAGCGAGCCAGCGCTCGACGTCGAGGGCGGCCATACAGCCGCTCCCGGCGGCGGTCACGGCCTGGCGGTACGTGTGGTCGACGACGTCGCCGGCTGCGAAGACGCCCTCGCGGTTCGTCTCGGTCGAGCCCGGCTTCGTCACGAGGTAGCCCTCCGCGTCGTGGTCGAGCTGCTCGAGGAAGAGCTTCGTGGTCGGGTCGTGGCCGATCGCGACGAACAGGCCGTGCGCAGGGATCTCGCGGATCTCGTCCGTGTTCAGGTCGCGGAGCTTCACCGCGCTCGTCTGGCCGTCCTGCGCGACGACCTCCTCGACCAGGGTCGGCGTCACGAACTCGATCTTCTCGTTCGCGCGGGCACGGTCGACCATGATCGGCGACGCGCGGAACTCGTCACGGCGGTGGACGAGCGAGACCTTGGTCGCGAACTTCGTCAGGAAGATCGCCTCCTCCATCGCAGAGTCGCCGCCGCCGACGACGACCACTTCCTTGTCGCGGAAGAAGGCAGCGTCGCAGACCGCGCAGTACGAGACGCCCTTGCCCTGGAGGGCGCGCTCGGACTCGAGCCCGAGCTGGCGCGCGCTCGCGCCGGTGGCGACGATCACGGCCTCGGCCGTGTGCTCCGTCTCGCCGACCCAGACGCGCAGCGGGTGCTCGGTGAAGTCGGCCTTCGTCACGTCGTCGGTCACGAACTCGGCGCCGAAGCGCTCGGCCTGGCGCCGGAAGTCCTGCATCATCTGCGGGCCGAGGATCCCGTCGGGGTAGCCCGGGTAGTTCTCGACGTCGCTCGTGATCATCAGCTGGCCGCCCCAGGCGAATCCTTCGATCACCAGTGGGTTGAGGTTGGCGCGCGCCGCGTAGAGCGCCGCCGTGTAGCCGGCGGGGCCGCCGCCGATGATGATCAGCTCTCTCATGTCATTCATCTCCTGAAGTATTAAACGAAGCGGGCCGGTCGAAGCTTCCTACGCGACCTCCTGCCCGCAGAGGTACAGCTTGCCACCACGGTATTCGGCTTCGTCCCAGGGCTTGTGCCGCTCTCGACGGCCGGGCGCGAGGAGGTGGACCACCTGGTGCCCGCGCGCCTGGAGCAGCTCCGCGATCAGGCGCCGGTGGCACTTCGTCCAGAGCGTCTCCGCGCACATGAAGCAGGGAACGGGCTCCGCGAGCGCCGAGGCGAGCGCCTCCTGCCACTGGGCCGCGCCCATTCGCGCCGCGTAGCTGCGGAAGGCCGCGACGCGGATGCAGCCGAAGCGCTCCTCGCCGGGTTCCCCGCTCAGTCTGCCGCCGAGCTCTTCCGCATGCCGGTACGCGATGCCGGCCTCTTCCAGCGATGCCGTTAGCCGCGCCTGCCCGAACTGAGGGTTCCGCCGCGAGCCGGGGAAGCGCCGCACGTCGACGAGTGTCCGCACGCCGGACTCGTCCAGGCATGCGATCAGCTCTTCAACGGCGCGCGTCCCGTGACCGATTGTGAACACTGCGGGCTGATGAATCACGGGGTCGAGAGACAGCACTACAACGTCACCTTCACGCTGCTTGCCGCCGCGGCCGTTTCGTACGCGTTGCTGCAGTCGCTCGTCGCCCCTGCGCTGCTGACGATCCAGCACGACCTGAACACGACGACCACCGGCGCCGCCTGGATCCTGAGCGCGTACCTGCTCTCGGCCTCGGTGATAACCCCGATCGCGGGCCGGCTGGGGGACATGTATGGCAAGAAGCTGGTCATGGTCGCCGTGCTGATCGTGCTAGCCGCGGGCACCGCGCTGGCCGGTGTGGCCACGTCGATCGGCGTGATGATCGTGGCGCGCGTCATCCAGGGCGCAGGCGGCGCGATCTTCCCGCTCGCGTTCGGGATCATCCGGGACGAGTTTCCGCCGGAGCGCGTGCCGCACGGGATCGCGCTGATCTCCGCGATCCTCGGGATCGGCGGCGGCCTCGGGATCGTTCTCGCGGGCCCGATCCTCGCGCACTTCACGTATCACTGGCTCTTCTGGTTCCCACTGATCGCAGTGCTGATCGCGTTGGCCGGGATCATCGTGTTCGTGCCCGAGTCGCCCGTGCGGGCTCGGGGGCGGATCGACCCGGTCGGCGCGATCCTGCTCGGCGGGTGGCTGGTTACGCTGCTCGTCGCGATCAGCGAGGGTTCGGCCTGGGGCTGGACCTCCGGCAGGACGCTCGGGCTCCTCGCGGCGACGGCGGTGCTGATTCCGGTCTGGATCTGGTGGGAGTCGCGAAGCCGAGCGCCAGTCGTGGACATGCACATGATGCGCCTGCGCGGCGTCTGGACGACGAACCTGGCCGCCCTGCTGTTCGGCTTCGGCATGTACTCGTCATTCATCCTCGTGCCGCAGTTCGTCGAGCAGCCGAGGGCTGCCGGCTTCGGCTTCGCGGCGAGCGTCACCCAGGCAGGCCTGTTCCTGGTCCCCGCGACCCTGGGCATGCTCGTCGCGGGGCCGATCTCGGGCCGCCTCTCGAGCACGGTCGGCTCGAAGGTCCCGCTGCTCATCGGCTCGCTCGTCTCCGCTGCGGGATTCCTCATCCTGGCCGTCGCCCACGAGTCGCACTGGCAGATCTACCTCGCGATGGCGGTGATGGGCATCGGGATCGGGTTCGCGTTCGCCTCCATGGCGAACCTGATCGTCGAGGCGGTGCCGGCCGAGCAGACGGGCGTCGCGACCGGGATGAACACGATCGTGCGCACGATCGGCGGGGCGATCGGCAGCACGGTTGCGGCCGAGATCGTGGCCGCCACGGCGACGAACGGAGAGGCCACCGAGCGGGGGTTCACGATCGCCTTCGCAGCCTCCGCGGTCGCGCTCGTCGTCGCGTTCCTTGCCGGGCTGGCAGTTCCGGCGCGCCGGGCGCGCACGGCAGAGCCCGAGGCCGCGAGGCGTAAAATCGCCCCGGTTCGGCAAGGGGGGGAGGCAAGGCAATGGCGGTGACCGTGACCTGGGAAGCACTGCGCGACCTTGCGACGCTCAGGTCGGGGAGCGGCTGCGCGATCAGCCTCTACCTCGACCTCGACCCGAGCGTCTCGCCGACGCCCGCCGCAGTCGACTCGCGCATCAACGCTCATCTGGACGCGATCGAGAAGGCCGCCGGACGGGGAGAGCTGAGCCACGACCAGAAGGAGGGCCTCCGCGCCGATCTCGAACGGCTGCGCACGTTCTTCGACTCGGAGTTCAGCCGCGAGGGGGCGCACGGGTTCGCCGTCTTCTCCGCGGGCCTCGACGGCGTCTGGCAGGCGTGGCCCCTCAGCGAGCGCGTCCCGGACGTCGTCAAGGTGGGCAAGACGTTCTACCTCGCGCCGCTCGTTCCGCTCGTCCGCCGCGGCGAGGGCGTGCTCGTCGCGTACGTCGGCCGTGAGCGCGGCGACGTCTACCGGCTCTCGGACGGCCGGCTCGAGGAGGTTCACGAGCAATTCGACGAGCAGCCGGGGCGGCACGATCAGGGCGGGTGGTCGCAGGCGCGCTACCAGCGGCACATCGAGAAGCTGGTCGAGGACCACCTGCGCGGAGTCGCCGAGGAGCTCGAGCGGCAGATCCGGCGGCGGCGTGGAACCGGAGTCGTGATCGTGTCCTCGGAGGAGACGCGATCGGCGCTCGAGGACACGCTCTCGAACGATGTCAGCGGCGCCGTGATCGGCTGGACGTCGGCCGAGGCGCACGCGGGCGCGAGCGAGCTGCTCGAGACGGTGAAGCCGCTCGTGGACGAGTGGCACGCGCGGGAGGAAGGAGTCGCGGCGGAGCGCTGGCAAGAGGAGGCCGGCCGCGACGGACGGGCGGCATCCGGCTGGGAGAAGACGCTCGAGTCGGCCTCCGACGGGCGCGTCGAGCTGCTGCTCGTCCAGGAAGGGGCCGACCGCCCGGCGTGGGAGTGCCCGTCCTGCGGGCGTGCCTCCGCCGAGGGTGGGTCATGCGCACTCGACGGCACGCAGCTCGAGGAGCGGCAGAACGGCCTCGACCTCGCCGTCCACCAGACGCTCGCGCACGGCGGCACGGTCTGCACGCTGAGCGCCCGGCAAGACCTCGAGCCGGTCGAAGGCATCGGCGCGCTCCTGCGTTACTGATTCGTCACGGTGCCTGGCACCGTGACGGAAGCGTCACAAGCCCTGCATTGAGCAGGGGCTGTGGAACGTTTGGGCGCGTTTTGTAGCGGTGCCTGGCACCGTGAACGAAGTGCAACGCTTCAGGAATACTGGAGGCGATGGCCTCCCTCGCCCGCGCGATCCTCGAAGAGCACCTCGAGCGCGGCGAGCTGATTCCGGGCCGCGAGATCGCGCTCCGCGTCGACCAGACGCTCGCGCAGGACGCGACCGGGACGATGGCCTGCATGCAGTTCGAGCTCTTTGGCCCCGACCGCGTTCAGGTGGAGACGGCGGTCGTCTACGTCGACCACAACATCCTCCAGATCGACTTCAAGAACCCGGACGACCACCGGTTCCTGCAGGCGATGGCCGCCCGCTACGGGCTCTGGTTCTCGCGGCCGGGCAACGGGATCTGCCACTACGTCCACTGCGAGCGCTTCGCGGTGCCAGGGAAGACGCTCGTCGGCGCCGACAGCCACACGACCATGTCGGGGTCCTGCGGGATGATCGCGATCGGCGCGGGCGGGCTCGACGTCGCCGTCTGCATGGCGGGACATCCGTTCGAGCTGCCGTGCCCGAAGGTCGTCGGCGTCTTCCTCGAGAACGAGCTGCAGCGGCCGTGGATCCAGGCGAAGGACGTGATCCTCGAGCTGCTCCGGCGGCGCGGCGTGCGGGGCGGCCGCGGTGCGATCTTCGAGTTCACGGGGCCCGGCGTGTCGACGCTCAGCTACAGCGAGCGCGGGACGATCGCCAACATGATCGCCGAGCTCGGCGCGACCGGCGCGGTCTTCCCGGCTGACGACGAGACGCGCACGTGGCTCGTCGAGCAGCAGCGGGAGCAGGACTTCGTCGCGCTCGAGACCGGCGGTACCGGAGACTTCGACGAGGAGGAGCACATCGACCTCGCCCAGCTCGTCCCGCTGGTGGCGAAGCCGTCGTCGCCGGGAAACGTTGTGGCAGTCGACGAGCTCGTCGGCACCGAGCTCACGCAGGTCTGCATCGGCTCGTCCGTCAACTCGTCGTACGAGGATCTCGCGCTCTGCGGCGCCGTGCTCCGCGGCGGAGAGATCTCCGAGAAGCTCGTCTCCGCGACCGCGACGCCCGGCTCGCGCCAGATCCTCGACCAGATCACGCGCTCGGGCACCTACGTCGAGCTGCTGATGGCGGGTGTGCGCATGCTCGAGCCGGCCTGCGGGCCGTGCGTCGGCATGGGCCAGGCGCCACCGTCCGGCTCGAACTCGCTGCGGACCTTCAACCGCAACTTCCCGGGCCGCAGCGGCACCGCGGACGACCAGGTCTACCTCTGCTCGCCGGCGGTCGCCGCCGCCTCGATGCTGACCGGCGTGATCTCGGACCCGCGCGAGCTCGCGCCGCCTGAGCTCCCGGAGCGCCCGGCCGCGCGCCCCGAGGTCGTCCAGCGCCACATCCTCGAGCCAGTGCCCGCCGAGGAGGCGCACTCGATCCAGATCCCGCGCGGCCCGAACATCAAGCCGCCGCCCGAGCAGAAGGCGCTGCCGGACGAGCTGGCGCTGCGCGTCCTGATCGTCGCCCCGGACGACATCTCCACCGGCGACCTCTCGCCCGACGGCGCCACCGTGATGGCCTACCGCTCGAATGTCCCCGCGATCGCCGAGTTCACCTTCCAGCACCGCGACAAGGAGTTCCCCCGGCGCGCGCACGAGTGGGGCGGAGGCTTCATCGTCGCCGGCGACAACTACGGCCAGGGCTCGAGCCGCGAGCATGCCGCGCTCGCGCCCGCCCAGCTCGGCGTCCGCGCGGTGATCGCGAAGAGCTTCGCGCGCATCCACCGGCGCAACCTGATCGCGCAGGGGGTCGTCCCGCTGCTCTTCCAGGAGGAGTCGGACTACGACAAGGCCGAGCTCGGCCAGACCTGGCGGATCTCAGGCCTGCACGCGATCGCGCACGGCGCGGACGAGCTCGAGACCGAGATCGAAGGCGCCGGCACGATCGCCCTCACGCACGACCTGCTCCCGCGCGAGCGCGAGATCGTCGTCGCGGGCGGGCTGATCCGCTACCTCAAAGAGCAGCAGCCGGCGCCGGCCTAGCTCTAGGCAGCGTCGGCCGCGCGCGGGAGCTCCTGCGCCTCCGCGGCTGCGGGCAGCTCGGCCGGTGAGTCCGCGGCCTGCTCGAGCTTCGTCTCGAACTTGCCGAGGTGCTTCTCGGACTCGAGGAACTTCTTCGCCGCGCGGTCGAGGTGCGTGCCGACGAGCTCGAAGTCCTCCTTGAACTTCCCGAACTCCGTCTGGAGCTGGGCGCAGTACGCCATCACTTCATGCGCATGCTGCTCGATCTGCAGCCCCCTCAGCCCAAGCACGACAACCTGCAAGTACGCGGTCAGCGTCGTCGGCGAGACCGGGAGGACGCGCTTGGTATGCGCGTACTCGAGGAGCGCGCCGGTCTTGCCGCAGGCGAGCTCGTAGTAGATCGCCTCCGACGGCAGGTACATGAAGGCGAAGTCGTAGGTGCCCTCGTCGGGCCGGATGTACTTGCCCGCGATCGCGTCGACGTGGCCCTTGACGTCGCGCGCGAACAGCTTCTCGTGCTGCTGCCGCTCGATGTCGTTGTCGGCGGCGAGCATCCGCTCGAAGTTGTCGAGCGGGAACTTGGAGTCGATCGGGACGAGCCGGTCGACCTTGATCACCGCGTCGACGCGCTCGCCGCCGGAGAAGCCGTACTGGAGCGAGTACGCGGTCGGCGGGAGCCGGTCCGCGAGCAGCTGGCCGAGCAGGAGCTCGCCGAACCCGCCGCGCGCCTTCGGCGGACGCAGGATCTGCTGCAGCTCGCCGAGGCCCTTCGCCTGCTCCGCGAGCAGCTCGGTCGCCTGGCCGACCGCGCCGAGCTTCTCGTGGATCGCGTTCGTCTGCTTGCTCGCGTGCTCGAGGCGGCGGTCCACCTTCGTGTCGAGGTCGGCGAGCCGCCTGTCGACCGTCTCGTTCATCGTCCGCAGGCGGCCGTCCATCTCGGCGTTTCGCACCGTCAGCAGCCGGTCGAGGACACGCGGCAGCCAGGCGGCGAGCGCAGCGCCGGCGGCGACGACTACGAGTACGAGCAGAAGCGCGGTCATGAGCCGACGAACCCTAGAGAGGGCGTCGGACGGCATGAGAGAGGGCGGCCGGAGCCGCCCTCGCAAAGCCGATTCGCGAATGAATTACGGGTTGTTCGCCTGAGCTTCGTGCTCGGCGGCCCGCTGGCGCTCTTCCTGCGCCATCTCCTCGGCGCTCTCCGCGCGATCGGATGCCATGCCCGCCTGCTCCTGGTGCATGCCTTCGCGCTTCATCGAGCTGTCGCCGGTCATGTCGCCCGCGGCCTGCTTCCCGCGCCCGAGCAATTTGTCGAGCCAACTCATCGTGGCCTCCTTGAGGTTGGGCCTCCTTGAGGTTGTCTCGGGGAGTATTCCGAAACCGGGGCCAAAAACGCCAGATCCGGACAACCTTTCGGCCCTCCGGATCTGACGCGCAGAACTTAAAGCCTCGAGGGCCGCGCTGTCAAGGGACTTCGGATCGGCTGCTACCATCGCCGCGGGAGTTGGCGAAGAAGAAGTCCCGCACCCCCGCGCCTCCGAGGAGTGTCCAGGCGCCTCAGCGTCGCTCCGAGCCGCGCCGGCAACGCACGCCCGAACAGCGCCGGACACTCTGGATCGCAGGCGCCTTTGCCGCGAGCGGCGTGATCGCCGTGCTCGCGGTCGTGCTGGCGTTCCAGTTCACGGGCGGCAACGGCAAGAGCAGCAACCGCGTCACGGGCGAGACGCCGAACGAGTCGAAGCTGATCGGGCTCCAGACCGGCCAGGCGCCGTGGAATCCCGGCCTTGACCACCTGACCGACCGGCTCAAGCCCGTCGGCGTGAGCGCGCTCGGCTCCGAGGGCACGGTCGAGCACATCCACCAGCACCTCGACATCTTCGTCAACGGCAAGCACGTCACCGTCCCGGCGCTGATCGGGATCTATGACAGCCAGTACCTCACCGAGCTGCACACGCACGACACGAGCGGCGTGATGCACGTCGAGTCGCCGACGAAGCGCAACTTCACGCTCGGCCAGTTCTTCGGCGTGTGGGGCGTCCGGCTCGACTCGAAGTGCATCGGCGGCTACTGCAAGCCGAACACTCCGTGGCGCGTCTACGTCAACGGCCTGAACCAGCCGGGGAACCCTGCCGAGCTCGTCCTGAAGAAGCACCAGGAGATCGCGATGGTGATCGGCGACAAGCGCCCGAAAGAGGTCCCCTCGACGTACAACTTCGGCGGTCTGTAGCGGGCTATTCTGCCCCCGCCGGGGTGGCGAAACTGGACATACGCGCCTGGCTTAAAACCAGGTGTCCCCACTGGGGGCGTAAGGGTTCGAGTCCCTTCCCCGGCATACACTCCGGGCGATGGCCGAGGTACAGGAGTTCTCGCCGGACCACGGCGGGCTCGAGTGGGAGACGCCGCTCTACCGAACCGCGCTGGCGCAGTACGAGCAGGCGCTTCCGCACGCGAACGTCGAGGAGTTCGTCGCCGAGCGGCTGCGCTATCCGGAGCGCGCGCTCGTCGTCAGCGTTCCGGTCAAGCTCGACTCCGGCCGCTGGACGGTCTTCCCGGGCTACCGCGTGCAGCACTCGACCGTGCTCGGCCCGACCAAGGGCGGCGTCCGCTACGACGCCGAGGTCACGCTCGGCGAATGCGCCGCGCTCGCGATGTGGATGACCTGGAAGTGCGCCCTCCTGCGGCTGCCTTACGGCGGCGCCAAGGGCGGCGTCCGCTGTAGCCCGCGCGAGCTCTCGTCGGACGAGCTGCAGAAGATCACGCGCCGCTTCACCTCCGAGCTCCTGCCGATCATCGGGCCCCAGGAGGACATCCCCGCTCCCGACATGGCCACCAACGAGCAGACGATGGCCTGGATGATGGACACGTACTCGATGCAGGTCGGCCACGCGGTGCCGGAGATCGTGACCGGCAAACCGATCTCGCTCGGCGGCTCGCTCTTCCGCCAGGAGGCGACCGGCGCCGGGGTCGTGATGGTCGTCGTGGGCGCGTGCGAGCGTCTCGGCTGGCACCTCGGCGAGCAGCGCTGTGTCGTCCAGGGCTTCGGCAACGTCGGCGGGGTCGCGGCCGCCGAGCTGCACGACCGCGGAGCGCGCGTGATCGCCGTGTCGGACGTCTCCGGCGGCGTCCACGACGAACGCGGGCTCGATGTGCAAGCCCTCAGGCAGTTCGCCGCCGAGCGCGGCTCGCTCGAGGAGTTCCGCGACTGTGAGCGCGTCACCAACGAGGAGCTGCTCGAGCTTCCCTGCGACATCCTCGTTCTCGCCGCGCGCGAGGATCAGCTCACTAGCGAAAACGCCGGCCGCGTCCAGGCGAAGATGATCGCGGAGGGCGCCAACGGGCCGACCTCGCTCGAGGCGGATGCGATCCTCGGCGAGCGCGGCGTCGTCATCCTGCCGGACGTCCTCACGAACGCCGGCGGCGTCACCGTCTCGTACTTCGAGTGGGTGCAGGATCTCGGGCGCCTCTTCTGGGACCGCGCGGAGATCCGCGCGAAGCTCGCCGACCAGCTCGGCGACGCCTTCGACCGCGTGTGGCGGCTTTCCGAGCAGCAAGGGCTCTCGCTGCGGAGCGCAGCGCTGGTCGCCGGGATCCGCGAGGTCGCCGGAGCCCTCACCTTGCGGGGGATCTATCCGTGAGTCGCTCGCCTTCGGCTCCCTCCCGTGGGGGAAACCATGTTTCCCCCACGTGCCCCCTTCTTCTGCTGCAGCCCTCGGCTTCGCCGAGGACTTGCATCGGGGGAACCTCCCCGTTCCCCCGAACCCCCTCGACCCTCACGACCCGGACGGCCGGCTCGTGAGCGATCGCGTCCGCGACGCGATGATCCCCGAGCCGCAGACGATCGAGGCCTCGGCCTCGGCGCAGGAGGCGGGCGAGCACCTGCGCGAGCCCGGGGTGCGGGCGGTCTACGTCTGCGACGACGGCCGCTTCGTCGGCGTAATCACGCGCAAGACGCTGGTCGGCGAGATCGTCGCCGCCGGCCGCAACCCCCGCGAGACCCGCGCAGGGGAGATCGCCGAGCCGCCGCACTGGACGCTCGACTCCGAGCTGCCGCTCGACGAGGCGTTCCGCTTCCTCGAGGAGCACGACGCCGAACGGGTCCCGGTGGTCGAAGACGACCGCCTGGTCGGCGTGATCTCGCGCAGCGTTCTCCAGCGCCGGCTGGCCGAAGACGAGCCACCGCCGCCGCTCGAAGAGCTCTAGCAGCAGGTGTACGCGCCGGGCGGGGCGTCGCCTTCTTGCGGCTCCGGCAAGGCTCGGCGGCCTCGAGGGCCACGCCGTGGAGGAGGTCTCGTTCGCTCGCCTCGAGCGCGTCGAGGCCGTAGCGGCCGAGGACCTCGTTGACGATCAGCGCGCCCGCGACGATCACCGGAGCGCGCTCGGGCTCCAGGCCGGGGAGCTCGCGGCGCTCCGCGAGTGGGAGGGAGGCAAGGCGCTCGAGCTGCCGGTCGACCGACTCGCGCGAGATCCGGTAGCCGTGGATCCGTTCGGGGTCGTACTCGCCGAGCTCGAGCGCTGCGAGGGTCGTGACGGTGCCGGCGACGCCGATCGCGTCCCGTGGGCTCCAGTCCGGTAGCGCCTCGCGCACGGCGCGCGCGGCCCCGTCGAGCTCCTCCCGCACGGGAGGATCGGAATGCAGGTGCCGCTCGGTCAGCCGGACGCAGCCGAGATCGAGGCTGACGCGTTCCCGCGCGGTGATCAGCTCGGTCGAGCCGCCGCCGACGTCGAGCACGAGGGTCTCGTCGCCGACTGCGCGTCCGTTCGCGACACCGCGCCGCGTCAGCTGCGCTTCTTCCTCGCCGGAGAGCAGCCGCGTCGTGAAGCCGTAGCTCCACTCGATCTCGCCCAGGAACGCTTCGCCATTCTCGGCGTCGCGAACGGCGCTCGTCCCGATCGTGAGCACGCGCTCGGCGCCGAGCCGCTCTGCCTCGCGGCGGTACTCGGAGAGCACGTTCCGCACCCGCGCGACCGGCAGCGGCAGCAGCTTGCGGCGCTCGTCGACGCCCTCGCCGAGCCGCGTGATCTGCGAGTGGCGCGCGACTTCCTCGACGCGTCCGTCGTCCACGTCGGCGACGAGCAGACGGGTCGAGTTGGTGCCCAGGTCGACGGCTGCGACGCGCATGTTCCAAGGCTAGCCGTGCGCTCCAATGCCGGCCCGCGACGCCCAGGTTCAAATCTAGATTCGTCTACTGCGAAAGGCGCCGGAGACCGCGTTTTCGTTGTGCTCGCAACCTTTGACTCTCTTGACCGTATGACTTCAGAAGCGTAAGGTCGCCGTGGGGGGCCAGCAGATAGGAGGGGCAAATGTCCGTCTCCGCTCAAAGGGAGAACCTCGCAGCTCGGGTCGGTCGGTGGAGCGCACGACATTGGAAGAAAGCCGTCTTCGGCTGGCTGGCGTTCGTCGTGGTGGCGTTCGCGATCGGCGGGATGGTCGGGACGAAGTCGCTTTCCCTCACCGCGGCAGGCCCCGGTGAGTCGGGCGATGCCCAACGGATCCTGAACAACGGGTTCCAGCAGCCGGGCAAAGAGCTCGTGCTCGTGCAGAGCGCGTCCGCGGTGGCTTCGAGCGCAGAGTTCCGCGCCGTCGTGCGAGACGTGGTGCGGAGACTCGAGGCGCAGCCGAACGCGACCAACGTCGACTCCCCGTTCGCATCGGCGAGCGGCGGCAAGGTGTCGGCCGACGGACATTCGGCGCTGGTCGAGTTCGACATCCGCGGCAAGCTCGAGGACGCGGCGGACAAGGTCACGCCGATCGAGGCGACGCTCGCGAAGGCTGCGAGCGCGAATCCGCAGTTCACCGTCGCAGAGTTCGGCGACGGTAGTGCCAACAAGGCGATCAGCGACCAGTTCGGCAAGGACCTGCTGAAGGCGGGCGAGCTCTCGTTGCCCGTGACGCTGGGGATCCTGCTGCTGACCTTCGGCGCGCTCGTAGCAGCCGGGATTCCGCTGCTGCTCGCGTTGACCTCGGTGTTCGCGGCGCTCGGCCTGCTGGCCATACCGAGCCACGTGCTGCCGATGGACGACGCCGTGAACGCGGTCGTGCTGCTGATCGGCCTCGCGGTCGGCGTCGACTACTCGATGTTCTACCTCAAGCGGGCCCGTGAGGAACGCGCGGCGGGACGGACGGAGTGCGCCTCGATCGAGGCCGCAGCGGCGACATCTGGCCGCTCGGTCCTGATCTCGGGCGTCACGGTGATGGTGGCGATGTCGGCCATGTTCATCAGCGGCGACGCGACCTTCAGCAGCTTCGCGGCGGCGACGATCCTCGTCGTTGCCGTGTCGGTGATCGGCTCGCTGACGGTCCTGCCGGCCCTGCTCTCGAAGCTCGGCGACCGCGTGAACAAGGGCAAGGTCCCGGGCCTGCGCAGCCCCGACCAGCGCGTGGGCGAGAGCCGTTTCTGGAGCGCCGTCATCGGACCCGTGCTTCGACGGCCGCTCCTGTGGGGAGGCCTGGCGGCCGCCTTGCTGGTCGCAATCGCCCTGCCGGCAGTCCGTCTACACACGACGCAGGGCAGCACGGAGTCGTACCCGCGCTCGCTCAAGGTCATCCAGTCCTACGACAAGATCCAGGCGGCATTTCCCGGTGACGCGACCGCCGCGCAGGTCGTCGTCGAGGCAAGCGATGTCCGCTCGGCCGAGGTCCGGGCGCAATCGCCGACCTGAAGCGCAGGTCGCTCGCGAGCGGCAAGCTGTTCACGCCGATCGAGGTCCATGTCAATCCCGATCACACGGTCGCGCTGATCTCGGTACCGATCGCCGGCAACGGCACCAACTCCGCCTCGAAGTCCTCGGTGCACACGCTGCGCGACGACATCGTCCCCGCGACGGTCGGGAGGCTTCCCGACGCGACGGCGGACGTCGGCGGAATGACGGCGCAATCGATCGACTTCGAGCAGCAGTTCCGGGAGAGGACGCCGTTCGTGTTCGCCTTCGTCTTCCTCCTGACCTTCGTGTTGATGCTGCTTGCCTTCCGCTCGGTCGTGATCGGGCTCAAGGCGATCGTGCTCAACGGGCTCTCGGTCGCCGCCGCCTACGGAGTCCTGGTGCTCGTCTTCCAGGACGGCGTCGGACGCGGATTGATCGGCGCCGGGTCAGGCGGTGTCGAGTCGTTCATGCCGATGTTCCTCTTCGTGATCCTGTTCGGGCTCTCGATGGACTACCACGTCTTCATCATCAGCCGGATCCGCGAGGCCGTCGACCACGGCATGTCGACCGACGAGGCGATCGAGCACGGGATCAAGAACACCGCCGGCGTCGTGACCAGCGCGGCGATCGTGATGGTGCTCGTGTTCTCGGTGTTCATCACCCTGTCGTTCGACCTGCTGAAGCAGTTCGGCGTCGGGTTGGCCGTGGCCGTGTTGATCGACGCCACGATCATCCGCGGGGTCTTGCTCCCGGCGAGCATGAAGCTGCTCGGCGACTGGAACTGGTACCTGCCCAGCTGGCTCGAGTGGCTACCGCACGTGGCCGTGGTGAGCGAGACCGAGCCGGTCCCCGAGGCGCCTCCGATACCGGCCGCGTAGGTAAAGAGACGCCGCGGCGCGTTAGGCCGCGGCGAGGCCCGAGTCGCGGCTGACCAGGTTGGCCAGCCGCGACTCGAAGCCTGCAAAGGAATCAGGCGGCCTCCTGGAGCGGCCTCGCGTCGAACTCGACCGCTTCGGCCTCCGACGGCACGGACTCGATCATCACCGCCGCGAGCACGGCTGCGAGCGCCGCCAGGCCTGCGAGGACGTAGAACGCGATCTGGAACCCGTACGTCAGCGCGGGGGCGCTGAAGGCCGGGACGCCAGGGTGCGAGCTGGCGTAATGCGCGGTGAAGGTCGTCGCGATCGTCGAGGCGACCGCAAGCCCGATCGCGCCGCCGATCTGCTGGCTCGTGTTGAGGAGCCCGGAGGCGACGCCTGCGTCGGCTTCCTGCACGCCCATCAGCCCGGCGATCGTCATCGGCACGAACGTGAAGGCGAGGCCGACCGCGGTGAGCAGGAACGCGGGGAAGAGGTCGAAGAAGTAGTGGCCGTCCGGCGGCACCTGCGTGAGCAGGAGGAGCGCCCCCGCGGCGAGCGCGAGCCCGACGGGCATCACGCGGCGGACGCCGACCCTGGTCACGAGGTTCTGCGCCACGTTGGCCAGCACGATGATCGTCAGCGTCAGCGGCAGGTAGGCGACTCCCGTCTGGATCGCGGAGAAGCCCAGCACCTGCTGCATGTAGAGCGTGCCGAGGAAGAACTGCGAGAAGACCGACGTGCCGAGCAGGAACGCAGTCACGTTCGCGCCGGCGAGCGTGCGCAGGCGGAAGATCCGCATGGGGAGGAGCGGAGCCTTCGAGCGCAGCTCGATCACGACGAACGAGACGATCAGAGCGGCGGAGGCGGCGAGCAGGCCGATCGTCTCGCCGGTGCTCCAGCCGATCTCGGTGGCCCGGGTCATCGCGTACACGAGGAGCATCAGCCCGCCGGTGACGGTCGTAGCCCCGGCGAAGTCGAAGTGCCGGTGACCGAGGTCGGCGCGGCTCTCGCGCAGGAGCAGCGGGGCGATCGCGACGAGCGCGAGCCCGACCGGGACGTTGATGAAGAAGATCCAGGACCAGCTGAGCGAGCTCGTCAGCAGTCCGCCGAGGAGCACGCCTGCGGCAGCGCCGCTTCCGGAGACCGCGCCCCAGATCCCGAGCGCGAGGTTGCGCTCGCGTCCTTCCGCGAACATCGTCATCAGGATCGACAGCGCCGCGGGCGCCAGCAATGCGCCCCCGAGCCCCTGAGTCGCGCGGAACGCGATCAGCGAGCCGGCGGACCACGCGAACCCGGCGAGCAGCGAGCTGACGGTGAAGAGCCCGACGCCGGCGAGGAAGAGCTTTCGCCGTCCGAGCAGGTCGGCCATCCGGCCGCCCGAGCAGCAGTACGCCGCCGAACATGATCGCGTAGGCAGTGATCACCCACTGCAGGCTGGACTCGCTGAAGTGGAGGTCGTTCTGAATGGACGGTAGTGCGACGTTCACGATCGCCACGTCGAGCACGACCATGAACTGCGCCGCCACGAGCACCGCGAGTGCGCTCCAGCGGCGGTCTGCTGTGCCTCTTAGTAGTGCCATGGAAATCCCTTCTCCCTGGAAACTCTTGCTTCGACCAATTAGTTTTATAACGGAAACGATCTGTGCTTGTCAAATATTTTTGATCTGCTAGGATTTCGGTATGTCAACGACTGAGGTTGAACCCCACAAGCCGGCCCTGCACTTCGCCCCGAGCGCAGGGATGCTCCTCGTCAAGCTCGGACGCTTTGCGGAGGCGCGGTTCAAGGAAGCGCTCAAGCCGACCGAGCTGACGCCGAAGCACCTCGGCGTCCTCTTCGAGGTGCGTGCGAACCCGACGAGCCAGCAGCTGCTCTGCCAGACGATCGACGTCGACGCGAGCAAGCTCGTCGCGATCCTCAACGACCTCGAGGAGGACGGCCTGATCGTGCGCCGCCGCGACCCGGACGACCGGCGCCGACACATCGTCGAGCTGACGAAGGAGGCGCAGTCCCGCCTCGCGAAGGCCGAGAAGGTCGCAAAGTCGGTCGAGGAGGAGTTCTTCGCCGGCCTCGACGCCGACGAGCGCGCTCAGCTGCGGCTGCTCCTGGCCCGGGTGGCGGACACGACCGGCGTGATCCGGGGCTGTCCCAGCCTCATCGTCGACGACTGAGCGTCGAACGCGAAGGTGCTAAAATCTCGCCAGCGACGCGGGGTGGAGCAGTCAGGTAGCTCGCCGGGCTCATAACCCGGAGGTCGCAGGTTCAAATCCTGCCCCCGCTACTGCGAGAGGCGCCGGAAACGGGGCCTCTCGCTCGTGTGCGGCTCGCACGCTACGTGGATCTTTGACCTCTTTCCGCATCTGCACTCTTGTGGACGAGGAGCCGCGTGAGCTCGGTCCGCGAGTGGATGCCGAACTTAGCGTAGATGCGCGTGAGGTTTGCTTCGACGGTCTTGACGGTGACGAAGAGCGTCGCGGCAATCTTCTTGTTGGGGTGACCTTCGGCGACGAGCTCGGCTACACGCCGTTCGGCTGGGGTGAGCACGTCGCCTGCTGGTGTCCTCCCGGCTATTCGTTTCAGCTCGGTGCGCGCCTTCTCTGCCCAGAGGGGAGCGCCGAGCTCCTCGAAGACGGCCGGCGCGGCCTCGAGCGCCGCCCTCGCCGTACGCCTTTGCCTGAGCCGTCGTTGTAGAGCGCCGAGCGCGAGCAGCGTGCGTCCCCTGTCGAACGGCAGATTCAGTTGCTCGTGCTCCTCCAATGCCTCGTCGAAGGCTGCAAGGGCGCCGTCGTGATCGCCCTGCGCCGAGCGAATGAGCCCGCGGCAGCGTGCGCGGATCGCTCGCTCCCAAGGACTATCGATTCCTTTTGCGCGGTCTTGCAACGCGCCGAGGAGTTCGAGCCGCAGCGTCGAAGTCGCCGACGCCCACGAGCGCCTCGACCGCCGTTTCCAGGAAGTCGCAGTTGCTCGGCATATGCCAAAGGCTCGCGATACGCGCACGCGCCGGCGGCTGAAGATACCCGACGGCGCGTGACGGGTTGTCGAGTGAGAGCTCGAGGAGGCCAAGCACGCGTCGGTTCGCAATCACCCAGAATTCCTGCCCTACCTCGGCAGCGACCACAGCGCCCCGCTCGGCGGCGGTCCGAGCTTCGTCGACATTGCCCAGGTGTGCGTCGACAAGCGCGGTGACGTACAGCTGCTGTGGCTGGTTCTCCGTCCCGAGCTGTTGGTACAGCTCAGAGCACTCCGAGATGTGCAGCGCGGCTGCATGCCAGTTTCCAAGGCGGCACTCCACCTCGGCGAGAAACTCGTCGGCGCATGCTGCCGCAAACGGCACCCCCTGCTCGAGCGAGTCGGTGCGCGCGCGGACAAACAGGGCTTTGGCTTCCTCGAAGCGATTGAGGCCGAGGAGAGCAGCCCGAGAACGAAGTGCGGGCTCTCGAAGTGTGGAATCCGAGCGCTGAGCGCCCCGTGGGTGTTCGCGCGGGCGAGCGCGTGGTCGAGCAGGCCCGGGGTCAGCTCTCCGACGCAGACCTCCACGTGCACGAGATTGACGAGAGTGAGCAAGGTCAACTCCTCGTCTCCGGCTCGCTCGGCAGCCGCGTGCGCCGCGCGGCTATGCCCAAGAGCCGAGCCTGCTTCGGCCTCCAGGGCGCGGGAGCTGAGCACCATGTGGATTCGCGCGCGGGACGAGTCGTCGTCGCCGACTTCCGCCAGCGCGCGTTCGGCCAGTCCGATTGCCGCTGCGGCGTCGTCCCAACGAAAGTCGGCGAGGTTCAAAAGGACTAGCGCCCGCAGCGGGCCGGGCGGGATCTCGTTCGTGAGCGGCTCGAGTAACGCGCGGGCGTGAGGGAGATCGCCGGCCGTGGCGTAGCGGAGGCCGGCCTCGATCAGTCGTCGCCAGCGAGCCTCAATGTCCTCTGTCGGCGTGCGTTGCGCCGAGAGCTCTGCCAGCTCGGCCGCGACCGCGGGAGCGCCGCGCCGCGCCGCACGCTGCGCCGCCTGCTCGAGCGACTCGGCAACTTCCGCCTCGGCACCCTCGGTCGCGAGCGCGAGATGCCTGGCTCGCTCCTCGGGGTCGATGACGACCTGCACCAACCGTGCGTGGATCCGCCGGCGTCGTTGCGGCCCGACCCCGGAGACGACCGCCGATGCCAGCAGCGGGTGCGTGAAATGGATGCGGTCGCCTTCCAGCTCGATTACGCCGGCGGCGACTGCGTGGTCGAGCGCGTCTGCCTCCTGCTGGGAGGCTACGGCGGTCACCGCAGCGGGCGTCGGCTCGGCAAGAAGCGCTACGGCCTCGAGCAGCTGCCTGACCCTCGCCGGGAGACGATCGAGTCGTACGCGGACGAGCTCCTCGAGCGTTCGGGGAACCGGCGGCGCCTCGGCTGGGCGCAGGGTCGAGCCACGCTCCAAGAGGAAGCGGGCGATCTCGAGCGCGTAGAAGGGGTTCCCGCCGGAGGCGTCGTGCACCTTGCGAAGCGTCGGGCGGGACAACGGTTCGCCGAGACGTGAAAGAACGAGCCGGTGAAGGGCCCCGAGCGAGAGCGGGCCGACATCAACGCGGAGCAGGTTCTGCGCGAGGTCGCCCTCGAGCTGAAGCGGTCGGGCCCACTCTTCGAGCCTTGCGGCGACAAGGAGCTTGATGTCTGCGTTTGTGAGCCTTCTAGCGGCGAATTGCAGGACGGCTGCCGAAGGCGGATCGAGCCACTGCACATCGTCGACCGCGACAAGCACGGGTTGCCGTGCCACCAAGAGCTGCAACGACGAGAGGAACGCCAAGCCGATGACGTGCTCACCGACCGGGCCTTCACTCGAAGCGAGCGCGAGCGCCACCTCGAGTGCGCGCCGCTGTGGCCCCGGCAGCTCGGGGAGCACGTCGGCGATGTCGTTCGAGAGGAGATCGCCCAACGCGGCGAACGAGAGGGCCGTCTCTGCGGCCGTCGGTCGGGATGCAAGTACGTGGTACTCCCGCTCGCGCCCGAGCTCGATGCCGGCGCGCCACAAGGTGGTCTTCCCGATCCCCGCGGCCCCCTCGAGCCAGAGCGCGAGCGGAGCGTGCTCATCATCGAAGAAGCCTCCAATCCGAACGAGCTCCGATTCGCGGCCGACGACGTTCTCGAGCGCGAAGCTTCGTTCCCCGACTGCCGACAGCGGTTGCCTCCTTTTCCCGAGCGTACGCTCGACGGTTGATTCCGGCAACCACACGCCTGAATGGCTCGGCCGCACGCGGCAAAACTATGGGGATTCCTCCATTTCGGCACCGCCTTGGTCGCCGTAGCCTCGGGCGAGTGACCACGTACCTGATCGAGGCGTACGTCGCTGGCGGAGACTTGGCCGATCTGGAAGATCGAGCGCGCGCAGCCGCCGAGGCGATGAGCAGCGAAGGCCACGCGGTCCGCTATCTGCGATCGGTGCTCGTCCGAGCCGACGAAACCTGCTTCCACTTCTTCGAAGCAGCCTCGGAGGACCTTGTCGCCGAACTCGCGCGGCGGGCAAAGCTCCGCTACGAACGCATCGTCGAGGCCGAGGAACACCGAACAGGACGCAGCTGGTTGTCCATAAATCGCAGCCCCGCGGATTGGATCGCGGAGGCGAAACCGCCCCCAAGTCGTGAGAAGAAAGGAGCTCAGAGATGAACAGGAAGAAGAGGTGGATGATGTTCGGGGCCCTTGGCATCGCCGCGGCGGTTGTGGCCGGAACCGCGCCCGTCGAGGCAACTGGGGAGGGAGATTGAAGATGAACTACAAGCTCGCACTCATGCTTGCTGTGGCGGTCGCCGCGACGGTCGCAGCCGTTGCGAACGCCATGAACTTCGGTCCGTGGCAGCCGGCGCAGAACCTTGAGACCGTCGGCGGCGACGACAACCTCAACACCGCGGCACTCGAGGGGTGCCCATCGATCTCGCGCGACGGGCTCCGCCTCTTCTTCGCCTCGAACCGGGCAGGCGGCTACGGTGGGCTCGACATCTACATCTCGGCGCGGGCGAGCGTCGAAGACCCATGGGGTGCGCCGGTGAATGCCGGGGCACCGATCAACACGAGCGGTGACGAGTTCTGCCCCACGCCACGGCGCGACGGGCACGGCCTCCTGTTCGTCAGCACACGAGCGGGTGGCTGTGGCGGCTCGGACATCTACGCGACCCGCTGGCACCCGCTTCACGGGTGGGCGCAGCCGGTGAACCTCGGCTGCGACGTGAACAGCGCCGCCGACGAGGCGAGCCCCTTCATCGTCGGCGACGAGCTCTACTTCTCCAGCACCAGGAGCGGCACTTCGAAGATCTACGTCGCTCCAATCGCCGAGGACGGCTCGATCGGCGAGCCCGTCCTTGCGCCGGGGCTCAGCTCGTCCGCGAGCGACGCGCGGCCGAACCTGCGGCGCGACGGGCTCGAGGTCTTCTTCGACTCGACCCGGGCCGGCGGGTGCGGCGGCGCCGACCTCTGGACGTCCACGCGGGTGAGCACGAGCGACCCGTGGACGACGCCGACGGACATCGGCTGCGACGTGAACAGCTCCGCGAACGACCTCCGTGCGTCCCTCTCCTGGGACGGGACCCACCTGTACTTCGGCTCCAACCGCAGCGGTAGCGAGGGAAACCTGGACCTGTACGTCGCGATACGCGCGCGGACCGGGTGAGTCCTTAGGCCGACGGATCTCAGTAAGAGGCGCCGGAAACGGCGCCTCTTGCGTCTCTCCGGACGGACTGTGGAGTCAGAGAAACGACCACGCGGGTCGCGCTGGCTCGTGCCGCGATAGCCGCACGTGGAGGACGTGCGTGGCACAGCGTGTTCCCTCAGCGTTCCCCTTGAGTACCTCCGCGCACTCCCACGCATGCAGAGGTCATGCAATTCGGGACCCAGAGTGACCCTCTCCATACAGCTCACAAATACCGCGTCTGCCCAGAGAAACAGAAGTAGTTGATTTGCAGGTATTAAGCCCTCTTCCGGACTCGAACCGGAGACCCCCTCCTTACCATCGAGCGTTCGAAATCGACTGCGGTTGCAAGCGTTTTGCAAGCGTCGGGCTTCTGCAGCGATGTCACCGTGTTCCGCCCAAATGCACGGCCGCCGCCGAAAACCGGCTCGAAACCTGCGTTTAGGCGGAATACGGCGGAACGCGTGTACCTATTCGAGGCGGCTCATAACCCGGAGGTCGCAGGTTCAAATCCTGCCCCCGCTACTGGAAGGCCCCGGAAACGGGGCCTTCTTTGTAGGCGGGTGCTTAGAGCGGCTTTCAGGTCCGGCCCGCGGCCCACGTCGTAGCGTGTGCGCCATGTCCGTCATCATGAATCGCGCATGAACAAGCCGCGCATCTTCCTCGGGTCGTCGGGCAAGCAGGCCAAACTGCTCCAGGCGATCACCCGCGGGCTCGAGGACATCGCTGACGTCGAGTCGTGGACGACCACCTTCAACCCGGGTCGGTCCACCCTCGACCGGCTCGTCGAACTCTCTCAGGAGGTCGATTTCGCCGCGTTCGTGTTCGCCCAGGACGACTGGACGACGACGGATGCGTCCGAGTCCGGCGAGGCGTCGCCGCGCGACAACGTGGTGTTCGAGGCCGGGCTGTTCGGCGGTGCGCTCGGCATCCGGCGCACGTTCATCCTCCACGCGAACGGTTCGAAGCTGCCTAGCGACCTGCTCGGGCTGACCTCCGTCCGCTACGACCCGGCCACCGGCCCGGCGGAGGTTCGCGCGATCAACCAGAAGCTCCGCAAGGCGATCGAGACCGAGGGTCGTCGCGGCCCGGTTGAGGGGCTCTGGTGGCAGCTCTCGCTCACCATGCGGAGCGAGGAAGAACCGTCGGCGGTGAGCCTCCTGCGCATCTCGCGGGACCGCGACGGTGGCCTGAACGTGACCGGCCGGGCCTGGCAGGAGGACGGCACTCTCTCGTCCCGCTACTGGAGCGAGGCTGCGAAGGAGCGCAGGGATCCGGCCGGCATCTTCTACTTCTGGAAGGGCGAGCGCCCTCGGCACCCGAATGCTCCGGAGCTCGAGGGCACCGGCGAGATCAGGCTGGAGACCGTCGATCGCGCCACCGGGTACTGGACGACACGTTCGGATCGCGACCCCGAACTGAATGCCCGAACCGCCGGCGTGTACCTTCGAGCCGACCCCTCAGACCTCCAGGTGCTTGACGGCGGGAGCGAGGAGGATCGGGCGCAGCTCATCGGGCAGCGCCTCAGCGAGTGGAAGTCGGCGGCGAACGCATTCTGAACGCCGACCGCGTAGCGTGAGCGATCGGGTCAGCCTCGATCGCCCCTTGCCGCGGTGTTCAGGGTTAAGCCGGAACTTTGGCCCGGGAACCCGAACGGAAAGCCGAACGAGGGTCATGCGCCTTCGTGGCTGCTTGGGGCCGGCACGGCCTTGGGCGCTTACGCCCGAAGGGTTCTGGCCCTACAGTCGAATCCTGTTCGCCTGGGCTCGTCGCCTCGCGCGTCGATGCACGTTGGCGGCCTTCGGGCTTTCGGCCGGGGTTCTGGCAGCAGGGCCAGTCCAACCAGCCTACTCCTTTTGGCGTTCAACTCGCGGCCCGGCCCCGTGCAATAGGCTGCGCGCCCCGGCCCGGTTCGGGGGCATCGAACATAGAGGGAGAAGCACATGGCGGCAGGCGATAGAAAGACAGCCGGCCTTTCGGTCGGCGGCATCATCGTGATCGCAGGGATCCTCGCGATCATGTTCTGGAGCTTCTGGATCGGACTGGTGATCGTCCTGATCGGACTGATGGCTTTCGGCGGATTCGCAAAGGGGAAGTGGTACTAAGCCGACGGCTCGGTATAGCGCCGCGACGGGGCGGGTGTCGGACACCTGTCTTAGTCAAGGCCGTTCTCTGAAGGGCCCTGAAGACAGGGCCCTTCTTGTTCGGGATAAACGTCTGGGCACTTACATGACGGCGAAGAGTCGCCGCTCGCCCTCGATGCCCTTGAGCTTGTAAGTGCCGCGGTCGGCGAAGGCAAGGGTGGAGCCGGCCACGATGTCTCGGACGGTGTCCGAGACGAGCACCTCGCCGCCGCGCGCTTCCGCCATCACGCGAGCGGCCACGTGAACCGCAATCCCGCGCAGCAGCCCGTTCTCCCGGAGCACCTCACCCATGTGTACGCCTGCGCGAACGGGAAGATCGAGCTCTCGAGCGTCCTGCTGGAGCCGCCGTGCAGCGCGAATCGCTGCAACTGGACCCTCGAAGGCCGCCATCAGCCCGTCCCCGGTACGGTCAACGACTCGCCCCGCATGGGCGGCCACGGCCAGATCGGCGCGGTGGCCATAGTCCGCGAGCAGGTCGGTCCAACGCTCGTCGCCGAGCTCCGCGGCGCGCGACGTCGAGCCCACAATGTCGCAGTGGAGAATCGCCCGCACCGCGCCGGGCTCGCGCTCGGCGGGGCGAACGCCCGTGATGAAGTGCGCGACCTCGGCGCAGAAGGGCTCGACACTGCCCAGCCACGGCGCGTGTGCAGATCCCTCTAGCTCGACGAAGCGCGCGCCGGGGATCCGCTCGGCGAGGTAGCGCCCAGTCGGACCCGGCGCGACAGGGTCGTGCTCGCGGTTGAGGACGAGTGTCGGCGCACGAATGGAGGCGAGCAGCGGGCGTATGTCGATCTCCGAGTTCGCGCGCGCCAGCGCGACCCCCGCGCTCGGGCTAGCGCCGGCCTGCTGGTAAGCCGCGAGCCGCCGGATCGTCGCCGAATCTCCGTCGGGGACGAACGAGCGGGCGAGCTCCTCGCTTCCCCAGCGTCGCTCGAGGTCTTCGAGGTGGCCCTCGGTCTGTTCGTCGCCAAACGGATAGTCGTCGCGGCGGCGGAAGGTCGCCTGCGTTCCATGGAGGACAAGGCTCTGTACGCGCTCCGGGTGCGTGACCGCCAACATCACGGCGAGCGGTCCTCCCTCGCTCCAGCCGATCACGTGCGCTCGTTCGAGGCCCGCCGCATCCAGGACCGCGCGCGCATCCTCCATCCGCTCATCGGGCGTGGGGACGCCAGGCGTGCGGTCCGACATGCCGGTGCCACGTTTGTCGAAGCGAACGACGCGCGCGAACGACGTCACCCGCTCGAACCAGCGCACCCAGCGCGGCTCTCTCCAATCGAGGCCGAGATGGGTCACCCAGCCTGGGATCATCAGCAGGTCGTGCGGACCCTCGCCGACGACCTGGTACGCGATGTTCACGTCGCCGCTGCGCGCGTAGTGAATCGGAGGAGCCATTCGTTGATTGTCGTCCGCGGCTTTCGCGGGCGCAATCGACGCACGCGCAGAGGGGCCAAGTCTCGAGGACGCCTCGGGGCGCCTTTCGCATCCACGTGCACCTCCAGCGCGCCCTCGATCAGCGTCGATGTCATCCTTCGGTACCGATGAGCGCCGGTCGCATCGTCCTCATAGTCCTCGGAGGCATCGGAGTCCTGGTCGGGCTTGCTCTGCTCGCAGGTGGAGGCTTCCTGCTCTGGGCCGACCGTACGCAGCGCGACGACGGCTACCTGACGACGCCGACCGAGCGTTTCGCGACGCCGACCTATGCACTGACGCGCACGCGGCTGGAAGCCGATGCCGACGGAGCCCGCTGGGTCCTGAACGAAAGCTGGTTCGGGAAGGTCCGGATCCGCGGGGAGAGCGCAGGCACGAAGACGCTCTTCATCGGCATCGGCCCCGCGGCGGACGTGGCCAGGTACCTGGGGAACGTCGGTCACGCCAACGTCCAGGACGTCGAGTTCGATCCCTTCCGGGTCACGTACCTGCCGATCGAAGGAGGTGCGCCGGACGGGCCTCCGGCGGACCGGGGCTTCTGGGCGGCTTCCGCTTCGGGGGTCGGAACTCAGACGCTCACATGGAAGGTGCGCGACGGGGACTGGTCGATCGTCCTCATGAACGCCGACGGCTCGCGTGGCATCGCCGCGGACGTCGACGTGGGCGCCAAGATGTCCTTTCTGCTCTGGGTCGCGATCGGCGTACTCATCGGCGGCCTGCTCGTCACCGCGGGAAGCACCGCATTGATCGTTCTTGCCGCGCGGACGCCTCGGCGACAGACCGCGCAGCCGGAGCCTCCTGCCGCCGACCCCACCCCGGCGCCCGAGCCTCCGTCAGAAGAGCGCTCCTAGGCGAAGCCTCTAGCGCCAGTCGACCGAGACGACCTCCATCGGCTCGCCGAAGCCCTTGAGCGAGGTCACGCGCGGCTCCGAGAGCCGGAACGCCGTCTCGATCCCGTCGAGCGTCTCGCGGCTGACCAGAACTTCGCCCGCGGCTGCGGCTGCACCGATTCGGGCGGCCATATGCACGCTCTGTCCGCCGTAATCGGTGAAACCCGCGCCTGTCTTGAACGCGTTTCCCGCGTGGGCGCCGATCCTGACCTCGGGCGCGAACACCTCCGACTGAAGGGTCCGTTGGATCGCCATCGCAGCGTCGACTGCGGCACTCGGCTCGCCGAAGGAAGCGAAGAAGCCGTCACCGGTCTGCTTGATCACCTCGCCGCCGCTCTCGACGATGCGGGCGCGCACCAGCTTGTCGTGCTGAGCGAGGAGCTTCCGCCAACGTTCGTCGCCCAACGTCTCGAGCAGCCTCGTCGAGTCGACGATGTCCGTGAAGAGAAAGGTCCGACGCGCCTCGACGTGCCCGAGCAGCTCCTTGGCGCGCGCCTCGTCGAGCTTCGCCCCGAGGCGCTCGAACGTGGTCAACGCGGCCTGCAGCTCGAGCGTCGCGGCATGCTCGTCGCCCTGACCGCGAAAGGCGATGCCGAGCAGCAGTCTCGCCTGCGCCACCTCATACGGAGCGCCAATCCTGCTGCCACTCGTCGCGTACGTGGCGGAGGTCGCGCGCCGCGCCGTCCCAGTCCTTCTCGGCGAGCTCGATCTGCCCGAGGGCGAAGTGGACGGTCGCGTCGAAGGCGGGCGCGCGCCGGTCGCCGATCTTGTAGGCGTCGACGAGCTGCTGGAGCTCCGCCGCGGCCGATCGGGCCGTCGCGAGGTCCCCCGAAGCGATCGCGATCTCGACCAGGGCCGGGCAGCGCGCGCACGCGCGCTAAGGGCTCCTGGATCTCCCCGAGTGCACGGTCGATCCCGGCCTGCGCACTCTCGACTCTGCCCTCTGCGAGCTGCAGGAGCGCCAGGCCGGGCTGAGGGGAGCGTCCGAGCTCGTCCGCGGTGCGGTATGCCTCTCCTGCGGACGCGAAGTCGCCGCGACGGCGACGGATCTCTCCGATTTCGTAGTACCCGCCCGCCGTGATGTGGCGGTCGAAGTCCAGGAGCTCCTCGCAGGCGGCGAGGGCAGTCTGCTCGGCCTGGCGGCCAGTCGCCGCGCAGTCGCATGACCTCCGCGCGGTGGATGCGGCAGGCACCCGGGAAGCCGTTCATGTCCGCCTGCTCGCACCAGCGGTTCGCCGCATCCGTCCACTCGGCCGCGCGGCGGAAGTCGCCCACGTTCTGACAAGACGAGATCGTCACGCAGTAGACGAGCCCCGTCGCGAACGGGCGCAGCTCGCCGGAGACCGCGGACGTGCTCGCCTCGTCGAGGATGGCGAGCCCCGCCTCGACGTCCCCCCGCTGCACGAACGCCCGGCCCTTGCCGACGAGCGCCAGGACCTGCGTGTCCCGGTCGCCGGCGCGGGCCGCGATGTCGTGGGCTCGCTCGAGCTCGGGGAGGGCGCGGTCGACGTCTCCCTCGGCGAGGAGGGCCGTGACTCCGCGTGAGAGGGCGAGATACCCGTGCTCCGCCGCCTCCGGCAGCCCCTCCAGCAGGCGCTCGGCGTTCGAGAACCATCCGCGCGAGACGGCGAACGCGCCCCGGTTCATGTGGTCCCAGGAGAGCGTCAGCGCGAGACGGGCCGCGCCGAGCTTGTCGCCCGCCGCCGAGAAGCCCGTGTAGGAGCGCTCGCGCAGGCCCATCGCCTGGTCGATGCCGCCTGTCCACCAGGCCGCGTCCGCGAACCGCTCCAGGTCGTGCGGCGTCAACTCCGGCTCGTCCGAGCCCGAGTAGGCGTCGTACGCCTCCCGCCAGGAGTGGCGTACGACAGCTTGACGTGCGACGTCGACCAGGGCGGTCACTTGCGACAACGTACCTCGCTCCCGCTGCCGAGAGGGGTTCAGCGCAAGGAGGCCGTGCGGCTGCCGCGTGCGCGGAAGCGTCGACGGCCGAGAATCTCGCGTGCGGCGTTGAGGCCAGGCGTGCCCATGACGCCTCCGCCGGGGTGGGCGGCCGAGCCGCAGAGGTACAGGCCGCGGATCGGCGTGCGGTAGCGCGCGTAGCCGGGCACCGGACGGAACGCGAACAGCTGGCCCGGCGTCATCGCGCCCTGGAAGATGTTTCCGCCGGTGAGATTGAAGACGCGCTCGAGGTCGGGCGGCGCCAGCACCTGGCGGTCGATCACGGCGCTCGTGAAGTTCGGCGCGTACTCGTTCACGATCTCGAAGCAGCGATCGGCGAACGCGTCGCGGCGCTCGTCGTCCCAGCTGCCGTCGCGGAGCTCGTACGGCGCGTACTGGACGAACATCGACATCAGGTGCTTTCCCGGCGGCGCCACGGTCGGGTCGACCACCGACGGAAGCTGGCACTCGATCACGGGGTCCGCGGAGGGCCGTCCGTACTTCGCGTCGTCGAACGCGCGCTCGATGTAGTCCTGGTCCGGGACGAGGTGGATGGTGCCGCGGTGCTGCGGCCCTGGCTCCGTCCCGGGCACGGCGCTGAAGTTCGGCAGCTCGTCGAGCGCGACGTTGATCTTCAGCGAGGCGCTCTCGTAGTTGATCCGCTCGACGTCGGCCACGAACGGCTCCGGCAGCACGCTCCGGTCGACCAGCTTCAGGAAGGTCACGTTGGCGTCGGCGTTGCTGGCCACGATCGGGGCGTGGAACTCGTCGCCCGAGGCGAGCGCGACCCCCGCCGCCCGGCCGTCTCGCACGAGGATGCGGGCCACCTCGGCTTCGCAGCGGATGTCGGCGCCCAGGTCGCGCGCGGCAGCGGCGAGCGCCTGCGTGATCCCGCCCATGCCGCCGCGCATGTAGGCCCAGACGCCGCGGTTCCCGCCGGCTTCGCCCATGACGTGGTGGAAGAGCACGTAGGCGGTCCCCGGCATCGACGGGCTCGCCATCGCGCCGATGATCGCGTCGGTCGCCAGGGTTGCCTTCAGCTCCTCCGATTCGAACCAGCGGTCGAGGATCGGGCGCGCCGCGCCGGTGAGGATCTCCACGGCCTCGCCGGTTGCGTCGCCCAGTTGTCGAAAGGATTGCCCCAGGGTCAGCAGCTTCCGGAGATCGCCGAGCCGGGGCCTGCGCAGGTCGGGCGGCGCCATCGTCAGCGTCGGCTCGACCACGTCCGCGACCCGCTCGAGCATCGCCTCGTATTGCGGGTACCGCTCGGCGTCGCGCTTGCTGAACTTCGCGATCTCGCTGCGGGTCTGCTCGGCGTCCGGGCCCATCATCAACGAGCGCCCGTCCGGGAACGGCGTGAACGACGACGGGTTGCGGGGGAGCACCTCGAAGCCGTACGACGTCAGCTTCAGGTCGCGGATGATCTCCGTGTGGAAGAGGCTGTTGACGTAGGAAGCGGTCGACACCTTGAAGCCGGGAAAGGTCTCCTCGGTGACGCAGGCGCCGCCGACGATGTGGCGCCGCTCGAGGACCAGCACGCGCAGCCCCGCGCGCCCCAGGTAGCACGCCGTGACCAGGCCGTTGTGACCGGCGCCGATGACGATGGCGTCGTAACTCGAAGGGCTCGCAGCCATGGCCGGAGATCGTGCCACGACCTCGCCGGCCTGGGGGATTGATGCGACCGCGCTTCGTGCTGCCTAGGCATTGCATTAGTATCGGGGAGATGCCGAAGCAGTTCTACAGCGCAGGTGAGGCCGCCAAGACGCTCGGGATCAGCCTCGACACGCTCCGCCGCTGGGACCGAACCGGGAAGCTCAAGACGAGCCGGGACGCCAGCAACCGGCGGATCGTCTCGGCGCGCGAGATCGACCGGCTGCGCGGCGGCGGGACGACGCACTTCAGTGCCCGCAACCGCTTCAGCGGGACGGTCACCGACGTCAAGCTCGAGGGGCTGGTCGCCCAGGTGGAGCTCGTCGTCGAGTCGCCGGCCCGCGTGGTCGCGATCGTGACCGCCGACGCGGTCGAGGAGCTCGGCCTGCGCAAGGGCATGCCCGCGACGGCCGTCGTCAAGGCGACGTCGGTGATGGTGCAGCAGTCGTGAGAGTCGTCGCGGCAGCGCTGCTCGTCTCCGGACTGCTCGTCTCGGGCGCCGCAGGACAGAGCACCACCTACCACCCGACGGTCTACGCCGCCGCCTCGCTGACGGACGCCTTCCCCAAGATCGCGCCCGGCGCCAGGTTCTCGTTCGCCGGCTCGAACACGCTCGCCGCGCAGATTCGCCAGGGCGCTCCGGCCGACATCTTCGCCTCCGCGAACACGCGCCTTCCGCAGGCGTCTCTATCGCGACCACTTCTGCTCGAAGCCAGTCGTCTTCACCCGCAACGCGCTCGTCCTGATCGTCCCGGCCTCGAATCCCGCCGGCATCCACAACGTCTACGACCTCGCGGCGCTCCGGGATCAAGCTCGTGATCGCGGCGCAGAACGTCCCCGTCGGCGCGTACACGCGGCAGGTGCTGAAGAACCTGCGCCTCTCGGGCGTGCTGAAGAACGTCGTCAGCGAGGAGAGCGACGTGCGCGAGGTGCTCGCGAAAGTCGCGCTCGCCGAGGGAGACGCAGGCTTCGTCTACTCGACCGACTCCCGGACCGTTGCCGGGAAGGTCAAGACGATTCGCCTTCCCGCCCGGGCGCAGCCGAACGTGCAATACGGCATCTGCGTCGTCTCCGCGAGCGGGCACAAGGCGGCGGCCCACGCGTTCGTGAAGAACGTCCTCAGCGCGCAGCGGCCAGCGGATCCTGCGCCGGTACGGCTTCCTGCCGCGCGTCAAGCCGAAGCGCTAAGTGGCCGGCAGGCGCTCGCGGCAGACGCTCCTCGGCGTCCTCTTCGTCGGCGCGGCGGTGGTCGCGCTCGCCTTCCTCGTCGCTGCCGGTGGTGGCCATCTTCACGCGGGTCCCTCCGGGCCGCCTGGTGCGGCTCCTGTCGAACCCGGTCGTCACCGACGCGCTCGTCGTCTCGTTCAAGACCACGGCGATCGCGCAGGCGCTGATCCTGCTCTTCGGGACACCGCTCGCCTACCTGCTCGCGAGCCGGCGCTTCCCGGGGCGGACGCTCCTCGTGACGGTCGTGGAGCTGCCGCTCGTGCTCCCGCCCGCCGTCGCCGGGCTCGGCCTGCTTGCGGCGTTCGGCCGCTTCGGGCTCCTCGGCTCGACCGACCGCTCTCTCGGGATCGACGTCGCGTTCACGCAGACCGCGGTCGTCCTCGCGGTTGCGTTCGTGGCGAGCCCGCTCTACATCCGCACCGCGATCGCCGCCTTCGAGGGGGTCGACGCCGACCTGGTCGCCGCCTCGCGAACCCTCGGCGCCGGCTCGACGCGCACCTTCTTCCGCGTGGTGCTGCCGCTCGCCCGGAACGGCCTCGCCGCCGGCGAGGCGCTCGCCTTCGCGCGCGGCCTGGGCGAGTTCGGGGCGACGATCATGTTCGCCGGCAGCCTCCAGGGCGTGACCCAGACTCTGCCGCTCGCGATCTACGCCGCTTTCTCCCTCAACTTCGACGTCGCCCTCGCGATGGGCGCGCTGCTCGTCGTCGTCAGCGCCGTCCTGCTCGTGACCCTGAGGCTCATCCTCTCGTGGCAACCCTCTCGGCGAACTTCTCGCTCCCTCGTCGCTCCTTCGAGCTGAGCCTCGAGCTCGAGGTCGAGCGCACCGTCGCGCTCGTCGGGCCGTCTGGCTCGGGCAAGAGCTCGGTCCTGCGTGTGATCGCAGGGCTGCTTCGACCCGCGGCGGGGCGCGTCGCGCTCGACGGCGAGAGCTGGCTGGACGTCGAGCGCGGCGTCGACCTCCCGCCCGACGAGCGGCGGGTCGGCCTCCTCTTCCAGGACTACGCGCTCTTCCCGCACCTGAGCGTGCGGTCGAACGTCGCCTACGGCGGCAAGGAGCGGGTCGACGAGCTGCTCGAGCGCTTCCGGATCTCGCACCTTGCGCGAGCCAGGCCGGGGGAGCTCTCGGGCGGCGAGCGGCAGCGGGTCGCGCTGGCCCGCGCGCTCTCGCGGAACCCCGGAGCGCTGCTCCTCGACGAGCCGCTCGCCGCGCTCGACGCCCACACGAAGGCGAGCGTGCGAGCCGAGTTGCAGGAGCTCCTCTCCGACCTCGAGCTGCCGGCGCTGATCGTGACCCACGATTACGAGGACGCGGTCGCGCTGGCGGGGACGGTCGGCGTCCTCGTCGACGGCGAGCTGCGGCAGATCGGCTCGCCGGAGGAGCTCGTCTCGGCGCCGCTCGACCCGTTCGTCGCGTCGTTCACCGGCGCGAACCTGCTCCACGGCCGCACGGTCGGCCAGGAGAACGGCCTGACGAAAGTGCAGCTCGGAGGCGGCGAGCTGCTCTACTCCACCGACCCGGGCGACGGCGAGGTCGGGGTCGTCGTCTACCCGTGGGACGTCTCGGTCGGCCGCGCGTATCCCGACGATTCGGCGCTGAACCTGGTCTCGGGCGAGGTCGTCTCGATCGTCCAGGTCGGGAACCGCGTCAGAGTCCGCGTGGGGCCGTTGACCGCCGAGGTAACTGGAGCATCGGCGGAGCGGCTCGGTCTCGCGCGCGGGGGCACGGTCTTCGCCTCATTCAAGGCGACAGGTACGCGTCTCGTGCCCCTGAGCTAGGCTCGTCGCATGTTCGCTCGGTTCCGAAGCTCCTTCAGCGACCGCCGGATCGCGGTCGTGGCGTCTCTGGCGGTGCTGTCGCTGTTCGTGATCACGATGATGCTCGCGCGCGTCGTCTACACGGAGACCCTCGAGCACACCTGGATTGCGTGGAACCTGTTCCTCGCCTGGGTGCCGTTCCTTCTGTCGCTCGTGGCCTACGCCCGCGCGCGGCCCGGCGTGTCCGGCGCGAGGGTTCTCGCTCTCGGCGGCCTGTGGCTGCTGTTCTTCCCGAACGCCCCCTACATCGTCACCGACCTGAAGCACATCGGCGGCAGCTCGGGCGTCGGCGTCCCGATCCTGTACGACGTCCTCCTGCTCTCCGCCGCGGCCTGGACCGGGCTCCTGCTCGGACTGGCGTCGCTCTTCCTCATGCACGCGGTCGCCCGGCGGTTCATCGGCGTGCTGAACGCATGGATGCTCGTGATCGGCGTCCTCGCCGCGAGCTCCTTCGGGATCTACCTCGGGCGCTTCCAGCGCTGGAACTCCTGGGATGTCTTCCTCCGGCCCGGCTCGCTCCTCGGCCAGGCGACGCAGGGCTTTCACGCTCGGCCACTCGCGCTGACGGTTTTGCTCACCTCGTTCCTGCTGGCGAGCTACCTCGTCTTCTACTCGTTCGCGCGAATGAGCGCCCTCATCCGCGAGTAGCAGGCGACAGGTCGTACGGGAAGTCCGTCAGGACCTCGCGGCCGGTCTCGGTGACGAGGACGAGATCCTCGAACGTCACGCCGCCGACGCGGCTGTCCCAGAGGCCCGGCTCGATGGCGATGACGTCGCCTGGGACCAGCGGCTCACGGCCGGCCAGGCCGAGCGACGGCGCTTCGTGCACGTCGAGGCCGACGCCGTGGCCGAGGGAATGCTGGAAGCCCTCCGGCCCGTCGTCGTCGCCCGCGGTTCTCTGGGTGGAGTAGCCGGCCCCCTCGAAGAGGTCGCAGGTGGCGTCGAAGAGCTCCCGCCCGGTGACTCCTGGCCGCACTGACTCCTTGGCGTGGGTGAGCGCCTCCAGGGCTAGGCGCTCCTGCTCTGCGATCAGCCCGGCGTGCTCGGCAACGGGCTCGCCCACCAGGAACGTACGCGCCATGTCCGCCCAGCAGGCGCTCTCCTCGTCGCGCGGCCAGATGTCGACGTGAATCGGGAGGCCGGCCGGCAGCGGGCCGCCTCCCGGCTCGTGGCCGGTGCCTTGCCAGACCGAGGAGACGATGACGTCGGGTGGGCATGGCGCGCCGTTCTCTGCGCATGCGGCTCGCAGCGCCTCCCGTACGTGCTCTGCCAGGAGCGGCTCGCCTTCCAGCTCCAGCCGCCCGTCCGCGCCGGCCTCGGCGCGAGAGAGCAGGTCTCGCGCGGCGGCCATCCCGGCGTGAGCGGCGGCCTGCGCGGCGCGGATGCCCTCGAGCTCGGCCGCCGACTTCGCGCGGCGGCGCTGGTCGACCGCGGCGTCGTCCACGGTGAGGACCACGCCGTCCCGGCGGAGGAGGTCCCCGAGCCCGAGCGGGAAGTCGCCGGGCACCATCGCCTCGTCGAGGCCGATCTCCTTCACGGCCCGGGCCTCCGTCTCACGGCCGGCTTCGGCCCAGGACATCCCCTGCTGCACGAAGTCCCTGAAGCCGAGCCTGATGTAGTCGAGGAGCTCGGCGTCGGGCAGAGCGCGCTTGACCCGGTCGGCCTCGAGGTGGCTCGTGAGCACGTAGCGCCGTCCATCCACCTCCGCGAACAGGATCGGGTCGATGATCGCGATCGGGAGCTCGTGGCGAAGGGCAGCCGAGTGCTCGGTGTTGCCGTGGAGCAGGAGCCCTCGCATCACGCGAGCGTAAACCGAAGTCGCGCCGTTTGCGACCAGCCGCTGCCGTGTGTTAAATCCAGGCCGCCGTCAGCGCAGTCTCTCGGGGGAGGAGCTTTTCGTCGAGGCTGCGTCCACACGAACCGGGAGGAATCCATGATCCACCGGCGCAAGCTCGTCCACCTCGCCAACCGGCGACGGGTGGGAGTCGTCGTCGGCCTGCTCGGCGTCGCCGTGCTCGTGCAGGCGACGGTCGTCCTGGCCGGCGGCTCGGCGCGCTCGTCCGCGCCGGCCGTCTCCGCGACCGCCCCGCCCACCGCGCTCAACGGGCCGCACGGCGTCGTCTACGTCGGGCACTCGTACAAGAACGACGTCTCGCCTGTGCTACGCGGGATCCCCGCGCTGCCGCTCAAGGCAGCCCCGGAGCGCGAGGCCGCGCTCAACCCGCGCATCGGACATCACGCGAACGCGCCGGACCACGTCGTCCAGCGCTCGCTCGCTGCGGCGAACATGCCCGCGCCGAGCCTCAGCTTCGACGGGATCCCGTTCCCCGGCGTCGGCTGCAGCTGCGCGCCGCCGGACACGAACGGCGAAGTCGGCGCGACGCAGTACGTCCAGATCGTGAACGAGGGCTTCCAGGTGTTCTCGAAGTCGACCGGCGCGTCCGTCTACGGCCCCGCCGGGATCACCACGCTCTGGAGCGGCTTCGGCGGCGTCTGCCAGAACAACGGCGACGGCGACCCGGTCGTGCTCTACGACCAGCTGGCCGGCCGCTGGGTGATCACCCAGTTCGCGGGCGTCTCCGTCCCGACGGACGAGTGCGTCGCCGTCTCGACGACGAGCGACGCGACCGGAAGCTGGTTCCGGTACGGCTTCCACCTCGGCTCGAACTTCTTCGACTACCCCCACCTCGGGGTGTGGCCGGACGCGTACTACATGTCGATGAACGTCTTCAACTCGGCCGGGACCGCGTTCCTCGGCCCGCAGCCGTTCGCGTTCAACCGCGCTGCGATGCTCGCCGGCAACGCCGCGAGCTTCATCACCACCGGGGTCACCGGCGGGAGCACCGAGCAGGCCTACCTGCCGGCCGACCTGGACGGGAGCACGGCTCCGCCTGCGGGCGCGCCCGACTCCTTCGTCGAGTGGCCGAACGGAGGCGCGTACCGCGTGTACCACTTCCACGTCGACTGGGCGACGCCGTCGAACTCGACGTTCACGCGCTTCGCCTCGCCGGCCGCAGCCGGCTTCACGGAGCTCTGCCCGGCGACCCGCGCGTGCGTCCCGGAGCCGAACGGCTCGAGCCTCGACGGGATCGGCGACAGGTTCATGTTCCGCGCCGCCTACCGGAACTTCGGCGACCACGAGTCGCTCGTGACGAACTACACCGTCAGCTCGGGCGGCGTCGCGGGCGTCCGCTGGCTCGAGCTGCGAAACGTCACCTCGGGCCCGGTCACCGTGTTCCAGGAGAGCACCTATCAGCCCGACACGACCTGGCGCTGGATGGGAAGCGCGGCGATGGACGGCTCGGGCGACCTCGCCGTCGGATTCAGCGCCTCGAGCTCGACCACGGTGCCCCAGATCCGCTACGCCGGCCGGCTGGCGAGCGACCCGCTCAACCAGCTCGCCCAGGGCGAGGCCACGCTCTTCGCAGGCGCGGGCAGCCAGACGGCGACCAGCAACCGCTGGGGTGACTACAGCGACCTGACCGTCGACCCGAGCGACGACTGCACGTTCTGGTACACGAACGAGTACTACCCGTCGGGCTCGTCGCAGTTCAACTGGCGGACCCGGATCGGGAGCTTCAAGTTCCCGGCCTGCGGCGGCTCGCCACCACCACCGCCGCCGCCACCACCACCGCCTCCGCCGTCCGCCCCCGCCTCCGCCTCCGCCGCCACCGCCTCCGCCTCCGCCACCGCCCCCGCCGCCACCTGGGCCGGTCAGCCAGATCACGTCGACCGGCGCGACCTGCGGACAGTTCTCCGCCGGCACTGCCACGACGCTCTCGGCGGTCACGTTCACGGTCCGTAACGGCCGGATCCGGAGCGTGAGCCCGAGCGCCTTCGACTACTGGGTGCGGGTCAGCCGCTCGGCGGGCTCGAACAGCGCCGTGATCCCGCAGTCGATCACGACGGGCAACTTCAGCACGCTGTTCGGCCTCGGGTCGGGAACGGCCGTGTTCAACGCGAGCTGTGGGGCCGTCTCCGGAGCGACTGCCACGGCAGCGGGCGGCAACGGCTCGTTCACGGTGCAGTGGAACGCCGCCTCCGCGGGCACCTACTACGTCGCGTTGAGACTGAGCACGACCGCCGTCAAGAACAAGACGGCTCCGTCCTCAGCGGTGCACTACCAGTACTCGACGAACGGCGTCACCGGCTCGACCAGCGGGATCGACCTGACCCGCTAGTCGCGAAGGCTCGACGTGCGAAGGGCGCTCGCAAGGGCGCCCTTCGTGCTTTACGCGACGTTGACGGCGATCAGGCGGCCGTCCGGGGTGATGCGATCCATGCGTGCCTGCGGGTACCGCTGCAGGAACGCCTGCTGCTGGCTGCTCCACAGATCGGCGCGCATGAAGACGACAAACGGCGGCGCCGCGTTGAGCTGGCCCACCGTCGCCGGCGCGATCACTCCGGCGACCTGAGCGTCGTCCGCCGCGAACAGGCGCAGCCGCTCCTCCCACATCGAAGGCCAGCCCCAGACGAAGTACTTCCACTGCTGCTGGTCGGCCGCGAGGTAGAAATGCTCGGCCGGGTTGCCGCTGTGGCGAGTGACGTAGCGGCCCGTGCCGCCGATGTCGTCGCCGGTGACCTGGCCCTTGTGGATGTAGTCCCAGCCGATGAAGCCGTTCCAGACGCCGATCCCGAGCACGAGCGCGGCGGCGAGCGGGATGACGGGCGCCAGGCGGAAGCGCCAGCTGCTGCGCCAGAAGCCGGCGCGGCAACGGCAGCCGCGGCGCGCACGGCCTCGGCCACGAGGTAGGCGACGAACGGCAGGATGATCAGCATCCGGGAGTAGTCGGGCGCCTGCCCGATCACGAAGGCGTAGAGCAGGTAGAGCGTGAGGAAGGAGACGAGCGGGAGCAATGTCCACGGGGGCCCGCGCCTGCGCACGGCGCGCATGAGCACGACGAGCGCGCCCATCCAGAGCAGGCCGCCGGTGAGCGGGTCGACGATGCCGTGCCCGGAATCGAGGTACTGCCAGGCGTGGTCGGAGCGGCCCATGTTGAAGGCCGTGAGCCCGTTGACGACGTTTCGCTTGTAGCCGCCCCAGACGGTGTCCGCGAAGACCCAGCCCTGCTGGAACTTCCGCCCCTGTGCGGTCAGGAGGTTGGCGTCCTGGGTGTACGCCTTGAGCTCGGGCGGAGCCTTCTCGTACGCGATCGCGTATGGAGTCGCGACGAGAGCGAACGCGGCGGCCGAGACGGCGCCCAGCCCCGCTATGCGGCGGAGCCCGAGCTCGTTGCGGTACGCGATCGCGAGGATCACCAGGAATGCGATCCAGAGCGGGAAGACCAGTCGCCCGGAGTAGTGGACGTAGACCCCGAGCCCGGCGACCGCGCCCCCGACAAAGGTCGCGAAGCGGTTCTGCTTGCGCAGGCCCAGCAGGAGGAGCGCCATCGAGGACACCTCGACGAGCGTGGGCACGTTCTCCTTCATCGCCAACCGGCTCATCATCAGCAGGGAGTGGTTGAGGCCCAGCACCGCCGACGCGAGGAGCGCCCAGCCCAGCGGCAGCAGCTGGCGGAAGAGTGCGTACGAGATGCCGATGATCAGAAGTGCGCAGAGCGCGTGCACGAGCCGCATGTTCTCGAGGGTGACTCCGCCGAAGAGGTTCCCGAGCTTGCCCCAGACGACCAGCTGTCCCGAAGGGTCGCCGAAGTACGTGCTCAGGCCGAAGAGGTCGACGTGCGGCGTAGCCGCGTACTGCTTGGCGTAGGTCATGATCGCGATCTCGTCCGAGCCGACCTGGACCGGCCAGGCCTCGAGCCGCAGCAGGTAGAGCGGCGAGAGGGCGGCGACGAGCGCGCATGGGGCCACCAGATCTGGCCACGCGGGCCGGCCGAGCCTGCCGCTCGTCACGAACAGGTGCGCGGAGATCACCACGATCGAGGCGAGCCAGACCCAGGCGATCCAGCCTCGCCAGCCGGCGATGCCGTAGACGATGACCGTGGCGACGCCGACTGCCACGCCGGCGAGCAGCGTCTCGTGCGCTTGCAAGATCTTTCGAGCGTTCAGCAGTGACCCTCCCGCGAAAAACGGTAGCGCGGAGTGGCCCGAAGGTCTAGGAGCGCTCGGCGCGGTACTTGCGGGCCTCTTCGACGAAGGCCTCGAACAAACGCTGGTCCTCGCCGACCTCCGGGTGCCAGAGGACGCCCAGCGTGAAGCGGCGCTCGGGGTCCTCGAGCGCCTCGAGCGTGCCGTCGTGCGCCCGTGCCGCCTCGCGGAGGCCCTGGCCGAGCTTCCCGAAGCCCTGGTGATGGTGTGACTTGACCGGCGCGTGGTCGCCGAGCAGCGCCTCGAGCCGCGTGCCCGCCTCGAGCGTCACGTCGTGGTCGGCGTACTCACCCGGAGTGTGCTTGTGCTCGTCGTGGCCGACGAGGTCCGGAAGATGCTGGACGAGGTCGCCGCCGAGGCCGACGTTCAGCACCTGGCTCCCGCGGCAGACGGCGAGCAGGGGCATGTCGCGCGCGAGGGCCCCGTGCAGGAGAGCCAGCTCGGCGCGGTCCCGCTCCTCGAGCACCCCGTTCGTCTCCGGGTGCGGATCGTGGCCGTACGTCGCCGGATCGAGGTCGGAGCCGCCGGACAACACCAGCGCGTCGAGCAGGTCGAGCGTCTCCTCGGTGCCTTCCTCGCTCGGAGGGATCAGCACGGGCCGGCCGCCGGCGCGCTCGACGGCCCGCACGTAGTCGGCCGGAATGAGCGCAGACTCCTCCTCCCAGGCCCCGAAGATGACGGTCTGGAGGTCGGTGGTTATGCCGACGATCGGTCGCATGCCTTACGTCACGTAGGCTTGCACAAGACTCGGGACAAGGAGGGCGAAGATGGCTTTGCGGCTTGGAGACACGGCGCCGGACTTCGAGGCGCAGACGACTGAGGGACCGATCCGCTTCCACGAGTGGATCGGGGATTCGTGGGCGGTCCTGTTCTCTCACCCGAAGGACTTCACGCCGGTCTGCACGACCGAGCTCGGCTACATGGCGAAGGTCAAGCCCGAGTTCGACCGGCGCAACGTCAAGATCATCGGGCTCTCGGTCGACTCGGCCAACGACCACGAGCGCTGGGCGAAGGACATCGAGGAAACGCAGGGCGAGGCTCCGAACTACCCGATCAT
Organism: uncultured Actinomycetes bacterium; assembly: GCA_963717475.1. Lineage (GTDB taxonomy): Bacteria > Actinomycetota > Thermoleophilia > Gaiellales > Gaiellaceae > AC-32. The sequence continues at coordinate 1,267,321 of OY970337.1, read as the reverse complement.
CGGCGATCCCGACTTCGAGATCTCGAAGGCTTACGGGATGCTGCCCGCCGAGGTCTCCGGCGACGCGAAGGAACGCACACCCGCCGACAACCAGACCGTCCGCAACGTCTTCGTGATCGGGCCGGACAAGGCGATCAAGCTGATCCTCGTCTACCCGATGACGACCGGGCGCAACTTCGACGAGGTGCTGCGCGTGATCGACTCGCTCCAGCTGACGGCGAAGCACAAGGTCTCCACACCGGTCAACTGGCAGCACGGCGACGACGTGATCATCGCCGGGTCGGTCTCGGACGACGAGGCGAAGGAGATCTTCGGCGAGTGGGAAGCGCCGAAGCCCTACATTCGCATCGTCCCGCAGCCTGACTCGGAGCTCGCGAAGACCTAGAACCGAACCGACGTCCGCCCCGTATCTCGTCACCGAACCCACAGGGAGGAGTGACGAGATGAGACGTGCGCTGATGTTCGCAGCCATGACCCTGGCCGTCGTGGCTGCCGCAGGCTGCGGCGGCTCCAGCGGCGGGTCGAACGCGGGCTCGACGACGGAGAGCTCTGGCTCCGGAAGCGGCGGCGGGGCACAGATCAACGCCGCCGGCGTCCAGTCGAACAACCACGGGTCGAAGTCGGCGAGCAGCGAGACCAAGGTGGAGCTCGACGACTACTACTTCAAGCCCACGGTGCTGAAAGGCAGTCCGGGCCAGAAGGTCACGCTCGAGCTCGAGAACGAAGGCTCCGTGGAGCACAACTTCACGATCGACTCGCAGGGAATCGACAAGGACCTCGAGGCCGGAGAGGACGCGAAGGTCACCGTGACCATCCCGAAATCGGGCGCGCTCTCCTTCTACTGCAAGTACCACAAGAGCCAAGGGATGGCCGGCGCGCTCGTCGTGAACGGCAGCAGCCCTTCGTCGGGCTCGAGCGGTGGCTCGTCCGGGGGCGACGACGGCTACGGGAAGTAGGCGGCGGCCGGGAGCCGCAGCACAATCCCCGGGGTGCCCCGGGAGTTCGTCCGTTTCCTGGTCGTCGGTGTCGCGAACACGCTGATCAGCCTGGTCGTGTACCGGGCCCTGCTGGCGCTTGGGGTCTGGTACGTCGTCTCGGCGCCGATCGCCTGGGGCGCGGGCGTGGTCAACGGCTATGTCTTCAATAGGCGCTGGACCTTCCGAGCCCGGGACACGCGCCAGGCGCGCCTGCTCTACGCGCTCTTCGGCGCGGCCGGCGCGGGAGCAGCGAGCCTGCTCGTCTTCCTGTTCGTCCACGGCGTCGAGATCGGCAGGTTCGAGGCGTACCTGGCGGCGACTCCGCTGATCACCGTCTCGACGTTTCTCGCGAACCGCCGCTGGACGTTCAGCGACCGCGCGGCCTGACGACCACCGCTCGCGGCGGCAGCGGCGGGGCTTCGGGGAAGTTCTCGAGGTCGCCGATGACGTACAGCGGGCGGCGCTTGACCTCGTCGTGGATCGACGCGATGTACTCCCCGATCACGCCGAGCACGATGAGCTGAACGCCGCCGATGAACGTGACGACGACGACGATCGACGTCCAGCCGGGCACCTCGTAGAGGCCGGAAAGCTTCACGATGATGCTCCACAGGCCGAACGCGAACGTCAGGATCGAGACGGCGAAGCCGAGCTTGAGCGCAGCGCGCAGCGGCGCCGACGAGAAGCTGATCACGCCTGCGACGGCGAAACGGAGCATCCGCTGGAGCGGGTACTTCGACTCGCCCGCGAAGCGCTCGCTGCCCTGGTACGGGACGCCGATCTGCTCCAGGCCGATCCAGGAGAACATCCCGCGAACGAAGCGGTTGCTCTCGCGCATCTGGAGAAATACGTGGAGCACGCGCCGGTCGACCAGCCGAAAGTCGCCTACGTCGACGGGCACCGGCACCTCCGAGATCCGGTTGAAGCCGCGGTAGAACCAGTCCGCGGTGTAGCGCTTGAAGCGCGTCTCGCCGGTGCGCTCGTCGCGCACGCCGTAGACGACGTCGTAGCCCTCCCGCCAGCGCTTCGCCAGCTCGAGCACGACCTCGGGCGGGTGCTGCAGGTCGGCGTCCATCACGACCACCGCCTCGCCGGCCGCGAGGTCGACGCCGGCGGTGAGCGCGATCTGGTGGCCGAAGTTGCGCGAGAGGCGGACGAGCCGGAAGCGATCGTCGCCTGCCGTCGCCTCGACCATCAGCTCGTAGGTGCGGTCGCGGCTGCCGTCGTCGACGAGGATCGCCTCGGCGTCGCCGTCCAACGCGTCCATCAGCTGCCCGAGGCGCGCGACCAGCTCGGAGACGACCGCCTCCTCGTTGTAGGCCGGGACGACGAGCGAGTACGTCGGCATTGCCGGCCAATCGTAAGAAGGAGGGCGGCCGGTAACGGCCGCGGCATCGGACCAAAAGTTCACCGAGCCGGGTGCGCTTTCGTCCCCCGTTTCCGCTGACCTTCGGCTTCCGCCTAGTGCCCTCAGGAACGGCTTCGTCCTACTCGCGTCCCGTGCTCGGTGCAGCGGGGAAACTAGTGACTCGTGGCCCCCGCTTCAAGGGTCCGAAGAAGCGATGTTCGGAAAATGCGGACGAATTATTTTTCGAGCTCGCTGGGAGGGCTCGGCGGCACAGCCACTATTTCGCCAAGCCCTCCAAGAAGGCACCGCCGCCGATCAGCCTTGCTGCCTGTCCGCCCGCCGCGGAGCGCAGCGCGCGGTCGGAGGTGACGAGCCAGGCGCCCGGGTGCTTCGGCACCTCGCGGATCAGCCAGTCGTCCGCGCTCTCACCGCCCGAGCCGACCGCGCCTGCGGGCGCGTTCCCGTCGAAGACGAGCACCAGCTCGTGCCCGTGGCGCTCGGCCCACGCCTCCGCGAGCCCGACGAGCTCGTCTTCCGCGAGATTCGGCCAGCGGGAGCGGAGGACGTTGCGGGCGTCGACGAAGACGCGTGCCATCACTCGGGCGCCATCAGGCAGGCACGGGCACCGCGTCCAGCGCGGCCCGAAGCGAGCCCACGTAGCGCGAGAGCTCTGCTGCGCCCTGCTCGGCGGCGGCCACGGCGGCGGTTCCGACCACGATCCCGTCCGCCAGCTCGGCCGCGTTCGCGGCCTGCTGCGGGGTCGAGATGCCGAAGCCGGCGTACAGCGGGAGCGACGTGACCCGGCGGGACCGCTCGACGAGCCCGGCCAGTGCGGGCGAGAGGCGCTCGCGCTCGCCGGTCGTCCCTGCAAGCGTGACGAGGTAGAGCCAGCCGTCCGTCGAATCGGCCGCGAGCCGCACCCGCACGTCGGTCGAAGTCGGAGCGACGAGCTGCACGCGCCGCAGCTCCGGCCGCTCGTCGACCGGGAGGTCGGCGACGATCAGACTCGTCGCACCGGCGGAGTGCGCGTCGGCGGCGAAGCGTTCCCAGCCGTGGGCCTCGAGCAGCGAGGCATACGTCATCGGCACGAGCGGCGTCTCCGGGAGCCGGGCCCGCGTGTCGGCGAGGACCTCGAGGCAGGCGCCCGTGCGCATGCCCTGCGCCAGCGCGCGCTCGGCGGCCCGGCGGATCACGGGCCCGTCCGCGAGCGGGTCGGAGAAAGGAAAGCCGAGCTCGACCAGGTCGGCACCCGCCTCGACCGCCGCCTCCGCGAGCTCGGGCAGCTCTGGTCCGGCCATCAGGTAGACGGCCAGGGTCTTTCTCACTGCGGCCTCCGCAGGACCGCGACGATGTGCTCGCCGCACGACAGCGCACCCGGCTCGCTCGCGAGCTCGAGCTCCACCATCCGCAGGAACTCGCGCAGCTCGGGCTCCGCGGGCTGCTCGTTCGGCAGCAGGCCGGCGGCCGCCGCGGCGACGATCTCGCCGTGCCGCGAGAGCAGCGACTCCAGCTCGCTCCAGCGGAAGCACTTCATCGCCAGGTGCCCGTAGTCCGGCTCGTCCGGGAGCAGGCCGGTCGTGACGATCTGCTCCTGCTTCGGCACTCCGTCGCGGCGCGCGAGGTCGAGCAGGATCGGGAGGTAGTGGAGAACGGTCCCGACGAGGGACATCACGGAAACGAGCACGTAGCCGCCCGGCTTCGTCACACGGACGAGCTCCTGGACGCCTTCCTCCGCGCGGGGGACGACGTAGCTGAGCGGCCCGCCGAAGCAGACCGCGGCGTCGAACGAGCCGTCCTCCCAGCGCGAGAGATCGAGCACATCGGCGACGGCGCGCTCGACGATCCGCTCCTCGAGGCCGGCCTCGGTGAGGCGCTCCTTGTTCAGCTCCAGCTGGCGCGGCGAGATGTCGGCGACCGTGACGCTCGCGCCGAGGCGGGCGAGCTCGATCGCGAAGCGCCCCGGCCCGGCGCCGACGTCGAGCACGCGGTCGCCTGGCTGGATGAACCGTTGGAGGTGATCCACGTGGACGTCGAGGCTCGGCGCGGGCGTGCGGCCGTCCTCGAAGCGCGTCCACTCGCGCTCGCCGTACTCGTCGTAGAACGACGACGCGCGATCGGGGTCCCACGTGAGGTTCAGTGTTCCCGCTCCCGGCGCCGAGTGAATCGGCGCCTCCGCTCCCTGATGAGCTCCGTCAAGCCTACGCTCATAGCTTCTCCAGCAGCGCCTTCTCGACCTTGGCGACGGCCGTGTACGCGGGGTCGAAGACGTTGCCGACGTCGTAGCGGATGCACTGGCCGAGGAGCGCCGAGCCCGCGCGGTAGCTCAGGCCGTAGTCCTGCTCGAGCAGCCGCAGCAGCTCGGTCGTCGCGTGCTGCAGCGCCTGGTCGAGCGGCCGCGCGTTGCCGACGGCCATCACGAAGGTGCCGTCGTCCGCCGCGCGGCCAGCGGATCGTCTTCCCCTTCAGCAGCTCGAGCGAGAACTCGACGTCCATCGAGACCTCGATCCCGGTGCCGACGATCTCGCCGTCGCCCTGGAGCGCGTGGCCGTCGCCGAGGTGGAAGAGCCCGCCCTCGGCGAAGACGGGGAAGTCGACCGTCACGCCCTCGCGGAAGCCGCGGTAGTCCATGTTGCCGCCGTGCTCGCCGGAGGTCGCGCACGAGATCGCCTGACCTTGCGGCGGGGCGACTCCGAAGCAGCCGAGCATCGGGTCGAGCGGCAGCTCGCCGAGCGACTCGAGCCCGGGGGGCGGGTCTTCGAGGCGGGCGGTGCCCCGTTCGAGGTCGAGCTCCCACCAGTCCTCACCGCTTCGCTCGCCCAGCTCGGGGACGAAGTGGGGGTCGACCACGTGAGGCGCGACGAGGGCGCCGGTGACGCCGCGCCTGCGGTTCGGGCGGATGGAGTCGAAGCGCACGCGGAGCGTGTCTCCCGGCTCGGCGCCCTCGAGGTAGAACGGCCCCGTCTGCGGGTTGCCGCCCTCGGTGATGTCGTTCTGGTGCTTGTCGTAGCCGCCCGAGTCGACCGTCCACGTGCGGATGACGTCGCCGCTCCGGACGCGCAGGACCGGCTCGTGCGAGCCCATCGTGACGTGGAAGTGCGTCGGCTCGTACTCGTGCAACGTGGTCTTCATCTGGCCAGGACCTCCTCGAGGTCCTTGTCGCCGCGGCCGGAGAGGCAGAGCAGCACGAGCTCCTCTTCGAGCTCGGCGACCCGCGCGAGCGCGTGGGCGGGCTCGAGCGCGGGAACGATTCCTTCGGTGCGCGCCAGGCGGCGGAAGGCGGCGAGCGCCTCCTCGTCGGTAGCGGAGACGTACTCGGCGCGGCCGTTGTCGCGCAGCGCGGCGTGCTCGGGGCCCGAGCCGGGGTAGTCGAGCCCGGCCGAGATCGACTCGGCGTCCAGCACCTGGCCGTCCTCGTCGGCGAGGACGGACGAGCGCGAACCGTGGAGGACTGCCGTCCGGCCGGACCCAGGCTGGCGGCTCCGCGCGCCTCCACGCCGAGCAGGCGCACGTTTCCATCGCCTAGGAACCCTGAAAAGAGGCCGATCGCGTTCGAGCCCCCGCCGACGCACGCGACCGCGACCTCGGGCAGGCGGCCTTCCGCCTCGAGCACCTGCTCCCGCGCCTCCCGCCCGATCACGGCCTGCAACTCTCGCACGATCTCCGGGTACGGCTGCGGGCCGACGCAGGAGCCGATCAGGTAGTGGGTCGTGTCCGCGCTGCCGATCCAGTCGCGAATCGCCTCGCTCGTCGCTTCCTTGAGCGTGCGCGTGCCGAAGTCGACCGCACGCACCTCGGCGCCGAGCAGGCCCATCCGTTCGACGTTCGGCCGCTGGCGGCGCATGTCTTCCGCGCCCATGTACACGACGCAATCGAGCCCGAAGCGCGCGCAGACGGTTGCAGTCGCCACGCCGTGCTGGCCGGCGCCGGTCTCGGCGACGATGCGCGTCTTGCCGAGCCGGACGGCGAGCAGGGCCTGGCCGAGCGCGTTGTTGAGCTTGTGCGCGCCGGTGTGGAGCAGGTCCTCGCGCTTGAGGTAGAGCCGCTTGCCGGGCGCGAACCGCTCCGCGAGGGTGAGCGGCGTGGGGCGGCCGGCGTAAGTCCGGCCGAGCTCGGCCAGCTCGTCTCGGAAGCCCGGATCGTCGAGTGCGTCGCGCCAGCCGGCTTCGAGGGCGTCGAGCGCCGGGATCAGCGTCTCGGGGACGAAGCGGCCACCGTACTGGCCGAAGGTCAGTTGCATCGCGCGGCCTCGACGTACGCACGCACTCGCTCGTGATCCTTGATCCCGGGCTCGGTCTCCAGGCTCGAGCTCGCGTCGACGGCCCAGGGCTGCACGGCCTCGATCGCCTCCCGCACGTTCTCGGGGCCGAGGCCCCCGGCGAGGACGAGCCTGCCCAGCGCCTCGCGCGCCCGCTCGAGGTGGCCGGGATCGTCGCGCTGCCACTCGCGATCGACGACGCGCGCGACCTCGCGGCCCTTTCGGAGAAGCACGCCGTCGCGGCCGCGGTGGCCGTTCTGGCGCGGGTAGATCTGCACCAGATCGGCGTCGTCCTCGGTGATCTCGCCTACGTGAACCACGACGGAAAGCATCGTCTCGGGGACTGGGAGCACGCGCGGCGCGCGGCGAGGCGTTTCGCGGGCCAGGATGAATCCGGCCAGGTCGGCGCCGGCCTCGGCGGCGGCGGCGACGTCCTCCTCGCGCGTGAGGCCGCAGACCTTCACGAGCGGCCGCGAGACGAGCTCCGCGAGCTTCTCGCCGGGGTCTGGCGCTCGCATGAGGGTGGAGCCGACGAGGATCGCGTCGGCGCCGGCCAGCTCGGCCTCGGCGCCCTGGGCCCGCGAGGCGATGCCGCTCTCGGCGACGACCACCCGGTCGCCCGGAACGCGCTCGACCAGCTCGAGCTGGGCGCGGCGGTCGATCTCGAAGGTCGAGAGGTCGCGGGCGTTGATCCCGATGATCTCCGCGCCGAGGGCGACGGCTCGATCGAGCTCGGCCGCGTCGTGCGCCTCGACGAGCGCGTCGAGCCCCAGCTCGGCCGCCGTGTCCAGCAGCTCGCGCATCTGCGAGTCGTCCAGGTCGCGCAGGAGAAGGAGCACGGCGTCCGCGCCCAGGCGGCTCAACTCCTCGAGCTCGGCGGTCTCGGAGAAAAAGCCTTTCGCGAGCAACGGGAGGGTCGCAGCGGATCTCGCCGCATTCAGATCCGCCGGCGACCCCCCGAACCGTTCGTCCACCAAGATGGAGACCGCGGCCGCTTTCTTGCGCTCGAATTCCGCGGCCAGGCGGGCGGGATCCGCGTCCGGCCGCAGGTCGCCCGCCGACGGCGAGCGCCGCTTGACCTCCGCGATGGCCGCCAGGCCCGGCGTGGCGAGCGCATCGCGGAATCTCATTCCCGCTCCCGGCGCCGGCAAAGCCGCCGCCTCCGCTCTTTGCTGAGCTCCGTCGAGCCTACGCTCATGCCAGCGCCTCCTGTGCCTGCGAGAAGGCGATCAGCTCCTCGAGCCGCTCGCCCGCGGCGCCGGAATCGACTGCCTCGCGGGCCAGTCCGACGCCTTCGCGCAGGTCGCACGCGTGCCCGGCCGCGGCGATCGCGCCGGCTGCGTTGAGCAGCACCGCAGAGCGGCGGCCTCCGTCGTCGCCGGCGAAGACCGCGCGGATCGCAGCCGCGTTCTCGGCGGGCGAGCCGCCGCGCAGCTCGCTCGGGTCGCAGCGCGGGATCCCGAGGTCGAGCGGGTCGATCTCGCGTTGCCGCACGCGGCCCTCGACGACCTCGCAGACGAGGTTCGGGCCGGCCGGCGAGAGCTCGTCGATCCCGGCCGCGCCGTGGACGACGAACGCGCGCCGGGCACCGAGCTGGGCCAGCACGTCGGCGATCGTGCGCACGAGCGACGGCGCGTAGACGCCGACGACCTGCGCGCGGGCGCCTGCCGGGTTCGTCAGCGGCCCGAGCACGTTGAAGACCGTCCTCGTCGCGAGCTCGCGGCGCACCGGAGCCGCGTGCCGCATCGCCGGATGATGCGTCGGCGCGAACAGGAAGCCGAAGCCGAGCTCGTCGATCGAGCGCTCGATCTGCGCAGGCGGAAGCTCGAGCCGGAAGCCCAGCGCCTCGAGCACGTCCGCCGAACCGGAAGCCGACGAGACCGCACGGTTCCCGTGCTTCGCGACGCCTGCACCGGCCGCTGCGGCGACCAGGGCCGCGGCGGTCGAGATGTTGATCGTGCGCGCGCCGTCGCCGCCGGTGCCCGCGGTGTCGACGAGGTCGTGGCGAGTGGGCCGCACGGCGAGCATGTGCTCGCGCATCGCCTCCGCGCAGCCCGCGATCTCGTTCGCCGTTTCGCCCTTCACGCGCAAAGCGACAAGCAGTCCGCCGATCTGGGCCGGAGTCGCCTCGCCTGACATGACTTCGTTCATCACCGACCGCGCCTCTGCCCTGGAGAGGTTCCGTGCCTCGAGCAGTCGGGCGAGCGCCTCCTGGACGTTCACGCCGCGCGCTCCAGGAAGTTCCGCGCGAGCTGGGGGCCAACAGGCGTGAGCACCGACTCGGGATGGAACTGGACGCCGTCGACCGGCAGCTCGCGGTGGCGGACGCCCATCACCTCGCCCTCCGCGCAGCTGGCGGAGATCTCGAGACACTCGGGCACGGAGGTCGCGGCGAGCGAGTGGTAGCGGCCCGCCTCGAAGGACTCGGGGAGGCCGCTGAAGAGCCCGCGCCCGTCGTGCTCGATCGGGCTCGCCTTGCCGTGCACGAGGCGCCTCGCCTGGCCGATCTCGCCGCCGAACGCAGCGACGATCGCCTGGTGGCCGAGGCAGACGCCGAGTGTCGGCACCCGCAGCCGCCGCACTAGCTCGACGCTGACGCCGGCGCTCCTCCGGCCGTCCGGGGCCGGGGGAGAGCACGAGGTGCGAAGGCGCCAGCTGCTCCGCCTCGTCCGCGTCGATCGCGTCGTTGCGGCGGACGACGACCTCCGCGCCGAGCTCGCCGAACAGGTGCGCGAGGTTGTAGGTGAACGAGTCGTAGTTGTCGATGAGAAGAATCACGCGCGCGCCTCCGCGAGCTCGAGCGCCGTCTCGAGCGCCGCCAGCTTGCGCAGGCACTCCTCGTGCTCTTCGCCGGGATTGGAGTCCGCGACGATCCCCGCGCCCGCTTGCAGGAACGCGACGCCGTCGTGGAGGACGACCGTCCGGATCGCGATGCAGGCGTCCAGCGCCTCGCCCGGGAGCGCGTAGAGCACGGCCCCGGCGTACGGCCCGCGCCGGTAGCCCTCGAGCTCCGAGATCAGCTGCATCGCGCGCACCTTGGGCGCACCCGAGACCGTGCCGGCGGGGAAGCAAGCCCGCAGCAGGTCGAAGTGCGAGACGTCGTCGACGAGGTCGCCGGTGACCTCGGAGACGAGGTGCGTGACGTGCGAGAACCGCTCCGGCTCGAGGAAGCGCTCCACCTCCACCGTCCCCGGCCGGCAGACCCGGGAGAGGTCGTTGCGGCCGAGGTCGACGAGCATCACATGCTCGGCGCGCTCCTTCTCGGAGGCGAGCAGGCGCTCCGCGTCCCCCTCGCCGGGCCGTGTCGTGCCCGCGATGGGGTTCAGCGAGGCACGGCTGCCCTCGGCCTTCACAAGCGTTTCGGGCGAGGAGCCGACGAGCGCGAGGCCGTCGAGCTCGAGCAGAAACAGGTACGGCGACGGATTCACCCGCCGCAAGGAGCGGTAGAGCCCCAGCGCGCTCGCCGAGGTCGGCCGCTCGGCGCGCTGCGAGAGCACGATCTGGAAGGCGTCGCCCGCGCGGATGTGCTCCTTCGCGCGCACGACCGAGCGCTCGTACGCGTGGCGCGAGGGCAGCCGCCTGGTCGACCCGGCGCGGCCGCCGCTGCGCGGCCTATCGGGGAGGGGGCCGTCGAGCAAGTCGGCGACCGCGCCGGGATCTCCTGCAAGCACTTCTGCCATGCCGAGCGCGTGGTCGAAGCGGACGAGCGTCTCCGCGACGACGAAGCGGCTCTCGGGCAGGCCTGGCCCGTCGTCCGGGAGCTCGACGGTTGGCTCGAGAACAGCCGCGTGGTCGTAGCCGAGGTAGCCGACGACCGGCTCGCCGCAGGCCTCCGCCTCCTCGAACGAGACGACGCGCGAGCCGCAGCCGACGAAGGAGTGCCGGCCGAGGCGGCCCTTCTCGACGGACTCGAGCAGGAAGCTCGCCCGCCCGCCCTCGCGCAGCTTCAGATACGCCCCGAGGGGGGTGAGGAGATCGGTTGTGATGACGGTGAGTGCGTTCATGGCAAACAAAAAGACCCTCCATGCGGAAGGTCTCGAGCGGAACGGGCTTGCGTCTAGGTCAGGTCAGGCGACGCTCCCGCCACGCTCGTGGCGCCAAGACCAGGCCCAGATGCGCGGTGCGAGAGTCATCTCCCGCAGCGTAGGGGTCGGCGGTGGTTTTCGTCAAGGGTCAATTAGTCTGCGGCCCGATGCCCGTCCCCGACCTGCTTCGCAGGCTGCTGACCGCGCCCGGGCCCTCGGGCTACGAGACCGCGGCGTCCGCGATCTGGCGGGAGGCCGCTTCGCCGTTCGCCGAGGTGGCCGGAGACACGCTCGGTTCCTCGACGGCGCGCGTCCCCGGGACGGGCGGCGGGCCGACGCTCGCGGTCCTCGGCCACATCGACGAGATCGGGCTGATGGTCACGCATGCGGACGAGAACGGCTTTCTCTCCTTCCTGCGGGTCGGCGGCTGGCGGGCGGACGTTCTCGTCGGCCAGCGGCTCGAGCTCCTGACGGGCAAGGGCTCGCTGTCGGGCGTCGTGGGGCGCAAGGCGTCGAGGCCGCTTCGCCGCGGCGAGGAGTTCCCGAAGGTCGAGCTCGAGGACCTGCACCTCGACATCGGCGCGCGCTCGCGCGAGGAGGCGCTCGAGCTCGTGGCGATCGGGGACGTGGCCGTGATCGCCGGCGAGCCGGTCGAGCTCGCGAACGGGCGTATCGCCTCGCGCTCGCTCGACAACCGGCTCGGCGCGTACGTCGCGCTGGAGGCGGCGAGGCGGGTGGCCGACGCGGGCGGCGGGCCGGGTGACGTCGTCGCGGTCGCCGCAGTCCAGGAGGAGATCGGGGACTTCAGCGGCGCGCGCACGAGCGTCTTCGCACTCGAGCCGCAGGTTGCGCTCGCGGTCGACATCACCGGCGCGACCGACGCCCCCGGCGGAGATCCGAAGATCGACGGCGCGGCCGTGCTCGGCGCGGGGCCGATCCTCAACCGCGGCTCGACGATCGCGCCGCGGGTCTTCGACCTGCTGGTCGAGGCCGCCGAGGGCGAAGGGATCCCGTACGCCGTGAACGTGTCGGCGGGCTCGACTCACACCGACATGGACGCCGCGTACCTCAGCCGTGCGGGAATCGCGACGGGCCTCGTCTCGATCCCGATCCGCTACACGCACTCGCCGGTCGAGACGGTCGCGCTGGAGGACGTCGAGGCGGCGATTCGGCTCGTCGCGGCGTTCGCGGACCGCCTCAGGCCCGGGCTCGACTTCGCTCGCTAGGGTTGCCGCGATGACTCGCTCCGTGATCGTCTCGGCGGTCCGCACGCCCTTCGGCAAGCTCGGCGGCGGCCTCGTCGACTACGAGGCGACCGAGCTCGGCGCGGTCGCGATCCGCGCGGCGCTCGAGCGCGGCGGCGTGGAGGACGGCGAGGTCCAGTACGCGATCATGGGCCAGGTGCTGCAGGGCGGCGCCGGCCAGGCACCCTCGCGGCAGGCGACGGTCGGCGCGGGGCTGCCGATCGAGCTTCCTTCCGACACGATCAACAAGGTCTGCGCCTCCTCGATCCGGGCGGTCGAGATCGCCGACCAGATGGTTCGGGCCGGAGACGTCGAGGTCGTCGTCGCCGGCGGGATGGAGTCGATGTCGAACGCGCCGTATGTGCTGAAGAAAGCCCGCTTCGGCTACCGCCTCGGCGACGGCACGCTGATCGACCTGATGACGCACGACGGGCTCACGTCGAGCTTCGACAACCGCCACATGGTCGAGCAGGCGTCGTTCGTCTCGCGCGAGCTCGGGATCTCGCGGGAGGACCAGGATCTCTGGGCGCTCCGCTCCCACGAGCGCGCGGTCGACGCGATCGACGAGGGTCGCTTCGAGGCCGAGATCGTGCCGGTGGGCGAGCTCTCGGTGGACGAGGGGCCCCGGCGCGACACGTCGATCGAGAAGCTCGCGAAGCTCAAGCCGGTCTTCGACCCGGAGGGGACGACTACCGCCGGGAACGCGCCCGGGGTGAACGACGGCGCGGCCGCGCTTGTCGTCACCAGCGACGAGTTCGCCAAGCGGCGCGGGCTCGACGTGCTCGCAACGATCGTGGCCCAGGGCTACGTCGCGGACGACTTCGCCTACCTCGCGCGCACGCCCGCGAAGGCCGGCGCGATCGCGCTCGAGAAGGCGGGCAAGACGATCGACGACGTCGAGCGGGTCGAGCTGAACGAGGCCTTCTCGTCGGTCGTGCTCAACTCGACGAAGATGCTCGGCGCCGACCCGGAGAAGGTAAACGTGAACGGCGGTGCGGTGGCGCTCGGCCATCCGATCGGCGCGTCGGGTGCGCGCATCCTCGGGACGATGATCCACGAGCTTCGCCGCAACGGCGGGGGCCTCGGGCTCGCGGCGATCTGCTCGGGCGGCGGCCAGGGCGACGCGATCCTGCTCGAGGTCTAGTCCGCTTCCCGCTCCTGGTTGCGGATCACCTCGAGGGTCCGGCGGAGCGCGGGTAACTGCGCCTGGTCCTTCACGCGGAAGGACGCCTCCTTCATCCGGATCACGTCTCTGAGAGACGCAACGAGAACCGTCTTGCCCGTCCCGAGGTCGAGCTCGAGCGCGTCGCGACGCAGGTCCTCATAGCCGCTCGTACCCGCAGGCATGAAAACGAGGTCTAACGGCCCAGCGTTGGTGGACAGCGTCCAGGCTTCGACGTTCGCGAGCATCTTGGCGTCGATCGGAAACGCGACGGGCTCGGTTGGATTGCGCAGGCGGGCCTCGAGCTCTTCGAGTGCCGGCACGAGGCGCTCGATGTTTTCTGCGTCGCGCGCGGGCGTGACGTCGAGGTCATAGGTCGTCAGGGGATAGCCCTGCGCGATTGCCGCGACTCCTCCGATCACCACCAGGCGAACGTCGTGCCGTTCCAGGACGGCGAGCGGAGCGCGGATGCCGAGCTCAGAAGGCGCGGCTGACCCCATTGAGGCGCCGAATCTCCTCGTAGACGCGCTCGCGGTTCTCGGCGTCCTTGACGCGCTCGACAGGGCTGAGCGCGAGCGCCTGGAAGATGTCGGGATCGTACGACTCGTCGTAGTTCGCCAGCCCGAACCTCAGCTCCAGTTCACAGGCGCGGATCAGCTCGCGCAGGCGCTCGAAACTCGGCGCGACGGCGCCCGACTCCCACCTGGCGATCGCGGACTGAGAGGTCTTTGCGCGCTTCGCGAGCTCGCGCTGCGTAAGGCCCGCCCGGAGCCTGGCTTCTCGCAACAGGTCGCCGCTGATCACAGATCAAGCATACTACTCATTGCAGATGTGATATCTCCTGCACGAACTGCCGTTCCGGACCAAGATGCGCAGCGAAGGAGGGAACGCGATGGCCGACGACGATCGGCTGCGGCTCGAGTACGAGCGCCAGGTCGCGAGCTTTCGCGACCTCACGGACATCCGCTTCAAGCTGCTCGCGCTCGTGCCCACGCTCTCGGGCGCTGCCGTCGCGCTGCTGAAGGGACAGCAGGCCGCCGTCACCCTGATCGCGGTCGGCGTGCTCGGCGTGAGCGCGACCCTCGGCGTCCTCGTGTACGAGCTACGGAACAGCGAGATCCGGCGCGGGGCGGCGAAGCGGATCGGCGAGCTCGAACGGCAGCTGCTCGACGCTCCGCTCGCGACGGGCCGGCAGAAGGGCGCACCGAGGCTCTTCGGGCTCCTCCCGCTCGAGCACTCGCTCGGGCTCGCCCTCGTCTACGGAGCCGCGCTCGCCGGCTGGTCCTACCTCGTCGTCTGGGGCATCCTCGACGCCGCGAACGCGGGTCACGCGCGGGAGATCGGCGTCGCCATCGGGGCGGTGGCAGGGCTGGTCGTCCTGCTCGAGGTGCTGCGGATCGACGGGCGCGACTAAGCTCGAGCGCGTGGAGTTCGAGCACGTCCTCGTCGTCGGCGCCGGCCAGATGGGCGCTGGGATCGCCCAGGTCGTCGCCGCCTCCGGCCGCCGCGTCTCGCTCCACGACGCCGCTCCGGGCGCCGTCGAGCGCGGCCTCGAGACGATGCACAAGAGCCTTACGAAGCTCGCGGAGAAGGGCGGTGCCGACCCGGACGAGGTCATCGCCCGCGTCACCGCTGTGGACGACCTCGTCGCGGCCGACCTGATGATCGAAGCGGTGGTCGAGGACGCGAGCGTCAAGGAGGACGTCTTCCGCCGCGCGGACGAGACGCTCCCCGCGGAGGCCGTGCTCGCCTCGAACACCTCGTCGATCCCGATCTCCACGCTGGCGGCGGCGACCGCGAGGCCGGACCGCGTGATCGGCATGCACTTCTTCAACCCGGTGCCGGTGCTGAAGCTCGTCGAGATCGTGCGCGGCAAGGAGACCTCCGACGAGACGGCGGAGGCGATCACGGAGCTGGCTCGCGAGCTCGGCAAGACCCCCGCGGTCGCGAACGACTTCCCGGGATTCGTCTCGAACCGGATCCTGATGCCGTTCATCAACGAGGCGATCTGGGCTCTCCACGACGGGGTCGCCGAGGCCGAAGCGATCGACACGATCGCGAAGCTCGGCTTCGCGCACCCGCTCGGGCCGCTCGCGCTGGCCGATTTGATCGGGCTGGATACCTGCTTTGCAATCATGAAAGTCCTTCAAGAAGGGCTTGAAGACGAGCGTTACGCGCCCTGCCCGCTGCTCGAAGTGTTGGTGAATGCAGGGAAATTGGGGCGCAAGACCGGCGAGGGTTTCTTCATCTACCAGGCATAAAGCCCCGTCGGCCCAATGCCGACAGAACGGGTGCCGACAGAGACAGCAGAAGGGAGGAACCCTGCGCCTGCTGGTGGTAGACGACGACGAGGCCCTGCGCGCGCTGTTGCGCACGACCTTCGAGGCCGTCGACGTGGAGGTGGACGAGGCGGCCGACGCCGGGGCGGCCCGTGCCCGCATCGCAGCCGAGCCGCCGGACGCGATCGTCCTGGACGTGAGCATGCCGGGCGAAAACGGGGCGGCTCTTTGCGCGCACCTGAAGGCATCGCGCTCGACGCGTCAGATCCCGGTCGTGCTGCTGACGGGCTCGGACCTCGCGACCGATGTGACGGCCGTCGAGGTCGGCGCGGATGCGTTCATGCTCAAGCCGTTCAGCCCGCTCGAGCTGCTGGCGGTCGTCGAGCGGCTCGCCGGCGGACTGAACGGGTCGCCGTTCCGGGCGGGCGGCAAGCGGCACGAGGACGAGCAGCTGCTCCTCTACGCGCGCGACCTCCGCCATCTGCTGGAGCTCGAGCGCGGCCAGCGTCGTCTACTGGAGAGCGCCTACCGGGAGACCGTGACCGCGCTCGCGAGCGCGCTCGAGTCGAAGGACACCGGCACCGGCGAGCACTCGCAGCGTGTCTGCCGCTACGCGCTCGAGCTCGCGCAGGAGGTCGCGCCCCCGGCCGCCGAGGACGAAAGCGCCGGCTACGGCTTCCTCCTCCACGACATCGGCAAGATCGGGATCCCGGACCAGATCCTGCAGAAGGCCGGCCCGCTCACCGACGCCGAACGCCGGCTGATGCAGACGCACACGGTGCTCGGCGAGCAGATGCTGCACGGAGTGACGCTGCTGCAGGGCGGCGGGCTCGAGGTGGTGCGTTCGCACCACGAGCGCTGGGACGGCAACGGCTATCCCGACGGCCGCCGCGGGACCGACATCCCGGTAGCCGCGCGCATCTTCGCGGTGGCGGACGCGCTCGACGCGATGACGAGCGACCGCCCGTACCGTCCGGCGCTGCCGTGGAAGCAGGCCGGTAAGGAGATCTTGGCGGAGGCGGGCCGGCAGTTCGACCCGGCGGTCGTCCGCGCCTTCGCCGACCGCGAGGGCTCGCTCAGGAAGATTCGCGCGGCGTTCGTCTAGACGGACGGCGGCTGCGGGCTTGCACCCGGTTGGCCGGTTTGGTGCCAGAGGACGATCTTCCCGCGCACGACGCGGAAGATGGCGGTCGCCCGGTGGCCCGGGCCGTCGCAGGTGGTGTGTGGACGGTTCCCGAGCAGGAAGGTCGCGGTCGCGGTCTGCCCGCGGCTGTGGATCGAGAGGATGCGGCCCGAGCACGGAAGGGCCGCGTTCCAGGCGATTGCGTCCTGCTGCGTGTTCAGGGTGAGCACGCTGCCGCCCTGGATCACGCGTGCGCCGTGGGCGAAGAGCTTCCCGGCGGTGTCGTTGTCGCCCTGGTTCAGCGCCTGGCTCCAGGCGCGGACGACGCTTTCGGCGTCCGGTGAGCCAGAGCCGCAACCGGTGAGCGCGCCGGCGGCGAGAAGCAGGGCGGCAGCGCGCCTCACGCCAGCGCCTCGCGTACGAGCCCCTGGAAGTGCGCGAGCAGGCGCTCGCTCTCGGGCATGAGCGTCCCCGCGTCGAGCAGGCCGGAGCGGGTCCCCTGCTGCACGGACTCGACGAGCGCGCGGTCCTCCCGGCCGACCTGGTCGTCGAAGGCCAGCAGCTCGTCGACCTCGTCCTCGGAGACGTCTTCCGGGAAGAAGTAGTCGAGGAACCCGCTGGTGCGCTCCGGGCCGACCGGCGTGAGCGGGCCGGCGGCGAGGTTCGGCGGCCCGGGCATCGCGTAGGCCTTCGTGACGGGCCACAGCCAATGGAACTGACCCTCGACCGCGGCCGGCCCGTTGCGGTTTGCACCGAACTGGCTCGACGTCCAGATGCCGGTCTCGAGGCGGTACGCGTCGGGGCTGACGTCGACGACCGCGCTGAAGCCCGGGTGTGCGACGGGGCAGTGGTAGCACTCGAGGTAGTTCTCGACCGCGATCTTCCAGTTGCAGGCGAGCTCGTACTCGCTGCGCCGGCGGAACCTGAGCGCGTCGACGTCGATCCCGCCGGCCGCGAAGTGGCCCGACAGCGGGCCGAGCGCCTCCTCCAGGGGGATCGTGACGGGCTCGGGGGTCACGAAGACCACCGGCCCCCAGGTCGCCACCCCGAGCTGGAGCAGACAGATGCCGTCGACGTCGAGCTCGCCCGAGCGCGGAGCGGCCCGCAGCGAGCCGTCGAGGTCGTACGTCCACGCGTGGTACGGGCACTGCAGCGTCTCGCGCCGGCCGCTGCCCTCGACGATCACCGAGCCGCGGTGGCGGCAGACGTTCAGGAACGCGCGCAGCTCGTCGTCCCGGCCACGGACGACGACGATCGGGACGTCCCCGGCGCGGCACGTCAGGTACGCGCCGGGCTCCGCCACGAGCTCGGCCGGCCCGGCGTAGTGCCAGCCGCGGCGGAAGATGCGCTCCTGCTCCAGCCGTAGCACGTCCGGGTCGGAGTACCAGCTCCACGGCAACGTCGCCTGGGCGGTTCCGGAGGCCAAACCGGGCACGACTATAGTCCTCGCGATGGAGTTCACGCTCGGCGACGACCAGCGCGAGATCCAGGCGTTGGCGCGCGACTTCGCCCAGGCGGAGATCGAGCCGAACGCGGGCACGTGGGATCGCGAGCACGGCTTCCCGAGGGAACTGCTCGGCAAGCTCGGCGAGCTCGGGCTGCTCGGCGTCTGCATCCCGGAGGAATACGGCGGGGCCGGCGCCGACTTCCTCTCCTACATCCTCGTCCTCGAGGAGCTCTCACGCGCCGACGCGGGCGTGGGCGTAACCGTCGCGGTGCACACGAGCGCGGTCACGCTCCCGATCCTCACCTTCGGCAGCGACGAGCAGCGCAGCCGCTTCGTCCCGCCGCTCGCGCGCGGCGAGGCGATCGGCGCCTTCGCTCTGACCGAGCCCGAGGCCGGCTCGGACGCCGGCTCGCTCCGGACGGCGGCGACGCAGGACGGCGACGGCTGGACGATCTCCGGGGCGAAGCAGTGGATCACGAACGGAGCCTTCGGCGGCACCGTGCTCCTGTTCGCCCGAACGGATCAGGACACACCCGGCGCGAAGGGCGTCTCCGCGTTCATCCTCGACGGCGACCAGGTCCGCGTCACGCGCGAGGAGGAGAAGCTCGGGCTGAACTCGTCCTCCACGGTCGACCTCGTGATCGAGGGCGCGCAGGTGGGCCGTGACCGGCTTCTGCACGAGGAGGGCAAGGGCTTCAACGTCGCGATGGCCACCCTCGACGGCGGCCGAATCGGCATCGCCGCCCAGGCGCTCGGGATCGCTCAGGCGGCGTACGACGTCGCGCGCGGCTACGCGCTCGAGCGGCGCCAGTTCGGCAAGCGGATCGCCGAGTTCCAGGCCATCCAGTGGAAGCTCGCGGACATGGCCACGGAGATCGACGCAGCGCGGCTGCTCGTCCACCGGGCCGCGTGGCTCAAGCAGGAGGGCCGCCCTCACACCGAGGAGGGCGCGAAGGCGAAGCTGTTCGCCTCCGAGATGGCCCGGCGCCAGACTGCCGAGGCAATCCAGATCCTCGGCGGCTACGGCTACACCAAGGAGTTCCCGGTCGAGCGCTACTACCGCGACGCGAAGATCACCGAGATCTACGAGGGCACGAGCGAGATCCAGCGGCTCGTGATCGCGCGCTCGATCCTCGGGCTCCGCGAGCGCGAGCTCGCCCAAGGATGAGCTCGCGCAAGCCCGATGAGCCGGTCCGCCTGACGAAGATCTACACGCGTGGGGGAGACGCTGGCGAGACCTCGCTCGGCGACGGCTCGCGCGTCTCCAAGCTCGACCCGCTCGTCCGGGCGTACGGCGCCGTCGACGAGCTCAACTCGGTCGTCGGCTGGGCGCAGGTCGAGGCGCGCGACGAGCGGCTCGCGCGCGTGCAGAACGACCTCTTCGACGTCGGCGCCGACCTCTCGGTTCCGTTCGAGGAGAACGATGGGAAGCTTCGGGTCACGCAGGCGCAGATCGACGCCCTGGAGCGCGACTGCGACGAGGCCAACGAGACCCTCGAGCCGCTGAAGAGCTTCGTCCTGCCGGGCGGGAGCGAGGTCGCGGCCCGCTTGCACGTCGCGCGCGCCGTCTGCCGCCGCGCCGAGAGCGTCGCGCTCTGGGCCGCTGACGAGAGGCCGGTCAATCCGCTCGCGCTCGTCTACCTGAACAGGCTCTCGGACCTGCTCTTCATCCTCGCCCGCGCCGCGAACGCCGGGGGCGAAGAGCCGCTCTGGAAGCCGGGCGGCTAGCGGACCGGGCGGATCTTGTCCGCTAGGACGAGGCTGCGTGCGCTGTCGGCCGACGGCGAGTAGACCTCGACCTGGTAGCCCGCACCCGGGTAGCCGAGGTAGACGCTCGTCGGCTTGCTCGAGCTGAAGACGACGAGGCCGTCGTTCTCGATCCGCACCGAGAGCGCGCCCGGCGCCTTCGCCGCGTGCTGCAGGTCGGCGAACGAGCCCGGCTGTGCGTAGGTGCCGACCACGAGGAAGTTCGCCCTCGCGTCGCCTGCCTTGACGCCTGCGGGGAGATAGCGGACGTAGACGTGACCGCTCGAAGTGCGCGTCGAGCTCGTAGGAGTAGCCCGGCTTCGGGCCGGCCCAGTAGACCGGCGTGTCGCTCGCCGCAGCGAGTTGCTCGAGCTGGGCCTGTGAGACCAGCGCGGGCCCGCCGTTGATCGCGGGCAGCGCGTTCTGCGTGCCGTGCGAGCTCACGAGGAGCGCGATCACGGCAGCTGCCGCACCCGCGAGCGGCAAGGCCGAGCACCGCCCACGGCGCCAGGCGCGCCCAGTCCCGTCCCGTCCGAAGCGGCCGCTCGACCACGTTCTCGCTCACGGTCGCCGGAGTTCCGGCCTTGGGGCGTGGCTCCTGCCAGACGTGGCTCATCAGGAGACTTTCCGCACCTTGAGAACCGAGCCCTGCCTGACGGTGACCGTTCCACCCGTGGCCCTGGCCTGCATGATGGTGAGGTTCCCCGCCGTCGCGGCGACCTTCTCGATGCCCTTGATGATCACGACATGGTCGACGCCGGTCGTGGTGGCGAACGCGGTGCCGTCGAGCGTCGCGAGCGCGTTAGTCGCCGCGACTGCACCTGTGCCCGTCGCAGTCTCGCCCGAATAGAACGCATAGGGGAGCGCGCCGGCTGGGCCCCCGACCGCGTACTTGGCGCCGTTGGCCGTGCTGGCGTTCACGAACAGGACGGCTTCGAACTCGTAGACCGAGTTTGCGATCACGGCCACGCTCAGGTCGGGGACATCGGTCGCCGTGCTGCTCGACAGCGCGCGGTCGGCGCTCGTCTTGACGATCGTGTCCCAGCTGCCGACGCCCGCCGGGCCGGTTGGGCCGACCGAGCCGGTCGCGCCCTTGGCGCCTGTTGCTCCCTTGGCGCCGGTGGGGCCTTTGTTGCCTGCGGGGCCCTGGCTGCCCGTGGCGCCCTTCGCGCCGGTCACGCCCTTGGAGCCGGTGATTCCCTTCGAGCCGGTCACGCCCTTTGAGCCGGTGACGCCCTTGGCGCCGGTCGTTCCCTTAGCGCCCTGAACGCCGGTGACACCCTTGGCGCCGGCGGGGCCGGTCACGCCCTTGGCGCCCGTCGCGCCCTTCGCGCCGGTGACTCCCTTCGCGCCGGTGACGCCCTTCGCGCCGGTGACGCCCTTGCGCCTGCGGGGCCGGTGACGCCTTTCGCGCCCGTCGTTCCCTTGGAGCCGGTCGTTCCCTTGGAGCCGGTCGTCGCCCTTGGCGCCGGTGACGCCCTTGGCGCCGGTGACGCCCTTCGTCGCGCCCTTGCGCCGGTGACGCCCTTGGCGCCGGTGACGCCCTTCACGCCCTGGGCTCCCGTCGCGCCCTTCGCGCCGGCTGGGCCGGTCGCCCCCTTGGCGCCGGTGGCGCCCACGGATCCCGTGACGCCGCGCGCGCCGGTGGTGCCCCTGGCGCCCGTCGTTCCCTTCGTGCCGGTGGCGCCCTTCGAGCCGGTGGCGCCCTTGGCGCCGGTCGTTGCCCTTGCGCGCCGGTCGCGCCCTTCGCGCCGGTCCGCCCTGCGCGCCAGTCGGGCCCTGTGCGCCGGCCGGTCCCTGAACGCCGGTCGCGCCACGCACGCCGGTTGCGCCCTTCGAGCCTGTCGTTCCCTTCACGCCCTGTGCGCCGGTTGCGCCCTGCGCGCCGGTCGATCCCTTCGAGCCGGTCGTGCCCTTCGCGCCCTGCGCGCCGGTGACGCCCTTCGCGCCCGTTGCACCCTTCGCGCCTTGCGCGCCGGTCGGGCCCTGTGCCCCGGCTGGACCCTGAGCTCCGGTCGCGCCACGCGCGCCCGTCGTGCCCTTGACACCCTGCGCGCCGGTCGATCCCTTGGCGCCGGTAGTTCCCTTGGCGCCCTGCGCGCCGGTGACGCCCTTCGCGCCGGTAGCGCCCTTGGCGCCCTGAGCGCCGGTCGGGCCCTGAGCTCCGGTCGCGCCGCGCGAGCCCGTTGTGCCCTTGGCGCCCTGTGCGCCGGTCGATCCCTTCGCGCCCGTCGTTCCCTTGACGCCCTGCGTCCCGGTCGATCCTCTGGCACCGGTCGCGCCCGTCGTGCCCTTGGCGCCTGTCGGACCGCGTGCGCCGGCCGGGCCCTGGACACCGGTAGCGCCGCGAGCGCCGGTCGTTCCCTGAATGCCCTGTGCGCCGGTTGCGCCCTTTGCGCCGGTGACGCCCTTCGCGCCCTGCGCGCCGGTCACGCCGCGATTGCCCGTCACGCCGCGAACCCTTGGCGCCCGTCGCGCCCGTGGCGCCCTTCGGCCCTGCCCGTCGCGCCCTGGGCTCCGGTCGTTCCCTTCGCGCCCTGGGCGCCGGTCGCCCCCCGGTTACCGACGGCACCGCGTGCGCCGGTCGCGCCCCTGGCGCCGATCGGCCCCTGCGGGCCCATCGGGCCGGTTGCGCCCGTTGCTCCGCGCGCAGCCGCTGTTCCCGGGATGCCCTGCGGCCCGGTCGGGCCGATCTGTCCCTGCGCGCCGGCCGCACCGGTCGCGCCTGCCGGACCGGTCGCGCCCGGCGGGCCGGCGCGGCCGACCGGGCCCTGTGGTCCGGCGGGGCCGTCG
Organism: uncultured Actinomycetes bacterium; assembly: GCA_963717475.1. Lineage (GTDB taxonomy): Bacteria > Actinomycetota > Thermoleophilia > Gaiellales > Gaiellaceae > AC-32. The sequence goes on along the minus strand of OY970337.1, from coordinate 1,244,922 downwards.
GCACCCGGAGCGCCCGCCGGCCCGGTCGGCCCGCGCCGCGCGGAGCCGAAGGTTCCGAGGGCGCCGTTGCCGTCTCCACCGGAGCCATGCGAGGGGGTCGAGGCGCCGCCGGTCGAGCTCGACGAAGCCGAAGAAGACGAGGAAGCGGGAGCGGAGGAGCCGCCGGCCGAAGAGCCGGTTCCGTTCTCGCCGGCCGCCCCGCGGCTGCCGCGAGCGCCGCGACTGCCGCGCGCTCGAGATTGCCCGTTCTGGAGGACGACGTTCGAGAACGGCGCGTTGCCGACCCGCGCCTGCGTGTGGCCCGGCGAGACGCCGCCCCTGAAGAGGAGGGCGCCCAACGCCAGAGACAACGCGAGCGCGAGCAGGAAAAACGCTCGCGCGCCGAATCCCTTGCGCATCCACAATGCGGACGCACGAAGCCGCAGATGCTCCAAGCTCGCCACGGCAAGCGCATCGGCGGCCCACATCGGAATTCGGGAGCAATTCGGTATGAAATGCGTATGAACGGCCCGAAGATCCCTGAGCCGAGGGACGAAAAGTGAGTTGCGTGCTCGTCGTCGACGACGACGCGGACATCCGCGGGCTCGTCCGCGAGCTCCTGGAGCGGAGCGGGTACGACGTGCTCGAGGCTCCGGACGGCAATGAGGGCCTGAAGGTCTTCTACGCGGAGCAGCCGGATCTGGTGATCCTCGACGTCTCGATGCCCGGGCTCGACGGCTGGGGCGTCCTCGAGCGGATCCGCGAGCTCAGCGACGTTCCGGTGGTGATGCTCACGGCGCGCGCGGAGGAGCTCGACAAGGTGCGCGGCCTGCGCGCCGGCGCGGACGACTACGTGACCAAGCCGTTCGGCCGCCAGGAGCTGCTGGCCAGGGTGGACGCCGCCCTTCGCCGCAGGCGTAGCGGCGAACCGGAGGCCGAGCGCTATGCCGACGGCTTCGTCACGATCGACTTCCCGCAGCGCGCGGTGACCGCGGGTGGCCGCCCCGTCTCCCTGACGCCGCTCGAGTTCCGGTTGTTGACCGCCTTCGTGCGAAACCCGAACCAGGTCCTGTCGCACGACCAGCTGCTCGACCTCGCGTGGGGCGACGCAGGCGCGGCCGAGCGCGACCAGGTGAAGCTGTACGTCGGCTACCTGCGCCGCAAGCTGAACTCAGCCGACGGAGGGGACTCGCCGATCGAGACGATGCGGGGGTTCGGCTACAGGTACCGGCCGGGCTAGCTCGGCCAGCGGCAAGCGCACGCGCACGACGGTGCCGGTGTTCTCCCGGCTCTCGATCTCGATGTGGCCGCCGTGCCGTTCGACGATCGCCTTCGTGATCGTGAGGCCGAGGCCCGTTCCCGGGATCGCTTTCTCGGTGGCCGTCGAGCTGCGGAAGAAGCGCTCGAACAGCCGGCCCTGCTCCTCCGGCGGGATGCCGATGCCCGTGTCCTCGATCTCGAGGAGCGCCGTCTCGCCGTCCGCGTTCAGGCGAACGTCGACCCGGCCGCCTTTCGGCGTGAACTTGAGCGCGTTCGAGACGAGGTTGTCGAGCATCTGCGCGAGCCGCGCGCGATCGCCGTCGAGCTTCCGGACGCCGCCGACGTGTGCGGCCAGCACGATCCCCTTCGAGTCCGCGACCGGCGCGGAGGCCTCGACGCACTCGTCCACGACCAGACCGAGATCGACGGGCTTGCGCTCGATCGCGAGCTTGCCCGCCTCGACCTGGGCGAGGAAGAGCAGGTCGCTCACGAGCTCGAGCAACCGCTGCGAGTTCCGCTCGACGACCTCGAGGTAGCGCCGGCGCCCGGTCTCGGACGGCTCGAGGTCCTCGAGAAGCAGCTCGATGTAGCCGCGGATCGAGGTCAGCGGCGTGCGCAGCTCGTGGGAGACGAGCGAGACGAACTCGTCCTTGAGCCGGTCGAGCTCGCGGAGCCGGTCGTTCTGCTCGGAGAGGAGGCGCTGGACGGCCTCGGATTCCGTACGAGCCGCGCGCTCGGCGTCGAGCAGCCGGCCGCGTTCCTCGGCGAGCTCGCGTAGCCGCCGGTTGCGCGCCTCGAGCTGTCGTGTGAGCCGGTTCATGATCGGCAGCAGCGCGATGAACAGCACGAGCAGCGCGATCGCGAGGATCAGCGCCAGGCGCAGGTGCGCGTCTCCGGTTCCGACGGCGACGGCGCGGTAGTCCTGGTCGAGGCCGATGATGCCGATCGGCTTGCCGCTGAAGGTCGCGCGGACGGGAACCAGGATCTGCAGAACCTTCAGGTGTTTCTGGCCGCGCCAGGTATCCGTGTACGTCACGCGCCGGGTGACCTCGCCCCGCAGCACGGCGTCGAGGATCTTTGGGTGACGCACGGGCCGGCCGATCCGCTCGTGCCGCGCGGAGTAGGTGACTGTTCCGCCCGGCGACACGAGGCCGCCGCCGACGACGCCGGGGACGACGATGTTGCGCCGGAAGAGCGCGTCCAGTGCCTTGCGGCGGGCGGCGGTGACAGGCCCCGCGAAGTCGGACGCGCGGAGCTCGCGGCGCAGGTTCGCGACGGCGACCGCGCGCGCCTGGTTCTCGACGGTGCGCGCGGCGCGGTTCTCGACCTCGCGGTTCACGAGCCAAGAGATCGCGAGGCCGGTGCCGAGCAGAACGAGACCCGTGTACAGCGCGAAGCGGAGCCTCAAGCGCGGCTTGGGCTCGGTCACCCCGAGAGTGCGCACATCGTCCATTGCTCGCCGTCGGCTAGATCGGCACCGGCGAGCAGGCGCTTTAGAAGGCAGAATCCGATGTATGGCGACGACCGAGGACAGCCGGGAGGTCGGCGGCGGCAACGAGAAGTGGCGCAAAGAGCTCTACGAGCGCGTGCCCGAGCGCGAGGGCGAGCTCTTCAGCACGATCTCGGGCCTCGAGAACGAGCCGCTGTACACGCCGGAGACCGCGCCCGTCGACTACGAGCGCGACCTCGGGTACCCCGGCGTCTATCCCTTCACGCGCGGGGTCTACCCGTCGATGTACCGCGGCCGCCTCTGGACGATGCGGCAGTTCGCCGGCTTCGGGACCGCGCAGGAGACGAACGAGCGCTTCCGTTATCTCCTCGAGCACGGCCAGACCGGGCTTTCGACCGCCTTCGACATGCCGACGCTGATGGGTTACGACTCCGATCACGAGCGCTCGCTCGGCGAGGTCGGGCGCGAAGGGGTCGCGATCGATTCGCTGGCTGACGCGGAGACGCTCTTCGCCGGGATCCCGCTCGGCGAGGTCTCGACGTCGATGACGATCAACGGGCCGGCGGCGATGCTGCTCGCGTTCTACGTCTGCGTCGCCGAGCAGCAGGGCGTCCCGCGCGCGGAGCTCCGCGGGACGATCCAGACGGACATCCTCAAGGAGTACATCGCGCAGAAGGAGTGGATCTTCCCGCCCGAGCCTTCGATGCGGCTCGTGACGGACATGGTCGAGTTCTGCGCGCGCGAGCTGCCGCGCTGGCACCCGATCTCGATCTCCGGCTACCACATCCGCGAGGCCGGCTCGAACGCCGCCCAGGAGCTTGCGTTCACGCTCGCGAACGGTTTCGCCTACGTCGACGCCGCGATCGAACGCGGGCTCGAGGTCGACGAGTTCGCGCCGCGTCTGTCCTTCTTCTTCAACGCCCACCTCGACTTCTTCGAGGAGATCGCGAAGTACCGCGCGGCGCGGCGGATCTGGGCGCGCGAGCTCAAAGAGCGCTACGGAGCCCGCAACCCGCGCTCGTGGCTGATGCGCTTCCACACGCAGACGGCCGGGGTCTCGCTGACCGCGCAACAGCCCGAGGTGAACATCGTGCGCACGGCGCTCGAGGCCCTCGCGGCGGTTCTCGGCGGCACCCAGTCGCTGCACACGAACTCGTTCGACGAGGCCCTCGCGCTCCCGACCGAGAACGCCGTCCGGCTCGCCCTGCGCACGCAGCAGGTGATCGCGCACGAGACCGGCGTCGTCAACACGATCGACCCGCTCGGCGGCTCGTACTACCTCGAGGACTTGACAAACCGCCTCGAGGCGGAGGCCTACGAGTACTTCGACCGGATCGAGAAGCTCGGGGGCGTCGTCGAGGCCGTCAAGCAGAACTTCCAGCAGCGCGAGATCGCCGAGGCGTCGTTCCGCTACCAGGCGGAGGTCGAGGCCAAGCAGCGGATCGTCGTCGGCGTCAACCGCTACGGGCTCGACGACGAGCCCGAGCTGGAGATCCTCCGGATCGACCCGGCGCTCGAAGGCGAGCAGGTCGAGCGGGTGAAGGCGCTGCGCGGCCGACGCGACTCGGCGGCCGTCGAGAGCACTCTCGCCGCGCTGAAGGAGGCGTCGCTGAAGGAGGACGTCAACCTGATGCCCCTGATCGTCGAAGCCTCGCGGGCCTACGTGACGCTGGGCGAGATGTGCGACGCGCTCCGGGAAACCTGGGGCACCTGGCGCGAGACGCCGGTCTTCTAGCCGGCCCGGCGGGCTCCTTAGTCGCGACTAACCAATCGGGAAAAATCGCGTCTACACTGCTGACCGCGAATGAACGTTGTCCAGTCTTCCCTGTCCTCGCCGCGCACGAGCCGGATCATCTTCTTGCTCGGAGCCGCGCTGGTCGTGGCCGCAGTCGTCGTCTTCATCGTCAAGAAGAGCAACGACGGCTCCTCGAGCGCCGCGCCGGCCGCCAAGGGGTCCGGAAGCATTCTGAGCGCCGACCAGTTCCAGAAGGAAATGGGCAAGCGCGAGCCGGACATCCACACGAGCAAGAAGTGGGCGACGGTTCCCGCCGCGGCCAGGCTCGCGGTCCACAGGTTCATCGTGGACGGCGCCGGCGAGCGCAACCTCGCGCGCGCCTGGCCGTACATGCACGCGGACCTGCGCGGAGGCCTCACGTTCAAGCAGTTTGTCCGCGGCACCCAGCTTCCGTTCACGCCGTTCGAGCAGATGAACCTGAAGATCCCGATGTCGATCACCCTGACCGAGTGGAGCGGCCACGACTTCCTCGCCGAGGTCGGAATCGCCTCGTCGGACAAGGTCGGCCGCGGCGCCTACACGTTCAACGTGGGTGCGGCGAAGGTCGGCACGGGCGCCCGCGCGCGCTGGCTCGTGAACTACTGGATGCCGCTGTACACGCCTCCGGTTCGCGCCGATCCGTCGCAGAACTTCGGCGGCTAGAGCCGCACCCTTCCTCGTAGCTATCCTGCAGCCGTGAGGGGGAAGCTCTCCTCGGTTCGCGTGCGGCGACGGCTCGTCTGGCTCGCTGTGCTGGCGGTCGCCGTGGCAGCAGTGGCCGGGCTCGTCTTCCTCTTCCCCGGGCCGAAGCCGACTCCGGAGTCGAAGCTCTCGACTGAGAAGGCGGAGCTGGTCACGCCTTCGAAGCCGGTCTCCTTCGCGTCCAAGAAGCAGCAGGTCGTGCACACGGCGATGAGCTTCGTCAAAACGGCGGTCACGGGGCGGGACATGGCTGCCTCGTGGGATCTCGTCGCGCCGGACATGAAGGAGGGCCACACGAAGGCCGACTGGGCAGCCGGGCAGAACCTCCCGATCATTCACTACCCCGCTCTCTTCGGGAGATGGCGCCTGCAGTACTCCTACGCGAACGAGATCGACCTGCAGGTTGCGCTCTTCGAGCACCTGAAGCAGAGGCGGCCGGAGGTGTTCGACGTCACGCTCCACCCCGTCAGGGAAGGCTCACGGACGCGGTGGCTCGTCTCGTCGTTCCTGCCGACGCCCACGCAGGGCGGCGGCGCAGGTGGCTCGTACCGCAGCAAGCTCTTCGAGGCGCCGAATCCGCCCACGACCACGCTCTCGGCTCGATGGCTGCTGGCGCCGCTCGCGGTCTTCGCGCTCCTGCCGGTGCTCCTGCTCGTGCTCGGCGTTCGCCGCTGGCGCGGCGCACGGCTGTACCGCGCTTACGCGCGGCAGGACTAGGCCCGGTCAGCCGACTGGGTCAGCCGACTTCGATCTCGAGCCCGTCGCGCGCGAGCTCGAGCGAGTCCTCGAGCGGCCGCTCGTACGGCCGGTGCGTGATGAGCAGCCGCTTCGCTCCGGACGCCTCGTACGCTGCGACCGCCTCCTGCGAGCTCAGGTGGCCGCGCGTGCCACCCTCCGGGTTCGGCGCGCCGAGCGTCGCCTCGCAGACGAACAGGTCCGCGTCCCGCGCGATCGTGGCGAGGCTGTCGTTCGGGCCGGAGTCGCCGGAGTAGCCGAGCACCGTCCCGTTCGCAGAGGCGCGGAACCCGAAGGCGACGAGCTGGTAGTGAAGGACGCGGTGCGGCGTGACCGCGAAGCCCGCGGCCTCGAAGGTCTCGCCGTCTGCGTACTCGTGCAGGTCGAACGCCTCCTCGAACATCTGCTGCTGGCCGAGCCGGCCGCCGATCGCCGCGAGCATCTCCTGCCCCTCGGGCGGCACCCACAGCTGCGGCTTCCTGATCTCCATCCCCGGCCCCAGCGTCGCGCCCCAGACCCAGGGGACGAGGTCGCCCCAGTGGTCGAGGTGCCAATGCGTGATCGCGATCGCGTCGACGTGTGGCCAGTTCTCCGCCTCGCGCAGCCTTGCGAGCACCCCCGGGCCGCAGTCGAGGAGCAGCCGTCCGGGCCCTTCGAGCAGGTAGCCCGACTGCGCTCCGCCAGGGTTCGGCCAGGCCGGGGAGCAGCCCACGACCTTCAGGAGGACGCTCATCGACCGCGCTCCGGGCGATGAGCGTGTGGAGGGGGCGTAGGGGAACCGGGAGGTTCCCCCACTTCAGACCAAAAGAAGGGGGCTCGTGGGGGAAACATGGTTTCCCCCACGGGAGCGAATCGCCGATTCGCGACGCTCATATACTCACCCCATGCCTGCCAAGATCCGTGTCGTCATAGCAAAACCCGGTCTCGATGGTCACGACCGGGGCGCCAAGATCATCGCACGTGCGCTGCGCGACGCGGGGATGGAGGTCATCTACACGGGTCTGCATCAGACGCCGGAGCAGATCGTGGAGACCGCCATCCAGGAAGACGCCGACGCGGTCGGCATCTCGATCCTCTCGGGTGCCCACATGACGCTCATTCCCCGGATCCTCGAAGGGCTACGCGAGAACGGGGCGGAGGACGTGCTCGTCGTCGTCGGGGGAACGATCCCGAACGAGGACGCCGGAGAGCTGAAGCGGCAGGGCGTGGCGGCGGTCTTCACTCCCGGCGCTCCTACGTCGGAGATCGTCGAGTTCCTGCGCGAGAAGGCTCCGGCCTGAGCGTCGGCGTCGAGCGCGCCGGCGGGATCGCAACCGTCACGATCGACCGGCCGGAGGCGATGAACGCGCTCGACCGGCCGACGCTGGAAGAGTTGCGCGACCGGCTGCTCGAGCTGCGCGACGACTCCGAGGCGCGCGTCGTCGTGGTCACCGGCGCGGGCGGGAAGGCGTTCGTGGCGGGAGCCGACATCAAGTACATGAGCGGTCTCGGTATCGACGAGGCGAATGAGTGGGGCGGGCTCGGCCACAACTGCGGGCAGCTGCTCGAGACGATGCCGAAGCCGACGATCGCCGCGATCGACGGGTTCGCGCTCGGCGGCGGCTGCGAGCTGGCGCTGGCCTGCGACCTGCGCTACGCGAGCTCCTCGTCGAAGCTCGGCCAGCCCGAGATCAACCTCGGGATCATCCCGGGCTGGGGCGGCACGCAGCGGCTCGCGCGGGTGTGCGGCCTCGGCGTCGCGAAGGACCTGATCTTCACGGGACGACTCGTGGATGCCGACGAGGCGCTGCGGATCGGGCTCGTGAACGGCGTGCACGATCCGGCTATCGACAAGGCGCGCGAGGTTGCTGAGCTACTTGCGTCGAAGGGCCCGCTCGCGCTTGCCGCCGCGAAGCGCGCGCTCAACCACTCGCTCCAGGGCGACCACGTCGAGAACCTCGAGCGGGAGGCAGACGAGTTCGGCGGCCTCTTCGGCAGTGAGGACGCGAAGGAGGGCCTGACCGCCTTCGCCGAGAAGCGCGAAGCACACTTCACCGGTCGCTGACGATCCGCTAACGACTCCCACACAGCGCAGCCCTACCATCGGGTCGTGCGTATCGCGACGATCGCGGTCCTGGTCATCGTCGTCTCGGCAGGAGCAGCGCTCGCACGGCTGGGCCCGCCAACACCGAGGCTTCCGGACTTCGCCTACTCGGTCGCGCTACGCAACTACGACCGCGATGCCGTCTGCGTGGCACGGGGCGGCAACACCGCGACGCCGAAGCGGCTTGCAGGCCTCGGCGAGTTCCAGGGGTTCGACTGGTCCCCTGACGGAAACCGGTTCGCCGCCGCGCTCCACGGGGCGACCGGTGCGATCCGTGTCGGGCGCGCCGATGGGTCCGGCGCTCTCCGCCGGGTGACTTCGCCGCGGCGCAACGAGGGCGACAGCTCTCCGGAGTGGTCGCCGGACGGGTCGCTGATCGCCTTCTCGCGCTACGTCTACTACGTGCCGGGTGAGAAGTACCGGCGCTTCGGGCTTCGGGTCGTGAACGTGACCTCGCGGCGGGAGCACCAGCTAACCCGCGGCAGCGTTCCCTTGGGATACAGCTGGTCTCCGAGCGGCGACCGCCTGGCAGTGATGAGCTTCGGTCATCTCGACCTCTTCACTGCAGGCGGCCGGCGTGTCTGGACTCTGAGCGGGAGCCAGCAGGAGCCGGCCGCCGTGGCGTGGTCACCGAAGGGCGACCTGATCGCGGCGCGCTTCGGGCCGATCGTCCTCCTGCTGACTCCGGACGAGCACGTGATCGCCACGATCTCGCTCCCTGCGGGCGAGCTCACACCGCTCGAGTCAGGCCTGAGCTGGTCGCCGGATGGTCAGCGGTTGGCCGTCGGTGGCGGTGCGATCTACGACCGATCCGGGCAGCCAGCGGGGCGGTACGGGCCGGCCACGACGATGAGTGCAGTCTCGTTCGCACCCGTGTGGGCGCCAGACGACAGCGCGATCGTGTTCCAGCAAGCACGCCCGAAGTGGTCCGTCGGGCGCTACACGAGGTTCCTCACCCGCGGTCCGGCCGACCTCTACTTGAGCTCGCCGTCGGGCGCGGGTCCCGCTGCGTTGACCGCGACGCCCAGCTTCGACGAGGGCGAACCGGTCTTTCGGCCCGGGCAGACGGGCGGCGCAGCGGGGACGGGAGCGCCGTGCTTCCTGCTGGGGACCGAAGGCCGTGACGTGCTACGCGGGACAAGCCAGCCAGACCTGGTCGACGCGGGTGGAGGAGCCGACGCCGTGTACGGCAACGGTGGCAACGACCTGATCCTGGGCGGCCGCGGCGCGGATGTGATCAAGGGCGGACGGGGACACGACATGCTGCTCGGCGGCGCAGGCAACGACACCTTGTTCTCACGCGATCGCGAGTCAGATGCGGTCTACGGCGACTCCGGCCACGACCGGGCGGTGGTCGATCGCAAGCTCGACCGCGTCACCGGCGTCGAGCGCGTGTACCGGCGCTAGCGCACGAGGAGAGAGACGAGCGACGCGCCGAGCGCGAGATCGTCGCCGCGCTGGGCCTTGAGCGTGGTGGGCGCGACCGTGGTCCAGACGTCGACGGTCTGCCCTGCGTCCGCATCGGCGAGCGACGCGGCTGTCCCGGGCCCCCCGATCTTCTTCACGGTCTGGACGATCGCGGACGAGGGAACCTCGACGACGAGGCTCCGCTTCATCTTCGTCTGGTGCTGGTGCATCGGCCAGGCGTTGACGACGGCGGCCTTCACGCGAATCGAGGTGTCCGTCACGCCGACGACGGTGCCGCGCAGCTCGAGAGTGAAGGGCGTCCCGCGCGGGGCCGCGAACAGAAGGCGAAGGCCGCCTTGCAGCCAGTGGTACGGGTCCACCGCGCGCGCGCCGTCCGGATGCAGCTCGAAGTGCAGGTGCGGATGGATTCCATTCGCGTCACCCGAGTCGCCCACGTAGCCGACGACCTGGCCCGCGCTCACCCTGCTGCCGTTCTTCAGCCCCTTTGCGTAGGCAGTCCCCGGCACGCACTTGCCGCGGTTGTCGTTGCGCTTCGTGAGGTCGTTGTTGAGGTGGATGTAGTAGTAGGTCGTGCCACTCGCGCCGTAGAGGTAGAGCATGCAGCCGGCCGTCGCGGAGCGGGTCCAGAACTTGATCTTCCCGGGCTCGGCGGCGAGGGCGAGCGCGCGCTTCGGCGCCATCATGTCGATGCCCTGGTGCGACCCTCCGGCGCGAGCCTGGCCGAAGTCGTCCGTATAGGTGGTCGGGCCGAGGACCGGGAACACGATCGTGTCCGGCGGTTGCTTCGACCCCGCGGCGGCCTTCCCGACCACGAGGGTCACGAGAAGGGCGAGGGCGAGAGCGATGGTTCCTCGGGCTGTCGTCCGGAGAGAGATCACGGCGGGCCGAAGGACGGGACCGTAGCAGAGGTCTCACTTGTAGCATCCTGCGCGCCATGAAGATCGCCGTCTGCGTAAAGGTCGTCCCCGACGGCCAGTTGCGGCTCGACCCTGAGAGCAAGCGGCTCGACCGCTCCGGCGAGGGCGCCCTCAACGCTTTCGACGTCAACGCCGTCGAGGAGGCTCTGAAGCTGAAGGAGGCCGGGTCCGACGTCGAGGAAGTCGTGATCGTCTCGGTCGGGCCGGAACGGGGGCTCGAGGCGATGCGCAAGGCCCTGGCGATGGGCGCCGACCGGGTCCTGCTCGTGGCTGACGAGGGGGCTGCGGGATCCGACCTGGTCGCCACCAGCCGCGTGCTCGGCGCGGCACTCGAGCGAGAGGGCGCTGAGCTGGTGCTCTTCGGCCAGCAGGCCGGCGACTCCGACGGCGCCGTCCTGTGGGCCGCCGTCGCCGATCGCCTCCAGCGTCCGCTGATCTCGCAGGTGGCCGAGCTGACGCGCGAGAACGGCAAGGTCCGCGGCAAGCGGCAGACCGAATACGGCTATGACGTGCTCGAGGCGCCGCTGCCGGCCGTGATCGCCGTCTCGGACGCGATCAACGAGCCGCGCTATCCGTCGCTGAAGGGGATCATGGGCGCTAAGAAGAAGCCTCAGGAGACTCTCTCGCTCGGCGACCTCGGCGTCGATTCCGGTGAAGCAGGGGAGGCGGGCTCGCGGACGGAGGTCTACGCCCTCGGCGACCCACCCGCGCGCGGCGACACGGTCAAGATCGAGGACGACGGCTCGGCGGCGGAGAAGATCGTCCAGTTCCTGCTCGAGAAGAAGGCGCTGTGAAGTTCCTCGTCTTCCTCGAGCACCACGAGGGCGCGCTCGCGAAGGACTCGCTCGGCCTGCTCTCGAAGGCCGGGTCGCTCGGCGGCGAGGTCGAGGCGGTGCTGCTCGGCGCGGGAGTGGAGGCGCTGGCTGCGGACGCCGGCCGCTACGGCGCCGCGCGCGTGCACGTGGTCGACGACCCGCTGCTCGCGGCGCCTCTTCCTCAGCCGCGCGTGGACGCGCTCGAGACGCTCGTCGGCGAGAAGGGCTTCGACGCGGTCTTGTTCGCGGCCTCGGTGCTCTCGGCCGACGTTGCCGCCGGCCTCGCGGCGCGGCTCGGCGCGGGGCTCAACTGGGACCTGACCGACCTGGTCGTCGACGACGGCAAGCTCGTCGGCAAGCGGCCGGCGCTTGGGGATTCCGTTTACGTCGACGTCGGCTGGACGTCGGAGCCGCGGCTCGCGCTGGTCCGTTCGGGCACGTTCGAGCCGGCTGAGAGCGGCGGCTCGGCGGAAGTAGAGAAGTTCGAGTCGCGCTTCCAGGACTTCTCCCTCGCGGCCACGATGCTCGAGCAGGCGCACGAGGAGAGCGAAGGCCCGTCGATCGAGGACGCCGACGTCGTCGTCGCAGGCGGCCGCGGGCTCGGCTCCCCTGAGAACTTCGCGCTCGTGGAGGAGCTGGCGAAGGCGCTGGGAGGCGCCGTCGCCGCCACGCGCGCAGTTGTCGACGCGGGCTGGTACCCCTACGCCGCGCAGGTCGGCCAGACGGGCAAGACCGTCTCGCCGAAGCTCTACATCGCGTGCGGGATCTCCGGCGCGATCCAGCACAAGGTCGGGATGCAGAGCTCGAGCCTGATCGTCGCGATCAACAAGGATCCCAACGCGCCGATCTTCGAGTACGCAGACTTCGGCGTCGTCGGTGACCTCCACGAGATCATCCCGAAGCTGACCGAGCTCGTCAGACAGCGCAAGGCCGCGTGAAGCCCTCGGAGTTTCCGCCGCCGTTCGATCCGGCCGAGTTCATCGCGGCGCCGAGCGATCCCGAGGACGAGCGGATCGAGGTCGGCGTCCTGATCGTCGGCGCCGGTCCCGCGGGGCTGGCCTGCGCGATCCGGCTCGGGCAGCTCCTGGAGGATGCGCCGGAGATCGCCGAACGGCTCGGCGACGTGCCGGTGGCGGTGCTGGAGAAGGGGAAGCAGCCCGGCTCGCACCTGCTCTCCGGGGCGGTCGTCAACCCGCGCTCCCTGCGGACCCTCTTCAAGGACCGCATCCGGACGGCCGACATGCCGTTCCTCGGGCGGGTCGAGCACGAGGGCGTCTACTTCCTGACCAGCGAGCGCGCCGTCCGGATCCCGACGCCGCCGACCATGCGGAACCACGGCAACTTCGTGGCGTCCCTGTCACAGCTCGGGCGCTGGCTCGCGGAGCGGGCGGAGGAGGGCGGCGCGACGATCCTGCCCGAGACCTCCGCGGCCAAGCTGCTCCTCACGGACGGGCGCGTGCGCGGCGTCCGCACCGGCGATCGCGGCCGGGGCCGCGCGGGTGACGAGCTCGCGAACTTCGAGCCGGGGTCGGACGTGCTTGCCCGGGTCACCGTTCTCGCGGAGGGGACGCAGGGCCACCTGACCGGCGTCGCGCTGAGCCGGCTCGGGCTGGACGGCGACAACCCGCAGGTCTGGGCGCTCGGCGTGAAGGAAGTGTGGCGCGTCGCGAAGCCGCTCGACCGCGTGATCCACACGATGGGCTGGCCTCTGCGCGCCGCTGCGAAGTACCGCGAGTTCGGCGGCTCGTTCATCTACCCGATGGGCCCGGACATGGTCACCGTCGGGATGGTCGTCGGGCTCGACCACCGCGACGCCGAGCTCTCGGTGCACGACCTGCTGCAGGAGCTGAAGACGCATCCGCTCGTGCGAAAGATCCTCGAGGGCGGCGAGCGGATCGCGTGGGGCGCGAAGACGATCCCCGAAGGCGGATTCCTCTCCGTGCCGCGGCGGTTGTCGGCGCCGGGCCTGTTGATCTGCGGCGACGGCGCCGGGCTCGTGAACGTGCCCGCGCTGAAGGGGGTCCACTACGCGGTCGAGTCGGGGCGGCTGGCGGCCGAGGCGGCGTTCGCGGCGATGCAGCCCGGCGAGACTCCGGGCCGGCCGGGAGCGCTCGACGGCTACGACGCGGCGCTGCGCGAGAGTTTCGTCTGGGAGGAGCTGAAGCGGGTGCGGAACATGCGCCAGGCGTTCGGCCGCGGCTTCTGGCTCGGGGGCGCTCTGGCGGGCGCGATGACGGCCACACGCGGCGCCTTCCCGCCGGGGAACGCGCGGACGGAGGCGGATGTCGAGCAGGACGTCTTCTCGACCGGGCGCGCGGCTGCCTATCCGGCCGCGGACGGCAAGCTCACGTTCGACAAGCTCTCGTCGGTCTTCCTCAGCGGGAACAAGACGCGGGACGACGCGCCGAACCACATCCGCGTGCGCACCGATGTGCCGAAGGAAATCGCGGAGCTGTGGGAGCACATGTGCCCGGCGCAGGTGTACGCGGCCGTCGAGGGTGGGGTGGAGGTGACGGCGTCGAACTGCGTCCAGTGCGGCGCGATCACCGCCAAGGGCGGCCGCCTCACGCCGCCCGAGGGCGGCTCCGGCCCCGAGTACACGCTCACCTGAGGTCCGCGCCCACCGCTCGCCTGATGGTCCGCACCCCACCCTTCAATGGGTGGGGAGGACTTCGTCCACCCGCCACCCGGCGTCGACGGTACCGCGGAATCCGTCACGTGTCCGCAGCGACTCGGCGCCAATCCTGTGACGATGCGTCCACATGGTCTCGCTCGACGACGTCCGCGCCGCCCGCGAGGCGATTGCCGGCCGGCTGCACCGAACGCCGACCTTCAGCTCGGCGGTCCTCGGCGAGAGGGTCGGCGCCCCCGTCTTCCTGAAAGCCGAGCTGTTCCAGAAGACCGGCTCGTTCAAGCCGCGAGGAATGCTGAACGCGCTCGCGCATCTCTCCGACGAAGAAACGCGGCGCGGGGTGATCACCATCTCGGCCGGAAACGCCGCCCAGTCGCTCGCGTACTGCTCGGCGCTGGGAGGAATCGACTGTCTCGTCGTGATGTGGAAGGGCGCGAGCGAGGCGAAGCTGGCTGCGACGCGAGAGTACGGCGCCGCCGTCGACCTCGAGGCGGGGACGCCGGCGGAGGCGTTCGAGCGCCTGGCCGAGCTGCGTGACCAGACGGGCCGCGCCTTCGTGCACTCCTTCGACGATCCGTTCCTGATCGCGGGCCACGGCACGCTTGGCCTCGAGCTGGTCGAAGACGTGGAGCGCTTCTCGACGGTGGTCGTGCCGGTCGGCGGAGGCGGGCTCATCTCCGGCATCGCGACCGCAATCAAAGGCGCACGCCCCGAGGTCCGGATCGTCGGCGTGGAGCCCGAGCTCTCCCCCGCGATGCACACCGCGCTGAAGGCCGGTGAGCCGGTCACCGTGCAGCCCACCTCGATCGCCGACGGCCTCAATGCCCCGTTCGCCGGCGAGAACACGCTCGCGATCTGCCGCGAGCTGGTCGAAAGCGTCGTCCTCGTCAGCGAGGACGAGCTGAAGGACGCTTTCCGCTTCCTGTATGTCCGGGCAAAGCTCGCCGCCGAGCCTGCCGGGGCGGCCTCGGTCGCCGCCCTGCTCGCCGGAAAGGTCCCTCTCGAGCCGGGCGAGACAGCGGTCGCGGTCGTCTCGGGCGGCAACGTGGCCACCCAGACGGCCGTTGCTATCCTGGGTGAGGAATGAAGGCAGACATCCATCCTGAGTACGTCCTGGCGACCGTCCACTGCGCCTGCGGCAACGAGTTCCAGACCCGCTCGACCAAGCCCGAGCTGCACGTCGAGGTCTGCTCGAACTGCCACCCGTTCTACACGGGCAAGCAGAAGCTGATGGATTCGGGCGGCCGCGTCGAGCGCTTCCAGCGCCGCCTCGAGAAGGCCGGCCGCAAGGCCTGACCAGACCATGAGCGCCCCGATCGGCGGGCAAGCCGTCCTCGAGGGCGTGATGATGCGCGGCTCCTCGAACTGGGCCGTCGCGGTGCGCAAGCCGAACGGCCAGATCGCCGAGGTCTGCCGCCCGATCGAGTCGGTGATGAAGCGGCATTGGTTCTTCCGGCTGCCGGTCGTGCGCGGTGTGGTCGCGCTCGGCGAGTCGCTGGCGATCGGCTTCCGGGCGCTCGCGATCTCCGCCAACTACGCCGCCGCCGAGGACAACGAGGAAGCCGAGACCGAGCTCTCCCGCGGCGCGCTCGTCTTCGCGTTCCTGCTTGCGATCGGCTTCGCGATCTCGCTGTTCAAGGTGGGCCCGGCCCTTCTCGCCGACCTGCTCCCGATCTCGAACGGCTTCTGGTTCGTGCTGGTCGAAGGCTCCATCCGCGTGACGGTCTTCGTCCTCTACCTGGTCCTGATCTCGCTCCTGCCCGACCTGCGCCGCGTCTTCCAGTACCACGCGGCCGAGCACAAGGCGATCAACGCCTTCGAGGCGGGCGAGGAACTCGAGCCGCAGACCGTCCAGCGCTTCAGCCTGATCCACCCGCGCTGCGGCACCGCGTTTCTGCTCTGGGTGATGGTGATCGCGATCTTCGTCTTCGCGTTCTTCGGCCGGCCCGCCTGGTACTGGCTGATCATCAGCCGGATCCTGCTCCTGCCCGTGATCGCGGGGCTCGCCTACGAGCTGATCCGCTTCGCCGGCAAGCACACCGGCAACCGAGTCGTGATGACGCTGCTCGCGCCGGGCCTCTGGCTGCAGCGCTGACGACCCGCGAGCCGAGCCTCGACCAGCTCGAGGTCTCGATCCGCGCCCTACGCGAAGTGCTTGCGCTCGAGCAGAACGAGAGCGCTACGTCAGAGGCTCGGGTCGAGGTGATGGCCTAGCCGCCCGCGCGGCGGCCGCCGCCCCGACCAGGCCGACCAGCGGGATCGCGATCGCCGCGCCCGCGAAGACGCTGCGCGCCGGCACCACCGCGAACAGCGGAGAGACCAGCATCAGGCCCGTCGCGTGTGCGCCGCGGTGGACGAGCGAGATCAGGCCTGTGACACGGCCGAGGTGCGTGTCCGGGATGTCCGTCTGCGCCGCGGAGACCGTCAGGACGTAGGCGGATCCCTGGCCGGCGCCCGCAAGCACCGCGCCCACGAACGCGGGCCCGAGCGAGTGCGCCAGCGCGAGCAGCGCATAGGCAGGCAGGTACGCGCACCAGGCGAAGAGGGCGGCGCGCGCCTTTCGCCGGACGGGCCGCCGCGCCAGGATCACGCCTGCGCCGATCGACCCGAGCGCGTAAGCGACCACGAGCAGCGAGAAGCGGCCCGCGCCGCCGTGCAGCGAGTGGCGGACGAACTGCGGCACGCCGACGATCCAGGTGCCGGACGAGATCGTGACCGCGACACCGAGGACGACGACGGCGGCCGTCAGCCACGGGTGCGGCCGCAGCACCGTGAACGCCTCCCGCACCCGCGGGCGAGCCTCGTGCTCGTGCGCGGCTCGCGCAAGCAGGGGCAGGCCGGAGAGCAGCAGCGCCGAGATCAGGAACGAGCCCGCGTTGAGGGCGAAGAAGGCGCTCAGCGGGACGACCGTCAAGAGCGCGGCGGCGACCGCGGAACCGCCGAGCCAGAGCGCGTCCCCACTCGCCCGGACGAGAGCGTTCGCGGCCTGCACGCCCTCGCGGCCGGCGAGCGCGGGGAGCGCCCCGCCGTAGGCCGGGTCGAAGTAGCTAGCGCCGGTGGTGAGCAAGAAGGCCGCGACGACGAGGGCCCAGAGCGGGAGGTGCCCGCTCAGCCCCGCGATCGCGACCGGCACGAGCACGGCCGCGCGCAGTAGATCCGCCGTCACCATCAACCGCTTCCGCGAGGCGCGGTCCGCGACCACCCCGCCGTGGAAGCCGAACAGGAGCGCCGGAACGCTGTCGGCGAGCCGCACCGCGATCACGCCGAGCGGCCCTCCGGCGATCAGCGCCGCCCACATCAGCGCGATGTACTGGAATGCGTCCCCGAGCTCGCTCGTCACGACCGCGAGGTACAGCCGGCGGAACTGCGGACGCCGCAGCAAGGCGAGCGCGCCGGGGGAGGGCGGGGCCGACGGGGCCCTGATCTCCTCGGGCTCGGCGGTGATCGGGTCCGCCATCGGGCTAACCTAGCCGCATGCCCGGCATGGACGAGCTAGTCGACGAGCTGGAGCGCTCCTACCGCGAGACGCAGGAGCGCCTGTCCGATCCTGCCGTCTACAACGACCACCGCGAGGCCGCCGAGGTCGGACGGCGCGCGAAGGAGCTGGAAGGCCCGTACAAGCTGGCGCAAGAGTGGCGCTTGACCCATGACGACCTCGAGGCCGCTCGCGGCGACGGCGACCTGCGCGAGCTCGTGCCCGAGCTGGAGCAGCGGCTCGACGCGCTCGAGGAGGAGCTGAAGCTCGCGCTCGTCGAGACCGACCCGGCCGACCGCAAGGACGTGATCGTCGAGATCCGCCAGGGCGTCGGCGGCGACGAGGCCGCGCTCTGGGCGGCGGACATCTTCCGGATGCTGACCCGCTACGCCGAGCGCCGTGGCTACAAGGTCGAGCAGCTCGAGGTGAGCGGCAACGAGGCCGGCGGCTTCAAGGAGATCGTCCTCGCCGTGAAGGGCGACGGCGCCTACTCCGTCTTCAAGTGGGAGGCCGGCACTCACCGCGTCCAGCGCGTTCCGGAAACCGAGTCACAGGGGCGCATCCACACCTCGACCGCAACCGTCGCGGTCATGCCCGAGGCCGAGGACGTGGAGATCGAGATCGACCCGAACGACCTCAAGATCGACGTCTACCGCTCGACCGGCCCGGGCGGGCAGAGTGTCAACACGACCGACTCTGCGGTCCGGATCACGCACGTGCCGACAGGGATCGTCGTCGCGATGCAGGACGAGAAATCGCAGCTCCAGAACAAGACGAAGGCAATGCGCGTGCTCCGGGCCCGGCTCTACGAGGCCGAGCGAGAACGGCAGCAGGCCGAGGAGGCCGCGGCGCGCCGTTCCCAGATCGGCTCCGGCCAGCGTGCCGAGAAGATCCGGACGTACAACTTCCCCGAGAACCGGCTCACCGACCACCGCGTGCACCTGACCGTGCACCGGCTGGACCGGATTCTCGAGGGCGAGCTCGACGAGTTCACCGAGGCTCTCGCCGCCGAGGAGCGGCGGCACGCTTTGGAAACAGCCTCCGCATGACGCTCGGCGATGCGCTCGCGCGGGCCACGGCGAGGCTCGCCGAGGCGGGAGTCGAGTCGGCGCGCCTCGAGGCCGAGCTCCTGCTCGCCAAGGCCTGCGACGACTGCGCCCGCGCGCTGCTCTACGCCGAGCTCGACCGAGAGCTGAACGACGAGCAGCTGGCCGCATTCGACGCCAATCTGGCGCGCCGAGAGCAGCGCGAGCCGCTCGCGTACGTCCTCGGCGAGTGGGGCTTCCGCCGCCTGACGCTCAAGACCGACCGCCGCGCGCTCATCCCGCGCCCCGAGACCGAGATCGTCGTCGAGCGGGCGCTCGACCACATCCGCGGAGATCGAGGAGCCGCGCGTGCTCGACGTCGGAACCGGAACCGGCGCGATCGCGCTCGCGATTGCCGACGAGGCGCCCACCGCGCGGATCACTGCGGTGGACCTGTCTCCAGAGGCGCTCGCCCTCGCGCGCGAGAACCTCGAGCTGACCGGCGTGAACGGCCGCGTGAGGCTCGTCGAGCACGACCTCACGAGCGGCCTCGGCGACGCCGAGTTCGACCTGGTCGTCTCGAATCCACCCTACGTCGAGCCCGACGAGCTGCCGACCCTGCAGCCGGAGGTGCGCGACTGGGAGCCGCACGTCGCGCTCGTCGCGAGCGGCGCCACCGAGTCCGTGGCGCGCGCGGCGACCCAGGCTCTCCGCCCAGGGGGCTGGCTCGTGCTCGAGACCGCCGCGGGCGCCGGCGAGCGGATCAGGAGCCTGCTGGACGACCTCGGCTACGAGCGGGTTACGATCACTCCCGACCTGGCCGGGAGGGACCGCGTGGTCGAGGGCAAGTGGACGGGCTGACGACTTCTGACGGGCGGCGACTCGCCTACCGCCGAGCGGGAAGCGGCGCCACGCTGGTGTGCCACGGCGGCGGGCCCGGGTTCTCCGGGCTGTACCTGCAAGACGTGGGCGGCCTCGACGCGCACGTCGAGCTGATCCTGCTCGACCCGCGCGGCACCGGCGGCTCAGACCGGCCGACCAACGCGAGCGCCTACTCGATCGAGGACTACGCGAAGGACGTGGAGGAGCTGCGCGAGCACCTCGGCCTCGAGCGGATCAACCTGCTCGGCCACTCGCACGGCGGCGTGGTCGCGATGGACTACGCGGCGCGCTTCCCGGATCGCGTGGAGAAGCTGATCCTCGCGAGCACACTCGCGCGCTTCGCGCAGGAGCAGGTGGGCGCGATGGAGGCCGGGATGGCGGCAAAGGCCGGCGAGCCGTGGTTCGAGGACGCCAGCGCCGCGCTGGCGGCGGAGCAGGCCGGAGAGTTCGAGACCGACGAAGAGCTCGGCCGGCTGGCCCTGCGCGAGTTCCCGTTCTACTTCGCGCACTACGGCGACGCGGAGCGCGCGTACCTCGAGTCGCTGCGGGACGACATCCCGAACGCCGACACGCTCCGCTACTTCAACCAGGAGATCTTCGAGACCTTCGACCTGCGACCACAACTCGGCGAGATCACGGCGCCGACGCTCGTGATCACGGGCGAGCAGGACTTCATCACGGGCCCCGTCTGCGCCGACGACATCGAGGCGTGCCTGAGCGACGTGCGCAAGGTCGTCATCCCGGGTTCCGGGCATTTCGTCTTCGTGGAGACGCCCGAGGAGTTCCGCGCGGCCGTGCTCGAATTTCTCGGCGCGTGAGCGACGCCGTGGCGGCGATCCGGGCCGGGCGACCGGTGGTCCTGCCGACCGACACCGTCTACGGCCTTTGCGGCGATCCCGAGCGCGAGGCGGTCGCCCGCGAGGTGGTGCGGCTGAAGGGCCGGGCGGAAAGCCAGCCGATCGCCCTGCTCGCCGGTGCGGTTGACCGTCTGCTCGAGCGAGTGCCCGAGCTCGACCGCTGGCCGCTCGACGCGCTTCTGCCGGGGCCGTACACCCTGGTCCTGCCGAATCCGCAGCGGCGCTACCCGTGGCTCACCAGCGGCAGCGCCACGATCGGCGTGCGCGTGCCAGATCTCCCACGCTCGGCCGCTGACGTCCTCCACGCGGTCGGCGCCGTCTTCGCCACGAGCGCGAACGTCCACGGAGGGCCGGACCCGAGCGAGCTCGACGAGATCCCCGAGGAGATCCGCAGCGCCTGCGGGGCCGTGGTCGACGCCGGCGGGCTCCCCGGGACCCCTTCGACCGTGCTCGATCTGACAGGCAGTGAGCCGAAGGTGGTCCGCGAAGGGGCCGTGCCGGCGGCTCAGGCGCTCGCCGCCCTCGCCGGCTGCCGGCGCGAGTAATCTCTCGGCATGGCCGTCGTGCAGGAGACCTTCCAGCACCTGACGACAGCGGGGCTCGCCGAGATCGACCCGGCGATCGCGGAGCTGATCGGCAAAGAGCTCGAGCGCCAACGCGGGCAGATCGAGCTGATCGCCTCCGAGAACTTCACCTGGCCCTCCGTGCTCGAGGCGGTCGGCTCCGTGCCGACGAACAAGTACGCCGAGGGCTATCCCGGCCGGCGCTACTACGGCGGCTGCGAGGTGGTCGACGAGATCGAGCAGACCGCGATCGACCGCGCGAAGGAGCTGTTCGGCGCCGAGCACGCGAACGTCCAGCCGCACGCGGGCGCGCAGACGAACATGGCCGTTTACATGGCGGCGCTCGATCCGGGGGACACGATCCTCTCGCTCGAGCTCTCGCACGGCGGGCATCTCACGCACGGGCTCAAGGTCAACTTCTCCGGCCGCCTCTACACGATCGTCCACTACGGCGTGTCGCGCGAGACGAACATGGTCGATTACGACGACGTGCTCGCCCTCGCCAAGCAGCACCGGCCGAAGATGATCGTCTGCGGCGGCTCCGCCTATCCGCGCACCGTCGAGACCGACCGCTTCCGCGAGATCGCGGACGAGGTCGGCGCGCTGCTCCTTTGCGACATGGCCCACTTCGCCGGGCTCGTCGCGGCCGGTGAGCACCCGAACCCTGTCGCGCACTGCGACTTCGTCACGTCTACAACCCATAAGACGCTCGCGGGGCCGCGCGCCGGGTTCGTCCTCTGCCGCGAGGAGTACGCGCAGGCGGTCGACCGCGCGGTCTTCCCCGGGATGCAGGGCGGCCCGCTCGTGCACACGATCGCTGCGAAGGCGACCTGCTTCCGGATCGCCGGCACCGAAGCGTTCCGCCAGTACCAGCGCCAGATCCGCGCGAACGCAGACACCCTCGCCGAGACGCTTCAGGAAGGCGGGCTCGACGTGCTCACCGGCGGCACCGACACGCACCTGCTCCAGGTCGACCTGCGCTCGACGGACTGGACGGGCAAGGACGCCGAGGAGCGGCTCGCCGAGGCGAAGATCACGGTCAACCGCAACACGGTCCCGTTCGACGAGCGCAAGCCGACGATCGCGTCGGGGATCCGGATCGGGACGCCCGCCGCCACGATGCGCGGCTTCGACGAGGGCGACTTCCGCGAGGTCGGCCGGGTCATCTGCGAGGCCCTGGGTGACAGCGCCGACGTGCACGCGCTCGCCGCCCGCAGCGAGGCGCTCTGCGAGAAGCGTCCGCTCTACCCGGGCTTCCGCGGGTTCACCACGTACTCCGCGTGACCGCGGAGACGACCGCCGGCGTGACGGTGGTCACGCACCCGCTCGTCCAGCACAAGCTCTCGTACCTGCGCGACAAGGACACGCCTACGGTCCACTTCCGCAAGGTCGCGAACGAGGTCACGCTCCTGCTGACCTACGAGGCGACGAAAGACTTCCCGACCGAGGAGGCCGAGATCGAGACGCCGCTCGAGCGGACGACCGTCGAGCGGATCGCGGGTAAGAAGGTCGCCGTCTGTCCCGTGCTGCGCGCCGGGCTCGGGATGCTCGACGGCGTGCTCTCGCTCGTCTCCAGCGCGCGGGTCGGGTTCATCGGGCTCTACCGCGACGAGGAGACGCTGCAGCCGGTGGAGTACTACGTGAAGCTGCCCGAGCTCGGCGACGGAGAGCGCGACGCGATCGTGCTAGACCCGATGCTCGCCACCGGCCGCTCGAGTGCCGCGGCCGTCGCTGCGGTCAAGACCGCAGGGGCCCGCTCGGTCACGCTCGTCTGCCTCGTCGCCGCGCCCGAAGGGATCGAGCACCTCCAGAGCGAACACCCGGACGTGCGGATCGTCACCGCCGCCGTCGACCGCGGCCTGAACGAGCGCGGCTACATCGTCCCCGGGCTCGGGGACGCCGGCGACCGGCTTTACGGGACGAAGTAGCCATGTGGGAGACGCTCAGTGACCACCCGGAGGTGCTCTACGGCGCGGCGCTCGCGCTTCTGATCGTGATCCTCCTGACGCCGGCCGTCGGCGGGATGGCGCGCCTGCTCGGCGTTGTCGACCGGCCGGGAGGGCGGCGCCTGAACCGCCGCGCGGTGCCGCGGCTGGGCGGGCTCGCGCTCTTCTTCGGCATCTTCGTGCCGGCGCTCGCGTTCCTGCCGCTCGGCTCCGAGACGCGCGGCCTGCTCCTGGGCGCGGCCGTCGCCACGCTGGTCGGGGCGATCGACGACTTCCGCGGCCTGATCTGGTGGGAGAAGCTCGGCGGCCAGGTCGCCGCCGCCGCGATCCCGACGATCTTCGGCATCTGGGTGCACCGCTTCACGTTCCCGGTGCTCGGCGTGCACCAGTTTCCCGAGTGGGTCGGCGTCTCGCTGACCGTGCTCTGGATCGTGGCGATCATGAACATGGTCAACTTCCTGGACGGGCTCGACGGCCTCGCGGCGGGCGTCTGCGCGATCTCGGGCTTCACCTTCTGCCTGATCGCGCTCTCGCTCCACCGCCCGAACCCGGCCTTGCTCGCGGCGGTCGTCTTCGGCGCCTGCCTCGGCTTCCTGCGGCACAACTTCTACCCGGCGCGGATCTTCATGGGCGACTCGGGGGCGCTGCTGCTGGGCTTCGTGCTGGGGGCGCTCTCGGTCCAGGGCCTGCTCAAGACGGCGGCCGTCGCGACTCTGCTCTTCCCGCTGCTCGTGCTCGCTGTGCCGATCATCGACACGTCGTTCGTGGTGGCGAAGCGCCTCAAGTACGGGCGACCCGTCTACGGCGCCGACCGCTCGCATCTCCACCACCGCTTCATGAACATCGGCTTCTCGCAGCCGCGGGCGGCGCTCACGATGTGGGCCTGGTGCGGGATCCTGGCCGGCGCCGCGCTGGCGACCCGCTTCCTGCGGCCGCACGCGCACGGCGTCTGGCACACGGGCCCGACGATCGCGATGGCGGCGATCGGCATGCTCGCCCTCGCGGCCTCGATCTACATGGTCTACCTGCTCGAGATCGTGAAGCTCGCGAACCCGCGCATCCGCCGGCGCGAGCAGGAGGCTCAGGTCAGGAACGCCTCCAGGCGCTCGGCGTAGCCCGGCGCGCGCGGGATCGAATGACCCGCGCCGGGCAGCACCGCCCGCTCCGCGCCGAGCCGCTTCTCGAGCACGTCGCAGACCGCGTCGAACGCCGCGTTGTGCGCGCCCGACATCACGAGCTTCGGAAACGGAGCCGCCGCCAGTTCGTCGAGCGGGATCTCCGCCTCCCACGGCGGGCGCTCGGCCATCGCCGCCCGCGCGCCCTGCTCGAGCTCCGGCGGAAGCGGGTCCGGCAGGCGGGTTGCGCTGCCGACGATCGCGAGGAAGCCGCGCAGGTAGTCGGCCGGCTCGTACGGCCCGGCCGCGAAGAAGGCCTGGAGCTCTGCGATCAGCCGATCGACCTCCGGCTGTCCACGCACTACCGCGAACGCAGGCGGCTCGCTGACGGTCAGCGAGCGCACCGCCTCCGGCGCCCGGGCCGCCATCAGCAGTGCGATGACCCCGCCGTACGAGTGGCCGACGAGATGTGCCCCGTCGCCCAGTAGCGGCGCGAGCTCCTCGGCCTGCTCCTCGAAGTCGATCCGGTCCTGCAGCGGCCCGGGCGGATAGCCGCCGCGGTTCGGGACGACGAGCTCGAAGCGCCCGCGCAGCGGCTCCAGGGCCGTGAAGGTGGCGGGACCGTTGCCGACGCTGCCGTGGACGAAGACGACCCGCACAATCGCCGATTCTAGTCGTACAAAGTCCGCCGGAAACGCGTCAACCGAGCGGATTTTCGCTGTCACAAGCTCGCGACCTCGTTTGGTATGCTCGCGCCGATGGAACCCAGCCAGCGCGCCTCGTTCGAGCCGGCCGGAGCCGGCGCGTTGCTCGGAGGCGTGACGGCCGCGAGCGTCGGCGCCGGCGCGCTCGTCGGCTGGGCCGCAGGCTCAGTCGGGCTCGGGATCCTCGGCGGCGCTTTTATCGGAGTGCCTGCCGGCGTGGCTGCCGTCTACATCCGCTACCGGAACGCCCTTTGACGCGCGTCGGCGTCCTCGGAGCTCCGAGGCCCGCACCGGCCAGGGGCTGGGTGCCCGCGCTCGGCGGCGCGCTCGTGATCGTGCTCGCGCTGCCGCTCTTCCTCGTCGCCGGCTGGGATCTCGCAGGCTGGGCGGTCGCGGCGCTGCTCTGGGTGGGCGTGCAGGCGTTCGGCCTGCTGCTGGGGCGGCTGAGCCCGTCCGCCGCGCTCGGCTTCGGGATGATGCTGCGGATGCTCGGCGTCCTCGTCGTGCTCGTGGCCGTCGCCGCCTCCGATCAAGCGGTCGGCCTGGCCGCGGCGCTCGTCTACGGCGCGGCCTACTCCGCCGAGCTGGCGCTCTCCCTCGCTTCGTACTACGGGCAGGAGCCGACCGCATGAGGCGCGCGCTCGTCTCCCTGACGATGCTCGCCCTGGCGCTTCCGGCCCCGGCGTTTGCCCGCGGGGACTTCGACCCGACGACGGAGTTCGAGCAGCACGAGTGGGTCTCGATCCACCTCGGCGGGCTGAACCTCTCGATCACCAAGGCGGTCGTGTACCTGATGATCAGCGCCGCGCTTACGATCCTGCTCGGCATGGTCCTGATGCGCGCGCGGCTCGCACTGCTGCCGGACCGTCGCCAGACCTTGGGCGAGGCGATCTACGAGGTGACGCAGACCGCGATCGCCGAGCAGGGGCTTCCGTCGAAGGCGATCGGCCGCTGGTTCCCGTACGTCGCGACCCTGGCGCTGTTCATCTGGGTGGTGAACGTGATCGGCTTCATCCCCCTGCCGCTGACCGGGGAGACCTGGCACGGCGTTCCGACCTGGGGGATCTACGCCGCGACCTCGTCACTGTCGGTGACGCTGGCGCTCGCCCTGCTCACGTTCGTCTTCACGCACTTCGAGGGGATCCGCTGGAATGGCCCGGTGCGCTACTTCAAGAGCTGGATCCCCGAGGCGCCGACCGCGCTGCTCTTCCTGATCGTGCCGCTCGAGATCCTCGGCCAGTTCATGCGGCTGATCTCGCTCAGCGTGCGTCTCTTCGCCAACATGCTCGCGGGCCACATCCTGATCCTGACCTTCATCGGCCTGATGTTCATTCTCGAGTCCGTCGTCCTGGCCGTGGTCACGATTCCGGTCGCGACGGCGTTCTACCTGTTCGAGGTCCTGATCGTCGTCACGATCCAGGCGTTCATCTTCGCCGCCCTGTCCGCCATCTACATCGGCTCGGCGATCGAGCCGGAGCACTAGGAGGGAACTCATGTCCACGCTTCTCGCTGCCACCTCCGGCGACGTGACCAAGGCAGGCAAGGCCATTGGTCTCGCGCTCGGCGTCGGCCTCGGCGCGCTCGGCGCCGGCGTCGGCATCGGCAACATCTTCGCCGCGATGATCCAGTCCGTCGCCCGGCAGCCCGAGCTCCGCGGTGAGCTCCAGGGCATCCAGTGGCTGGGCTTCGCGCTCACCGAGGCCGTCGTCTTCTACGGTCTGCTCGGCTCGATCCTCGCCTACGTGCTCGTCTGAGGTGACCTGATGCCGCTCGCGACGAACCCGCTGATCCAGGTCACCCCGGGGCTGATGATCTGGACGATCGTCTGCTTCCTGATCACGCTCTTCGTGCTCAAGCGCTTCGCGTTCGGCCCGATCCAGAAGGCGATCGACGAGCGGCGCGACCGGATCCGGCAGTCGCTGGAGGAAGCGGACAACGCGCGAGCCGAGGCGCACCAGCTGCTCGAGGAGCACCGGAAGCTGATCGCCGGTGCGAAGAACGACGCCGAGGAGATCCTGGCCGAGGCGCGCCGCGTCTCGGAGTCGAACGTCCGGCGCATGCGCGAGGAGACCGAGACCGACCGCCAGCGCCGGCTCGAGGACACGCGCAAGCAGATCGAGGCCGAGACCCGCCGCGCGCTCGAGCAGATCCGCGCCGAGGTCGCCGACCTCAGCCTGATCGCGGCCGAGAAGGTCACCCGCAAGTCGCTCGACGACGCCGACCACCGGCGCCTGATCGACGAGGCGATCGGGGAGCTCGACTTCTCGGCGTTCGAAGGGAGCCAGAACTGAGCGTCGCCGACCGCGTCTACGCGCGCGCCCTGTTCGAGGCCGCCGTCGGCGACGGCCGGCTCGAGCCCGTCCGCGACCAGCTCAAGCAGCTGGCCGCCGCCGAGGCCGAGGTCCCCGAGCTGCGCGGGCTCCTGCGCAACCCGCAGCTCGACCCGCGCACGAAGCGGGCTGCGCTCGAGGACCTGCTCGCGGGAGGCGACGAGCTGCTGCGCAACTTCCTGCTGGTCCTGGTTGACAAGAACAGGGCCGGGCAGCTCGAGGAGATCGCGCGCGAGTTCGAGCGCCTCGCCGGCCAGCACGAGGGCGTCGTCCACGCCGAGCTGACGACCGCCGTCGAGCTCTCGGATGCGGACGCGAAGGAACTGCTGCAGCAGATCGAGCGCGCCTCCGGCCAGAAGGTCGTGGCAACGCGGAGCGTCGATCCCGATCTGATCGGCGGGATCGTCCTGCAGGTCGGGTCGCAGCGGCTCGACGCGAGCGTGCGCGGCCGCCTGGAACGCCTACGACGTGAGCTGGCTACGGCCTAGAGAAAAGGAGAACTGTTGAAGCTTCGTCCTGAAGAGATCACGTCGATCCTGAAGCAGCGGATCGAGCAGTACGACGTCGAGACCGACCTGACCGAGGTCGGGACCGTCCTGCAGGTCGGCGACGGGATCGCCCGCATCTACGGCCTCGAGAACGCCGTCTCCCTCGAGATGCTCGAGCTCGAGCACGGGGTCGTCGGCCTCGCGTTCAACCTCGAGGAGGACAACGTCGGCGCCGCGCTGTTCGGCGAGTGGGAGCACGTCAAGGAGGGCGAGCCCGTCCGGCGTACCGGCCGCGTGGCGAGCGTCCCCGTGGGCGACGCGCTGCTCGGCCGCGTGGTCGATCCGCTCGGCCGTCCGCTGGACGGCCTCGGGCCGATCAAGACCGACGAGACCCGCCCGCTCGAGTTCAAGGCTCCGGGTGTCGTCGACCGCCAGCCGGTGAAGGAACCGCTCCAGACCGGCATCAAGGCGATCGACGCGATGACGAACGTCGGCCGCGGCCAGCGCGAGCTGATCATCGGCGACCGCTCCACCGGCAAGACGGCGATCCTCGTCGACACGATCCTCAACCAGCACGACCAGGGCGTCGTCTGCATCTACATCGCGATCGGCCAGAAGGCCTCCACGGTCGCCCAGGTCTACGAGCGCCTCAAGGAGGCCGGCGCGATGGAGTACACGATCATCGTCGCGGCCGGTGCAGCCGAGGCCGCGCCGATCAAGTGGATGGCGCCGTTCGCCGGCTGCGCGATGGGCGAGCACATCATGTTCAAGGGAGGGCACGCGCTCTGCATGTACGACGACCTCTCGAAGCACGCGGACGCCTATCGCCAGATGTCGCTTCTGCTCCGCCGGCCGCCCGGCCGCGAGGCCTTCCCGGGCGACGTCTTCTACCTCCACTCGCGCCTGCTCGAGCGCGCGGTGAAGCTCTCGGACGAGCTGGGCGCAGGGTCGTTGACGGCCCTGCCGGTGATCGAGACGCAGGCCGGTGACATCGCCGCCTACATCCCGACGAACGTGATCTCGATCACGGACGGCCAGATCTTCCTCGAGTCCGACCTCTTCTTCTCGGGCGTCAGGCCGGCGGTCGACGTCGGCCGCTCCGTCTCGCGCGTCGGCACGAGCGCGCAGACGAAGGCGATGAAGAAGGTCGGCGGGCGGCTGCGCCTCGACCTCTCGCAGTTCCGCGAGCTCGAGGCGTTCGCGCAGTTCGGCTCGGAGCTCGACGCGGCCACGCAGCAGACGCTCTCCCGGGGCGAGCGGATGGTGGCGACGCTCAACCAGCCGCAGTACGACCCATGGCCGATGGAGGAGCAGGTGGTCGCCCTCTACGTCGGCGTCAACGGCTACCTCGACGAGATCCCGACGGCCCAGGTGCCGCACTTCCAGGAGGAGCTCCGCGAGTTCCTGCGCGCGGAGGAGACGATCCTCAAGGAGATCCGCGAGACCGGCGATCTCCCGGACGAGCTCGGCGAGCGCCTCAACGGCCAGATCGAGAAGTTCAAGCAGGGCTTCGCGGTCAAGGAAGAAGACTCGCTGGTCGCGTAGCGGATGGCGACGCTCCAAGACCTCAAGCGCCGGATCCGCTCGGTCCGGAACACGCGCAAGATCACGAAGGCGATGGAGCTCGTCGCCGCGGCACGGCTGCGGCGGGCCGAAGAGCGGATCACGCAGATGCGCGACTTCGCCGACCGGATGCAGGAGCTCACCGCCGGCACTGCACGGGCCGCGTCGTCGCTCCGCGGCCTGATGCTGCTGCAGCAGCGCGAGCCGAACCGTGTCGCGATCGTCGCGCTGACCGGCGACCGCGGCCTGGCCGGCGCGTTCAACGGCCAGATCCTCCGGCGCGCGTTCGCGGTGGAGCGGCGCCTGCGCGAGGAGGGACGCGAGATCCGCTGGCTGGCCGTCGGCCGCAAGGGCCGCTCGACCCTGCAGTTCCGGCGCTACGAAGTCGAGCAGGCGTGGACCGGCTTCACAGACCAGCCTTCCTACGGCGACGCGCAGGCCGTCGCGCACCGCCTGGCCGAGCTCTACTCGAACGAGGAGATCGACCAGGCGATCGTCGTCTACAACCACTACGTCTCGCCGCTCGTCCAGCGCGTCACCGAGCAGCAGGTGCTCCCGATCTCGCAAGAAGTGCTCGGCGGCGAGAGCGAAGAGGAAGCCGAGCACGAGAGCGCGCTGCTCGGCGACTTCATCTACGAGCCCGAGCCGGAGCAGATCCTCGAGCGGCTGTTGCCGGTCTACCTCGAGACCGAGATCTACCGCGCGCTGCTCGAGTCGGCCGCGTCCGAGCACGGCGCGCGCATGACCGCGATGCGCAATGCCTCGAAGAACGCGGCCGAGCTGATCGACAGCCTCACCCTCGACCTCAACCGCGCCCGCCAGGCCGAGATCACCCAGGAGATCCTCGAGGTGGTCGCGGGCGCCGACGCACTGACTCAGTGAAGATCCGCAAACTTTCCGCAGTAGCGAGTCGTCTATAGTTCCGCGGACCCCATGTCGCCTCCGGAAAAAGAGATCGTCGTCTCCGGCGCCGCCGGCCTCGGGGCTGCCGTCGCGGCGGAAACCAGTGGTGAGCTCGGTGACATCGAGGCGGTTCGCGCGCGCGGCTACTGGGAGCTCGTCTGGAGCCGTTTCAAGCGCGACAAGGTGGCCGTCGCGAGCGGGATCTTCATCATCCTCCTGATCGCGGCCGCCTTCGGCGGCGCACCGCTCGCGAGCAAGTGGCTCGGCCATGGCCCGAACGACCTCTTCATCGAGCCTCCGGCCGTTTCCGCCGACCTCCAGCCCGCGGGCCCGTGGACGCATTTCAGCTACACCGACGAGAACGGGCACCGGCAGCACAGCATCCTCATCCTCGGCGCGGCGAGCACGCTGGGCCAGGACGAGTTCCTGCGCCTGCTCTACGGCGCCCAGGTCTCGCTCGAGGTTGCGCTCCTGTCCACCTTCGGGGTGATGGTCATCGGGGTGTTGATGGGATCGATTGCGGGCTACTTCAGAGGCTGGATAGACACGGTCATATCCCGGGTCACCGAGATCACCATGGCGTTCCCCGTGCTCTTGTTCGTGATCGCGCTGGCCGCGACGGTCGGTCCGCGCCTGGACAAGATCACGTTCGGCGTATTCGGCGAAGGGGTCGTGACGCTCACCTTCATCTTCTGCCTGTTCGGCTGGTTCTATCCGGCGAGGATCATGCGGGCCCAGGTGCTCTCGATCCGAGAGAAGGAGTACATCGAGGCCGCCCGGATGATCGGGGCGAGCGACGGGCGGATCATCCGCTCGCATGTGCTCCCGCACCTCGTCGCACCGATCATCGTCTTCTCGAGCCTGATCGTCGCGAGCTACATCCTGGCCGAGGCGGGCCTTTCGTTCCTCGGGCTGGGGATCCACCCGCCGCAGTCGAGCTGGGGCAACCTGCTCGCAGAAGGGCCGAACTACTACCTCGCCCAGCCCTGGCTGATGCTCTGGCCCGGCCTCGCCGTGCTCGCGACGACGCTCGCGTTCAACCTGCTCGGCGACGGCCTCCGCGACGCGTTCGATCCGCGCGCCGTCAAGGCCTAGCGACTCGCCCAAACGAGGGCGAATACCCGGCTACATCCGGGCAAAACACGCGACTAACCAATTCTTAACCTGCTCGTCTCATGTGGTCAGGCGGGCAGGAACCCGTCTGGGCCGGCGGCGTTCGCCGGTTCGAAAGTTCACGAAAGGAGTGACATGCGCAGACGGCTTTGGTTCTCGGTCGCGATGCTCGCGGCCGGAGCAAGCCTTCTGGTCGCGGCCAGTTTTGCCAGTGCTTCGGGCGCGTCGCCTTCGATTCACAAGGGCGGCACCCTGAAGATCGGCACGACCGGCAACCTGGACTCGGTTGACCCGGCGATCGCCTACGGGACGACGTCGTGGTGGTTCGAGTTCTCGACCAGGGCGAACCTGTACACGTATCCGGACAAGGCGGGTGCCGCCGGCGGCAAGCTCGTCCCTGAGGTTGCCAAGGGCTTCACCGTGTCCAAGAACGGACGTACGTACACGTTCCACCTCAAGAGCGGCTATCGGTTCAGTGACGGTGCCAAGGTGACGGCGAAGAGTTTCGCGTACGCCATCAAGCGCGCCACCAACAAGACGCTGAACTCGCCGGCCGGTCCCTTCATCACGGACAAGAGCGCCGTCAACATCGGGGGTGTCAAGGCCAGCGGCCTGACGCTCAAGATCACGCTCAAGCGGGCGGACCCGAACCTGATCACGGTCCTGGCAATGCCGTTCTTCCAGGCGGCCTCGTCGAAGCTCCCGCTGACCAAAGAGGTCATCAACGTCAAGAGCAAGAGTGACCTCCCGACTGCAGGCCCGTACGCGTGGTCGTTCAACGACCCGAGCAACCAGGCGAACATCGTTCGCAACACGTTCTACCACGGGCCCCGCAAGCACAACATCGCTGGTGCTCAGCTCAACATGAGCCTCAACACCACGACCTGCTACAACCAGACCAAGGCTGACCAGCTGGACATCGGCTGCGTCCCGCCTGCGGAGATTCCAAACGTCGCCAAGCAGTACGGCGTCAGCCGGAAGCACGCAGTCGGTTCGGGCCGGTTCTGGGTCCAGCCGGCCGTCTGCACCTTCTATCAGGGAATGAACATGGCCCGCCCGCTCCTCGGCGGCAGCCTGAAGAAGCGCCAGGCGGTTGCCTACGCTGTCGACCGGAAGGACTACATCAACCAGCGCGGTCTCTACGGAGGCGCCGCCTGGAGTCACATGCTTCCGCCGAACATGCGTGGCTCGTCGCACAGCCAGCCGTACCCGCTGCACCGCAACCTCGCCAAGGCTAAGTCGCTTGGTGCCGGTGGCGGCAAGGACCTGAACTACTTCTACCAGTCGGCCGGTTCGGTCGGGCCCAAGCAGTACCAGGTTGCCCGCCGTGACCTCTCCGACCTGGGCTACAACGTTCAGGGCAAGGGCTTCGCAGGCTTCGACATCTACCAGGCTGCGGGCACCAGGGGCTCGTCCCACGACATCGTCGGCCAGGTCGGCTGGTGTCAGGACTACCCCGATCCGTACGACTTCATCAACGTGCTTCTCGACGGCACCAAGATCCAGGCCGAGGAGAACGTCAACATCGCGTACTTCAACTCCAAGAAGTACAACACGCTGATGCAGAAGGCCGCCCGCCTCACCGGGGCGAAGCGGTACGCAACGTACGGCAAGCTCGACATCAACATCTCGAAGAACGCTGCCCCATGGGCCTCGATGGGAGACTCGACGAACCAGTTCTTCTACTCGAGCAAGGTTGCGCCTTCGACGATGGTCTACCAGAGCGTCTACCAGTACCCGTCGCTCAACGTCCTCGCCTTCAAGTAAGGGGACGAGTAAGGGAACAAGGAAGCACCAAGACGAGGCGCCGGCTCCGGCCGGCGCCTCGTTGTTTTAGGTTCTGCAGTTCTGAGGTAAGGTTCGGCGTCTAGCGGCGGGCGGAGAGTAGAGGACGGACAGTGTTCAGATATCTCGTCAGACGATTGCTGTGGGCGTGTCTTCTATTCCTCGTTGTCACGTTCGTCACCTTCGTGATCTTCTTCATGGCGCCGGTCGCGCCCCAGAGGCTCGTGTGCGGAGGTGCGCAGGCGAGGCAGGACTGCATGCTGCAGGCGACGAAGAAGCTCGGGCTCGACCACCCCGTCTACTACCAGTACGGCCTCTTCCTGAAGCGGATCGTGATCGAGCGCGACCTCGGGACCTCGTTCATCACCAAGCAGCCGGTCAACCACATCATCGGCCGCGCAGCGCGCGTGACCGCCTCGCTCGTCTTCGGCGGTGCCGTCCTCTGGCTGATGATCGGCCTGTTCGTCGGCATCCTGTCCGCGCTCCGGCCGCGCTCGCTCTTAGACAGGGCGGGCATGGTCTTCGTCTTGATCGGCGTGTCCGCGCACCCGGTCTGGATCGGCCTGATCTTCTCCTACTTCTTCGGCTACAAGCTCCGAAACTTCCCGATCCACACGCCGATCGCCGGCTACGCGCCGATCCTGAACCCGGCGCCCGGCCAGCCCGGAGGCGTGGTGCAGTGGGCCTACCACCTGATCCTTCCGTGGATGACGTTCGCGATCTTGTTCGCCGCGCTCTACGCGCGCATGATCCGTGCGAACGTGATGGAGACGCTCAACGAGGACTTCGTTCGCACCGCCCGCGCGAAAGGCGCGCCCGAAGCACGCGTCATGCGCTCCCACGTGCTCCGCAACGCGCTCCTGCCCGTGGTGACGATGCTCGGGATGGACATCGGGCTGGCGCTGGGCGGCGCGATCTTCACCGAGCAGATCTTCACGTTACCCGGGCTCGGCCGTACCGCCATCCTCGCCATTCAGAGCTACGATCTGACGGTCGTCCAGGGCGTGGTCATCTTCGCGACCCTCTCGATCATCATCTTCAACCTCATAGTCGACCTTCTCTATGCCTGGATCGACCCACGGATCCGGCTGACCTAGGCCGTTGGCACTTCTCGAAGTCAAGGACCTCCAGCACCTCCTTCCGGACCGACGACGGGATCGTCCGCGCGGTAGAAGGCGTCTCGTTCTCGGTCGAGAAGGGGCAGACCCTCGGCATCGTGGGCGAGTCGGGCTGCGGCAAGAGCGTCACGTGCCTGACGATCATGGGGCTGAACCCGAAGCGCAACACGATCACGACCGGCGAGGCCCTCTGGAAAGGCAAGAACCTCCTGACGACGAGGTCGAGGGCTCTGCGCGAGATCCGGGGAAACGAGATCTCGATGATCTTCCAGGATCCGATGACGTCGTTGAACCCGGTGCACTCGATCGGGAAGCAGCTCATCGAGGCGGTCCAGCTCCACCGCGACCTCACGACCCGGCAGGCTCGGTCGCGCTCGCTGGAGCTGCTGAAGGCGGTCGGCATTCCGAAGGCCGAGACGCGGCTCGACGACTACCCGCACCAGTTCTCCGGGCGGTATGCGTCAGCGCGTGATGATCGCGATGGCGCTGATCAACGACCCTGACCTGCTGATCGCGGACGAGCCGACGACGGCGCTCGACGTGACGACGCAGGCGCAGATCCTCACGCTGATGAAGCGGCTCCAGGAGGAGTTCGGCAGCGCGATCCTGATCATCACGCACGACCTCGGCGTGGTCGCGGAAACGGCCGACGACGTGCTCGTCATGTACGCGGCGAACGTCGTCGAGGAGGCGCCTGTCGAAGAGCTCTTCAACCGGCCGCAGCACCCCTACACTTGGGGGCTGATGGGCTCGCTGCCGAGGCTCGAGGTGGACATGGAGCGGCTGACCCAGATTCCCGGCCAGCCGCCGTCGCTGCTGCGGCCGCCGGCGGGCTGCCGTTTCCACCCGCGCTGCCCGCACGTGATGGAGATTTGCAAGACGACCGTGCCCGAGCTCGCGCCGAGCCCCAGCGGCCCGGGGCACCTCCAGAGGTGCCACCTCGACCAGGAGACAAAGGATCGCGAGGCGGCAAAGATTCTGGAGATGACGATGGCGGAGACCGGTTAGGTGTCGACGAACGAGCAGGCGGCCGCGACGACGACGAACGAGCGCCCGGAGATGAGTCCCGACGACCTGCTGGTCGTGAACGACGTCAAGAAGTACTTCCCGATCACGCGGGGGATCATCTTCCAGAAGCAGATCGCGGCAGTGCAGGCGGTGGACGGCGTGAGCTTCAGCGTCAAGCGCGGCGAGACGCTCGGCATCGTCGGCGAGTCCGGCTGCGGCAAGTCGACGCTCGCGCGCTGTCTCGTCCGCCTGCTCGACGTCACCGACGGCGAGATTCAGTTCGACGGCCGCGACATCACGAGGCTCTCGCGCCTCGCGATGCGCCCGATGCGGCGCGAGATGACGATGATCTTCCAGGATCCGTACGCGTCGCTGAACCCCCGTAAGCGCGTCGGCTTCATCATCGGCGAGCCCCTCGAGGTGCACGGCCTCGGCACCGCCGCGGAGATCAAGCGGCGCGTCCAGGAGTTGCTCGAGGTCGTCGGCCTGAACCCGGAGCACTACAACCGCTTCCCGCACGAGTTCTCGGGCGGACAGCGTCAGCGCATCGGCGTCGCCCGCGCGCTGGCGGTGAACCCGAAGCTGATCGTGTGCGACGAGCCGGTCTCGGCGCTCGACGTCTCCGTCCAGGCTCAGATCCTGAACCTGCTCAAGGACCTGCAGGACGACTTCGGGCTCACGTACATCTTCATCGCGCACGACCTGAACGTCGTTCGCCACATCTCCGACCGCGTGCTCGTGATGTACCTCGGCAAGGTCGTCGAGGTGGCCTCTCGCGACGTGCTCTACAAGGAGCCGAAGCACCCCTACACGGGAGCGCTCCTCTCGGCGGTTCCGATCCCGAACCCGGAGATGGGACGAAACCGGAAGCCGATCGTGCTCGAAGGAGACGTCCCGAGCCCGGTCAACCCGCCGAGCGCGTGCCGGTTCCACCCGCGCTGCCCGCGCTTCGTCGAGGGGCACTGCGACGTGGAGGAGCCGCAGCTCTTCCCGTTCGGCAACGAGCAGGTGGCGGCCTGCCACTATCCGCTCGAGCGCTGGCCCATGACGCCCGAAGAGATGCGGCGCCGTGGCTCGGCGCGCTCGCCCGAGCAAGCGCTCCAGACCTAGTCGGCCGTGCTCCTCGCGGCGCTCCGTCGTCTCGCCGCGCTCGTCGTCCTGGGCTCCGCGGCCACGGCGATCGTCTCCCTGCCGGTGGGTCTCCTGCTCGGCTCGTCGCCGATGCGGTCCCTGACGATCGGGTTCTACCTGGCCGGCTGCTTCCTGATGGTCGTCGGCTTCTTCGCCGGCAACCGCGGCCCCGCGCGGGTCAAGTCCGAGTCACCGGGGCCGGCATTGCTTCCGTTTACGTTCAGCGGCCGCAGGCTGCGCTGGGCGACGGAGGGCGAGCAGCACGAGACCATCAACAATTCTGCGATTTTCGTCACCCTCGGCCTGATCCTCGTGTTGATCGGGCTCCTGATCGACCCGAATCACGTGCTTTTCTGAGCGCTTTCCTACTCCTAACTTCTGGACACCGGGGGCGTCAGAGCTATCGTGGGGTACATGCACGGACATTGCGAGCGTGCCCGCCAGTGGGCTTCCGCCGACGTCGACGGCGAGCTGTCGACGTTCGAGCGTGTGCTGCTCGAGGATCACCTCGGGCGCTGCAGCTCGTGTCGCGAGTTCAGCCGGGACGTGGGCGGTATGACGAGCGCGCTTCGGGCCGCACCACTCCAGCAGTTCGACGGTGTCGTGCTCGGTCGCGTCCGCCATCAGGTCCGGCTGCGTCTCGCGCCGGCGGCTGCCGCGATGGCGATCGCCGCGGTCGGCCTCGGGAGCCTCGTCGCCTCGACGCAGTTCAACCGCGCGCCGGGCATCCGCCCGACCGAGGTCGCCCCGGCCGTAGTCTTTCCGAGCGACTTCGCGCTCAACGGCCGCCGCAGCGAGCGGCTCAAGGCGGCGCCGCGGACGCGCATGCTCCTGTCCCTGCCGGGACGCCCGGGGCCGGTCCTCCCGTAGCGCTCCTGTAACGACGAGGCTCGCGCGGGTACTGTTCTCGCGATGTATGCCTCGCTGATCAGCTCGTACGTCTGAAGCCTCGACCACGAGGCCCGTGTGGCCGCGATCGAGGCCGACCGGCGTGCGCTCCGTTCTCCGGAGAGGACTGGTGCCCGCTTCGCTAGACTGCCGTCGCTTGGCGGCAGGCTGAAGCGCCGGCTGCGCAGCGCACCAGACACGCCTCTCCAGGAGACACATGCCTGACCAGACAAAAGGCCAGCAAAACGTCGGCAAGATCATCGAGATCAAGGGCGTCGTCGTCGACGCCGTCTTTCCCGACGAGCTCCCGGAGATCAACCACGCGCTCCGGATCACCGTTCCCGAGACCGACGGACGGCCCGAGATCGACCTGATCGCGGAGGTGCAGCAGCACCTCGGCGACGACCGCGTCCGAGCGGTGGCGATGGACTCGACCGACGGCCTCCCCCGCGGGGTCGACGTCGTCGACACGGGCGCGCCGATCACCGTCCCGGTCGGCGACCAGACTCTGGGGCGAATCTGGAACGTGGTCGGCGACCCGGTGGACAAGGGCGACGCGGCCTCGGGCGAGCGGTGGCCGATCCACCGCGAGCCGCCGGCATTCGTCGACCTCTCAGCTGAGATCGAGATCTTCGAGACCGGGATCAAGGTGATCGACCTGATCGCGCCGTTCATCCGCGGCGGCAAGGTCGGCCTGTTCGGCGGCGCCGGCGTCGGCAAGACGGTCCTGATCCAGGAGCTGATCCACAACGTCGCCCGTGAGCACGGCGGCGTATCGGTCTTCTCGGGCGTCGGCGAGCGCACGCGCGAGGGCAACGACCTCTGGCTCGAGATGCAGGAGAGCGGGGTCATCGACAAGGTCGCGCTCTGCTACGGCCAGATGAACGAGCCGCCCGGAGCCCGACTGCGCGTCGGCCTCTCGGGGCTGACGATGGCCGAGTACTTCCGCGATCAGGGCCAGGACGTGCTGCTGTTCATCGACAACATCTTCCGCTTCGTCCAGGCCGGCTCCGAGGTCTCGGCGCTGCTCGGCCGCATGCCGAGCGCGGTCGGCTACCAGCCGACGCTCGCCACCGAGATGGGCCAGCTGCAGGAGCGGATCACCTCGACGCAGACCGGCTCGGTCACGTCGATCCAGGCGATCTTCGTCCCGGCGGACGACTACACCGACCCCGCGCCCGCGAACACGTTCGCGCACCTCGACTCGTCGGTCGTGCTCGAGCGGTCGATCGTGGAGATGGGGATCTACCCGGCGATGGACCCGCTCGCGTCGTTCTCGCGCGCGCTCCAGCCGGGAATCGTGTCCGACGAGCACTACCAGACGACGACGCGCGTCCAGGAGATCCTGCAGCGGTACAAGGACCTGCAGGACATCATCGCGATCCTCGGGATCGACGAGCTCTCGGACGAGGACAAGCTGACCGTCAACCGGGCGCGGCGCATCCAGCGCTTCCTCTCGCAGCCGAACTTCGTCGCCGAGCAGTTCACCGGGACGCCGGGCGAGTACGTCCGCCTCGAGGACACGATCAAGGGCTTCCAGGAGATCATCGAGGGCAAGCACGACGACCTTCCGGAGCAGGCGTTCTACATGGTCGGCACGATCGAGCAGGCGGTGCAGAAGGCTCGGCAGCTCGCGGGCGAGGAGCCCGAGGAGGCAGAGGAGCCCGAGGCGTCGGCCGAGGAAGAGCCCGAACCAGCGGCCGAGCCTGCCGCCGTCTAGTTGGCGACGTTCAGCGTGTCACTGGTGACGCCCGAAGGCTCTGCCTTCGAGGGCGACGTCGAGATGCTGGTCGTCCCGGGCGCGGACGGCGAGATCGGCGTCCTCGCGCGGCACGCACCGCTTATCGCGCTCCTGAACGCCGGCTCGACGCGCGTCTACCGCGACCGCTCGAGCGGTGAGGTGCTCGAGTTCGCGACCGGCCCGGGCTTCTTCAAGGTCGAGCAGGACCGCGCGCTGGCGCTCGTCGACGACGCCGTCGAGGCGCGCGAGATCGACGACGCCCGGGCGCAGACTCAGCTCGAGGAGGCGCGCGCCGAGCTGGAGCGGATCGAGCGCGGCGAGTCCGACGCCGACCGCTGGCAGCTCGAGCAGCGCGTCAAGCATGCAGAGAACCAGCTGACGGTGTCCGGTCGTGGCTGAGCTGCAGGCCTTCGCGCCGGGGCTCTACCCGCGCTCCGAGGCGCTCGTCCAGGCGACGCGCGACCTCGACCGCGGGCGGACGACCGTGGAAGCGGTCGACGAGCAGGTCGAGCGCGACCTCGCCGAGCTCGTCTCCGTCCAGCAGCAGGCCGGCCTCGACCTGCTCTCGGACGGGATGCTGCGCTGGCAGGACCACTTCCGCCCGCTGCTCGAGGCGGCGGACGGCCTCGAAACCGGGGCCCTGACGCGCTTCCTCGATACGAACACGTTCTACCGCGCGCCGAAGGCGGAAGGCCGGCCGCGACTCGGCGAGCCGCTCGGCGACCGCTACGTCGCTCCGCTCTCCGGGCCGCGCCTCGTCACGTTCCCCTCGCCGTTCGCGCTCTCGCAGGGCACGGGCCTGACGCCGAAGGAGGTCGCGGACAGCGTCCTCCGGCCCGCGCTCGAGGGCGTCGAGGCCGAGCTCGTCGTCCTGGCGGAGCCGTTCCTCGCGCGCGAGGAGAGCCCTGATCTCGACTCCCTCGCGGAGGCGCTCGGAGGGCTCGGCGACGATCTCGCGCTCTGGCTCGAGTTCGGCGACGCAGGCCCGCTGCTCGGGCGCGGCCTGGCCGACCTGCCCGTGAGCGCGATCGGCATCGACTTCTACGCGACCAATCTCGACGACGTGCCCGGCAGCTTCGACAAGCTCCTGCTCGCCGGAGTCCTGGACGCGCGCAACTCGCTGGCCGAAGAGCCGCGCGAGCTGGCCGAGTTCGCCGCGCGCCTGGCCGAGAAGGCCGAGCGCGTCGCGCTCGTCCCGAACGGCGATCTGCAGTACGTCTCGGAGCCGATCGCGCGCGAGAAGCTGGCGAGGCTCGGCAAGGCGAAGACCGCGACCACGGAGGCCGCAGCGTGAACGAGAACGGCAACTTCCTGACCCACGAAGTCGGCTCCCTCGCGAAGCCGGTCTGGCTCGTCAAGACCGCCCAGGGCCGCGAGCTCGACGCGAGCGACATCGAGCACGCCCGCAGCTGGGGCGAGAAGGTCGGCGTCGAAGGCCACGAGGAGCTCGTCGAGCTGCTCGAGCGCGGAGGCGCCGATCCGGACGAGGTCGCGCGCTGGTCGAGCCGCTACTGCGTCCGCCTGCAGGAGTCGGCGGGCATCGACGTGATCTGGGACGGCGAGCAGCTGCGCAGCGAGATGTATGCCTGGGCGATCGCGCACTCGAACGGCTTCGAGCCGCGCGGCACCGTGCGGAGCTTCGACAACAAGTACTACTCGAAGTCGGCGGCGGTCGGCCCGGTCAGCGTGCGCGAGCCGTACCACAACGAGGAGTTCTCGTTCCTGCAGTCGGTGGCCAAGGCGCGGCTGAAGATCCCGATCACCGGCGCCTACACGCTCGCGGTCTGGTCGTACGACGAGCACCACACGCCGAAGGAGGGGCGGCTCGGCGCCGGCTACGGCCGCCGCCGGGAGATCGAGGCCCGCCGCGAGCTGACGCTCGACATCGCGCGCAACCTGATCCGCCCGAACCTCGAGGCGCTGATCGAGCTCGGCGCGGACTGGATCCAGATCGACGAGCCGGGCGCATCGACCGAGGCCGACGAGCTCGACCTCTTCGTCGAGAGCTTCAACGTCAGCGTGGAGGGGCTCGACTGCTTCTTCTCGACGCACCTCTGCTTCTCGGACTACGACCTCTTCTTCCCGCCGATCGAGGGCATGAGCGGCTGCCGCCAGTACTGCGTCGGCTTCGCCAACTACGACAGCCGCGAGCTCGGCACCTCCGCGGCCGACCGGCCCGGCTACGAGGTGATCACGAAGTTCCGCGACCTGCCGTACGAGCCGATTCTCGGCCTCGGCGTCCTCGACATCCACACCGACTTCATCGAGCCGCCCGAGCTCGTCCGCGACCGGATCCTGCATGCGGTGGAGGTCTTCGGCGACCCGGCGCGCATCCACGTCTGCCCGGACTGCGGCCTGCGAACGCGCAGCTGGGAGGTCGCCTACGAGAAGCTCCGCTCGCTCGTCGAGGGCGCGCGGCTGGCCCAGGAGGCGCTGACAGGCGCACCGGTCTAGCCCGGCCGAGGGCTTGGCTATCCTGACCCAGGCGGACGCGGCGACGGGCGTTCCCGCTTTCTCCGTATGAGGACGACGCTCAAGAGAGGAATCGGCCGCGGCGCCAACGGCAACGGCAGGGCGGTCCTGCCACCGGGGTCGCTCTCGCCGGTCACCCTCTACCGCCAGGCTCCGCCGTCCAAGCCGGGTTTCGCGAAGGTCGTCGGGCGCTTCTTCCTCTTCCTCGCGCTCGTCCTCATCGTGCTCGTCTCCGGCCTCGTCGGCGGCTTCTACCTGTGGGCGCAAGAAAGGGCGTCCGCATTCGGGTGCCAGACGGCCGGCTGCAAGCGCACCGCGCAGCGGCTCGACGAGATCAACGACCCGAGCCAGCCGGCAACCGCGCTGGTCATCGGCTACGACCATCGCGCCGGTGACGGGGGAGACCCGTCGCGCTCGGACACGCTGATGCTGATCCGCGCCGACCCCACGACCAAGACGGTCTCGCTGCTCTCGCTCCCGCGCGATCTCGACGTCCCGATCTACTGCCCGTCCCGCACGGCGACGGGTCGCAACGGGCCGGCCGTCGTCTACGACCACGGCCGGATCAACAGCGCCTACGCGTTCTGCGGGCCGACGGGCGCCCTCGAGACCGTTCGCCACCTGACGGGCCTGCCCATCAACTATCTGATCAACGTCAATTTCCTGGGGTTCATCGCGGTCGTGAACAGGCTCGGCGGCGTCTGGATGGACGTCGACCGGCGCTACTTCAACGACCACTCCGGCCCGACCGGCTACGCGACGATCAACCTCCAGCCGGGCTACCAGCTGCTGCACGGCAAGCAGGCGCTCGACTTCGTGCGCTACCGCCACACGGACTCCGACCTCTTCCGGCTCGCCCGGCAGCAGGAGTTCGTGAGCGCATTGCGGCAGCAGGCCTCGCACTCGCTCGGAGCGCGCAGCGTGATCAGCCTCGTGAACAAGATCACGGACCACCACTACATCGAGGTCGGGGTCGGCGGCGGGCGGCGCGTCGACCTCGGGCTGCTCAAGGAATACGCCACCTTCGCGCACGGACTGCCGCCGGGTCACGTCTTCCAGAACCGGATCCAGGGCCTGACCGGCTACAACGAGCTGTCCGCCTCTCAGTCGAGCATCGACGAGGCGGTTCAGAGTTTCCTCAACCCGGACGTGCAGTCGGCTGCCCAGCAGACGGCGGTAGCGCTCGGACGCAAGCTGCACAAGAAGTTCACGCTGCCGCCTTCGAAGGTGGCGCTCACCGTCCTCAACGGCAACGGCGTGGCCGGGTCGGCCGCCAACGCGAGCTACCTGCTCGCTCAGAAGGGCTACAAGATCCTGCTCCCGCCGAGCAACCAGCCGGCCAACGCGCCGAACTGGAACTACTTCCATTCGAAGGCGTACTTCGATCCGAGCCGGGGGGCGTGCAAGGGAGCCGCGCAGGGCGTGGCCAAGCTCGTCGGCAGCACCGACGTCGAGGCGCGCCCCGCGAAGCTCGCGCAGTCCGCGAACGGCGCCTGCGTGGTGCTCGTCGTCGGCTCGACCTTCCACAACCGCCTGGCGCCGTCGTTCGTCCAGCAGGCGCCGCCGACCCATCATTCGCCCGTCATCCGCCGCGATCCCGGTGCAACGCGCTCGAGCCTCGCCGGCGTCAAGCGCCGCGTGCGCTTCCGGCTCCAGCTGCCGACCGTGCTCGAGCGGAGCTCGAATCTCGACTCGGGCTACGGCGAGACGCCGCTCCGCATCTACTCACTGGGCGGCCGGCCGTCGATTCGACTGACCTACCGGACCGGCACGAACGAGTACTGGGGCGTCCAGGAGACCGACTGGAACGACGCTCCGATCTTCGCCGACCGCAGCCTGAGCCAGACCGTCGGCGGGCGGCACTACGACCTCTACTACAACGCCTCCCACCTGCACATGGTGGTGCTGCGGAGCGGCGGCGCGAGCTACTGGGTCGTGAACACGCTGCTGGACTCGCTCTCGAACGAGACGATGCTCTCGATCGCGCGTGGCCTCAGGCCGATGAGTCGCTAGGCTGCCGCCGGTGAAATCGGGCCAGTGAAGATCGGCATCTTCGGCGCGGGCTGGGTCGGTCTCGTCACGGGCGCGTGCTTCGCCGATCTCGGCCACGAGGTCGTGATCAGAGACATCGTCGCGGAGCGGATCGAGTCGCTGCGGGCCGGGCGCGTCCCCTTCCACGAGCCGGGCGTCGAGGAGCTGCTCGCCCGGAACGAGGAGCGCCTGACGTTCACGACCGAGGTCTCCGACCTCGCCGGGCTGCGCGGCGCTGTTCGTCTGCGTCGGCACGCCGCCGACCTACACCGGCGACGCCGACCTGACCGCCGTCTGGCACGTCGTCGACGAGCTGCCGGTCCCCGACGAGCGGACGCTGCTCGTGATGAAGAGCACCGTTCCCGTCGGCACCGGCGAGAAGGTCCGCGCAGCCCTCGAGTCGCGCGGCCTCTCGCACGTCGGCTACGTCTCGAACCCCGAGTTCCTCGCCGAGGGGAACGCGGTCAAGGACTTCATGGATCCCGACCGCGTCGTCGTCGGCTCCTTCACCCAGGCCGACGGCGAGCTCGTCGTTTCGCTCTACGAGCCGCTTGGAGCTCCGATCGTCCGCACCGACGTCGCCTCCGCCGAGATGATCAAGCTCGCCGCGAACGCGTTCCTGATGACGCGGATCAGCTTCATCAACGAGATCGCGAACGTCTGCGAGGCGACCGGGGCAGACGTGGTCAAGGTCGCGGAGGGGATCGGGCTCGACCACCGGCTCGGGCCGCACTTCCTGCGCGCAGGGATCGGGTGGGGCGGGAGCTGCTTCCCGAAGGACGGCGTCGCGCTCAAGCAGCTCGCGTCGAACTCCGGCTACCACTTCCAGCTGCTCAGCGCCGTGATCGAGGTCAACGAGCTGCAGAAGCGGCGCGTGGTCGGGAAGCTCGAGAAGCACCTGGGGAAGCTCCGCGGCAAGACGATCGCGCTCCTCGGGCTCGCGTTCAAGCCGAACACCGACGACCTGCGCGAGGCGCCGTCGCTGGTTCTCGCGTCGCGCCTGCTCGCGGAGGGCGCGGAGGTGCGCGCCTGGGATCCGATAGCGGACGCGCGCCACCTGCTGCAGGGCGTCACGTTCTGCGACAGCGTCCTCGATGCGGTCAGCAGCGCCGATGCGGCGGTGATCGTCACGGAGTGGGACGAGTTGCGCGAGCTCGCTTCCGAGGAGGTTCGCGACGCGATGCGGCGGCCGGTGATCGTCGACGGGCGCAACCTGCTCGACCCCGAGACGGCCCGGGCTGCAGGCTTCGTCTACGAGGGCATCGGCCGGGCCGCGTCGGCGCTTTCGGCGCTGCCGGAGACCGAAGAACCAGAGCGCGAGCTCAGGAAGTAATGGAAGCGATCATCCTCGCCGGCGGCAAGGCCGAGCGTCTCGGCGACGCCGCGCGTGGCGGCCCGAAGGCGCTGGTCGAGGTCGCGGGCAAGCCGCTGGTGGCCTACCAGGTCGAGCAGCTCGCGGCGGCCGCCGTCGATCGCATCCTGATCAGCTGCGCGCAAGGGCAGGAGGACGCATTCCAGGAGGCGCTCGGCGAGATCGGGCCGCAGATCGTCCCCGTTGGCGAGCCCGAGCCGCTCGGCCGCGGCGGCGGCATCCGCTTCGCCGCGGAGCAGCGGCGCGAGGAAGGCAACGTCTACGCGCTCAACGGCGACGAGCTCGTCGACGTCGACCTCCTGCGCCTCCTCGAGCAGCACTGCAAGGGCGAGGCCCTCGCGACGATCACCGTCGTCCCGCTCCGGTCGCCGTTCGGCGTCGTGGAGCTGGAGGAGGACATCGTGACCGGCTTCCGCGAGGCGCCGCAGCTCGACCACTGGGTCAGCTGCGGGATCTACGTGCTCGGCGACGAGGCGCTCTCGCGCTTCCCCGAGCACGGCGACCACGAGGCGTCGACCTTCCCCGAGCTCGCCGCGGAGCGCCGCCTCGGCGCCTATCGCCACGAGGGCATCTGGCTGACGGTGAACACGCCGAAGGACCTGCGGCTGGCCGAGGAGCACCTGGCCGCGAACCGTGACTGGCCGAACGGCTGACC
The DNA here is from genome assembly GCA_963717475.1 of uncultured Actinomycetes bacterium. Taxonomy (GTDB): domain Bacteria; phylum Actinomycetota; class Thermoleophilia; order Gaiellales; family Gaiellaceae; genus AC-32. The sequence continues at coordinate 1,199,982 of OY970337.1, read as the reverse complement.
CGATGGCGTTGACAGTGGTAGGTTCGCCAGCGTGGCGGGCCACGACCACTTGACGTCACCCAACCTCCGCGGCCACGAGCGGTTCACGACCGAGCCGAAGAAGGTCGACAAGCCCTGGGGCTACGAGCTGATCTTCGCCGTCACCGAGCGCTACGCGGGCAAGCTTCTCCACGTGAAGGCGGGCGAGTCGCTCAGCCTTCAGTTCCACAACGTGAAGGACGAGGCCTGGTACGTGCTCGAGGGGAGGGCGGAGGTCGAGCTCGGCGCGCCCGGTGAGAGCGTGCTCGCCAAGGAGGTGGTCGGCGCGGGGGCGGCGTTCCGCTTCACGCCCGGGACGGTGCACCGCGTGAAAGCCGTGGAGGACACGACGATTCTCGAGGTCTCCACACCGGAGCTCGAGGATGTCGTGCGGCTCGAGGACAACTACGGGAGAACCGGCACCAGCGAACCCTGACACAGGTGTGTTAAGGTCCCGGCCGTGAATAACGCGACGGTCGGAGAGGCGGCTGCCCAGACAGGCTGGTCGCCGCGGATGCTGCGCTATCTGGAGCGTTCCGGGCTGGTCGTTCCGCGCCGAACGGGCTCGGGATACCGGTCGTACGGGCTGCTCGAGCTGAACCAGCTCCGCTCGCTCAAGCAGCTGCGGCGCCGCTTCGGCGTCGAGCTGCGGGAGCTCGCCTTCGCCGCACGGCTTCGGCACGAGCCGGAGCTCCGGGCGGCGATCGACAGCTGGCTCGCCGGCAGCGAGCTGACCGCGCTCGATTGGGAGCAGCGAAAGCACGAGCGGCTGCTGGCCGCCTGACATCTGGGAGGAATCGAATGGCGACGACGAGACGGCACGACGTCAAGGACCTGGCGCTGGCGGAAGAGGGCCTGCGCCGCATCGAGTGGGCGGACCGGCAGATGCCGGTGCTCGCCGCGATCCGCGACCGCTTCGAGCGCGAGCAGCCGCTGGCCGGGTACCGCGTCTCGGCCTGCCTGCACGTCACGAGCGAGACCGCGAACCTGATGCGCGCCCTCAAGGCAGGGGGTGCCGACGTCGTGCTCTGCGCCTCGAACCCGCTCTCCACGCAGGACGACGTCGCCGCGGCGCTCGTCGAGCACTACGACGTCGCGGTCTTCGCGATCAAGGGCGAGGACAACGACACGTACTACGAGCACATCGAGGCCGCTGTCGACCACAAGCCGCAGCTGACGATGGACGACGGCGCCGACGTGATCGGCGTCCTGCACTCGCACCGCCGCGAGCAGCTCGGCGACATCATCGGCGGAACCGAGGAGACGACCACAGGCGTGATCCGCCTGCGCGCGCTCGAGCGCGACGGCGCCCTCGGCTTCCCGGTGGTCGCGGTCAACGACGCCAAGACGAAGCACTTCTTCGACAACCGCTACGGCACCGGCCAGTCGACCATCGACGGGATCATCCGCGCCACGAACATCCTGCTCGCCGGCCGGCGCTTCGTCGTCGCCGGCTACGGCTGGTGCGGCCGCGGCGTCGCGATGCGGGCGAAGGGCCACGGCGCGCACGTGATCGTCACCGAGGTCGACCCGCTGCGCGCGCTCGAGGCCGCGATGGACGGCTACGAGGTGCTGCCGATGGAGCGGGCGGCCGAGATCGGCGACATCTTCGTCACCGCGACCGGCGACAAGTCGGTGATCACCGGTGCGCACATGGAGCGCATGAAGGACGGCGCCGTGCTCGCGAACACCGGGCACTTCAACGTCGAGATCGACATCCCCGCGCTGCGGGCGCTCGCCGTCGAGACCCGAACGCTGCGCCAGTTCGTCGACGAGTTCCAGCTCTCCGACGGCCGGCGGATCTACCTCATCGCCGACGGCCGGCTCGTCAACCTCGCGGCTGCCGAGGGGCATCCGGCGCAGGTGATGGACATGTCCTTCGCCAACCAGGCGCTCTCGGCCGAGTACATGGTCGCGAACGCGGCGAGCCTCGAGCGGAGCGTCTACCCGGTGCCCGAGGAGATCGACAAGGAGATCGCGCGCTTGAAGCTCGCGACCATGGGCATCGCGATCGACGAGCTGACGGAGGAGCAGGCGAAGTACCTCGCCTCCTGGGACGAGGGGACGTAGCACGTAGTTCAGTCCGGTCCGTGCTGGCCCCGGAACGCATCCTCAGGCTCGAGCCCGACCAGGTCGTGCTCCTCGACCAACGGCGGCTGCCGGACGAGGAGGTCGAGCTCGTCTGCCGCTCGGCCGCCGAGGTCGCGGAGGCGATTCGGACGCTGGCGGTCCGCGGCGCTCCGGCGATCGGGATCGCAGCCGCCTACGGTTATGCGCTCGCGGCGGCGCGCGGGGAGGACCTGGACGACGCGTTCGCGGTCCTCGAGGGCGCGCGGCCGACGGCCGCGAATCTCTCGTGGGCGCTGCGGGAGGTGCGAGCCGCGCCCGATCCGGCCGTTCGCGCCTCCGAACTGCACGCCGAGGAGGTCGAGCGCTGCCGGCAGATGAGCGTCCACGCGGCGGGCCTGCTCGTCGCCGGTAGCCGCGCGCTCACGCACTGCAACACGGGCGCGCTCGCGACCGGCGGGCAAGGGACGGCACTCGGCGCGCTTCGCGAAGCCTGGGTGCAAGGCCACGTCGAGCACGTCTTCGTCGACGAGACACGGCCGCTGCTCCAGGGCGCGCGCCTGACCGCGTGGGAGCTCGACGCCGACGGGATCCCGCACACGGTCGTCGCCGATTCCGCGGCCGGACACCTGCTGGCCTCTGGCGAGGTCGACTGCGTTCTCGTCGGCGCCGACCGGATCGCGGCGAACGGCGACACGGCGAACAAGATCGGCACGTACCCTCTCGCGGTGCTCGCCGGCCGCCACGGAATTCCGTTCTACGTCGTCGCGCCCACCTCTACGGTCGACCTCGAGACGCCCACCGGAGCCGAGATCCCGATCGAGGAGCGCGACCCGGCCGAGATCACGGTGCGATTCTCGGCGCGGAACCCCGCCTTCGATGTCACGCCCGCGGAGCTGATCTCGGCGATCGTGACCGAGGCGGGCATCCACCGGGCGCCCTACGCCGAGAGCCTCGCGCGGCCGGTGGTCGCGTGAAGGCGGTCATCCTCGCGGCGGGGTACGCGACGCGGCTCTACCCGCTCACGCACGACGCGCCCAAGCACCTGCTCGAGGTCGGCGGGCGGCCGATCCTCGACCGGCTGCTCGAGCAGCTGCCGCTGGAGGAGCTCGACACGGTCTACGTCATCACGAACGCGAAGTTCGCCGGCCGCTTTCGCGAGTGGGCCGAGGGCTTCGCGGCTGCTCGGGTCGAGGTGGTCGACGACGGGACAACCTCGGAGGACGACAAGCTCGGCGCAATCGGCGACCTCGCGCTCGCGATCGAGCAGAAGGCAATCGATGACGACCTCCTGATCGCTGCCGGCGACAGCCTCTTCACCGAGCGGCTCGACGGGATCGCGCACTTTGGCCGGGAGCGCGACGCTTTCACCGTCTCCGTCTACGACGTCGGTGATCTCGAGGCGATTCGACGGCTGAGCTCGCTCGGCGTCGACGCCGAGGGCCGAGTCGTCTCCTTCGAAGAGAAGCCGGACAGCCCCACGTCGACGCTCGCGGGAATCGCGCTCTACTACTACCCGCGGAGCTGCCTGCCGCTCGTGACGGAGTACCTCGCGGGCGGGAACAACCCCGACCAGCCGGGCCGGCTCGTGGAATGGCTCTACACGCGCGTACCCGTGTACGCGTGGCGCGTGCCGGGACGTTGGATCGACGTGGGCACGCCTGATGCGCTCGCCGAGGCCGAGCAGGCGCTCGCATAACTAACTGACACACACTCGTCACACCTGCGTCACACACGCGTGAGAGGTCTTCGCCTACCTTCGAAGAGGAGGTGAGACAGGTGTGACGTGAGACTTCTCGATCTACTACTGCCGGTTCGCTGCGTCGTCTGCGCCGCGAGCGGAGAGGAGCTGTGCGCGGGTTGCCGCGAGGGCCTGCCGCTGCTCCGACCGCCTCTCTGCGAGCGGTGTGGGGCGCCCACCGCGTGGCCCGTGCGCCGCTGCCGCGAGTGCTCCGGCCGTCGCCTCGCGTTCGCGTCCGCGCGCGCGGCGGTCGAGTACGACGAGCGCGTTCGGCGCCTCGTCGCGGGCTGGAAGGAGCGAGGTCTTCGGCGGTTGTCGGCCCAGGCGGCGGATGTCGTCGCCGCAAGCGTCGAGCGGCCGCGTGTCGCCACGCTGACCTTCGTCCCACCGGACCGTGAGCGCGTGCTCGAGCGCGGCCATCATCCGGCTGAGCGGCTCGCGCGCGAGCTCGGCGAGCGCTGGGAGCTGCCCGTCGCCCCGCTGCTGGGGAGGACGCGCGCGGTCCCGCATCAGCGCGGGCTGTCACTCGCCGACCGTCGGCGCAACGTCGCCGGCGCGTTCCGCCCTGCCGCGAAATCGCCGGCCCGCGTGGCCCTCGTCGACGACGTCTATACGAGCGGCGCCACCGCGAACGTCGCGGCGTCCGCCCTCCGGAAGGGCGGGGCGCGCCGTGTCGAGGTCGTGACCTTGGCGCGGGTCGTCCGCTAGATTCCGGTCCAGAGCAGGCACCCAAGGAGGGCTCATGCAACTTCAGGTGAAGGGCAGGAACCTCGAGGTCAGCGATGCGATCCGTAGCTACGCGGAACAGAAGCTCGCGAAGCTCGAACGGCAGCTGGAGGATCCGCGGGTCGAGCTCGAGCTCGCCGTCGAGCGGAACCCGTCGATCTCGGCGAGCCAGGTGGCCGAGGCGACCATTTGGACGCGCGGCCCCGTGCTCAGGGCGCGCGAGGCGTCCGGCGACATGCACGCGTCGATCGACCAGCTCGTCGAGAAGCTCGAGCGGCAGGTGACGCGCTACCGCACGCGAGGCCGTTCGCGCCGGCGCAAGGCTGCCCGCGCGAACGGGCCGACTCCGGACACGGTTCCCGTCCTAGCCGAAGAGTCCGAGTCCCCGATCGTGAAGACCAAGAACTTCGCCGTCACACCGCTCAGCCCGCAGGAGGCCGTGCTCCAGCTCGAGCTCGTCGGCCACGACTTCTTCGTCTTCCGCAACGACGACTCGGGCGAGGTGAACGTCGTCTACCGTCGCCGCGACGGCCAGTACGGTCTGATCGAGCCCCAATGATCTTTCGGCGCGAGCCGATCCACAAGAAGCTCGCGCGGCAGGCCAGGCTCGACCTCGCGCCGGAAGCCGGCCCGCACCCGGAGCCTGTCGACCCGGGCCCGAACTGGGGCGAGGTCGGGATCCACGGCGTCTCGAGGCCGCGGCGCTGGGATGCCGTCGGCTCCATCGAGGCGCCCGATCTCGAGGGGGACCAGCTCAACTTCGTCGCCCTCTCGAGCGGCGAGATCGTCGTGGACGAGTACGACCCGGAGGGGGCCATCGCACCGCTCGCCGAAACGATCGACCAGTCGCTCGAACGCCCGTACCGCGCCGAGGCGGTCCGCCGTGACGGCGACGTCTGGGCGGTGGCAGCGGAGCGAATCCAGGTCGCCGAGCTCGACGTGCCCGGCGAGGAGCTGCAGCTCGCGGCCAGCGGCGGCGAACGCACGCTGACAGTCGACGGCGAGCGCTCGTTCGGGACCGTCCCCGAGCTCGAGCAGCTTGGAGCGAGCCTGGGACGCGAATACGTCGTGCGTGCGCGCCGCGTGGCGGGCCGAGTGTGGGAGGTCGAGGCCAGCCCGCTGTGAACGAGCCGCGAAGCCGAGCCGCTACCCTAGTTCTGTGTCCCAGCTAGGCGCATTCGAGAAGGCACTTCGCTTCGGCGAAGGCCGCCGCCTGAAGCGGCTCGCCGAGCAGGCGGCGTACATCGGCTCGCTCGAGCCCGAGTTCGAGGGCCTCTCGGACGCCGAGCTCGCGGGCAAGACCGTCGAGTTCAAGCAGCGGATCGAGAACGGCGAGCCGGTCGACGAGCTCGTCTTCGAGGCGTTCGCGGCCGTCCGCGAGGCCTTCCGCCGCACGATGGGGGTCAGCCTGTTCGAGGTGCAGGGCATGGGCGGGATCGTCCTCCACGAGGGCGACATCGCCGAGATGCGCACGGGCGAGGGAAAGACGTTCGTCGCGGTCCAGCCGCTCTACCTGAACGCTCTCACCGGCCAGAACGTGCACCTCGTCACGGTCAACGACTACCTCGCCAAGCGCGATCCCGAGTGGACGAAGCCCGTCTGGGACGCGCTCGGGATGCGCGCCTCGTTCATCCAGGCGCAGATGTCGTTCGACGAGCGCCACGAGGCCTACGGCGCCGACGTCACGTACGGCACCAACTCCGAGTTCGGCTTCGACTACCTGCGCGACAACATGGCGGTCACGCTCGAGGGCGTCGTCCAGCGCCGGCACGCGTACGGGATCGTGGACGAGGTCGACTCGATCCTGATCGACGAGGCCCGCACGCCGCTGATCATCTCCGGCGAGCCCGAGACCGCGGCGCAGACGTACTACGACTTCGCGCGCGTGGTCAAGTCGATGGTCGGCTATGCCTCGAAGCCGGGCGAGGAGAAGAACGCGGCGGAGGCGTCAGGCGCCGACTACGCGTACGACGAGAAGCACAAGACGGTCTCTCCGTTGCATGACGCGATCGAGAAGGTCGAGCGCGCCGTCGGGGTCGACAACCTCTACGACCCGCGCAACGCCCAGCTCGTCAACCACCTGAACCAGGCGCTCAAGGCGCAGTCGCTCTACCAGCGCGACGTCGACTACGTCGTCCAGGACGGCGAGGTCAAGATCGTCGACGAGTTCACCGGCCGGATCATGGAAGGCCGCCGCTGGTCGGAGGGCCTGCACCAGGCGGTCGAGGCGAAGGAGGGTGTGCGGATCCAGGAGGAGTTCGTCACGGTCGCGACGATCACGATCCAGAACTACTTCCGCCTCTACGACAAGCTCGCCGGCATGACCGGCACCGCCAAGACCGAGGAGAAGGAGTTCGTCGAGATCTACGGCCTGAACGTGGTCGAGATCCCCACCAACGTCGACGTTGCACGCGACGACAAGAACGACCAGATCTTCAAGACCGAGGAAGCGAAACACGGCGCCGTGATCGAGGACATCAAGGAGCGCCACGCGAAGGGCCAGCCTGTGCTCGTCGGAACGATCTCGGTCGAGGTCTCGGAGCACCTCTCCGAGCTGCTCACGCGGCAGGGCATCCCGCACAACGTCCTCAACGCGAAGCAGCACGAGAAGGAGGCCCAGATCATCGTCGAGGCGGGCCAGCCGGGCGCGGTCACGATCGCGACGAACATGGCCGGCCGCGGGGTCGACATCAAGCTCGGCGAGGGCGTCCGCGAGCTCGGCGGGCTCTACGTGCTCGGCACCGAGCGCCACGAGGCCCGGCGCATCGACAACCAGCTTCGCGGCCGCTCCGGCCGCCAGGGCGACCCCGGCGAGTCGCGCTTCTACCTCTCTGGCCAGGACGAGCTCGTGCGCCTGTTCGCCGGCGACCGGATCTACAACATCATGGAGCGCTTCAAGGTGCCGGACGACCAGCCCATGGAGGCAAAGATCCTCTCGAACCAGATCGAGAACGCGCAGAAGAAGGTCGAAGAGCAGAACTTCGTCATGCGCAAGAACGTCCTCAAGTACGACGACGTCATGAACAAGCAGCGCACGGTCATCTACGACCAGCGCCGCCGCGTGCTCGAGGGAGAGGATCTTTCGGAGGAGGTCGGCGGCTGGATCGACGAGGTGATCGAGCGGGTCGTCGCCAACTACACCGAGGGCGAATACCCCGAGGAGTGGGATCTCGACGCGCTGTGCAAGGCGATGGAGGACGTCTACGCGACCGACGACCCGGTCTCGCCCGAGGAGCTGCGCGAAGAGGTCGGCCTCGACCGCGCCGCGATCGTCGACGAGTTCCAGGAGGACGCACGCGACACCTACGTCGAGAAGGACAAGTCGCTGGGCCTCAACCCGGAAACCGGCCAGCCGCTGATGCGCGACGTCGAGCGCTTCGTGATCCTGCAGGTGGTCGACACCCGCTGGCGCGAGCACCTCGAGAACATGGACTACCTGCGCGAGGGCGTCCACCTGCGCGCGATGGCGCAGAAGGACCCGCTCGTCGAGTACACGACCGAGGGCGAGGCGATGTTCCGCGAGCTCGGTCTCGCGATTCGCGAGGAGGTCGTGATGACGCTCTTCCACGCGCAGATCGAGGTCGGCGACGCCGAGCAGCTTCAGCAGGCCCAGGCGGCGCAGGGTCTCGACGGCTCCGATGTCGCCTATCAGCACGACTCGTTCGCCGGCGCGGACGCGATCGCGGCTGCGGGCGCTCTCGGCGGCAACGGCGGCGGCGGCTCGGTCACGGCCGGCGCGCTCGGCGCAGGCGGCGGCGCCGTGGCGACGAGGCAGCGCGTGACCTCGGACCGCGACAAGATCGGCCGCAACGACCCCTGCTGGTGCGGCAGCGGCAAGAAGTTCAAACGCTGCCACGGCGCGTAGTCGACCTTTACCATCGGGCCGATGGCCGACCAGACGACCTCTCAGCCACTCGATCAGCAGCTCCAGGAGATCGGGGCCCAGCTTGCCTGGGTCCGTGATTACCTTTGACCCGGATGCGCTCGAGAAGCGCGTCGCGGAGCTCGAGCAAGAGCTCGGCGCGCCCGGATTCTGGGACGACCAGCAGCGCGCCGCGCAGGTCTCGGCCGAGCACGCGCGGCTGAGCCGCCGCCTCGACCGCTACCGCCGGCTCACCCAGGAGTACCAGGACGCGCAGGAGCTCCTGGCGATGGACGGCGAGATGGCCGGCGAGATCGAGACGAGCATCGCGCCGCTCCGCGCCGAGCTCGACCGGCTCCAGGAGGACGCGCTCTTCTCGGGCGAGTACGACTCCGGTGACGCGCTCGTCACGATCCACGCGGGGACCGGCGGGACCGACGCCCAGGACTGGGCCGAGATGCTGCTCCGCATGTACCTCCGCTGGGCCCAGGAGCGCGGCTTCGGCACCGAGCTCCTGGAAGCGAGCGCCGGCGAGGAGGCGGGCCTCAAGTCGGCGACCTTCAGCGTCAAGGGTGAGAACGCGTACGGCGTCCTCAAGGCCGAGCGCGGCGTCCACCGGCTCGTACGCCAGAGCCCGTTCGACCAGGCCCACCGCCGCCACACCAGCTTCGCGCAGGTGATCGTCAGCCCGCTCCTGCCCGAGGACGTCGACGTCGAGATCGACGAGAGCGACCTGCGGATCGACACCTACCGCGCGAGCGGCGCCGGCGGGCAGCACGTCAACAAGACCGACTCGGCCGTCCGCATCACCCACGTCCCCAGCGGGATCGTCGTCCAGATCCAGAACGAGCGCTCGCAGAGCGCGAACAAGCAGACCGCGCTGCGCGTCCTGCGGTCGCGTCTGCTCGAGCAGGAGCAGGAGAAGCGCGAAGAAGAGCTGGCGAGGGAGCGGGGCGCGGCCCAGGACATCGGCTTCGGGAGCCAGATCCGCAGCTACGTCTTGCACCCGTACCAGCTCGTCAAGGATCACCGCACCGAGCACGAGACCGGCAATACGCAGGCAGTTCTCGACGGCGCGCTCGACGATTTCGTCCGTGAGTACCTGCTCGCAAAGGCCGCGGGAAAGGTGATGTAGCCGGAGCTTTCGCTAGACTCGAGCGGCTAGTCAATGCCGCGCCAGGAGCGGCGCACGCCTACTCGCCGTGCAGGAACCGGACCTCCAGCAGACAGTGGAACAAGACGTAGAGCCAGTCTCGACGGCCGTACTCCCAGGCCCAGAGCCTGAGCCCGTCGTGCCGCTGCCTGCGCCGACGAGCTCGGCGATGGTCGTCTTCGAGAACGTCACGAAGATCTACGAGCCCGACGTCGCCGCCCTCCGAGACGTGACGTTCGCGATCGACAAGGGCGAGTTCGTCTTCGTCGTGGGCGCATCCGGCTCGGGTAAGACGACCGTGATCCGCCTCGTGCTGAAGGAGCTCGAGCCGACCTCCGGCAAGATCATCGTCGGCGGCCGCGAGCTCGGCCGGCTGAAGCGCTCGAAGGTCCCGCTCCTCCGCCGCAACGTCGGCTGCGTCTTCCAGGACTTCAAGCTGCTCCCGAACCGAACTGCGGCCGAGAACGTTGCCTATGCGCTGAAGGTTCAGGGCGAGAGCGCCAACTCGATCCGGCGGAAGGTCCCCGAGGTGCTGAACCTCGTCGGCCTCTCGCACAAGATGAGCTCCTACCCCGACGAGCTCTCCGGCGGCGAGCAGCAGCGCGTCTCGATCGCGCGCGCGTTCGTCAACCACCCGCCGCTTCTGATCTGCGACGAGCCGACCGGGAATCTCGACCCCGACACGAGCGTAGGGATCATGCAGCTGCTCTACCGCATCAACCGCTCGGGCACGACCATCCTGATGGTCACCCACGACCGCGAGATGGTCGACAAGATGCGAAAGCGCGTGATCGCGCTCGAGGAAGGCAAGCTCGCACGCGACGAGCGCCGCGGGGGCTACACCTCCGAGTGACGGGCCGCTTTCGTCTGATCACTGCGGAGGCTGTCCGTTCGCTCGGCGCCAACCTCTCGACCACGTTCGCCGCGACGACGACCGTCCTGATCGGGATGTTCATGCTCGGGCTCGTGGTCGGGCTCGGCAGCTGGGCGCTCTCGCTGAGCGACCACTACAAGAAGCAGCTGCTCGTGAAGGTCTACTTCTGCACGGAGCTCCGCTGCGGGCACGAGGCCACGGGGCAGCAGATCGACAACGTGCGCAGCCAACTCCTCGCGATGCCGCAGGTGAAGACGCTGCGCTTCATCTCGAAGGCCGATGCGCTCAAGATCGAGCAGAAGCAGCACCCCGACATGACCCGGAACCTTCCCGGGAACCCGCTCCCGAACGAGTACGAGGTGATCCCCAAGAACGGCGGCCAGGTCGACGCCATCGCGGGACAGCTGGGCCAGCTGAACGAGTCCGCGGGTGTCGAGAAGATCTGTCCCCCGCCGCCGGGAACCAAGGAGGCGGCGAGCGCGAGCGGGCAGAGCTGCAACCGAATCACGCACAGGGTCTTATCGGTGGCGCGTTACCTCTGGCTCGTGGTGCTGATCGCCTTCGTCGTCCTGCTCGTGTCGTCGATGCTCCTGATCGCGAACACGATCCGGCTCTCGATCTTCGCCCGTCGCCGCGAGATCGAGGTCATGAAGCTCGTCGGCGCGACGAACTGGTTCGTGCGCGGACCGTTCATGATCGAGGGGCTGCTGGCCGGGTTGATCGGGGCCGTCGCCGCTCTCATCCTGCTCCTGCTCGGAAGGACGATCTTCCTAGGGCACGTGATCCACCTGCACGAGTCGGAGGTGCACGCGTGGCCGTTCCCGTTCCACGTCCTGATCGTCCTCGGTGCCGGTCTCTTGCTCGGGGCGATGGGGTCGGGACTGACGATCCGCCGTTTCCTCCAGGTCTAATACCTCGGACGCGGTAGTCGTCGAGCTCGCACGGCGCGGGAAGCTCCTCGTCGGCGAGCCCTACTTCACGCCTGGAGTCCCGGTCGTGGTCGACCGCAAGGGGAGCGGGGAGGCCGGGCCGGGCGACCTCGCGCTCGTGCGGGCCGGCCGTGGGCGTGCTCGCATCGAGCGCCTGCTGGGTCGCGCGGATCGGATCGAGACGGTGCTCGAGGGGCTCCTGCTCGAGGAGGGCGAGCTGGGCGGCTTCGAGCCTTACGACCCGGTCGAGCCCTCGCCGGAGGGCCGAGTCGACCTCCGCGACGAGCTCGCCTTCACCATCGACCCGGAGACGGCGAAGGACTTCGACGACGCGCTGACCCTGCACGAGGACCGGGTGCTGGTCCACATCGCCGACGTCTCCTGGTTCGTCGGCGCGGGCACGCCGCTCGACCGGGGAGCCGCGGCCCGCGCGTTCTCCGTCTACGTGCCGGGGCTCGTCTCGCCGATGCTCCCGCCCGAGCTCTCGAACGACCTCTGCTCGCTGCGGCCGCACCTCGACAGGCTCTGCGTGACGGTGGAGGTCGAGCTCGCCACGGGCGAGGCGCGCTTCTACCGATCGGTGATTCGCAGCGGCGCGAGGCTCACGTACGGGCAGGCCGAGGCGATTCTGGCCGGGCGCGAGCGAGCCGAGCCTGAGCTGACCGAGGCGCTTCGGCGCGCGGAGCGCGTGACGAGCGATCTGCGTGCGCGGCGGTTCGGGCGCGGCGCGCTGCGCATCGAAAGCTCCGAGGCAACGTTCGCGTTCGACGGCGAGGGCGGGGTCGCGGATGCCTGGCGGGAGTCGGAGCCGCACGCCCACATGCTCGTCGAGGAGCTGATGATCCTCGCCAACGAAGCCGTTGCCGGGTTGCTCGCCGGGCGCCGCCGCGAGGCGCTCTTCCGGGTGCACGAGCGGCCGGAGCCGCAGGCCGTCGAGCTGCTGCTGGCGAAACTCGCCGATCTCCGGGTCCCGACGCCTCCGGCGCCGGAGCGGCTGAGCCCGGCGGATGCCGCGCAGGTGGCGGCCGAGGCGAGCGAGCGAGTGGACGAGTACGCTCGCCAGTCCGGCCGCGGGCGGGACGCGTTCCCGGCGATGGTGCTCCAGGCGCTCAAGCGGGCGCGCTACGACCCGCGGAACCTCGGGCACTCCGGGCTCGCGAGCACCGCGTACTGCCATTTCACCTCGCCCATTCGCCGCTACCCGGATCTGGTCTGTCACCGGGCGCTGCTGCGGGAGCTCGGCGTCTCGGACGAGCCGCTGCCCGAGGATCTGCCCGCGCTTGCGGAGGAGGCCTCGGTGCGCGAGCGGACGGCTGCAAAGCTCGAGTACCAGGCGGACGAGATCTGCCTGGCGTGGCTGCTCGAGCGGCGGCTGTTCGAGCTGGGGTGGGAGGAGGCGTTCGAGGGTGAGGTCACGGGACTGATCCCGGCCGGGCTGTTCGTGCGCTTCGCTGACGTGTTCGAGGGCTTCGTGCCGGCGAGGCGGCTGCCCGGCGACTACTTCGAGCTGAACACGCTCGGTACGGCGTTGGTCGGGCGCCGCGGCGGGCGAACGCATCGCCTCGGCGACCGGCTGGAGGTGCGCGTGGTCGACATCCGCCGCAACGAGGGCAAGGTCGAACTCGCACCAGCCGCCCGCCGCGACCGCGCGCGCGATTGACCCGCAACCGCGCGGCTTCCCCACCCTGGGTGGGGAGTGCTGTCCACCCGCCACCCGCGGCGAGCGTAACTGCCAAACCCGCACGCGTGTGAAACGCAGGTGTGCCGAAACTGTCAAAACCTAGAATCGAGCGGATGGCCAAAACGACCGGAGAGAAGTTGATCGCCGACAACCGCCGCGCGCGGCACGAGTACCACCTGCTCGAGCGCGTCGAGGCGGGGCTCGCGCTCACGGGCAGCGAGGTCAAGTCGCTGCGCCAGGGCAAGGCGACCCTGCAACGCGCCTACGCCGACGCGCGCGACGGCGAGCTCTGGCTCGTCGGGCTCCACATTCCCCCTTACGAGCAGGCGTCCGTCGCCCCGCCGGACCCCGACCGCCACCGCAAGCTCCTCCTGCACCGGCGCCAGATCGACCAGTTCTCCTCGAAGGTCGCCGAGCGCGGCCTGACGCTCGTCCCGACCCGGCTCTACTTCAAGAACGGGCGCGTGAAGGTCGAGCTCGCGCTCGCGCGGGGCAAGGAGCTCCGCGACAAGCGACGCGACATCGCCGACCGCGAGTCCAAGCGCCGCATCGAGCGGACGCTCAAGAGCCGCCGGAACTAGGTACGAACGTCCGCCGCGCCAGTTGAACGGCTCGGTACCCGACGGCACCGGCGACGGCCGTGGCCAGGCCGAGAAGGTTCGTCGTGAGACAGGTTCGGCACGCGTTACAGCAGACCGCCGCCGTGGGGGCCTGCTCGCCGTACCTCGCGGCCAGGTCCACAGCCTTGCCCGTCCAGATCTGCTTCACGGACAAACTGTAGCCCGGCGCTGCTCTTCGGGATGTTTCCCGCTGCGGATCTACCGCGCGCTCAAGGGCCCGCGCAGATAGACCCGGCCGACGGCCGGCTCGTAGCCGAGCTGCTCGTTCAGGTGCCTGATCGGGGCGTTTCGCTCCTCGTTGCGCGTGTGCAGCTCCTCGTAGCCCTGCGCCTTCGCCCACCCGATCTGCGTCGTCTTCAGCGCCCGCGCGACCCCGCGGCCGCGCCAGGCGCGCTTGACCGCGGTCAGGTCGTGGCTCGCCACCTTCGGCCGAGCCGCGGTCAGCGAGAACTTCGCGTAACCGACGACCTCATCGCCGGCGAGGGCGATGAAGGTCGCCTCGGGCAGGTCGCCTGAGCCCAGCATGTGCCGGTCGCGCCATTCCTCGAAGGACTCGTGCGCCTCGTCCTCGTTCCCCGGAATGTCCGGGTACGCCTCGACGGCGACCTCGTACATCCCGCGGTCGAGCTCGGGACGGTCGGCCCAGGTGACGATCTCGACTCCCGCCGGAAGAACGACCGCGGGCGGCTCGGTCTGCGTCAGGTCGAGCATGACCCCGCGCTCACGCCTCTCCTCGACGAAGCCGCGGCGGTTCGCAAACGCGAGGCTCTCGGAGTCGTTCTCGGCGACGACCGCCTCGATCGTCTCGTGCCCCTGCGCGCGCGCCCACTCGGAAGCCGCGGCGTAGAGGGCGCTGCCGGCACCGCGGCCGCGCTGAGCGGGCAGCACCGTCAGCAGGAGGAACAGGCGGTCCGGCCGCCACGGCGTCAGCGCCGCGTGAGCCGAGCCGGCGAGCACTCCGTCGACGCGCGCGAGCAGGTCGTGGTGGCCGAGCAGCGACGCCTCGAAGGAGGCGACCTCGTCCATCGTGACCGCCTCCTGCGGCCAGACGGCGTTGTAGACGTCCAGCGAGAGCTGCTTTTCCGCCTCGTTCGCGCACTCTGCGATCTCGATCACGGCCAAACCATAGGACGGTCTTGTAGGTCGACCAAGTCGCGGCTAATCTGCTTTGACCCAACTAAACCTGCGCATTGCTCCCAGAGACTCTCCGATCCCGTACCGGGCTCGCCGCCGCCGTCAGTCTCGCCCTCCTCGGCACGGCCTGCGTTGTCCTCGTGCTCGTCACCGACCGCACCTGGAGGATCGCCGCTGCCGCCGGCATCTGGGCTCTGGCGGCCGCCGTCCTCGGATGGCTCGTGGTGCGGGCTCACCGCAAGGACCGGGCGCAGCAGCAGGAGCTCGACCGCGCCGAGACGCGCCACCGGGCGCTGCTCGAAGGCCTGCCGCTCGTCACGTGGCTGACCGAGCCCGGCGACCGCGGCTCGACCCTCTACGTCAGCCCTTCGATCGAGGAGCTGACCGGGTATTCGCCTAACGAGTGGGCGAACGGGTCGGGCCTCTTCGAGAAGCTGCTCCATCCCGAGGACCGCGAGCGCGTGCTCGCGGAGCCGCCGGAGGAGGCCCCGGCGCGGCTCGACTACCGCTTGCTCGCGCGCGACGGCCGGGCCGTCTGGGTGCGCGAGGAGAGCGCGCTCGTCCGCGACTCGGCCGGGGAGCCCATGTACGTGCAGAGCTTCCTCCGCGATCTCGGCGAGCTGCGACGGGCCGAGGACGAGCGCGAGCAGCTCTCGACGGCCGAGCGTGCCGCGACGACCGAGGTCACCGAGCGCCAGGCACGGCTCGACCTCCTCCGCCGCGTGGGCGACGAGCTCGCCTCGACGCTCGAGCAGCAGCGAGCCCTCACGCGGGTTGCGGATCTGATCGTGCGCGAGTTCGCCGACTGGTGCGTCGTCGACGTCGTCGAGGACGGGAACGCCCACGAGCTGACGCGAGTCGCGGTCGCGCGGGCCGAGCCCGCCGAAGGGAACGGCGCGCGCCGCATGGGCGACTCGCCCGGCGCCTCGGTCCGCGCAGTCGCCTACGGTGGCCGCTCGCGCCTCGTCCCGTCGCCGGGAGAGGACGGCACCGGCGAGCCGGTGCGCTTCCTCGACGGCCTCGAGGCCCGCTCGGTGATCTCGGTCCCGCTGCGCGCCCGCAAGCAGCCGTTCGGCGCGCTCACGGTCGCCCGAACCGTCCGCGGCGACGCCTACGGGGCAGACGACCTGGCGCTCGTCGAGGACCTCGCCGTCCGGATCGGCCTGGCACTCGACCGCGCGCGGCTCGTCCGCGAGGTCGAGGAGCGGGCGGACGCCGCCCGCGTGCTCGAGCACGTCGGCGACGCGATCCTCCTGCTCGACCGCAACGGCACGATCCGCCTCTGGAACCCGGCGGCCGAGGCGATCACCTCGATCCCCGCCAAGGACGTCGTCGGCCAGCCCGCGGCGAAGGCGATCCCCGGCTGGCAGAGCGCGGTCGACACGGTCCCGGTCCTGTCCGTCGCCGGATCCGGGCCACGAGGAGACCGTGATCCCGATCGACACCGCCCGCGGCGAGCGCTGGATCTCGATCTCGGGCGTCCGCTTCTTCGGCGGCACCGTCTACGCCTTCCGCGACCTGACCGACGTGCGCCGGCTCGAGGAGATCAAGGCCGACTTCATCGCGACCGCCTCGCACGAGCTCCGCACCCCGCTCGCGGCGGTCTACGGCGCGGCGCAGACCCTGCTCCGCCACGACTTCGCGCTCGACGAGACCGGCCGCGAGCGCTTCGTCTCCCTGATCGCCGACGAATCCGAGCGGCTCGGCCGGATCGTCAACGAGATCCTGCTCGCGAACCAGCTCGACGCCGGCCGGCTCGATCTCGAGGTCGAGCCCTTCGATCCCGCCGAGCTCGTCGAGCGGGTGGTCGAGGCGACGCGCGCCTACGCGCCTCCTTCGGTCACCCTGGAGGCGAGCGTGGACGACGGCCTCCCGCGCGTCTCGGCCGACCACGACAAGGCGCGCCAGGTGCTCGTGAACCTCGTCGAGAATGCGATCAAGTACTCGCCGGAGGGCGGGCACGTCGAGGTCGGGGTCGTCGAGCACGAGGGCGCCGTCCGCTTCTGCGTCCGCGACGAAGGCCTCGGAATCGACCCGGAAGACCAGGACCGGATTTTCGAGAAGTTCTACCGGGCCGACCCGCAGATGATCCGCGGCGTGGGAGGGACCGGCCTGGGCCTGTACATCTGCAAGGAGCTCGTCGACCGCATGAGCGGCAAGATCTGGGTCGAGGCGAACGGCGACCGCGGCTCCGCGTTCTTCTTCGAGCTGCAGACCGCCGACGTGCTCGCGCACGGGAACGTCGAGCCGGGGCGGCTACACTTCAGGTCCTGACATACGGGGGCGACCTGGTTTCGACGTGGTCGGTTCTCCGGCTGAGCTGCAAGCGGAGGTTCCCGGTCGGCCTCCTAAAACAACCGGGACGTAACGTAAGTGCGGATAACGATCACGCACTCGCTCTCGCTGCCTAACCCGTAGCGAAGCGCGTCGCTCCGAGCTCGGCCCGTGGCTCGGGTAGCGGCGTCAGAAACGGGCTCGGCGCCGAGGGAGAGCCAATCGCCCGAAGCGCGACACCAAAGGATGGCTAGCCCGGCGGTTGGTCGGCTGCCAACCGGCCGGCGGGCGAAACTCAACGGCAGCCTAAGCTTGTAGACGCTCTGTCCGGTGCGTCCGCGGACGCGGGTTCGATTCCCGCCGCCTCCACTTTGCTCGCGGCGCTTGCGCGCCGCTTCGCTCGTTTCACGGGGGAAACCGGGTTTCCCCGTGAGCCCCCTCCTAAAGGCGTGTCGATCCCAGCCGCAGCGAGCCGCGCCCGCCATGTCGGTCGCGGCGGCGACTGCTCGATTGCAAAGACCCGGCCCCATTTCCGGAGGCTTCGAGCGGCGTGCCCTCTCCGGGCTGGGCATGCGATCGCTAGTGGCCCTGATGCGAGAGAAGGCTGAGGCCGCGCGGTTGGATGTTCACGAGCCCGGCCGCGATCTCTCGGGCAATGCGCTCCTCGAGCTCCCGGCCGGCAAAACTGGTCGCCTTCCAGTTGAGCTCCTCAGCGGGTGGGCCTTCTTCCGCGCACGGAAACGCGGACGCAGGTGATTGGAGATTCGTTCGCACAACCAGATGACCAGGATGACCGCGAGGCCGACGGCGAAGTACCAGCTGACCCACGCAAGGACAACCGCTATTCCGAGGACGACCACGGTCGCGACTACATGCGACCGGGGAAAAACAAAGGGCTCCTTGACCGAATCGATTTTCCAGCTGCGCCCGTCGGGTGACGTTGCCGTCATCGTCTCCATACGGCGACTCTATCGCGGTTCGCTGCCTCGACCCGGCTACGCCTCGATGCCTTTCGGAGGCGATAGCGTCCGCACGTGGACACGGCTCGGCTTGGGCGGACCGGTCTCGAGCTCTCGCGACTCGGGCTCGGGTGCGGGAACTTTGGCGGGATCGGGTCGGCTCCTGAGCTCTTCGGGCGCGGAGAGACCAAGGAGCAGGCGTTCGCTCTCATGGACGCGGCGCTGGCCGCGGGGATCACCTTCTTCGACACGGCGCCCTCCTACGGCGGGGGTCGCAGCGAGAGCTGGGTCGGCGGCATGGCAAGAGGAGCGCGGAGCGCCGGTTCTGCTGAGCAGCAAGGTCTACTGGTCGGTGACCGGCGATCCCGACGACCGGGGCCTTTCGCGCGAGCGGATTCTTCGGGAGATCGAAGGCAGCCTCGAGCGGCTCCGGACGGACCGGCTCGACCTGTACCTGACCCACGAGCCGGATCCGGAGACGCCGATCGAGGAGACGCTTCGTGCGCTCGACGAGCTCGTGCGCTCGGGCAAGGTCTCGGGCGTTCGGAGCCAGCAACGTAGACGAGGCGCAGCTCGTGGAGGCGCTCGAGACGAGCGACCGCCTCGGGCTCGCGCGCTACGAGTGGGTGCAGAACGAGTACAACCTCCTCCACCGCGGCGCCGAGGACGGCGTCCTGTCGGTCTGCGAGCGGGAAGGCCTGGGGTTCACGCCGTTCAGCCCGCTCGCCGGCGGATGGCTCACCGGCAAGTACGGCCGCGACCGCGCTTATCCGCCCGGTTCCCGGATGACGCTTCGCCCGGAGCCGTACTCGGAGCTGGAGAACGAGCGGACGTTCGCGCCCTCGAGGAGTTCGTGGCGTGGGCAGCCGATCGCGGCGTCGAGCCGTCGACGCTGGCGGTCGCCTGGGTGCTGAGCCATCCGCAGGTAACGGCAGTCGTCGTCGGACCGCGAGGGCCTGAGCAACTCGAGTCGGTGCTCGGCGCCGAGGAGCTTCGTCTCTCGGTGCCGGAGCGCGACGAGTTGGCGCAGCTCTTCGCCGCCCCCTTCCGAGCTCGCGGGTAGCGCCTGTGTTCCAGCAGTTCACTGACCTCGTGGCGAACGCGTCAGGCTGGGCGTACGCCGTCGTTCTCCTGCTGGCGCTCCTGGATGCGCTGGTGCCGGTCGTCCCGAGCGAAACCGCCGTGATCACGGCCGGTGTCGTCGCAGCAGGCGGGGATCTCCAGCTGGCGGCGGTCATCGCCGCCGCCGCGGCCGGAGCCTTTCTCGGCGACAACCTCTCCTACCTGATCGGCAACCGCTTCGGCCCGCGCGTCGCCGAACGCTTCTTCCGCGGCGAGAAGGCACGCAAGCGCATCGACTGGACCGAGAACCAGCTCGAGAGGCGGGGAGGAGAGATGATCGTCGTCGCCCGTTTCATCCCCGGGGGCCGGACCGCGGTGACGCTCAGCGCCGGTACGCTCGGCTACCCGTGGCGGCGCTTCGCGCTGTTCGATGCGCTGGCCGCGCTCGGCTGGGCGCTCTACGCGTCGCTACTCGGATTCTTCGGCGGCCACGCGTTTGAGGACGCGCCCTGGAAAGGCCTGTTGATCGCGCTCGGAACCGGCTTCGCGATCGCGGCCTCGTCGAGCTGATCCGCTGGTTGCGGAAGCGGAGGAAGGGCAAGCCGTCCACACCTCCGCGGTGAAACGGCTTAACGCGGCGGGCGCGGCCAGACCCGCTCTTCCACTTTCCGCGGTCCCCGGCGTACGCTTGAGTCGTGCGGCGGCTTGAGCTTCCTTCGGGAACGGTCACCTTCCTCTTCACCGACATCGAGGGTTCGACGCGGCTGCTGCACGAGCTCGGCGACGCTACGCCGATGTGCTCGCCGAGCACCATCGCGCGTTGCGGGACGCGTGGCGCGCGGCACGCGGCGTCGAGGTCGACACGCAGGGTGATGCCTTCTTCGTCGCCTTCGCGCGTGCGTCGGACGCCGTGGCCGCCGCGCGCCGAGCGCAGGGTGCGCTTGGCGGCCGGCCCGGTTCGGGTGCGCATGGGCCTCCACACCGGCGAGCCGCTGCGTCACCGACGAGAACTACGTCGGGATCGACGTCCACCGGGCGGCACGGATCGCCGCGCCGGCCACGGCGGCCAGGTGCTCGCTCTCGCAGGCGACGCGCGATCTCGCGCGGCGCCGAGCTGCGTCGACCTCGGCCTGCACCGGCTGAAGGACCTGAGGCGCCGGAGCGTCTCTTCCAGCTCGGAACGGAGGACTTCCCGCCGCTGAAGACGCTGCACGAGACGAACCTGCCGGTTCCGGCGACGCCGTTCCTCGGTCGCGAGCGGGAGATCGAGCGAGATCGCTCAGCCTTCTGCGGCGGTCCGAGTCCGGCTGGTGACGCTGACCGGCCCGGGCGGAAGCGGCAAGACGCGGCTTGCGTTGCAGGCCGCCGCGCGCGGCGGCGGACGACTACGACCGCGGAGTCTGGTGGGTGCCGCTTGCCTCGCTCGCGGACCCCGCGCTCGTCGCGACGTCGGTCGCTCAGGCGCTCGGTTCGAAGGATACGCTCGCGGACGACGGTGGGCGACAAGCGAGCTGTTGCTCGTGCTCGACAACTTCGAGCATCTGCTCGACGCGGCGCCGAGCTTGCCGAGACGCTCGGCCGTGTCCGCGCCTGACCGGTGCTCGTGACGAGCCGCGAGCCGCTGCACCTCGCCGGCGAGTGGGAGGATCGCCGTCGACCCGTTGCCCGAGCGAGGAGGCGGTCGAGTTCTTCTGCAGCCCGTGCCCGCGCTGTCAGCTCCGACTTCGTCGCCAACGGCGAGGTTGCCGAGATCTGCCGGCGCCTTGACTACCTGCCGCTCGCGATCGAGCTGGCGGCCGCGCGCGTGAAGGTCTCTGCGCCGTCGAGCACTGCTCGAACGGCTCGAGCAGCGCCTGCCGCTGCTCGCCGGCGGCTCGCGCTCGAGCGCCTGAGCGGCAGCGCACGCTGCGCGCGACGATCGCCTGGAGCCACGACCTGCTGACGCGCCGGAGCAGCGACCTGTTCGCGCGCCTGGCTCGGTGTTCGTCGGCGGCTGCACCCTCGAGGCGGCCGAGGCGGTCTGCGGCGCCGACGTCGACGGGATCGCCTCGCTGGTCGACAAGAGCCTGCTCCGCCGCACCGGCGACCGCTACTGGATGCTCGAGACGATCCGGGAGTTCGCCCTCGAACGGCTCCGCGAGCACGGCACGCACGAGGAGCTCCGCCGTCGCCATGCCGACTACCTCCTCGCCGGCGCGGAGGAGAACTTCGGCCGGCTCTTCGAGAGCCTGACGCAAGAGCAGCTCGACTGGTTCGAACGCGAGCAGGACAACCTCCGCGCTGCACTCGACCGCCTCCACGAGCCGGATGCGGAGCCGGAGCTCGAAGCCCGTCTCGTCCTCGCGTGCGCCAAGTTCTGGAGTCACCGGGGCTTCTGGTCCGAGGAGCGTCGGCGACACGACGGCGCCCTCGAGCGCGCTGATGGAGCGCCGCCATTGCTTCGAGGCCGGCCTGCTCTGGGAGCCTGCCGAATTGCTGTGGAGTCAGGGTGATTACAGACGCGCCAAGGACCTCGCCAAGCGGCGATCGCGCTCCTGGATCGGCTCGGGACGGCGACGCTGGATGCGATCGCGGCCCGCAACGCGTTGGCCGCTACGGAGCACCACCTTGGCAACTCGACGCGGGCAGGCGAGCTTTTTGAATTGTCGGCGGCACTGGCGCGTGAGGCCGGCGATGATCTCGCGCTCGCGACCGCCCTCAGCGGCCTTGGAAATCAGGAGCTCGAAGCGCACGCTACCTCTCCCGCGCACGAGTACATCTCGAGGAGGTCGCAGCGATTGCACGGCGACGGCGAGCAAGAACCGCTCCTCGCCAACGCGCTGGTGGACCTCGGATTCGTCGCGCTCGCGAGAGACCGCGGTGGAGGAAGCGGCGGCGCAGTTCCAGGCGAGCTTCTCCATCTGCCGTGCGGAACGCGCTACGCACACGCTCGTGTGGGCGGTCGAAGGTCTCGCTGCGGTCGCACTTGCCCGCGACGAGCCGGCGGTGGCGACCCGACTGCTGGCAGCCACCGGCTCACTCAGGACCGAGATCGGCTTCGCAGAGCAGTACTACACGATCGGAAACGAGGTGCGGGACCGTACGCTCGAGTCCGCTCGCCAGAGCAGCTCGGGGAGGCGGAGTTCGCAGAAGCGTTGGCCGACGGCCGGGCGCTGTCGATCGACGAGATGGCCGACACCGCCGCGCTCGTCGCTTGAATCGTCACTTCGGCCCACTGGCTGAAGTCGTCTTGACGCGCTTCGCGGCGGCGGCTTAGGGTCGCTGGTCTCCTGATGAGCAAGCCGAACACATGAGTGGCGCAGTTGCCTCGTCCGTCGACGGCCGGCGCTTCACGTTCGAAAGCCCGAACGAAGAGCTGGGGACTGCGGCCGGGCGGGTACGCCGTCTGCGGCGGATATCTCGGCCAGGTTCACGAGGTGGAGCCAGGCGACCGCGGCTTCGCGCGGGGTGGGGGCATCCTCCTCGACCCCGAGGTCAAGCCGTTCGGCGAGGTACCGATCGAAGCGGCCGCCCAGGAACGAGTCGCTGCGTGGCTGGAGACGGTGCGCCCGCCGCGGGCGGGGCTCGACGTAGGCGAGCTCGTGCTCCAGCCGGGGCTGCGGTTCGCGCTCGACGCGAGCGGGTTCGACCGGCACACGTTCCTCTGCGGCCAGTCGGGCTCGGGCAAGACGTACGCGCTGGGGTCGGTGCTCGAGCGGCTGCTGCTCGAGACCGCGCTGCGGATCGTCGTGCTCGACCCGAACTCGGACTTCGTCCGGCTGGACGAGGTGCGCGACGCGTCGACGACGAGCTGGCCTCGCGCTACCGGCGGCGCCGGCGGCTCGTGGGCGTCGCGGCAACAGCGGAGGGGGCGGACCGTCTGCACGTGCGCTTCGCGCGACTCGACCCGCGAGGCGCAGGCCGCGCTGCTGCGGCTCGACCCGATCGCCGACCGCGAGGAGCACGCCGAGCTCGACTCCGCTGCTCGAGCGACCGAGAGGCACGGAGACGCTCGCGGGACGCTGCTCGCGTCGAAGCGCGCCCGGGCAGCGCCGGCTCGCGCGCGGGCTGCGCAACCTCGGCGTCGCGCGCTGGCGGCGTCTGGGCGCGCGGAGATGCCGGCTCGGTGCTCGACCGCGTCGCGACCGGCGGCCCGCGCTGCCTCGTGTCGACCTCGGCTCGCTCGCCACGCCCGAGGAGCAGGCGCTCGTCGGCGAGGCGGTGCTGGCGCGCTCTGGCGGCGCCGCGCCGAGCGCGCGAGCCGATCCTGATCGTCATCGACGAGGCCCACAACGTCTGCCCGCGCGACCCCGCAGAACCCGCTGACCGCGCTCGCCACCGAGCACGCCGTCCGGATCGCCGCCGAGGGCCGCAAGTTCGGGCTCTACCTGCTGGTCGTCGCACGCAGCGGCCGCAGAAGGTGCACGAGAACGTCGTCTCGCAGTGCGACAACCTCGTGCTGATGCGGATGACTTCGGCCGCCGACCTCGCCTACGTCGCCGAGACGCTGTCGTTCGCGCCGCCGGCCGCTGCTCGAGCAGGCGACGGCGTTCGGCCAGGGCGAGTCGCTCGTGGCCGGCAAGATCGCCTCGCACCATCCGGCGCTGTTCGCTTCGGCCCGCGGATCGCCGAGGAGGGCGGCAGCGACGTGCCGACGGCCTGGGCCAGCCCAGTGTCTCCGCCGTGAGCGCTGGTGTCTATCCGCCCAGCATGGAGAGCGTGAGCGTCAAGCACGACGACGGGACGATCGACTCGTTTCAGCGCGCCCACGTCGGAAGCGAGCTCGAGCCGGCGCAGCTCGAGCGTCTCTACTGGGACGAGATCCGCCGCGCCACGCTGGGCGCAACGAGGTTCTCGCGCGGCGCGATCCGCGTCGGCGGCCTCTGGCCGGTCATTCTCCGCTTCGGCCCGCTCGTCGACGGCCGGCGCACGATCGCGGGCGGGCTGTTCGCGCGGCGGGCCGGGCGGGACGATCGGCTGGCAGGCAGACGGCGAGCACACGTCGGTCATGTCCAGGGATTCGCACCGCTCCTGCGCGGTCCGTCTGGCGCGTCGAAGCATGGTTCCATGATCTGATCGGCCGACGTTTTCTGGCCCGCGTCGCGCGCGAGACGCACTGAATGCGCGTCGCCGTCATCGGAGCCACCGGCACGATCGGACGCCCGCTCGTTGAGGCGCTCTCGCGCGAGCACGACGTCGTCGGGGTCGCGAGGCGGCCACCGCCGCGCGACGACCAGGTGAACTGGATCGCGGCGGACGCGACCGACGCGGTCGCGATCCGCGCGGCGCTCGAAGGGATCGACGTCGTCTACCACCTCGTGCACTCCCTCGGAAGCGCCGACTTCGAGGAGCGCGACCGCGCGGCGGCGACGGCGGTCGCCGACGGCGCAGCGGCGGCCGGCGCGACGCAGATCGTGTACCTCGGCGGGCTTGGCGAGGAGTCGCCCGACCTCTCACCCCACCTGCGCAGCCGGGCCGAGACCGCGGAGATCCTGGCGGGAGGATCGGTTCCGGTGACCACGCTGCGCGCGGCGATGATCGTCGGGCCGGGCAGCGCCGCCTTCGAGACGATCCTCGCGCTCGTCGACCGACTGCCGGTGATGGTGTGCCCGCGCTGGGTCTCGGTCGAGACGCAGCCGGTCGCGCTCGCGATGTCCTGGCGGCACTCGTCGGCGTGTGCGGCGAGCCGGCTGCGTACGGCGAGACCTTCGATCTCGGCGGCCCCGAGGTGATGACCTACCGCACGATGATGGAGCGGACCGCTCGCCTGCGCGGAAAGCGCCCGGTCCTGATCGAGGTTCCGTTCCTCACGCCGAGGCTCTCGTCCCTGTGGCTGTACCTCGTCACGCCCGCGAACGTCTCCGTCGCGCGTCCGCTGGTGGAGGGGCTCCGGATCCCGACCGTCGCGCATGACGACCGCATCTGGGAGCTGGTCAAGATGCGCCGCACGACCTTCGACGAGTCCGTGCAGGCGGCGCTGCGCGAGCGTGACGCCTAGCGATCGATGACGCTCTAGCCGCCGCTGATCGCGGCGATCACGTCGACGCGCGAGCGCGGCTCGAGCGGCGTGTCGAGCCCGCCTCGCTCCCGGTCGACGTAGACGTGGATGTGCGGCCGCAGCGCCGGGCCCGGCTCGCAGAGCCGGTCGCGCAGGCCCGGCCACCGCTCGTCGAGCCGCTCGATCGCCTCGTCGACCGTCGCCGCCTCGACCTCGAGCTGCGCGCGGCAGCCCGGGGAAGAGCGGCGTCAGCGTCCGGCGGAGGTGCAGCTCGGCCATCAGTCCACCACCGCGACCTCGACCGACGAGATCCCCGGAAGAGGCCGCGATCTCGGCTCCAGCTCTCGCCGTCGTCGGGCTCGCGAAGAGCTGGCCGGTGCTCGTGCCGAAGTAGAGGCCGGGCACGTCGTCGCTGTCGATCGCCATCCCCTCGCGCAGCACGCCGAGGTACGCGTCTCCTGCGGCAGGCCGCTGGTCGAGCTGCTGCCAGCTCGAGCCCGCGTCCCGCGTGCGCCAGACCGCCGCCTTGCCGTCGGGCATCGTCCGGCCGTGGCCGGGGTCGAGCGGGATCGACGTAGAAGGTGTCGCGGTCGTGCGGGTGCGTCGGCGGCGGCGAAGCCGAACTCGGTCGGCAGGCCCTCGGTGATCTCCGTCCACGACTTGCCGCCGTCGTCGCAGCGGTGCATGCCGACGTGGTTCTGCTGGTACATGCGCTCGCGTCGAGGCGCGGCGCGACCTTGTGGACGCAGAAGCCGACCTCCTCGTGCTGGCGCGGCCAGTCGCGCGCAGTCCCTTGTTGCGCGGCGTCCACGTCTGCCCGCCGTCGGTCGTCTCGAAGAGGCTGTCGCCCTGGACGATCGCCCAGAAGTGGTCGGGCTCGTCCGGGTGCGGGATGATCGCCGAGATGCCGAGGTGCCCAGGCGGCTGCTGCGCCGGGTCGTCCCACCCCTCGCTGCCGGGCTGGCCCTCGAGCGTCGTCAGCAGCGAGAAGGTCTCGCCGCCGTCGGTGCTCTCGAAGATCCCGGCGCCTCGGCGCCGACGAGCAGCCGGCCGTGCGCCGGCACACGTGCGAGACCTTCGAGACCTTCCGCTCGCCGCCCTCGTCGTAGCCGAGCCCCTCGCTCGAGTGCGCCCAGGTCTCGCCGAGGTCGGGGCTGCGCCAGACGGCCGAGCCGTGCCATTCGCTCGCCGCGGCGGCGTAGATCGTGCCCGAGTCGCGGTCGAGCACCGCGTGGTAGACGGGCCAGCTCTCGCAGAACGGCCCGCGCACGCTCCAGTCGCGGCGGTCGTCGCTCTCCAGCACGAACAGGCCCTTGCGGGTCCCGACCAGCAGCAGGCTCTTCGACATCGGCTCACCTCCGTCTCGACGGTCTTTCGGTAGTAGACCGCAGCCGGCGCGAGAAATCATCGGTGACCGTCCGGTCGTGTATACGCTCAGGGCAAGCGCTCCTGGCGGTACTTCTCCTTGTCCTCCTCGCGCCACTTCTCCTCGTACGCTTCCGCCGCAGCGAACTCCCGCTCTATTTCAGCTCGTGCCTCCGCGTCTTCGCCGGCGGGATGCTCGCCGGCGGCTGTTCGGCGCCGTGAGGCCACGAAGACGATGACGACCAGAGGCACGACGACCACGGCAAAGATGATCCAGGGGATCATTAGTGGCGGAACCCCGCGGCCGCGTCGTCGTGGACTGGCACGGGCTGGCTCTCGAGTCGTGGCAGCTGCCGCTTCAGGTCGGCGAGGAGCAGGTCTGCCATGTCGTGTGTGAACCCGCGCCGGACGACGACCCGTAGCGCGGCGAGGTCCTCACGGTTCTTCGGGAAGGTGTACGCGGGGACCTGCCAGCCACGCTCGCGGAGCGCGTTCGAGACGTCGAAGACCGTGTAGTTCTCGATCTCGTCTTTCAGCGTGAACGCGAAGACCGGGAGCTCGTCTCCCCGCGTGATCAGCTCGAAGGGGCCGATCTCCTCGATCTCGCCCGAAAGGCGCGTCGCGACATCCCGCGCGTAGCCGTGGACGCGGGCGTAGCCTTCGAAGCCCAGCCGCAGGAAGTTGTAGTACTGGGCGACCACCTGCGCGCCGGGCCGGGAGAAGTTGAGGGCGAACGTCGGCATGTTGTCGCCGAGGTAGTTGACCCAGAAGATCAGGTCCTGGGGGAGCGCATCGCTGTCGCGCCAGACGACCCAGCCGACGCCGGGGTACACCAGCCCGTACTTGTGGCCCGACGCGTTGATCGACGCGACGCGCGCCAGCTGGAAGTCCCAGACGAGGCCCTCGTCGACAAACGGCGCGACGAACGCGCCGGAGGCCCCGTCCACGTGGACCGGGATGTCCAGCCCCGTCTCGGTCTCGAAGGCGTCGAGCGCCTCGCAGATTTCCTCCACGGGCTCATAGCTGCCGTCGAACGTCGAGCCCAGGATCGCGACGACGCCGATCGTGTTCTCGTCGCAGAGCTTCACGGCCTCCTCCGCGGACATGTGGAACCGGTCGCCCTCCATCGGGACGAGCCGCATCTCGACGTCCCAGTAGTTGGCGAACTTCTCCCAGCACACCTGAACGTTGATGCCCATCACGAGGTTCGGCCGGTCGACCGGCTTTCCCTCGGCTTTGCGCCGCTGCATCCACCGGCGCTTCAGGGCCAGGCCGCCGAGCATCGCGGCCTCACTCGAGCCGGTGGTCGAGCAGCCGGTCGACTCGTCGGGCTCCGGCGCATGCCAGAGCCGGCCGAGCATGTTCACGCACCGCGTCTCGATCTCCGCGGTCTGCGGATACTCGTCCTTGTCGATCATGTTCTTGTCGAAGCACTCGGTCATCAAGGTCTGCGCCTGCGGCTCCATCCAGGTCGTCACGAAGGTGGCGACGTTGAGCCGCGCGTTTCCGTCGAGCATCAGCTCGTCGTGGATGATCTGATACGCGATGTCCGGTGCCATCTCCTCATCCGGGAGCTCGTGCCGAGGGATCGTCGTCCCCTCGAGCCCGAATAGCGGCTGGACCGCGAGCTCGCCCGAGTGTTTGTGGTTCGTGCGGGGGTGCGTGAGGCTCATCGTCGGTAATCCTTTCGTTGCCGTCTGCGACAAGCGTCACCGGTTGCGCGCGGTACGTCCTCACCCGAAGCGAACGATCCTTCGGTTATGAGTCGCGAACGGTGTATGGCGGCCTGTTTCGCTCTCGGGTCGACGTGCTTCCTGATCGGCCCGTTTCCCGGCTACGTGCAGCTCGTCGGAGATTCGACCGACGCGATCACCTTCTTCGTCGGCTCGATCCTGTTTACCGCCGGAGGAGGGCTCCAGAGCCGGCTGGCGTGGTCGACGCGTCATTCGCCAGGCGGGCGCGCCGCGTGGTGGGCCGCGATCATCCAATCCGCGGGCACCCTGTTCTTCAACGTCACGACGTACGAGGCGATGCACACCGCCTTGGGCAGCCCCGAGTACAACAGGCTCGTCTGGCGGCCCGACTGGCGCGGGTCGATCTGCTTCCTCGTCTCGGGAGCGATCGCGTATGCCGGGTCGGAGCGGCATGGTTGGCTACCGGCGCGTGGAGGCGCAGGATGGTGGCAGCCGGGCGTCAACCTGCTCGGCTGCGTCTTCTTCGGAATCTCCGCTGTGGCCGGCTTCGTCGTTCCGTCCACCGGGTCGATGCTCGACCAGGCAGCTGCGAACTGGAACACGGCCCTGGGCGCCGCGTGCTTCCTCGCCTGCGCGCTGGACACACTGCACACCGACAGAGCCTCCAAGATGCCGCTGCGGCGACGGATGCGTGAGTTCGAGCGCAAGCTCGAGTCCGACGTCCGGTAGACCGAGCACGTCCGCTGCAGCCTTGATGGTCATCCCGTTGGGATGACAAGGCGGGCAACGCCGCTTTTTAGGCTTCGCAGCGGGTTCCCAGCGAGCGGAGGTGCGGAGATGGAACGTCGGACCGTGGGGCAGGCTTGAGCGAAGCCGCTGTCGCTACTCCCGCCGAGCCCGAGAAGAAGAGCCGGTTCAGGCTCCCTTCCGCGTACACGATCCTGTTTGCGCTGATCGTTCTGGCCGCGATCGCCACCTGGGCCATTCCGGCCGGCGTCTACGACCTCAAACCCACAGGCGAGCCGATCCCCGGCACGTACCACGAGGTGGCCTCGCATCCCGCGCGGATCCTGCGCGACTCGCTGACGGCGCCGATCAATGGGCTCTACGGGGTCGAGAACGCCAAGGGGAACATCAACTACTACAACTCGGGAACGCTCTTCGGCGCGATCGACATCGCGCTGTTCATCCTCGTGATCGGCGGGTTCCTCGGCGTGACGATGAAGACCGGGGCGATCGAGGCCGGCATCGGGAATCTCGTTCAGCGGATGCGCGGCAAGGAGCGCTGGATGATCCCCGTGCTGATGTGCGTCTTCGCCCTCGGAGGCACGACGTTCGGGATGGCCGAGGAGAGCCTCGCCTTCTACGCCCTCGTGATCACGGTGATGATCGCCGCCGGCTACGACGCGCTCACGGGCGCGGCGATCGTGCTGCTCGGCTGCGGGATAGGCGTGCTCGGGTCGACCGTCAACCCGTTCGCGACCGGAATCGCCTCCGGGATCGCAGGGATCTCGATCAGCGAGGGCATCATCGGCCGGCTGGTCCTCCTGCTCGTCGGCCTGGCGATCGGCATCTTTTTCGTCCTGCGCTATGCCGACCGCGTCAAGAAGGATCCGTCGGAGTCGGTCGTCTACGACATGAAGGCCGAGAACGAGGCGCGTTTCCGGGCCGCGACGGGCGAGGGCTCGGTCACCCTCACCGGCACGCAGAAGATCGTCCTCGCTGTCTTCGGGCTCGCGTTCGTCGTGATGATCTACGGCGTCGTTCCGTGGGAGGACATCGGCATCCCGTTCCCGACCTGGTGGTGGTGGTTCCCCGAGATGACCGCCTCCTTCCTGCTGTTCGCGATCATCATCGGGGTGATCGGCCGCCTCGGCGAAGGCCAGCTGACGACGAGCTTCGTCGACGGCGCGCGCGATCTGCTCGGCGTCGCGCTGATCATCGGCATCGCGCGCGGCATCACCGTGATCATGAACAACGGCCAGATCACGGACACCGTGCTGCACTGGATCGAGAAGGCCCTCGGTGACTCGGGCGACGTCACGTTCCTGATCGTGATGTTCCTCCTCTTCCTGCCCCTGTCGCTGGTGATCCCTTCGAGCTCGGGGCTCGCGACGCTCTCGATGCCGATCATGGCCCCGCTGGCGGGCTTCATCGGCGTGTCGACCGCGCTCGTCGTGACCGCCTACCAGAGCGCCTCCGGCGTCATGAACCTCGTCGTACCGACGTCTGCTGTCGTGATGGGCGGCCTCGCAATCGCCCGCGTTCCGTACGGGACCTACCTCCGCTGGGTCTGGCCGCTGCTCGCCGCGCTCAGCGGCCTTTCGATAGTCGTGCTCGCCATCTCGGCGGCCCTGTGATGAGAGGAGGATCAGATGCGACGCGTGGTTGAATGGATCCTCATCGTCGTGGCGGCGCTCCTGATCGTGGGTCTGATCGCGTACGCGCGCGGACCCAAGCATCACCGCGGCGACGAGGTCGGCTCGCACGGCACGAAAGTCGTCGTCGTGCACATCGTCCCCTGAAGTCGCGACTCGCTCTCGCCGGGGGCGCCCTCGTCGGCGTCTCCGGCTACGCGTTCTACCGGCGGGTCCTCTCGATTCCGCAGAGGCCCAGCTGGCCGCCTCCTCCCGGTGCGGTGACGCCTGCGGGCGCGGAGGCTGCGACGAAGACGCCCTCGGCCGATCTCCACTTCGCCTGGTCGACGGCTGCGACGATCGAGCCATGGGTCGAGGGGGTGAACTTCTTCCCTCGCATCTTCGCGGACGTCGAGGCCGCGTCTTCGTCCGTGCACATCCTCATGTTCGGCTGGCGGGAAGGGCAGGTGGGGACGCGCATGGCCCATCTGCTGAAGCGAAAGCTGGCGGAGGGCGTCGAGGTGCGAGTGAGCGTCGACGGGTTCGGCTCGAGGCCGTACAAGGCGGCGCGAGAGATGTTCACGGGCCTCGCTGCGGCCGGTGCGCAGGTCGTGGTCAACGACTTCTCTCTACGGGAGCGGCACGGGCTCTACCCGGACCGCCAGAGGCAGACGTGGCGCCGCGGCGCGTTGGGCCGGGTCGACCATCGCAAGCTGTACGTAATCGACGGAAAGGTGGCGTGGACCGGCGGCGCGGGCCTCGAGGATCACTTCGAGAACGGCGGCTTCCACGACGTGATGGTGCAGGTCACCGGTGACGTCGTTCGCCAGGCGCAGGCGGCGTTCCTGACGAGCTTCGAGGGTCACGGCGGGCCGCTGCCGGACGACCTCTCCGGCCTGTTCCCCGAGCCGGCCGATCCCGGGACGACGCCGATCGCGCTCGCGCAGGTGATTCCAGGCGGGCTGGTCGCGGCCTCGCAGGCGATCCGGGAGCAGATCGACGCGACGCGCGAACGGCTCGACATCGTGAACGCGTACCTGACCGACCACGACGTGATCGGGCGGATCATCGAGGCCGCCCGGCGCGGCGTGAAGGCACGACTCCTCGTCTCCGAGATCTCGAACAACGCACAGGCGACCGCGGCCCTGAGGCACCGGTACGCGGCGCTCGACGTGGCGGGCGTCGAGGTGTGGGAGCTTCCCGGCACCGTCGTTCACGCGAAAGTCGTCGTCGCCGACGAGGTCGTCAGCTTCGGCACGGTCAATCTCGACGCCTGGGCGCTCTACCGCAACTCGGAGATCATGATGATCGCCAGGAGCGCCGAGCTCGCGGCCTTGCTCGAAGAGCGGTTGTTCCAGCCCGACATTGCCCGCGCGAGGCGGGGTCAGCCGCCCTCGGGGAATCGGGAGCGGCTCGAGGGCTGGCTCGCGGACAAGCTCTCGTTCTTCCTCTAAATGAGCCTCATCCGGCCGGGGTGATGTCGCCGAGCCGCCCGGTCGCGACGATTCTCTCCTCGTCGCCGCGACCGGCCGAGCCTGAAAGGAGCACGCCTTGAGCACCGTCACCGACACCGTCCTGGGAACACACTCCGAAGTCGGGAAGCTGCACACGGTGATGGTGCACAGGCCCGACCTGGCGCACGAGCGCCTCTCGCCGAGCAACTGCCACGAGCTGCTCTTCGACGACGTCATCTGGGTGCGGCGCGCCCGGCAGGAGTTCGACGCCTTCGTCGACCTGATGCGCGAGCGCGGCGTCGAGGTCCTGCTCCTGCACGAGCTGCTGACCCAGACGCTCGAAGACAAGGAGGCTCGCGAGTGGCTTCTCTCGCGGCGGGTCCGTCCCGAAGAGGTCACGGTCATGTTCACCGAGCCGCTCACAGAGTGGCTGACGGAGATGCCTGCCGAGGAGCTCGCGACTCGTCTGACCGGCGGGATCACCGTGCTCGAGCTTCCCGACGAGATCAAGTCTGCGATCGGCCCGGCGCTCGGCCAGACGGATTTCGTGCTGCCGCCGCTGCCGAACCAGCTGTTCACGCGCGACACCAGCGCCTGGCTCTTCGGCGGGGTCAGCCTCAACCCGATGTTCTGGCCGGCCCGCCAGCTCGAGACGCTGAACGTGGAGGCGATCTACCGCTTCCACCCACGCTTCCGCGATGCCGACTTCAAGATCTGGTTCGGAGGCGCAGACCACGACTGGGGCTCCGCGCGGATGGAAGGCGGCGACATGATGCCTGCGGGCGACGGAGTCGTCCTCGTGGGGATGGGCGAGCGCAGCACCGCCAGGGCGGTCAGCATCCTCGCCCGCAATATGTTCGAGGCCGGTGCCGCTCGCCTGGTGATCGGGGCTCAGATGCCGCGTGATCGTGCGGCGATGCACCTCGACACGGTCTTCACGTTCTGCGACCACGACATCGCGACGCTCTACGAGCCGGTCGTCGACCAGATCCGGCCGATCCTGTTCACGCCGGGTGGCGCGAGCGGGGTTCAGGCCGAGGTCTCTGAGCGCACCTTCCTGGACGAAGTGAAGGACGCGCTCGGGCTCGAGCAGCTGAAGCTCGTCCCGACCGCCGGCGACGAGTTCGAGGCGGAGCGCTCGCAGTGGGACGACGGCAACAACGTCGTGGCGCTCGAGCCGGGCGTCGTCGTGGCGTACGAGCGCAACGAAGCGACCAATGCGAAGCTCGCCAAGGCAGGAATCGAGGTACTGGCAATCGCCGGGCAGGAGCTCGGCCGCGGGCGCGGCGGCGGCCACTGCATGACCTGCCCGATCGTTCGTGAGGCATGAGGAAAGGAGCACGTCCATGAGCACCATCGTCGACCTGAGGGGCAAGCACCTGCTGAAGCTGGCCGACTTCAGCCCGGAGGAGATCACGTACCTGATCGAGCTGGCCGCGGATCTGAAGGCCGCCAAGAAGGAGGGCCGCGAGGAGCAGAAGCTCGTCGGCAGGGAGATCGCGCTGATCTTCGAGAAGGACTCGACCAGGACGCGCTGCGCGTTCGAGGTCGCCGCCTACGACCAGGGCGCCCACGTCACCTTCATCGGGCCGTCGGGCTCGCACATGGGGCACAAGGAGACCGTGAAGGACACCGCGCGGGTGCTCGGCCGCATGTACGACGCGATCGAGTACCGCGGCTTCGGCCAGGAGATCGCCGAGGAGCTCGCCGAGCACGCCGGCGTCCCGATCTACAACGGGCTCACCGACGAGTGGCACCCGACCCAGATCCTGGCCGACTTCCTCACGTTCAAGGAGCACATTCCCAAGCCGCTCAACGAGGTCGTCTTCTGCTACCTCGGCGACGCCCGCTTCAACATGGCGGACTCGTACCTGGTCGGCGGGGCGAAGCTCGGCATGGACGTTCGGATCGCCAGCCCGAAGTCGCTCTGGCCGCGTGACGAGATCACCGGGATGGCGAACTCGATCGCCGAAGAGACCGGCGCCACGATCACGATCACCGACGACGTGGGCGAGGCCGTGCGCGGCGCCGACGTGCTGCTCACGGACGTCTGGGTCTCGATGGGCGAGGCCGACGAGGTCTGGGCCGAGCGGATCGACCTGCTGAAGCCGTACCAGGTGAACGCCGAGACGATGGCCGCGACCGGCAACCCCGATGCGAAGTTCATGCACTGCCTGCCGGCCTTCCACAACACCGACACCGAGGTCGGCAAGGAGATCTTCGAGAAGTTCGGGATGGACTGCCTCGAAGTGACCGAGGAGGTCTTCGAGTCGCCGGCGTCGCTCGTCTTCGACGAGGCCGAGAACCGGCTGCACACGATCAAGGCCGTGATGGTCGCGACCCTCGGGGACTGACGATGCGAGTCGTCGCCGCACTCGGCGGAAACGCCCTGCTCCGGCGGGGGGAGCCGCTGTCGGCCGAGAACCAGCGCGCCAACGCGCGTGCGGCGTGCAAGGCCCTCGCGCCAGTGGCGCTCGAGCACGAGCTCGTCATCTCGCACGGCAACGGCCCGCAGGTCGGGCTGCTCGCCCTGCAGGGCTCCGCGTACACCGAGGTCGAGCCGTATCCCCTCGACCTGCTCGGCGCCCAGACCGAGGGCATGATCGGCTACCTCATTCAGCAGGAGCTCGGGAACGAGCTGCCGTTCGAGAAGCGGCTCGCCTCGCTCTTGACCCTGATCGAGGTCGATCCCGACGACCCCGCGTTCCAGGACCCGACCAAGCCGATCGGCCCCGTCTACACGAAAGCCGACTCGGAGAAGCTCGCGGCCGAGAAGGGCTGGGTGTTCAAGCCCGACGGGGACAGCTTCCGCCGAGTCGTGCCGTCTCCGCTGCCGCAGCGGATCTTCGGGATCGAGCCGGTGGAGTGGCTGCTCGATCACGGCGCGGTCGTCATCTGCGCCGGCGGCGGCGGCATCCCGGTCATGTACACGGACGCCGACGGCGACGCCGGGCCGGCAGCTCGTCGGCGTGGAGGCCGTGATCGACAAGGACCTCGCGAGCGCGCTGCTCGCCAGGGACCTGCACGCGGACGCGCTCGTGATCGTCACCGACGTCGACGCGGTCTACGCGGACTGGGGGACACCGGAACAGAAGGCGATCCGACGGGCGACTCCGGAGGCGCTCGGCGCGGCCGAGTTCGCGGCGGGCTCGATGGGGCCGAAGGTGCGCGCCGCCTGCCAGTTCGTCGAGGAGTCCGGCGGGCTGGCCGCGATCGGCTCGATCAACGACACGCCGGCCCTGCTTCGCGGCGAGGCGGGGACGATCGTCACCCTCGACGCAGCCGGGCTCGAGGTCGGGGCGGCGCACTGAGCTAACGGAAGGAGACTGCGAGATGGCAACGGCAGAAAAAGCTCCCGCTGCGACCGACGGGCTCGGCGACTCGCAGTCCGTTGCCTGGCACACGCTCGCGCCCGACGACATCGGCGGGCGCCTCGGCGTCGACCCGGGGAGCGGCCTCTCGGCCGCGGAAGCCTCGTCGCGGCTCGCCTCGGTCGGCCCCAACAAGTTCGCGGAGGCCGCGGTCGAGCCGCGCTGGCGCGCGTTCGTGCGCCAGTACCGCGACCCGATGCAGATCGTCCTGCTCGCCGCGGGGATCGGCAGCCTCTACCCGCTGAAGGAGCTCGGCACCGGCCTCGTCCTGCTCTTCCTGACGCTGTTCAACGCCGTGCTCGGCCTGCGCCAGGAGGGGAAGGCCGCCGAGGCGGTCGCGGCCCTGCAGAAGATGATGATCGTCAAGGCGCGCGTGCGCCGCGACGGCGAGCTCATCCAGATCCCGGCCGAGCAGCTCGTGCCCGGCGACGTCGTCTCGATCGAGGCGGGCGACGTGGTGCCGGCCGACGGCCGCCTGCTGTCAGCCGCGACCCTCGAGGTGGCCGAGTCGGCGCTGACCGGCGAGAGCATGCCGGTCTCCAAGGGCATCGACGCCGTCGACGCAGCCGACACGCCGCTCGGCGACCGCACCGACATGGTCTACATGAACACGAACGTGACCCGCGGCTCGGGAGCGTTCGTCGTCACGTCGACCGGGATGTCGACGGAGGTCGGGCACATCTCGCACATGCTCCAGGCGACCGAGGACGCCGACACGCCGCTCACGGTCCAGCTCAAGAAGCTGACCAGCCAGATCCTGCTCATTGCCGGCGGCTCGGTCGCGCTCTCGATCATCCTCAATCTCTCGCGCGACCAGAGCTTCGACACGGTCTTCACGGCGGCCATCGCCTTCGCGATCTCCGCCATTCCGACGGGGCTTCCGGCGGTCGTCACGACGATCCTCTCCTACGGGACGCAGATGCTCGCGAAGGCGAACGCGATCATGAAGCGGCTCCGCTCGACCGAGACCCTCGGCTCGACCTCGGCGATCAACTCCGACAAGACCGGGACGCTCACGCTCAACCAGATGACCGCCGTCGAGCTGACGGTCCCGGGGCGGCGCTACACGATCTCGGGCGGCGGCTACGCGACGGAGGGGACGATCAAACAGGTCTTCGGCCCACCGGAGGTGCCGCTCCAGCAGTTCCTGCTGCCGATGGCGCTCTGCTCGGATGCGGTCGTCAAGGACGGAGGCCTGATCGGCGATCCGACCGAGGGCGCCCTCGTCGTGCTCGCCGAGAAGGGCGGCCTCGCTGCCGCCGAGACGCGGCAGGAGTACCCACGCGTCGCGGAGCTCCCGTTCGACTCCGCGTACAAGCTGATGGGCACCTTCCACCGGATGCGCGACGAGAACGGCAAAGACGTCGTCCGCGCCTTCGTCAAGGGCGCGCCCGACCAGCTGCTCGCCCGGGCTGCCTCGCGACCCGACCCCGAGGACCTTTCGATCGTCCCGGCGGACGACGCGTTCAAGCAGCGCTACATGGAGGAAAACGAGCGCCTCGCGGGCCAGGGCCTGCGCGTGCTGGCGACCGGGCGCAAGGACTTCGACGCCGACGGGTTCGATCCGTCGGCTGACCTGCTTCCGCTGCTGGACGGCCTGACCGTCCTTGCACTCGTCGGAATCGTCGATCCGCCCCGGCCGACGGCGAAGTCGGCGATCGAGACCGCGCATGCGGCGGGGATCCGCGTGCGGATGATCACCGGCGACCACGCCGTCACGGCCGCGGCGATCGCCAAGGAGCTCGGCATCACCGGCAAGGCGATCACCGGCGCCGAGTTCAAGGCGATGTCCGACGACGAGCTCGACACCGCGATCGACGACATCGGCGTGATCGCGCGCGTGGCCCCCGAGGACAAGGTGCGCCTCGTCGCCTCGCTGAAGCGAAAGGGCGACATCGTCGCGATGACCGGGGACGGCGTGAACGACGCCCCGGCCCTCAAGAGCGCCGACATCGGCATCGCCATGGGCATCACCGGCACGGAGGTCTCGAAAGAGGCCGCGACGATGATCCTCACGGACGACAACTTCGCGACGATCGTGAAGGCCGTCGAGCTCGGCCGTGGTCTCTACGACAACCTGACGAAGTACATCCGCTTCCAGATGGGCGTGCTGGTCGGCTTCATCGTCACCTTCCTCGGCGCGAGCATCTTCAACATCGTGGGCGGCGTCCCGTTCGTCCCGCTCCAGACCCTGTACATCAACTTCTCGACGCAGGTGCTCCAGGCGATCGGGCTCGGCTACGGGAAGCCTGCGGAGGGCCTGATGAAGCGCAAGCCGCGTGCCTCCGACGAGCCGATCCTGCCGCGGCCGCTCCTGATCTGGGTCTGCATCGCGGGCCTCGTCCTCGGCGGGGCGACGCTCGGGGTGATCGGGTGGGCGGACGACCACTACGGGAGCAGCGCGATCGCGCGCACGATGGGGATGACGACGTTCGCGATCAGCAACGTGGTCTTCTCGCTGGCCACGCGCGACGAGCGGCGCTCGATCTTCTCGCTCGAGGTGCTCGAGGACCGGATGTTCCTGTTCTGCACGGGCGGGTCCCTCGTCGCGATCGTGCTCGGCGCCGAGCTCGGGCTCATGCAGCGTGTCCTGCACACCGTCCACCTGAACGGGCACCAGTGGCTCGTCTGCATCGTCGTCGGGCTCGCGATCGTGCCTGTGTCCGAGGCGAGGCGGATCTGGCTCCAGCGGCGCGGGCCGTCGCCGGCCACGGCCGACGAAGCGCCTGAAGGCATGCCGGCTGTGAACCCCTCTCCGTGACGGAGATGGGCGCCGGCCCGGAACCGAGTCCTCGACCGCCGACCCTGCTCGACGCGATCCTGCCCGTGATCGTGCTGATCACGTTGATCGTCCTCACGATCGTCCTCTTCGGAGTCAGCGCGACGGACGGGCCCCTGCAGGTCGCCCTGCTGCTCAGCGCGGCCTTCGCGAGCCTGATGGCGCTCAAGAACGGCTACACGTCTGCCGCGATCGCCGACGCCGCGGTCGGCGGAGTGACCACGGCGATGAGCGCGATCTTCATCCTGCTCGCGGTCGGCGCGCTGATCGGCACCTGGAACATGGCCGGCACGATCCCGACGGTCGTCGACTACGGGGTGCGCCTGCTCAACCCGACGATCTTCTACGTCACGACCGCGGCGATCTGCGCCCTCGTCGGGATGGTGACCGGGAGCTCGTGGACGACGGCGGGGACGCTCGGCGTCGCCTTCGTCGGGATGTCCAAGGTCATGGGCCTCTCGGAGGCGACCGCGGCCGGCGCAGTGATCTGCGGCGCCTACTTCGGCGACAAGATGACGCCGCTCTCGGAGACGACGATCCTCGTGCCGAAGCTGGTCGGGCGCGGGCTCACCACCGGTCAGCACATCCGGAACATGTTCTGGACGGCGGGCCCCGCGCTCGGGTTCAGCCTCGTCGCCTTCCTGGTGCTGGGGTTTCTCGCCGAGCCGAAGGGAGGCGTGAGCACCGACGCGGCCCTCGAGGTCTTGAGGAACGAGTTCAACATCACCGCGCTGAACCTGCTGCCGCTCGCGCTGCTCGTCGTCTTCACCGTGAAGAAGGTGCCGCCGTTCCTGGCCATTCTCGGCTCGGCGCTCTTCGCCGGCATCCTCGCCTGCTTCACGCAGTGGACGGTGGTGAAGGCGTTCGTGGACGAGCCGGGGAGCAACCCGGTAGCCGTCGGGATCAAGGGGATCTACGCCGCGATGGCCACCGGCTTCGTGAGCAAGAGCGGCAACGCCGCGATCGACCAGCTCTTCTCGCGCGGGGGAATGTCGAGCCTGCTCACGACCATCTGGCTCGTCCTGGCGGCGCTGTCGTTCGCCGCGATCATGGAGCACGCCGGCTTCCTCGCGCGGCTACTCGAGCCGGTCGTGGCGCATGCACCGACCCGCGGGCGGCTGATCGCCGCGGTCAACGGCAGCGGCATCGGCCTGAACGTGATCGCCGGCGACCAGTACGTCGCCGACGTCCTGCCGGCGCGCATGTTCCGCAACGAGTTCGAGCGCCGGGGCCTCGCGCCGCAGGTGCTGAGCCGAGCGGTCGAGGACTCGGGCACCGTCACGTCGGTCCTCGTCCCGTGGAACACGTGCGGCGCCTACATCTCGGGCGTGCTCGGCGTGTCGACGGCCGCCTACTTCCCGTATTGCTTCTTCAACTTGTTGAGCCCGATCCTCGACGTGGCGTACGGATTCCTCGGCTTCAAGGTCCCGGAGGCCACGACCGCAGCAGACGTGGAGGAGCCTCTCGACCTTGACGGAGCCCGTGCGGCACCGGAGGCCGGCGCCTGACGTCGTCAGTCCCACAAGCGGCACCTACGAACAAGGAGGCGAGATGGGCTTCGAGCAGTACCACGAGCCGGCCGGCGAGCTGAGCGCCGAGACCAGGACCTTCGCGCGGATGATCGCGTCGCTGACCGAGGAGGCCGAGGCAATCGGCTGGTACGAGCAGCGGATGTCGCTCGAGCCGGACAAGCAGGCCAAGGCGATCATGGAGAACGCTCAGGCGGAGGAGTTCAAGCACTTCGGCATGGACCTGGAGTTCCTGCTGCGCCGCACGCCGAAGTGGCGCGTCGCCCTCGAGGAGATCCTGTTCAGCGAAGGCGACATCGTCGAGCGCGGGGAGAAGGCGGAAGAGGCGGAGGGCCTCTGACGCCAGGCCGCTACTCGTAGAACGTCAGCACCGCAAGGATCACGTAGAGCGAGATCAACGCGACCCCTTCGAAGACGGTCGCCTCGCCGTCGCTCGTGATCAGCCACATCGCGATGGCCGTGAGAAACAGCGCGCCGATGTAGACGGGGCCGAGCGCGAACGTGAGCGAGGTCGCGAACGCCAGCGAGACGAGCACGAGCGCGGGAAACAGGAAGGCGGTGATCTGGGCGACGGAGTTCTTGATCACCGAGATCGCCAGGTCGGCCTCGCCTTTCGCCGCGAGCACGACACCGGTCGCGTTCTCGACGGCGTTTCCGGCGATGCCGACCACCACGAGGCCGGCAAAGGCCTTCGGGACGCCGATCCGCTCCATCGCCGGCGTCAACGCGGTCACGAACCAGTCTGCGACGAACGCCGCTCCCACGCCGGCGACCGCCAGCAGCACCAGTGAGAGCCGCATCGAGACGCGCGGTGTTCCGCTCGGCTCGTGGCCGGCGTCGGAGCGGAGGTAGTCGATCAGCCACACGCCATAGGTGACCAGCAGCGCGATCGCCCCGATCACGGAGATCGCCTTCGCGTGGTGTGAGGCCTTGTCGCCGCTGGCGGCCGATAGCCCGAGGATCGTGATCAGAAAGCTGGCGAGCAGCATCAGGATCGCGTTGTCCTTGGGCAGTCGCGGATGGAAGCGCATGACGCGGTCGGGGCTCGCCATGGCGCCCACGACGATCGCGATCCCGAGGACGAACAGCGCGTTGGCGAAGATCGAGCCGAGGATCGCGGTTCGAGCGACGACGAGCTCGCCGGCCGACAGCGCGAAGATGACGATGAAGAACTCGGGCAGATTCCCGAGCGTCGACTGCAGCACTCCGGTCACGGCCGGCCCGAAGCGCTCGCCGACCTGCTCCGTCGCGAAGGAGACGATCCACGCAAGGCCCGCGAGCGCGAGGGTCGCGATCACGAACGTCAGCAGTGCAGGCGCTCCGGCGTAGTGCGCGATACCGGCTGCGACAGTTACCGCGGCGGTCGAGCCCGATCAGCGTCCAGGTTCGCTTCATGCGTCGGCAACGTACCCGGGGCGGTCATGCGGAAGCGTGCTCCTCGAGCCCGTGCAGGCCCGGAGGCTGGTGCGTGACGAGATTGCTTTCAAGGCTTACCTGTACGGAAACTCCGCAGCTAGTTCCGGGCTTGCACCGATGGCGTGCGAGGCCGCGCGGCCGACACTCGCGGCATGACCGCCTTTGGAGCTGACCGGGCGGACGACGTCACGAGGACCTTCGCCTGGCTGCGTGGGAATTCGGCACGGCTCGTTGCCGGAGCCGCGCTCGCCGGGGTCGTCGTCGGCCTCGCGCTCGCAGCCGGCGATCAGCACCAGGCGGCTGATTGGCTGTGGGCGGCGACCACGGCGATGCTGCTCGTGCCGCTGAGCTGGTCGGTCTTGCGATCGCTGTTGCGGGGCGACGTTGGCGTCGACGCGATTGCCCTCGTCTCGATGATGGGAGCGCTCGCGCTTCGCGAATACCTGGCCGGGGCGGTCGTGGCGCTGATGCTCGCCGGCGGCAACGCGCTCGAAGAGACGGCGAACCGCCGCGCGCGCCGCGAGTTGACCAAGCTTGTCGAGCGCGCGCCGAGATCGGCGCTGGTGCGCCGCGGCGACGACCTGGTCGAGCTTCCGATCGACGAAGTCGCCGCCGGCGAGCTCGTCCTCGTGCGCGCGGGCGAGGTCGTCCCGGTGGACGGGATGGTCATGAGCGACGAAGCGATCATTGACGAATCCGCGCTCACGGGCGAGCCACTTCCGGTGACCGTGCACCGCGGGGGGAGCGTCCGCAGCGGCACGGCTGCGACGGGGAGCTCGTTCGAGCTGCGAGCGCTGCGCCCGGCGGCCGAGAGCGCCTACGCGGCGCTGGTGCGGCTGGTCCAGCAGGCCGAGGAGCAGCGAGCGCCGTTCGTGCGCATGGCCGACCGTTACGCGATCTTCTTCCTTCCGGCGACGATGCTCGTCGCCGCTGTCGCCTGGGCCGTCTCCGGCGATCCTGTCCGTGCGCTCGCCGTCTTCGTCGTCGCGACGCCGTGCCCGCTGATCCTGGCCGCGCCAATCGCGCTCATGTCCGGCCTTTCGCGCGCGGCGAAAGCCGGCATAGTCGTCAAAGGGGCAGCGACCATCGAGCGACTCGGCGAGGCGCGCTCGGTTCTGTTCGACAAG
This sequence comes from uncultured Actinomycetes bacterium, assembly GCA_963717475.1. Taxonomy (GTDB): domain Bacteria; phylum Actinomycetota; class Thermoleophilia; order Gaiellales; family Gaiellaceae; genus AC-32. Next base: position 1,157,813 of record OY970337.1, on the reverse strand, counting down.
ACCGGCACGGTAACGCTCGGCCACCCGGAGTTCGAGCGGATCGTCGCTACAGACGGCTTCCCCCCCGAGGAGACGCTCCGTCTGGCCGCCTCGCTCGACCAACTCTCCTCGCATCCAATGGCGAAAGCGCTGGTCGCCGGCGCCGGCCAACACAACGTGGCCCTGACGATCCCGGAGCAGGCCGACGAACAGTTCGGCAAAGGCGTCCGCGGGACCGTCGCCGACCACCTCGTGCTCGTCGGCAGCGCAAGCTGGATACGCGCGAACGGCATTGAGCCCCAGCTACCGGCAGACATCGACGGCAGCCACGCCAAGGTTTTCGTCGGCGTCGACGGCCGGCTCGCAGGGATCGCGCTGATCGGCGACCGCCTGCGGGCGGACTCCGTTGGCCTCGTGTCGCGACTCCGCGCGGTCGGCGTCCGCTACGTCGCCCTCCTCACCGGCGACAAAGCCTCCGTCGCGGAGACCGTCGGCGACAGTCTCGGCGTCGATCGCGTCTACGCCGACCGAACGCCCGAGGAGAAGCTCGAAGTCGTGCGAGTCCTACACCAGCGACCCGAGCTGCGGGCCGTCGTCATGGTCGGCGACGGCATCAACGACGCCCCAGCCCTTGCTCTCGCCGATGTCGGCATCGCAATGGGCGCCGCGGGCGCAACCGTCTCCGCCGAAACCGCCGATGCCGTCATCCTCGTCGATCGGGTCGACCGCGTCGCGGACGCGATCAGGATTGGCCGCCGCGGGCTCCACATCGCACGCCAGAGCGTCCTCGTCGGCATCGCTCTGTCGCTGCTCGCGATGGGCGTCGCCGCCGCGGGCTACCTCCCACCCGTGCAAGGGGCCGTCCTGCAAGAGGCGATCGACGTCTTCGTCATCCTGAACGCGTTGCGCGCACTGACGGATTGAGGCCAGCGTCGAGACTCGTAGTTCGCCACATTGACGGAACGTGCTCGCACTGATGCGCGAGCGGCGGACCAGTGGAAACCTGGCTGCAGGAGGTGCTTCTCATGGAACTCGCAACATCAAGACCGACGGTTGCCCTCGAGGGCGAACTGGCGCCGCAGCTGAGCCGGTGGCTCTGGCTCGTGAAGTGGATACTCGCCATCCCGCACTACATCGTGCTGTGCGTCCTCTGGGCCGCCTTCTTCGTGCTGACCGTGATCGCGTTCTTCGCGGTGCTGTTCACGGGGCGCTACCCGCGTGGGATCTTCGACTTCAACGTCGGCGTTCTCCGCTGGTCGTGGCGTGTCGCCTTTTACACCTTCGGAGCGCTCGGCACCGATGAGTATCCGCCGTTCACGCTCGCCGACGTGCCCGAATACGGCGCGCGGCTCGAGGTCGACTATCCGGAGAACCTGCGCCGCGGCTTCTCCCTGATCGGGTGGTGGCTCCTCGGCATCCCGCAGTTCTGTATCGCGGGCATTCTGATGGGCGGCTCCTGGCCCGGGCTGGTCGGGATCCTCGTGCTCGTCGCGGGCATTCTGCTGCTGTTCAAGAACCGGTATCCGCAGGACATCTTCGACCTCGTGCTCGGCCTCAACCGCTGGGTTCTGCGGGTCGTTGCCTACGGCGCGTTCATGACACGTGAGTACCCGCCGTTCCGGCTGGATGTCGGTCCGCACGAGCCGCACTTTCACCTGAAGGACGGGCAGCAGGCGTGATGGCCGGTTGCCTGGACCTCGACCTGAGGAGGAAACCATGTCTGTAAGAGTGGCGATCAACGGCTTCGGACGAGTTGGCCGAGCCGCCTTCCGCGCTGCCCATGAACGCGGCGCGGACATCGAGTTCGTCGCGATCAACGATCTCGCCGACGGTGCACAGCTCGCTCAGCTTCTGCGGCGCGACTCCGTCTACGGACGGTTCCCTGCAGACGTCGAGTTCGCGGACGACTTGCTCGGCATCGACGGTCACGAGCTGCCCGTCCTACACGAGGGCGATCCCGCGCACTTGCCCTGGGACGAGCTCGGCGTCGACGTCGTCCTCGAGTGCACCGGGCGGTTCCGCACGCGTGATGCGGCGGCCGGACACCTCGAGGCGGGCGCCTCGAAGGTCGTCGTCTCGGCCCCGATGAAGGACCCGGACGCGACGGTCGTCCTCGGCGTGAACTTCGACGAGGTCTACGATCCCGACCGGCACGACGTGATCTCGAACGCTTCTTGCACGACCAACTGCCTGGCGCCCGTGGCGAAGGTGCTGAACGAGACCGTCGGCATCCGCCACGGCCTGATGACGACGATTCACGCCTACACGGCCGACCAGCAGCTGGTCGACCTCCCGCACAAGGACTTCCGGCGAGCACGCGCCGCCGCCGTCAATCTCGTGCCGACTTCCACCGGCGCCGCGAAGGCGATCGGCGCGGTGATCCCGGAACTGGCCGGCAAGCTGCACGGCTTCGCCGTCCGCGTTCCCGTCCCGACGGGCTCCCTCGTCGACCTGACGATCGAAGCACAGGAGGCCGCCTCGGCGGAGGAATTGAACGCGATCTTCCGCGACCGCTCCGCGACGGGCGCGCTCGAGGGGATCCTCGAGTACAGCGAGGAGCCGCTCGTGTCTTCCGACATCGTCGGCTCGCCGTACTCGGCGGTCTTCGACGCACCGCTGACGAGCGTCGTCGACGGGACGCAGGTGAAGGTGATCGCCTGGTACGACAACGAGTGGGGCTACTCGAACCGGCTCATCGAGCTCGCGAGCAAGGTGCATGTGGGGCGACCGGTCGTGATGGCATGAGTCACGGCACCGGGTTCACCACAGCAGAAGCGCGACAGATCGGCGAGCAGATCGGCATCGACTGGGCAACGGCGCCTTTCGACGTCGAGCAGTTCCGGATGGGAATGGACGTGGAGCTCGAGCACGGGCTCCACGATCCGTCCACCGACGTCACGGGGAACGATCCCGTCGTGACCGGCAAGATCGCGCTCGCGCACCTGAACGAGTTCGCCGACTACTACACGCGCCTCGGGCGCATGGAGGAAGAAGCGAAGCGCGAGCACGGTGGCTGAAGACCCGTCGCAGCGCTGCGGATAAGCCGCATCTCGAGTCAGCCCTCGCGCGGATGTGACCCCGCGGCGCAGGGGTGAGGCTTAGGCGTGATGAGTGTTGCGACGGAGCCGCTGTTCGACGAGCTGCACCCGCCGCTCGACCGAGCCGCCGCTCTGCTCGAGGCGGACCGCTGTCTCGAGTGTGGCGGCCCGTACGCGCCGGCGCCCTGCATGGTCGCCTGTCCGGCAGGCGTCGACGTCGCCGGGTTCGTCGCTGCGATCGCAGCCGACGAGCCGATCGCCGCAGCGCAGACGATCTTCTCGGAGAACCTGCTCGGGGCGACGTGTGCACGCGTGTGCCCCACCGAGGTCCTGTGCGAAGAGGCCTGCGTGCTGGCGGAGGTCGGTCGAAAGCCGATCGCGATCGGGCCACTCCAGCGCTATGCCACCGACCAGGCGCTCGCCGCCGGAACGCCTCTCCGGCAAGCCGCGCCGTCGAACGGACGGCACGTTGCCGTGATCGGCGCCGGCCCGGCCGGGCTGGTCTGCGCCGGCGAGCTGGCCGCGCTCGGCTACCACGTGACGGTCTTCGACGAGCGCGAGGAAGTCGGCGGTCTCGTCCGCTACGCGATCGCTCCGTACCGCCAGGTGCGGGAGCCGCTGCCGGAAGAGGCGGAGGCGCTGGCGAGCATCGGCGTCGAGTTCCGGCTCGGTACGCATGTCGACGCGAACGAGCTGGCCGCGATCGCCGCAGAGGCCGACGCGGTCTTCCTCGGTGCCGGGATGGGAGCGGATGCCAAGGTCTCGTACCCCGGCGACGAGCTGCCTGGGGTCTGGGAGTCGCTGAGCTTCATCGAGCGGCTCAAGACGGGCACGCCTCCATGCGTCCGGCAGCACACGGTCGTCATCGGCGGCGGCAACACGGCGATCGACGTGGCGCGCGAGGCGCTGCGAATCGGCGCCGAGACGGTCACCCTCGTCTATCGGCGAAGCGAGGCCGAGATGCCCGCCTACCCGTACGAGGTCGCCGAGGCCCGCGCCGAGGGCGTCCGCTTCCAGTTCCTCGCCGACCCGGTCCGGATCCTGGGCTCCGACCGCGCCGAAGCCGTGGAATGCCGGCGCATGCGGCTCGGCGCCCCGGACGCAAGCGGGCGGCGCCGCCCGGAGCCGCTGCCGGGAAGCGAGTTCACGCTCCCCGCGGACACCGTCGTGAAGGCGATCGGCCAGCAGCCTCGGCGCGAGCTGGCCGACTGGATCGCGGGACTCGAGCTCGACCGCGGCGGCACGGTTCACGTCGACCCCGCCACCGGTCAGACGTCGAGCCCGAAGTTCTTCGCAGGGGGCGACGTGGTCAACGGAGGCGTCAGCGCCGTGGAGGCGGTGCGCCACGGCAAGCGAGCCGCGCGCGGGATCGACGAGTGGCTGCGATGAACGATTTGACCGAGATCCGCTGGCATGCGCGCGCCGGCCAGGGCGCGAAGACCGCTTCGCAGATCCTCGCCCTCGCGCTCCTTCGTTCCGGGCGCTTTGTCCAGGCGTTCCCGGAGTACGGGCCCGAGCGCCGCGGTGCTCCGCTGCGCGCTTACACGCGCAGCTCGAGCCGGCCCATCCGACGCCACGACGCGATCGAGCACCCCGACACGGTGGTCGTGCTCGAGCCGTCACTGGTCGACGAGGCGTCCGTGACCGAAGGCCTCACCGAAGGCGGCCGCATCCTCGTGAACGCCGAGGAAGCGCCGACGGGGCTTTCCGGCGCCAACGTCGTTTGCGTCCCCGCCGCCCGGCTGGCCGGCGAGCGGGGCTCCGGATTCGTGAACCTGACCATGCTCGGCGCCGTCGGTGCCGCGCTCGGCGAGCCGCCGCTCGAAGCGATCCAGGACGCGGCCGCCGGGGTGCTCGGCAAGAAAGTGGACGAGGCCGCTGTGCGGGACGCGGTTGAGGAGGGGTACCGGTGTCTTCGCTGACCCCTTGGCAAGCGCTGCCGCACGCGGGAGCCGTCGACGCTGTCACCGCGGTGCGCCCTGAGACCGGCGGTTGGCGCACCGGCCTGAAACCGCAGGTGGAGCTCGCAAGCTGCGTCAACTGCCTGCTCTGCTGGATCTACTGCCCGGACTCGGCCGTGAAGCTCGACGGGACGACCTTCGACGGGTTCGACCTCGACCACTGCAAGGGCTGCGAGATCTGCGCCGAGATCTGCCCGGTCGACGCGATCGAGATGGTCCCCGAGGAGCAAACGCCGTGAGCACGCTCGGCCTCGAGCTGCTGACCGGCGGCGAGGCCGTCGCCGAGGCGATGCGCCAGATCGACCCCGATGTCGTGCCCGTCTACCCGATCACCCCGCAAACGCCGATCATCCAGACCTTCGCGAAGTTCGTGGCGGACGGGGCGGCGCACGGCGAGCTCGTGGATGTCGAGTCGGAGCACTCGGCGATGAGCGCCGCGATCGGCTCGGCCCTCGCCGGCGCGCGCACCATGACGGCCACCTCGTCCCAGGGCCTCGCCCTGATGGCGGAGGTGGTCTACATCGCCGCGGCGATGCGCGCCCCGATCGTGATGGCGGTCGGCAACCGTGCCCTCTCCGGGCCGATCAACATCCACTGCGACCACTCCGACTCGATGTTGATCCGCGACTCCGGAGTGGTGCAGCTGTTCGCGGAGAACGCCCAGGAGGCGTACGACCTGACGGTGCTCGGAACGCGCCTCGCGGAGCGGCCGGAGGTGTTGCTGCCGGTGCTCGTCTGCCAGGACGGCTTCACGATCACGCACTCCGCGGAGCCTGTGGCGCTGCTCGGCGACGCGGCGGTGCGGCGTTTCGTGGGCGAATACGCGATTCCGCACCCGTTGCTCGAGAGCGACCACGCCACGACGCATGGGCCGTTCGCGATGCCCGACTACTACTTCGAGCTGCGCCGGCAGCAGATCGCCGCGCTCGAGGCCGCGCTCGACGTGCTGCCCGAGCTCGCGCTCGAGTACGAGCACGTCTCGGGCCGCGCCTACGGCGTGCTCGAGCCGTACAGGCTCGAGGATGCCGACCGCGTGCTCGTTGCGCTGGGCTCGGCAGCGGGAACCATCAAGGACGTGGTCGACGAGCTGCGCGACGAGGGCGAGCAGGTCGGGCTCGTGAAGATCGTCTCGTTCCGGCCGTTTCCGGCGGAGGCGCTCGTCGAGCTCTTGCGGGAGGTCCCGTCGGTGATCGTTCTCGACCGGGCGGCCTCGCCGGGTGGCGCGGCGCCACTCAGAGCCGAGGTCGCGTCGGCCCTGAGCGGCCAGGGCACGTACGTCGACGGCCACGTCTACGGGCTCGGCGGCCGCGACCTCCATCCGGAGGACGTGCGCGACGTCTTTGCCCGGCGCGTGGGCGCCTACGTCGGGCTCAGAGGTGAGCCATGTCCCGCCTGAAGACCCTTGCCCGCCGCGAGGCCGGGCTCCCACCGCTCGCGGGCGGACACTCGCTCTGCCAGGGCTGCGGGATCCCCGCCGTCGTTCGGACCGTCCTGGGCTCCTTCGACCGCCCGGTCGTGGTCGTCAACGCGACCGGCTGCCTCGAGGTCGCGACCACGCGCTTTCCGACGACAGCCTGGAATGTGCCGTGGATGCACGTGGCATTCGAGAATGCGGCCGCGGTCGCGAGCGGCGTCGAAGCCGCGAAGCGAGCGCTCCGCCGCCGCAACGCCCTCGCCGAAGATCAGGACCCCGCGGTGGTCGTCTTCGCAGGCGACGGTGGCACCTACGACATCGGGCTCCAGGCGCTGTCGGGCGCCCTCGAGCGCGGTCACCGCTTCCTCTTCGTCTGCTACGACAACGAGGCCTACATGAACACGGGCATCCAGCGCTCGGGCGCAACGCCCTTCGGCGCGTCGACGACGACCAGCCCCTCGGGTCTCGAGAGTCTCGGCAAGGCGCAGCAGCGTAAGGACATGACCGCGATCGCGATCGCACATCACGTGCCCTATGTCGCGCAGGCGGTCGGCTCGCACTGGCAGGACCTGAGCGAGAAGGTCGAGCGCGCCGCCGCCGCGGACGGACCGTCGTTCCTCAACGTGCTGACGAACTGCCCACTCGGCTGGGGCCATGAGCCACGGATCGGCATTCACATCCTGGATGCGGCGGTCGAGAGCTGCTTCTGGCCCCTGTACGAGGTCGTCGACGGTCACTTCAAGTTGACGTACGAGCCCGAGGAGGTTCTCCCGATCGAGGACTGGTTGCGGCCGCAGGCGCGCTTCGCACATCTGCTCCGACCGGAGAACGCAGACCTCGTGGCAGAGATCCAGCGACGCGTGGAAGGCGAATGGCAGACGCTACGCAGCCGATGCCGGGAAGGAGCGCCAGCATGAACGGCCCCATCGAGACAAACGACATGATGGTCTTGACCGTCCGCACGCCGACCCGCGACTCGACGGAGCTGACGGCGAGGGTCCAGAACGGCATCGTTTGCATCGACGGCCCGGATGGGTTCCGACGCGAGGTGCCGCTCCCGGCCGGAGCAGACGCCGACCGCCTGCATGCCGGCCTTTTCGACTACGTGCTGGAGCTCCGCGCACCGCGGACGGACGCTGCCCCGACCTCATCCGCACACAACGTCGACGTCTGGCCGCTGACGTAGTCCTCCCTCGTCGTGCGGTGCGTCCGCCTTACGCGGACAGCTCGGAGACCGGCGCCGGGCGCGTGCGTCGTGCGACGCCGGATTCCATCGCCGTGGAAGCGACTGCATCGGCGACCGCAGGCGCGACCCGCCGGTCGAAGACGCTCGGGATCACGTAGTCGGCCGCCAGGTGGTCCGGCTCGACGACCGCGGCAAGGGCGCGCGCCGCGGCGATCTCCATCTCCTGCGTGATCGTGCGGGCGCGTACGTCGAGCGCGCCGCGGAAGACGCCTGGGAACGCGAGCACATTGTTGATCTGGTTCGGGTAGTCCGAGCGCCCGGTGCCCAGAACGGCCACCGCGTCCTCGATCTCCTCGGGTGGGACCTCGGGGTTCGGGTTCGCCATGGCGAAGACGACGGCATCGGCCGCCATCGTCCGGATCGCCTCCGGAGTCACGGCGCCGGGTGTCGAAAGCCCGATGTAGACGTCGGCCCCGGCCAGCGCTTCGTCCGGCGAGCCGCTTGCGCCGCGAGCGTTCGTCTGGCCCGCGAGCTCGGCCTTGAAGGGGTCGAGGCCCGTGCGACCGGGGCAGAGCAGCCCGCTGCGGTCGGCGCAGAGCACCTCGCCGGCGCCGGCACCCAGCAGCATGCGGGCAACGGCCGCTCCCGCTGCGCCCGCCCCGGTGATCACGATGCGCACCGCCTCGAGCCGCTTGCCGACGAGCTCCAGTGCGTTCAGGAGCGCGGCGAGCACCACGATCGCCGTTCCATGCTGATCGTCGTGGAAGACCGGGATCTCGAGCGCGTCTCGCAACCTCGACTCGATCTCGAAGCAGCGCGGCGCCGAGATGTCCTCGAGATTGACGCCTCCGAAGACCGGTGCCAGGAGCTCGACGGTGCGCACGATTTCGTCCGGATCCTTTGTGTCGAGGCAGACCGGCCAGGCGTCGATTCCGCCGAACTCCTTGAAAAGCATCGCCTTGCCCTCCATCACGGGGAGCGCTGCCTCAGGCCCGATGTCGCCGAGGCCGAGGACGGCGCTGCCGTCGGTCACCACCGCGACGGCGTTTTGCTTGATGGTCAGGTTCCAGGCCTTTTCCGGATCGGCGGCGATTGCGCTGGAGACGCGTGCAACGCCGGGCGTGTAGGCCATCGAGAGGTCGTCGCGGGTCTTCAGCGCCGACTTCGGCATCACCTCCAGCTTGCCGCCGAGGTGAAGCAGGAACGTGCGGTCGGAAACGTGCTCGATCTCGATGCCGTCAACCGCCTCCACACCGGCGACGATCCGTGCGACGTGCTCGTCGTCGGCGGCCAGCACGGTCACGTCGCGGACCTTCTTTCCGTGCTCCACGCGAACGAGATCGATCGCCCCGAGCAGCCCGCCGGCGTCGCCGATCGCCTTTGCCAGCCCGGCGAAGGCGCCGGGGTGATTGTCGAGATGGACGCGCAGCGTGGCGCTGAAGGATGACGAAGGGTGCGGGGCGATCTGGCTCACAGGAAGAGCGTCGAGGATGGTCGTTTCCGACGCATCCGCGGGGCCCCCGACCGTTCCTGCGGTTTTTCCGACGGAAACCGCCCCGACCGTCGTCGGCCCTCGATAGGTAGTTCGCCGAAGCGCGATCAGGGGTCGCACCCGGATGCCGGAGTCGCCGGCGAGAGCGACGATCTAGGGGCAAAAGAGGAGGAACACGATGGCCAAACACACCCCCCGGCGTCTCGTGGACGCGGCGGTTCCCGCCAGAAGCTATTCGACACTCACGCATCAACCAGCCGATGCATTGATCGAGGCTTTGCGGCGCCAGCACGTCTCCTACGAGCTGCTCCCCCACCGGCACACCGAGACGGCTGTGGCGGAGGCGGAGGCCCTTCACGTCGATCCACATCAGGTGGCGAAGACCCTGATTCTCGAGACGCCGTTCGGCTATGCACGCGCAGTCCTTCGCGCCGTCGATCGGCTCGACCTGGAGAAGGCCCGCCGCGCCCTCGGCACACCTGACGTCGAGCTCGCGGACGAAGTCGAGCTCGTCGGTGCCTACCCGGAGTTCGAGCTGGGCGCGGTGCCACCCGTTGGTGGAGCCTACGACCGGGTTCTCGTCGACGAGCGCGTGTTCGACAACCGCTTTGTCGTCTTCGAGGCCGGCACCCACGACGAGTCGGTGCGGCTCCGCACGGGCGAGCTGCTGTCGATCGCCGAGGCAGAGGTGGCCGATCTGGCGGCAGACGATCGAAGGGAGCAACGATGACCACGAAGATCTCAGTCGACGCGTACGAGGCAGCGGAACGACACCTGCTCCTCGATCGCGCCCATAAGGTCTGGCGCCGGCACGCGATCACGTTCGCGGTCGCGCTCGGCTTGATCGTCCTCGTCGAGCTCGGTTGGGGCGGGACTTCATGGCTCGTCTACTTCGTGCTTGGCTTGTGGGCAGTCGTGGTCGGCTTCCACTACCGAGGCTGGGTACGACACGGCGACGAGCGGATTCGCGAGCAACAAGGCCGGATCGAGTGGCACGCCGGCCGATCGAACGAGCTCAGCCTGAGGAGGTAGAGCGCGCTCGGGTCCCGCGTACCAGAGGAGGTAGCAGCGATGAGCGTCATGAAGGAAATGCAGTTCCCGGTGTCGGTTCGGTGGCGCGGTGGTCGCTTGGCCCGCGCCGAGAGCAGGGACAAGGAACCACTCGAGCTGGCGACGCCGCCGGAGTTCCGCAGCGGTCTCGCCGGCTACTGGAGCCCGGAGGACTTGCTGGTCGCCGCGACGTGCTCGTGCTTCATGCTGACGCTGGCCGCGATCGCCGAGCGGCGCGAGGTGCCGCTCCTCGATGCGACGGTGAGCGCGACCGGGCACATGAGCCGGCGCGACGACGGCCGCTTCGGCTTCACGGTGATCGAAGTCGATGCTGTCCTGGAGACGATCCCCGGCGGCGAGGAGGCGGTGCGGACGGCGGCCACCATCGCCGAGGACCGCTGCCTCGTGTCGCAGGCGCTCGACGTCCCGGTGCACGTCGCGGTGGCCGTGACGATCGCCGGGCCGGACAGCGAGCGCAGCGGCGTCACAGTCGCCTCATAGGCGGCCTCCGCCGCGAGCAGGCCGTTACTGCTCGGCGAGCGCAGGACGCGGGCGGGGGACCGCGGCGCGCGGAAGGAGGATTCGCGCGAACCCGAGCCAGAGCACCGGGCCGAGGGCGATGGCGGCCACGATCGACCCGCGTATGCCGATCAGATCGGTGCCCGCCGTGAGCGCGTGCGCGAGGGCGAGGCCGAAGGCGGCGAAGCTGGCGTAGTGCAGCCGCCGCCAGCCTCGCTGGCCGATCCATTTCCGTAGCCGAAACGACACCGCCAGCATGAGCGAGAGCCAGCCGGCGATCACGCCGGACGCGATCGCCGCGGGACGCCAGGAGGCGGCGAACGGGACGAGCACCGACGCGAGGCCGAAGTGGAGGACCGGGTCGAGAAGAACCGCGCCGACGTGGAGGCCGAGCATCGACAGCCCCGTCCACGCGAGCGTCCGGTGCCACCCGAGCAGGCTCTTCTGCCGGCGCGGGCCGAGGATTCTCGTGCTCATCGCCAGGCCGAGCCAGACCGACAGCGTCAGCAGGCCGAAAGCGACGAGACCAGCCGCCCTTGCGACGATCCAGGCGACGGGAACGGCAGCGGCGGCGCCCGTCATGCCGCGATCTCGATTCGGTAGCGCAGCGCGAGCGGCAGGCTGCCGACCTCGACCGGGCTCCCGACGGCGGGGATGTAGAGGGCCGCGACTCCGCGCTCTCGGGCGAGGCGGCGGACGTCGTCGGGCTCGGAGATCGCGAACGCGGTGCCGAGTGCCTCGGCCTCGGAGGGGTCGCGCGCGACGACGGTGACGGCGAGGGGTCCGCGCACGGCGGGCGTGCCGGTCTCCGGATCGATGAGGTGATGCAGGCTGCGCCCGGGGCCGAACCGCCGGCGGTCTCGGCCCGAGGTGGCAACGCCGCCGTCGTTGAGCTGAAGGGTCGCGAGGAACGCGCCCGGGCTGCGCGGGTCGGCGACGGCGACGCGCCAGGCCGCGGCGTCCAGCGGTCTGCCCGAGAAGGCAAAATCGCCGCCGAGGTCGGCGAAGCAACCGGTCATTTCCGGCCAGGCGAGCCGCATCGCCTCGAGGGCGCGAGCGGCGGAGAAGCCCTTGCCGATCCCACCGAGATCGACGGCGCTGCCCCGTTCGAGTCGCGCGCGGCAGGAGTCTTCGTCGATCCAGATCGCCGCACCGCGCCGCCAGCCGGCGGCTGCCCATGCAGGCCGGTTCGTCAGCTCGGCGAAGGTCCGGTCGTAGCCGGCGGCAACGAGCGGCTGGAGGATGGTGGGGTCGAACAGGCCCGCGGTGACCCGGCGCGCGTCAACCGCTGCGCGGAGTGCGGCCACGAGTCGCGGATCGACCTCGACCCACTCGCCGAGGGCGCCGTTCAGGCGTGAGAGGTCGCTGCTCGGGCTGAAGCGGGTCAGCGCGCGCTCGCACGCCTCGACCTCGACGAGGCCGGCGGCGAGCGCGCGCTGCGCCTGGGGCTCGCTTTCCGGCGGGGCGGCGACGGCGAGCTCGCAGCTCGTGCCCATTGCCGTGAACGCGTGGCGGACGAGGGTCATCAGTTGTTCCCTCCCGCAGGCGGTGTGCCGACGATTGCGGTCTGGCCGGGAGCGACGACCTGCTGCTGCCGCGCAGCCGAGCCCGAGGTGTGCGTCGTCGCGTGCGCGGCCGGCGCGACCAGAATCCGGCGCGCGCCGTTCGCGGTGTGAACGACGACGACGCGCGCACCCTGTTGCGAGACAGGCGTCGGCGGTCGCGTCCAGGCGAGGACGGCCACGAGCGCCAGCAGCGCCCAGACGGAGAGCACGGATGCCCAGACGCGCCGCATCAGTCGCTCTCCTCCCAGTCCGCCGGGGCCGGCTGCTGCTGGGCCACCGGGGCCTGTTGCACGATCCGGGTTGCGCCGCTCGCAGGTGCGTGCCGCGTGAGGCCGGTGACGGCCGCGCCGCCGGTTAGCGCCGTGGCGGCGAGGGCGGCGGCGAGAACAAAGGCTGCCCGGCGTGATTGCCGGTGTGACTGCTCGTGTGACTGCTTGGGGTTCTGCTGTTCGGCCATGCCCACATGTGTACGCGGGCGCGACCCAAGCGCGGGCCAAGCAACTGCAAAGGTTTCGCCGCGAGGCGCAAAGATTCCGGGCCGCGTCAGGCCCGCCGGAGCCGGACGACCGCCTCGAGCCCGTGGCCCGGCGCGTCGAGCAGCTCGACCTTCCCGCCGTCCTGCTCGACGAGGCGGCGAACGATCGCCAGCCCGAGCCCGCTGCCCTCGCCGCTGCGGTTTCGCCAGAAGCGGTCGAATGCACGCTCGCGCTCTTCGCGCGCGAGCCCCGGTCCCTCGTCCCTGATTCGCAGCTCGATCCACGACTGCGACGACCGCGCCTCGACCGTGATCGTGGATCCGCGCGGCGAGACCGCCAGCGCGTTCTCGAGCAGGTTGTCGAGCACTTGCCGCAGGCGCTCCTCCGCGGTGCGCGCGGGCGCGGCGGCTACACCGACCGTTGACAGATCGACCCCGCGCTCGTCGGCGAGAGCGGCCCAGGCGCCGACGCGCTCGCGCACCACGAGGTCGATGTCGACCGGCCGGGCCGGCTCGCGGCCCGTGTCGGCGCGAGCGAGCGCGAGCAGCGCTTCGACCATCGATCCGAGCCGCGCGACCTCCGCGACCGCGCCGTCGAGCTCCGCGCGCCCCGGGGGCGCGACGTCGCGCGCGAGGTTTTCGAGCCGGAGGCTCAGGGCGGTCAACGGCGTTCTCAGCTGGTGCGATGCGTCGGCGACGAACTCCTCCTGCGCGCGCAGCAGCTGGTCGAGCTTCGCGACCGTCTCGTTGAACACGGCGGCCAGGGAGCGCACCTCCGGCGGGCCTTCGTGCTCGGGCGCTCGCGCCGTCAGGTCGCCTGCACCGACGGCTGCCGCGGCGGCCTCGAGCCGCCGCAGCGGCCTCGCGATGAACGTCGCGACCGCGAGGCCGACGACGACGGCGACGGCGACCACGATCGCCGCGATCGCGGCGAGCACCAGCCGGTAGCGCCGGATGCGCGAGTCGACCGCCGAGGTCGGATAGGTGATCCGGGCGGCGCCTTCGATCCGCCCGTTGGCGGCGACGGGAACGGCGACGTAGAGGAGCCGTGTGTGGAGAGTCCGCGAGTCACGGGTCCCCGAGGCGACGTTGCCCTGCAGAGCCGAGACGATCTCGGGCCTGGAAGCGAAGCTCGTCACGCCGGACCCCTGAGCGTTCGTGTCGATCAGGGCGACGCCCTTGCGATTGACGATCACGACCCGGCCGCCGGTGTCGCGCCGGTACCGGTAGGCGATGCCCGCAATCGCCTGCAGCCTTCTGCGGGTCGGTCTCCGGAGCGTGTCGGGCGCGATCGACGCGATCGTGGTCGCGTCGTGCTCGACCTTCGTCTCCAGTGTCCGTTGCTCGTTGCGGCCGAACTGGACACCGAGCGGAATCTCGAGCGCGGCCAGCACTACGACGACGAGGCCGAGGTAACCGACGAGGATGCGGCTCCTCACGTGCGCAGGCGGAAGCCCACGCCCCGGACCGTCTCGATCCAGCCGGCGTCGCCGAGCTTTCGGCGCAGAGCCGCGACGTGCACGTCGATCGTCTTCGTCGAGCCGTACCAGCTCGTCTCCCAGACCTCGTCGAGCAGGCTGCGGCGCGACACCACTGCGCCGGGATCTCGAGCGAGCATGGCGAGGACATCGAACTCCTTCGGCGTCAGGTCGAGCTCGCGGCCGCCGAGCCGCACGCGCCGCGCGCGCGGATCGACCTCGAGCTCACCGATCTGCACCGTTCCATCCGCGGGGCCCGTCTTGCCCCGCCGCGTGACGGCGCGGATGCGCGCGATCAGCTCACGCAGTCCGAAGGGCTTGACGACGTAGTCGTCCGCGCCGAGCTCCAGGCCGACGACACGATCGGGCTCGTCGCCGCGGGCGGAGACGATGATGATCGGCACCTGCGATCGCGCGCGGATGCTGCGACACACGTCCAACCCGTCCATGTCGGGCAGGCGGAGGTCCAGGAGGACGACATCCGGCTCGTCCGCCTCGAGCGCAGCGGCGCCGGTTGCCGCCCATTCGACCTCGAACCCCTCGCGCCGCAGGCCCTCCGCGAGCGGCTCGGCGATGGGGCGTTCGTCCTCGACGATCAGCACTCTCATGCGCCCATCTTGACCCACGCGCCGCGGCGTGTCCGGCTCTCCAGGCGGAATCTTGGCGGTTCGGCGACAAACCTTTACGCGGCGTTGGCCCGGCCCTCGATCGGGGCCGCCTACGGTCGGAGCGTCTACCGGGAGGTCCCAGATGAACAAGGCTCACGCCGCAGGAATCGCCCTACTGCTCGCGGCTGCCGCCGTCCTCGGGATGGTGGCTGCGACCCGGACCGCCGGGCTCGGCCGCGCTGCGTCTGCTTCGGCGTCCGCCAAAGCCGGCGCGACCAGCTCGGCGTTCACCTGGCGGGCGCACCGGCTCGACCGCATCGAGATCGCGCTGCGGCGGTCGCTGCGGCGCCGGCCCCCCAAGCTGCCGACCCTTCCGGCGGCTCGTCACCCGGCCCCCGCCCATGGCGCCCCGGCGGCGGTCGCGGCAGCTCCGCCGCGCGTCGTCTACCAGCGCCCACCGCCGATCGTCGTCGTCAGCCACCACGCTCACAGCGACGACCACGAATCCGCCGACGGCAGCGAAGGGGGCGGCGATGACTAGCCACGTCGGACGCCTCTACGCCCTCGCTCTCGCGCTGTTGGTCTTCTTCCTGACCTGGGCGACGGTGGCGGGCCATCCCTGGTCGGCGCGCGCCAAGCCGCGGGCCGACCCACGGGCCGCGGCGCTCGCCGCCCGCCAACTGCGAGTGCGGCACGAGAGCCTCGTCGTCGCGCGCGTCGTCCGCCGGCGCTGGGCCGTCTACCGCAGGCAGTTGCGCCGGCGTCAGCAGCGGATCGCCGCGATCAACCGCGCCAACGCCGCCGCCGCACGGCAAGCACAGCTCGCCGCGGCCGCCGCCGCTGCCGCTCCCGCGGTCTCCGCACCGTCGGTCCGCGTCGTGAGCCTGCCGCCCGTGACCGTCACGAGGACGTCGTGAACGATCCGACGTTCTGGATCCTCGCGCGTGCGAGCGGCTTGACCGCGTACGCGCTGATGACGGTCGCGGTGCTCGCAGGTCTGGTGCTCAAGTCGAGGCCGTTCGGGCGGGGACTGAAGGCAGCCTCGGTGACCGACGTCCACCGCTTTCTCTCGCTGCTCGCGCTCGGAGCCGTCGCACTGCACGGGACGACGCTGGTGCTCGACTCGACCGTGAAGATCGGCCCGTCCGCCCTGCTCGTTCCCGGGCTCGCGCCGTATCGGCCCGTCTGGACCGCCTTCGGCGTCGTCGCCACGGAGCTCGCGGCGCTGATCGTCCTTTCGTTCAGTCTCCGCGCGAAGATCGGCGCAAGGGCCTGGCGGAAGCTCCACTGGGCGACCTACGTCGTCTTCGCCGCGGCGACGGTGCACGGTCTCGGAGCCGGAACAGACTCGGCCCGTCCCTGGGCGTTCGCCTTCTACCTCGCCGCCGCCGGCTCCGTGGTCTTCGCCACGGCCTGGCGAGCGCTGACTCGCACCACTCGTCCCACAACCCAAGGAGGAACCCGTGTACGAGATCGTGATCGATCGCTCGCTCTGTAGCGGCTTCGGAGCTTGCGCGGAGCTCGCCCCGGAGGTGTTCGAGGTCGACTCCGGCGGGACCGCCTCTCTCCGCGTCGGCCAGTCCGACGACCCTGCGGTCCTGGACGCGGCCGCCGCCTGTCCGATGGCCGCGATCCAGGTGATCGAGCGGGAGGCGGCGTGACGCCGCGCTCCGTCCTCGTGGTGGGCGCCGGCCTCGCCGGCGCCCGCTGCGCAGAAACCCTCCGCGCGGAGGGTTACGAGGGCGAGGTCAGGCTCGTCGGCGAAGAGACAGTGCCACCGTACGAGCGGCCGGCCCTGTCGAAGGAACTGCTCGCGGGGAGGCGGGCGCCGGACAGCCTCTGGCTGCGGCCGCCGGGCTTCTGGGCCGACAACGAGATCCGGCTCGTCCTCGGAGAGCGCGTGATCCGGCTCGACGCTGGCGGGCGCGCCGCCGTGACCGACCGCGGGACGCGCTTGCCCTGGGACTCGGTCGTCCTCGCAACCGGAGCGAAGCCGCGGCGGCTGCCGTTCGCGACCCCCCGCGGGGTGCACGTCCTCCGAACGCTCGGCGACGCTCTCGCGCTGCAAGCGGAGCTCGGGTCTGCCCGGCGGCTCGCCGTCGTCGGCGGCGGCTTCGTCGGGGCGGAGGTCGCCTCGACCGCGCGCGACCTCGGACTCGAGGTGACGATGCTCGAGGCGGGCGAGACGCCGTTCGGGAGCGCGCTGGGCTCGACCGTCGGCTCGCTACTGGCGGAGCGGTACCGCAGTCACGGCGTCGACCTGCGTACAGGGGCGCTTGCGGCCGGGTTCCGCGCGGACGGGTCGGGACGCGTCTGCGGGATCGAGCTCGCAGACGGTTCCGTCATCCCGTGCGACGTCGTGCTCGTTGCCGTCGGCGTCGAGCCGGAGCGCGGCCTTGCGGCTGCCGGATCCGATCCGCGGCTGGCCGGCGATGCAGCGGGCGGGCCCGGCCACTGGACGAGCGCTGCGGCCGACGGTGTGGCTGCCGCTCGCCGGATCCTGGGCCTCGACCCGCTTCCGGCCGCGGCCCCGTTCTTCTGGTCGGACCAGTTCGGGCTGCGGATCCAGCTCGTCGGGGACACGCGCGCTGCGGCTGCCGTGGAGATCGACGGACGCGACTCCGAGTTCGTGGCGCGCTACCGGTCGGACGACGGAGAGCTCGTGGCCGCGCTCGCCGCGAACCGTCCGCGCGAGGTCGCTGCCCTCCGTGCTGAGCTAGCGTTGGCCGCATGATCGGCCGCGCAACCATCGTCGTCCTGATCGCGGCCGTAGCCGCGATCGCGATCGTTGCGAACCTCGCCCTGCTCGACTTCGCGTCGGCCGGAAACGACCCGGTCGGGAAGCTCAAGCCCCAGGCGAACGTGCCGAACGCGCCCGCGACTCCTGCCTCGGTGATCCGGCCGCGCGTCGGCCGAGTCACGGACGAAGGCGCGGACGACTAGGGGGCCTGGGGGCGCTACGGCTCCCTGATGGGCTCGCGGCCCGATGGCGGCTGCCTTGATCGCGCGCGAGTCTGAGGACAAGCGATCAAGGAGGTCCGAAATGGCTGGTTCGATCATCTGTGGCGTCGACGACTCGCAGTCGGCGAAGGGCGCGGCGCGCGTGGCGCGCGCTCTCGCGCGGGAGCTCGGCCTCGAGCTCGTCTTCGTCCGCGTCCTGGAGGAGTACGCGCCTGAAGCGGAGGTGAACGCGATCACCGAGCGGCTGGAGCGGCTGAGCGCGGACGCGAACGACGTCGACTCCGGGGCGGGCTGGGCCGTCGAGGTCGGCCACCCCGCCGACCGGCTCGCCGCCGTCGCGAAACGGCGAGAGGCGGCGATGATCGTCGTCGGCTCGACCGGTCCGCGCTCGTCTCTGCTCGGCAGCATCTCGGCCGATGTGTCCCGGCGCGCGCCGTGCCCGGTCGTCGTCGTCCCTCCGGGCGGCGAAGCGAAGGTCAACGGGCTTGCGAACGGGCGACGAACGGTCCGTTACAACCACAACGGCGGCCAGGACCTCGACTTCGCCGGCGGAATCGTGCGCTTCAGCCTCGGCGGGCAGGAGCGCCGCGGCTAAGGCTGGATCAGGCCGCGCCGGATCGCGTAGCGCGTGAGTTCGACGCGGTCGCGCATCCCGAGCTTGTCGAGGATGTTCTGCCGGTGGCGGTCGACGGTCTTGATGCTGATGAACAGCTTCTCCGCGATCTCCTTCGACGTGTTGGCCTCGGCGATCAGCTTCAGCACCTCGAGCTCGCGCGGGGTCAACACGTCGAACTGCTCCTCGCCGCGCCCGCCGCGGTCGACGTAGTCGCGCACGAGCGTCGCCACCGCCGACGGGTAGAGGTAGGAGTCGCCGCGCATGGCTGCGCGAACGGCGTCGACGATGTCGGTGTCGGCGCCCGACTTCAGCACGTAACCCGAGGCGCCCGCCTTGAGCGCCTCGAACAGGAACTGCTCGCTGTCGTGCATCGACAGCATCAGGATCTTCAGCTCCGGCTTGCGCTTCTGCAGCTCGGCGGCGGCCTGGATGCCGGTCATCCGCGGCATCGAGACGTCGAGGATCGCGAGGTGGACGTCTTCCTTCAGCGCCTTCTCGACCGCCTCGGCGCCGTCCTCGGCCTCGGCGACGACCTCCAGGTCGGGCTTCGCGTCGAGGACGCTTCTTCAGGCCGGAGCGGACGATCGCGTGGTCGTCCGCGATCAGGATCCGCGTGACGAGCGGGATCGGCATCAGGCCGACTCCGGCGGCGACGCGTTCGCGGCGTCGGGACTTCGAGCCGCACCTCGACGCCGCCTTCGGGCGCCGGCTTGATCGCGAGCGCGCCGTCGACGAGCAGCGCGCGCTCGCGCATGCTCCGGAGGCCGCCGTGCTCCGTCGGCGAGCCGGCGAAGCCGCGGCCGTCGTCGGCGACGCGCAGGACGACGCTCCCGCGGCCCGGCTCGAGCGAGATCGACGACGCGCCGCGCCTGGGCGTGACGGGCGACGTTGGTCAGGCTCTCCTGCGCGATGCGGTAGATGGCAAGCTCCACCTCCGGCGTCAGCTTCGGCAGTGCGGTCGCGAATTGCCGCTCGACCGCGATCCCGGTTACCCGGGAGAACGAGCTCGTGAGCTCGGTGAGAGCGCTGACGAGGCCGAGTTGCTCGAGCATCTCCGGGCGCAGCTCGCTCGAGATCCGCCGCACCTCGTCGAGCGCGTGCCTGACCGCCTGTCGCGCCTCGTCGAGCGCCTCCTCGTGCTCCGGGGCGCCTTCGGCGATCGAGTTCAGCTGCAGCAGGACGCCGGTCAGCACCTGCCCGACCTCGTCGTGGAGATCGCGGGCGATGCCGACCCGCTCGGCCTCCTGGGCGGCGAGCACGCGGCGGCCGCTCTCCTGACGCTCCGCCTCGAGCCGGTCGAGCATGCGGTTGAAGGTGCCGACGACGCTGCCGATCTCGTCGTCGCGCCCGATCTGCAGGCGCTGCCCGGGCCGCAGGAGGTCGACCGTCTCCATCCGCTGCTCGAGGCGCGCGAGCGGCGCGAACGCATGGCGCAGGAGCAACGCGTTGATCGCGATCGTGACCACGAGCCCGACGACCACGCCGATCCCCTCGAAGACCGCGATCGGGAAGCTGATCGTCACCGGAGCGACGATCAGCACGATCGCGATCGCCGTCAGCAGGCCCGCGTTGACGGCGAAGACGCGCCAGTAGAGCGGCAACGGTCGCCGTGCCATGGCGCGACGTTAGCGCCGCCGCGCCCCGTTTGCGGCGTGTCGCGGCTGCGGGCGCCGGTCCCGTGGCGGTGCGATCACGACCGGCACCGGCGTCTCCGTCTCGAGCTCCTCCGCGAGCCGGCTCTCGAGCCCGCGGCGGCCCCAGCCGCGCTTGCGCGCGCCGACGACGATCACGTCCGCGGCCTCCTCGCTCGCGATCCGGCCGAGGAGCACCGCCGAGTCGCCCACGGCAACGCGGCGCTCGGCGCGTTTGCTCGATTCCGTGCTCGTCCGCGAGTTGCGCGAGCCGCTGCTCGGCACCCGTTCGGTCGGCCTTCATCGTGAAGCTCTCTTCCCCGTTCCCGTTGCCGCCGACGATGCCGTCGACGACGTGGGTGAGGACGAGCCGCAGCCCGAGCCGTTCGCTGATCGCGACCGCCTGCGCAACTGCATCGTCGTTTTCCGCGCCATCGGTGACGGCGCAGATCAAGGTCCCGTGCATCTTCGCCTCCTTCGTAGTCGGTGACACCACGATCGCGAACGCGGGCGCCCGCAGCCATAGGGCCATGGCCCGATTTCGCTCCGGGTCGCGAAATGGGGCCGCCGCCCCATGGCGGCGGATGCGGCGGCGCCGCAGGATCCGCGGCGTCCAGCTGTATCCCGACGAGAGGAGCGAGACGTGAGCGTGACGTCGAACCAAGAGGAGCGCGTTTTGATCACTGCTCGGGGCTATGAGCGGCTCAGTCGCGAGCTCGACAGGCTGCAAGAGGAAGAGCGCCGACGGCTCTCCGGATTGCTGCACGAGGCTCGCGGCGACGGCGGTCTCGACGACAACCCGACGCTGATCGACCTGCTCGACGAGCGGGCGCAGCTCGAGGGGCGGATCGCGACGCTCGAAGGCCGGCTCGCGGCCGCGGAGATCGCGCCTCCGCCGAGCAACGGGCGCGCCGCGATCGGCAGCGTCGTGCGCATGCGCGACGTCGCTCGCGGCGACGTCCTCGAGTACGAGCTCGTCGGGCCGCTGGAGGGCGATCCCGCCAACGGCCGCATCTCGATTGCCGCGCCGGTCGGACGCGCGCTGGTAGGGCAGCGCCGCGGCGGACGGATCGAGGTCGCGACACCGCGCGGAACGGTCGTTCTCGAAGTGACCGCCGTCAGGCCGGCGCCGCACGCGCGCGCTTCCGAGGCAGCGTGACCCGTGGAGCCGAGAGCCCATGCGAATCGGGGCGCGGCCCGATGGCCGCGAGGCCGTTCGGCCGCGAGCATGGCGAGTGACGAACCCGGGGCGCGCAGCGGGCGCAGGCGCGCCCCGGCCGACGAAAGGAGGGATCGTGCGACTCTTCAAGGGAAAGAACCCGCTCGGTTTTCTGTTCGGCTCGTCGAGGCGCGAGCGCTTTCTCGCCCGCTACGTCCTCCGCGAGCACGGGCGCGGACGGCCGTTGGCCGAGATCCTCGACGACGCATACGTCCGCAATAGGTCGACTCCCGAGGAGCGAAGGAGGCTGCTCGACGAGCCCGAGGTGGTCGCCGCGCTCGGCGACAACGCCCTCGACGAGCTGAGACAGGGAGTCGCGCCGGCCCGCTAGAGTCGGCGCCCCGATGGCCCGGGGACACCACCGCGAGCCGCAATCGCTGAACCGCGCGGCTTTCGGCGCCACCTGGCACTGCTTGACCGGTTGTGCGATCGGCGAGGTCCTCGGGCTCGTTATCGCGACCGCGCTCGACTGGGGCAACCTCGCCTCGATCGCGATCGCCGTGGTGCTCGCGTTCGTCTTCGGTTACGCGCTGACACTGCGACCGCTGGTCAGGGGCGGCATACCGCTCCGGAAGGCCGCCCGGATCGCGCTCGCCGCCGACACCGTCTCGATCGCCGTGATGGAGATCGTGGACAACGGCTTCGTCCTGATCGTCCCGGGAGCGATGGCAGCGGGCCTCGGCGACTTCCTCTTCTGGTGGAGCCTCGCCGTCGGCCTCTTCATCGCGTTCTGGGCCGCCTTCCCGGTCAACCGCGCCCTGATCGCCCGCGGCCGCGGCCACGCCGCGGTGCACGCGTTCCACTAGCCGCTGCACCGCCTATCTCCGTAGTTCGAGGCAGCGCGTTCAGTGTCGTCCCGGATTCCGTTCAGGGTGAAACGAGGAAGCATGAGCGGCGGAGGTGTTGACCGTGTCCGCGTTGGAGGCGGCGCCCAGAGCGAAGCGGCAACGGTCGACGACTGTCGTCTTCGTGGACGTCGTCGGCTCGACCGGTCTCGCGGCTCGAATGGGAGACGAGCAGTGGGCCTGGCTGCTCGAGGAGTACCAGGCGCTTGTGCGCCGCGAGCTCGCGGCCTGGGGTGGCGAGGAGATGGACACCGCAGGCGACGGCCTTTTCGCCGTTTTCGCCGATCCCGCGGCCGCCCTCGGCTTCGGCTGCTCGGTGCGCCAGGCCGTCAGGCGGCTCGGGCTGCAAGTCCGGGTCGGGGCGCACACGGGTACCTGCTGGGTCGCGGACGAGAAGTGCACGGGGCTCGACGTGAGCATCGGCGCGCGTGTCAGCGCCGTCGCCGCACCCGACGAGGTGCTCGTTTCCGCCCCGCTGCGCGAGCGCCTGGCCGGGCACTCGACGTTCGCATTCCACGACCGCGGCGAGTTCGAGCTCAGAGGCGTGCCGTGCCGGCTGCGCCTCCATGCCGCCGAAGCGAAAGGAGGAGCAGGATGACATCGATCAAGGAAGCCGCCACGGACTTCCTGGGCCATCAGCGGGTCGCCGTGACCGGCGTCTCCCGCACGCCGGGCAGCCACGGCAGCAACGTCGTCTACAAGCGGCTGCGCGAGCGCGGCTACCAGGTCTTCGCCGTCAACCCGAACGCGGACGAGGTCGAGGGCGACCGTGCCTACCACGACCTCGCCTCCATCCCGGGCGGCGTGGAGGCCGTCGTGATCGGGACGCGGCCGGAACTCGCCGAGCAGACCGTGCGCGAATGCGCGGAGCTCGGCATCGACCACGTCTGGATGCACCGCGGGCCAGGCGGCGGCAGCGTGTCCGACACGGCGACGCGCTACGGCCGGGAGCACGGCATCAGCGTGATCGACGGCGGCTGCCCGTGCATGTTCGGCGCGACGGCCGATGCCGGTCACAAGGCGATGCGCGTCGTCTTCACGCTGACCGGCAACGTCCCAAAGCAGGTCTGACCACTGGGAGGTGGAGCATGAAGCGGTACGAGTACAAGGTGATCGACACCGGCAAGCACATCGAAGAGCAGCTCAACGCGCTCGGCGTCGAGGGGTGGCAGGTCGTCGGCGTCACGACGAAGAAGCAGCTCCTGATCGCTCCGCCGCAGGCGATCATCCTGATGCGGGAAGTCGAGACGGCGGTTTCGCGAACGCTTACCGCCGCGCGCTAGCGTCCTGGGAACGTCGGCGTCTGTGATGAGCTGTGATAGTCGTCCAGGCCGTGAGCGCATCGTCTGACGTGGCCGGGCCTCCGAGCCCGGAGAACCCGCTCCAGGGGTCCTGCCTCTGCGGCGGCGTGCGCTTCGAGATCACCGCGCCGTTCGTCTGGGCGAGCCACTGCCACTGCTCCCGCTGTCGCAAGCACTCGGGTGCCTTCGGCCTCACCCAGGGGCGCGTCCTCCGCGAGGGGTTCCGGCTGATTCAGGGAGAGGAGCTGATCACCGTCTACCGCCCGCCGGGTGAGGGGCGCGTCAAGGCGTTCTGCAAGGTCTGCGGCTCGAGCCTGTTCGGTAACGAATGGCCCGAAGGCGACCAGATCGGCGTGCGGCTCGGGTCGCTCGACGGCGATCCGGGGATCAGGCCGTCGTTTCACACCTTCGTCGAGTCGCGTGCGCCCTGGGACGAGCTGCCCGACGACGGTCTCGAGCGCTTCCCCGAAAGCGCGAGCTAACGCTCTCTCAACGAAGAACGCGATAGTCCGCGAACAGGGACCCGGTCGGTGAGGCCTCGCCTCGGATCGATTCGAGCTCAATCGACGGCAAGCCGTCGAGGAGTCGTCGTCCGGAGCCGGCGATCCTCGGCGCGATCACGAGCCTGAGCTCGTCGACAACGCCGGCGGCGAGCAGCGCCTGCGCGACCGAGATGCTTGCGTGGACGCCGATGTCGCCTCCGCTTTGCTCCTTCAGATCCCGAACGAATTCGACGAGCCCGCCGTCGATCACAGTGGCGTTGGCCCACTCTCGGTCGAGGGGCGTCGACGTCGCGACATGCTTCGTGACGCCGTTGATGAATGCCGCAAATGGCTGGATCTCGCTGCTCGGCCAGAAGGGCGCCCACTCGTCGTAGGTACGGCGGCCGAGAATGACCGCGTCCTGTGTCGCGATGAGAGCGGCCAGGTTGGCGTCCATCGCGTCGTCCCAGTCGGCGAAGAAACGATCTGGCTCCTCGGCAACGCCGTCGAGGGACAGGAACTCGTAGACGACGACCTTCCGCACGCGCAGGCTCAGACGGCGGAGTCGAAGAACTCGGCGCCACCGGTCTCGGGCGGGGCGCCGTAGATGTAGAGCACCAGGTCCTCGTCGCCGTCGTTCACGACCTGGAGCGGAGTGCCGGACTCGACGTGGATCACGTCGCCTGGCCCGGCGTCGACTCGCTCCGGTGGGTCGCCGAGATACATCGTCAGCGTTCCCGAGATCGGGACGAACGTCTCTTCCTGGTTCAGGTCGCGGTGACGCCTGCCCTTGGCGCCGGGCTCGTAGCGCCAGAGGTTCGCGCGCGTGTGCGCGAAGCCCGCGGCGTCCGTCACCGGTCCGGCATGTCGAGGGGCCTCGTCCGGCTCGTGGGGACGCGTGACCCACTCGAGCTCGCTGCTGCGGACGACGTGGTAGGCCACAGGCGGAGCCTAGCGTCCGACCGCTGTCTGGCTCGACAGGCTCTGCTCGAGCTCCGCGCCGATGGCGCCCTGTAGGTCCCGCGCCAGGCGGCGGAACGGGCCGTCGGTCGCCAGGAGCTCGCGCTCGCTGCCGCGCTGCGTGATCCGGCCGTGCTCGACGACGAGGATCTCGTCCGCGCGCCGGACCGTCGCGAGGCGGTGGGCGATGATCAGCGACGTGCGGCCGCGCAGGAGGCGGTCGAGCGCGCGCTCGATCAGGATCTCCGTCGGCCTGTCGATGTTCGAGGTCGCCTCGTCGAGGATCAGGATCCGAGGGTCGGCGAGCAGCGCGCGGGCGATCGAGATCAGCTGGCGCTCGCCGGCGGAGAGCCCGGCGCCGCCTTCGCGCACCACGTGGTCGAGGCCGTCCTTGAGGCGCGCAGCGACGCGGTCGACACCGATCGCCGCGGCCGTCTCGCGCACCTGCTCGTCGGTCGCGTCCGGCCGGGCAAAGCGGATGTTGTCCGCGATCGTCCCCGAGAAGAGGAACGGGTCCTGCAGGACGACGCCGAGCTGGCGGCGGTACGAGCGCAGCTGCACCTCGCGGAGGTCGTTGCCGTCGACGCGCACCGCGCCGTGGTCCGGGTCGTAGAAGCGCGCGACGATCTTGGCGAGGGTCGACTTGCCGCCGCCGGAGATGCCGACCATCGCGATGCAGCCGCCGGGCGCGACGCTGAGGTCGATTCCGTGCAGCACGTCCTCGGCGCCGTACGCGAAGCGCACGTGATCGAGCTCGAGCGTGCCCTCGATCCGGTCGAGCCTGCGCGCTCCCGGCGCGTCCGCGATCTCCGGCTCGGTGTCTAGGACGGAGGTGATCTTCACCATCGCGGCCGCGGCCGACTGCAGCATCCCGTAGACGTCCGAGAGCTCCTGGAGAGGCTGGAAGACGAGCTGCAGCAGGTAGATCGCGGCGAGCAGCGTCCCGATCTGCAGGGTGTCCTGCGCGATGTAGTGGGAGCCCAGCAGGATCACGCCGGCCGACGAGACGATCCCGAGGAACTCGATCGTCGGGAAGAAGACCGAGAAGATCTTCTGCGCGTAGGTGTTCGCGGCCCGGTTGGCGGCGTTGAGCTCGTCGAACTCGCGCTGGAAGGCGCGTTCGCGGTTGAAGGCCTGGACGATCGCCATCCCGGAGAGGGACTCCGCGACCTGGGCGGTCACGGCCGAGATCCGGTTGCGAACCTCGAGCTGCGCAGCCGCCGAGCGAACCTGGAACCAACGTGTCAGGAGGAGCGAGGGCGGCAGGACGACGAGCGAGACGAGCCCCAGCCGCCAGTCGTTCACGAAGAGCGCGATCACGGCGGCGGGGAGGAGGACCGCGTTCGTCACGAGAGTCGGCAGGCCCTGGGAGAGCACGTCGGAGAGCGCGTCCACGTCGCTCGTCAGCCGGGCGATGATCCAGCCGGCGCGCTGCTCGGAGAAGTAGCGCAGCGACAGCGAGGTCAGGTGGTCGAAGAGGTCGCGCCGCAGGCTCAGCACGATCCCCTGCCCGATCGAGGCCAGGCCGCGGATCAGGACCGCCATCAGCACCCAGCCCAGCGCCTGGACGACGAGGTAGACGACGACGATCTCGGCGAGGAAGGTCTCGTCGCCCTTGGAGACGCCGTTGTTGATCGCATCGCGGACGAGCAGCCAGCCGCCGGTCTGCGCCGCTGCCTCACCCACGGCCGCGAACAGCAGCAGCACGACGAGGCCGTAGCGGCCCTCGAGGTATCGCGTCAGCCGCGTGAGCCGGTGCGCTGTCGAGGAGGGCTGAGTCGACCGACTGTCCCAGTCGCGCCGTACCTCACGACGCGCTCCCTGCGTCCTTGCCTCGGAACGAGCATCGCACCCCAGCGACCGCTATTCCGAAACCCTCCAGGCGGCAAGGATCTCGTCTCCGAACAAGCGGGCGAACAGGCCGTCGCGCGCGAGCAGCTCCGCGGGCCTGCCTTCCTCCGCGACGACTCCGTCCTCGAGGACGACGGCGCGATCGGCGATCTCGATCGTCGACAGGCGCTGCGCGGCGATCAGGACGGTGAGCCCTTCGACGGCCGTCCGCAGGCCGCCGACGAGGACGTGCTCGGTGTGGGTGTCGACGGCCGAGAGCGGATCGTCGAGGACGAGCACGCGCCCGCCGGCGATCAGGGCGCGGGCGAGCGCCACGCGCTGGCGCTGGCCGCCGGAGAGGTTCACGCCGCGCTCGCCGATCAGCGTGTCGTATCCGTCCGGAAGGTCGTCGACGAACGAAGAGACGCCCGCCGCCTCCGACGCCGCGAGGACATCGTCCCAGTCAGCGTCTGGCCGGCCTCCGAGCAGGTTCTCTCGCAGCGGGACCGAGAACAGGACCGGTCGCTGGGTCACGACCGCGACGGTCTTGCGCAGGTCGGCGAGCGAGAGGTCGCGCGCGTCGACGCCGCCGACGAGCACGCGGCCTGCCGTCGGGTCGTAGAACCGCGGGAGCAGGTTGAGAAGCGTCGTCTTGCCCGAGCCCGTGCCGCCGCAGACGGCCACGACCTCGCCCGGCTCGACCTCGAGGTCGATTCCACGCAAGGTCTCGCCCTCTTCTCCGTAGGCGAAGCGAACCGCCTCGAACCGGACTCCGATCCGGCCGGGCGGAAGCGTCTTGGGCTCGCTCGGCTCGGGCAGCGTCTCGATGCCCTCCAGCCACGCAAAGCTGCGGCCCGCCGAGGCGAGCGCGCGCTGCGCGAGGTTGATGATCCAGCCCATCGACTCGAGCGGCCAGACGAGCTGCAGCAGCAGCGTCGTGAAGAGCGCGAACTCGCCGTAGGTGAGATTGCCGGCGATCACCTCGCGGCCGCCGAAGAAGAGCACCACGGCGAGTGAGAGCGACGGTAGGTAGAAGAGCCCGGGCAGGTGCCTCGCCTCGACTCCGGCCTGGCGCAGGACCGTGTCGCGGACCCCGCTGGCCTTGCCGGCAAAACGGCTGCGGACGTCATCTTCGCGCCCGAACGCCTGCACCATCTCGATGCCGACGACGGACTCGTCGGCCGCCTCGGTGACGTCGCCCTTCTTCGCCTGGACCTCGCGCGAGATGGGGTGGACCTTGTGGGCGAAGAGCCAGGCGACGATTCCGACGAGCGGCATCGACACCGCCGTGTACAGGGCGAGCCGCGGGCTCACCACGAGCAGGATCACGCCCGCGCCGATGATCATCAGCACGCTCTGCACGCCCTGGACGAGGCCCCAGCCGACGAAGTAGCGGATCGGGTAGAGGTCGTTCGTCGCGCGCGAGAGCACCTGCCCCGTCGCGTGGCGGTCGTAGAAGGCGCGCGGGAAGACGAGGTAGGCCTGGTAGAGGAGCTCGCGCATGCGCGCCTCGATCCGGATGCCGATGCGCGCGGTGGCGTAGCGGCGCGTGAAGTTGATCGCCATGCGCAGGGCGGCAAGCAGCACGATCGCCGCGAGGTAGGGCCAGAGCGCGTGCTCGTGGTGAACGACGGCGTTGTCGATCGCCCGCTGGATCAGCAGCGGGATCGTGAGCGATACGCCTGTGTAGGCGAACGCGCAGACCAGGCCGCGGATGCCGAGGCGCCGCTGCTCCCACCAGAGCCGCAGCAGCCGCCGTGCGGTCGGCCAGGCCGGATAGTCGGGCGGATCAACTCGGCTCATGCGTATTGGACTCCCTTTCACTCGCAGCGCAGCCGCTCGTCGCCTCGTGAGCTGCAGCGGCAGACGCGGTGGCGCCCGCCCTGCGGCGCTCGATCACGAAGGCAGCGGCTTCCCTCGAAATTACCAGTAAGCGCTGTTGCTAGAGGTCGCCCCCAGGCACGACGCCGCGGCCGAAGGTCGACACTTGCTCGGGCGTGAAGGGCGGATCGGCGAGCTGCTCGTTCAGCTGGAAGGCCCGGAACAGGTGGACGATGTAGTGCATGCGCTGGTGGAGGTCCGACCAGTCGCCTGCGCCGCAGTCGTCGAGCTCGGGCGGCACCGGCTCGAAGCGCGCCAGGAGCTCCTTCAGCTCCGGGTCGGCGGGGTCCGCGAGCTCGGGCGGATACGAGTCGGCGAGGTTCGTGCCGAGCGCGAGCACCCGGCCCGGGAGCGTCAGAACCATCATCGAGTCCGTGATCACCTCGCGCGCGAGCTTGCTCGAGGCTCGCTGAATCGCCCGCGCCAGGAGGGCGACGGTCGCCGTGGCCGGGCCGCGGAGGATCCGCCACCAGCTCGGCGCCGACGGGAAGAGCGCCTCGAGGACCCGCCTGCCCAGGTCCTCCCGGGTCGCGGACGCCGCGTCGAGCGCCTCGAGGATCTGCGGCTGCAGGCGCGTCTGCTCGTGGAGGCCGATCTCGAGGTTCGCGAGCAGGGCGAGCTCGGCTCGCCGCTGCGGGTCGCTTTCAGCCTGCATCCGGTCGTAGTGGGCGAACGCCTCGGCCAGCAGCCCGTGTTCGAGGCGCAGTGGCTCGCGGTCGAGGTAGCGCGCGAAGACGAGCCCGATCTCGGCGAAGACCTTGAGGTTGCCGCGCGCGACCGAGTCGCTTGCGCGCCCGAAGGCGTCGAACGGTGTGTGCAGCTCGGCGGTCAGGCGCCCGAGCTGCGTTTCCGGCTGGAAGAGCCCGCGCTTCAGCAGCCGGCGCCAGAGCGTCGCAACGGGATGCAGCAGCCGGCGGCCTTCCCAGAGCCTTCGCTCGAGGTTCTCCTGCAGGTCCTCGCCACGGATCGTCTCGCCTGCCTGGCGCGAGGCCCAGGTCGCGTACGTGCACCAGTTCGCGCCCTTGCCGGTGCGCTCCGCGAAGGCGGCGGCCAGCCGCGAGTAGCAGTACGTGATCTCGAGGTTCCGGATGACCGGGTTCTCGATCGCGGCGATCCGCTGAACGTCGGTCGTCGTCTCGGTCATCGCCGCAGATCGTGACACGGGCAGCGGGGTACGCTGCCGCCGTGACCCTGGCGCTCGAGGACACCGTTCAGCAGCAGCTGCAGCGCCGCCGCCGGGCGGTTGCCGAGGCGTGGGACCTGCGTGACGAGGTCGTGCTGATCGGGGCCGGCTCGCCGGTGCACCTGCCTGGGCGGGCGGACCTCACGTACAGGTTCCGCGCACACTCGGAGTACTTCTACCTGACCGATCGCGAGCGCCCGGGCGGCGTGCTCGCCTTCGATCCGGCCGAGGGCTGGGTCGACTTCGTCGAGCCGGTGACGCGCGACGAGCGGCTGTGGGAAGGCGCTGCCGAGGGCGACGGCGAGGGCGTTCCGGTCACGGAGCTCGCCGCCTGGATCGACGCGCGGAAGGGGCGCAGAATCGCCTGTCTCGGCGCGGCGCCCGTTCCGTCGGACGCGGAGCTCGAGGCAACCGTCCGGGCCGCGCTGAACCGGATCCGCCGGCCGAAGGACGAGCTCGAGCTGAGCCGCATGCGCGCCGCCGAGCGCGCGACGAGCGCGGGGTTCGCCGCTCTGGCGCAGCAGATCGAGCCGGGGCGCACCGAGCGGGAGACGCAGATCGAGCTCGAGGCGGAGTTCTTCCGCCACGGCGCAGACGGGCTCGCCTTCGACACGATCGTCGGCGGCGGGCGGAACGCGGCCGTGCTCCACTTCGCGCCGAGCGACCGGCCGTTCGGCGAGGGCGAGCTCGTGCTCGTCGACGCGGGCGCCGAGGTGCGCGGCTACGACAGCGACATCACGCGCACCTTCCCGGTCTCCGGCAGCTTCAGCCCCGAGCAGGCCGAGCTGTACGCGCTCGTGCTCCGCGCCAACCGCGCGGCGATCGAGCTCTGCGCCCCCGGCACCGAGTGGCGCGACGTCCATCGCACCGCCGGGCTCGTCCTGGCCGAGGGACTCGTCTCGTTCGGGCTGCTGCGCGGGAAGCCGGAGAGCCTCGTCGAGAGCGGGGCCGTGCACGTCTTCTTCCCGCACGGCGTCGGGCACATGGTCGGGCTCGGAGCGCGTGACGCCGGCGAGGTGCTCCCGGGTCGCGACCAGCGGGCGGACGCCTTCCCGCGGCTGCGCGTCGACCTGCCGCTCGAGCCGGGCTACGTGATGACCGTCGAGCCCGGCGTCTACTTCGTCCGGGCGCTCGTCAACGACTTCGAGCTGCGCGAGCGCCACCGCGACTCGGTCGACTGGGAGCGCGCCGAGCAGATGCTCGGCTTCGGCGGAATCCGCATCGAGGACGACGTGCTCGTCACCGCGGACGGGCACGAGGTTCTGACCGCCGACGTGCCGGTCTTCGACTGAGCTCGCTCTCGCCGGAGGCCGCGCGCTGGATCGGGGCGCACGTGCGCCCCTCCGGCCCGATCGAGCTCGTGCACGAGCGGCCGTGGTCGACGGTGCACCGCGTGCCGGTCGCCAACGGCACTGCCTGGTTCAAGGCGTGCAACGAGGTGCAGGCGTTCGAGCCGCGGCTCAGCGCTGACCTGTTTTCCCGCTGGCCCGAGCTGGTCGGCGAGGTGCTCGCCTACGACGAGCATCGTGCATGGCTGCTGCTGGCCGACGCGGGCAAGCCAGCTCGACCGCGCTGTGGAGCCGTGGCTCGAGCTCCTGCCGCGCTATGCCGAGCTCCAGCAGGGCGAGGCTGCGCACGCTTCTGAGCACGTCGCAAGCGGCGTGCCGGAGCTGGCCGTCTCGTCGCTGCCCGCGCGCTACGCCGAGCTGCTCGAGGGCGACCTCCCCGTCGAGTTTCCACGCCTCGCCGGGTTCGAGGAGCTCTGCGCCGAGCTCGCGGCGGCCGGGATCCCCGAGACGATCCAGCACGACGACCTCCACAGAAAGAACGTCCACGAGCGGGACGGCTGTCTCCGAGTGCTCGATTGGGGTGACTCGTCCGTCTCGCACCCGTTCTTCTCATTGGCCGTCACGTTCCGCTTCATCGGGGAGAGCACGAGGCTCAGAGACGCGTACCTCGAGCCCTGGGGCTCCGGTCTGCACAACGTCTTCGAGCTCGCTCTCCGAGTCGGCGGGTTCGCGCACACGATCGCCTGGGCGCGCCAGCGCGACTTCCTCGAGCCGGCCGACCGAGTCTGGTTCGACGTGCACTTCGCGGAGGTCCTGCGCCGCGCGCTGGAACGGATGGACAAACCCCGTTAGGCTCCGCCCTGAGCGAAAGGGGGACTCGGATGAGCAGGCGCTTCTTGGGCTCGTTGCTGGTGACCTTCGGCTTTGTGCTGCTGGTGGTCGCGCCCAATGCGTTCGCGGGCGCGCCCCGAGCGTCCGTCACGGAGTTCCCCCTCCCGCACGCGGACAGCCGGCCGTACTCGATCGTCACCGGGCCCGACGGAAACCTCTGGTTCACGGAGTCGACGCACGACGCGATCGGGAAGATCACGCCCGACGGGACGATCACGGATTACCCGCTTCACGCGACCGACGAACAGAGCGGCCCCTACGGGATCGCGCTCGGCGCCGACGGCGCGCTCTGGTTCACGGAGCGCTTCGCGGACAAGATCGGACGGCTCGATCCCACCACGGGGACGATCCAGGAGTTCTACGTCCTGAGCTCGCAGTCGCAGCCGTGGGGGATCACGGCGATGCCCGACGGGACGCTCTGGTTCACCGAGGAGAACATCAACAACGTCGGCGTCATCCTCCCGAACGGGACGGTCTTCGAGTACCCGGTCAGCGGAGATTTGCCGACCTGGATCACCACTGGTCCCGACGGCAACGTCTGGTTCACCGAGGAGCTCGCCAACGACATCGTCCGGCTCGACCCGAACAACCCGGCTCACCAGACGCACTTCCCCGTGCCACCGACGGCGCCCTGCCGTGGGACATCAAGCCTGGGCCCGGACGGCAACCTCTGGTTCACCGAGCTCGCGGGCGATCCGCGCCACATCGGGAAGATCACGATGTCGGGCGAGATCACCGAGTACCCGGTGCCCGGCGACTCCGGCGATCGCCGGGATCGCGACGAGCCCCGCGGGTGGCGACCTCTGGTTCACGCGGAACGACCTCGGCGAGGTCGGCGAGGTCGTCTGCCGACGGGACGCTCGGCGAGACGCTCACCGACCGGCTCGTACCCGTTCGGGATCACCGCGGGGCCCGACGGGAACATGTGGTACGCGGTCGGGTTCGGCAACGCGATCGGGCGGATCAACCTCGGCGCTCCGCCGCCTCCGCCTCCTCCACCTCCGCCTCCTCCTCCACCACCGCCTCCTCCGCCACCACCTCCGCCACCCCCGCCGCCACCGCCTCCGCCACCCCCTCCGCCACCCCCTCCGCCTCCGTTCAGGCCGCCCTGCACCGTCCCGCGGGTGGTCGGCGTGAAGCTCGCCAGGGCGAGGACGAAGATCGCCAGGGCGCACTGCAGGGTCGGCACGATCACGCGCAAGCACGCCGCCGCGCGGCTGAGGGGCAAGGTCATCGCCCAGAGCCCGAGGGCGGGCCGCAGGCTCGCGAACGGCGCCCGCGTGAGGCTGACGGTCGGCCGCTAGCGGATCTGCACGTCAACGCCTCTCGACTCGAGCTCGGCGAGGAGCTCGAGCACGCGCGGGCGGTTGTCCTTCGGGTAGCGCCAGACCCAGCGTACGAACTCGAGCTCGAGGCCCTCGACGCACCCTTCCGGCAGGTCGACGCGGCGGCGGCCTCGGTCCCGCACGCGCCGGCTGAAGATGCGCCACAGGCATTGCAGGCGCGGGACGTCGAGGAAGACGACGGTGTCGGCCCGCCCGAAGCGCGGATCGTCGAGGCCCAGCCCGAGGAAGTTGCCGTCCATGATCCAGCGCGGCTCCTCGACGGCCGCCGCGAGCGCGGCGCGGGCTTCCTCGATCGGCGCCGGCTGCCAGTTCGGACGCCAGAAGAGGGGGTCGAGGTGCACGACCGGCAGAGCCGTCCGCTCCGCGAGGGTCAGCGCGAGCCGGGTCTTGCCCGCGCCGCCCGACCCCAGGATCACGACCCGCTCGATGGCGGGTCCTCCAGCAGCAGGGCCTCCAGCAGCCGGTCGACGTCGTCGCGCCCGGTGTAGGCCGCGACCGAGATCCGCAGCAGCTCGTCGTCGCGCATCGTCGGGATCTCGATTCGATGCTCGTCGAAGAGGCGCTGCGAAAGGCCGGGGTCGGGCTGGGGGAGACGCACGCTCGCCATCTGCAGGATCTGCTCCTCCGGCGCGAGCGGCTCGGTTCCGAGCAGCTCGCAGAGCTCGCGGCGGGCCTGCCGCGCGAGAGCGACGCAGCGCTCGCGGTCCGAGAGCACGTGCTCGCGGACGAACGCGATTGCGTCCGGGACGGCGAGGTACGCGGCCGAGTCGCGCGTCCCCTGGCGCTCGGTCCGCGAGATGAACGTCGCCGGCTCGGTGTAGCCCCAGCTGACGATCGGCCCCTGCACGCGCTCCTGCCACTCGGGCCTGACGTAGAGGAACCCCGAGCCCTTCGGCGCGCACAGCCATTTGTGACACGTACCCGCGTAGAAGTCGGCGCCGAGCGCGGCCAGGTCGAGGTCGACCTGCGCCACGGCGTGCGCGCCGTCCACGATCGTCGCGAGCCCCTCGGAGCGGGCCTGCGCGACGATCTGCTCGACCGGCAGAAGGAGAGCGGTCTCAGAGGTGACGTGCGAGAGAAAGACCGCGCGCGTTCGTTCGGTCCGCGCCTCGAAGAGGCGTTCGACCTCGGCGCGCACGTAGCGGGCGCCCGCTCGCTCGCAGACGTGCGCCCAGGTGAGGTCGCACGCGCCGTACTCGAGGTTCGTCGCGAGCACCTCGTCGCCCGGCTGCAGCTCGAGCGACCGGGCCGCAACGTTCACCCCGGTGGTCGCGTTCGGCACGAACGTAAGGTCGTCGGCCGGCGCGCCGACGAATGCGCCCAGCTCCACGCGTGCCTCGGCAAGCAGGTCGTGCAGCCGGTGCTTGATGAACTGCACGGGCTCGCGCTCGAGCTCGCGCTGCCAGTGCTGGTAGCGCTCGAACACCGGCCGCGGACAGGCGCCGAATGAGCCGTGGTTCAGATAGACGACGTCGGGGTCGAGCTGGAAGAGGTCACGCACGGTCGTGCATCTTCTTCAAACCGTCGATGATCAGGTCGAGCCCGAGCTCGAAGGCGTTGGCGTCATGGTGCGGGCCCTCGTCGAAGTGCTGTTGGCCGTGCTCGCGCAGGTACGGAAACCGCTCGGGCGTGATCACCTGCTCGAAGACCGCGCTCATCTCCGCGACGTCCTCCTCGCTGAAGGTGTGGCTCGCCTCCCAGAGCGAAAAGCCGAAGATGTGCGCGTCGAGGATGTGGTACGCGACGTAGGCCGCCTCCGCCGGGAGACCGCCCTCGCGCAGCTGCCTGAGCAGGGACTCCATGTACTGCAGCCGCGCCGCCCGGACCCGCCCGTAGGCGATCAGTTGGCCGCCCGCCCAGCGATGGCGTTGCAGGGCGGCATGTACCGAGATCGCGCTCTCGCGGACGGCGCTCGCCCAATCGTCGGCCGTGCGCGACAGGTCGGTCTCGGCGAGGACGAGCTCGAGCATGCCGTCGATCACGTCCTCCTTGTTCGCGACGTAGTTGTAGAGCGACATCGCCTCGAAGCCGAGCCGTTGTCCCAGGCGCCGCATCGTCAGCGCTTCGAGGCCCTGCTCGTCGACGAGCTCGAGGGCGGCCTGAAGGATGCGGTCGCGGGTGAGGGGGAGGCGTGTCGTGGCCATTGACAGATCTTACGTTGTACGTTATACCTTACACCGTAAACTTACAACGTACGAAAGGGAGAGACATGAAAGCGATGACGCGAAAGGGGTTCGGGCCTCCGGAGACGCTCGAGCTCCGCGAGGTCGACCGGCCGGAGCCCGAGGACGACGAAGTGCTGGTGCGGGTCAGGGCAGCTTCCCTCAACCGCTACGACTGGTACGACCTCACCGGCACGCCGTGGGTCGGGCGACCGATGACAGGCCTGCGCGGGCCCAAGTCGCCGCTCATCGGCGCCGACTTCGCGGGAACGATTGAGACCGTGGGCGCCGACGTCACGGGTCTCCAGTCCGGGGACGACGTCTACGGTCTCCGGGACGGCGCGCTGGCCGAGTACGTCCAAGCTCGAGCCGGGGTGGCGCTCAAGCCGGCGAACCTGAGCTTCGAGGAGGCAGCGGCGGTGCCGATGGCGGGCCTGACGGCGCTTCAGGGCATCCGCGACAAGGCCGAGCTCCAACCCGGGCAGCACGTCCTCGTGAACGGCGCCTCGGGAGGCGTGGGCACCTTCGCCGTCCAGATCGCCAAGGCTCTGGGCGGGCACGTGACCGCCGTGTGCAGCACCAGGAACGTCGACCAGGCTCGCTCGCTGGGCGCCGACGAGGTGGTCGATTACACGCGCGACGACTTCACTCGCAGCGGCCGCCGCTTCGATGCGATCCTCGACATCGCCGGCTCGCGGAGCTGGTCCGAGCTGAAGCGGGTGCTTGCTCCCGAGGGCCGCGTGATCATCGTGGGAGGCCAGAAGGGGAACCGGCTCCTCGGCCCGCTGGGTCACATGGTGAGCACCAAGCTTGCTGCGATCCGAGGCAGTCAGGAGGCCGTCTTCTTCATGGCCAAGCCCAACCGGGCCGACCTGGATGCGTTGAGAGAGCTGATCGAGGCCGGCAAGGTCAAGCCGGTCGTCGAGCGGCGCTTCGATCTCGGCGAGCTGCCCGAGGCGTTCCGCCTGATCGGAAAGGGCCACACCCAGGGCAAGCTGGTCATCGCGATTCCCTGAAGCAAATGCTCAAGCCGCGAGGGCTCGGAGCCGAAAATGTGATCTATGGATCAAGCAGATTTCCCGTGGCGCCAGCTCGGAACGCTCCTCGTCGACGAAGATCTGCTCAGCCGCGAGGAGCTCGAGCGCGCGCTCAGCGAGCAGCGCCGCACCGGTCAGAAGCTCGGAAAGATCATCGTCGACCAGGGCTCGATGAGCAGCACCTCGCTCGCAAAGGCCCTCGCGAAGCAGCATGGGATCGAGCTCCGCAACCGGCTCGACGAGCTCGATGACGACGAGCCGGGCCCGGTAGGCACAGCGACCGCGGCCCTCGGGCGGTTCGGTGGCTGGCGCCCGCTCGGCAAGGTGCTTCTCGACGGCGGGCTCGTCA
Organism: uncultured Actinomycetes bacterium; assembly: GCA_963717475.1. Classification (GTDB taxonomy): domain Bacteria; phylum Actinomycetota; class Thermoleophilia; order Gaiellales; family Gaiellaceae; genus AC-32. The sequence continues at coordinate 1,121,065 of OY970337.1, read as the reverse complement.
GCGAGAACGAACTGGCAGAGGCGCTCGCCGAGAAGCGCGCGCACCAGGACCGGCGCCTCGGCGCGATCCTCGTCCGGCGCGGCCACATCTCGGGCGCGACGCTCGCGCTCGCCCTCGCCGAGCAGCACGGGATCGTCGTCGAGACGGAGGGCTTCGAGGACAAGGTCGAGACGGTCACCGTCCCGGTTCCGGCCGGCCACCCGACCTACGAGGTCATCCTGGTCGGCTTCCCCGGCGAGCGGCGCCAGCGGAGCCTTCTCTACGCAGGCCCGAACTTCCTCGACGCCGCCGACTACGCGTGCGAGTACATCGACCGCGAGGAACCGCCGGCGATCGAGATCCAACGAAGCGACGCCGACGGCTGCGAGACGGTCTGGACGTACAGCAAGGAGCGCGCGGTCGCCGAAGCGAGGACGGAGAAGAACCTCGTCGAGACCTTCGGGTTCGACCCCGCCCGCTGGGACTTCAAGACCTAAGACGATCCTCAAATGTGGCAGGCTCTGCCGATGGTTACCGAGGCGGATCTGAAGCAGACGGAGAACGGTCTCGTCGCCAAGAGCGACGGGTGGTTCGTGCTCAACGCGCGCGACGCGCCCTGGCGGTCCGGGCCGGACCGCTGCGCCTACTGCCTGTTCGAGGGCGAGACCGACTTCGAGCAGGTGGGCGTCCACCTCGTCGCGATGCGGCCGGGGGAGCCGATGGCGATGTACCACTGGGAGTCCGACCAGGAGGACTTCCTCGTCCTCTCGGGCGAGGCCACGCTCGTCATCGAGGGCGAGGAGCGGCCGCTGCGGCAGTGGGACTTCGTCCACTGCCCGCCCGAGGCGAAGCACGTGATCGTCGGCGCGGGGGAGGGGACCTGCCTCGTCCTCGCCCTCGGCGCGCGCATCAACACGCGCGGCGAGGACTGGGGCGGCTACACGGTGGACGACAAGGCCGCGCGGCTCGGCGCGAGCGCCGAGGAGGACACCACCGAGCCCGCGAAGGCGTACGCGCGGTTCAAGCAGCGCACGGTCGGGCCGTACCAGGAGGGCTGGCTGCCCGACTGAGTCGAGCCCGACTGAGTCGAGCTAGGGGTTGGGCTTTCCGATGAACGTCCGCTCGCGCAGGCGGTACCCCTCAGGCCCGCGCTTGCAGGTGAGCCCGTAGGAGCGGTAGACGCGCTCATGGCGTGGGCCGCACGCCAGGCCCGGCCGCAGGCAGGTCAGCTTCCCGCCAACGCGAGCCCGTGCGCAGCCGCCGGCGCCGGTCGACGACGACCGGCGAGAGCAGGAGCCGATGAAGCCGCTCCCGAGCAGGACGGCTACAGCGGCGAGGGCGAGCAGCGAGCGGAGGCCGGCGGGCGAGTCCATGTCCGAATCCTGACACCCGGCCGGGGGGATTGACGACCCCACAAGGCGGTTCTAGGGTGAGAGAGCCGCCAATTTACGATTGCCCTCTCGCGGGACGCGCGCCGCCCGCGTGGGCGAGAGGAGAAGCAATGTCATCTGTACGCCGCCTGCGCGGGGCCGCGCCGTTCGCGGTCCTCGCGTTGATCCTGATCCTTCCAGCCTTCGGCGCCGGATCGGCCGCCGCCGCACGGAAACACCACGCGCCGCGCGCACACGTCGGCGCGGCGCTCGGCGTCATGCCGGACAAGTCCGCGAAGGGCAAGCGCCTCCGAGTCCTGCCCGCAGCCGGCGCGTCCGTGCGCCGCTTCCTCCACCACGGGCTGAAAGGGCCGAACCGCCCGCACGGGCCGAGGGCGGCGTGCCCCGACCCGACCTGCAACCTGACGTACCACGGCGGGGCGCTCGTGATCGGCCCTCACACGACGCACGTCGTCTACTGGCAGCCGCCGGGCTTCACGGTCACGGCGAACTACCACTCGCTGATCGAGCGCTTCCTGACGGACGTCGCCACCGACAGCGGCCGCGCGACGAACGTCTACGCGACCGACACGCAGTACGACGACTCGACGAACACGTTCATCCAGTACCAGCAGACGTTTGGGGGCGCGCTCAGCGACACGAACGCGTTCCCGGCCACGGTGTCCGGCTGCCCGACGACGGACGGGACGCTCACCGTCCCGAACTGTCTGACGCAGACGCAGGAGTCGACGGAGCTCGACAACTTCATCCAGGCCAACAGCCTCCCGCGCGGGCTCGACCACATCTACTTCCTGGTGCTGCCCGACAACGTCGAGACGTGCGTCGACGACTTCTCCGATTGCGGGAACGTCCTCAACCTCTCGCCGCGCTACTGCGCCTACCACAGCTCGTTCAACATCGGCGGGCACGGCCTGACGCTCTGGGCCAACGAGCCCTACATCGGCTTCGCCTCCGGCCACTGCAACAGCGGTGACGCCACCAAGAGGCCGAACGGCGACGTGACCGACCACGAGCTGAACGTGATCAGCCACGAGCACAACGAGACGATCACCGACCCGACCGGCGCCGGCTGGTTCGACACGAACGGTGCCGGCGAGAACGGCGACAAGTGCAACTTCGACTTCGGCACCCGGATCGCCAACAACGGCACGGGTGACTACAACCAGCTGATCAACCACAACCCGTACGAGATCCAGCAGGAGTGGAGCAACGCGATCACGGGCTGCGCGCTGAACTTCGGCGCCGTCGCGCCGACGGCGTCGTTCACGTGGTCGCCGACATCGCCGCCGGCACTCGACCCGGTCGCCTTCGACGGGACGAGTTCGCACTCGAACAACTCAGGCGGCTACATCATCGACTACCAGTGGAACTTCGGAGACGGCGGGACCGGCAGCGGCCCGACGCCGAGCCACACGTACGCGGCGGCCGGCAGCTACCTGGTCACGCTCACGGTCGAGGACGACGCGGGCCTGACGGCTACCACGAGCCAGACGGTCACGGTCTCCCAGCGGCCCACGGTCACGGCCTACACGGGCGCGACCACCGCTGACTACCACGACTCCGCCACGCTCTCAGGGACGCTGACGGACGCCGAGACCTCGAACCCGGTCGCGAACGAGACCCTCACGTTCACGCTCGGCTCGGAGTCGTGCTCCGCGACGACCGACCTCACAGGATCGGCGTCCTGCGCCGTCGTCATCACGCAGATTCCCGGCGCGTACACCGTCACGGCCGCCTTCGCGGGCGACTCCGTCTACGGGCCGAGCTCCGACAGCGAGTCGTTCACGATCACCAAGGAGGAGACGACGCTCACGTACACCGGGCCGACCGTGATCCTGTCGGGCGGGACGATGAACGTGACCGCGACCCTCGTCGAGGACGGCGCGAACGACGACGATGGCGACGGAGGCTCACCTCCGCCCTCGCCGCCCGGCCAGACCGTGACCTTCACGCTCGACGGCCAGACGTGCAGCGGGACGACCGACGCCGCCGGCCACGTCGGCTGCTCGATCAACGTCTCCGGCTCGCTCGGGCCGAAGACGATCACCGCGACCTTCGCGGGCGACGACTACTACCTCGGCTCGTCCGACAGTGCCGATGTTGTCGTCTTCGCCTTCCCGAGCCGCGGCGCCTTCGCTTTCGGCGACCAGACGGTCGCAGGAGCGGGCGCGGGCGACACCCTGACCTGGTGGAGCCACTCGTGGTCGAGCCTGAACAGCCTCTCGGGCGGCCTCGCGCCGCCGGCCTTCAAGGGCTTCGCGGCCAACGTGACCACGTTGCCGCAGCAGAGCCCGGCCGAGGTGTGCGGGACGAGCTTCACGACCCGGACCGGCAATGCCGGGAATCCACCCGACAACGTGCCGTCCTACATGGGCGTGCTCGTCGCGAGCTCGGTCACCCAGTCCGGCAGCACGGTCTCCGGCACCTGGGGCAGCATCGTGGTCGTCCACACCGACCCGGGCTACGGGCCGAACCCCGGCCACCCGGGCACGGGGACGATCGTCGCGACGTTCTGTTAACGACTTATGGCGGAGGGCGCGGCCGGACCGCGCCCTCCGCTGCAGAGCCGCGATAAGGTCCCGGGAACCGGAGAAGGGGGAGAAGCAATGAGACGAAGCCTGTTCGTCTTCTGCGCCGCCGCCGCCCTCGTCCTTGCGATCGGGAGCGCCCAGGCATCCGTGGGCGTGAAGCACGGCAAGGGCCACGGCCACGGCAAGAGTCACGGAACGGTCACGATGTCGGTCTTCGCGACCGGCTTCAACAACCCGCGAGGCCTCACGTTCGGGCCCGACGGAAAGCTCTACGTCGCCGAGGGCGGGCTCGGTGGCACGCACAACTCGTTCGACGACGCCTGTCCGTACGGACAGGCGCACGGTGACGCTGCTCCGTACTTCGGGAGCACCAACGACCCGGTAATGGGTGGACGGGTCTCGAAGGTGGACCGGCACGGCCACGTTTCGACGGTCGTGGACGCGCTGCCGTCGAGCCAGACGAGTCCCGCGATCGGCAGCCTGGTCAGCGGGGTCTCGAGCGTCGCCTTCGTCGGGCACCGGCTCTACGGGCTGCTGGCAGGCGCGGGCTGCTCGCATGGCGTTCCGACGATTCCGAACGGCGTCTTCCGCGTCGGCCACGGCGGCAACTGGTCGCTGATCGCCGACCTGAGCGCGTGGCGGGCCACGCATCCCGTCGCGAACCCGGACGACGACGACCTCGAGCCGGACGGGACCTGGTACAGCATGATCGCTTCCGGCGGAGCGCTCTACCCGATGGACTCCAACCAGGGCGAGCTCGACCACGTGACGGGGCACGGCGACATCAACCGCGTGGTCGACATCTCCGCGCAGCTCGGGCACGTCGTCCCGACGGCGATCGCGCAGCGGCATGCCAAGAAGCATCACGGCCGCGGTTTCCACCATCACGGGCAGGCGCCGGACTTCTTCATCGGGAACCTTGGCGTCTTCGGCCCTCCGGACGGCGACGTGCCGAACGAGAGCGTCTGGAAGCTAGGTCACAACGGCACGCTCACGCAGAAGGCGACGGGTCTCGAGCAGGTGCTCGGGCTCGCGTTCCGCGGCGGCAAGCTATACGCGCTCGAGATGAGCACGACTCCCGGGGGTCCGACTCCCGGGACGGGCGCGATCGTCCGCGTGCGCGGCGGTCACCCTGCCGAGACGATCGTCTCGGGCCTCGTCTTCCCGACCGGGATGACGATCGGCCATGACGGCGCGTTCTACGTCAGCGAGAACGGGTTCGGCTTCCCCGCCGGGGAAGGCCGGATCATTCGGATCACCACCGGTCACCACCACTGAGAACGCGCTCGGGCTCCGGGCCTGCCGTGAGCGGCCCGGAGCCTGCGTGCCCTCGGGCGTGTTTCCCGGTGGAAGTACCCGGTAACCGCTTCTTGATGGCCCTGCCAGGAATGCTTGTCGCTCTCTGCGCGGTCTCGTTGGCGGCTGCTGCGGCCGGCTGCGGGGGCGGGAGTCCGCACCGCGCAGCTTCGGCCCCGTCGACGACCACGACCGGCGCGCTCAAGCCTTGCCGGCTGACCGCCGCCCAGCGCCGGGCGGTTGTGCACGTTTACGCCGACATCCGGCGCCTGCGGCAGATCCAGGCGCCGCTGCAGAAGTTCTCCGAGATGGGGACTCCGGCGCAGGAGCGGGTGACCGGCAAGCTCTTGCTGGATCTCGGCCGCGTGAAGCTTCCGATCAACGTGCGGTCACACCTGCTGGCTCAGGCCAAGTCGGTGGTCGGCCTCTGCGGCCAGTGCTTCCAGGGGCTCGAGGCCGAGGAGCCGGTGCTGGCGGGGAGACTCGGCGAAAACCGCTGCGGCTAGCTGAAGCTCCATTGGTCGACGTAGGCGACGGGCCGGTAGCCGATCTGCTGGTAGATCGAGTTCGACGTGGGGTTCGCTAGGTCGGTGAAGAGGAAGCAGAAGCGCCGACCGCGATCGAGCAGCATCTGTGTCAGCCCGGCCGTGAGCGCGCTGGCATAGCCGCGACGCCGTAGTTCGGGCGGCGTGTAGATCGGCCCGATCCGAGCCCCGTTCGGGGTGCTGCCGCCGTGGCCGCCCATCGAGACGGGCTCGCCGCCGACCTCCCAGATCAGGATTCTGCTGTCCGGGTCGTCGAGGCGGCGCTCCAGCCATTCCTGCGACGTCTCCGGCGGCGGTTCGCTCATCGCCTCGTCCACGAACGCGTCCATCCACGCGATCACGAGTGCGCGGTCGCGGTCCTCGTAGGGGCGCATCCGGCCCGGTACTCCTTCCGGCGGGCGCGTCTCCTCGGCCTCGTAGATCCGCATCCGCATCGAGATCTCCGCCTTCGCCCCCGTGCGGGTCTGCCAGATCCCGGCGAATCGCCCGACGGGCTCCCGCGGCCCGCCGACACCCGGCAAGGACCCGAACGCCGCCGCGGCGTCGTCGGCCAGCGGCTCGAGAGCGGCAGGGTCGTCGACTGCGCTGAGGATCAGGTTGTGCGGCGGCGTTCGCATTGTCGCGGCGACGACGTCGTCACCCTCGACCGCGACCGCGAAGTACGGCTTCTCGCCGTAGAGAAGCGGGTGCGTGCGCAGCCGCGAACACAACCCGAGCGGGAGGTTGTGCACGGCTTCGCGGGCGAGCAGGAACTCGCCTGCCCGCGCGAGGAACTCGTCCGCATCCTTCGCCCGCTCGACCTTCATCCGGGCGTAGACCTACGCCTCGGCGGTGATCGTGATCCCGCCGCGCGCCTTCTGCTCGAGCTCCACCGTCACCTCGGTGGCGGGAAGCTCGAGCGCGGCCGCGACGTCGTCGCGGATCCGCACGGCGAGCGCCTCGCAGAAGGCGCCCTCGTTGCGGAAGCTGCTCAGGTAGAGCTTGAGCGATTTCGATTCCAGACAAAGCGTCTTTTGGCCGGTACGTGATCGTCGCGGTGTAGAGGTCCGGCTGGCCGGTGATCGGGCAGACGGCCGTCAGCTCGTCGCTGCGCATCTCCACGCTCGCGACGCCGGGATTCTCGAAGGTCTCGAGCCCTGCGTAGTTCTCGGAGCCGGCGTGCCCGAGCGCCACGAACTCGGTCGAGCGTTCCATGCTGCGTACTGTACGCGCGTGCCGCGCGTCTACCTCGCCGGTCCGCCCTTCGCAGACGAGTACCGCCGCCGCGCCAAGGCGCTCGTCGAGGAGCTCGGCTGGGAGCCCGTCGATCCGATGCGGCGCGACTTCCGCGGCCGCACTGATGGGAACGAGGCCGAGATCGTGGAAGGAGACCTCGAGGACATCGAGTCGTGCGACGCCGTTCTCGCCGACTTCGGAGAACCTGACGAGGGCACGGCGATGGAGGCCTGGCACGCTCACGCGATCGGGCGGCCGGTCGTGGTCTGGACCGGCGGGCGCAAGCCGCATCCGTGGACGGTCTTCGTCGCAGACGCGGTCTGCGACGGTCTCGAGGACGCGGTTCGGGCGCTGGCCGGGCGCTAGTCTTCGGCGCCTTGGCCGCGCCGCCCGGAGCCGCACGGAACCTGCGTCTCTACAGCGCAGCGGTCGCGCGCATCCTCGTGCGATCAGGCCAGCGGGCCTTCCGTGACGACGGCGCCGCCTCGGAGCGGCCGGTGTTCGTGCTCGGCTCGCCGAGGTCGGGGACGACCTTCGTCGCCGGCTCGATCGGGCGCGTGCCGGGCTTCACCGACCTCGGCGAGCTCGGTCCCTGGAAGGCTGCGATTCCCGAGCTCGCGGGCACCGACGAGGAAACGGCTGCCGCCGAGCTGCGCCGCAGGCTCGAGCGCGTACGGCGCTTCGGCCTCGTGCGCGGGCTGCGTGCAGTCGAGCAGTCGCCCGAGACGGCATTCGTGCTGCCGGCGGCGCTTCGCGCGTACCCGCAGGCGGCGGTCGTGCACATGATCCGCGACCCGCGCGACGTGGCCGCGTCGCTCCTGCAGAAGGGCTGGCTGCGGGAAGGACGGCCCGGGCAGGACGACGTCGGTATTCCGTACGGGCACTACGCTCGCTTCTGGGTCGAGGCGGAGCGCCGCGACGAGTTCGACGCCGCGAGCGAGGCGCGCCGGGCCGCGTGGGCCTGGCGGCGCTACGTCACCGCCGCGCAGGGAGCTCCGTCGAGCACGGTCGAGGTGCGCTACGAGGCGCTGGCGGCGGACCCGGAGACCGCTTCCGAGCCGCTCGCGGCCCACATCGGCGCCGACCCGGTCCTGCTCGCCGAGGCGCTCGGCGGGATGCACGCCGAGTCCGTAGGCCGCTGGCACCGCAACCTCACCCCGCAGCAAGTCGACGAGATCGAGGCCGAGGCCGCGGAGCTGATGCAGGAGCTCGGCTATTCGTAGACCTGCTAGTCGCAACCTGGCCACGCTCGTCCCGACGATCCCGGACCCGGTGCGCGTGGTCGTCCGCAACGCGATCTGGACGTACGGCCGTGCCACGGCACCCTTGCGGCCGCTGCCCGACTTCCTCGTCCTCGGGGCCCAGAAGGCTGGGACGACCGCCCTCTACGCGTACCTGCGCCGCCACCCGGAGATCACGGGCCCGTCCTGGAAGGAGGTCAGCTTCTTCGACCGCCACTACGCGCGCGGCGAGGCGTGGTACCGCGGCAACTTCCCCAACCGCCTGCGCGCCCGCGGTCTCGTGGGCGAGGCGAGCCCGAGCTACCTCTTCCATCCGCTCGCCCCGGAACGAGTCCGCGAGCTGCTCCCCGAGGCGAGGCTGATCGCGCTCGTCCGCAATCCGGTCGACCGCGCCTTCTCTCACTACCAGCACGAGGTCGCGCTCGGCCGGGAGGAGCTCTCGTTCGAGGACGCGCTCGCCGCCGAGGACGACCGGCTCCGCGGCGAGGAGGAGCGCATGCGCGTCGACCCCGCCTACTTCAGCCACGCGTGGTGGAACTACACGTACCGCGCGCGCGGCCTCTACGCAGAGCAGATCGAGCGCTGGCTGGGGGTCTTTCCGCGGGAACAGCTTCTGGTGCTCCCGAGCGACGATCTCGGCGGCGACCCCGACGGAACCTATGCGCGCGTGCTCGACTTCATCGGCGCGCCGCCGCACCACCTCGACGCCTACCCGCGTGTCTTCGAGCGGCAGTACGAGCCGATGCGGCCCGAGACGCGCAGCCGGCTGGCCGGGGAGTTCGCCGAGCCGAACGAGCGGCTTTACGCGCTCCTCGGGCGCAACCTCGGCTGGGAGTAGACGAGGGTCGCCAGGCAGAGCGCGGCGAGCAACAGATAGGGAAGGACGTCGCCGAACGACTGGCCCAAAGCACCGCCCACGGCGGGCCCCGTGGCCGCGCCCGCCGCCCACGCGAGGTTCATGACGCCGAACGCAAGGCCCTGCGCGATTCCCGCCCGCTCGGCGCCGTCGGAGACCAGCGCCATCCCGGCGTGTAGAAGGTTCCGTACGCGATCCCGGCGACCACGACCAGCACGGCGACGAGCGCGCTCGCGTTGGCCCAGGCGAGGGCAACGGAGACCGCGATCGAGCCGACGAGCGCGAAGCGGAGCGGGAAGAGCCGCCCGCGCACGTCGCTCAGGTGCCCCAGTACCGGGTTCCACGCAGTCTCGAGCGCGGCGGTCACGAAGAAGAGCGCCCCGATCGCGGCGCCGCTCCACCCGTTCGCGTGCAGCTTCAGCGGAACGAGCACCGTGAGAACGCCGAACAACAGGGCGGGGAGGACGACGAGCCACAGGGCGGCCGCCAGCGGAGCGTCCACCCGGCGCAGCGCCGAGAGCCGCTGCGGCTGCGCCCTCGCGCCGGGCATCGCCGCGAGGAAGCCACACAGGACGAGCCCTACGCCGCTGACGGCGACGAAGGCGGCCCTGATCCCGATCACGGTCGCAGCAGCGCCGAGAGCAGGCCCCAGCAGCGCCCCGAAGACCGCCGAGCCCATCGCGGTGCCGATCAGCGCGCCGCGCCGTCCGGGCGGAGCCGAGCCGACGAGCCAGGCGAGCGCGCCCGCCCAGGAGAACGCGCTGCCGAGCCCCTGCGCGAGCCGTGCGACCGCGAGCACCCAGACGCTTCCGGCGAGGCCGAACGCGAGCGTGGCGAATGCCGTCGCCGCGACGCCGATCAAAACCGCCCGCTTCGCGCCGAACCGAGAGGCGACGAGCCCGCCGGGAACCGACGCGGCGAGCACGCCGGCTGCGTAGGCCGCCGTGAGCGCCCCGGCGCCGCCCTTGCCCAGCCCGTAGGCGGAGGCGAAGTGGGGGAGAAGCGGCGCAAGCGCCGTGTAGAACATCGTGTCCACGGCGACAACGGCGCTCAGCAGCAGGAGGAGACGGCGCACGACTTTCGACGCTAGCAAGCGGTTTCGCGTGGAACTTCGTGCCGACGCGCACGAGCACCGCTAACCAGCAACAGGTTTCACCGTCTAGAACGCTCGGTACCAAAGGCCAAACCAGGCCCTGGGAGCACGATCTCGCGCCGTCCGCCGACGCGTTCCCGGGAGAGCCGATTCGCACGCGACTTCTCGAGGGGGGTCTTTTGCATGGACGAAAAACGTGTTCTGCTGGCGGTGCTCGTGCTCACGCTCGCCCTGGTCGTGGGCGGCACGCTCTCGAGCCTGTCGGCGGCAACCCTGCGCGCGCATCACGTGCCCAAGCGGGCGATCCCGCGCGCGAAGCTCAAGCCCAGGCACGTCAACCCGCGGCGTACGCTCCGGCTGCGGGCCACCGCCTGGCACTGGCAGTCGATCATCGGAAAGCGCCATTCGAAGTTAGCCGCGCCGCTGGCGAGCCCGCGCGCGCTCCGCTACTGGAACCGGCAGGCCCGCCGCATGCTCAGGGCCGCGAAGAATCCGCCGCACAAGGCGCAATGGCTCTGCATCCACCGCTTCGAGGGGAGCTGGGGCGACTCCGGCGATCCGTACTGGGGCGGCCTGCAGATGGACCGTGGCTTCATGCGCACCTACGCGCCGGCCCTCCTGCTGCGCCGCGGTCTGGCGAACCGGTGGTCGGCGCTGGAGCAGATGTGGGTCGCCGAACGCGCCCACCGCACGCGCGGCTTCTACCCGTGGCCGAACACTGCGCGCTCCTGCGGCTTGCTCTAGGCTCTTGGAACATCGCGTTATAGGAGCGCGTTCCGGGATAACAGGAACCCATGACCGAAAATCTCCAGGAGTCAATCGAGACGCTGATCGCAGAGGGAGAGCGCCAGGGTTGCGTCAACCTCTCTCGCTTCAATGAGTTCGCAGCCGAGCACGAGCTCGACGACGAGGACGTCCGGGGCCTCTACGAGCAGCTCGACGAGCGCGGGGTCGAGGTGAGCGACGACTGCGGCCGTGAGACCGAGCAGCCGACGTACGTGAACGGCGACCTCGCGGTCGCGACGACGGATGCCTTGCAGCTCTTCCTCAACGAGGCCGGCCGCTGGCCGCTCCTGACAGCGCAGGAGGAGGTCGAGCTCGCGAAGCGGATCGAGCGCGGCGACATGGAGGCGAAGGAACGGATGATCAACTCCAACCTCCGCCTGGTCGTGTCGATCGCAAAGCGCTACCAGGGCCATGGCCTCTCGCTGCTCGACCTGATCCAGGAAGGGATCATCGGGCTCATCCGGGCGGTCGAGAAGTTCGACTGGCGCAAGGGGTTCAAGTTCTCGACGTACGCCACCTGGTGGATCCGCCAGGCCGTGCAGCGCGGGGTCGCGAACAAGTCACGCACGATCCGGATCCCGGTCCACATCGCCGAGCGCGAGCAGCGGATCGGCCGCGCGGAGCGCGAGCTCACTCCGAAGCTCGGCCGCCCGCCGACCGAGGAGGAGGTCGCCAAGCACGCCAAGCTGCCGCTGAAGCAGGTGCGCGAGGTGCGCTCCGCGGCGCGCGCGGTGACGAGTCTCGACCGGCCGATCGGCGAAGAGGGCGAAGGCGCCCTCGGCGACCTGTTCGCGAGCGAGCAGCCCGCGCCCGAGGAGGAGATCTCGGTCAGCCTCGAGCAGAGCCTGCTGCACCGCGCGCTGGCCGACCTGCCGGACCGCGATCGCGAGGTGCTGAAGCTCCGCTACGGCCTGAACGGCGACCGCGACCCGGCTTCGCTCGAGTCGATCGGCCGCCAGCTCGGGATCACGCGCGAGCGGGTGCGCCAGATCGAGGCGAACGCCCTCGAGCAGCTCGCGGTGCACCGCGAGATCGAGGCGCTCAAGGACGTCGCGTAAGCCGCGTACCTTCCCCCGTCAGGCGCTGACCTCGAGCTCGTCGACGAGCGTCATGAACGCCTTGGCGTACGGGGAGTGCTCGGTGCGGGAGCGCACCTCGTCCCAGTCGATCTGCTCCCGTACGGCGCGCGCGATCTCGAGGACGCTCTCGTAGTCGACCTCGTGCTCGCGCATCGCGAGGAGCTTCGTCACGAGGACGTCCTCGGGCCGCAGCACACGCATCCGCACCGCGTAGACCTCGGTCACCGGCGCGCGCGAGAGGAACCCGTCGTCGATCGTTACGCCGCTCGGATCGAAGATCAGGTCGACGAGCACGTCGCCGTCCCACGCCTTGTAGAGCCAGTTCTCGGGCGGCTTCTCGGGCCGCAGGCCGCCGGCAGAGAGCGCCTCGAGTGCGCGCTCCGCGTCTTCCGGCTTGAGGAAGAGGTCGAGGTCGTGCTCGGTCTCGGGGCCGCCGCGCGCCCAGACGGCGACGCCGCCGCCCAGGACGAACGGCACGTCGGCCTCGCGCATCAGCGCCGAGACCTTCTTCAGCGTCTCGAGCAGCTGCTCGAAGGTGATGTCTTCGCCGGCCATCTGGGCGTCCGTACCCGGCACGCCCGGGCCTCAATCGGTTGAATGCCGGGCATGCCCAGGCCGATCCGTGTCGCCGCGGCGGGCGACGTCCACGCCGAGGAGGCCAACAGAGACGCGCTCGCCGGCGCGTTCCGGGCGGTCGACGGCGACGTCGACATCGTGCTGCTCGCGGGCGACCTGACGACGTACGGCGAGCCCGAGCAGGCGGCGCTGCTCGCCGAGATCTGCCGGCCGCTGGAAGTACCGCTCTACGCGGTTCTCGGCAACCACGACTGGCACTGCAACCAGGTGCCGGAGATCGTGGCCTTGCTGAGCGGCGCGGGCGTGCGCGTCCTCGACCGCAGCTGGGCGGTCGAGGAGGTCGACGGCGCCTCGGTCGGGATCGTCGGCCTGAAGGGCTTCGTCGGCGGCTTTCCCGACTCGCAGCTCCCGGACTTCGGCGAGCCGATCCTGCGCCAGGTCTACGCCGAGACGACCGCGGAGGTGGACGCGCTCGAGGCCGGCCTCGAAGCGGTCGAGGGCAGCGACTACCGCATCGTCCTGCTGCACTACTCGCCGACGGTGACGACCCTCGAAGGCGAGCCGCGCGGGATCTGGCCGTTCCTCGGCACCGACCGGCTTGCCGTCCCCATCGCCGAGCACCGCCCGGACGTCGTCCTGCATGGCCACACGCACGCGGGCCGCTTCGAGGGCGCGATCGGCGACGTGCCGGTCTTCAACGTCGCGGTGCCCGTGCTCGGCCGGGACTTCTTCGTGTTCGAGCTCGACGGCGCGACGGTCCGCGCGGCCGCCTGACAGATCACCCGAACGGGATGGTGCGCGGGACGCGTGCGTCGGCCACGCTCGCGGCGTGGGGGGCCCAGGACGACTTCTGAAGCTAGCACCGGCCCTTCTTCTCGTGGCGGTGACGGGCTTCGCGCTCGGCGCTTGCGGAGGCGGGACCACCAGTGGCGCGCTGAGCACCAGGACAGGTGCGGCCGGAACGAGGACCGCCGACACCGCTACGCGCGAGCTCCCGACGCGGTCCGCCGAGACACAGACGGTCACCACGGCAGTCACGACCGCCGAGACGCTCACCGAGACCGCGACGACGGCGTTCACGACGACGACCGCGGTCACCACGACGTCGCCCGGGCCGACGACAACGCGGCAGCACGTGATCGGCACGACCGCGACGACCACGGTGACTTCTTCCGCCGGCCACGACCGCCGAGACCGACTCCGGCGGCACGTCCTGGGGCTGGATCGCCCTTGGCCTCGGCCTCGGGCTCGCAGCGCTGGGGATCATTCTCTGGGCCTTGCACCGGCGCAAGGCGGGAGCGGAGGCCTGGGGCAAGACCACGGCCGACCTCAACCGGCGCGCCCTCGTCGCGCTGGACGACGTCGTCGCTCAGGGCTCGGTCGTGACCGGCAAGATCGAGGCGCTGGCCTCCGAAGCCCGCGCGCTCGAGTCGAGCGCACCTGACGACTCCTCGCGTGCCGCTGCCGCCAACGTGCGCGCGCGGCTCGACGAGCTCGCCTCGACGATGCAGTCCGACCGCGCTCTTCGGCTCAGCTCACCCCCGCCGAGCGAAGAGCAGCTCAGGTATTCGACGGCGGTGATCCGCCAGCAGGCAGAGCAGCTCCAGGGCGTGCTGCGCCCGCCGGCCGCCGTCTGACGCGGAGCCTTCCTAAGTCCCGACGACCTGGACGATCCAGCGGCGGTCGCGCTCGCGGTCGAGCTCGAGGAAGAGCACGCGCTGCCAGGTGCCGAGGCAGAGCTCGCCGTCGCGCACCGGAATCGACTCGCCGGCGGTCCCGAGCAGCATCGCCATGCAGTGCGAGTGCCCGTTGCCGAAGTCCATGTCCTCTTCGCAGATGTTCTCGGTGCGCCGGTCCCAGTCGTCGTGCGCGTAGTAGGTCTCGCTCGGGACGAGGCGCTTGAGGAGGTTCGCGAAATCGTCCAGGAAGCCGCTCTCGAACTCGTTCACCCGCACGCAGCAGGTCGTGTGGGGCGAGTAGACGCACGCGATGCCGTCGACCACGCCGCTCTCCCGGACGGCCTCCTGCACCTCCTCGGTGATGTCGCGGACGGCCAAGCCGCCGCTGGTTCGAAGCTGTCGCTCGTGCTGGAAGACCTTCACCGTCGCTCACCCTCCTTCGTGGACGGCCGCGGGAGTGCGGGCAGGCCTATTTTGCGGATTTCCCCGCCTCGCGTCGAGAGGAACCGCCCGAGCCGCTCGGGAGCCGGCCCGCGCAATGCGGTAGGTGATGCTGCGCCAGCCGGAGCGTCAGGCCGTGCAACTCGGAGCGCTCGGCCTCGTCGAGCGGCGCCAGGAAATCGTTCTCCAGGCGGCGGGCCAGTCCTCGGAGCCGCGCGAGCGCACGCTTGCCGTCGGCCGTCATGCGGACGATGTGCCGGCGCCGGTCGGCGGGATCGCGCTGTCGCTCGACGAGACCGCGCTCCTCGAGCTCGTCGAGCAGGCCGACGAGCTGGCCGCGGTCATAGCCGAGGGCGTCCGCGATCGCCCCCTGGGTCTCGCGTGAACCCTCGTCCAGGGCCGCGAGCACGGCGTGGTGGTAGGGATGGAGGCCCATGCCCTCGTAGGCCTGCGTCGCCTGATCCTTGGCCTTGAAGCCGAGCCGCTTCAGGAGGAACGAGGTCGAGGAGACGAGCTCCTCAGGCAGTCGTGGGGTGGAAACGGGAGGCGTTTCCTGGTCGGTGACGGTCACGGGAATAGCGTAGCGCGCCCAACGTTGTGATGTCATAACGTTGAATAGCACAACGATTAGAGAGGACAAGTACGTGGCTGTCGCCTCGAATCCGGAACGGCGCTGGAGCGCGCTGGCTCTCATCGTCACCGCGCAGTTCATGGTGATCCTCGACGTGGCGATCGTGAACGTCGCCCTGCCGTCGATCAAAGCGGATCTCGGCTTCTCGCAGACGAGCTTGCAGTGGGTCATCTCCGCCTACGCGATCCTCTTCGGCGGGACGCTGCTTCTGGGAGGGCGGCTTGCCGATCTGCTCGGACGGCGCCGGCTGTTCATCGCGGGCCTCGCGCTGTTCGCCGGGAGCTCGCTCCTGTGCGGCCTTGCCTGGTCGGCGGGCTCGCTGATCGCCTTCCGCGGGCTTCAGGGGCTGGGCGGAGCGCTGCTCGCCCCGGCTGCGCTCTCGCTCCTGATGACGACCTTTGCCGAGGGCAAGGACCGGAACGTCGCGCTCGGGATCTACGGTGCGGCCTCGGGTAGCGGCGCCGCCGCTGGAGTCCTGCTGGGAGGCGTGCTCACCTCGTACGTGAGCTGGTCCTGGATCTTCTTCATCAACGTGCCGGTCGGCCTCGCCGCGATCGCGCTCACTCCCGTCCTGCTGCGCGACAGCCGCGCCGACCTCCAGCACCGCCATTTCGACTTCGCCGGCGCAGCGTCCGTCACCGCCGGCCTGATGCTGCTCGTCTACGCGATGACGCGGGCGACCAGCGACGGTTGGGCCTCCCGCACGACTCTCTCGTTGCTGGCCGGGGCCGCGGTGCTCGTGCTCGCGTTCGTTCTGATCGAGCTGCGGTCGCCGTCGCCGCTCCTGCCGCTGCGGATCTTCAGGCTGCGCACGCTCACGGCGGCCAACATCGCGATGGCGATCGTCGGAGCGGTCGCGTTCTCCGAGTTCTTCCTCCTGACGCTGTATCTGCAGGACGTTCTCCGCTACTCGGCGGTCCAGAGCGGCGTCGCGTTCGTGGCGTTCGCGCTGACGGTCGTCGTGGTCTCGAACGTCGCGCAGGCGGCCGTCCGGCGGCTCGGCGTGCGGCCGACGCTCACCGCGGGGCTACTCGCGTCTGCCGCCTCCGTCGCCTGGCTCACCCGCCTGCCTGTCGACGGGCACTACTTCTGGGATGTCTTTCCGGCCTTCGTGCTCGGCGGCGCAGGCATGGCGTTCTCGTTCGTCCCGGTGACGATCGCCAGCCTCACCGGAGTCCACCGCTCGGACGCGGGCGTCGCGTCGGGCCTGATCAACACGAGCCGCCAGATCGGCGGAGCCGTCGGCCTCGCCGCCGCGAGCGCAATCGCGACAACCGCGTCGAACGACTACGCGGCCGCGCACGCGGTCACTGCGTCGAGCGGAGCGGCCGTCGATCACGGCCTACAGACGGCCCTCTATGCGCTCATCGGCATGCTCCTCTTCGGGGCGCTGGTCGTGGCCACGCTCGTCCGGCCGGTACGCGAGCCGGGGGTGATCCGCGGCCAGGCCGGCGGCGAGGCGGTCGCGCTCGACAAAGCCGCGTGACCAGAATCGGCGCGATCTGGCGCTAGGCTTGCCGCGCCGGGCCCGTAGCTCAGCTGGTCAGAGCAGCGGACTGAGCACGGAGGAACCCCTGGTTCCCCCGTGGGCCCCCTCCTTGCCCACGAAGTCGTCAGGAGACGGTGCGCAGAGCCGTCACTCGACGCCTCGATTCAACGGTTCCTTGGCGCCGTACGCCTCCCGCCGGGCAAAGCCCGGCGCCGGCGGCACATCGTCGTGACCCGACCAGGCTCATCGCTACGCTTGCCGCGCCGGGCCCGTAGCTCAGCTGGTCAGAGCAGCGGACTCATAATCCGTTGGTCCCTGGTTCGAATCCAGGCGGGCCCATCGAGCGGCTGTCGCGCGGGCTGGCTTTCGCCGCGGCGCGGCGCGAGATGGAACGAGAAGGGGGACGCGCTCCGGGGTCGAAAGGGATAGCCCATGAACGAACCGACCCTTGCGAATGAGCTCGCCCTTCTCGCAACGCGGGCCGACTCGCTCGAGAAGGCTCTCGTCCGCACCAGGGCTGAGAAGGAGCGCGAGGCGCAGCTTCGCGAGCGGGCCGAGGGAGAGGCGGAGCAGCTTCGCCGGAACCTCCGGCACGCGCGCGAGCGGGCCAAGACCGCCGAGCACGAGCTCGCGAATGCGAGCGCCAGGCTCGACGCGATCGAGCACGCAGCGGGTGCGCGCGAGCGCGAGCTTCGTGAGCAGCTGGACCAGGCCGAGCAGGCGAAGAAGGTCCTGCGTCACGAGGTGGAGCAGACCGAGCGGGAGCGGCGAGCCTTGGAGCTGAACTACCAGGAGGTCATGCAGAACCTCCGGCATGCCGCCCGAGAGGCCCGAACGTCGGTCGACGTGCGCCCGGCTGCAGATGAGGTCACGCTCGTGCCGGGCGACAACGGCTGGTAGCCGGCGCTCAGCCCTTGCTGCAGACCTTCATGCCGAGCTTGGCGGCGAGGCGGTTGCCTTGCTTGTCGTTCGCCGAAGCCCGGGCAAATGCCTCCTGCACGCCCTTCAGGTCCTTCGCCTTCGCCTGGTCGCGCATCTCCTGGAGGTCGTGCTTCAGGACCTGCGACTGCGCGAGCCACTCGTCGACGCTGCGCTGCTCGCTCTTCGGCGGCTTGAGCGCCTTGAGCTCGGAGAGCGCGTTCTCGAGGAGAGGGAGCGCCTGGTCGAACGCCCTCGCGACATCGGAGAGGCTCTTCGAGTTGTTGCCGATCTGCTTCGTCTTCGCGTTGTACTTCTTGCAGATCGCGTCGGCCTTCGCGGCATAGTCGGAGCGCGAGAGCCGGGGGCCGTCGCTGGAGCTGCTGCTGTTGCCGCCTCCCCCGCAACCGGCTGCCAGCACGGTCACGAGGAAGAGAAGAGCTGCCAGCCTCACGCGCTCTACCTTAGCGGCCGGGCTAGAATCACGCCGATGGCCGAGACCGGGACGATGAGGGTCAAATCCGGCCTCGCCGAGATGCTGAAGGGCGGGGTGATCATGGACGTCACCGACGCCGACCAGGCGCGCATCGCCGAGGACGCGGGCGCCGTCGCCGTGATGGCGCTCGAGCGAGTCCCGGCCGACATCCGCCGTGAAGGCGGCGTCGCTCGCATGGCCGACCCGGACAAGATCCGCGAGATCCAGGAGAACGTGACGATCCCGGTGATGGCCAAGTGCCGCATCGGCCATTTCGTCGAGGCGCAGGTCCTGGAGGCGCTCGAGGTCGACTACATCGACGAGAGCGAGGTGCTCACGCCGGCCGACCTCCAGCACCACGTCGACAAGTGGCAGTTCACGGTCCCGTTCGTCTGCGGCTGCACGAACCTCGGCGAGGCGTTGCGCCGCATCTCCGAGGGGGCGGCCATGATCCGCACGAAGGGCGAGGCAGGCACCGGCGACATCGTCAACGCGGTCACGCACATGCGCTCGGTCTTCGGCCACATCCGCCGGCTCGGCGCGATGGGCGAAGAGGAGCTCTACTCGGAGGCGAAGGAGCTGCGCGCGCCCCACGAGCTCGTCAAGTGGGTCGCCGAGAACGGCCGCCTGCCGGTCGTGACGTTCACCGCCGGCGGGATCGCGACTCCCGCCGACGCCGCGCTCTGCATGCAGCTCGGCGCGGACGGTGTCTTCGTCGGCTCCGGGATCTTCAAGTCGTCCGACCCATCGACGCGCGCGAAGGCGATCGTGGAAGCGACGACGCATTTCCGCGATCGCGGAGATCCTCGCGCGGGTGTCGGGCGGTCTCGGGGATCCGATGAGCGGGCTCTCCGCCGCCGATCTCGCGCCCGAAGAGCTGCTCGAGACGCGCGGCTGGTAACACGCGCCGTCCGGCGCGCATCTCAGACTTTCCAGCGTGGATGTGGTCCGGGCAGGCTGGGCCAGCGCTTCCTTTCTGGCTTACACAGGCGCGCTGACGATCCTTCTGGCGGCGGTCTGGCTCGAGTCGACCTTGTCCGACCGTTATGAGGCGGCCGCGTTCGTCGGCTGGTCGGCGCTCGTGCTCGCGGGCGCCGCTGCCTGCGCGTTCGCCGCGCGGCGCCGCGAGCGGCCGCTGCTTGCCGGCCTGTTCGCGTTCGTCTCCGTCGCGCTCTTTGCCGTCTTCGTCGCCGCGCTCGAGGACTGGTTCGGCTGGCTCTCGCACGACTCTCCGCTGCACGGCTTCCACCTGAGCCTGCTCCTGCTCGAAGTGCTGACCGTCATCGCGGCACTCTGGGCGTTGCACATCTTCCACCACCCGTTGCTCGTGCTCGCGGCAGCGGGCGTGGGCTGGTTCTTCGTCACCGACGTCCTCTCGAGCGGCGGCAACTGGTCCGCCTGGGTCACGCTCCTCTTCGGGCTCTTCCTGCTCCCGATCGCGCTCGGCGCGAACCCCGTCTACGGGTTCTGGCTGAACGTCGTCTCGGGCGTGACGATCGGCGGGGCGCTTCTGTGGTTCTGGCACTCGGGCGACTGGCACTTCATCCTGATCGGGCTGGCCGGGCTCGCGTACGTCTTCTTCGGGGGCGCGACGAGGCGCTCGAGCTGGACCGTGCTGGGCGCGTTCGGGCTTCTGCTGACGGCAGCGCACTTCATCGACAAGTGGTCCGGCGGGTCGCTCAACCCCTTGTCCCTCATCTTCGGAAGCGAGGGGCCGAGACACGCCTGGGCGCGGCCGTTCGGGTTCGTCGTCCTCGGGTTCGTCTACGTGGCGCTGGCGATCGTCGTGCGGGCGCGCTACCCGGACCCGGAGACTACGCCCCGGCCGGCAGCCGGACCGTGAACCGCGAGCCCCTGCCGGGCTCCGACTCGACCTCGAGCCGGCCGTTCATGCGCTCGACGAGCTCGCGGCAGATGTAGAGGCCGAGCCCGCTGCCGCCGACGCCGCGGCTCTGCTGGGGATCGAGCCGGTAGAACTTCTCGAAGATCCGCTCGCGCTCCGAGCTCGGGATCCCGAGCCCCTCGTCTGCGACCTCGATCAGGCATTCGCCGTTGACGGAGTCGAGCTTGATCTCGACGTCGCCTCCGTCCGGGGAGTACTTGATCGCGTTGTCGACGAGGTTGACGAGCACCTGCCTGAGCTTGTTCACGTCGCAGAGAATCGTGCGCGTCGTGTTCCTGTTCACGCGCAGCGCGATGCCCTCCGGCACGTGAAGGGCCGCCGACTCGATCACGCCGTCGGCGAGCTCGCCGGGGTCGCAGCTCTCGAGGTCGAAGGCCACGGCGTCGGCGTCGATCTGCCCCGCGACGAGGATCTGGTCGACGATCTGCGCGAGGCGGAGCGACTCGCCCTCGATGATCTCGAGGAAGGTCGACTCGTCGGCCTCCTCGAGCTCGAGGTCCTCTCTCCGGAGCGTGCGGACTGCTCCGTAAATGGCCGCGAGCGGCGTGCGCAGCTCGTGAGAAGCAGTCGCGACGAAGTCGCTTCGGGTCTTCTCGAGCCCCTGCTCGGCGGTCACGTCGCGGAGGGCGTAGACCGTGCCTTCGCCGAAGTCCACGCCGGATGCGGAGAGCCAGAGCTCCCGGCCCTGGATCGTCAACGGCACCGTCACGGGGCGGGCGAGGGCGTCGCCGGGCTCCACAAGCGGAACGTGCGAGCTGAGCAGGTCCCAGGCGGGAATGACAGCCTCGACCCGGCGGCCATCGGCATCCTCCTCGGACACGCCGGTGATCAGGGCGGCGGCCGGATTCCAGTGGCGGACGAAGCCCGCGCGGTCGAGCAGGACGACTCCGTCGGCGACGTACGCGAGGGCGCGTGCTGCGTTCGCTCCCTTCTCGGCCTCCTGGAAGAGGCGCGAGTTGTCGACCGCGACCCCGGCGCGACGGGCGAGCTCCAGAGCGAGGTCGAAGTCGGGCTGCGTGAACGGGGGATGCTTCTCGGCGGCGATGAGCGAGACCGCGCCCAGCGTCCGGCCCCGCGCGATGAGCGGGACGCAGATCGACGAGCGCAGGCCGAGCTCGTCGATGATCCGGCGGAGCTCCTCGTCGTCGCCGACGGCCTCGTCGATGAGCTCTTCCGGCAGCTCGGGGAGGAAATCCGGCTGACCGGAGCGGATCACCTGGGCGACTCCGTGCGGCTGGTCGGGGTCGGGCGGGTACCGCTCCTGCAGCTCGTGGGCCCATTTGACCTTCTCGGGGTCCTCGTGCGCGACCGCGAGGCGCTGGATCTCGCCGTTCGCGCCGACCATGTCGATCGCGCACCAGTCGGCGAGGCGGGGCACCGCGAGCTGTGCGACGCGGCGCAGCGTTTGCTCGTAGTCGAGCGAGGAGGCGAGAAGCTCGCTCGCCTCCGCGATGAACGCGAGCCGCTGCCGGGCGGACTGCTCGGCCGCGTAGAGCCGGGCGCGCTCCAGCGCCTGAGCCGCCTGGCCGGCGAGCGTGATCTTCATCTGGCGGCGCTCGTCGCCGAAGCGCATGTTCTCGCCGAAGGAGAGCGCGATGACGCCCAGCAATCGGTCGTCTAGCGCCAGCGGCAGCACCGCGATCGCGTGGCCGTCCCCGCCCTCTCGCTCGAGGTTCGGGAAGAGCTTGTTGCGCTCGGCGCGCGACTCGAGGAAGAGCGGCTCCCCGGTCCGGACGACATACGACATCGGCAGGTCGGCGTCGACCGAGAACTGCCCATACCTCTCGAAGACCGGGCCGCTGTAGCCACTTTGTGCGAGAAGCGTGATCGAGCGGCCGTCCTCACTCAGGAGCCCGATGGCGCCCGCGCGCGCCTCGGCTGCGCGGAGCCCTTCGGTGAGGATCGCGTCGAGCACCTGTTGCGGCGTGAGCGCTCCCGCGAGCCGCCCGGTGACGCGCTGAAGGCGGTTCGCTCGGTCGGCGGCCTCCGCGAGCGACTCGAGCGAGGGCGCCTGCCGGTCGACGGTCGTCATTTGGCTTCCTCCGCCGGGTGCGTGATCTCGCGGCGGAGCGCCTCTGTCTCGCCTTGTCTGACGCGCGCGAGCGTGAGCTCGACCACGGTGGCGATCGAGACGGGGTCGAAGGGCTTGACGACGTAGCCGACGGCGCCCGCCTCTTCGCCGAGGTGACGGTCCTCCTGCCCTGCCCGCGCGGTCAGGAAGACGATCGGGATCTCACGGGTAGCGGCGTCGGCGCCCAGCCTGCGCGCGACCTCCCAGCCGTCGATGCCGGGCATCATCACGTCGAGCAGGATCAGGTCGGGCCGCTCCGTTCGAGCCATTTCGAGGCCGGCTGTGCCGTCCGCGGCCTCGAGCACCTCGATCCCGGAGGCCGAAAGATTCACGCGGCAGAGCAGCCGGATCGTTTCTTCGTCGTCGATGACGAGCACGCGGCGCCCGAGACGCGGCCCGGCTGAGCCCCGCCCGAGCTTCATCGGATCGGACGACGGACCGCAGCGCCACGCACTCCGGCGGCCGCCTGGCCGCAGTAGGCGCGCCGGAGCAGTTCGAAGCGGCTGGGCGACCTCTCCTCTCACCTGCGGCTGCGAATTGTACGCGCGCATGGCCGGAACGGATAGTCCCGCCACTAGAATCGAAACGTGGACAGAAAGCCGAGAATCGGGGTGCTCGCCGTCCAGGGGAACGTGCGAGAGCACGCTGCGATGCTGCGAGACCTGGGCGCGGAGGCAGTCGAAGTGCGCAAGCCCGAACAGCTGCGCGACCTCGACGGGCTCGTCATTCCCGGCGGCGAGTCGACGGCGATCGCCCGGCTGGTGCGGCTGTACGGCCTCGAGGAGGGGATCCGCTCGTTCGAGCGGCCGGTATTCGGGACCTGCGCCGGGATGATCCTGCTCGACCGCTCGCACCTCGGCTTGATCGACGTCGACGTGGAGCGCAACGCCTACGGCCGGCAGGTCGCGAGCTTCGAGGCCGACCTCGACCTCGACGGCGACGACAGGCCCCTGCGCGGCGTCTTCATCCGCGCGCCGCGCGTGCAGGACGTCGGCCCGGACGTTGAGGTGCTGGCCGAGCTCGACGGCGAGCCGGTGCTGTTGCGCGAAGGCCGCATGATCGTCGCGTCGTTCCATCCCGAGTTGACCGGCGACACGCGTGTCCACGAGCGGTTTCTCGAGCTGGTGAAGGAGGCGATGAGTGTCCGGGCATAGCAAGTGGTCTTCGATCAAGCACAAGAAGGGCGCGGCCGACAAGAAGCGCGGTCAGCTCTTCTCGAAGCTGTCGCGGGCGCTGATCGTCGCGGCACGCGAAGGCGGCCCGGACCCGGCGGCCAACCTCGCGCTCGCGAACGCAATCGAGAAGGCGCGCTCCTACTCGATGCCGAAGGACAACATCGATCGCGCGATCGCGCGCGGCTCCGGCGCCGACGCCGACGCCGAGGCGTTCGAGCAGGTTGTGTACGAGGGCTACGGCCCGAACGGAGTCGCGGTGATCGTCGAGGCGCTGACCGACAACCGCAACCGCACCGCGGCCGACGTGCGCGCCGCTTTCTCGAAGTACGACGGCAACCTCGGCGGGTCAGGCGCAGTCGCGTGGCTCTTCGAGCGGCGCGGCGTGATCCTCGTCGACGCCGAGGGCGCAGACGAGGACGACCTGACGCTCGCCGCGGCCGAGGGCGGAGCCGACGACGTCGAGCTCGACGGCTCGAGCTTCCGCGTGACGACCGGCGCCGAGTCGCTGAGCGCGGTCCGCGAGGCGATCGAGGAGGCGGGCATGGAGGTCGACTCCGCCGAGCTGACGATGGTGCCCAAGACGACGGTCAGCCTCGAGGACGAGAGCGCCGCCCGGAAGACGCTGCGCTTGATCGACGCGCTCGAGGAGTCCGATGACGTGCAGGAGGTCCACTCCAACTTCGACATCCCCGAGCGAGTGATGGAGGCTGTAGCTACCTAGCGCTCGGAAGGTCGAACACGACCTCGAAGGGGACATCGCCGAGCAGGAAGCCGGCGTCGACCTTGCCGGTGAGCTTCACGTAGACGGGCTTGTGGTCGCGGAGCGCGACCTGGACTGCGGCGTCGTGGACCGAGCTCGGATCGACCGGCAGCTTCGGAAGCAGCGGGCTCAGGTCCCGGAGCGCCTCGCTCACGGCGACCTCGCCGCGGACGCACTCGAGCTTCGCCTCGCAGGCGACCCGGTGCGGCTTGCGCGTCCAGCGCGTGAGCCGTAGTTCCGACAGCGGGAGGTCGCGCGCGTCGACCGTCTCCGTGCGATCGAGCGGGATCGGCGTCTTCGCCCGCGCGTGGACGGTGACGGTTCCGGAGTGGATCCGGCTCAGGCCTCTCTGCGCCTGGACGAGCAGGTCGTGGGCGTTCTGCGGCGACTGCTGCTGATGCCCGCAGCCGGCCGCGGCAAGCGCCGCGAGCGCGAGGGCGACCCTAGCGCTTGCCGACGACGAGCCTGACCCTGGCGCCGTTGGCCAGCCTCCTACCCGCGCGCGGGCTCTGCGCGATGACTCGTCCCCTCTTGCGTGCGGTCGAGTGCTTCCTCGTGATCCTGCCGACCCTGCAATGGGCGTGCCTGATCCGCGTCTTGGCGGCGGCGAGCGATTTGCCGACGACCTTCGGGACCCGGCAAGGCGGCTTGAACGGCGGCGGTGGGGGTGGTGGAGGCGGGGGCGGTGGTGGAGGAGGCGGCGGTGGCGGCGGCGGCGCGCCGACCTGGATCGTTCCCGCCATTCCCGTCCCGCCGGCTGCGCCGTGGTAGATGCAGTGGTACGGGAACGTGCCGTCGGCCGTGAACGTGTGCTCGTAGATCTGCCCCGGCGAAAGAGCGCCAGAGGCGAACGAGGTCCCGTCGTCCGACGTCGCCGTGTGCACCGATATCCCGGTGGGGTAGGTCCAGCAGACCGTCGTTCCGGCGCCGATGTTTATGACGCTCGGAGTGAAGCTGAAGTCCGTGATCGTGACCACGATGTCCGTGGCGGGGCAGCTCGTTCCGCCGCCAGGGCGCGTGGACGCGTGACCTAAGGCCGGCAGGATCGCCAGCGTCGCCAGCAACGCGAGCGCGAACCCCTTGGCCACTCGTCTGGACCGCGAGGGGCGGGCCTACCCCTTGCCGACGACGAGGTTGACCCTGGCGCCGTTGGCCAGGCGCCTGCCGGCGCGCGGGCTCTGGCCGATGACCTTGCCCTTCTTGCGCGCGCTCGAGTGCTTCCTCGTGATCTTGCCGACCCTGCAGTGCGCGTGCCTGATCCGCGTCTTGGCGGTGCCGAGCGTCTTGCCCGACGACCTTCGGGACGAGGCAGTGCGCCCTGGGCGGTGGAGGCGGAGGCGGTGCCGGCGGTGGCGGAGGCGCGGGGGGTGGCGGCGGAGGAGGCGGTGGGGGTGGAGGCGGAGGTGGAGGAGGCGGTGGAGGTGGAGGCGGAGGCGGTGGAGGCGGAGGCGGTGGAGGTGGAGGCGGTGGAGGCGGTGGGGGTGGAGGCGGAGGTGGAGGTGGAGGTGGCGGCGGCGCCCCTACGTGAATCGTCCCGAGCATGGAGAGCGGGTGATTCGTACAGTGGTACGGGTAGTCGCCGTCGCTCGTGAAGGTGAAGCGGTAGCTGGCGCCCGCCACGAGCTGCCCCGAATCGAAGGTCGTGCCGTCATCCGAGGTCGCCGTGTGGGGCAACGAGCCCGCTGAGTTCGTCCAGCAGACAGTTCCACCGCTGGGGATCGTCACGTCGCTCGGCGTGAACGAGAAGTTCGCTATCGCGACCGTCGTGTCGCCTGCCTGGCAGGTGGTCCCGGATGGCGCGGCCGACGCGTGGCCCGCCGCCGGCACGAAGACCAGCACGGCCAGAAGCGTCAGCGCTACCCAAGTTCCCCTCCCCATCACTCGTGCCTACGATAACGCGCGCGAATCGGATTTCCTAGTCGGGAAGGAACGTCCGAGGCGGTGCCTAACCTCACGGCGTGAAGGTTCTCGGCATCGATCCGGGCACAGCAACGTGCGGATACGGACTGGTACACGAAAAAGGCGGCCGCCTCCGGGAGGTCACCCACGGCTGGTGGAAAACCCCCGCCGGCCGTCGTCAGGAGCTTCGCCTGAGGACGCTCTTCGACGGCGTCAGCGACCTGATCGAGGAATACGGGCCGGATGCGGTCGTGCTCGAGGAGTCGTTCGTCGGCGTCGACGCCCGCACCGCACTCTCCGTCGGGCAAGCACGCGGCGCCATCCTCGTCGCGGCCGCGTCGTACGGCGTCGAGTGCGCTGAGTACGCGCCCTCGCGCGTGAAGCAGGCCGTCTGCGGCTACGGCCGCGCCGAGAAGGCTCAGGTGCAGCGGATGGTGATGGCGATCCTCGGGCTGCGGAAGGCGCCGAGCTCACACCACGCCTCAGACGCCCTGGCCGTCGCGATCTGTCACGCGCTCGCCCCGCCCCTGCTGCGGGCGGCTGCCGGGTGATCGCCAGGTTGCGCGGCAAGCCGGTCTCGCGCGCCGGCGAGCGGCTCGTCCTCGACGTCGGCGGCGTCGGCTACCTCGTGAACGCCACGCCGACCGCGCTGCGGCTCGCGCAAAGCGGGGGCGAGGTCTCGCTCGAGACCTACCTGCACGTGCGCGAGGACGCGCTCCAGCTCTACGGCTTCGCGGACAGCGCCGAGCGCGAGCTGTTCGAGCACCTGCTCGCAGTGTCGGGCGTCGGCCCGAAGGTCGCGCTCGCGATCGTCTCCGGCTCGCCGCCGGCGGACCTCCGCCGCGCGATCGCGCTCGAGGACACCGCCCGCTTCGAGGCGATCCCCGGGATCGGAAAGAAGACGGCTCAGCGCGTCGTGCTGGAGCTGAAGGAGAAGCTCGGCTCGGTCGCCTCGCCCGCGGAGCACGGCCACGTCGGCGCGCGCGACGCGCTCGTCGAGCTCGGCTACTCGCTCGTGGAGGCCGAGCGCGCCCTCGCCCAGGTCGACCCCGAGCTCCCGGTCGAAGAGCAGGTGCGGCGGGCGCTACGGGAGGCAGCGTGACGGAGACGCAGTTCCTGGCGCCCGGGGTCAAGCTCGACGAGGACGAGCTCGAGCGCTCCCTGCGCCCCCGCCGGCTCGACGAGTTCGTCGGCCAGGAGCGGATCAAGGAGCAGCTCGCGATCGCGCTCGAGGCGACCCGCACGCGCGGCGAGGCGCTCGACCACCTGCTCCTGATCGGTCCGCCCGGCCTCGGAAAGACGAGCCTGGCCCACATCGTCCGCGAGGAGCTCGGGGTCGCACTCCGGTCCGCGGCCGGGCCGGCACTCGAGCGCAAGGGCGACGTCGCCGCGATCCTGACCTCGCTCTCCGAGCGCGACATCCTCTTCATCGACGAGATCCACCGGATCAACCGCGGCGTCGAGGAGATCCTCTACCCGGCGCTCGAGGACTTCCGGCTGGACATCATCGTCGGCCAGGGGCCTGCGGCACGTACGCTGACGCTCGATCTGCCGCCGTTCACGCTTGTCGGGGCGACCACGCGGACGGGGCTCCTGACCAGCCCCCTTCGCGACCGCTTCGGCCTGACCTTCCGGCTCGAGCACTACGAGCCGGCCGAGCTGGCGCGCATCGTGCGCCGCTCGGCGCAGATCCTCGAGGTCGAGATCGAGGACGAGGCCGCGGACGAGATCGCCGGCCGTTCCCGCGGGACGCCGCGAATTGCGAACCGGATCCTGCGGCGTGTCCGCGACGTCGCCGAGGTCAGGCACGAGGGCTCGATCACGACCGCGATCGCGCGCGAGGCGCTCGACCTGATGGAGGTCGACCAGCGCGGCCTCGAGCGCATCGACCGCGGCTTGCTGCGAGCGGTGGTCGAGAAGTTCGACGGCGGGCCGGTCGGGCTCTCGACGCTCGCGGTCGCGCTCGGCGAGGAGCCGGACACGATCGAGGACGTCTACGAGCCGTACCTGCTCCAGCTCGGCTTCCTGCAGCGCACGCCCCGCGGTCGCATCGTGACGAAGCTCGGTCGCGCCCACGTCGGCGCCGCCGGCGGCGACACGAGCCTCTTCTAGTGTCCGAGCTCTGGCTGCCGGGCATGTCCGGCCCGCTGGACGAGCTCGTCCAGCGGATCCATCTGCGGATCGAGGCGTTCGCCGCCGAGCACGGCGCCGCCCCACGGGTCGACGTCGACCTCCACGACGGCAGCACGGTCACCGTGCAGACGCTTTCGGGCGAGCCGGGATTCGGCTTCGTCACGCTCTGTCCGCATGCGGAGGACGGCCCCGAGGAGTGGATCGTCCCCGTCGGCGCCGTCTCCCGCATCCGGCTGCAACGCGCGGAGGAAGAGGAACCGTTCGGCTTCTCGCTCCCAGAGCACTCCTGAACCCGATTAGCCTGCCTCGAGGCGCGGCGTAAGGAGTTCCCAGTGCCCCTCGGAGACGACCTCGACCGTGCCGTCCGTCACCTTGATGGCGGTCTCATCGTCAATTGCGTATGTCGGGACTGGAATCCCAGCAGCCCATCTTTCGATGCTGGTCAGAGAAGAGTCCTCGAAGTCCTCGCGATCCAGGTGCACGCGCAGCGCAAAATCGACCAGCCCCAGGGCTCTGTCGCTTTCCTCCGCCATCTCGCTGCCCGCGGGCACGTACTGGAGGTTGAACTCCGCGTCGCAGTTGTAGGGCGTCACCACGATGCTCCCGGCGCTCACGCCCACATAGACCAATTCGCTCAGCGACGGCAAGAGGTCTGCCAGTCCCGACTGCCGCAGCCAATAACACAGGTACAGGACATCGCCGCCCCAGACCAAAAGGGCGTCCGTCTCACGGAGCATGGGGACCCAGCTCTCTTGCTGGATGGTTGGCAGCGCGGTGAGTTCCAGCACTCCCAACGACTTCCAGCCCAATTCGCACAAAGGGCTCTGGGCCTGACCGCAGATCGCCTGCCATGCCATGCCCGCGCCGCCGGGGAAGGGGTAGATCGCGGTCGGAATGAAGAGGGCACTGGACTCGGCAACCGGTTTGCCCAGTAGGTCGACGAGCGTCTCGTGGATGCTCGTGTTGGCGATGCCGCCGGACGTGAGAAGAAACCTCATGCTGCCTCCCGGGAGTCATTGCTGCAGGCGAGAACGTTTTACACGCTCTGCCGAGACACCGGCCCAGGCGAGCGTCAGTGCCCGGCAGCCCACTCAGCGGCGTAGTCGATGAACTGCCGCGTGCGGCGGAGAAGGGCGGGATCAGCCGGCTCACGCACCTTCGTCCACGGCTCGGGACGGTCTTCGAGTGCCCAGCGGATGAGGGGTGCCCACTCTGGGTCGAGTGCATCGAGGGCCCATTCGCCCGCAGTTCGCTTTGAGCTGACCTCGCCGATAACCAGCGTGTGCAGCATCCGGGCGTGTGAGAGCACGGCCACCGCGAGTGCACGGCGGCTGATCGAGTCGATCGACCGGAACCACGCTTGCCACTGGCCGAACGCCCAGCGCACATCGGCGCGTAGCTCGTCGGCTGCGATCGGTTCGACCAACTCGCGTGGATCCGGCCCTGCAAGAACCACCCCGTGCTCCCGTAGCGACCAGCGGACTACGGCGGTGTTGTCGTGGTTGTCGAGCGCGAACTCGGTTGCGCCGTTGTCGAGATAGAGGAGTGGGCGGCGGTCAGGGTCCGGTCGCCGGAGAACCTTGTGGGGAATGTAGGACCCCTCCAGGTGCTGTGCCCATGACGTCGGGAGCGCATAGAGCGTCTGGTGCAGCGCTTGAAGCTGGGCTTGCTGCTCCGGCGAGATGTCGTCCTTGGTGACGACGATGAAGTCCACGTCGCTGTGGGCGTCGGCGTCGCCGACGGCGAACGATCCCTGGAGGTACGCGCCGCAGAAGCTGTCGCCGAGCACCTTCTTGACCCCGACCACAAGCTCGACCAGTAGTTGGTTCAGGTCGCCAAAGGGTGTCGCGTCATCGCGCTCTCGCTCGCCAGCCGACACGTCGGCCTTCACCCGCGCGACTGCAGTGTTGGCGCGGGGGTCATTCCCGCACGCTGGCCCAGGCCGGCGTCCTATCGCCTGAACTGCAGCTCGTGCCAGGAGGGCGTCGGCGCGAGCTCGAGTAGCGCGCGCTCGCCTCCAGGCTCGAGGTAGGCGAAGTCCGAGGCGTCCTCGTCCCAGGTGACGTCGAGCCGGCCGTCCTTGACGCGATGGTCGAGCCAGGCGCCGCGGAAGACGAGCTTGCGCAGCCAGTAGACCAGCGACTCCCCGTCCACGAGCGACAGGCGCTCCCAGTGACGGACCAGGTAGCGGCCGAGCTCGCTCCGCGGCTCCTCGATCAGGCCGTCCGCGGTCAGCTCGACGAGGTCTTCGGTCTCGTCGTCGTCCAGTTCGTTGTCCTCGACGAGCCCGAGCCGGAAGGCCGCGGCGGACACGCGCTGCGCGAAGTCGGCGGCGTTGAAGCTGAAGCGAAGACGGAGGAATTCGACGACGACGTCGTCGCCGGACGAATAGCTCTCTGCGTCCACGCGCAGAGAATAGCCCTCTTCCTAGACTTCACTTGTGAGGCTCTTCGAGCATCTGGCGCTGCTCGCTCCGGTGATCGTGATCGCCGTCGGCGCGCTAATAGCGCTCGTCGTGATCTGGTCGCGCGTGGGCTGGGAATCGCTGCAGCGCCGCGACCACCCCTGGCGCGTGCTCGCGCTCGGCCTCGGATTCATCGCGCTGATCTTCGTCCTCTCGGCGCTAGGGCTGAGGCTCCCGCGCGAATAGCGCTCGTTGCATTGGCGCGCTCCACGTGCTAACAACTCTGTAGAAGCAAGAACCGAGCGGCCCGTGCCGGGCTCCTCATCAAATCGATCTGCGGCTGATCAGGTGTTCGTCATCGGCTGCAGGATGAGAGGAGCCGGCTTGGATTGGATCAAAGAGGCAGACGGCGTTTTCCGCGGAGGCGGCGTCAAGGGGCTTGCCCTCGCGGGTGCTCTCGAGGGCTTCGCGGAGCACACGGAGAAGCCGATCACGCACTGGGAGAACGTCGCGGGCGCGAGCGCGGGGGCGATCATCGCCTGCTACCTCGCGACCGGCCACGACGCGGCCCAGATGCTCGACCTGATGAAGAAGACGAACTTCGGGCAGTTCGCCGACTTCCCCGTTCACAGCAAGATCCTCGGCGGCGGCCGGCTGGTGTTCCGGCACGGAATGGCGGCCGGCGACGCCTTCGAGCGCTGGTTCGACGAGGTGCTCGAGGGCGCGACCTTCGGTTCGGTGCGCAGGCCGGCGACGAACGGCGGCCCGCCCGAGTGGCGGCTGAAGCTGATCGCCGTCGACGTCACCCTGCGCCGCCTGCTCGTGCTTCCGGACGACCTGGTCTTCTACAAGGAGCCGGGCTCGTCGACGCTGATCGACCCCGACCATTTCAAGATCTCGCGGGCCGCGCGGATGAGCATGTCGATCCCGTACTTCTTCGACCCGATCCGGCTCGAGAGCTCCAACGGCGGCACTTCCCTGATCGTCGACGGCGGGACGCTCTCCAACTTCCCCGTCTGGCTCTTCGACGTCGACCCGGCGGTCACCGGGAAGCCGCCCTGCCGGCCCACGTTCGGGTTCACGCTCGAGCACGGCCGCGGGCTCGGCGGCGGGCTGCAGACGCTGCAGAAGATCCAGCCCTGGGCGGTCCGGTTCGGCTTCGACATCTTCCACACGGCGCAGGAGGCCTGGGACACGCGCTTCGTCTCGCACTCCACGCGCGTGCGCACCGTGACGGTCGACGCCGGCGACGTTGCGACGACGGAGTTCGACCTCTCCACCGAGAAGCAGAACATGCTGGTCGACAACGGACGCCAGGCGGCGCGTGACTTCCTCGATCAGTTCGAGCTCGACGCCTACATGAACACCTTCCACGCGCCGCTCGCCCCAGAGGCTGCGGCAACTCGGAGCTGAGGTGGCCGCTCTCCGGCTGAAGCGACCACCTTTCTCCGGGTCTCAGGTCCGGAAGCTCCAGCAGCGCCTGAAGGCGCTCGGGTACGACATCGGCCCGGTCGACGGCGTCTTCGGCCCCTCGACCGACCGCTGTCTGAAGGCGTTCCAGGGCGACCACGGACTGGCGGCGGACGGGGTGGTCGGGCCTGCGACGACCTCGGCGCTCGTCTCGGCGAAGCACGTCAACGGCGCTGCCCGCCACCTGGCCGGAGAGGCGGGGTTCACCCCCGACCAGCTCGCGGCGCTGCTCGGCTGCAAGGCCGCGAACGTCCGCCGCTACTGGCCGCCGCTCCGAAGCGCGCTCGCGGAGCAAGGGCTCAGCGACGACGCCAGCGCGATCGCCGCGATCGCGACGGTGGCGACCGAGGTGCCGGACTTCGCGCCGATCAACGAGTTCGGCGGGACCTCCTACTTCAGGAAGATGTACGAGGGGCGAAAGGACCTCGGCAACACTCGTCCCGGCGACGGCGTCCGCTACCACGGCCGCGGCTTCATCCAGCTGACCGGGCGCGCGAACTACCGCGGCTACGGCAAGAAGCTCGGCGTGCCGCTCGAGCAGAAGCCCGACCTCGCGCTCGACCCGAGCGTCGCGGCGCGAGTGCTCGCCGCGTACATGCGGGACCACGGGATCGGCGCTCTCGCCGCGCGCGGCGACTGGCAGGGCGTCCGGCGCGCCGTCAACGGCGGTCTCAACGGCTGGGAGCGTTTCAGCGCCTGCGTACAGAAGCTCAGCTCTGCGGCACGGGGAGGGGAAAGGCCCGCGTGAGCCAGCTGGCGACCAAGAGGAAGTCGGCGGCTCACGCGGGTGATGTCGTCCGCGGGCTGCAGCTGACCAACCCGCACCTGACGGGCGACGACGTGAAGCATCTCCAGCAGCTGCTCGCATCCGGTCACTACGGCAACTTCCAGCCCGGGACCGCGGACGGCGAGTACGGGCCCACGACGGCCACGGCGGTCAAGCAGGCGAAGTGGATGCTCGGCTACCCGGCGAAGGCCTGCGACGGGGCGGTCGGCCCGCACCTCGAGGGATTTCTGCAGGGCGGGCCGCTTCCGTCCGCGTACAAGGCCCGCCGCACCCGCCGACTGAAGCAGGCGGCCGGCGGCTCCGCGCTGCGGGACAAGATCGTCGCCTTTGCCCGCTGGGGGATCCAGAACGAGCCCTCGATCCACTACCAGCAGCTGAGGCCGCTCGACGGGCTCGCGAAACCGCAGAAGCTGCCGCTGCACACCGACTGTTCGGGGTTCTCGACGCTCTGCTACCGCTGGGCGGGCGCGCCCGACCCGAACGGCGGCAACTTCTCGGGCGCCTACACGGGGACGATGCTCACGCACTGCCGGCACATCCCGAAGAGCGCCGTGCAACCAGGCGACCTGGTCGTCTGGGGCGCGTACCCGGGACACCACGTTGCGCTCGTGCTCGAGGCCGGCGCCGACCCGCTCCTCTGCTCGCACGGCCAGGAGAAGGGCCCCATCGCGATCGCGTTCTCTCAGGAGAGCAAGTACCAACCGACCCCGGCGACCTGGCTCACCTGCCTGTCATGACGGTGCGCGCGCCCCACAAGGCCAAGGCGAACGCCAACGGACGTCCGCGCACGATGGAGCAGATCGGTGCGTCGACCTTCTCCGATCTCGTCCGGGCGCACTACCACCGCGAGCAGGAGCGCGGCAACGGCGGGTTCGCCGACGCCGAGAGCGACTTCGAGAAGAGGCTTGCGCGCTTCGAGGACGAGGAAGGCAAGCTGGCGGCGGTCTACTGGTCGACCCAGGACGCCTCCGCGGTCGCGCTCACGATCGGCGCGCCGCGCGGGAAGCGGAACCCGATCACCGACACGGACGCCGACGTGCGTCTCCACCGGGTGACCGACTGGGTCACGAAGGAGGCCGAGCCGATCGCCGAGCTGCTCCACGAGTGCGACGTGCTCGGAATACGCGTGCGCGAGGTGCTGCGCGGGACGAGCCAGCGGATCGCGATGCAGTGGCTCTATTCGGTGCAGGAGCATGCGCTCGGCTTCCTCGAGCGCCGCGACGGCCGGAGCGTGAAGGTCGAGGACAGGTTCGTGCGAGAGCAGCGCGCGCGAGCTTGCGCGGATCGAGAAGTACTACCTCCGGACGGGCTCGAAGGCCGGGCGGATCGTCTACGCGACGGGGATGCTCTGGTCTGCGGCCGCGATCGTGGTGACCTGCGCCGTGGTCGCGATCGTGTTCGCGGCGACGTCCGACTACCTGCGGCACGGCGGGAAACCCGGTTACCTGCTCCTCTCGACGGCCTCCGGGGCGATGGGCGCGCTCGTGAGCGTTCTTTCACGGATGAGCAGCGGTGACGAGCGCTTCACGGTCGACTTCGAGGTCGGCAGGCCGCTCTTGCGCCGGCTGGGGTTGTACAAGCCGTTCGTCGGCGCGGTCTTCGGCGTGGCGACGTACTTCCTGCTCGCGGCAGGCCTGCTGCCGGCCGAGAACACGGGCGACCACCTGTACTTCTACGGAATCATCGCCTTCCTCGCGGGCTTCAGCGAGCGGTTCACCGGCGTCATCTTCGGCAACGCGGAACGGCTCGTCGGCGGCGACGCGCCACCGGCCGCGCCGCCCAGCACGCAGGCACCCGAGGGCGGCGCAGGCTGATCCGTCCGGCGGCCTCCGTACCGTGGGCTGCCCATGCCGGACCATCAGTCGAGACTGGCAGCTACGCGGCACCGCGCCGCGCGACAAGGTTGACCTCCTCGCGAAGGAGCTCGGCGTCTCCCGAACGACGGCGAGCGTGCTCGTCCGCCGCGGCTACGCCGACCCCGCGGAGGCGCGGCGCTTCCTCGAGGCGGAGCTCCCCGCGCACGATCCGCTCGAGCTCGGCGACATGGCGGCGGCCTGCGAAGCGATCCGGGCGGCGATCGCGGCCGGGAAGAAGATCTGCGTCCACGGCGACTACGACGCTGACGGGATCTGCGCGACCGCGCTCGCAGTCCTGATCCTGCGCGAGCTCGGCGCGGACGTGAGCTGGCACCTGCCGAGCCGCTTCGACGAAGGCTACGGCGTCGGCCGCGAGACCTTGACGCGACTGGCGGGCGAGGGCGTGGGGCTCGTCCTGACCGTGGACTGCGGCGTGACGGCGGTCGACGAGGTCGCGCACGCCCGCGAGCTCGGGCTCGAGGTCGTCGTGACCGACCACCATCGCGCCGGGCCGGAGCTGCCGGGCTGCCCGGTCGTCGGCCCGTACCGCGGCGACTATCCGTTCCGCGGGCTCTGCGGGACCGGTGTCGTCTGGAAGCTCGGTGAGGCGCTGCTGGGCGCCGGCTCGCCGGAGCTCGAGCGCCATCTCGACCTCGTCGCGGTCGCGACGGTTGCCGACGTCGTCCCGCTCGTGGACGAGAACCGCGCCCTCACCGTCGCGGGCCTCCGCGCGCTCGCGCGGACGCAGAAGCCCGGCCTGCGCGAGCTGATGCGGGCCGCACGGGTCGACCCGGCCGCGGTCGACGCCGGCGCGATCGGCTTCCGGCTCGCTCCGCGCCTGAACGCCTCCGGACGCCTCGGCCGCCCCGAGGCCGCACTGGTGCTGCTCTTGACGGATGATCAGTCCGAGGCGTCGACGCTGGCCGCCGAGCTCGAGCAGCTGAACCGCGACCGGCAGGCGGTCGAGGAGCGGATCTCGCGGGAAGCGGTCGAGGCCATCGAGTCCTGGCCCGAGGCCCGGCGCGCGCGGCGCGGCTACGTCGTCGCGGGGGAGGGCTGGCACGAGGGCGTGATCGGGATCGTCGCCTCGCGGCTGGTCGAGCGCTACCACCGGCCCGTGGTCCTGATCGCCGGAACCGAGGGCGACTGGAAGGGCTCGGGCCGCTCGATCCCCTCCTTCGACCTGCACGACGGCCTGCGCGACTGCGCCTCCCACCTCGAGCGCTGGGGCGGCCACTCCGCCGCGGCGGGGCTCTCCATCAAGCCCGACCGCGTCGAGGCGTTCGCGGATGCCTTCGCCGCGGTCGCGGACTCCTGCCTCGGCGAACGCGACTTGCGCTCGGTCACGACGGTCGACGCCTTCGCGCACGGCTCCGAGCTCACGCTCGACCTCTGCGCCGAGCTCGCGCGGCTCGCGCCCTTCGGTCTCGGCAACCCGAATGTGACGCTGCTCCTGAACGGGTGCGAGCTCTCCGATCTCTCCGCGGTCGGCGAGGGCAAGCACCTGCGCTTTCGTGTCAGCGAGGACGGCCGCGACTCCGGCAGCGCGATCGCGTTCCGCTTCGGGCGCCGGCTCGACAGCCTCCGCCGGGTGGGGCACTACGACGTCGCCTTCCGCCTCGAGGCGAACCAGTGGAACGGGACCGTCGCGCCGCAGCTGAACGTACGCGAGGTCTTCGATGCGGACGACCGCTACCTCGAGCGGCGTGAGTGGCTCAAGAGCGAGTGGCGCAAGCCCGTCGAGCAGCGCGACCCGGGCGCGGCAGCGGTCTTCGCCGAGCTCGCGCTCGCCCGGGGAGGCGACCGGCGCCACCTGCTCGAGTCGAAGGCGTTCCTCGCGCTGCTCGCGGAGCCGGAGCTGGCGAAGGCGGCCTAACGCGTACTGAGGGCGACCCGCCGGCGGCGGGGGCGCAAAGGCCGGTCGGCTCGCGCCGCGTCGTCCAGCGAGACGAGCAGACGGGCGAGCTTCAGGGCCTTGCGTTCATCTTTGCGGCGGCGCATGTCGATGTTTTTTCGGCAAGTGGGAACGCCTTCCTTTAGCCCGAATGCCCCGGAACCGGGCACCAGGAAACCCGGGAGTACACTTTTTCCATGACGGTTCTCGAAGCAGGCGGACGACACCAGGAGCTGATCGAAGAGCTCATCTCGGACGTCGCCGCCTACAACGAGAGCGTCGACAAGGACCTCCTTCGCCGCGCGTTCAGCTTCGCCGCCGAGAGGCACGCAGGCCAGCAGCGCCGCTCCGGCGAGGACTTCATCCACCACCCCTGGGGCGCAGCCAAGATCTGCGCCGAGCTGCGACTGGACGAGGAAACGATCGCCGCCGCGCTCCTGCACGACGTCGTCGAGGACACGGACACCGACATCAAGGAGGTCCGCGACGAATTCGGCGACGAGGTCGCGCAGCTCGTCGAGGGTGTCACGAAGCTGACGAGGATCCAGTTCCAGAGCCGCGAGCAGGCCGAGGCCGAGAACTACCGGAAGATGATCGTGGCGATGGCCCAGGACGTCCGGGTCATCCTGATCAAGCTCGCCGACCGCCTCCACAACATGCGCACGATCGAGTACCTCGGCAAGCAGAAGCAGATCCAGAAGGCGAAGGAGACGCTCGAGGTCTACGCGCCGCTCGCACACCGGCTCGGAATCAACAAGCTCAAGTGGGAGCTCGAAGACCTCGCCTTCACGACGCTGCACCCGCGCAAGTACGAGGAGATCAAGGCCATGGTCTCGGAGCGCCGCACCGATCGCGACGAGCACGTGCGTGAGGCGGCGATGGTGCTGAAGGCCGAGCTCGAGAAGGTGGACATCCCCGCCGAGATCTCGGGCCGCGCGAAGCACTTCTACTCGATCTACGACAAGATGGCCAAGAAGGGTCGCGAGTTCAACGAGATCTACGACCTGACGGCGATGCGCGTGATCGTCGAGCGGGACGGCGACGAAGGGACACGCGACTGCTACGGGGCGCTCGGCCTGATCCACGCGCTCTGGAAGCCGATGCCCGGCCGCTTCAAGGACTACGTCGCGATGCCGAAGCTGAACGGCTACCGCGCGCTGCACACGACCGTGATCGGCCCGGAAGGAAGGCCGCTCGAGATCCAGGTGCGCACCCGCGAGATGCACGAGACGGCCGAGTTCGGCGTCGCCGCGCACTGGCTCTACAAGGTCGGCACCAAGGAGGGCAACCGCGACGAGGAGTGGCTCGCGTGGATCCGCCAGCTCATGGACTGGCAGGAGGACGAGGCCGACCCGCGGGAGTTCATGAAGTCCTTCCGCACCGACCTGTTCGACGACGAGGTATACGTCTTCACGCCGAAGGGCGAGGTCAAGGTGCTGCCGTCCGGCTCGACGCCGATCGACTTCGCGTACGCCGTCCACACTGACGTCGGCCACCGCACGGTCGGCGCCAAGATCAACGGCCGCATCGTCCCGCTCCACTATCACCTGAAGAGCGGCGACTTCGTCGAGATCCTGACCACGAAGGCCGGGCGCGGGCCGTCACGCGACTGGATGTCGCTGGCTGCTTCGTCGCGGGCCAGGAACAAGATCCGCCAGTGGTTCTCGCGCGAGACCCGCGAGGAGACCGAGGCGAAGGGCCGGGAGACCCTGGAGACCGCGCTCAAGAAGCAGAACCTCCCCTATCGGAAGCTGCAGGGCTCGTCCCTGATGGCGCAGGTGATCCGCGAGAGCGGCTACAAGAAGGCCGAGGACTTCTACCTCGCGCTCGGCTCCGGGAAGCTCCAAGCCGGCCAGATCGTCAACAAGGTCATCCAGCGCCTGAAGACCGAAGAGGTCGCCGAGGAAGAGGCCGTCCCGCTCAAGGCTCCGAAGGCGCGGCACGCGGTCGCGAGCGAGAACCTCGGAATCGTCGTGCGCGGCGTCGACGACGTCCTCGTCCGGCTCGCGAAGTGCTGCACGCCGGTGCCCGGGGACAAGATCCTCGGCTACGTCTCGCTCGGCAAGGGGATCACCATCCACCGCGAGGACTGCTCGAACGTCAAGGCGCTGCGTCGCAACCCGGAGCGCTTGACGAAGGTCTCGTGGGACGGCACGGTCGCGACCCGCAGCTTCCGCGTCCAGATCGCGGTCGACTCATGGGACCGCCCGCGGCTGCTCGAGGACGTCGCCCGGACCTTCGCCGAGCACGGCGCGAACATCGTCGAGTACGGCGGCCACGTCGAGGATCAGCTCGCCAAGAACTGGTACGTGGCCGAGGTCGGGGACGTGAAGTCGCTCCGCAGCCTGCTCACGGCTTTGCGCAATGTCGATGCCGTCTTCGACGCCTACAGAGTGACGCCGTCCTAGCGTCCTGGCCGGCGGCGGCTCACGCTGGGCGGAGCCCGGCTCCGCCACCGCCTGACGCCGCTCGCGGCCCGATGCGCTCCGGGGCCGTGCTGAAGCACTGTCCCCTCCGGCCTCGAACCGCGACCGGCGCCCCAGAACGCTAGGAGGCGTAATCACTCGAACGAGGGATCATCCCTCGAACGAGGGGGGTACCTCGAACGAGGGATGGCGCTTTTCGCGGTCCTGACTACAACGAGAGGTAAGGGGAGGGGGGTTCTGCAAAGAGGCTGCGGCGCCCGTCTGTTAACGAGGACGGCGGGCGGGCGCCCTTCAGCCGGTGGAGAACACGCGGAAATGCCCTTCCGCCGGCGCGAGCGCCCAGAAGTGCCCGTCGACGATCGGATCGACGGCGACGACGCGACCGTTCGCGACGACGACGACTGATCGCCCTCGCGCACGGCCGCTCACCTGAACGAGTGACCCCGAACGGTCGATCGGGTCGACGTCTGTGACCGCCCGGCCGCGGTGCAGCTTCTGCCCGAGGAGCCCGCGGTCGGGGCCGATCGCGAGGAGCTTCGAGAGCGGTTCGTCCGAGCCGAACAGGGCGAGCTGCCGTCGCAAAGCTCGCTCCCGGAGCGCTTCGAGCCGGCCCTGAGGGATCGTGAAGCGCCTTCCGTGGTCTTTGATCAGGACGACGTCCCGCTCGGCTGGGCGGCTCCCGAGCAGCGAGTGCCCGTCAACGTGCCAGGGAATCCGAACGCCGAGCGCGGCGGCGATGGTGGGCAGGATGTCCGTGTTCCGGGAGGGCCGGAGCACGACGCGCCCTCGCGTCTGGTGCGGCAGCTTCACGAACAGCGGCACGTACGCGATGTCCTCGAGGTTCGCGGGCGAAACGGGGCGGCGTTTCTGGCCGGCCCGGAAGCTGACGCCGTGGTCGGCTGTGACCACCAGCAGCGCGCGGTCGTAGAGCCCGGTCGCACGGAGTCGCGCGACGATGCGTTCGAGGACGGTGTTCGCGTACCCGAGCTGCAGCAGGTGGCGCTGCCAGTACTGGTCGACAGCGCCCTGGTTGCCGTTCCACACCTCGTCGGATCCCCAGCCCGGCGCAGCCCGCACCGAGTAGGGCCGGCCCGAGGGAAGGTATTTCCAGGGGCTGTGCGGGAGGAGGAAGTGGACGTACCAGAGGGTGGGCCGCGGCTGCGGCCGTAACGAGCGCCGGACGGCGGGCGGGATGCTGCCGGGGTCGTCGTGGCCGCTCGCGTCTCGGAGGAAGTTGTCCCAGCCGTCGGCGATCGAGGGGATCCCGCCGGCGAGGCTGGGCGGAAGCAGCTCGTGGAGGTACACGACGCCGGTGTCCTCGAGCAGCGACTTGGCCTCGCCGCCGAACGAGCCCTGGAGATCTGGGCAGAGCTTCACCGGGCACAAATGGGTTTCCTCGTCCACGACGTGGAGCCGGGTCGAGCCGCCGAGCAGCGTGAAGAGGCTGCGCGGGTGGTCGGAGTAGACCGGGAACTCGCCATCGCGGGGATAGAGCCCGGTGAGGATCGCCGGCACGGCGTGGGTCGTCCCTTCGCCGACGGTGGTGTCGCGGGCGAACCAGGTGGAGCCGGCTGCGAGGCGGGCGAACGCGGGGAAGCGCACTGCGTCGATTCGGTTCTTGGCGTCGAGCAGCGAGTTCAACGGAAGCTCGTCGAAGACGACCAGCACCACCGGGGCGCGAGGCCGTTCCCCGGAGGCGGCGGAGGCCGTCGGCGTTCCGGAGAACGTCAGCTTCGAGACATCCGAGCCGAAGAGGAAGAGCACGAGAAAGACCAGCGGCACCGGCGCCAGCACCGTGAGCACGAGCCGAGCCGCGTCGACCCGGGCGTAGAGCGCCGCAGCACCGGCCCCGGCGAGTGCCGCGACTGTGACGAGCAGCCATCCCGGTGCGCCCGCCGCGCGGATCGCCTGCAGCACGATCAACCCGACCAGCGCCGCGACGAAGAACGCGTGCACGGCAAAACGGGCCCGCCGCGGGACGATCGCCTCGACCGTGAG
This sequence comes from uncultured Actinomycetes bacterium, assembly GCA_963717475.1. GTDB lineage: Bacteria > Actinomycetota > Thermoleophilia > Gaiellales > Gaiellaceae > AC-32. Next base: position 1,080,068 of record OY970337.1, on the reverse strand, counting down.
CAGGAGCGCAGGCGGCACGAGGAGCAGGGTCAGCGCGAACAGCACGACGTCGAGCCCCGTCGAGCCGCGCGCACCGAAGAACTCTGCGTTGCGGCCGAGGAGATCGAACAGCGGCTGGGCGACTGCGAACGCGGAGAGCACGAACAGGTGCAGCCCCGCGACGCGCAGATTCATTGCCTAAGCCCGCTCACGGCGCCGGCCTAGCCGGCGCCTCCGCTCCCTGTTGAGCTCCGTCGAGCCTACGCTCAATGGCGCGATCAACTCGGCAACGCGCTCGAGAAACTCGCGGTCGTCGTCACCGAAGGCGGCGGGCTGGTCCGAGTCGATGTCGATCTCGCCGACCACGCGCCCCTCGCGCGAGACGGGGACGACGATCTCCGAGCGCGTCGAGGCGAAGCAGGCGAGGTAGCGCGGGTCGGCGTTGACGTCGTCGACGATCTCGGTCTCCCCGCTCGCGGCCGCGGCGCCGCAGACGCCCTGGCCGACCGGAATGCGCACGTGCTCCGTCGCCTCCGGGCCCTTCCACGGCCCGAGCACGAGGTCCTCGCCCTCGACGAGGTAGATCCCGACCCAGGAGTAGTGCCCGACCCGGTCGTGCAGCAGGTCGACGACCTCCTGCAGGGAGCCGCTTGCGGCTAGGTGCTCGATCTCGGGCAGGAGCTCGTTCACGCCTCGAGATCGCCGCCTTCGAAGCCGGCGATCTTCTCCCGGTACCAGTCGGGGATCGGGCAGGGGCGCCGTGCGTCGAGGTCGACGAGCACCAGCGTCTGCTGCGCCGTCGCCATCAGCGCGTCGTCCTCCACGCCGTAGGCGGCGCACTCGTAGGCGATGCTCGTCCGCCCGACCTTCGCCACGCGGATGAAGACCTCGAGCAGGTCGTCGAAGCGGGCCGGCGCGTGGTACTCGATCGTGTTCGCGCGCATCACGAACTCGCGGTCCTGTTCCCCGGCCGGGAGCAGGTCGAGATGCCGGTGGTACTCGACGCGCGCGCTGTCGAAGTAGGGCAGGTAGCGGCCGTAGTAGACGATGCCCTGCGCGTCGGTGTCCGAGAACCCGACCCGTGTGAAGCTCGCGTACTTGAACGGCGGCTTGCGGCCGGTCGCCCGCCCCAGCTCGAGGGGCCAGGGCTCGAGCGGCATCAGGTGCGGGTGCGCATCCGCTCTGGGAGCGGAGGCAGCCCGCCGCGCGCCTTCCGCCAGCGGAAGCCGCCGATCAGCGCCGCGCCGACCAGGATCAGGACCATCGCCCCGAAGATGGCGAACGGGACGTAGGCGAAGTTCGCGGGAACCCGCTGCGTGCCGGAACCGCCCCCACCGTCACCGCCGTTCCCCTGGGCCAGGAAGTCGTTGGTGCCGACGACGCGGGCAGCCTTGCCCTCGGGCGCGAAGAACGCTCCGGGGACCATCGAGTCGACGAGCCACCGCCCGTGGATGCGCTTCATCGTCATCGGGAACGAGCCCGCGCCGACGCCGCTGCCCTTCTGCGGCTGCAGGACGATCTCGATCCCGAGCTCGTTTCCGTTGCGGTAGGTGACCACCCAGCCGTGGAACGTCTTTCCGGCGGCCGGGTAGGGGAAGCCCGGAAGGCTGCCCTTGTCCCACTCCTTGCGGCTCATGCCGAGCCGGAAAGCGGGCGTGACGGCGTCGTAACCGGCGTCGATGTTCTGTCGCTTGACGACGTGGTTCACGAACGAGTCCATCGTCTCGTTGATCTGCTGCCGCTCGCTCGCGGTCAGCCCCCGCGCCGCAGACGCGGTGGCGGGGAGGCCGAGCAAAAGCGACACGACCGCAGCGAGAAACAGGCCCCTCGTCTTCACGGCGGACAGATTAGCTGCGAATGACGGACAGCAGCTGGTCGCGTCTGCTCTCCATCGACTCCTTCGTGCGCGCCTCGAGGTTGAGGCGGAGCAGCGGCTCCGTGTTGGACGGCCTGACGTTCATGTGCCAGTCGTCGGCGTCGACCGAAAGGCCGTCGAGATGCCCGACGCGGCCCTCCGATCCGAAGCGCTCCTCGAGCTCGCGGAGCTTCGCGTCGACGTCGGCGACGCGTGAGTTGATCTCGCCGGTCAGGAAGTAGCGGTCGCGGAACGGCCGCAGGATCTCCGACAGCGGCACGCCCCTCTTCGAGACGAGCTCGAGCATCAGCAGGAACGGGATCACGCCCGAGTCGGCCTGCGAGAAGTCGCGGAAGTAGTAGTGGCCCGAGACCTCCCCGCCGAAGGCGGCGTTCTCCTCGCGCATCCGCTGCTTGATGAACGCGTGCCCGACGCGGTTGACGAGCGCCGTGCCGCCCGCGCGCTCGATCGTCTCGGGCACGGCCCAGCTCGCGCGGACGTCGTAGATGATCTTGGCGCCGGGCTCCTTCTCGAGCACCGCCTCGGCGAGCAGCGCCGTGATGAAGTCGCCGGGGACGAACTCGCCCGCGTCGTCGACGAAGAAGCAGCGGTCGGCGTCGCCGTCGAACGCGACCCCGAAGTCGGCGCGCTCCTCGAGCGTCTTCGCGACGATGAACTCGCGGTTCTCCGGCAGGAGCGGGTTCGGCTCGTGGTTCGGAAAGGTGCCGTCCGGCGCGAAGAACCAGCGCGACGTCTTCACCTGGAGCAGGCGCTCGAGCACGGGCGGCAGCATCGCGCCGGCCATGCCGTTGGCGGCGTCGATCACGATTTGCAGCGGCCTGATCGCGCTGGTGTCGACGAACGAGAGGACGCGCTCGACGTACGGGGGCCAGATGTCGAAGCTCCGGACGTGTCCCGGGGACTGTCCCCCCGACGTGGCCTCGGCGGCCCGGTCACGGATGGCCAGCAGCCCGGATTCGCCGCCGACCGGCCGCGCGCCGCGTCGCACGATCTTCATCCCGGTGTACTCCTTCGGGTTGTGCGAGGCGGTGACCGCGATGCCGCCGTCGAGCTCGAGCTGGCCGACGGCGAAGTAGAGCATCTCCGTCCCGACGAGCCCGAGCTCGAGCACGTCCGCTCCGGCCTCGGAGGCCCCGAGGATGACCGCGTCGGCCATTCCCGGCGACGAGACGCGCATGTCGTGCCCGACCGCGATCCGCCGCGTCTCGAACACCTCGACGTACGCGCGACCGATCGCGCGCGCTCCCTGCTCGTCCAGTTCGCCCGGGTAGAGCCCGCGAACGTCGTACGCCTTGAAGACTGCTGGGTCGAGCACGGCGCGATGCTACCCGGGAATGAAAGAGGCACCCGAGGGTGCCTCTTTCGCGCTCATTCGACGCAGGGCGTCGGCGGTGGAGCCGGCCCGACGATCGTGTCCGAGATGTCGCCGTGGTTCCCGCCGCGGTCGCACGACGCGTTCTTCCACTCGTGGTAGGCGAGGCCCTGGTCGCCCGCGCTGTAGTGGTCGAAGAACGTCGTCACCGTGCACGTCCCAAGCGAATAACAGCCTCCGAAATGGCTGTCGACGAACGTGGCCGTCGTGCAGTCCGTACTGCTCGGGTTGTTTGCGTCGCAGTAGGGGCTGTTCGACGTCTGCATGGTCGCTCCCGAGACGATGAAGTAGCCGTGCATGCTGCCCACCACGCCGGCCCGGATCATGCCGGGTGGCGTTCCGTCGGTCGGATCGCATGCCCCCGGGCTCGCGCCCGCGTTCGTCACGAAGCTCCCGTTCTTGAACTGCTCGACGATCGTGATCGTGCCGTCATTGCCCGTCCGGACCGTGAAGTCACGGTCGAACGTGTCCTCGGCCCAGTCGTTGATGCCGCACGTTCCGGAGTCGGGCGACCCGCTCGCGTACGGGCCGTAGTGCTGGGTCGGCGTCCCCGAAGGGTCGACCGGGCTCAGGCTCATCGTCGAAAAGGCGTCGTCGCCGGTGGCGCCGATCATCCCCAGGATCGACACGCTCGTCACCCCCGAGACCGAGCTTCGGTCGGGGCCGGCCGCGGCGATTCCACAGACGACCAAGCCGGCGACGATCGCCAGCGCCAGCACGCTCAGCCGCACGTTGACTCGTTGCATCTGTTCCTCCCCTTTCCTAGGCGTAGCGAGTCATGCGTGAAACTCATACGCGTACTTTTTGCAAGTCAAACCCGATTGATTTGTCAATCAGGAATTCAGCCCGCAAAGTGCGGTATTTCGCGGAAGGATCGGAGCGCCGGAATCGTTCATACAATCGAGGCATGGAACGCAAGCTCGCCACGGTCCTGTTCGTCGACCTCGTCGATTCGACCGCGCTGGTCACCGGTGCGGATCCCGAGGTCGTGCGCCGCCGCGTCCAGACGTTCTTCGACCAGGTCTCGCATTGCGTGACCACGCACGGCGGGATCGTCGAGAAGTTCGCGGGTGACGCGGTCATGGCGGCCTTCGGGATCCCGCAGGCGCACGAGGACGACGCCGAGCGCGCGGTGCGCGCAGGCCTCGGGATCCTCGACGCCATGGAAGAGCTCGAGCTGCAGGCGCGGATCGGCGTCGAGTCGGGTGAGGTCGTCGCCGAGGACGGCGACTCCTCGTTCGCCACCGGCGAGGCCGTCACGCTCGCCGCTCGGCTCGAGCAGGTTGCGGAGCCCGGCCAGCTGCTGCTCGGCCCGGGCGCGCACCGCCTGACGCTCGGCCGCGTGGAGGTCGAGGACCTCGGGCCCGTGGACCTGAAGGGCATCGCCGAGCCGGTCTGGGCGTGGCGCGCTCTCGGCACGCAGAGCACCGGGGGCGAGAGGCCCGTGCGGGCGCTCGAGGCGCCTCTCGTCGGCCGGGAGGCCGAGCTCGACCTCCTGCAGAACACCTACGACCGCGCCCTCCGCGACCAGCGCGCCCACCTGTTCACGATCTACGGCGAGGCCGGAGTGGGGAAGAGCCGCCTCGCGCGCGAGTTCACGGGCTCGATCGAGGGCGCCACCGTTCTCCCGGGCCGCAGCCTCCCGTACGGCGAAGGCGTCACGTACTGGCCGCTCGCCGAGATGGTCAAGTGCGCGGCCGGCATCGCCGACGACGACCCGCTGGATGTCGCGATCGACAAGCTGCGCGCGTTCTGCGAGGACGAGGCCGTCGCCGATCTGCTCGGCCTGGCGTCGGGTGTCCTCGAGGCGGTCCAGTCCGAGGCCAGTGCGCAGGAGATCGCCTGGGCCGCGCGCGAGTGGGGGCAGCGGCTCGCGCAGGAGCAGCCGCTCGTCCTGGTCTTCGAGGACATCCACTGGGCCGAGGAGCCGCTCCTCGAGCTGATCGAGCACCTGGCGACCTGGGTGCGCGAGGCGCCGCTCCTCCTGATCTGCCTGGCCCGACCGGAGCTGCTCGACTTCCGCCCGGGATGGGGCGGAGGCCGTGTGCGCGCGACGGCGATCGAGCTCGAGCCGCTGCTGCGCGACGAGAGCGAGCAGCTCGTCGAAGCCCTGCTGGACGGCACCGAGCTCACGGAACGCGCGCGCCGGGAGCTCCTCGACAAGACCGAGGGCAACCCGCTCTATGTCGAGGAGACGATGCGGATGGTCGCCGAGGAGGGAGTCGAGTCGGTCGACCGGATCCCGGACACCCTGCAGGCGCTGATCGCCGCGCGCATCGACCGCCTGCCGCCGGCGGCGAAGGCAGTGCTGCAGCGGGGGGCCGTGATCGGCCGCACCTTCTGGTTCGGGGCGATCGAGCGCCTCTCGGCGGATTCGGACTCCGTCGAGGAGGCGATCGACGACCTCCTTCTCCGCGACTTCGTCAATCCGGAGGAGCGCTCGTCGATTCGGGGTGAGCAGGCGTATCGGTTCAAGCACGTCCTGATCCGCGAGGTCGCGTACTCCGGCCTGTCCAAGTCCGCCCGCGCCGAGCACCACGCCGCCTTCGCGGGGTGGCTGAAGGAGCGGGCCGGCGACGAGCTGCTCGAGATCCGCGCGTTCCACCTCGACCGCGCCGCCGCGCTCACCGCCGAGCTGTACGGGGCCGCGCCGGTCGAGCTCGTGCACGAGGCGGCCGAGACGCTGGCCGAAGCGGGCCTCCGCGCCTTCGCGCGCGAGGCGAACCGCACCGCGCGGCAGCTCTTCTTGCGGTCGGTCGAGCTCGAGCCGACGCTGCGCCGCCGGTACCTCGCCGCGCGCGCCGCCGACCGGCTCAGCGACCTCCCGGCTGTCTCGCGCGAGATGGAGGAGGTGCTCGCGGCTGCGATCGACGAGGGTGACCGCTGGACGCAGGGCCGCGCGCTGGTCTCGCTCGCAGAGGCGGCCGTCTTGCGCGAGGCGGACGTGGACGCCGCCGGCGCGATGATCGACCAGGCGCTCGAGACCCTCGAGCAGGACGACCTCGCCGGCCGCTTCCGCGCGCTTCGGGCCCGCGCCACGATCTCTTGGACGCGCGGCGACCTCGCCAAGGAGGAGGAGGTCATGCTCGAGGCGCTGGAGCTCGCGCGGCGCGCCGAGCGCAAGGATTTCGAGAGCGAGGCTGCGGACGAGCTGGCGAGCGTCTACCTCGCGCGGCGGGAGCTCGACCGCGCCGCGCCGCTCGTGGAGCAGGCGCTTGCTGCTGGCCGAGGAGTCGGGCAGCGCGGAGGCGCGCGGCCGGGCCCTTCGCTTCGCCGGCCAGCTCCACCTGGCGCGCGGCGAGCTCGATGCAGCCCAGACCGCGCTCGAGGCGGCGCGCGAGCACCTCGCCGAGGCGGGTGCCGCCTGGTCGCTCGGACGCACGCTCAACTTCGCGGCCTGGGTCGCGCGCGCACAGGGCGACATCGCCCGCGCGGAGCGGCTCTTCCGCGAATCGATCCGCATCCTGGCTCCGCTCGAGGACCGGGCGACGCTCTGCGAGAGCCAGCGCGGCCTCGCCGAGCTCCTGCTCCTCGACGGCCGCGTTGACGAGGCGGAGCGCTTCGCTCTCGCCGCGCGCGAGACGGTCGGCCCTCACGACCGCACCTCGCAGTCGACGACCGCGATGTCACTCGGGCTCGTCCGCGCGGCGCAGGGCCGCGACGACGAGGCCGAGGAGCTGCTCCACGAGGCCTGGGAGCTGATCTCGTCGACGCTGCACCGCTCGGGCCAGATCGAGACGCTCGAGGCGCTGGCGGGGTTCTTGCGCGACCGCGGGCGCGATGACGAGGCGGCGGAGATCGACGAGCGCCGCGAGCAGCTCCTTGCCGACGCGAAGAGCGCCGCCCGCGTTGCCTAGCGCGGGGCCTAGCTGAGCGCGGCCCAGATCGCCTTGGTCGACTTCGGGTCGGGCGCCTCGGAGATCACCGTCGCGGGGCGCTTGAAGCGGCGCAGCGCCTTGCGGAGCGGGTCGGCGCGGAGCGTCCCCTCGCCGTAGGGCAGGTGCTTCGTCTCGTTGCGGTTCGCGAAGGCGATGTCGGAGAAGTGGATGTGGAACGGCGCCTTCGGCTCGAGCACCGCGTCGGCGGCCTCGAGCGCGGCCGCGAACGGCTCGACGTCCGTGTAGGCGCCGTCGCTCGTCGCGTGCATGTGCGCGAAATCGAGCACGGGGCGGACCCAGCCGCAGCGGCCGGCGATCTTGACGACGTCCTCGAGTGAGCCGATCTCGCGGACGCGGCCCATCACCTCGACGCCGAACGGCACGGCGCGGTCCTTGCCCTCGAGCCGCTCGCGGAGCTCGGTCAGCTGCTCGCAGATCGACTTGATCGCCGCCGCGCGCGTCCGGCCGAGCAGGAAACCCGGGTGGAAGACGACGAGCTCCGCTCCGGCCGCCTTCGCGATTCCCGCGGAGTGGTCGAGCATCCCGACCGCCATCCGCTGCTTCTTGTCGCGCTCCAGGTGGCCCATGAACCCCGCGATCGGCGCGTGCACGGAGAGGACGATCTTGCTCTCGCGGGCGAGCTCGCCGAAGCGCTCGGCCCAGGCGTAGTCCATCCAGAAGCCGCCCTCGAAGTCGATCTCGCAGGCGGTGAACCCGCGCCGCTTGAGCAGCGAGATCGCCTTCGCGGGGCTCTCGCGAGAAGGCACGCGGGCGGGACCGAAGCGCAACTTGGCCACACGGGGATTCTGTCCGATCGCCCTCTCTACGCTGCGTGCATGGCCAAGCGACCGTCACGGATCGACCTGCTCGAGCTCGATATCGACCTTCGGCTCGCCGACCTGTGGCGGGAGGCGGCCGACATCGGAGAGTGGAACCTCGAGGTCGTCGCGGCGTTCATGCGCGCGGCCTACGGCAAGGGCTACTGCGACGCGCTCACCGAGGACAATCCGGGCTCGCTCTGCGAGGAGCACGGCTACCGGATCCCGTCGCGCAATACCGAGCCGGCCAGAGAGGTCTAGAAAGCGCAGGACTGCGGCGGTCCGCGGAACCGCGTCCGCGGCTCTACAATTCACGTCATGGCGCGGAAGTCCGGTACCGCCCGCCTCGTCATCGCCCTCTCGGTCGCTGCCGTGCTCGCGGTGTTCCTCATCTACGTCTCGATCGCGGGCGGGCGCACGCCTCAGCTCCAGCCGAGCCAGCTCGCCGGGCACGCAGGCAAGGTGTCGCTCGAGGGCAAGGTCGTCGGGCCCATTCACGGCCGCGGCTACTCGGACGCCGGGCTCCGGTTCGCGGTCAGGGACATCAAGGGCAGCGGCGCCTCCGCCGTTCCCGTCGTCTACCACGGGAGCGTCCCGGATCTGTTCAAGGCCGACCGGGTGATCGTCGTGGACGGCCGGTTCGAAAAGGGTGTCTTCGTCGCGCAGCGCGACACGCTGGTGACGAAGTGCCCGTCGAAGTACACGCCCGCCAAGTCCGGCTGACATGTGGCTCGCGGTCGGGGTCGTGCTCGCCGTGGCGTGCGTGCTGCTCGTCGCGCGCCCGTTCCTCCGCGACCCCGCGCCGAAGGATGACCGCCTCGACGCCCCTGAGCCGCAGGAGGAGCTGCGCGTGGCCCTCGCGGAGGAGCGCGACAGGGCGCTCGCCGCGCTCAAGGAGCTCGAGTTCGACCACCGCACCGGGAAGATCTCGGACGAGGACTACCGCGAGCTCGTCGGGCCGCTGCGCCGCCGCGCGGCCGAGGCGCTGAAGGCGCTCGACCCGAAGCCCAGGAAGGCCGAGAGGATCCATGCCGGCGGCTAAGTGCGCGAACTGCGGCTCGCGCCTGACGAAGAAGGCCCGGTTCTGCCCCGAATGCGGCGCGCGGGTCGGCGCGAGCTCCGACGAGACGGCGATCCAGGAGCTGCCGCCCGACGAAACGGGCCAGGTGCCGGTCGCGATGACGACCGCCGAGCCGCGCTTCTTCGGGGTGACGCCGCCGGCCGCCGTGATCGCGTTGGCCGGAGCGTCGCTCGCGCTCGCCATCGTCTTGCTCCTGACGGATCACTTCATCGTCGGCGGGATCCTGCTCGTCGTCGCCGGGGCGCTGTTCATGCTCTTCGCCGGCCTTGTCCGACGGGCCCCGGAAACCCCCGTCGCGCGCGCCTCGGCGGGCGCGGTCAGCGCGATGCGGGCCCGCGCAGGCTTTGCCGTCGAGACCCTCGCCGCCCATTCGAGTGCCCGCGTCGAGCTCTTCCGGCTCCGCCGTGAGCTGGCCGAGCTTCTGGCGCAAAAGGCCGAATTTGCACGTGCTTTGGGCGAGGCGGTGTACGCTGAAGACCCCCAGGCGACCGAATCGGCCCGCTCCAGGATGGCCGAGGTCGACGCTCTCATCTCTGCAAAGGAGGAGCAAATGCAGCAGACAGCCGCAGGAGCGATGGAGCGGATCGAGCGCGCCCAGCTCCAGGTACAGCCCACGATGATCGAGACCCCCGAGCCGCCGACGCCGTCGCCGGAGCCGTTCCCGTCTCCCAGCGAGCCGCCCGCGCCGACACCCATTCCGGAGCCGACCCCCGAGCCGTCGGAGCCGGGCGGACCGGTCGTCGTCCCCGAGCCTGGCCCCGAGCCGAGCCCGCCCGCCGAGCCGCAGTAGCCCAATGGTTCAGTAGAGAGGCGCAGGGACGCCTGCCCGTCTGACGAAAGCCCTATCCCGATGGCCCGACGCCTGGTTCCGATCGCCGCGGCCCTGCTCGTCCTCCTCGCCCTGCCCGCGAGCGGCGGAGGTGGCACCTCGGGCCGCAAGAGCGCGATCGACGCGCGGCTGCACCGGGTGCAGGCGAAGATCGCCTGGGCCGACCGGCGCCGGCGCGAGCTCGCGGCGCAGATCGCGGGCGTCAACTCCAGGATCCAGTCGCTCTCCCGCGAGGTGGGAGACGTCTCGGCACGTCTCGTCACGATCGAGCGCGACCTCGCGCTCCACCAGGAGAAGCTCGACAAGCTGAATGAGCTCTTCAAAGTCGAGACCGAGCGCTACTTCTCCTTCCGGCACCAGTACGACATCACCGTCGAGCGACTCGACGGCCGACTGGTCGACATCTACGAGAACGGCGAGCCGACCGACCTCGACGTGCTTCTCTCCGCGAAGAGCTTCTCCGACCTGATCTCACAGGCGGAGTACCTGGATGCGCTCAGCCACCAGGACGAGCGCATCGCCGGAGAGGTGGGCTCGGCCAAGGTCGAGGCGCGCGCCCAGCGCGAGCGCACGAAGGTCTTTCGCGCAGCCGTCGCGTCGGAGACCCACACGATCGACGTGCGCCGCGAGCAGGTGCGCTCTGCGCGGGAGACGCTCCTGGCCGAGCAGCACGGCCTGGCGGCGGCACGGCAGAACAAGCACGAGAGCCTCGTCGCGGTCACGGAGAGCAAGCGCGAGTACGTGCACGAGGCGGCCGGGCTCGCGCAGGCGAGCGCACAGCTGGCCTCACGGCTGAGCGGCGCGAGCTCCTACCACCCGGGCCCGCCGTCCGGCGCAGGCTTCATCTGGCCGGTGAGCGGCCCGGTGACGAGCCCGTTCGGCATGCGCTGGGGACGGATGCACGAAGGCATCGACATCGGCGTGCCGATGGGGACGCCGATCCACGCGGCTGCCTCCGGGAAAGTCGTCTACGCCGGCTGGATGAGCGGCTACGGCAACCTGGTCGCGATCGACCACGGGAACGGGCTCTCGACGGCGTACGGGCACCAGTCGCGGATCGCCGTCTCCCTGGGCCAGGTGGTCTCCCAGGGCCAGGTGGTCGGATACGTGGGCTGCACGGGCCACTGCTTCGGGCCGCACCTCCACTTCGAGGTGCGCGTGAACGGAGCCCCGGTCGACCCGCTGGCCGCTACCTCTAGCGCCCGCCAAGGAACGTCTGGCCGAGCAGGTAGACGTTCAGCGCCGAGATCATCGCGGCGACGAGAGTCGCGACTGCCGTCGTCAGCCGGCGGTTGACGAGCGTGCCCATGATCTCGCGCCGGCTCGTGAACCACACGAGCGGCACGAGCGCGAATGGGATCCCGAACGAGAGCACGACCTGGCTGAGCACGAGCGTCCGCGACGGATTGAGCCCGATCGCCGCGACGAGGAGGGCGGGCAGCATCGTCAGCAGCCGGCGCACGAAGATCGGGATCCGGCGGTGGATGAAGCCCTGCATCACCACCTGGCCGGAGAGCGTGCCGACGGTCGCGCTCGAGAGCCCTGACGCGAGCAGCGCGAGCGCGAAGAGCGTCCCGGAGGCGCCGCCGAGGACCGGGACGAGCGTCTTGTGGGCGGTCACGAGCGAGGTGACGTCGTGCAGGCCGGAGCGGAAGAAGGTGCTCGCCGCCATCACGAGCATCGAGAGGTTGATCAGGCCCGCGATCGTCATCGCGATGACCACGTCGATCTTCGTGTAGCCGTAGAGCCGGTGTGCCTCGGCGTCGTTCTGCGGCACGACCCGGTTCTGGGTGAGCGCCGAGTGGAGGTAGATCACGTGCGGCATCACCGTCGCGCCGATGATCCCGACCGCCAGCAGCACGGACTCACTGCCCTGGAACTCCGGCTTGACCATGTGCAGGCCGACGGTGCCGAGCGGCGGGTGCGCGTAGTAGAGCTCGGCGAGGTAGCAGGCGCCGATCGCGGCCACGAAGCCGGCGATCACCGCTTCGAACGCACGCAGGCCGAAGCGCTGCAGCCCGAGGATCAGAAACGTCGCGACACCGGTCAGGAGCGCTGCGGGGAAGAGCGCGATGCCCAGGAGCAGGTGGAAGCCGAGCGCTGCGCCCAGGAACTCCGCCAGGTCGGTCGCCATTGCGATCAGCTCCGCCTGCACCCAGAGGGCGAGGGTGGTCGGCCGGGAGAAGCGCTCGCGGCACATCTCCGGGAGGTTGCGTCCCGTGGCGATCCCGAGCTTCGCCGAGAGCAGCTGAATCAGCATCGCCATCAGGCTCGAGGCGACGATCACCCAGGCGAGCGTGTAGCCGAACTTCGAGCCGGCCGCGATGTTGGTCGCAAAGTTGCCGGGGTCGATGTACGCGATGCAGGCGACGAACGCCGGCCCGAGGAACGGCAGGATCCGAAGCGGCTTCTGCGGGTAGCCGCGCAGCGCGTTCTGCGCTTCCTGAACCTCCCCGGTGGCGACCGCCTCTGACCGTGTCGCCATCACGGTCCCAGTCTAGCCGGAATTTAGGCTTGCCTAAACTTTTGTCCTAGGTGTGGGCGAGGTGGAGATCCGGCAGGTTGCGCCAGCGCTCGTCCAGGTCGAAGCCGTAGCCCACGAAGAACTCGTCCGGAACAGTGAAGCCGACGTAGTCGACCGGGAGATCCTCCACGAGACGGCGGTAGGGGCGGTCGAGCAGCGTGACGACACGCAGGCTCGCCGGACCTCGGAGCTCGAGCTGCTTGCAGAGGTAGTTCAGCGTCAGCCCGGTGTCGACCACGTCCTCGACGAGCAGGACGTCGAGCCCGGTCACCGGGATCGCCGTGTCTTGGAGGATTCGCACTCCGGTGTGGCCTCCGGTCGCCGCGCCGTCGTAGCCGGCAAGCTCGACGAAATCGAGCTGATGAAGGGTCGGGATGGATCTCGAGAGGTCGGCGAGGAAGACGAAGCTGGCCTTCAGGAGCGCGACGAGCAGCAGGTCGCGCGACCCGTAGTCGGCGGCGATCTGGGCGCCGAGCTCGCGCACGCGCATGCGGATCTCGTCCGCACCCAGGAAGACGTCCCCGACGTCTATGACGCCAGATCGAGGCGGAATCGCTGGGCCAGCCGCTCGATGTCGCGCTTGTAGAAAAGCTTGACCTGGATGCCGGGGTAGCGCTCGCGCAGCTTCCGGAGCTTGCGGTTCTTGCGGGTCACGAGCCGCTGCTTCATGACGGTGATCTCCAGGAACAGATCCTGCTCCGGGAGGTAGAAGTCCGGCGTGAACGCCTCGACGATGCGGCCCTCCTCGTCCTGCTCGAGCACGAAGGTCCGCGGCTCGTAGCTCCACGGGACGCGGTAGTAGTCGAGGATCTTGGCGCACTCGCGCTCGGCGTCGTTCTGGAAGCGCGGCACCCCGTCCCCGCAATACACCTGGAAATGGGCGAGTTCTGCCACCCGCACAAGAGGGTAGCAGCGGGTGCGGACGCGCTCGGCCCGCCGTCCGTGGTAGAAGCGCCTCGGCATGGCCCGCGTCCGGCTCACTCCCAAGAAACAGGAGTTCTTCACGCTCTACTGCGACGCCTCGGCGAACACGGTCGAGATCTCCCGCCTCCTGGTCGAGCTGCTCGAGCGCTTCCCGGAGAACGGTGACGACCTGATGAAGCAGATCAAGGACCGCGAGCACGAGGGCGACCGGCTCACGCACGAGGTCGTGCTGCTGCTGAACAGCACCTTCGTGACGCCGTTCGACCGGGACGACATGTACCGGCTTGCAGGCGCCCTCGACGACATCTGCGACCACATCGACGAGGCGGCGGACAACCTCGCCATCTACGGCGTCGAGCGCGTGCCAGACAAGGCGCGCTCGCAGGCCGAGGTGATCCTGCGCGCGGCGACCAAGCTCGACGAGGCGATCAACCGGCTGGACGGCTTCCGCGACTCGAGCGACCAGCTCGATGCGCTGCGCGAGCTCGAGGACGAGGGCGACCAGCTCGTCCGCGACGCGGTCGCCGAGCTGTTCGCGAACACGGAGGACGCGAAGGCGATCATCCGCTGGAAAGACATTCACGAGCGGCTCGAAGAGGCAGTCGATGCGCTCGAGAACGCGGCCGACGTGCTCGAGGCGATCTTGGTCAAGAACCGCTAGCGCGGCATGGACAACGTCCTGCTCGTCGTCGTCGTGGTCGTCGCCCTCGGCTTCGATTTCACGAACGGCTTCCACGACACCGCGAACGCCGTCGCCACCTCGGTCTCGACGCGGGCGCTCTCTCCACGACTCGCGGTTCTCGTCGCCGCGGTCGCCAACCTGGCCGGCGCATTCGTGACGACTGCGGTGGCGAAGACGGTCGGGAAGGGGATCATCGACACCGGCCTCGCGAACGAGAAGACGATCCTCGCGGCCCTGATCGGGGCGATCGTCTGGAACCTGATCACGTGGCGGCTCGGCCTGCCGTCGAGCTCGTCCCACGCCCTGATCGGCGGGCTGGTCGGGGCCGCGCTCGCCCAGTCCGGGCTCGAAGGCGTGCAGTGGCACGGCCTCGTGCACAGCGTGGCGATTCCGGCGGTCGTGGCCCCGGCCGTCGCCTTCGCGGGCGCGTTCGCTCTCCTGCTCGCGATCTACTGGCTGCTCGTCTGGATCACGCCGGGAGCGGCGAACCGCACCTTCCGGCTCGGCCAGCTCGCGTCCGGGACGTGGGTCGCGTTCACCCACGGCGCGAACGACGCACAGAAGACGATGGGCGTGATCGCGCTCGCGCTCTTCGAGAGCGGGCACCTCTCTCACTTCTACATCCCGACCTGGGTGATCGTGTCGGCGGGCCTCGCCATCGGCGCGGGCACCTACGTCGGCGGCTGGCGGATCATGCGCACCCTCGGCCAGCGCGTGGTCAACATGGAGCCCGCGAGCGGGTTCGCGGCGCAGATCACGGGCGGCGCGACCATCTACGTCGCCACCCGCCTCGGCTACCCGCTCTCGACGACGCACGTGATCTCGGGCGCCGTGATGGGCTCCGGCGCGACCAGGCGGCTCTCCGCCGTGCGCTGGGGCGTGGCCGGGAACATCGTTTCCGCGTGGCTGCTGACGATCCCTGCGGCGGGGCTCGTCGCGGCTGCCTGCTACTGGCCCATAAGCGGGATCTTCTAGCCCTCCGCCAGTCCGGCTCTACACTTCGCGCAGATGGAAGGCCGCGCGTTGACGATCGCGCATATCTCGGACATCCATTGCGGGGGGCCCGACTTCGTCCCGAACCTGCTGGACCGGGCCGTGAACGAGATCAACGAGCTCGGGCCGGACATCGTCATCTGCTCGGGCGACCTGACGACGTTCGGCTTCAAGCACGAGTACGCGCAGGCGAAGGGCTACATGGACCGGATCGAGTGCGAGTCGGTCGTGGTGATCCCCGGCAACCACGATTCGCGCAATGTCGGCTACGTCCACTTCGAGGACATGTTCGGCGACCGCAGCTCGGTGCTCAGGCGCGAAGGCGTCACTGTCGTGGCCGTCGACTCGACCGAGCCCGATCTCGACCACGGGCAGATCGGGCGCGGGCGCTACCGCTGGATCGAGGAGCAGTTCTCCCAGTCCGATCCGGACGAGATCCGGATCTTCGTGCTGCACCACCACCTGCTGCCGGTTCCGGGCACCGGGCGCGAGCGCAACGTCGTCTACGACGCGGGCGACTGCATCGAGTGCCTGCAGCGCGCGGGGGTCGATCTCGTCCTTTCCGGGCACAAGCACGTCCCCTATGCATGGCGGCTCGAGAACCTGTTCGTCGTCAACGCCGGCACGGTCTCGTCACGGCGGCTCCGCGGCAAGACGCGGCCCTGCTACAACGTCATCGAGATCGCCGACCGGCACGTGGACGTCTGGCGCAAGTACCCGTTCCACGGCGAAGAGCGGATCATCCAGTTCTCGACGGAGACGCTGGCGTTCGAGAAGTACACGACGCGGATCGAGAACGAGGTGACGGCTCGCACATGAAGGCGCTCGCGGTGATCGACGGCGAGCACTACGCGCCCGTCGTGCGCGATGCGCTGGCCGCGCTGCCGCACGAGGTCGTGGGCGCCTGGCTCGCGGGCGGAAGCGAGAAGCTTCGCGGCGGTGAGGACTACGGGGTGCCGCTCGTCGAGTCGCTCGAGGCGGGTATCGCTGAGCTCGGGCCGGAGGTCGTGATCGACCTTTCGGACGAGCCCGTGCTCGGGCCGCGCGAGCGGTTCCGGCTCGCAAGCCGGGTGCTCGCGCTCGGGCTCCCGTACGAGGGCGCCGACTTCCGCTTCGATCCACCCGCCTTCGAGCCGTTCGCGCTGCCGTCGCTGGCCGTGGTCGGCACGGGAAAGCGGGTCGGCAAGACCGCGGTGACCGGGCACCTCGCGCGCCTGCTCGCCCGCGAACGGGAGGTGGTCGTGGTCGCGATGGGCCGCGGCGGCCCTCCGGAGCCGGAGCTCGCCGAGGCCCGGCCCTCGCTGGAGCGCCTGCTCGAGCTCTCGCGCTCGGGCAGGCACGCGGCCTCCGACTACCTCGAGACGGCAGCGCTCGCCGGGGTTCCGACGGTCGGCTGCCGGCGCTGCGGGGGAGGGCTCGCGGGGGCTCCCGGGGAGTCGAACGTGCTCGCGGGCGCAGCGCTCGCGGCGGAGCGGCGGCCCGACGTGGTCGTCTTCGACGGCAGCGGCGCGGCCATCCCGCCGGTCGAGGTCGACGCGCGCGTGCTCGTCACGAGCGCCTCGCAGCCCGTCGACGTCGCGACGGGCTACCTGAACGCGTACCGCATTCTGATCTCCGATCTCGTCGTCGTCACCGGCGGCGCGAGCGGGCCGCTGCTCGAGGCGATCGCGGAGGTCAAGGACGTGCCCGTCGCGCCGGTCGAGCTGCGGCCCCGGCCGGTCGAGCCGGTCTCCGGCCGCCGCGTGGCGTACTTCACGACTGCCCCGGTGTTCGCGCACGAGACGCTCGCGGCGCACCTGGCCGAGCAACACGGTGCCGAGGTCGTCCACGTCTCCGGCAACCTCGCGCGTCGTGAGTCGCTGCGCGCGGAGCTCGAGCGCGTGGACGCGGATGTCTACCTGGTCGAGATCAAGGCGGCTGCGATCGACGTAGTCGCCGAGGCTGCGCTCGAGCGAGGGCGTGAACTGGTCTTCGCCGACAACGAGCTGGTCGGCGACGGGATCGACGAGCAGCTGCTGGCGCTCATACCTGAGGTGGCAGTTAAGTGACCGACCGCCGTTACCGCCAGCCGATGCCGTTCGGCGGCGAGGACGGCCTGCCGTTCTCGAAGGGCCTGATGGCGCGGGCGCTGATCGCCGCCGGTCTGAGCGCCGACCGGGCCTACGAGCTCGCGCTCGCCGTCGAGGCCGACATTGCGGCGAGCGGCCGGCCGGCGACGACGCTCGAGCGCCTCGAGGAGGTGGCGCTCGAAACCCTTGGGCACGAGGACGGCACCATCACCATGCGCCGCCTGCGCCGCTACCGCTCCCTCTACGACCTGGACCTGCCGATCATCCTGCTCGTCGGCGGCGCGACGGGCACGGGCAAGTCGACCGTCGCGACCGACGTCGCCTACCGGCTCGGGATCACCCGCGTGACCTCGACCGACTTCGTCCGCCAGACGATGCGCGCGTTCTTCTCGCAGGAGTTCATGCCGGCGATCCACCACTCGAGCTTCTCTGCCGGCCGCGCGATCGCCGACGAGGACGAAGACGGCGGCGAGGCCGTGATCGACGGCTTCCTCGAGCAGACGCGCGAGGTTCTGGTCGGCGTCCGCGCCGCGATCGACCGAGCGCTCGAGGAGGGCTGGTCGTGCGTGCTCGAGGGCGTACACCTCGTCCCGGGGATGCTTCCGAAGATCGAGGGCGCGCTCGTGGTCGAATGCGTGCTCGCGATCGACGACGCGGAGGCGCACGCGAGCCACTTCTGGATCCGCGACAGCGACTCCGAGGGCGTGCGGCCCTACGAGAAGTACCTCGACGCGTTCGAGGACATCCGGCTGATCCAGACCTACATCCTCGGCCGTGCGCGCAAGAACGACGTGCCCGTGATCGAGAACGGGAACATCCAGGAGGCGATCGGCGAGCTGATGGAGCTCGTGCTCACGGCCGCCGAGCCGGTCGAGGCCGCGCCATGACGCAGACCGAGCCGGAGACGCAGGTCGAAGGCGCAGGCCACGAGGGCCGGTTCTGCCTCTGCGAGAGCTACGCGCGCGTCACCGAGCGGGCCGCGCTCGCCGGGGCGCGCTGGCTCGGGCGCGCCGACCAGCAGGCGGCCGAGGACGACGCGGCGACCGCGATGCGGCTGGCAATCGAGCAGCTGCCCATCGACGGCCGGATCGTGATCGGCGCGGGCGGTGACGCCGACCACCTCGCGCCCGGCCAGACGGTCGGCGCGGGAGGGACCGAGGTCGACCTCGCGCTCGACCCGCTCGAGGGCCGCGGGGTCGTCGCGCGCGGCGGTTACGGCGCGATGTCGATGGTCGCGGTCGGCGAGCCCGGCTCGTTCCAGACGCTGCCGGACATGTACATGCGCAAGATGGCGGTCGGCCCTCGCGCGCGCGACGCGATCGACCTGCGCAAGCCCGTCGGCGACAACGTCCGCGCGATCGCCGAGTCGTTCGAGCGAATGGTGAACGACATCACGACGATCGTCCTCGACCGCCCTCGGCACCACGACCTGATCGAGGAGATCCGCAACGCGGGCGCGCGCATCAAGCTGATCCAGGACGGAGACGTGACCGCCGCGATCTCGGCCGCCGTGCGCGGGACGAACGACCACCTCGCGATCGGGATCGGCGGGACGCGCCAGGCGGTCCTCTCGGCGGCAGCCCTGCGCTGCCTCGGCGGCGGTCTTCAGGCGCAGCTCTGGCCGACGTCGCGAACCGAGGTCGCGGCGGCGCAGGAGACCGGAGTGGAGGACCTCGAGCGGATCTTCACGCTGGACGACCTCGCGGCCGGCGAGGTGATCGTGGTCGCGACCGGCGTCTCGAACGGCGACCTGCTGCGCGGCGTCCGCTTCCAGGCCGACAGCGCGTGGACCCACTCGCTCGTCATGTGCACGCGCTGCAACTGGGTGCGTTTCGTGGACGGCATCCACTTCTTCGCGAGAGAACGCCGCGAGGAAGTCCGCCTGCCGCGCTACTAGGCCGCGCCGCGATACCCTGGACCGGCTGATGCCGACGCGTGATGACGTGATCGAGGCGCTGCGAAGCGTCGAGGACCCCGAGCTCGGGATGGACATCGTCGAGCTCGGCCTGCTCTACGACGTCGAGGTCGCCGAGCCGCGGGTGCACATCAAGTACAGCCTCACCTCGATGGGATGCCCCGCCGGGCCGCTGATTCAGCAGTCGATCGAGGAGGTCGCAGCTTCGCTGCCGGGGGTCGAACAGGTCGAGACCGAGCTGACCTGGGACCCGCCGTGGACGCCGGACAAGATGTCCGAAGACGCGAAGTTCATCCTCGGCTTCGGGTAAGTGGCGCTCCTCCGCGCCGTCGTCGAGAGCGATCTCGACGCATTCTTCGAGTTCCAGCGCGAGCCCGAGGCGAACGAGATGGCGGTCTTTCCCGCGCGCGACCGCGAGAGCTTCTACGCGCACTGGCGCCGCCTCCTCGCCGACGACTCGCTCATCCAGAGGACGATCGTCGACGGGGACGAGGTGGCCGGGAACATCGGCTGCTGGCCGCAGGACGGCCGCCGGCACGTCGGCTACTGGGTCGGCCGCAAGTTCTGGGGCAAAGGCCTGGCGACGCGCGCGCTTCAGGAGCTCACCGCCGAGGTGACCGAACGCCCGTTGCACGCGTGGGTCGCGGCGAGCAACACGGGCTCGATCCGGGTTCTCGAGAAGTGCGGATTCGTCGAGGTGGGCCGTCATACAAACGACGTCGAAGAGCTTCTGTTCGAGCTCAGCTAGTACACGTACCTCGAACGTGGTAGGACCTGCGCAATGCTTTTCGCGCGGTTCTGGCGCTGGCTTCGACGCCGGCCCGACCAGCCGGTCTACGACGAGGCCGAGGCCTACGCGCGCTGCCACGGCGAGCGCGCGGCGGAGGTGATCGTCAGGCCGAAGCCACCGCCGGCGCCCCGGTTGCTGCCGAAGCTCGCGGGGGACTATCTCCAGCGTTGCTTCGAGGAGCGTCTCGAGAAGCGCCGCGTGGCGCACCTCTAGCGCAGGCGTATCCTCAGGACATGAAGACGCACGCAGCCCGGCTGGCGCTGAGCGCGGCGGCCGTGGCCGTCGTCACCGCAGCGGTCTACGGGCTCAGCCAGGTCGCCCCGGTGCTCAGTCTCGGCGGGCTCTACCTGTTCGCGGTGCTGCCCGTCGCCGTCTTCTACGGGCTCGCGTACGCGCTCGCCGTGTCGGTCGCGAGCATGCTCGCGTTCAACTTCTTCTTCCTGCCGCCGCTGCACACGTTCGCGCTCACGGACTCGGAGAACTGGGTCGCGCTGGCCGTCTACCTCGTGACCGCCGTGGTCGTCAGCGAGCTCGCTGCCGTTGCGCGGCGGCGCGCGATCGCGGCGGCGGACGCGGAGGCCCTCCGGCGAAGCGACGCGGTCAAGACCGCCGTCCTCCACGCGGTCAGCCACGACCTCCGCTCGCCCCTCACCGCGATCCGCGCGGCTTCGGGCGGTCTCGAGAGCTCGTCGCTCGACCTGGACGACGAGGACCGCGCCGCGCTGCTCGAGACGATCCGGCTCGAAACCGCCCGCCTCGAGCGCCTGGTCGCGAACCTGCTCGATCTCTCGCGGCTGGAGGCCGGCGCCGCGCAGCCGCGGCCGGAGCTGTGGGCCGTGGACGAGCTCGTCTCCCGGGCGCTCGAGACTCTCGGCCCCGAGGCCGACCGGGTGCGCGTCCGGCTCGCAGGCGGCGCGCCGCCCGTCCGCGTGGACGCGGCCCAGCTCGAGCGCGCGCTCGCGAACGTGATCGAGAACGCGCTGCGCCTGTCGTCGCCGTCGGACCCCGTCGACGTGACCGTCGCGGTCGCGGGCGACGAGGTGCATGTCCGCACCGACGACCGCGGGCCCGGGCTCGCCGACGACGACCTCGAACGGATCTTCGAGCCCTTCGAGCAGGGAGCGGCCGCTCGGCGCGGGACGGGTCTCGGCCTCGCGATCGCGCGCGGGTTCGCGGAGGCGAACGGGTGCCGCCTGTGGGCAGTGCCGAGGCCGGGCTCGGGCGCGTCGTTCGTGCTCGCGATCCCCGGCGCGACGGCGCCCGCAAAGGTCCGCGCATGAGCAAGGTCCGCGTGCTCGTGGTCGACGACGAGCCGCAGATCCTGCGGGCGCTGCAGACCAACCTGCGCGGCGCGGGCTACGACGTCGACACCGCGTCGACTGCGGCGGACGCTCTCGCTACGGCCGCTCTGCGCCCACCGGACGCGGTCATCCTCGATCTCGTCCTGCCCGACGGCCGCGGGACCGACGTCTGCCGTGAGCTGCGCCGCTGGTCGACCGCACCGGTGCTCCTGCTCTCCGTCGTCGGCGAGGAGCGCGAGAAGGTCGCCGCGCTCGACGCGGGCGCCGACGATTACGTCGAGAAGCCCTTCGGCGTCGACGAGCTGCTCGCGCGGCTGCGGGCCGCGCTGCGACGGGCCGCGCCTGCGGGCGGGCCGGTGCTCGAGCTTGGCGACCTCGCGATCGACCTCGACAAGCGCCTCGTGACCGTGGACGGCCGCGCGGTCCAGCTGACGCCGCACGAGTTCGCGCTCCTGCGCGTGCTGGCGCAGAACGAGGGCAAGCTCTTGACGCACCCGGCGTTGCTGCGCGAGGTCTGGGGCCCGGCCTACGGCGACGAGTCGCACTACCTGCACGTCTACGTCTCGCAGCTCCGCCGCAAGATCGAGCCCGATCCGGCCCGGCCGCGCTACCTGCTGACGGAGCCGGGCGTCGGCTACCGGCTGGTCAATCCGGTCTTGAGCAGCTCTTGAGCCGGTAGGCCCCTCTTTTGAGGCGGCCCTGAGCAGGCCGTGGCTAGCGTGAATCCGTGGCCGTACCGGCTTTTCGAAGTCCCTCCCGGCGACCCGGGTTCTCGTACCGGCACCTTGTCGTTCCGCTGACTGCCGAGGTCGAGTCCGAGACCGCGATGGAGCTGGCGGCCGAGATCGCAGCGGACGACGGCTCCACGATCACCGCCGTTCACGTGATCGAGATCCCTCCGCAGCTGCCGCTCGACTGCCACATGCTCGACGAGGAAAGGGCCGCGAGGTCGGTGCTCGAAGAAGCTCGGGCGCTCGCGGAGCGTCGAGGAGTGCGCGTACATACACGGCTGGTGCGCGCCCGAGAGGCAGGCGAGGCGATTGTCGAGGAGACGCACGCCGCCGACGCGGACGTCGTGGTGCTGAGAGCTCCGCGGGCCGGCGAGCGGCGCCGGAAGGTCTTCGGCAAGACGGTCGACTACGTCCTGAAGCACGCGCCCTGTCGCGTCCTCGTCGCCGCGCCGCCGGCGCCATGAGCTCGGCGCTCGGGGTTCTCGGAGGCGCGAAGCGCCGCCTGATCGGGCGGCCGCGGGCCACTCACGAGCTCGACGACACGCTCCTCTCGAAGGCGCTGGCGCTGCCGATCTTCGCCTCGGACCCGATCTCCTCGGTCGCGTACGCCACGGAGGCAGCGCTCGCCGTGCTGGTCGCGGTTTCGCTCGCCTCGCGGCACTACGTGCTGCCGATCTCGGTCGCGATCTCGGCGCTGCTCCTGATCGTCGCGATTTCGTACAGCCAAGGGATCAAGGCCTACGAGGGCACGAGCGGCGGCTCGTACGTGTTCGCGCGAGAGAACCTCGGCGTCCTGCCGGCGCTCCTGGCCGGCGCCGCGTTGCTGACCGACTACATCCTCACCGTCGCCGTCTCGGTCGCGGCGGGGGTCTTCGCTCTGACCTCCGCGGCGCCGTCGCTCGGCGCGCATCGCGTGCTGCTCTCGCTCGGCTGCATCGTCGTCCTGACGGTGGGGAATCTGCGCGGCGTCCGCGAGGCGGGCCTGATGTTCGCGTTCCCGACGTACGCCTTCCTCGCGGTGATGTACGTCACCCTCGGCGTGGGCGTCGCCAAGTGCACGGTGGGAACCTGCCCGACCGCGAGCGTGCCCCACCCGCTTCCGGTCGGCGCCGGCGCGATCGGCCTCTTCGTCCTCCTGAAGGCGTTCGCGTCAGGCTCGGCGGCGCTCACCGGCGTGGAGTCGATCTCGAACGGGGTGACGGCGTTCCGCCGCCCGCAGGCGAGAAATGCTGCGACGACCCTCCTGCTGATGGCGGGCTCGGCGGTGACGCTCTTCCTCGGGGTGTCGTACCTGGCGGTGAAGATGGACGCGCGCCCGAGCGGGACCGCGTCTGTGCTCTCACAGGTCGCGCGCACGACCTTCCCGGCCGGCTCGCCGGGCTCGGCCGTCTTCTACCTCGTCCAGGCGTTCACGCTTGCGATCCTCGTGCTCGCCGCGAACACGTCGTACCAGGGCTTCCCGCGGCTGGCGGCGCTCCTCGCCCGCGACAGCTTCCTGCCCCGCCAGTTCGTGAACCTCGGCGACCGGCTCGCCTACTCGAACGGGATCCTCGTCCTGACCGCCGCGGCGTCGGGCCTGATCGTCGCCTTCGGCGCGAATGTGAACTCGCTGATCCACCTCTACGTGATCGGCGTCTTCACGGCGTTCACGCTCGCCCAGGCGGGAATGGTGCGTTACTGGCTGCGGACGCGCCGGCCGGGGTGGCGCTGGAGCGCGCTCCTGAACGGCATCGGCGCCGCTGCGACCTTCGTGGTCGCCGTGATCGTGATCGCCACGAAGTTCGCCGCGGGCGCGTGGATGGTGATCGTCGCGATCCCGGTCATGATCGTGGGGTTCTACGCCGTGCGGCGGCATTACCGGGCGGTCGCGCGGCGTCTCCGCGCGAAGGCGCACGCGGTGCTCGCGAGCCGGGAGATCGAGAACACGGTCATCCTCTACGTCGAGCGGCTCGACGACGCCACGCGCGAGGCGCTCTGGTACGCGAACACGATCTCGGACGGCTCGTTCCAGGCGGTGCATGTCCCGTTTCCCGGGAGCGACCCGGGGATCGGGCCGCGCTTCTTCGAGTGGACCGACGGCAGCCCGCGGCTCGAGGTGCTCACCAAGGAGCACGAGCCGCTCGACGCGATGCTCGAGTACGTCTGGCATTTCCCGCACGGCGAGGGCCGGTTCGTGACCGTGGTCGTCCCGGAGCTGTTCCGCGCGCCGTCTCTCGTGTCGGCGGTCATGCGCCGGACGACCTTTCGCCTGAAGCTGCGGTTGCTGCGCGAGCCGGACATTGCGGTCACGGATGTCCCACGGCTCGTTCGGGCCGGAGGCATCGAGCCCGTGGAGCCGAGCCGCGCCGTCTGTGTCGTCCCGGTCGCCGACGTCCACGCAGCCTCCCTCAGAGCCCTGCTCTACGCGCGGTCGCTTGGGTTCCGCGAGACGAAGGCCGTCTCGTTCGCGTTCGACGACGGCGACGCGCGGCGGATCGAGCGCGACTGGCAGCGATTCCCGACGGGGCTCCCGCTCGACGTGGTCGAGGCGCCGTACCGCGACATCGGCGGCGGGCTGCTCACGTACCTGCGCCGAATCACCGACGACCCGGACGCCGTCGCCGTCGTGGTCATGCCGGAGCTCGTCGCGCGCGGCACCGACCGACTACTGCACAACCAGCGCGCGCTCTACCTGAAGCGGCTGCTGCTGTTCGAGCCCCGCGTGATCCTGACGAGCGTCCCGTTCCAGCTCACGTGATGCGTGAGAACGATCTTGCCGAACTGCTCGCCGGCTTCCATCCGCTCGTGGGCGGCGCGGGCCTCCTCGAGCGGCAGGACGGTGTCGATCACCGGCCGCGCGCGGCCCGAGGCGACCAGCTCGTACGCGCCCTCGAAGTCCTCCTTCGTGCCCATCGTCGAGCCGTAGATCGTCAGCTGCTTCCACCAGATCCGATGGAGCGAAGCGGGCGGGTTGGGCCCGCTCGTCGCCCCGCAGACCGCGATCCGGCCCGCCGGCTTCGCGACCGCGAGCGACGTCGCCCAGGTCGCCTCGCCGACGTGCTCCAGCACCACGTCCACGCCTTCGCCGCCGGTCGCCTCCTTCACCGCGGCGCGCACGTCGCCCGTCGCGTGGTTGACCGTCGCGTCCGCGCCCAGCTCGCGTGCCCGCTCGAGCTTCTCGTCGCTCGAGGAGGTGACGAGCGCGCGCGCTCCCAGCGCCTTCGCGATCGCCAGCCCTGCAGTGGCAACGCCGCTCCCGATCCCCCAGAGCAGAACCCACTCGCCTTCGCGCAGCCCCGCCTTGGTGACGAGCATCCGGTACGCGGTCTCGAAGACGAGCGGGAAAGCCGCGGCTTCCTCGAACGAGACGCCCTCCGGAAGCGGATAGACGTTCTGCTCCGGGACCGCGACGAGCTCGGCGTGCGTGCCGTCCATGTGCTCGCCGACGACCGTGATCTTCGCGCCGTGCTCGATTCCCGGGTTGATCACGACCGCCTCGCCGGTGTCCTCGCGAATGCCCGCGCCGTCCGCCCCCAGGATCCGCGGCTTCGGCACCGAAGGTAGGCCCTTGCGGATCCAGAGGTCCAGATGGTTGAGCGACGCGGCGCGCAGACGGACGAGCACGTCGCCCGGCTTGGGCTCGGGCTCGGGCGCGTCCTCGTAGCGGAGGACCTCGGGCCCGCCGTCCTCGTGGATGCGTACCGCCTTCATGCGGGCAGAATGTCCCATATGCAGGCGGTCCGGCTGCAAGAGCTCGCCGAGGAGCTCGGTCTCGACGTGGTCGGGGCCGCGCCCGCGAGTGCGTACGAGGAAACCGAGCGGCACATCCGCGAGCGGCGGGCGCGCGGCCTGTTCGCCGACATGCGCTTCACGATGGCCCGTCCGGAGGTCTCGTGTCATCCCGAGGAGCTGCTGGAAGGCGCGCGCACGGTGGTCTCGGCGGCACTCTGCTACTGGCGCGAGGGCGAGGACCCGCCGCCGGGACATGGGCGCCTGCCCCGCTACACGTGGTTCGACGCCTACTCGCAGCTGCGCGAGCGGCTGGACGAGCTCGGGCGCAGCCTGGGCGGCCGCTACCGCGTGCTCGTCGACGCGAACCAGCACGTCGACCGCGAGGCTGCCGCCCGCTCGGGCGTCGGCTTCTACGGCAAGAACACGATGCTGATCACGCGCCGCTACGGCTCGTGGGTCGTCCTCGGGACGCTCGTCACCGACGTCGAGCTCGAGCCCACGCCGCCGCTCGACGCCGACTGCGGCTCCTGCACGCTCTGCATCGAGGCGTGCCCGACGGGAGCGCTCGACGAGCCGGGCGTCCTCGACGCGACGCGCTGCCTGTCGTACTGGACGCAGGCGGGGAGTGCGATCCCGGAGGAGTACCGTGAGCCGCTCGGCGACCAGGTCTACGGCTGCGACATCTGCCAGGACGTCTGCCCCTGGAACCGCGGGGTCGAGAAGCGGCGCGCCGGGCTCGAGCCGCCGCCTGGCGCCGAGCCGCACGTCTCGCTCGTCGACTGGCTCGAGGCGTCGGACGAGGAACTCGCCGAGCGCTACGACCGCCTCTTCGTGCCGAAGAACGACCCGCGCTACCTCCGCCGCAATGCCCTCGTCGCCCTCGGCAACTCGGGCGGCGACCCGGAGTTGGCCCGCCGCTACACCGTCAGCGACGACCCGCTGCTGCGCGAGCAGGCCGAGTGGGCGCTCGCCCGCCTGGAGAGCGCATGACCGAGCTGCGGCGGCTGCGCGAGACAGAGCGCTGGCTCGCCTGGATCCGTCTCGTCGGCGTCGCCTTCGCCGCTTTCCAGGTCGCGGTCGCGACCGGCTACCCGCCCAACTACGAGCGCTGGGCCTGGATCACGACGGCCGTGTTCGCGGTGGGGACGCTCGTCATCTTCTGGCTCGCGCGCCAGGACTGGTCGCAGCCGGGGCAGCTCGCGCTCGGGTTCTCGGCGCTCGCCTTCGACTTCGCCGTCGTCTCCACGTACATCCTGATCTTCAGCTTCGACCAGGGCTCGCCCGTCCACGAGATCATCTTCCTACCGCTGGTCGAGGCGGCGCTCCGCGCGGGGATCATGGGCGCGGTCCTGCTCGCGATCGCGAGCGCGCCGGTGATGGCCCTGTACGAGTGGCTGCGCGCACGCCACTCCGCGCCGCACGGCTACCACGTCAACTACGTCACGCTCCAGATCGGGATCGAGCTCCTGATGGCGCTGATCGTCGGCTGGCTCGTCATGCGCATGAGGGCCCAGAGCGCAGTCGCCGAGTCGCGCGCCGTGGACGCCGAGCGGCTTCGCGACGAGCTCGGCCGGCGAGCCGACGTGCTCGAGGCCGCCAGCCGCTGCGCCCGCGCGCTCAGCTCGTCGCTCGAGCTCGACGAGGCGTTCGCCGCGTTCATCCGTGAGGTCCGCGGGCTCATCCCGTTCGACCGCATCGCGATCGTCCTCAGAGAGGACGGCAACGCGCACGTGATGGCCGTCGCGGGCGCAGGCTCGGACGAGATCTTCCCGCCCGGCACCGCCCGCCCGATTGCGGGGTCGCTGCTGGAGGAGATCCTTCGACGGAACCAGCCGGTGTACCGCCGTGACATCGTCGCCGCGGAGTACCCCGAGGAACAGGAGCTCCTCGATCTCGGTCTGCGCAGCCGCCTCGCAACGCCGCTGCTCGTCGGCACCCAGACGATCGGGATGCTGTCGCTCGTCCGGCGCGAGGCCGACGCGTTCAGCATGCAGGAGATCGAGCTTGCCGGCCTGCTGGGGCGCCTCGTGGCGAGCGCGGTCCAGAACATCCGCGCCTACGAAGCGGAGCGGAAGACGGTCGAGGAGCTGCGCCGGCTGTCGGCGCTGCGGGCGGACTTCGTCTCGCTCGTCTCACACGAGCTGCGCACGCCGATGGCGTCGGTGATCGGATCGGCGCGGACGCTGCAGCAGCGCTGGCGCGAGTTGACCCCGGAGCAGCGCGAGTCCTTCCTCGAGCTGATCGCCGGCGAGACGAACCGGCTGGCGACGCTGGTCGCCGACGTGCTCGACACCTCGCGGATCGAGGCGGGGACCTTCAGCTTCCGTTTCGGAGACGTCGACCTCGGCGAGCTCGTGCGCGACTCGGTCGCGACCGCCGGCCTGGCCTCGGACGAGGTGGCTGTCCGCTCGGAGGTTCGCGAGCCGCTGCCGCGCGTCCGCGGCGATGCCGAGCGCCTGCGCCAGGTGTTGATGAACCTGATCGACAACGCGATCAAGTACTCGCCGGCCGGAGGCGAGGTCGAGGTGCGCGCCTACGCGGAGGACGGCCACGTGCACGTCAACGTGCGCGACAACGGGCCGGGCATCTCGCACGAGGACCGGCGGCTGATCTTCGAGAAGTTCGGCAGGGTCACGAGCGGCAACACGCGGCCCGGCACCGGCCTCGGGCTGTTCATCGCGCGCTCGATCGCGGAGGCCCACGGCGGGACGCTGGACGTCCACTCCGTCCCGGAGCACGGCTCCACGTTCACCCTGTCCGTGCCGGGCAAGGGCTAGGACGCGAAGCCTGAGGCTAGTAGGCGTCGAAGCGGTGGGGACCCGCGTCCTCGCCGGGAGCCGGCTGCGAATCGCCGAACACGAACTGGAACTTCTCGGCATGCACCGGCGTTCTCTCGTATCTCAGCGTTCCCTGGGGAAGGTCGAGGAAGCGACCGACGAGCGTCCAGCCATCCTTCGGCCTTCCGAACACCCTGCCACCCCGCAACGCGATTTCCAAGCGGCCTTCCATGACGGCTCGCAGGCAGTTGGCCAGCAGCTCGTCACGCTCCTCCTGGTGTTCTGCCCAGAGCTCGAAGGCGCTCCCTTGCCCCTTCGGGCCGAACTCGAAGTTGTTCCACGTTCCCAGTTCGACGATCACGATCGGACATGCCGCGGCATTGATCGGCGTGAGCTGGAAGACGGGCATCTCACGCCGCCAGATCACTTCGAGAGCCGCTTTGCCGGCCGCAACCATGTTTTCCGTCGTCCCTCGAACGACGTCGTAGACGTGCTGCTGTTCAGGCGTCAGCGGACGCGGTCGCGCGTCCACGCTCAGGAGCCAGCGGCAACCTTGACCCGCGAGACGCCGAGCTCGCGCTGGAGCTCGCGGGCTCGCTTCGCGACGGCCTGCCTGAGCTCGGGCGGGTCGAGGACGACGGCTTCGCCCCGGTAGCTGAGGATCTCGCCGACCAGCCACTCCGCGCTGCCGACGGGTTTCTGCGCGACCGCTGAGCCGTCGTCCAGCGGGTCGGCGCCCTTCTCGACCTCCCAGCGTGCCACGACCTTCGAGTACCAGATGCGCGCGGGGCGGGCATCGCGAAACTCGTGCGGGTCGAAGCCCTCGCGCGGCTCGAAGTGGCCTCGCTGGATCCGCGCGGAGCGCATCCGGTCTAGGCGGAATGAGCGCTCGCCCTCCCGCGTGCGGTCCCACGTGTGGACGTACCAGAACGGGAGACGCCGCTCGAGCGAGTACGGCTCGACGAGGTGCGTCGAGACCTCGTCTTCGCCCTCCTTGAGGTAGTCGACCTCGACGAGCCGGCGCTCGTTCGCGCCTCGGCTGAGCGTCGCGACGAGGTCCTCCTCGGCGCGCTGGACGGGCGGCTCGGGGGTCTGGGCCAGCTCGAACTCGCCGAAGGTCTCCTCGAGCTTCGCCCGAACGCGCTCGAGCGGAGTGCGTGCGTCGGCGGCGATCATCGGCCCGACGAACTCGAGCGCCAGCCGGATCGCGCGGGCTTCGAGCGGCGTCAGCCGCGGCGGAGCGCGGAAGGTGTCGCCGAAGAGCTCCTTGTCGACGCGGACGATGTCGTCCTGCAGCTCCGCGTAGACCGCGTAGCAGCCCCCGCCGAAGTTGACGAGGTTCAGGAGCGAGAGGTGCTCCTCGAGCTCCTCGGGCGGGATGTGGAAGCGCTCGACGACGTCGGCCGCGGGGATCTCGGCCTCGTTCCCCTCGCCGCAGCGGTCCAGCAGGAACGCGAGCAGCGCCTGGAGCACAGCGAAGCGCTCGGGCGCGACGGGTGCCGCGGGCCGCTCGACCGGTTCTTCCTCGTGGCCGTCCGATTCGGCGGCCAGGCGACGCGGCTCCTCCTCGTGGCGCTCGCGAACCGCCGTGAGCGCGCGCGCGACCTCGCGCCGAAGCTCCTCGGGCTCGCGCGGCACGGCCCGGCCGTCCTGGCGCAGGACCCACGACGCGAGCAGCGGCAGGCTCGAGAACTCCGTGACGAAGACGCCGTCCTCGACGCGCCCGCTCCGCCCGTAGGTGCGCTGCACCCACCAGGCGGTGTCACCCGCAACCTCCATCCGGGCCTCGCCCTTCAGGTCGCCGATCTGCCACGGGGGTCGGCCGCGGTACTGGTCGACGTCGAGCTCGGCCGGGAGCCGGAAGTCGCGCTCGCGGCGCGTGGCGAAGCGGATCTCGCCGCGGATGCGGGAGACGCGGAAGGTGCGCTCGTCGTCGGCGTCGAGGTCCTGGCCCACGACGTACCAGGCGCCCGCGTCCTGGAAGAGCGCGTACGGGTTCAGCGTCCGCTCGCGCTCGTCGTCGCGCGAGATCGACCAGTACGGGAACTTGACCGTGCGCTGCTTGGAGATCGCCGCTTCGAGCTTGCTCAGGCGCCCCTGCATCTCGGGCGAGTACTCGGGGTCGAGCACCTCGACGCGCATGGCGGTCTGCGTGGGCGCCTCGGAGAAGCCCGGCCGCCCGAGCGCGAGGTTCTGGAGGGCGAGCCGCAGTGGCTCCGCGTAGGCGAACTTGCCCTCGAGCAGGTAGAGCGCGGTCTGCAGGGCCGCGAGCTCTTCGCCGTTCAGCTCCAGCTCGGGCAAGAAGTAGCGCTCCGAGCGCATGTTGTAGAGCTCCTCGCCCGTGTATTCGTCGCGCTGTGACGTGAGCGGCACGCCGAGCGCCTGCAGCTCCGCGCGGTCGGAGTAGAAGCGGCGCGCGAACGCCTCGTCCGACATCTCCTGGTAGCCCTCGACGCTCGACTTGATCTCGCGCGCGGTGACCGGCCGCCGCTCCGCCATCAGGAACGCGACCAGCGAGAGCTGGCGGATCAGCTTGTCGGTGTCGTGGCTCACTCCCGCGAGCTTATCGCCCGCAGGAAGAGGTCACGCTGCGACGGGAGACCGCTCGAGGTGCTGATGCGAGGGGCAGTAGTCGCGCTCGGGCAGCGGCGTGCGCTGACACGGCTTGCCCTTGCGCGTGGTGGCCCGGCAGCGGGCGACGCCGCCGTCGAAGGCGCCCGCCTCGATCTGGCTCTCGATGAACGCGACCGCCGCGGCCACGCCCTCACGCACTGCCCAGGCCACCTGTGCCTGGCACGTGATCGGGAAGTAGCGGCGGATGTCCTGGAAGAGCGCGCGGTCGGGCTTGGCGAAGTAGAGCGGGTCCTTCGCGAGCCGCTCCATCGTCAGCTCGCAGGCCTCGAGGACGTCGCGGCGGTACTCGAGCCGCGTCTCGCCGTCCACGTATGGATCGATCAGGTCCTTGATCGACCTGTAGATGGCGCGTGAGTACTGATACATGCAGGCTTGAATCTGGAGGGCTCTCTCGTCCACGGTCAGTATCTCCGGCTCCTATTAATCTCCCGAAAAGCTTTGTTAACGAGCGGTTAATCCTGTCTCGGGTCTCGCCTGGTGGGTCCGAATATAACGAACTGAGAGCCTGTTACAAAGTCCCGGCTCGGGTTTTCTCTACTGCAAACGGCGGTCAGGGAGTGATCCGCCGAGGATAGGCGCCTCCGTAGCCGTGCTCGTGTGCGTTGAGAACGGCTCCCTGGGCGTCGGCCTCACTGCCGTAGATGCCCGCGAAAACGACGAGATAACCTGGGTGGAGACTCGAGTAGCTGGACGAGTTCAGGACGCCGACCTTCTTCATGCCCTTGCGCA
Organism: uncultured Actinomycetes bacterium; assembly: GCA_963717475.1. Classification (GTDB taxonomy): domain Bacteria; phylum Actinomycetota; class Thermoleophilia; order Gaiellales; family Gaiellaceae; genus AC-32. The sequence continues at coordinate 1,048,455 of OY970337.1, read as the reverse complement.
GCGCCTGCCGCGCTTCGGTGTAGGCCACTCCGCTTCCACTCGGGACCGAGTCGAGGACGATCGTCCAGCCGCCGTGGCCCGCCGGCCACTTCGTCAGCTGGTTCGCCGGGGGCGGGGGAGGCGGCGGTGGCGGAGCCGCGGCGGTCGTGGTCGGTGTCGTCTCCGTCGTCGGCTCGGGCGCGGTCTGCGTGGTCTGCTGCACGCTCGAGGCGGCGGGCGAGGTATCGACGAGCGTTCCGCCGCTCGCGTCCGAGCGGTCGGTCAGCCAGAGCGCGGAGGCGGTTCCGGCAACCGCCGCGATCACGAGCGCCAGCAGCGCCGGCCAGATCCAGTCGCCCGGGTACCAGCCGAGCCGCCTGCGCCAGGACCTTCCGAGCGCGCTCACGAGCCCGCTCCTGGCAGGCAGCCGCGCGCCGCACTCGAGGCAGTAGTCCTGCGCCTCGGCGTACGGCGTGCCGCAGCGCGGGCACTGCCTCTCCGGCTCGGGCGACGACACCGGTTAGCGCTCCCAGCTGTCCGCGGCCGGAGCCGGCTCCGGGGCTTCGGACTCGCCCGTCTCCTCGGCAACCGCCGCCGCCTCGACCTCGTCGGACGCCGACGCCGGCCTGCCGCAGCTCGCGCAGAACTGCGAGTCGGCCGGAAGCGGGTGCCCGCAGCTCTCGCACGCGACGACCGGCTCCCCGCCGACCGCGCGGCCGCAGTTCGCGCAGAAGTGCGAGCCCCACGGCACCGGCGCTCCGCACTCGCAGGCCCTCGGCGCACGGCGGGCGTTCGCGACTGCCGACAGCATCGAGTCGAGCTCGTGCAGCCGGTCTTCGAGCGCGGCGATCTCCCGGCACTGCTCGATCAGGAGGTCGTCGCGGAAGGTCGAGCGCCGGTACATCTCGAGCGTGAGCCCCCCGAGGTCGCGGATCCGCTCCTCCCTGGCCTTCAGGATCGCGCGGCGCTCGCGGCGCAGGGCTCCCGGAGACGGCGCGCGGCGCACGAGCGGCGAGGTGGCTCTGTCGGGCTCGCTCGACCGCCCGCGGCCGAAGCGGTTCAGCAGGGAAAAACGCGCCACGCGGGCCGCGAGTCTACCGAGTTCTACGGACCGGCCCGCGACGCGCGGCGGCCGAAGCCGAACAGGAACGCGATGAACAGCGCGATGCCGACGAGGCCGACGACGACGCCGACCCAGGGGATGACGAAGGCGAAGATGATCCCGACGATGATGATTGCGAGCGCGAGGCCGATCACGGGCGGTTCGTTCCCGGGCGGACCGCTTCCAAACTAGAGAGAAAGCACGACCAAGTGCTCCTCGGTCAGCTCGCGCACCGCGTAGTGCGGGCCTTCGCGCGTGTTGCCGGAGTCCTTGACGCCGCCGTAGGGCATCTGGTCGGATCGGAACGTCGGCGCCTCGTTCACGGTCACGCCGCCGAAGTCGAGCTCGCGCGCTGCGCGGAGCGCGGTGTTCAGAGAGCTCGTGAAGACCCCGGCCTGGAGCCCGTAGCGCGTGCCGTTCGCGAGCTCGATCGCCTCGTCGATCGAGTCGACCGCGTTCACGGTCACGACCGGCCCGAAGACCTCCTCGCAGCTCACCTTGAGGTCGTGGCCGGCGCCCGCGATCACCGTCGGCTGGAGCAGCCCGTCGCGCTCCTCGCCTCCGGCGAGCACCTCTGCGCCTGCCTTTCGCGCCTCGTCGACCCACTCCAGGATGCGCTCCTTCGCGTCTGCGTCGATCACGGGGCCGACGTCGGTCTCCTCGTCGGCGGGGTCGCCGACCTGGAGCGCCTCGACGCGCGGCAGCATCCGCTCGAGCAGCCCGTCGTAGGCCGCGCGCTCGACGTAGATCCGTTGCACGGAGATGCAGCTCTGTCCGGCGAAGGAGAAGCTGTTGGCGGCGAGCGCCGCGGCGGCCGCGTCGAGGTCGGCGTCGGCGGCGACGATCACCGGGGTCGCGTTGCCGAGCTCGAGGCTGACCTTCTTCTTCGGCGCGCGCTCCTTCAGGCCCCAGCCGACGGGGCCCGAGCCGGTGAACGTGATCGCCCTGACGCGCTCGTCCTCGACCAGCACGTCGCCGATCTCTGACGAGGGGCCGACGAGGACGCTCAGCCAGCCGGGCGGAAGGCCAGCCTCCTCCTCCAGCTCGGCGAGGAGGAGCGCCGAAAGGGGTGTCTGGCTCGCAGGCTTGAGGACGACAGGACAGCCGGCTGCGAGGGCGGGCGCGAGCTTGTGCGCGACGAGGTTGAGCGGGAAGTTGAACGGCGAGATCGCCCCGACGATCCCGATCGGCTTGCGCAGCGTGAAGGCGAGCTTGCCCTCGCCGGCCTGCGCCGCGTCCATCGGCACCATCTCGCCGGCCAGCTTGCGCGCCTCGACTGCGGCGAACGTGTAGGTGGACATGGCGCGCTTCGCCTCGACCCGAGCGGCTTTCATCGGCTTGCCGGCCTCGTCGGAGATCGTCCGCGCTATCTCGTCGTGGCGCCTGGCGAGCGCCGAGACGACGCGGACGCAGATCTCGGCGCGCTTGTGAGCCGGGAGCGGCTCGCGCAGCGCCTGCTCGGCCGCGTCGAGCGCCCGCCGCGTCTCGTCCGCGCCGGCCTTTGCCACGCGCGCGACGAGCTCGCCGGAGTAGGGCGAGCGGACCTCGATCCAGTCACCGGTCTCGACCCAGTCGCCGGCGACGAACAGCTTCCGTTCGGTCGCCGTGGTCGCCATAGTTGAAGCGTATGCCTTCCGCTCCTCTCGACGTCAGGTACGCCCGCAGCGGCGACGTCAGCATCGCTTACCGGGTGATCGGCGAAGGGGAACGCGACTTCCTCTTCGTCCACGGCTTCGCGGGCAATCTGGAAGCCGAGGCGGATCGCGCCGAGATGGTCGCGTGGATCGAGCGCATCACGCAGTTCGCGAGGCTCACGACGTTCGACCGGCGCGGGACGGGGCTCTCCGACCGCGTGCGTGAGACCCCGTCACTCGAGACGCGCATGGACGACCTGCGCGCGGTGCTCGACGCCATCGAGTCCGAGCGCGCAGCACTCTGCGGGACGTTCGAGACCGCGGCGATGTGCATGCTCTTCGCCGCGACGTACCCTGAGCGCGTCTCGGGACTGGTCCTCTACAACCCGGTCGCGAAGGGCACGTGGTCGCCGGACTACCCGTGGGCGGCGACCGAGGACGAGAGCCGGAAGCAACTCGCCTCCTACGCTGAGCTGTGGGGCACGCCGGCGCTCGTCGAGGAGATGATGCGCGTGATGGCTCCGACTCGTCTCGCCGACGAGGAGTTCATGCAGGGCTGGTTGCGCCAGATGCGGTTGGCCGCGAGCCCCAGTTCCGCGCAAGCCATCGCCCGAATGGCGACGGAAATCGACATCCGCGACGTCCTGCCGACCATCCGCGTCCCAACGCTAATCCTTGCGATGCCGAGCCGACGCGACGAGTCCGAGTTCATCGCCTCACGGATCCCGCAGGCGCGCGTGCTCGTCGTCTCGGGGCCGGATTTCGTCTGGACCCTGCTCGAGGAGGAGGTCTGGGCGGACGTCGAGCGGTTCGTGCGCGGGCTCGATCGCGAGCCGGAGCCGGACACGGTGCTTGCGACGGTGCTTTTCAGCGACATAGTCGGCTCTACCGAGAAGGCGGCCGAAATCGGGGACCGCGCCTGGGCCGAGCTGGTGTCGCGCCACCATGCGCTCGTCCGGCGGCACCTCGACACGTTCGGCGGCACGGAGATCGACACGGCCGGCGACGGGTTCTTCGCGAGCTTCGACGGGCCAATCCGGGCCATCCGTTGCGCGCGGACGATCAGCGAGGGCGTTCGCTCGCTCGGCCTGGAGGTCCGAATCGGAGTGCACACCGGCGAGTGCGAGCGGATCGACAGGAAGATCGGCGGGCTCGCGGTCAACATCGGCTCGCGCGTGGCATCGAGCGCGGAAGCAGGCGAGGTCGTCGTCTCGAGCACGGTCAAGGACCTCGTCGCTGGGTCGGGGATCGAGTTCGACGACCGAGGCGCGCACGAGTTGAAGGGCGTTCCGGGGGAATGGCGTTTGTACGCTGTTCGGGATGCATGAAGCCCTGATCGTCGATGCCGTCCGCTCGCCGATCGGGAAGCGGAACGGCACCCTCGCGTCCCTCCGCGCGGACGAGCTTGCCGGGCAGGTGCTGAACGGTCTCGTAGAGCGCAGCGGGCTCGATCCAGCCGAGGTCGAGGACGTCCAGATGGGCTGCGTCTCGCAGGTCGGCGAGCAGGGATGGAACATCGGGCGGATGGCGCCTCTGGTCGCGGGTTGGCCGGAGACCGTGCCTGGGACGACGATCGACCGCCAGTGCGGTTCGTCGATGCAGGCGAACTTCAACGCGGCGGCGGCGGTGTCGGCGGGCCAACTGGATCTCGTCGTCTCGGCTGGCGTCGAGTCGATGTCGCGCGTGCCGATGGGCTCGAGCGGGGGCGACATCTCGGACAAGCTGCTCGAGCGCTGGGAGATCGTGCCGCAGGGGATCTCGGCCGAGCTGATCGCCGAGCAGTGGGGGCTCTCGCGCGAGGAGCTGGACGCGTATTCGTACGAGTCGCACCGTCGCGCGCTCGCGGCGATCGACGAGGGCCGGTTCGAGCGCGAGATCGTTCCGGTGGAGGTCTCGAACCCTCATGCCGGGCTCCTGTTCGCCGTCGACGAGACCCCGCGGGAGGACACGTCCCCCGAGGCGCTGGCCGCGCTCGCGCCTGCCTTCCTGCCGGAGGGAAAGGTGACCGCCGGGAACTCGAGCCAGATCTGCGACGGGGCCGCCGCCGTGCTGGTGGCGAGCGAGGCCGCCTGCTCGCGGTTGGGATTGGAGCCGCGGGCCCGGTTCGTGTCGTTCGGGCTGGCGGGGGTCGATCCGCGGCTGATGCTGCACGGCAACCCGCAGGCGTCGGAGCGCGCGCTGGCGCGGGCCGGGCTCGGCTGGGACGACATTGCCGCGATCGAGGTCAACGAGGCCTTCGCGTCGGTCGCGCTGCAGTTCCTGCGGGACGCCGGCCTCGAGGAGCGAGCGGCGGACGTGAACCCGAACGGCGGCGGGATCTCGCTCGGGCACCCGCTCGGCGCGACCGGGGCGCGCATCACGGCGACGCTATTGAACGAGCTCGAGCGGCGGGACGCGCGCTACGGCCTCGCGACGATGTGCATCGGCTTCGGCCAGGCGATAGCGGCTGTGATCGAGCGCCTCTAGCCTGGGCCGGGGCGAAAGATTCACCCTTTCGGCACGAAGCCGTCACAGACACGCGACGCTTTCGCCGGTAGCGTCACCCACGAGGGTGGCGGGCAGTCAACCCCACCCGGGTGGGGGAATGCTCGTCTCGCGGCGGCGCGCGAGCAACTAGGATCGCGCGCCGTGGCGGAGATCTCGCGCGTCGGGGTGGTCGGGCTCGGGACGATGGGCTCGGGGATCGCGCAGGTCTGCCTGCAGGCGGGCCTCGAGGTCGTCGGTCGCGAGGTCGAGCCGGAGCTCGGCGAGCAGGCCCGTGCGCGGATCGACCACTACCTCACCCGCGGCGTCGAGAAGGAGCGCCTGACCCAGGCGGACAAGGACGCCGCGCTCGGCCGCCTCACACTCGTCACCGAGCTCCAGGACCTCGCCGGCTGCGAGCTCGTGATCGAGGCCGCCTTCGAGGACCTCGACGTCAAGCGCGAGCTCTTCTCCCAGCTCGACGGGATCGTCGCCGAGGACGCGATCCTCGCGACGAACACGTCCGCGCTCTCCGTCACCCAGATCGCGGAGGCGACGCGGCGCCCCGAACGGGTCGTCGGCATGCACTTCTTCAACCCGGCGCCGGTCCTGCCGCTCGTGGAAGTGATCCGCACCGTCCACACGAGCGACGCGATCTTCGACACCGCCTACGCGTTCGCTCAGAAGATCGGCAAGGAGCCCGTCGCCTGCAACGACACACCGGGCTTCATCGTCAACCGGATCCTGATCCCGCTGCTGAACGACTGCGTGCGCGTCCTCGACGAGGCGCGCGTGGCCCCGGAGGACGTCGACCGCGCGATGCGCTTCGGCGCGAACTGGCCGATCGGGCCCTGCGCCCTGATCGACCTGATCGGCGTCGACGTCCACGTCCACGCGTCGGAAGCCCTCCACGGGGCGCTCGGCGAGGCTCGGATGGCCCCGCCTCAGCGGCTGCTCGAGATGCAGGAAGCCGGCCAGCTCGGCCGCAAGACCGGACGCGGCTTCTACGACTACGAATAGGAGTCTTTGGCGGAACCTTGCTCGTCGTCGGGGTGCGATGGCCGTTCCGAGGCAAGGACGCAGGGAGGCTCAATAGTGGATAGCTATTGGGCCGACTGAGGACGCCGCCTCGGGGCGGACAGCGCGGCCCGACGGCACAGTCAGGGTTTCGTCAAAGGCTCCTAGGGCGCCAGCCTGCGCCAGACGTTCTCGAGGATCTGCGCGACCGCTGGTGAGCCGAGCGAGGCAGTGAAGTCGAGCGTGCCCGCGGCGAACACCTGCGGCCTGCTCGCCGGATAGACCGTCATCTCCGCGTCGTGTGCGCCGATCGCGCCGGGAATGCGCGCGAGAACGATCGTGCTCGCCGGCGAGCTCGCCGCCCGCGCGTCGATCTCGACACCTGAGCCTCCGAAGGACGAGCCGGGGACGAGACCGGTGCCGCTGAATGCCCAGCCCGCTTTCGAGAAGCCGTCGCCGTCGACGACGTAGGGCTTCTCGCCCTGGCCCTGGTTTCCCGCGGCCCACTGGACTCCGACCAGGCCGGCCTCGGGCCGGCCGAGCTTGCGCCACATCTGCACCCGCGTGAGCACCTGCCCTCTACGCGTGATCTTCCAGAAGAAGTTGTTCGCGGAGAGGAACATCAGGTTGCCCCCGAGGTCGCGGTAGCGCTGGGTGACGTCGTACATGTGCTGCGTCACGTACTCCTCGTGGCCGGCGAAGACGACGAGGTCGTAGGCGCGCCGGAGGTCGTCTCCGGAAGCGATCGCCTCCAGGTCGTCGTCCGAGAGGTAGTCGACCTGCTTGCCCGTCTGCTTCAGCCACGTCGCGATCGTCGCGCTCCAGTCGTGGAAGCGGTACGGCAGTCCCGGCTCGACGTAGGGCCGGCGCAGGTCGATCCGGCGCGTGGCGCCCCCGATGTACCAGGAGTCGCCCCAGCCGTCGCCGTCTCCGTCCCGGAAGTTGTAGGCCTGCCAGGTGTTCGTCGGGAGCACGACCGCGACGCGATGCTCACCCAGCCGCCGGGGCCGCAGGATCAGCGGCGCGTAGGCGACGTGCCCGTCGTTCGTGGTCGCGCGCAGGAAGTAGAGGCCGCTCGCCCAGGTCCCGTCGCGGCCGACCTCGACCAGATGCGGGGCGTTCCGGTTCTTGCTCCAGCTGAGGCGAACCGCGGGCGTGATCGCGACCGCGTTCGTGTTCGCGTCGCGCGTCCCGCTGCCCGCGTATGCGAACACCTGCAGGCGGATCGCCGGGCTGTCGGTCGAGATCGAGATGGTCGCCGGACCACCCTGCGGATAGCTCCGCTGCGGCAGCGACGCCTCGATCCCGAGGATCCGCACGACGAGCCCGCTCGTCAGGCGGCCTGCGCGCGGCGGCTCGAACCCGTAGACGCGTTTGCCGCCGTGAAGGCCCCTGACCACGAAGCGGGCCAGATACGTCCGCGCCGCGATCGAGCGCTTCGGCCGCCACTCGACGACGTGGGGCCCGGCCTTCAGGCGCTGCCGCACGCTCCAGACGATCTTTGCGGGGCGCCGCACCTCGTCCGTCGCGACCACCTGGGTCTCGACGATCGCCGGGCGGTTGAGGCGGAAGCGGAAGTACGCGTGGTCGCGGAGCCGGTCGCCGTTCGGGCTGACAGTCGCGAGCTCGCGCGAATCGCCTGCGAACGGGTGGCCGCCGTTCGACACGCCGAGCCCGAGCAGCCGCGGCGGCGATCCCGACGCAGGCGCCGAGCCTGCCGCGACGAGCGCGGCGAGCAGGGGGAGGGCGGGCAGAAGACGGCGCATGTTCCGATTGTGGCGGGCTTTACGGATTCCTAACAACCCGTTTATGCCCAACACACCCCGACCGCGGATACTTTGCTCCGCAATGAGCCGTTTGCTTCTCCTTCTCGCGGCGGTCGGCGTCCTCGCTACTCCGACCGTGCTCTCGGCTGCCACACATTCCGACGGGACGCTCTCCGTCAAGCGCGGCAAGGGCAAGATCGTACTCAAGCTGCGCGGAACCGCGATCGGCAGCCTCGCGAACGGCTCCGTCCGGATCCGCGACCTCGCGCTCTCGGACGGCCAGTCGCCGAGGTTCCGGCACTGCCGGCTGCGGGTGATCGACGCCGCGACGAGTGTGTGCACCGGCCGGAAGCTCTCGTTCCGGGCGCTCGACGGTCGCTACAACGTCACCACGAAGGGCACCGGCACCTTTCTCTCGGCGGTCGGCCGCGGCTCCGTCAACCTCGACGGCGCGGGCGACGGGACGACTCCGACGGGCGTGATGTCGTTCGACAGCGGGCCCTACCAGTCGATCCCGATCGACCCGACGACGTACCCGCTGGGAACGACCAGCCTGCGGAACTGACCGCAGCCTCTGGCATCCTGAGCACATGGCAAGCCAGGGTCAGACGGTGTTGGTGGTCGAGGACGAGACCTCGATCGCTTCGTTCGTCGCCCTCTACCTGAAGAACGCCGGCTACCGAATCCAGACCGCCGGCACGGGCCGAGAGGCGCTCGAGCGCGTCGCCGCCGAAAAGCCGAGCTTGATCGTGCTCGACCTGATGCTTCCGGACGTCGACGGCCTCGAGGTCTGCCGCCGCATCCGCCAGACGTCCGACGTGCCGATCCTGATGCTCACGGCGCGCGACGAGGACGTCGACAAGATCATCGGGCTCGAGGTCGGGGCGGACGACTACCTGACGAAGCCGTTCAACCCGCGGGAGCTCGTCGCCCGCGTGAAGTCGGTCCTGCGGCGCAGCGTCCCGGAGCGGCGCGAAGCGCAGACGAAGCAGATCAAGCACGGCGACCTAGAGATCGACGTCGGCCGCCGCGAGGTGCTCGTCTCCGGCACGGAGGTGCAGCTCGCGCCCAAGGAGTTCGATCTGCTGTGGGAGCTGCTCGACCACCGCGGGCTCGTCCTGACGCGCGACCAGCTGCTCGAGCGGGTCTGGGGCTACACCTTCGCGGGCGACACGCGCACCGTCGACGTGCACGTGCGCCAGCTTCGCCGCAAGCTCGGCGAGGCCTCGCCGATCGTCACCGTCTGGGGAGTCGGCTACAAGGTCGCCTCTCCGCGGGACGCGGCCGTCCAAGCGTAGGGCGGGGGAAAGCGCGCCGTGCTGCGCTCGCTCCGGTTCCAGCTCCCGGCGCTCTTCCTGCTCGGCGTGGTCGTGGCCGGGCTCGTCTCGGCCGCAATCGCGCTCCGCCTCTTCCGCAGCTACGCGCAGAACCGGGCGCGGGCGCAGGCGTACTCGGAGGTCGCGCGAGAGGCCGTCGGCCTGACGAAGGTCTACTCGCAGCGGGCGGGCGCACAGATCCTTCCCGCGAAGACGGCCGAGCTCGCGACCGGCGACCGAATCTTCTATGCCGGCGTTCCGCTCTTCGGCGAAAAGGTCGGCTTCGGCGACATTCCGCGGAGGATCCTCCCCAACCCGCGGGCGTTTCCGAAGCGGCTGCGCCGGTTCGAGTTCACTCCCCCCGGGAGTGACCAGACGCTGCTCGCGGCCGGGAGGCCGCTGAACATCGGCAAGCGCACGTTCGGCACGATCGTCGTCGCACGGCGCGAGACCGTGCTCAACCAGCAGTGGCTTTCGCTGATCGAACGACTGCTGATCGCATTCGCCGCCGGGGTCGCCGTGGCGGGCGGCTTCGCCTGGTACCTCTCGCGGCGGATCACCACTCCCGTGCTCGCCCTCTCGCAGGCCGCCGACGAGATCGCCGCGGGCCGCTACGACATCGAGGTGCCGAAGGTCCCCGGCGGAGGCGAGATCGGCCAGCTCGCGACCCGCTTCGGCGACATGGCTGCGCGTCTCGCCGAGGCGGAGCAGCTCGAGCGCAACTTCCTGATGAGCGTGTCGCACGAGCTCCGGACGCCGCTCACCGCGATCCGTGGGCACGTCGAGGCGCTGCGCGAGGGGGTCGTCACGGACGAGGAGATGCGAATCGCGTCGCTGACGGTGATCGCGGCCGAGGCCGAGCGGCTGGAACGGCTCGTCGGCGACGTTCTCGACCTGGCCAAGCTCGGCGCGCACCGCTTCACCGTCCATCGCGAAGAGGTCGAGATGGAGCGGCTGATCGAGCGGGCCTACGTCGCCTTCAGCGAGGAGGCCAGGCGGCGGGGGATCGACTACCGCCAAACCGTCGAGGCGAAGCCGGTGATCGTCTCGGACGGCGACCGTGTGCTCCAGATCATCTCGAACCTGCTCTCGAACGCCTTCCGCTGGACGCCCGACGGCGGGCGGATCGAGCTCGAGCTGGCCGCGACGGACGGGAGGGTGTACGTGACGGTCGGCGACACGGGCCCCGGGATCGCGCCGGCCGAGCGCGAACGGATCTTCCGGCCGTTCTGGTCACACGACGGAGGTGGAACGGGCCTCGGGCTCGCGATCGCCCACGAGCTGGCGGGGGCGCTCGGCGGCCGCGTCACCCTCGAATCGACGCTCGGCCAGGGCAGCCGCTTCGAGCTCGTTCTCCCGACGCGCCCTCAGTAGCAGTCAGAATCCTGGCGAATGGCCGTCCCCGCCCGACGCCTGGTCGAGCTGCCCCGCCGGCGCTCGCTGCCCGCTGCGGCGCTCGCGGCGATGCGGCCGCGGCAGTGGCCGAAGAACCTGCTCGTCTTCGCGGGGATCGTCTTCGCGGCGAAGCTCGGCGACGCCGCGCGCTGGGCGGAGGCCATCGTGTGCTTCGCGGCCTACTGCGCGCTCTCGAGCGCGGCCTACATCGTCAACGACCTGCGCGACCGGGAGCACGACCGTCTCCATCCGGTCAAGCGCCAGCGGCCGATTGCGCGCGGGGAGCTGCCGGCCGGCCTGGCGGTCGCGCTCGCCGGGGTACTCGCTGCTGCGGCGCTCGGCGCGGGCGCGTGGCTGGGCCTCGCGTCGCTGGGCCTTCTCGTCGCGTTCGCGGCGATCCAGCTCGGCTACAGCTTCGGGCTCAAGCACGTCGTGTTGCTGGACGTCTTCGCTATCGGCGGGCTGTTCGTGATCCGCGCGACGGCGGGCGCGGCCGCGGTGCACGTGCGGATCTCGCCCTGGCTGCTCCTCTGCACCGCCCTGCTCGCGCTCTTCCTCGCGCTGGCGAAGCGCCGTGGGGAGCTCGTGCTCGTCGGCGCCCGCGAGACTCCGGGGCGGCCTGTGCTCGAGGGCTACTCGCTCGAGCTCGTCGACCAGCTCGTCACGATCGTCGCCGCCTCGACCGTGATCGCGTACTCGCTGTACACCTTCACCGCGCGCGACTCGAAGGCGCTGATGGCGACGATCCCGTTCGTGATCTTCGGCGTCTTCCGCTACCTGCTGCTCGTGCACCGCGACGATCTCGGTGAGGAGCCTGAGCAGGTGCTGCTGACGGATGTGCCGATCCTCGTCGCGGTCTGCCTCTGGGTCGCGACGGCGGCTCTGATCTTGGTCTTGACCTAGCCCTCGGCTGCTCGCCGCTCTTCGATGCGGTAGACGATCGCGCCCTCACCGGTCTGCAGGCTCTTCTCCAGGAGGCCAAGCCGGTCGTCCACTGCCTTCCAGCCGGACGTGATCAGGTCGACCAGGAGCGCGAGGTCGTCGACACGCGCGTGCCGCTCGGCGAGGAGGTCGCCCTCGATCCGTTCGAGCCGGCGGATGACCTGGTTCGAGAGGCCGCGGATCTCGGCGAGGTTGCGGCCGACCGGCCTGACCTGCTCGCGCAGGCCGTCCTGAAGCGCGTCGTCGATCTTCGCCGGCAGCGTCGCCTCGATCTGAGCGGCCGCCTGGGCGAGCTCCTCGACCTGGGCCCGCGCCCGCTCGAGGACAGCGTCGACAGCGGCCGCGTCGGGCCGGCCCTCGGCCGCCTCTTCGAGGCGCTTGCGAGCCCTGTCGATCGCGTCGTCGGTCATGGGCGCCGACGGTACCGTTCGCGTCGGATGGACATCTCGGAGCTGGACTACGAGCTCCCGCCCGAGCTGATCGCCCAGCGGCCGCTCGAGCGGCGCGACCGCTCGCGGCTCCTCGTCTACGAGCGTGCGACCGGCGACGTCCGGCACCGGCGGTTCGACGAGCTTCCGGACGAGCTCGCTCAGGGGACGCTGACCGTCGTGAACGACACTCGCGTGCTTCCGGCGCGGCTGCGGCTGCGGCGGCCCGGGCGGGGGAGAGGCCGAGGTGCTGCTGCTCGAACGGCTCGGCGCGGATGGGATCTGGGAGGGGCTCGCCCGGCCCTCTCGCCGCCTCAAGCCAGGACAGCGCCTCGGTCCGGTCGAGCTGCTCGAGCCGCTCGGCGAGGGCCGCTGGCGCCTCCGGCTGGAGGGCGAGCCGTCCGGGGAGGCCCCGCTGCCGCCGTACATCACCGAACGGCTCGACGACCCGGAGCGCTACCAGACCGTCTACGCGGCGCACGAGGGCTCGGCGGCCGCGCCGACCGCGGGCCTGCACTTCACGCCGGAGGTCCTCGCTCGGCTGGAGGTGGAGAAGGTCACGCTGCACGTCGGCCTCGACACCTTTCGGCCGGTCGCCGCCGAGTCGCTCGCAGAGCACGAGCTGCACAGTGAGCGCTATGAGGTAGTGCCCGCTGCGTGGGAGCGGATCCGCGGAGCGGAGCGGGTGCTTGCCGTCGGCACGACGACCGTCCGCGTGCTCGAGACTCTCGCACGGGATGGGCCTCTCAGCCGGGCGGACCGACCTCTTCGTCACGCCGGGATTCGAGTTCCGGCGCGTGAACGCTCTCCTGACGAACTTCCACCTGCCGCGCTCGACGCTGCTCGCGCTCGTGATGGCGTTCGCGGGTGTCGAGGAGACGCGGCGCCTCTACCGCCTCGCCATCGAGGAGCGGTACCGCTTCTACAGCTTCGGCGACGCGATGCTGGTCGTATGAAGGGTGATCTGGACGTGCGCCGGGCCGAGCCGGACGACCTCGACGACGTGGTCGCGATTCTCTCGGAGGCTGCCCGCTGGCTGCTCGAGCGGGGGATTCGGCAGTGGCCCGATCCGTTCCCGCGCGATCGCGTGGCGGCGCTGCTGGACCGCGGCGAGCTCTACCTCGCGCTGGTGGGCGGCAAGCCGGCCGCGACGTTCGCGCTCCTCTGGAGCGATCCGGACTTCTGGGGCGAGCAGCCGCCGGTCGCCGGGTACGTGCACGCGATCGCTGTGCGGCGCGCGTACGCGGGGTTGCGGCTCGGCGAGCGTCTGCTGGACTGGGCCGAGGCCCAGGTCGCGGCGGCCGGTCGCGAGCTCCTCCGGCTCGACTGCATGCGCGACAACGCGGTCCTCAAGGCGTACTACGAGCGGCTCGGGTTCGAGCCGCGCGGCGAGGCTGCGTTCGACGACTTCAAGGCGACGCTTTTCGAGCGAAGAGTTGGCGGCACCGGAACGTAGAATCCGAATGTGACGTCGGTCGCATATCCGGTCGAGCCGCAGCTGCCGGGATGGATTCATTCGTCGGTTTCGCTCGTCGTCGGCTGGTTTCTCGGCGGAGCGGCGCTCTTCATGCTCTACGGCGTGGGCAGGGTCGTTGGAGCGATCTCCCAGCCGTACGGATCGCATCCCGGCACGCTGAACGAGTGGCCCTACGGCGACAACGGCGCCTGGAGCATGTTCGCGAACAGCGCTGTGATCGCGATCGCGCTCGTCCTGACTACGGTGGCCACCTCGTGGTGGCTGCGGCGGAGGCACCCGCAGGTCTCGGACGGTCGCCTTGCATTCGCCCTGTTTTTCTCCGGCTGGATCCCGCTCGCCGTCGACCATCCGGTGGGTGGACTCTTCGGGTTCTGCATCGCGGTCGTGCTCATCCGATACTGGATCGGCAAGCACGACGACCGCATGCCGCTGGCCGGGGCGGCGACCCTCGTCGCGATCCTCGGTTGCGGGGTTCTGTCCTACGGCCTCTTGCACCCGCTCTGGACGGCCGACGTCGTTCCGACTGCCTCGGCCGCCAAGACCCGCCGTTTCGAGGTAACGGTCCACAACGCCGCGCGCACCGGTGTCACGATCGACCGAATCAGCGCGGCGCCGTCTTTCGTGTCGACGGAGCCCAGCCGGCTTCACCTCGCTTCCGGCGCGGACGGATTTCTCGTGCTGTCGGTGCCACGCGGCGGGTGCGGGACCCTCAGGCTCGCCGTCTCGACGCGGTACCGGGTCTTCGGGCTGACTCTCCGGCAGCAGCTTCCGGTGAACGTCGTGCTCGGCACGCGCTGCTGAGCTGACACGAGCCCGTGGCCACGTTCGCGCTCAACGCCACAGACGGTGCTGCACGGACGGGGGTGCTGCGGACGGCCCACGGCGAGCTGCGGACCCCGGCCTTCATGCCGGTCGGGACGAAGGCGACGGTCAAGAGCGTCGACCCGCAAGAGCTGCGTGCGCTCGGCGCCGAGATCCTGCTGTGCAACACGTACCACCTCAACTTCCGTCCCGGCGCGGAGACGATCGCCGAGCTCGGCGGCCTGCACCGCTTCATGGCCTGGGACGGGCCGATCCTGACCGACTCGGGCGGCTTCCAGGTCTTCTCGCTCCGCGACACGATCGTCGCGCGCAACGACGAGGGCGTCACCTTCCGGTCGGTCTACGACGGCGACCTCGAGCGCTTCACGCCCGAGCTCGCGGCCCGCATTCAAGCGGAGCTCGGCTCCGACATCGCCATGTGCCTCGATGTCTGCCCGCCCGCCGACGCCACAGGCGCCGAGCTCGGCGAAGCAGTCCGCCTGACGACGCTCTGGGCGCAGCGTCAGAAACAGGCCCCGCGCGCCTCCGGCCAGCTCGTGTTCGGCATCGCCCAGGGCGGCACGGATCCCGAGCTCCGCCGCCGCTCGATCGCCGAGATCGCCGAGATCGGCTTCGACGGCTACGCGCTCGGCGGGCTCGCGATCGGCGAGCCGCGGCCGCAGATGTTCGAGGCGACCGCCGCAGCCGCGGAGCTTCTTCCGCAAGACCACGCCCGCTACTTCATGGGCATCGGCGACCCGGAAGGCATCCTCGAGGTGATCGAGCGCGGGATAGACATGTTCGACTGCGTCCTGCCGACCCGCAACGCGCGCACCGGCACCGCCCTCACCCGGGACGGCCGCCTGAACCTGCGCAACGCCCGCTTCGCCCGCGACCCGCGACCGCTCGACGAGGGGTGCGCCTGCCCGGCCTGCGAGCGCTTCTCGCGCGCCTACCTGCGTCACCTCGTCAACCAGCAAGAGCTGCTCGGCCACCGGCTGCTGACCCTGCATAATCTGCGCTTCGTGCTCGACCTCGTCGCGGGCGCGCGCAGCGCGATCGAACGAGGAGAGCTGAGCTCGTACAAGGCGGCCGCGCTGGAGCGACTGCAGGCTGCGGGAGGTATAGGAGTGGGGTACATCCTTGTGCTGGTCGCGCTGTTCGGGCTCATGTGGCTGCTGCTGATCAGGCCGCAGCGGCGCCGGACGCAGGCGCAGATGGTGATGCAGGACCAGCTCCGCGCCGGCGACGAGATCATCACCGCCGGCGGCCTGCACGCGACCGTCCGCTCGATCGAGGACGACGTGCTCGAGATCGAGATTGCGCCCAGCACGACCGTCCGGCTCGACCGCCGCGCCGTGGCCGCCGTCGTCAGCGAACCGGAGACCGAAGCCGAACCGGAATTGGCCCATCCGGAGCAGCCAATCCCGCCCGACGATGGCTAATCTGTTGCGACCCGGGTGAGCAATCGGCGTTCACATCTGATTCTCGTCGGCCTGCTGCTGCTGGCTCTTGCAGGCGTGGCCGCGCTTGTCGTCCCGAGCTCGCCCGTCCACAAGAAGGTGCGTCTCGGCCTCGACCTGCAGGGCGGCCTCGAAGTCGTCCTGAAGGCGGTTCCGCCCAAGAACCAGGCAATCACCGCCGACGGGATGGACACCTCCGTCTCGCGCATGCGCGACCGCGTGGACGCACTGGGCGTCTCCGAGCCCGAGATCCGCAAGGAGGGCAAGGACCAGATCATCATCCAGCTCGCGGGCATCCATAACCTCAGCAAGGCCGCCAAGATCATCGGCAAGACCGCCCAGCTGCAGTTCTTCGACCTCGAGAACGACGTCGTGGGCCCGTCTGCCCAGGGAGGCGGCGTGGTGGCGACGCCGAGCCTCTACAAGCTCCTGACCCAGGTGCAGACGGACGCCAAGAAGGGCACGCCCACGGCGTACTACCTCTTCGACGCCAAGAAGCACCTCAAGGCAGGCCCAGAGGAGACGCGCGAGAAGCTGCTTGCCGACACCGGCGGAAAGGTGCCGAAGGGATCGACCGTTCTCGCAGTTCCGGAGCACCGGACAGTCGTGAAGTGCGTCGCCTCGCCGACGAACGGCTGCCCGGGGTCACAGCTTCCTTCCGGGAGCAACTGGTACCTCTTCAAGTACAACCCGTTCGACAAGGAGAACCCGGTCCCGGAGGCGAACGGCGGCGACCTCAAGCTCTCGGGGATCAGCGCCCAGGTCGGCACGCAGCCGAGCGAGGGCACCGCGTTCGTCCAGCTCGGCTTCAAGAGCGAGGGCAACAAGAAGTTCCACGACATCACCCGCGAGGAAGCCCGCCGCGGCCAGATCCTGGCCGACTCCGCCGGCGAGGGCGGTTCGAACGACATCAACACGGTCACCAAGTACGCGCAGCACTTCGCGATCGTGCTCGACGGCCAGCTCCAGTCGACGCCGTACATCGACTACAAGCAGAACCCGGACGGGATCGACCCGACGGGGAACGGCGCGATCATCTCCAACATCAACTCGATCAGCGAGGCGAAGGACCTCGCGATCGTGCTCAAGTCCGGCGCGCTGCCGTACAGGTTCGACACGATCGAGCGGACCGACGTCTCGGCGACGCTCGGCAAGGACTCGCTCAAACAGGCGAAGGAGGCCGCGATCATCGGCCTGCTGCTCGTCGCGATCTTCCTGCTCATCCTCTACCGCTTCCTCGGCGTCGTCGCGGTGCTCGGCCTCGGCATCTACGCGGCGCTGCTCTACGCAGCGATCCTGCTCTTCGGCGTCACGCTGACGCTGCCGGGCTTCGCCGGCCTGATCCTGACGATCGGCGTTGCCGCGGACGCGAACGTCGTCATCTTCGAACGCATCAAGGAAGAGGTGCGGTCCGGGAAGAGCGTCCGCGCCGCGATCTCGGCCGGCTACGCCAAGGGCTTCCACACGATCATCGACGCCAACGTCGTGACCGTGATCACGGCGATGGTGCTGTTCGCGGTCGCGACCGCCCAGGTCAAGGGCTTTGCGCTGATGCTGATGATCGGGACGGTGATCTCACTGGTCACCGCCGTCGCCGCGACGCGCGCGATGCTCGGCCTGCTCGCCGGCTTCCGCTGGTTCGAGAACCCGCGCTTCATGGGAGCGCAGGGCCAGCAAGGGGCCAAGTGGCTGCAGATCGACTTCATGCGGCGCCGCTACCTCTGGTTCGCGATCTCCGGCGTGATCATCGCGATCGGGCTCGGCTCGCTCGCGACGAAGGGGCTCAACCTCGGCATCGATTTCAAGGGCGGCACGCAGGTCTCGTTCAAGACGCCGCAGCCGGTCTCGCTCGCGAGCGTGCGCACCGAGGCGAGCAAGTTCACGACGCAGGTGCCGGAGGTCCAGGGCAAGGGCAAGGTGGTCGGGTCGGACCGCTACCGGAACTTCCAGCTGCGGATGCGGACGCTGAGCTCGGGTGAGCAGTCCCAGCTCGCGACCGACCTGAAGGCGAAGTACGGCCAGAACATCTCGATCGGGACCCAGGTGGTGTCGTCGAGCTTCGGCCGCCAGATCGCGCGCTCGGCGATCGTCGCGATCCTTTTCTCGCTGCTCCTGATCGTGCTCTACATCGCGCTCAGGTTCGACTTCAAGTTCGCCCTGCCGGTGATCATCGCGCTGCTGCACGACATCGTGATCACCATCGGGATCTACTCGGTGACGGGGCGGGAGGTGACGAACTCGACGGTGGCCGCGGTGCTGACCGTCCTGGGTTACTCGATCTACGACACGATCATCATCTTCGACCGCATCCGCGAGAACGTGCCGCTGATGCGGCGCGCGCCGTTCGCGACGATCGCGAACATCTCGCTCTGGGAAACCATCCGCCGCTCGCTGGCGACGACCTTCATCACGCTGCTGCCGATCCTGTCGCTCCTGTTCTTCGGCGGCGCCACGCTCAAGGACTTCGCGTTCGCGCTGATGGTCGGGATCGTCGCGGGCGCCTACTCGTCGATCTTCATCGCCGCTCCGCTGCTCACGATCTGGAAGGAGCGCGAACCGGAGTACGCCCGCCGCAAGGGCCAGGAGCCCGAGGGCGGGCTGGACGACGGCGGCTTCGCGGCGCGCTTGCGGCCGCGGCTGCCGGGCGGTGCTCCGGAAGTGGTCGACGGCGGGACTCTGGCGCTCGAGGAGGCGACCCAGGCGGCAGCCGCCGAGCCGGCCCCGACCCTCGGCGACGTGATTCCGCAGCCCGCCTCCGCGTCCGCGCAGGCGAAGCGGGAACGCCGCCGCCAGCGCCGCCGCGCGCGCCCACATGGCCGAGCCCGTTAGCACCGCGCGCGAGGTCGCAGAGAAGCTCGTCCTGGCGGGCGTCGGCGCCGTCGCGCTGACGGCGGAGCGGGTCGACGCGCTGGTCGAGGAGCTCTCGGCGCGCGGGGGGATGGGCCGCGAGGAGGCGCGCTCGCTGGTCGAGGAGCTGGTCGGGCGCTGGCGGAACGAGAGCGTCCGGCTCGGTGAGCGCACGGGGACCGGCCTCGCCGGAGTCTTCCGGGAGCTCGGCCTCGTGACGCGCGGCGAGGTCGAGGAGCTCGAGCTCAGGGTCGCGCAGCTCGAACACCGCCTCCGCCTCCTCGAGTCGCCTCGCGTCTGAGCGACGTGACGGGGGAGAACGCAGAGCTGGGCTGGCGCATCGGCCGGCTCTTCGTCCCGCGAATCGCGATCTTGCTGGCGCCCGCCGGCGGCTACGGGATCGAGCGCGTCCCGCTCGAGGGCGGCGGTGTCGTTGCGGCGAACCACTTCTCCGGGATCGACCACCCGCTCATCGGCGGGTTCTCACCGCGCACGATCTACTTTCTCGCCAAGGCCGAGCTGATGCGGACGCCCGTGGTCGGTCCCGCTCTCGCGGCGCTCGGCGTCTTCGGCGTCCGGCGCGGGGAGGGCGACCGGGACGCGCTCCGGCACGCGCGCAAGCTCGCGCGCGAGGGCAAGCTCGTCGGCGTGCACCTCGAAGGCACGCGCCAGCGCTTCGGCCATCCCGGCCAGATGCATCCCGGCGGATTGATGATCGCGATGCAGGAAGGGGTGCCGGTGATCCCGTGCGGGCTGGACACGTTCGGCTGGTCGCCGACGAACCGCCGACTGTGTGCCGTCGTGTGGGGCGACCCGATGGACGTCGGCGACCTGCCGCGTAACCGCAAGGGATATGCCGAGGCCGCGGAGCGCGTGGGCGCCGAGATCGTGCGCCTCTGGCGCCTCGCCGTCGCGGCCTGCTCGGCCGGGCTCCCGCCCGAGCTCCCGGACGGCGCCCGACGGAGCGGGATCAACCCGAGTCCCTAGACTGATCTCGTGGCCACCCCGCCCGCGACCAGGAACCTCGGGCGCATCTCGGAGATCGCGCAGGTCGCGGTCAAGCACGGGTTCGGCTACTTCTTCGAGCGCCACCGCCTCACCGATCTCATTCCCGACCGGCTGACGCCGTCGAGGCTCGAGAAGGGTCCGGCCGCGGAGCGCGGCCAGCACCTGCGTGAGCTACTCGACGAGCTGGGCCCGACGTTCGTCAAGTTCGGCCAGCTGCTCTCGACCAGGCCCGACATCGTCCCGCCGGACATCATCCAGGAGCTGCAGGCACTCCAGGACGACGTGCGCCCGTTCCCGTACGCGGACGTCGAGCGCGTCATCCGCGAAGACCTCGAGCTCTCCGTCGAGCAGCTGTTCACGGAGTTCGACGAGACGCCGGTTGCCGCAGCGTCGATCGGCCAGGTCCACCGCGCGACGCTCCCGAACGGCCACCGGGTCGCGGTCAAGGTCCAGCGGCCGAACGCGCCGCGCCAGGTCGAGGCCGACCTCAACCTCCTCTACCAGGCAGCGCGGCTCGCCCGCGAGCGCGTCCGCGCCCTCGACTTCATCGACGCGCGCCAGATCGTGGACGAGTTCGCGCGCTCGATTCGCCAGGAGCTCGACTACCGGCTCGAGGCTCGCAACGCCGAGGTCTTCCACCATCGCTTCGCCGGGCACCCGCACGTCCGCATCCCGCGCGTCTACTGGAGCTACACGCGCGCCCGCGTCCTCACGCTCGAGCTGCTCGAGGGGATCCAGCTTGCCGACCTGCCGCAGGACGCGTGGTCGATGGAGGAGCGCCGCCGGCTCGCGTACCTGATGGCGGAGACCTGGATGACGATGATCTTCCGGCACGGGTTCTTCCACGGCGACCCGCACCCGGCGAACATCTTCGTGCTCGAGGACGGGGCGGTGATCGGCCTCGTCGACTTCGGCCAGGTCGGGAAGCTCTCCGACGACGACATGTCGAAGCTCACGCGGCTGTTCATCCAGGCGGCGGACGAGCGGATCGAGCAGCTGCCGCGCCTCCTCGGAGAGCTTGGCGTCCGGTATCCGAAGGAGCGCGAGGAGGAGTTCGTCGCGGAGCTGCGGGAGATGTACGGCCGCTACTACGGCGCGAGCCTTGCCGAGATCGACCCGATGCAGGTGATCCGGGAGGCCTTCCAGCTCATCTACCGCCTGAACCTGCGCCTGCCGACGCGCTTCGTCCTGCTCGACAAGGCGATCGCGACCCTCGGCTCGGTCGGCATCGGCCTCTACCCGGACTTCAATGTCTTCGAGGTCGCGAAGCCCTACGCGCGCGGGCTGATGATCGAGCGCTACACGCCGCGCCGGGTGCTCACGCGCGCCCGTACGGAGGGCCTCGAGCTCGCGCGGATCGCGCGCGACATGCCGTTCCAGGTGCACGACTTCCTCGAGGAGGTCCGCGACGGCCAGATCGAGGTCGGCTTCGTGCACAAGGGGCTCGACGAGTTCATGCAGAAGCTGAACGTCGCGTTCAACCGGCTCGTCGTGGCGCTCGTGGTCGTCGGCGGGCTGATCGGCTCGAGCCTGATCGGGATCTTCGCCCAGCACGGGCCGCAGGTATTCGGTGTGAACGTGCTCTCGTTCATCGGCTTCGTGCTCTCGGGCGTGCTGGGGCTCTGGCTGCTCTGGGGCGTCGTCCGCTCGGGCCGGCTTTGACCCCGCTTCGCCCGCTCCGCGCGGACGGGTGCGCTGTCGCGCGCGTGCCCGCGCTGCGCTTTCCGCTCGCCCGGGCAGCGAGCCGGCTGCGCCGTCTCGCGCCGGCTTGACGGACGGCCGTAGCGGCCGCGCCCGCCTTGTCGGTCGCGGCGGCGAGGTCTTCTAAAGCGTCGCGACGGTTGCGCCGAGGCCCGCTGAGCCGTTGCCCGCCGGGCACGGAGACGCTGGAATCACAAGATCCAACCGCGCCGTTGCCGCCTGTCGGTCCGTTGGCGCCCTCTTCTCGCGCGTCAAGAGGCGCGGCCTGTCGAAAGCTCGTTGCAGTTCCGCGCAAAAGGACATCTGGCGCGGCGGCGGACGGGCGGCTACGTTCGCCTCGATGTCACGTGCGCTGCTCCTCGCCGAGGCCGAGCCGGGAACGAGGGAGTTCCTCGAGCGGCACCTGGCGAGCGACGGGTTCGAGGTGCTGCGGGCAGCCGCGCAGGAGCTGACGCTCGAGCTGGTGGAGCAGGTGCGGCCCGACCTCGTGCTGGTCGGCGGGCTCGAGGACGCCTCGGGGCCGGACGTCTGCAGACGGCTGCGCGAGGGCGAGCCCGGACGCACGTGGGACCGCGACGTGCCCGTGATCGTCCTCGGCGAGCGGCGCGCCGACGCGGTCGACCGCGTGCACGCCTTCGAGCGCGGCTGCGACGACTTCGTCCCGCGGCCGTTCCACTACGAGGAGCTCGTCGCGCGGATCCACGCTGTGCTGCGCCGCGCGCGGCCGGCGATGCGCGAGCGCCTGGCGGCCGGGCCGGTCGCCCTCGAGCGCGCGACGCGGCGCGTCACGGTCCACGGCCTTCCCGTCGCGCTCGCGGCGAAGGAGTTCGAGCTGCTCGCGAAGCTCGCGACCGATCCGACGCGCGTCTTCACGAAGGAAGAGCTGCTGAGGGAGGTCTGGGGCTTCGTCTCCCTCGGTCGCACGCGCACGCTCGACTCGCATGCCTCGCGCCTGCGGCGGAAGCTCGCGCTGGCCGGCGCCGACGACTGCGTCGTGAACGTGTGGGGCGTGGGGTATCGCCTGCTCACGGAGAGCGGCGACCTAGCCCAGATCGCCTGAGCGTCATATGCTTCTCGTATGCGGGGGAGTAGGGGAGCTCTGCTCGCGCTCGTGCTCGGGGTCGCGGCATTCGCGCCGCTCGGAGCACAGGGCACGACGACGCTGGCGTCTGCGCCGGATGCGCTTCTGCTCGCGCCCGTCGGCCAGCCCGGCGACTTCTCGGTTCCGACCTACCTGACTGCGCCGGACGGCGACCAGCACCGGCTCTTCGTCGTGCAGCAGAACGGCCTGATCAAGGTCGTCGTCGACAACGTCACCCAGCCGACGCCGTTTCTCAACGCCACTAGCTGGGTCGTCTCCGGCGGCGAGGAGGGCCTGCTCTCGCTGGCGTTCGCGCCCGACTACGCGACGAGCGGCCTCTTCTACATCGCGTACACAGAAGCCAACACCGGAGACGTCAGGGTCGACGAGCTGCACGTGAGCGCCGACCCGAACGTCGCCGACCCGTCGAGCCGCCGGCGGGTGATCGTCGTCCCGCACCCGGGGGCTTCGAACCACAACGGCGGCCAGCTCGAGTTCGGCCCGGACGGGCTCCTCTACTTCGGGATCGGCGACGGCGGCGGCGGGGGCGACCCGTTCCACAGCGCGCAGAGCCTCCTCGACCTACGCGGCAAGATCCTGCGGATCGACCCGCGCGCCGGCACGAACGGGGCGTACCGGATCCCGCCGAACAACCCGTTCGTCGGCCGCCGGGCCGCGAAGTCGGAGATCTGGTCGTACGGCCTCCGCAACCCCTGGCGGTTCTCGTTCGACCGCCTGACCGACGACCTGTCGATCGGCGACGTGGGCCAGAACGCCTGGGAGGAGATCGACTACCGCCCGGCCAGCCTGTCCTCGGGCCGCGGCACGAACTTCGGCTGGAGCTGCTACGAGGGCCGGCACACGTACAACACGGACGCGCAGCACCTCTGCTCGCCGCCGCCGGGGAACGCGATCCCACCCGTCTTCGAGTTCGCGCACTCCGGCGCGCACGGAGGCTGCGCGGTCACGGGCGGCTACGTGATCCGCGACCCCGAGCTCACGACGCTCACCGGCAAGTACGTCTACAGCGACTACTGCAGCGGGGAGATCTACACGCAGACGCTTGCGATCCCGGACTCGCTGGGCGACACCGACACCGGCCTCAACGTGGAGCTGCTCTCGTCGTTCGGCGAGGACGGCTGCGGCCACATCTACGTGGTCGGGCAGGGCTCGGGCAGCAATGTCTTCCGCCTACGCCAGACCGACCCGCCGCCGCCGGACTGCGCGCCCAAGTTCCCACTGCCGGTACTGACGGCGCACGTCGAGGACGGCTTCACGATCGAGCTGCGCGACTCCAACGGGCAGAACCTCGATGGGGGCACACTTCCCAAGGGCTCCTACCGCCTCGAGATCGACGACAACTCGGCGTTCCACAACTTCCGTCTGCTGCGTCCGCTCAGCCTCACCTCGCTGGCGAGCACCGTCTCGTGCGTGCCGATCTCGAGCTGCGCGACCGACGTTTCCCGCACCGGCCACGAGACCTGGATCGTGAACTTCACGCCGGGGCCGGTCCGGTACCAGTGCGACCCGCACGCCGAGTTCATGCGCGGCGACTTCACCGTAACGGACTGAGCGCGCCCTCCAGCTCGAGCAGCGTCCGCTTGCGGTCGAGCCCGCCTGCGTAGCCGACCAGCGAGCCCGTCGAGCCGACCACCCGGTGGCAGGGCAGCACGATCGGGACCGGGTTGCGGTTCATGACCGTCCCGACCGCACGCGCGGCGCGGGGGCGCCCGGCCTTCGCGGCGAGAGTGCCGTAGGTGGTGAGCTCGCCGTAGGGCACGCGCGCGAGCTGCTCGAGCACGGCGCGCCCGAAATCGCGCGCGGGGCGGAGGTCGACCTCGAGGTCGAACTCGTGGCGCGCGCCGGCGAAGTACTCGTCGAGCTGGCGGCGGGCCTCGTCGGTCGGTCGCGGCGACCGAAGCACCCGCGTCCCGAAGAGCTGCGCGAGCCGGTCGGCCTCGGCCTCGGGATCGGCGTCGTAGTGGATCTCGCAGACGCCGCGGTCCGTGACCGCCACGAACAGCTCTCCAACTGGAGAATCGTGCAGCTCGTAGGCGACGTCCAGCAGGCCCTCGGCGGCCGCGGCGTCGCGGAAGCGGGCGTCGAGCTCAGGGGAAACGGTCATGAGAGCTCCTTTCTGCGCAGCCGGCGGACGCCCGAGGACGCCGCCTGCCGCGCGGCTTCGCTCGAGGAGCCGAGCGCGTTGCCGATCTCCTCGTAGCTGAGGTCGTAGCCGTAGCGAAGGAAGACCGCGGCGCGCTCCGTCTGCGGCAGGTCTGCGGTCAGCCGGCGGAGCTCCTCGTAGGGGAGAGGCTCGTCGACCGACTCGAGGTCCGGCACCTCCGCGGAGGTGACGCGCTCGCGCCGCCTGGCGTCGAACGCGACGTGGCGGGCGATCGTCAGGGCCCAGGCGCGGAGATATTGCCCGTGCTCGAGCTTCGGATACGCACGGAGCGCCCGCAGGAACGTCTCCTGGAACGCGTCGTCCGCCGCGTCGCGGCCGAGCAGCCGCCGCAGCTGCGCGAGCACGGGCTCCTTCTGCTCCTCGTAGAACCGCTCGAAGGGGGGAACGCTCACGGCTTCCATCATCCATTGAAACGCGACGGCACGCGGATTCGTGAGATTGGATTGAAAGTGTTGCGGAGTGGGGAGATGTGGTTTACAGTGGGGCGGAGTGGAAGATGCTACTAGGCGAATTCGAGCACACGATCGATGACAAGAACCGCCTCACGCTACCGGCCAAGTTTCGGCAAGCGCTTTCCGGCGGGCTCGTCATCACGCGCGGCCTGGACAGGTGTCTCCACTGCTATCCCCAGGCGGACTGGGAACGGCTGGTCGAGAGCCGGCTCGCCGGGCTCGACCCGTTCAGCCGCGAAGGCCGGATGATGAACCGCTACTTCTTCGCGGGCGCGTCGGAGGCGAAGCCGGACAAGCAGGGCCGGGTGCTGGTGCCGCTGACGCTCGCGAAGAAGGCAGGGATCGGCCGCGACGTCGTGATCGCCGGGGTGCGCGACCACCTCGAGATCTGGGACCGCGCGGCGTGGGAGCAGCACGTCACGGAGATGGAAGGGAGTGCGGAGGATGTTGCCGAACGTCTTGCGACCCAACGCGACTGACCACGTTCCCGTCCTCGCAGAGGAGGTGCGGGAGGCGCTCGCCGTGCGCCCGGGCGACACGGTGGTGGATGCGACTTTCGGCGCGGGCGGACACGCCGAGCTCCTGGCGTCCGACCTGCGCGGCAAGGGCAAGCTGATCGCGATCGACAGGGACCCTTCTGCGCGCGCGTACTTCGAGCGGTTCCGCAAGCGCACCGCGGTGCAGGGCCGCTTCCTGCGCGGCGAGTTCTCGATCGTGCTCGAGCAGCTGGCCTCGAACGGCGTGCGCGCCGACGCGGTGCTGTTCGACCTCGGCGTCTCGAGCATGCAGATCGACCTCCCCGAGCGCGGCTTCTCGTACGCGGTCGACGCGCCGCTCGACATGCGCATGGACCCGAACTCGGAGCTCTCGGCGCGCGAGCTCGTGAACGAGGAGAGCGAGCGCGACCTGACCGCGATCTTCAAGCAGTACGGCGAGGAGCGCTACGCGCGGCAGATCGCGCGGGCGATCGGACGCCGCCGCCGCGAGCAGCCGTTCGAGCGGACCGGCGAGCTCGTCGACACGATCAAGTCCGCGATTCCCGCGCCTGCGCGCTTCGGCGACGGCCACCCGGCCAAGCGCGTCTTCCAGGCGCTGCGGATCGCCGTCAACGACGAGCTCGGCTCGATCGAGGCGGCACTCCCCGCGGCCCTCGACCTGCTGAGGCCGGGCGGGAGGCTCGCGGTGATCAGCTTCCATTCGCTCGAGGACCGGATCGTCAAGCGTTTCCTGCGCTCGCAGGAGCACGGCTGCACGTGTCCGCCAGACCTGCCCGTTTGCGTCTGCGGCCACGAGCCCTCGCTGCGGGCGATCTCGCGGCGCGCGGTCCGCCCGAGCGCGCAGGAAGTCGCCGCCAACCCGCGAGCCGCCTCCGCAAGGCTGCGCGCCGCCGATCAAGGCGCAGGAGGACTGAGATGGCCTCCTGGAGCGACGCCGCCCCCGCTCTCTCCCCTCGGCCGCGGCAGCAGCCCCGGCCCAAGGCGAAGCCGAAGCCCGCGCGCCGCCCGGCCGCGCGGCGCCACGGCGTCGCCGGCGGCGTCGTCTGGATCGCGGTCGTCGCCATGCTTCTCGCCGGGGTCGTCGCGCTGAACGTCGCCGTCCTGCGCCTCAACGTCGAGCTGAACAAGGTGAACGCGGAGCGGACGCGCCTGAAGGCCGACAAGCAGGCGATCGCCTCGCAGCTCTCGCTCGCAGGCGCGACGACGCGGATCCAGACGCTCGCGAGCCGTGACGGCCTCGTGCCCGCGGACCCGACCCAGACGACCTACGTACGGCTGAGCCCGCGCGCCCGATGAGTCGAGACCGGTGAGTCGGGTCCCGTGAACCGGGTCGCGGGCCCCAAGGTCGCCAACCGCCGCATCCGGCTACTCCTCGCGAGCTTCGTGCTCCTATTCGCGATCGCGTTCGCGCGGGCCGCGTGGCTGCAAGGCGTGCGCGCGAGCTCCTACAACAGCCTGGCCGCGAGCCAGCACAGCGAGGAGGTCACGATTCCGGCCGCGCGCGGGACGATCTACGACCGCGGCGGCCTCCAACTCGCGATCGGCGAGCAGACGATGACCGTCTACGCGGATCCGATGCAGGTGCGCGACCCGAACCGCGAGGCGGCGGTCGCGGCACGCATCCTCCGCCTCGACCCGACCCAGCTCGCGGCCGCGCTCGGCGACCGCACGCACGGCTTCGTCTACGTCGCGCGCAAGGCGGACACGGCCCTCGCCGAGCGCCTGCGGAAACGGAACCTGCCCGGCTTCGGCTTCTATCCCGAGGAGCGGCGCTTCTACCCGCAGGGCAACCTCGCGTCGCAGGTGCTCGGCTACGCGGGCGTCGACAACCGCGGGCTCGCGGGGCTCGAGCTCTCGCTCGACAAGACGCTCGCCGGGATCCCCGGACGTGAGCGCATCATCAAGGACCCGTCGGGCGAGGTGATCGACACGGTCCAGTCACAGAACGAGCGCGACGGGACCGACGTCTACCTGACGCTCGACCACACGATCCAGGCGAACGCGCAGGCGGTGCTCAAGCAGACGCTCGCCCGGTGGCACGCGAAGAGCGCGACCGCGGTCGTGCTCGACGCGCGAACGGGCGACGTGCGCGCGATGGCGACGGCGCCGGGCTTCAACGCGAACGCGTACGGGTCGGTCTGGAAGCCGCTCCAGCGCAACCGCGCTGTCACGGATACGTACGAGCCCGGCTCGACGTTCAAGCTCGTGACCGTCGCGGGCGCGCTCTCGCAGCACCTGGTGACGCCGTCGACGAGCTTCGTCCTGCCGTACTCGATCCACGTCGCCGACCGGATCATCCACGACGCCGAGCCGCGCGGCACCGAGACGATGACCGTCGCCCAGATCCTCGCGCGCTCCTCGAACGTGGGCGCGATCACGCTCGCCGAGCGCCTCGGGCAGCACGCGCTCGCGAGCTGGATCTCGCGCTTCGGCTTCGGGCGGCTGAGCGGGATCGACTACCCGGGCGAGAGCCCAGGGATCGTCGTCCCGGAGAAG
The DNA here is from genome assembly GCA_963717475.1 of uncultured Actinomycetes bacterium. Lineage (GTDB taxonomy): Bacteria > Actinomycetota > Thermoleophilia > Gaiellales > Gaiellaceae > AC-32. The sequence continues at coordinate 1,020,405 of OY970337.1, read as the reverse complement.
AACTGGTCGGGCTCGACGATCGGGAACGTCCCGATCGGCCAGGGGATCTCGGTCACGCCGGTCCAGCTCGCCGCCGCCTACGCGTCGATCGCGAACCGCGGAGTCTGGGTAGGGCCGCACCTCGTCGACCACATCGGCGACGGCGCCTCGGTGCGCGCTCCGCGGCACCGGATCCTGTCGCGCGCGGTGGCCGTGCAGATCCTGGGGATGCTGAAGAACGTGGTGCTCGACGGCACCGGGGCGCTCGCCGCAGTCCCGGGCTACCAGGTCGCCGGGAAGACGGGCACCGCCTCGAAGGTCGATTCCGACGGCACCTACTCGAAGTCGCGCTACGTCGCCTCGTTCGTCGGGATCGTCCCCGCCTCGCGGCCGCGGCTCGTGATTCTCGTCTCCGTCGACGAGCCCCGCGGCGCGATCTGGGGCGGCGTCGTGGCGGCGCCTGCCTTCTCGGAGATCGCGAAGTTCGACCTGCAATACCTGGACGGTGGGATCACGCCTGACGATCCCTCCACCATGACCTCGCCGTGAAGGCGACAATTGCCGCAACCTGCGGCATGTAGATCCGATTCTTGCGTTCGCGTGGCACGACCGGCCAGCGCTGGTGGCTGCTGCCGTCGCCACGACCGTGCTCACCGCGGCGCTCTTCATCTCGGTGCTGCGCTCGTCGCGGCGCGCGGCCGCGGTGGCGCAGGCGCACGTCGACCGGCGCCGGTCGCACCGCTCGAAGCGCGACCCGCGCGAGGCGCTTGCACTGGTAGGGAACGCCCTCGCGGCGACGCATGACGCGCGGGCCCTCCTGCCGCTGATCCTGGAGGTCGTGACCGAGGCGACCGGCGCGCGCGGCGGCCTGCTCGTCCAGGACGGCGAGGAGATCGGCTGGTTCGGAGAGGTCGGGGAGAAAGAGCCCCTCGAGCTCGACCTGACCGGCGACGACGAAGCCGGCGGCCGCACGACGCTGCTCCTCTATCCACCCAGGCGCGGTTTCGGCAAGGAGGCGGCCGCGCTCGCGGAGTGGCTCGCGACGCAGGCAGGCATCGCCCTCGAGAACGCGAGGCTGCACGAGCGCGTCCAGCGGCAGGCGACCACCGACGAGCTCACCGGCCTCGTCAACCGCCGCCGCTTCCTGGAGGCGCTCGAGAACGAGCTCGAGCGGTCGCGCCTGTTCGAAACCCCGCTTTCGCTCGTGCTCGCGGATCTGGACGACTTCAAGGGCGTCAACGACGAGCACGGCCACCTCGCGGGCGACCGGGCGCTGCAGACGTTCGGCGACCTCTTGCGGGCCCACGTGCGGAAGGTCGACGTCGCCGGGCGGCTCGGGGGCGAGGAGTTCGCCGTCCTCTTGCCCGAGACGGACGCCGACTCCGCGGCGCTCGTCGCCGACCGGATGCGCCGCGCGCTGAGCGAGTCGTCGCTCGAGGTGATCCCGGGGAGCCGGATCTCGCTGACGGCGAGCTTCGGCATCGCGCAGCTCGCGCCCGGCCAGGCATCCGAGCAGCTCCTGAGCAGGGCAGACGCGGCGCTTTACGACGCGAAATCGGCCGGGAAGAACCGCGTCAGCCTCGCTCCGGCCGCGCTCGGCGGCTGAGCGTCGTCGGGCCCCGGTGAGATACTCGTTTCTATGCACGGCTCACCTGGGGTAATCCGGGTCACGCTCCTCGTCTGCGCAGGCATCGCCTCGGGCTACCTCTGGCGCGCCGCACTCGAGTCGCCAGGCGGCGCGACGCGTGAGGCTGCCGCGCCTCCGCTGCCGCTGCGGCAGCCGGCGACGACCAAGGTTCAACAGACGCAGATCCTCGTCCCACCGCCGGGCGTCGGCCCCGAACGGCGCAGCTGCGCTGCCCGCGGCGCGGGGCGATCAGGCCGCAGGCGCGCGCGCACGGCTCGCCTCGACCGTCACACGACAGCACGGTGGTGGAACCGGTCACGGATCGGGCCCTCCGCCACCGCCGCCGCCACCTCCACCGCCTGGGCCACCTCCGCCACCTCCGCCCACGCCTCCTCCGCCGCCCGGGCCGCCTCCGCCGGGTCCGCCTCCGCCGCCACCGCCTCCACCGCCGCCGCCTGCCACCTCCACCTCCGCCGCCTCCTGCACCGCCGCCACCTCCTGCACCGCCTCCTCCTCCGCCTCCGGTGAAACCCGGCAAGGGGAAGGGCGACAAGAACCACACGCACACGGGCCCCCCCGGCCATGGCCAGGGCGGCGGTAGGGCGGGGTCACGTCAGGGCGGCGGTCAGGGCGGCGGCGCGGGCCAAGGTCAGGGCGGCGGTCAGGGCGGCTCAGGCCACGGCAAGAAGAAGTAGCTGCAAAACGGCCTCTTCTCGCCGTCGGACGCGTCCGGACCCGGCGGGGTCGATTGGTAGACTCGCGCGCCGATGGAGCTAGAGCGCGTCATCGCAGCGCTCGCGCCCGTTGACGTGCTGCGACGCGCCCCAGTCGAAATGACCGTCGAGGTCACCGAGCTGACCTATGACGCGCGCAACGCGGTACCGGGGTCGCTCTTCTTCTGCGTGCCCGGCAGCCGGGCCGACGGCCACGACTTTGCCCCTGACGCGGTGGCGAACGGCGCGGTCGCGCTGGTCGTCGAGCGGCCGCTCGATCTCGATGTCCCGCAACTCGTCGTCCCGAGCGCCCGGCGCGCGATGGCCCCGGCTGCGGACGAGCTCTTCGGCCACCCGAGCCAGGAGCTCGAGATCGCCGCCGTGACCGGCACCAACGGCAAGACGACGACGGCGTTCCTGCTCTACTCGATCCTCGCGGCCGCGGGCCGGCGCCCCGGCTTGCTCGGGACGATCGAGTGCCGCGTCGGCGGCGAGCGGCGGCCCGCGATCCGGACGACGCCCGAGGCGATCGACCTGCAGCGGGCGTTCCGCGAGATGCTCGACGCGGGCGACCGCAGCTGCGCGCTCGAGGCGACCTCGCACGGCTCGGAGCTGGGGCGGCTCGACCGCGTGCGCTTCGCGGCGCTCGTCTTCACGAACCTGACGCAGGATCACCTCGACTTCCACGGAACCCTCGAGCGCTACTTCGATGCCAAGCGCCGGCTTTTCACCGAGACTCGACCGCCCGCTGCCGTGAACGTGCGCGACGAGCACGGGCGGGAGCTCGCGGAGGAGTTGCGCGGGCAGCAGCCGCTCGTGACGTACGGGTTCGCGGACGACGCCGACCTGCGGCCGGAGGGGCTGGAGTCCGGCCCGCGCGGGGCGCGCTTCCGGGCCGGCGGCCTCGAGCTCGAGACCAGGCTGCGCGGCCGCTTCAACGTCGAGAACGTGCTTGGAGCGATGGCCGCCGCGCGGCTGCTCGAGATCCCGGATGAGGCGATCGCCCACGGGGTCAAGGAGCTCCGCGGCGTCCCGGGCCGCTTCGAGGCGGTCGACGAGGGCCAGCCGTTCGCGGTGCTGGTCGACTACGCGCACACGCCCGACTCGCTCGAGAACGTTCTCCGCACCGCGCGCGAGCTGGCGCAGGGCCGCCTCATCTGCGTCTTCGGCTGCGGCGGCGACCGCGACCGGGGCAAGCGCCCGCTCATGGGCCGCATCGCTGCGGAGCTGGCCGACGTCGCGATCGTCACCTCCGACAACCCCCGCAGCGAGGAGCCCGAGGCGATCATCGCCGAGATCGTCGCGGGCGCCGGCGAGGACGTCGAGGTCGAGCCCGACCGCACGCGGGCGATCGGCCAGGCGCTCGAGACGGCGGCCGAAGGCGACGTCGTCGTGATCGCCGGCAAGGGCCACGAGCAGGGCCAGGAGTTCCGCGACGGCAAGATCCCGTTCGACGACCGCGAGGTCGCGCGCGACGCGCTGCGGCGGTTGGGGGCGAAGGCGTGATCCCGCTCCGACTCGACGAGTTGCCCCCGCTCGGCGTGCTCGATGCGCGAGCGGACGAGATCACGGGGGTCAAGGTCGACTCGCGGAAGATCGAGCCCGGCGACCTCTTCGTCGCCCTGGGCCGGGGCGTCGACTTCCAGGCGGAGGCTCTCGAGCGAGGAGCCGCGGCGACGCTCGTCCCGGAGCGGCCGTTCGAGGCGATGGCCACGCTCGGCCGCGCGGTCCGCGACCGGGCGAGCGCCCGGGTGGTCGGCATCACCGGCTCGACCGGGAAGACGTCGACGAAGGACATCCTCGCCGCCCTCTGCGCGCCGTCCGCGCGCACCGTCGCGGCCGAGGCGAGCTACAACAACGAGATCGGCGTGCCGCTCACGCTCTGCCGGCTCGAGCCCGACACCGAGGTCTGCATCCTCGAGCTGGCCATGCGCGGGTTCGGGCAGATTGCGGAGCTCTGCGAGATCGCGCGGCCGGAGATCGGGGTGATCACGAACGTCGGCCCGGCGCACCTCGAGCTCGTCGGCTCGCTCGAAGGCGTGGTTCGGGCGAAGGGCGAGCTTGTCGCCGCGCTGCCGCCCGGCGGTACCGCGATCCTGCCGGAAGAGTTCCCCGTGGAGCGCGACGACATCGAGCTCGTTCGCCTTCGCGAGCCCGACCTGGCGCGGGACGACGGCCGCACGATCGTCGGCGGCGTCAGCTTCAACTTCACGGCGCGGCACCAGGCGGCGAACGCGGCCGCGGCGCTGGCGGCGCTCGACGCCCTCGGCCTGCCGCGGCCCGAGCGCGTGGACGTCGACCTCTCCCGCTGGCGCGGCGAGGAGTCGCCGCTCCCGGGCGGCGGGCTTCTGATCAACGACGCCTACAACGCGAACCCCGTCTCGATGCGCGCGGCGCTCGCGTACCTCGTCGAGCGCGCGGGCCCGCGGCGGCGCGTCGCGATCCTCGGCGAGATGGCCGAGCTCGGGCCGGGTGCGCCGGCCTTCCACCGCGAGATCGGCGTCGAGGCTGCTCACGACGGCGTCCACGCGCTCGTGGCGGTCGGCGAGCTCGCCCGCGAATACCTCGAGGGCGCCGCGGGGGTGCCGGTCACGCGCTGGTACCCGGACGCTGCGGCGGCGGCCGCGGCCGTGGACGAGGTGGTCGAGCCCGGCGACTGCGTCCTCGTCAAGGCGTCGCGTGCCCTCGGGCTCGAGGTCGTTGCGGAGGCCCTGGCGGCGGTGCGCGCGTGATCCGGGTCCTGATCGCGGGCGTGATCGCGCTCGTGCTCTCGACCCTGCTCGGCCCGCGCTTCATCGCGTTCCTGCGACGCAACGAGTTCGGCCAGAACATCCGCGAGGAGGGCCCCGAGCGGCACGTCGTCAAGCAGGGGACGCCGACCCTCGGCGGCCTCCTCATCCTGATGGCGGGCAGCCTCGGGTTCCTCGCGGCGAGCAAGTACACGGTTCCCGCCCTGACCGTGTTCTTCGTGACGCTCGCCTGCGGCGCGATCGGGTTCCTCGACGACTACATCAAGCTGACGCACAAGCGCTCGCTCGGGCTGAACGGCCGCTGGAAGCTCATGCTCCTCGGCGCGATCACGGTCGGCGTGGGGATCGCCGCGCAACACCAGAACCTCCCGACGGAGGTCTACATCCCGGGAATCGGCGCCCTCCAGCTCGGGTACGCGTGGTACGGGCTGCTGTTCCTGGTGATCGCGGGGGCCGCGAACGGCGTCAACCTGACCGACGGGGTGGACGGGCTCGCGGCCGGCACCGTGATCATCGCGCTGTTCACCTTCGCGGCGATGAACGTGATCGCCTGGATCCGCTCGGGGCCGCCCGGGCACCGCTTCGACACGAAGCTCGACCTCGGCGATCATCGCGGCCGCGCTGATCGGCGGGGTCATCGGCTTCCTCTGGTACAACGCGTGGCCCGCCGAGCTGTTCATGGGCGACACCGGCTCGATGGCGCTCGGTGGGGCGTTGGCAGCCTTCGCGATCTTCACGCAGACGATCTTCCTGCTGCTCCTGATCGGCGGGATCTTCGCGGTCGCGGCGCTCTCGGTGATCATCCAGGTGTTCTCGTTCAAGTACTTAGGCGGGCGACGGCCGTTCCTGATGACCCCGATTCAGCACCACTTCGAGCTGAAGGCCTGGTCCGAGACGAAGATCATGGTGCGGTTCTGGATCGTGACCGGAGTCCTGTGCTCGATCGGGTTCGCGCTGTACTACCGCTACTTCACCGGTTTCCGCTGAGCGAGCTGCCGCAGCGGGTGCTCGTGCTCGGGCTCGCTCGCTCGGGGAAGGCGGCGGCCGGGGCGCTTGCTCGGCGCGGGGTGGACGTGGTCGCGGCCGACCGGGAGCTCGGGAACGACGCTGACCTCGCCCTGCTCGACGGGATCGAGCTGCTCGTGAAGAGCCCGGGCGTTCCGCGCGAGGCGCCGCTCGTGGCCGAGGCCGAGCACCGCGGCGTGGAGATCTGGAGCGAGGTCGAGCTCGGCTACCGGCTGCTCCGCCCGCGGCTGATCGGCGTGACCGGCACGAACGGCAAGACGACGACCTGCGAGCTGCTCGGCGCGATGCTGCAGGTCCCCGTCGCCGGCAACGTCGGCCGCGCGCTGACCGAACTCGACGGCGAGATCGAGCCCGGCGATCTGGTGGTCTGCGAACTGTCGAGCTTCCAGCTCGAGGACGTCCACGAGCTCGCGTGCGAGGTCGCGGTGCTGCTCAACCTCGAGCCCGACCACCTCGACCGGCACGGGTCGTTCGAGGCATACCGCGCGGCGAAGCTGCGGATCTTCGAGCGAGCCGAGACGAAGATCGTCCCCAAAGGTCTCGGCCTCGACGGGATCGAGTTCTCGGCAGGCGACCGGCTCCCGGCTGAGCCGCTGATCCGCGGCGCGCACAACCGAGAGAACGCGGCCGCGGCGACCGCCGCAGCCCGGGCGGCCGGCGCTTCCGAAGAGCAGATCGCCGGAGCGCTGCGCACCTTCCCGGGTGTGCCTCACCGCCTCGAGCTCGTCCGCGAGCTGAACGGAGTCAGCTACGTGAACGACTCGAAGGCGACCAACGTCGCGGCTGCGCTCCGCGCCCTCGCCGCGTACGAGGACGAGCCTGTGCATCTGATCCTCGGCGGCTACCGCAAGGGCGAGGACTTCGCGCCGCTCGCGGCCGCGCTCGGACCGAACGTCAAGAGCGTCCACGTGATCGGCGACACGGCGGACGAGCTGGCGCAAGCGATCCCGCAGGCCCAGAGAGACGGCGAGCTGAAGAACGCCCTCGCCGCGATCGATCCCGCTCCCGGCGACGTCGTCCTGTTGAGCCCGGCATGCGCGAGCTACGACCAGTTCCGCGACTTCGAAGAGCGCGGCGAGGAATTCAGGAGGCTGGTGCAGAACCTGTCCGCGTGAGCGGACAATTCGAGGCCAGGGTTCTCACGCTGGTCACGCTGGCGCTGGTCGCGTTCGGCCTGGTGATGGTCTACAGCGCGACTTCGGCCTCGGCCGCGCTCGCGAACGGGGACCCCGCGTACTACCTCAAGCGCCAGGCGATCTACGCGCTGCTCGGCCTGGTCCTGATGGTCGGGGTCTCGCGCCTGGACTACCGCGTCCTGCGCAACCTCGCGCCGCCGCTCGTGGTCACGAGCCTCGTCCTCCTGCTCGCGGTGCTCGTGCTCGGCCAGGCGGTGAACGGCGCACGGCGGTGGCTGACCTTCGGCCCGATCGTCTTCCAGCCGTCCGAGCTCGCGAAGCTCGCGCTCGCGGTCTGGGCCGCGTCGTACCTGACACGGCGGCGCCCGCCGCTGACCCTGCGCGAGCTCTGGCGCCCGATCGGCATGCTCTCCACCGTCTTCTGCGTGCTCGTGCTCGCCGAGCCCGACCTCGGAACCGCGATCACGATCATGCTGATGCTCGGGGGGATGCTCCTGGTCGCGGGCACGCCGCCCCGAACGCTCGGCGCGGGCCTCGGCATCGCCGGGTTCGTCAGCCTCCTCGCCGTGTGGTTCGAGCCGTACCGCCGCGCGCGCCTGTTCAGCTTCGTCCACCCGTGGCACGACGCCCAGGGAGCCGGCTACCAGACGGTGCAGGCGATCATCGGCATGGGCTCGGGCGGGATCTTCGGCCGCGGCCTCGGCCAGAGCATCGAGAAGGCGAACTTCCTGCCCGAGGCCCACACGGACATGATCTTCGCGATCATCGGCGAGGAGCTGGGGCTCGTCGGGGCGAGCGTGGTGATCGCTGCCTACGCGGCCTTCGCCTACTTCGGGCTGCGGATCGCGCTGCGCTGCAAGGACCCATTCGGCAAGCGGCTCGCCGCAGGGCTGACCGTGCTCGTCTGCGGCCAGGCCTCTATCAACCTGGCTGCTGTGATGGGACTTGCACCGCTGACCGGGATCCCGCTGCCGTTCGTCTCCTACGGCGGCTCCAGCCTCGTTGTCGCCCTCGTCTCGGTCGGGATCCTCCTTAACATCGCGGGCAATGCCGAAGCGCGAAGCGCCAGCGTGCCTGATCGCAGCCGGGGGGACGGCCGGACACGTCCTGCCCGCGCTCGCGGTGGCGGAGGCGCTCGTCGCGCGCGGAGCACGGGTGACGTTCGCCGGGTCGCCGGATCGCGCCGAGGCGCGACTCGTTCCTGACGCCGGCTACGAGCTCGACACCTTTCGCGCCAGCGGCCTCCCTCGCAGGCCCGGCCTCGCCCAGATCCGCGCAGTCCTCCGCGACCTCGCGGCGCCCGCCGCCTGCGACCGGATCCTCAAGCGGCGCAACCCCGACGTCGTCCTCGGCGCGGGGAGCTACGTGGCCGGCCCGATGGTCGTCGCGGCCGCCCGTCGCAGGATCCCCGTGGCCGTGACGGAGGCCGACGCGCACCTCGGCCTCGCGAACCGGTTGGCCGCGCCGTTCGCGAAGCGGGTCTTCCTCTCGTTTCCGATCGAAGGCCGCGAGCCCCCGAAGTACGAGGTGGTGGGCCGTCCGCTGCCTGAGAACGCCAAGCCGCTGCCGCGAGCCGACGCGCGGGCCCAGCTCGGGCTTCCCGCCGACGGGCCGGTGCTGCTCGTCGCCGGCGCGCGGGCGGGTGCGCGCGCCCTGAACGAATTCGCGGTGGAGACGTTCGGCGCGTCCGGCCCGGCCGTGCTCCACGTGAGCGGCGAGCGCGACTTCGACAAGCTCCGTCCGCGCGTGAGCCGCCCGGACTACGTCTTGCTGCCGGTGCTCGACGGGCTCGGCGCAGCGTACGGTGCGGCCGATCTCGCGCTGATGCGGAGCGGCTCGACGGTCTGGGAGCTGGCCGCCGCCGGCCTGCCCGCGATTCTCGTCCCCTACCCGTTCGCGACCGGCGACCACCAGACCAAGAACGCGCGCTATTTCCAGGCCGCAGGCGGAGCGATCCTCGTCCCCGAGACCGAGCTGGGCCACGTGCCCGACCTCGTGCGCTCGCTGCTCGACGACCCGGGCCGGCTCGAGGGGATGGGCACCGCCATGCGGCAGGTCGCGCGGCCGGACGCTGCCGACCGGATCGCGGAGGAGCTGATCGGGCTTGCTCGAGGGTAGGCGCCTCTGGTTCGTCGGGATCGGCGGGGCGGGCATGAGCGCGCTTGCCCTCGTCGCGCGCGAGTGGGGCGCCGAGGTCGGCGGCTCGGACCGCGCGCGCTCGTCGTACGTCGAGCGGCTCGAGGCCGCCGGGATCCCGGTCGCGATCGGCCACGACGCGGCGAACGTTCCCGACGGCGCAGAGGTGATCGTCTCGAGCGCGATCGCGCCGGACAATCCCGAGGTCACGGGGCGCGAGGTGCGGAAGCGCGGCGCGCTGCTGGCGGAGCTCGTCGACCTGCGGCCCTCGATCGTCGTCGCGGGAGCGCACGGCAAGACGACCACCGCGGCCATGATCGCCTTCTGCCTCGACCGGCTCGGGCTCGATCCGGCCTTCCTGATCGGCGGCGAGGTGCCTCAGCTCGACGGGAACGCACGCGCGGGGGGCGGCTGGCTCGTGGCCGAGGGCGACGAGTCCGACCGCTCGTTGGAGCTGCTGCACCCGCGAATCGCGGCGGTCACCAACGTCGAGCTCGACCACCACGCGACCTTCGCCTCCGAAGACGAGCTGCGAGGGCTCTTCGAGCGGTGGCTGGCCGGCGTGCCTGCAGTGGTGCGCGGCGAGGAGCTGGAGCCGGCCGGGCTCGAGCTTGCGGTGCCGGGAGACCACAATCGGCGCAACGCTGCGGTTGCACTCGCGGCGCTCGAGCTGGCGGGCGTCGAGCGCGCCGACGCCGAACGCGTGCTGCCGGAGTTCCGCGGTGTCGGCCGACGGTTCGAGCAGCGCGGCGAGGCCGGCGGCGTGCGCGTCTACGACGACTACGGCCACAACCCCACCAAGGTCGCGGCGGCGCTCCAGGCCGCCCGTGCGGTGGCGAACGGAGGCCGCGTGCTCGTGCTCTTCCAGCCCCACCTTTACTCCCGTACGCGCCACTCGGCGCCCGAGCTCGCCGCCGCGCTCGCGACAGCCGACGCAGTCGCAGTGACCGACGTCTACGCCGCCCGCGAGGAGCCGCAGCCGGGCGTCGACGGAAAGCTCGTCGTCGACGCGCTCGCGACGCGGCGTCCCGGGATGACGGTGGCGTGGACGCCGAGCGCGGAGGACGGGGCGCGTTTTCTCTCGCGGCGCGCTCGCCCGGGCGACCTCGTCCTGATCGTCGGCGCGGGCGACGTCGACCGGGCCGCGCCGTTGATCCTGGAGGCGCTCGCGTGAAGGTCGAGGAGGGCGTCGCCCTCTCGCGCTTCACGACGATCGGGACCGGGGGGCCCGCGAAGGCGTTCGCGCGCCCCGAGTCGCTCGCCGAGCTCGAGGAGGCGCTCGGCTGGGCGCGCGAGCGCGAGGCGGCGATCGCGACGGTCGGCCTCGGCTCGAACCTGCTCGTCGCGGACGACGGTTTCGACGGGCTCGTCCTCAAGCTCGCCGGCGAGCTCGCTGCGGCTGAGGTCGACGGCGAGCGGCTGGTCGCCGGCGGGGGAGCGGCGAACGCCGTCTGCCTGCACCGCGCGCGGGCGGCGGGCCTGGGCGGCTTCGAGTTCGCCTGCGCGATCCCGGGCACCGTCGGCGGCGGCGTCTGGATGAACGCCGGTGCCTACGGAAGCGATTGGGCGGCGATCCTCGACCGCGCCCTGGTCGTCGATGGCGACGGCGCCCGCTGGCTCTCGCCCGACGAGCTCGGGCTCAGCTACCGCCATTCGGCCCTGCACCATGGCCAGGTGGTGGCGGGCGTCGAGTTCCGGCTCGAGCCGCGGCCGGCCGAGGAGATCAAGGCGAAGGTCTCCGAGCTGCAGGCGCTGCGCAAGGCGGCGCAGCCGACGAACAAGCGCACGTTCGGGAGTGTCTTCAAGAACCCCGACCACGAGCTCAGCGCCGGCCGGATGCTCGAAGCCTGCGGGCTGAAGGGGCACCGGATCGGCGGTGCGCAGATCTCGCCGCGGCACGCGAACTTCATCGAGAACGCGGACGGCGCCCGCTCGGAAGACGCGGTCGCGCTGATGGCGGAGGCGCGTCGCCGCGCGCTCGAGCAATTCGGCGTCGAGCTCGAGCACGAAGTCGAGTTCCTCGGACCGCTCGCGCTGCCTCCGCTTCGGTAGGAGCAAGCGCGGCCGCGGCGAAAGCGGGGTCATGGCCGAGCGCACGCCCGACCGGCGCCAGCGCGCCCGCAGCGCGGTCGTCCCGCTTCCCGGGGCGGGCGGCGGCCTGCGCGTGCTCCGCGCGCTTCCCTCTGGACGGTCGCTCGCGATCGGCTTCGCGATCGTCGCGTCCGCAGTTGGGCTCTACGCGCTCGCGCGGGTCACGCCGATGTTCGCGGTGCAGCGGATCGAGGTCGAAGGAGCGCCGCCGGAGGTGGCCGCGCACGTTCAGGCCGCGCTCGCGCCCCTCGAGGGGACGAGCCTGCTCGAGCTCAACGGCTCGGCGGTGCAACGCGCGCTCGCGCCCCTCACCGACGTCTCGACCGCGACCTATGACCGAGCGTTCCCGCACACCCTTCGCGTGATCGTTCGACCGGAGACTCCCGTGGCGGTGGCCCGGCGAGGGGCGGAGGCGTGGCTCGTCTCGGGTGACGCCCGTGTGATCTCGTCGGTGCAGCTCGGCACGCGTCGCACGCTGCCGAGGATCTGGCTGGGCGGTTCGGCCGACCCCCAGGCCGGAGCCGCCCTCACCGACCGGCCGGCGGTCCGCGCGCTACGGGCGCTCGCCCGCGCAGAGCGGTCCCGCTTCGCGCAGCGAATCCTGTTCGTCCGCTTTCGCGAGCACGACCTGACGTTCGTTCTTACCTCGGGCCTCGAGCTTCGGCTCGGCGATCTCCGAGCGCTCCGGCTCAAGCTCGCGGTGGCCACCCAGGTTCTCCCGCAGCTCCTGGAAAACGGCGGTTATGCGTATCTCGATGTCAGCGTTCCGGGACGCCCGGTAGCCGGAGCGAACCCTCAAGCCTCTGGTTGAGCTTTAGAGTGGAGGCTCACTTCCGGCGTTGACAGGCGGCCCGGCTAGGCGTACCCTGCCGGACTTGGAACACCCAGGTTCCAGTAGAGCTTCAGGTCGAGATGGGTTGAGATGAGAGATCAAACAGGCAACTACCTAGCGCTGATCAAGGTCGTTGGCGTCGGCGGAGGCGGCTCGAACGCCGTCAACCGGATGGTCGACGCCGGCCTTGCGGGCGTTGAGTTCATCGCCATCAACACGGACGCCCAGGCGCTCCTGATGTGCGACGCCGACGTGAAGATGCCGATCGGGTCCGCAGTGACCCGCGGGCTCGGCGCCGGCGCGGATCCGTCGATCGGCCGCGAGGCAGCGGTCGAGAGCCGCGACGAGCTGAAGGAGGCGCTGAAGGGCGCCGACATGATCTTCGTCACCGCCGGCGAAGGCGGCGGCACAGGCACCGGCGCCGCGCCGGTCGTCGCGGGGCTCGCCCAGGAGCTCGGCGCGCTCTGCGTCGGCGTGGTCACCCGCCCGTTCTCGTTCGAAGGGCGCCGCCGTGCCGAGGTCGCGTCGCTGGGGGTGGAGGAGCTGCGCGACCACGTCGACACGCTGATCGTGATCGAGAATGACCGGCTGCTGCAGGTTGTCGAGAAGCGGACGTCGATCATGGACGCATTCCGGATGGCCGACGACGTGCTGCGACAGGGCGTCCAGGGGATCACCGACCTGATCACGATCCCGGGCCTCGTCAACCTCGACTTCGCAGACGTGCGCACGATCATGAGCGAGGCCGGCTCGGCCCTGATGGGGATCGGCACGGCCGGCGGCGAGAGCCGCGCGACGGTCGCAGCCCGCGAGGCGGTCTCGTCGCCGTTGCTCGAGTCGTCGATCGAGGGCGCAACCGGAATCCTCTTGAACGTGACCGGCGGCCCGGACATCGGCCTCTTCGAGGTCAACGAAGCGGCGGAGATCGTCACGTCCGCCGCCGACCAGAACGCCAACGTGATCTTCGGCGCGGTGATAGACGAGTCCCTCGGCGACGAGGTGCGCGTCACGGTGATCGCGACCGGCTTCGGGCCTGCGCGCCTTCGCCGCAAGCGCCGGACCGAGCAGCCGGTCGAGCAGAACGGCGAGCCGGGCGCTCCCCGCGAGGTGCCGGCCGAGCGCTTCGAGGTCTCTGACGAGATTCTCGAGGTGCCGTCGTTCCTGCGCGACGGCTAGCACCGAAAAAAGTTTTCGCGGGAGTGGTTTAAGCGGTTTGGGCCGCGGATACGACATTGGTGCCCTCTCGGGTCGACTGCTTAGGTCGACCCGCGATGACCCGGTCCGGCCGTCCCGGTCTCCGCCCTCAAAAGCTGAGACCGGGGCGGCTCTTTTTGATGCGCGGCTCGCCCCCGCGTGCCTTTAGCATCAGCGTCCGATGCAGACGCTGCTGCGGACGCCCCTCTTCGACCGACACGTCGCCCTAGGCGCGCGGATGGTTCCGTTCGCGGGCTGGGAGATGCCGGTGCAGTACGAAGGCGTCATTCCCGAGCACCTTTCGGTTCGGCACGACTGCGGCGTCTTCGACGTCTCGCACATGGGCGAGTTCGAAGTCGAGGGCCCGCAGGCGCGCGGGTTCCTGCAATCGGTCCTCTCGAACGACCTCGACCGGATCGGCCCGGGCCAGGCGCAGTACACGCTGCTGACCAACGAGCAGGGTGGGATCGTCGACGACCTGATCGTCTACGAGCGCGATCCCGAGCGCTTTCTGCTGATCGTCAACGCGTCGAACCGCGAGCCCGACTTCGCCTGGCTGCGCGAGCGAGCGGTCAGCGGCGCGGAGCTGCGCGACGTCTCCGACGACTACGCGCTGCTCGCGGTGCAGGGGCCGCGCTCGCTCGAGCGGCTCGGCCTGCAGGAGGCTGCTGCCTTCACCTTCGCCGACGGTGAGATCGACGATGTGGGTGCACGGTCAACCGCACCGGCTACACCGGCGAGCTCGGCGTCGAGCTGCTCGTGCCGGCCGAGCGGGCGGGCGAGTTGTGGGACCGCGTCATCGATCGCGGCGCCGCCCCCTGCGGCCTCGGCGCGCGGGACACGCTGCGCCTCGAGGTCTGCTACCCGCTGCATGGGAACGACATCGGTCCCGAGACCGATGCGATCTCCGCCGGCCTCGGCTGGGTCTGTGCGCTCGACAAGGACTTCACCGGCGTCGCCGAGCTGCGGCGCGTCAAGGAGGAGGGCCCGGCGAGGCGGCTTGCCGCGTTCGTCATGGACGATCCCGGCATCCCGCGGCAGGGGATGCCGATCCTCGGCTCGGGCGGCGAGGCCGTCGGCGAGGTCACATCGGGTTCGCACTCGCCGATGCTCGAGCGCGGGATCGGACTGGGCTACGTCGACGCCGGGCTGGCTCAGCCGGGCATGGAGCTGACGATCGACATCCGCGGCCGGCAGCGGCGCGCAACCGTGGTCAAGAAGCCGATCTACTCACGAGAGGAGCCGAATGGCGGCTGAGAACTACCCCGACGACCTGCGGTACCACCGCGAGCACGACTGGGCACGAATCGACGGCGACGAGGCGACCTTCGGGATCACGTGGTTTGCCCAGGACGCGCTCGGCGAGCTCGTCCACTTCGAGGCGCCCGAAGAGGGATCGACCGTGAGCAAGGACCAGTCGTACGCCGAGGTCGAGTCGGTGAAGGCGGTCTCGGACGTCATCGCTCCGCTCTCGGGCGAGATCCTCTCGGTGAACAGCGCGATCGTCGACGCTCCCGAGACGGTCAACTCTGATCCCTACGGAGACGGTTGGCTCGTGCGCGTCCGGCTCACCAGCCCCGACGAAGCAGATGCGCTCATCGACGCGGAGGCCTACCGGCAGTATCTCGCCGAGCAGGGGTGAGCACGACGCTCCGCCTGCGCACGCGCCCATGAGCTACCTCGCCCTGACCGACGACGACCGCGACGCGATGCTCGAGACGATCGGCGCCGGCTCGATCGAGGAGCTCTTCGCGGATCTGCCCGCAGGCATCCGGCTCGATCGCGAGCTCAACCTCCCGCCGGCTCTCACCGAGCAGGAGCTGACCGCCTACTTCGAGGCGCTCGCCGACCAGAACGAGCGGGCCGAGGTCTCGTTCCTCGGCGCCGGCCTCTACGACCACTACGTCCCGGCCGTCGTGGACGCAGTCCTGCAGCGCGGCGAGTTCCTCACGGCCTACACGCCGTACCAGCCCGAGCTCAGCCAGGGCGTGCTGCAGGCGATCTTCGAGTACCAGACCGCGATCTGCGAGCTCACCGGCCTCGACGTCGCGAACGCGTCCGGCTACGACGGGACCACCGTCGCCGCCGACGCCTGCTTCATCGCGAAGCACGCCACGGGCCGATCGAAGGTCGTCGTGACCGAGGCGACCGGGCCACAGGTGCGGCAGGTCGTCAAGACCTACGCCCCCGGCTTCGGGCTCGAGGTGGTCGAGGTACCGCACCGCGACGGCGCGACCGACCCGGACGAGCTGCGGGAGGCCGCCGACGACGCGGCGTGCGTCATCTTCCAGCAGCCGAACTTCTTCGGCGTGCTCGAGCCGGCTCCCGACCTCGCAGCGGCAGCCGCGGAGGCAGGCGCGCTCCCGGTCGCCCACGTCGATCCCGTCTCACTCGGAGTCCTCGAGGCGCCCGGCCGGTACGGGTGCGCCCTCGCGATCGGAGAAGGGCAGTCGGCGGGTAACTACCTCTCCTACGGCGGGCCGCACTACGGCTTCCTGGCCGCGCGCTCCGAGTTCATCCGGCGGCTGCCGGGACGGATCGTCGGCGAGACCACTGACGCCGCGGGGAACCGCGGCTATGTCCTCACCCTGCAGACGCGCGAGCAGCACATCAGGCGCGAGAAGGCGACGTCGAACATCACGACCAACCAGACGCTCCTCACGATCGCGGGGCTGGTCTACCTCTCGTGGCTCGGGCCGCAGGGGCTGCGCGAGGTGGGGGAGACCTGCATGGCCCTCGGCGAGTACGCGAAAGAGCGACTCGGCCTCCCGCTTGCGTTCTCAGGAAAGACAACATTCAAGGAGTTTGCCGTACGCGTCGGACGGCCTGCACGCGAGGTCGTCCGCGAGGCACGCGCCCAGGGCGTGAACCCTGGCTACCCGCTCGGCCGCGACTACGAAGGGATGGACGACGTGCTCCTGGTCGCCGTCACCGAGCGCAGAACGACCGAGGAGATCGACCGCCTGGCGGAGGTGCTTGCCCAATGAGGCTGATCTACGAGCTCTCGCGGCCCGGCCGCCGAGCAGGCCGCCCGCCTCGCACGGAGCTGCCGATACCGGAGATCCCGCCGGAGCTACGACGCTCGCACCCGCCGCGCCTGCCGGAGATCGCCGAGCCGGACCTCCTGCGCCACTTCACGAGTCTCTCGACTCGCAACTTCGGCGTCGACACCGGCTTCTACCCGCTCGGCTCCTGCACGATGAAGCACAACCCGCGCGTGAACGAGCGGCTCGCCGTGCTCCCCGGGTTCCGCGACCTCCATCCGCTCGACGACGAGGAGCGCAGCCAGGGCGCGCTTCGCCTCTGCCACGAGCTGCAGGAGGCGCTCGCCGAGATCACCGGCCTTCCCGCGGTCTCGCTCCAGCCCGCCGCAGGGTCTCAGGGCGAGCTGACCGGCCTGATGCTGATGCACGCCTACTTCCGCGAGCGCGACGAGGACGAGCAGCGGCGCAAGATCGTGATCCCCGACACGGCGCACGGGACGAACCCCGCGAGCGTGACCATGGCCGGGTACGAGCTGACGAACGTGCGGACCGATCCGCGCGGCAACATCGACGTCGAGGACCTGCGGGCCAAGGTCGACGAGCACACGGCCGGCCTGATGATCACGAACCCTTCCACGCTCGGCCTCTTCGACGAGAACATCGAGGAGATCACCAGGATCTTCCACGGCGTGGGCGCGCTCATGTACTACGACGGCGCGAACCTGAACGCCGTCTGCGGGATCTCGCGGCCCGGCGACATGGGCTTCGACATCGTCCACATCAACCTGCACAAGACGTTCTCGCAGCCACACGGCGGCGGCGGCCCCGGCGGCGGGCCGATCTCGGTCGCGAGCCGGATCGAGCCGTATCTGCCGACGCCGGCGATCGTCCGCGACGGCGATGCCTACCGCCTCGACTACGATCGCCCGAAGTCGATCGGCAGGGTTCGCGGGTTCTACGGGCCGTTCGGCGTCTTCGTTCGCTCGTACGCGTTCATCCGCGCGTACGGGCCGCAGCTGCGCGAGATGTCGGAGGCCGCCGTGCTGAACGCGAACTACCTGCTCGCCCGCCTCAAGGACGCGTATGACCTGCCCTTCGACCGCCTCTGCATGCACGAGTTCGTCCTCTCCGCGCGCCGCCTGAAGCAGGAGCACGGGGCCAGCGCGCTCGACGTCGCGAAGCGGCTGATGGACTACGGCTTCCATCCGCCGACGATCTACTTCCCGCTGAACGTCCCCGAGGCGCTGATGATCGAGCCGACCGAGACGGAGACGAAGGAGACGCTCGACGAGTTCGCCGACGCGATGCTCGCGATCGCGGGCGAAGCGGCAGACGAGACCGAGCTGCTGAAGGAGGCGCCGCACAAGACGCCCGTCGGCCGGCTCGACGAGGTCAAGGCCGCGAAGAGGGTCATCGTCCGTTACGGCTTCGAGGACCACCCCGACCTGTCAGGCGAGCCGGCGGCCGCCGGGGTCGAGGCTCCCAAGGGCGCATGATCGACCTCCGTTCCGATACGCAGACCAGGCCGAGCGCCGAGATGCGCGCCGCGATCGCGGCCGCCGAGGTCGGCGACGAGCAGAAGCGCGAGGACCCGACCGTGAACGAGCTCGAGCGCCGCGCCGCCGAGCTGCTCGGGCAGGAGGAGGCGGTCTACGTCCCGACCGCGACGATGGCGAACGAGATCGCGCTGCGCACGCTCGGCCGTCCGGGGGACGAGGTCGTCGCCGAGCAGAACTCGCACATCTTCATCGCGGAGCTCGGCGGGCCGGCGGTGCACGCCGGCCTGATGACGAGGCAGCTGCGCTGCGAGGCCGGGCGCTTCACGCCGGAGCAATTGCGCGAGACCGTCCGGCGCACCGACGGAAGCCATGTGCCGCCGACGCGGATCGTCTCCGTCGAGAACACGCACAACGCGTCGGGCGGTCGGGTCTGGCCGCTCGAGGAGATCGACGCCGTGGTCGCGACCGCGCGGGAGCTCGATCTGCGGCTGCACCTCGACGGCGCGCGGATCATGAACGCGTCCGTCGCGTCGGGCGTCCCGTCCGCGGAGATCGGCAGCCGGTTCGACACGGTCACGCTCTGCCTCTCGAAGGGTCTCGGCTGCCCGCTCGGCGCGCTCGTCGCCGGCTCGGCGGAGCTGATGGCGGACGCGCGCCGCTTGAAGCACCTCTTCGGCGGGGCGATGCGGCAGGCCGGGATCGTGGCCGCCGCGGGCGTCTACGCGCTCGAGCACAACATCGAACGGCTCGCCGACGACCACGCGAGGGCGCGGCGGCTGGCGGAAGGCCTCGAGGCGGCCGGCGTCCCCGTCGACCTCGAGCAGGTGGAGACGAACTTCGTGCAGGTGGACGTCGGGCCGCTCGACCTCACCCCGGCCGACGCGCTCGAGCGGCTCTGGCAGCAGGGTGTCGGCCTCTCGATGACGGCGCACCCGACGAAGCTCCGCGCCGTGACGCATCTTGACGTGGCCGACGAGGACATCGACCGAGCGCTCGAGTTGATCCCGCGCGCTCTCGGGACCCTTGCGCACGCCTGAGGAACGCTTCCGGCGCCTCGCGCTCGAGGCGCAGTCGGCCGGCCGGCTGCCGAGCATCTCCTGCGCTGTTTTCCGCGGCGGCGAGACCGTCTGGGCGGAGGCATTCGGACACGCGGACGTGGACGGCGGGGTCGAGGCAACACCGGAGACCCGGTACGCGGTCGCGTCGATCACGAAGACGTTCACGGCGTCGGCCGTCATGCAGCTCCGTGACGAGGGCAAGCTCGACCTCGACGACCAGCTCTCGAAGCACCTCCCCGAGGCCGCGCACGGGACGCCGACGCTGCGGCGGATGCTGTCGCACGCGTCCGGCCTCCAGCGCGAGCCGCCGGGCGAGGTCTGGGAGTCGCTCGAGTTCCCCGGCGAGCAGGAGCTGCTGGAGCGGCTCGCGGAGGCCGAGCAGGTCCTGCCGCCCGCCTCCGCGTGGCACTACTCCAACCTCGCCTACGCGCTGCTCGGCCACGTCGTCGCGCGGATCACCGGCGAGCCGTTCCACGACTACATCCGACGAGCGCTTCCATCAGCCGCTCGGCCTGGAGCAGACGACGTGGGGTCCCTCGGAGCCGGCCGCGCTGCCGTACTTCACCGAGCCCTACTCCGACGCCGTTCGCCGCGAGCCCGTGCTCGAGCTCGGCGGCAAGGGCGGCGAGTCGGGGCTCTACAGCACGGTCGGCGACCTCGCCCGCTGGGGCGCGTTCCTCTGCGACCCCGATCCCGACGTCCTCGCGCCGGCGACCGTCGAGCAGATGCACGACCTGCGCGTGATGGTCGAGCCCGACTGGACACTCGGCTGGGGCCTCGGCATCGAGCTCTGGCGGCGAGGCGAGCGCGTCTTCGGCGGACATACCGGCGGCTTCCCCGGGTTCGTCTCGATGCTCGTCTACTCGCGCAAGGAGAAGACCGGTGCGGTCGTCCTCACCAATTCGGGCACCTGGACGAAGCTCATGTCGACCGGGCTCGCGCTCGCGGAGGCTGCGCTCGAGGAGCTGCCGCCCGACGTCGAGGCGTGGGCTGCGGAGGCCGCGCCGCCCGCCGAGGTCGAGCGGCTGCTCGGACGCTGGTGGTCCGAAGGCCACGAGTTCGTCTTCAGCTGGCGCCGCGGAAAGCTCGAGGCGCGGATCGCCGCGGCTCCGCCCGAGCGGCGGCCGACGGTCTTCGAGCCCGACGGCGAGGACCGCTTCCGGGCGGTCTCGGGAGACGAGCGCGGCGAGCTCTTGCGCGTCGTCCGCGGAGACGACGGCGACGTCACGCGGCTTTACTGGGCGACGTACCCGTTCACCCGGTCGCCTGAGGGCTTCGCCAAGCCCTCCTAGCGGTCGCCCGCGAAGTAGAACGCGATCACGGCCACCGCGTAGAACCCCACGAGCATGGTCCCTTCCCAGCGCGGTGCGCGCCCGTCGCGCAGGGAGAGCGCGACGACGACGGCCGCGCCGCCGAGCGCCGCAAGCTCGATCGGGCGGAAGCTGAGCGGCAGCGCCGGCCCGACGACCCACGACAGCAGCGCGACGGCCGGCGTCACCAGCACCGCCACCTGGGCACTCGACGAGACCGCGATCTCGGACGCGAGCCGCAGGTTCCCGCCGCGGCGGGCGAGGACGATGGCGCCGCCGTGCTCGGCCGCGTTGCCGACGATCGCGACGATCACGATCGCGACGAAGAACTGCGAGAGGTGCACGTCGTGCGCGAACGTCGTGAGCGAATGGACGAGGATCTCGCTGACGAGCGCGGTCACGACGGTCGTCGCGCCGAGCGTGAGGAGCGCGGCGGGCAGGGTCCAGGCGTCGCCGGCCTCCGCGCCGCTTTCCCGGTGGTGTCGCCGGTGGCGGCGAAGGCCCCACGCCGTCACGCCCCCGTAGAGGACGAGCAGCACGATCGCAACGGGCACGGTCGCGACCGCGAGCGAGTGCCGCTCGGGGTCGCCGTGCCAGCCCGGGACGGAGGGCACGAGGAAGAGCAGCGCGGCGGCAAACACAAGCCCGAGCTGCGTGAGCATCGAGCAGCCGGTCGATCCCGCGGCGCTCGTCCCGGGCTGCCAGCACGGCGAGCCCGAGCACGAGCAGGAGGTTCGAGACGACGCTGCCGATCAGCGACCCGCGAACGACCTCGGGCAAACCGTCCGAGACCGCGAACAGCGCGATGATCAGCTCCGGCGCGTTGCCGAAGCTCGCGTTCAGAAAGCCCCCGATCCCCGGGCCCGTGTGCTCGCCCGCGTGCTCGGTCGCCTCGCCGATCAGCCAGGCCAACGGGATGAGCGCCGCCGCGGAGAGGACGAAGAGAGCGACATCGCCGGCGTCGGTCGCGTAGCGGACGGCGATGGCGATGGGGGCCAGACCGAGCGACGCCCAGAGGAGCTTCCGGCCCACGGCGCTAGCCTAGCGAGCGGTGTTGGAAGCAGTCCTCTTCGACTGGGGCGACACGCTGATCGAGTTCGCGTACGACCCGGAGCTCGTGGCCGTGGGCCACCGCGCGGGCCTCGCGGCGATCGGCAACGGCGAGCTGCCGGACGTCGCCGCGTTGACGGAGCACTTCCGCGAGCACTACGAGCCGCTCTTCTGGACGCCCGGCACGATCGAGGAGATCGAGTACCCCGGGCTGATCCGCGAGCTGCTGCGCGAGTTCGGCCTGGAGGTCGACGACGAGGCGCTGGGCCGCTTCCTCGAGGCGGAGCACGAGGCCTGGGAGCCCGCGCGCAGGCTCGCGGCGAACACGCACGCGCTGCTCGAGTCGCTGCGCGAGCGCGGGCTCAAGCTCGGCCTCGTCTCGAACGCCTTCGACCCGGGTTGGCTCCTCCACCGAGACCTCGAGCAGATGGGCCTCGCCGACCGGCTCGACTTCGCCGTCTTCTCGTCGGAGGTCGGCTTCCGGAAGCCTGACCCGCGGATCTTCGAGCGCGCGCTCGAGGCGCTGGGCGCGGCTCCCGAGAACGCGCTCTTCGTCGGCGACCGGCTCTACGAGGACGTCCGCGGCGCCGGCGAGCTCGGGATGACGACGGTGCAGGCGCTCTGGTTCCGCGCGGACGAGCACCCCGAGGGCGCCGAGCCCGACCACCAGGCTTTCACGCAGCTCGACGTGCTCAACGTCGCGCGCCGCCTGCTCGGCTGACCCTGCTCGACCGGCCGGCTCGCGCCCTACCCCCGCTCGCCGGACTTGTCAAGTCTTGCGGAGCGCGCCTCGCAGCGACCACAATCAGGTCATGCAGATGCGCGAGCAGGCGGCGGTGCGTCCGAGCGAGCTGCCGCTGCGCCCGCAGGACGAGGCCGAGTGCCGTCGCTGCGAGGTGCACTGCGACAAGGTCGTCTACCCCGGCGCATGTCTCGAGCGCCGCTGTCCGTTCCTCTACTCGTTCGAGGAGTTCGGCCACACGTACGTCGGCTGCATGCAGCGGGTGTACGACGCACACATCGACCTCGATCTCCTCCGCGCTGCCGAGTCGGGTCGCAGCGGCTTCGGCGCGCTCAGGGCGACCGCGCCGCCGCTGCCGCTCTGCCGCGCCGAGGTGGAGCCGTGCTACGAGAGCCGGCTGGAAGAGCTCGGCTGCGTCAACCCCGAGTTCCACGAGCTGCCGGTCGGCGAGCCTTCGTTCCGCGTGATCGCGCGGATCGCTTCGTAGCTCGCGCGTAGAGCGCGCGCAGCTTCTCCATCTGCTCCGCGTCGGGCCCGTGGCCGTCACGCCCAGGGACCTCGAGTAGCGCTGGGAGCCCCTGCAGCTTCGGATGCCCGAGAAAGACGCCGAGCTTCTCGCCGAGGAGGCCGTCGCCGATGTTGTCGTGCCGGTCGCGGTTCGAGCCGAGCGGCGCCTTCGAGTCGTTCACGTGCAGGCAGCGCAGGCGGTCGAGGCCGATGCGCTCGTCGAGCTCGGCGACCACGCGGTCGAGCTCGGCGGGATCCGTGACGTCGTAGCCGGAGACGTAGAGGTGGCACGAGTCGAGGCAGACCCCGAGCCGCTCGTGCTGGTCGAGCGCTTCGTAGAGGGCGGCCAGCTCGTCGAGGGAGCGGCCGATCGTGCCGCCGGCGCCGGCCGAGTTCTCCATGCAGAGCCAGGTGGTCTCCGAGCAGCGCTCGAGGCACAGCCGCAGCGCCGGCACCACCCGCTCGAGGGCCGCCTCGAAGCCGCTGCCCATGTGCGAGCCGACGTGGAACACGACGGCGTCGGCCTCGATCGCGCAGGCCGCGTCCATCGTGGAGCGGAGGGTCGTGACGCTCTTCTCGTAGAACTCGTCCTTCGGGCTCGCGAGGTTCAGCAGGTAGAGGGCATGAACGGTGACCGCCTGGATGCCGAGCTCCTCGCGCCGCTGCTTGAACTTCTCCAGGTCGGCAGGATCGTGCTCCGGGAAGCGCCAGGTGCGCGGGCTCTGCGCGAAGAGCTGCACAGCGTCCATCCCGAACCCGTGCGCGTTGTCGAGCGCCTTCTTGATCCCACCGGAGCAGTGGCCGCCGAGGAGCACGCGTTGACGCTAGCGAAGCCAGGCGGCGAGGCGGGCGGCCTCGTCCTCGAGCTCGCGCCTGACCGTTCTCGGGAGACGAGCGAACGGCTCGAGCGCGATCCGCTCGCCCTCCACGCGCCAGAGCCCGGCGACGGTCCCGTCGATCAGGAACGTCTGCTGCACGTCCCCGTTCTTGTGGATGACCGTCTTCCGGTATTCGTCGGGGAGGACGCGGGTGCGGTCCTTGTGCGCGAGCAGCAGCTCGTCCCAGCGCGGCAGGAGGCGGGGAGGCGCGGGCGCGTCGGCCGGCGCCAGCGGCGCGCGCGGGAGATCGAGCAGCTCGCGGCCCTGCTCGTCGCGCAAGGAGCGGACGCGGAGGCGCTCGAAGCCGGGGGCGAGGTCGCGGATGGGGACGCCGCTCCACTGCGAGACGTCGGCGCGCGTGGCGGGCCCGAACGCGGCGAGGTAGTGCGCGATGGCGTATTCGGCGGCCTCGGCGAACGGCGGGTGGGCGTGGTCGGCGGGCTCGTACAGCGGAGAGCCGCGGAAGCCGTAGAAGGCGCACTCCGGCGTCTGCTCGAGGCGGGCGAGCGCGACGACCCAGGAGTACCTTCGGATCTCGTACGGATCCTGCGTGCGCGGATCGAGCCCGATGGCCTCCATCAGCTCCCTGCGCGTACGAGGCTGCTCGCGTGTGAGCTCGAGAGCGCGTTCGACGAGCGCGTCCGGCGGACGCTCCGTCCCCCGGGCTCGCACCGACGTCCGCGCCTCGCGCACAGCCGAGTCGAAGTACGGCAGATCCCGTGCCGAGACGAGGTGCAGCGTCGCGCGCATCAGGAGCGCCTTGACGACGGTCCGCCGCCGGAGCGCCCGCTCGAGTGCCGCTCGCTCGAAGCCTTCGACCCGAGCCCAGAGGGCCAGGTAGGGCGACGAGGCGAGCTGCGCCTGCAATCCAGCGAGCCGCTCGATCGCTCGCACGGGCGAGAGCCGCTCGCGCCGAAGGAGCAGCTGGCGCAGCAGCGTCGTCCGGTTGAGCTCGCGCTGCGTCAGGACCCGCTCGGTCACGCGAGTACGCTAGTCGCATGAGCGTCCGCGTCCGCATGGCCCCGAGCCCGACGGGCCTGCTGCACATCGGCAACGTGCGGACAGCGCTCTTCAACTGGCTGTTCGCTCGGCAGCACGAGGGCGGCGAGTTCCGCCTCAGGATCGAGAACACCGATACGAGCCGAGAGGTCGCCGAGGCGACGGACCAGATCCAGGAGTCGCTTCGCTGGCTGGGCCTCGACCTGGACGGCGAGGTCACCTTCCAGCTCGACCGGATGGAGCACTGCGCCGAGGTCGCGCGGAAGCTCGTCGCCGAAGACAAGGCCTACGAGGACGAGGGCGCGATCCGCTTCCGCATGCCCGACGAGGGGACGACCGGTTGGGACGACGTCGTGCGCGGCCGCATCGAGGTCCCGAACGAGACGATCGAGGACCTCGTGCTCGTGCGCACCGACGGCCGGCCGACGTACAACTTCGCCTCGCCGATGGAGGACGTCTGGGACGGCATCACGCACGTGATCCGCGGCGAAGACCACATCTCGAACACGCCGAAGCAGATCAACATCATCCGCGCGGTCGGCGCCGAGGTCCCGGTCTACGCGCACGTCCCGAACGTGAACGGCACCGACAACAAGAAGCTCTCGAAGCGTCACGGCGCGGTGACCGTCAAGGAGTTTCGCGACGACGGGTATGTCGCCCCGGCGCTGATGAACTTCCTCGCGCTGCTCGGGTGGGCGCCCGACGGCGAGACGACGATCATGAGCCGCGAGGAGCTGGTCCGACGCTTCGATCTCGGCCGCGTGCAGCCGAGCCCGGCCGCGTTCGACTACGCGAAGCTCGACTGGATGAATGGCGTCTACCTGCGCGCGATGTCAGCCGAGGAGTACGCGGACGCGCTGATCGTGTACCTGCGCGAGCAGGGCTACGACTGGGACGAGCAGCTGATCCGCAGGGCGGCGCCGCTCGTCCAGGAGAAGATCGCGCGCCTCGCCGAGTTTCCGAGCTTTGCCGGCTTCCTGTTCGCGCGGCCCGAGCCGCAGGCGTCCACGGACGGCGCAGTCCTCCCAGCGGCGGCCGAGACGCTGGCCGAGGTCGAGCCGTTCGACGCCTCGAGCATCGAGGCCGCGCTCCGAGGTCTCGCGGAGCGGCTCGGGCTGAAGCCGCGCGAGGCCTTTCAGCCGATTCGCTTGGCCCTGACCGGGTCGAAGGTCTCGCCGGGCTTGTTCGAGAGCCTCGAGCTGCTCGGCAAGGAGGAGTCGCTCGCGCGCATCGGCGGCAGCGGCCGCGGCGGTCCCAGCGGATCGAGCGCGCGCTGAAACTCGCGCCAGGAGCGGCGCCGGAACTGGACTGTGGGCCGGGGAAGCAGCTCGTTCATCCGAAAAAAGCGGCGGCACTTTGTTTACGGTTTTCGAACGATAAACGCCCAGGGGCCGTAAACAGATACGGGCTGTCGGGTAGATTCCGCGGCCCATGAGCGTGACAGAGGTCCTGCAACCCACCGAGTACGAGTCCCGCCTGCAGCGCTACCTGTTCGAGCGCTCGGAGGAGGGCCGCGCCGTGCGCGTCGGCGAGAAGGAGGTCTCCGAGCGCGCCGAGATCGTCGCGCGCTACCGCGACCTGTTCACCCGGCAGCAGCTCGACGCGCTCCGTGAGGCGCACGCCGAGGCTCCGGGCGGCGAGGACCGCGAGCGGCTCTACCGCCTGAGCAAGACCTGTGAAGCCGGCCTGATCGCCGCAGAGCTCGCCGAGCGCGAGGACGAGCTCGAGAACGCCATCCTTGCGGCCCGCGTCGAGTTCCAGGGCGAGGAGCTCCCGCTCCGGAGCGCACAGGCGAAGCTCGCCGTGCTCGAGGCCTACGCCGACCGCGAGGAGCTGGGCGCCCGCACGGCCGACACGTCCGCCGGCTTCAACGACGACCGCCTGGAGGTGCTCCGTGAGGGCGAGAGCATGGAAGCCGAGATCAGCGGCGTCGACGACCCGATCGCGCGAACCGAGGAGGAGAAGGGGATCTCGCTGCGCGAGCTCGTGGCCGCGCTCGCCCGTACGAGCGATGCGGCCGCCGATGCTTACGCCGACCTGCGCGAGCGCTGGTTCGAGCGGCTGCTCGGCCCCGAGCGCACGGAGACGCCGTCTTCGTACCACACCGCCTACATGCGCCGGCTCTCGCCGCTCGAGAGCATCTACACGAAGGAGAAGTCGGTCGAGGTCTGCATGGACACGCTCGCGCGGCTCGGCTTCGACCTCGAGTCGGAGCCGAACATCAAGCTCGATCTCGACGACCGCCCGCAGAAGTCGCCGCGGGCCTGCGTGATCCCCTCCGACCCGCCGAAGATCGTCCACCTGATCACGCGCGCGCAGGGCGGCCTCCACGACTACCAGGCCTTCCTGCACGAGGCCGGGCACGCGCTCCACTACGCGGGCTGCGACCCGGCGCTCCCGTACACGTTCCGCAATATCTCGCGGGACCACGCGCTGACGGAGATCTACTCGTACATCGTCGAGGCGATCTCGCGCCAGCCCGGCTGGCACGCGCGCTACTTCGGCCTCTCGGACGAGGAAGCCGCCGAGAACGCCGAGGCGACGATCTTCATGGAGGCGCTGCTCTTCCGGCGCTACGTCGCCAAGTTCCAGTTCGAGCTCGACTTCTGGGGCCGCTTCGGCGAGGACGGCGGCACTCCCGGCGGCTACGAGGAGCGCCTGACCGGCGCGACGGGCGTCCGCTACCGCGCGGACGGCTACCTCGCGGACATGGACGCCGGCTTCTACTCGGCCGACTACCTCCGCGCCTGGATCCGCTCGGCCCAGCTGCGCTCCTACCTGGAGCGCGAGATCGGCGACGAGTGGTGGGCGAGCGCGGAGACGGGCGAGCGCCTGCGCGCCCTCTTCACCGAGGGCACCAAGCCGCTGAGCGAGGACATCGCCGCCCGGATCGGCTTCGATCCGCTCGACACGACTCCGCTCCTCGCCGAGCTCGGCGTCTAGCCGAACGCCCGCCCTGGGCTAGGCGGGTGGCTGGACCGGCGCCTCGCGGACCACGAACGGCAGGCGCCATTCGTCGCGGCTCTCGGCGTCGATCGAGAGGCGCACTTCGTACGACTGCCCAGGCGTCAGCTCGAAGACGCCGAACGGCACCGCGACCGGCATGTGCACCCTCACGCCGGGCTTCGTCCCGGGCGGGCGGCCGACCTCGAAGGTGGCCGTGGTCGCCACCGGCTGGCCGTTCTCCGGGTGCGGCACGGAGCCGCCGTCCGCGTCCAGCAGCTCGAGCTTGAGCTCGTGCTTCTGGTTCGTCTCGTGCCACTCGCACGAGACCAGGCCCGCGACGAAGAACGAGACCGGGCCGGGGCCGATCTGCGTCCAGCCGCCCTGCTGGACGTCGACCATCCCGTCCGCGACCTTCGCGAAGTTCGCCAGGAGAAGGGTCGCGTTCATGTGAGTGAGCTCATGCTGAGGAGGCGCATACGGGATTCGAACCCGTGCCGCCGCCGTGAGAGGGCGGTGTCCTAGGCCACTAGACGAATGCGCCCGGCGAAGGCTCAGTGTAGCCGCAGGTGCGCCGCAGGAGGGCGAATCCGTGGACGAAAGGCGGTCCCGCGACCGCTAGAATGGCCGCTCCGCAAACAACGTTGCGGGGTCGTCTAATGGTAGGACGCTCGGCTCTGGACCGAGTAGTCTAGGTTCGAATCCTAGCCCCGCAGTCTCAGTGTGAGCCCATCGTCAGGGAGCCTGCGCGGAACGTCGAGGGCGACTCCCGGTGCACCACCCAGCCCGGATCTTTCAAGACCGACGCGCGCGTGCTACGCGATCTTCATGCGCAGCGTTCTGCGGGTACTACGGGCCCGGCGGCTCGCCGGATCGCCCGGGAAGGGCTCAGGCGTTGCTTGCGCTGAACGCCGACGGCGAGATCCGGTGAACCTTCCAGCCGCGATCCTGCAACGTGGACGAGTGCCGGAGGTCCCGCCAGCCGCGCGCGTCGGCCGTCTGCACGCCGTCGAAGCGGTACGCGTAGTTGTTGCAGAGGGACCCGCCGTGGGCCCAGCTCTCCGCGGTCATCGTCGGCGACCACTTCCCGTGACTCTTCGGGAGGTAGAACGGACCGGCGATGCCCTTTGGCGTGATCACGATCCATTGGTTCGCCTCGTGAGGGAGCTCCATCACCGCAACGCGGACGGCCTGGCCGGGCTTGATGCCAGACGCGAGCTCGTTGAACTTCGGCTGCTTGCCCGGGAGCGCGAGCTCGTAGTAGAGCCGTCCATCCGGCCGGTCGAAGGAGGCGAGCCCGACCTGCAGCCACTCGTCCGTGCCGCCGGGGCCCATGCCCGTCCCGCCGACGCCGACCCAGGCGGCGACGTGGCCGCCGGGGCCGCTGTTGACGCTCGGCAGGCTCGTCATCGAGATCGACGCAGCGACGCCCGCCACGGGCTTATCCGTGTAAACGCCGGCATAGGTGTAGCCACCTGAGCAGGCAAGGGCAGAGGACGCCGTCCAAGCGCACGCGAAAGCCAGTAGGGCCGCAGTAGCCGCAGACAGCGCCCTCGCGCGCTGGGCACGAGCGAGGGACACCGCGCGCAAATGATCGGATCGGGGTCCTCAGGAGTCGATCCCTCGTATCAGGTAAATCCCGCTTCTGAAGCGGAATTGGCGCACTTTGTGACACTGCTTGGCCGACTAGGCCACGTCTGCAGCCCAGTCGCCGTAGAGCGAGGTGTAGAGCCCCTGGCGGCGGAGCAGCTCGTCGTGCGTTCCCTGCTCGACGATCTGACCGTGCTCGAGGACGACGATCAGGTCGGCGTCCCGGATGGTCGAGAGGCGGTGCGCGATCACGAAGGCGGTGCGGCCCGAGAGGAGGGTGCGGAGCGCCTGCTCGATCTTGCGCTCCGTCCCGATGTCGACCGACGAGGTCGCCTCGTCGAGGATCAGGATCCGCGGGTCGGCGAGCAGCGCGCGCGCCAGGGCGACGAGCTGGCGCTGGCCGAGCGAGAGCCGGCTGCCGCGTTCCTGCAGCTGCGTCTCGTAGCCCTCCTCGAGCCGCAGGATGAACTCGTGGGCGCCGATCGTCTCGGCCGCGCGCACAACGTCCTCCGGCGGCGCGCCGGGCCGGCCGAAGGCGATGTTCTCGGTGACCGTGCCGGCGAAGAGGAACCCCTCCTGCGGCACGATCCCGAGCTGGCGGCGCAGTGACTCCTGGGTGACGTCGCGCAGGTCGCGTCCGTCGACCGTGATCCGCCCCTCGCGCGGGTCGTAGAAGCGGGCGAGCAGCTTCGCGATCGTCGACTTTCCCGCGCCGGTGTGGCCGACGAGGGCGACGGTCGTCCCCGCGGGAACGTCGAGGTCGAGGTCGTGCAGCACCTCTGGCCCGTCCCCATAGCCGAACGTGACGTGCTCGAAGCGAACACGGCCCTCGACCCGCGGAAGCTCGTCCGCGGCGGGCCGGTCGAGGATGTCCGGCTCGCGGTCGAGCACGTCCATGATCTTGTCCAGCGCGGCCGTGGCCGAGAGGAACGTGCCGTACAGCTGCGAGAGCTGCTGCACCGGGTCGAAGAAGTTCTGCACGTAGAGCATGAAGGCGAACAGCGTTCCGAGCGTCACCGCGCCCTGGAAGTAGAGGTGGCCGCCGTACCCGAGGACGACGGCGAGCGCGATCGACGAGAGCAGGTCGACGAACGGGAAGTAGAGGCCGTTCAGGACGACGGTCTCCATGTTCGACTCGCGGTAGCGCTCCGCAACCTCACGGAAATTGCGCGTGTTGGCTTCTTCTCGCGTGAACGCCTGCACGACCCGCATTCCGGCGATGTCCTCGGCGAGGGTCGCGGTCACGAGGCCGAGGCGCTCGCGGACCGCGGAGTAGGCCCGGGCGGAGCGCTTGCGGAAGATGACGGTCGCGATGCTCATGAATGGGATCACGAGGAGCGTCGCGAGGGCGAGCCGCCAGTCGAGCACGAAGAGGAGGATCGCGGTGCCGACGAGCGTGAGCGTGTTCTGGACGAGGCTCGTGACGCCGTCCGTGACGAGCTGGTCGATGGCTTCGACGTCGTTCGTGAGCCGGCTGATGATCACGCCCGCGCGGTTCCGCTCGTAGAAGCCGAGCGACAGGCGCTGCAGATGGTCGAAGAGACGGTTCCTGAGGTCGGCCAGGATCCGCTCGCCGACCCAGCCCGTCAGGTACGTCTGCACGTAGCTCATGCCCCAGTTCAAAAGGCCCGCGAGCAGGAAGACGCCCACGATCCACGACAGCCGCGACAGGTCGCCGCTGAGGGCATCGTCGAGCGCGTACTTCGACAGGAACGGCGGCGCGAGGGCGGTTGCGGTCGCCAGGAGCAGCGAGAAGACCGAGAGGACGGTCCGCGCCTTGTAGGGCCGCGTGAGGCGGGCGAGCGCCACGAGCCGGCGGCGGGTGCGCTCCCACGACCAGTCGTCGACCTGCGCGCCGCGCTCTCGCATCAGGTGCCCGCCGGGCTGCCAGACCCTCACGACGCGGCCTCCAGCGCATCCCCGGCGCGCGCCTCGACTGCGTCCGCGAACTGCCGCTCCAGGAGGCCGTGCTCGTAGATGTCGCGGTAGACGGGGCTCGTCTCGAGCAGCTCCTCGTGCACGCCGCGGGCCGCGATTCGCCCGTCTTCGAGCACGACGATCTCGTCGGCGAGCGCGATCGTCGAGAGCCGGTGGGCGATGATCAGCGTCGTCCGGTTCCGCATCGCCTCGCGCAGGCCGACCCGGATGCGGGCCTCGGTCGAGGCGTCTACGGCGGCGGTGGCGTCGTCGAGGATCAGGATCCGCGGGTCGACCGCGAGCGCCCGGGCGATCGCGAGGCGCTGACGCTGCCCGCCCGAGAGCGTGATCCCGCGCTCGCCGATGATCGTGTCGTAGGCGTCCGGCAGCCTCTCCACGAACTCGTGCGCCTGGGCGAGCCGCGCGATTTGCTCGACCTCTGCGTCGTCGAGGTCGGGCGCGCCGAAGGTGATGTTCTCGCGGACGCTCGCCGAGAAGAGGAACGGGTCCTGCGAGATCACGCCGACCGCGTGGCGGAGCGAGGTCAGCTTCAGGTCGCGGACGTCGGTGCCGTCCAGCATCACGCGGCCGGAGGTGACGTCGTAGAACCGCGGGACGAGCGAGGTGAGCGTCGTCTTCCCCGAGCCGGTCTGCCCGATCAGCGCGATCGTCCGGCCGGGCGGCACGTCGAGAGTCACGCCGTCGAGCACCGGGCGGCCTTCGAGGTATTCGAAGCGGACATCCTCGAACCGCAGCTCGCCCGTGCCGGGAGGCAGGTCGACCGCGTCCGGCTGCTCGCCGATCTCCTCCGGCTCGTCCATGATCTGGAAGATCCGCTCGCCGGACGCCGTCGCACGCTGCGACTGGCCGATCCACATCCCGAGCGACCGCAGCGGCATGACGAGCATGCCGAGGTAGAGGTTGAAGGCGACGAACGTGCCGGCGGTCAGCTCGCCGCTCGTCACCATGCGCGCGCCCACGAGCAGAACGGCGGCCTGCGCCAGCAGCGGAATCCAGGAGATCAGCGGGACGTACGTCGCACGCTGCCGGTTTGCCCGGATCGTCTCCCGGAAGACGTCCTCCGAGCGCGCGTGGAACTTCGCCGACTCCTGCGGCTCCTGCGCGAAGGCCTTGACGACGTGGACCCCGACGATGTTCTCCTCCGCGACGGTGGCGACGTCTGCGAGCTTCTGCTGGACCTCGCGCAGCGTCGGGTGCGTCACGTGGCTATAGCGATAGGCCAGCACGACCAGCACGGGCGTGATGGCGAGCGCGATCAGGGCCAGCTTCCACTGGAAGACGAGCAGGACGACGGTCACCGAGGCCACCGTCAGCACGTTCTGGAACAGGAAGATCAGGCCGTAGCCGAGGAAGAAGCGGACCCCCTGCAGGTCGACGGTCGCGCGCGACATCAGCTGCCCGGTCTGGTGACGGTCGTAGAAGCCGAACGAGAGCTTGACGAGGTGCGAGTAGAGGCCCTGCCGCATATCCATCTCGACGGCGAGCGCCTGTCGGCCCGAGATCAGCCGCCGGCCCGCCATCAGCACCGCTCGCACGAGGCCGAGCGCAAGAACCGCGCCGACGTAGAGCCAGAGCTTCTCCCGGTCGTGGGGCGCGAGCGCGCTGTCGATGACGTGCTTCGTGATCCAGACGAGGGCGATCTGGGCTCCCTGGGAGCCGACCGCGAGCACGATCGAGACGATCAGCGAGACCTTGTACGGGCGCAGAAAGCCGAGCAGCCGAGCGAACGTCTGGCGATAGCGGGGCGCCTCCTGCACCTTCGAAATCTAGCCGCCACTTCACTTGCCCATGCATGCGCGGAAGCGGAAACTGTCCACGTGAACCGGCCGGAGACGAGCTACGCGCAGAGCGGCGAGGTCTCGATCGCCTACCAGGTGGTGGGCGACGGGCCCTTCGACCTGGTCTGGGTTCCCGGCTCGGTCTCGAACGTCGAGCTCATCTGGACGAACGAGCGGCAGGCGTCGTTCTTCCACCGGCTCGCTTCCTTCTCACGCCTGATCCTGTTCGACAAGCGCGGCACGGGGTTGTCCGACCGCGTGGCCGGTATCGCCGACCTCGAGACCCGCATGGACGACGTGCGCGCAGTCATGGACGCGGCCGGCTCCGCGACCGCGGCCGTGATCGGCGCCTCCGAAGGCGGGCCGATGAGCATCCTCTTCGCGGCCACCTACCCGGAGCGCTGCCGGGCGCTCGTCATCTACGGGTCGCTGCCGCGTTTCACCCGCGCGCCCGGCTTCCCGCACGGGATGACGCGCGCGGAGACGGAGCGCGACAACGCGGAGGACGAGCGGCTCTGGGGCACCGTCGAGCTGGCGCGCTCGTACCTCGCCAGCGAAGGGGTGGAGGAGGAGGTCGAGGACTTCGCGCTCCGCATGCGGCAGAGCGCGAGCCCGGGGGCCCTGCGCCAGCTCAACCTGATGAACCTGGAGATCGACGTGCGCGACGTGCTCCCGTCCGTCCGTGTGCCCACCCTCGTCCTGCATCGCGCGGAAGACCACATCCCGATCGGCGGAGGACGCTGGATGGCCGAGCGGATCCCGGGCGCGCGGTTCCTCGAGCTGCCGGGCGGCCCGCACATGGTCTTCGCCGGCGACTGGGAGCGCGTCGCCGAGGAGATCGAGCGTTTCGTCGTCCCGATCTGCACGGGGCCGGAGCCGGAGCCCATTGCGGACAGCGTGCTGGCCACGATCCTCTTCACGGACATCGTCGGCTCGACCGCGCGCACCGCCGAGCTCGGAGATCGCGGCTGGCTCGAGCTACTCGAGCGGCATCACGCCGCCGTTCGCCAGCAGCTCGCGCGGTTCCGCGGAGCGGAGCTGGACACGGCCGGCGACGGCTTCTTCGCCCGCTTCGACGGGCCTGCGCGCGCGATCCGGTGCGCCACCGCGATCAGGGAGGCGGTAGAAGGCATCGGCCTGGAGGTCCGGGCCGGGCTCCACACCGGCGAGTGCGAGATCCTGGACGGCAAGGTCGCGGGGATCGCCGTCTCGATCGGCGCTCGCGTCGCAGCGCAGGCCGAGGCGGGGGAGATCCTCGTCTCGCAGACGGTCAAGGACCTCGTGGCCGGCTCGGGGATCTCGTTCGAGGACCGCGGCGCCGCGGAGCTCAAGGGCGTGCCGGGCGAGTGGCGCCTATTCGCGGTCGAGAGCGTCTAGCTCGACGCGGATCAGCCGCGCCGCGCCGGCGACGCGCGCGCGGTTCGCGGGGTCGTTCAGCCAGCTGCTGGCGCCGGACGGGTGAGGGAGTGGGATCGCAGTCGCGCCCTCGTGCTCGTAGCGGCGGCCTACGCACTCGGTCACGCTCTTCAGGCCCAGGAGGCGGCGGGCTGCAAGGCCCCCGACGGGAACGATCAGCCGCGGCCGGAAGAGCTCGAGCTCCCAGTCGCGCCAGAACGCGCAGAGCTCCTGCTCGCGCGGCGACGGCGTGCGGTCGCCTCGGCCGCTCGGTGCCTTGCCGGGATAGCAGCGCGTGACGGACGCGCAGTAGAACGTTTCGTAGAACTCGTCCTCGTCGAGCTCGAGCCAGCGGCGGAGCGTCCGGCCCGCGCGGCCCCGCCACGGCAGACGCTCGACTCCTTCCTGCACTCCCGGCGCCTGCCCGAAGATGTAGGCGCGCTGGCCGCGGTACGGCTGGACGATCGGCAGCGACTCGAGCGGAAAGCCGGCCTCGACACACGCGCGGCAGACGCGGTTGTCCCGCTGCAGCGACGCGAGCGAGCGGTAGCTCGAGCGCCTGCGCGTCAAGAGCGGGCAGCGACGAACCAGCGGCCGGCGAAGAGGATCTCTCCGCCGCCGAGCTCCTCGGCGAGGCCTTCCGCCGTGAAGTAGCGCTTGTAGACCTCCCAGCGCGAGCCGTCGTTCAGGATCCGCTCCTGCTGCTCCTCGGGCTCGACGTCGTCGCGCAGGGCCGAGTCGGCGACGACGAGCTCGCGCGCGACGCGCCTGGCCTCGCGCAGGAAGCGCTCCCGGTCCTCGCCTTCGAGGTGGCCGTAGAAGTGGGCCGTGAAGATCCGGTCGAAGCTGCCGTCCTCGAACGGAAGCTCGAGCGCGTCGCCCTGGACGAAGGTCGCCTCGGGCGCCTGGCGACGGGCCTCGTCGATCATCGTCGCGCTCTGGTCGAGCCCGACGACGTCGCCGGGAAGGTTGCGGGTGAGGAAGCCCGTCCCGCACGCGATGTCGAGGGTGCGCGCGGCCGGCAAGGCGGCCAGCGCCCCCGTGAGCGCCTCGACCTCTTCCTCCCAGCCCGGCCGGTCGCGCTCGGCGAAGCGGCCGGTGCCGAGCCACCAGTCGTCGTACTCGCGGGCGCGGCGGTCGTAGTAGGTCTTCACCCTTCCTAGAGTACGTCCATGCGCCCTCTCGAGTCGGTGCCGAACTTCTCCGAAGGGCGCGACCGGGCGACGATCGACGCCCTGGCGGATGCCCTCGGTTCGGCGGCCCGGCTGCTCGACGTGCACGCGGACGAGGACCACAACCGTTCGGTCTTTACGCTCGTCGGCTCGGAGGACGAGTTGGTCGCCTCGCTGCTCGCGGGGATCGCGTGCGCGGTCGAGCGGATCGACCTGCGACGCCACGAAGGCGCGCATCCGCGGGTCGGGGCCGCCGACGTCGTCCCGATCGTCCCGCTCGTCCGCGAGGAGCTCGAGCGCGCGGCGGCGTGCGCCGACGCGCTCGCCGGGCGCGTCGGATCGGAGCTCGGCCTTCCTGTCTTCCGCTACGGCGAGCTCGCCCGCGGCCGAGGGCCGGCCTTCTTCCGGACCGGCGGCCTGGACGAGCTGCGGCGGCGCGTCGAGTCCGGCGAGCTCGTGCCCGACCACGGCCCCGCGAGCGTCGACGAGCGAAGCGGCGCCGTCCTGGTCGGCGCACGGCGGCCGCTGATCGCGTTCAACGTCAACCTGCGCGGGTCGCTCGACGCGGCCCGGGAGGTCGCGCGCGCGGTACGCGAGCGCGACGGCGGCTTTCCCGGAGTGCGTGCGCTCGGGCTCGACCTGCCGAGGGCCGGGCTCGTGCAGGTGAGCATGAACGTCGAGGACTACGAAGCCGCCGCGCTGCACGAGATCGTCGCGCGTGTGGCCGCCGAGGCGGAGGCCAGGGGCGCCGACGTCGCCGGCTCGGAGCTCGTCGGCCTGATGCCGGCCGGCGCAGCGGTCGCAGCGGCGGGCGCGATGCTTCGGATCGACGGCTTCGACGCGTCGCGCGTGCTCGAGCTGCGCCTGCTCGAGTAGTCACACTCTCGGCACGGTTCCGTCACAGACACGTGCGCCTTTCCTCGATACGCTCGCCTCGGGGAGGAGGCCGGGCGAACCGAACTAAGGGGCGCTAGAGGCCGCGCGCGGGCCGGCAAACGGCGCAGGGATACACTCGCGACCGTGATCGAGAGCAGGGCGCTGACGGGCGACGACCTGACCGTGGCCGACGTCTGGGCGGTCGCCGTCGGCCGGGCCCCAGTAGGCCTCACGGACACCGCGCGTGAGCGGATGGGCGCGGCACGCGAGCTCGTCGAGCAGGCCGCCCACGGCCGCCAGGAGCACACGTACGGCGTCAACACGGGCTTCGGCCGCTTCGTCTCGCGCTCGATCCCCGAGGAGCTCGCCGAGGAGCTGCAGCTGCGCCTCCTCCGCAGCCACGCGTGCGGCGTCGGCGAGCCGTACCCGCCCGAGGTCGTCCGCGCCGCGATGCTGTTGCGCGCGAACGCGCTCGCCAAGGGCTTCTCCGGAGCGCGCGTGGAGACCGTCGAGCTGCTCGTCGAATGCCTCAACCGCGGCCTCCTGCCTCACGTGCCGAGCCGCGGCTCGGTGGGCGCGAGCGGAGACCTGGCGCCGCTCGCCCACCTGGCTCTGCCGCTGGTCGGAGAGGGCGAGGCCTGGTTCGACGATCGCCGCCTGCCGGGCGCCGAGGCGCTGGCGGCCGCCGGCCTCGAGCCGATCCGGCTGCAGGCGAAAGAAGGGCTGTCGCTCGTGAACGGGACGCAGTTCATGGCCGCGTTCGGGGCGCTCGGGCTGATGCGCGCGCGGCGCCTCGCCAAGGCAGCCGACATCGCCTGCACGCTCTCACTCGAGGCGCTGCAAGGCTCACGCACCAGCTTCCTGCCCCAGATTCACGCAGCGCGCCCCCTCCGCGGCCAGGCCGACTCGGCAGCGAACGTCCTGGTCCTGCTCGAGGACTCGGCCATCAACGAGGCCCACCGCTGGTGCGACAAGGTTCAGGACGCCTACTCGCTGCGCTGCGCGCCGCAGGTGCACGGCGCGAGCCGCGACCTGCTCGACTACGTCGAGTACACGGTCTCGACGGAGCTGAACTCCGCGACGGACAACCCGCTCGTGCTCGTCGAGGACGGCATTCTCGTCTCCAACGGGAACTTCCACGGCCAGCCTGTCGCGTTCGCGCTCGACTGCCTTGCGATGGCCGTCTCCGAGCTGGCGGACATCGCCGAGCGGCGCGTCGAGCGACTCGTCAATCCGAGTCTCTCGGACGGCCTGCCCGCGTTCCTCACCGGCGACGGCGGGCTCAACTCGGGCTTCATGATCCCGCAGTACGTGGCCGCGTCGCTCGTCAGCGAGAACAAGGTGCTGTCCCACCCGGCCGCGGTCGACTCGATCCCGACCAGCGCCGGCCAGGAGGATCACGTCTCGATGGGGAACGCGGCCGGGCTGAAGGCATGGCAGGCGCTTGGGAACGTCGAGCGCGTGCTCGCGATCGAGCTGCTGGCCGGGGTACAGGCCGTCGAGTTCCTCGCGCCGCTCCAGCCCGGCGTGGGCGCTCGCGCCGCCCGCGCGCACGTGCGCTCCCTCTCGCCCAGACTGCGCGACGACAGGTCGCTCTCCGGCGACATCGAAGCGGTCGCCGAGTCGATTCGATCGGGTGCGCTCGTCGAGGCGGTCGAGGCCGAGGTCGGGGAGCTGCGGTGACCGAGGCGAACGGCAGCAAGCCGACCCGGAAACGGGAGCCGCGGCCCTACCGCGACAGCGCCCTCGTCTACGCCTTCTTCGGCGTCCTCGTGATCGTGCTCGCGGTGGTCACGGGCGGCCACGTCCTCTGGGCGATCGTCGGCGCGGTCGGCGCGTTCGTGCTCGCGACCGGCTGGACGTGGCGAAACCTGCGCAACCGGGAGCGCTCGCGGTGAGCACGACTCGGTCGCTGGACGCCATCGTCGAGGACCTCTGCGGCGATCTCTCGGCGATCCACGCGCCCCGCGGCACAGAGCTGCTCGCACGCTCGTGGTCGACGGAAGCGCCCCTGCGGATGTTGCTCAACAACCTCGACCCGGAGGTTGCGGAGCGGCCCGAGGAGCTGGTCGTCTACGGGGGCTCCGGGAAGGCCGCGCGCAACCCGGAGGCGCTGCGCGCCATCGTGCGGGCGCTGCTGACGCTCGGCGAGGACGAGACGCTGCTCGTCCAGAGCGGGAAGCCGGTCGGCGTCTTCCGGACGCATCCAGGCGCGCCGCGGGTGCTGATCGCGAACTCGCTGCTCGTTCCGCGCTGGGCGACCTGGGAGGAGTTCCGGCGGCTCGAGGGGCTCGGTCTGACGATGTTCGGCCAGATGACCGCCGGCAGCTGGATCTACATCGGCTCGCAGGGGATCCTGCAGGGGACGTTCCAGACCTTCATCTCGGCCGCCGAGAAGCACTTCGGTTCTCCGGACCTCGCCGGGAGGACGATTCTCACGGCAGGGCTCGGCGGGATGGGCGGCGCGCAGCCGCTCGCGGCGACGCTGGCCGGCGCCGCGATCCTCTGTGTCGAGGTCGATCCGTCCCGCATCGAGCGCCGCCTCGAGACCCGCTACCTCGACGAGGCGGCGGAGTCCGTGGACGACGCCCTGGCGCGAATTCGCGCTGCTGCGGCGGAGCAGCGCCCTTTGTCGGTCGGGCTGCTCGGCAACGCTTCGGAGGTCGTGCCGGAGCTTGCCCGTCGCCGTGAGCACTTCGACCTCGTCACCGACCAGACCGCGGCGCACGACCCGCTCAACGGCTATGTGCCGAGCGGGCTCGACGTCGCCGAGGCTGCACGGCTCCGCTCGGAGGATCCCGACGAGTACCTCCGCCGCGCGCGGGAGTCGATCGCGGCTCACGTGCGCGGGCTCCTCGAGTACGTCCGAGAGGGCAGCTATGTTTTCGATTATGGCAACAACCTGAGAGGTGAGGCCGAAGAAGCTGGAGTCGAGGACGCCTTCACATACCCGGGCTTTGTCCCGGCCTATATCCGGCCGCTCTTCTGCGAGGGCATCGGGCCGTTCCGGTGGGCGGTGCTGTCCGGCGATCCGTCGGACATTCGGGCGATCGACGAGACGTTGCTCGAGTTGTTCCCGGACGATCGCGCGCTGCAGCGCTGGCTGACGGTGGCGCCGGAACGGATCGAGTTCCAGGGTCTGCCTGCGCGCATCTGCTGGCTTGGCTACGGCGCGCGGGCTTCCGCGGGGCTCGCGATCAACGAGCTCGTGCGCAGCGGGCGAGTGCGGGCGCCGGTCGTGATCGGGCGCGACCATCTCGACTCCGGCTCGGTCGCGTCGCCCTACCGCGAGACGGAGGCGATGCGCGACGGCTCCGACGCGATCGCCGACTGGCCGATCCTGAACGCCTTGCTGAACGTCGCTGCGGGAGCGACCTGGGTCAGCGTGCACCACGGCGGCGGCGTCGGAATCGGGAACTCGATCCACGCCGGGATGGTCGTCGTCGCGGACGGCACCGACCAGGCTGCGGAACGGCTCGAGCGGGTGCTCACGACCGACCCTGGAACCGGCGTCCTGCGGCACGTCGACGCCGGCTACGACGAGGCGGTCGCCGCGGCAGCGCGGCATGGCCTCGAGCCGCCGATGCCGGGGTGACCCCGCCCGCTGAGCCGGACGCGCGGCCGTCGCGCCTGCTCGTCCGCGACCTCGCGCAACTCGCAACGCCGAGCGGTCACGAAGCTCCCTTGCGCGGTCCGGCGCTCCGCGAGGTCGACGTGCTCGAGGATGCGTTCGTGCTCTGCGAAGGGCCGACGATCGCGGCCGTCGGGCCCATGCGCGAGCTTCCGTCGCTGAACGGCGACGTCGCCGAGATCGACGGAACGGGCCTGAGCGCGATCCCGGGGCTCGTGGACTGCCACACGCACGCCTGCTTTCTCGGCGATCGGGTCGAGGAGTTCTCGCTGCGGGCGGGCGGTGCGAGCTACGAGGAGCTGCACGCGGCGGGCGGCGGGATCCTCTCGACGGTGCGCGCGACGCGAGCGGCCTCGCCGGACGAGCTGCGGCGCGCGGTCGACACGCATCGCCGATGGATGCTTCGCGCCGGTACGACCACCTTCGAGGCGAAGTCGGGCTACGGGCTCGATCGCGAGACCGAGCTCGCCTCGCTGCGGGCGATTGCGGCGGCCGGGGGAATCCCGACGTGGCTCGGCGCGCATGCGGTGCCGCCGGAGTTCGACGACGCCACGAGCTACGTGGACTTCTTGCTCGCGGAGGTCCTCCCGGAGGCCGCGCACCTGGCAGAGGCCGCCGACGTCTTTGTCGAGCGCGGTGCCTTCGGCGTCGACGCCGCGCGCCGCTACCTGGAGGCCTGCGCCTCGGCGGGCCTCGCCCTCCGGCTGCACGGCGACCAGTTCACCGAGCTTGGGGCGATCGCGCTCGCGATCGAGCTCGGCGCGCGGTCGGTCGACCACCTCGAGGCGACGAGCGCCGACGGCGTCGCGGCGCTCGCCTCCAGTTCCGTCGTCGGCGTCCTCCTGCCTGCGAGCGCCCTCTTCCTGGGCCGCTCGATGCCCCCGGCCCGCGAGCTGGTCGACGCCGGCGCGGCGATCGCGCTCGGAACCGACTTCAACCCGGGGAGCTCGTTCTGCGAAAGCCTGCCGCTCGTTTGCTCGCTCGCCTGCACGCAGCTGCGACTCTCGCCCGAAGAGGCGCTTGCCGCCTGCACCGTCAACGCAGCCTGGACCCTCGGACGCTCAGGGTCGATCGGGCGCCTCGCTCCCGGCTTCGACGCCGACCTCACGCTGATAGACGCCCCCGACTGGCGGCACCTGGCGTACCACCTCGCCGGCGAAACGGTTGCAGGGGTGGTCTGCAAGGGCGAGGTCGCCTGGCGCCGCTGAGCGGCGCTACGCTAATTACCGATGCCAACCCGGAAACAGCGGCGCCGGCGCCAGAAGGAGCTCCGGCACGAGTACGAATACGTCTACGTCGACGGGGAAGGCAATGTGGTCGGGACCGACGACGCGGACGAGGCGGGCGCGTCGAAGCGCGGCGCGCGCAAGAACGGGAAAGGCGATCCGGCACGCGCCAAGGCAGCTGCCGGCAAGCGCTCGGTCCGGAAAATCGACCCGCCGTCCTGGATGCGTGTTCTCAAGCGCGCCGCAATCTTCGCGCCGCTCATCTTCGTCGCGCTCGGCCTCTTCAACCACGAGACCCTCCCCGCGAGGATCGCGCTTACGGCCGCCTACACCGCGTTCTTCATTCCGTTCATGTACCTGATGGACCGGGCGATGTACCGCTCGTACCTTCGGCGCACGGGAAACGCTCCCGGCCGCGCATGGCGTAGGCCCTAACCGCCGTCGCCGCGATAGTGCCCGGCCCCCGGCCAGGGCGCGAGGAAGAGCAGGATCCGCGCGCCGTCTGCGCTGGAGACCGAGTGCCGCTCCTCGGGCTCGAACCTGAACAGCATCCCGGACTGCGCGTCCAGCGACTCGCCGCCTGCCTCCACCCGCACGCTTCCCTCGACCACGAGGACGAAGGCGTGCTCTTTCACCTCGTGGTCGCCGAGCTCCTGTCCCGGCTCGAGGCCGATCAGAACCGCGCGCGCAGGTTCGGCCGAGTCGAGCACGACCGGCGAGCGGCTGCCCCCGGGAGTGTCGATCTCGCTCAGGTTCCAGCTCCGCACGGGGCCGGATCCTAACGACGCACGCCTGCCCTCCGCGGCCGCGGCTCGACCCGCGAAAAGACACAGATTCGTGACGGAGCCGTCACACACGCGTGCGCTTTTCCCCGCTACGCTCGCAGCGGGGAGGAGGCCGGGCACGCCTTTAGGGCCCGGCCCGGAAGGGCGGCGCGGCGCCGTTAGACTCAGCGCCGAGGTGGCCTCCGCGTGAGCATCGTCGTCGACCGCTACGAGCTCGGTCCGATCGGGACGAACTGCTACGTCGTCCGCGCCTCGCTGGGCGCGTCCGAGGCCGTCGTGATCGACCCGAGCGGCGGCGTGCCAGAGCTCCGGATCGAGCTCGCGCGGCTCGGCGCCTCCTGCGCGGCGATCCTGATCACGCACGGCCACTGGGATCACCTCGTCGGCGTCGCGGATCTCGCCGAAGGCACCGGCGCCCCGGTCTACATGGCCGCCGCCGAGCAGGCGCTCCTCGAAAACCTGCCCGACCTTGTCCCGGCAGGCGTGACAGTCCGCGGCTACAAGGCGAACGTCCTGCTCGAGGGCGACGAGCCGCTCGAGCTCGCGGGCATCGAGTTCGAGACGCTCCAGGTGCCAGGCCACTCGCCCGGTCACCTCGCGTATCACGCCGACGGCTGCCTCTTCTCGGGCGACGTCCTCTTCGCGGGCTCGGTCGGCCGCACCGACCTGCCCGGCGCCGACTGGGACACGCTCGTCGAGACGCTGCGCGCGCTGACGGAGCGCTTCCCGGCGGAGACAGTCGTCTACTCCGGCCACGGCCCCCCGACGACTCTCGGCGATGAGCTCGCCCGCAACCCCTTCCTCGCCCCGCTGCGCGCCACGTGAGCTTCGAGGCGCCGCGAGGCACCCACGACATCCTCCCCGCCGACCAGCCGCGCTGGCGCTGGATCACCGGTGAGTTCGAGCGCCTGTGCGCGCTCTACGGGTATCGCCGGATCGACACCCCGGTGTTCGAGGACACCGAGCTTTTCACGCGCACCTCCGGGATCGGCTCCGACGTCGTCACGAAGGAGATGTACACGTTCACGGATCGCAGCGACCGCTCTCTGACGCTGCGCGCGGAGGCGACCGCGCCGATCGTGCGCGCCTACCTCGAGCACGGCCTGCACCGCGAGCCCCAGCCACAGAAGCTCTACTCGATCTCGTCCATCTATCGATACGGGCGCCCGCAACGGGGCCGCTTCCGCGAGCACTGGCAGCTCGACCTCGAGGCCATCGGCAGCGACGACCCCGCGGTCGACGCCGAGGTCATCCATCTGTACGCGAGCCTCCTCGCGCGCCTCGGGATCACGGAGTACACGCTCGAGCTGAATTCGATCGGCGACCAGAACTGCAGGCCGGCCTACCTCGAGCAGCTGCGGCCGTGGCTCGAGCAGCACGAGGCCGAGCTCGACGAGGCGACGCGCGACCAGGCGCGGCGCAACCCGCTCAGAGCGCTCGACAACATCGCCGCGAAGCCCTCGCAGGTCCAGGAGGTCCTGCGGCAGGCGCCGACCATCGGCGACTCGCTCTGCGACGCATGCCGCGAGCACTTCACCGAGGTGCGCCGCTACCTGGACGCGTTCGGCGTGCGCTACGAGCTGGTGCCGACGCTCGTGCGCGGCCTCGACTACTACACCCGCACGACCTGGGAGTTCGTCGGCCCCGCGGAGGGCTCGACGAGCGTGCTCAGCGGCGGCGGGCGCTACGACGGCCTCGCGGAGGAGCTCGGCGGCAAGCCCACGCCCGGCGTCGGCTTCGGCGCGGGCATCGAGCGGCTCGTGCTCGCGCTCGAAGACGCCGGCCTGACGCCGCCGGAGGAGCCCGGCGTCGACGTCTTCTTCATCTGCGAAGACGGCGCCGACCGCGCGGCGGTCCTCGCCAGGATCCTCGAGCTGCGCGCGTCCGGCGTGCGCGCGGACGCCGATTTCGCCGGCCGTTCGGTCAAGGGCCAGCGCACGCAGGCCTCGCGTCTCGGCGCGAAGCAGGTCGTGGTCGTGGACGCGGACACCGATCTTTCCGAGGTGAGTGCGTGAGCCACTGGCGAGACCTCGGCGCAGGCGAGCTGCGCAGCGAGCACGTCGGGCAGCGCCACACGCTCGCCGGCTGGGTCTCGCGCCGCCGCGATCACGGCGGGCTCGTCTTCGTCGACCTGCGCGATGCGACCGGCACGGGCCAGCTCGTCGTGAACCCCGAACGCGCGCCCGAGGCGGCCCAGGCCGCGCACGAGATCCGCAACGAGTTCGTGCTCCGCGCCGAGGGCGAGGTCGTCGCCCGCGCACCCGAGAACGTCAACCCGCAGATCCCGACCGGCGAGGTCGAGCTGCAGGTCGACCGCCTCGAGATCCTCTCGCCGTGCCCGCCGCTCCCGTTCCAGCTCGACGACGAGGGCGTCGACGAGACGCTGCGCCTGCGCTACCGCTGGATCGACCTCCGCCGCCCGCGGCTGCAGCGCAACCTGAGGCTGCGCTCGCGGATGGTCTCGACGATTCGGCGCACGATGGAGGACGCGGGCTTCCTCGAGATCGAGACGCCGATCCTGTTCAAGCCGACGCCGGAGGGCGCGCGCGACTTCATCGTCCCGTCGCGGCTCCAGCCGGGCCGGTTCTTTGCGCTCCCGCAGTCGCCGCAGATCCTCAAGCAGCTGCTCGTGATCTCCGGCTTCGAGCGCTACTTCCAGATCGCGCGCTGCTTCCGCGACGAGGACCTCCGCGCCGACCGCGTCCAGGAGCTCACTCAGCTCGACGTCGAGATGGCGTTCCCGGACGTCGAGCTCATCCTGGGCCTGATGGAGACGATGATGGCCTCCGTCTGGCGCGAGGGGCTCGGGGAAGAGCTCGAGACGCCGTTCCCGCGGATGACGTACGCCGATTCCATGCTCCGCTACGGCACGGACAAGCCCGATCTGCGCTTCGGGCTCGAGATCCGCGACCTGACCGAGGAGACCCGCGGCTCCGAGTTCAAGGTCTTCGCGAGCGCGCCTGTGGTCCGGTGCCTGACGGTCCCGCAGGAGCTCTCGCGCGCCGAGCTCGAGGCACTGGAGGAGCACGCGAAGACCTGGGGCGCGAAGGGCCTCGCGTACGTCGTCTACGGCGAGGACGGGGAGCCGCGCTCGCCGATCCTGAAGT
Organism: uncultured Actinomycetes bacterium; assembly: GCA_963717475.1. GTDB lineage: Bacteria > Actinomycetota > Thermoleophilia > Gaiellales > Gaiellaceae > AC-32. The sequence continues at coordinate 975,453 of OY970337.1, read as the reverse complement.
TCCTCTCGGAGCCCGAGCTCGCGGCGATCGGAGGCGAGCCCGCGACGACCGTCCTCTTCGGCGCGGACACGCCCGAGATGGTCGCGCGGGTCCTGGGCGCCGTCCGCGAGCACCTCGGCGCGCAGCTCGGCCTGATCGAGCGCGACATCTGGCGCTTCGTCTGGATCACGGACTTCCCGATGTTCGCCTGGGCCGAGGACGAGCAGCGCTGGACGGCGCAGCACCATCCCTTCACGCGCCCGACGAAGGAGTCCGAGGCGCTGCTCGACTCCGATCCCGGTGCCGCGCTCGCCGTGGCGTACGACCTGGTCGGCAACGGTGAGGAGCTCGGCGGCGGCTCGCTCAGGATCCACGAGTCCGAGCTCCAGGCGAAGGTCTTCGACATCCTCAACATCTCGTCCGACCAGCAGCGCGAGCGCTTCGGCTTCCTGCTCGAGGCGCTGCGGATGGGCGCGCCGCCGCACGGCGGGATCGCGTTCGGGATCGACCGGATGCTGATGGTGCTCGCCCAGGAGCCGAACCTGCGCGACACGGTCGCCTTCCCGAAGAACCAGGCCGGCGTCGACCCGATGAGCGGCGCGCCTTCGCCGGTCGAGCCGGAGCAGCTCGCCGAGCTCGGGATCGACGTCGTGGCCGAGGAAGAGCCTGCCTGAGCGGCAGGTTTCCACGAGCCGATCGAGTAGTCATACTGAACAGCGAATGGCGACCGAAGGTCAGGGTAGGGCGGGACAGGTACCGGCGTTGACGTCGCTGCCGCGCGTTGAGGATCTCGGCACTGCAGGCGACGGCTACGACCGCGAGCAGGTGCGCGAGGCGTTCGACGCGTTCAGGCGCCACACGACGCAGCTCCAGGTTCAGCTGCGCGTCCTGCAGGCCGCCGGCCAGAGCGGCGTCGAGCCGACCGGCCACGCCGTCCGCATGGACTCGCTCCACATGATCCGCGCCGCCGCCGAGATGGCCGACACGATCGAGCGCGACGCGCAGACAGCCTCGGCGGCGCAGATCCGGCGCACGGAGGAGGAGGTCACGCGGCGCCAGCGCGAGCTCCAGGAGCGCGAGGCCGAGGTCGAGCGCTACCGCAGCGAGAGCGAGCGCCAGCGCACGGAGATGTTGAACGCCGCCAAGGCGGAGTCGCGCCAGATGACGCAGGAGGCGCAGACGCAGGCCACGGAGGAGGTGCGCGAGGCCGAGTCCCGCGCCGCCAGGCTGCTCGAGCAGGCGCGCCACCAGGCGACCGAGCTCACGAACTCGGCGCGCGCCGAGGTCGAGCAGACGCTCGAGTGGGCGCGCTCGCAGGCCGGCGTGATCATCCACCGGGCGCAGGAAGGCGCGGAGCAGCTTCTCTCGGCCGCGGGCCTCGGCGACGAAGCCGTCGGAGGCGTGGCGCAGAAGATCACCGAAGCCGCCGAGGCAGCGGCCGGCGCGAGCCGCCGGGGCGCCGAGCCCGAGCCGCAACCGCTCGCGCAAGCAACGCCCGCCGAAGAGACTCCGGAGCCGTCGAGCGGCCCCGAGGAAGCTCCCGGCCCGCCGCCGGGTCCGTCACGGTCTGGGCCGCAGGCGGCCGGCGCCGCGTCGGAAGCGGACGACGGCGACACCGGCGGCTAGTCTCTCGCAGTGCTCCCGCGCCGGCTCGGAGCCCGGTTCGCGCTCGAGGCTCTGTTCCTCGTGCTGCTCGCCGTGGCCGCGGGCCTGGCCGACCTGCGCCCGCTCTACATCGTGCTCATCATGGTCGCGGCGTGGATCCTCGTCGCGCTCGCCGAGCTGACCGCCGAGCGGGTCGACCGCTCACCGCTGTCCTACGTCCTGCCTGCGCCAGAGCCGCGGGAGGACGAGCCCGAGCAGGTGTTCGGGCCGCGCCCCGAGGAGCGGACGATCGTCGCCCCGCTCGAGCGACCGCCGGAGCCCGTTGAGCCGGAAGAGGCCGAGCTCGAGCCGGAGCCCGAACCGGCGGCCGCCGAGCCGGAACCTGAGCCCGAAGCCTGAACCTGAGCCCGAGCCGCTGCCCATGCCGGCCACGGTGGGATCCGAGAGCTCCCTCGAGCCCTCGCCCGGCGGGCGGCTGCGTTCGCTGCTTCGGCGCCGCGAGCCGGAGGCCGAGGAGGCCCCGGTCACGCCGCCGCGGCACGTGAAGCTCCTCCCGCGCCGCGAGGCGCCCGAGCCGAGCCGCGCCTCACGCGAGGTCGCCGAGCTCTTCGGCGGCGAGGAGCCCGACCGGCCGGAGGAGAGCGCTTCGTGAAGCCCGGCTCATGAAACGACGGCTCCCGCTGATCAGGTTCCTGCTGGAGGCCGGCTTCCTGATTCTCGTCGCGGTCGCCGTCGGCCTCGCCGACCTGAGCTGGGTCTGGATCGTGGTCGTCATGTTCGGCGCGTGGCTGCTCGTCGCGATCGTCGAGCGCAGCGAGGCACGGACGCGGGCCGTACCGGCGGACGAGGCACCGCAACCTGAGGCAGAAATGCAGGTGGAAGAGCCAGAGCCGGAACCGGAGCCCGAGCCCGAGCCGGAACCAGAGCCCGAACCAGAGCCCGAACCAGAGCCAGAGCCAGAGCCGGAGCCGGAGCCCGAGCCCGGAGCCCGAGCCCGCGCCTGTCCTCGCGGCGGTGCCGTCCCCGCCTCCCGACCCCGAACCCGAGCGTCCGGCGCGAGCCTGGCGCCGCCGCGCTCCGGAACGCGACGATTCCGTCGTGCGCCTGCAGCTGCCGCAGGCGCCTCGCGAATGGAACGTCTGGGAGCTCGAGCGCCTGGCGAGCGCCGCAGAAGGGGAGGATCCCGCAAAGGACGAGGAGCGGGCGATGCTCGTGCTCAGCCTGCGCCAGTACGCCGACGCCTCAGGGGTCCTGCCCGTCGACTTCGATGCCCTCGTCCGCGAGGCCTTCGAGCCCGAGCTTTTGGACGGCCTCGCCTCCCATCCCGCATGAGCCCGGCGCTCGCGCAGCGGGAGATCGCCCTCGCGGCGATCGCACTCCTGGCGGCGATCGTCTCGCTGGCGCTCACGTCGCACGGAAGCTCGGCGAAGACGCGCGGCCTCATCCAGCCGATCACGCTTCAGGGCGGGCAGTGGCGCACGAGCCTCGCAGGCGCGTCCCCGGCGCGCTACGGGCGGCGGACGAACTGCGACATCGTGATCGAGCCGGGGACGATCGGGGTCGGCAGCTCCGTCCTTCCGTGCGGCGTCAAGCTGTATTTCGCCTTCGGCAACAGCCCGCAGATCCTGACGCAGGTGATCGAGCACCGGCCGGTGCCGCCCGGGCGCACGTTCGAGCTCACCCCGAGGCTGGCCGAGAAGCTCGGCATCGACGGGGTGCAGAAGGTCCGCTGGGTCTTCGCCGGGACGGCGCCCGGCTAGACTGAGTCGTGCTCGACCCTGTGCGTGTCTGGGTCTCACATGTTGAACCAACACCGATGCAGAGGGAGCCTTCGTTCGACCCGAGGCCTGGTGCCGGAGGCGACGTGGCACCCACCTGGCTAGTCCAGGTTCGCAACGGGCTCAGGCAACGGCAGGGTGGAGCATCGAGCGGGGGGCTTCGGTCCCCCGTTCGCTTTGCGTCTAGCTAGCCTGGGGTGATGGTCGAGGTCGCCGGAGACGCCTCCCGCGACGACTGTTGGGCGCTCGTCCGCCTGGCGGTCGAGGGGGACCGGATCGTCAGCGCCGAGGCGGAAGGGCTTGACCGCCCGCTCGCCGGCCTGACGTTCCTCGAGGCTGCCGCCGTGGGGGGCGACGAGCTCGCCGTCGACGCGCTCGCGAACGCGCTCGGGCCGGTCTTCCGCGCCGAGCTCGATCCCAGGCGCGTCGCCGTCGCGATGAGCGGCGGCGTCGACAGCGCGGTCGCGCTGCTTCGCGCGGGCCGGCATGCGATCGGCGTGACACTGCGCCTCTGGCTCGATCCGAGGGGCCCCAGTGCCGAGCGCGCATGCTGCTCGCCGGAAGCCGTCCTCGCCGCGCGGGCCACGTGCCACGCGCGCGGGTTGCCGCACGTGACGCTCGACCTACGCGAGGAGTTCCGCGCCGCGGTCGTGGCGCCGTTCGTCGACGGCTACGCGGCCGGTGAGACGCCGAACCCCTGCATCCGCTGCAACGGCAGCTTCCGTTTCGACGAGCTGATCGCCTTTGCCGAGCGCGCCGGCGCCGCGCGGCTCGCGACCGGCCACTACGCGCGCATCGTCGAGCGCGGAGGCCGGCGCTTGCTCGCGCGCGCGGCGGACGAGCGCAAGGACCAGTCGTACATGCTCGCCTCGGTCGACCCGGGCTTTCTCGGCCGGATCGACTTTCCGCTCGGCGGCCAGACCAAGGACGAGACGAGGGCCGAGGCCGCGCGCGCCGGGCTGGAGGCGGCCCGCCGCTCCGAGAGCCAGGAGGCGTGCTTCCTGGCCGGCGGCGACTATCGCGACTTCCTCGAGCGGCGCGGCCTGGCGGGCGGGGACGGCGCGATCGTCGATGCCGACGGCCGCGAGCTGGGGCGGCACGGCGGCTTCTGGCGCTTCACACCCGGCCAGCGAAAGGGCCTCGGCGTCTCCAGCGGCGAGCCGCTCTACGCGCTGCGGAGCGAGCCGCGGAAGAACGTCGTCGTCGTCGGCCCGCGCGCCGCGCTTGCCGTCACCGAGCTCGAGGCCCGCGGCACGCTTCACGTTCCCGTCGAGCGCGCCGAGGCGAAGCTGCGCTACCGGTCGCCCGCGGTTCCGGCGCGAGTCCGGCCGGCCGACGGCGGGTTCCGGCTCGAGCTCGAGCAGCCGGCATACGGCGTCGCTCCGGGCCAGGCCGCGGTCCTGTACGACCGCGACGGGACTGTCGTAGGCTGCGGCACCATCGTCCGCCCCGAACCTGTCGAAACCTCCAGCGCCGTTCGTCCGTTTGTAGAGAGCACGTCATGACCGGAGACGAGATCAAGCTCACCATCCCGCGCGAGGAGCCCTTCCACGGGGTCGCGCACATCGTGCTCGGCGGCGTCGCCGCGCGGCTCAACCTCACCTTCGAGCACATCGACGACCTCGAGACGGCGCTCGACGCCGTCCTCGAGCGGGCATCGAGGAACGGCGAGATCACCGTCAAGCTGAAGATCGACGAGGGCGCGATTTGCGCGAGCGTCGGGCCGCTGCCGGTCGACGCGGTCCGCGCCGAGCTCGAAGGGGAGCCAGGCGAAGGCGTGACGCTGCGCCGGATCCTCGACACGGTCGTCGACGGCTACGCGCTCGACGACGAGGGCTGGCTCGAGCTCCGCAAGGACATGGAGGCCGTCTGATGCCGGAGAGCGACAAGGCTCTTCTCCGCCGCTACCACGAGCAGGGCGACCTCGCCGCCCGCGAGCAGCTGATCGAGCAGTACATGTCGCTCGTCCGCTCGCTCGCCCGGCGCTACGCGTATCGCGGCGAGCAGCTCGAGGACCTCGTCCAGATCGGCGCGATCGGGCTGATCAAGGCGATTGACCGCTTCGACGTCAACCGTGGCGTCGAGCTCACGACCTACGCGACGCCGAACATCATCGGCGAGATCAAGCGCCACTTCCGCGACCGCGGCTGGTCGGTGCGCGTCCCCCGCGGCCTGCAGGAGCTCAACATCCAGCTGTCCCGCCATGTCGAGGAGCTGACGGTGCAGCTCAGTCGCTCGCCGACGATCGCGGAGCTCGCCAAGGCGGCCGGGGTCACCGACGAAGAGGTGCTCGAAGCGCTCGAGAGCGGCCGCGCGTACACGTCGCTCTCGCTCTCGGTCGGCGCGAGCTCGGACGAAGAAGGCGAGCTCGACCCGCTCGAGTCGCTCGGCACCGAGGAGCCGCGCTACGAGATCTCCGAGAACCTCGCGATGCTCGCGCCGGGCTTCCGCGTCCTCGACGAGCGCGAGCGCAAGATCCTGCACCTGCGCTTCTTCGAGGGCCTCACCCAGTCGCAGATCGCGCAGCAGGTGGGGATCTCCCAGATGCACGTCTCTCGGCTGATCCGCAGGTCGCTCGAGAAGATCCGGGACGAGATTGCCGCCGACGAGGGTGCGTCCGCGGTCAGCGGTTCCTGACAGACGCGCCCGTAGAATCGAGCCCGTGCGAACCACCGCCGAGCTGCGCGCGGGCTTCCGCGCGTTCTACGAGTCCAAGGGGCACGTCTTCCTGCCCTCGGCGTCGCTGGTCCCGCGCGCCGACGACCGCTCGACGCTCCTGGTCTCCGCCGGGATGCAGCCGCTCATGCCGTTCTTCCTCGGGCTCGAGGAGCCGCCCGCGCCGCTCGCCACGACCGTCCAGAAGGTCTTCCGCACGCCCGACATCGACGTGGTCGGGCTCGACGGCTACCACCTGACCTTCTTCGAGATGCTCGGCAACTTCTCGTTCGGCGAGTACTTCAAGGAGGGCGCGATCGACTTCGCCTGGGAGTTCATGTTCGAGCACATGCAGCTCGACCCGGACCGGATCTGGTGCAGTGTCTTCGCAGGCGACCCGGAGCTCGGGCTCGGCGAGGACGAGGTCGCGATCGAGCACTGGGAGCGGAAGGGCATGCCGCCCGAGCGCATCACGCGGCTGCCGCGGGCCGACAACTTCTGGTCGGTCGGCGGGCCAGGGCCATGCGGGCCCGACTCGGAGATGTTCTACGACTGGGGCGAGGACGTCGGCTGCGGGCGGCCCGAGTGCGCTCCCGGCTGCGAATGCGAGCGCTTCCTCGAGTTCTGGAACCTCGTCTTCATGGAGTTCGAGCTGCACGCGGACGGCTCGTTGACGCCGCTGCCGAAGCAGAACATCGACACCGGCCTCGGGCTCGAACGCGGCGCGCGGATCCTGCAGCAGGTCGACTCCGTCTACGACACCGACGGCTACCAGGAGATCATGAGCTGGATCGCGGGCGCTTCGGGAGTCGCGTACGGCGAGAGCGACCAGGCGACGAAGGCGCACCGGATCCTCGCCGATCACGGGCGCGGGATGACCTTCCTCGCATCGGACGGGATCGCTCCGTCGAACGAGGGCCGCGGCTACGTGATGCGGCGGATCGTGCGGCGCGCGGTGCAGCAGGCCGGGCGGATCGGGCTCGAGCCGCCGTTCCTGGCCGGGCTCGCGGAGGTCGTGATCGAGCAGGCGGGCGACGCCTACCCGGAGCTGCGCGAGAACGGCGAGAGGATCCGGCAGGTGCTGAGCGCGGAGGAGGAGCGCTTCTCGGAGACGCTCGCGCGCGGGCTGAAGCTCTTCGAAGAGGTCGCGGGAGGCGACGGGATCTCGGGCGACGACGCCTTCCGCCTGCACGACACGTACGGCTTTCCGGTCGAGCTGACGGAGGAGCTCGCGCGCGAGCGGGGCCTCGTGGTCGACGTCGACGAGTTCAACCGGCTGATGGCCGAGCAGCGCGAGCGCTCGCGCAAGACCGCGGCGACGGTCGACGTGCGCGTCTCCAGCGACAAGCGGAGCGAGTTCGTCGGCTACGAGAAAACCGAGTCGCTGACGGCGATCCTGGCGTACGAGGACCTCGGCGGCGGGCGCTTCCAGGCGAAGCTCGAGGCCTCGCCTTTCTATCCCGAGGGAGGCGGCCAGGTGACCGACGCCGGCTTCATCGAGGACGAGGAGACGGGCGTCGCGGGCGGAGCTCGTCTCCGCGGTGCGCCTGCCCGACGACGACCAGGTGCTGACGTTCGAGGGTGAGGGCTTTCGCGAGGGGATGCGCGTGCGCGCGGTGGTGCCCTGGGTGGTGCGCTTCCCGACGACGGCGAACCACACTGCGACCCACCTTCTCCACAAGGCGCTGCAGGAGGTGCTCGGCGAGCATGCGAAGCAGGCGGGCTCCGCGGTGCGGCCCGACAAGCTGCGCTTCGACTTCACACATCCGCAGGCCATGACCTCCGAAGAGCGCGCAGAGGTCGAGCGGCGGGTCAACGAGCGCGTCTTCGAGAACCTGCCGGTGCGCGCGTTCATCGTTCCGCTCGCGGAAGCGCGGCGACTCGGCGCGATGATGCTCTTCGGCGAGAAATATGGTGACGAAGTGCGGCTCGTCGAGATCGACGGCTACTCGCGCGAGCTCTGCGGGGGGACGCACGTGCGCGCGACCGCCGAGATCGGGCCGTTCGCGATCCTGTCGGAGAGCTCTGTCGGCTCCGGCGTGCGGCGAATCGAGGCCGTGACCTCGGGCGAGGCCTACGCGCTCCTGCACGCGCGGGCGCGCGAGGTCGACGAGCTGCGCGCGGAGCTCGAGCGCGCGCGCAAGCAAGGCCCCCGCCGCGAGGAGAAGGTCGAGGTGCGCGTCGAGCCCAGCAGCGAGGAGGAGATCGGCGGCGTGAACGTCTACGTCGGCCGCGCGAGCGGGGTGGACGGCGAAGCGCTACTGGCCGAGTCGGACCGCATCAAGCAGGAGCGGGCGCCGGCCGCGGTGGTGCTCGGCTCGAACGAGGACGGGCGCGTGCACCTCGTCGCGAACTTCGACCGCTCCCTGGAGGGCCGGCTCGACGCGGTGGCCGTGATCAAGGAAGCTGCGGCCGAGGTCGGCGGCGGAGGCGGCGGGCGACCGACGATGGCGCGTGCAGGAGGCAAGAACCCCGAGAAGCTCGGCGAGGCCCTCGCGAAGGCGGAGGAGGCGCTGCGCCGGGCGCTCGCGTGAAGGTGCTGGCCCTCGACTTCGGCCGAGCGCGAACCGGTGTCGCCGTCTCGGATCCCTCAGGGACGATCGCGCGGCCGCTCGAGATCGTCGAGCGTGCGGGCAGCGAGGCCGGGCTGGCGCGGCTCGCGGAGCTCGTACAGGAAGAAGACGCCGAGCGTGTCGTCGTGGGCCTGCCGTTGACGTTGCGCGGAGAGCGGGGCGAGCAGGCCCGCGAGACTGAAGAGTTCATCGACGCGCTGAAGGCGGTCGTCGACGTGCCCGTCGAGAGCTACGACGAGCGCTTCACCACGCGCCTCGCGCAGACGGCGCCGGGGCCGGACGATGCGCGGGCCGCCGCACACCTGTTGTCGAGCTATCTCGAGTGGTCGAGCGCAGCGAAGGAGTGACGCCGCCGCGGCAGCGGCCACCTCGCCGCACGCCGCGCTCGGTCGTCTACCGACGGCGCCTCGCCGCGCTCGCGCTGCTCGTGGCCGCGATCGCCGCGGTCTGGTTCATCGTCGCGAGCGTCAAGGGCGGCAACGGCACGAAGACGCAGCCGACCGTCCCGGTCGCGGCCCCGAAGCCCTTCCGGATCGTCTTTCCCGAGGGCTTCACGCGCGCGCAGATGGCCCAGCGGGTGGCGGCGGTCGCGAAGATCGCGCAGAAGGAGCGCGGACGGAAGCCGAAGCTCAAGGCCTCGACCTACCTCGCCGCGACGCAGCGGCCGCGCTTCATCCCCGGCTTCGGCAAGCACCCGCTCGAAGGCTTCCTGTTCCCGGCGACGTACGACTTCACGGGCCGCACGACCTCGACGCAGCTCGCGAAGCGCCAGCTGCAGGCCTTCCAGCGCAACTGGTCGCAGCTGAACCTCGCCTACGCGCGCTCGAAGAACCTGACGCCGTACGACGTGCTGATCATCGCGTCGATGGTCGAGGAGGAGACCGCCGCGCCCGAGGAGCGCCAGCTGGTCTCGGCCGTCATCTACAACCGCCTGCACGACCACATGCAGCTCGGGATCGATGCGACGCTGCGCTACGGCCTGCACATCCCGCCCACGGAGTCGATCCACCAGTCGCAGCTCGAGACGGCGAGCCCGTACAACACGAGTGCGCTCGGCGGCCACTTCGGGCTGCCGCCGACGCCGATCGGGAATCCCGGCCTCGCCTCGCTGCAGGCGGCCGCGCACCCGGCGCACGTGAACTTTCTCTACTTCGTGCGCAAGCCGGACAAGAAGCACCACTTCTTCACGCAGAGCCTCGACGCTTTCAACGCGTACAAGGCTGCGCACGGCTATCCGTGATCGGGGGCGGCACGCGGTTGGTCGGGCTGCTCGGCCGGCCCGTGGACGGGTCGCTCTCGCCGCGGATGCAGAACGCCGCCTTTGCGGCGCGGGCGCTCGATCTTGCGTACGTGCCGCTCGAGGTCGCGCCGGAGGGGTTGGAGCAGGCGGTCGCCGGGCTCGTTGCGCTCGGGTTCGCGGGAGCGAACGTGACCATTCCGCACAAGCAGGCGGTTGCCGCGCTCTGCGACGAGGCGGACGGCGAGTCGGTGAACACGCTCGTTCTGCGGGACGGGCGGTTGCTCGGCTTCAACACCGACCAGGAGATCGTGCGCGGGATCGAGGCCGAGCGTGTCTGCCTGATCGGCGCGGGCGGCGCGGCCGAGGCGCTGCTGCCGGCGCTCTCTGCTGAGGTGCGTCAGTTCTCCCGGCGGGGGGACTGGCCCCCGGACGCGTCCGGTTGCGACCTCGTCGTCAACGCGACTCCGGTGCGGGACGAGCTTCTGGTCGAGCCGCGTGCGGAGCAGGCTGTGGTCGACCTCGCCTACAACGCTGACGGCAGCCCGACGGCGCTGGTCGAGGCGGCGCGGGCGGCGGGCTGCCGGGTCGTCGTCGACGGTCTCGAAGCGCTCGTTCGCCAGGGAGCGGCCTCGTTCCGGCTCTGGACGGGGGTCGAAGCGCCTGTCGAGGTCATGCGGGCGGCCCTAGGCTTAGGCGATGGCGCTTGAGCTGACGACCGCGGGCGAGTCGCACGGGCCGGCGCTCCTCGCGATCGTGAGCGGGCTCCCGGCGGGGCTCGTCCTCGACAAGTCAGCGATCGACGCTGACCTCGCGCGGCGGCAGCAGGGCTACGGCCGCAGCCCGCGGCAGAAGCTGGAGCAGGACGAGGTCGAGGTGCTCGCCGGCCTCCGCCACGGCCGGACGCTCGGGACGCCCCTCGCGCTCGTCGTCCGCAACCGCGACCACAAGAACTGGACCTGGGGGATGAGCCCGTGGCCGCCCGAGGGTGAGGCCTCCGGGAAGGGCACGAAGCCGGTGACGCTCCCCCGGCCGGGCCACGCCGATCTCGCGGGCGCGCTCAAGTACGGGCTGGCCGACGCGCGCGACGCCCTGGAGCGGGCCTCTGCCCGGCAGACCGCAGTCGCCGTCGCCGCGGGCTCGGTCGCGAAGGCGCTCCTCGCGGAGATCGGGATCGACGTCCTCGGCCGGGTCGTCACCGAGGCCCTCGAGCAGAGGATCGACGAGGCGCGGGCCGAGCGCGACACGGTCGGCGGCGTCGTCGAGGTGCGCGCGCACGGCGTGCCGCCCGGGCTCGGCACGTACGCGACCAAGGACGACCGGCTCGACGCGCGGCTCGCGGCCGCGCTGATGGGCATTCAGGCCGTGAAGGGCGTCGAGATCGGCGCCGGCTTCGAGCTCGCCGAGCAGCGCGGCTCCGAAGCGCACGACGAGATCCTCGCGGACGCGGACGGGAACCTCTACCGCGAGACGAACCGCGCGGGTGGGATCGAAGGCGGCGTCTCGAACGGCGAGCCGGTCGTCGTGCGGGCCGCGATGAAGCCGCTGCCGACGTTGATGCGGCCGCTGCGCTCAGTCGACCTCGAGACGGGCGAGGCCGGCGAGGCGCTCGTCGAGCGAAGCGACGTCGCCGCAGTCGAAGCTCTGGCGGTCGTTGCCGAAGCCGCAGTCGCGTTCGAGCTCGCACGGGCCGCGCGCGACAAGTTCGGAGGCGACTCCCTCACCGACTTCGTCGCCGCCCACCGCGCCTACGTGGAGCGGATCCCGTGGCGCACGCGCTAGACCGGCACGTCGCGCTCGTCGGGTTCATGGGCGCGGGCAAGTCGACGCTCGGCGCGGAGATCGCGACGCGGCTCGGGCGCCGGCTCGTCGATCTCGACCGTGAGCTCGAGCGCGCGGCCGGGCAGGCGATCCCGGAGCTGTTCGAGCAGCGCGGCGAAGTCGAGTTCCGCGTCCTCGAGGCGGAGGCGACGCTCTCCGCGCTGGAGCACGAGCGGCCGGCGGTGCTGGCGCTCGGGGGAGGTGCGGTCGAGACGCCGAGGATCCGGCGCTCGCTCGGCAAGCATGCGCTGACGGTCTTCCTCGACGTCGACCCGGACACGGCGTGGGGGAGGGTTCGCCGCAGCGGCCGGCCGCTCGCGCGGGACGAGGGGCAGTTCCGCGCTCTCTACGACAAGCGTCAGTCGCTCTACCGCGAAGTCGCGGATTTGACCGCCGCGGACGCTGAGGGCGTCGTGCTCGCCGCTGCCGGAATCGTCGCCGAGCCCGGTTCGCTCGATCGGCTGCCGGAGCTCGTCGCCGGCCGACAGGCCGAGATCGTCGCGGACCCGACCGTGCTCGGGTTGCACGGGACTCCGCTCGATCTGCCGGTTCACCCGCTGGCCCCGGGCGAGCCGGCGAAGAGCGTCGAGTCGCTCGAGCGGCTGTGGCGCGGCTTACGGCTCGACCGCGGCGGCGTCCTCGTCGCGTTCGGCGGCGGCTGCACGACGGACGCTGCCGGGTTCGCGGCGGCGACGTTCCTACGCGGGGTGCCGTGGATCGCGGTGCCGACGACCCTCGTGGGCCAGGTCGACGCTGCGATCGGCGGGAAGACGGCCGTGAATCTGCCCGAGGCGAAGAATCTCGCCGGCGCCTTCCACTGGCCCGAGTCGACGCTGATCGACTCCGCGTTGCTCCAGACCCTCCCGGAGGAAGAGCGCCGGGCGGGGATGGCCGAGGTGGTGAAGACCGGCTTGCTCGCCGGCGAGCCGCTCTGGGAGCTGCCGGATGCAGAGCTCGTCAGCCGCTGTGCCGCCTTCAAGGCCGCCGTCTGCCTGCGCGATCCGGACGAGCGCGGCGAGCGCGAGATCCTGAACCTCGGCCACACCTTCGCGCACGCGCTCGAGGCGGCGGGCGGCTACGACGGCCCGACCCACGGCGAGGCGGTCGCGCTCGGCCTGCTCGCGGCGCTGCGGTTGTCCGGGCTCGACACGACCGCGGTCGAGGAAACGCTCGCGCCCGAGCCAGTGCGTAGTCGACCGCGACGCAGCCTGGGCGGCACTGGCGCGCGACAAGAAGGCGCGCGACGGCAAGCCGCGCCTCGTCCTCCTCGAGGCGCCCGGCAAGCCGATGACGGGGGTCGAGCTCCCACCCGACCAGGTCCGCGCGGCTCTCGACGCGCTGATCGCCGAGTAGAGTCACGCCGTGCGCGTGGCCGTCCTGAACGGGGTCAACCTCGACGTCCTCGAACGCCGGGATCCCCAGCTCTACGGCGGTCTCACCCTCAACCAGCTCGAGACTCGCATCTATGCCTGGGCGCAAGAGCTCGAGCTCCTGGCCGACTGCCGCCAGACGAACCAGGAAGGCCTGTTCGTCGCCTGGTGCCACGACGCGCTGGACTGGGCCGGCGGCGTGGTCGTCAATCCCGGTGCGTGGAGCCACTACAGCTACGCGATCCGGGACGCGCTCGAGATCCTCAGCGTGCCCGTCGTCGAGGTTCACCTGTCGAACATCGAGGAGCGTGAGGAGTGGCGGCGGCACTCGGTGCTCGCCGACGTCGTGGCCGAGCGCGTGATCGGCAAGGGGCCAGACGGCTACCGGGAGGCCCTCGCCTACCTCGCGGAGCACGGCGCGTGAACGAGCGCGTCGAACGCCTGCGCGAGTCGCTCGAGGAGCCGCTGCTCGTCTCGGCGCCGGCCAATGTCGTCTACCTGACCGGCTTCTCCAGCTCGAACGCGGCGGTTCTCGTCGAGCCCGACCGGGTCCTCCTCTTCAGCGACTTCCGCTACGCCGAGGCCGCGCGTGCGGTCGAGGGTGCCGAGTTCGTCCAGGCGGCGCGCGACCTCTACACGTTCCTTGCTGAGCAGCTCTCCGGCAGGGTCGGCTTCGAGGCCGAGGTCGTGACCTACCGCCAGCACGCATCGCTGCACGCGGGTGGGATCGAGCTCGTGCCGCGCTACGGGCTCGTCGAGGCGCTCCGGGCCGTGAAGGACGAGGACGAGATCGCGGTCATCCGCCGCGCCGCGGAGATCACGAGCCGGGCGCTCGAGCGCTTCGCGGAGGAGCAGTTCACGGGCCGCACCGAGCGCGATCTCGCGTGGCGGCTCGACCAGCTCTTCCACGAGCTCGGCGGCGACGGGCCCAGCTTCGAGTCGATCGTCGCGGGCGGCCCGAACGGCGCGCGGCCGCACAGCCGGCCTACCGACCGCAAGATCGAGGCCGGCGAGACCGTCGTCATCGACGCGGGCGCCAGGGTCGGCGCCTACAAGGCCGACTGCACGCGCACGTTCGCGACGGGCCCGCTTCCCGACCGCCTGCAGGAGGCCTACGACGTCTGCCTCCGCGCGCAGCTGGCCGCGCTCGACGCGATCCGCCCGGGCACCAGCGGAATCGACGCCGACCTGAGCGCGCGCGAGGTGATCGAGGAGGCCGGCCTCGGCGAGCACTTCGGCCACGGGCTCGGGCATGGCCTCGGCCTCGAGGTGCACGAGGCGCCGCGCCTCAGCCGCGAGTCGCGCGACACGCTCGCCGAGCGCCAGGTCGTCACCGTCGAGCCGGGGATCTACCTCGAGGGCCTGGGCGGGATACGGATCGAGGACCTCGTCGTCGTGCGCGAGGGCGAGCCCGAGATCCTCACCTCTTTCACCAAGGAACTGGTCACCGTTACCTAGACTTCGCGCCGCATGGCAGAGACCGTCAACACGAACCAGTTCAAGAACGGGATGCACATCGAGATGGATGGGTCGGTGTGGCGCATCATGGAGTTCCAGCACGTGAAGCCCGGCAAGGGCGGCGCGTTCGTCCGCTCGAAGCTGCGGAACCTCGACTCGGGCGCCGTCGTCGACAAGACGTTCCGCGCGGGCGAGAAGTTCCAGCGCGTGCACACCGAGGTCAAGGAGGTGCAGTACCTCTACGACTCGGGCGACGAGGTCGTGTTCATGGATACGGACACGTACGACCAGTTCTCGATGTCGCACAAGGCCGTGGAAGACGCGCTGCCGTACATCCCGCCCTCGTCGATGGTGCAGATCATGACCGTGGACGGACGGCCGGCCGGCGTGCAGCTCCCGTCGTCGGTCGAGCTCCAGGTGACCGAGACCGAGCCCGGCGTGCGCGGAGACACCGTCTCGAACGTGACGAAGCCCGCGACCCTCGAGACGGGCGCCGTCGTGCAGGTGCCGCTGTTCGTGAACATCGGCGAGCGGATCAAGGTCGATCCGCGCGAAGGCCGCTACATCTCGCGGGCCTAGGCCAGGCACGCGCTCGAGAGCCGCGCGATCCGTCGGCTCGCCGTGCGCGGGCAGCACGAGCTCGACCGGCAGGTCGAGCAGCGGGCGGAGCCCCCGCGCCACATCTTCTTCGGACACGTGCTTGCGGCCGCCGAGCTGGATGCCCAACCCCTCGCCGAAGTCGGAGAGGGAGTCGCCGCAGACGATCGCGTTGATCGCCGGGAGCCAGAGGACGAGGTCGTTGTCCTCGCGGCCCGCGTACGCGTGGATCCCGAACGGCCACGGTCCCGGCCCGTGGAAGTGGCCTTCGCCTTCGCCCGCGCGCAGCCACGCGAGGTCCTCGCTCTCCATGCCGCGGACCCGGTCGGGGTCGACGCCGAACTTGTCGACCCAGTCCTGCCAGGTGTCTGCGGGCGGCGTGTGGATCGGCAGGCCGAGGCTGCGCGCGTCGCGCTCGTGGTAGGGCGCGGTCAGGACGACCGCGGTCGCGCGCTCGCGTAGCTCGTCGGGAACCGCGAGCGGGTCGAACAGCAGGAAGTCGTCGCCGAGCTCGATCGCGTACGACGAGACGAGCTCCGGCCACCAGTCCTCGTTCTCGCGCCAGTCGGGATGAGGCGATTGCCAGTGCCAGACGCCGGGGCGGAGCTCACGCATGGGCGGCAATCCTACGCGTGGTCGCCCCGCTCCACCGGGATCTCGAACCGGGCGATGATGCCGGGATCGCCTCCTTTCGCGAGCAGCTCCGGATCGGGATCGCGAGTGGCGACCCACGCGTATCCGTCCTCGGGATAGGCGACCACGTCGGGGAAGCTCCCCGCGCTGATCGCGAGAATGCGGGCGGGCTCGTCGCTCGGATTGCCGAACGTGTGCAGCCCCGCGCGTCCCTCAGGGCAGAAGACGACGTCGCCGGGGGCGAGGGTCTCTTCGCCGTCCCGGCCGCGGAACGACGGGCGGCCGCTGAGGACGAAGAACATCTCTTCGGCCCCGTAGTGCATGTGCATGCGGCTCTGCCGCGCCCCGGGAGCCAGTTCGTGCAGCGTCGCTCCCATGCGAGCGTCCTCTGGCCGCCAGAACACGAGGCGGCGCGTTCCGGTCTCGTCGGGCTCTCCGTCCCAATGATCAGAAAACAGGTTCTGCCGTTTCATGGCGATCCTCCGAAGTAGTTGTGGCGGCAGCTTGATGGCCGAGCACTCGAGCCTCGCCGACTGCCGATGAACGCGCGGTGAGCCGCGCCTGACCGCTACCTCGTCGCTGGATCCACGCGGGCATCGTAACGCGACCGCCTCGTTGGGCGGTTCTACGGGTCTCGCGCCTGACGTCTCGCGAATCGCCTCCCCGCCGTTCGGCCGGCGGCATCCATCAGGAAAACGAGCACGACCAGTGGAAAGCCGTAGAAGACCGGAGCGAAGAGGCTGATCGCGGCCGTCGAAGAGTCGCTGCTGCCGTAGCCCCAGAGCCCGAGCGCCGTGACCCCGCCGACGCCGCACGCGGCGAGCACGGCCGCCGGACGGCTCAACGCCGTGGCCAGCACGAGGAGAGCCAGGAGATAGAAGGGCGCCGCCAGCACGAGGTCCCAGACGGGACCGGCGAGCCAGCTGCCGTCGGCGTACTTGGGGTACCGGTGCGCGAACCAGAGGTCGGCGCCGAGGCAGAACGCGGGCCCCCCGAGCGCGATCGCGCCCGCGAGCACGAGTCGGGTGCGTGTGTGGCGCAGCGTCCACGCGGTCTCCCGCTCGCTGCGCCAGAAGGGCCGCCACGGTGCAGCGATCGCCGCCAGCGCCAACGCACCGGTGACCGCCACGTCAGCCCACGTCGGCAGGAACGACAGGAACGCGAGCACGAGGCTCGCAAGGAGTAGGACGACGAGAACCTTCAGGATGAATCTCGCGACCCGCGTTACGCGTCCACCGCGCGGCGCCTGCTCCACGCTCCCGAGTCTACGTGCGCCTCAGCGGCGCTAGGCTCCCCGCGTGCCGAAGCTCGTCGACACGACGATCCGGCTGCTCGGGCAGGAGCCGCTCGCCGGGTACATGCCGACGGTCGACCTGCTCCGGCTCGCCGAGATCCTGGACGGCGCCGGCTTCGCGTACCTCGAAGTCTCGGGCGGCGGCGTCTTCGACACGGCGGTCCGCCGCGGGGTCGAGAGCCCCTGGGAGCGGATCCGAGCGCTCAATTCCCGCACGAAGACGCCGCTCGCGATGGCCCTGCGCGGCCGCTTTCTCGTCGGCTCGCGCCCGGTCGGCGGCGACTTTGTCCGGCGCTTCGTCGCCTCGGCGGCCGAGAGCGGGATCGAGGTCTTCCGGCTCCACGACCCGCTGAACGACGTCGAGAACCTGCGCGAGGCGGGCGAGGCGATCACGGCCGCGGGCAAGGAGTTCGACGCCGGCCTCGTCTACGGCTCCGGCTACACCGGCGAGCTCGAAACGCTCGTGACGCAAGCGCGCAAGCTGCCCGAGCTCGGCGCCTCGCGTGTCCTCGTCCACGATCCATCGGGCTCGCTCCAGCCACACCGCGCGCAGGAGCTGGCCGCTGCGCTGCTCGACGCGAGCGGCCTCCCGGTGGGGCTCTACTGCCAGGGTGCGGCCGGGAACGCGATGGCGGCAGGACTCGAGGCCGCGCGCGGCGGGGCCGACCTGATCGCGTGCGCCGTCTACCCGGTCGCCCTGACGATCCACCGCGTCTCGGGCGAGGCGATCGCGAAGGCGCTCGCGGGGCTCGGGCTCGACACGGGCGTCGACGTCGACGCTCTCTGGAAGGCATCCGAGCTCGTGGACGAGCACATCGGCGACGAGCCGGTGACCCCGCTCGCGCCGCGGATCGCCGTGCGGGCCGCCGAGCACCGCATGCCCTCGGGCCTCGTCGCCGCGCTCGACGCGCAATTGCGCGCAAGCGCGGCCGGCGACCGTCTCGACGAGGTGCTCGACGAGCTGGTTCGGATCCGCGAGGAGGTCGGCTGGCCGCCGCTCGCTGCGCCGATCGGCCAGATCCTCGGCTCGCAGGCACTGGTGCACGTCCTCTCGGCCGCGCGCTACCAGATGGTGATCGACGAGCTGCGCGGCCTGATCGAGGGTCGCTTCGGCAACCCGCCCGGGCCGATCGACCCGTCCGTCCGGCGCGCGGTCCAGCTGACCGCCGGCGACTCGCCGGCCGAGGAGGAGGCGCTCGACCTCGACGAGGTTCGCGAGCGCGCCGAGGGCCTCGCCGCGAGCGAGGAGGAGCTGCTCCTGCTCGCGCTCTTCGGCCAGGAGGCCGAGCCGCTGCTGAACGCGATCCGAGGCCGTGCGCAGCGCGACGAGAGCCTCTCCGCCGGCGGCGTCGACCAGGCCAGGGCGGAGCGCATCCGCGAGATCGTCCGCATCGTCCAGGAGTCGGGCGTCGGCGAGGTCACGGTCGAGGACGCCGGGGTCCGGGTCACCGTCCGCCGCACGCCGGAACCGCTCGAGCCGGCGCTCGCCGCAGCCGCAGATGCCGACGAGGGCATCGTCCAGCCCGAGCTCGGTCGGCCGCAGACCGACGGCTTCGTCCGCGTCGAGGCGCCGATGGTCGGCGTCTTCTACCGCGCGCCGCAGCCCGGGGCGCCGCCGTTCGTCGAGGAGGGCGACACCGTCGCTCCCGGCCAGACGCTCTGCATCCTCGAGGCGATGAAGCTGATGAACGAGATCAAGGCCGAGGCGGCGGGCATCGTCCGGCAGATCTACGTGGGCAACGCCGAGCCGGTGGAGTTCGGCCAGCTCCTGTTCGAGCTCGAGCCCGTCGTCGCGCCGCCCGCGGTCTGATGTTCAACAGGGTGCTTGTGGCGAACCGCGGGGAGATCGCCGTCCGCGTGATCCGGGCGCTCCACGAGCTGGACGTCGAAGCGGTCGCCGTCTACTCGACTGCCGACGAGGGCGCCCTGCACACGCGCCTCGCCGACCGTGCGGTCTGCATCGGCCCGCCGCCCGCGACCCAGAGCTACCTGCGGATCCCGTCGGTTATCGCCGCGGCGGCCACCACCGGCTGTGAGGCGGTCCACCCTGGCTACGGATTCCTCTCCGAGAACCCCGCCTTCGTCGAGGCCTGCGCCGAGAACGACCTCGTCTTCGTCGGGCCGAGCGCGGACACGATGGCCCGGATGGGCGACAAGGTTCAGGCCAAGGCGGAGATGCGCGCCGCCGACGTTCCCGTCGTCCCGGGCACCGAGGGCGCGACGACGCTCGACGAATCTGAGGCCGCCGCTGAGGAGGCCGGCTACCCGGTTCTGCTGAAGGCCTCGGCCGGCGGCGGCGGGAAGGGCATGCGGCTCGTCCGCGGTCCCGAGGAGCTTCACTCGGCGTACTCGACAGCGGCGATGGAGGCCGAGGCGGCCTTCGGCGACGGGAGCCTCTACCTCGAGAAGGCGATCTCACCCGCCCGCCACGTCGAGATCCAGGTACTCGCCGACGGCGAGGGCGGTGTGCTCACGCTCGGCGAGCGCGAGTGCTCGATCCAGCGGCGCCACCAGAAGCTGATCGAGGAGTCGCCGTCGCCCGCGCTGACCGAGGACCGCCGCGAGGAGATGGAGGCCGCCGCCGAGCGCGCCTGCCACGCGATCGACTACCGCAACGCGGGCACCTTCGAGTTCCTGCTCGGGCCCGACGGCGCCTTCTACTTCATCGAGCTGAACGCGCGGCTCCAGGTCGAGCACCCGGTGTCGGAGCTCGTGACCGGGATCGACATCGTGCGCGAGCAGCTGCGGATCGCATCGGGCGAGCGCCTCGCACGCACGGGCCGCGCCGAGCGCCGAGGGGCCGCCATCGAGGTCCGCCTGAACGCCGAGGACCCGGCCCGCGACTTCGCGCCCGCACCGGGTCGCATCACCGCCTTCCGCCCGCCGCTCGGGCCGGGCATCCGGCTCGACACGTGGATCGAGGACGGTGCGACTGTCCCACCGCACTACGACTCGCTGCTCGGCAAGCTGGTCGTCTGGGACGACACGCGTGACGACGCGATCGCGCGCTTGCTGCGCGCGCTCGGCGAGCTCCGGCTCGAGGGCGTCCAGACGACGCGCGAGCTCGCGATCGACATCCTCCGCAGCGAGGGCTTCGCGAGCGGCCGCTACTCGACGAGCTGGCTCGAGGACTCGGCCGCCGCGCTGCCCGCCCTCGCCCGCGCGAGCTGATGGCCGGCCGCCGCGCAGCGCGCCGCACGGCGCTCGTCCTCCTCTACCAGTGGGACGTGACCGGCCAGGAGCTCGCGTCGCTCTACGAGGGCGACGTCGACGACTTCTCGCGCGACCTGGCCGAGGCCGTCATCGAGCGGCACGAGGAGCTCGACCGCCGGATCACCGAGGCCGCCGACGAGTGGACGGCCGACCGGCTGGGCGCGCTCGAGCGGAACATCCTGCGGCTCGCGATCCTGGAGCTCGACCGCGGCGATGTGCCGGTCGAAGTGGCGATCGACGAGGCGGTCTCGCTCGCCAAGCGCTACTCGTCCGATGACGCCGGCCGGCTCGTCAACGGCATACTCGGGCGCATCGTGACGGAGAGGACCGTGTGACCGCCGAGGACCGCTTGAAGCAGGCGGAGGAGCTGCTGGGCCGGCTCGAGCAGGCGCGCGGGCGGCTCGAGCAGACGAAGGACCCCGACGAGGCGATCGAGATCCTGCAGGAGCTGTCCCAGATCGCGAAGGAAGTAGAGTCGCAGCTCCAGCAGGCGAAGCGGGAGACCGAGGGATGAGCACTGCGGAAGAGCTTCATGAGCTGATCGAGTCGTATCTCGATGACCTCGCGCTGACGCCTGAGCTCGGCGGGCTCGAGGCCTCGCTGCGCTACTCGCTCGCGGGCGGCGGCAAGCGGGTGCGCCCGGTGCTCTGCATTGCGACGGCCGAGGCAGCCGGCGCCGAGCCGGAGGCGGCGCTGCCGGCGGCTGCGGCGCTCGAGCTCGTGCACAACTTCTCGCTCGTCCACGACGACCTCCCGGCGCTCGACAACGATCGGCTCCGCCGTGGGCGCGCGAGCACCTGGGCCGAGTTCGGCGAGGCGGTCGGCGTGCTCGCCGGCGACGCGCTGCTCGCAGAGGCGCTGAGGCTCGCGCTCACCTACCCGACGCCTGCGGTCGCGCGCGAGCTCGTCCAGGCGACGCTCGGGATGATCGGCGGCCAGTACCTCGACATCGCCGGCGGCGCCTCCGATCTCGCCTCGCTGCACCGGCTCAAGACGGGCTGCCTCTTCTCCGCCTCGGTTGCGTGCGCGCTCTGGGTCGCGGAGGTTCCCGAGCGCGAGCAGGCGCC
This sequence comes from uncultured Actinomycetes bacterium, assembly GCA_963717475.1. Taxonomy (GTDB): domain Bacteria; phylum Actinomycetota; class Thermoleophilia; order Gaiellales; family Gaiellaceae; genus AC-32. Next base: position 954,173 of record OY970337.1, on the reverse strand, counting down.
GTGGCGGGCGTTCGCCGACGAGGTCGGGCTGCTCTTCCAGATCGTGGACGACATCCTCGACGAGGACGGCTTCGTGCTCGAGCGCGGGGCGGAGGGCGCGAGGAAGCTCGCCGACGAGACCGCCGACCGGGCCCAGGCCTTGCTGCTCGAAGTTCCCGCGGACACGTCCGTCCTGAGCGGGATCGTCGCCGGGCTCGCGGCCCGCACGTCCTGAGCGGCGCCGTGCCGCGTCTGTCGAACGACTCGGCGGAGCTGACTCCGAGGACGTCCTTCGAGGGGCGCGAGCTGTCCTTCGACTTCGCGGGCCTCGAGATCGGCGTCGCCGAGTACGACGAGGGGCCCACTGGCTGCACGGTGCTGCACTTCCCGGACGGGCCGGTCGCCTGCTCGACGGACGTGCGCGGCGGCTCTCCGGCCGTCAGCGGCGCGGGCGTCGCTCTCGTCGATGCGATTTGCCTCGCGGGCGGCTCGCTCTTCGGCCTCGAGGCGGCGGCGGGTGTCGCCGCCGAGCTGCTCGCGCAGCGCGGCTACCGCACCGACTGGCTGCAGATCCCGCTCGTCTCGGGCGCAATCATCTTCGACTGGGGCGGACGCGACAACGCCGTCTACCCGGACAAGGAGCTCGGGCGTGCGGCGCTGAGATCGGCCCGGCCGGGCGTCTTCCCGCTCGGCGCGCGAGGTGCAGGCCGCTCGGCCACGGCGGGGAAGCTCTTCGGCTGGGAGCTGCGCGAGGCGGCCGGTCAGGGCGGTGCCTTCCGCCGGGTGGGCGAGACGAAGGTCGCCGTCTTCACGGTCGTGAATGCAATCGGCGCGATCGTCGACCGCGAGGGAACCGTCGTGCTCGGTCATCGCGACCCGGACAGCGTCGCGCGCCTGGCACTCGCGGCCGGCGTTGAGGAGCGGCTCTCGGGAGGCCGGCCTGTGCGTCCGCCTCCGGGGAACACGACGCTCACCGTCGTCGTCACCAACCTACGCCTCGAAGGGCGCGACCTGCAGACGCTGGGGCGGCAGGTGCACGCGTCGATGGCCCGCGCTATCCAGCCGTTCCACGCGCTCGAGGACGGCGACGTGCTGTTCGCGGTCTCGACCGGGGCCGTCGAGAGCGATCCGCTGCTGGACACGACCGCGCTCGGCGTCGTCGCCTCGGAGGTGGCCTGGGACGCGGTGCTCTCGGTCGTGGGCTGATGGCGAAGAAGCGGCTCGATGTCCTGCTCGTCGAGCGCGGGCTCGCGGAAAGCCGGGCGCGGGCGCAGGCGCTCGTGCTCGCGGGGCTCGTGCCGGGGCACGAGAAGGCCGGGGAACAGGTCGACGAGTCGGCCGAGCTGACGGTCACGGCGCCGCCGCCGTACGTCTCCCGCGGGGGCGAGAAGCTCGCCCACGCGCTGGACGCGCTCGGGGTCGATCCGTCGGGGCGCGATTGCCTCGACGTCGGCGCCTCTACCGGCGGGTTCACGGACGTCCTGCTGCAGCGCGGCGCGGCGCGCGTGATCGCGCTCGACGTGGGGCACGGCCAGCTGCACCCGCGCCTGCGCGACGACCCGCGCGTGACCGTGCTCGAGCGCGTGAACGTGCGGGAGCTTCGCGAGCTGCCCTTCGCGCCTGAGCTCGTGACCTGTGACGTCTCGTTCATCTCCCTGCGGACGGCGCTGCCGCCGGCGCTCGCGCTCGCCGAGCCGGGCTGGGAGGCGGTCGTGCTGGTGAAGCCGCAGTTCGAAGCCGGGCGCGCGGAGGCGCGGAAGGGCGTCGTCCGCGATCCGGAGGTGTGGCGGCGGGTGCTGCTCGAGGTCGGGCGCGCGGTGCCCGGCTGGGGGGCGATGGTCGCGGGCGTCGTAGACTCCGGGCTGCCCGGCCCGAAGGGGAACCGCGAGTTCTTTCTGCACTTGGTCAGCAACGAGCGGGTCAACCGCGAGCGGCCGGTGAATCCCGATGACCTCGAGCGCTGGATCGACGACGCAACGACCTGAAGTGCGGCGCGCGGCCGTGGTCACCCACGGCAGGCCTGAGGCGATCGGCGGCGCGCTCGAGCAGCTGCAGCGTCTGGCGGAGGAGCGGGGGGTGGAGCTGCTCTTTCCCGACGAGGAGCGCGAGAAGCACGATCTCGGCGCAGACGACGGCGCGGTCGCAGAGGCGGATCTCGCGGTCGTCCTCGGCGGCGACGGGACGATGCTGCGGGCGCTGCGGCGGTTCCTCGGCACCGGCGTGCCGGTGATCGGCGCCAACTTCGGGCGGGTCGGCTTCCTCGCGGCGCTCGAGGCGGACCAGCTCGAGGACGGCTTGAGGCGGGCGTTCGGCGGGGACTACCGCGTTGTCGAGCTGCCCGTCCTGGAGGGCGAAGCCGGCGGCTCGCGCTGGACTGCCGTGAACGACGTCGTGGTCACGAGCTCGGCGCTCGGGCGGATGATCGAGCTGGGCTGGGCGGTCGGCGGCGAGGACCTCGGGTGGCTTCCGTGCGACGGGCTCGTCTGCTCGACGCCGTCCGGATCGACGGCCTACAACCTCTCGAACGGGGGGCCGGTGCTCGTCTGGGGGCTCGACGCGATGGCGGTGACGTTCGTCGCGCCGCATTCGCTGCACGCGCGCCCGCTGGTCGTGCCGCGCGGGCAGGAGCTCACGGTCGTGAACCGGACGCAGGACGTGGACGCGGCGCTGCTGACGGACGGTCACCGGCTGGGCGACCTCGGGCCCGGCGCGGAGGTCGTCGTGCGGCTCGCAGAGGCGCGCAGCCTGCTCGCGACGCTGCCGGAGAGCACCTTCTTCAGCCGCTATCGGCGCACGTTCGCCTCGTAGCGCCGCCCTGCCGGCGCGCCGTTCGCAATTGGCACGAATTCGGCACGCATCCGTCACACCTTCGGCGCGCCGGGGCGGTACCGTCCCTAACCCCCACCCACCCTGGGGCGCACGCACGCGCGCGAGGGGGCGGCGCGTGCCTGTCTCGAGCGGGGCCGTTTCAGCGGGTCGCCGTGCGCAGGCGCTCGGCGTAGCATCCAGGCGTGCTCCGCCGGCTCCGGATCGAGAACCTCGTCCTCATCCGTGAGGCGGAGCTCGCTCTCGCTCCCGGCCTGAACGCCATCACCGGCGAGACCGGCGCAGGCAAGACGATCCTCGCCCAGGCGATCGGCCTGCTCCTCGGGGCGCGCGGCGACGCGGCGCTCGTCGGGCCGGACGGGAACGAGGCCTACGTCGAGGCCGAGCTCGAGCTCCCGGCGCATTTCTTCGAGGACGAGGAGCTGCAGGCCCTCGCCGAGCTTCGTCCCGAAGACGAGGACGGTCTCGTCCTCGCCCGCCGCGTCTTCGCCGACGGCCGCACGCGCGCCTACGCCTGGGGCCGCTCCGCCGCGCGCGAGGACACTGCCGCCGCAGCCGAGCGGCTGATCGCGATGTCCGGCCAGTTCGAGCAGCGCCGCCTCGCTCGGCCCTCGTACCAGCTCGACCTGCTCGACGCCTTCGCCGGCGAGGAGCAGGCAAAGCGCCGCTCGGAGCTGCGCATCGCCTGGCGCGAGCTCGCGGCCGCCAGACGCCGCCACGAAGAGCTGACCCAGGGCGCGGCCGCCGCGGAGGCCCGCCTCGCGGAGCTGCGCGCGCTCGTAGAGGACACCGGCGGGCTCGAGCCGGACACCGAGACGTCGCTCCGCGCCGAGCGCGAGCGGTTGCGCCACGTGACCGAGCTCGCGGCGGCGGCCTCGGCGGCCGGGGAGGCGCTCTCGCCCGACGAGGGCGAAGGGGCAGCCGGGCTCGTCGCTCTCGCCGAGCGCTCCCTGGCCCCCCTCGAACGGCTCGCCCCCGAGCTCGAACGCGCCGGAAACGACCTCCGCGACGTCGAGCTGCGCCTGCGCGAGACCGCCTCCGACCTGCACGCCTTCCTGGCGTCGCTGGAGGCCGAGCCAGACCGTCTCGAGCACGTCGAGGGCGAGCTCGACCGCATCGCCGACGTGCGACGGCGCCACCGCTGCGAGACCTACGAGGAGCTGCTCGCGCGCGCCGCCGAGGCGAACGCCGAGCTGGACGCCCTCGAGGGCGGCGCCGATCCGTCCCAGGCCGCGGCCGAAGCGCTCCGCCAAGCCGAGCAGCGGGTCGAGCGCCTCTCGTCAGAGCTCCACGAGGCGAGGGAACAGGCGGCAGCGCCGTTCGCGGAGGCGGTTGCGCGTGAGCTCCAGGGCATCGGCCTCGGCGAGGGCGAGTTCCAGGCCGTGGTCGACGCGGCCGACCCGGGCCCGACCGGCCAGGACCGCGTCTCCTTCCTGATCCGCCCGAACGCGGGCCTGCCGTTCGCGCCGGTCGCGGAGACCGCGTCGGGCGGCGAGCTCTCGCGGATCGCCCTCGCGATCGCGGCGGTAGGCGGCGGCGAGACGCTCGTCTTCGACGAGATCGACGCGGGCATCGGCGGCAGCACGGCGCACGCGGTGGGCGAGACGTTGCAGCGGCTCGCCGGGCGGGCACAGATCCTCACGATCACGCACCTGCCACAGATCGCGAGCGTCGCCGAACGCCACTTCCGGGTCGAGAAGGTGCCCGGCGACCCGACGCACACGCGCATCGAGGCCCTCGACGAGGCGGAGCGCCGCGACGAGCTGACGCGAATGCTCGGCGGCGAGGAGTTCATCTCGACCGTACGGACGAAATGAGCTTCATCGAGTTCACCGGCGCCGCGAAGCTGGGCAAGCGCACGAAGCGCCTCGTGCCGCGGCTCGGCCCGGACGACGTCGCGATCATCGATCACCAGGACATCGACCGCGCTTCCGCCGAGGAGCTGCTCGAGTCGGGCGTGCGCGTGGTCGTCAACGTCGCCGAGTCGCAGTCGGGCCGCTTCCCGAACCCCGGGCCGCTGCTACTCGTGCGCGGCGGCGTTCGCCTGATCGACGCCCCGGGCGCCTCGCTCTTCGACGAGCTCGGTGACGGGGAGCCGGTGACGATCCGCGGCGCGAGCATCTTCCGCAACGGAACCTGTCTCGCCTCCGGCCGGGCGCTCGACGCGGGCCGGCTCGAGGCCGCGCTCGCGGAGCAGCGCGCCCGCGTCACCGACGCGCTCCAGGTGTTCGCCGAGAACACGCTCCAGTACCTCCGCGAGGAGGGCGGCCTGCTGGCAGAGGGCATCCAGTTCCCGCCCCTGAAGACGCGCTTCCGGGAACGCCAGGCGCTCGTCGTCGCCCGCGGCCCGGGTTACAAGCGCGACCTCGGGATCGTCCGCCCGTACGTCCGCGACTTCCGGCCTGTGCTGCTGGGAGTCGACGGTGGGGCCGACGCGCTGCTCCAGGCCGGAATGAAGCCCGACGTGATCGTCGGCGACATGGACTCGGTCTCCGACAAGGCGCTCGGTTGCGGCGCGGAGCTGATCGTGCACGCGTACCGCGACGGGGCCGCGCCCGGAGCCGAGCGGCTCGAGGCGCTGGGCGTCCCGTTCCACACGGTCGCCGCGCCGGGGATCAGCGAGGACATCGCGCTACTGCTCGCGTACGAGAAGGGCGCCGAGCTGATCGTCGCCGTCGGCACGCATTTCAACCTGATCGAGTTCCTCGAGCGCGACCGCGCGGGAATGTCGTCGACCTTCGTCACCCGCCTGAAGGTGGGCGAGATCCTCGTCGACGCGAAGGGCGTCTCGCGACTCGTCAGCCGCGAGGTCGGGCTCTGGCCGCTGGTCGCGTTCGCGGCCGCAGGGCTCGCCGCGATCGTGGTCGCGATCCTCGCCTCGCCCGGGCTGCGCCACTTCATCGGGCTGGTCGTCCAGCGGCTGCGCGACCTCCTCGGCATAGGCTGAGGCGAAATGCCGCGTGTCGTCGCTACCCGCGAGCTGCTCGCGCCGCCCGAGGACGTCTGGCGGTTCCTGGCCGAGCCCAACCACCTGGCCGACTGGTGGCCGGGCGTCACCGCGGTCCGGCCCGACCGGCGAGGCCTTGCACCGGGGGCGCGCTGGCAGCTCGTCGCCGGCCCGCAGTCGAGCAGCGTCGTCACCGCCTACATGCGGAAGGCCGAGGCCATGGGCACGATCGCCATCCTCGAGGTCCGGCCGCTGCAGTTCCTCCGCCTCCTCTTCGTCAACGACGGCATCGAGGCCAGGCTCCAGCTCGAGCCTGCCGGGCACGACCACACCGAGGCGACCCTCGAGGTCGACGGCCCCTGGCTCCGCGTGAACCGCTCGTTGCCTCGGAAAGCGCTGAATCGCCTACACGCCCTGTGCCAGACTGCGGCCGAGGAGTAGGGCATGTTCGACCTTCGCTACCACGTAGCTTCGCTTGCCGCGGTCTTCCTGGCGCTCGTGATCGGGATCCTCGTCGGCGTCGGGATCTCCGACCGCGGGCTCGTCGACAGCGCGAACCGCAGCCTGCTGAAGCAGCGCGTCGCGCAGCTTCAGGCGGACCTCGACGCCGCCTCGAAAACCTCCGCGCTCTCGCAACGCGAGCAGCGCTCCGCGCAGATCTACATGAACGAGAGCTACCCGGTGCTCGCCCGCAACCGCCTGCGCGACAAGCGGATCGCAGTCGTATCCATCGGCTCCGCGGATGGCGGCGTCCGCTCGACGATCGAGCGCACGCTCACCGACTCGGGCGCCACCGAGGCGCGCTTCCGCGCGCTCAAGCTCCCGCTCGACCTGAAGACGATCGAGTCGAAGCTGAGAGCGTCGCAGGTGGGCGCTGCGTATGCGGGGCGCTCCAAGCTGCAGACCCTCGGCCAGGCGCTCGGCGACGAGCTCGTGTCAGGCGGCGAGACGCCGCTCTGGGACGCGCTCACCGACACGCTCATCGAAGAGCGCCTCGGCGGGAGCAAGGAGCCGGTCGACGGCGTGATCGTCGCCCGGACGGTGCCGCCGCAGCGCGGTGCGACGAGCAAGTTCCTGCTCGGTCTCTACCAGGGCCTCGACTCGGCCGCTGTGCCCGCCGTGGGTGTCGAGACCACGACCTCGGCGACCTCCGCCGTGGACGCCTTCCGCGCGGGCGGCCTCTCGAGCGTGGACGACGTCGACAAGCCCGCCGGCAAGCTCGGTCTCGTCCTCCTGCTCGCCGGTGCGCCCGCCGGCCAGTACGGGATCAAGGCGACCGCGGACCAGTCGCTGCCGCCCTTCGTCCCGCCCCGTGGCTGACCGCCTGACCGTCCTCGTCGCCGCGCGCGACGAGGAGCGGTCGATCGGGACGACTGTGGCCGCGCTCCGGTCTGCGTTCCCCGAGGCCGAGGTCCTCGTCGCCGACGACGGGTCACGCGACGGGACCGCGGACGCGGCGGAACGGGCGGGAGCGAGAGTCGTGCGGCTGCCGCGGCTCGGCAAGGGGCAGGCGCTGACGCTCGCCGAGCGCGAGGCAGGCCCGGGCCCGCTGCTGCTCTGCGACGCCGACCTCGAGGGCGATCTCGGGCCGCTCGTCGAGGACGGCGCCGACCTGGCCGTTGCCGCCTTTCGCGAGCGGCAGGGCGGAGGCCTCGGGATCGCGAAGCGCGCTGCCCGCGAGCTGATCCGGCTCCGCAGCGGCTACGAGGCGCGCGAGCCGCTCTCCGGACAGCGTGCCCTCTCGCCGGCTGCCCGCGCCGCCTGCTTCCCGCTGGCGCCGGGGTTCGGCTGTGAGGTGCGAATGACGATCGACGCGGTCCGCGCAGGCCTCCGGGTCGAAGAGCGCGAGCTGCCGCTGCGCCACCGGGCGACAGGACGCGACCTCGGCGGCTTCCTGCACCGCGGCCGCCAGCTGCTCGACGCCGTGCTCGCCTGCGGGCCGACCGCGACGAACCACCGCGGCCTCCGCCTGCCGCTCGTCGGCTGGGTCTTCGCCGCGCGCGAGCCGGTCGTGACCGCGATCGGCCTCGCCGACGATCTGCTCTCGGGCCCCGAGCGCGGTGTCCGCACCCACCTGAGAGCAGGCCTGACCACGGGCACGCTCAAGGCCGTCGCGATCCCGCTCTACGGGCTCGCGCGCACCCGCTCGGTCTCCGGCGCGCTCCTCGTCGCGCTCGCCGCGAACTTCCTCAACCAGCTCGACACGCGCCCCGGCCGGGCACTGAAGGCGTACCTCGCCGTCGCGCCGCTCGTGCGCGCGCCGCTCGTCCCTGCCGTCCTCGTCGCCCCCTACGATCTCCGCGAGATGACGATGCTCGGGGACGCAGGCTCGAACGCGCTGGGCGCGCTGCTAGGCTTGAGTTCCGTGGACCGATTCACGGGCAGAGGCCGCAAGCTTGCGATCGCAGCTCTCGCGGGCCTCAACCTCCTCGGCGAGACCCGTTCCTTCAACGAGCTGATCGAGCGCTCGCCGTTCCTATTGCGCCTCGACCAGTTGGGGCGCCCCTAGTGGCCCGCCGGCCGCCGAAGTACGTCTTCGTCACCGGCGGCGTCGTCTCGTCGCTCGGCAAGGGCATCACCGCGAGCTCGCTCGGCCGGCTCCTCAAGGCCCGCGGGCTGAAGGTGCAGATGCAGAAGTTCGACCCCTACATCAACGTCGATCCCGGGACGATGAGCCCCTTCCAGCACGGCGAGGTCTTCGTCACCGAGGACGGGGCAGAGACCGACCTCGACATCGGCCACTACGAGCGCTTCATCGACGAGAACCTCTCGCGCACCGCGAACCACACGGCCGGCTCCGTCTGGGACCGCGTGATCCGCAAGGAGCGCAAGGGCGAGTACCTCGGCTCGACGGTGCAGGTGATCCCGCACATCACGAACGAGATCAAGGAGCGCATCCGGAGCGTCACCGAGGCGAGCGACTGCGACGTGGTCGTGACCGAGATCGGCGGCACCGTCGGCGACATCGAGTCGCTGCCGTTCCTGGAGGCGATCCGCCAGTTCCGCCGCGAGGCCGGGCAGGAGAACGTCTGCTACGTGCACGTCACGCTCGTCCCGTTCATCGAGACCGCGGGCGAGCTGAAGACGAAGCCGACGCAGCATTCCGTCAACGAGCTGCGCCGCATCGGCATCCACCCGGATGTGATCGTCGCGCGCGCGCACGACCCGATCTCCGACGACATCCGCGAGAAGATCGCGCTCTTCGCCGACCTCGAGCCGGAGGCGGTCGTCGCCAACCACGACGTGCCCGACCTCTACCTCGTGCCCTCCGCGCTGCAGGAGGAGGGCTTCGACGCGCTCGTCTGCGAGAAGCTCGGGTTGCCCGCGGGCGAAGCCGATCTCGGCGAGTGGCTCGAGCTGACGGAGCGGATCCGCTCGCCGCGCGACGGCGAGGTCGAGATCGCGCTCGTCGGCAAGTACGTGAAGCTGCGCGACGCGTATCTGTCGGTGCACGAGGCACTCAGGCACGCAGGCGTCCACCAGGGCTGCACGGTCAACGTGCGCTGGTTCGACGCCGAGGGGATGTCCCTGGAGGAGGCCCAGGCGGAGCTCGAGCAGGTCGACGGGGTGCTGGTGCCCGGAGGCTTCGGCTCACGCGGGTGGGAGGGGAAGATCCTGGCCTGCCGCGTCGCCCGCGAGCACGAGATCCCGTACCTCGGGATCTGTCTCGGGATGCACGTCGCGGTCTCCGAGTACGCGCGGCACGTGGTCGGCCTCGACGGAGCCAACTCCACCGAGATGGACCCGGAGACGCCGTACCCGGTGATCGACCTGCTCCCCGAGCAGAAGGAGATCGAGGATCTCGGCGGCACGATGCGCCTCGGCGCGCAGGCGGTCGAGCTGGCCGACGGGACGCGCGCGCTCGCCGCCTACAACGAGCTCGTCGTCCACGAGCGACACCGGCACCGCTACGAGGTGAACAACCACTTCCGGCCGCGGCTGGTCGATGCGGGCCTCGTCGTCTCGGGCACCTTCCAGGAGGGGCGGCTGGTCGAGATCGTCGAGCTCCCGGATCATCCGTGGTTCGTCGCGAGCCAGTTCCACCCCGAGTTCAAGTCGCGCCCGACGCGGCCGGCGCCACTGTTCCGAGACTTCGTCGGCGCCGCCTTCGCCCGCGCCCGCGAGCGCGTCGGCGCGACCTTCAGCGTCTCGCGCTGAGGTTTCGATTCGCCCGCGCCGGGCGAATACGATCGTTCCATGCGTCCGGCGGAGAGAGCGGCGAGCAAGGGAGCAGTCGTGCTCAGCTCGTTCGGCAGCCGCGGGGAAGAGGGCGGGTACCGACGCGGGCAGAGCCGGCGTCGCGCTCGCTCACGCGATCGACGGCCTCGTGAGCCGGGCGATCGACGAGGTGCTGCTCGGCGACAAGCACGTCACCTCGGCCGAGGAGGCCAGGCGCCTGCTCGCCGGCGACGAGCAGGCCGAGTCGGTCGCGGACGACATCCAGCGCGTGATCGTGCTCGCTGTTCCCGTCGTCCGCGCTTTCGCCCGAGGGGCGCGTCTCGTCAAGCTGCCGTGGGTCATCGTCGCGTCGAGCGCGATCTCGGTCGGAGTCGCGGTCCGCACCGGAGTACGTGAGATCCAGGTGCTGTCCTCGCTGGTGGCCCATCGGCTCGAGCAGGCGACGGGCGAACCCGCCGACCCAGGGCTCGTCAAGAAGGTGACGCTCGACCTCTATCTCCATCCGAAACGCAAGCTCCGTCCGACCGACGACAAGCTCCACCTCGTCCGGCTCACGCGCAAGTGGGTCCTGGGCGGGATCTTCGGCCGCGAGACGGCCAAGCGCGCCAACCGCGCGCTCGCCGCCGCCGAGCGCCTCGACCCAGCCGCGCTCGCGGCGAGCTGGGACAGCGCCCGCCGCCGCTAGCGTTACCCGCATGAGCCTGCGGGTCGCCTGGATCTCGCATTGCCCGGTCAAGGGTCTCGCCGTCCGGCAGCTCGACGAATGCGAGCTGACCGAGGCCGGGATCACCGGAGACCGCGAGTTCTTTCTCGTCGACGAGAACGACCGGCTCGTGAACAGCAAAGGACTTGGCGCCCTGCAGCAGATCGTCCCCCGCTACGACCGCGACGCCGACTCGCTCACGCTCGAGTTTCCCGACGGCACGACGATTGCGCAGGAGGTCGGCGTCGACGGCGCGCTCAGCGCGCGCTTCTGGGATGTCACGGTCGACGTTCGCGTCGTCGAGGGGCCGTGGAGCGAGGCGATCTCCGACTTCGCGGGCCGCGACCTTCGGCTCGTTCGCTCTCCCGGCCCGGCGCCCGACCGCAGACGGAGCGGCGCCGCGACGTTGCTCGGCACCGGCTCGCTGCAGGCGATCGCGCGGGCCCTCGGCGTGGACGAGGTCGACGAGCGCCGCTTCCGCATGAACTTCGGGATCGACGGCCTCGGCGAGCACGGGGAGGACGAGTGGCTCGGCCGCCGCGTACGCCTCGGCGAGGCGGTCGTCGTTCCGCAAGGGAACGTCGGGCGGTGCGCCGTGACGACGCAGAACCCCGAGACGGGCGCGCCCGACCTCGACACGCTCAAAGCCCTCGCCGCCTACCGGCGAGAAGCCGAGACGACGGAACCGCTGCCGTTCGGGGTGCATGCGGCAGTCGCGCAGCCGGGGCGGGTCCGCGTCGGCGATCCCGTCGAGCCCGCCTGATGGCGCTGCCATGACGGACTACACGGTCAAGCCGCTCGATCCGAGTACCTGGGACGCATTCGCGCGGCTCGTCGAGCGGCACAACGGCGTCTTCGGTGGCTGCTGGTGCACGTGGTTCCACACCTTCCACGCCGAGAAGACGTTCACCGCCGAGGGCAACCGCGCCCTCAAGGAGCGGCTGGTCGCCGAGGACCGCGCGCATGCGGCGCTGGTGTTCGACGGTGAAGAGGCAGTTGCCTGGTGCCAGTTCGGCCCTCCGGAGGAACTGCCGAACATCCACCACCGCAAAGAGTACGAGGCCGCCGGGGACGAACCGCCTGACTTCCGGATCACCTGCATCTTCGTGGACAAGAAGCACCGGCGCGAAGGAGTGACTGCGATCGCCCTCGGTGGCGCCGTCGATCTGATTGCGCAAGGTGGCGGCGGCGTTGTGGAGGGTTACCCGCACGACACCGGCGGCCAGAAGGTGTCCGTCCTCTACAACGGCACGCGGTCACTGTACGAGCGGGCGGGCTTCAGCTACGTCCGCCCGAAAGGCAAGAGGAACTGCGTGATGCGCAGGGTCGTGCCGTGAGCCCTGCGCCGGAGGGCTGCCTCTAAGATCGCGCGCGTGCGACCCGGATGGGCACCGGACGTGCTTTCGCTGTTTCTCGACCTCGCGGCGATTCCGAGCCCGCCGGGGGAGGAGCGGGCTGTCGCCGACCGCGTGCTCGAGTACCTCGAGGCGCTGGGGCTGGAGGCGAACGAGGATGACGCCGGGCCGAAGGTCGGCTCCCAGATCGGGAACATCCTCGCGCGGGTCGAGCCTTCCGGCGAGGGCGGGATCCCGCTCTTCCTCTGCGCGCACCTCGACACGGTTCCGCTCGAGGGCCCCCTCGAGCCGGTCGTCGGCGAGGACGGCGTCGTCCGCAACGCGGGCGGGACGATCCTCGGGGCCGACAACAAGGCCTCCGTCGCGGCGATGCTCGAGGCCACCGCACGGGTGCTCGACAACGGCCGGCCGCACGCCGGGATCGAGCTCCTGTTCACGCCGATGGAGGAGGTCGGGCTGCGGGGAGCCGCTGCGTTCGACGTCGAGCGGCTGCGCGCGAAGGTCGGCTACGTCTACGACCACGCGGGCCCGGTCGGCGAGGTGATCGTCGGCGCGCCGCACATGCGCAAGCTCGACGTCGTCTTCCACGGCCGCGCCGCGCACGCGGGCATGTACCCGGAGGAAGGACGCTCCGCGATCGCGGCCGCCGCGAAGGCGGTGGCCGATTTGCGGCTCGGCCGGATCGACGACGAGACGACTGCGAACGTCGGTGTCATCGAGGGCGGCACCGGCCGCAACGTCATCCCCGAGCACTGCCGCCTGCTCGCCGAGGCCCGGAGCCACGACGAGCGCAAGGCCGCCGAGGTCGTCAAGGAGATGCTCGAGACGTTCACCTTCGCGGCGGGCCTCGCGGAGTGCGAGGTCGAGGTGCAGCTCGAGGGCTCTGCGCGCGGCTACCGCTTCCGCCGCGACGACTTGCCCGTTCGCCTCGCCGCGACCGCGATCGAGCGCACCGGGCGCGAGGCGAGCTTTGTCCTCTCGGGCGGCGGCGCCGACGCGAACGTCTTCAACGACCGTGGCCTGCAGTGCGTCAATCTCGCGAACGCGATGACCGACATCCACACGCCCGACGAGCGGATCGCGGTCTCCGACCTCGAGGCGATGGTCGACGTGACGCTCGCCCTGGTCGACGTCGCGCGGGAGGAGGGCGATGCCGCTTAGCCTCCGGCGCGGCCGCGTGACCGCGATCGTCGAGCGGCACGAGGGGCTGCTGCGCCTGGAGGTCGACGGGGAGGCCTGCGTCGCGTATCCGGGGCTGACAGGTCCCGTCGAGGTCGACGACGAAGTGCTCGTGAACGTCCAGGCGCGCGGGCTCGGCCTCGGCTCGGGCGGGTTCGACGTCCTCTACGCGAACCTGACGCGCGGCCTCGAGCTTCCGGCGCAGGAGGGCGCGCACGTCATGAAGCTGCCCTACTCGCCGCTGCAGTGGGCGGCGCGGCACGCGGAGGAGGACGCCCCGCTCGCGGAGGGCCTCGGCGGTATGCCGGTCGTCTGCTGCTCGCTGCACAGCCAGGTCGCGCCCGTCTGCGCGGGACTGGGGGAGGGGCTGCGCGTCGCGTACGTGCAATTGCCGGGCGGTGCGCTCTCGATCGCGCTCTCGGACACCGTGCGGCTCTTGCGCTCCCGCGGGCTGCTCGCGGCGACGGCATCGGCCGGGCCGTGCTTCGGCGGCGCGGTGGAGTGCGTGGGCGTCGCGTCGGCTCTGGCGTGGGCGGGGGCCGGGGGCTTCGACGCGGTTCTCTGCGCGATCGGGGTCGGGATCGTCGGGACCGGGACGAGCCTCGGGCACGGCGGGCTCGCGGCGGCGGACGCCGCGAATGCGGCCGTGGCCCTGGGCGGCCGGCCGTTGCTGGCGGCCCGCGTCTCGAGCGCGGACGAACGCGACCGGCACCGCGGCGTTTCGCACCACACGCGCGCCGTGCTGTCGCTCTGCCGTGAGGGCGTCACGGTCGCATGGCCGGAGGGTCTCGAGGCGCCCGGCTGGGTCGAGCCGAGGATCGAGGTCGACGCCTCGGGCTGGCGTGAAGCATGCTCCGGGCTCCCGCTCTCGCACATGGGCCGCGGCCCGGACGAGGAGCCGTCGTTCTTCGAGGCCGCGTTCGCCGCGGGGCGGCTGGCGCGCGAGCTCGCCGGCTGATGGAGGAGCGGCGTCTGGGGCCGGTCGTCGGGCTCGGCACCTGGAACACCTTCGGTGGCGACGAGAGCCTCGCCGGGGACGTGGTCGGCGCGGCGCTGGAGGCGGGCGTGCGCCTCTTCGACTCGTCGCCGATGTACGGCGGCGCCGAGCGCTCGCTCGGGCAGGCGCTGGCCGACCGCCGTGACGAGGTGGTAGTCGCGACGAAGATCTGGTCGCGCGCGGTCGAGGACGGGCAGCGCCACTTCAGGCAGCAGCTCGAGTGGTTCGGGCGGGTCGACGTCGAGCAGGTGCACAACCTCGTCTCGTGGCGGGAGCACCTGCCGTGGCTCGAGGAAGAGCTCTCGGCTGGGCGGGTCGGCCGGCTGGGCGTCACGCACTACGACGCGGGCGCGTTCGACGAGCTCGAGGCGGCGCTGCGCACCGGCCGCTTCCAGACGCTGCAGGTGCCGCTCAACCCGCACGAGCGCGAGTGCGAGGAGCGGCTGCTGCCGCTCGCGGCCGAGCTCGGGGTCGCCGTCATCGTGATGCGGCCGCTCGGCGAGGGTGGTCTCCTGCGGCGGTCGCCGCCGGCCGCGGAGCTCGAGCCGCTGCGCGAGCTCGGCGTCGAGACCTGGCCGCAGGCGCTGCTCAAGTGGGCGCTTTCGGACGAGCGCGTCGACGTCGTCATCCCGGCCACGCGCGATCCCGAGCACGCCCGCGAGAACGCGGTCGCCGGCGAGCCGCCCTGGCTCGGCCCTGACGAGCGGCGGCTGGTCGAGCGGCTCGCAGGGTTCTAGGCGCGCAGACAGGCGATCCGGACGATCGGCCCGCCGCCCTCGGGCGCCTCGGCGTCGGCCTCCTCTTCCGGCTCGAAGCCGAGCGCGCGCAGCTCGTCGCCGACCGGATCGGCGGCCAGGCCGCTGCGCGGGCTCCCGTAGCCGCAGACGATCAGTCGTCCGCCGGGCTCGAGGAAGAGGTCGAGAAGCCGCTGAACGTAGGTCCGGCGCCGCTCCTGCGGGACATAGACGAGCTCCGTGCGGACGAAGTCGAAGCGGCGCGGCGGCTCCCAGATCGAGTGCATTGCCCGTGAAGATCCGGTCGGCCCACTGCGGCAGCCGCTCGCGCGCGAGTTGCGCGACCGCGGGCGCGTAGTCGAGCCCGTACGGCTCAATTGGATGCGCTGACCAACGGACGACGCACTCGAGCAGGTGGCCGTTGGCGCACCCAATGTCGAGAAAGGCCCCGTCGCGATCGATCGCGTCGGCGATGGGTCGCCTGCCGGCCTCCCAGCGAGCCTCGCCGCCGCCGAACCCCGACTGCCCGCGTGGGCTCTCCTCGGCGAGGTAGGCGGCCTCGAAGATGGCGCGCATCCCGTCGAACCACGCGTCGTCGCCGATCTCCCCGCGTTCCCGCGCCGTCCCGAGCGCCGCGGCCCGCGACCGCCACTCGTCAGTGCGCTTCGACTGCCGCTTCGGCTCCGCCCCTTCGGCCCCGGTGGCCACCAACCTCCTCCCCGCTGCGATCGTAACGAGGAAAGTCGCACGGATGGGTGACGCCTCTGTCACGAATGTGTGACGTCTCCGCCGGCCGGGTCGTTTCGCCGGTTTCCCGCGACAAGCTAGGGTTTCTCGCCTCATGAAGGTCGGAGTCGTCAAGGAGATCAAGGCCGACGAGTACCGCGTCGCCCTGACGCCGGCGGGTGCGCGTGAGCTCGTCCAGCGCGGCCATGACGTTCTCGTCGAGAGCGGCGCAGGCGCGGGGAGCGCGTTCGGCGACGACGCCTACGTCGCGGTCGGTGCGACCCTCGGCTCGGCGTCCGACGTCTGGGAGGACGCGGAGCTCCTGCTCAAGGTGAAGGAGCCGCTCGAGCCCGAGTACTCGCTCCTCGGCGAAGGCCAGGTGCTCTTCACGTACCTCCACCTCGCTGCGAACGCCGACCTCACCCGCGCGCTCGCCGAGAGCGGCGCGGCCTGCGTCGCCTACGAGACCGTCGAGACGGACAACCGTGCGCTCCCTCTGCTGGCTCCGATGAGCGAGATCGCCGGCCGGCTCGCCGCGCAGGCGGGCGCGTACTTTCTCGAGAAGCCGCTCGGCGGGCGCGGGCTGCTGCTCGGAGGGGTACCGGGCGTCGCGCCCGGCAGCGTGCTCGTGATCGGCGGGGGGATCGTCGGCTACAACGCCGCGGTCATCGCGCTCGGCCTGGGAGCGAACGTGACCATCCTCGAGCGCTCGGTCGACCGCATGCGCCACCTCGACGAGATCCTCTCGGGCCGCGTGAGCCTGGTGATGTCGTCGACGCTTCAGATCGAGGAGTCGATCGTCGAGGCGGACGTCGTGATCGGCGCGGTCCTGATCCCGGGCGCCGTCGCCCCGAAGCTCGTCACCCGCGCCATGCTCGGCGAGATGAAGGACGGCGCGGTCCTCTGCGACGTCGCCATCGACCAGGGCGGCTGCACCGAGACCTCGCACCCGACCACGCACAGCGAGCCGGTCTACGTGGTCGACGGCGTCACCCACTACTGCGTCGCGAACATGCCGGGGGCGGTCCCGATCACGTCGACGAAGGCGCTGACGAACGTGACGCTGCCCTACGTCGAGGCGATCGCCGAGCTGGGGCTCGCCGAGGCGGTTGCGCGTGATCAGGCACTCGCTCGCGGCGTCAACGTGCTCGACGGGAAGGTCACGTACGAGGCCGTCGCCGAGGCGCACGGGCTCGACTACCACCCGCTCGAAGACGTTCTGCCTCTCTCGCCGGTCTAGCTCGTCGAGTCGCTGCTGCTCTTCGCTCCGCGCGCCGGGCTGATCTTGACGACGACCCACGTCATGCCCGCCGCCAGCACGATGATGCAGACGGAGAAGATGATCAAGCCGACCAGGCCGAGGATCGCATCCATGACCCACCTAGAATAGCCCGGTGCCGAGAGCCTGCGTGATCGTGTTGGACGCCGTCGGGGCCGGAGAGCTCCCGGATGCGGACGCGTACGGCGACGAGGGCTCGGACACGCTCGGCAACGTCGCGCGCGCGGTCGGCGGGCTGGACCTGCCGAATCTCGAGGCGCTCGGCCTCGGCAACGTCGAGCCGCTCGAGGGTTGCCGGCCGCAGCCGGGTGCGCCCGCGGTTGCGGGAAGGCTGATCGAGCGGTCGAAGGGCAAGGACACGACTGCGGGCCACTGGGAGCTGATGGGCGTCGTCACTCCGACGCCGTTCCCGACGTATGCGCAGGGTTTCCCGCACGACGTCATCGACCCGTTCATGCACCGGACGGGGCGCGGCGTCCTCGGTAACAAGCCGGCCTCCGGCACGGAGATCATCCAGGAGCTGGGTGAGGAGCACCAGCGCACGGGCAAGTGGATCGTCTACACGTCCGCCGATTCCGTGTTCCAGATCGCCGCCCACGAGGAGACGATCCCGCTCGAGGAGCTGTACGAGGGCTGCCGGATCGCGCGGGAGATCCTGACCGGCAAGCATGCCGTCGGGCGCGTGATCGCTCGGCCGTTCATCGGCGAGCCGGGCAACTACGAGCGCACGCCGAACAGGCACGACTTCTCGCTCGAGCCGCGCCGGCCGAACTACCTGACGCTCGTCCGGGAGGCGGGCACGCAGGTGCACGGCGTGGGCAAGATCGGCGACATCTTCGCGGGCTGCGACATCGACGAGTCGCACCCGACGAAGTCGAACGTCGAGGGGATCCAGCAGACCGAGACGCTCCTGCGCGAGCTGGACGACGGGCTCGTCTTCACGAACCTGGTCGAGACGGACATGCTCTGGGGCCATCGCAACGACCCGGTCAACTTTCACCGCTGCCTGCAGGACTTCGACCGGCGTCTGCCGGACCTGCTGGACGCGCTGCGCGAGCAGGACCTGCTGATCCTCACCTCCGACCACGGCTGCGACCCGACGACGCCGTCGACCGACCACTCGCGCGAGCACGCGCTGCTGCTCGCGTACGTGCACGGCCGCAACGCCGCGGGGCGGATCCACGAGGACGGCGAATTCGCGGACGTGGGCGCCACGATCAACAGGTGGCTCGGGGGGAAATCGCCCGGCCGCTCGCTTCCCGGCCAGGCGATCGTCGAGCCGTGAGGCTGAACGACCCGGAAGTCGTCCGCGCCGAGTACGCGGAGGAGTCGCGGCTCGAGGAGCGGATCGCGGCGTGGCAGGGCCTCACCGGGCCGAATCCCCGGGAGCTGGCGCTCGAGGCGGTGGCCGAGGCGCGGCCGCGGCGCGTGCTCGAGGTCGGGTGCGGCCAGGGTTGGGCTTCGGAGTGGATCAAGGACGAGGTCGGAGCCAAGGTGGTAGCGGTCGACCAGTCCGAGCGGATGGTCGAGCTGACGCGGCGCCGTGGCGTCGACGCACGCGTCGGAGACGTGCAGGACCTTCCATTCGAGGACGCGTCGTTCGACGCCGCGCTGGCCGCCTGGATGCTCTACCACGTCCCCGACCTCGACCGTGGCCTCTCCGAGCTGGCGCGGGTGCTTCGTCCCGGGGGCCGGCTCGTGGCGGTGACGAATGCGCCCGAGAGCCTGCACGAGCTGTGGACGCTGCTCGGCGCCGACCGGACGCCCTTCCTCATGGCCGGCTTTCACTCCGACAACGGCGCCGAGATCCTGCGGCGCCATTTCGAGCACGTCGAGGAGCGCCACGCCGCCGGAACCGTGACGTTCGTGGACCCGGAGGCCGTTCAGCGTTACGTCGATTCGCTCGTGACCGTGTCGGCGACCGTCCCGCCGTTCGACGGAGAGCTTGTCTGCTCGCGGCGCTCGACGATCTTCGTGGCCGAGAAGCAATGATCCGTCCGGCCGAGCTGATCGAGCGGAAGCGCGACGGCGGCGAGCTGTCCGCCGCCGAGCTGAAGGAGCTGATGCTCGGCTACGCGCGCGACGAGGTGCCTGACTACCAGCTCGCGGCGTTCTGTATGGCGGTCTTCTTTCGGGGGCTCTCGGGCGACGAGACCTACGCGCTCACCGAGGCGATGATCGAGACCGGCGAGACGATCGACCTCCGCTCGGCCCTCGGCCGCAAGGTCGTCGACAAGCACTCGACGGGCGGCGTGGGCGACAAGACGTCCATCGCGGTCGGACCGATCGTCGCGGCCTGCGGCGTGCCCTTCGCGAAGATGAGCGGGCGCGGGCTCGGCCATACGGGCGGGACGCTCGACAAGCTCGAGTCGATCCCGGGCTTCCGGGTCGAGCTCTCGACCGAAGAGCTCGTCGCGCAGGTTCGCGACGCCGGCATGGCGATTGTCGGCGCGGGGGCGGACCTCGTGCCCGCCGACAAGCGGCTCTACGGCCTTCGCGACGTGACCGCGACCGTCGACAGCCTCCCGCTGATCGCCTCGAGCATCGTCTCGAAGAAGATCGCCGCCGGCGCCGAGGCGATCGTGTTCGACGTCAAGGTTGGCGAAGGTGCCTTCATGAAGACGCTCGACGACGCGCGCGCGCTGGCCGTGATGATGCGCGAGCTCGCAGCCCGGTTCGACCGGGAAACCGCCTGCCTGCTCACAGACATGGACCAGCCCCTCGGCGCCGCGGTCGGCAACGCGCTCGAGATCCGCGAGGCCGTCGCGACGCTGCGCGGGGAAGGCCCGCCCGACTTCACCGACCTCGTCACCACCGCGAGCGTGCGCCTCCTGACGTTGTCCGACCTCGGACTCGGGGAGGACGAGGCCCGCGAGCGCGTCTCCGCCGCCATCGCCGACGGCTCGGCCACGCGGGCGTACGAGCGCTGGATCGAGGCGCAGGGCGGTACGCCCGACGACGCGGCGCTGCCGAGGGCGCCCGTGTTTCTCGACGTCGACGCGCCGGCGGCCGGGTACGTGGCGGCGCTCCACTCGATGGAGATCGGGCGCGTCGCGCTCCACCTCGGTGCAGGTCGCAGGACGAAGGAGGATCCCGTCGACCATGCGGTCGGCGTCATCTGCGTCCGCAAGCGCGGGGACCGGGTCGAGCAGGGCGAGCCGCTTGCGCAGATCCACGCGCGCACCGACGAGGCCGCACGCACCGCCGCCGAGCACGTTCTCGCAGCCTACGACCTGGCCGACGAGCCCCCGCCCGACCGCCCGATCGTCCTCGAGACGCTCGGCTGAGCGAGGCCGCCGCGCCCCGAGCGGCCGGCTCGCGGGACACGGCTAGGCTGGACGCATGCCCGAGCTACCCGAGGTCGAGACGGTCCGAACGCAACTCGAGCCGAAGCTGGTCGGGCGCCGGTTTGTCGACGTCGAGATCGCAGACACCCGCCTGACGAGGCCCCACGATCCAGCCGAGGTCGCTGCCGAGCTCGTGGGAGAGCGGGTCGTCTCGCTCGAGCGCCGCGGCAAGTATGTAGTTGTCCGGTTCGAAACTGGTCGCGTTCTCCTGATTCACCTCCGCATGACGGGTCAGCTACTGCACGCGGTGCCAGGATCGCTTCCGGAGGACGATCCTCACCGTCGTGCTGTTGTCAGGTTAGACGACGGCTCGGACGTCGTGTATCGAGACATCCGGCGCTTCGGCACCTGGCTCCTCACCGAGCCGGGAGAACTCGACCCATACCTCGCCGCGCGGGTCGGCCGGGAGCCGCTCGCGCCGGCGTTCACCGCGCGCCGTTTGGCCGAAGCGCTCGCAGGACGGAAGGCTCCCGTCAAGGCCGCGATCCTCGACCAGCGCCGCCTGGCCGGAGTCGGGAACATCTACGCCGACGAGGCGCTCTGGCGCGCTCAGATCCACCCGCTGAAGCCCGCCGGCGAGCTCACGGACACCGAGGTCGCCGCGCTTCACCGCGGCATCCGCGCTGCGCTCCGAGCCGGGATCGCGCGGCAGGGAGCGACGCTCCGCGACTACCGCACGCCCGACGGCGCCAGCGGCGCCATGCAGCACGAGTTCAAGGTCTACGGACGCGAAGGCGAGCCGTGCGATCGCTGCGGCACGCCGATCGAGAAGACCAGGGCGGCCGGGCGGGGCACCTGGTACTGCCCGACCTGCCAGCAGCGCCCGTCAGCCTAGGCCGCGAGGAGCGTCTCGAGCCCGCCGCTGCGGTCGAGCTGCCAGAGCTCCGTGTACCCGCCGATCGGCCGCCCGTCGACGAGGATCTGCGGAACCGTCCAGCCGCCGGTGAGGTCGAGCAGCCGCTGGCGGAAGGCCGGATCGTCGTCCAGGGAGATCTCCTCGTACTCCAGGCCGCGCGACTCGAGCAGCGTCTTGGCGCGGACGCAGTAGCCGCACCAAGCCGTCGTATACATCTGAATCCTGGCCATCACGCTTCGTAAACGAGGAACAGGCGTGAGGATTCCCGACCACCGCCGCCTCTACACTTGATCGCGCCTTGGCCGGCCGCTCCTACAAGACGGAGGCTGTCGTGCTGCGCTCGTTTCGCCTCGGCGAGGCCGACCGCGTGCTGCACCTCTACACGCTCGACCGCGGGCGCGTGGGCGCGGTCGCGAAGGGCGTCCGCAAGACGAAATCCCGCTTCGGCGCGCGCCTCGAGCCGCTCAGTCACGGCGAGCTGATCCTCCACCAGGGCAGCGGCGAGCTCCAGACGGTGACCGGCGTCGAGCTGATCCACTCGCACCACGAGACGCGCGAGACGCCGTACCGGCTCGGCGTCGGCCTCGTCGCGGCCGAGGCGATGCTGCGGCTCTTCCCGGAGCAGGAGGCGAACGAGCGTGCGTTCAGGGCGCTCACGCGGTTCCTCGATCTCGTCGACGAGCTCGAGCCGGCGGGCACCGAGCCCACCAGAGACCCGCTCGTCCTCTCCTTCCAGCTGAAGCTCCTCTGGCTCTCGGGCTACCTGCCGCACGTGACGAGCTGCGCCGAGTGCGGGGCGAACGAAGGGCTCTCCATCTACTCGCCCCAGGCCGGCGGTGCCGTCTGCCGCGCGTGCGCGAACGGCGGCGGCCTGCCGCTCTCGAGCGACGGCCTCGCGGCGATCGACGGGCTCCTGCGCCGGCCGCTCGACGGAGCGCGCGACACCGGCCTGACTCCCCGCGGCGCCCGCGAGGCGCTGGCCGTGATCACGGCCTCGTACGAGTACCACGGCGGTTTCCGCCTGCGGACGCTGCGCGCGTCCTGACACTCGTCAGTCCGAGTCGCCGCCGTCCTTGATGTCCTCGGCGACGAGCTCCTTGAACGGCTGCAGCTTCTCGAACAGCTCCTCGGGCGGGACCTCGCGCTCAGGCGGGGTCGAGCCGAGCAGCCACGGAGCCGAGTCGACGGCCGTCTTCCAGGCGACCTCGTCGACCCGCTCGTCGTCCCCGTCGCCGCCTTCGTCCGCGAGCGGATCGACCGAGTCGAGGTAGACGTTGCGAAAGCCGTTCCGCTGTTCCTCGTGGTACTCGAGCCGCGCTTTGCGGCCCTGGGCCGCGAGCGCGGAGCGACCGATCTCCTCGCGGAAGGTCGTGTACTCGTCACCGTCCTCGTCGCGCGCGACGAAGCGCGTGTTCCCGGACTTCGTCTGGAACGTCTGAACTTCCTGGATCCGAGCGGTCTTCTCCATGTCCCGGACGTTCCCGCCGCGCGCAAACGCGACACGCCCGCGCGAGCTAGCGTGCGAGCGCGTCGTCGAGCCAGGCGGGCACGCCTTCGAGCGGCAGCCGCTCCTGGGCGAGCGAGTCGCGATCGCGGACGGTCACTGTGCCGTCCTCCAGCGTCACGTCGTCGATCGTGAACGCCCACGGCGTGCCGATCTCGTCCTGCCGCCGGTAGCGCCGCCCGATGTTCCCGCCGTCGTCGTACTCGACGAAGTGGTGGGCCCGCAGCTCCTCGTAGAGCCGGCGCGCCGGCTCGACCATGCCCGCGTCCGCCTTGGAGATGAGCGGCAGCACCGCGGCTTTGACCGGCGCGACCGACGGGTGCAGGCGCAGGAGCGTCCGCTCGCGCCCCTCGACCTCTTCCTCGGCGTACGCGTCGATCAGCACCGCGAGCAGGATCCGGTCGATCGAGACCGCGGGCTCGATCACGTGCGGCGTGTAGCGCGAACCGTCGGGATCGACGTACTCGAGCTTCGTGCCGGAAGCCTCGGTGTGAGCCCGCAAGTCGTACTCGCCGCGGTAGGCGACGCCCTCGAGCTCCGACCAGCCGATCGGGTAGAGGTACTCGATGTCGCTCGTCGCGAGCGAGTAGTGCGACCGCTCCTCGGGCCCGTGCTCGCGGATGCGGAGCTGCGAGTCGCGCAGGCCGAGCTCCCGATACCAGCGCATCCGCTCCTCGATCCAGTACGCGTGCCAGCGCTCGCCCTCGTCCGGCGGGACGAAGAACTCCATTTCCATCTGCTCGAACTCGCGCAGCCGGAAGAGAAAGTTCCCCGGGGTGATCTCGTTGCGGAACGACTTGCCGACCTGCGCGATCCCGAACGGCGGCCGCCGCCGGGCGAGCTGAAGGACGTTCTTGAAGTTGATGAAGATGCCCTGCGCGGTCTCCGGCCGCAGGTAGGCGGTGGAGCCCCCCTCGACGAGCGCGCCCACCGACGTCTCGAACATCAGGTTGAACTGGCGCGGCTCGGTCAGGTCGCAGTCGGGAGTCTCGCCCGGCTTCTTGCTCGGCTTGCGGCCGCACTGCGAGTCCTCGAGCCGGTCGCCGCGGAACCTGAGCTTGCAGGTGCGGCAGTCGACGAGCGGGTCGGTGAAGCCCTCGACGTGGCCGGACGCCTCCCAGACGCGCGGGTTGAGGATGACCGCCGAGTCGAGGGCGACGATGTCGTCGCGCTCCTGCACCATCGACGAGAACCAGCGCGAGCGGATGTTGTTCTTCGTCAGGACGCCGTAGTGGCCGTAGTCGTACGTGGAACCGAGCCCGCCGTAGATCTCGGAGGACGGGAAGACGAACCCGCGCCGCCGGCAGAGCGAGACGATCTTGTCCATCGTGACGACGTCGGTCGACATGGCGTCCTACGTTATCGGGCTGACCGCCTGACCTACTTGCCAGACTGCAGCTCCCAGGCGCCGATGACGGCGTCTTCTATGGCGTCGGCATTCCCGCCCTCGAGGTCGGCGACGATCATCATGTGCTTGGCGAAGCGGCTCGGCACCGAGAACGTCTCCGGGAACGAATGGAGCAGGAAGTCTCGAAAGTCGAACGACGCTCGGATGACGACGTGGCTGTCGTCGAGCTGGCGCGCGACCAAGCGCCCGTGGTAGCGCCAGTCGAGCAGGCCGTCGGGGCGGCGCTCGACGACCCCTTCGAGCTCGGTGGCAAGGCTGCTGAGGTCCGCGAGCCTCATCAGGTCATGTCCGGCGCGCCATCGTCGAGCAGAGCTCGTGGGCGAGCGCCCTCGCCCAGCCGCCGTCGCGCCGCGGATGCACCTGCACCCAGACGCGGTCGCGCCACTCGCTGAGCTCGAGCGTGCCCGCGCGGCCGGGAAAGCCGAGGTGCCAGTGGTGGCTGCCGGCGCGTCCCGCCAGCTCGCGCTCGCTGCGGACCACGAGGCCGCGCTCACGGCACTCGGCCAGCGCCTCCGCGGCGGTGACGTCCAGGTCGAGCTCCACCACGAGCTGCAATGGTAGGCGGATGAAGCTCGCCACGGCATCCAATCGTCCTGACCTGCTCGAGCCCGCCTGGGAGCGGACGAAGGACACGATGCCGGAGTACAACAACCACGGCGACGTCCTCAACGAGTACTGGTCGCGGCTGACCGCGGAGGCGCCGGACTTCCAGTTCGGCCTCGTCGGCGACGACGACGAGATTCTCGCGCGCGCCCGCTCGGTTCCCGTTCGGTGGGACGGCTCGGTGGCCGACCTGCCGGCGGGCATCGACGGCGCGATCGCGCGCGGCTTCGACGAGGGCGGCGCGAACGTCCTCTGCGCGCTCGTGATCATGATCCCTCGCGATCTCCAGGGCCGTGGCCTGAGCAGCAGCGGCGGTCGAAGGGATGGCCTCGATCGCGCGCGAGCACGGGCTCGACTCGCTCATCGCGCCGGTTCGTCCGAGCTGGAAGGAGCGCTACCCGCTCGTCGAGATCGAGCGGTACGCCGAGTGGCGGCGCCCCGACGGCCTGCTCTTCGATCCGTGGATGCGCGTGCACGAGCGGCTCGGCGCGGAGGTCCTGAAGCCGGAGCCGCGGTCGCTGCGCATCACCGGGACCGTCGCGGAGTGGGAGGCGTGGACCGAGATGGCGTTCCCCGAGAGCGGCGACTACTGGTTCCCGGAAGGCCTGGCGACGGTCGCGATCGACCGTGAGCGCGACCAGGGCCGCTACTGGGAGCCGAACGTCTGGATGCGCCACGCGGTCTAGCTCGGTGCTTGACAAGCCCAGGGCTCCCGGAGAGCATCGCGGGCGGGATGGCGATCAGACGACGGTTGTTTGCCGCGCTGTACGACACGGTCAGCAAGGGCTCCGAGGCGGCCGGTTTGAGCGACGAGCGCCGGCAGCTTCTGGCCGACGCCGAAGGGGCGACCCTCGAGATCGGCGCCGGGACCGGGCTCAACCTCGCCCACTATCCCGAAGACGTCACGCGCCTGGTCCTGGCCGAGCCCGACGAGCACATGCGCCGCCGCCTCGTTCGCCGCGCCGCTGAGACCTCTTCGGCCGCCGAGGTGGTGGATGCGAGCGTCGAGCGGCTTCCGTTCCCGGATGCGACCTTCGATACGGTCGTCGTCACGTTCGTCCTCTGCAGCGTCTCCAGCCAGGACGCCGCGTTGGCCGAGATCGCGCGGGTGCTGAGACCGAACGGCCGCCTGCTCTTCCTCGAGCACGTGCGCTCGGACGACGAGAAGCTCGCGAAGTGGCAGGACCGGATCACACCGCTCTACAACCTGGTCGGCTGCAACCCGAACCGCGACACGCTGTCGGCGATCGAGGGGTCGGCGCTGGCGGTCGAGACCATCAGGCACGGCGAGGTTCCGAAAGCTCCCAAGGTCGAGCGCCCTCTGATCGTCGGCGTCGCCCGCCGCTAGGTGCTTCCCGACTACTGGATCGAACGGCCGCCGTTCAGGACGGAGCGCGCCACGGAGGCCGCGGTCGACGGCTTTCTCGAGCGCGTAGAGGCAGAGGGCAGCACGGGCCTCCTGGACCTCGACGAGCTCCTGCGGGAGACGCGCGTGGTCCGCTGGCAGTTCCTCTGCAGTCTGGCCGCCCGACGGCGCATCGCCTTCCACGGGACCGGCGATCCGGGCATCGAGCGGTTCGAGCCGCGCGAGCCGGTCGACTTCGCGCCCTTCGGTCAGCAGAGCGCGGTCTTCGCGACGAGCGACCCGATCTGGGCGATGTTCTACGCGATCGTCGATCGCACGCGGCACAGCCTGACGCTCAACAACGGCTGCCTCGTGCTCGAGGACACGGGCGACGCGTACTACTACTTCTCCGTCAGTCGGCAGGCGCTCCCGCTGCAGCCCTGGCGCACGGGCTACCTCTACCTCCTGCCGGCGGACACGTTCGTCGAGCAGCCGGGAGCCGTCTACGCAGGCCGGCCGGCACACATCCCGCAGCTCGCGAGCCCGGTCGCGGTCAGGCCGTTCGCGCGCCTTCGCATCGCCCCGAGAAGCTTCCCTTTCCTCGACCGCATCAGAGGCCACGACGACGAGCGCCTGGCCGACTACGCGCAGGCCGTGATGGCGGCTGCGCCCTGGCCGGAATGAGCTACCGTCGAGCGCGCCGTGAAGCTTCTCCTCACCTCTGCCGGCATCAGGAACCCGAGCATCCACGGCGCCTTGCTGGACCTACTGGGCAAACCGATCGCGGAATCCAGCGCCCTCTGCATTCCCACCGCGTCGTACGCGCATCCAATGGCCGGTCCCCCGCGCGCATGGAACTTCATCAGCGGACAAGAGCCCCGCTGCCCCATGACCGAACTGGGGTGGAAGTCCCTGGGGGTGCTAGAGCTCACCGCCCTACCCAGCCTCGACGAAGAACGCTGGGTCTCCTGGGTTCGGGAGACAGACGTCCTGCTGGTGAATGGCGGCGATGCCCTGTATCTGTGTCACTGGATGCGGGAGTCGGGCCTGGCGGAGCTCCTACCGTCGCTGCGCGAGACGGTCTGGGTGGGGCTGAGCGCCGGGAGCATGGTGATGACCCCCAGGATCGGCGAGGACTTCGTCCAGTGGCAGCCGCCTACCGGCGGCGATGAAACGCTCGGAATCGTCGATTTCTCGATCTGTCCGCACCTCGTCGACCACGAGGGGCAACCGGGGAACACCATGGCCGAGGCAGAAAGCTGGGCGGCCGGGATCGGGGGCCCTGCGTACGCGATCGACGACGAGACCGCCTTCAAAGTGGTCGACGGCACCGTTGAAGTCGTCTCCGAGGGGCAGTGGAAACTGCTCACTCCCTAGGCGCCGTGCCGTTCACGCTCAGAAACATCAAGGAGGATCTCGAGGACCTCGGCCCGAGGTTCGACGGCGCGCCGGACCTGGAGTTCCGCGCGGCGACCAAGGCGCTCGAGCTCGAGGAATCCGCCCTGAGCTACCAGCGCGTCCCGCCGGGCTATCGCTTTCCGTACGGCCACACGCACGTGAAGCAGGAGGAGGTGTACGTCGTCCTGCGCGGGAGCGGGCGGATGAAGCTCGACGACGAGATCGTCGAGCTCAAGGAATGGGACGCGGTGCGCGTCCCGCCCGGCACGTGGCGAGGCTACGAGGCCGGGCCAGAAGGCCTCGAGATGCTCGTCACCGGCGCGCCCAACCTCGGCGAGGACCCGCGCGGGGACGTCGACGGCCGGCGCGACTGGTGGGCCGACTAGCGGCGGTAGGCTCTTCGACGTGGAGTCGCAGCATCCTGCAGCGGGTTCACAATCCGCGAAATCGCGTCTGCGGGTGCGCGCCCGACTGCTGGTGCAAGCGGACGGCTCTAGGACGCGCAGTCAGATGGTGGTTCCCCGGCCGCTACTTCGGCCTGAGCCATAAGTCCGTCTCGCCCGAGTGGAAACGAGCGCGAGCGTCAGGCACATGATTTTCGGGCGTCAGCCGATCTGCTCGGCCAGCCCGATGAGAATTCCCTCGGGGCCCCGGATGTAGCAGAGCCGATACACGTCTTCGTACTGGACCACTTCGCCGACGAGCTCCGCGCCGTGTCTGCGGAGCCGGGCGAGCGTATCGTCGAGGTCGTCCACGGCGAACATGACGCGCAGGTAGCCGAGAGCGTTCACCGGGGCGTTCCGGTGATCGGCGACCACAGGCGGCGCGAGAAATCGCGAGAGCTCGATCCGGCCGTGGCCGTCCGGCGTACGCATCATGGCGATCTCGACGCGCTGGTCGCGCAGTCCAGTGACGCGCCCTGCCCAGTCTCCTTCGATCATGGCTCGCCCTTCGAGCTCGAGGCCCAGCTCGGTGAAGAAAGCGATAGCGGCGTCGAGCGATTCCACCACGATGCCGACGTTGTCCATCCGCCGAAGCGCCACGCGGCCATTCTTGCGGATCGCGAAGAAATCACCCGCCGGCTAGTCAGTGCCAACCTCGAGCACGACCTTGCCACGCTTCCCGCGGCCCGCGACTCGCTCGAACGCCGCCCGGGCCTCCGTGAGCGGAAAAACCGAGTCGACCTCCGCGCGAAGCTCGCCTGCGTCCACGAGCGTTCTCAACTCCAGCAGTTGCTCGTGGTCGGGTTCGACGATGAAGTAGATCGCGCCCGGCATCTCCTCTGCGATCGTGACCACGCGCTCGCCAGCGGGGACCTCGCCGCCACGAGTGTCGAAGACCAGATCGACCGGACCGCTCTCCACGACCGCTGCGCCGGCGTGTCGCGCAAGCTGGACGGCGATGTGCCCAACCCCGCCCGAGGCGCCCGTGACCAGCACCCGCTCGCCTCGGGCGAGCCGCCCGTGCACAAACAGTGCTTGCCAGGCGGTCAGCCCGCCCATCGGCAGAGCTGCCGCCTCGACGTGGCTCAGCCGCAAGGGCTTCGGTGCAAGCACATCGGCTGGGACGACGGCGTACTCGGCAGCCACGCCGTCGCGATCGAAAGGCGTGAGCGCATATACCTCGTCACCGCTGCCGACGACAACGCCCGAAAGCTCGTAAGACGGAATCGCCGGCAGTCGATCGACCGGCCACTCCAGCTCGTCACGTGTAATCGCTGCCGCATGCACGCGCACCAGCACCTCGCCCGGATCCGGCGACGGCGTCTCGATCTCCTCAACCTTCAAGCCGTCATCGTGCAGCCGTACCGCTAGCACACCGCTCCCCTGCCCCTGTTGGACTTCGTTCCTCAGGAGATCTTGCCATCTACCACCCTCCTGCTCGGAGGCGTCGGCCTGGGCCATGAATGTCCCCGAATCAGAAGCGGTCGCTACTGGCCCGTCCCATGCTGCGCAGCTCGGGCGCGACCATCAGGGGCCAGGCTAGGTTCGGAGTGACAGGACGATCGCGCCGTCCGCTCCCGCGACTACCTCGCGCAGCGCTTGTGCCGCCTGTTCGAGCGGACGGACGGACGCGATCGGCACGCTAAGGGTGCCGTGGGCCAGCAGCTCCGCGAGGGCCGAAAGCTGCCGACCATCGGGCCGGACG
Organism: uncultured Actinomycetes bacterium; assembly: GCA_963717475.1. Lineage (GTDB taxonomy): Bacteria > Actinomycetota > Thermoleophilia > Gaiellales > Gaiellaceae > AC-32. Next base: position 924,660 of record OY970337.1, on the reverse strand, counting down.
TAGACGTCGGATACGGCGACGCCCCGTTCCTCCCGCGGCGGGTCGCCCGTGATCGTGGCGAGGCGGCCGCCGTCAGCAACCGCCTTCAACGTGGTGGCCGCCTGCCCGCGGGCAGCGTTGACGGCCTTGGGCGCGCCGCCGCCGGTGATCTCGCGAACGAGCGCAGGCCAGTCGCCGTGGTAGTCGAGCACCTCCGACGCGCCGTAGTCGCGGATGCGCTCGGCCTTCTTCGCGCTCGCGGTCGCGATCACGCGGGCGCCCCGAGCCGCGGCGAGCTGGACGAGCAGGCCACCCGTGACTCCGCCGGCTCCGTTGACGACGACCCAGCCGCCGCTCTCGATCCCGAGAGCCTCGTCGAGTGCCTGAGCCGCAGTGAGCGCCGGAATGGGAAACGCTCCGCAGGCTTCCCATGACGCCTCTGGCGGCCGGGCCGCGACGGTCGCCGCCGGCGCGAGCACCCTCCCCGCCCACGTCCCGTGACGCCGGAGCGGCAGCGGATGTGTCATCACCTCGTCGCCCTCGCGCAGCTCGGCCACGCCGGAGCCGGCCGCTGCGACCGTCCCGGCCGCCTCCGTCCCGAGCGCCATCGGAGCCGGGCCGCCGATCTGCCAGCTGCCGATCCTGACAAGCTCGTCCCAGTTGCCGATGCCGGCGGCGACGACGTCGATGAGGACCTCGCCTGCGGCAGGCGTCGCCAGCTCGTCCACCTCGAAGATCTCGACGGGCTCGCCGAGTGCTGTGATCCCGGCCGCTCGCATCCTGTTCGGCGCACGTTACTGGCGTCGGTGATGCGGCGCGGTAGCCTCCCCGCGGATGACGAAGTTACCCGTCGAGCTCCACGTCATCTCGGACTCGACCGGCGAGACGGCGGTACGGCTGGTGCACGCGCTCGAGGCTCAGTTCCCGGGGCAGGAGTTCGAGGAGATCCGCCACCCGCGGGTCGAGACCGTCGACGACCTGCAGCTCGCGCTCAACCGCGCCAAGGGCCGGCCGGCGGTGATCATCTACACCCTTGTCCACCCCGAGCTGCGCGAGGCGGCTCGCACCCTTTGCCGCCGCTACCGGCTGCACTACTGCGACCTGCTCGGGCACCCGATCGACGCCGTCGCGCGGGTCGCGGGCGTCTCCGCGCAGATGACGCCGGGGGCCAGGGCTCCGCTCGACTCGACCTACTTCAAGCGGATCGCGGCCATCGAGTTCGCGGTCAAGTACGACGACGGGGTCGGGGCGGGCCTGCACGAGGCGGAGATCGTCCTCGTCGGCGTCTCGCGCACCTCGAAGACGCCGCTCTCGATGTACCTCGGCTACCTCGGCTACAAGGCGGCGAACGTGCCGGTCGTGAAGGGGATCGAGCCGCCTTCGGCGCTGTTCGAGATCGACCAGTCGAAGATCGTCGGCCTGACGATCGACGCCGCGCGGCTGCAGGAGATCCGCCGCCAGCGCGCGGCGCGGCTCGGCGGGAACCAGCGCGCCTATGCGGAGCTGCTCGAGATCTACGCCGAGCTCGAGCAGGCGGCCGCCCTGCACCGGAGGGTCGGCTGTCCCGTGATCGAGATCTCGGAGCTCTCGATCGAGGAGACCGCGGCACGCGTCATCCGCATGGTCGAGCGGCGCCGCGCGGAAGTCGCCGTTTCGTGAAGCCGAAGCCGCCGGTTCCGCTCTGGCGGTGGGCGACGTGGTGGCTGATCCTTGCCGCCGCCGTCGTGATCTTCTACGTCGTGCTCACGCCGATCTGGATGGGGCTTCGCGCGCTCGCCTGGCTGGCGGACTTCCGCGCGCGGCGAAGGCCGGACTACCGGCCGCCGGTCGCGAGCTGACGGCGCGTCTCGGGTAGCGGCGTCAGCACCTGCTCGAGCCGGTCGCGGAGCTCCTCGTAGTTCGGCGGCAGGGACAACCGCTCGCCGAGATGCTCCAACGGCTCGTCGGCGTCGAAGCCGGGGCCGATCGTCGCGATCTCGAAGAGCACGCCGCTCGGCTCGCGGAAGTAGATCGAGCGGAAGTAGAAGCGGTCGATCACCGGCGTGGGGGAGGCGCCGGCCGCCTGGACGCGCGAGCGCCAGGCCTCGTGGTCGTCCATCGGCGAGGCCCAGGCGACGTGATGCACGGTGCCCGCGCCGCCCACGCCGCGCTCCTCGGTGCGGTCGTAGACGTAGCGCCCGCCGCGCTGCTCGCCGCGCACCTCCCACTCGTCCGAGCCGTGCGGCGAGAACGCAAGCGCCTCCTCGAGGAAGCCGCGGCTCTGGCCGGGATCGAACGCGTAGGCGCGAACCGCCTCGAAGCCCTGGAGCGCGAGCTCGCGGGGGATCTCCGGGTGATCCGCGATCAGCGGCTCGTCGGAGGTCTCCACGACGGCCAGCTCGTGCGCGAGGCCCTCGCGATCCGCGAACACGAGCGACCCGTCGGCCCGCTCGACGGCCACGCCTTCGCCGCCGAGCCGCCCCGCCCAGAAGGCGAGCGAGTCCTCGGAGGCCACGCGCCAGACGACGCGGTGCACCATCCCGGCGCCGGCGCGGCCCGGGCGCGCGTTCCGGTACTCGAAGAAGGTGATGTCGCTGCCCGGCTCGCCCTTCTCGTCCGCGTAGAAGAGGTGGTAGACGGTCGGGTCGTCCTGGTTGACGCTCTTCTTGACGAGCCGCAGGCCGAGCACCCGCGCGTAGAAGTCGACGTTGCCCGGAGCGTCGCCGGTGATGGCCGTGACGTGGTGGATACCCTCGAGGCGCATCGCGCCAAGGCTAGCTCTCCGAGGCTTCGTCGGGCGTGGCATGGGAAGATTCCGCGCAATGCGAACCGACGGGCGCTTCGTCTACGACTTCGACGAGCCGTCCGAGGGCGGGCGCGAGCTGCTCGGCGGAAAAGGCATCGGCCTGGCCGAGATGACACAGCTCGGGGTTCCCGTCCCGGCCGGCTTCACCGTGACAACGGACGCTTGCCGCGCGTACATGGCGAACGGCAAGTCGGTCCCGGACGGGCTCGAGGCCGAGATCGCCGAGCACCTGGAAGCGCTCGAGCAGCGAACCGGCAAGCGCTTCGGGGACCCGCAGGATCCGCTGCTCGTCTCGGTGCGGTCGGGGGCCGCGGTCTCGATGCCCGGGATGATGGACACGATCCTCAACCTCGGCCTCAACGACGAGGCGGTCGAGGGTCTCGCGCGCACGACCGGAAACCCGCGCTTCGCCTACGACTCCTACCGGCGCCTGATCCAGATGTACGGCGAGGTCGTGGACGGCGTCGACGCCGAGCGGTTCGAGAACGCGCTCACGGAGCTGAAGAAAGAGCGCGGCGCGCAGCAGGACGTCGACCTCACCGCGGACGACCTCAAGGAGCTCGCGGGCACCTTCAAGCGCATGTACGAGGAGGACGCCGGCTCGCCGTTTCCGCAGGACGCGCAGGAGCAGCTGCGCCGCGCCGTGCTGGCCGTCTTCGACTCGTGGGAGACGCCGCGGGCCCAGGTCTACCGCCGCGCGCACCGCATTCCCGAGGACATCGGCACCGCCGTGAACGTCGTCCAGATGGTCTTCGGCAACAAGGGCGGGCAGTCGGGGACCGGCGTCGCGTTCACACGTGACCCCTCGACAGGAGAGCAGGGGCTCTACGGGGAGTTCCTCGCGGACGCCCAGGGCGAGGACGTCGTCGCCGGCATCCGCACGCCGCAGCCGATCGAGGAGATGCAGAGGCAGATCCCGGAGGCGTTCGACCAGCTGCTCGAGACGATGCGCCGCCTGGAGGAGCACTACCGTGACATGCAGGACATCGAGTTCACGGTCGAGGACGGCAAGCTCTACCTCCTGCAGACGCGCTCGGCGAAGCGCACGGCTGCGGCGGCCCTCAAAGCAGCCGCGCAGATGGTCGACGAGGGCCTGATCACGCGCGAGGAAGCCGTCGCGCGGATCGACCCGGGCCAGCTCGACCAGCTCCTGCACCCGATGATCGACCCGACGGCCGACGTCGAGGTCGCGACGCGCGGGCTGAACGCGTCACCGGGCGCGGCGTGCGGCGCGATCGTCCTCGACGCGGACACGGCCGAGAAGCGCGGCCTCGCCGGGCGAGAGCGTGATCCTCGTCCGCTGGGAGACGACCCCGGACGACATCCACGGCCTGATCCAGGCGCAGGGGATCGTGACCGCGCACGGCGGCATGACCTCGCACGCGGCGGTCGTCGCGCGCGGGATGGGCAAGCCTTGCGTCGCGGGCTGCGAGGGCCTGTCGATCGACCTGGACGCGCGGAAGGTCACGATCGGCGGCCACGAGCTCTCGGAGGGCGACACGATCACCATCGACGGCGGCGACGGCGCGGTGATCGTCGGCGAGGTCGACCTCGTCCCGCCGCAGATCAACGAGGACTTCGAGACCGTGCTCGAGTGGGCGGACACGATGCGGCGGCTGAAGGTGCGCGCGAATGCGGACACGCCCGACGACGCGGCCAGGGCGCGCGAGTTCGGCGCCCAGGGGATCGGCCTCTGCCGGACGGAGCACATGTTCATGGCCGAGGACCGCCTGCCGGTCGTCCGGGAGATGATCATGGCCTCGGGCGAAGACGAGCGGCGCGCCGCCCTCGAGAAGCTCCTGCCGCACCAGCAGAGCGACTTCGAGGGCATCTTCGAGGCGATGGCCGGGCTCCCGGTCACGATCCGCCTGCTCGACCCGCCGCTGCACGAGTTCCTGCCGCCGCTCGACCAGGCGACCGACGAGCGCATGCGCGAGCGGATCCGGGCGCTGCAGGAGTCGAACCCGATGCTCGGCACGCGTGGCTGCCGCCTCGGGCTGCTCTGGCCGGAGATCTACGAGATGCAGGTGCGGGCGATCATCCGCGCCGCCGCCGCGGTCGAGGAGCGCACGGGCGACGCGCCGCTCGTCGAGATCATGCATCCGCTCGTCGGCTTCGCCGAGGAGCTGCACCGGCTGCGGGCGATGACGGTTGCGACCGCGCAGGAGGAGAGCGAGAAGGTCGAGTACCTGGTCGGAACGATGATCGAGCTCCCGCGCGCGTGCATCCGGGCCGACGAGATCGCCGAGTTCGCCGACTTCTTCTCGTTCGGCACGAACGACCTCACGCAGACGGCGCTCGGCTTCTCGCGCGACGACGCCGAGGGGAAGTTCTTGACGCGCTACCTCGAGGACGGCGTCCTGGAGCGAAACCCGTTCGAGACCCTCGACCAGGGCGGCGTCGGCGACCTGATGCGCATCGCAGTCGAGCGAGGTCGCGGCGCCAAGGAGGGCATCAAGCTGGGCATCTGCGGCGAGCACGGCGGCGAGCCGGACTCGGTCGCGTTCTGCCACGCGCTCGGCCTCGACTACGTCAGCTGCTCGCCTTATCGGGTGCCGCTGGCGCGGCTGGCGGCGGCTCAGGCGGCGCTCAAGGAGTCCGGGGTCGAGGCTGTGGCCGCCGGCGGTTAGCGTCCATATACTTCCGCGCCGGGTCACACGATCAGGAGGTTTCTTTCGATGTTGAGGCAGGTTCGCTGGCTGGCATTGCTTGCAGGGGTTTTGGCGTTCGCAGCCGCCGGGTGCGGCGGCAGCGGCGAGAAGCAATCAGAGGGTGCCGCCGGGGAGCAGGTCCAGGCGGCGTGCAACGGATCGCAGCTCACCTCGGCGCCGAAGCTGCCGGCGAGCTTCCCGCAGATCGAGGCCGAGAAGCTCACCTACACGCAGCAGAGCACCCAGGGACCGACCGAGGTGGTCGAGGGCTACTTCAACGGTGACGTGAAAGAGGCGCACGACGAGTTCAAGAAGGAGCTCCAGGGCGCCGGCTACAAGATCCTCTTCGACGAGCTCGAGGAACACGATTCCGAGGTCTCGTGGAAGGGCGAAGGCCGGACCGGTCAGGTCGCGCTGCGCGAAGAGTGCGGAGACAGCGGCAAGACCTACGTCCACATCACGAACCGTCCCGCGTAGATCCCCGCTGCGGGGGATGCCTCGCACGACAATCGAGCCGATGATCAGGGTGTAAGACACGGCGTAGCGGCCGCGCCGGGAAACCCGGAGGTGCTGTATCCGTGAGCCCTGATCGAGAGAGCCGGACGAAGTCCCTGGCCGTGATGTTCGCGATGGTCGCGTTGTTCGTCGTCCGCGGCGGACATGCCCAGACCGTGGCGACGGGCTGCACGATCACGGGCACACCTGGAGCGGACGTCCTCGTCGGCACGCCTGGCCGCGACGTGATCTGCGGCGGGGGCGGCAAGGACGTGCTCGACGGTGGGGGCGGAAACGACGTCCTCAAGGGCGGCACGGGCGCCGACATCCTGAACGGCGGGAACGGCAACGACGCCCTCTACGGCGGGCTCGGCAGCGACAAGCTCCAGGGCGACCGCGGCGCCGACGCGGTCTACGGCGGTCCCGGCAACGACACGATCTGGGCCTGGGACGGCTTCCCGGACCGGCTCTCCGGCGGGACCGGCTCCGACCACGCGTGGAAGGACAAGCTCGACCACGCGACCGGGATCGAGCGGCTCGGCTAGCTACTGCGCGTAGCCGCGCACCTTCAGGTACGCGACCGCGAGGCTGAGCAGCCCGACGCCGCAGAGCCCGGCGATGCCCCAGAGGCCGATGCGGCTGTAGGCAGCGTGCCCGCGCCCGAAGCGTGACAGCACGAGCGCACAGAGGATCCCGCCGATCAACCCGCCGATGTGCCCGCCGACGGAGATGTTCGAGAGCGAGACGCTGAGGATCAGGTTGATGATCACGAGGCCGAGCGCCGAGCCGCCGAGCACGAAGTTGCGCTGCCGCTCGAGCACGACCGCCACGCCGAGGATCCCGAAGAGCGCGCCCGATGCGCCGACCGTCGGCGAGAGCGGCGTCAAGACGAGCGCTCCGGCCGAGCCCGCGAGCCCGGAGATCAGGTAGACGGCGAGGAAGCGGCCCCGCCCGAGCGCCGTCTCGACCGCGGAGCCGACGAACCAGAGGAAGTACATGTTGAACGCAATGTGGAGCAGGTTCGCGTGCAGGAACGCGCTCGTGATCAGTCGCCACCAGTCGCCGTTCGCGACCGCGGGGCCGAACAGCACCCACTTCGCGTAGAGGCTTCCGCCGGGCGAGTTGATCCCGCTTCCCTGGACGCACGTGAGCACGTAGATGAGGACGTTCAGCCCGATCAGGATCTTCGTGACGAGCGCTCCGGTGCCCTCGAACGCGGCTCGTCGCGTGCCGGTTGCGACGCGCCGGACGCCCTGAGGCTTCCCCGAATGCTCCGGGCAGCGCTGGCCGACGGGCGCCGGAGTCATGCACTCGGTGCAGATCGGGCGGTCGCAAACCGTGCACGAGATGTACGTCTCGCGGTTCGGGTGGCGGTAGCAGCGCATCGGCTCGGACACGTGCCGTAGCGTAGTGCCGAGGTGCGCTGTCACGTCTCTTTCACGCCGGCGGAGGCGGCCTCCGCTCAGCTCGCGATCGTCGTCGACGTGATGCGCGCCACTTCGACGATCGCGCAGGCCCTGGCGGCCGGCTACGAGCGCGTTCTCTGCTGCGCCGAGATCGACGACGCGCTCGCGCTCCGGGCGGAGCTGGGCGACGCGGCTGTGACCGGCGGAGAGCGGGACGCGAAGCGCGTCGACGCCTTCGACATGGGCGCTTCGCCCCGCGAGTTCCTCGAGCCGCGGGCCGACACGCTGGTCCTTTCGACCACGAACGGGACACGGGCGATCGTGGCCGCGGCCGAGTCGTGCGGCGAGGTGGTGATCGGGTCGCTGCTGAACCTCACGGCGGTCGCGGAGCTCGCGCGCGGGCGCGGGGAGGACGCGGTCGTGCTCTGCGCGGGCTACAAGGGCGCGTTCGCGATCGACGACGCGTACTGCGCCGGCCGGATCGTCGCGCTGCTCGGGGCGGAGAGGACGGACGCGGCTGTTGCCGCCGAGGCGATCGCGTCCCGCTACGCGAGCGGCGTGGACGGGATCAACGCCCGCACGTACGGGCCGCCGGGGCTCGAGGAGGACATCGCCTGGTGCGGGCGCGAGAGCGTTTTGGAGGTCGTCCCGCGCTTCGTCCGGATGGCCGGGGCCGCGGCGGAGGTCACGCTCTAGCCGGCGTCACACTCTCGTCACAGTTCGGTCCTTGACAGACGAACGTGTGTTCGTGTAGAACATGTGTTCGCAAATGATCGCCTGCATCGTCATTCCGGGGTTCGAGCTGAGAGCAGCGCTGCGGGAGCGGCCGCGGCTCCAGGTCGAGCCGGCCGCGCTCGCGCCCGAGCCTGGAAGCGAGGCGCTGCTCGGGCCGGTGACGGCGTCTGCGGAGGCCGCGGGCGTCCGGCCCGGCATGCGCCTGGGAGAAGCACTCGCTATGTGCCCCTCGCTGCAGCTCGTCGACCAGGATCCGGCCGCGGCCGAGGAGGCCTGGGAGCAGATCGTCCGGCGGCTCGAGGACTCGGGCTTTTCGATCGAGACGGCAACGCTCGGCTGCGCCTACTTCGAGACGCGCGGCGTGGAGCGGCTCTACGGCGGTCTCGAGGCTGCGCTCAAGCGCGCGCTCGCGGCGGTCGGCCCGGGCTGGGACGCGCGCGTCGGCGCGGCGAAGCGGCGCTTCGCGGCGCTGGCGGCGGCGAACGTCGCGCGACCGGGTCAGGTGCTGGTCGTCTCCGACGAGCACGCGCCTGAGTTCCTCGCGCCGTTGCCGCTGACGCTGCTCCCGCTCGAGGCGGGCCGCCGCGAGGAGTTGCGTGAACTTGGCATCACGAAGGTCGGAGAGCTTGCCGGGCTACCGGGTGGCGCCGTGGCCGAACGTCTGGGGCCGGACGGCCGGCGCGCCTGGAGCCTGGCGAGAGGGGGATCGAGCCGCCGCGTCCGCGGAAGGAAGCCCGCCGCGGAGTTGCTGGAGACGCTCGAGTTCCCGGAGGCGGTCGGGAACGAGCTGACGCTGCGCCGCTCGCTCGGCGTCCTGCTCGACCGGCTGCTCGCTCGACCGGAGCGCGGCGGGCGGGCGCTGCGCAAGCTCGCGCTTGCTGCGCGACTCGTCGGCGGAGGCTCATGGCGGCGCACCGTGACGCTGCGCGACGCCACCGCCGAGCCCGCCCGCCTGCGCGCCGCACTCGGACCGAAGCTGCTGGACGTCCCGGCGCCGATCGTCGCGCTCACGGTCGAGGCGCTCGTCCTCGCAGAATCGGTGGGCAGCCAGCTCGAGCTCGTCCAGCCGGAGGGCACAGAGCTGCGCGAGCACCTCCGCGAGGGGCTCCGTCAGGTTTCCGCGGGTACCGGGTCGGGCTCCGTCTGCACCGTCGTCGAGGTTGCGCCGTGGTCGCGTCTGCCCGAGCAGAGAGCGCTTCTGGTTCCGCGCGACGACTGAACCAGCCGACGCCGGCGCTGGTCGAGGCGCACGTCGACGGCTCGCCGCGCAAGGTCAACCGCTCGGGGGTCGCGCTCGTTCGGGAGGAGTGGCGCGTGGTCGACCGCTGGTGGACGGAGGAGCCGGTCAATCGCCGTTACTTCGACGTCGTCCTCGCGGGGGGCGAGCACGCGGTCGTCTTCCACGACGGTGAGGTGGGCCGCTGGTTCAGCCAGCGCGGGACGTGATGGGTTCAGCCGTTCGCGCGCAGGCGCTCGAGGAAGCCGCCGGGAGGTGCGTGGAGGTTGAGGAAACGGATCGGCTTGTCGTCCGCGAGCTGGAACCCGTGGACGGAGCCCGGCGCGGCCGCGACGAACGTGCCCGGCCCGGCGACGCGCGGTTCCTCTCCGACCCGGAACTCGATCTCGCCGTCGAGCACGTAGAAGCAGTCCGCGTGGTCGGAGTGCGTGTGCGGGTCGACGCCCTCGAAGCCGGGGCGGAAGGTCATGTCGATGGCGCTCAGCTGGGGAAGGTCGCAGAGAACCCGGTGCGTACTCGACTCGCGTTCGAGCGTTTCCGCGTCCCCCGGAGTCGAGAGCACCGCCTCTTCGAACGGGCGCCCGCCGTCGGGCGGCGGGTCGTGCTGGTCGAAGCCGGCCTCGCCGTGTCCGCGCAGGACGTCGCCGAAGCCCCTGGAGGGCGCGTGGATGTTGAGGAACACGGCAGTTGCGTCACTCGCGTTGCGGAACGTGTGGACCACGTCCGGCGGAGCGGCGGCGAAGGTCCCGGAGGTCGCACGCACCGTCTGCTGCTCCGGGCCGAGCGAGAGCTCGACCTCGCCCTCGAGCACGTAGAACGCGTCGGTGTGGTGGTGATGGACGTGCGGGTCCGGGCCCTTCTCGCCCGGCTCGTAGCGGAACCACGTGACGATCAGCGGCTCGAGCTCGACGAGGATGCGCAGCGTCCGCTCGGGCCGGTCGGTGGTCGTCTCTCCCTCGCCGGGCGGTAGGAGCAGCGGCCGGTGTTCGTCGAGCTGCATGCGCACTCAGCCTATTCGTTCCTGGACGGCGCCTCGCTGCCCGAAGAGCTCGCGGCCCGGGCGGCCGAGCTCGGCTACGAGGCGCTCGCGCTGACCGACCATGACGGGCTTTACGGCTCGCTCGAGTTCGCGCACGCAGCGAAGGCATTCGGCGTCAGGCCCATCACGGGGGCGGAGGTCACGTTGACCGATGGCTCGCACGTGACGCTGTTGGTGGAGACGCCGGCCGGCTACGCGAACCTCTGCCGCCTGCTGACCGCAGCCCACGCGGGCACGCGTCCGAAGGAGGGTGCCGAGCCGCTGCCCCCGGCGCTCGACGCGTCGCTGCTCGCCGAGTTGAACGAAGGGCTCGTCTGCCTCTCCGGCTGTGCGCGGCGCGGACTCGCGGTCCGGAACCCGAACGGCGCCGCGGCGCTCGCAAGCGCATTCGGGCGCGAGCGCTTCTTCGTCGAGCTCCAGCGGCCGTACGAGCGAGGGGACGAGCGGCGAAACGCTGCTCTCCGCGACCTCGCCGAGGACCTCCGCGTACGGACGGTCGTGACCGGCGACGCGCACGCGCACCACGAGCGGCGGGCCGAGCTCCAGGACGTCCTCGTCGCGATTCGCTGCCGGACGTCGCTCGACGGCTGCGAGGCCGAGCGGCGCGGCAACCACGAGAGCGTCCTGCTCGCGCCTGACGAGGCGGCGGAGCGCTTCCCGCTCGACCGCGAAGCAGTCGAGCGCGCAGGCGAGCTTGCCGAGCGCCTCGAGTTCGACCTGACGGAGGACCTCGGCTACCGCTACCCCGACTTCTCCGACAGCGGCGAGCCGGCGAGCGTGCAGCTCAGACGCGTTTGCGACCGCGCGTTCGCAGCGCGCTATGCCGATGCGAACGGCCACAAGCGCAAGGCGCGGGCGCGGCTCGACGAGGAGCTCGCGCTGATCGACGAGCTCGGGCTGGCCGGCTTCTTCCTGCTCCACTGGGAGGTGCTCGAGCTCGCCCGCCAGTGCGCGCGCGAGGTGCGCGGCGAGTCGGTCGCGCGGAACATCCTGCCTCCGGGCCGCGGTCGCGGAAGCTCGGTCGGCTCGATCGTCTGCTACCTGACTGGGCTCTCGCACGTCGACCCGGTGCAGGCGGGCCTGCCGCTCGGCCGCTTCCTCAACCGGGAGCTCGTCTCGGTGCCGGACATCGACCTCGACTTCCCGCGCGACATCCGCGAGAAGCTGATCATCGAGGTCTGCGAGCGCTACGGCCGCGAGCATTCTGCTCTCGTCGCGAGCTTCTCGACGTACCACGCGCGCGGGGCGATCCGCGACGTCGGCAAGGCGCTCGGGCTGCCGTTCGCCGAGCTCGAGCGGCTGGCGCGGCTGACGGACGGGAACCCGTACCGCGTCGGCGAGGAGCTCGCGAAGCTGCCCGACGCCGACTCGAAGCGTGCGTCGCCGCGCTGGCGCGCGTTCGCGCGGCTCTGCCGCGAGCTCGGCGGCCTGCCGCGCCACGTCTCGCAGCACCCGGGCGGGATGGTGATCTCGACCCGCCCGCTCGTCGAGCTCGTGCCGGTGCAGCCGGCGGCGATGGCCGGGCGGCAGCTGTGCCAGTGGGACAAGGACTCGTGCGCCGACGCAGGCTTCCTCAAGATCGACCTGCTCGGTCTCGGGATGCTGTCGGCGGTCGAGGACTGCGTCGAGCGGATCGCTCGCACCCACGGCAAGACGATCGACCTGTCGCGGATTCCGCTCGACGACGGGGACGTCTACTCCGAGATCCAGAACGCGGACACGGTCGGCGTCTTCCAGATCGAGAGCCGCGCGCAGATGCAGTCGCTCCTGCGAACGCGGCCGGAGAACCTCGACGACCTGACGGTGCAGGTCGCGCTCGTCCGGCCGGGCCCGATCCAGGGCGGCGCCGTGCACCCGTACATCGAGAACCGCCAGAGCCTGCGTGAGAACCCGGAGTTCGTGCCGCCGTACGACCATCCGCTGCTGGAGGAGCCGCTGCGGGAGACGCTCGGCGTGGTCGTCTTCCAGGAGCAGGTGCTCGCGGTCGCGATCGCGCTCGCCGGGTTCTCCGTGGGGGAGGCCGAAGGGCTGCGGCGCGCGATGAGCCGCAAGCGGAGCAAGGAGGCGGTCGAGGCGTTCCACGGGCGGTTCGTCGAGGGCGCGCTCGGCCGCGGCGTCGACCGCGAGACGGCCGAGGACGTGTTCCTCAAGCTGAACGGGTTCGCGGCGTTCGGCTTCCCGAAGTCGCACGCGGCTGCGTTCGGGTTGCTCGCGTACCAGTCGGCGTGGTTGCGGCACCACTATCCGCGGGAGTTCCTCTGCGCGCTGCTCAACGAGCAGCCGATGGGCTTCTACCCGCCGGCATCGCTGGTGCGGGACGCGCAGCGGCGCGGGGTGGAGGTGCGGCCGCCGGACGTGAACCGCAGCGAGGCGAAGTGCTCGCTCGAGGAGGACGCGGTTCGGATCGGGCTCGAATACGTCCGCTCGCTCGGAGAGGAGGAAGCGGAGAGCGCTCGTCGCAGAGCGGGCGCGAGCAGGGCCGTTTGGGAGCGTTCGCGAGCTGGCGCAGCGGAGCGGGCTCGACCGTCCGCGGCTGGAGGCGCTCGTCGCCTCCGGTGCCTGCGACTCGTTCGGCGACGGGCGGCGCGTGCTGCTCTGGGAGCTCGGGCTCGCGCCGCGCGCGCAGAGCGTTCCGGGGAGCGCGGGGGAGGAGAAGCAGCTCGCACTGCCGCTCGACCCGACGGCCGCGACCCCGGCGCTGCGCGAGCAGTCGCCGTGGGATCGGATGCTCGCCGACTACCGGACGACGAGCCTGTCGGTCGGCGTGCACCCTCTCTCGCTCCTGCGCCCGCACCTGCCGGCGGGCACGCTCTCGAGCCGGGAGCTCGCGGGCCGCTCGTCCGGCGGCCAGGTCGCGGTGGCGGGGATGGCGGTCGCAAGGCAGCGCCCGGCGACCGCGAACGGAGTCGTCTTCATGCTCCTCGAGGACGAGTTCGGGCAGATCAACCTCGTCGTGCCGCCGGCGGTCTACGAGCGCTTCCGCCCGCTCGTGCGCGCGGAGCCCCTGCTGCTCGCGCGCGGCAGGTTCGAGCGGCTGGGCCGCAACCGCAACGTGGTCGTGCGCGACCTCCAGTCGCTCGGGCCTCTCGCCCGCCGCTGTGCAGACGACGCCGACGTCTTCGGCTCGCTCCCGGCCGCCCACCACTTCGGCCACCGCTGACTGGTCCGGTCGCGCGTGGGCAGAATCCGGGCCGTGCGGCGCACAGACGGCTATGCGGCGATTCGCGACTACGCGGTCATCGGCGACGGTCGCACGACGGCGCTCGTCGCGAAGGACGGCTCGATCGACTGGCTCTGCCTGCCGGATGTCGGATCGCCGGCCTTGTTCTCGCGGCTACTCGACTCGGAGCGCGGCGGCTCCTTCCGGCTCGAGCCGACCAGCGCGTACGAGGTCGAACGGACGTACAAACGCGGCTCGAACGTCCTCGAGACGACCTTCACGACCAACCAGGGAGCGGTCCGGCTCACCGACGCGATGACGCTGACGGACGACCGCCGCCTCTCGCCGTTCCGAGAGCTGACGCGGAAAGTCGAGGGGCTGAGCGGCACGGTGGGCCTCCGCTGGACGTTCGAGCCGCGCTTCGAGTACGGCGAGCGCCGCCGGGCGATCACCCGCCGCGCGGGGCGCTGGTTCATCGAATGCGGCAAGGACGCGGTCGCGCTCGGGCTCTGGGATGCAGGCGAGGTCGAAGCCGGCGAGGAAAGCGTGCGAGGGAAGCTCGAGCTCGCAGCCGGCCAGACGGCCTTGCTCTCCCTCTCCGCGTCGCACCAGCAGCCGGTGATCCTGCCCGGCCGAGACGACACGGAGCGGCGCATCGCGCGGACCGACCGCTTCTGGCAGGACTGGTCCGACCGGGTCGAGTACGAAGGCGACTGGCGAGAGGCGGTCCTGCGCAGCGCGCTCCTCCTCAAGTTGCTCGTCTACGCCCCGTCCGGGGCAATCGTCGCTGCGCCCACCGCCTCGCTGCCCGAGTGGGTCGGCGGCGGCCGGAACTGGGACTACCGCTACACCTGGCTCCGCGACGCGAGCTGGACGCTCGACGCCTTCGTTCGGTTGGGCCTCGACGACGAGGCGCACGCGTTCTTCTGGTGGCTGATGCACGCGTCCAGGCTGACGCAGCCGCGACTACAGGTCCTCTACAAGGTCGACGGCTCGACTCACACGAAGGAGAACGACCTGCACAACCTCGACGGCTACCGCGGGTCGAAGCCCGTGCGAGTCGGAAACGGGGCGGCAGACCAGGTCCAGCTCGACATCTACGGCGCTCTGCTCGAGGCCATCTCTCTCTACGTGCGGGAGGTCGGGCACCTGGACGGCGAGACCGGCCGGGACGTGGCCAAGATCGCCGACTACGTCGCGAAGCACTGGCGCGACAAGGACTCCGGAATCTGGGAGGTGCGCGCGATCACCACGCACTTCATCCAGTCGAAGAGCCTCTGCTGGGTCGCCCTCGACCGCGCGTGCTCGCTGGCAAAGGGCGGCTTCATCCCCGACCACTCGGAGCGCTGGCACCAGGCGGCCGAGGAGATCCGGGCGTTCGTGAGCGAGCACGGCTGGGACGACGAGCGCGAGAGCTACGTTCGTTCGACGGACATGAGAGAGCTCGACGCGAGCCTGCTCACGCTTGCCATCCTGGGCTACGAGCCACCGGAGAGCGAGCGTCTCAAGCGGACGGTCGCCGCGCTCGAGCGGGAGCTACGGACCGGGCCCTTCGTCTACCGGTATCGCGGCGAGGACGGAGTCGGGGGCAAGGAGGGCGCGTTCCTCACGTGCTCGTTCTGGCTGGCCGACGCATTCGCGCGCCAGGGCAGGCTCGACGAGGCCCGGTCGCTGATGGAGGAGCTGGTCGGCGTCGCGAACGACGTGGGGCTCTACTCGGAGGAGATCGACCCGGAGAGCGGCGAGTTCCTCGGCAACTTCCCGCAGGGGCTCACGCACCTCGCGCTGATCAACGCGGCTATCTCGATCAGGGACGCCGAGCAGAAGCGGGAGCGCGGATGACGCTCTGGGGAACGCTCGCCGGGGCGGTGGTCGGGACGATCGTGCTGACGAGCGCCCTGCGGATCTCGCAGGCCGCGGGCTGGACGCGGATGGACATTCCGCTGCTGCTCGGGACGATGTTCAGCGAGAGCCGCAGCCGGGCCAGCGCGATCGGCTACGTCGTCCATTTCTTCAACGGCCTGCTGTTCTCGCTCGTGTACTACGCGGTCTTCCGGGCCGAGGGCCAGGCCGGCTGGGGCTTCGGCGCCGTGCTCGGGGTCGTGCACGCCCTGTTCGCCGGCGGTGCGCTCGTCAATGCGATCCTCCCCGCTGTGCATCCGCACATGGGCACGCCGTGGAGCGACGCCGAGGAGACGCCCATCCTCGAGCCGCCGGGCTTCCTGCTCGCCAACTACGGGCGACGCACGGCGATCGTGAACATCCTGGCGCACGCCGCGTACGGGGCGATCATCGGCGGCTTCGCGGCCGGGCTCTAGGTTGGTTCCGTCCCGGCCCGGCGCTGCGGCTGCAGTCGCGGCGCCGTCGTGGAGAAATCGTTACGAACACGGCGCAGCCGCGTCACCCACCCGTGCGAGTTTCGGCGGTACCGTCGACCGCGAGGGAGGCGGGCTGAAAACCCCACCCAGGGTGGGGGTATGCCCCGGTGGAGGCGGTCAGGTGTTCTCGATCTCGAGGGCGAAGCGTGGGAAGCGCTTGTGCACCGCCCGGTTGAACTCCGTTTCGTACTGCTCCCCGGCGGCCTCGTCGAGCGTCGCGGCGAAGTGGTCGCGCAGGCTCGCGAGCTCCTCCGTGCCCGTTTCCACGAGCTCCTGGTAGTCGCCGAAGCGCTCCTCGGCCTCGTCGCGCTCGGCCTGGTCGTATGCGGCCTCCGCCTCCACGCACGCGAGGATCAGCGCAGCCGACTCCTTTTCGAATAGATCGAGCTGCCGCGAGACCACATCGGCGAAGCGTCCGCGCCGGAACACGCACCCCAGCCTAGAGTAGAGCGCCGTGCTGATCCGCACCTGGAACGTCTTCCACGGCAACGCGGTGCCCCCGGGGCGCCGAGCGTTCCTCGAGGAAATGGTCCGGCTGGTCACCGAGGACGGCCCGGACGTCGTCTGCCTGCAGGAGCTCCCTGTCTGGTCGCTTGCGCGGCTCGAGGCGTGGAGCGGGATGCGCGCCTTCGGAGCGGTCGCCGCGCGGCCGCCGCGGGTCAGCCTGGAGCTAGGCCGCGCGCTCACCGGGCTCCACTCGGGCCTTCTCCGCTCGGCCATCACGGGGCAGGCGAACGCGATTCTGCTGGGCCGCGCGTTACGGCCTCTCGGGAGCGACACGATCGTCCTCAACCCGCGCGACTTCCGGCGCCTGCAGGGGGGCCGCCTCGCGCTCGACCGGCGCGCCCGCCTGGCCTGGGGGAAAGAGCGCCGCGTCTGTCAGGCTGTCCGCTTCGAGGTGGGAGGCCGGTCCGTGACCGTCGCGAACACGCACGTGTCGAGCGTGCGCGACCTGCGCTGCAAGGACGCGGAGGTCCTGCGGGCGGCCGCCTTCGCCGACGCGTTCGCGGAGCCGTGGCGACGTGCTCGTGCTCGCCGGCGACCTCAACGTCCGCCGCGAGAGCTCGACCGCCTTGCAGGCGCTGGCGGGGCTCGAGTGGGGCTTCGACGAGGCGATCCCCTGGATCGACCAGATCCTCGTCCGCGGGGCAAAGACGACACCAGCCGAACCCTGGCCCGAGGAGCGCCGCCGCCTGAACGGCAGTCTGCTCTCCGACCACGCGCCGGTCGAGAGGACGATCGAGTGACCTTCGAGGAGGCGCGCGCGCAGTTCCCGGTGCTCGAACGATTCGCGTACCTGAACGCGGGCACGAACGGCCCGCTCTCGGGCGCGACGGCCGAGGCGATGGCCGCGCAGGGGCGCATCGACCTCGAGCAGGGCCGCGGCGGCCATGCGTACTTCGAGGCCGCTCTCGCGCTCCGCGACGAGGTGCGCGTGAAGCTCGCCGCCTTCGTGAACGTCGCCCCGGAGAACCTCTCGCTCGCCACCTCGACGACCAACGGCTGCAACATGGTCGTCGCGGGCCTCGGGCTCGGCCCCGACGACGAAGTCGTGACGACGGACGGCGAGCACTTCGGCCTCCTCGGGGCGCTCGCCGTCTCGCAGGTCCGCCTCCGCGTGGCGCGGGTCCGCGAGCTTCCGCCCGATCAGGCGCTCGACGCGCTTGTCGCCGAGGTCACGCCGCGAACGCGCCTCCTCGCCCTCTCGCACGTCTGCTGGATGAGCGGCAACCGCTTCCCGGTCGCCGAGCTGAAGGAGGCCACCGGCCTACCGGTCCTGATCGACGGCGCGCAGTCCGTGGGGGCGATCCCCGTCGACGCCTCAGGGTTCGACTACTACGCGTTCTCCTGCCAGAAGTGGCTCTGCGGCCCGGACTCGATGGGCGGTCTCACGCTCGCGGACCCGGATTCACTACCGCTGACCGCTCCCAGCTACTTCGCTCAGGCCGAGCCACGACGAGGAGGGCGGCTTCGAGCTGCGCCCAGGCGCCGGCCGCTTCGACCCGGGTTGGACGCCCCCTGCCGCGCTGGCCGGGCTCGCGGCGGCGCTGGACAGCCGGCCCGACTGGGCCTTCGAACACGCCGCGAAGACAACCGCCCAGTGCCGCGTGCAGCTGGCCGAGCGCGCCGAGGTGGTCACTGCGGGCGAGCCGGCGACGCTCGTCACCTTCCGCGTCGAGGAGGATTCAGCGGAGCTCGTGAAGCGCCTCTACGCCCAGGGCGTCGTCGTCCGCGACATCCCCGGCCAGGGCCTGATCCGCGTGTCCTGCGGCTGGTGGACGAGCGAGGACGACCTGCAGCGGCTACTGGCTGCGTTGTAGCCCGAGCTCGCCGGCGATCGGGCGCATTGCGTCGATCACGAACGCGATGTGTTGGTCGAGCTCGACGCCGAGCTCCTCCGCGCCCTCGTAGACGTCGTCCCGGTTCACGCCCGCAGCGAACGACGCCTGCTTCAGCTTCTTCTTGACCGACCGCGGCTCGAGCGTGTCGATCCCGTCCGGCCGCACGAGGCCGCAGGCGTGGATGAAGCCGCAGAGCTCGTCACAGGCGAAGAGCGTCTTCTTCAGCGGCGTGTCGCGGGGAAGCTCGAGGTGCGACGCGTGCGAGAGCACGCCCTCGACGACCTCTTCCGGCCACCCTTCGTCGCGCAGGATCGGCGCGCCGTCCTGCGGGTGCTTGTCGAGCGTCGGATGCATCTCGTAGTCGAAGTCGTGCAAAAGCGCGGTCGATCGCCAGAGCTGCTCGTCCTCGCCGAACCGGATCGCATAGGCGCCGACCGCGGCCTCCACGGCGAGCGCGTGGCGCAGCAGCGCCTCGCTCTTCGTGTACCGCGTCAGGGTCTCCCAGGCGCGCTCGCGAGTCGGCTCCAAAGCGGCGCTAGGATAGCCGCCCGATGGCCCAGGCCCTCATCAGAGACTCGCTCGCCGAGTCCTTCGTGATCCAGGGCGGCGAGCCGCTGAGCGGACGGGTGCAGACGACCGGGAACAAGAACGGAGCGCTGCCGATTCTCGCGGCCTGCCTGCTGACGAGCGAGCCGGTCGTGCTGCACAACGTGCCGCGGATCCGCGACGTGGAGACGATGATGGCGCTGATCGCGCAGCTCGGCGGCGACGTCGACTGGGCGGGTGAGCACGAGGTGCACGTGCACGCTCCGGAGCTTGCGTCGCAGGAGCTCGACCCGCTGCTCGCGAGCCGGATCCGGGCGTCGTTCCTGCTCGCCGGCCCGCTGCTCGCGCGCTACGGCCGCGCCAGCGTGCCCCCGCCCGGAGGCGACGTGATCGGCCGCAGGCGCCTCGACCCGCACATCCACGCGTTCGTCGAGCTCGGCGCAGAGATCGACGTCGGCGACCGCTACGAGCTGCGCACCTCGGGCCTCCGCGGCAAGCACATCTTCCTCGACGAGGCCAGCGTGATGGCCACCGAGAACACGGTCATGGCCGCCTCGCTCACGCCGGGCGAGACCGTGATCGGCAACGCGGCCTGCGAGCCGCACATCCAGGACCTCTGCCGCTTCCTCGTCTCGCTCGGCGCCGAGATCGAGGGGATCGAGTCGAACGTGCTGCGGGTGCGCGGCGTCGAGTCGCTCTCCGGCGGCGAGTGGCGCATCGGACCGGAGCACATCGAGGTCGGCAGCTTCATCGGCCTCGCGGCGGTCACCGGCGGCGACATCACGATCGACGACGTCGAGCCGAAGGACCTGGTCGGTGTGCTCCCGACCTTCGAGCGGCTCGGGGTGCACGCGGAGGTCGACGGCACGAGCATCCGCGTCCCGCCCGGACAGGAGCTGGTGGTCCGAGACGACCTCGGCGGCCAGATCCCGAAGCTCGAGGACGGGCCCTGGCCGGCGTTCCCCGCCGACCTGACCTCGATCGCGATCACCGTCGCGACGCAGGCGCGGGGGACGGTGCTGATCTTCGAGAAGATGTTCGAGAGCCGACTGTTCTTCGTCGACAAGCTCGTCTCGATGGGCGCGCGGATCATCCTCTGCGACCCCCACCGCGCGGTCGTGACGGGCCCGACGCGCCTCTACGGGCAGCAGATGTCGAGCCCCGACATCCGCGCCGGGATGGCGATGCTGCTCGCCGCGCTCTGCGCCGAGGGCACGTCGACGATCGGGAACATCACGGAGATCGACCGCGGCTACGAGCGGATCGACGAGCGCCTCCGCGCGCTCGGCGCCCGGATCGAGCGAGTCGAGTCTTAGCGGTGGCCCGGGCCGGCCAGGTGCAGGCGCGCGTCGACGTCAACGGCGCGGGAGAGGCACAGGTCTCGACCGGCGTCCCCGTCCTCGACCACGTCGTCGCGCTGCTCGCCCAGTACGCGTCCTTCGACGTGTCGCTGGAGGTCGCCCCGGGCGAGGCGGAGGCCGAGATCGCGGCGGCCGGGCGGGCACTCGGGCAGGCGCTGCACGAAGCGTTGCGAGTCGAGGGCTGCCGCCGTCACGGCTCGGCCGTCGTGCCCGCGGACGAGGCGCTCGCCCACGTCACGGTCGAGGCTTCGGGCCGGCCGCTCGTGGTCTCGAACATCGACCTCAGCGACGCGCGCGTCGCCGGGCTCGCGAGCGACATGGTCGCGACCTTCCTCCATGAGCTCGCCGAAGGAGCCGGGCTGACGCTCCACGTTCGGCTGATCGAGGGCGCAGAGCCCGAGCACGTGCTCGAGGCGATCTTCAAGGCGCTGGGCGTGGCCCTGGCGCAGAGCTGCAGGCAACGACGGACGGGAGACTGATGACCGAGAAAGAGGTTGTGCGGACCGAGGCGGCGCCGGCGCCGTTCCAGGGTGCGCCGTACTCGCAGGCGATCAAGGCGGCCGGGCTCGTGTTCGTCTCGGGCCAGCTGGGCCTGAAGCCGGGCGACACGGAGATCGGCGGCGCGATCGAGGAGCAGACCGAGCAGGTGCTCGCCAACCTGCGCGCGATCCTCGAGGAGGCCGGGAGCGGTCTCGACCGCCTGGTCAAGACGACCGTCTTCCTCGCCGATCTCGGCGACTTCGCGGCGATGAACGAGGTCTACGCGCGGCACGTGGGCGACCGGCCGCCCGCGCGCGCGACGGTCGAGGTCTCCGCGCTCCCGTCGGGCGCGAAGGTCGAGATCGAGGCGATCGCGCTCGCCTAGGGCAGCCCGGCGGCCGTGGTCTGAACCACGGGTGGCAGGGCAGGCACCTTGCGCCAGGACGTCCGTCACCACGGGCGGCAAGGGCGGAAGCGTGAGCCGGAGGCACAATGAGCCGGAATGCGCGCTGAAATCGTCATCGCGACCCACGGGAACACGGACTTCGACGCCCTCGGGGCGATGCTGGCCGCGCGCCGGCTCTACCCCGGCGCGGTCGCGGCGCTGTCCGGCTCGCTGAACCGCAACGTGCGCGAGTTCTACCGGCTGCACGCCGACGAGCTCGACCTGGTCGAGGCCTCGCGGCTGGAGACGGACGCGATCCGCCGGCTGATCGTCGTGGAGACCGTCCATGCGTCGCGCCTGGGCGAGCTCGAGCAGGTCGCTCTCGACGAGGGCGTCGAGAAGGTCGTCTTCGACCACCACGCGGGCGACCCGCCGGAGTGGGCCGCGCCCGAGCACGTCGTCATCTCCGAGGACGGGGCGCTCACGACGACGCTGGTCGGGATCCTGGCCGAGCGGGAAATCGCCGTCACGGCGCTCGAGGCGACCGTCTTCGCGCTCGGCATCCACGAGGACACCGGCTCTCTGACCTACGTGAGCGCGACGCAGCGCGACGCCGAGGCGCTCGCGTGGTGCCTGCGCCACGGCGCGAGCCAGGAGCTGCTCGCCCAGTTCCTGCACGCGCCGCTGGGCGACGACGAGCGTGACCTGCTCGCTGCGATCCTGGACGGCCTCGAGCCTCACGACGTGGCCGGCGTCGAGGTGCTCGTCGCGGCCGTCGCCTGGCCCCGCTACGTCGACGGGATCTCGAATCTCGCGCACAAGGTCGTCGACGTGACCGACTGCAAGGCGCTCGTGCTCCTGGTCGAGATGGACGGGCGCGTGTTCTGCGTGGCGCGCAGCCGGACCGACGAGATCGACGCGGGCGCGATCGCGGAGCTGCTCGGCGGCGGCGGCCATCCCCAGGCGGCGTCGGCGATCTCGCGCGAGGCGCTCGCCGACGCTCGTGTGCGCCTCGAGCAGGGGCTCTCGTCTGCCGCGCGCCGGCCGCTGACAGCACGCGAGCTGATGTCGACCCCGGCGCGCACGATCCCTCCGGACGAGA
Source organism: uncultured Actinomycetes bacterium (assembly GCA_963717475.1). Lineage (GTDB taxonomy): Bacteria > Actinomycetota > Thermoleophilia > Gaiellales > Gaiellaceae > AC-32. Next base: position 902,579 of record OY970337.1, on the reverse strand, counting down.
CGGTGGCCCGCGCGCTCGTCTCCTGCCAGCGATACGCGCAGAGCGGGATCCTGGTCGCGGAGGACGGCCGTCTTGTCGGCGTCGTCGCGCGCGAGGACCTCGACCGCGCCGTGGCGCATGGTCTCTCGCACGCGCCGGTGAAGGCGGTGATGAGCGGACGCGCAGCGACCGCGGCCCCGGACGCGCCCGTGGGCGAGCTGCAGAGCCTGCTGGCCGCCGGCAACGAGCGGGTCGCGGTGCTCGAAGGCGACCGGATCGCAGGCGTCGTCACGCGCAGCGACGTCCTCCGGGCACTGGGCGCGCACGCCGCTCCGCCCGAGCGGCCCGGTCCGATGCTGACCGAGGAGCTCGCGCGGCTCGAGCGCCTGCAGCGCGTCTTCGAGACGGTGGCCGCCGTCTCGGAGCCGTACGAGGGCGTCTATCTCGTGGGCGGGACCGTCCGCGACATCCTGCTCGGAGAGCGCAGCTTCGACGTCGACATCGCGGTCGAGGGCGACGCGATCGCGCTGGCGCAGGCGCTGGCGGACGCGCTCGGCGGCCGCGTGCGCGCGCACGACAAGTTCGGCACCGCCGTCGTGCTCTACGGCGACGGGGAGCGTGTCGACGTGGTCACGGCGCGCACCGAGTTCTACGATGCCCCGGCCGCGCTGCCGACCGTCGAGCACGCCTCGATCCGCGAAGACCTCTTCCGCCGCGACTTCACGATCAACGCCATGGCCGTCTCGCTCAAGGGCGCCGACCTCGGCCGGCTCGTCGATCCCTTCGGCGGCAGGCGCGACGTCGAGGCGAAGACGATCCGCGTCCTCCACAACCTCTCGTTCATCGACGACCCGACCCGCATCTTCCGCGCGATCCGCTACGAGAACCGCTACGGCTTCCGGATGGACGACCACACCGTGCGGCTCGCGCGGGGGACGATCGAGATGGGCCTCGTCGGCGACCTCTCCTCGGCGCGGCTCCGGGACGAGCTCGAGGCGCTGCTCTCCGAGGGCGACGTCGAGCACTCGATCCTGCGCCTGGCCGACCTCGGCGCCGCGAGCGCGATCCACCCGCACCTCGCGGCCGACGACGAGGCCGTGGCCCTGCTGCGGCGCCTGATCGAGCTGCGCGACCGCTACGGGCTGGAGATCCCCGCCTGGCGGCTCGGGCTCGCGGCACTCGCGCGCAAGCTCCCGCCCGACGAGGTCTACGACTGGCTGCAGCGCCTGAAGGTGCGGCGCCGCGACGCGGAGCAGGTCGCCGCAGCGGTGACGGTCGGCCCGAAGCTGGTCGAACGCCTCCAGGACGGCGCCGCGCCCGCCGAGGTTGTCGCCGCCGCGGAGCCGTACGCGCCCGACGCGCCGCTGTTCGCGCTCGCGCTCGCCGATGTCGAGCCGCTGCATTCGTACTTCGACCGCCTGCGCGACGTGCGGCTGGAGGTGAGCGGCGCCGACCTGGCCGAGCTCGGTCTCGGCGAGTCGCCGCGTGTGGGGGAGATCCTGACGGAGCTCCGCCGCCGCAAGCTCAACGGCGAGCTCGACGGCCGTGCCTCGGAGCTGGCCGCCGCGAAGGAGCTGATCGAGCCCTGAATCTCTTCCGCTGGGAGGTTCCCGGCCCGTATCAGGTCGTCTTCACGACGCGCCAGGACGGCGTCAGCGACGGCCCCTTCGAGTCGCTCAACCTGGGGCTGATGACTGGCGACGACCCGGCCAACGTGCGCGAGAACCGGCGGCTCGTCTGCGCGGAGCTGGGGGCGGATCCCGACGCACTCTCGATGAACCGCCAGAGACACACCGCCGACGTCCACCGTGCCCTCGCGGGCAGGCGCGGGGAGGAGGGTGACGGGCTCTGGACCGACGAGCGCGGCCTGCCGCTGCTCGCGATCGTCGCCGACTGCCTGCCGATCGCGATCGCGCGCGTGAACGGCCGCGCGCCCGCGCTCGCGGTCCTGCACGCCGGCTGGCGGGGCCTGCTCGAGGGCATCGCCTCCAAGGGCGTCGCTTCGCTCGGTGGCGGGCTCGTGGCCGCGGCGATCGGGCCGTCGGTCGGGCCTTGCTGCTACGAGGTGCGAAAGGACGTCTCCGAGCCCTTCCGGCGGGCTTTCGGGCTCGGCCTCCTGCGCGAGGGCAAGCTCGACCTCCGGAGCGCCGCCGAGCGCGCACTGCGCGCGGCCGGGGTGGCGCGCGTCGACCGCTTCGACCTCTGCACCGCCTGCAACCCCGACCTGTTCTTCTCGCAGCGACGGACCGGAAAGCCCCGTGGAGTCCAAGGCGTTCTCGGCGTTATCGGCTGACACCGTCCGCTCGAACCTCGAGCGCATCCGCTCGGAGCTCGGGCAAAACGTGACGATCGTCGCCGCCGTCAAGTACGTCGACGTCGACCAGCTAGGTGCGCTGGCAGAGGCGGGTGTCGAGATCGTGGGCGAGAACCGCGCCCAGGACCTCGAGGCCAAGCACGCCCGCCACGGCGACGCCTTCCGCTGGCACTTCATCGGCCACCTGCAGAGCCGCAAGGCGAAGACCGTGAACGCGATCTGCGACCTCTGCCACTCGCTCGCGAGCGAGTCGGCCGCGCGCCGCCTGACGATCCCCGCGCTCGTCGAGGTCAATCTCTCGGGCGAGGAGTCGAAGTCGGGCGTCCCCGAGAGCGCCCTCGAGGACTTCCTCGCGCTCTACGACGACGTGCGCGGACTGATGACGATGCCGCCCGAGACCGGCGACCCCGAAGCCTCTCGCCCGTACTTCCGGCGACTGCGCGAGCTCGGGGAACGATACGGTTTGCAGGAGCTTTCGATGGGGACGAGCCAGGACTACCGCGTCGCCGCCGACGAGGGCGCGACGATGGTGCGCCTAGGCTCGATCCTGTACCAGGGTTAACATTCGCCAGTCATGAGCTTCGCAGACGTCTGGAACCGCACGCTCGTCTACTTCGGGATCGCCGAGGAGGACGACGAGTGGGACGAGGACGGGTACCTCACCGAGGAGGATCTGGCCAGCTCGTACAGCGAGCGCCCGAACGTCCGCCGCCTCACGCCGCGCCGCCGGCAGCAGCAGGATTTCGACGACTGGACTGATCCCGAGCCGGAGGAGACGGCCGCGCCGCGCCTGCCGACGGCGACACCGCGATCCCGGCCTCGTCGGGCGGACGGCGTCGTCCACGCGGTCCCGTCGGTGTCGGTGCACCTGGTGATCCCGCGAAGCTTCAACGACGCGCAGCAGATCGCCGACCGCTTCAAGGACTCGATGCCGGTGATCCTCAACCTGCAGGGCGCCGACCAGGAGCTCTCCAAGCGCCTGATCGACTTCACGAGCGGCCTGACGTACGCGCTCGACGGCGGCATGCAGCGGGTGGCCGACAAGGTCTTCCTGCTGACGCCGCGAAACGTGCAGGTCTCCGCCGAAGAGCGCCAGCGGCTGCTCGAGCGCGGCTTCTTCAACCAGGCGTAGTAGGGAGGGCTCACCCGCCAGGAATCGGCCCTCACGAGCCGAACTCGCTCCTGATGACCACGCTTGCGCTGCTCGCGGATGCCGCGTCGTCGGTGAACACGTTCATCGACGTCTTCATCTACGTCTACGTCCTGTTGATCTTCGTCTACATCCTGACGTCGTGGGTGCGGCTGCCCTACACGCCGTGGGTCCGCCGCCTCTCCGACTTCCTGCGTGACGTCTGCGAGCCGTACCTGCGCCTGTTCCGGCGGATCCTGCCGCCGCTCGGGCCGCTCGACCTGTCGCCGGTGGTGGCCATCGTCCTCCTGTTCCTGCTGAAGGACGTGATCGACAGGCTGTTCGACCAATTCTCCTGAGAGGAGACCGACGATGACCATCACACCGGTGGAGCTCCACCACATAGACCTCAGACGCGGCCTGCTCGGCTACCGTCGCGGGCCCGTCGACGCGCTGATCGAGGAGATCGAGCGGTCGTTCGAAGCGACCTGGCGCGAGCGGGCCGAGTACGCCGACCGGATCGAGCAGCTCCAGGCCGAGCTTGCCCGCCACCGCGACCTCGAGACGCTGCTGCGCACGACCCTCGTCTCGGCGGAGAAATCGGTGCACGAGCTCAAGGCCCAGGCGAAGAAAGAGGCCGATCTCGTCCTCCAGGAAGCGCACGCGGAGGCGCGCGCGGTCACCCGCGAGGCGCTCGTCGAGCGCGAGCGGCTCCTGGCCGACGCGCGCAAAGTGCGGGCGCTCCTCGAGGCCGCACTCGACGCGGTCGACGACGCCGAAGAGGCGGGCGACGCCTCCGACGCCCAGGCTGCCTGATCGCCGATCTACACCTGGGGGGCCTCCCTATACTGGAACGCATGGAGCCCTCGACGAGCCTCCGCGTCCGCGTCTCGCCGGGTGCGAGCAGGACTGAGGTCGTCGGCCGGCATGGCGACGGCTGGAAGGTGCGCGTGTCCGCGCCCCCGGAGGACGGACGTGCGAACGACGCGGTGCTGACGCTGCTCGCCGAGCGGCTCGACCTACCCCGCCGGTCACTGGAGATCGTTTCCGGCCACGGCGGGCGGGATAAGGTCGTCCGCATGGCCGGGATCTCGCAAGCCGAGTCCGAGCGCCGACTCGAAGGAGCCCCGCGCTGAGCGCTGCGATCGACACCGAGCACTACCGCAGGCGGCTGGTCGACGAGCGCGAGCGCGTCAAGGAGGCCCTCGACTACCTCCACGAGGAGAGCCCGCGCTCGATGGAGGACGAGACGCAGGAGATCCAGAGCGACAACCATCCGGGCGACGTCGCCACGATCACGCACGACCGCGAGATCGACTACACGCTCGAGGAAAACGCCGAGCACCTGCTGACCGCGATCGACGCTGCCCTGCAGCGGATCGAGGAAGGGACGTACGGCACCTGCCGGACCTGCGGTCAGGAAATCGGCGCCGAGCGCCTGGATGCGCTGCCCTACACGGTCCAGTGCATCGACTGCAAACGCAAGGAGGAGCGCGGTTGAGCGAGCCCGCGCCGCGGGCGCTCGACGTCCGCGTGGGGTCGAGCACGGATGCGCTGACGCCGGTCTCGGTGGTCGAGCGCCCCCTCGGGGCGCGCGCGCCGCAGTGGGCCGAGCTCGGCGCGGTCGTGCTGGCCGCGATCGCGGCCGACCAGCTGACGAAGCTCCTCGTCTCGAGCCAGCTCGCGCTCGACGAGTCGCTCCACGTCGCCGGGCCGTTCGCGATCCACCACGTCCAGAACTCCGGGATCGCCTTCGGCCTGTTCTCGAGCGCAACGGTTGCCGTCACGGCGCTGACCGCGCTGGCGGTGGGCTGGATGCTGGTCTTCTTCGCCCGCTCAGGGGCGCGGCACCCCGTGTTGCCGGTCGCGCTCGGGCTTCTGATCGGCGGGTCGACGTCCAATCTCATCGACCGGGTGCGCCTTGGTCACGTCACCGACTTTCTCGACCTGCGCTACTGGCCGGCTTTCAACCTGGCCGACTCCTTCATCGTGATCGGCGTCGGGATCCTGTTCCTGGCGCTGCTGCTCGGCGAGACCTCGCGCCGGCCGCGCTTCTGAGGCTCGTCGTCCCCGCGGAGGCCGCCGGCGAGCGGCTCGACCGGTTTCTCGCCGGACTGCCGGAGATCGGCTCCCGCGGTGCGGCCGAGCGCCTGATCGAAAGCGGGGCGGCGACGCTGGACGGCGAGCGCGCCGCGAAGAGCCGCCGGCTGGAGGGCGGGGAGCGGGTCGAGCTCGAGCTCCCGGAGGCGCCGAGCGGGGAGATCGTCCGCGAGGACGTTCCGCTGCGTGTCGCCTACGAGGACGAGCACCTGCTCGTGATCGACAAGCCGGCGGGGATCGTCGTGCACCCGGCGCCGGGCCACGCGACGGGGACGCTCGTCCACGGGCTGATCGGCGACCTCGCCGGCGGCGACGCGCCGGACCGGCCCGGGATCGTCCACCGGCTCGACCGCGACACCTCCGGCCTGCTCGTCGTCGCGCGCACCGAGGAGACCTATCGCGGCCTGCGGAACCTCGTCCGCCGGCACGCCCTCGAGCGGCGCTACAAGGCGCTCGTGCGGGGCCGACCGAGGTCGTGGCACGGGCGGATCGAGGCGCCGATCGGCCGCGACCGGCGCGACGCGACCCGCATGTCGCTCGACACGGAGCGACCGCGCGACTCCGTCACGCATTTCGACGTCGAGCGGCTGCTCGACGGCCACGCGCTCCTCGACGTCCGCCTCGAGACCGGCCGAACGCACCAGATCCGCGTCCATCTGGCCGCGATCGGGCTCCCGGTCGTCGGCGACCGCGTCTACGGCGTCCCCGAGCCGGGCCTCCGCCGCCAGTTCCTGCACGCCTGGCGGCTTGCCTTCCCGCACCCGGCGACCGGCGAGAGCGTCGAGGTCGAGTCGGAGCTGCCGCCCGAGCTTCAGGCGGCGCTGGCGCGCTTGGCCGAGTAGAGGCGCTCGTCGGCGAGGCGGAAGAGCTCGTCCGCGTCGACCGCCTCGTCGGGGTAGTGCGCGGTGCCCGCGCTGAACGGGAACGAGCCCGGCTGGTCTCCGAGACGGGCGATCAAGCGCTCGCCGGCCTGGCCGTCGGCCTCGACGAGGTAGGCGGCGAACTCGTCCCCGCCCATCCGCCCCCCGCGGTCGGAGGCGCGGAGGCAGCCGCGCAGCGCTCCCGCGAACGACTTCAGCGCCCGGTCGCCCGCCTGGTGGCCGAGGGTGTCGTTGACTTCCTTGAAGAGGTCGAGGTCGAGGAAGACGAGGGCGACCCCGTGGCCGTAGCGCCCCGCGCGCTCGATCTCGGCCTCGAGCTCGCGGACGAACGCCTGGTGGTGGAGCAGCCCCGTCAGCTGGTCATGGTTCGCCTCGCGCGCCAGCTCCGCGGTCGCACGGTCGAAATAGGCGACCACGCACTCGGTGACGAGGCGGTCGAGCGTGTCGTTCAGGCGGCGCTCGACGAGCAGTACCTCCTCGGTCCCGAGCTGGGCTGCCCGCTCGGAGACGAAGCGCCAGACCACGCGCCGCAGGAGCAGGAACTCGGTGACGATCTCGCGCGGGGCGAACCCGAGCGCCTCGCGGTCGCGCGCGTACTCGCGGGCCTGCGCGGCGAGCGGGCTGCCGATCCGGAGACGCTCCGGCGACGGCTCCACGAGCCCACGGGCGAGCTCGCCGATGAACGTCGGCAGGTCGCCGAGCTGGCCGAGCCGCCCGAGCCGCTGCAGCGAGGGAAGCTGGTCGTCCTGCAGCCCTTCCTCGACGGTCGCGAGCGCGAGTTTCCAGGCATCGGCCTGGATGGCCGCTGCGAGCTCTTCGAGCATCTCTCGAAGAATCGGCGTAATCAGGCCCGAACCTGAGTTCGGCTAGACTTTTCGGCTCTGCAAGCGACCCGGTGGGCGCATGCGGGTGGCGGTGCCGGCGTAATCGAACGCCGGTTCCACCCGGATTCCGCCGGCGAAGTACCGAAACCGACAGAAAGGAATCGCACCATGCCCGTCGTCACCATGCGAGAGCTGCTGGAGGCCGGCGTCCACTTCGGCCACCAGACGCGCCGCTGGAACCCGAAGATGAAGCGCTTCATCTTCGGCGAGCGCGGAGGCATCTACATCATCGATTTGCAGCAGGCGCTGCAGTCGCTCGAGGAGGCGCACGCGTTCGCGCGCAACCTCGCCGAGCGCAACGGCACCGTTCTGTTCGTCGGCACGAAGAAGCAGGCCCAGGACTCCGTCGAGGAGGAGGCCAAGCGGGTAGGCATGCCCTACGTGAACCACCGCTGGCTCGGCGGCCTGCTCACGAACTGGCGAACCATCTCCGACCGGATCGAGCGCCTGCACGAGCTGCGCCGCCTCCGCGACGAGGGCCAGCTCGAGCTGCTCCCGCCGAAGGAGCGGATCTCGATGCAGGCCGAGCTCGAGAAGCTCGACATGAACCTCGGCGGCGTGGCGGACATGCGCCGCCAGCCCGACGCGCTGCTCGTCATCGACCTGCGCAAGGAGCAGCTCGCCGTGCGCGAGGCGCGGCGCCTCGGCCTGCCGATCATCGCGCTCGTCGACACGAACTGCGACCCGGACGAGGCCGACTACGTGATCCCCGGCAACGACGACGCGATCCGCTCGTGCAGCCTCGTCGTCCGCGCGATCGCGGACGGGATCGCCGCCGGCACGTCCAAGGCGACCCCGGCCGACTTCGAGCAGGAGCAGCCGGCGGAGAAGCCCGCGGCCGAGGAGCCACCCGCGGCCGAGGAGCCCCCCACCGCCCAGGAGCCGCCCGCGGCCGAGGAGCCACCGACGGCCGAAGCGGTCGCGGAGGCACCCGAGCACGAGAGCGTCGGCCAGGCCGAAGAGCCCACCGAGACCGCAGCCGAGGCCGCGCCGGTCGAGGAGGCCGAGCCTGCACCCGTGACGGAAGGTGCCGAATGAGCATCTCCGCCACCCAGGTCAAAGAGCTCCGCGACCGGACGGGCGCGGGGATGATGACCGCCAAGCGTGCGCTCGAGGAGACCGACGGCGACATCGACGCAGCACAGCGGCTCCTTCGGGAGCAGGGCATGGCCGCCGCCGGCAAGAAGGCCGGACGCGAGACGACCGAGGGCATCGTCCTGTCGACGGTCTCCGGCAACGAAGGCGTCCTGGTCGCGATCGGCTGCGAGACCGAGCCCGTCTCGAAGAACGACGAGTTCCTGAGCTTTGCCGAGAGCGTCCTCGAGGCCGTCGAATCGAACGGCCCTGAAGCCGTCTCGGGGGTCGAAGAGCGGCGGCTCGAGCTGATCGGCCGGATCGGCGAGAACGTCGAGATCCGCGGCGCCTCGCGCCTCGACGCCGAGGGAGACGAGCTGCTCGCGGAGTACGTCCACCCACCCGCGAACAAGGTCGGCGTGCTCGTCCGCGTGCGCGGCGGCGACCCGACGCTCGCGCGCCGGATCGCGATGCACATCTCGTTCGCGGCGCCGCGCTACCGCACCGTCGACGAGGTTCCGCAGGATGAGATCGCGTCCGAGCGCGAGATCTACGCGCAGCAGCCGGACGTCCTCGAGAAGCCGGAGCAAGTGCGCGAGAAGATCGTCGAGGGCCGCCTGCGCAAGGAGTTCCTCGCGAACGTCGCGCTCTCAGAGCAGACCTGGATCCACGACACCGCGAAGACGGTCGGCCAGGCGCTCGGCGAGGCAGGCGTCGAGGTCGTCGAGTTCGTCCGCTACGCGCTCGCCGAGTGAGCACCACCAGCTCGGAGCAACAGACCGCCGTCAAAGAAGGGCGGCCCGCCTTCCGGCGTGTCCTGCTCAAGCTCTCCGGCGAGGCCCTCATGGGCGAGCGCGAGCACGGCCTCGATCCGGCGCGCATGGCTGCGCTCGCCGACGAGATCGTCGGAGTCCAGGCGCTCGGGGTCGAGCTCGCCATCGTCGTCGGCGCCGGGAACATCTTCCGCGGGCTCGAGGCCGCCGCCGAGGGAATGGACCGTGCGACGGCCGACTACGCGGGCATGCTCGCGACGCTGCTGAACGCGCTCCCGCTGCAGGACGCGCTCGAGCACCGCGGCGCCCAGACGCGCATCCTCTCCGCGCTCGCGGCCGCCGAGGTGGCCGAGCCGTACATCCGCCGCCGCGCGATCAGGCACCTCGAGAAGGGCCGGATCGTGATCTTCGCGGCCGGCACCGGCAACCCGTTCTTCACGACCGACACCGCCGCGGCGCTCCGCGCGCTCGAGATCGGCGCCGAGGGAATCCTGATGGCCAAGAACAAGGTCGAGGGCGTCCTCGAGGACGATCCGCGCGAGGACCCGGACGCGACGCTGATCCCCGAGATCACCCACCTGAACGCGATCGAGCGCGGCCTGAAGGTGATGGACACGACCGCGCTGTCGCTCTGCATGGACAACCGCCTGCCCATCTACGTCTTCGCACTTCAGCCCGGAAACATCCGTAAGGTTGTCGAGGGCGAGCGCGTCGGCACGATCGTCTCGACCCCCTGACGCGACCATGGCGATCGACGATTTGATCCAGGATGCGCAGCGGCGGATGGACAAGTCCGTCGAGGCGGCGCAGACCGAGTTCTCGACGCTCCGGACGGGCCGCGCGTCGTCCGCGCTTCTCGACCGCATCCAGATCGACTACTACGGCCAGCAGACGCCGCTGAAGCAGCTCGCGACGATCAACGCGCCGGAGCCTCGCCTGGTCACCGTGCAGCCGTTCGACCCGAGCTCGCTCCAGGCGATCGAGCGCGCGATCCAGGAGTCCGACCTCGGCCTGACGCCCTCGAACGACGGCAAGGTGATCCGCCTGCCGATCCCGCAGCTGACCGAGGAGCGGCGCAAGGAGCTCGTCAAAGTCGTCCGGCACATGGCCGAGGAGGGACGGGTCGCCGTCCGCAACGTGCGCCGCGACGTCATGCACCACCTCAAGGAGCTCGTCGACAAGGGCGAGGCGGGCAAGGACGACGAGCACCGCGCCGAGGAGCGCGTCCAGAAGCTGACGGACGAGCACACGCAGAAGATCGACGAGCTGCTCAAGCGCAAGGAAGCGGAAATCCTGGAGGTCTAGTGGGCCGCGCGCCGGACCCAGTGGTTGTGGACGGCGAGCAGCAGGGCGATCAGGCTCGATCCGTCGCGATCATCATGGACGGGAACGGCCGCTGGGCTGCGGCCCATGACCTGTCCATCGCCGAAGGACACCGCGCGGGCACCCGGGCGCTCAGGCGCACCGTCGAGGCCTCGATCGACCTCGGCGTGAAATCCCTTGCCGTCTACGCGTTCTCGACCGAGAACTGGTCGCGCCCGGAGGACGAGGTGGTCGACCTGATGGAGATCTTCGGCGAGACCATCGAGCGCGAGCTCCCGGATCTCGTCCGGCAGGGGGTGCGAACCCGCTTCATCGGCCGCCGGGACCGCGCCTCCGAGAGGCTGCGCGAGCAGATGGCCCGGCTCGAGGGGGAGACGGCGCAGAACGACCGGCTGCAGCTCTGGGTCGCGCTCGACTACGGCGGGCGCGCGGAGCTGGTCGAGGCCGCTCGCCGGCTCGTCGAGGCGGGAACGCCCGCCGGGGAGATCGACGAAGACGTCTTCCACGCGAAGCTGTACGCCCCCGAGCTGCCGGACCCGGACCTCCTGATCCGCACCTCCGGGGAGCTGCGGATCTCGAACTTCCTGCTGTGGCAGCTGGCTTACTCCGAGCTCGTCTTCACGGACACGCTCTGGCCCGACTTCGGCCGGGAGGAGCTGGAGCAGGCACTCGCCGCCTACGCGAGCAGGCGGCGCCGCTTCGGCGGGCGATGAGCTCGTTCTGGTCGCGCATCCTCGTGTCGGTCGTCGGGCTGCCCGCTGTGCTCGGCCTCGTCTGGGTCGGCGGGTGGTGGCTCTGGTCCCTCGCGGCGGTGGGCGGCCTGATCGCCCTCCACGAGTTCTACGCCGTCGCACGGCCCCTGCGGCCACTCGTCCCCGCGGGCTACGCGGGACTCGTGCTGATCCTGCTCGGAGCGAAGCTCGGGGGGACGATCTGGATGCTCGGGGGCTTCCTGGCGACGCTCGCCCTCGCGTTCCTGTTGAAGGGAATCTCCGACACGCGCCAGTCGCTGACCGTCGCGGTCTCGACGACGGTGCTCGGCACCGCGTGGGTCGGCTTTGGGCTTGCCTACGTGCTGCTTCTGCGGGCGATTCCGGAGCACGGCCAGCTCGCCGTTCTCACGGTGGTGCTGAGCGTGTTTGCTGCCGACACGCTCGCGTACTTCACGGGCAAGCTCATCGGACGGCACAAGATGGCGCCCGTGCTCTCGCCCGGAAAGACGTGGGAGGGCCTGGTCGCGTCGACGGTGGCAGCGATCCTCGTCCCGTTCTTCGCGCTGTACCACTCGGACTTCCTCGGCATCGGCGAGTCGCTCGTGCTCGGCGCGGCGATCGCAGTCGCGGCCCCGGTCGGCGACCTGTTCGAGTCCGCGGTCAAGCGCGATCTCGGCGTCAAGGACACCGGCAGGCTCCTGCTCGGCCATGGAGGCGTCCTCGACCGCGTGGACGCGCTGCTCTTCGCCTCGATCGCGGCCTTTTACACGATCCTTGCACTGACATAGCCATTTCAGGCCATCCGACCGGCCAAACCCGCCGTACACTTTGATCAGATGAAGCGCGTAGCCCTGCTGGGGGCGACCGGCTCGATCGGCCGCCAGGCGGTCGAGATCGTCGAGAGCCACCCCGACCTCGAGCTCATAGCCGCAGCCTCCGGCTCGCAGCGCGTCGACGGGTTGGCGCCGCTCACCCAGGTCGGGGGCGACCTCACGGAGCTGCTCGACCGCGCGGAGCCGGATGTCGTCCTGAACGCGGTCGTCGGCTTCGCAGGCCTGCCCGCGACGCTCTGGGCGCTCGAGCGCGGCGTCACGCTCGCGCTCGCGAACAAGGAGAGCCTGGTCGCCGCCGGCGAGCTCGCGCTGGCCGCCCAGGAGCGGGGAGGAGGGCTCCTGCTTCCGGTCGACAGCGAGCACTCCGCAGCGTTCCAGTGTCTCGAGGGCCGGACGGCCGAACAGGTCGACTCGCTGGTCGTCACCGGCTCGGGCGGCCCCTTCCGCGGGCGCAAGCGCGACGAGCTCGAAGAGGTGACTCCCGAGGAGGCGCTCGCGCATCCGACCTGGAGCATGGGCCCGAAGATCACGGTCGACTCGGCAACGCTCGCGAACAAGGGGCTCGAGCTGATCGAGGCGCACTTCCTCTTCGACCTCGACTACGACCGCATCGAGGTCGTGCTGCAGCCGACGTCTGTCGTGCACGCGCTCGTGCGCTTCCGCGACGGAGCTTCGCTGGCGCACCTCGGCTACCCAGACATGCGCGTCCCGATCTCGTTTGCGCTGACCTATCCGGAGCGCTCGGCCACGCCGCTTCCGGGTCTCGACCTCGCTTCGGGGCTCGTGCTCGAGTTCGAGGCGCCCGACCTGGAGACGTTCCCGCTGCTGGCGCTCGCGCGCGAGGCCGGAGAGCGCGGCGGCACCTATCCGTGCGCCTTCAACGCCGCGAACGAGGTTGCGGTCGCCGCCTTCCTGGACGGCCGCCTGCCGTTTCTCGGGATCGCCGCGACCGTCGAGGAGGCGCTGGCCGAAGCCGACGGCTCGCACGCACGCGACCTCGACGACCTCATCGAGGCAGACGCGGCCGCGCGGCGGCTGGCGGAGCGCGGAGTGCCCGCATGACCTACCTCGTCGCGATCGTCGGCATCGCGTTCCTGATCCTCATCCACGAGGCGGGCCACTTCTACACCGCGCTCGCGGTCGGGATGCGGCCGCGGCGGTTCTACATCGGCTTCCCGCCGGCGATCGCGAAGAAAAACCGAAACGGCGTCGAGTACGGCCTGGGCGCGATCCCGCTCGGCGGCTACGTGAAGATCCCTGGGATGCACAGGCCGGCTTCGTCCGACCTAGACGTGTACTTCGGCTCGGCGCTGTACGACGAGCCGCGCCTGCTTCCGGCCATCGAACGCGTGAAGCGGCCGCTGGCGGAAGGCGACTTCCAGGAGGCCCGCCTAGCGCTCGACAGACTCGAGGAGGCGCTCGCCGAAGCAGACCTCTCGCGGGCAGCCGCAGGAGCGGCGCGGAAGGGGCTAGAGGAGCTCCGCGACGGGCTCGGCCCCGAGGCGTACTGGCGCCAGCGGACGTGGAAGAGGCTGGCCGTGATCGGGGCAGGGCCGGCGACGAATCTCGTCTTCGCCGTCCTGCTTCTCGCGGTCGTCTACATGATCGGCATCCCCTCGGCGGCATCGCGGCGCGTCGAGTCGGTGCAACAGAACAGCCCCGCTGCGAAAGCGGGTCTACGAGCGGGCGACACGATCATGGCGGTGAACCGGATTCCCACGCCCACCTTCGCCGACGTGCGGCATGCGATCGAGACGAGCGGCGGGCATCCGCTCGCGCTGTACCTCATCCACGCGAACGGCCAGATCAAGGAGCTTCCGGCGGTCAAGCCCGACCGCGTGGGCGGCCGCTACATCCTCGGCTTCACGCCCACGGTCATTCGCTACAAGCACTACGGCCCGGTCGAGGCGATCGGCCTCGCCGGCCGCGACGTCGGCTACGTCACGAAGGCGATGGGGAACTGGCTCGCCCACATCAGCTCGTCTCAGAGCCGCAAGCAGATCTCGACGCCGGTCGGGATCGTGCGCACCTCGAGCGAGGCCGCACACCAGGGCTACCGGGACTACTTCGGGATTCTCGCCCTGATCAGCCTCTCGCTCGCGCTCCTGAACCTGCTGCCGCTGCTCCCGCTCGACGGCGGGCACATGGCGTTCTCGCTGATCGAGGGCCTCCGCGGCCGCGCGGTCGGCCGGCAGGTCTACGAGCGCGTCTCGATGGTCGGGATCGCCCTGATCCTGTTCATCTACGTCATCGGCATCTCGAACGACATAGGAAATCTGCACGGGGGCTAGACTGGCCGCGTGGCCAGCGAGCGGCAAATCAAGGTAGGCAACGTCGCGATCGGCGGCGGCGCTCCTGTCGTCGTGCAGTCGATGACGCTGACCAAGACGCACGATGTCGAGGCCACGACCGGGCAGATCGCTGCGCTCGCCTCGGCGGGCTGCGAGATCGTGCGCGTGGCCGTCCCGAAGTCGGAAGACGCCGACGCGCTGCCGAAGATCGTCCGGCTTTCGCCGGTTCCGGTGATCGCGGACATCCACTTCAACGCGAGCCTCGCGCTCCGTGCGATCGACGCGGGCGTGGCCGCGGTTCGGATCAATCCGGGGAACATCGGCGGGCCGGACAAGGTCGCCGAGGTCGTCCGCGCGGCGCAGAAGAAGGGCATTCCGATGCGGATCGGCGCCAACTCGGGCTCGCTGCCGAAGCACCTCGCGGACGTCGCCCACCGCGACCAGGCCGAGGCGCTCGTCGAGGCCGCCCTCGAGGAGGTCCGCCTGCTCGAGAGCCTCGGTTTCTACGAGTTCAAGATCTCGGTCAAGTCGAGCCACGTGCCGACGATGATCCGCGCCTACCGGATGCTCTCCGCGAAGGTGCCGTACCCGCTGCACCTGGGCGTGACGGAGGCAGGCACGCCGTATTCCGGGTCGATCAAGAGCGCGGTCGGCATGGGCGCGCTCCTGGTAGACGGGATCGGCGACACGGTGCGCGTGTCGCTCACCGCAGACCCGGTCGAGGAGGTCAAGACTGCGTACGAGATCCTGAAGGCGCTCGGCCTGCGGGAGCGCGGCCCGGTGATGATCGCCTGCCCCTCGTGCGGGCGCGACAACGTGGGCGTGCAGACCCTCGCCGAGGCCGTCGAGGAGCGGCTGCGCGACTATTCCGAGCACTTCGAGGTCGCGGTGCTCGGCTGCGCGGTCAACGGCCCCGGGGAGGCAGGCGACGCGGACTTCGGAATCGCCGGCGGCCGCGACGTCGGCTTCGTCTACGCGCACGGCCGGGTCCTCAAGAAGGTCTCCTCGGACATCCTGATCGACGAGCTCTTCCACGAGATCGACAAGTGGATCGCCGACGGGATGCATCGCCCGAAGCGCCTCAAAATGGCCAAGCCCGCCGCCCTGGCGATGGCCGAGGCGTCGCTGATCCCGATCGAATAGGCGAGCGTCGCGTGCGCAAGGTCCTCGTGAACGGCATGTCCGGCACCGGCAAGTCGAGCGCGCTCGCGGAGCTGCGCCTCCGCGGCTTCGAGACGGTCGACACCGACGAGCCCGGCTGGACCGAGTGGTCGGACGAGGAGGACGGCTACGTCTGGTGCGAGGAGCGCATCGCAGAGCTCCTCGCGCGAGAAGGCGAGGCCCCGCTCGTCGTCTCCGGCACCGTCTCGAACCAGGGCCGCTTCTACGCCGATTTCGACGCAGTCGTGCTCCTGAGCGCGCCGGCGGAGGTCCTGCTCGACCGGATCGCCGCCCGCACGACGAACGACTACGGCAAGTCGGCCGCGGAGCGCGAGCTGATCCTCGAGCACGTCGCGGAGGTCGAGCCGCTGCTCCGCGCCACCTGCACGCACGAGCTCGACGCGAGTCGGCCGCTGCCCGAGGTCGTCGACGACCTGGCCCGGATCGCGAGCCGCGCCGACTGAGACAACGCTCGCGTAATCTCCGTGACATGCCGATTGCGCGCGCCTCACAGCTCTTTCTGCCGACCTTGCGCGACGATCCCGCCGACGCGGAGGCGGTCTCGCACAAGCTGCTCGTCCGCGGCGGCTTCATTCGCCAGGTCGCGGGCGGTCTCTGGACCTTCCTGCCGCTCGGCTGGCGCGTGCACCGGAAGGTCGAGCAGATCATCCGCGAGGAGCTCGATGCCTTCGGCGCACAGGAGATCCTGATGCCGGTGCTGACGCCCGCCGAGCTCTGGGAGGCGACCGGACGAATCGGCATCCCCGAGCTCTTCCATCTCAAGGACCGCACCGGCCGCGACTACATCCTGCCGCTCACGCACGAGGAGACCGTCGCCTTCCACGCGCGCGAGATCCGGTCGTACAAGGAGCTGCCGCAGCTCTGGTACCACTTTCAGACGAAAGACCGCGACGAGCCCCGGCCGCGCGGAGCGCTGCTCCGCCTTCGTGAGTTCATCATGAAGGACGGCTACTCGTTCGACCGCGACGAGGCCGGGCTCGACGAGAGCTTCCGGAAGCATTCGGTCGCATACACCCAGATCTTCGAGCGCTGCGGGCTCGAGACCTACGAGGTCGCAGCGGAGTCCGGGATCATGGGCGGAAGCGGGAGCAAGGACTTCCTCGCTCCCACAGGCTCGGGCGAGAACACGCTCGTGACCTGCACGAACGGCGACTACGCGGCCGATCTCGAGATCGCCCAGGGCCGGCCGACGGCGCCCGACTTCCCCGAGAAGCTGGCCGGGCCAGAGGAGGTCGAGACGCCGGAGCAACGCACGATCGAGGACGTCTCGAAGTTTCTCGGCGTGGATCCCCGCGCGACGGCGAAGGCCATGCCGGTCGTGTCCGACGGCCGCGTCGTCCTCGCGCTCGTGCGCGGCGACGACCGGCTCAACGAGATGAAGCTGCTCGAGGCCCTCGGCGAGGAGTTCCGGCCGGCCGAGCAGGAGGAGATCCAGCAGGCCTTCGGTGCTTCCGGGGGCTCCATCGGCCCGGTCGGCGTCTCGGTGGACGTGGTCGCGGACGAGACCCTGCGCGAGGGGCAGTACGTGGTCGGCGCCAACCGCAACGACGTCCACCTCCGCGGAGTGCAGGCAGGGCGCGACTTCGAGCCGCGCTTCGCGGACCTGCGGGAGATTCGCGAAGGAGACGCCTGTGCGGAGTGCGGCGGGAGCCTCCATCTCCAGACGGCGATCGAGGTCGGACACATCTTCAAGCTCGAGACGAAATACTCGGAGCCGCTCGAGGCGACCTTCCTCGACGAGGACGGCTCCGAAAAGGTCCTGATCATGGGCAGCTACGGGATCGGCCCGGCCCGAATGATGGCCGCCGCCGTCGAGCAGCACCACGACGAGCAGGGAATCGTCTGGCCGCGGGCCCTGGCCCCTTACGATGTGCACGTGGTCGCGCTGCCCGGCGTGGAGCAACAGGCGGAAGAAGCCGCGCGGGTACTCCACGAAGCCGGCGCCGACGTCCTCCTCGACGACCGCGACCAGCGCGCGGGCGAGAAGTTCGCCGACGCCGACCTGATCGGCTGTCCGATCCGGATCACCGTCGGCAAGAAGACCGTCGACGACGGCGCTGTCGACGTTCGCGACCGCGCGGGTGGGGAAGAGCGGCGCGTGCCGATCGGAGAGCTCGGGGGCGTGCTCTAGTGGCCCGGCGCCGGCGGCGGCAGTACAGCGCCAAGGCTTTCGGGCCGACGATCGAGTCCCTGATGACGGAGACCGGCGTCACCTACCGCGGCCTCGCCGAGAAGACGAAGCTCTCCGCCGGCTACCTCAATCACCTCGTCCACGGCAATCGCCCGGTCCCGTCGGACAAGGTCGTGCGCCAGCTTGCGCGGGCGCTCGGCGTCGAGCCGGAGCATTTCCGCGAGTACCGCTTACGCGTGATCACGCGCAAGCTCGAGGCGATGCCGGACATGATCGACCGGCTCTACAAGCGCCTCGGCGAGAGCTAGATCTAGATCTCAGGCGACGAGGTCGACCACGGCGCCCGGGTGCAGGGCGCGCCAGACCCGCAGGTACGACTCGACCTCCATGCGCGTCCATTCGTCGCGGATCTCGGCGTCGGCCCGCCTCGAGAGGCCGGAGCCCTCGCGGCAGTCGTGACAGTGCGGCGAGCCGAGCCGGAAGAGCGCTTGCTCGATGTCCTCGCCACAACGGCAGCACAGGCCGAAATTGAGCCGCCGGACCACTGCCTCCGTATCGACGTCGTGGCCCACGCCGACGGCGACGGTGGCTCGGCCGAGATCGCGCACCTGGCACTGGCAGCGCCGAAGAAACGAGACAAGCTCATCCGTGAACGAAGGATCGTGAAGCCTCAGTCGCACCATGGCCGGTTCCCCATCGACCTCCAAGTCGGACGGACTCGCTGATTTTGCAGCGGACGTCGGACGGCTACAAGGCCGGGACGGCCAGGTTTTCGGCCAGGTTTCGAAGTGTGTTGGGGTCTTTACACACCCTTTACAGACTGCGAGTCGTGACTAATATCTCGATATAGCTATCGAGGTAAGGGAATCTGCGGTTTCTGCGGTGAATAGCAATCGAAAACTGGCGGTCGTCTTCGACCCCTCGGCAGGGTGGCTCGAGGCGATCGCCGACGCGTTGTCGGCGAGCGGGATCACCGTCGTCGGCCGAGCGCGCGAGCTTGGCCAGGCGCGCGAGCTCGTCGAGCGGCACGAGCCTGAGCTGCTCGTCGCCGATGCGGCCGGCAGCGGGGTCGACGTGATCCGCGACGCGCGCTCCCGCCTGCCCACGGTGCGGGCGATCGCGCTCGGCACGCTTGGAGATGCCGGCCTCATCACGGCGGCGTTCGCGGCCGGGGCGGCGGCCTTCGTCGCCAAGACCGAGCGGTTCGACACGTTCGGCGCCGCGCTGCGCGAGCTCGATCCCGAGCCGCTCGTCGCCAAGGCGCGCGAGACGGCCGCGGCCTAGCGCCGGGTCTAAGACCCCGACTGCGCCCTGGAGGTGTCGACCAGGAGCGTCACCACGAGCTCGAGCGTCTCCACGAGATCGTCGAGCGCGGCAGGCTTGCGAACGAACGCGACGGCGCCGGCGCGCTGGGCTTGCGCCGTGTCGACCTGGCTTCGCTCGTCGGTCAACACGATGACCTTCGGCGGCGACTTCTGGGCCATGATGCGGCTCGCGGCCTCGATCGCCTCGCCGTTGGGGTCGGCGTCGAGCAGGACGACGTCGGCGGCCAGCGTCTGGGCATGCGCCGCCACGTCCTCCGAACCGCACTCGACTCCGACCACGTGCAGCCTGCTTTGACGCAAGCGCGCCTGGAGCGCCTTCACGAACAGGGGCTGCCCTCCTACGAGGAGGATTCGGATCGAGGGATCGGGGGCGGCACCCGACATGGGAGAACTATCTCTTGCTGACGGTCGGCGTGGAAGCTAGTTTCGCCTGGTCGTCTGGCCAGCATCTTCACCATACTCGATTCCGCCTTTACCAAACGGCGTGGTCGAGGCCCGCTGCGATCGGGGTAAACTGGCCGCGACGGGGCGTGGCGCAGCCTGGTTAGCGCGCTAGTCTGGGGGACTAGAGGTCCCGAGTTCAAATCTCGGCGCCCCGATAAGAAAAGCCCCGCTCAGGCGGGGTTTTTCGTTGACGAGAAAGGGCGAGCCGCGCGAAGAGCTACCTGCCGCGGAGAACGGAGAAGCAGCCGCGTTTCTAGCCGCTCAGGCACGTAAGACGCCCTTGCCGTGGCTAGGGTCGAAGCTAGACTCGATTCCGTCATGCGTGACCGTCGAGACCCTGACCTGTTGCTCGTCGAGGAAATGCTGGCGCCCCCGCCGCTGGAAGACGCTCGCCGGTCGCTCGAGTACTGGCAGGAGCGGCATCGGGCTCTGCCGCTGTACCGGCGCCGGGACCGGCGCGAGGCGGTCGAGATGGCAAGCCGCTGGGAGGCCCGCCTACGCGAGGCGCAGCAGGCGCGCTTCGACGCGAGCCCGGTCGGGAGGGTGCTGGCGGCGTTCGGGATCCGTCTCTACGCGTGGCGCTTGTTCACGAAGTCGGGCCTTATCTCTCTTGCGTGGGCGGCCGTGCCGCGGCAGGTGAAGCTCTTCGCGGGTGGTCTGGCAGCTGCGTGGCTGCTCGTTGCAGCCGGGATCGCCGCCGTCTGCTTCGCTCTGCTCGCGCAGCTGGTCTAGCGGCGGGGCCGCGGCTGCTCGCGCTCTCGTACTTCGCGCCCAGCGCGCTGCCTCGGCTGCTTCGGGCCACGGCCGAGGCCGGCGTGCCCCCGGGGACGCGTGTCTACGTGGGCAGCTACGGCGTGGGCCCCGAGCTCGCCGACCGGATCGGCGAGGCGGGCTACCGCTACGCGCCGATGTTCCACCTCAAGCCGAGCTGGTACTGGGAACAGCGGCGCGTTCTCGGCCGCGGACGAGCGCAAGCTCAACCCCGCCTTCGCCGGCCCGCTCCCGGCCCTGCCGGAGCTGCTGCGGATGCCGAGCGCTCGACGCGTGCGCTGGGGCATCGAGCTCGGCGCGCGCTTCCGCGACGAGATCCGCGCGGCTGAGCGGGCCGGCGCGACCGTCCCGTCGTGGCAGCTCGACGAGATCCAGGCGGAGGCCGCCGGGAGCCTCGGGCGCCAGTACCGCGAGCTCACCCGCGGCGCGGTGCGCGGCGCCTTCTACGGCCGCCCGCGGCTCGACGACCGCCAGCGGCAGGGCCTCGTGTTCTGGGCGCACACGGCGTTCACGCTGCCGAAGCTGCGGATCACGCCTGAGCTGAGCGCGTTTTGGCGGATCCTGAACCGCGCCTGCCTGGGCCTCGTCGGCGAGGAGTACCCGGCGTTCGACGGCGACCCGGGCGCGGCGGCACGGGCCGAGGCCGCCGGCCAGCGAGCTCTCCAGCGGGGAGGCCCGGTGCGGCAGGCGCTTGCGCGCAAGTACGTGGCGGGGATGACGCCCGGCTACCACCTCGCCGCCGGCCTCGGGGGCAACGTCCACGGCTGGCCGCCCGCGCAGGTGAACGCCTGGCGCGAGGCTTACGTACGCGCACGCGCCGCTGCGCACGTGGCCGGTTTCACCGAGTTCGACTGGCGCTTCGGCAACAACCGGGCGACGGTGATGCGTGACGTGCTCCGGACGCTCGCGCGGCACGTCTAGAGGTCGGGCAGCCAGCCGTCCTCGTAACGCGTCCGAGTCGGCCGGCCGAGATCGGCGTACGCCTCTCTCGGCTCTTTGGTCTCCTTCGGGACGGAGACGCCGTGCTTGGCGGCCGCCTCGGAGACGACATAGACGAGGCCCTTCGGCCGGCGGCCGCGCGTCCCGACGGCGACCACCACGCAAGGGCCGTCTCCGGCGCCGACGATCATGTGCGCGGTTCCGGGCGGTGAATGGAAGAGATCCCAGGCCCCGAGCTCGCGCTCCTCGTCCTCCACGATCACGACGCAGCGGCCCGAGACCACGAGGAAGTCCTCCTGCGCGTTCTCGCGGTGGTAGCGGCCGAGGCTGTCACCGGGCTGGAGCACGCTGATGTTCACGCCGAGCTGCGGGAAGCGCTTCTTGCCCTCGAAGTCGCAGTAGACGCCGAGCCGCTCCCAGCGGCGCCAGCGGATCTCTCGCGCGTTGACGACGAACCAGCCGTCGCCGTCCGGAGCGAGGCCGAACTTCGTCTCCCGCAGCGGGGCCTCGGGGACCATCAGCTCGAGAACACGTCCGCGCCGCAGCCGAAGACGAGCGCGCCGTGGACGTCGCCGGTCTCGATCCCCGCGAGCGATTCGTGCTCCAGGTCGACCTCGACGTCGGGCCAGCGCTCGAGCCCGAGCGCTGCGGCGCCCTCGTCGGAGCCGAACGAGAGCAGGCTCGAGACGGAGACGACACCGCGCCGGCCGGTGCGGCGGCGCGCCACGCCCTCGAGCTCGCGCAGCTCTTCGAGCGGGTCGATGCGGACGTTCGAGTCCGAGCCGATGCAGACGCCGAGCCCGCGCTCGCAGAGCTCCTCGACGGGCGCGAAGCCGTCGCCGAGATTCGCCTCGGTTGTGGGACAGACGCACACCCGCGCGCCCGCCTCGGCGAGCAGGTCGAGCTCGTGCGCGTCGGCGTGCGTGGCGTGGACGACCGTCGTGTGCGCCCCCAGACAGCCGGTCTCGGCCAGCAGCTCGATCGGCCGCACACCGTGCTCGGCGAGGCACTCCTCGATCTCGCGCGGCTGCTCGTCGGCGTGCACGTGCAGCGGCAGCGACTCGCGCGCCGCGTAGGCGCCGAGCTCCTCGAGCCACTCGCGGGGGCAGGCCCGCACGGAGTGGGGGGCGAGGCCGACGCGCACGCCGGCGGCCCGTAGCTCCTCGAGCTGCGAGAGGTAGTCCGCGACCGAGTCCTGGCGGGAGCGCTCGAGCCCGCCCCGCGCGTACGCCGAGAGCAGGAGCACGATCTCGATCCCCGCCTCCGCGGCCGCCTCGACGGCCGCGTGCGCCTCCGCGAGCCCGAGGTAGTGGAACTCGCCGACTGCCGTGAAGCCCGCCGCGAGCATCTCGCGGTAGACCTGGACGTAGCCGATTCGGACCTGTTCGGGGGACAGTCCCTCGGCCAGGGCCAGCATGGACGTCCGCCATTCCCAGAAGTCGCCGCCCTCGGTGCGGCCTCGCAAGGCGCGCTGGAAGGCGTGGCTGTGCGCGTTCACGAAGCCGGGCAGGGTGAGCGTCTCCGCCACCCCCGTATCCTTTCAGCATGCGCTGGCTGCCCAATGCTCTGACGATCGCGCGGCTGGTGATGATTCCCGTCTTCATCGGCCTCGTCCTCACATCCGACGGCGGCCACAGCTGGGCCGCAGCGATCGTCTTCGGCGTCGCGGCGATCACCGACCAGGTCGACGGCTGGCTCGCCCGGCGCTGGCACGTCGAATCCGAGTTCGGCAAGATCGCCGATCCGCTGGCCGACCGGCTGATGATCGATGCCGCCGTGCTGCTCCTCTGGCACGCCGGCCGCCTGCCGTGGGTCGCTCTCGCGATTCCTGCACGTGACGTGGCGCTCGTCGCGGGGTACAAGCTCGTCGTGGGCCGCGGCTACGACTTCTCCGTGAACCTCGCCGGCAAGGTGGCGACCTGGCTGCTGTACGCGTCGCTCTCCTTCGTCATGGTCACGCGCGAGGGCACCGACTGGCCGCTCTGGATCTTCTGGGCGGGCTTCGGCTTCGCGGTGGTCGCGGTCGCCGGCTACCTGGTCAAGGCGCGGCGGGAGGTGAAGACGGCGTGAAGGCGGTCGTGATGGCCGGCGGCGAGGGCACGCGCCTGCGCCCGCTGACCTCGAACCAGCCGAAGCCGATGGTGCCGGTCGTCGGCAAGCCCTGCATGGAGCACATCATCGAGCTGCTCAAGCAGCACGGCTTCGACGAGGTGATCGTGACCGTCGCGTTCATGCCGCAGGCGATCCGCAGCTACTTCGGCGACGGGGAGGGGCTCGGGGTCGCGATCGAGTACTCCGTCGAGGAATCTCCGCTCGGCACCGCCGGCTCGGTGCGGCTCGCCAGCGACAAGCTCGATGACACCTTCCTCGTCATCTCCGGCGACGCGCTCTGCGACGTCGACCTGACCGAGATCATGCGCGTCCACAAGGAGCGCGAGGCCGCGGTCACGATCGGCCTCAAGTCGGTCGACAACCCGCTCGAGTTCGGCATCGTCGTCACCGACGAGGACGGCCGCATCGAGCGCTTCCTCGAGAAGCCGTCCTGGGGCCAGGTCTTCTCGGACACGATCAACACCGGGATCTACGTCCTCGAGCCCGAGGTCCTGCGGCACATCCCCGACGACCGGCCCGTACGACTTCTCGAAGGAGCTGTTCCCGCTGCTGCTCGAGATGGGGCGGCCGCTGTACGGGCACGTGTTCGACGGCTACTGGCAGGACATCGGCAACCTCGACCAGTTCCGGCAGGCGAACTTCGACGCGCTCGACGAGCGCGTGCGCCTGAACATCCCGGGGATCAAGCTGCGCGGGAACATCTGGCTGGGGGAGGGGGTGGACGTCGACGACCTCGCCTCGATCGAGGGGCCGGCCCTGCTCGGCAACTACTGCCGGATCGCCCCGGACGCGTCCGTCGGCGCCGTATTCGGTGCTCTCGTCGAGCGTGACGCTGCTCGAGCGGGCGCACACCGAGCGCTCCGTCGTCGACGCGTCGACCCACATCGGCCGTAGCGCCCGCGTCGAAGGCGCAGTGGTGGGCCGTAACTGCGACATCCGCGCGCACGTCCACGTGCAGGAGGGCGCCTCGCTCGGCGACGAGGTCACGCTCGGCGCTCAGAGCGCGGTCTTCCCGGGCGTTCGGATCTTCCCGTACAAGGAGGTCGAGACCGGCGCGCAGATCCACGAGAGCCTGATCTGGGAGTCACGGGCACCCTCTCGGCTGTTCGGCGAGGACGGCGTCTCGGGGCTCGTGAACGTCGACCTGACGCCCGAGACCGCGGTCCGCCTCGCCGCCGCGCTCGGCACCGCGCTCAAGCGCGGCGCGCGCGTGGTCGCGAGCCGGGAGTCGCCGACAGGGTGCCGGATGATCAAGCGGGCGATGCTCTCCGGCCTGACCTCGACCGGCGTGAGCGTGGCCGACCTGCGCGTCCTCCCGGCGGCCGTGGGCCGCCACCTGCTCAAGACGCAGGGCTACGACGCGGGCTTCCACGTCGGCGTCAGCATCACCGACCCGGAGGTCGTCCAGATCCGTTTCTGCGAGCAGCCCGGGATCCAGCTGACAACCCAGATGCAGAAAGAGGTCGAGAAGCACTTCACGCGCCATGAGCTGCGACGCGCTGCTTTCGGCGCGGTCGGCGACATCTCGTACCCCGCCCGCGTTCGCGAGAGCTACGCGCAGGACCTGCTCGCCGCGCTCGACATCGACAGCGTGCGCAAACGGCGCTTCCGCCTGGTGGTGGACTACGGCTGCTCGTCGGCCTCGTTCGTGCTGCCGCTCGTGCTCGGCCCGCTCGGCGTCGAGACGGTCAGCGCGCACGAGTTCGCCTCCGACAGCCCCGAGAGCGTCACCTCGCTGCGGGAATCGCTCGACCAGGCGAAGCGGCTCGTGACCGCGGTCGGCGCCGACCTCGGCGTCGCCTTCGACCGAGCGGGCGAGCGGCTGTTCCTCGTCGACGAGCAGGCCCACGAGGTGCCGCTGGAGCGGACGCTGCTGCTCTTCCTCCGGCTGCTCGGGTCGAACGGGAAGCGCGGCAAGCTCGCGTTCCCGATCACCGTCACGAGCCGGGTCGAGGAGATCGTGAAGGGCAGCAAGCTCGAGGTCATCCGCACGCCGGCCTCGCTCGCCGAGCTCACGCGCGCGGCGGCCGCGGACGACGTCATCTTCGCCGGCGCGGTGAGCGGCGGCTACGTGTTCCCCGAGTTCCTGCCCGCCTACGACGCAGTCGCAAGCCTTTGCTACCTGCTGCAGCTGCTCGCGCCGGTCAGTAAGCCCGTCTCGGAGCTCGTCTCCGAGCTTCCGACGAGCACGCTCGTGCACCGGCGCCTGCCGTGTCCGTGGTCGCTCAAGGGGACGGTCATGCGCGTGCTGACGGAGCGCCTGCGCGACCGCAAGCTCGACCTGCTCGACGGGATCAAGGTGCTCGACCGCCGCGGCTGGTCGCAGGTGCTGCCCGACCCCGACGAGCCCGTCGTCCACATCTACGCCGAGGGCAAGACGCGTGAGAGCTCCGACGAGCTCGCCGACGAGCTGCGCAAGCTCGTGGACGAGATCATGGCGGCGGCCGAGCAGGAGGCAAGAGTCTCAAGCTGAGGTTGACCCTTCGGGCGCGGCCTGCATACACTAGGAACTGTCGCTTCCCCGACGAAAGGCACTCCGTGGAACCCTTTCCCGATCTCGCAGCGCTTTCCGACGACGATCTCAAGCAGCTGATCGACGACCTGACGAAGGAGGAGCAGGAGGTCTCGTACCGGCGCCGGATCCTGCACGGAAAGATCGACCTGCTGCGCGCGGAGCTGCAGGCTCGCCTGCGGGAGACGGGCGGCAAGGGCGTCCTCGAGCACGTCGACATGGACAAGCTCGCGGCGATCCTCGCGGGCAAGGCTGCGCCCCCGAGCGAATGAGCGTAGGCTCGACGGAGCTCATCCGGGAGCGGAGGTGCCGGCTTGGCCGGCGCCGTGAGCGGGCCAGGGCATGAGCAACATCTACTGCCCGGAGTGCGGCTTCCAGAACCCGGAGGCCTCGAATTACTGTTCCCGCTGCGGCGCGCTGCTCGTCAAGGACGAGCCTGGGAGCGAGACGACGATGAGCTACACGCCGGAGGAGGGGGAGACGAGGCACCCGTCACCCTCGAGGACCTCGGCACCGAGGGGCCGGCGCTGGTCGTCCGCTCGGGTGGGGGTCGTGCGGGCGAGCACTTCCTGCCGCAGGGCGAGCGCACGACGATCGGCCGCTCGCCTGACTGCGACATCTTCCTCGACGACGTCACCGTCTCCCGCAAGCACGCCGTCCTGGTCCAGCGCGACGACGGCCTCTTCATCGAGGACGAGGGAAGTCTCAATGGCACCTTCCTGAACCGCCGCCGGATCGAGGAGCCGGCCCGCTTGGAGAACGGCGACGAGCTGCAGGTCGGCAAGTACAAGCTCACCTTCCTCGAGACGTGACGACCGCGCCCGCCTCTAGCCAGGAGCGAACGCGGCTGCTCACGATCGGCGCCGTCTGCCGCGCGCTGCAGAGCGAGTTCCCGGACATCTCGATCTCCAAGATCCGCTACCTCGAGGACCAGGGCCTGCTGGCGCCGCGCCGCACCCGTAGCGGCTACCGGCTCTTCGGCGAGGACGACGTCGAGCGCCTCGAGACGATCCTCCGGCTTCAGCGCGACGAGTTCCTGCCGCTGCGGGTGATCCGCCAGGAGCTCGCCTCGCCCTCCGGGCCGAGCAAGGAGCGCCGGCGTCAGCGCGCCGGCGGCCTCGGGGAGGTGGAGGACGAGCTCGATTTCGCGGAACTGTGCGAACGCGCCGCGGTTCCGGCCGAGCTTGCGCGGGAGCTCGAGGAGTACGGCCTGCTGCACCCGCGCCGCGACGGGAGCGAGAAGCTCTACCAGGCGACGGACGTCGACATCGCGGTCGCGTGCGCGAAGCTGTCTCGCTACGGCATCTCGGCGCGGCACCTGCGCACGTTCCGGACCGCGGCAGACCGCGAGGCCGGACTGCTGCACCAGGTTCTCGCGCCGGCTCTTCGCTCGCGCAACCCGGAGCGGCGTGAAGGCGGCATCCAGCAGCTCGAAACGCTCGCGGAGCTCGCGCAGGAGCTCTCGCAGCTGCTCTTCTGGCGTGATCTCAGAGACCTTGCCGGCCGCTGATGGCCGCGCCTGAGACGTATCCCGTGGACGTCGCCGGCGTCCACCGCGAACTTCGCCTGTTCGAGGTCGCGCCCGGCGTTCGCATCGCGATCCTGAACATCCTCGGCGACACGGAGCTCGTGAAGGCTGCGTCGAGCGAGCTCGCCGAGAAGCTGCGCCCGCGCGAGCCCGACGTCCTCGTCACGGCCGAGTCGAAGAGCATCCCGCTCGCGTACGAGCTGGCGGACCAGCTCGGAATCCCGTACATCGTCCTGCGAAAGCAGTACCGGTCGTACATGGGCGACGCCCTCGAGGTCGAGACCGTCTCGATCACGACCGGCCACCCGCAGACGCTCTACCTCGACGAGAAGGACCGCGGGCTCGTGGAAGGCAGGCGCGTGGTCATCGTCGACGACGTGATCAGCACCGGCAGCACGCTCGAGGGCATGCGGCACGTCGTCGAGCGGGCGGGCGGAGTTCCGGTGGGAGAAGCCGCGATCTTCACCGAGGGCGACAAGGCGCAATGGCAGGAGATCATCGCCGTCGGGCACCTGCCCGTCTTCACCTCGTAAGCGCCTCAACCGTTTAGTTCTCGTCCGGCGCGCCGATTACAACGGAACGGTGTACGACGCGCTGACGACGACGTACTCGTTCTCGTGCCCGGAGCGTGGGGAGGCCAGAGTCGCGCTGTCGGCCTTCCGCAGGATCGAGCAGCTCCCGGGCGCGGCGCACCCGGCGGTCTTCGAGGTCGACTTCGACTGCGGCTGCGGCGGGCAGCATCCTGGGCTCGTCACGCACGACGAGCTCGACTGGGCTCCGCTGGGCCTCGCCGGGGGCGTCTTCCTGAACCTGATGACCGCGCGCCTCGAGGCCGTCGAGGAGGAGCTCGCCGACCTGGCCGCGCGGCGGATCGGAGCGGGGGAGTGGCCTTGGAGCTTCTTCTGCTACCCCGAGGAGCGGCCGCGGCCGATCTTTCCCTCGTCCTTCTTCCTGCTCGCGCCGGCCGAGGACCGCGGAGCCGTCGGCATCGCCGTGCGCTGCCCGGTCTGCACCGGTGTCTCCGTGAACCTCGTCTCGGCGCTGCACGTCGACGTCCCGTTCCACAACGACGTGGAGATCGGCGTCGTCGAGCACGTCTTCGCGGCCGACGCCGAGCGGGCCGTCGAGGAGTTCGCAGAAGAGCTCTACTCGAGGCATTTCGACGCACGGCGCCTCAGTCTCTGAGCCAGGTTCCGTTTCGGGACTAGGGGGAACAACCGCCCCGGAGGTGGTTGTATGTACGGTTTGACACGTGGTTTGGTGACGCTGCTCGCCGCGGGCGTGGCCGGGCTGCTCATCTGGATCTCGACGCAGGTAGGCGATGAGTCAACCGGCGGCTACTGGGCCGTCTACGGTCTGATCGCGGCCGCGGGCCTCGTCATGGCGCTGTCGCAGCTCCTCGGCGGCTGGACGAAGGGGGGCATGCCTCGCCTGTCCGCCAACGTCTTCCTGCTGGCTTTCATCCCGGTCCTGATCGCTGCCGGGTGGGTCGTGGTTGCGCACCAGCCGCACCCGAACTGGGCGCGGAACCACGTCATGAGCTGGTCCGGCGACATCGGGATCGCAGGGCTCGTGCACGACCTGGCCGAGTACGTCTCCGTGCTCGCCTTCGGTATCGGGCTGGTGTTCGGCTACTGCTTCGACACGATGCCGCCCGAGACCCGCGAGACGGTCGGCCCCGGTCGCCGCAGGGCCGCCGTGGCGCCCGAGTCCTCGACCGACGGCGTCGTCCACACGCGCGACGAAGGCACCCCGGTGCCGATGCGCGACCGCACCGCCGACGGCACGCCCGTCACGAACGGCGAGCGGCAGCCGGTCCGCAGGTAGTTCCCACAGCTTCGCTTCGTCCCTTCCCTCCGGGGAGGGATGAGGCGGGCTGGACCGAGCCGCCGATAGCGGCAGTATGAGCGCCGCCCTCGACTCACGCGACACCAGAGCCGTTCAGCACCTGCTCGCGCACTGCGCAGAGGTGGAGGCCAGGCCCCGCAAGCCCGTGTTCGAGCGCCTACGCGAGCTCATCGGCGCCGATCTGACCCGCCGGCTGCTATTCGCGCTGAGCGGCGGTCACCGGGCTCGCTCGCGCCGCGCGCTCTGAGCCGGCTCGTCGCCGCCGTACACCCGCACGTACACGAAGATCCCGAGGCCCGCGACGCAGCCGACGATGAACGACGTCGCGCCCGTGATCCCGATCGCGACCATCCCGATCCAGATGAACGCACCCAGGAAGAGCGCCCACATGAAGGCCGAGAAGCCGCGCGAGAAGGAGGGCATGCGCAGGTGCACGACCGCGAACGTTAACGGGTCGGGAGCGGGGGAGCCGGGGCAGCATCCCGCCTGACCGAGTTATCCACACGCTGCACGGTCTGCTGTGGACATGTGGATAATTGAATTTCCGCAAATTGCGGCCTCGACGTGTTTTCGACCCCTTGCACGGCCCCGGCCGGCGCCCTAGATTCCTCCTTGCGCCGAGCACGGGACCCGAGTAGGTCGAAGCCGAACGCGAGGGCTGTACCCGGAAGGGGAAAGTCAGCGGGAGCGGTGGACGAAAGGGAAACCGGCTCGGCGAACTTATGGTCCAATAGGCCCGGGTGGGGCGCTGAGCGGGTTCGTGTCGCAACTTGACATAACACCGGTTACCGTGCATCCGAAGCAATCGCCGTCCAGGAGAGGGTTTCATTCATGCTCGCTGGTGAAAAGACGCCAACAGTCGGGATGACGGCAGTCGAGATCGACAACATCCTGGCGACCCCCGAGTTGCACGAGCTGGTCGAGTCGGCCGAGCAGACGGGTTCGCTGCGCTACGCAGACCTCGCAGAGGTGCTGGAGGTGCTGCGCCTCGACCCCCTCGAGACCGACGCCGTCTATCGCGGGCTCGAGCAGCGCGGCATCGAGGTCACCGAGCAGGAGCCGCACGCCGAGCCGCAGCCTGCTCCGCCGCCGCAGCCGGTCGCCGCGGAGACGACCACGGACGCGCTGCAGCTCTTCCTCCGCGACGCCGGCCGCCATCCGCTGCTGACGGCCGCCCAGGAGGTCGAGCTCGCGAAGCGGATCGAGCGCGGCGACCCGCAGGCCAAACAGACGATGATCCAGTCGAACCTACGTTTGGTCGTCTCGATCGCGAAGAACTACCGCAACCAAGGGCTGCCGTTCCTCGACCTGATCCAGGAGGGAACGCTCGGCCTCATCCGCGCCGTCGAGAAGTTCGACTGGCGCCGCGGCTACAAGTTCTCGACCTACGCGACCTGGTGGATCCGCCAGGCCGTCGCGCGGGCGCTCGCGGACAAGGCGCGCACGATCCGGATGCCCGTCCACATCGTCGAGCGGATGCAGAAGCTGAATCGCGCCGAGCGGACGCTCTGGACGCAGCTCGGCCGCGAGCCGACGCTCGAGGAGATCGCCGAGGAGGCGAACCTGCCGATCGCGCAGGCGCACGAGGTCAAGGCGGCCGCGCGCGCGTCGACGAGCCTCGACCAGCCGGTCGGCGACACCGAGGACGCGGTCTTCGGGGACTTCGTGGCCGGCGAAGGGCCGCTTCCGGACGAGCAGGTCGAGGTCTCGCTCCGCTGTCAGGC
Source organism: uncultured Actinomycetes bacterium (assembly GCA_963717475.1). Classification (GTDB taxonomy): domain Bacteria; phylum Actinomycetota; class Thermoleophilia; order Gaiellales; family Gaiellaceae; genus AC-32. The sequence goes on along the minus strand of OY970337.1, from coordinate 871,769 downwards.
GCTCGCGGAGGCGCTCGCCGCCCTCTCCGAGCGCGAGCGCAAGGTGCTGATCCTCCGCTACGGCCTCGACGACTCCGACCCGAAGACGCTCGAGGAGATCGGGCGCAGGCTGGGATTGACGCGCGAGCGCGTGCGCCAGATCGAGACGGAGGCGCTCAAGCGCCTGGCACGGCTGCGCGAGATGGAAGCCGTCGCGCGGATGTGACCGCGCTGCCGTCGAAGAGCGGCGCAGCGGCTTCCTCCCCCACTCCCTGCTTCACCAGCTCGTAGGCGTCATCCAGGCGCGGCGGCCGCGTCAGCCGGTGGCCGTCTGAAGCGACGGCGGCGGCGAGACCGTCTTCGACCAGGCGCCGGCCGATCTCTTCCGCCTCCTGGCCGTGTCGGCCGAGCAGGCTCGTCGCGTTGACCTGGAGCGGCCAGCCGCGCTCGGCAAGCTGCCTGGGGAGATCGCGATCGGCCCGAACGGCCTCCGTTCGCTCGGGGTGGGCGACGAGCGGGGTCAGGCCCGCCGCCTCGATGTGCTCAGCAAGCGCCAGGAAGCCGTCTGCGGGCCCGAGGAAGGGCACCTCGACCAGCACGGCCTCCGTTCCCTCGAGCGCGTAGCGCGCCGGCTCCTCGCGCAGCAGCGCCGGCCACGGCGTCAGCTCGTAGCCGAGCCGCAGCCCGAGCGGTGCGAGCTCCCGCAGCTCCTCGAAGGCCGCTCGAACCGCCTGCTCTCGCGCTTGGGTGAGCGGAACGGCTGGCGATACATGCGGCGTCGCGTAGAGCACCTCGGTGCCGCTCCGTGCGGCCAGCTCGCAGAGCTCGAGCCCCTGCGCGAGCGTCTGGGCGCCGTCATCACCCGATGGAACGACGTGCGAATGGAGGTCGACGAAGGGCGGCGCCACCCCCTGACGGTACCCGCCGCCGGAGTGTTACTCGCCGCGCAGGTAGAGCTGCAACGCGGGAGCGACCACCCGCAGCTCGCGCAGGGCGCGCGACTCGAGCTGCCGGACGCGCTCGCGGGTGATGCCGAGGTCGGCGCCGACCTCTTCGAGTGTCTGTGGATGCTCGCCGTCGAGCCCGAAGCGGCGCGAGAGCACGTGCCGCATCCGCGGTGCGAGCCGGCCGAGGGCGACCGAGAGCTCGGCCGAGCGCAGGTTGACGGCGGTGGCGTCGTCGGGCCGGTCCGAATGCGTGTCCTCGATCAGGTCGCCGTAGAGGCTCTCGCCGTCGCCGACGGGCGTCTCCAGGCTGACCGGGTCCTCGACGAGCTCGAGCAGCGCACGCACACGCTCGGGCGGGAAGCCGCTCTCCTTCGCGATCTCCGGCAGCGTCGCCTCGCGGTTCAGCTTCTGCGCGAGCACGCGGCGGGCGCGCATGACCTTGCGCACCTGCTCGGCCACGTGCACCGGGAGCCGGATGGTCCGCCCCTGGTCGGCGAGCGCACGCGTGATCGACTGCCGGATCCACCACGTCGCGTAGGTCGAAAGCTTGTAGCCGAGCTTGTAGTCGAACTTCTCGACCGCGCGGATCAGGCCGAGATTGCCCTCCTGGATCAAATCGAGGAGCGGGACGCCGGCCTTCGTGTAGTTCCGCGTGATCGACATCACCAGGCGGAGGTTGCACTCGATGAGCCTGCGCTTCGCGGCCTCGTCGCCCTCGTCCTTGAGGCGGGCGAGCTCGCGCTCCTCGGCCGGGGTCAGGAGGCGCCCGTCGCCGATCTGGCGGACGTAGAGCTTGAGTGGGTCGGCGGTCTGCGGCTCGGTCGGAGCTTCGACCTCTTCGGGCTCGTCGACCGGGTCGAGCGCCGGGACGACCTCGAGCTTCGGGTCCTCGGAGACCTCGGGCTCGGGGAGCGCTTCAGGGAGCGGCCGCTGCGCCATGTCCGTCCTATCGGCGCTCCCTGTCCCTCACTTGAGGCATGCGTCCACCCGCAAGAGGGATCAGGGATCGCCGCGGCGAACCCGAGTGGACAAGAGTGACTAACTGCGGGCCGATCCCTTCGTCACACTCCGTGGCGGCAGCGTTAGAAGCCGTCCGTCTCGTGGTAGGGGTCTTCTAAGAAGAAATGTGTGGAATCGCCGGATATAGCCTGAGCGCCTCCAGTTCCGTGGAGAAAACGCTCGCTGCCCAGGCCCTGCTTGCGGGGATCGCCGAACGCGGCGCCGACGCAGTCGGCTATGCGTACGCCGGCCCCAGCCTGCACGTCCAGATCCACAAGCAGCGCTCCGGGGCCAGCGAGTTCCTCGAGCAGCTCCTCCTCCCTGCGAACGCAACCGAGGCGCTCCTCCACGTCCGCGACTACACGAAGGGCCATCCGCGGATCGAGGCCAACAACCATCCGATCCGGCACGGCACGGTCGTCGGCGTCCACAACGGGATCATCTTCAACGACGACGAGCTGATGGAGCAGCACGGCTTCGAACGCGCCGAGCCGCAGATGACCGTCGACTCCGAGGCGATCTTCGCGCTCGCGGAGGGCACCGACGGCTCTGCAAAGGCGCTGGAGCAGCTGCGCGGCTCGATGGCGACCGCCTGGCTCGACGACCGCCGTCCCGGTGAGCTCTCCCTCGCCCGCGGGGTCGGCCGCCCGCTCTGGATCGGCGCCGGCCGCGAGGAGCTCTTCTTCGCCTCGACGAAGCACGCGCTCGAGGTCGTCGAGCGCTACCTCGGGCTGAAGCTGCGAAAGCGCCAGCTCTCGGAGGGCACCCTTGTCCGCGTCAGCGCCGGCGCAGAGGTCGGGCGTGAGCGCTTCCGCCCCGACCGGAACTTCCAGGAACGGCCGCTGCCGGCTGTACGGGCGCCGCACGAGGGCCGCTCGTGCCTCCGCCAGCTTGCGGCGTTGACAGCGCTCTAGCGCAGCCGCCCGTCCGGCGCGACTTTCGTTCCGGCTTCCACCAGCTTCTCGCGGACGAGGAACTGGAAGGTCGACCACGCGCCGCGGCGGCCTTCGAGCATCCGGTAGATCTGCCACTCGGTCATGAGCGACTCGTCTGCGCGGCGGGCATCCGCCCAGTCGGCGAACTTCGGGAGCCGTTTCAGCTTCCGCGCTAGCTCGACGCCCTGCTCGAGGGCGCGTTCGAGCCTCTCCTCCCCCACCGGGACGTCGAAGCCGGCCTCGCGGAGCGCGTTCGCCAGAGAGCCGAACGTGTGCCAGTAGAGTGACTTCGAGGGCATCCGGCCGCGGTGCTCCTCGATGTCGCGCGCCGTCGGAACCCGGCCGAGCTCCTCCCCCAGGCCCTTCAGCAGGTCGAGGAGCTCCTCGCGCGTCGCAAAGCGCCTCGGAACCAGGCCCGCCGTGCGCTTGGCCTCGTTCCAGCTGCCGAAATGCTCGATGACGGTCTGCGGGTGCACCGAGGTCTCGGGGTCGGCCGCGAACTCGCGCATCGTCGGCGATCGCCCCAGCCGCTTGGCCGACGCGGCCAGCTCTTCGAGGATCTGCTCGTCGGTGTAGCGCTTGCGGATGCCGGCCTGGAACTCGGCGAGGGCCTTGCGGTCGATGCCCGCGAGCGCGCGATACTGAGCCTTACGCAATTGGGGCTTGCGCGCCATCTGAACCAAGAATGGTAGAGCATCCTCACCAGGATGCAAGATGCAGGCTAGCGTTTAGGACCTGTCGCTAGGCAGAGGCGAGCGCGGGCTCGCGGGAGCCCTCGTCGTCCAGCCCCTCGAGCGGCAGGATCCGCTCGAGAGCGGCGACGCAACGAGGGCAGAACTGGGTGCCGGCGGCGCGCCTGAGCTCGTCGAGAGCCTCCCCCGCCGGCCGGGCGGCGCGGTAGATCCGCGTCGTCAGCATCGAGTCGAGCGCGTCGGCGACGTGGATGATGCGCGCGCCGAGTGGGATCTCCTCGCCCTGGAGGCGGTCGGGGTAGCCGGTCCCGTCGAAGCGCTCGTGGTGGTGCCGGATGGCCGGAACGGCGTCGTTGAGGAAGCCGAGGCGGTCGATGATGCGCGCGCCCTCCTCCGCGTGGCGCTGCATCAGGTCCCACTCCTCCGGGGTCAGGCTCGCCGGCTTGAGCAGGATCGCGTCCGGGATCGCGAGCTTGCCGATGTCGTGGAACAGGGCCGCGTGCCCGAGCAGGTCGAGCTCCGCCTGCGAAAGGCCGAGCTCGCGGCCGATCGCCAGCGCGAGCTGCTGGACGCGCCGCGAATGGCCGGCCGTGTAGGCATCCCGCGCGTCGACGGTGGCCGAGAGGCTCTCCATCGCAGCCGTCGAGCGCTCGCGCAGGAGCTTGTTCGCATGCTCGAGGGAGACGTTCTGGGTCTGGATCGTCTCGGCCGCCTGGCGCAGCTTCTGCGCGCTTCTCTGCGTGTGCCGGAGGTAGGCCTCCTGCGTCTTGCGCATCAGCAGCAGCGGCAGCGCGAACACGGCCAGCGCCCAGTAGTTGGCGGTCTGGTAGCCGACCCAGATGACCCCGCCGATGAAGCCGTAGACGAGGTAGTGGGTCGCAAGCCAGGCGAAGCGCTCCTTGAAGACTGCGCCCCAGCGCTCGTGGCCCTCGATCGCGACCACGAGGCTGATCAGGCCCATGTTGACGACGTAGTACGTCGCGCCGGCGGCCACGCCTGCGATGACGTAGACGAGGCGCTCGAGGTTGCCGCCGAAGCCCGCGGTGAAGACTCCTGCGGCCGCGAGCGACGCGAGCGAGAGCGTGCCGACGTTGAACATCACATAGTGGAACGGCGAGCGGCGAGCGCTCCACTCGACGGCCGAGATCACGATCGCGAGCGGAATGGCAGCGCGCGGCCCGAAGAGAGCGGCGCCGGCGATCGAGCCGACCGCGCTCACCGAGATCGAGCCGTCGTCGACCTCCAGCGCGAGGGCCTGCCCCACGCCGACGAGCGCTACGATCGCGAACAGACCGATCCAGTCGGTGCTGTGGCCGTAGACGAAGCCGAGGATGCCCGCCACGCAGCCCGTGACGCTCACGAACCCGACGAAGAGCACGAGCCGGCGCGAAAGCGAGAGGAAGCGGGGACCGTGCAGCGCATGCGGGCGTGGGTGGCGTCGCTCGCGCTCGGGGGTAATGGTCGGCGTCGGCGGGAGCGGCGTGACGTGCTCGCCCTCCTCGGGAACCGCGACGAGGCGCGCCTGGCGCTTCTCGGGGAGCAGGAGCGGCTCCGTGCTCGCGTCGAGGACGCGGTTTCGGCCCTGGAGCTTGGCGCGGTAGACGGCGAGATCGGCCTGGTGGATCAGCTCGTTCGCGTCGGAGCCGTCGCGCGGGAAGCCCGCGACGCCGATCGAGACCGTCGCCTTGATCGGCTCGCTCGAGGTCTCGACGTCGAACGAGCGAATCGCGACCTGCCGGCGAATCCGCTCCGCGATCTCGAAGGCCTGCTCGGGCTGGGTCTCCGGAAGCAGGATGGCGAACTCCTCACCGCCGAAGCGGGCCGGCACGTCGTAGTGGCGCAGCTCGGCGCGGAAGACCTCCGCGATGCCCTGTAGGACGGCGTCGCCGGCGAGGTGGCCGTACGTGTTGTTGATGTCGCGCAGAAGGTCGAGGTCGGCCATCACGAGGGCGAGCGGCCGCTCGAAGCGGGCGGCCCGGGTCAGCTCCTCGTTCAGTGCGGTGGCGAAGTGACGCGCGTTGAAGAGCCCCGTCTTCGCGTCGACGCGCGCCTCCTCCTGGAGCCGCGGCACGGACAGCGAGCGGTGGATCAGCAGCAGCGGGGCCACCGCGAACGGGATCAGCCATGGGTTGCCGTGCCAGAACGCGGCAGTCGCCACGCCGAGCATGGCGAGCACGACGTCGGTCGAAAGGCTCGGGAACGACAACAGCCCCGACTCGCGCAGGGAGTGGCCGTTCGCGAGGTGCAGCATCGGAGCCATCAGGAAGTGGTTGACGGCGACCATCGACCCCGCGGCCGCAAGTCCCGCGAGCGCGTAGGACACGCGCGGTCCGAGGGGGAGATTGTTGACGATGACGTGGAAGCTCCCCCACGCCGCCAGCATCGCGAGCGTCCAGTTGCAGATGTTGAAGATCTGGATGTACCAGGCGCTTCGCGTCTTCAGCCACTCGGGAATGTGGTGGATGACGCCGATCAGCGCGACGAGCCCCGGTGAGAGCAGCATCGCGGCCGGGATCAGGAAGACGATGGTCGTGTGGTACGACTGGTTTCGCGACGGCATGCGGACGACGAACAGCTGCGCCGTCGCCGCGATGATGCCGAGGATCGCGAAGGTCGTCCAACCCGGGGTCGACGAACGTAGGTGCGCAAGGGCTGGAATGGCCGAGGCGGCCGTCGCCAGGCCGATCAGGATGAAGTACCCAGCAGCCCTCGGCGCCAGCTTCGGCACCTCGGAGGGCCCGTCGCCGAGCAGCTCGTTCTCGAGAGAGGTCGGGAAAGCGCTCATGGGCCTCCGCGCTTAAAGCCGGTCATGGTGAGCCAAGCCGCCGCATACAGCACCACACGACGCAAGCTAGGCCGGGTGACGGTGGGTCACATCCCCCATTTTCGGTACGCCCTGCAAATCCCCCAAAAAGGTGAGGGGCCGGGTGTGTCCCGGCCCCTCGTGTCGGACTCAGTTCACGGCAGCCGCTAGGGGGTGCCGCCCCCGTCCGTCGAGCTCGAGTCGCCGTCGAGTGCCGCGCTCACGTCCGCGGGTAGCTCGTCGGGTGAAGGCGCAATGTCCGGGTCGGCCATGATCTCCGCCGCCTGCTCCGGCGTCAGGTCGTAGCCGCCGTCCAGGTTGCCGTCGCCTTCGGCCGCGTCCTCGTAGGAGCTGTCCGTCCACGAGACGTCCGCCCAGGACACGTCGGCCCACGAGACCGCCGCCCACGAGACGTCCGCCCAGGAGACTGCGCTCCAGGAGGCGTCCGTCCAGGAGACGGAGTCCCACGAGACCGCGTCCCAGGAGACGCTGGCCCTGACCGCGTCCGACCAGCTGACCGCGTTGAACGACTTCCCGTTGACCAGATCGCTCGCGAGGTATCGGTTGAGCGCCAGGTTCGGGTTCGGCGCCGACTTCAGCACCGCCGCCTTGCTCATCTGGATCTCGCCGACTCCGACCGATCCGAGCGTTGCGTCGGGCACCGGCTTCGCCGACACCATCAGCAGGCCCTTGACCTGGTCGGGGGTGTACGTCGGGTTGTTGGCGATGATCTGCGCCGCCGCACCGGAGATGACGGGTGCCGCGAACGAGGTGCCCGAGAGCTGGATGTAACCCGGGGCCGTGACCGAGGCCGGCTTCTGGGAGACCAACGTCGAGCTCGCCGGCACCGGCCCGACCATGTACCGGCCGGGAGCCGAGATGTCGGGCTTCATGAAGCCGTCCGGAGTGCGGCCCCACGCGGACCACGGAGCGTTGAAGTCGTCGTTCCGGTTGTTCGTGCCGCCGATGTCGATCGCCCCGACCGTGATCACGAACGGGTCGTTGCCCGGGGCGTACAGGACCCCGCTCGGGCTGTCGGCGAGGCCGTAGTTCCCGGCCGCCGCGACGACGGTGACGCCGTTGAACCAGAGCTGCTCGACCGCCTTGTCCAGCGGGTCGGTCGTGAAGCTGCTCGGCGTGGCCGAGTGCAGCGAGAGGTTTGCGACCTTGATGTTGTACCGGGCCTTGTTCGCCAGCACCCACTGGCACCCGGCGATCACATCGCTCGTCCGCGCGACGCCCTGGTCGTCCATGACGTCGACCGAGACGAGATTGGCCTGCGGGGTGGCCCCGGTGTAGTCGGGCGCTCCGCCGGCCGCGATGCCGGCCACGAAGGTGCCGTGGCCGCGGCCGTCGCCGGGCGTCGTGTTGTTCGGCATCGTCGAGAGGTTGACGCTCGCCAGGACGCGACCGCCGAAGTCGGCGCGGTCAGCCTGGATGCCCGAGTCGATCACTGCGATCGTGGGTGCGTTCGCCCCCGCGGCCGGTGCCCTCGGACCGCTCCAGTTCGCCGACACACCCGACTCGTACGGCCAGAGCTGGCTCGACGTGTAGCCGCTCGTGTGCACGGCTGCGTCAGGCGTGATCGTCAGGCCCTGGATATTCGCGAGGTCGTCGATCTTCTTCACCGGAAGATCGATCGAGAACCCGTTGACGAGGCCGAGGTTCTTGTTGATCCCGAGGCCGGAGCGTGCAATCAGTGACTTGACCTGGCCCAGGCTCGTGTCGAGCGTCGGGTCGGCCGTGATGATCACCGAGACCTTCGGGTTGCCCCTCCCGTTCTCCATCTGCTTGAGAACCGGGGAGACGTACGTCTTGTTGTCGTTGTTGCCTCTGCCGCTGTTTCCGTCCGAGCTCGCTGCAAGAGGCACGCTGATCGCCAGCATCGCCACGAGTGCGGTGACGAAGCCGCGGCCGCCCTTGCCCCAGAGCGCATTCGAACGAGTCTCGCCGCCGCGGTTTCCAGTGCCCCACAGCGCGCTCGACCGCTGTTCTGCTCGCTTACCGGTCATCCGCACCTTCCGTTCTCCTTTCCGCGCTCGCGCGCGGGCCGCATGTCTTTGAGGTCTGCGTCGCCGGACGTGGGCCCGCCGCCGCAAAGAACATGCGGAACGTACGTGCGCGAGACGGCCGCCTTCATCCCCCGGCAGGGGGAGAGCGTGCCCAAGTTCCCTCGAACGAGGGATCGGAGCGGTAGCGTCCCCGCGATGGCGCTCCGAGTGCCCCTCTCGGCCGAGATTCTGCTCGCCCGGGCCGCCGCCGGGCTCTCCCGCCTGGCGGGCGCCGGCGGGGGGACAACGGTGCCGGGAAAGCTGCTCTGGAAGCTCGATCCAGGGGCTGTCGACCGGCTCGGAGAGCGGCTTGCGGCGGGTAGCGCGCTCATCTCTGCGACGAACGGCAAGACGACCACCTCGGCGATGGCCGCCCGGATCCTCGGCCCGTCGTTCCGGCTCGCGCACAACCACTCCGGCGCCAACCTCGTCTCGGGCGTTGCCTCCGCTCTGCTCGCCTCACCGGACGCGCAGCTCGGGCTCTTCGAGGTGGACGAGGGGGCCCTGCCCGAGGTCGCGAGGAGGCTGCAACCGCGCGCCGTCTGCCTCGGCAACCTCTTCCGCGACCAGCTCGACCGCTACGGGGAGCTCGAGCTCGTGGCGGCGCGCTGGCGGGAAACGGTCTCGGCGCTGCCGCAAGGAGCTGCCCTCGTCGTGAACGCGGACGATCCACAGGTCGGCGATCTCGCGCGTTCGCGGCCGGCGGCGACGTTCGGCCTGGACGACCCCAGCCAATCCTCCCCCGGTCTGCAGCACGCCGCTGACTCGAAATGGTGCGTCCGCTGCGGAACGCCCTACACGTACGACGCCGCCTATATCGGCCATCTCGGCGACTACCGCTGCGAGGCGTGCGGGCACGCGCGCCCGCCGCTGGACGTGGCCGCACGGCGGGTCGAGCTGAACGGCCTCGAGTCGGTCTCGTTCGACCTGGACACCCCGGAAGGGAGCCGCCGCGTCGAGCTCGGCGTGCCCGGCCTCTACAACGTCTACAACGCGCTTGCGGCCGCGTCGCTCGCGCGGGCGCTCGGCGCAAGTCTCGAGGCCATTGTGAGCGGTTTGCAGGGCTTTTCGGCGGCGTTCGGCCGCTTCGAGCGGATCGCGCTCGGGGACCGGACGCTTCTCGTGTTGCTGATCAAGAATCCCGCCGGCGCGAACGAGGTCGTCCGCACGCTGGTCGCCGGCGGCGCTCCGGAGCTGCTCGTGATTGCCCTGAACGACGGGATCGCGGACGGGCGCGACGTCTCGTGGATCTGGGACGTCGACTTCGAGCCGCTGCTCGGCGCTCTCGGCCGGCTCGTCGCAACCGGCGAACGCGCTGCCGAGCTGGCGCTGCGGTTCAAGTACGCCGGGCTCCCGGCGGACCGGATCGAGGTCGTACCCGAGCTCGAGCAGGCGCTCGACCGCGGGCTGGAGCTGACGCCGACCGGGTCGGAGCTCGTCGCCCTGCCGACCTACACGGCGATGCTCGCGCTACGGGACCTCGTCGCGCGGCGCGGCTTCGTGCGGCAGTACTGGGAGCGCGCCGCGTGAAGATCGTCGTCGGGCATCTGTTTCCTGACTACCTGAACATCTACGCCGACCGCGGGAACATCGCCGTGCTCTCGCGGCGGGCGGCCTGGCGCGGCCACGAGCTGGAGGTGCGGCCGCTCGGCGCCGGATCGGCCCTCCCGCCCGGAGAGCACGACCTCTTCTACATCGGCGGCGGGCAGGATCGCGAGCAGGAGCTGATCGCGCCGGTGCTCGCCTCGCTCGGTGACGGCATCAGGGCCGCCGTCGAGGGCGGTGCGGCGTTGCTGGCCGTCTGCGGCGGCTATCAGCTCCTCGGCCGGTTCTACCGGGACCAGAGCGGCGACGAGCTTCCGGGAGTCGGGCTCTTCCCCCTGCACACCGTCGCCGGCGAGCGCCGCATGATCGGCGACGTGTTGCTCGAGTGCGAGCTCGAGCCCGGCGTGCGCCGGACGCTCGCGGGCTTCGAGAACCACGCGGGCCGAACGTACCTCGACGACGGTGCGGAGCCGCTGGGACGCGTCCTCGCCGGGTTCGGCAACGACGGCGAGAGCGGCTACGAGGGTTGCCATGCCGGCCGCGCCGTCGGCACCTACCTGCACGGGCCCTTGCTCCCCCGCAATCCATGGCTGGCCGACTGGCTCCTCGCGCAGGCGCTCGCGCACCGGACCGGCGAGGCGCCGGCGTTCGAGCCGCTCGACGACGAGCTCGAGGCCGAGGCCCACGAAGTCTCCTCGGCCCGAGCCCACTCCCGCGGCGGCCGCTACTGAGCCTTCGCGCGCGCACGCGCGCGCGAAGAAAGCCCCGGGTGGGTGGGGGTTAGGGACGGTACCCGGCCCGGCATCACGAAACTGTCACGAGGTCGTGCCGACTGTGTGTCGATTTCAAGGCGCCCAGAGAGCGCCCAGGTAGACCGCCGGGTCACCCGGGGTCCAGCGCTGAAGGAAGCGCTGGATCGGCGGGTGCAGGACGATCTCGTCTAGCTCGTCCGGCGCGAACAACCGGTGCCCGCGGACCGCTGCGTCACGCGAGGTGACCGCCTCGAGCGAACGGCCGCTGAGATCGCCGGCGAAGATGATGTGCACCACGTGCTTTGCGGCGAACGAGCGCACGGGCGCGATCGAATCGACGATCGCCACCGGCCCCTCGACCGGCGGCGGCTCGTGCTCGATCCCGACCTCCTCGGCCAGCTCGCGATACAGGGCGTCGACGAGGCTCTCGCCTGAGTTCACCCCGCCGCCCGGAAGCAGCCAGTGCTCGCGTTCGGCCTTCTCGTGCCTGCAGAGGAGCAGGCGCCCACTCCAGCGCAGCATCGCCGAGACGCGGATCCGTGGCTCGGTGCTCACCGCTGCGAGGAGCCGAAGCCGCGCACGCCGCGCTCGCTCTCCGGCAGCTCCTCGACCTCGACGAGCTCGGGGGTCTCGACGGCCAGGACGACGAGCTGGGCGATCCTCATGCCGGGCTCGACCACGAAGGGCTCTGCGACATCGGTGTTCAGGAGGACCACGCGGATCTCGCCTCGGTAACCCGAGTCGATGAGCCCGGGCGCGTTCACGACCGAGATCCCGTGGCGCGCCGCAAGGCCTGACCGCGGCTGGACGAACCCCGCGTAGCCCTCGGGGATCGCCACCGACAGGCCGGTTCCGACGACCGCCCGCTGGCCTGGACCGAGCTCGTGGCGCTCGCAGGCCGCGAGGTCGAGGCCGGCGTCGCCCGGGTACGCGCGCTCGGGCAGGACAGCGTCGTCCCGCAAGCGCCGCACGTGCAACTCGGTCATGAGGGGCGCTCGGTCATGCGCGCGAGCGCGCGGAGGCCGGCCGCGGCTCTGCGATCAGGTAGCGGGCGAAGCGGCGCACTTCCTTGCGTGGCAGGCGCGCGCGGATGAAGACGCCTTCCTCCTCGTCGGACCGCTCGTCCACCGGCGCTCCCAGCTCGTACAGCTCGGCGAGCCGGGCGCCGTCCGCGTACGGGATCAACAGCCGAACAGCCTCGAACCGCTCGGAGAAGCGCTCGGCGACCCGCGCCCGCAGCTCGTCCAGCCCTTCCCCGCTTCTCGCCGAGACCAGCAATGCGTCCGGAAAGCGGTTCGCGAGCCGCCTGCGCCGCAGCGCGTCCACGGCGTCGATCTTGTTCAGGACCAGCTCGACCGGCAGCTGGCCGGCGCCGATCTCGCCGAGGACGCTCTCCACCGCGCGGAGCATCTCGTCGAGCCGGTCCTCAGGGGCCGAGGCGTCTGCGACATGAATGACGAGATCGGCGACCAACGTCTCCTCGAGTGTGGCCGCGAAGCCCTCGACGAGCTGGTGCGGCAGCCGCCGGATGAACCCGACGGTGTCGGTGAGCAGGTAGCGGCGCCCGTCGACGTCGAACGAGCGCGTGGTCGGGTCCAGAGTCTCGAAGAGGCGGTCGTCGACTGAGGCGCCGGCTCCGGTGAGCGCGTTCAGGAGCGTCGACTTCCCCACGTTGGTGTAGCCCGCGAGCGCGATGGTCGGCGTCTCCGCCCTCCGCCGCGACTTGCGGCGCGTCGCACGCTGCTGGGCGAGGGCCTTCAGGCGCCGGCGGAGAAGCGAGACCCGGCGTCGCGCGAGGCGGCGGTCCGTCTCGAGCTGCGTCTCCCCCGGGCCGCGCGTCCCGACCCCGCCGCCGAGTCGCTCGAGGTGCTGCCAGAGGCCGCGCATGCGCGGCAGGTTGTACTCGAGCTGGGCGAGCTCGACCTGAAGCTTGCCCTCGGCCGTTACCGCGTGCTGGGCAAAGATGTCGAGGATCAGCTGCGTCCGGTCGACCACCCGCGACTGGAGCGTGTTCTCGAGGGCGCGCTGCTGCACCGGGCTGAGCTCGTCGTCGACGATCAGCACCTCCGCCTCGGAAGCCGGGTACGCCTCCTTCAGCTCGGCGAGCTTGCCTTTGCCGACGTAGGTGCGCGGGTCCGGGCGCGCTCGGTGCTGGACGAGCGACGCGATCGGCTCGACGCCGGCCGTACGCGCGAGCTCCTCGAGCTCGGCGAGCTCTTCATCCGCGGTGACGCCCTGAGCGAGAACGGCGAGGGTGAACCCGCGCTCCGGCTCAGCGCCGGGCGCCGGGTCGGGCTGATGTGCCGTCACCCTTCGATTATGCCCGCTCGCAGGGAGGACTCGATGCGGCCGACGGCCTCCTCCAACTGCTTGTCCGGGACGGTCAGCGAGATGCGGAAGTACCCCTCGCCGCTCGGTCCGTACGCCGGGCCCGGCGAGACGACGACGCCCGCCTGCTCGAGGACGAGCTCGGCGAACGCCTCTGACGTGTATCCCTCCGGAACGCGGACCCAGAAGTATGGCGTTGCCTTTGGACGCTCGACCGGAAGGCCGATCGCCTCGAGCGCCTCGGCGACCAGGTCGCGCCTGCGCTCGTAGATCTCCGACATCTCGCGCGGAAAGTCGCGCGCTTCGGTGAGCGCCGCGACCGTCGCGCGCTGCACGGCCTCGAACATCCCCGAGTCGAGGTTCGTCTTCAGGTGGCGGTAGCGCTCGACGACCTCGGGGTGGCCGGCGACGACCGCGGCGCGCCAGCCGGTCATGTTCCAGCCTTTCGAGAGCGAGAAGATCTCGATCCCGACCTCTTTCGCGCCCGGGGTCTCGAGGAAGCTCGGCGCGCGGTAGCCGTCGAAGCAGACCTCCGAGTAGGCGTTGTCGTGGACGACCACGAGATCGTTGGCGCGGGCGAGCTCGACGGCTCGCGCGAAGTACCCGTCGGCGACGACCGCGCCGGTGGGGTTGTTCGGGTAGTTGAGAAAGAGCAGGTTCGCCCGCCGCAGGACGTCCTCCGCGATCGCGTCGAGATCCGGCAGGAAGCCGTTCGCCTCCTCGAGCGGCAGGTAATGAACTTCGGCTCCCGAGAAGACAGGCCCGGAGGTGTACGGCGGATAGCCGGGGTCGGGTGAGAGGCAGACGTCGCCGGGGTCGAGGAGCGCGAGGCAGACGTGGGCGACCGCCTCCTTACCTCCGAGCGCAGGGACGATCTCGGATGCCGGGTCGAGCTCGACGCGGAAACGGTCCCGGTAGAAGCCCGCGACGGCCTCGCGGAACGCGTCCGAGCCGTGGTTCGTCGGGTACTGGTGTGTGGCCGGGTCGCGGGCTGCGGCGGCGAGGGCGCTCACGACCGGCTCCGGCGTCGGGAGGTCCGGGTCGCCGATGCCGAGACTGATCACGTCGACGCCCTCTCGCCGCTTCTGGGCGATCTTCCGCTCGAGCTCGGCAAACAGGTACGGCGGCACCTCGTCGAGGCGCTTCGCGAACTTCACTGCGTCAGCCTCATAGGGCGAACTCCTCGGCGAGCTCGACGGTGCAGATCTCCTCGGCCGGCCCGGTGAGCGTGGCCTTCCCGTCCGCGAGCTCGACGAGCAGGTCCCCGCCTGCCAGATGGACGGTGACCGGGCTCTCGCACCAGCCGCGCGCCACGGCTGCCGCCGCCGCCGCGACCGAGCTCGTGCCGGACGAGAGGGTCTCCCCCGCCCCGCGCTCCCAGACGCCGACGGTGAGCTCGTTCGCGCCATCGACTCGGACGAGCTGGACGTTCGTGCGCTCGGGGAAGCGCTCGTGCGTCTCGACGAGCGGGCCGAGCCGGCGCACCTCGGCGCTGTCCGGCTCGCGCCGGATGACGGCGTGCGGGTTGCCGACCGAGACGGGCGTGAACTCGACGTCCTCCCCGCCGGCGTCGATGGTCTCCGGCTCGCCGACCTCGACCTCGCCCACGTCGAGCTCGACCTCGCGTCCGCTGAGTCGTGCGGCCACTTCGCGCGGCCCGACGCGGATCCTCACCGCGTCCTCGCCCGACCGGCGCGCGAGCCAGCGGGCCGCGATCCGCGTGCCGTTGCCGGACAGCTCCGCCGTCGACCCGTCGGGGTTCCAGATGACCACGTCAGCCTCCGCCCCGTTCGCCGAGATGACCTCGAGAATCCCGTCCGAGCCGACTCCGAAGTGGTAGTCGCAGATCCGCCGTACGCGCTCAGGCGTCAACGGCACGTCCAGCGTCGCCCGCTCGACGAGCAGGTAGTCGTTCCCGAGACCGTGCCATTTCGAGAATCGCATCCGCTAGCTCGCCCGGGGGGCGGTCCGCGGGCAGGCTAACAATGCCCGGAATCCGGCGCAGCCACCTGAGCTGGTAGACGGCGTACCGGCGACTTCGGATGACGATCGCTTCGATCGCCTGCTCGCGTGGGAGCTCGGCGACTTCGCGGAGGCCGTGGATGTGGCGGGCCGTTTCGGAGATGGGGCCGGCCATAGCTCGGCGGACCTCCTCCTCCACCCCGCGCTCGAACATCTTGCGGGTGCGCTCCTCGATCCGGCGGCGGAGCTCCTCGCGGTCGAGCGTGAGCCCGACGATCAGCGTCGGGTGGCGCGTCTCGCCTTCCCAGAGGCGATCTTCGGCGGGTCGCAGCGACGCGCCGGCCTCGGCGAGCTCGAGCGCGCGGACGACGCGGCGGCGGTCGTTGGCGTGCACGGCCGCAGCCGCGGACGGATCGCGCTCCGCCAGCAGCTCGTGGGCCCGCTCGGCTCCGACCCGGTCGTACAGGCGCTCGAGCCGCTCGCGAGCCTCGGAAGGGACAGCGGGCGGAAGCCGGAGGTCCGCCAGCGCCGCGCGCAGGTACAGACCGGTCCCGCCGACGACGATCGGCGTGCGTCCGGCCGCGAGGGTCTCGTCGATCGCCGCATGCGCAGCCTCCTGGTACTCGCCGACGGACGCCTCGTGGTCGAGGTCCCAAATCGCAACGAGCCTGGCGCGGGACTGGTTCGTCAGGATCGGGAGGCCGCGGTAGACCTGCATCGAGTCGGCCGAGACGAGCTCCGCCGGAATTCGATCTGCGATTGCCTCGGCGACCGCGCTCTTCCCCGACGCCGTCGGGCCGAAGATCGCGATGACGCTCAACCGCGCAGCCGCTCGCGCACGCTCTCGAGCCGTTCGGCATCGGCCCCCGCATCGAGCAGGAACTCGCGGACGGTGCCGTGACGGCGCTCGAGCTCGACCAGGACGTTCCGCATCGCCGCGGCCGGCATGACCGACAGGATTCGCCTCTTGCGGGCCTCTGCCTCGTCCGGCGCGGCGCCGACCCAGTCCTCGATCGTCGGCGCCCAGTTTGCTTCGCTGAGGGCGTAGTCCTCGGCGATCGTCTCCGGGCCGACGCCCGCTACGCGGAGCAGGAACGCTGCGACCAAGCCGGTCCGATCGACGCCGCCCGCGCAGTGGACGAGGACCGCGCCGTCCACCGGCGCGCCGATCGCGTCGACCGCAGCCGCGAAGGCCGGTGCGAACCGTTCTAGGAAGAAGAAGTAGTTGCGAGTACGCCACTCGACGACGTCATCGACGCCGAGGAGCAGCTCGTCGACCTCCTGGATGGCGAGGTCGTCGAGCAATGGCGCCCGCACCAGCTCGACGGGCGTCTCGTACGGCGGATCCTCGTGGCGGAGATCGACGATGCGGCGAACGGCGTAGTCCTCGAGCGCTCTCCAGCCGGCCGGCGCCAGCACGGAGATGTCGTCGGCCCGGACCACCACGCGGAAGGCTGTCTCGCCACCGCCCTCAATCGGCAAGCCGCCCAGGTCGCGGATGTTGCAGCAGCCTTCCCAGCTGAGGGCGCGACTAACGGAGCCGGGCGCGGACACGATCCAGGTCCTCTTGATCGACGCCGGCCGACGTGAGGTAGCCCTCGACGCTGCCGTAGAGCCGCTCGAGCTCGCGGAAGACGCCGAGCATCGACCCCGGCGGGGTCTGGGAGATGCGCTGCAGCCGCGCGAGCTCCTCTTCGGACTCCGCAGCCTCGAACCACGCCTCGTGCCGCGAGCGCAGGCGCTCCTCGCTGAGCGAGTAGTCGGCGGCGATCTCCTCCTCGGGGACGCCGACGACGTGGAGCAGCAAGGCGGTCAAGAGACCGGTGCGGTCCTTCCCGCCGACGCAATGGACGACCACGCCGCCCTCCGGCGCCCGGGCGACGGCGCGCACGCCCGCGGCGACGTTCGCCTTGAAGCGCTCGAGGAAGATGACGTAGACGTCGCGGGTCGAGGTCGCGACGTCCGGCGCTGCGGCGGACGCGGCCTCGATCTCCGGGGCGATCTCGTTCCACTCCTCCTCGTTCGCCTCCATGAATGGGACGTGGACGACATCGACGGGCAGCTCGCGCGGTGGATCCTCCTCCCGCTCGTGGTCGCCGCGCAGGTCGACGACGGTCCGGACGCCGTGCGCGACGAGCGCCTTCCAGCCCGCGTCCGTCAGCTGGCTGACGCTGTCGGAGCGGACGATGGCGCCGAACTTCGTCTCGCCGCCGTCGACCGTGGCGTGCCCGCCGAGGTCGCGGACGTTGAGACAGCCGTCCCAGACGAGGTCGCGGTCAGGCGGCAACTGCGGCGAGCTCGACGCCTCGCAGCGTCGTCGAGGTTGCGTCCTGGATCTCCACCCGAGCCAGCTCGCCGGGCGACGCCGTGCCGGAGAAGTTCACGGTCGTGTTGCGGCGGGTGCGGCCTCGCAGGAGCGACTGGTCGGTGCGGCTCCGCCCCTCGACGAGCACCTCCTCGACCCGGCCGATGCGCTCGCGGTTGCGGACCTCGGCGACCCGCTGGACGACGTCGACCAGGCGCTCGATGCGGTCGCGCTTGACCTCGTCCGGAATCTGGCCGGGCAGCGACGCGGCCTCGGTGCCGGCCCGCGGCGAGTAGACGAACGTGAAGGCGCCGTCGTAGCCGATCTCGTCGACTGCGCTGAGCGTCTCCTGGAACTCCGCCTCGGTCTCTCCGGGGAAGCCGACGATCAGGTCCGTGGTCAGCGCGAGGTCCGGGATTGCGCCGCGCAGCTCATCCACGACGCGGAGGTAGCGCTCCCGCGAGTAGGTGCGGCGCATGGCCTTCAGGACGCGCGTCGAGCCGGACTGGAGCGGAAGGTGCGCGTGCTCGCAGACGGCGCTGCAATCGGTCATCGCGGCGATCACGGGGGCGCGGAAGTCCTTCGGATGGGGGCTCGTGAAGCGGATGCGGTCGATTCCGTCCACGGCGTCCACGGCGCGCAGGAGCTCTGAAAAATCGCTGCCGACGTCGCGGCCGTACGAGTTCACGTTCTGCCCGAGTAGCGTCACCTCGCGGACGCCTTCGCGCGAGAGCGCTTCGACCTCGGCCAGGACCTCGCCCGGGCGCCGGGAGACCTCGCGACCGCGTACCGCCGGGACGATGCAGTACGAGCAGACCGAGTTGCAGCCCATCGAGATCTGCACCCAGGCCTGGAAGCGCCGCTCCTGGTGGCGCGGCAGGCGCCCTGCGAAGGCGCGCTCCTCCCCGGTCCCGAAGGCGCCGCGCGGGACCCCCTCACCGCCTGCGCCGAGCCACTCGGCGAGGTGCGGGATCGAACCGGGCCCGAACGCGACGTCGACGAACGGGTAGAGCTCGAAGATCCGCTCGCGCTGCGCCTCGGCGTAGCAGCCGCCGACGGCGATCACGCGCTCGGGGTCGCGATCCTTCAAGACCCTCGCGTTGCCGAGATGCGCTGCGAGGCGCGTGTCCGGCTTCTCGCGGATCGTGCACGTGTTGAAGACGAGGACGTCGGCGTCCTCCGGCGAGGGTGCCTCTCCGAGGCCGAGCTCCTCGAGCAATCCCTTGATCCGCTCCGAGTCGTGGGCGTTCATCTGACACCCGAACGTCGTGACGTGGTAGCGGCGCATCGGCGCGAATCGTAGCCGCGCGTTACTTCGCGTAATCGATGGCGCGGCTTTCGCGAATGACCGTGACCTTGATCTGGCCCGGGTACTCGAGCTGGTCCTCGACCTCGCGGGCGATCTCGTGCGAGAGAAGGACGGCGGCGTCGTCGTCGATCTCCTTCGGCTTCACGAGCACGCGGATCTCACGCCCGGCCTGGAGGGCGTAGACGCGCTCGACGCCTTCATGGCGGGCGGCCACCTGCTCGAGCGCCTCCAGCCGCTTGATGTACTGCTCCAGGCTCTCGCCGCGCGCGCCCGGTCGCGAGGCCGAGATCGCATCGGCCGAGATCAGCAGCACGGCCTCGACCGTCTGCGGCTCGACCTCGTGGTGGTGCGCTTCGATCGCGTGGACCACAGCCGGCGACTCGCCGTAGCGGCGCGCGTACTGGGCCGAGAGGAGCGCGTGCGAGCCCTCGACCTCGTGCGTCAGCGCCTTGCCGATGTCGTGGAGCAGCGCCGCGCGTTTCGCGGTCTTCACGCTCGCCTCCAGCTCCGCGGCCATGATCCCGGCGAGATGGACGACCTCGAGCGTGTGCTTGAGGACGTTCTGCCCGTAGCTCGTCCGGAAGCGGAGGCGGCCGAGGATCTTGACCAGCTCCTCGTGCAGGTCGCCGCAGTTCGCCTCGAACACGGCTTGCTCGCCGGCCTGCTTGATGACCTCTTCGATCTCCGCCTTGGACTGGTAGTACATCTCCTCGATCCGGGCCGGGTGGATGCGGCCGTCCTCGACCAGCTTCGTCAGCGTCAGCTTCGCGACCTCGCGCCGGATCCCGTCGAACGACGAAAGCACGACAGCCTGCGGGGTGTCGTCGATGATCACGTCGACCCCGGTGAGGTGCTCGAGCGCGCGGATGTTGCGGCCCTCGCGGCCGATGATCCGGCCCTTCATGTCGTCGGACGGGAGCTCGATCAAGGAGACCGTGGTCTCGGACGCGTGGCTCGCGGCCACGCGCTGGAGGGCGTCGGCCACGAGGTTGCGGGCGCGCCGCTTGGCCTCGCCCCGCGCCTCCTCCTCGGCCTGGCGCACGTAGCGCGCGAGCTCATGCCTGATCAGCTCCTCCGAGCGCTCGAGCAGGTGCGCCTTCGCCTCGTTGACGGTCATGCCCGAGATCCGCTCCAGCTCGGCCTGCTGGACATCGCGTGCGCCCTTGAGCTCTTCCTGAAGCTCCTTCGTGTGCAGTTCCCGGTCGGCGACCCCTTGCTCGCGGCGCGAGAGCTCGGTCAGCTTGCGGTCGATCTCCTCTTCCTTGGCGAGGATGCGCTCCTCGATCTTCAGCGTCTCAGTCCGTCTGGACGCGACTTCCTGCTCGATCTCGGCCCGGAGCCGGACCGCCTCCTCCCTCGACTCGATCTGCGCTTCGCGGCGGAACGCGTCGGCGTCTCTGCGCGCCTCGGCGATCAGGAGCTGGCGCGTGCGGCGCGCCGCAGCGAGTCGCGAGCCGGTGAGCGCGTAGAGGGACAGGAAGGCGAGGCCCGCTCCTACCGCCAGGCCGATCACTATCCCGATGACGACGAGCATGCGCGCTCCCTGCTTGACGCCGGGCGGTTGCCCGGCTGGGGACCGGTTGTCCGCGTCGGAACGCGGTGCTCAGTCGGCACCGCTGCACGGACGTGCTCGAATCGGGCGCGAGGCAGCGCAGGCCTCGCAGCGAGCGGTCACGTCACCGCCGGCTGGTTTTCGCCTCCTCTGCGCTCGTCTGGGTCATCGTCGTTGTTTTCGAAGCTTGGGGGGTCCGATTCGGAAACACGTAAGTTGCAGGCAAAATGTCGAACTAAGCCCTCGTATCCTAGCGCCGACTACGCGTCCGGCGCAATGGGCTCTGCAGCGGCGAGGTCGACGGCGTCCCGGTCGAAGCCCCGGCCGGCGAGAAGACGGGCGGTCTTCGGTCCCGTTCCGCGCCTCGAGACGATGCGCTCGGCGCGCTCCCGCTCCGGCTCGAGCTCGGCAACCGCCGCCTCCGCGAGCTCGGAGCCGACGCCCTGCCGGCGGAGGTCGAAGCGAATGGCTCGGTCGCCCTTCCCGCGCTCCGCGAGTGCTTTCGCGCGCCTGCCGGCGAAGCGCTCGTCGTCGAGCAGCCCGACGCTGCGGAGCTCCGTGAGCGCCTCGTCCAGCTCCGTTTCGTCGACGCCGGCGCGCCTGAGGCGGTCGCGCAGTCCACGCTCGGAGTAGTCCCGGCGCGCGAGCGCCCGGGTTGCCGCCGCGAGCGCCTCGCCCATCTACGTCTTCGAGGCGACTTCCTCGGCGACTTCTTCGGCCTCGGCCGGCTCCTTCGCCGCCTTCCCGTTCGCCGTCTTCCCGTTCGGTGGCTTCCCGTTAGCCTGAGCCTCGAGCTCAGGCAGGAGGCGCGCCGAGACCACCTGGTCGGGCCCTGCCAGCGCCTGGATGCGCGTGAGGACCTGCTGGCCGACATCCGGATGCTCACGGAGGAAGGCAGTCGCGTTCTGGCGGCCCTGGCCGAGCCGCTCGTCCTCGAAGCTGAAGTACGAGCCGGACTTCTGGACAACCTTGCGCTCGAGCGCCGCGTCGAGGACCGTGCCCTCCCAGGAGATTCCTGTGCCGTAGATGATGTCGAACTCGGCCTGCTTGAACGGCGGCGCGACTTTGTTCTTGACCACCTTCACGCGGACGCGGTTGCCGTAGGCCTCGACCCCGTCCTTGAGCGTCTCGATGCGACGGATGTCGAGGCGGACCGACGAGTAGAACTTGAGCGCGCGGCCGCCCGGGGTCGTCTCCGGGTTGCCGAACATGACGCCGATCTTCTCGCGGAGCTGGTTCGTGAAGAGGCAGATCGTGTCGGTGCGATTGAGCGTGCCGGCGAGCTTGCGCAGCGCCTGGCTCATCAGCCGCGCCTGCAGGCCGACATGCGAGTCGCCCATCTCGCCCTCGATCTCGGCCTTCGGCGTCAGTGCCGCGACCGAGTCCACCGCGACGACATCGAGAGCGCCCGAGCGGATGAGCAGCTCCGCGATCTCGAGTCCTTGCTCTCCGGTGTCGGGCTGCGAGACGAGCAGCTCGTCGATGTTGACGCCGATCCTCTTCGCGTAGGCGGGGTCCATCGCATGCTCGGCGTCGATGAAGGCGCAGATGCCGCCGCGCCGCTGGGCCTCGGCGATCACGTGGTAGACGAGCGTCGTCTTGCCCGAGGACTCCGGGCCGAAGACCTCGACGATGCGCCCACGCGGCAAGCCGCCGATCCCGAGCGCGAGGTCGAGCGAGAGCGAGCCGGTCGAGACTGCGCCGATCGCGACCTGGGCCTGGTCGTTCATGCGCATCACCGAGCCCTTGCCGAACTGCCGCTCGATCTGACCGAGGGCGGTGTCGAGAGCTTGCTCGCGGTCCAACGTCATCTACCTCCTAGAGCCATGGATTCAAGGACTTCGTATTGCGCCCCGCCTGGGCGTAGACGGGACAGGTAAGCAGCCGCATCGGACGGAGCGAAGGGCTCCAGCACCGGCAGCTCCGGTTGCAGCCGGGGGCGTTCGCGGAAACGCAGGACGGTCACGTGAGGCAGCCACCTCCGACGCTCGCGCTCGTAGACGCCGAGCGCCTCGAGCCGGGCGTGCAGGTCGTGCGCCAAGACGCCGGCGCGTTCACCCTCGTCGTCGAACGTGAGCATCCCGACGCTTCGGGTCTCGCGATAGCCGTGCAGCGACAGGAGCGGCCGTTCGGCTGCTTCCGCGGCGCCGCGCAGGGCTCCGAGGATCCCGCCGAGCTCGTCCGGAGCCCGGTGGCCGAGGAACGCGAGCGTGGCGTGCAGGTTCTCCCGGGGAACGACGCGCGTTTTCGGCACGTTTCCGAGCTCGCGGCGCTGCCAATCCACGAGCCGGTCGAGGATCTCGTCCGGGAGCCGCAAGGCGAGAAAGAGGCGTAGCCGTTCACCGCTCTCGACGGTAGCAGCGCGGCTCACGCCTGTTTGTGCCGAGACTGTGACAAGAGCTCGCGCAGAAGGTGGAGGCCGGCGACCGTCGCGCGTCCTCGAACCGCCCCGCGGTCTCCGGGGAGGTTCAGCTCGAGCGTCCGCTCGCCTTCCGGCCCGGCGGCGTGGAGGTAGACGAGCCCGACGGGCTTCTCCGCGGAGCCGCCGCCCGGCCCCGCGACGCCGGTCACTGCGAGCGCGACGTCCGCGCCCAGGCGCTCGCGCACGCCGGCCGCCATCGCAGCGGCGGCCTCTCCCGAGACCGCGCCGTGACGCTCGAGCAGCTCCTCCCCCACGCCCAGCTCGGCCGCCTTGACCTCGTTCGCATAGGCGACGATGCCGCCCCGGAAGACGTCGCTCGAGCCCGCGACCGACGTCAGCCGTGCCGCCACGAGGCCGCCCGTGCACGACTCCGCGACGGCGAGCCCGAGCCCCTGCTCGCGGCAGAGATCGAGCACGATCGCCTCCACGGGCCGCTCGTCGCGTGCGAACAGGTGCTGCCCGAGCTGATCGGCCAGCTCGTCTGCGAGCCTGTCCAGGCGCGTCCGCGAGTCGGCGTCCGCGAACAGATCCACGTGGATCTCGAAATCGCGCGCGCAGATCGTCGCCGTCAGCCCGTCCCCCTCTCCCCCGGCCTCGGCCAGCGTGCGGGCGACGGTCGACTCGCTCGCGCCGTAGAAGCGCAGCACGCGCCGTTCGGGCACGGGAGCCCTCTCCAGGACGCGCCGTACCGGCTCGGACTCGAGCGCCGGACGCCAGAGCCGCTGCAGCTCGGGCGGAGGACCGGGCAGCACCACCGCCACGCAGCTGGCCGTATCCAGAACGAGCCCCGGCGCGGTCCCGGCGATACCGATCACGAGCGCGCCCTCGACGAGCGTCGCCTGCTTGCGGACGCCCTCGGCGAAGTCGCCATAGGGCCTACGCAACCGTTCGGCAATGGCACGCGACACGCGCTCGATCTCGCCCTCCAGCTCGGGGTCGACGACCAGCTCTCGCCCGGCGGCGCGCGCGAGCAGCTCCACGGTGCGGTCGTCATGCGTCGGCCCGAGTCCGCCCGAGACGAGGCAGAGGTCGGCCTCCAGCCCCTCGCGCAGCGCCGACTCGAGCTCGGCCGGGTCGTCGCCGACGATCACGATCCGAGCGGGCTCCACCCCCAGCCGCAAGAGCTCGCCGGCGAGAAAGGGACCGTTCCGATCCGTGCGCTCCCCGCGGACGAGCTCGCTGCCGGTGACGACGACGACCCCGCGCGGGCGGGTCAAGCGCCGGCGGGAGCCCGGACGATGCCGGCCCGCGTGACGAGCACGGTGACCGATGCGCCGCCGCCGGGAATCGGGACGACCCGGTGGTTCACGACGACCTTGACGTTGGACGGACTGCCGAGGTTGATCCAGAGGCGCCGGGCGGTCCAGCCGTGGCTCTGGCCTTTGTCGACGGTCCCCGTGAAGAGCGTCCTCCCGTTGGACGAGTAGTTGCGAACGTCCATCCAGGAAGAGCCGTTGGCCGCGAGAACGAAGAACTTGACCTTCGCGGGCCGGACCACGCGCGCCGGCTTCTCCTTCTTCTTCTGCTTGTGCGTGCCCGTCGTGGTCGTGTTCGGCCCGAGGTTCGGGATCCCGGCCTGGTCGCCGCCGCCGCTGAACTTGAAGGCCGCGATCACGAGCGCGCAGAGGACGGCGATCGCCCCGAGAGCGATGAGGACCCCTCGCCGCGCCAGCCGCGCATGGCGCTGCTGCACTCCGGCCGTGCGGCGCGCAACGACCGGCTCCCGCGGCTCCTCGTCGGTGCCGAAGCGCGAGTTGTACTCGTCGACGTAGAGCTGCCCGTCGAGGCCGAGCCAGTCGGCGTACGTGCGCAGGAAGCCCTTGACGTACGTCTGCGCCGGGAGGACGTCGAACGCCTCCTCCTCGAGCGCACGAAGGTAACGCGACCGGATCTTGGTCGCCTGCTCGACGTCGGTGAGGTCGAGCTGCTGGCGATGACGGGCCTCGCGGAGGCTGTTTCCGATCTCGAACACGGGAGACCGTCGATTTTAGGTCAGATCAGGGGAAGTAGCGGAGCAGCCCATAAACCGCCAGCGAAACGCCTGCCGCGCAGCCGACGCAGAGGGCGAGAACGCCGAGGAGCCTCCCCGTGCGCGCCGCTCCGCGCCCTCCCGCGCGGCCGAGCGTTCGCTCTCGGTTGCGCCGCGCGCGCCGAGCCAGCCAGATGGCCAAAAGGCCGAGAACGGCTGAGCCGCACGTCGCCGCCGTCGCCTCGACGAGGGTGACGCGTGCCAGTTGTCGGGCCGCGGCGAAAGCCGCCACGGGCAGCACCAGGCCGAGCAGCGCGCAGACGACCGACCCCCGGGCTGCGTCGTTGCGGGCTCGGGCGCTACTGCTTCTTGTAAGGGCGTCCATCGGCAGCTGGAGGAACGGTGCGGCCGATCACACCGGCGATCGCGATCAGCGTCAAGACGTAGGGCAGCGTCTGGAAAAGCGTCGCGTACGAGTCCGCCCAGGGATATGCGTTCGGCAGCCGGAACGCCAGCGCCGTCGAGAAGCCGAACAGAAGCGCAGCGCCGAACGAGCCGAACGGCCGCCAGTTGCCGAAGATGAGTGCGGCGAGGGCGATGAACCCCCGGCCCGCGGTCATGTTCTCGTTGAACGTCCCGACGAAGCCCACGGAGAGAAAGGCCCCGCCGAGAGACGCGAGCACTCCCGACGTGATCACCGACGCGTAGCGCACGGCGTAGACGTCGATCCCGACGGTGTCGGCGGCGCGGGGATGCTCGCCGCAGGCGCGGATGCGCAGGCCGATCGCGGTCCGGAACAGGACGACGTATGACACCGGGACGAGGATGATCGCGACCCAGATCAGGAGGTTCAGACTCCCGAAGGCGGGCCCGAGGAAGCGCTGGTGCTCGACCCAGGGGATGTTCACCTCGGGGATCCGCGGGATGTTCGAGGGGATGTTGCCGCCGTGGTAGAGCTTGAAGAAGAGGTAGCCGGTCAGGCCGAGCGCCAGGAAGTTGATCGCCATCCCGCCCACGATCTGGTCGGCGCGCAGGTGGATCGCGAAGAAGGCGTGGACGAGCGCCATCGCTGCGCCGGCGAGCATCGCGATCAGGATCCCGAGGAACCAGGAGTCGGTTTTGTCGGCGCCGTAGATCCCGAAGAACGCTCCCATCAGCATCATCCCTTCGAGGGCGATGTTCACGACACCGCTCCGCTCCGAGAACATCCCGCCGAGCGCGCCGAAGGTGAGTGGGGTCGCGAAGACGAGCATCGAGGCGATGATCGAGGCGCTGAAGACCTCGTTCAGGTTGCTTTCGCCCGACTGAAGGGCCAGGGCGCCCAGGCCGGCCCCGAGCACACCGGCGGCGAGCGCAGCCCAGCCCACCTTCCCGACGCCGCGCGAGAGGGCCGCCACGCCGGCAAGCGCAGCCACCAGTCCGAGCAAGATGGGCCAGACGACCGTGCGCGTCGTGAACGGCGGGAGCGCGAGCCAGCAGGCGAGCACGCCGAGAGCGATCCCGTAGATGGCAATGCTCCTCGGCTCGGTCCAGCGCGACGTTTTCAGGCGGCCGTAGGCGGCAGTGGTGGTCACGCCGTCGCCTCCGGCTCGGGCCGCACGCCCGGTGCGCTGCGGCGCAGCTTCCGGCGGGCACCCCAGAGGTACAGGATGAGAACGTCTGCGCCCACGAAGAGGACGATCAGACCCTGGATGATCAGCGTCAGGTTGCCGGTCAGCTGCGCCGGAATCGCGCTCGTGTTGAGACCGTGGGTCGTTCCGTAGAGCAGGCCGCCGAAGAGGAACGCCGCAATGCCGGTGCCGAGCGCGGTGTTGCGGCCGAGCAGCGCCACCGCGATTCCGAGGAAGCCGATCGACGAGCCGTAGACGTCGAGCGTGCCGAACCCGATCGAGTTGTACGTCCCGAGCATGTCGATCCCGCCGCCGAGGCCGGCGAACGCACCCGAGATCGCCATCGCGCGAATGTAGTTCTTGCGGACGCTGATCCCGCCGTAGGCGGCCGCGTCCGGGTTGTAGCCGACGGCGCGGACCTCGAAGCCGAGCGTCGTTCGGTTCAGCACCGCCCAGAAGACGACGAGCATGGCGATGGCGACGAAGAAGCCGACGTTCACGCCGCCGAGCGTCGGGTCGCCCCAGAAGAACTTGATCACCGCGCTCGGCGCGATCGTCGCCGAGATCGGAGCGCTCGGCTGCGAGCCTTGCAGCGGCCCGCCCTGGCCGAAGACGTACGCGCCGACATAGATCGCGATCCAGTTGAGCATGATCGTCGAGATCACCTCGTGGGCGCCCGTCGTCGCCTTCAGGAAGCCCGCGATACCGGCCCAGACCGCGCCGGCGACAGTCGCCAGCACGATCGCGAGCAGCACGTGCGCAGGGCCCGCAAGGCCGGCCATCGAGACGCCGATCCAGTTGGCGACGATCAGGCCGACGAGGTACTGACCCTGGCCGCCGATGTTGAAGAGGCCGCACCTGAAGGCGAACGCGACTGCGAGCCCCGTGAGGATCAGCGTCGTCGTGTAGTTGAGGGTCTGCGCGAAGTTGTAGGCCGAGGTGTTGGCCGTGTCGGCCGTCAGGTGCCCGAACCAGTTCAGGCCGGCTCCCTGTGCGATCTCCCAGTAGGTCGTGAACGGGTTGTAGCCCGAGGCCCCGAGAATGATCCCGCCGATCGCGAACGCCATCAGGGCCGTGATCACAGGGACGATCAGGCCCCCGGCGCGCTGCATCAGGTCGTAGCGGGCCGCGATGGTCTCGGGCGGTGCCGCGCCCTCGGGCTCTGGCGCGCTCTCGGGAGCGACCGGCTCGGTCATGCGGCGGGCTCCTGCCGTTTCGCCCCGAGCATCTCGAGGCCGATCTCCTGCTCGCTCGCCCCGGAGCCGTGCTCGGCGACGATCTGCCCCTCGTAGATGACGAGGATCCGGTCGGAGAGCGCGAGCACCTCCTCGAGCTCGAGCGACACGAGCAGGATCGCCCGCCCCTCGTCTCGCTCCTCCACGAGCCGCCGGTGCATGTATTCGATCGCTCCGACGTCGAGCCCGCGCGTGGGCTGAGCGGCGATCAGGACCGCGGGGTCGCGATCGAGCTCGCGGCCGACGACGAGCTTCTGCTGGTTGCCGCCGGAAAGGGCTCCGGCGCGCGTCTGCGGCCCCCCGCCGCGCACGTCGAACTCCTTGATCAGCCGCCGCGCGTGCTCGACGAGACGCTGAGGGAAGAGCCAGCCCCACTTCGAGTCGGGCGCCTTGTTGTAGTCGTGCAGCGCGACGTTCTCCGCGATCGGGAACTCGAGCACGAGCCCGCGCCGCTGGCGATCCTCGGGGACGTGGCCCACGCCCGCGTCCAGCATCTCCCGCGGGCTGGCGTGGACGAGCTCGCGGTCCCTTACCTTCACCTTCCCGGCACGCGCCCGGCGCAGGCCGGTAATCGCCTCGATCAGCTCGCTCTGCCCGTTGCCGTCCACGCCGGCGATGCCGACGATCTCCCCGGCTCGCACCTGGAACGAGACGTCCTTGACCGCAGGTAGGCCGCGGTCGTCGAGCACCTCGAGGCCCTCGACCTCGAGCAGCGGGTCACCAGGAGAGGCCGGAGGTCGTTCGACGCGCAACAGCACCTCGCGGCCGACCATCATCCGCGCCAGCGCCTCCTCGGTGGCGCCCTCGCGCGGAACAGTGTCGACCTTCTTCCCGCGTCGGACGGTCGTGATCCGGTCGGCGATCTCGAGCACCTCGTTCAGCTTGTGGCTGATGAAGATGACCGACATGCCGTCCTGCACGAGCGTCCGCAGGATCCCGAACAGCTCCGTCGCCTCCGGTGGAGTCAGAACGGCCGTGGGCTCGTCGAGGATGAGGATGTCCGCCCGCCGGTAGAGCGCCTTCAGGATCTCGACGCGCTGCTGCTGCCCGACGGTGATCTCGTCGACCCGGGAATCGGGGTCGATCGCGAACTTGAACTGCTCCGAGAGGCTCCGCACCCGCTCGCGCGCGGCGTTGTAGTCCAGCAGCGTCCCGACGCGCGTCGGCTCCTGCGCGAGGACGATGTTCTCGGCCACGGTCATGACGGGGATGAGCATGAAGTGCTGGTGCACCATCCCGATTCCGTGGTCGATCGCGTCGCGGGCGGAGTGGAACTTGACGGGCTTGCCGTTGATCAGGATCTCGCCCTCGTCGGCGCTGTAGAGCCCGTAGAGGATGTTCATCAGCGTCGACTTGCCGGCGCCGTTCTCGCCGAGCAGCGCGTGCACCTCGTTGCGGCGAAGGTCGAAGTCGATGTGGTCGTTCGCGAGGACCCCGGGGAAGCGCTTGGTGATGCCGCGCAGCTCCAGAATCGGCGTCGACGCCTCCACCGGGGCGATTCTAGAGTGAGGGGCGAGCCGAGGCCCGCCCCTCACTCACGGGGTCTACAGAGCCGACGGAACCTTCAGCCGGCCGCGGATGATCTGCTTCTTGTAGTCGTTCATCTCGTCGATGAACTTCTGCGGCACGGCCGGGTTGATCTTGCCCACGCTCATGCCGTCGTTCTTGAGGTCGAAGTTCAGGTCCGAGCCGCCCTTGAACTTGCCGTCCTGCACCGCCTTGATCGCGTCGAAGACGCCGACGTCCACTCGTTTGACGCCGCTCGTCAGGACCCGCTTCGCGTCGTTGTACTGGTCCTTGTCGACGCCGATGCCCCAGATGCCCGCGTCGTCGGCCGCCTTCAGCGTGCCGAGGCCGCAGAGGCCGGCGACCTGGAAGAGCACCTGAGCGCCCTGCGAGATCAGGTTCTGAGCCTGCGTCTTGCACTTGTCCGAGGCGACGAAGTCCTGGGAGTAGTTGACGAGGACCTTCGTCCCGGGCACTGCCTTCATGGCGCAGTACTTGTAGCCGGCGATCCAGATATCGACGGGCGGGATCTTGAGCCCTCCGACGGCTCCGATGACCTTCTTGCCCATCTTCTCCGCCATCTTGGCGGCGAGCACGCCGACCAGACAGCCCGACTCGTTGGCCGCGTAGGTCAGGCCCATGACGTTCGGGGTGAGCACCTTCCCCGACTTGTCCGCGAACGGATCCGCCTCGACGGGATAGTCGGTGATCGCGAAGTGCTTGTCCGGGTACCTCTTCGCGACCGTCGCCGTCGCCGGAGCGAGCAGGAACCCCGCCGAGATGATCAGGTCGGCGTTGCGCCTGATCGCCGACGTCAGGTTCGGCAGGTAGTCGCTCGCCGAGTTCGACTGGAGCGGGATCGCTGTGATCCCGAGGTCCGACTTCGCCTTGTTCAGGCCCTCCAGCTGCGACTGGTTGAACGATTTGTCGTTGAAGTGCCCCACGTCGCTGACGAGTGCGGCGGTGATCTTCTTGCCGCTGCTCGTGGTCGTGGTGGTGCCGCCGCCTGCATTGTTCTTGCTGTTGCCGCCACAGCCCGCTGCGACCAGCGCCAGCGCAAGGGCCAGCGCCGCTCCCAGGAGCGACAGCCAATACGTTCTTCTCACAAAGCCTCCTCCGATGCCCGACAGATTGCGTTGATGCTAACCCGCTCGGCGGGCGAAGGGGTAATCAGGAAGCGAGGACGCGCTCGAGGTCGGACTCGCCGACCAGGACCCGCCGCGGCTTCGAGCCCTCGTAGCCCGAGATGATCCCCCGGCGCTCGAGCATGTCGATCAGGCGTCCTGCCCGCGTGTAGCCGACGCGCAGGCGGCGCTGGATCAGCGAGACCGAGGCGGTCTGGGTCTGGACGACGATCTCGATCGCCTTGTCGAGCAGCGGGTCCTCGTCCGGATCGAAGTCGCCGCCGTCCTCGACCTCCACGCCGCTCTCGGGCTCGGGCGGCTCGAGCAGGCTCTTGTCGAGCTGCTGCTCGCGCTGGCTGCGGCACTGCTCGACGACGAGGGCGATCTCCTCCTCGCTCACGTACGCGCCCTGGACACGCTGCAGGCGCGACGTGCCGAGCGGCTTGAAGAGCATGTCGCCCTGCCCGAGCAGGCTCTCGGCGCCGGCCTGGTCGAGAATCACGCGCGAGTCCGTCTGGCTCGAGACGGCGAACGCGATCCGGCTCGGGACGTTCGCCTTGATCATCCCGGTGATCACGTCCACCGAGGGGCGCTGCGTCGCGAGCACGAGGTGGATGCCGACCGCGCGCGACTTCTGCGCGAGCCGGATGACGCAGTCCTCGACCTCCTGGGGCGAGATCATCATCAGGTCGGCGAGCTCGTCGATCACGACCAGCAGGTACGGCAGCTGCTGTTCCCCGCGGGAGCGGAATGCGCGGTTCGCCTCGGGCAGGTTGCGGGCGCGCACCCTCGAGAGCTGCTCGTAGCGGCGCTCCATCTCGGCCACGACGTTGCGCAGCACGGCCGCCGCCTCCTTGGGGCTCGAGACGACCGGCGTCAGCAGGTGCGGGATCGACTCGTAGTAGCCGAGCTCGATCCGCTTCGGGTCGATCAGGATCATGCGCACGTCGTCCGGGCTTGCACGAAGCAGCACCGAGGTCAGCATCGTGTTGATGCAGCCGGACTTTCCGGAGCCGGTGGTTCCGGCGATCAGCACGTGCGGCATGCGCGCGAGGTCGGTCCACACGGCCTGGCCGGAGATGTCCTTGCCGAGCCAGACCGCGAGCGGGCTGGACGACTGCGGCAGGTCCTCGAAGATGTCGCCGAGCGTGACGAGGTTCGGGCTCTGGTTCGGGAGCTCGACGCCCACCGCCTGCTTGCCGGGGATCGGCGCGAGGATCCGGATCTCGGTGGTCGCGAGCCCGTAGGAGAGGTCGTCCTTGAGCGCCGCGACCTTCGAGACCTTCGTGCCGGGCGCGAGCTGCAGCTCGTAGCGCGTCACGCGCGGGCCGGAGATCCGGCCGACGACCGTCGCCTGGACGCCGAAGTTCGCGAGCGTCTGGACGAGCGCGTCCGCCACGCGGGCGCTGTGGTCGGAGTTCCCGTTGCCGCCGGGCGGCGACGCGCGCAGGAGCTCTCGGTCGGGGAGCCGGTAGTCGGCGGCGGCGGGCTCGGTGGTGACGTCGAACGGGCTCGCCTCCTCGGGCTCCGGCTCCGAGTGCGGCTCGACGAGGAGCGGCTGCGGCTCGTTCTCGGCGACCAGCTCGGGAAAGTCGCCGACCACGTCGACCGGCGGGCGCAGCGGCGCGCTCGTCTCGGCCTCGCCGTCGATCACGCGCAAGGCGGGCACGGCGCGCGGCTCGCGGTGGAAGGAGCGGGACGCGGCGCGATGGACGGCGCGGCCGGAGTAGCGCAGGATCGCGCCGGCGGAGGCGCCTGTGAGCAGCAGTGCGCCCACGAGCAGCGCGAGGACGCCGACGATCGCGACCCCGGTGCCGCCGAGCGCGAGGCCCAGGCCGCCGCCGATCACGGTCCCGACGTAACCGCCGCCGCTCTCCCCCAGCGTCAGCATCAGGCCGACGAAGAGGACGACCATCCCCGTCCGGAACGGCCGGACGTCGACGAGATCGCTGCGCGCCACCATCAGCAGCCCGACGATCACGAGCGCGAACGGCAGGCCGTAGGCCGCCTGGCCGATCAGAGCCTCGAGGCCCGTCGCGATCCAGGCGCCGACGTAACCGCCGTTCCAGCCGGCCAAGAGGACGGCGCCGAGGAAGACGCCGACCGCGAGCAGGCCGAGACCGATCAGCTCCGGGTGCTGATGGCCCCGCGGCTTCTTCGTCCGCTTTCCACGCTTGACGCGCGAGGGCACGCGCGGCTTGAGCGTGCGTCTTTTGCGACGGCGCGCCATGCGCGCCTGCTTCGACGCGGTCCTCGCGTTCCCTTTCTCAGGCGGACTGCGTCGGCCGCGCCTGCGCGAAGCGCCAGCGGCGCCCTTCGAGGTCGAGCGCCACGTACGACGTGAACCCCGTGTGCTCGAGCTCCTGGACGATCGTCGCGCCTTTCGCCTGTGCCCGGGCGAGATGCTCCTCGGGATCGGCCACGAAGACCCACGGCTCGTACGTGGCCTCCGCACCGTCCGCGAGCTCCCCCGCGAGGGGCTCGAGCATCAGCGATGCGCTGCCGGCATGGAGCTCGATCCACGGGGAGCCGTACTCGTCCTCGGGAAGCGGGTCGTCCCCCTCGGGCAACGGACTCGGCGCCTCGAAGCCGAACGCGTCGATGAGCCAGCGCGCGGCTGCGGCGGGGCGGGCGTAGCGCAGCGTCAGCGCCAGCCGGGCGAGCTCGTGCGGGGCCCGAGGGGCGCCGTTGCGCCTCTGCATCCACGCGCCGAACCACGGCGGGGTCACGCGAACGAAGGTGGAGCCGCCGCGGTCCGCCCCGCCCTCCGAGACGGTCGCCTCCAGCCGGACGATCGTGCCGGCCTCGCTCGGCTCGAAGCGCACGTCGACCGAGACGTCGTCGAGTGAGCTGTCCCAGGCAACGCGGCTCCCGGGCTCCCAGACGGTGATGCGCGCCAGCTCGAGCCCGTCGCCGCTCTCGGCGTCGTACACCTCGACGATCCGCCCGCCGACGCCGGGCTCGCAGCGCATCTCGACCAGCCGTCCCGAGTCGTACGCGTTGATCGGGCCACGAACCCACCAGAGGTCGAGCTCGTCGGTGAACGCCGTGAACGCGGTGTGCGGGTCGGTCCGAACCTCCACCAGCGACGAGCGCGAACGGGGCTCAGTCATGGTTCTCTCCTTCCTTCGACGTGCCGCTTGAAGGACGCGAGCTGCTCCTCGGCCGCCGCCTGCAGCTCGTCCAGCCAGCCCCGCAAGGGCTCGATCGACTCCGGCCGCAGCCAGAACACTCTCGCGCGCGCGTCGTCCGCCGGCCGCTCGTCGGCGACGACCCCCGCCTGAAGCAGGACCTTCAGGTGGCGGCTCATCGCCGGCGCCGAGATGCCCGAGGCGGCGGCGAGCTCGCCCGCGCGGTGCGGGCCGTCGCTCAGGAGCTGGACGACACGGCGCCGGGCGGGGTCGGCAAGCGCCGTGAGGACGGGCGCGAGATCGGTTGCCATCCGCCCGAATACTTAACACAGCGCGCAACTATTGCGCAAGTTCAGCTAGCGGCGCCGCTGCTTGTTCATCTTCGCGGCCGCCCGGCGTTGGGCGCGGTTCATCGGCTCGGGGCTCACGCCCTGGTCGGCGGCCGCGTCGAGATACGCCTGGCGCTCGGCCACGGTCAGGCGCGAGAGGGCCTGCTGCGCCTTCATCGGGTCGCGCGTGGCGCCC
The DNA here is from genome assembly GCA_963717475.1 of uncultured Actinomycetes bacterium. Taxonomy (GTDB): domain Bacteria; phylum Actinomycetota; class Thermoleophilia; order Gaiellales; family Gaiellaceae; genus AC-32. The sequence goes on along the minus strand of OY970337.1, from coordinate 838,088 downwards.
GAGCGCTCGAGCTTCTCGACCGCCCGCGCAAGCTCCGGGTTCTGCCGCTCGAGGGTCGCGCGCGAGGCCTTCTTGAGCTTCCCGCCGACCCACGGGACCTTCATCAGCGTCGTCGCGATCGGCCTCACGTAGCGCCCGCCCTGCACGCGCGCGAGCACGTTGAGGACGACCAGCAGGAGGAGGAGCCCGCCGAGGATGTAGACGGGGATCAGGAGAGTGACGATGTCCGCGAGCATGGCCGGTAGCGTAACTACGCGGCCAGCGCGCGCAGGTCGTCCACGGCGCGTCCGAGCAGGTTCTCGCGCAGGTCGAAGAGGCCGGCCCAGAGCGACGAGCGGTCCGGTGCCGAGCCGATGCGCGCCGCGTCGCCGAGACCGGCGAGCGCGCGCAGGAAGACGGCGAGCTCGAGGTAGGCCTGCGTGACGCGCAGCGCCGAGGCGTGCACGCCCGCCCGCTCGAGCACGGCCGACCACTCGAGCAGCTCCGCCGCGCCGGGGGCGCCGTACCAGGAGCGGCCCTCGGCGCGCTCGGGCTCGAGCTCCAGTAGGTAGCGGCCGAGCGGACGCTCGAGGCCGGTCAGGGCGGTCTCCGTGCGGTCGGCCGCGCGGTGGAGCGCCGCCTGCCGGGCTCCGGGTGTCGAAGGCGCCGCGTCACCGCGGGCCCAACGCTCGAGCAGCCGGCAGAACGCGAGCGACGCCACCTCGCACGAGCGGAGCTGCCGGATCAGGCGCTCCGCGGTATCGACATCCGCTGCGCAGGCGACGAGGACGTCCGCCCAGGTGCGATCGGTCTGGAGCCTGCTCATACCTCGACTACCACCGGGAGGATCATCGGCCGGCGGCCGGTTCTGTCGTAGACCAGCTGCCCCAGTCCGTCGTGCAGGTGCTCCTGCAGGAGCTTGATCTCGTTGACATTGTCTTCGAGGAGGTCGGCCAGGACGCGACGGGCCTCCTCGCGCATCTCCTCGATCAGCTCCTCCCCGGGCTCGCCGAAGCCGCGCGCGATCAGCTCGGGCTGCCCCGCGACGCCGCCGTTCGTGCCGGCGAGCGTCGCGACCACGATCAGCACGCCGTCCTCGGAGAGGTGCCGCCGGTCGCGGAGGGCCACGTCGTGCACGTCCCCCACTCCCAGCCCGTCGACGAAGGTGACGCCCGCCTCAATGTGGTCGACGATCCGCGGCACGCCGTCGGTGAGCTCGACGACGGAGCCGTTCTCGGCGAGCACGATTCCCTCCTCCGGCACCCCGCCCTCGCGCGCGAGCCGCGCGTGCGCCGCGAGCATCCGGAACTCGCCGTGGACCGGCATTACCGCCTTCGGTCGGACGAGGCCGAGCATCGTGCGCAGCTCCTCCGAGTTCCCGTGGCCGGAGACGTGGACGGGCGCGATCTCCTGGTGCAGCACCTCGGCGCCGGTGCGGGCGAGCTGGTTGATCGCGTCGTGGACGCGGAGCTCGTTCCCCGGGACGGGCTTCGCGGAGATGATGACCGTGTCGCCGGCCTCGACCTTGACGGCAGGATGGTCGCCGTACGCGATCCGAACGAGCGCCGAGAGCGGCTCGCCCTGGCTGCCGGTGCAAAGGATCAGGACGTCGCCGGGCGCGTAGTCGTCGAGCTCGGCCGGGCGAATCAGCGAGTCTTCGGGCACCTCCATGTAGCCGAGGTTGCGTGCGATGTTCGCGTTCTTGCGCATCGAGCGCCCCACGAGGCAGACCTTTCGGCCCACGTCGACCGCCACGTCCGCTGCCTGCTGCATGCGGTGGACGTTCGAGGCGAACGAGGCGACCAGGACACGACCCGTGAGCACCGGGATGATCTGGCGGAACGCCTCGCCGACGAGCCGCTCCGAGCCCGTCACCCCGGGGCGCTCGGCGTTCGTCGAGTCGCCCAGCAAGAGGTCGACCCCGCGTGTGCCGAGCTCGGCGAGCCGGCCGACGTCGGTCCGCAGACCGTCGACCGGCGTGTGGTCCATCTTGTAGTCGCCGGTGTGCAGGATGCGGCCGCCTGGAGTGTCGAGGACGATCGCGACCGCGTCCGGAATCGAGTGCGCGACCCGGATGAACTCGACGCGAAACGGCCCGAGCTCGACGGAGCCGCCCTCGGGGTCGGCCTCGCGCAGTTCCACGGAGCGCAGCAGGCCGTGCTCGTCGAGCTTCGACTTGATCAGCCCGAGGGTGAGGCGGGTAGCCCAAACCTCCTGCACGCGCGTCTGCCGCAGGACGTACGGCAGCGCCCCGACGTGGTCCTCGTGGCCGTGCGTGAGCAGGATCGCCCGGACCGGTCGCTCCATCTCGGTCAGATAGGCGAAGTCGGGAAGGATCAGGTCGACGCCGAGGTGCTCGTCACGCGGGAAGGCGAGCCCCGCGTCGACGACGATGGCCTCGCCGTCGGCCTCGAAGACCGTCATGTTCTTGCCGACCTCGCCGAGGCCGCCGAGCGGGATGATTCGCGTGGTTCCGGGCATCGGCTCAGTCTAGTCGGGCTAAGGGGCCACCCTGGAGAGCCGATACAGCTTCGGTGCGGCTTTCTGTCCTCGCCTACGCGACTATCGCCGCGGGCCTTGCGGCCATGGCCGCGGGCGCGCTCGCGGCGGTCCACCAGCCCCTGACGGCCCTCGCGCTACTCGCGGCAGGCGCGCTCGCCGCAGAGCTGCTCGAGGAGCCCGAGCGCGCGCGGGTACGCGAGCCGATCGGCGCAGGCGTCTTCCGCGTCTCCTCGGGAGTCGACCTGGCTGCCGTGATCGTCCTCGGGCCGTGGCGCGGCGCGCTCGTCGCGGGTTCGGCTGCCCTACTTGCGCGGCTCGTCCGCGCCCCGGTGCGGCTCGCTGCCTTCGAGGCGTCCGCCTATGCCCTCGCATCGCTCGCGGCCGGCTACGGGTTCGTTCTGGGCGGCGGGCACGCGGGCCACCTCACGCTTCCGGACGACCTCGTCGGGCTGACGGTGCTCGCGCTCGCATACCTGCTCGTCGCGCGCGGTCTGCTCCAGGTGGTCGGAGGCCTCGAGGTCCTCCAGGCCGACTTCGGCGCCGCCGCAGCCGAGGCGGGCCTGGGCGCGCTGCTCGCGCTCGCTGCGCTCCACCACCCGTGGAACGCACTCGCGATCGTTCCCGTGGCGATAGCCGTCAACCAGGCGCACTCGCGGGTCCGCCGGTCGCGCCAGGAGACGCTCCACGCGCTCGAGACCTTCGCGAACATCGTCGACGAGCGCCACCCCTCGACCTACCGCCACTCCGTGCGGGTCGCCGGCTACGTGGACGACCTCGCCCGGGCGCTCGGGCTGCCCTACCGGGACATCGACCGGCTCCGCTGGGCGGCGCGCCTCCACGATCTCGGCAAGGTTGCCGTCGACTCGGCCGTGCTGCGCAAGCGCGGGCGGCTGAGCGCCCACGAGTGGGGCGCGATGCGCCGCGCGCCACGGCTCTCCGCGCGGATCCTGCGCCGCTTCGAGCTCTCTGCGGCCGAGGCCCGGGCGGTCGAGTACCACCACGAGCGCTTCGACGGAACGGGCTACTACGGGCTCCCGTCCGCGGAGCTCCCGCTCGCGTCGCACTTCCTGATCGTCGCCGACAGCTTCGACGCGATGCGCTCCGACCGGCCGTACCGGCCCGGGCTGAGCGTCGAGGAGGCGCTCGCGGAGATGGAGGCGAACATCGGCACGCAGTTCCACCCGGCGGTCGCGAAGGCGTTCATCGCCCTCCAGCGCGGTCAGGACCCGTACTCGGCGCTGACGGCCGAGGAGCAGGAGGAGCTTCGCAGCGCGGCCGCGCCGCACCACGTCCCACACCTGCCGGGCGCCGGAGACCTGCGCGAGCGGCCGGAGCTGCTCGCGCTCGGCGGTCTCGTCGCGGCGCTTGCCGGCGTCGGTCTCGACCAGCCGATGCTCGCGGTCGGCGGCGTAGTCCTCGCAGCGACGGGGATCGTCGTTCGCACGTGGGCGCGCTACCGCTCGGCCCGCGTTCGGCGAGGGCTGGCTGCGGTTCTGTCCGCCGGCGAGCGGACTCAGGTCTTCTCGCGCCTGGCCGAGACCCTGCACGCGGCGGGCGGCGCCGAGTGGATCGGGCTCGTCGACTGGGAGGAGGACGGCCTCGGCGGCTCGCTCGAGCTGGCGCGAGGCGAGGCTCCGCCCGAGCGGGCGCTGACGGGCTGGCTCGTGCGCGAGGCCGAGTCGCGCGAGGAGCTGCTCAGCACTTCCGCCCACGAGCTCGGCGGCCCGGCCGGCGTCTACGTCGGTCTGCCTTTGCGGCGCGAGAACAGCGCGCTCGCAGGATTCGTCGTCCTGCGCGCGCCGCGCATGCTGCCGCGGCACCTGCGTTCGGCGCTGCTGAGCTCACTCGACTCTCTGGGCGTGTCGCTCGCCGAGAGGCCGCGAGCCGAGGCACCGCAGCCTCCCGGCGGCCTACTGCGGGCCGGCGGCGACCTCTCACTCGTTGCGGCACCCGGCCTGGGCGCGGTGGCGGAGTCGGCGGCTCTTCTGCTCGGCGAAGAAGGACTCTCGGTCGAGGTCGTCGAGCTGAACGGCAACCGGGAGTGGAACGAGGAGACGGTGATGGCGAGCGTGCGGAAGACGTCGAAGGTCGTGCTTCTCCACGCCGAGGACGACGAGCCGGAGGCCTCGGCGCTCGCGGCGCTGATCGCCGACCGCGCGTTCGAGGACCTCGACGGGCCCGTCCGGCGGGTGCGCTCGGACGCGGACCTAGCCGAAGCCCTCCGCGACCTCGCCGGTTTCTAGGCTGGTCTCTAGGCTGGGGCAGGCTCGAGCAGCTTCAACCGCTCGAGGCAGCCCCGGATTCGCGCCTGCTCTTCCTCGCTCGCCTCGACGAGCGGCAGCCGGAGACCGCCGACGTCGTGGCCGAGCATGTTCAACGCGGCCTTGATCTGGATCGGGCCCGTGACGACGCCGATCAGCTCGATCGCGGGCCTGAGCTCCTCGTCGATCCGGCGCGCGCCGTCGAGATCCCCTTCGCGCGCGAGGCGGATCATCTCCTTCACCTGCGCCCCGACGATGTGCGTGTGCACGCAGACCCCGCCCCGTCCGCCGAGCTCGACGAACGGCAGCACCAGGTCGTCGTCGCCCGCGTAGAGGTCGAGGCCGAGCTCGACGATGTGGCGCGCCTGCTCGAGGTCGGCGTTCGACTGCTTGACCGCCTTCACGTTCGGGATCTCGGCGAGCTCGCTCATCGTCTCGGGCTCGATGTTGATCACGACCCGGCCGGGGATGTTGTAGGCGATCACCGGACGGTCGGTGGCCGCGGCCACGGCCTTGAAGTGCTCGACGATCCCGCGCTGCGGCGGCTTGTTGTAGTAGGGCGTGACCACGAGGACGGCGTGCGCACCGGCCGCGTGGGCCTGCTGGGTGAGCTCGATCGAGTGCGCGGTCGAGTTCGTGCCGGTGCCCGCGACGACGGTCGCCCGGTCGCCGACGGCCTCGAGCGCGGCCTCGATCAGGGAGATGCGTTCCTGGTCGGAGAGGGTCGAGGCCTCGCCGGTCGTCCCGTTGACGACGACGCCGTCGGAGCCGTTTTCGACCAGGAAGCCGCAGAGCTCGCGGTAGCGGTCCAGGTCGACCGCGCCCTCCGCGTCGAACGGCGCCACGGTCGCGGTCAGCACCTCGCCGAGCACGCCGTCATTCTACGCCGCTCGGCGCCGCGATCCTCGTCCGGTCCGCCCAACTGCCCCCAGGGGATCCCCGATGACCCCTGGTGGGACCGTAGCGGAGGACGTGTGCCGTGTCTGTGACAGACCTGTGACGAATGTGCGCCGGCTAGAGCTCCCGGCCCATTGCCAGGAACGGCGGGAATTCCGCCCCGAAGTCGAGCTCGGGGACGATCACCTGCCAGCCGCGGCCGCTGTACAGCGCGATCGCGGCCTCGTTGTCGACCTCCGTCGAGAGAACGGCCGTCGGCGCGTCGAGACCGCCGAGGAGCGCGTCGTGAAGCCGGCCGCCGAGGCCGCGCCGCCTCAGGTCCGGCCTGACCGCCAGCTCGACGAACTCGAAGTGGCCCGGGCGCAGCCAGCGCGTGCGCGCAGCCTCGTCCATCGCCGCGGACACGAGGTCGTGCCACCACTGTCCCGCCGCGCCCTCGTAGCCATACGCGATCCCCGCGAGCCGCCCACCCTCGTCGTGCTCGGCCACGAAGCGGAAGCCGTCCCGCTTCAGGTGCCGCGGCACGATCGCGTCGAGTCGCTCCCCGCTCGCGTTCGGCCACACCGCCACGAGCTCCTCCGGCCGCGCGAGCAGCGCGCGCACCTCCGCGCGCGTCAGCTCACGCAAGCAGCGTCTCGAGACCGATGGTCAGCCCCGGCGGCAGCGATGGGAGCTTCTCGAGCGCCAGCAGCACGCCGGGCACGTAGGCCTCGCGGGAGAACGCGTCGTGCCGGATCGTCAGCAGCTGACCCTCGTCGCCGAACAGCACCTCCTGGTGCGCCACCAGCCCGGGCAGACGCACCGAGTGGATCTCCGGCTCGCCGGGAAGCAAAGCCGCGGTCGCCTTGGCCGTGCCGGACGGCGCGTCCTTCTTGCCCTCGCCGTGCAGCTCGACGATCTCCGCGCGCGGCAGGTAGCGCCCCGCCTCGGCCGCGAGCAGCATCATCACGACCGCGCCGAGGGCGAAGTTCGGAGCGACGAAGAGCGAGAGGCCGCGCTCCGCAGCGAGCTCGCCCGAGGCCTCGGGATCCCACCCGCTCGTCCCGACCACGCAGGGGACGCCGGCCTCGAGCGCAGACCGCACGTTTCCCTCGACCACATCCGGCGCGGTGAAGTCGATCATCGCCTCGGCCCCGCCCAGCTCGACGACGCTGTGCCCTGCTCGCTCCAGCGCCGGCGCGAGTACCGAGCCCACCCGGCCTCCGCGGCCGAAGAGGCAGACCCTCACGCCGCTCGCGCGAGCCCCGGGTTGACGCGCTCGACCGCGGCCAGGAAGCGATCCTCGGAAGGCCCGATCCCTGCGGCGGAAAGCTTCTCCGGTGCGAGCAGGATCCCCGCCAGCTCCGCGAGCGCGTCGGGCTCGACCGCGTCGATCTCGGCCATGATCCGCTCGATCGAGAGCAGCTCGGTGTCGGTGATCACCGACTTGCCGAGGCGGCTCATCCGGTTCGACGTCGATTCCATCGAGAGCATGATCCGGCCCTTCAGGTTCTCCTTCGACCGCTGCAGCTCCTCGGGGCGGAGCTTGCCGTCGGCGATCTCCCCGATCTGCTCGCTCGCAATCTCGAGGCAGGGGCCGAGGTTGTCCTCGCGCGTCCCGATGTAGATGCCGACCTGGCCCGTGTCGGTGTATTGCGACGCGAAGCTGTAGACCGCGTAGGCCATGCCCCGCTTCTCGCGGATCTCCTGGAAGAGCCGCGACGACGCCGAGCCGCCGAGGATCCCGTCCAGGAGCGACGCGGCGAAGCGGCGCTTGTCCGAGCGCGCGATCCCGGGCGCGGCGATGCAGACGTGGTACTGCTCGGTGTCCTTGCGCTGGAAGCGGAGGCTCGGCGAGGGCGCCTTCACGAGCAGCGGACGCACGTGAGGGCCCTTGCGCACGGGCTCGACGGCCTTCCTCTGCGCCTTCAGCAGCAGGCGCTGCAGGTCCTCGTGCTTGAGATTTCCAGCGGCCGACACCACGACGTTGCCGGGGACGTACATCGACCGATGGAAGGCTCCGATCGTCCGGCGCGTCACCGACGAGATCACTTCCGCGCGCCCGATCACCGGCCGACCGAGCGGGTGCGTGCCGAAGGTCGCCTCGGAGATGAGGTCGTGCACGAGCTCCTGGGGCTGGTCCTCGTACATCGCGATCTCTTCGAGCACGACTTCGCGCTCCGCGTCCAGCTCCGCGAAGGTCGGCGCGAAGACCATCTCGCCCATGACGTCGAGCGCCGTCTCGAGCCGCTCGTCCGGCACGCGCGCGTAGACCACCGTGTGCTCGCGCGAGGTGGCCGCGTTCAGCTCGCCGCCGAGGGTGTCGAACGTCTCGGCGATCTCCTGCGCGGTGTAGGACGCCGTGCCCTTGAAGAGCAGGTGCTCGAGGAAGTGCGAGACGCCCGCCTTCGCGTCGGTTTCGTCGCGCGAGCCCGTCCCGATCCAGAAGCCGATCGCGACCGAACGCACGTGTGCGAGCCGCTCGGAGATGACACGCTCGCCGGAGTCGAGCTCGGTCAGGACGTACCGCTGCACGACGGGATCGTACTCGGGGTGCTAGCTAGGCTCTGTTGGTGGAGCCGGAAGAGTTCGATGAGCAGGTCGCCGCGGCCCTCGAAAGCGTGCCGCCCGAGCTGGGCGACGCGATGTCCAACGTCGAGATCGTCGTCGAGGACGAGCCGCCGCCGGGCCAGCCGCTGCTCGGGCTCTACCAGGGCGTGCCGCTGACGCTCCGCACGAGCGGCTACTCGGGTGCGCTGCCCGACAAGATCACGATCTACAGCGGCCCCCTCGTGCGGCACTACGGTCAAGACCATGAGACGCTGCGCCGCGAGATCCGCCGCGTCGTACTGCACGAGATCGCGCATCACTTCGGGATCAGCGACGAGCGACTGATCGAGCTCGACCGTTACTGACCGAGCGCGTTCTTGATCGCGTCCTCGAGCACCTGGGTGCTCGGTGATCCCGGCCCGACGAACGCGTACGGCCCGCCGCGTTTGCCAACGTAGATGCTGGGCGTGCCGGCGACCTTGTCGGCTTTCGCCTGGCTGTCGAACGTCTGCGCGTCGCTCGACACGGTCGACGAGACGCGAGCGTCATCCGCTGCCTGGGAGTTCAGACCCGGAATGCTCGCGTAGGCGGACGAGATGAACTCGTCGTTGAGCCACCCGGTGTTCTCGGGGCCCTGGTTCGCGTAGACGAGCTGGCTGAAGTCGAAGAAGTGGTTCTGCTTGGCCGCGGCAAGCGCTGCGAGCCGGCCGCTGACGGACTCGGCGCCGATGAAGGCGATAGGGCGGGCGACGACCTGGACCTTGCCGTTGCGCACATACTTCTGGACGATCGTCGGCATTACGTTGGTCTCGAAGTCCCTGCAAATGGGGCACTGCAGGTCGATGTACTCGATCAGCTGGACAGGCGCCTTCGGAGAGCCGAGAGTCGTTCCCTGTTGCGGAATCCCGCGGAACTCGGCCAGCACCGCCGTCGAGTCGGGAAGGGCCGTCGTGCTCGACGGCGAGGAGGACGACGACCCGCGCGTGAGGGCAATGCCGGCCGCAGCCGCGGCGCCGACGAGGAGGATCACGGCGGCCGCGATCAGGAGCACCTTGGGCGACGCTCGGCGCGCACCGGTGCTGCGGACCGGCGGCGGAGGCGTGCGCCGCTGCTGCCGGGCCTTCTTGCCGCTCGTCATGGCTCCTCCACGGTAGCCGCTCTCACAGGCGGCAATGCGCCGAGCAGCAGGAACTCGAAGCAGAGCGTGAACCCGGTCAGGGCGAGCACCGGGATGGTCACGTAGCCGAACTCTTCGATCCACTTCGTCGCGCAACCGCCGGGCGCGGAGATCAGGCACGCGCTCGACTGGCCGACGACGCCGTTCTCGACGAGCAGGTGGTAGACGGAGACACCTGCGCCGACCAGCGGGAGCGGCAGCAGGTAGCGGGCCACCTGGCGGTCGTTGGCGAGCGCGGCGAGCAGCGAGACGATCGTCAGCGGGTACATGCAGATTCGCTGGTACCAGCAGAGCTCGCACGGCACGAAATGCGCGATCTCGGAGAAGAAGAGGCTGCCGGCCGTCGCGATCGACGAGACGACGAACACCAGCCAGAGCTCGTAGCCCTCCAGTGTCCAGCGGAGCAGGTCGGCGCCGGCGCGGAGGCCGAAGAGCCACATCAGGCCCGGTATCAGCAGCAACACCGCGAGCACCTGGCCCGCGACGCCGAGCGCCGAGAAGACGACGATCGCGTCGTGCGTCATGCGTGTGCCCGCGGTGCGAGAAATACGCGTCCGTCGTGGCCGCGCTCGACCAGCAGCCGGCCGCCGAGCTCCCGTTCCCACAGCGCCAGCTGGCCTGCCGAGTAGAGGGCCGCGAGGCCGATGCCGGCGAGGATCCCGGCGAGCACCGCGGCAAGCGCCGGGCTGAGGACGAGTGCGACCGCCGTGACGGCCGAGAGGCCGATCGTGCTCGGGTACATCGCGAGCGCGAGAGCCCGGCGCTGCGGCAGCGGCGCCGCTCCAGGCGGAAGCGGCTGCGCCTCGGCGAGACGGCGCCGGCCCCGCCGGCGGGTGACGCTGGCCGGGAGCGTGACCAGGAGCAGCCCGCAGCCGAGCGCGAACAGCCCCGCGGTCGGCCCGGGCTCGAGCCCGCGCACCCGTGCGAGAGCCAGCGCCGCGACGGCGATCGCCAGCCGCACCGCGCCGATCAGGAGAGCCTGCACCCGCGCATCGACCAGCGCGGATGCAGGCCCAACGGGCTCAGTCTCGGCGCGGGCCTCGACCACGGCCGCCGCCGCGGCCGCCGCGGCCACGATCGCCGTCGCGGCGCGGCGGGCGCTCCTCGCGCTCGCGCGGAGGCGCGTCCTTCGCCCGCTCGATCAGTTCCTCGGGCTGGACGAGGTTGCCGTTCTCGTGCTTGGCGACGAGCTTCAGGCCGATGCGGCCCCGATCCTTGTCGACCTCCTGCACGATGACGTCCAGCACGTCGCCGCGACCGATCACGTCCTCGATGTGGGCGACGCGGCCCGGGCCGACGTTGGACACATGCAGCAGTCCGTCGGTGCCCTTCTTCAGCTCGACGAAGGCGCCGAACTCCGTGGTCTTGACGACCTTGCCGGTGTAGGTGTCCCCCACCTCCGGCTCCTTCGTGATCGACTCGACCGCGGCGATCGCGGCGTTTGCCTTCGTGCCCTCGGTCGCGTAGATCAGGATCGTGCCGTCCTCCTCGATGTCGATCTGGACGTCGTTCTCGGACTCGAGCGCGCGGATCGTCTCGCCGCCCTTGCCGATGACCATCCCGATCTTCTCGGGGTCGATCTTGACCGTCGAGATGCGCGGTGCGTGGTCGGCCAGCTGGGTGCGGCTCTCCGGCATGACCTCGGCCATCTTGTCGAGGATGAACTCGCGCGCCCGCTTCGCCTGCTCGAGCGCGTTCCGCATGATCTCCTGCGTGACGCCGGTGATCTTGATGTCCATCTGGAGGGCGGTGATGCCCTGCCGCGACCCGGCGACCTTGAAGTCCATATCGCCGAGGTGGTCCTCGGCGCCCTGGATGTCGGTCAGGATCACGTAGTCGTCGCCCTCCTTGACGAGGCCCATCGCGATGCCTCCGACCGGCGCCTTGATCGGCACGCCGGCGTCCTGGAGCGCGAGCGTCGAGCCGCAGACCGAGCCCATCGACGACGACCCGTTCGACTCGAGCGTCTCCGAGACGAGGCGGATCGTGTACGGGAACTCGTCGATCCCGGGGATCATCGGCTCGAGCGCCCGCTGAGCGAGCGCGCCGTGGCCGATGTCGCGCCGCTTCGGACCGCGCATGAAGCCCGTCTCCCCGACCGAGTAGGGCGGGAAGTTGTAGTGGTGCATGTAGCGGCGCTCCTCCTCGAGGGAGAGATCGTCGATCCGCTGGCCCTCCTTGGCGGTGCCGAGGGTGAGCAGCGTCATGATCTGCGTCTGGCCGCGCGTGAAGAGCGCAGAGCCGTGCGTGCGCGGGGTGACACCGACCTCGCAGGTGACAGGCCGGATCTCCTCCGTGCCGCGCCCGTCCGGGCGGCGCTTCTCGACGGCGATCTTGCGGCGGACGAGCTCCTTGTAGATCGCCTCGGCCGCGCGCTTGACCTGCTGGCGCGTCATCGAGTCCTTGACCGGCGGCGTGTCCGCGTCGGCCGGGGTCGGCCCGACCGGGAACGGGAGCTGGATCTCCTCCTCGATCCGGTCGAAGAGCAGGCTCCGCTTGGCCGACTTGAGCTCCTTCGAGTCCTGCTCCGCATCCGTCAGGGCGCGGAGGTCGTCCTCGAACTGCTCGCGAACCGCGGCCACGACCGACTCGAGGCGCCTGCGCTCGAGGATCAGCGCGAGGCTGGCGCGGATCTGGATCTCGCGGCGGATGTCGTCCTCCGTGGATTCCATGGAGAGCGGCTGGCAGAGCTCGGAGACGAGCTCCTCGACGACCGAGGTCCCCTCGCGTAGGCCGTCGGAGGCGATGCGCTCCGAGAACCGCGAGCCGTGCTCGCGGTCGAGCTCCTCGGTCAGCTCGGCGTCGAGCCACTTCTCCTTGCCGACCTGGCGCCGCAGGTCCTCCTGCGCCTCGCAGATCTTCGTGATCTCGCCGTGCGCGAGCTCGAAGGCCTCGAGGATCGTCTCCTCCGGGATCTCCTCGGCACCTGCCTCGACCATCGTCAGCGCGTCCTTCGTGCCGACGACGATCAGGTCGAGCGTGCTCTCCTCGCTCTCGATCTCGGCGAGCGTCGGGTTGACGACGAACTGGCCGTCGAGGCGGCCGATCCGGACGGCGCCGACCGGCCCGAGGAAGGGCAGCGGCGAGACCATCAGCGCGGCCGACGCGCCGTTGATGCAAAGGATGTCGTGCGCGGTGACGAGGTCGGCCGACAGCGTCGTGCAGACCACGTGCACCTCGTTGCGGTAGCCCTTCGGCCAGAGCGGCCGGATCGGGCGGTCGATCATCCGCGCGGTCAGGATCGCCCGCTCGGTGGGGCGACCTTCGCGCTTGAAGAAGCCGCCGGGAATCTTGCCGGCCGCGTACATCCGCTCTTCGACGTCGACGGTGAGCGGGAAGAAGTCCGCGCCTTCGCGCGCCTCCATCTTGCCCTGCGCGGTCGCGAGCACCATCGTCTCGCCCGCGCGCACGAGAACGGAGCCGTCCGCCTGCTTGGCGAGCTTGCCGCTCTCGAAGGTCAGCTCCTGGTCGCCGATGGTCACTGAGACCGACGCGATCCGGGGCTCGGTGGTTACTGCCATGTCAAATCCTCCACTTCTTGAGGAGAGTGGAGGTTTGAGTCAGCTCCGTGGCGCGTGCCGGGCGCCTGGGGCTCGCTCAAACTTCCACCCTCCGCGGGTTGGTGTTCGAGCTGGTGGGGCCGGTCCTACCTCCTGAGGCCGAGCTCCTGGATGAGGGCGCGATACCCCTCGAGGTCGCGCTTCTGCAGGTACTGCAGGAGCCGCCGCCGGCGGCCGACGAGCTTGAGCAGCCCGCGCCGGGAGTAGTGGTCCTTCGGGTGGCTGCGGAGGTGCTCGGTGAGCTCGTTCACGCGCGCCGTGAGGAGCGCGATCTGAACCTGAGCCGAGCCCGTGTCGGCCTGGTTGCGGCCGTGCTTGTCGAAAATCTCCTGTTTCGCTTCCTTGGTGAGGGTCAACTCGCCTCCTTGTAACGTGACTCCGCAGTCCAAGCGCGCCGCGAGGAAGCGCTCGCGAACGGCCGAGACTGCGGTCTGCCACAGGGTAGCAACTTGCGCGTTTCGCTTCGGCTCGGGCCCAGGCGCCGGTTCGGGTCCGGAGGCCACCAACCTCCTCCCCACTGCGAGCGTAACGCGGAAATCCGCACGCGTGGGTGACGGAAGCGTGCCGAAAGCGTCACGATTCCTCCACGGTGGACGCCGCGGTCGCAGCAGGCCATCCAGCAACGGTGGAGGCCGGAATCGAAGTGCTCGCCGCCGGCGGGTCGGCCGCGGACGCGGCGGTGGCGGCCTGCCTCGCATCGTGCGTCGCGGAGACGGTCATGACGGGTCTCCTCGGTGGCGGCCACGCGATCTACTTCGACGCTGCGTCGGCCCGTGCCCGCAATCTCGATTGCTTCGTCTCCGTGCCAGGTCTCGACGCCTCGGCGCGGCCCACCGAGCCGGTCGAGCTCGAGATTCCCTTCGGAGCCGAGCTCGTTCATTACACGATCGGCGCCGCGACGTGCGCCGTGCCCGGCATCCCCGCGGGCCTCGCAAGCCTCCACGGCGAGTATGGACGCCTACCGTGGGCGCGCCTCGTGGAGCCCGCACTTGGCCTCGCGCGCACCGGCGTCGAGTTTCCGCCGGCTCATGCGGCCTGTCTCGCGATGCTCGCGCCGGTGATGACGATGCGCGAGGGCGAGCGCATCTACTCGCCCGGCGGCCGGCTCCTCCCCGCCGGCGCGCGTCTCGAGCAGCCCGGTCTCGTACTGGCGCTCGAGTTGCTCGCGGACGAGGGGCCTCGCTCTGCGTACGAGGGGACGATCGGCGAGGCTCTCTTGACGCTTGTCGCGGAGCGCGGCGGGCTCGTCACGCGCCGGGACTTGAGCTCGTACGAGGCGCTCTGGTCGGAGCCCGTTGAGGTGGCCTACGCAGGGACCCGGTTCCTGACGCGCGGCGGGCTTTCGAACGTGCCCGAGACGATGGAGCGCTTACCCGCGCTGCGCGGGCTCTCCGAGGGAGAGCGTGCTGTCGCGCTGGCCCGTGTGCTCGACGACCGTCCACCCGACGGTCACACGACCAATCTCTCCGTCATCGACGCGGAGGGGAACGCGTGCGTGCTGACGACCAGCCTGGGGCTCGGCTCCGGCGATTTCCTGCCGGGTCTCGACCTGCACCTGAACAGCATGCTCGGCGAGACCGACCTCTTGCGCGGATCGCTCGCGCCCGGCGAGCGAATGGGGAGCATGATGGCGCCGAGCGTCGCGCTCGACGGCCGTCGCGTCGTCCTGGCCGCGGGCGCCGCGGGAGGGACGCGGCTACGGGGAGCGCTGCTGCAGGTTGTCTCCGGAATCCTGGACGAAAAGCTCGAGCCGCAGGTGGCGGTTTCGCGGCCGCGCCTCCATCCGGCCTCCGGCCTCGTCCACCTCGAGCCCGGCTTCCCGGAGGAGGTTCCGACCGCTCTCGAGGCAGCGGGGTTCGAGGTGCGCGCGTGGCCCGCGCAACACCACTACTTCGGAGGCGTGAGCGTCGTCGGAGCTAGCGGCGCTGCAGGCGACCCGCGACGGAGCGGAAGCGCGGCGACGCTGCCACGGCCGTGAGGGGCTCGAGCGAGCGGGCCGGCTCCCAGCCGACGTACGTGCACTCCGGGCACCCGGGATTTGCGATCGACGTGCTCCGCTCCCTCCGCCTCGAGTAGACGGCGCCGCAGCCGAGGCAGCGGACGGTCTCGATCACCCGGAGCGAGGGCTCGGTGCGGTCTGTTCTCCCTCCCATGCCCACAAGACTCCGCAATTTGCGAAAACTTGCGACCCGCGCACGAGGTCAGACGGGCGGTTCCGCGCGGCGAGTCTCCTCGACGTCCCGGGCGATCTGCTCGACCAGCGCCTCCTCGTCCTCGAAGGCCTGCTCCTCACGTAGGCGGCGCCAGAGCTGGAGCACCAGCCGTCGGCCATAGAGGTCGCCCTCGAAGTCGAGCAGGTGCGCCTCGACGCGCCGCTCCTGGCCACCGTAGTGCGGATTGGTTCCGATCGAGATCGCGGCGCGATGGCCCTCGGCGGAGCCTGCGTAGATTCCGAACGCAGGGACGAGCAGATCACGCTCGACCCGCAGGTTCGCGGTCGGAAAGCCGAGCGTCCCGCCGCGTGCGTCGCCGGTCACGACCGTCCCTTCGATCTCGGTGGGCCGCCCCAGAAGCTTTGCTGCGCGCTCGACCTCTCCGGCGCCGAGGAGATCGCGGATCGTGCTCGACGACACGCCTTCGGCGAGCGGGACGACGCGCGTCTCGAAGCCGAGCTCCTCGAGAAGCGCAAGGTCGCCGCTCCGGCCCCGGCCGAAGCGGAAGTCGGCACCGGCGACCACGACCTCGGTTCCGATCGGCCGCAGGACGGCATCCGCGAACTCCTCGGGACCCAGCCGCGAGAGCTCGAGGCCGAACTCGACGACCAGGACGTCCTCGATGCCGGATTCGCCGATCAGCTCCACCCTGCGCTCGAGAGTCGTCAGGAGCCGGACCTCGTACCCGAAGGCGATCCGCGGATGCGGGTCGAACGTGACGGCCGTCGGCGTTCGGCCGCTCCCACGGGCCGCCTCCAGCACGCGCTGATGGCCCAGGTGGACGCCGTCGAACGTGCCGATGGCGACCTCGCGCGGCCGGTTCTCGAGCTCGGCGACGCTGTGCGCGACCGTCAGCGCGCCGCCTCCTCGCCGTCGCCGACGCCGATCCGCGCGAGCGCCTCGTTCGGCGGAATGAGCCTGCTCGGGTCGGCGTCTTCGACCCGGAACGGACCCACCTCGGTCCGCCGGAGCGTCGCGCAGTGTCCGCCCAGCGCATCGGCGATCGCCCGCACGTAGGTGCCAGAGCTGACCGTCAGGTCGAGCCGGGCCACCCCGCCGCTATAGGTGATGACGTCGAGCGCGTCGACCCGCGAGCGCCTCAAGGGCATCTCCACGGCGATGCCCCGGCGGTGCAGCCGGTACGCACGCTCGCCGCCGATCTTGACCGCCGAGGCGGCCGGGACCGGCAGCTCGATCTCACCGCGGAGGGTCGCGAGCTCGTCCTCCAGCTCCGCGCGCGACGGCGCCGCGTGCGAGTCGACGACGGACCCTTCCCGATCGCCCGTCGCCGTCCGCGCGCGCAGGTCGATGTCCGTCACGTAGCGCTTGTCCAGCCCGACGAAGCATGAAGCCAGCTTAGTTGCCGCACCGGACAACACGAGCAGCAGCCCTGAAGCGAATGGGTCGAGCGTCCCGGCATGCCCCGTCCGCGCGCCCGTCCGCCGGCGCACGTCGGCGACGATCGAGAACGACGAGGGGCCCTCCGGCTTGTCGACCAGGAAGAGGCCGCTCGGGCTAAGCGCCCGCGGTGGCACGCGCGAACTCGTCGTGGATGAACTGCGTGATCTCCTCGATCGACCGGTCGCTCGAGAACCCTGCGGCCTGGCGGTGGCCGCCCCCGCCGGAGAGCCGCGCGATCGCGGAGACGTCGATCTCGTCGACCGACGCGCGCAGGCTCACCTTGCGTGCGGGCGCGCCGTCGCTGCGCGGGAGCTCGCGGATTAGTGCGACCACCTGGGCCCCGTCGATCGCACGCAGTCGGTCGATCACGCCCTCGGCGTACGCCTCCGCCGCGCCGAGTTCGATGAAGTCGCTCCACTGCAGGTACGAGATCACGAGCCTGCCGCCCTCGAGCACCTGCGCCCGCTCGGCCGCCTTGCCGATCAGCTTGAACTTGATGAAGTCGACCGACTCGTACAGGGCCTGGAAGATCCGGTGGAAGTCGACGCCGGCCTCGATCAGCTCGGCCGCCAGCCGGAGGGCTTTCGGAGTCGTATTCGTGTACTGGAAGCGCCCGGTGTCCGTCAGGACCGCGGTGTAGAGCGCCTCCGCGATCTCGCGTGGTCAACTCGACCTCGAGCTCGTGCAGCACATCTCGCAGCACCTCGCCGGTCGACGAGGCGTCCGCGACGATCAGATTGACGTCGCCGAAGCGGGTGTTGTCGTGGTGGTGGTCGATGTCGATCGTGAGCGGCGCGCGCTCGACCAACGCCAGGTCCGGCCCCATTCGTGACTCGTTGGCGCAGTCGAGCGCCACGAGCACCCGATCGTCGACCAGCTCCGGTGGCGCGCCGCGCAAGAGCCCGTCGAGGTCCAGGAAGGAGTACTCGGTCGGGCAGCGGCGCGTCGCCGTAGAGGTACATCTGCGCGTCCTTGCCGAGCGAGTCGAGCCCGAGCTTCGCCGCGAGCAGCGAGCCGAGCGCGTCGCCGTCCGGGTTCTCGTGGGTCACGAGCAGGAAGCGCTCGTGGGAGCGGAGCATGTCCGCGACCGCCTGCAGGTCGTCACTCATCTGTGGGCGCGAGCTCATCGATCAGTTGGGTCATCCGGACCCCGCGCTCGACCGTCGGATCGTACTCGAACGTCAGCTGGGGAGTCCGCTTCATCCTGAGCTCGCGCGCGACGCGGGCCTGCAGGAGCCCGTGCGCCGCGGTGAGCCCGGCCAGCGTGCGTTCGCGCTTGCGCTCCGTCCCGAGCACGCTCACGAAGACCGTTGCGTGGCGCAGGTCGGTCGAGGTCTCGACTCCGGTCACGGTCACGAAGCCGACGCGCGGATCCTTCAACTCGCCCACCGCCTCGGAGATCACCTCCCGGACGGCCTCGTTCACACGGCGCATGCGGTCGCTCATGCATGTATTGAAGCGTTCAGTCGTCGAAAGTGACGACGTCTCGCTCCACGCGCACGAGCTCGAAGGCCTGGCCGGCGAGAAATCGCTCGGCCCCGTCCAGCAGCTCGTCGAGCTCCCGGTGCCCCCGCGCGACGCAGGCGAGGGTGAGCCGCGCACGCTGCCAGAGCTCGTGGTGGTCGACCTCGGCGACCGACGCGCCGAAGCGCCGCTGCAGCTGCGCCTTCACGGAGAGCAGCTCCTTGCGCTTTCCCTTGAGCGAGCCGTTCTCGGGGAAGTGCAGCTCGGCCGAGAGGATGCCGACGTAGCCCGCGCCCAACTAGGACGGGGAGGCCGCCGACGCAGGCGTCTCGAGATCGGTGCGCTCGACCTCGCGCGTCTCGTAGACCTCGAGCACGTCGCCTTCCTTCACGTCGTTGAAGCCCTCCAGGAGGATGCCGCACTCGAAGCCGCTCTCCACCTCGCGGGCGTCTTCCTTGAAGCGCTTGAGCTGAGAGATCCGCGTCTCGTAGATCACGGTCCCGTCGCGGACGACTCGCACGCTGGCCCCGCGCCGCACCGTTCCGCTCGTCACGTACGAGCCGGCGATCGTGCCGAGCCGCGAGACGCGGAACAGCTGCCGCACCTCGACCTCGCCGAGCGTGTGCTCCATCGTGACCGGGCGCAGCATCCCGACGAGCGCCTGCTCGATGTCCTCCGTCAGCTGGTAGATGACGCGATAGGTGCGGATCTCGACGCCCTCGCGCTCGGCGAGCGACCGCGCCTCTGCGTTCGGCCGCACGTTGAAGCCGACGACCATCGCGTTCGAGGCGGACGCGAGCATGATGTCGTTCTCGGTGATCCCGCCGACGCCCTGGTGAATGACGTTGACGCGGACCTCCGGGTGCTGGATCTTCGAGAGCTCGGAGATCGCGGCCTCCACCGAGCCGACGACGTCGCCCTTGAGCACGAGGTTCAGGTCCTGGACGGCGCCTTCCTGGAGCGCCTCGAAGAGCGTCTCGAGCGAGACCCCGACCCGGCGCTGCGCGAGCTGCTCGCGGCGCAGCCGCTCGCCGCGCGCCTGTGCGTAGCCGCGCGCGTCGCGCTCGTTCTCGACGACTCGCGCGACCTCGCCGGCGGGCGGCGGGTGGTCGAAGCCGAGAATCTCGACCGGATCGCCCGGCCGGGCCTCCTTCAGCTTCTCGCCGTGGAAGTCGTAGAGGGCGCGCACGCGGCCCCAGGCGTCCCCGGCGACGATCGCGTCGCCGACCTTGAGCGTGCCGCGGTGCACCAGCATCGTCGCGGCCGGGCCGCGCCCGACGTCGAGCCGCGACTCGATGATCGGGCCGGAGGCCTCGACCTTCGCATTGGCGGTCAGCTCGAGCTCGGCGTCGGCAACCAGCAACACCTTCTCGAGCAGGTCGTCGAGCCCGCGGCCTTCCTTGGCGGAGACCTCGGCGAACTGCGTCGTCCCGCCCCACTCCTCCGGCTGCAGATCCTCTTGCGCGAGCTCGTTGCGCGCGCGGTCGGGGTTGGCGTCGGGCAGGTCGATCTTGTTGACGGCGACGACGATCGGCACTTCCGCCGCGCGTGCGTGCGAGATCGACTCGCGCGTCTGCGGCATGACGCCGTCGTCCGCAGCCACGACGAGCACTGCGATGTCCGTCACCTTCGCGCCGCGGGCGCGCATCGCGGTGAACGCCTCGTGGCCCGGCGTGTCGAGGAAGGTCAGCTTCCGGCCGTCGTGCTGAACCTGGTAGGCGCCGATGTGCTGCGTGATCCCGCCGGCTTCGGTCTCGACGACGGCGGTCTTGCGGATCGCGTCGAGCAGCGTCGTCTTGCCGTGGTCGACGTGGCCCATGATCGTGACGACCGGCGGGCGGGCCTCGAGGTCGGCCTCGTCGTCCTCGTAGACCTCGGGCTCGAGCTCCTCGTCGGCGGCGTGCTTGATCGTGATCTCGCGCCCGATCTCGGTCCCGATCAGCTCGAGCTCCTCGTCCGAAAGCGACTGCGTGGCCGTCTTCGGGGCGCCGAGGACCATCAGGAGCTTGATGATCTCGGCCATCGGCTTGCCGAGGGCCTGAGAGAGGTCCTTGACGGTGATGCCGGACTCGACCGTGACGGGACCGGTCGGCTGCACGACCTCGCGCGGCTGCTTCGGCCGCTGCTCGGCGGCGCGCTCGCGGGCCTGGCGGCTGTCCTGGCGCGGGCGCGCGGCACCGGTGTCGATCACGACGCGGCGCTTGCGGCGGCCCGGCGGCGCCCCCTGGCGGGGTCGGATCGGTCGGTTTGGTCTCTTCGGACGGTCAGCCATTTGCGTCAGTGTAGAGCCGGGCGAGTTGGGGATCGACCCGGACGGTTGTTTTCAGAATTCGGTTGAAGGCGCGCCGGTCGGCGGCCCGCTCGAAGCAGGCCAACCGCCTGCAGGTGTAGACGCCCCGGCCGGAGCCCCGTTGCGAGTGCTCGAGTGCTCCGTTCCGGGCCACGAACCGCAGCAGCTCGGCCTGCGGAGCCCTTCGCCCGCAGCCCGCACACGTCCGGATGGGAGCGCTCACGCTGCAGTCTCTGGCTCCTCCGTCTCCACCTCGCCGAGCGGCTCCACCGGAATACCGGCCGGGCGTTCCTCGGGCGGCGCGGTCTCGGGATGAGAGATATCCAGGTCGACCTCGCCCTCTGCCTCGGCGATCGCCTCGGCGCTTGGACCGTGGACGGCCGCGACATCCGCGGGAGCCTCGCTCTGAAGCTCTTCCTCTTCGCTCACCGGCTCCACGCTGTCGGGCCCGATGCTCTCGGCCTCGGGCAGCGCGTCGTCGGCTGCGGCCTCCAGCTCGGGCTCGGATTCCTCGACCATCGGCTCCTCGTCCTCCTGGACATCGGGCCTAAGCGCGAGCTCCTGGTGGGCCGGGACACCGCAGTAGCGCGAGCCGGGCAGCGCTGCATTCGGACAGCGCTTGCCGGTCGAGAGGATCGCGCCGCAGCGCCCGGTGAACTCCTCCTCCGTGCCGTCGCCGGCGTAGGCGGCCTCCGCCTCCTCGGTCGCGAACTCGGTGTCGGACTTGATGTCGACCTTCCAGCCGGTCAGGCGCGCGGCGAGGCGGGCGTTCATGCCCTCCTTGCCGATCGCGAGCGCGAGCTGGTCGTCGGGCACGACGACGGTCGCCTCGCGACCCTCGTCGTCGAGGTAGACCTCGCGCACGCGGGCGGGCGACAGGGCCTTGGCGACGAACCGTGCCGGCTCCGGGTTCCACGGGATGATGTCGATCTTCTCGCCGCGTAGCTCGGAGACGACCATGCGCACGCGCGAGCCGCGCGGGCCGACGCACGCGCCGACCGGATCGACGCCCTGCGCGTGCGACTCGACTGCGATCTTCGAGCGATAGCCGGGCTCGCGAGCGACGCCGCGGATCTCGACGAGACCGTCCGCGATCTCCGGGACCTCGAGCTCGAAGAGCGTGCGGATGAGCTCCGAGTCGCGGCGCGAGAGGATCACCTGCGGGCCCTTCGTGCCGGACCGGACCTCCGTGATGACCGCCTTGATCCGGGAGCCCTGCTCGTAGCGCTCGCCGTCGACCTGCTCGGAGCGCGGGAGCAGCGCCTCGACCTTGCCGAGGTCGACGAGGACGTTGTTGCGGTCGCCCGCCTGCTGGACGATTCCCGTCACGACCTCGGTCACGCGATCGACGTACTCGTCGTACATGATCTGGCGCTCGGCCTCGCGGATCCGCTGCGTGATCACCTGCTTCGCGGTCTGCGCTGCGATGCGGCCGAAGTTCTCGGGAGTAACGTCGGCGCGCTTGACCTGCTCCTCGGGGACTCCGGACCAGTCGATCTCGAGGTCCTCGTCCGTGACGAGAACGTGGGAGCGCTCGCCGTTCTCCTGCTCGGCCAGCTCGAGCTCGGTCAGGACGCGCTCGCGGGCTTCCTCGATCAGCTGCTCCTCGACGTCGGCCGGAAGCTCGATCGAGAACACGCGGAAGTCGCCCTCCTGGCGGTCGAGCTCGACCACGGCGTGGCGGGACGACCCGGGGGTCTTCTTGTAGGCGGCGAGCAGCGCGTCCTCGAGCGCTCTGATCAGCGTGTCGCCCTCGATTCCACGGTCTCGCTCGAGCTCATGGACGAGCTCGATGATCTCTCGGCTCATTGCTCCCTCTCGTAGATCAGGTTCCCCCGCACGATCTGCGCGTACGGGACTTCGATCTCTCCACCGTCTGCGGCCACCGTTACGGCGTCGTCGCCGGCGCGGCGCACCTCGCCGCGCAGCTTCGAGCGCTCGGAAGTCTTCAGCTTGACGCGGCGCCCGACGACCTCGCGGAAGTGCTCCGGCTTGCGCAGCGGCCGCTCGAGGCCGGGCGACGAGACGGCCACGGAGTAGGTGCGCAGGTAATCCCAGAGGACGTGCGTGACCTGCTGGCAGAGCGCGTGGTCGACGCCCCCGTCGCGGTCGACGTAGACCGTGAAGCGCTCGGGGCCAGTGAGCTCGACCGCGAGCACCTCGACGCCCGGCAGGGCCTCCGCGACCTTGCTGCTGATCTCGCGCTCCAGCGTTCTCTCCTTGTCGTAGACGTTCGCCAATTCGCTGCCCTCACAAAAAATGGGCGCCTCGCGCCCATTTCGCCAATCGGTGAAATGTGGTGTGACCAGGATAGCAGGGGAGCTTGGGCTATCGGCCCCGCCGAAGCGGGGCCGCAAAAGCCTCTAGACCGTTCCGGCCGGCTGCGCTTCGCCGTCCTTCAGGTGCTCGATCACGTCGGCCAGGTCGGCAATCTCCTGTTCGAGATCGCGCTGGCGCTCTTCGAGCCGACGGATCCATTCCTCCCGGTTCGGGAAGCGGCGTCCGCGCCGGCCGAGGCCGTGACGGTGGTGTCTACGTCCGCACATGTTCACCTCCCTTCCTCGTACCGCTTCAAGAAGCTCGCGATGGTCTCTTCGGCCCGCTGCAGCGCCTCCGCCCAGCGATCGAGCAGCCGGCGCCCCTCGGCGGTCAGCTCGTACGTGCGCTTGGCCGGCCCCGGGAGATCGGCGCTCCACTCGGAGGTGACGAGACCCTCCTCCTCGAGCGCCCGCAGGAGCCGGTAGAGGTTGCCGATGTCGACGCGCCCCTCCACGCCGAGCTCCGGGATCCGCTCGAGCAGCTCGTATCCGTGCAGCGGCCCTTCGCGCAGGAGCAGCAACAGCGACGGCTCGACGAAGCGCTCAACGCGCGCATGGACGTGCCAGTGACCGGGCCGGACGAGGCGCCGGCTGCGGGATCGCGCGTGACGGTGGCGGGTCATGCCGGCCAGTATAGGTAAAAAACATATGTCAGTCGCATGGCTTACGCTAAGACGCTGTGGCCCACCCGGATCTCCCCGCCGAGCAGGCCTACCTCGACGAGGCGTACGAGTCCCTCGACCGCATGCGCGAGACCCTGATCCGGACCGCCGGCGCAGCCGCGACCGAGGAGGCCGCGCAGGCGATCGAGAACTGGGCCACGGGCCGGCTGCGCACCTTCGAGGACGCCGAGCGCGGGCTCTGTTTCGGGCGAATCGACACCGAGGAAGCAGCGGACAAGATCTACGTCGGGCGCCGCTGGGTGCACGACGACGCCCGCCGCGCCCTCGTCGTGAACTGGCAGGCGCCGGCCGCGCGGCCCTTCTACACCGCCACGCCGGTCGCCCCGCACGGCGTGACGCTGCGGCGTCGCTTCCGCACGCAAGGCCGCACGCTGACCGGGATCAGTGACGAGGCGCTCGACGGCTCGCTCGCGGACGCTGCCGCTTCGGTCGACGACTTCCTGCTCGAGGAGCTCGAGCGCACCCGCGACGCGCGGATGCGCGACATCGTCGCGACGATCCAGGCCGACCAGTACCACCTGATCGCGCGGGACCCGGAGCCGCCGCTGATCGTCCAGGGAGGGCCTGGCACGGGAAAGACCGCGGTCGGGCTGCACCGCGCGTCGTTCCTCCTCTACGCGCACCGGCAGCAGCTCCGCCGCGTGCTCGTAGTCGGGCCCAACCCGGGGTTCATGGAGTACGTCTCGCACGTGCTGCCGACCCTCGGCGAGGACAGCGTCGACCAGCGCGCGGTCGCCGAGCTCGTCGACGCCATCGAGATCACGCGCACCGACCCGCTCGAGATCCAGCGCCTGAAGGCGGACACACGTCTCGCCGAGGAGCTCGGGAAGCTCGTGGAGGCGGCCTCGGAAGGCGAGCCCCAGGAGCTCGTTGTGCGGATGGAGGGACGGTTCGTGGGCGTCGAGGCGGACGAGGTCGCCGAGCTGCTCGCGGAGACACGCGCGGAGCTCGGGCTCTCGACTGTTGCCCGCGAGCGCTTCCGGATGAGCGTCCTGCGTCGCTTCTACGAGGACTACGGCGCGCGGCTCGGGGGCCAGGCCTACCGCAACTTCGAGGAGGTCGAGCAGGCCCTGCGGCGTGACGGCCGGCTGACGCGCTTCCTGAATCGGTCGTGGCCCGTGCCGAAGCCGGAGACGATCGTCAGGCGCTTGCCCGGCCTACCCCGTTCGCGAGGGTGGAGCGACGCCGACCTGCCGCTCATCGACGAGGCGCGGGCGTTGATTTTCGGGCCGCCGCAGCAGTACGGGCACGTGATCGTCGACGAGGCGCAGGACCTGACGCCGATGCAGCTGAGGATGGTCGCCCGCCGCGCATCCGGCGGGTTCACGCTCCTCGGCGACATCGCGCAGGCGACCGGCCCGATCGCCTACGACCGTTGGGAGGAGCTGCTCCCGTTCCTGCCGGACGGCGACAACGCCGAGCTGGCGGAGCTGAGGCACGCCTATCGCGTGCCGCGCGAGATCATGGCCGTCGCGCTGCCGCTCCTCGAACGGATCGCGCCCGACGTCGAGCAGCCGCTGGCCTACCGAATCGGCGCTGATCCTCCGCGCGTCGTGGCAGGCGACCCGCCGCTGCAGGCGGCCTACGAAGAGGCCGCCCGGCTCGCGGACGACGACGGCTTGCTGGCGGTGATCGCGCCCGCGTCGCTGCGCGGCGACGGCGACGCCTCTCTCTTCGACGAGACGCGCATCGCGGTCCTGACACCGCGCGAGGCGAAGGGCATGGAGTTCGACAACGTGATCGTCGTCGAGCCGGCGCAGATCGTCGACGAGGCCGCCGAGGGCCAGGGGCTGCGGGAGTTGTACGTGGCTCTCACCCGCCCGACACGTCGGCTGATTCTCGTCCACTCCCGGCCTCTACCGCCGGAGCTGAAGTGGCGCGATCAGTAGATGCCAGATCAGTAGAGGTAGGGGATGAAGCGGCTGCGCGTCCGCTCTGCGTAGGCGGCGTACTCCGGGTAGCGCTCGCGTAGCCAGACCTCCTCGCGGCGCGACTTGAGGTCGAAGACGAGCGCGAGCAGCGCAGTGGGCACGAGCGCGAGCGGCGCCTCGGCCAGCGACCAGCCGAGCGCGAGCAGCAGCACCCCGCCGTAGACCGGATGGCGCACGAGCCGGTACATCCCGCTCTCGTGAAGCCGTCCGGACCTGCGCGGCCGCGGCAGGTGCGTGAACGAGCGGCCGAGCGTCAGCGCCCCTGTTACGACGACCACGATCCCGGCCACGATCAGTACGAAGCCGATCACGGCCAGGTAGGACTCGACCGCGCCCGGCCAGTAGACACCGACGAAACCGCAGGCGGCGATCGCGACGAAGAGGATCGACTGGAGCACGACCCAGCCCCCGCCGCGCCGCCCCAGCTCCGGCACCGAGCGCCCGGTCATCCCTCTTCGGCCACTAGGACGGAGACTCGCAAATGATCGTCACCGGGCCGTCGTTCAGGAGCTCGACGGCCATTCGCGCGCCGAACTCACCCGTTGCGACACCGACACCCAGGTCGCGCAACGCCTCGCAGAAGGCGTCGTAGTGCGGCTCCGCTTCTTCCGGCGGCGCCGCATCCGTGAAGCTCGGCCTATGCCCCTTCGCGGTGTCGGCGATGAGGGTGAACTGACTCACGACGAGCGCCTCGCCGCCGGTGTCGAGCACGGAGTGGTCGAAGCGGCCGTCCGCGTTCTCGAAGATCCGCAGGTGCGCCACTTTCGAGGCCAGGCGCTGGGCATCGGCCTGCTCGTCTCCTCGCGCGACGCCGAGCAGGATGCAGAGGCCGGGCCCGATCTCGCCGGCGATCCTCTCCCCCACGCGCACACGCGCAGAGGAGACCCGCTGCACCACAGCCTTCATGTTTCCACCTTGATCTTTGCGGGGGGAACGACGATATAGACGATGTGGAAGCGGCCCGCCAGGATGGCGGCGCCTCTTCCTCGAGGGCGTCTCGTCGCTCGAGGAGATCGAGCGGATCACCGGCGAGCGGCTGAGCTAACGGCTTAGCCCAGGTCGCGGATGCGAGCCTCGTAGGCGCGGGTCCCCGGCCTGAGCGAGCTCGCGAGCTTGTACTGGCCGTTCGCCTCGTGCTCGCGGCCCTGCTTCTCCAGGCACCGGCCGAGCGCGTAGTGCGCGTAGTCGTCGACGGGAGCGAGCTCGAGCATCTTGCGGAACTCCGACTCGGCCTCGGCGTAACGGTGGATCCGGAAGTACGCGATCCCGAGCGCCTCGCGGATGGACGCTTTCTCGGGCTCACGCGCCTTGGCCTTCTCGAGGGCGACCGTCGCCTGGGCGGCCATCCCCTTGGAGAGATGCTCGCGGCCTTGCTGGAAGAGATCGAAGACTTCGCTCATGACAGGTACGGAAAGTTCTCTCTCACCAAGTCAAGCGGGTCCGTCAAGTCTCGCGTCTTCCCGATCTCGAGCTCGGCAACCTCGAGGCCGGCGACGGCGTCCAGCAGCTCGTAGGGCGGCCCGGGTAGGCCCGAGAGGCGCACGGCGTCGGTCAGGCCCCAGAGCGGAACCGTGGCGCCGTCCGGCTCGACCGCGAGCGCGGCAGGCGCACCGGAGGCGAGGAAGCGCTCGGCGAAGCGGCCCACGTCGCCGGGCCGGAAGCGCTTGTCCGCGCCGGTGACGACCAGGGGAAACCTGGCGCCGGCCTCCACGGCGCGACGGACCGCATCAGCGGAGCCGTCGACGCGGGGCTGGCGCACGTACCGCGCCTCGATCCCGTACGCCGAACCGTCTCCGAGCAGCTCCTCGACCTGCTCGGCCAGGTGCCCGGTGACGACGGTGACCGGCCCGAGCCCGGCGACCGCGAGCTCACGCGCGAGAGCCGCGATCACGGGCACGCCTTCGATCGGCAGGACGGGCTTCGGCCAGCGCTCGGTGAGCGGCCGAAGGCGCCGGCCCTCGCCGGCCGCCATCACGACTGCGTGCACCAGGCTCTCCTACGAGAGGCCGAGGGAGCGCAAGGAGAGCAGCCCACGTGCGCGCTCCCAGAGCGAGAGCTCCTGTCGCAGGCTCCGGCGGAGCCGGCGCACGGAGCTCCGCAGCTCCCGTGCCGCCTCGCTCGCGTAAGCGGGCGGCGCGAAGCGCGCGACGGTCGCGTGCATGCCGACCCCGGCGGTCTCGACGCCGAGCTCGTTCTGGGTGAGGGCGGCCAGCTCGGCGACTGTCGCGTTCGGCGAGACCTCGATCCGCTGGTCGACGAGGATGTCGTGCAGCTCGCGGCGGCAGGCGGTGGCGAGTCGGCGCGGATCGCCCGTGAGGTAGCGCGCCCTCCGCAGCGCGAGCTTGCCACCCGCGATCAGGACGACCAGCGCAGCAAGCAGCAGGACGAGCAGTCGCAGCAGGCTCGGCGCGGCCGAGGAGTGGCCGTCGGTCAGCGTCACCCTCCCCGGGTCGCGTGAAAGCCGGATATCGGCCGAGAACTTCGTCTGCGTGTCCGGGAAGCCGAGGCCGACGCGGCGGTCGGCGAACGCCTTCAGACCGTCCTTGCCCGCGAGGATGGCAGCCGCCACGGCCAGGTTGAAGGCGGGCGAGGACGCCGAGTAGGCGCCTGCGACCCCGCCGCGGCTCGGAGTCGGATCGAACGGCACCCAGCCCCAGCCCCGGAACCAGACCTCGACCCATTCATGGGCGTCGTGGTCGGTGACGGTCCATTGGCCCTTGTCGTACCTGCCGCTGCTGAAGCCGGCCGCGGCCCTGGCGGGAATCCCGAGGTAGCGCAGCATCAGCGCCATCGCGCCTGCGAAGTGCTGGCAGTAGCCGGCGCGTGTATGTGTCACGAAGTCGACGAGCACTGGCTTCCCGCGCGTTCGCGGCGGGTGCTGGTTGTAGGCGAACCCGCCGCCCGTCCGGAACCACGACTCGAGCGCGACCGCTGCCGCATACGGGCTGTGCGCGCCGCCGGCAACGCTTCGGGCCATCTCGTAGAGCGGCTTGTACGCTCGAAGGCGACCGTCGCTAGCGAACAGCTTCTTTAGCACGACATCGCGGTCAGGGGTGCCGAACGTCGGCGCCGACTGGTTCGGGTCGAGCTCGAGGTAGCGACGCTGTCCAAGCGTGATTGCCGGCGGATAGACCGGCCGGGAGCGCGCGAGCTCCTGCGGCGACGGCTCGGGCTCGTAGCTCCAGGCCTTGTAGCTCGCGCCGCTGTGCAGGGCATGCTCGAGGTAGGCGACGCCCGCGCTGTCGAAGTTGATCGGCCCGAGACTGGATGGGTCGAACGCCATCGGCACCTCGGCCGCCGGAAGGCGGTTGTCGCGCAGGGCCTCGACGGTGACCTGCTGCTCGACCCAGTTCGAATGGTCACGGGCGGCAGCGGGCAGGAGCCCGGCGTCGCCCGAGGCGTCGAACGAAGGCTGGTCGATCCACCGGCCGTCCACGACGTACGGAAGCGTGGTGACGCGCCAGTACTGCGGCCGCTTCGGCGCCTTGATCCGGAGCACGACGGTCGTCTTGTGGGGGAAGTTGAGGCCGGAGTAGTCGGAGCTCCAGACGTAGCTGACGCTCACCGGCTTGACGTGCGGGACGTGCAGGTCCCAGGTCTGCCAGTGGAGGAACTCTCCCTTCGCGAGCGCGGGCGAGGTCGCCGCGCCGACCGCGGCGAGCACGATCGCCCCGCCGACCAGGACCGCGCGGCCGGAGACGTCGGGCCGCCTGCGCAGGCCGGCGAACAGGACCAGCAGCGCGGTCAGGATCCCCGCTCCGCGCAGGAGCTCGCTTCCCCGCAAGAGCGTCGCGGGCCAGCCGGCCCCGATGAGGACGGCGGTTCCGGCCAGAGCGGGTCGCCGTTCGCAAACGGCCAGCACGGCCATTGCGCTGAAGATGAAAACCGCGATCAGGATCGCGCCGTCCATGTGCGGATGCTGCGCCGGCGCGAAGGGCAGCCTGACGTCGTAGAACTCGAGAAAGCCGTTCCAGAACCGGGCGGCCACCCTTCCGGGGTAGTGCAGGCCGAGCGGGACGTGGAACGCCGTCCCGCCCGCGATCGCCAGTGCCGCCGCCGCGGCCGCAAACCTGAGGCGCTGGTTCATGACGGCCGCAGGAGCAAGGGCCAGGAGCACGAGCACGGCGGCTCGCCCTGCGCTCGACGGATCCTCGAGGCGCATCCAGTTCCAGAGGATCGGAATGCATGCGACCCCGCCCAGGAGGAGCGCCCGTTCCCTAGACATTCGCCGCCTCTCTCACGGCGGCAGCGCCGAGCCGTGCGGCGAGATCGTCGCCGCGGCGCAGCACCGCGACGGGAATGCCGGCCGCCTGGAGCCGCAGCAGGCCGGGGAACGCGCTCGGAGGCGGCTCCCCGAAGCCAGCGAAGCTCGCCGAATCGACGAGCACGAGCGAGACGCTCTTGTGGCCGAGCACGTGGTTGACGAGCTGCTCGACGAGCCGGGCCGGGAGCGACCCCGTCACGACCGCGAGCTCCTCGGCGCGGGCGGCGGCACCGGCCTCGTCCGCGAGCAGCGACGCCAGCGGCGGCCCGGGCTGCGGCTCCACGGCGGCGAGCAGGTCGAGCGCTTCCCGCTTGTCCCCGGCCGGCGAATGCACGCGCTGCAGCTCGCGGCGCAGCGTGTTGACCACGAGCACGGCACGCCGCCCCCGGTTCGCGTGCGAGAGGAGAAGCGAGCCCGCGGCACGGACCTGCACCTCGAAACTGTCCCCCACGACCGCCGCGGGATCGGCGTCGAGCACGACCGCAACCTCGTCGCGCGGCGAGTCCTCCAGCTCCTTGACCATCAGCTGCGCGCGCTTGGCGGTCGAGCGCCAGTGCACCTTTCGCAGCGACTCGCCCCGCTCGTACTCGCGGACGCTGTGCAGGTCGAACCCGGCGGGGCGGCGCAGGAGGAGCCGGCGTCCGTCACGGCCGAGGCGGCCGGCCTCCGAGAAGAGCCGGTCGAGCTCGACCAGCCGCGGGTAGACCAGGAACGCGCCGGGCGCGACGACGGTCTGCTCTACGCGGTCGAGCCCGAACGGGTCCTCGATCGCGACCGAGGTCTCCTCGTACGCGTAGCGGCCCCGCGGCAGCGCGTCCAGCACGTACGCCTTGCCGCCTCGCGCCGGAAGCTCCGTCTCGCGCTCGCCGAGCTTCGAGATCCGCTCGCGGACGACCAGCGCGGCGGGCGCGATCGGACGCTCGAGCTCGACCTCGAGGCGCACCTGGACGTCGTCGCCCTCGTAGCGCTCGGCCTGAGGCAGCCGCCGCCGGACCCCGACCGGCCTGCCGGCCAGACGCGTCCAGACGCGCGCGAACAGCACCGCGGCGATCAGCCCGATCGCGACCGGGTAGAGCGGCTTCGAGCCGAAGGCCCACGCGCCGAGATAGGTCGCGCCCCCGAGCACGAGCGCGAGCCGTCCGCGGCGGGTCATACGGGCCCGCGGGTCATACAGGCACAGGGGTGCGTTCGACCGCTTCGCGCACGAGGTCCACGCCCGTCAGCCCTTCCGCGCGCGCCTCCGGCGCGAGGATCAGGCGATGGGCGAGCACCGGCCCGGCGCAGGCCTTGACGTCGTCCGGCGAGACGAACCCGCGGCCCTCGGCGAGCGCGCGCGCCTTGGCGACGCGCAGAAGCGCGATCCCGGAGCGCGGGCTGGCGCCGAGGTAGAGCCGCCCGTCGGTCCGCGTCTGGCCGAGGAGCGCGACGACGTAGCGGTTCACGCTCTCCTCGACGAAGACGTCGGCGGCCTCGGCGATCAGGCTGCGGACGCTCTCGGCGGTCGCGACCGGGCGGAGCGTGTCGAGCGGCGGGTCGCTCGTCTGCTCGGTCAGCATCCGCGCCTCCTCCGCGAGCGGCGGATAGCCGATGTCGACGCGGAGCGTGAAGCGGTCGAGCTGCGCTTCCGGCAGCGGATACGTGCCTTCGTACTCGATCGGGTTCTGCGTCGCGAGCACCATGAACGGCGGGGCGAGCTCGTAGCTGACGCCGTCGACCGTCACCTGGTTCTCCTGCATGCACTCGAGCAGCGCGGCCTGTGTCTTCGGCGAGGCGCGGTTGATCTCGTCGACGAGCAGGAAGTTCGCGAAGACCGGCCCCGGCCGGAACTCGAACTCGTTCGTCCTCTGGTTGAAGACGTTGACGCCGGTGACGTCGGACGGGAGCAGGTCGGGCGTGAACTGGATCCGCGAGAAGGAGCAGTCGACGGAGCGCGAGAGCGCTTTCGCCAGCATCGTCTTCCCCACGCCGGGAAAGTCCTCGATGATCAGGTGCCCCTCGGCGGCGACGCAGAGGACGACGAGCCGCAACGTCTCGTCTGGCGCGTGCACGACGAGCGCGAGGTTCTCCGCGATCCTGCGGATCGTCTCCGCGCCGGGCTGCGGCGAGGCGGTGGGCTCGGCGCCGATCGCCGGCTCGTCCATTAGTCCCCCTCCAGCCGCTCGGCCACGACGTCGAGGATAGCCGCCGCGATGCGCTCCTTCGCCGCTTTTTCGAGCCGCCGCTCGCCCTCGGCGGAGACCAGGACGACCTCGTTGTCGGAAGCGTCGAAGCCGATGTCGTCGCGCGAGACGTCGTTGAAGACGATCAGGTCGACCTGCTTTGCGCGGAGCTTCTCGCGCGCCCGTTCGAGCCCCTGGTCGCCGGCGTCGGCCGCGAACCCGATGAGTATCTGGCCGTTCGTGCGCCGCTCGCCGAGCTCGCGCAGAACGTCCATCGTCGGCTCGAGCGTCAGCGTCCAGTCGTCGCCGTCCTTCGGCCGCTTGCCCGCCTCGGGCTCGGCGGGCCGGTAGTCGGCGACCGCGGCGGCCATCAGCACGACGTCCGCGTCACCGCGGGCGAGCGTCTCGCGGGCGAGCTCCTCGGCGGTCGGCGCGGAGACCACGTCCACTCCTACGGGCGCAGGCACCGAGAGGTTCGCTGCCACCAGCGTCACGTCTGCGCCGCGGCGCCTGGCCTCGGCCGCGAGCGCCGCGCCCATCCGCCCCGACGAGCGGTTGCCGAGGAAGCGGACGGCGTCGAGTGGCTCGCGCGTCCCACCCGCGGTGACGAGCACGCGCCGGCCGCGGAGCTGCTCACGCTTCTCCAGCAGCGAGCGGCAGCGCTCGAAGATCTCCTCCGGCTCGCTCATGCGCCCCACGCCGACCTCGCCCTCGGCGGTGTCGCCGTGCTCGGGCCCGACGAGCTCGACCCCTCGACGGTGCAGCGTCTCGACGTTCTCGCGCGTCGCCGGATGAGCCCACATGCGCGGGTTCATCGCGGGGGCGACGAGCACCGGGCCGCCGAACGCGAGCGCGGTCTGCGTGAGGACGTTGTCGGCCTGGCCATGTGCCAGCTTCGCGAGCGTGTTCGCCGACAGCGGCGCGATCACGAGCACGTCGGCGTCGACGAGGTGCGGGAAGAGCTCACGCGGCATCTCCCGGCGGGCGAGCGCCTCGAAGGTCTGAGCGGCGACGAACCGCTCGGCCTCGGGCGTGAGGATCGGCGTCACCTCGTGGCCGGCGCGGACGAGCAGACGCGTCAGCTCGCATGCCTTGTACGCGGCGATCCCGCCCGTCACCCCCAGCACGACCCTGCCCATCGACACATTGTGCCTAGAAAGGCGACACGTCCAGGGAAATCCAACGAAGCGGCCGCGCCGTACCCCAGGGGTCATCGAAAGGAGAGGCATGACCCGGAAGCACTTCGCTGTCGCCATCATCGCCGCGGCCATGGTCGCGGCGCTCGCCTCGGCAGGGGCGGCGCTCAGCGGCAGCACCGCCACCCGAACGCTCAAGGGAGTGGTCGGTCCGGGCTACAGCATCACGCTGAAGCTCAACGGCAAGACCGTCAAGAGGCTCAAGGCAGGCAAGTACAAGATCGTCGTCACCGACAAGTCGTCGATCCACAACTTCACGCTCGAGCGCGAGAAGCCCTCGAAGCCGAAGCTCGAGAAGGACCTCACGTCAGTGGGGTTCACCGGCACGAAGACCGTGACGTGGACCCTGAAACCGGGCAGCTGGCGCGCGTACTGCTCCGTGCACGAGGCCTACATGCACCTCGACTTCAAGGTGATCCGCTAGCCGCACAAGCCGCAGGGACGGCCGTCCGCCGCAAGGGCGGCCGTCCTCTCCCCCCGTACTACTTCTGATACGTGTACTTGATCTTGCCCTCGCAGATTTCCTCGAGGGACATCGTCAAGTAGTTCTTGGAGCGCGACTCCACGAGCGGCGGCAGGAACTGGTCGAACGTCCCCTCGCCGAGCTGGTGGTGGTAGTTGTTGATCTGCCGGGCGCGCTTCGCCGCGACGATCACCAGCGCATAGCGGGAATCGACGTTCTCGAGAAGTTCGTCAATGCGAGGATGAATCACGGCCCGACATGCTAGCTGCAGCGTCCAACTCGCGGCGGACTATTTCCTCGAGCTCGGCGAGGGCGCGTTCGAGGTCGTCGTTGACGATCCGGTGGCGGAAGCGCGGTTCCAGCTCGAGCTGGCGCTCCGCGACGTCGAGGCGCTCCTCGATCTCGCCCTCGCTCTCGGTCGCGCGCGCGCGCAGCCGGGTCTCGAGGGCAGCGCGGCTCGGCGCCGTCACGAAGACGGTCACCGCGTCCGGGATCCGCTCCTGGACGGCGAGCGCTCCGCCCGTCTCGATCTCGAGCAGCGGCGCGTGCCCCTCATCTCTGATCCGGTCGAGCTCCGACCAGAGCGTCCCCGACCGGTAGCCCGGCCCCCACGGCAGCTCGACCCATTCGAGGAAGTCGTCCGCGCCCAGCCGGCGGTCGAACTCCTCCTCCGACACGAACCAGTAGTCGCGGCCGTCGGCCTCGCCCGGCCGCCGAGGCCTCGTCGTCGCGGAGATGGCGAGCGCGAGCTCGGACATCCGTTCGACGAGCAGGCGCGCGAGCGTGCTCTTGCCCTCGCCCGACGTGCCGGTGATGACGAAGACGGGGCTAGCGGTGGAAGAGGCCAATCAGCTCCGTCCGCTGACGGTCGGAGAGGCCGCCTACCGTCTTGGACTGGCTGATGCGGCACTGGTTCAGGAAGCGCGCCGCCTTGACGCGGCCGAACTTCGGCACCGCCATCAGCATGTCGAAGACCTTCGCCGTCGAGACGTACTCGGGAGGGTCGCTGAGGATCTCCTCGATCCGCGCGGCGCCGGATTTGAGGTCCTTCTTCAGCTGCGCGCGGCGGACGCGGATGTCGTTCGCCCGCTTGAGCGCTTCCATTCTTTGGTCGAGGGAGCGGAGCGGCGCCTGGGCCTGAGTCTTGAGCGCGGGCACGGCGAGGGATACTAACAAGCTCGTGCCCGGGGTCAACCCGCCATGTTTGGGCCTGTATGCAGGGCTTTTTCAACGCTTAGCCTCGACCTTGGGTCGAGGGTCGAATCGCCCGGAAGATGCGCTACACCAACCGCGTTGTCAGGGTCGGCAAAGCCGTGTGCCGCCAGCTCCGCCTCGAGCTCGCCCCGCACGCGGGCGGGCGAGCCGGGATCGGCGAACAGCGCGGTACCGAGCGCGACGTCGCTCGCGCCGGCCGCGAGCAGCTCGAGCGCGTCCCTGCCGGTGCTCACGCCGCCCATGCCGACGATGGGCATGCCGGTCGCGCGGTAGCACGCGAAAACCGCCGCGAGCGCGAGCGGCCTCAGCGCCGGCCCCGAGAGGCCGCCGATCGCACGGTCGAGCACCGGCCTGAGCGTCTGCTCGTCCAGGGCCAGGCCTTTGACCGTGTTCACGAGGCTGAGCCCGTCGGCTCCTGCGGCCTGTGCGGCACGGGCGGTCTCGGCCACGTCCGCGGCAGGCGAGAGCTTCGCGTAGAGCGGCTTCGTCGTCCTGGCCCGTGCGGCCGCGACGACCTCGCCGACGTTCTCGGGAACCTCGTCGACGTTCGGGCAGGAGAGGTTCAACTCGACCGCGGCCACCTCGGAGCGGCCCTCGAGGAGCTCGCAGGTCTCGGCGTAATCCTGGACGCAGAAGCCGCCGACGGAGACCCAGAGCGGGATGCCGAGCCCGGCCAGCTGCGGCAGAGTCTCGGCGCAGAAGCGCTCGCGGCCCGGGTTCGCGAGGCCGATCGCGTTGAGCATGGCGCCGTCGACCTCGGCGATCCGGACCGGCGCGTTGCCCTCGCGCGGGAGCGGCGTGACCGTCTTCGTCACGAAGGCGTCGAGCGACCGCGCCACCTCCGGCGCGGTGAGGGCGTCGAGGCAGCCGCTGGCGTTAAGCAGCTTCAAGAACCGGTCCTTCCACGCACAGCCGCTTGAGCTCGCCGCCGATCTCGACCGCGCACCCGTAGCACGCTCCGTAGCCGCACGCCATCGGTGCCTCCCACGCGAGTTGCGCGTGCGGCGTCAGGCGGCGAACCGCCTCGAGCATCGGCTCCGGCCCGCAGGCGAGGACGTCGTGCCCGGCCGGGAGCACATCCGTCACGAAGGCCGGCTCGACGACCACCTCGGCATTCGGCACGAGCTCGGCGGCCTCGGCGTGCCACGAGCTGCGGAAGCCGAGCACGGCGGGCGGGCTCCCGAGGCGTTCCGAGAGGTACGGCAGCGGCGCGATCCCGATTCCTCCGCCCACGAGCAGCGGGCGCTCGACGTCGAGGCGGAAGCCGTTGCCGAGCGGGCCGAGGATGGCGATCCGGTCGCCCGGACGCAGAGAGCAGAGCGCTCGGGTCCCCGGCCCGATCGGATCGATCAGGAAGCCGAGCTCGCGCTCGCTCGCGATCGAGACGCTCATCGGCCGCGGCAACAGCCGGCCGGGCGCCTCGAGCATGAAGAACTGCCCGGGAATCCCGGCCTCGGTTGCGCCGCGCTCGACGCGGAGCAGCGTGTACGGCCCGACGGCCTCGGCCGCAACGACCTTATGCCGTTCGCGCCTGAGCATCGATGCGTTCCTGGAGGCTGAGGGCGACCTCGTCGCGCGCGTGGGCGATCGCCTCGACCGCCGCGGCTGCGCCGGACAGGGTCGTCACGCAGGGGATGCGGGCGACGAGCGCCGCCTCGCGGATGCGGTAGCCGTCCGTGCGGGCCCCCGAGCCCTGCGGTGTGTTGATCACGAGATCACAGCGGCCGCGGCGCAGGAGGTCGACGACCGACGGGCCTGTGCCCTCCTCGGTCACCTTGCGGACGTACTCGACGGCCAGGCCGGCGGCGGCAAGCGTGCGGGCGGTGCCGGCGGTCGCGAGGAGCTTGAAGCCGAGCGCCGCGAGCGTGCGGCCGACGTGGACGGCGGACGCCTTGTCCTCGTCCCGTACGGACAGGAACGCCGTCCCGCTCGAGGGGAGGCGCCGCCCGGCTGCCCGTTCTGCGCGCGCGAAAGCGGTCGGCAGGTCGGATGCGCTGGCCATCACCTCGCCCGTCGAGCGCATCTCCGGGCCGAGCACGGGGTCCGCGCCCGGGAAACGCGCGAACGGGAGCACGGCGGCCTTGACCGAGACCTGTCCCAGGGACTGTCCCTGCGACAGGGCCAGGTCGGACAGCTTCGCGCCGGCGGCGAGGCGGCACGCGGCCTGGACGAGGTTCACGCCGGTCGCCTTGCTCACGAACGGCACCGTGCGGGACGCGCGCGGATTCGCCTCGAGCACGTAGAGCCGCCCGTCCGCGATCGCGAGCTGGACGTTCAGGAGCCCGACCACGCCGAGGGCGGGCCCGAGGCGCGAGACCACCTCGACCACGAGCTCGTGCTCGAGACGCTCCAGCGGCGCGGGCAGGACGCAGCTCGAATCGCCGGAGTGCACGCCGGCCTCCTCGACGTGCTGCATGACGGCGCCGACGTAGGTGTCCGTCCCGT
Organism: uncultured Actinomycetes bacterium; assembly: GCA_963717475.1. Taxonomy (GTDB): domain Bacteria; phylum Actinomycetota; class Thermoleophilia; order Gaiellales; family Gaiellaceae; genus AC-32. Next base: position 801,141 of record OY970337.1, on the reverse strand, counting down.
CACAGAGCGCGTCGACGTCGAGCTCGATCGCGTTCTCCAGGAACCGGTCGACGAGCAGGTGCCCGCCGCGCGCCGCGGCCTCGCGCACGTCGGCCTCGTCGTAACAGACGCGCATGCTCCGCCCGCCGAGCACGTACGAGGGCCGCACGAGGACGGGGTAGCCCACTCGCGCCGCGACCTCGGCCGCCTCATCGGGCGAGGTCGCCATGCCCCACGCCGGCACCTCGATCCCGAGCCGGTCGCAGAGCGCCGCGAAGCGCTCGCGGTCCTCCGCGAGGTCGACCGCATCGAACGGCGTCCCGAGGATGCGGAAGCCCGCCGCCTCGATCGCGCCCGCGAGCTTGAGCGGCGTCTGGCCGCCGAACTGGATGACCACTCCCTCCGGCCGCTCGCGGTCGCAGACGGCCAGCACCTCTTCGACCCGAAGCGGCTCGAAGTAGAGCCGGTCGGAGGTGTCGTAATCGGTCGAGACGGTCTCCGGGTTGCAGTTGACCATCACGGCCTCGTAGCCGAGCTGACGGAAGCTCTGCGCCGCGTGGACGCAGCAGTAGTCGAACTCGATCCCCTGGCCGATCCGGTTCGGGCCGGAGCCGAGGATCACGACCGAGCCACGCGAGCCGTCCTTTTTTTGGGGCGGCTCTTCGTCGGCTTCGCCCCAGGTCGAGTAGAGGTAGTTGGAGGCGGCCTCGACCTCGCCGGCGCAGGAGTCGACGCGTCGGTACGACGGCCGGACCCCCCACGCCCTCCGCGCGGCGCGAGCCGCGTCTTCCGTCGTCCCGCAGGCCGCGGCGACGTCGGCGTCCGAGTGCCCGAGCCGCTTCAGGCGCAGCCAGTCGTCGGCGACGAGGTCCTCGAGCGCCAGCGCGGGCATATGCAGCCGGTCGATCTCGGCGCGGAACCAGGGATGGATCCCCTCCGGAAGCTCGTCGAGGCTCGCCCAGGGCGATACGGAACCGGCGTCGAGCTCGCGCGAGCGAAGCGCCTTCAGGAGCGCCTCGCCGAACGTGCGGCCGATCCCCATCGCCTCACCCACCGACTTCATCTGCGTCCCGAGGGTCCGGTCGGCACCGGCAAACTTCTCGAACGCGAAGCGCGGCGCCTTGACGACCACGTAGTCGAGAGTTGGCTCGAAGCTCGCCGGAGTCGTCCCGGTCAGGTCGTTCGGGATCTCGTCGAGCGTGTAGCCGACCGCGAGCTTGGCCGCGACCTTCGCGATCGGGTACCCGGTCGCCTTCGACGCGAGCGCCGACGACCGGGAGACGCGCGGGTTGAGCTCGATCACGCGCACGTCGCCGCTCTCGCGATTGCGCGCAAACTGGATGTTCGAGCCGCCGCACTCGACGCCGACCGCTCGGATCACCGCAGCCGCTGCGTCGCGCAGCTCCTGGTAGGCCTCGTCCGAGAGGGTCATCTGCGGGGCGACCGTGACGGAGTCGCCCGTGTGGACGCCCATCGGGTCGAGGTTCTCGATCGAGCAGACGACGACCACGTTGTCCGCCCTGTCCCGGATCAGCTCGAGCTCGAACTCGTCCCAGCCGATCAGGCTCTCCTCGACCAGCACCTGGCCGACCGGGCTCTCTGCGAGCGCCCTCGTCAACAGCTCGTTCAGCTCGCCGCGCGAGCGCGCGATGCCGCCCCCGTGGCCGCCGAGCGTGAAGGCCGGGCGAAGGATCACCGGGAACGAGAGGTCGGCGGGCACCTCGGCGAGCGACGTGACGACCAGCGACTCGGGCACCTTCAGCCCGGTCGCCCGAACGGTGTCGCGGAATTCCTCGCGGTCCTCGGCGCGGCGGATGACGTCGGGCGGCGCGCCGATCAGCTCGATCCCGAGCGCGTCGAGCACACCCGCGTCGGCCAGCTCGAGGCCGATGTTGAGCGCGGTCTGGCCGCCCATCGTCGGCAGCAGCGCGTCCGGCCGCTCGCGCCCGAGCACGTCCGCGACGCCCTCCACGTCGAGCGGCTCGAGGTAGGTGCGGTCGGCGAAGCCGGGGTCGGTCATGATCGTGGCCGGGTTCGAGTTGACGACGATCGTGCGGAAGCCGTCCTCGCGGAGCACCTTCAGCGCCTGGCAGCCCGCGTAGTCGAACTCGCAGGCCTGGCCGATGACGATCGGGCCGGAGCCGATCAGGCAGACCGAGCGGAGGTCACGCCGCCTGGGCAAGCGCCACCCCCTCGACCCACTCGCTGAGCAGCGGCCACGCGTCGTGCGGGCCCGGCCGCGCCTCGGGATGGAACTGCACCGAGCGCGCTGCCAGCTCGGGGAAGTCGAAGCCCTCGACGGTGCCGTCGTAGAGCGAGACGTGCGTCGCGGCCGCCTCCGCGGAGGGCGCGACCGCGAAGCCGTGGTTCTGGCTCGTGACCAGCACCTGGTTCGTTCGCTTGTCGAGCACCGGGTGGTTCGCGCCGCGATGGCCGAAGGGCAGCTTGAAGGTCTCGTGACCCGTGGCGAGCGCGAGCAGCTGGTGGCCGAGACAGATGCCGAAGACCGGCACGCGGCCGAGCAGCGCCCGCACCGACTCGACCTCGGAGGCGAGCGGCTCGGGGTCGCCGGGCCCATTCGAGAGCAGGACTCCGTCGAAGCGCGCGAGCTCGTCGGGGTCGGCGTCGTGCGGGTAGACCGTGACGGCCGCGCCGGCCCAGGCGAGCCGGTTCAGGATCGAGCGCTTGCAGCCGTAGTCGACGACCGCGATGCTCGCCCGGCCGGCGTCGCTGAAGACGTACGGCTCGCGGGTCGACACCTGCGGGGCCAGCGCGCGGCCCGCCATCGCCGGCTGCTCGTGGACGGCTGCGACCGCTTCGTCGACCGAGCCCTCGCCCGCGAGCGCGATCGCCCGCATCGCCCCCTTCTGGCGCAGGTGCAGGACGAGCGAGCGCGTGTCGATCCCGCTGAGCGCGACGATCCCGTGCTCGTGGAGCCAGTCCGTCCAGGCCGGCCCTCGCGCCTCGCGCATCAGCACCCCGCGGGCGTGCGGCCGGGCGGATTCGCCGCGGTCGGCGGCGACGCCATAGTTGCCGACCATCGGCGCCGTGAAGCACACGAGCTGCTCCGCGTAGCTCGGGTCGGTGACGACCTCCTGATAGCCGGTCATCGCCGTCGTGAAGACGGCTTCGCCGAAGGCGAACCCCTCCGCGCCGACCGACGTCGCCGCGGAAGACCGTCCCGTCCTCCAGCGCCAAAAAACCGGTCATTCGTGCACCACCTTTCCGGCGGCGACCGTCATCCGGACGCGGCCCTTGAGCGTCTGGCCGAGCAGCCACGAGTTGGCCGAGCGCGAGCGGAAGCCGCCCTCCTCGACGCGCCAGGTCGCGGCCGTGTCGAGCAGGACGAGGTTCGCCGGCGCCCCGACCGCGATCCGCGGCGGCTCGAGCCCGTAGACCCGCGCGGGGCCCGCCGACATCCGCTCGAGCACCGTCTCGAGCGGCACGAGCCCCGGCTCGACGAGGCCCGTGTAGAGCGCCGCGAACGCGGTCTCGAGGCCGGTCACGCCGAACGGCGCCGCCTCGAACGGCACCTCCTTCTCGTGCCGCGCGTGCGGGGCGTGGTCGGTCGCTACGGCGGCGATTGTCCCGTCCTTCAGGCCCTCGATCAGCGCCGCGCGGTCTTCCGTGCCCCGGAGAGGAGGGTTCATCTTCACGTTCGGGTCGAGCGAGCGCACCGCTTCGTCCGTCAGGCAGAGGTGGTGGGGAGTGACCTCGCCGGTCGCCTCCACTCCGCTCGCCTGCGCGGCCCGCAGTGCCTCGACCGATTCGCGCGCCGAGAGGTGGAGCAGATGCAGCGGCGCGTTCTCGTAGGCGGCCAGCGAGAGGTCCCGCTCGACCATCAGGCTCTCGGCGACGGACGGGTAGCCCGCGAAGCCGAGCTCCGCCGAGACCGGGCCCTCGTGCATCTGGCCGTCCTTCGAGAGCGTCGGCTCCTCGCAGTGGAGCGCGAGCCGCCGGCCCGTGATCCCGTGGTACTGGAGCGCGCGGCGCATGAGCCCCGGCGCGACGACCGGCCGGCCGTCGTCGGTGAACCCGGCCGCGCCCTGGTCGGCGAGCTCGGCCATCTCCGTCAGCTCGGCGCCTTCCAGGCCGCGCGTGATCGAGGCGAGGAACCCGACGGGAACGACGGCCTCGGCCTGCGCGTCCTCGATCAGCGAGCCGAGAATCGCCGCCGAGTCGACGACCGGCTCCGTGTTCGGCATCGCCAGGATCGCGCAGTAGCCGCCCGCCGCGGCGGCCGCGGTCCCGGAGGCGATCGTCTCCTCGTCCTCGCGCCCGGGAACGCGCAGGTGCACGTGCGGGTCGACGAAAGCGGGCGCGAGCACGAGGCCCTCGCCGTCGACGACGCGGTGCTCATTCGTGTCCAGATTCGTCCCGAGCTGGGAGACCGTGCCGCCGTCGACGCGCACGTCGCAGACCGTGTCGATTCCCTCGGCAGGGTCGACGACGCGCGCGCCACGGACGACGAGGTCGTCCCTTTGTCCTTGTGCATTCTTTGTCCAGAGCATCACGCGACCTCCAGCGGGTCGGGCACCTTGGTCGGCACACCGGTCGTGAGCAGGTCGTAGAGGACGGCCATCCGGACGACGAGCCCCGCGCGCACCTGTGTCTCGATCAGCGCGTCTGCCGCGTCCGCGACGACCGGGTCGATCTCGACGCCGCGGTTCATCGGGCCGGGGTGCATCACCTTCTGCCCCGGCCGGAGCCGTTCCGGGGTGACCCCCCAGCGGGCCGCGTACTCCCGCAGGGAGGGCACGTAGTTCGCGCCCTCCTGCATCCGCTCGCGCTGCATGCGCAGGACGTAGACCACGTCGGCGCCGCCGATCGTCGAGATGTCGTGCGAGATCTCGCAGCCCATCGCCTCGATCCCGCGCGGGATCAGCGGCGGCGGCCCGACGAGCGTCACGCGCGACCCCATCAGCGTGAGCGCCTGGATGTTCGAGCGCGCAACCCGCGAATGGAGGACGTCGCCGACGATCGCGACATGCAGGCCGTCGAGCGGGCCGACCTCCTCCTTGATCGTGTAGAGGTCGAGCAGCGCCTGCGTCGGGTGCTGGTGCTTGCCGTCGCCCGCGTTGACGATGTGCGCCTCCGTGTAGCGGGCGACGAGCTCGGGCGCGCCGATCTGCGGGTGTCGGATGACGATCACGTCCGGGTCGTAGGCGCCGAGCGTGAGCGCGGTGTCCTTCAGCGACTCGCCCTTGTCGACCGACGAGCCGGCGGCCTTGATCGACATCGTGTCCGCCGAGAGCCGCTTCGCAGCGAGCTCGAAGCTCGACGAGGTGCGAGTGGACGACTCGTAGAAGACGTTCACGACCGTGTAGCCGCGCAGCGTCGGCAGCTTCTTCACCTCGCGCTCGAGGCTCCGCGAGAAGCTGCGCGCCGTCGCCAGCAGGCGCTCGACGTCGTCGCGGGTCAGGTCGCCGACCGAGATCAGGTGGCGGCGAGGCGGCTTCTTCGGCGGAAGGAATTCCTCCCGCATCACGTGGATGTCACCCATTGGTCTCCTTCTGGATCAGAACGCGGTCGACCTCGTCCACCTCGACGAGCTCGACCTGGACGCGCTCGTCGCGGGCGGTTGGCAGGTTCTTGCCGACGTAGTCGGGGCGGATCGGAAGCTCTCGGTGGCCGCGGTCGGCGAGGACGGCGAGCTGCACGCGCTCCGGGCGGCCGTAGCCGAAGAGCGCGTCGATCGCCGCGCGAATCGTGCGGCCGGTGTAGAGGACGTCGTCGACGAGGACGCAGGTCATCCCCTCGAGGGGAAAGTCGAGCGTCGTCGAGCGGACGAGCGGCTGGGCGTGGCGGGGAGGCTCGCCGGCGCGGACGTGGACGTCGTCGCGGTGGAAGGTGATGTCGAGCTGGCCGAACGCGACCTCGGTGCCGCTGAGGTCGGCGATGCGGCGGCGCAGCCTCTGGGCGAGCGGCACGCCGCGGGTGTGGATCCCCACCAAGGCGACGCGCTCGAGGTCCGGGTTGCCCTCGACGATCTCGTGCGCGATCCGCGTGAGCGTGCGCTCGATCGCCTCGGCATCGAGGACAGTCTTCGCTTCAGAGGTCTGCGCGCTCAGGGCGCGCTCAGGGTGCTGCTCACCTATCGACTCCTTTCCGGCCTCTCGGGACCGAGTTAAAGGGGTTCTCTGTTCGCCGCGGGACGCTAGCGGCCGGGCCGGACGTTACTCGCTCGCGATGGGCAAGAGCAAGTCGATCTCGTCAAGCCGCCGGTAGAACTCGATGCTCGGGCGGCGAGTCGTCGGAAGGGTTCTGCGCGGCGAGCGCCTCGAAGGTCGGCCCGATCCGGCTGTAGAGCTCGGGAGGCTCGCCGCGCAGGCGCGTCCGCAGGTAGCGCCCGCCGGGCAATGCCCCGCTCTCGAGCTCGAGCGCCTGAGCGTCATCGCCCTGCTTCACCTCGACACAGGCCCGATACTCCTTCTCGCGCGGATAGAACGCGCCGTAGTACTTCCGGCCGCGCAGCCCGACCAGCCGCTCCAGGCGCTGGAACGCCCGGCCGAACGCCTCGACCTCGTCAGGGGTCCTGATGAACATGACCGGCACTTCCTCGCGTTCGATCACGGTCGTCTCCATTGGCGCGGAGGCTACTTCCTCGGACCGCCGGGGGCCTCGTCGCCGTATTGCTTCTCGGATGCGCTTAGCCGCCACGTCGCTCGTAGCCGTTTCACTGCTCGCCGCTGCCTGTGGGAGCTCGACTCACGGCGTCACCGCTCACGGCGTGAAGCTGGAGGTGCCCCACGGCTGGACGCAGCTGCACCCAGCAACCGATCCCGTGACGGAGCCGCACACGCTGCTCGCCGTCGGAACGGGCGGGGTGCACCAGGCGTCCTCGCCCTGCGCGTCGGCCGTCTACGACTCCGGCGCAACGGTCTCCGTGGTCGGCTGGCCGTCCGTTGCATCGGCAGGCGGCGTCCCCCACGCGGCCGGGCCCCACTCGAGAGCCTCGTCGCCGTCCGGAGGAACACGCTCGAGTGCTTCAACGGACGTGCTGCCGCTGCCGATCTGCTCATTGCAGGGAAGCGGTACCAGGTCGCGCGTGCAGGTCGGCGACCGCGCTTCAAGGCGGCTGGTGCGTCAGGCGCTGGCGGTCGCACGCTCGTTCAAGCCCGCCGCTAGCGAACGCGACCGCGACGAGCCACTCGATCGGATACTCGATCCGCTCGGGAAGCTCGCGCTCGGCACGCGCGAGGCCTTCCTCGTACTCCTCGTGCGAGATGAGGTCGAAGGTGGAGATGTGCTTACCCCGGATCCGCTCCAGCGCCGCGTCGCGCTGTGGACGCCGGTCTGGGAGAGGCGCGTGAGCTCGACTTCCGCGAAGCCCGCCGCCCGCAGCTCGTCCTCGAGCTCCTCGGCGGTCGAGAACCGTTCCGGTCGACGCTGCCCATCGTCGGGAACAGCTCTGTTCAGCCAGAACGTCATCGAAGTAGGACGGGTCGAACGTCACGACGCCGAGCCGGCCGTCCGCGCCGAGCACGCGGTTCGCCTCGGCAAACGCGCGGCGGCGGTCGACCAGGTGCGAAGAAAGCCACATGACGACGCGCTCGAACCAGCCGTCCTTGAAGGGCAGCTCCTCGGCGCGTGCCTCCTTGAAGGTCGCCGCCGGCGCATTCGCGCGGGCGACCTCGAGCATCGCCAGGCTCGGCGTCCACGCCCCAGACCTTCGCGCGGTCTGCCAGCGCCGCCTCGAGCCGGCCCGTGCCGCAGCCGACGTCGAGCACGCGCCGCCCGGTCAGGTCCGCCACCGCCTCGACGTGGCGGAGGACCTCCCACCAGTTCTCGTCGACCGGCCTGATCCGGTCGTACGGACGCCGCGAGGCGTCCGAAGTCAGGCGTCCGCGATGAGATCGTCCGGGTCCGTCAGCGATTCGATCGCGTGCTGCGCGGCCTCGAGGTCGCCCTCGGGCACGAGCACCTTCTGCGGCGCGTCCTCCGTCTCCTGCGGATGGTGGTCGACGGCGGTCTCGAGCTCGGACGAGATCCCGGCCGTTTCGAGCAGCGACTGGATCTCCTCGGCCTCGGTGACGCCCTCCGCCAGCGCGACCTGCACCATCTGTGTCACGGGACCACCTCCGTCTCGGGGACCTGCTCCTCCCGCCGGTGGCGGACGCCGCCCTTGACGAGCTGGGGCGCTCCACGCTCGGGGAACGGCACGTCGATCACGTCGAAGTCCTTGGGCACCACGGTCTCGGGGAAGATCGTACGCGCCTCGCGCACCACCTCGGGCCCGAAGTAGCGGTTGGACAGGTGCGTGAGCGCGAGCAGGCCCACCTCGGCTTCCCGCGCGATCTCGGCTGCCTCGAGCGCGGTCGAATGGGCGGTCTCGCGGGCCCGCTCGCGTTCCTCCTCCAGGAACGTCGCCTCGTGGACGAGCACCTCCGCGCCGCGCGCCGCCTCGAGGACGGTCGGCGAAGGCGCGGTGTCGCCGCTGAGGACGACCTTGCGGCCCGGTCGCGGCTCGCCGAGGACTTCGTCAGGAGTGACCACGCGCCCGTCCGCCAGCTGCACGCTCTCGCCCGCCTGCAGCAGGCCGCGCTCGGGGCCGGGCGGCACTCCGAGGGCATCGGAGGCGCTGACGTCGAACCGGCCCGGGCGCGGATGCTCGACGAGCGCGAAGCCGAGCGCCTGGACGCCGTGCGCGACCGCGAAGGTGACGAGGTTGTAGCCGTCGCGCTCGAGCACGTCCCCCGGCTCGAGCTCCACGACCTCGAGCGCGTACGTCAGCTTCCCGAAGACGCGCCGCAGCGTCGAAAAGAGCTCGCGAACTCCTGGCGGCCCGTAGACGTCGAGCGGCACCTCGCGGCCACGAAGCGCGAACGTCTTCAGCATCCCGGGCAGGCCGAGGTAGTGGTCGGCGTGGAAGTGCGAGAGGAAGACCTCGCGGAGCTCGATCAGGCCGACCGTGGACCGAAGCAACTGGCGCTGGGTCCCCTCGCCGCAGTCGAAGAGTAGGCGCTCGCCGCCGCGCCGGACGAGCAGCGCTGACGGCGCCCGCTGGGCGGTCGGAACGGAGCCGGAAGTGCCGAAGAAGACGAGGTCGAGATCCACACCGGGAGTCTAGGAGGGGGTCAAGCCGGGCCGCGCCGGAGGCGATGGTTGCGGAACGCCAAAGCGCGCGAGTTAGAGTCGGGCACGTGAACGTGCTCGAGCAGGTTCGCAGGAGAGCCGACCAGGCCGAGCTCGACGAGATCCGCGAGCTCTGGAAGCGGCACTCGGTCGCCGAGGAACAGCGCGACCTAGCGGGCCTGATGTCCACGCTGACCGAGGACTGCGTCTACGAGCTCGTCCAGACTGGCCACCGCTGGGAGGGCCATGAAGGCGCCACGCGCTTCTATGTCGGGCTGCTCGGCGCCTTCCCGGACATCGACTTCCAGTTGAGCGACATCGTGATCGGCCCGCAGGGTGTCTGCGAGGAGGCCGACGTGACCGGCACGCATGAGGGCGAGTGGCTCGGCATCCCACCGAGCGGGCAGCGCCTCGCGTGGAAGGTCGCGATCTTCTTCCCGTGGGACGGTCAGCGCCGCCTCTTCCGGGGCGAGCGCGTCTACACCGCTGGCCTACCGCTACCGGACTGATCCGGCGACGACGGGCTCAGCGCTCGACGCCGCCGCAACTCCGAGCGCCATCGCCTCCGGGACCCCGAGGGCGGCGCCCTTGTCATACGCGCGGTCGAAGGCCCTTGCCCCTGCCTGTTCACGCGCGCGCGCCGAGTACCGCACGTAGTCCGCGTGGAGCTCGGGGCTCTGCAGAACCCCGAACGACGCACGGACGGCTGCTGCCGCTCCGAAGACCGTCGCCGCCTCCCGCCCCTGGCCGCGCGCGACGCACAGCTCGCCGATCACGTCGAGGCACTCGGCGAAGCCGGCGCGATCGTCCGTCTCGAGCTTCGATTCCAGCGCCGGCCTCAGTATCGCCGCCGCCGGCTCCGCCTCCCCGCGCTCGAGCAAGACGCGGCCGAGCGTCAGCCGTGCGTTCGCGAGCAGCCTCGGGCTCTCGACGCCTTCGGCAATCGCAAGGGTCTCGGTCGCGAGCTCGAGAGCGCGGTCTAGGTCTTGCCGGGCAGCCGCGATCAACGCGAGGTTTCCGCGGCTCACGGCGACGGCGATGTCATCGCCCGGATTCGTCTCGAGGGAGCGCTCGTAAAAGCCTTGCGCGCCCTCCAGGTCGCCGTCGAACCACGCGAGCCGGCCCTGGTTCGCGAGCGAGCAGCCCAGCAGCGCCGCGTTCCCCTGCCGGCGCGCGATGCCTGCGCAGCGTTTCCACCACCGGCGCGCAACCTCGTACTCGCCCTGCTCGGCGGCCAGCATCCCCGCGGCGTTGCAGATGCTTGCCCGCACGCTCGGCTCGGCCTCCGGTGCGGCGTCGAGCGCAGCCTCCAGCGCGGCGAGGCCCTCGGCAAAGTGTCCGTGGAGGAAGCAGAAGCGATGGCTTGCGAGCGCGAGCCGCAGCGCGAGCCCGCCGTCCGGTGCACCGATCGCGAACGCGAAGGCAGCGCGAATGTTTCCGTGCTCGAGCTCGAGACGGTCGAGAGCCTCCCGCTGGTTGGGCCTGTAGAGGCTTGCGTCGGCAGTCTCGACGAGGTCTGCGTAGTACGTCGCGTGGCGCCGCTCGACCTCCTGGCGCTCCGCGGGGTCATCGCCGAGACGGCGAGACGCGTAGTCACGCACGGTGTCTAGGAGCCTGAAGCGCTCCCCGGCCTCGCGCCGGACGAGGCTCTTGTCCGCGAGCGAGGCAAGCCGGGCGACGGAGCCCCCGCCCAGCACGGCATCAGCGGCGGAGATGGTGAACCCGCCGACGAAGACACCGAGCCGCCGGAAGGCGAGCCGCTCCTCGTCCTTCAGGAGCTCCCAGCTCCAGTCCATTGTCCCGCGCAGCGTCCGGTGTCGCTCCGGCGCGTCTCGGTGCCCCGCCGAGAGCAGGTCGAGGCCCTCAGCGAGGTGTCGCTCCAGCTCTTGCGGTGGGAGCAGGTTGGCGCGCGCCGCCGCCAGCTCGATCGCGAGCGGCAGCCCGTCGAGCCGCCGGCAGATGCCCCGCGCCGCGCGTTCCTCTTCGTCGCCGACCGCGTAGTCGGGATCCACGGCCCGCGCCCGTGTCCGGAAGAGGCTGAGCGCCGACTGGTCGTCGAGCGGGCCGAGCGAGAGATCGTGCTCGCCGGCGACCCGGAGAAGGGCCCGGCTCGTGACGAGCAGCCGCAGCCCCGGCGCCGCCGAGAGCAGCTTCGACAGGAGCGGAGCCTCCTCGACCACATACTCGAAGCTGTCCAGCACGAGGAACGTCTCGCGGTCGCGCAGGTACTGCTCGAGGGCATCTGTGACCGTCTGGCCGCGCCAGCGGCGCAAGCCGAGCGCCGCCGCCAGCGCCGAGGGCACGAGCGACGGCTGGAGCACGCTCGACAGATCCACGAAGACGGCTCCGCCGAACTGCCCCGCGACCGCGAGAGCCAGACGCGTCTTGCCGATCCCACCGGGACCCGTCAGCGTCACGAGACGGACCTCCTCGCGTCGCAGCAGCTCGACGGCCGCGGCCAGCTCGCGCTCGCGGCCGAGGAGCGGCGTCGCCGGCACCGGAGCCCGAGCCGTCCCGCGGTGGTCGAGCGTCGGATCGTGGCGCAGGATCGCCGTCTCCACCTCCCGGAGCTCGCTCGTTGGCTCGAGCCCGAGCTCGTCGCGCAGCACCCCCCGGGCCTCCCGACAGGCCGTGAGCGCGTCGGCCTGCCGCCCTGAGCGGTAGAGCGCGATCGCGAGCTGCGCCCGCAGCCGCTCGCGCAAAGGATGCGAGCGCACGAGCTCATTCAGCTCCGAGACGAGCTCCGGCCCCTCGCCCAGACAGAGAAGCGCGTCGAGCCGCTTCTCCGTCGCGACCACCCGAAGCTCCTCCAGGCGTTGGATCTCTCCGTCCACGACACCCGCGAAGGCCAGGTCTGCGAACGCACTGCCGCGCCAGAGCCTGAGTGCCTGCGTGAGTGTGTTCGCCGCCGCGCGCGGGTCGTCGGCCGCGAGGGCGCCACCGGCTTCGGCCAGAAGGCGCTCGAACCGCGTCGCATCCAGTTGGTCAGGGTCGACCACCAGCCGGTAGCCGACGCGCGTCGTCTGGAGCGTCCCGGCTCCGACAACGGCGCGGAGACGGGAGACGCACGCGTGCAAGACGTTCTGCGGGTCGCGGAGGCGCCGGCCCCGCCAGACCGCTTCGAGCAGCTCGTCCGGAGAAAACTCGCGATTCGCGCGCGCGAGCATGAACGCAAGCAGCGCGCGAGGCCGATCCCCCTCCAGCTTCACCGGGCGGCCGCCGGAACGCAGTTCCAGCGCGCCGAGAACCGCAAATTCCAGCGGTCGCGACGCCGCAGAGCGCCTGCTCGACCCGGTCACGGCGCGGCAAACGTAACACGGCCGCTGTCAGCGCCCTGTCAGAACGCACGGCGAAGGTTGCGGCGGCCGAAGCACTCCAGAAAGGAGACGCACGTGAACAGACCTCTTTCGCCGTCCTCGGGAAGGCGCACGCCGCGGCGAGGAGCGATGCTCGGCGGCCTGCTCGCGCTCGCGATCATGGGCACGCTGCTGTTCGCGTCCCCAGCTGCTGCCCTGCCGCCCGGACCGATCCCGGTCATCCACGTCGACAGCTGGTATTGCACGGGCTACCAGACCTCGAACTGCGGGAGCATCTCCATCAACCCCTCGGTCCAGCACCAGCTCTGGTACACGTACTACGGCAACATCTCGGGCGGCGTCACTTGCACCGACACGCCGTACGGCTACCTAGCCAACATCCACCACTGGGAATTCATGTACTCCCAGGTGACGTGGACCGTCTCCTGCACGGACAGCTCCGGCGAAGGCTTCTCGAAGACGGTCACGATCAAGCCTCAGCCGGGAATCAGGCCTCCGGGGCCTGTGCCATATCTCCACGCAGGAAGCTGGTCGTGCTACGACTGGTCGATCCTCGATTGCGGCACGATTCGAGTTGCGCGCGGGGCCGACATGTACTTCACCGTCTACGGCACCGTCTCGAACGGTGGTTACTCGTGCACGGACAGCTCAGGGCATGGACCGAACGTGCACTGGGCCTACGCAGGGCAGACGTTCACATGGGACGTCGTGTGCACGGACAACTACACCGGCGAGGGCTTCGAGAAGTACGTCAGGGTTCAGCCCGCCTGAATTGCGGCTTGGCAGGCGGCGGTCTTCGGACCGTCGCCTACCGGGCCGACGGCAGCACGAGTCGCTCGCCCGGGACGATCACGCCGTTCGTGACGTCGTTGCGCTTCGCGATCCGGTAGATCGCGTCGCGCGGGTCACCCGCGTAGTGCGTCGTCGCAATCGACCAGAGCGTGTCGCCGGGCTTGACCGTGTAGCGCATCGTCGGCGCCGCGCCCTGCGAGGCACGGGCCACGAACATCCAGGCAATCAGCACCAGTGCTGAGATCAGGAGTATCTTACCGAACATGTGTTCGCCATCGTAACGCGAACACGTGTTCGTGTCAAGTCGCGCGTCAGCGCCCCGTCACCGGAGCGTCACAGGCAGAACGGAAGCTTCCCGCCGCCAGTATCTACTTCAGAAGGGGGAAAGATGACGAACTGGCTCAGGCCGCTCACGCTGCTCGCGGTACTGGGAGCGGTCGCAGTGCTCGTGGTCGGCGTGCCGGCAGCTTCCGCCGACAATATCGGCGGCGATGGAGGCGGCGGATACCACCACACCTTCACTGGCCACGGCGATAACAACCCGAACTGCGCGTGCGTCGCCGTCGAGGATTACGGATTCGAGGTCGCCACCAGCGTCTACAAGCAGGGCGCGACGTGCTCCGGCGACGACCAGTACTTCCTCCAGGTATTGGACTACTGGAGCGGGCAGCCGATCTGGGGCCCTCAGGTGTACTGCCAGAACGCGAGCTGGCACTACACAGGGACCCTCCCCGGTGGCCAGCGATGGATCTGGGTCACGCTCGCGAGCTACCGCGGGTTGGGGAACTGGACAATCTACGTCTACCACACGTGATCTCAGGCCGTGGTCAACTCAGCGGTTAGCACGCCGAACCGGCGAGGTCGCGCACCTCGCCGGTTCGTCTACAGCGGCGCCTTGACTGCTCTTCTTGCATGTGCCGCTACCGGGCTACTGTTCGCATTCGACTCGGGAGCGAAGCGATCTCCTCTCAGCCCCCGCCGCACGCAGGACGATCCGGCATCGCATCAGCTGTACGAAGAGGTGGGCAATGCAGCCAGACGTGCGCCGGGCGCTGCTGGCTTGTGGTCATCCGGGCAGGTTGACGTGCTGACAGCGATGAGCTCAGGAGGTCGCTGGCGGCTCGCCTATGGCGCGACCCCCCGCCGGACGTGTCTCGTTCTCGTATTGCCGAATCTGCTGAGCGACGGTAGCTGCGGCTATCCCGCCCGACTCGCGCCGCGCCCAGTCCTCGTCTCCGCCGGCTCCCGTCCGGGCCCGGGGGGCGCCGACCGCCCGGCCGACACCGTCGTCTACGGGATGGTCTCCCCTCGCGTCCGCGAGCTCCGGTTGCAGCTCTCGGATTGCTCGGTCATGCCGCTGTCCGTCGACGCCCGCCCACTGTTCCTCGCCTTCCTTTCCCGGGCGAAGCTTGCCAAGGGGGTCTCTCCGCTGAACCTGACTGCCACGCTCGCAAGCGGGCGGAGTGTGCGCCGCCCGCTTGCCGCACCGAGCGCCGCGCGCTCGTGCTCGTCCGGCTGACGCGCGCATACGGGACCGTCCTCGGGGCGACGCTTCAACCGACCGGCGACCGCGACGGTGGTCAGCGCTCGAGGAAGCGGCCCGCGCGCCAGATGAGCTCGCCGTCGCCGTACACCTCGCCGTCTGCGCGGAGGTCGCAGACGAGGTCCCAGTGCAGCGCGGAGTCGTTCGTCCCGCCGAGCTCCTCGAAAGCCGAGCCGAGCGCGACGTGCATCGTCCCGCCGATCTTCTCGTCGAAGAGGGTGTTCGAGGTGAAGCGGTCGATCTCGTAGTTGAGCCCGAACGCGACCTCGCCGAGCCGGCGCGCGCCCTCGTCCAGGTCGAGCAGAGCCTCGAGGAAGTCGCCGCCGCGCCGAGCCTCGGCGGAGACGACCTTGCCGTCCTCGAAGCGGAGCCGAATCCCGTCGACCTCGCGGCCGTGGAAGAGCGCCGGGAACGAGAAGCTGATCTCGCCCTCGGTCTCCGTCTCGACCGGGCTCGTGTAGACCTCGCCGTCCGGCATGTTGTAGTGCCCGTCCGCCGCCTCCCACTTCCTGCCCCCGACGACGATGCGCAGGTCGGTGCCGGGACCCGTGATGCGCAGCTCACGCACCTGCGCCAGGCGGTCCGCGTGGGCGGCCAGCTCGGAGCTCTGAGCGCGCCAGTGCGCCGTGGCGTCCCCGTCGCCTTCCACGTGGCAGGCGCGGAAGACGAAGCTCGCGTACTGGTCGAGCGACATGCCTGCGTCCTGCGCGTGGGCCGGGGCCGGGCAGAGCACCCCGGCCCAGCCGAGCTCGCCCGCCGAGATCCGCGCCCAGCGGCGGTTCGTGAGCCGCCGCGTGGCGGCGATCAGGCGCTGATGCCGCTCGGGCGACGAGCCCGTCAGCGCGCGCGTGTTCGCCTCGGACCAGATGGTCACGATCGCGTCGATCGCGTCCACCTCCGCCTCGGCCGTGGGCCGGATGAACTCGATCTGCTCGTCGTTTCCTTCGGCGACGAGAGCCTCGGCCGCCGCCTCGAGCTCGACGTTCATGTACGGGAACGCGCCCGCCCGGAGGCCCGCGCGGTAGACCTCGGCAGCGAGCGGCAGCCCTGTCGTCGTGCTGTCGACGCGCAGGATCTTCCCCGGCTGGAGGCCGAGCGAGTAGCCGACGACGAGGTCGGCGAGCCGTTCGAGCCTCGGGTCGGTCACCGGACGCGGAAGACGCGGCTCACGAGCTGCGTCGTCCGGCGCGTGTTCATCGTCGCCTGGATCCGGATCGCGAAGACGTAGCGCGCCCGGCTTGAGGCGGCGCGCCGGGAACTTGATCACGCGGCTCTTCGCCTTGATCTTGCCCGAGGCGGCGAGGACCGGCTTCGGACGGCCCTTCGACAGTGCCTTCGAGATCTTCGCGCGGCTCGTGCCGGCCTTGAAGATCCCGGCCTTGAAGGTCGCCTCCTCACGGGCACCGGCCACGAAGCCCCAGCTCGTTGTGCGCCGCGCCCGCGGGCGCGAGAGGTTGCCCCAGTTGACCGACGGAAGAACGACCTGCGTCGTGTGGACCCAGGTCGCGGGCGTTGCCGGGCAGTCGCCGTGCATCTGCGCGATCGCATGCTGCACGGCTCCGTACGAAGGGCGCTGAGAGCCGTCGATGCGCTCGAGCCCGCTCTGCCAGCGCGAGAGGTCGGGCTCGTCCACGAGCAGGAAGAAGCTGAGCGAGGCAACCGCGGGGTCGCACTCGGCCCAGGTGATCGCGTCGGTGTAGTACTGCGCCTGGGTCGCCTCGTCGACGGTCGGGACGTTCTCGTTGCCGAAGTACATCCCACCGAGGCCGGTCTGGATCGCGGCCTGCCAGCCGACCTCGTCGAGCTCGAGCCTGAGCGGCTGCTGGAAGCTGTCGCGGTAGGCCTCGGCGAAGGTCGGCTGCGCGGTCCCGTTGAACGCGTCCCAGACGGCCTGCTTGAGGCGGTCGAGGTTCGGCAGCCCGGCGTTCGGCCACGCATAGCCGAGGGCGGGCGGATCGGTGTTCTTGGCGGGGTACGGGTGGTACGCGAGCTCGTCCATCAGCGGCTTGTCGCGCCCGCTCGCGCGGTAGGCGACGCCGAGGTCGTGCAGGAAGCGAATCGGCGAGCGCGAGATGTTGCTCTTCGCGAAGGGGTTGTCGTTTCCGCGCGGCGAGAGGCCGATCCCGATCACGTTGATCGTCGGGTCGACGGCCTTGAGCGCGTCGTACGTGTCTGCGAGCACCGGCTCGTAGGCGGCGGCGGAAAGCGGGCGGCCGTCCGGGTCGAACTGCGGCTGCCAGAAGTAGGGCTGGTTGGGCTCGTTGCCGATGACGAAGTCCTTCACCTGCGGGAAGGTTCGCGCGACCTGCGCGGTCCAGGCCGCGAACTGCGCCGCCCTGCTCTGGTCCGCGGTGAAGTCGCGGGCGTTCTTGGCCGAGAGAGAGAAGACGATCCGGATGCCGCCTGCGTACTGGATCCAGTTGGAGATCTCGTCCTGACCGGGGATCACGTTCGGCTGCGCCGGGTCCCACGTGATCGATGCGCGGTTCTCCGAGAGCCCGAGCTGGCTGAGCGTCGCGAAGAACGCCGCGGGATCGGCGGTGCGCGCGCGATCCTCGCTCACGCCGAAGGTGATGCCGGCCCGTGCAGACCCCGCCGGCACGGCGACGGCGCACACCAAAACGATCAAGCCCAGGATCCTTTTCATCGTCCTCCTCGTCGCGTTCGACCCGACCCGTAGCCTCTCACGTCGGGCGGCGGGCATGTGCGGTCATTCGCCCTCAATGATCGGCCGCCTGCTGCGGGACTTGAGCCTCAACCGCCGCGAGCACGGCCTCGAGCAGGGGCCCGGCGCCGAAGCGGACCGGGTCGTCGGCCGGGAGCCCGGTCTCGGCCGCAGCGGCCTCGATCGCGTTCTTCGCCTGGGCCTCGTCGAGGTGGGCCGTGTTCAGCGCGAGACACGCGACGCGGGCGGGCCGGAGCGGCAGCGAGATGCGCTCGTGGAGATCGATCAGCTCGGGGAGGCTCGGCAACGGATGGCCCGGATAGCCCTCTATCTCGGTCGAGCTCGCGCGGTGACAGAGCACGAACGCGTGCGGCGCGGAGCCGTGGATCAGGCCGAGCGTCACGCCCGAGTACGCCGGGTGCGCGAGCGAGCCCTGGCCCTCGACGAACAGGAGCTCGCCGCCGCGGCGATGGCCCTCCACGACCAGCAGCTCGGCCGCGCCGGCGAGGAAGTCGGCGACGACGGCGTCGACCGCGATCCCCCACCCCGCGATCGCGATCCCGGTCTGGCCGGTCGGGACGAACACGGACGGGAGGCCGCGGCGACGGGCCTCGAGGTCGAGCTCGAGAGCGACGGTCTTCTTCCCGATCGCGCAGTCGGAGCCGACGGTGAGGACGATCTTGGCGGGGATGCGCAGGTTCTCTTCGCTGGGGACGCCGAGACCCTCGGGCGGCCGCCGCAGGTCGCGGAGCTCAACGTCGTGCTTGCGGGCTAGCTCGGCCAGCTCGGGGTCGTCGGCGAGGAACTCGTGGAGGCCGTTCTCGACGTCGAGGCCCGCCTCGACGCACTGCTTCAGGAGCGCCCGCCACGCGGGCGGGAACCGGCCGCCCTGGGTGGCGACGCCGACGAGCGCCGTCGTCGGCTCGTACTGGAGCGCGTCGGCGACGGTCGCGACGACCGGAACTCCGTCGAGCGTCTCGCCGGGCCGGGTCGAGTCGACCACGACGACGCTCGGGTCGGGCGCGTAGCGGATCACCCCACGCGCGGTCTTACCGTAGTGCGCGTCGCCGGAGCGGCCCTCAGCGAGGATCAGATATCGCTTCGCCGTCACTCAACCCGGGCACCCAACCCGGGCGCGTCTGGGGGGAGCTGGACGCCGTCGACGAGCTCGACGCCGGGCCACGGGTCCTCGGCAAGGAGCAGGTTGCCGTCGAGGTCGACGTGGTCGAAGAGGCTCGCGACCGAGGCGCCCGCCGCCACCGCGAGACCCGACTCGTTCATGCAGCCGAGCATCAACTGCAGTCCCAGCGCGCGGCCCGCGTGGGCGATCCGAACCGCCTCGCGGATCCCGCCGGACTTCGCGAGCTTGACGGTCAGCCCGTGGGCCCGCTCGGCGCAGGCGGGAACGTCGCCGAGCGTGTGGCAGTCCTCGTCGACGAAGATCGGCAGCGGCGAGCGCCCCTTCAGATCGGGGCCGCCGGGATCTCCGGCGGGGAGCGGTTGCTCGCAGTACTCGACGCCGAGCCGCTCGAGCTCGGGCAGCGCCTCGAGCGCCTCGTCGAGCGACCAGTACTCGTTCACGTCGACCTGGAGCGGGACGTCCGAGACCCCACGCACCGCGCGCACCCGCTCGACGTCGAGCCCGTCGCCCCCGCCGAGCTTCAGCTTCAGCCGCTTGAACCGACCTCGAACCTTCTCCGCGCGGCGGGCCATGTCATCGGGATCTCCGAGCCAGATCGTCCACGAGGTCGGCGGCCCGGCGCGCTCGAGCCCGAGCAACCGCCAGACGGGGACGCCGCAGCAGCTTCCCGCAGAGGTCGTGCAATGCGGCATCGAGCCCGGCCTTGGCCGCGTGCTCGCCCGGCCGCTCGGCCACACGCGCCCCGATCGCCTCGAGCGCGAACGGGTCGTCGCCGAGCAGCTCGCCGGCGCCCTCCAGGAACGCGAGCGCCGAATCGGCCGACTCGTTGTAGCGGTCGATCGGGTTCGCCTCGCCGAAGCCGCTGACGCCCTCGTGCCGCACCTCGACGAAGACCGCCTCCGCCTCGTCTGACGCGCCGCGCGAGATGACGAACGTCTCCGCCATCCGCAGCGTCGCCTTGCGAGCTTCGAGCTCCACCGCCGATACCTTAGAGCGGTGTCGGCGGTCGGCAACTACGTACGTGGGCTCGACCCGAATCTGCCCCGCTCCGTGTGGCTCGTACAGGTCGGAGGCGTGGTCAACTCGCTGGGGAACGGGATCGTGCTGCCGTTCATCGTCATCTACCTGCACAACGTGCGTGGGATCTCCTTCGCCGAGGCCGGCTTCGCGCTCGCCTTCGGCGGAGTCGCGGCGCTGCTCGCCGGTCTCGTCGCCGGCTCGACGGTCGACCGGATCGGCGGGCGCAACACGCTCCTACTCGGGCTGCTGCTCCAGTCCGCCGCCTTCCTGCTCTTCCCATTGATCCGCCAGCCCTGGCAGGCCTTCGCGCTGCTCGCGCTCGAGGGCGCCGGGACGGCGTGCTTCTGGCCCGGCCAGTCGACCCTGCTCGCGCGCCTGACTCCGCCGACTGAGCGCCATTCCGCCTACGCCCTGCAGCGGGTCAGCATGAACCTCGGGATGGGCCTCGGCGGCGTGATCGGCGGCCTGATCGCCACGACGAGCGACCCGGAGAGCTTCACGAAGCTGTTCCTGCTCGACGCGGCGACGTTTCTCGTCTTCGTCGGGGTGCTCGCGACGATCAATGAGCCGCCGATGCCCGAGGAGGAGGAGCGCGAGGAGGCCGACGCCGGCTACCGGGCGGTGGTCCGGGACCGCAACTTCGTCGCGCTGCTCGGGCTCAACGTCCTCTTCGTCGCGGTCGGCTACGAGGTCTTCGCGCTGCTGCCGCCGTTCGCGAAGAACTACGCGGGAGTCGGCGAGCGCTGGATCGGCCTGATCTGGCTCGCAAACACGCTTCTGATCGTGATCATCCAGCTGCCCGTGTCGAAGGCGCTCGAGGGCCGGCGCCGGATGGCCGCGCTCGCGCTGATGAACGTCCTCTGGGCGATCGCCTCGCTGATCGTGCTCGCGGCCGGCGGCCTGCTCGACGGGACGACGGCCGCGCTCGTCTTCATCACCGCGACGCTCGTCTTCGGCGTCGGCGAGACGCTGCAAGGCCCCACCCAGGCGCCGCTCGTCGCGGACCTCGCACCCGACCGGCTGCGCGGCCGCTACTTCGCGCTCGGCTCGATGTCGTGGAGCGCGGGCTCGATCCTCGGCCCCGCCGTCGGCGGCCCGCTGCTCGGCTGGCACCCGCTCGCGGTCTGGCCGCTCGCGGCCGGCGTCTGCGTCTTCTCGGCGTTCGGCTGCCTCGCCCTCGAGCGCCGCCTCCCCGAGGCCATACGCCGGACGCCGCGCCCGGACCGTGTGACGGTGACGCCGCTGACCCCCGCGCTCGACACGTCCTAGCGCCAGGGGTAGGAGCCGGTGTAGGCGAGCTCCGTCGCGACCCCGCGCCGCACCGCGAACACACGCACCTTGTGCCCCGACCCCGGCTTCGGCAGCAGCGACCGCGGCAGCTGGAACTGGAAGGCGAACTTCTGATGCGCCACGGCCTGGCCGAGCATCGTGTGCGGCTGGATCAGGCTGATCTTGCTCGCGTAGACCTGCCCGCGGTCGACGAAGACCATCACCGTGTCGACCTTCGACGTCAGCGCCGGGTTCGAGGCCCAGCCCGTGAACGTGTAGTTCTGGCCGGAGGCCACGTGAACCTGGCCGTGCAGCGCTCCCGGCCGAACCGGCACCGCCTTCCCCCCGCTCGAGGCGATCAGGTTCCCCTTCAGGGTTGTGACCACACTGCTGCCGCGCAGCTGCTCGAGCCCGTTCTCCGTGACGAGGTACACCGAGACGTCGTTGCGCCCGTCGTGGAGCGAGCCCTCGGGCACCATCGCGTCGAACTTCGCCTTTCCGCCGGCGGAGAAGCTCTGCGTGACCGCGGCGATCCTGCCGTCGACGGCGACCGCGAGGTCCGCGTTCGGCCCGACGCCGGTCAAGTCGCCCTGGATCCAGGCCGGCAGCAGGTCCGAGTGCGTGTCCACCGTCGAGAGCAGGCTCTGGTTCTCGAGCGCGACCCCGGCCGAGTGGCTCGGCTGGACGGAAAGGCTGGAGACGAGCCGCCCGATCAGCTCACGGTGAGCCCCGATCCGGTAAAGCTGGGCCGGGGTCGTCCCGAAGACGCCGAGCTGGTCGCGGAGCGCCTGGGCCCGGAGCGCGCGCAAGGCGGAGAGCCGCCCGGTCGCATACTTCCCGTCACCGACGAGCAGCGAGACCTGGCCCTCGGCCGGCGGACGGCGCCCGACCAGCGGGTGCCCGTCCACGTGCCACGGGATCTTGACGTGGAGGACTTTCGCGATCGTCGGGACGACGTCGATGGTGCGCGCGAGGCCGTCGTCGATCCCGCCGCGGTGCTGGTGCGGCAGCTTCACGAACAGCGGGACGAACGCGATGTCCTGCAGGTTCCCCGGCGTCGGGAGGCGCCGCGGCTGCTCGTGCCGGAAGCTGACGCCGTGGTCGGCGACGACGATCACCAGCGCCTTGTCGAAGAGCCCGGCCGCGCGAAGGCGCCGCATCATGTAGCCGAGCGCGCGGTCCGTGTACTCGGTCTGGAGCAGGTAGCGCTGGTAGCTCTGGAGGGCCGGCCAGTCCTGCTTCCAGTACCCGGCCTGGACCCCGCGCAGGATCGGCACCTCGATCCCGTAGCGCCTGCCGGAAGGCAGGTACAGGTAGGGCACGTGCGGCAGGAGCGAGTGGAGCACGTACAGGCCCGGCTTCCCGCCGCGCTTGAACGTCGACGTGAAGCGGCAGACGTTGCGCGCGCAGGGCAGCAGCGGCCCGCGCGTCGTCTTCCGGGCCACCGCCTCGTGCTCGGGCTGGCCGAAGTTGCCCCAGCTGTCGCTGATCGCCGGGATGTCGTCCGCGTACGGATGCGGCAGGAGCAGGTGCAGGTAGACGACCCCCGCGTCGTTGGCCAGCGACCCGGTCGTGTCGGTGACCTCCTGCGTCGAGGAGCCCTTCTCGTTCTTGCAGATCGAGCCCGGGCAGAGATTCGTGAGCGACTCGACCCCGGTCACGCGGTAGCTCCCGTTGAGCAGGGTGAAGATGCTCTTCGGGTGGTCCGAGTAGGTCGGGAGCAGCTTCTTGTGCGGCGGCGGCAGGATCCCTGTCATCACCGCGGGGACCGCGATCTCGCTCAGCCACTGGACGGTCGTCGCGCTGCGGTACCACGTCGACGTCCGCGCGAGCGCGGCGAAGTTCGGGTAGCGCTGGGCGTTCACCCGCTCGCGCCTGTCCATCAGTGCGACCGGCGCGAACTCGTCGAAGATGATCAGCACGACCGGCGTCTTGGTCTTCGCCTTGACCTGCACCTGCTTGACGGGCGGGGTGTTGACGAAGACCAGCTTCGAGATCCCCGAGCTCGAGATGAAGAGCGCGAGGAAGATGAACGGCGCCGGGACCAGGACCGTGAGGAACGAGCGGACCGCGGCCGTGCGCGCGTAGAGGATCGCACCGCCGATCCCGACCGCCGCCGCCAGGATCAGGGCGCCGGCGCCGGTGAGGCTCGAGTCGCTCGTCAGCGCATGCAGCGCGACGACCGCGACGAGACCCGCCACGAACACGAGGTGGAGCACTTCGGCCGCCCGGGGGCTCGCGAGGCCGACGAGCAGCTCGGCGGCGAGCAGCGCGGCCGGCGGGACGAAGATCAGGAAGAGAGCGAAGAACACGATCTCGGTGCTCGTCGAGCGCCGGATCGCGAAGAAGGCCGGGTTCTTGCTGAGGATGTCGAGCAGCGGCTGCGCGAGCGCGAACCCGTTGAGCACGAGCAACTGCGCGCCGCGCACGAGGGTCGTCTTGGCAAAGCTCGGTTGGGGCGGCCGGGGGATGCCGGAAAGCTAGTCAGTCGCGGGGCCGGACCTCAACTGGGACCGAGCTACACTGCCTCTCCCCGCGCCTGTAGCTCAGGGGATAGAGCGCGCGCCTCCGGAGCGCGAGGTCGCAGGTTCGATTCCTGCCAGGCGCATTTCGGCCCTCTTGCTTCGGCGGCTTCCGCATGGTTGAGCCGTCAGATGTGCCAGCGATGCCCGCTTCGGCGCGTCCCGTGCAGACCCGGTGATACCTCGACCGCGCCTGTTCTAGTGCGTCGCCGGCCTCGGCGACCCGAGCGCGACCGCACGCACGTAGCCTCCCGGACCGAGGCGCCCGCTTGCCCGCTCTAGCGTCTCGAACTGCTCAGGACTGAGCTCGACCACGATCCGCCTCGACTCGAATGCGGCGCGAGTCTTTGAGGAGGCGCGCCGTGATCGCCCATGGCCAAGAAGGGGGAAAGGTGAACGCCCGAGGCGCGACCTACTGGGGGAGAACGAGAAGGTCGGCGGCGATCAGTCTGCGGTCTCGGCGCCGTCACCCCGGACGCCACTACTCGACCGTACTACTTAGCGTCGATCACCACGAGCGCCGAGTCCAACAATCTCGCAAAGAGCGGCGACTCACTGGCTTGCGCGGCGTGCCCGACGCAGGATCTGCCTCGCTGTGGGATCTGCATGGACAGTGAGCCGGGCGGTCTGGCCACCTCGAGGAGGGGGGTCCGCCCGGCTCCCGCTCGGTTGTACGACGCGCCGAGCGAGTCTGCGACGTCGACGTATTGGCCGAAGTTGCAACCCAGATCCGGGCGGCCTCGTGAGCCACGAGCGTCTAGCTCGCGCAGCGCCAAGCGCCTGGAGTGGCGCACAACTGGCGCGCACTCAGCTCGGGAGTCCGAAATCGCGCCGAGCTCGTCGAAGGTCGGCCGCGAGCTGTTCGAGATCGTCTTGCAGGAGCAGATCTTCTTCGCCGCTAGGTGAAGGAAGAGGGACGATGTACTCCCGGATCAGCATGAGCATGCCAAGCGTGTGCTCGATCCGGTTCGGCGGCAACTCGACCCCTTGGCGAAGCGCGTCGAGCGTGGCGAAGACATCCATCACCGCATCCGCGGCTGTCTCGCGAGACACGAGGTCTCGGTCCGGCCCCCACGGCGTATCACCCTGCGCGGATGCGGCGGCCAGCGCCTCCATTCTCTTAAGCGCACGCTCGTACAGGCTCATTCGAACAGCGACTCGGCAGAATGGGGCGCGATTCTCGCCTCTATCTCCCTGTGTGTGTGGCTAGGACTTCTTGCCGAGCCCGAGCCACTTGCGGATCTTCGCCATGAGGCCGGCCATGGGGACAACTCTACGCCCTTCGCTCGGCGTCGGGCCAGAGGTTTGGCGGAACGCTGAGCTGAGCGCGGGAGGCCGTTGAGAGGAGTAGACTCATTGGACTGGCCCTGCGGCCAGGATTCCGGCTGAAAGCCCGAAGTCCGTCGATCGAGCCCTCCGGGCGCGAGAGATGACACGAGCTTAGGCAAACAGAGTTCGACTTGCAGGGCCAGCACCATGCAAGCAGGGCTCTGAGGGCCGGGCGGCGAGCCGAACACACGGGCGCTACCGTGAGCACACATGCTCTACGAAGTGCTGGTTCTCTCGAGCGGCGGCGAACGGTTCACGATCGAGCGGGACTTGCCGCTTGCTGACGGCGACAGCTTCGAGGAGGACTCCGAGTCCTACCGGGTGCTGGCCATCGGCCCCGGTCACGGCCCGTTCGCTGGTGTCATCCAAGCCGAGCGGTTAAGCAGCTCGGGACTAGACGAAGTCGCGCCGGCCTGAGTGCGGGGCCGGGCGGCGAGCCGAACGCCTAAGGACGCGGCTCACGATCCCGGCCCGAAGCTCACGCTACTCGGTGTGCCGCCGCCGACTAGTCGCTTTTTCGGCCGTGGCCCGAGGGTCAGCGCCGCGTCTTGGTAGCGATCGCCGGGGAGGGCGGCGAGGCAGGCCGCAACCAGCGCCGCCTCATCGATGGTCGCCTCGGGGTGCTCCTCGACGTAACGCAGCAGCCAGCGCGCAGCGACACGCGGGTGCCGGCGCGGATCCTTGCGCGCGATCAGGATCGTCAGCTCGAGCGCATCGGCGAGATTGAGCCGGCGGAGCTCGCGCGCTAAGCCTTCGGCGACGAGCAGGTTCCCGGGCTGAAGTGCTCGAGTGAAGACGATCGGGGCCGGCCCTGCGAGGGTCGACGCTTCCTCCTCCCCGGGGCCGGAGCGGCACGAGCAGTCTAGAGCGGCCTAAGTAGACATCGTGTTCTCAGAGGCGCGACTCGCGTTTCGCTGGCCTTTCGGTCGCGGGCGTGATTCAGTGGCTTCACTCGATCGAGGAGGCAACGATGAACGTTTCCGCCACTACCAGACCCGTAGGCCAGCCGCGCGGAATTGGCTTCGGGATTCTCCTGTTCATCGTCACGCTCGGTTTCTACGGCTGGTACTGGGCCTACAAGACCGAGGAGGAGATGAAGCTGCACACCGGCGACGGACTCGGCGGAGTGCTCGGCCTCGTCATCTGGATCCTCCTCCACCCTGTGATGGCGTTCGTGATCCCGTCAGAGGTCGGGAAGATGTACGAGAAGGACGGGCAGCAGCCGCCGATCACGGGCTGGACGGGCCTCTGGATCGTCCCGTTCGGCATTTTCATCATCCCGGCATTCGTCTGGTTCGTGAAGGTGCAGGGAGCCCTCAACCGGTACTGGGAAAGCAAAGCGCCGGAGGCGGTTGCTACGGCTCCTGCCTGACCCGCGAATCGGGGGTGGCCGCCGGATCCGGGCGGAACACACTCAGCGCACCTGTTACTCGGGCACGCTTCTTAGAGCAAATCCGGTGGCAGTTCTAGAGCGATGCTCGAGGAGGGAGCACCCGGCCGCGGTCGACGCGGCTCGCGGACACCCGCGTCCGGAGGCAGCTCTCTCGAGCCAGTCGCCGCAGCCGGCATCGCGGCGGAAGAAGTGAAGAACCGAGCGCAGGCGATCGCGCACGCTACGGCGTCGGCAACGTGCCTCGTCCGGTCTACGTCTGCTCGATAGCCGCAACAGCCTCGGCCTCGGTTCGGTAGTCCTGCATCGAGACTACGTGCTCGTTCTGGAACTGCATGACGGTCGCAACTTCAGATGGCCAGTCGGAGCCGCCGATCTCACTCGGGTGCGCGACGACGATCACAGCGTTCTCTCCGCCCTCCCTGAACTGCATGTCGCCCTTCGCGAAGCCCTGCTCGTACCGCTCGCGGAGGGTCTCCATGACCTCGTCTCGCCCGTGGCAGTCCCACTCACCGGGCTCAGTCGCGTGCCATTCCACGTTCGGGTCGAGGATTCCCTCGACCGTCATGAAATCGCCCTTGCGCCAAGCGGCCAAGCCCTCCCGCGCGATCTCGGCCGGGTTGCTGTTCATGTCGCCAGCTTACGCTTGCATTTCGACGACCGCCGGGCACGCCGCGTCGGGTGACATTCCCGCACGCTGGCCCAGGCGAGACCACAGGTGGACAACGCGACCGGCTAAGGGCAACCTTTGGGGCGGATGCGGGAGGTCATCAGCACATCCGACGCTCCTAGTTCGCCGCTGTATAGCCAAGCGGTGAAAGCCGTAGAGTTTCGTGCTTCGTCTCAGGGTCTAGTCGGCGTTGATGTGACCACCGGAACCCTTGTCGGCTCGACGATTCAGGAACAGACACGGCAGGCGCTCACCAACTGTCAGGCGGTCTTGCATGCGGCGGGCGCAACGCTCGAAGACGTCGTCGAAGTTGGGGTACTCCTGACCAACCCGGCGGACTTCGCAGACATGAACGACGAATACGCGCCGTGGTTTCCAGCCCCGCCGCCGACTCGCTACGTCGCCAAGCTGGGGGTCGAAATGCCCGGCGTACTCGTCTCCATTCGCATGTCTGCGTTCGTGGGCTAGGTTCGACAGCAGTCAGGCAGACCTGGTGGCCGAGTCCTCCCGGGTGACATTCGCGCACGCTGGCCCACGCGCCGTTACCACTCCCTCGACCAGCCCTGCCGACGTGCGGCCCGGCTGGCTCTCGCCCTAATCGAAGGAGAGTCGTTCAATCCCACCCGGAATCACGAGGATCCAGGATGAGTTGCCAGGGTTCTTGCGAAGATCGGGGAGGGATTTTCCTGACTGCGCGGCAGTGTGCAGCCTTCTCCACCTAAAAAAGCGCTGTCGCCTTGTACCGGTCGTGACAAGGGTGTAGCGTAGCCGCGTGCTTCGAGTGGCCGGGACGGTCGCCGCGATTGTCGTTGTGACGGGATCCGCCGCGGCCGCCCAGCAGCCGCCGCCGAACGACAACCGGGCGAATGCGACTCCCGTCAGGCCTCCCGCCGCGGTGCGGGGCACGACCATCGGCGCCACCGACGAGGCGAACGATCCCCGTCCGTCGTGCGGCCGGGCCCACTCCACGGTCTGGTACCAGATCAACGACGCGCCGGGGCGGCGGATCGCGCTCCGTCTGCGCGCCGACGGCGACCTCGACGGCGTGCTCGCCGTCTTCCTGGTGCAGCGGTCGCGGCTGACCGAGGTGGCCTGTGACGTGACCGACCAGAACGGCCGTGCGGAGTTCTCCTTCGATAGCCGCGAGGGCGCGAACTACCTCATCCTCTTCGGGCGACTGGCGGCCTCGGTCGACGGCACCTTCGGGCTGAGGGCCACCCTGCCGCCGATATCGAGGCCTCCCGGAACACCGCTCCCCACGAAAGGCATCGAGGGAACCCTCGATCCGGTCGATCACCCAGACAGGGCATGGTCGACCGTACTGCGAGCGGGAACGACCTACAAAATCAACCTCTTCGGGCGCCACAATCTCTGCGTCGGCTACAGCCTCTACGCCCCCGGTACGCACAACTTCGCGGGCGCGTCGCCCGTCCTCCGTCGCGAATGCGGCGGCTACGCCACCTACACACCTGGCGCGCGGCGCGGCGGGCGTTACAGCATCTTCGTCCAGGCGCGGGGAACCCGCTCCGCGACGATCCGGTACCGGCTCCAGGCCGCCGTAGCGACGCCGGACGACGTCGGGCCGGGACGCCCGCTCGCGAACGAGCAGACGCAGAGCGGCTCGCTCGACGCGACGCGGATCCACGTCGTCGACGTCTTCCATTTCGACGTCCTGCGTCAGAGCGACGTCACATTGCACCTGCGCACCGGCTCCGAGTTCGACCTCAGGCTGCTCTCGGAGAACGGCCGCCTGCTCGACTCGGGCACCACCTATATCCGCCATGGGCTCGCGCCCACCCAGTACTTCGTGGTCGTGCGCGCGGAGCCCGGACGGCGCGGCAGGTACCGGCTCTCGCTGCTGCTTCGCGAGATAACGCAGACCCAGGCGCTCGTCGACGGAATCAGCTCAGCATCGCTCCGGCCTGGTCAGGCGGCGAGCGTGGAGATACGCGTGAGCCCGCCCGCCGCAGGAAGGGTTCAGCTCCACATCAATCGCTTCCTCCTGCTGGGCGGCTGGGTCTTCTCGCGCATCGTCAACCTTCAGACGGGCGCCGACGGGGTGGCCCGCTTCTCCTGGACGCCGCCTGCACCCGGACGCTGGCGCCTACGCGCGTTCTTCCAGGGCTCGCGAACGGCCAGCCCGAGCTCGAGCCGGTACGTCTTCGTGAACGTCCGCTCCTAGGACAGCAATCAGAAGCGAAGATCCTCTAAGAAACGGCTTGTTCAAGCCAAAGCTTGCGACCGGGCGACGGCCCCTTCCGCCTTGTACCTCTCGGGCTCTCCGGCCTCGACCCAGTCCTCGAATGCGAGCAGCGGCTCGGCGAGCTCGAACTCCTCCTCCGCCTGAAGGCCCGCGTCCCGCCTGGCTGCGAAGCGAGTCTGACTGTCTGGCCATGCGTAACCGGTGCGCTGGCGCTCACGGTCGATCGTGTCCATGGCTTCCTGGACGATGGCCTCGCGGTGTTGCGCGCGCCTGCAGGTACTGCCGGTAGCGCTCCTGCTCCTGTTCGTGCCGGCGACCGACCTCGTCGCCCTCCGCAAGCCTCGCGAGCGCCTCGCGGGGCGTCTCCTCAGGCCCGCCCTGGGCCAGGGCGCGCCGGATCTCGCCGATCGTCAATTTCTCGAGCTCGACCGGTGGACTTTGGGAATGGTTCATCGCTGCTCCTCAAGCCAGCGCTTGAACTCGGCGTCGGCCGTCGAGCTGGTGCACCAGCGACCGCCGCTCCACCCACGCCGCGACCTCGCCGATGCGAAGCCAGTGACCTCGGGCTTATGAAGCGTTGTAGCGCTCATAAGCTCACCTTATAGAAGCGCCTGGACGACTTCTTTTGGGAACAGAATGGCTTTGACTCCGCGCAGTGGAAAAATCCCTCCGCCGGGGAGCGATACGAGATTGCTTGCAAGTGAAGGGCAGAGTTCAGCCGAGCCGGCGAGCCTCCTCGAGAGCGTGGGCTAGTGCTGCAGCGGGGGCGCGGAGCGAGAGCCAAAGGTCCTCTCGCTCCGCGTAGTTCGTCTTAGGGCTGGGAGAAGTACGCGACGATGTTCCAGGTGAAGGTTCCGTCGCCGTTGTCCGTCGACGTCAGTCGTCCGGCGATTGCCAGGTTGCAGATCTCGAAGCCGTCGAAGTCGCTGCACCATCCACCGAAAGGCAAGTCCGGGTCCGCCAGGTTGTACGTGCCCGCTGGGATGAACGGGCCGTTGACGAGGCACGTCTCGACATCCTTGATGAATGGCCTTCCGCCGGTCTGCGTGATGCGGTTGCCGTTGCAGGTTGCTGACCCATCCGGGTATGTGACGGAGAAGTGCTGCACCGTTGCTCCGCTCGCGGAAGCGGAAGCCGCGAACCCGAGCACGCAAGCGAGAACCAACAGAACGAGTAGCCGCAGTCTCATGACCTGTCCTCCAATTGTTTGCCTGCTTGATGAACGGAAGCGGGCAAGGCTGCGTCGGCTTGCCCTCCCCGTCGGTCCGCTGCCTCCAGCGCGGCGAACATCGACAATGCGACGCAGGGATACCTCATAGCTCGCTCCCCTTCCGGCTTTGACCCCGCAGCCTTAGTTTAGTACTTCCGGTCGTAAGTTCGCGGGCATACCAGGCGCTCCGCGACGCGCTTGCCGACCGACACGCGAGCTCGAGCGCGCCGGGTAGCGCGAAGCTCGAGGCGACTCTCACGGCGAGAGCGTCTCTGCTCGTGCCGTGAGGGACTGCGGGACGGGAGAGCCTGAGCTTAGGCGCACTCCCCCCTTGTGAGGAGGAGCGCGCTTCTGCGGTCCGGTGTCGCCGTCGCATCAGCGCAGCCTTGGTTTCGGCGCGAGACTCAAACGCTCCCAGGTCTGCCGTTACAGCTCGCCTCGCCTCCCGATTCAGGACGGGGGTTCTCGTGGATTCTGGGCTTTGGAAGGGGGCGCATCTCTGATTACGGCCGCGCTCACCGGCGATGACTTGGTGCGGGAGAGACGGGGCCTTCCTTCGCCTCCTGGCCGCTTGTTTCGCGGCTCAGGCGGCCAGTGGCGCCTCTGGCGGGAACTTTCCGCAGGTTCGATTCCTGCCAGGCGCATTCACTCTCGCCACCTCATTGCCGCCACGGCGCTCCTCCTCGAGGCTCGCGGCGTCATACGACGGAGGCCGCCACGAGGGCGGCCTCCGTCATCAAGAGAGCAGACCGGCGCTAGACCAGCGCCTTGAAGAAGGTCTTGACCTCCTCTGCGGGGAAAGTCTCGGTCTCGAACATGTCGAGCTTCGCGATCTTGCCGAGGACGCGGAACGCGGTCTCGAGATCGGGATACTCGAAGATGCCGAAGTACTCCCAGGGGCCCATGACTGCGAAGAAGCGCTCGACAGTCCCGCCCTCGCCCTCGACGATCGTGTAGATCTGGTCGAAGTACTCGGGGGTCTTCTCGAGGTGCTCCCGCGCGCTAGGCGCGACCCTGAAGAACCCGACATAGGTGAACATACGCCACCTCACTCCTTTTGCGGGGGCATCGCTTAGAGCCCCACCAACACGGGAGTTTCTTTCCTCGAGAACCCACTGTCATCAGCACGTTCTCGGACTCGGCTGCTCAAAACTACGTACGACAGGACCCGCCGCCAGGCGCACTCACCGCCGTGGGCGCGGGACCCAGCCGGCTCGTCTTCCGGGAGGCGGCTCGCGGCGGCCGATCGTCGCCTTGAGGTCGTGCAGGAAGCGCGCACAATCGTCGCGGAGCTCGTCGGAGACGAACTCGCCCGGAAGCGCGGCCGGCTTCATCTTCGCGGCAGCGTCTCGGTCCGGCTCAGGTCCAGCTTTCAGTCCCCACCTCCCTGTGGAAGCTGTGGAAAACCAGCTTGTGAAACCGCAGGCGCACCTCGTCTCGGGCCTGAGCGGGTTGCGCTGCCGCGACTCTACGACGCTTCGGCCGCGTCTCCAGTCCCTCGATCGAGGGACTCGAAGACGAAAGGGGCGGAAAGAGCGGGAAACTCAGCGCCAGCGCCAATGATTCGGCTTCTTGGCGCGCAGCTCTGCGGCTACGCCCGCGCCTGACGCCGAAGACGCGCACGCTGTGGCCCTTGCCGGGCCTCGGGAGCAGCCTGCGCGGAAGCGCGAACTGGAACCCGAACTCGCCCTTGTAGTTGAAGACCTTGTGCGGCTCGAGCTCCTCCGTCGGGGCGGCGAAGATCTGTCGGCCGTCGACGAAGACGGCGATGCTGTCGGCCCGGTGCTTGAGCGACGGCTCCGCGGCCCAGCCGCTGAAGAGGAGCAGCCGCCCGCCCCCGACCTGCACCGATCCGCGCAGCGCGCCGCGCCGAATGGGCGTCACCGTCCCATTCGAGGAGCGGATCACCTCGTGTCCTCCCTGCTTGACGAGGCGTGCGGTCTCGCTGCTGCCGCGCAGCTGCTCGAGCGTGCGAGTGGCGCCCGCGTGGTCGACGAGCAGCACGGCCACGGCGTTGCGGCCGTTGTGCAGCGAGTCCTCGGGCACCATCGCGGCAAAACGCGCGTCGGGGCCCGAACGGAAGGTCCAGGTGGTCGCGCCGATGCGGCCGTTGACGGCGATCGCGAGCTCCTTCTGGCCTGCATGCTTGCCTGTCAGCCGGCCCTCGATCCAGGTCGGGACCAGATCCGTGTGGAGGTCGACGACGTTCAGCAGCTCGCGGCCCTTCAGCTCGAACCCGGTGGTCTGGTTCGGCTGGACGGGGAGCTGGGCGAGCGGCTTCCCGACGAGGTCCGGGTCCGGCCCGATTCGAAAGACCGATTCGGGGGTCGTCCCGAACGTCGAGATCTGAGCCGCGAGCGCGCGTTTGCGCCGCGCCGCCAGGTCCGAGAGCCGGCCGGTGACCGCGTGCCCGTTCCCCAGCCGAACCGCGACCGTCCCGTCGGAGCCGAGACGGCGGCCCACCAGCGACCGTCCGTCCACGTGCCAGGGCATCCGGACGCCGAGCACGCGTCCGATCGTCGGGACGATGTCGATCGTCCGCGCGAGCCCGTCGTCGATCTTCGGCGCGTGTTGGTGCGGGAGCTTCACGAACAGCGGCACGAACGCGATGTCCTGGAGGTTGGCCGGCGTCGGCTTGCGCCGCGGGCCGCGGTCGCGGTAGCTGACGCCGTGGTCCGCGGTCACGATCACCAGCGCCCGGTCGTAGATCCCCTTCGCCTTCAGGCGCTGCCGGATGAGACCCAGGGCGCGGTCGGTGTACTCGACCTGGAGCAGGAAGCGCTGGTACGCCTGCTCGGCCGGCCAGGCGCCCTGCGAGACATTGTTCCGTACGCCGTCGAGCGCCGGCGCCTGGACGCCGTAGCGCCGGCCGGAGGGCAGGTACAGGTACGGCACGTGCGGCAGAAGCGAGTGCAGGACGTACAGCGTCGGATCGTCCCCGCCCGTGATCAGCGACGAGAAGCGGCAGATGTTCCTTCCGCACGGCTTCACTCCGCCGCCCGCAGCGGCGTGGGCTCCTTCCCGCGCCTCGCGCTGGCCGAAGTCCCCCCAGCTGTCGTCGATCGCCGGGATCCGGTCCGAGTAGGGGCGGGGAAGCAATAGGTGCAGGTAGACGATCCCGGCGTCGGAGGCGAGCGAGCCCGCCGTGTCGGAGACGGCTGCGGTCTTGCTGCCCCGGTCGTTCTTGCAGATCGAGTGCGGGCAGAGCTGCGTGATCGACTCGATCGCGCGCACGCGGTAGCTCTTGCCGAGGAGCGTGAAGACGTTGTGCGGGTGGTCGGCGTAGATCGGCAGGAGGTTGTGGCTTCAGCGGCGGCTGGATCCCGGTCAGCACCGCGGGCACGGCCTGCTCGGTCAGCCACTGGACGGTCGTCGCGTTCCGGTACCAGGTCGAGTCGCGGGCGAGCGCGGCGAAGTTCGGATACCGCGCCGCGTCCACCTGCTCGTCGGCGTCCATCAGCGAGACCGGCGCGAACTCGTCGAAGACGACGAGCACGACCGGGGTCCGCGAGCGCACGTGCTGCTCGGCGACGTACGGCGTCTTGACGAACACGAGCTTCGAGGCGTCCGAGTCGAACAGGAAGAGCGCCAGGAACACGAGCGGAACGGGCGCGAGCACCGTCAGGAACGAGCCGACCGGTGCGACGCGCTGGTAGAGCAGGGCGCCGAGGACGCCGACTGCCGCGGCCACGACGAGAGCCCCTGGGCCCGAGAGCGCCGATCGGTTCGCAAGCGCATGGAGCACGATCACGCCGACGAAGCCCGCGACGAAGAGCAGGTGAGCGACCTCGCCGGCCCGCCGGTTCACGAGCCTCACGAGAAGCTCGACCGCGAGCAGCGCTGCGGGCGGCACGACGACGAGGAAGAGCGCGAAGAGCACGATCTGCGTGCTCGGGGAGCGGCGAACCGTGAAGAACTCGGGGTTCCTGCCGAGGATGTCGAGGAGCGGCTCGGCGATCGCGAACGCCGAGAGCACGGCAAGCCGCGCGCCGTGGACCAGGGCTACGCGAAGGAGGCTCGGCTCAGGTTCTCGCTCGGGCAAGGTGCAGCGTGCGTCGTCCCCCCGCCAGAGTTTCCGAGCGGACGATGTCGAAGCGCTCGTTCAGGCAGCGCTCGAACCAGTCCGCCCGGTAATCGGGATGGTCGTTCGGCCGCTTGCGGGCGAGCAGGCGGCCGGCCATCGGGTCTTCAGGCGACACGAACTCGATCACGACCGACCGCGTCGTCGCGCGCAGCCAGTCGAGGAACTCCGCGACCGGCACGTTCCCCGCGATCGACACGTGGTGGATCAGCGCGAGGCAGAGCGTCAGGTCGGGCCGGCCGCGCTCGGGCAGCGGCCGTCGCTCGGCGCCCCTCCACCCCAGTCCGGGCGGCGGGTCGACGATGTTCAGCGTCAGCGGCAGGATCTTGTCCTGCTTCTCCTCGCGCAGCGCGCGGTAGAGCCGGTCCACGACGAGCGGGTCCGCGTCCATCGCGACAACGTGGTCGGCGGTCTCGGCCGCGATCCGCGAGTGGACGCCCTCGTTGCAGCCGATGTCCCAGACCAGGCTCGGCCCTTCGCTCTCGACCGCCTCGCGCACGAACCGGGCCTTGCGCTCGGCGTCCTCGCCGGAGTACGTCGTGTCGAGCCGGTAGTCCGACCACGTCGACTGCGCCGGGGCCCAGCTCAGGCGCCCGATCAGGCGCTCGAGGCCCTTCACGTTGGCGACGATCAGCTCGCGCTTGAAGCCCGCCTTGCGCAGCTCGCCCTTGAGGTCCTCGTCGCGGTCCTCGTGACGGCTCTCCAGCCGCGCGTGCATGAACACGTGCGTGAACGAGCCGCGGCGGAAGCGGTCGCGGAACGAGAGCAGGTTGCGCAGCTCCTGCGGCGAGATCCCGTCGAGGCTCCCGCGCAGCCACGGCTGGAAGGGCACGTCCTTCCACGCCTGCAGCAGCAGCGGGTTGAGGAACAGCATGCAGAACTGCCGGTAGCCCGCCCAGGGCTCGCCTTCGCGCTGCTTCTCGAACGAGCCGACGTCGATGAAGACCGGCTCGGCGCCGCGGAACTGGACGTTGTAGGGCGTCGAGTCCTTGAGGATCAACCCCTGGTCGAGCGCGCGGCGCAGGAGCCCGAGCTGGAGCAAAGCCGCGTCGCGCAGCATCGAGAACGTCCACTCGTACGGGTACGAGACGAACGGGATCACGTCGTGCTCGAGGACACCTGCGACCCCGCCGTGGATGGCCTCGCCGAGCGCCGCCTCCTCCTCGACCTCGCGCGTGCCCACGAGCCGGCCCTCGCCCACGAGCTCGTCGACGAGCCCCGACGACGAGAGCTCGCGCCAGTCGGCGAGGCCCTGTTCGCTCAGCAGCCGCAGGACGCGGCCGTCGGTCGTGAAGACGCGGCTATCGGGGTCGCGAAAGGAACCCGGCTCGAGGCCGGATGCCACAGTCGGCGCGTCCATACCCCTCGCGCCGAGCGGTTAGCTCGGCGCGCTCTCGTCCTCGGTCTTGCCGATGTGCAGCACCCGCTTGATGCGGCGCCAGTAGAGCCTTGTGGTGACCCCGACGGCCGCCACGCCTCCGGCCAGCGCCTGCAGGAAGAGGCTGCCGCTGCCTGGATCGATGTAACTGACTGGTGACATCACTGAGTCAGGCAGGTTAGGGCTTCGGCCGGACGGGTGCAAGGAGAGGGGTGCGCGCCGCGCGACGCGCACCCCCTTGCTTCCGCTATCTGCAGCCGGGGAACTTGAACGAGACGATGCGCGTGCGCCACGTCCCGATGACGATCGTGTCCTCGGCGAGGTACTCCTGCGTGTACCAGAACGTGCAGTCGTCGGACGGGTCGACGGTGAGGTCGCTGTAGTCGCCCCACCTGCCCTCGACCTCCGTCTGCGGACCGGTGCCCGTGAACGCGACCTGCTCGGTCTGGGTCATCTGCCCGACCGGATCGCCGGCTGCCCGCCCGGTGTAGCGGATGGACGGGTACTCGTTCGGCCCGGAGGCGCTGTAGCCGAGGGCGATGTCGCCCCGCTTGTCCTGCGCGATGCTGCCCATCCAGCGCCAGAGCGGATCGCCGGCGGCGTCGTCGGGCGCGTACGTGCCCTGCTGGTAGATCGACGGTGAGCCTCCGGACGGGACGCGCACCTCGTACCAGCGCACGCCGATCCTGCCGTCGGGCGTCTGCACCGAGTGGTTGAGCAGGATCGAGGCCGTGTTCCCGATCTTGCGGTACGGCATCCGGAACATCAGCCGGTCGCCCAGGACGTCGAGCTGCTGCGGGCCGCCCTTCTGCGGGGCGCATTCGCCCGTAGCCGTAGACGCACTGCGGCCGGACGAACGGCGCGACCTGCTGCGTCACGTCAGGAGATCCGTTGTTCCCGAAGGTCGAGTTGGCCGGGTTCGTCCAGTCGACGTGGAACTTCCACATGCGCAGGTCGAACCCCGTGTCGCCGACCGACTGCGGCGGGATGCCCGTTGGATCGTCGACCTCGGCGAACCAGTTCGGCGAGCCCGCGGCGGGCTGGGAGCTCCCGTCGAGGTCGCCCGGCAGCATGCCGATGTACTGGCCGCCCGTCGGGTTGTGCTGGCTCTCGTCGAAGAAGACGACGCGGGCCGGCTGGCCGGCGAGCATCTTGCTCCGCTCGAAGGCGAAGACGCCGACTCCGGCCGAGGTCTCCGAGTTCGTCGGGAACTCGTTGGCCATCATGTAGTAGCCGTCGGGCCAGACGCCGATCTTCGGGTAGTCGAAGAAGACGTCGGTGCCGAAGTCGAACTCGTAGAGGTAGTACGAGCCGGTCGCGTCGCTGGTCGTCGAGACGGCGATGCACTCGCCGTACTGGTCGTCGCCCGGGTCACCCGTGGGCGTGGCGATGAACTGCGAGATCAGCCACCGCCGCGCGATCTGGTCGTAGACGACGACCGGATCTCCGTCGTTGTGGGTCTTGCACTCGCCGTTCGTGTTCGCCCAGAGCTCGTTGAGCGGCGTGGACGTGCGCAGGACGGCGCCGGTCTTCGAGTAGACGGCGAAGTCCGTGTTCACGGCCTGGACGTACTGGCTCCCGCCGACCTCGCCGTCGGTGTCCGGCGGAAGGCAGCTGCAGCTGCTCGGCTGGCCGCAGGGCGGGCCGAACGGCAGGCAGATGCCGTCGAAGCTCTGGATCGGCCCCGAGATCGGGCCCGTGCCCTTCTGGTGCTGCACGACCGGGTCGTGGGCGTTCGTGTTTCCGCCGGCCTGAAGCGACTCGTTGTCGCGCGTGTGCAGCGGCCCAGGGATCACCGGTAGGACCGGCAGCGTGCTGACGGCCGGCGACTCGCCTTGAAAGACGCCGTTGACAACATTCGGGCCGAACGACGTCGAGGTGTTGCCGGCCGAGACGGCAGTTCCGTTCGAGACGCTGCTGCCCGCGCGGACGACGCCCGCGCTCGCTTGCCTTGCAGGCGAACCGGCCGAGCCCGCCGTGGCCGCGAGCACGATCCCAGCGAGCACGACCGGAAGCGAAATCACGACGCCGGTCCGTCGCCGCCGTTTGAGCGTGGAGACGGCCTGCGGAAGAAGCCTCCGCACCATTCGTTCACCCCCCAGGTGGATAACTGATGGCGAACCATTCCCGGAAATTGCCGCTACGGAAACGTCACCGGCAATCCGGTGCGCATTCGCGTCCGCTTTTCTTACCTGATTGACGAGTCAATCACTGCCTCTAGACAGCGCCCGTTTCGGTTACCCTCGTGAGGCAGTTTGAAAGCAGCTCTCGCGTACGTTCGCAGCCTGAATCCTCAGCTGCCCCGCCCGGTCTGGCTGATCGAGGCCGGCGGCATCGCGAATTCGCTCGGCAACGGGATAGTGATCCCGTTCCTCGTCATCTATCTGCACGACGTTCGGCACTTCGGCCTCGGAATCTCCGGGGTGGTCGTCGCGTGCCTGCTCGGGATCGGAATCGTCGGCAGCCCGCTCGCCGGCCGCGTCGTCGACCGGATCGGCGCGCGGACGACCCTGATGGGCTCCCTCGCCCTGCTCGCGGCCGGTTACGGCGGCTTCCCGTTCGTGCGACACCCCTGGCAGGCATTCGCACTCGCCCTGATCGCCGGCGCCGGCAACGCCGGCTTCGCGCCAAGCCACTCGAGCCTGCTCGCCGCGCTCACCTCGCGCGAGCAGCGCACGGCCGCCTACGCCCTCACCCGCGTGACCGACAATCTCGGCTTCGGCATCGGCGGCCTCATCGGCGGGCTGATCGCGAGCACGAGCGTGCCGGTCAGCTTCGACGTCCTCTTCGCGGTTGACGCCGGCACGTTCCTTGCATTCATCGGGCTGCTCTTCTTCGTCCCGGACATTCGCGCCGCGGCCGCGGTCGTCTCCGGCGGCTTCCGGCGGGTCGTGCACGACCGCACGTTCGTCTGGCTGCTCGCGCTGACGGCGGTCCTGGTCGCAGCGGCGTATGCCCCGATCGCCACGATCCTGCCGCCGTACGTGCACGAGCATGCAAGCGTGAGCCCGACGGGGATCGGCGTCGTCTTCTTCGTGAACACGCTCGCCCTGGTCGTCGCCCAGCTGCCGATCGCGAAGGCCCTCGGCGGGCACAACCGCCTCCGCGCGCTCGCCCTGACCGCCGCCCTCTTCGCGATCACGTCGGTGGCCGTGCTCGGGGTCGGCCGCACGCTCGACGGCTCGACGGCGGTCGTCGCGCTCTGCGGCGTGATCGTCGTCTTCAGCCTCGCCGAGTGCATCCACGGCGCCGTCCTGAACCCGCTCGTCGCGGACCTCGCCCCGCAGGAGCTGATGGGCCGCTACATGGGGCTTCGCACGTCGTCCTTCCAGCTCGGCTTCCTGGTCGGCCCGACGATCGGCAGCCTCCTGCTCGCCGCGTCGCCCTCGGGGCTCTGGCTCGGGTGCGCCGTCGCCTGCGGGGCCGCGGGCGCCGGCTTCCTCGCGCTCGCCGCGAGCACACCGGCCGAAGTCGCCGTCAGTCCGGGCCGCGCACAGGCTTCGCGGAAGGCCTTCCGGGTACTATGGCGAACCTCCGAGATGACTGCCGAAGACCCCCTCAGTACCGATGCCGAGCCTGCCCCGCATCAGGCGCCAGACGCCACGCACGCCCACACGGGAGGCTCTTCCTCCGCCTGAGCCGAGGGTCGCGGAGCTCTCCGCGCACGACCTCACCTGGATCCACCTCGACTCGCCGACCTCCGAGGAGGCGACGCTGCTCGCGGAGCGCTTCGGCTGGCACCCGCTCGACATCGAGGACGTGCTCTCGAGGCGCCAGCGGCCGAAAATCGACGAGTACGCCGACGACGGCTACCTGTTCGTCGTCCTCCATTTCCCGGTCTACGACAAGGCGGTCCAGCGCCTGAACGCGGCCGAGCTCGACGTCTTCGTCGGCCAGGACTACCTCGTCACGCTCCCGAACGTCGAGCTCTTGCCGGTGACGCGGCTCTTCCGGCGCTGCCAGGAGGACGAGGAGCTGCGCGACCAGCTCTTCTCGAAGGGCTCCGGCTACCTCTTCTACCACGTCCTCGACGACCTCTTCGACTACTGCTTCCCGATCCTCGACAAGATCGCCTACAAGCTCGACTCGATCGAGGACGACGTCTTCGAGGGCCGCTCCGAGGCGGTCGTGCGCGACATCTCGGACGCGAAGCAGGAGATCATCTCCTACCGCAAGATCATCAAGCCCGAGCGCGCCACGCTGCGCGTGCTCGAACGGCAGATCGAGCGCTTCCTGCCCGAGGACCTCGAGCTCTACTTCGACGACATCGTCGACGCCGCCGAGCGCATCTGGGACCTGCTCGACAACCACAAGGAGGTCGTCGAGGCGCTCGAGGACACGAACGAGTCGGTCATCTCGCACCGGCAGAACCGCGTTCTGCTTGTCCTGACGCTCGTCAGCGTGATCCTGCTCCCACTCACGTTGATCACGGGCCTGTTCGGGATGAACGTCAGGTTCCCGGGCTTCGAGACCGCGCGCGCGTTCTGGATCATCTGCGGCTCGATGCTGGCGATCGCCGCCGGCCTGATCGGCTACGTGCGCTACAAGCGCTGGTTGTAACACGGGGAACCCCTGGCTCGAGCACGGGGGACCCCTGCTTCCCCGTGGGCCCCCTCCTTTCGTAGCCGGCCACGCGCAACGTCGGCCGACGTTTTGTCGTCGTGTGCCTCCCGCCGGGCAAAGCCCGGCTCCGGCGACACGTCGCCCCGCGACCATTCACGCCAAAGTCGACGGTCGGACGAGTGGGACGCTCGCGCAAGTCAGAGTCGCTATCGCCTACGCCGCGACAACGAAGACCGGAGTCCCGATCTTGACCTGGGTGAAGAGCCACTCGGCGTCCGGGATGTGCATCCGGATGCAGCCGTGCGAGGCCGAGTAGCCGATCGACGCGTCGTCGGGCGTTCCGTGCATGCCGACTCCGGCGGCGTCGAGGCCCATCCAGCGCGTGCCCAGCGGGTTGCCCGGCCCGGGCGGGATTGGCTTCAGCCCCTGCGCCCACGGCGAGTCCGGCGGTCGCCACCACGGGTTGCGCTGCATGTCGACGACGTGCCAGTTCCCGACTGGCGTCGGGTAGATCGACTGCCCGGTCGCGACGCCGAACGTCCGCCAGAGCTTTGTCCCCTTGAAGATGTTCATCCGGTTCGAGCCGCGGTGGACGACCACGATCGGCCCGAAGTCCTGACGCGTGATCGTGGCCGGCACGGTGTGGGCCGACGGCCGAAGCAGCGGGCGCACCGCCGAGCGGAGCGCGGCCTCGATGCGTGCGCCCGTCTGGGACGCGCGCACCTGAAGGCCCGCCTTCGCCGGATGCAGGACCGGCGTGAGCCGGCTCGTCAGCGTCGCGGTCGCGTTCTGCGGGTCGACCGAGAGCCAGCTGTCCAGCCAGCGCGCGTACTGCGCGAGGCGGCCGGAGTCGACCGTCACCTCGAGCGGGACGGTCTCGCCCTGGCGCGCGTTCACGGCGTCCTTGATCGTGCCCTCGACGTCGAGCGACG
Organism: uncultured Actinomycetes bacterium; assembly: GCA_963717475.1. Classification (GTDB taxonomy): domain Bacteria; phylum Actinomycetota; class Thermoleophilia; order Gaiellales; family Gaiellaceae; genus AC-32. The sequence continues at coordinate 760,062 of OY970337.1, read as the reverse complement.
AGCCGAGCGCAGCCGGCCGCACCTTCCACTGCTTGCCGTAGAACACGAAGTGGAGCGGCCGGTTGTAGGCGTAGTTGAGGGCGGAGCGCGCCTGCTCGACGGGCATCCCGCCGACCTTCAGCCCGCCGACCGTCACCCCCGCCGGAACGGCGCCGCCCCGTTGCGCGCTCGGAGCGGCGGCCCCGGACGCGACGGCCGCCAGAACCACGGCTAGCAGCAACCGCTTCTTCACGATGCGAATGGTACGCCGTTCCGCGGCGGGTCGATAGGCTCGGCGGCATGTCCAGGCCGCTGTGGGCGCCGTGGCGACTCGAGTACATCAAGCAGGCGGACGAGGAGACGGAATGCGTCTTCTGCCGCGCGCCGGGCCTGGACGATGAGGAGGGTCTCGTGGTGAGCCGCGGCGAGGCCGCGTTCGTCCTGCTGAACAAGTTTCCGTACTCGTCCGGCCACCTGATGGTCGCCTCCTACCGGCACGTGGGCGAGTTCGCCGAGCTTACGGACGCGGAGGTGCTCGAGGTCCACCGGCTGGCCGAGCGCGGAATCGCAGCGCTTGCCGAGGTCTACGGCGCGCAGGGCCACAACCTCGGCTGGAACCTCGGCCGCATCGCGGGCGCCGGAATCGTCGACCACGTCCACCTCCATGTCGTCCCCCGCTGGGCGGGAGACACGAACTTCATGCCCGTCCTCGCGGACGTAAAGGTGCTCCCTGAGCACCTGATCGAAACCCGCCGCCGGCTGGCGGCTGCCTGGTCTGGGTGACCGAGCCGCGCCTGTTCCGCGTGATCCTGCCCGTCTCCGAGATCGAGGCGGCGGCCGCGTTCTACGCTCGCATTCTGGAGACGCCCGGCACGCGCGTCTCCAGCGGCCGCCACTACTTCGAGTGCGGCGGAACGATTCTCGCCTGCTACGACGCCCTCGCCGACGGCGACCCGGAACCCGTCGGGCCGAACCCGCAACACGTCTACTTCAGCGTCGACGACCTGGACGCGGCTCACGACCGGGCGGAGGAAGCGGACTGCCGTGAGCTGTCGCAGATCGAAATCCAGCCGTGGGGCGAGCGGAGCTTCTACGCCCGCGACCCGTTCGGGAACCCAATCTGCTTCGTCGACTCGCGGACGCTCTTCACCGGCGAGACGCCTTTCGCCCCGCCGGCCTAGGCGAAGAAATCCGCGACAACCTCGATGGTGCGGTCGATCTCCTCGTCGCCGTGCGCGGTCGAGAGGAACATCGCCTCGTTCTGGCTCGGGGCGAGGTAGATCCCGCGCTCGAGCAGGTGGCGGAACAGCGCGGGATAGTCGTCGACGAACAGCGTCGCCATCGCGCCGACTCGCTCGAAGCGGCCGTGCTGGCCCAGCGCGTCGAGTCGCTTCCCCTTGCGCTCGAGCTCGTCGTAGACCTCGGGCGTGAGCCGCCGCAGCACCGAGAGCCCGGCCGCGGTCGCGAGCGGGTTCCCGGAGAGCGTCCCGGCCTGATAGACGTCGCCCGCCGGCGCGAGACGCTCCATCAGCTCCGCGCGGCCGCCGAAGGCCGCGAGCGGCAAGCCGCCGCCCACGATCTTGCCGAGGACGGTCAGGTCGGGCAGCACGCCGAAGCGTTCCTGCGCACCGCCGCGCGCGACGCGAAAGCCGGTGATCACCTCGTCGAAGACGAGCAGCGCGCCGCTCTCGTCGCAGAGGCGCCGGAGGCCCTCGAGGAACCCGTCGGCCGGAGCGACGACGCCCATGTTTCCCGCGACGGGCTCGACGAAGACGCAGGCCGCGCCCTCGATCGCGAGCTCGACCCCGCCCAGGTCGTTGTAGTCGACGACACGCCCTTCGGCCGCCGCCTCGATCCCGAGCGTGCGCACGCCCGAGCCGGCCTCCGAGAGGAACGGGTCGGCGTGACCGTGGTAGCCGCCGCGGAAGCGGACGAGCGGCTCGCGGCCCGTGACCGCCCGCGCCAGCCGGAGCGCGGTCATCGCCGCCTCGGTACCGGACGAGACGAGCCGAACCATCTCCACCGACGGCACCGCGTCGACGATCTCCTCGGCGAGCAGGACCTCGCGCTCGGTCGCCGTCCCGAAGGTCGTGCCGGCCCGAGCCGCCTCCACGACTGCGGAGACCGTCTCGGGATCCGCGTGCCCGAAGATCAGCGGACCCCATGACATCACCCAGTCGACGTAACGGCGGCCCTCCGCGTCCTCGAGATAGGCGCCCTCCCCGCGCGCCGCGAACAGCGGCTGGTCGAGCCCGACCGCCTTCATCGCGCGCACCGGCGAGTTCACGCCGCCCGGGATGACGCGCTGGGCCCGGGCCCAGAGGTCAGCGGAGCTCACTCGGAGCCGTCGCGCAGGCCGAACAGCTCGCGGAGCGGCTCGGCAGCGCCGTCCTTCGCGCGCACGGTCGGCGCGTGCAGGAGCTTGTTCACGATCTGGGTCGTGAGGGTCTCGACGGTCCGCCGGTCGTGCTCCGAGAGCTCGCCGAGGCGGCGCTCGGCACGCGCGAGCTCTTCGGACCGGATCTCCTCGGCGTGCTTGCGCAAGGCCGCGATCGCGGGCGCCGCGTCGCGCGAACGCAGCCAGTCGGCGAAATGCGCGGCTTCCTCGGCCACGATCCGCTCGGCCGCGCGCACGTCCTCGTCGCGGCCGACGAGCCCCTCGCCGAGCGCGTCGATGTCGTGGAGCGTGCAGCCCTCGACGTTGCCGATCTCCGGGTCGAGATCGCGCGGGACCGCGATGTCGATCAGCACGAGCGGCTTCTCACGTGCACGCACCGCCTCCGCGTGCAGGATCGGGTACGGACACCGGGTGGCCGAGATGACGAGGTCGGCGTCGATCAGCTCGAGTGCGATCGCGTCGAACGGGGCCGCGCGGCCGCCGAGGCGCCCGGCCAGCTCCTGCGCGCTCTCGAGCGTCCGGCTCGAGACGACGACCTCCGCCCCGCGCTCCTTGAGGCCGCGCGCGGCGAGCTCGCTCATCCGCCCCGCGCCGAACAGAAGAGCGCGCTTGCCCTCGAGGCCATCGAGCTCTTTGGCCGCGAGCTCGACAGCGGACTCCGCGACCGATTCCGGCATCTCGTGGAGCTTCGCCTCGGTGCGCACGCGCTTGCCCGTGTGGAGCGCCTCCTCGAAGAGCCGGTTCAGCACCGGGCCGGTCGTCCCGGCTGCCAGCGCAGCCTCGTAGGCCTCGCGCACCTGGCCGAGGATCTGCGCCTCGCCCGGCACGAGCGAGTCGAGGCCTGCCGCCACGCGGAAAAGGTGCTCGACCGCCTCGCCCCCGTCCCAGGAGGCGAGCACGCTGTCGAGCTCCAGGCCCGAACGCTGCTCGAGCGCCCTGCGCGCACCCTCGCGGTCGGCGCCGAGCAAGTAGATCTCCGTGCGGTTGCAGGTGGAGAGCACGACGCCGCCGAGCTCGCGCCCGAGCTCCGTCGCCTGCCCATCGGCGAGGTAGAGGCGCTCCCGCAGCTCGAGCGGCGCGTTTCGGTGCGAAACGCCGAGTGCCTGCAACTGGCCGGTTTCCTCAGACATCAGCCGCCTGATGCTAGCCGGATCGAGCTTCGGTTTCGCAGCCAAGGCCGCGCTCCGCCGTAAACTCGAACCCCTGAGGAGGGCGCTCTTGATCGGGGTCGTCGCCGCTGCTGCGGTCTCGCTGCATGGTGCATCTGCGGCTCTTCAGGGGATCCAGGTCCCGGCGGGATTCCGCGTATCGACGTTCGCCCGCGGCCTCTCGCAGCCCACGGCGATGGCCTACGGACCGGACGGACGCATCTACGTGACCGAGTCGACGGGGAAGCTCGTGGCGATCCGGCGCGGCACGCGAAAGCCAGCGGTGCTCGTTCGCGGCCTGCGCACGCCGCTCGGGCTCGCCTGGCGCGGCAGCACGCTCTTCGTCTCCGAGCAGGGCCGGCTCGAACGATTCCGGCTCAGCGGCGGACGGCTCGACGGGCGCCGACGTCGTCGTCAAGGGACTGCCGTTTGGCGAGCACCAGCAGGACAACGTCGTCGTCGGGCCCGACGGCCGCCTCTACTGGGGCAGCGGCTCCACGTGCGACGCCTGCCGCGAGCACGACGCGCGCAGCGCCGCGATCCTGTCGCTCCGGCCCGACGGCAGCGACCTCCGCGTGGTCGCGCGCGGGCTGCGCAACCCGTACGGCCTTGCGTTTCAGCCGGGAACCGGTCGGCTCTATGCGTCGGTGAACGGCCAGGACAAGCTCGGCACCGGTGCCGACCCCGAGCCCGCCGAGATGGTCGTCGCGGTGCGGCGCCGGGCCTTCTACGGCTGGCCGCGCTGCTGGCCGAACGCGCGGACGCTCAGACTCAGCGGCCGCTGCTCCGGGGTCACGAAGCCGATCGCGTACCTCGAGCCGCACGCGTCCGCCGACGGAATCGCCTTCTGGCGCGGCGACCTCTACGTCGCCGAATGGGGCCAGTACCTGAGCCACCGCTTCGGCCGGCGGCTCGTGCGCATCCATCTCCGGCCGGGCCGGCGCGCGCAGGTGACGTCGTTCGCCTCGGGCTTCGCGCACCCGCTCGCGCTGCTCGCCGGTCGCCGCGGCGGTCTGCTCGTCGCCGACTGGGGCCGCGGCGTCGTCTACCGCATCGCGCCCCGGATGCGGTAGGTTCATCCTCTGCGGCTCGCCGCACACGGGCGAGCGACTCAAGGGAGAGGAGTCACATGAAGAGAGTTGGTTTTGTGCTTGGCCTAGGCGTGCTCGTCGCCACAGCCTTTGCGATTGCGCCTGCGTTCGCTGCAGGCGGCGGCACGACCGCGTGCAACGGCACGCTCGACCCGGGCACGTACCAGCGCGTCGTCGTCCCACAGGACGGCGTCTGCATGAGCGAGGGCCCGGTCACGATCCGCGGCGGCCTGTTCGTCGAGCAGGGCGCGACGCTCGTGCTCGGCAGCGAGGAGAACCCCGTCCACACCGCGACGATCAGCGGCGGCGTGCACGCGACGAACGCGATGACCGTCGAGATCCACTTCAGCACGATCAACGGCGGCGTCAACATCCAGGGCGGCTCCGGCCCGTTCGGCGGCCCCTTCGAAGTCACGTTCAACACCGTCGAGGACAGCACCATCAACGGCGGCTACACGGAGTCCGGCTACGACGGCTTCTGGAACGGGTTCTTCCGGAACAACGTCCACGGATCGGTCAACTTCTACAACAACGTCGTGCTGGATCCAGACGGCAACGAGTTTCAGACGAACACGATTCACGGCAATCTCAACTGCTTCGGGAACGACCCGGCGCCTCAGTCGGGCGACTCGGGCGGCGCGCCGAACCACGTGACCGGTCGCGAGACCGGCCAGTGCGTGGGGCTGTAGCGACCGACGTCTTCGCTGGGGGAGGGCTTCGGCCCTCCCCCACGCTCACGCGGCGAGTGGCAGCACCTTGAGCTCCGGCGGCGGGCGGCGCACGAACCCGTCGATCAGCAGCAGGTCCTCCGCCTGCTCGGCGGTGAGCGGCCCTTCGAGCGGCCGCGGCGGCTGCTCGTCCATCGTCACCCGGCCGCCCGCGACGACGAACGCCGCGCCCGGGCAGACGAGCCGAAGCTCGAGCTTCCGCAAGCGTTCGAGGCGGTGCAGCCGGTCGATCACCTGCTCGAGGGCCTCGATCCGGTCGCGGAGCCTGGCCGCCTCCTCGTAGCGCAGGCTGTCGGCGAGATGAGCGAGCCGCTCACGTAGCCGCGGCAGCGGACCGCCGTCGAGCAGCGCGTCGAGCTCTTCCTCGGTAGCGCCCGAGAGGGCGCGGGCGGCAAGCGCGGCCTTCCGCCGGCTCCCGATCGGGCCGAGCTCGGTCGGCGTCTTCGTGACGACGAAGTCCTCGCCGCGGCGCTTCAGGTACACGCCCTGCTCCTTGCGGCGGCTGCGCGAGTTCGCGGGCGGCTGCAGCTCGCGGATCAACCGCAGCTCCTCGAACGCGGCCTCGAGCTCGGAACCGAGGACCCGCCACTCGACCCGCTCGAGCGCGAGCAGCGCGGCCTCGACCGACGGGCGCTGCCGCTCACTGCGGAAGTACGAGCGGAGGCGGGCGCGCAGGTCCCGCGCGCGGCCGACGTAGAGCACCTGGTCGTGCCGGTCGCGGAAGAGGTAGACGCCCGGCCTCGTGGGTGCGCCGTTCGCGAGCGAGCGCTTGCCGTAGACCCGCCGCTTCCGCGGAGCCGCGAGCGCGCGCAGCTCGGAGAGGCGCCTGGCACCGAGCTCCTGTGCCAGGCCGATCAGGTGCACGAGGATCTCGGCCGTCGCCTGCGCGTCCGGGAGTGCGCGGTGGCAGGGCGTCGTCGGAACGCCGAAGAAGTCCGCCAGCCCGGCGAGCCCGACCCGGCGCCGGCGGCCTTCGAGCAGCCGTCGGGCGAGCGCCGCCGAGCAGAGCGGCGGCTCCGAGAGCCGCCGTCCGTGCATGCGCAGAGCTGGTGCTCGAGGAAGCGCCGGTCGAAGCTCGCGTTGTGCGCGACCAGCAGGTCGTCGCCGGCGAACGCGAGGAAGCGCCGGAGCACCGTCCGAACCGAGGGCGCGCGCCGCAGCTCCGGGTCGCGCAGGCCCGTCAGGCGCGCGATCTGCTCGGGCAGCGAGACGCCGGGGTTGACGAGCGACTGGAACTCGTCGACGAGCTCGAGCCCCGCCACGCGCACGGCGCCGATCTCGCAAATTCGGCTCTGCGTCGCCGAAAGGCCGGTCGTCTCCAGGTCGAAGACGACGAAGGCTGCGTCCTCGAGCAGGGGGTCGTCGGCGCCTGTAGCGAGGGCGACCGTCGACCCCGAGCACGCGACGCGGCTGTCCCCCGCCGTGACCTCTTCCAGCAGCGAGAGCGCGAGCCCCTCGGAGACCGACGGCGTCGCGAACAGCGCCCGGGCGGCCTCGACGGCCGGGAGCGGGCCCTGCTCCTCGAGTAGTTCGACAAGCCGGTCGAGAGCATCGAGTGCGAGCTGCACCCTTGAATCAAAGCGAACATACGTTCGCTTTTCAACTGGTTGGCCTGCCTGCGACCCGTGCTGCCGCCTAGCAGTGAATCCCGGTTTCGCAGGTGTTGAGCACCACCACGCCGGGCAGCTCGCCGGGCGCCGGCGGCGCAAGCAGCCGGATCCGCAGCGAGGACGCATCGTTGGAGTAGTCCGCTTCGCGCAGGAGCCGACCGACGTTGACGCGGTGGGCGAGGTCGTAGTCGCCGGGAGCGACGCCGCTGATGTCTATCGCCTGCCCCTCCTTCGCGGGGATGTAGATGTCGCCCCAACCGACGGCGATGCCCTCGAGGAGGCGCAACGCACGCGGCCTGTCGCGGGCGCAGTCGCTGCCCTTGATCGGCTGCTTGGCAGGGGGGCCGAGCGTCGGTAGCGGCGACTGGTGGTCGCTCGTCAGGCAGAAGCCGCTCTTGTGATCGCGGACGATCTGGGCCCCGGCGAGGGTTCGCAGCTCGTAGCGCTCGAACGGCAGCAGGTGCCAGTGGCTGTGGGAGGGATTGACGTTGTAGCGCAGCCGCCCAACTCCGGGCACTCGCCGGTAGCCGCCTTTTGCCAGCGCGATCAGTTGATTGGCGCGCATGGTCGACACGCGTCTGCTTGCCCGGCGGCCCTCGACGAGCAGCGGCCCGTAGCCGACGTTCTCGACGCTCGACGTGAAGACGAGCAGCGGGTGATGCTTCGGCGGCCCGCCCCAGCGGACGGAGACCGCGAGCGGCGGGCGCTGGTCGAGGTCGGGCAGTAACAGGCTTGGAAGGCCGCCGGAGGCACTACCGGAGCAGGCGAGCGTGCCGAGGAGCGCAGCGACTGTCCCGAGCCGAAGGCGCATGTAGCCCGGTAGTTACCCACTTAGCCGCGCCCGCCGTCACGCGCGGACTGCTGCGATGACGCTCCCGATTGCTTCGAGAACCAGATCGGGCCGGTCCCGCATCACGTGATGCCCGCTCTTGTCTGCAAACACGGCCCGACGCTGCGGTGACGCGGCGACGAAGTCGCTGTGCGCCCGCCGGATCGCCTCGATCTCACCCGGCGACTCGACCCAGGTTCGCTCGGCGACGATGTCGACGGTCGGCAGGTCGTGCGGAACGTCCACTTCGCGGAGCCGCTCGACCGTGGCCGGATAGGCCTCGATCACCGGGATCATCACGCGCGCCAGTTCGGGCGCCGCCTGCTCGAGGGCGGCGAACTGAGGGGTGTAGGTCGCGAGGAGGCGTTCGAGCTGCGCGTCGTCCATGAAGCTCGCGAGGTTGCCATCCACGAGGACGAGGCCGGCCACGCGCGGGTCGGTCGCGGCAACCAGCGTCGCGACGAACGCGCCGTAGGAGTGGGCGACGAGCACGATCGGCCCGGTGACGGAGTGCCTGTCGAGCTCCCGCCGCAAGGCGCTTGCCTCGCCGTCGATCGAGTAGGCAGACGGGTTTGGCGCGCTGCGCCCCAACCCGGCCCGGTCGTAGACCATCGTCCGGACCTGGAAACGGGTGCGCACGTCGGGCTCGAGGTCCTCCCACACCGATGAGCCCTCTCCCCCGCCCGCCTCGAAGACGACCGTCGGCGATCCCTCACCGCGAACGCGTGACCACAAGGCTGGCTGGTCCTGCGCCGGGGAAGCGTGCGACCATCGAACGCGCGACCCTCGGCTTGGCAAGCCTAACTGCCGAGACTTACGCGCATACCAACCTTGGTTCCGCGAGGAAGTCGGGCACCGGGCTTCCGACTCTGCCAATAAACGATGCCGGGCCGGAGGCGTGACTGTCCTCGACGCACGGCGCCCGTTCGACAGTGTGCAGCGCTGAGTCTCCTCTTCGCCTTCGCAAGTGACTTGCCCACGACCTTCGGAACGACGCACTTTGCCGGTGGAGGCGGCGGAGGCGGCGGCGGAGGCGGCGGCGCGTTCCCAACGGTGAAGCTGCCATGCATCGTCCCGGGCATGGCGTCGCAAAAGTAGAGATAGGTGCCGTCGGTGAACGTCACCGTCCAAGTCGTCTGCACGATTTCGTCGATCCCTGTCTTGATGTCGACGCCGGGCCCCGTGAGATGGAAGCTGCTGCCAGCTGACCGGTCGTCGACAGCGATCTCGTACGTGCCGGGATCGAGATGGGTCACCAAGGCTCCGTTGGCGTCTTTGAGCCAGATCCCGTTGTACTGCTCGCCGGGTTCGTTGACATACGCAAACAGCTTCGTATTCGCGGCCGGCGACGCCGCCGGGGGCAGCAGAAAGATCGCAGCCGCGACGGCGGAACTCGCGACGGCCAAGGGGATCAGGAGGCGGTGAAGCACGCTGATCACCACGTTATGCCTTTCGCGGTGCGAAAGCGAACGGCCCGAGCCGTCGAAGGCGCGACCCTCCCTCGTTTGGTCCGCGGGACCCCGTTTGCGCGCGCCAGTGAGCGCCCGTTCCGAGCGGTCTTTCGCGGTTTCGGGCGGTAAGCGACGCGCGAGCCCTGGAACGCCGAACCCGCCTAACGATGCGGGTTCCGGCTTGAACAGAGGAGAGCGGACGACGGGGATCGAACCCGCGACCCTCAGCCTGGGAAGCTAGTCACGTTCGGCTCAACGGTGCGGTTTGCGCCGCCCGCGCGCCAGTCTTCGCGCCAGCAGTGTCTCGAGCGAAGAGAACGCTGACCCACATAACGATTCTTTCACTCGCAGGAAGCGCGATTGCTAGTGGCTCTGTGAGCCCGTGAGTCCAGTGGCCGTGGCGCCTCTTTTAGTGCGACGGCAGCATCCGGTGTGGCCGATGGATGCGCCACGCACCGCCCGAGCCCGCCACGACGAGCGCAAGCAGCCCGATTACAAGCCCGCCCGGGCCATACAGCCACCATTCGACCTGTACCCCGGCCAAGGCCTCGGCGAAGCTCACCAGCCCATGGAGCAGAAAGAAGCCCGCGAGCGCCCAGGCCAAGAGCCGATTCAGGCGGTCGGACACGAACGTCGGCTGCCACCACCCGACCCGCGCCAGGACGACCAACACCGCGACAGCGATCAGCATGACCACGAAGGCGGCCACCACCCGCACACCCGTGGCCGAGGTCGCGTCTTCAACCGCCCACGTGCCGCCCAGCATCCAGTAGAGGTGCTCCGCCGCCGGCCCCGCAACCAGCCCGAAAATCAGAAGAGCCGCAGCCATGCGTACGCCGCGGCTCGTCGCGCCCTCAACGCTCGGTGTCATCTGACACCTCCTATCGACATCCTCTAAGGCCACGCTATTAGCAGCGCCCGAGGCGCACATCAGGGCGAACACCGACGCCGCTCAGCAAACACACTGATCCCGCCTCGTTACCGCCAGGGACGGTCGCTGCTCACGTCCTTCTGGTGACATTCGCGCACGCTGGCCCAGGCGACGGCGACCTACGTGGCGGAGTAGAGCGCCATCGATTCGTGGGCGCTATGCGAGACCTCGTGCTGCCCAGGCCTGCGCTGTCAGGAGGAATGGTGCGTGAGGGAGCTTCGCGCGACAGCGTTCACGGAGCCGAGATCGTAGTGCGGGGTCGAGTCCGGCGACATAGCTTCCGGCAGGCCCGACGCCGAACGTGAGCGGCTCCCACCATTCTTCGAAGCTCGAATGCTCGACGCGGATCGAGTGAGTGGCCTCCTCTATCTCCACGAGTCCGGCAGCGTCGAACAACTCCGCGAGATGGCCTTCGCGAACGCCGGCGAGGTGGGACTCGTCGGCGACCTCGGGATCGAGCTCGCGCGCTGCATCCCAGAGCACGCTGACCGGGCCTCGGCCGCCCGCGTAGTCCCAGACCGAGGCCGCCACGACGCCGCGCTTCCGGGTTACACGCACCATCTCGGCCACTCCCGCAGTGGGATCCTCCATGAGAAGGACCACCAGTTGCGCCAAGGTCGTGTCGAACTCCGCGTCCTGGAACGGCAACTGCTCCGCGGCTGCACGCCGCACTTCGACGCCAGGATGCCGCTCCTCCACCGCGGCGACGAAGGGTTCCGATGGATCGACGGCAGAAACCGCTGCCGCACCGAGTCGCTTGACCAACTCGGCCGTCAATGCGCCCGGGCCGCATCCGACGTCGAGCACTCGTTGTCCCGCGGAGACCGTTGCGAAATCCACCAGCTGAGGCGCAAGCAGTACCGAGTACCTGCCCATGTAGCTGTCGTAGGCGCCTGCGTCGACGATGAAGCTCACCGGCGGCACGCTAACGCGTAGGACGTTGATCCATGGGCCACCACTGGCCGTCCTTGCGGAGCCACGGCGACGGCGCCAGCGGCGGGACGAACTCCGCGAAGCCAGGGTCCATGCGTACGAGAAGCGGGTTTCGGCTTGGTTCCTAGGAGCGGACGACGGGGATCGAACCCGCGACCCTCAGCTTGGGAAGCTGATGCTCTACCAACTGAGCTACGTCCGCGCGAATGCGATTCTAGCCGAGTCCTGAAGAGCGACTTTCGCTCCGCCGCCGCTGCTGGCAGGCTCGCCCCATGCGGCGCGCTGCGGTCGTCCTGACGGTCTTTCTCGTCTCCTGCACCGCCGCGTGCAGCCTCCGGCGGCAGGTCGCGCCGCCCTCTCCCTACTGCCGTGGCGGCAATCCGCTGGCCGGCGTCTACCACCCGCAGCGCCTGGTCGTGAAGACCCGCTGCCGCGCCGCAATCGGCACGGTTCGCCAGGTCAAGTTCGAGGAGTACGACGGCGACGTCCACATCGACCTGCGCCTCGATCCGCCCTACGAGAAGCTCCTCTCCGACGGCAACGACCGCATCGGCGGGAACCTGGTCGTCGAGATCATTCCGCAGGACCGCTCGCGCGTCGCCGTCCCGCGGGTCGGCTCGCGCATCGAGGTGGTCGGCCCGTGGACCGACGACACCGAGCACGGCTGGAACGAGATCCATCCCGCCTGGTGGATCAGCGCCGGCGCGATCGAGCCCGCGACGCCGACGGAGCTCCGGGCCGTCCGCCTGCTCCTCCAGACCGGCGGCGCTGAGGGATAATCGCGCCAGCGAACCAAGGGGGACCGATGGGAACCGAGCTCCACGAGACCGCGAAGGCGCTCGTCGCCGAGGGCAAAGGCATCCTCGCCGCCGACGAGAGCGACGGCACGATCAAGAAGCGCTTCGACTCGATCGGCGTCGAGTCCACCGAGGACAACCGGCGCGCCTACCGCGAGCTCCTCTTCACCGCCGATGGCGTCGAGGAGTACATCAGCGGCGTGATCCTGTTCGACGAGACGATTCGCCAGAGCTCCTCCGACGGGACGCCGTTCCCGAAGCTGCTCGCGGACCGCGGGATCATCCCGGGAATCAAGGTCGACAAGGGCACGAAGCCGCTCGCGCTGGCCTCGGACGAGACGATCACGGAGGGGCTCGACGGGCTGCGAGAACGGCTCCAGGAGTACTACGAGCTCGGGGCGCGCTTCACCAAGTGGCGCGCCACGTACTCGGTCGGCGACGGGATCCCGAGCGAGTACTGCGTCTGGACGAACGCGCACGCCCTTGCCCGCTATGCGGCGCTGTCTCAGGAGGCGGGGCTCGTCCCGATCGTCGAGCCGGAGGTGCTGATGGATGGCACGCACTCGATCGGCGGCGCTGCGAGCGCGACCGGCCGCGCGCTACAGGCGGTCTACACGGAGCTCCATGACCAGCGCGTCGACCTCTACGGCACGCTGCTCAAGCCGAACATGGTGCTGAGCGGCTACGAGGCCTCCGACCGCGCTGGGATCGATGAGGTCGCCGAGGCGACCCTCGATGTGCTGTCGCGCCATGTGCCCGCCGCGGTTCCGGGAATCGTCTTCCTCTCGGGCGGCCAGACCGACGAGGACGCGACCGCGCACCTGAACGCGATGAACGCGCGTGGCCCCCATCCGTGGGAGCTGTCCTTCTCGTACGGCCGCGCGCTGCAGGCGCCGGCGCTCAAGGCCTGGGGCGGCGACGAAGCCAAAGTCGAGGACGCGCAGAAGGCGTTCTATCGCCGCGCGAAGTTCAACGGCGCCGCCCGCACGGGCTCCTACGCGCCGGAGATGGAGACCGCCGCGGCGTGAGGATGGCGCTGCTTGCGTACACGTTCGGTACCGGACTTGCCGGCATCGCGCTCATCGCGTGGATCGTCGTCTGGCTGGTCTTCGCCGTCAGAATCGTCCGCCGCAGAGATCTCGGACTCGGCGGCAAAGTGTTCTGGCTCGTCGTCATCCTCGTCATTCCACTCGTCGGACTGCTCATCTACGTACTGTGGGACGCGTCGAGGCCGGCCCGAACCTGAAAGACGAAAGCCGAGCGGTCGGGCGACGCCACCGCGCTGGATCAAGTGAGAGGACCCTCGCGCACGCGGTGCACCTCTCGCCGTTTCAGGGTTCGCGGCCGTCGTTGAAGGGTGCGTAGCGGCGATGGAGCATGAGGGCGTTTCCGTCCGGATCACGGAAAGACGCCATGTGACAGACACCGGTGTCCTGGGTAGGCCCATCGAACTCGACGCCATTCGCCTCGAGCTCAGCCCGCACGGCGGCGACATCGGAGACTCGTAGCGCCAGGCCGGCGGGGCTGGGAGCGAATGGTTGGCCGATGCTGGAGGGGTCGAAGATGTCGAGCGTCACCTGACCCGCTCGGAACTCCATGTCGAACTCGCCCTCGCTCTCGACTTCGAGACCGAGGAGATCGGCATAGAACGCCCTCGCGCGCGCGATGTCCCGTGTCAGGAAAGAGACAAAATCAACCCGCTCAACCTTCACCTTCACACGCCGGAGGGTAACCCCGTTCGGGCGTCACTCGCGAGCACTCGCGCAGGCGAGCGCGACTCGTCTCCTAGCCGGATTCGCTTGCTCCCGGGTTGGGGGCGAACAGCTTCCAGTGCCCCTGGGAGATGACTTCGACGGTGTCGTCGACCACCTTTATGGCGGTGTCGTCGTCGATTGCGTATGCCGGATTCGACAAGCCGGAAGCCCATCGTTCTGCCTCGGCCATGGTGTTCTCCGGCAGATCCGGGTGATCCACGTGCGGGAAGATCGAGAAGTCGACGACGCCCAGCGTTTCGTCGCTGCCGCTGGGCGACTTCCAGCCAACGAAGTCCTTGCCGATCCGGGGGGTCAGCACCATGCTCCCGGCGCTGAACCCCACCCAGACGATGTCGCGCAGCGACGGCAGGAGATCCGCGAGACCGGATTCCTGCATCCAGTGGCATAGATACAGCGCGTCGCCGCCGTTCACCAATAGGGCGTCGGTCTCGCGGACCCATTGGACCCAGCGGTCTGAACCCACGCTGGGAATCGCCGTTAGCTCGAGCACGCCGAGCGATTTCCAACCGAGCTCGGTCATCGGCTGGTCGGACCGTCCGCTGACGAACCGCCACGGGCCGGCCGGAGTGCTGTAGGAGCTCCCGTACGCCGCGGTCGGTATGCAAAGAGCATTGGACTCGGCGATGGGCTTGCCCAGCAGGTCGACGAGGGCGTCGTGGATGCTCGGGTTCTTGATGCCAGCGGACGTGAGCAAGAGCTTCATGCGGCCTCCGGGAGTCGTTTCCTGCAGGGCGAGAACGTCCCAAAAATCCGTACGCGGTAGAGACTGACAGTCCACCGAGAACTCATTGGCCTCGGTGAGATCCAGCCTCCGCTTGTTCAGGCGTCATTCCGAAACGCTGGCACAAGCCTCAGTCCGGCTCCCCAGGTTCTCGTTCTGTTCCGGCGCGCTTTCGGAGCGCGCGTTCCAGCGCCCTCCGATGCGCTCGAAGTACCGGGAGAGTGCGCCCACGTTGCCAGGCTGCTTCGGTGTCGGCGGGCACTCCCAGCAGCTCCGCCCGCTGCGCAGCGTCGGGAACTCGCACGCAGAGTTCCGCGAACAGGCTCGCCACGTCCGTATCGACGTCGGAACGACCCGACCTGTACTACCAGCGTGCCTACTGGGACGATCAGGGAACGGCTCCGTGCTCCGCGCTGGTCGTATGCGACGTCGAGCGCTAGGCGTACGCTGTCGGCATGTGGGACGTCCTCACCTGGCACGACGGCACGCTCGCAATCGCGTGGTGGGCCGTGATCGTGCTCGTCGCCGCGCTGCTGTCGATCGGCGGCGCGACAGCTGCGCGGCGGAAGTAGTTACGCCTCGGGGATGCGCGACGCGCGCGCTGACCGTTCGCGGAGGTCAGCGAGAGCGCGTTGTGCTCAGGGGTCATCACACCTCGCCTTCCCAGTAGTCGAGCTCGCGCTCGCGCGGGAGGAGCGCGCCCTGGCCGTCGCTGCGCGCCCGGAAGCCGACCTTGCCGCTGTCGGGATAGTGGACGACGGTCAGCGAGCTCTCGGACGAGAAGATGACCACACGCGCCGGCTCGGCGCTCCTGTTGATCAGTTGATGGGCGCCCTCTGGCCCCTCGCGGAAGACGACGACGTCGCCGCGCGCGAGCTCGCGCTCGCCCTCCGGGGCGCGCAGCGTCGGCGCCCCCGATACGACGAGCAGCCATTCCTCCATGCCGTACGTGTAGTGATAGGGCCACGTCTTCTCGCCGGGCGGGAGCTCATAGAGGCCCGCCCCGAGCGCACGCGCACCGAGCCGGGCGCCGACCCGGGTGGCGCGGTGACGGAAGCCCTCACGATCGTTCTCGGAGTCCCAGTCCTGCTCGCCCTCGAGGTTGAACACCTCCACGGGCCGGATTGTAGGGCGGGGGCGTCCAGAGGTCCTGGCTCAGGGGACATTCCCGCACGCTGGCCCAGACGAGCGACCTGCGCCTAGAGCTCGACTACTGGATCGCCGACGCGGATGACGCCACCCACGAGGATGTCGGCATTGATCCCTGCCCGATGAGTGAGCTCCTTGATGATCCCCGGCCGCGTCATCTCCTCCAGATGCCGACACGGCTCGCAGAGCTCCACACCGAGGCACTCGACCTCGCCGACCCGGAAGCGTTTGCCAACGAGGCTGTTCAGATCCACGTCGCGCACAGTCAGCTGCCGGCGAGTCTCTCCCGCCACTAGTCCAACGTCGGCGACGACCTCGGCGGAAACGAGCGTCAGTGCCTGGCCTGACGCGGCTCCGTCGGCATGGAAATGACGGTCGCCTTCGAGCCCCTTCCCGGCAACTGCTCGTACTGACTCGACCGTCCACAGTTCCGGCTTACGAGGAGCACCGAGATGGATCGCCTCCACAGGCATTGCTTGATCATGCACCAACCGCCGTTTGGAGCATGCGACGGTGCGCAGTTGCGGACGGCTCTAGGCGAGGTGCAACGTGACGGTGCGGCTACGTGGGCCGGAACGCTGCTGGCTTTTCGCCGTGATCCTCACATCGTGACCGGCCACCTCGATGGCGGTGGCGCGGAAGCCGGTGAGCCGAGGAATCGAGTAGCGCCGGAAGTGTCCACCGCCGTCGCGCGTAACAGTTAACGAGACGGTGCCGCGACCACAGACCGGGCACCAGCCGACGAAATAGGCGCTCTTCTCTCCGACGATCGTCCACGGCCCCGAGTACGAGTCGACCGTGAAAGGTGCCTTGATGCCGAAGTACGCCTCCGCGAGGAGCCGCTTCCATGTCCGGCCCTCGTCGCCGGATCGAACGCCTAGATAGGCCTCCTGGCTAGAGGCTACGCCGGCATGGAAGAGCACCCAGACGGTTCGTCCGCTGCACTTCACCTGGGCTGCCCGGACTCGGTATCCCGGATAGCGGTAGACGGTCTGACCTCGCCCGTCAATGACTCGCTTGCCGACGACGTGGACGGGGCATCCCCCATGCGCGGCTGAGTGACCGGAGGCATTTCCGCACGCGAGTGCGGCCGCCGCGATTACCGGAATAGCCGCGTAAGCAGCGCGAGCCACGATCCAAATCCTACGCCGCTTCTGGTGACATTCCCGCACGCCTGCCCGGCCGAGTTCCGTTTCTCATGGTGCTGGTTCGCTTGCGACAGAACTGGGGTTGAACAGCTTCCAGTTCCCTTCGGAGACGATTTCGACGGTGCCGTCGACGACCTTGATCGCTGTCTGTTCATCGATGGCGTAGGCGGGAACGCCGACCTCGGCGGCCCACCGCTCTGCGGCAGCGAGCGTGTTCGTCGGGAAAGCGTCCAGGTGCGGAAAGATCGAGAAGTCGACGACTCCCAGAGTGCGGTCGTCCGGCGCGGACGGCCACTCCACGAAGTACGACCCGATCCGAGGCGTCAGCACCATACTGCCGGCGCTCACTCCAACCCAGACCATGTCCGGCAGCGACGGCAGCAGATCAGCGAGCCCGGAATCACGCATCCAGTGGCACAAGTACGTCGCGTCGCCGCCGTCGACCAGGAGCACGTCGGCATCCCGAACCCAGGGGGCCCAGCGCTCCGCTCCGATGCTGGGCAGCGCGGTGAGCTCGAGAACACCGAGCGACGCCCAGCCCAAGCGGGACAGGTACCGCCAGTCGGGCTCTGCCGCGACGAAGCCGCGAACCGACGTCGGACCGCACATCGGGTGGCCCCACTGCGCCGTCGGGATACAAAGGGCACGGCACTCCTCGATCGGCTTGCCGAGAAGCCGCACAAGCGCCGAGTGAATACTCGGGTTGGTGACGCCGCCGGACGTAAGAAGTAGCTTCAAGTTTCCTCCGACCCGGCTTCCTGCCGCCGATTACGGCCGATATATGCGACCCGAGAAGCTTTCGAGCTTCTCGAACGAGTGCGTCGCTTCGATCCGGCGAACCGTGCCTGAGCGGGAGCGCATTACGATCGAATCGGTGATCGCGCCCTCAGGCGTGTAGCGGACGCCGCGCAGCAAGGCGCCGGTCGTGACTCCGGTCGCCGCCACGAAGACGTCATCGCCGGAGACGAGGTCGTCCGTGGTCAGCACGCGGTCGAGGTCGAAGCCGGCTTCGAGGAGCTGCCCGCGTTCCTCGTCGTTGCGTGGCCACAGCTTCCCCTGGACGCCGCCGCCGACGCACTTGAGAGCGGCCGCGGCGATCACGCCCTCGGGGGTCCCGCCCACTCCCATCAGCAGGTCGACCCCGGTCGCTGGCTGTGCGGCGGCGATGGCCGGCGCGACGTCGCCGTCCGGGATCAGCAGCACCTTCGCACCGGTCTCGCGAAGCTCGGCAATGAGCTCCTCGTGGCGATCGCGCTCGAGCACGACGACCGTCACTTCGGACGGCTTCTTCCCCTTCGCCTTGGCGACCGCCTCGATGTTCTGTCGCGCGGGCGCATCGATGTCGACCTTGTCGAGCGACTCGGGGCCGCACGCGATCTTGTCCATGTAGACCGCCGCGCCGGGGAAGAACATCGTCCCGCGCTCGGCGAGCGCGATCACGGCAATCGCGTTCGGCTGGCCCTTGGCGGTCAGGCGCGTTCCCTCGAGCGGGTCCACCGCCACGTCGACCTCCGGCCCGTGGCCGCTGCCGACCTCCTCGCCGTTGTAGAGCATCGGCGCCTCGTCCTTCTCGCCCTCGCCGATCACGACGAGGCCGGTCATCTCGACGGTGTCGAGGACGGCGCGCATGCCGTCCACCGCGGCCTGGTCGGCGGATTCCTTCTCGCCGCGGCCGATCCAGCGGCCGGCGCCCATCGCGGCCGCCTCGGTCACGCGGACGAGCTCGAGCGCGAGGTTCCGGTCCGGCGCGTTCGCCGCGGGCTCAGCGACCGAGGCTTCGGGCCTGGACATCGAGCCCGATCCTACATTCGGTCGGGCGCTTCCACCCCGATCAGGTCGAGGCAGCGTGCGATCACCGCCTGCGTCGCGGCGCAGAGGCCGAGCCGGAACGCCTGCGCGTCGCTGTCGAGCACGCGGTGGTGGTGGTAGAAGCGGTGGAAGTCGTCGGCGACACGGATCGCGTAGTTCGGTACGCCCTGAGGGCCACGCCGCTCGGCCGCCTCGCGCACGACGTCCGGGAGCTCGGCGAGGCGCTTGATCAGGTCGCGCTCCTCGGGCGCGACTTCGGCGGGTGCCGCGGCCGAGACCTCGGCGTCGCCCGCGTTCCGGCGGATGCCGGCGATCCGGGCGTGCGCGTACTGGACGTAGTAGACGGGGTTCTTCTCCGTGCGCTCGGCGGCGAGGTCGATGTCGATCTCGATCGTCTGGTCGGGCCCGCGGTTGGCGAGGTACCAGCGGGCCGCGTCGACGCCGATCTCGTCGAGCAACTCGTCGAGGAAGACGACGTCTCCGCGGCGCTTGGACATCTTCGCCTGCTGCCCGCGCTTGGTCAGATGCACTAGCTGGTAGAGCAGGACCTCGATGCGGTCGGTGTCGTAGCCGAGCATGCGCGCGACGGCCGCGTACCAGTTGCGCGTGCCGTGATGGTCGGCGCCGAGGACGTAGATCGCCCGGTCGAACCCTCGCTCGAGCTTGTCGGCGAGATAGACCACGTCGGCGGCGCGATAGGTGGGCGTGCCGCCTTTCTCGGGCGAGCGGATCAGCACGCGATCGTCGTCGTCGCCGTACGCGGACGAGCGCGCCCAGACCGCTCCGTCCTTCTCGTACGTGTCCAGCCTGGGCATGAACTCGCCGAGCCGCCCCTCGAGCTCGCTCTGCAGCGTCCACTTGTCGAAATGGATGCGGAAGCGCTCGAGCGTTTCCTCGATCTGCGCGAGCATCTTCGGCACCGGATCGTCCTCGGCGGCGGCGAGCTCGGTGACGTACTCGCCGCGGTAACCGTTCTCGGGCGGTTCTTCCCCGCGCCGGATCGCCTCGACGGACGCTCGGAAGAGCTCCATCTGCACGCCCCAGTCGTTGTAGTAGTACTCGCGCTCGACCTCGTGGCCCGCGAACTCGAGCAGGCGCGCAACGCAGTCGCCGATCGCGCCGTTCCGCGCGGACGCCACCGTGATCGGCCCGGTCGGGTTCGCGGAGACCATCTCGACCTGGACGCGCTCGCGCGATTCGGCCCAGCCGGCGCCGTAGCCGGCGCCGCGTTCGAGGATCTCCCCGAGCGCCGAGGCATACCACGGCGGTGCGAGCCAGAGGTTGACGAAGCCCGGGCCCGCGACCTCGGCGCGCTCGACGTCGTCCAGGGCGGTGGCCGCGCCGGCGATCTCCTCGGCGAGCTCGCGCGGGGCCCGCCTGCGCGTCGGCGCGAGCTGGAGCGCGACGTTGGTCGCGTAGTCGCCGTGCGCCGCGTCGTGCGGCCGTTCGAGCTCGACCGCTGCGCCGGCGAGCTCAGACAGCCTCTCGGCGAGCCGGGTGACCGCGTCAGGCAAGGGCTTCGCGGGGCGCGAACAGCTCTTCGAGCAGGCGTAGCTCCTCGGGAGTGCCGGCCGCGATCACGACGTCGCCCGCGTCGAGCACGGCGTCGGCGCGTCGGCGTCGCGTCGAAGGTCCCGTCGCCCTTGCGCAGCGCCACGATCATCGCCCCCGTCTCGTCGCGCACACGCACGTCGCGGATCGACTGGCCCGCGGGCCCGCACTCCTCCGTCACCGGGATCTCCTCGAACAGGAGCTCGGGGCCTCCGCCCGAGGTGACGATGTCGAGGAACGCCGCCACCTGTGGGCGCAGGACGAGGTTCGCCATCTCCTTGCCGGCGGTCGAGTACGGCTGGACGACGCGGTCGGCCCCGGCCAGCCGCAGCTTGCGCGCCGCGTCCTCGTCGGAGGCCCGCGCGACGATGGGCAGGTCGGGCCGCTCCGCCCGCGCGCTGAGCGTGATGTAGAGGTTGTCCGCGTCCGAGTCGGAGGACGCGATCAGCCCGCGCGCACGCTCGAGCCCGGCCGCCGTCAGGTCGTCGTCGTCCGAGCCGCTGCCCTCGATGAAGAGGACGCGGTGCTCTCGGGCGCGCTCGATCGCATCCGGGTTGAAGTCGAGGACGACGAACGAGACGCCGGCGTGCTGGAACTCGAGCGCCGCCCGGCGGCCGACACGCCCGTAGCCGCAGATGATGTAGTGGTCGCTCAGCGCTTCGATCGCCCGCCGCCTCCTTCGCTCTGCCAACGCACCCGTCAGGACTCCGCCCGCGATCCCCTCGACCAGGATCGTGGCGACGTAGGCAAAGATAGTCAGCCCGGCGAGGACGAGGAGGATCGAGATCCCGCGCGCGGCGTCAGTGCGCGGCACCGTGTCGAGGCCGGCGAGCGACGTGGTCACGACGGTCCGGTAGAAGCGACTGCAGCCAGCTCTCGTCCAGAGCCGAGTGGAAGCCGATCGTCCCCGCGGCGAACACCACCAGCAGCCCGACGACCGCGTATCCGACCCTGCGCGGGGTGAACGAATCTCTCACGAGAGTAGTATCCCGACCCGTGGAAGGCGAAGGCGAGGAGCGCCAGCTCAACATCCATCTCGACCCCGAGAACCTGGCCGGGGTCTACGCGAACTTCGCCAACATCAGCTTCTCCGACTACGAGTTCACGATCACGTTCGCGCGGATCGACCACGAGGTCGAGGAAGGCGACGTCCCCGGCGTGGTCGTCTCCCGCGTGAACATGTCGACGCGGTTCATGCGCGAGCTGCTCGACGCGATGAACGACTCGTGGTCGAAGTGGTCATCGCGCGAGGGGATCCGCAACCTCCCCGAGACGACCGAGGGCGACTCGAACTAGTGCGCTTCGCGGAGGTGCGCCTGGGAGCTCCGGCGCATCTGCTCTCGGAGCTTCGCGACTTCTACGCGCGCTTCGACACCGGGGAGACGAAGCTCGAGTTCGCGGCCGCAGAGGGCGAGCCGTTCTACCACTTCGCGCTCCTCGTGCCTTCGGCGCGGTTCGAGGCAGCGCTCCAAGCGACACCTGCGCCCCTGCCGGACCGCGAGAGCGGCGAAGTCGTCTTCGACTTCACCAACTGGGACGCGAAGGCGTTCTACTTCCACGACCCTGCTGGCAACATCGTCGAGGTCATCGCGCACGAGGGAATCGACGAGCACGGGCTCTCGGAGCTCGGGCTCGTGGGTGATCCGAACGAGCTGGCGCCGTCGCTCCTCGAGCTCGGGCTCGAGCTGTGGGACGGAACCCTGGACGAGCCCGGCCGCCTCGCGTTCATCGGCGAGCGCGGCCGCACGCTGATCCTCGCGCCCGAGCGCCGCGGCTGGCTCCCGACCGGCCGGCCCGCGGAGCCGCATCCGGTCGAGGCCGTGATCTCGGGGCCGCCGCGGGGCCGCGCCGAGCTCGCGGGCGGGCTCTACGTCATCGAGAGTGCTTAGCGGCCCAGGCGCGGGCCATCGCTATGCGCTGCGCGAGCGTCGGATGGTTGTCGATCCAGATGTACGACCAGACGGGCGGGTCCGGCTGCTGGAGGTCGTAGCGGGAGAAGCCGCGGAAGAGCTTGACCGCCGACGCGGGGTCACGCGTCGCCTGCAGCGCCCGCCAGTCGGCCTCGGCCTCGTAGCGGCGCGAGACGGCGTTCTCGAACGGCGTCACGGCGAGCTGGAAGACCGTGATCACGAGCAGGGCGAAGGGCACGACCTCGGGCCGGCCCATTCCGCCGCGCCGCTGGGTCAGACGAGCCAGGATCCAGAAGCCGGGGATGATGATCAGCGCGTACCAGCCGAGGCCCTTCCAGATGTGGCGCCGCGCGACGTGACCGAACTCGTGGGCGGCCACGACGCGGATCTCTCCGGGCGAATACCGGCCGTTGAGCAGCGTGTCCCAGACGACCACGCGGGCCGAGGGGCCGATTCCCACCGACTCGGCGTTCGCCTGGGTCGTCCGCTCGCTCGCGTTCTCGATGTAAATGGGCGTGCCGCCGATCCCCTCCTTGCGCTCGAGCGCGCGCACCTGGGCGGCAAGCTTCGTGTGGTGCGGCTTCCGGTCGCCGATCGTCATGAAGTACGGGAGCACCAGGATCAGGACGAACGCGACGGCCGTGAAGAGCGCGCCGGCCGGCAGCCACCACCAGCGCGGGAACCGCCCGGCGAGGAGCATCAGGATCGTCAGCACGATCGTCAGGCCCACGACCTGGCCGAGCAGCGCGGGCCACTGCTCGAACAGCCACTCGACGTAGCCCAGTTTCGCGAGCCCGTAGCGCCGGCCCCACCAGAGGGCGATGAGCCCGAACGGCAGGCTCACCCCCCACACGACGAGCGTCGCGACGGCGCCGACCATGACACCGGTTGCCACGCGCCCGAGCTCCCAGGCGGCGGCCAGGCGCGGCCCGAGGCGGCTCAGCACGACGAGCGCGGCGATTCCGACGAGCACGCTGGCGACCCAGTCCCAGCGCAGGAGCCCGTCGAAGCGGGCGCTGCGGTGCAGAGCCTCCGCGCTCCAGTAGCGGTGCGGGTCGAGACCCGAGAGGTCGAGATTGTCCGGGACGGTCGTCTGCCAGAGCAACCAGCCGGCCACGACCCAGCCCACGGCCGCCGCGAATAAGGTTGAGCCCTTGGCGAGCCGGGTTGCGGTCATCTCGGACGTTCACGCTAACTGGCATGCGCTCCAGGCGGTCCTCGAGGCGATCGATGCCGAGTCCCCCGACGAGCTCTGGTGTCTCGGCGACATCGTCGGCTACGGGCCGCGGCCGAATCCGTGCTGTGAGTCGGTGCAGACGCGGGCGGCGGTCTGTCTCGCGGGCAACCACGACCTCGGCGTGCTCGGGGAGGTCGATCTCGGCGATTTCGCCCCGGATGCGATCGTGAGCGCCGAGTGGACACGCGGGATGCTCGCGGCCGACTCGCGCGACTTCCTGGCGACGCTCCGCCCGTCCGGACGAAGCGACCGTGTCGAGCTCTTCCACGCCAGCCCGCGCGACCCGGTCTGGGACTACGTGCTCACGGCCGACGCAGTCGAGGCTTCGTTCGAGCTGACCGAGGCGCCGCTCGTGCTCGTCGGCCACAGCCACGTCCCGCTGGCGATCGTGCACTCGGACGGCGAGCTCGGCGGCGGGCACGCGCCCGAGGACACCGACGTCGATCTCGGGACGGACGCCCGGCTCCTGCTCAACCCGGGCTCGGTCGGACAGCCGCGCGACGGCGACCCGCGCGCGGCCTGGCTCCTGCTCGACTTCGGCGCCGGCCGCGCCCGATTTCGCCGCGTCTCCTACGCCTGTCGAGCGAACCCAGGAGGAGATTCGCGAAAGGGGGTTGCCAGATGCGCTGGCCGAGCGCCTTGCTCGTGGTGTCTAGCGTCGCGCTTGCGGCCGGTTGCGGCTCATCCGGCGGCGA
The DNA here is from genome assembly GCA_963717475.1 of uncultured Actinomycetes bacterium. Classification (GTDB taxonomy): domain Bacteria; phylum Actinomycetota; class Thermoleophilia; order Gaiellales; family Gaiellaceae; genus AC-32. The sequence goes on along the minus strand of OY970337.1, from coordinate 736,172 downwards.
GCGGCCGAGCCCGAAGCCGGCTCCGCGGATCCCGGCCGCGGTGGCCCAGCAGCTCGCCTTCGACGCCGACGCGGTCGCCTCGGCGCAGGGCTGCGCCGCGCGCGCACCGGCCAAGCAGCTCCTGGACGACGTGATCGCCGCGACGCCCCGCATTCCCGCGCGGTACCAGGAACCGCTGACGAGCGCCGCGAACGCCCTCTACGCGCGGATCCCGGCCTGCCCGCCGCCGCAGGGCCGCGGCCAGGGCAAGAAGCCGAAGCACGGCCACGGGCACGGCCACAAGAAGCACGGCGACGACACCGGCGACTAGGGCCCGCGGCCGCTCGAGCCGTCGCCGGAGCCGCGCCCAGCCGCGACCGGAGCCGTCGCTGCCCGAACCGGAGCCGTCGCCCGAGCCCGATCCCGAGCCGCTTCCGTCATGGCCGCCGTCTGTCCCACTGTCGCCGCTTCCCGAGGAGCTGCCGCCCCCGTCGCCGGAATGCTCACGCTCACGGGTCGGCTGCAGGGTCGCCGGCTCCGAACCGCTCTCGCCCTCCCGCGAGCCTCGGCTCGACGAGGAGCCCTCGCCGCGGGACCCTTGCCGCGACTCCTCGTGGCCGGTCCGCACCCGCTTCCTCACCAAGACGCGGCTGACCGGCTCGCTGCGGGGCGGTGGTGGCGCCGAGAAGACCACTCGCGCCGCCGGGCGCTTCGGCGCTTTCGCGGCAATCGCGACGGGCGCCGATCTCGCCGGATGGTGATTCGCTCGTTGCTCGACGGCGACCGTCCCCAGAGTGCCGACTGCCAGCGTCGTCGCGGCCAGCTTGGCCGCAAGAGGCGTCGCGCTCAGCTTCGCGATCGCAGCCGCCGTCGCGCCCGCCCCGGCGCCGCCGCCGCCGAAGCCCGGCAGGGAGTCCGCGAGGGAGTCCCGCAGCGTCGGTGGCAGGGTGAGCGCCCCCAGGGCAACCCGCAGCGGCCGAAGCTGCTCCTGCAGGCGCCTCCGGCTCCGGAAGAGCAGCGTCTCGACCGCGGCGCCCGTCAGGCCGAGCGCCGCGGCCACCTCGGCATAGGAAAGCCCGTAGAACTCACGTAGGAGGATGGCGTCACGCTGCTGCGGCGGAAGCTCTGCGAGCGCCGCCGAGATCGCCTCCGCCTCGGCACGACGGTCGACCTCACGCGCGGTCTCGTCGCCGGACGGCTCGGTCACCAGGCTCAACGGCTCGGTCTGCCGGGCGCGGAGGCGAGACCTGCACTCGTTGCGCGCGATCGTCCCCAGCCACGCCGAGGGATCTCGCGGCTCCTGGCCGGCGAGCAGCCCGCGGTACGCGGAGAGAAACGTCTGTTGAGCGGCGTCTTCGGCGTCGGTCGGATCGCGGAGGATCACCCTGCAGACGCCGTAGACCATCCGGCCGTGCGCCTCGAACAGGTCGGCGATGCGCTCTCCGGCCGCCCGCTGACGCCGGCGGCCGGAGAGCGAGAGGGAGACCGAAGCGGGGCTCAAGGCCTAGTCGCCACCCCCGCCGCCGCCATCGCCGTCGTCATCGTCCCTGTGCCTGAGGCGGGTGATCGTCAGAACGTGGTTGACGAGCGCACACCGCATCTCGACACGGTCGCCGACCGCGAAGCCCGAAAGGCTGAAGCCGGCCGGAACGGCGCACTGGACAGGCATGCCGTCGTGCGGCTGCACCATGACCGGCGGGCCGAGGTCGCTGATGGTGCCCCGCACCTCGACTCTGCCGTTGTCCTCGTGCGCGCCGTCGTCATCGTCGTCCTCGTCGTCGGCCTGCACCGAGACGAGCGTGAAGACGCCCGCTGCGTCGACCGTCACGACCAGCTCGATCTCGTCGCCCGGAGTGAGCGGCGGGAGCTGAAGGCCGTCCGGGACGGTCACGAAGACCTCGCCGCGGTGCTCGACCGCCAGCCGAAGCTGGTTGCCGTCGAGGCCGAGGAAGATGCCTTCGAGCTCGAGCGCGCCGGAATGCCCGGCGTCGTGCAGCGACCTCGCGGTCAGGCCGTTCCGCCCGATCCGCACGCGGCCGGCGACGATGTCGCCCGGTCGGTGCTGCTTGCGGGCCGACGCGAAGGCATGGCCACCCACGCGGACGGAAATCAGGCTGCCGCCGCTCGAGAGCAGGTAGCGCGAGAATCGCTGTCGGACGACGGTGCCGCGCATGAACACGAGCCTGGCCCGCCCGCGCACGCGCACCTTGCCGGCCTTGAACGTCCCGTCGCCGAGCTTCGTCGCGGAGAAGACGAGCCGCTGGCCGGCACGGAGCGAGGCAAACCTCGGGGTCCGCAGCGTCCGGGCGACGCCGCCGCGCGAGACGACGACGACCGCATGGCGCGACGACTTCTTCGCCACGACGGTCCCGCTGAAGGCCGATGCCGTCGCCGGGACCGCGAGCACGGCCGAGACGAGGGCGATCAGCATGTAGATCCGCTTCATGAAAGGTCCTTTCGGATGGGGAGAGCGATCGGATCACCTCGCTGGAGCGAAATCGCCCGAAAAACTTGCAAGCTCCGGTAGAAATCCCCCGGATGAGCGACATGGCGATCGCCGGCGGCCGCTACCGGCTCGAGCGGCCGCTCGGCCACGGCGGGATGGCATCGGTCCACCTCGCCCGCGACAGCGAGCTCGACCGGCTCGTCGCGGTGAAGCTCCTCGCGGAGAACCTCGGGGGCGACGAGAGCGTGCACCGGCGGTTCGTGCGCGAGGCCCGGCTCGCGGCCCGCCTCTCGCATCCCAATGTCGTCAGCGTCTTCGACGCGGGTGAGGACGGTGGCCGGCTGTACATCGTGATGGAGTACGTCGACGGCGAGAACCTCGCCGAGCTGCTCGCGCGGCGCGGCCGCATCCCGCCCGACGAGGCCCGCGGGCTGGCGCTGCAGGCGGCGCAGGGCCTCGCGCACGCGCACGCAGCCGGGCTCGTCCACCGCGACGTCAAGCCGCAGAACCTGATCCTCCGCCGCGACGGCACGCTCAAGGTCGCCGACTTCGGAATCGCCCGCGCCGCCGAGGCGACGGCGCTCACGCAGGCCGGAACGGTCCTCGGCACAGCGGCCTACCTCTCGCCCGAGCAGGCGCTCGGCGAAGAGGTCACTCCGGCGACGGACGTCTACTCGCTCGGCGTCGTTCTCTACGAGCTGCTCACGGGGCGGACGCCGTTCCAGGTCGAGACCCTCGACGACCTCGCGCAGCGGCCGGCCATGGAGGTCGCGCCCGTCCGGGAGCTCGTGCCCGACGTCCCGCGCGACCTCGAGGACGTCGTCATGCACTGCCTCGCGCGGAATCCGGAGTACCGGCCGCGCGACGGCGCGCAGCTCGCCCGGGAGCTCGCGCCCAGAGAGACAGCAGCGAGTGATGCGGCCGCGACGAAGCCGCTGCCCGCGCCTGCGCGACGGGACTGGTTCCGCGACCGCCGGCTGATCTGGGCCGCCGTCGCCGGCCTCCTCCTGCTGGCGGCGGTCCTGCTCGCGGTCGTGCTCGCGTCGGGCGGGAGCAGCTCGAAGCCGCCGCGAGGCACCGCGGTCACCGTCGAGCAGCCGAAGGTACAGCCGATCCCGAGGGGCACGGACGCGCAGGAACAGGCGCGCAACATCGCCGCCTGGCTACGGCAGCACTCGGGAGGCTAGAGCCGGACTAGGCTTCGACCGCGGCGGCGGGGGCCGGCGCGAAGGAGACGCCCTCGCGCACGAGCGCGATCTGGACTTCTTCGCGCGCCTTGTAGATCCGCCACTTGACGGTCGCGAGCGTGATCTCGAGGGAGTCGGCGATCTCGGTGTAGGAGAGCCCGACCACGTCGCGGAGGAGCAGGGCCATCTTCAGGTCGACGGTCAGATTCTCGACCGCGCGCCAGAGGGTGTCGATCTCCTCGAGCCGCTCGACCGGCGCGTCGAGCACCTCGAACGGCGCGATGTCGTCGAGCGCGACCAGCGCGCGCGGGCGGCGCTCCGAGGCGCGGAGCTCGTCGAGGACGCGGTTCTTGGTCACCTGGAAGAGCCAGGTCGTGAACTTGCAGCGGAGTGAGAACTTCGGCAGGCCCTGGAAGACCCGCAGGAAGACCTCTTGCGTCAGATCCTCGGCCAGCGAGCGGTCACCGTTGACGAGCCGCAGGACGTAGTTGTAGACCGGCCGCTCGTAGGCCCGGAGAATGATCGAAAACGCACGCTCATCGCCGCGTTGCGCTTTCTTGAGGACGCCTGGATCGGGCTGGGCCAGTGACAAGACCTGCGGAGTATAGACGGGAAGTCGTGCGGCTGTAACCAGCCCAAATGGGCTAATTGCAGAGGTTTTGGCCGCTCATCTGTAAGTTTTTCGTGAGGCCGAGGTAAGCAAGAACGGTCGGGGCCAGATCCGCGAGCTCGCCGCCCTCACGGAGCCGCGCCTCGTGGTCGGTGACGATGAGCGGCACCGGGTTCGTCGTGTGCGCCGTGTGCGGGCTCGCGCCGTCGGGCTCGAGCATCTCCTCCGCGTTGCCGTGGTCGGCCGTGATCAGAAGCACGCCGCCGAGGCGCTGGACGGTCTCCACGACCCGCCCGAGGCAGCTGTCGGCCGTCTCGACCGCCTTCACGACCGCCGGGATCACGCCGCTGTGACCGACCATGTCCGGGTTGGCGAAGTTGACGACCGCGAAGCTGAAGCCGTCGTCCTCGAGCGCCGTGCAAAGGCGCTCGGCCACCTCGTCCGCGGACATCTCCGGCTTCTGGTCGTAGGTGTCGACGTCGCGTGGGCTCGGAACGAGGATCCTGGTCTCGCCGGCGAACTCCTGCTCCTCGCCGCCATTGAAGAAGTAGGTCACGTGCGCGTACTTCTCCGTCTCGGCGACGTGGAGCTGGCGGAGGCCGTGCTCGGCGAGCGCTTCGGCGAGCGTCTCCTTCACGTGCTGCTCGGCGAACGCGACCGGGCAGTCGAAGTCGTCGCGGTAGCGGGTCATCGTCGTCAGGTCGAACCCGCCCTCGAGCAGCTTCTGCGTCAGCTGGCGCGCGCGGTCCGGCCGGAAATTGAAGAAGATCGCCGCGTCGTCCGTGGTCAGCCGCGGACGCCCGTCGATCACGACCGGCTCGATGAACTCGTCGGTGACGCCCTGCTCGTAACTCGCGCGGACCGCGGCCACGGCGTCGTCCGCGTGCTCGCCTTTACCCTCGACGATCGCGGCCAGCGCGCGGCTCGGTCCGCTCCCAGTGCTGATCGCGGTCCATGGCGTAGTAGCGCCCGGCCACGGTCGCGATCCTGTCGGCGGGAAGCTCGGCGAGATCGTGCTCGGCCGCGTGCGGCGAGACGTCCCGGCCGTCGGTGAACGCGTGGATCCAGGTGCGCTCCGGCGCGAACCGGAGCAGCGCCTTGAGGTGGTCGATGTGCGAGTGGACGCCTCCATGCGAGACGAGCCCGAGCAGGTGCACGTCTCCGCCCTTGGCGAATGCGGCCTTCAGCGCCGGGTTCTCGAGGAGCGAGCCGTCCGCGACCGCGCGGTTGATCCGCTGCAGGTCCTGGTCGAGCACGCGGCCCGAGCCGATCGTCAGGTGGCCGACCTCGGAGTTCCCCATCTGCCCCTCCGGCAGCCCGACCGCCTCGCCGGACGCCTTCAGCGTCGTGTGCGGGTACTCGGCCCAGAGCCGGTCGAAGACGGGCGTTTCCGCCAGCTCGACGGCGTTCCCCGGGCCGGGCGGCGCGCAGCCCCAGCCGTCCAGGATGACGAGCGCTACGAGGGGAAGCGGCCTGGCAAATCGCGGTGAACGATTCCACGTCGAGAGAGGCGCCGCCGACGAGGGCGCCGTCGACGTCGGATTGGGAGAGGAGCTCGGCCGCGTTCTCGGGCTTGACAGAGCCGCCGTAGAGCACCGGCACGTCGAGCAGGCTCTTGATGAAGGCGTGCGCCTCCCGGGCGATCTCGGGAGTTGCCGTCTTGCCACTGCCGATCGCCCAGACCGGCTCGTAGGCGATCACAAGGGTCTCGTGCGCGCCGACGGCGTCGGCGATCGCCTCGACCTGCACCCGCAGGACGAGCTCCGTCTGGCCGGACTCCCGCTCCTCGAACGACTCGCCCACGCACGCGATCGCGCGCAGCCCGTGCTCGAACGCTGCCGCGAGCCTGCGCGCAACGGTTTCGTCCGACTCCCCGAAGTACTGGCGCCGCTCGGAGTGGCCGACGATCGCGCCGGCGACGCCGAGCTCGAGCAGCATCGGCGCGGAGACCTCGCCGGTGTAGGCGCCCTCGTCCGCCCAGTGCACGTTCTGGGCGAAGACCGTCAGCCCGCTCTCGACCGCCGCGCCGAGCGAGACGAACGGCGGGCAGACGACGACGTCGACCCCCTCGGGCGGCTCGAAGGCCGCGAGAAACTCACGCGTCTCCGCAGGGCCCTTGTACATCTTCCAGTTGGCGGCCAGAAGCGGCATCGGCCGCGATCTTAGAGCCGTCCTACACTGAAAGCGTGAAACGTCTCGCGGTTCTCGCCGCGCTCTTCCTCCTCGTCCCGGCCGCCGCGAGTGCCGGCCGGCACCATGTTCTGCTCGGCGTCTACGGGCCGCCGGGCTACTTCCGGACGCAGAGCGGGCAGCGGTCGCAGATCCGCCAGACGTTCATGGGCTTCAACCACCAGTACGTGTGGGGCGCGGTGAAGAGCCTCGGCCCCGTCCCGTTGCTCGCGCTGACCAGCGGCGCGTACGGCCGGCCGGAGACGGCTTCGCCGCGTCAGATCGCCACCGGGCGCGTCGACAACTTCCTCTACGCCCTCAACGACGCGATCAACCGCTGGCCGGGAGAACGCTTCTACCTGCGGCCGTTCCCGGAGATGAACGCGTACTGGGAGAACGTCTGCGCCTACAACTCGAACGGGACGCGCCGGAACGCCGCGCACTCGACGGCCTGGACTCGCAAGGCGTTCGCCCGGATCGCGATCATCGCGCGCGGCGGCACGGCCGACGAGATGAACGCGAAGCTTGCGCGGCTGCGGCTCCCAGGCGTCCAGGGCGACCTGCCCTCGACGCAGCCGAAGCTACGGCTCGTCTGGAACCCGCAGGGCTACGGCGCGCCGAACGTGCGCGGCAACTCGGCCGCCGCCTATTTCCCCGGCAACGCCTACGTCGACGTCGTCGCCGACGACCTCTACGACAAGGCCGGACACGGTGCCGAGTGGGCAGCGGCCGAAGCGCTCTACCGGGCTCATCGCGCCAAGCCGTTCGCGATCCCCGAGTGGGGCATGTGGGGCTTCGACGATCCCGGCTACGTGTCGCAGATGGCCCGGTTCATCCGGACACACGCGCGACTGGAGTTCGTCTCGTACTACTACGCCGCGCCCGGATCTCGCTTCGATCTCGCGACGAAGCCGCGGGCTCGGGCCGTCTACCGCAGGCAGATCAGCCCGCTCGGCAAGGCCCTTTCCTAGGCCTCGGGAATCACCGCGACTCCCGGGAGCTCTTTCCCCTCGAGCAGCTCGAGCGCGGCGCCGCCGCCCGTGGAGGCCCACGAGACGCGGTCGAGGAGACCGAGGTCGTTGAGCGCGTGGATCGAGTCGGCGCCGCCGACGACCGAGAACGCGTCGGCGCTCGCCACGGCCTCTGCGACGGCTTTCGTGCCCTCGGCGAAGCGCGGCCACTCGAAGACGCCCATCGGCCCGTTCCAGAAGATCGTCCGCGCGCCGGCGACCGCGCCGGCGAAGCGCTCTCGCGTCTCCGGCCCGATGTCGAGCCCGAGCCAGCCGTCGGGAAGCTCGTGGTACGGGACGATCTTCGACTCGGCGTCCGCCTCGAACGTGGCCGCGGCCACGACGTCGCTCGGGAGCTCGACAGGGAACCCGAGCGGGTTCTCGTCGCGCAGCTGCTCGGCCATCTTTCCGCCGACCAGCACCGTGTCGGCCTTGCCGCCGAGGTTCTTCAGCACACCGAGCTTGTCGTCGACCTTGGCGCCACCGGAGACGAGCACGAAGGGCCGCTCGACCTCCCCCAGCAGCTTCCCCAGCTCCTCCAGCTCGCGCTCCAGCAGGAGCCCTGCGTAGGCGGGCAGCAGCTCGGCGACGCCGACCGTCGAGGCGTGAGCGCGGTGAACGGAGCCGAACGCGTCCTCGACGAAGAGGTCGCGCGTCTCGGCGAGCTGCCGTGCGAACTCTGGATCGTTCTTGGTCTCGCCGGGCTCGAAGCGCGTGTTCTCGAGAACGTCGATCCGTTCGTCGGGCAGGAGCTCTCGCAGCCGCCTGGCCACCGGGGTCATCGAGAACGCAGGATCGGCGCCTTTCGGGCGGCCGAGGTGCGAGCAGACCGCGACCTCCTTCGCCTCGTGCTCGAGCAGGTACTGCAGCGTCGGCAGGGAGGCCCGGATCCGCGTGTCGTCCGCGACGCGCCCGTTGTCCAGCGGCACGTTCAGATCGGCGCGGACGAGCACGTTCTTGCCGGCGACCTCGGCCTGCCGGACCGACCTTGGCCTACGCACTAACGGCCGCAGGCAGACTCGCGCCGACCTTCGCCACGAGGTCGACGAGCCGGCACGAGTAGCCCCACTCGTTGTCGTACCAGCCGAAGACCTTGACCATCGTCCCGTTCGCCATCGTCAGGTCGCTGTCGAAGATCGACGAGTACGACGAGTGCTGGATGTCGGTCGAGACGAGCGGCTCATCCGAGTAGCGCAGGATCCCCTCGAAGGGGCCGGTGTCGGCCTTCGAGCGGAAGAGCTCGTTGACCTCTTCCTTCGTCGTCTCGCGACCGACTCTGCAGACGAGGTCGACGATCGAGCCCGTCGGCACGGGCGCTCGCATCGACATCCCGTCGACCTTGCCCTGGAGATCGGGCAGGACGAGCCCGATCGCGCGCGCGGCGCCGGTCGAGGTAGGGATCAGGTTGATCGCGGCAGCCCGGGCGCGGCGCAGGTCCTCGTGCGGGAGGTCGAGCACGCGCTGGTCGTTCGTGTACGCGTGGATCGTCGTCATGAAGCCCTGCTCGATCGTGAGCTCGTCATGGAGGATCTTCGCCAGCGGCGCCACGCAGTTCGTCGTGCAGGAGGCGTTCGAGATGACGTCGTGCTCCTCGGGGTCGTAGTCCCCGTCGTTGACGCCGAGGACGAGCGTGACGTCCGGGCCCTTTGCGGGCGCCGAGATGATCACCTTGCGCGCGCCGCCCTCGAGGTGCTTCGAGGCGCCGTCGCGGTCGGTGAAGAAGCCGGTCGACTCGATCACGACGTCGACGCCGAGATCGCCCCACGGAAGGCTCGCGGGATCGCGCTCGCTGAGGAGCTTGAGCTCCTGCGAGCCGACCGTGATCTTGCCGTCGCCGGCGCTCACGTCCTCGTCGAGCGAGCCGAGGACGGAGTCGTGCTTGAGCAGGTAGGCCATCGTCTCGGCGTCGCCGAGGTCGTTGGCTGCGACGACCTCGAAGTCCCCGCCGCGCTTGAGATGCGCCCGGAAGAAGTTGCGTCCGATGCGACCGAATCCATTGATCCCGACACGAATGGCCACGCCAGCCTCCTCGCTCGATTCCGCTTCGAGTCTAACCCTAGGTAGGCGGGCCGGAGGGGAAGCTCCGAGGACGACCTCCCCCTCCGCATTGTCGCGCTCCGGACCTTGGCGACGGACGGGGTCTGAATCCATCGCCGGACGAGCGCGAACCCGCCCCGCGGAGTATTACTCAATGCGCCGCCGAAAAACTACGCGCTTGCAAGTCGTAAAGAGGAAATTCTATTAGCGCTGCGCAATGCGCAGGACCGCGCGGAGGCGTCGGTGGGCGGTTGCCTTGCTGACGGCCGGATCGCACTTCCTGCCGAGGTCTCGGAGGGACAGCGAGGGGTTCTTCAGCCGCAGCTCGGCGACTTCCCGGAGCGTGTGCGAAAGCTCGTCCAGGCGATCTGCGCGTTGCAGTCGGCGCACCGCCTCGAGCTGCTCGTGCGCCGCGCGGCCGGCCCTGACCAGGTTTGCGTGATCGGCGTTCGCGACGCGGTTGGCGTTGGCGCGCGCCGAGCGCACGACCGCCCGTTCCTGGAGAGCGAGCGCCGCGTCGCTCGCCCCGGCTGCGGCGAGGACGCCCGCGATCCGGTCGATTCCCTTCGCGTAGGCGAGCGACTGGTCGCCTCGCTCCGCCACGCGGAGGTCCGCGCCTTCGGCCGCCGCGGCCTCGGCCACTGTCTCGGCGCCCACGCGCGTCTCGCAGCGGACCTCGAGGTGCGGCGACGGCGGCGGGCTCACCGAGCCGGCCGCGAGGAGCGCACCGCGCAGGTACGCCGCCCGGCAGCAGCCGCGTCCGAGCAGGCGGCGCGGGGGCCGCTCGCGGGGCCGCGACCTGGCGTCGACGACCCCTGTGCGCTCGAGCAGCTGCCGGTTTCCCTCGACGTGCAGCTGGTAGCGCGTCTCCCGGCCGAAGGCTCGCTGGCGGTAGGTGCGGATCTCGGAGTCGACCCCGAAGGAGCGCAGCAGCGAGAACGCCCGGCGCGCGACGGCACCGCTCGCCAGGTCGAGGTGGAGCGAGACCTCGCCGCGGCCGCGCAGGTGCAGCCGTCCCGCGAAGTGGAAGAGCGCGGACAGCTCCGCGATCCGGTCGCACTCACGCTCGGGCGCGACCGCCGCGAGCTCGGCGCGGACGTCCTCAGAGAACGACACGCTCGAGCTCCAGAAGCCGTTGCTTGTAACCGGTCCCGAGCGAGCCGTACGAGCCGAGCCCGTCGGCGGCGACCACCCGGTGGCACGGGACGACGAGCGCGAAGCGGTTCGCGGCGCAGACCGAGCCGACCGCGCGGCCGGCGTTCGGGTGCCCGGCGAGGGCCGCGACCTCGCCGTACGTGGCCGTCTCGCCGTACGGGATCGAGCGCATCGCCTCGACGGCCCGCCGCTGAAAGGCCGTGCACCAGTCGAGCTCGAGCTCGACGTCCGCGAACGAGTCGGCCGCTCCGGCGAAGTACGCGCGAAACCGGTCCAGAAGGGCTGTGTGTAGGTGTGGACCTCCATTGATTTCTGTGTGCACAGCCGCCGGCGTCGGGTGCTCGTGCCAGGCAAGCACGCCCTCGTCGAGCCAGACCTCCCCCACGCCCCAGCCCTCCACGGCGTACGTCACCCGCTCGACCATGGGACGAATCGTAGAATCACCACGATGAGCCGCCCCGGAATCTTCCGCCCGCCGCCTCCGCGCAACGAGCCGGTTCGCGAGTACACGCCGGGCTCGCCCGAGCGCGCCGAGCTGGAAGCGCGCCTCGCCGAGTTCAGAGATGGACAGCTCGACATCCCTTGCGTGATCGGCGGCGAGGAGATCCGCACGGGCGACACGTTCGACGCAGTCATGCCGCACGACAAGAGTCACGTCCTGGCCAAGGTGCACAAAGCGAGCCCGGCCGAGGTCGAGCGCGCGATCGCCGCGTCGGCCGAGGCGTGGGAGGACTGGCACCGCCTCCCTTGGGAAGAGCGCGCCGCGGTCTTCATGCGCGCCGCCGAGCTCCTCGCCGGGCCCTGGCGGCCCACGCTGGTGGCGGCGACGATGCTCAACCAGTCGAAGACGCCGCACCAGGCCGAGATCGACGCGGCCTGCGAGGTGATCGACTTCTGGCGCTTCAACGTCGAGTTCATGGTGCGAATCTACGAGGAGCAGCCGGTCTCCTCGCCGGGCGTCTGGAACCGGATGGAGTACCGGCCGCTCGAAGGCTTCGTCTTCGCGATCTCGCCGTTCAACTTCACTGCGATCGGCGCAAACCTCTCGACGAGCCCCGCCCTGATGGGCGACGTGATCCTCTGGAAGCCGGCGTCGACCGCGGCCGTCTCCTCCTACTGGACGATGAAGCTGCTCGAGGAGGCAGGCGTTCCGCCGGGCGTGATCAACTTCCTGCCCGGAAGCGGCGCCTCCGTGGGCGACCCGGTCCTCGCCAGCGAGCACCTCGCCGGGATCCACTTCACGGGCTCGACACAGGTCTTCCACTCGATCTGGAAGACCGTCGGCGAGAACATCGACCGCTACCGCAACTACCCGCGGATCGTGGGCGAGACCGGCGGCAAGGACTTCATCGTCGCTCACCCCAGCGCGGACGTCGACGCGGTCGCCGCCGCGATCCTGCGCGGCTCCTTCGAGTACCAGGGCCAGAAGTGCTCGGCGGCCTCGCGCGTCTACGCGCCGTCGAACCTCTGGCCGGAGCTGCGCGAGCGGCTGGTCGAGGAGGTCGGCACGATCAAGATGGGCGACGTCACCGACTTCTCCAACTTCATGGGTGCCGTGATCGACGGCAAGTCTTTCGCCCGCCAGAAGGAAGCCATCGACTACGCGCGCTCGAACGACGCCGAGGTGCTCGTCGGCGGCGGCACGGACGACAGCGAGGGCTTCTTCGTCGAGCCCACGGTCATCCAGACGAAGGATCCGCGCGACCGGCTGATGCAGGAGGAGTTCTTCGGGCCGATCGTCACCACCTACGTCTATCCGGAGAACGAGTGGGAGCAGACGCTGGAGCTCGTGGACGAGACGGCCCCATACGGCCTCACCGGCGCGATCTTCTCGCAGGACCGCGCTGCGATCGACGAGGCGCAGGAGGCCCTGCGCTACGCGGCCGGCAACTTCTACGTGAACGACAAGCCCACGGGCGCGGTCGTCGGCCAGCAGCCGTTCGGAGGCTCGCGAGCGTCGGGGACGAACGACAAAGCGGGGTCGATGTGGAACCTGATCCGCTGGGTGAGCCCGCGGACGATCAAGGAGACGTTCGTCCCGCCGCGCGACTACCGCTACCCGTTCCTCGCTGAGGCCGACAGCGACGGACGGCCCGGCGGCCCCGGCGGCAGCCGCTGAAGCGCGCATTCGTCCTCGCGAGCGCGCTCGTGCTCGTCGCCGCCTCGGTCGCGACGGCGGCACGGGTGCGCGGGACGCGCAAGCCCGACCGGCTGCAGACGGTCAATGCCGTCCACGACGTCGTCACCTGCGGCGGCGGCTACGACCTCGCGACCGTCGACGGATTCGACCGTGTCGGGCAGGACTGCGAGACGGTCACGCGGCGAACCTCGCTCGACCCGTACCGCAACCCCGTCAGCGAGCATGCAACCGAGGTCGAGCCGGATTCGGCCGCCTTCGGGACGACCGTCGTCGCCGTCTTCCAGGTGGGCCGCTACTTCGACGGCGGCTCGCACAACATCGGCTTCGCGGTCTCCCGGAACAGCGGCCTGACGTGGCGGCACGGCTTCCTGCACGGGCTGACGCCGCGGGTGAGCGACCCGGCGATCGCGTACGACCAGAAGCACGGCGAGTGGCTCGCGATCTCGCTCGTCTTCGGCCAGGGCTCGTACCTCGCCATCAGCCGCTCGAGCGACGGCCGGCACTGGAGCAACCCCGTTCAGGCGGTCGTCACCCGGAACGCGCTCGGCCAGGACAAGGAGTGGATCGCCTGCGACAACTGGCCGTCGAGCCCGCATTTCGGCAACTGCTACATCAGCTACAGCGATCTCGTCGGCGACCAGGTCGTCGCGCAGGCTTCCAGCGACGGCGGGCTCACCTGGTCGCAGGCGGTCGCCGCCCCGGGGAAACCCGGCCGCGGGTCGATCGACGGTGACTTCGCGCCGGGGGTGCAGCCGCTCGTGCTGCCGACGGGTCGCGTCCTGATCCCGTTCTACGACCAGGGCAAGCTCTCGGTCGTGAGCTCCGACGACGGCGGCTCTCACTGGACCGAGCAGATCGGCGTCGCACCGGTGCGGTACCACGAGCAACCCGGGCTGCGGGCGGCGCCGCTGCCCACCTCGACGGTCAGCGCCGACGGCCGCGCGTACGTCGCCTGGAGCGACTGCTCCTTCTCGCCCGGGTGCAAGACGAACTCGATCGCCTACACCTCGACGACGGACGGCATCACCTGGACGCCTGTGACGCGCATTCCGGCCGGCACGGCCGACGCGGAGCTGCCCGGGCTCGACGCCGATCCGTCGCGCGTCGGCAGGCTCGCGCTCACGTACTACCAGGTGCGCGGCTCGAGCCTCGACGTCCGCTTCGTCTCGTCCTCTGACGCCGGCGCGAGCTGGACCCTGCCCAAGCTCCTGAACTCGAGACACGTGCGCCGCGGCTGGCTCGCGAGCACGTCGCTCGGCTCGATGGCCGGCGACTACATCTCGACGTCGTTCGCCGGCGGCCGGGCGGTTCCCGTTTTCGTGCTCGCCCAGAAGCCGCACCGCCACCGGCTGGACGAATCGCTCTTCACGAGCTCACTCTCGGTCCCCTAGGCCGGCGGGAGCTCCGCACGCGCCGGCCCCCACCCGCGCGACCGCGCCCGCACCGCCATCCAGACAGCGCAGCCGAGTGCGGGGAGCGCGAGCACGATCCCGGCGACCCTGACCCCGAACGCCGCCGCGATCGCGCCGTCGAGAATGCTGGCGAACGGGCGCAGGCCGAGGAACGCAACGCTCCAGAGGGCCATGATCCGGCCGCGTTCCCAGGGGTCCACGCCCAGCTGCAGGCGCGACGTTGCGTGCGTATTCGACGCGAGGTAGCCGAAGCCGGCCACGAACAGGAACGGCAGCGCGACCTCCAGCCACGGTGACAGCGAGAACGCCACGAGCCCGCCGCCGAGCAGGAGCAGCGTCGCGAACATCCTGCGCCGGCTCCCGCCCACGCGTCCGGCGACGACCAGGCCCGCGGTGACCGCCCCCGCGCCGAAGACGCCGATGATGAACCCGGCCGTCGTGTCCTTCTCCCCGAACGCGTGCGCCCAGGCCGGCGCGAGCGTGTTGATCGGGTCGGAGGCGAACCCGACCGAGGCCACGATCACGAGGAAGACGACGAGCTGAGGCCTGCGCCGGAGGAGGTCGACGCTCGCGCGCAGGTGGCTGACGGAACCGTCGGCGAGCTCCTGAGCCTGTGGGCCGATCAGCAGCAGCGCGCCGATGAAGACCAGGTACGAGAGAGCGTTCAGCCCGAACGCCGCCGGGATCCCGAGGTACTCGACCGCCAGAGCTGCCGACGCCGGGCCGACCGCCCGCGCGAGGTTGAACGTCATCGAGTTGAGCGCGACCGCGGTCGGCACCTCATGGGTCTCGACGAGCTGCGGAATCATGGCCTGCTGCGCCGGAGCGGAGAACGCGCTGACGATCCCGAGCGCGACGGCATCGGCGATCACGACCGCAGGCGGGGCGAGGTCGTGCCATGCGAGCAGCCCGAGCCCGCCCGAGAGAACGATGGCGACGGTCTGCGTGATGAGCAGCAGCTGACGGCGGTTGAACCTGTCGGATGCGCCGCCCGCCCAGGGAGCGAGCAGCAGGATCGGGAGGAACTGCGAGAAGTTGAGGACGCCGAGCAGCAGCGCCGAGTGGGTCTGCCGGTAGATCAGCAGCGCCGCGGCGAGGTTCTGGAACCAGGTCCCGCTCGCGGAGAGCGCGTTGCCGACGAAGTAGGGCCCGAACGAGCGCCGACGAATCAGCGCGAACGCAGCGGCCGGGCCGACGGTCGAGGCTACGCGCGACCCGCCTTGTGGAGCTGCGCGTAGATCGAGCGCGCCGTCCGTTCCGGAATCCCGGGCACGCCTTCGAGTTCCTCCTGCGACGCCGCGAGAAACCGTTCCGCCGAGCCGAAATGGCGCAGCAGCGCGCGGCGCCTCGCCGGCCCCACGCCCTGCAGGGTGTCGAAGATCGACTCCCGCGCCTTCGCGTCCCGGCGCTGGCGGTGGAAGCCGACCGCGAAGCGGTGCGCCTCGTCACGGACGCGCTGCAGCAGCTGCAGGCCCGCCGAATGAGGCGAAAGCAGGATCGGCTCGGGCCGGCCGGGGACGAACACCTCCTCGATCCGCTTCGCCAGCGAGATTACGGCGACGCGCGGCAGGTCGAAGGCCTGCATCGCCTGCAGCGCCGCCGCGAGCTGGCCCTTGCCGCCGTCGATCACGACGAGGTTCGGACTCGCGGCGAACGACTCGTCGTAGTCCTCCGAGGCGATCGTGTCGCTCATGCGGGCGAACCGCCGCGACACGACCTCGGCCAGAGCCGCGTAGTCGTCCTGCCCGTCGAGCCCGCGCACGCCGAACTTGCGGTAGTGCGCCTTCTTGGCCAGCGCGTCCTGGAAGACGACCATTGAGCCCACGACCGCCTCGCCCTGGATGTTCGAGATGTCGTAGCACTCGATCCGCAGGGGCAGGCTCTCCAGGTTCAGCGCCTCGCGCAGCTCCTCGAGGGCCTCCACCCGCCTCAGTCGGCGCTGCTCTGCCTGGGCCGCGTCCGACTGCAGCGCCACCTGCGCGTTCTCGGTCGCGAGCTCCTGCAGGCGCCTCTTCTCGCCGCGAACCGGCGCGCGCACCTCCACGCGCGAGCCGCGCCGGTCGGACAGGAACTGCTCCAAAGCGTTCGTATCGCCCGAGTCGGGCGGGACGACGATCTGCGGCGGGACGCTCGGCGCCGCGCCGTAGTACTCGGTCGCGAACGCCTCGAGCAGCGTGGGCGTGTCCTGCCCTTCCACGTTCTCGAGGTGGAACCCGTAGCGGTCGATCAAGCGCCCGTCGCGCAAGGGAAAGACCTGCACGGCCGCGCGGTCGCCCTCGGCCGCGATCCCGATCACGTCCACGGTCCCGACCGCGCGCTTGTCGGCAGCCTGCCGCTCGGCGAGGTGTCGCACCGAGAAGAGCCTGTTGCGATAGCGCGCCGCCTCCTCGAAGCGCTCGCCCTCGGCCGCGTCCTTCATCTTCCGCTCGAGCTCGCGCAGGATCGGCCGCGTCTCGCCCGAGAGGAACTCGATCACGCCGTCGATGATCCGGTGGTACTCGTCCTTCGAGACGTAGCCGACACACGGCGCCAGGCAGCGCTCGATGTGGTAGTCGAGGCACGGGATCCCCGAGTGGCGGCCGGGCTTCGGCCCCTCGCATGGCCGGTAGGGAAAGACGCGATTGAGCACGTCGAGCGTCTCGCGCACCTTCTTCGCGTTCGCGTACGGGCCGAAGTAGACGACCCCGCGCCGGTGCCGCTCGCGCGTGAACATGACGCGCGGGTAGTCGTCCTCCACCGTGACGGCGATGTACGGGAACGACTTGTCGTCCCGGAGACGCACGTTGAACGGCGGCCGGTGGCGCTTCACCAGGTTCTGCTCGAGGTGGAGCGCCTCGACCTCGGTGTCGGTGACGATCACCTCGATGTCCGCGACGCGCTCCGGGAGCTTCGCGATCGTCGAACGCCCGCCGGTGCCTGCCTGGAAGTAGCTGCGCACGCGCGGCCGCAGCGACTTCGCCTTGCCGACGTACAGCACTTCGCCCCGCGAGCCGCGGAAAAGGTAGACGCCGGACTTGGTCGGGAGCCCCTTCAGTTGCTCTTCGACAGGCTTGGCCATGGCCGGGCAAGGGTAGCCTCCTGCCCCGTGAGGAAAGCCCAGTGAGGAAAGCCCAGTGAGGAAAGACCTGCTGGCGGTGGGGATAGCGGTCGTGGCCGGAGCAGGCGCGGTGGCGGCCGTCGTCGTCTCGTCCCACGACGGCAGCGGAGCGGCGAACGCGCTTCCGTCGACCGCTCAGAGCACGCCGGGGACTTCCGGGACCTCGTCGACCGGCACGCTGCCTGCAACGGCGACGACGGGAGCGAGCGTTCCCGGAGCCACGTCGACCTCCGGCGGAGTGCCGGTCGTCCCGCCGACCACGACGACCTCCCCGGTACCTGCGACGACCGCGAAGCTGCCGCCCCCGCCCTCGCCGAACGGCCCGCGGCTGCACGCGTTCACCGTCGGCGTGGTCGACGACTCGCTGGCCCAGCAGGACCCGGCCGCAGCCGACTCGGCCGTCAACCTCTCGCGCCGCGCGGGCTTCGGCGCGCTCGCGCTCACGGCGACGTGGAAGGCCGGCCTGACGGCACCGCCGCCGGGGAGCCTGCGCGGGACACTGAACGCGGCCCGGGCGGCGAAGCGCGCGCACATGCGTCTGTTCATCGTCGTCTGGAACGGTCTCGGGCGGAACACGCCGCGGGACGGAGCCGAGCGCGAGCAGTTCGCGCAGTTCACTGCCGCGGTCGCGCGGGCGGTACCGAGCGCGTACGCCGTGATCGTCGGCAACGAGCCGAACCTGAGCACCTTCTGGAAACCGCAGTTCGGAGCCGGCGGGAGCGATGCCGCGGCCAAGGCCTACGAGAACCTGCTCGCCCGCACCTATGACGCGCTCAAGGACGCCGCGCCGCAGGTGCGGGTGGTCGGCGGAGGGCTCTCGCCGCGCGGCGCCGACCGTCCGAACGGGATCCGCCCGACGCACTCGCCGACCGCATTCATCCGCGACCTCGGCGCCGCCTACCGCGCAAGCGGCCGGAAGGCGCCTTTGATGGACGCCTTCGCGATCCATCCCTACATGCTCACGTCGAAGGTGCCGCCCACGGTCTCGCACCCGAAGACGACCCAGATCACGCTCGCGGACTACCCGAAGCTCGTGACCCTGCTCGACGAGGCCTTCCGCGGGACTCCGCAGAGGGGGCGCACGCTCCCGATCCTCTACACCGAGTTCGGCGTCCAGACCACGATCCCGCAGAACAAGCTCGCCGCCTACGAGACGGCGAGCGCCACCGAGGCGCTCCGCGTCAGCCCCGAGCTCCAGGCCGCGTACTACCGCAAGGCGCTCGCGCTCGCGTACTGCCAGCCGACCGTGAAGGGGCTCTTCATCTTCCACACCTTCGACGAGTTCAGCCTCGACGGCTGGCAGTCGGGCCTGTACTACGCCGACCACACCGCGAAGGCCAGCCTGCCGCTCTTCCGCCGGGCCGTCAGAGACCTCCGCCACGGAAAGCTGACCGCCTGCCGCCGGCTGATCCGCTCCCGGCCGCGACAAGTCGCGGCCTCCGCTCCCTGGCGGCTCCGTCGAGCCTACGCCGCTAGGCTTTCTCCGGATGGCCGGCCAGTACGTCGCCTACACGTTCTACAAGGTCGATCCCGCCTGGCGACGGCTCCCGATCGACGAGCGGCGCGCGGGCAAGGACGCCTTCGCCGAGGTGGTCGAGGACTGGACCGGGCGCATGGTTTCGCTCCGCGCCTACTCGGTGACCGGCGTGCGGCCGGACGCCGATTTCTTCCTCTGGAAGATCACGGAGCGCTACGACGACCTCGGCGAGCTCGGCGCCGCGCTGAACGGGACGCCGATCGCCGGCTGGCTCGAGACGCCGTACTCCTATCTGGCCACGACGAAGGCCTCCGAGTACACGAAGGCGCGCAAGCCGCGCCAGGTCGTCCCGAAAGGCTCGCCGTACCTCGTCGTCTACCCGTTCGTGAAGGTGCGGCCCTGGTACTCGCTTGGGCAGGAAGACCGCCAGCGCGCGATGGACGAGCACATGCGCATCGGCCACGAGTTCCGGACGATCCTGAACCACACGACGTACTCGTTCGGGATCGACGACCAGGAGTTCATGACCGCCTTCGAGTGCGAGGAGCCGTCGGACTTCATGCACCTGATGCTGACGCTGCGCGACACCGAGGCGAGCCGCTACACCGAGCGCGACACGCCGATCTTCGTCGGCCGCCTCTGCGAGATCCGCGAAGCGTTGGACGAGCTCGACGGCGCGCAGGTCTCCGTCACCACGCAATAAAGAGGGCCCGCTGCAGCGGGCCCTCCTCATCGACACGCTATGCGCGTGTTACTTGATGGTGAGGCGAAGGTGGTTGTCGTCCGCGGCCTGCTTGACCATCGTGATCTTGTAGAGGCCCTTGGCCTTGAGCGTCAGCGAGGCGCCGACCTTTTCCTTCACCGTGCCCTTCGGGCCTTTGATGATCAGCGCTGCTTCGTCGAGGTTGGTGAGGCGGACAGCGCCGGTCCGGGTGACCGACTTGACGAACTGGCGGTGGTTGGGGCCGCCGCCGACGTAGAACCAGTGGCAGCCGGGGTCGCGCATGGCGACGACGAGCTTCGAGGCGGAGGCCGTGCCGCCGCTGGCTAGTGGTGCCGCCGCCGCCAGTGCGAGTGCTCCGATTCCGATGAGGATGACCTTGCGCATAGTGGACCCTCCTAGTCCGAGTGCCGATGTTTCACGGATCACAGCGGC
This sequence comes from uncultured Actinomycetes bacterium, assembly GCA_963717475.1. Taxonomy (GTDB): domain Bacteria; phylum Actinomycetota; class Thermoleophilia; order Gaiellales; family Gaiellaceae; genus AC-32. Next base: position 716,297 of record OY970337.1, on the reverse strand, counting down.
TACGGGCTCCCGCGTCGTCCGGGTAGAGCCGCCTGCCGGACGCGGGAAAGTACGTACCGGTCTCCGGGGAGCCCGTCAGCCGGACGCCGAGTAGCGCCGGCTCATGCGCTTGATTCGCGCGACGAGCGGGGGCTCCTGCTTGTCCGCGCGGTCGAGCAGGCGGTCACCCTCGTCGAGCAGCGCGCGGGCCCGCGTGTCCTGCGTCAGCGGGATCCCTCGGCGGGCGTTGTCCTCGAGCGCGCGCACGTAGAGCTGCGCGGCCCGGTGCCGCAGGACGAGGAGGCCGACGAGCGAGTCGCGGAGCTCGTTCAGGTCCGCCTCGGGATAGTCGGGAATGCCGCGCACGGCGGCGAGCATGTGGGCGAAGTGGCGCTCGGCGTCCCGGTTCAGCGCGAGAGCGCGGACGCTGTTGCCGTGCCGTTTCAGCAGCGAGCCGACGGCCCGGATGTCCTTGAACGCCGCGTCGTTCTCGGGCGGGAGCGAGGCCAGCTGGTTTCCCCAGTCGACGGCGTCCCGCTGCGCGCGCTCCCGCTGCACTTCGCTCCCGTTGACGTTCGGGACCGCGCTCGAGACCGCGGCCTCGTGGCTCGCGACCCGGAAGCCCGCGCCGAAGACGAGCAGCACGAACGTCGCGCCAGGACCGGCTTGCCGAAGGCGACCTCGGGCCAGCGCGCGTAGAGCTCGCGCCGCTTCACCACGTACCCGAGCGTGGCGATCAGGAGGAAGACCGCGAGCCCGACGAGCAGGCCCTTGCCGAGGCTCGCGAAGGCGTCGTGCCTGGTCGCGTAGAACCACACGCTCGCCGGCCGGCCGCTCACCGCGATCGACCGATCAGCGCGAGGTTCAGCAAGACGACACCCCGCACGAGCCATCTGCGCCGGTGCCTCTCCCTTTCTTGCCGCTGCCTGCGGACCGCCCGGCTCCGCTCCTCGGCCGCGGCCACGCTGCGCATCCCGAGAGCGGCTTTCTCCTCCTCGACCTGAACGCGGCGCCAGAGCCGGTTGAGGTGGCGCTGGGCATAGGCGAGCCGAACGGGAGGAGGAAGTACGCGAGCAGGAAGAGGGCGAAGCCGAGTGCGTGGTTGATCCGCTCGTGCTCCTTGACGCCCGCCAGCTCCTGTGCCAGACGGATCCGCTTGTAGAAACGCCACTGGGAGACGAACGGCGGGACGATCAGCAACGAGCCGATGCTGACTGCGAGCGTTGAGCGCGCAGGGTCGATTCCGCAGAGCTCGGCCGCGTCGACGCCTTCCTCGGTGCGGTCGTAGCCGCGCAGCTCGGCGTGCACGCGGTAGGACCAGATCCAGTAGTAGAGGCCGAGCGTCCCGACGGCGCAGAGGAAGACGAACCAGAGTCGGCGCGTCTTCACCTCGATCCCCTCGAAGCTCGAGCCTGCCCACCGGCTAGACGCTTAGCCGCGCGGTGGCGATTTGAAACTAGTACCCGTAGCTGTGCTCGTCGCGCCAGATGCGCCACATGGCGAAGCCGCCGCAGACGAACACCGCCAGGAAGGCGATCAGGCTCAGGCCGTTTCCGACCGGAACCCAGAAGCGGACCGCCACGTTCACGACCATCAGCAGCGCCGATCCGTAGAAGACGACCCGCGCCCGCGTCGACCACGTCGCGATGTCGTTCCGGGGTCGCGCCACAGGAGATAGATGAAGTAGGCGAGCGCGAAGAAGAACGCGATCCGCGCTAGGATGAAGAGCGCCGTCAGCGTCCGCTCGAGCTGCAGGACGACGACGACCAGCGCAATCAGCGCGATCACGCCGAAACCGCGAACCGTCGGGTTCATGTCGCGGAAGAACCGCCGCACGCGAATCAGCCTAGCGCGCGCCCCGTCCGGCAATGAATCCGGCCCGGCCCGCGATCACGCGGCGCCAGACCGCACCCTTGTCCTTAGCAAGGCATCCCAGCCTTGCTGCGGCCAAGTGCGCGTTCGGCTTGGCGCTCGCGACCCAGAGTCTCGGTGGCATCACCGGACGAGGTGCACCATCCTGGCCGTGATCGAAGAAGGAAACCCGGCGCCCGATTTCACGCTCGACAGCGACGCGGCGAGAAGGTCAAGCTCTCGGCCCTGCGCGGCAAGCCGGTCGTCCTCTACTTCTATCCCAAGGACGACACCCCCGGCTGCACGCGGCAGGCGTGCGGGATCCGCGACAGCTGGGCGGAGTTCCAGCGGGCCGGCGCCGAGGTCTTCGGGATCAGCGCGGACACCACCGCGTCACACGAGCGCTTCCGCTCGAAGTACTCCCTCCCGTTCACGCTGCTCGCCGACCCGGAGCACAAGCTCGCCGAGCCTTACGGCGTCGGCCAGGAGGGCAAGAACTCCTACGAGCGCTCGACGTTCGTGATCGACGCCGACGGAAACGTCGCGCGGATCATGCGCCGCGTGAACCCCGACCGGCACGCGGACGACGTCCTCGCAGGCGCTCGCCGGCTAGCGCTAGCGCACCACGAACGAGGCCTGCCCGACGATCGCGCCGTACGCGCCTTGCGGCAGCGGCCTCATGCTCGGCCAGACGTACCACGTGTAGTCGCCGCGCCTTCAGCCGAAAGTGGTGGCCGCTGGTACGTCCACGCGCGTCCCAGTGGAAGCGTGCGGAGAGCGGCCACGCGCTCAAGACCTTGTGGCTGCCGCGATAGAGCTGGACGTTGTAGTAGCGCGCCTCCCGGAACGCGGCGCCAGCGCAGAGTCGGCGGCGCGCCGCGCGTTCACGACTGTGCCTTCGCGAGGGCTCGACAGGAGCGCAGACGGCGGGACGACGAACACGGCACCGCCGGGCCGAGGCGTTCCCCGCCTTGTCGTAGCTCACGACCGTGTAGCGGTGGTAGACGGCCGTTGTCGAACTTCGCGCTCGCGTAGCCGGTGGCGCGGACCCGCTGTAGACCTGCGCGCCGGCTCACCTGCTTCTGGCTCGGTGAACCTGAAGATGACGACGTGGTCGGTGTCCGCGGACGGCGTCCACGTCAGCGCCAGCCGGCGGTACGAGACCGAGCTCTGCGGCGCGCACTGCAGCGGGCGGCGTTCGTGTCGACCGTCCACGTCCAGTACGACGGGACCGGTTGCCGGTCGTTGCCCTTGATCGCGACCACGTAGAAGGTGTGCTCGGCCGTCGGGGATCCGGCGCGGTGAGCGGCGAGATGCAGCCGCGAAACGCGCCCCTGATCGAGCGCGCAGGCGAACTCGCGTCGTTCGCGTTGGCGCCGAGAACTGAAGCTCGCGGTGCTCGAGCTTCGACCGGGTCGGTGGGCCCGCGCTGATGGTCGCGAGGGCGCGGCGAGTCCGCGGCAGCGAGCGCCGGGAGCGGCGGCGAGCTCCGAGGATCGCGGCGAGCAGCGCGCGCCTCATCGCCTGACCACCGCCGTGCAGGAGACCGACGAGCGCGCACACGACGCCGATCGCCAGGCCGGCGAGAGGATCGTCTGGCGGCTTCGCCCGAGCCGCACGCCCGAGCGTCGAACGGCACCGCGGACGCCGGCATGAACGAGACGCCGACCGCGAGAGAGCGAGCAGCGACGCCAACAGGCGACGATCAGCAGCGCCGACGAGAGCGTCGCCAGCGGTCGAGTCGCTGCCGACCGGCGCCGGCGGCCGCGAGCAGCGGCCGTTCGCCGGCTTCGGCGCGACCGCACGTTCTTCTTTGGCTTCGCGACGTGACCCGCTTCACGTCCTTCTCGGCTTGGCGTGCACGACCGGAGCGGGGCGGCGGCGGCGGCGCGACGTACGCCGGCGGCGGCGGAGGCGCGCGACGACCGCCGGCGGTGAGGCGGAGGCGGCGGATGGGTGGGCGCAGGAGGCGGCGGTGGCGGGGCTTCGGCGGCGGGTCCGGGTGCCGGCCCGCCGGCCAGGGCGTCCGCCGCGAACGCGGCCTGAGGCAAGCAGCAGCGCGCCTACAGAGACAGCGCACGATCCTGATCCTCGGAGATCGAGTCCCTCGGCCCGATGTCGTCTTCGATCGCTATCTCCCGCGCTCGCAGCGTGCAGCCTGTTATTCCGCGATCATGGCTTCCGGTAAACGAGGGCGACGTCTCAGAGATGCGGATGAGAGGACTTGAACCTCCACGGGCTTTCGCCCACACGGACCTGAACCGTGCGCGTCTACCAATTCCGCCACATCCGCGCGGAGGGACAGTGTAGCCGCGGCGCGGCTACGGTTTTCGGCTTGCGCAGGGGTCTTTTCCTGGTTGCGGCGGCGGTTTTCGTCCTGCCGCTCGGCGGCGCGTCGGCCAGAGGACGCGCCCCCTCCCGCACGGCGCGCGTCGAGGTCGTGGTCACGCTGAAGCGCTCGGTCCAGCAGGCGCACTTCCTCGCTGCACTGCACCACTCGGTCCCGGACGCGAGAGTCCGCTGGCGGTACCGGCTCGTCCTCGACGGGTTCGCGCTGCTCGTGCCGCCCGCCTCCGAGCAGCGTCTCGCTCGTCTTCCGGGCGTGACCGGCGTCTACCCGAGCGTTCGCTACCACCGCACGCTCTTCCGGAGCCCGTTCGTGATCGGAGCCCCGCAGGTCTGGGGCCCGGATCTCGCGACCGCGGGCCAGGGCATCAAGATCGGGATCATCGACGACGGGATCGACCAGACCCACCGGTTCTTCTCCCCTGCCGGCTACACGCTTCCGCCGGGCTTCCCGAAGGGGAACTCCGCGTACACGACCGCGAAGGTGATCGTCGCCCGCTCGTTCCCGCCTCCGGGATCGAAGGACCGCTACGGCAAGCTGCCCTTCGATCCGATCGAGTCGGAGCACGGCACGCACGTCGCAGGGATCGCGGCCGGCGATCACGGCACTTCGGCGCCAGGGCCCGGAGGCACCGTGAGCGTCTCGGGAATCGCTCCGGCCGCCTACCTGGGCAACTACCGGGTGCTGACGATCCCGACCGGGCAGTTCGGGCTCGACGGCAACTCGGCGGAGATCGTCGCCGGGATCGAGGCCGCAGTCGAAGACGGCATGAACGTGATCAACCTCTCGCTCGGCGAGCCGGAGATCACACCTGCCCGCGACATCGTCGTCCAGGCGATCGACGGCGCGGCGGACCACGGCGTCGTCCCGGTGATCGCGGCGGGCAACGACTTCGACGCGCTCGGGTTCGGCTCGATCGATTCGCCCGGGTCGGCGCCGAAGGCGATCACGGCGGCAGCGGCGACGAAGGAGGGCGCGATCGCGAGCTTCTCGTCCGCGGGCCCGACGCCGTACTCCCTGCGCTTGAAGCCGGACGTGACCGCCCCCGGGGTCTCGATCCTCTCCTCCGTGCCTGCCCGCTACGGCAGCTGGCGTGAGTTCGACGGCACGAGCATGGCCGCGCCGCACGTGGCGGGCGCCGCGGCGCTCTTGCGCCAGCGGCACCCGGACTGGAGCGTCAGCCAGATCAAGTCCGCGCTCGTCACGACCGGCAACTCCGTCGCCGCGAACGGACGGCACGCACCGCCGACCCGCGTGGGCGGCGGGATGATCTGGCTCCCGCGCGCCGACCAGCCGCTGCTCTTCGCCACGCCCACGAGCCTGTCGTTCGGCTACCTCCGCCGCGGGCAGGCTCGCACGCTCTCCGTCGCGCTTGCCGACGCGGGCGGCGGCCTGGGCGCCTGGAGCGTGTCGGTGCAGAAGAGCGTTTCGCCGGGCGGGATCTCCGTGTCGGCGCCCGGCGCCGCCACGGTCCCGGGGAAGGTCACGCTGCGCGCCTCTGTGGCGAGGAGTGCCGCCGACTCCGATGCGAGCGGCTACCTCGTCCTCACGCGCGGCACGGACGTCCGGCGCATCCCCTACTGGCTGCACGTAACCGCGCGGAAGCTCGCCCGCGAGCACGCGCGCCGGCTCCGCGGCCCCGGCACGTACCGCGGCAACACGCGCCGCGGCCGCGCGCTCGTCTCGACGTACAAGTTTCCGAGCAGTCCGGGCGGCATCGGCGTGCGCAACAGCCTTCGCGGGCCGGAGCAGGTCTTCCGTTTCGTCCTGCGCCGCCCGGCCGCGAACGCGGGCGCAGTCGTCGTCTCCCACGCGGCCGGCGTCCACGTGACGCCCCGGCTCGTGCGCGCAGGCGACGAGGACCGGCTCGCCGGCTTCACGGCGCTGCCGATCCGCGTGAACCCCTACCAGGCCGGCTTCTACGGCCCCGAGCCGGTCGCCGGAGTCTTCCGCCCGGCTCGAGGCGCGTATGAGCTCGTCTTCGACACGCCCAGCCGGCGTGCCGCCGGCGCCTACACGTTCCGCTTCTGGGTGAATGACACCCGCCCGCCTACCGTGCGGCTGCTGACGCCGACGGTCGCCTCCGGCGCGCGCCTGCGGCTCACCGTTCGCGACCGCGGCTCGGGCGTCGACCCAACCTCCCTCTTCGCCCGCGTCGACGGGCGCTACCGGACCGTCGCCTATGACGCGAGGCGCGGCCTCGTCGAGGTCCTCGCCGGCCGGCTCTCGCGCGGACGGCACACGCTTCTCGTCAACGCCTCCGACTATCAGGAGACGAAGAACAACGAGAACGGCGCGCGGACGCTGCCGAACACGCGGCGCCTGACGACGAGTTTCGCAGTTCGCTAGCGGCGGTCGGACTCGTCGAGCGTGGGCAGCTGCTCGAGGTCGCGCTCGACGCTGGCCGCGAAGTCGTCCGCGTCGTCGGGCTCCTCCTCACCGTGCACGAGGCGCAGCTGCGACTTGCGGCGTTCGCGCTTCCGGCTGCGGCGCGCGTCGACGCCGAGGCGCTGCCCGAGCCTCGGCCATTCGGCCCCGACGACTGCAAGGACGGCGCAGGCGAGGAGCAGGACCGAGAGCCAGCTCACGACCGCCATTCTAGCTCCGCTAAACCGATCGCCGGGCTCAGCCGATATTCCCTGCATGAGCTCGCCTGTGGTTGCTCTTCCATACCTCATCCTGTGGATCACCCTGATGCGGGCGCTGCTCGTGGCCGCGGCCATCCTGCCGGCGACGTGTGCGCGCTGCGGGCTCCGGTTCGAGCGCGGTCACCTCGGCGAGACAATCTGCTCCTGCGGCCGTTAGCCGCAGTCGGTACGGCCGTCCGTTAGCAGCAGGCAACGCCCGCTCCGCTTCCCGCGCGAGCGGAAAGCGAAGCGGGCGAAGCGGGATTGCTAGTGACAGTCGTTCGCGGAGTTGAAGCCCTCGATCAGGGACTCGAGGGTCGACTCGCTCGACTTCGAGAGCGAAGCCGAGATATGGATCAGACTGCCGCCCGTCGTCACCGTCATCGCGGCGTTCGCCTGTGTGATCGCGGACTGCACGGCGGAAGACGCAGTCGAGCCGCGAGCCACGTTCAACTCTGAGGCGAGCACCTGCTGGGCAAGGTTGAGCAGCAGGTTGTCGGTACCCCATGAGACGTTGACCGACTGCCCCGGAGTGGCGTTCAGGATGTCCTGAGCCTGCGCGGCGGTCAGATTCTTCGACCCGAGCGGGATGGTGCCGCCCATGTCGGCGATCACGGAGGACGTCACCGACGCGTGGTTCCGGTAGTAGCCCTTCGTGTACGTGCAGACGCCCGGCGGTGGTGGCGGAGGCGGAGGCGGAGGTGGTGGCGGCGGTGGCGGCGGAGGTGGTGGAGGTGGAGGTGGCGGCGGAGGTGGTGGAGGTGGCGGCGGAGGTGGCGGAGGTGGCGGAGGTGGTGGCGGCGGCGGTCCGCCGCACGTCAGCGTCGCGGCCCCCGGCAGGCCGAGGATCGACGTCATGTTCGTGAGCGAGTACGAGTTCACTTCGAGGAAATGCGCGGCGCCGTCGCTCGGCACCGTAAAGTTGATCGTGTCCGTCCCCGTCGGCCCGGTGAAGTCGACGACCTTCTCAGCCAGAAGGACACCGTCCATCCAGACCGTCTCGTGGACAGTCTGCGTTCCGCTGGGGAACGTCGAATAGCTGTAGGTGGCGCTCGTGCAGGTGATCTCGTCGACACCGCCGAAGTAGTTGGCGCTGGCGACCGACACGAACACCGTCGCGGAAACTGCCGCGACCACGCACGTCAACAGGAACGTGCGGCCAATGCGTCGTCCTTTCATGGCACACCCTCTCATAGGTTTAAACAGGCTCGATGAGCCTAGAGGAGATTACGTGAGGAGATGCAAATAAAGGCCCGTTTTCAGCGGAAACTAGCCGCTTGGCCAGTCTGGACCTGAGAGGGGCCGCTAGTCGTCGGCCGGCCGCAGGAGAGCGGCGTACGGAACCCCGCTGCGAGGGTCAGCGTAGACGGCGCGATAGAGGAGCGGCTCGACGGGCGACCCATCGGCGAAGGCGTACGAACCCCCGCTCAGTGGAGCGGTCCCGAGCAACTCCGGTGCCGCGCCCGGCAGCTCACGGTAGATGCGCACCGAGCCCGAGGCGACGCCGTCGACGGTGCCCGTGACCATGGCGCCGTTCGGTCCGGCGGACGCAGCGATCGTGACGTGGGTCCTGAGGCGACCTCGCGAGTGGAACCAGGACAGGCCTTGCGGCAGCGCGAGCAAAACGTCGCGCCCGCCTGTCCGCGGCGCGGCGAGACCCGCGATCCAGCCGCCGAGCTCCACCCGGTCCGCTCCGCGAACGACCCCGGCCCAGACGTCTCGATCGCCGTCGAGGCCGAGATCGAAGTCGTCGACCCACTCGTTGGCCGCGATCTCGGGGCGGCCGCTCGACGGCAGCGCCAGCGCGGTCGTCAGCGCGCGGTCGAGCACGAACTCGGAATGCACCTCGATCGACCCGACCCGGTGGACCGCGAGGGTGACCGGGACGAACCCGAAGCCGAGCATAGACTCGGTCCACGCCGCGTAGACGAGACCGTTGCGGGCTCGCGCTGCGAGCACGGGCCCGAGCGGCCAGTCGCCGCGGCTGACGTCGAGCCCGAGGCCCACCCACGTCTTCCTCTGCGGATACCACTCGTAGGTGCCGACGCTGCCGCGCCAGCCGAACGACTCGATCACGTGCATGCGGGAGCCGACGAGCAACGGCTCCGCGGCCGGGGGCAGATACGCGGGCGGAAAACCGCCGACGGTGATGCGTTGCGCGCGGACGCGGCCGCGGGCGGTGACCCGCGCAAGCACGAGCCGACTGGCGAAGGTGGACGGCGTCCAGCGCACGTAGGCGATGACCGGGTTCCCACGGCGGTCGAGCGCGAGCCCAGGCCAGCCGAGGATCGTCCCGGCCGGCAGGTGCGGAGCGACGCGGATCGCCTGCCAGCCGAGAAGCCCGCGCCGGAGGAGCAGAATTCGCCGCGTGTCACGACTCTGCGCGAGGACGACCGGGCTGCCGCGGCTCGTCTCGAGCGCGCGCACCTGCCAGCCTGCACCAAGAACGGCCGCTCTCTCCTTGCGCCAGCTCTTCGTACCGCGGTGCGCGACGACGACTTTGCCCGACTGGACGTACGCGACGTAAGGCGTCCCCTTCGGCCCGAGCGAGAGCATCCCGTCCTGCACACCGCGCGCCACGAGCTCTGCGGAAGCGGAGCCGGCGGCGGCAAGAGCGAGCCCGAAGGCCAGCGCGGCCGACCGGAGCATGGCGATCGAGCTTAGTCACCGTTGCGGCGCGTGTCGACTGCCGCTAGGCGGCTTAACCTTGCGTGAAAACACGGACTACGATCGAACAGAAGGGCACTGCGACCGCCTGCACCTCCCACTCCCCGCCCCGACGGCCAACGCACCTGAAGACCAGAGAAAGCGCAGCTTCGGCGAATGGATCGAGAGCAACCAAGTTCCTTTGCGTCGCGCTCAGGCGAGGAGGCCGGTGCATCGCCGACTTTGGCCTTCACAAGCAAGGTCGCGCGTTCATCTTGACGAGTGGCGAACTGGAGCAGCTCTGCTCGTACCAGCCTTGCAGGCGCTAGCGCCGCCGCAGCCGGGCTTTGCCCGGCGCAGGCTCCACGAACTTTCTGGGTGCGTGGTTTCCAGCGGCCGGCTCGGCAACCGATCTCAGGGCTCCGACATCGTCAAGGAGGGGGCCAACGGGGGAACCAAGGGTTCCCCCGTTTCCACTCCCCGGGTTGGACTCGAAGCAGCCTGCAAATCAGGATGTTTTGTCGCCCGGGGGTAGCACCGGGGGTAGCACCGCGCGAGCGTGTACGGGCACGTTCGGCGCGGTTCGGCCGGTTTCGCCCGAGCCAAATCGGCCGCCCGGTTACTTACTCGGTGGCAGCCCTAAGTCGGCACGAACGGCGTTTGCTGCCACTCTGACTTGGGCGAGGTCGCGTGCAACCGCCGCTTCAGCATCGGGGTTGTCATATGCCGTGGATATGTCTGCCACTGTCGTCGCGTCCGCGTCCACAAGCGAGCGAATGTCCGGCCGTACGCCCGGGCTCCAGTCGGCACGGAGGAGGGCCGTATTAGCCTTGTCGGCTGCGGCGGCAAGCGGCTTCACGACTGCGTCGAACTCGCTACGCGAGACAGTGTCGGGGTTCAGCTTGTCGTATTCCGTACCGAACCGGCTGTACGCCTTGCTCACCGGTTCAACGATCGCTAGGTAGCGATCTGCCTGCTCTTTGATCGTCGGCTCCTCAGATCGCGTTGCAGTCGTCGTTCGTGGAGGCGCTTGTGGTGTCGCGTGTTGCGTCTTCTGCGAACCGCAGGCGGAAGCGGTGAGGAGCGCTGCGGTGGCTCCGGTAGCGAGAACACTTTTCACGGTCATCCCTCTCTCGTTACGTAGTGGGCTGCACCCCACCCGCTGTCTCTTACCCCAGCAGCTCGGCGTAGTCGAGCTCGGCCTCGTCGACGAGGACGTGCGTATAGGTGTTCGCGGGCACCGTCAGATCGCGCTGGCCGACGAACTCCGCCATCCGCGCCCAAGGGAAACCCCGGGACGAGCTCGCGCCAGCCCTCTCTCCTACCGGTTGGCCAGCGGCTCCATCTCCCGCAGCTGAGCAAGCCGCTTCAGCGCTTTCGTCTCGAGTTGGCGCGCTCGTTCGCGCGAAAACCCGAGCCGACGGCCGATCTCGGCCAGCGTCTTCGGCTCGTTGCCGTGGAGGCCGAAGCGAAGCGCGATCACAGTGTGCTCTCGCTCGCCGAGTAGCGCTAGGGCCTCTCCGAGCGCCTCGGAGCGGAACGTGCTGTCGACTCCTTCCTCCGGCAGCGGGCCGTCGCCGGCAATCATGTCTCCGAAGAGAGCACCCTCCTCCGCGACGAGCGGCTGATCGAGACTAGTCGAGGCGCGGGCCGCCGCCTCTACCGCGAGCGCCTGCTGCAGCGAGAGGCCCGCTCTCTCGGCCACCTCCTGCAATGTCGGCTCCCGCCCGAGCTCCACCGAAAGCATGCGCTCCGCCCGGTCGAGATGCTGTTCCCGCTCGACCATGTGCACCGGCATCCGGATCGTGCGCGCCTTGTCCGCAAGCCCGCGCGCCACCGCTTGGCTGATCCACCAGGTCGCATACGTGGAGAACTTGTAGCCCCGGCGCCAGTCGAACTTGTCGACCGCACGCATCAGCCCCAGCGTCCCCTCCTGAATCAGGTCGAGGAAGGGGAGGCCCTGGTGGCGGTAGTTCTTGGCAATCGAGACGACCAGGCGCAGGTTCGATTCGATCATCGTCCGCTTCGCGCCTGCGTCGCCGCGTTCGACCAGCTTCGTCAGCTTGACCTCCTGGGCCGCGGTCAAGAGTGGGCTGCGGCCTGCATCACGCAGGAAGAGGGCGAGCGAATCCGTCGGCGCCTCGTGGTTCGACATCAGATGTCCTCTCTCTGGACCGGAAACCGGTCGCAACGAGTAGAGGAGCCGGCGACTTCCAGATGGGCTGGCTTTCGGCGTCCGCTACGACTGCTCGCCGTGGCCTGAGTCTGCAGTCTAGCCACTCGGCGTGATGGGTGACTCGTCCGGATTCGAGCTGGTCCCACACGGCCGATCCGTTCGCTCTGATGGAGCGGCTCCCTGCTCTCTGAGGTCGGATCTACGCTCGCAGCCGCTCGCATTGGTGTCACCCTGTGGGGGCCGGGCGGCCTGCTACTCCAACGGCGGCTTCAGCCGCAGGTTGCCGCCGTCCCTGGCCGCCCGGCCTCCCATCTACAAGATCCCGGCAGGTCAACACCCCTGCGTTGAGCGGAACCGCGCGGCTTCGCAGTTAGGAGGACAAACAGGCGAAGCCCAGGACCGGATGGAGCTCGATCCCGTTCGGCGCCACGCCCGTCGCCTCTTTATTCGGCTCCACTGTCTGTCTCGCTGTTAGGCGCAACATCGACAGGTGTCCTCTTGATTTCCCGGACGACTAGAGGAACCAAGATGAACACGATCAGCGCACCAATCACGAGGAACTGATGCTTGACATTGATCCCCGGCGTCGCCAGTCCCGCCAACAAAAAACCCCGCCTGAGCGGGGCTTTCTGTCTACTCCCCGGGTTGGACTCGAACCAACAACCCTCCGGTTAACAGCCGGATGCTCTGCCAATTGAGCTACCGGGGAACGGTGCTCAGCGCGCGGAATTGTAGCCGCGGCTACGTGAGGGTGGCCGCGGTCTCGCGGATGCGCGCGAGCTGCTCTTGCAGGTCCTTCGTCTTGTCGAGATCCGCGGTCGCGAGCTCGCGGCGGAGCTGGCGCTCGCGCAGCCGGAAGAGGAGCTCCTTGGCCGTCTCTTCGTCGATTCCGCCCTCGGCGGCGCGTGCGTCGAGCTCGGCCAGGAGCGGCACCAGCTCCTCGTCCGGCTCGCCGGGCTCGAGCAAGTGCGCCCGGGCGCGTCGGTGCAGCTCGGAGTCGAAGTGTTCCGGGTCGAGCGCGGCGAGGCGCGGCGAGAGGTCCGGGTGCGCAGCGACTCCGGCGAGCGCGTCGCGCTCGAGCCGGTCGCCCGCCTCGAGCAGCTTCGGCGAGACCTCGCCGGTCGCCGAGCCCGCCCGGCCCGGCGCGAGCCCGGCCTGGGTCTCCTTCGGCAGGTCGAGCCGGTCGGCGGCCAGGCGCACGGCGTCCTGGCGTTCGGGTGAGTCCTCGAAGGGCGAGAGGGCCTCGCGCACCCGGACGAACGCCTCCTGCCGGTCGGGCGCGCGCTCGATCTCGAGCCGGACGCGATAGCCGAGGTAGCTCTCGGCGCCGGCGAGACGAGCTTCGAATCCCTCCGGCTCGTCGGCGGGGTCCGACCCCGGTGGCAGCGTGACGACGCGGACGTCGAAGCCCTGAGCGGCGGCGAGCTCCATCCCGCGCAGCGTTGCCGCCTCGCCGGCCGCGTCGCCGTCGAAGCACAGGTACGCCTTGTGCGTCAGGCGCGAGAGCTCCTTCAGCTGGCGCTCGGTGAGCGCCGTGCCCATCGGCGCGACCACGGGCTCGATCCCGGCCTGGCGCAGCGCCAAGACGTCCGGGTTGCCCTCGACGACGATCGCACGCTCCTGCTTCGCGATCGCCGCCCGTGCCTTGTCGAGGCCATAGAGCATGTCGCCCTTCCGGAAGAGCTCTCCCTCAGGAGAGTTGACGTACTTCGCCCGCAGCGGGTCGTCCTCGCGCAGCTTGCGCGCCTGGAACCCGCGCACGCGGCCACGCGCATCGGCGAGCGGGAAGAGCAGGCGGCCCGAGAAGTAGTCGTTGCCGCGGCGGTTCACGAGCCCGGCGGCAGCCAGCTCAGCCGGAGTGAAGCCTTTCTCTCGCGCCTTTCGCGCCAGCGTCTGGCCGCCCGGCGCCAGCCCGAGCCGGTACTCGTGGCAGATCTCCTCGCCGAGGTCGCGGCTCGCCAAGTACTCGCGTGCCGGCGCGCCGGCTGCGGAGTCCCAAAGGTGGCGCTCGTAGAAGCTCGTCGCCTGCTCGAGCAGCGCGAACAGCCGCTCGCGACGGCTCCGGTCGGCGTCCTGCTGCGGCGACGACTCGTCGTACTCGAGCGTCACGCGGTAGCGCTCCGCGAGCCATTCGATCGCCTGCGCGAAGTCGAGCTGCTCGGTCTCGCGAACGAATGTGATCAGGTCGCCGCCCTTGCCGCAGCCGAAGCAGTAGAAGAGCTTCTCGACCGCGTTGACCGAAAAGCTCGGCGTCTTCTCGTCGTGAAACGGGCACAGGCCGGTGTAGCGCGCGCCAGCCCGGCGCAGCTGCGTCCGAGCCGAGACGACCTCGACCATGTCGGCTGCTTCGACCGCCTCGCGGACGGAGGCCTCGCGGATCCGCGCCATCAGCCGAGCGTCTCCGCGTAGTTGAGCGCGAACCGGTCGGTCATGCCTGCGATGTAGTCCACCACGTCGTCGACCGGGTCGCCGCGCTCGACGAGGTGGTCGAAGATCCGGCGGACGGTCGCGCGGGCGCGCGTGTGCTCGGCCCGCGCTGCTTCGCCGAGGTAGACGTGGTCGAACATGAATGTGCGGAGAGTGAGCATCGCCGTGCCGATCTCCTCGGTCTGACGGATGTCGCCCTCGCGCGCCGAGGTCTCCACCAGGTCGTGGACGAGGGTGTCGACGCGGCGCGAGCCTGTCGGCCCGAGCAGCTCGATCTCGTCGCCCGGGAGGTCGCTCGGGTCGAGAACGCCTGCGCGGACGGCGTCGTCGATGTCGTGGTTGATGTAGGCGACGCGGTCGACGAGGCGGACGATCTTGCCCTCGAGCGTGTCCGGCTCGTTTGGGCCGGTGTGGTTGAGGATGCCGTCGCGAACCTCGGCCGTCAGGTTCAGCCCGCGCCCGTCGCGTTCGAGCACGTCGACGACGCGAAGCGAGTGCTCGTTGTGGCGGAAACCGCGATCGAAGCGCTTGCGCAGGAGCTCGTCGAGCGCCTCTTCGCCTGCGTGGCCGAACGGCGTGTGACCGAGGTCGTGACCGAGCCCGATCGCCTCGACGAGGTCCTCGTTCAGGTGCAGCGCGCGTGCCACGCCGCGGGAAATGCCGGTCGTCTCCAGCGTGTGCGTGAGCCGCGTGCGGTAGTGGTCGCCGGCCGGGTCGATGAAGACCTGCGTCTTGTGCATCAGCCGGCGGAAGGACTTCGTGTGCACGATCCGGTCGCGGTCGCGCTGGAACGGCGTTCGCAGCCGGCATTCGTCCTCCGGCTGGGCACGGCCGCGCGTCTCGTAGGAGCGCACGGCAAGCGGCGAAAGCCAACGCTCTTCGTGCTGGCGGAGGCCCGCCTCGAAGGCGTCGGCGACCGTTCCGGCTACTTCCGGCACGGAGCCGATGCTAGTCGCTCCACCGGGCAGTGACGAGGGCCCGGGGAGGCGACAAACGCGGCGGAGGCGTCCAGCGGGGCGCACCCCCACCCTTCTATGGGTGGGGTTCTCACCCGCCTCCCTCGCGGTCGACGTTACCGGGATTCGTGCGACGTGTCTGGCACGAGTTTGGGTCGGAAGCGAGTCAATTGATCCAGACGCACCGGCATGACCCCGAGAGGCGTCAAATGATGATCGGAACCGTTCCGCCGTCCGCGCTCCAGGCCGCCCCGGTCACATACGAGGCGAGATCGGAGCAGAGAAAGGCGACCACCGCCGCGATCTCCTCGGGTTCGGCGAGCCGGCCGAGCGGTCGCCCCTTCCCGACGGCCTCGAGGACCTCCTCGCGGGTCTTCCCGCTGCGCCGCGCCTGCTGGTCGGCGAGACCGCCCTCACCGAGCCAGGCCTCGGTCGCGGTCGGGCCCGGCGTGAGTGCGTTGCAGCGGATGCCGGCCGGCGCGTAGAGATCGGCCACGAGCCGCGACAGCGACAGCACCGCCGCCTTCGTCACCGAGTAGTCGGGCATCCCCGTCGACGGCCGCTTCCCCGCGGTCGAGGAGACGTTCACGATCACGCCTCCGCCCCGCTCCCGCATCCCCGGGACGGCCGCACGGATCGAGCGCACGTAGCTCATCACGTTCAGCTGCCAGCCCTCGTCCCACTGCTCGTCGGTGACCTCGAGAAAGTCGCGCTGCTCGGCGTATCCCGCGTTGTTGACGAGGACGTCGACGGCGCCGGCCTCCGCGATCAGTCGCTCGGGCTCGCCGGGCCGCGAGAGGTCAGCCCGAACGTGCAGCGCCTCGCCGATACTCGGAGCTTCGCCGCGGCCGCAGGTCACGACGCGCGCACCCTCGTCGACGAGGAGCTTCGCCGTCGCCAAGCCGATGCCGCCGGTCGAGCCGGTGACGACGCAGAGGCGGTCGCGCAGGCCGAGCTCCATCGCGCCGCTAGCCTAACCCGCGTGACGCGGATCCTCCTCGTGCGCCACGGTGAGACCGACTGGAACCTCGACCGGCGACTCCAAGGTCACTCCGACCGGCCGCTCAACGACACGGGCCGCGATCAGGCGCGGACCCTTGCCGAGGAGCTGGCGAACGAGCCGCTCGCGGCGGTCTACTCGAGCGACCTCGCGCGGGCCGACGAGACAGCGCGCATCGTTGCCGAAGCACACGGTCTACAGGTGACGACGCTGCCGGACCTGCGTGAGCGGCACTTCGGCACGTGGGAGGGACTCAGCGACGCGGAGATCGAGAAGCGCTTCCCAGACCAGATCGCGAATGGCACGCTTGGGGATGGCGAGACGCGTGAGGAGATGGATCGGCGCGTCCTCGAAGCGCTCGAGCAAATCGCCCGCGAGAACCCGGACGGCACGGTCCTCGTCGTCTCGCACGGCGGCCCGCTCCGGTCGGTAATGCGGCACTGCGAGATCGACGGAGTGGAGCGTGTCGAGAACTGCCACGTCCTCCGGCTCGAGGCGGTTGACGGCGTCTTGCGCGAGATAGGCTGAGACCGGTGGACGACTACACGAACAAGTACAAGGGCGAGCAGGTCGAGGTCGCGCTTTTCGGTGGGGATTACCAAGAGGGCGTCCTGACGGCCTACTGCCTGATCGAGGACGTCGCCCACATCGAGCTGAACGGGCACATCCTGATCCCGCTCCAGAACATCGCCTCGCTCCACTGCTCGAGCCGCTGCGACGCGCCCGAGCCCGACTGGCCCCCGCGCGGGCTCGAGGACGAAGAGCAGCAGGGCGAGTAGTTGCGCGCTCGGCTGGTCGTCGTCTGGAACGTCCTCAAGGTCTGGCTGCTGCTGATCGGCGGCTGCGCCGCGCTCGCCGCGATCGGCTGGGTGCTCGGCGGCTATCGGCTCGCATCCTTGCTCGTCTTCTTTGGAGCACTCGTCGCCGCGGCCGCCTACTGGTACGCAGACCGGGTTGTCCTCGGGATGGTCGGCGCGCGAGAGCTTCCGTTCGGCGCCGCGCCCGGCCTGCACGCCACCGTCCAGCGGCTGGCGGCCGTTGCTGGACTGCCGAAGCCGAAGCTCTACCTGCTTCAGGACGGCCACCCGCGCGCGCTTGGCGCTGGCCGAGGCCTCCGGGGCTCGGCGATTGCAGTCAGCCGCGGCCTGCTGAGCGCGGCTCCGCCGGCGGAGCTCGAGGGAATTCTGGCCCACGAACTGGCGCACATTCGCAACCGCGACGTGCTCGTCCAGACCTCGGCCGTCGTGATCGCCGGCGCGCTGATCGAGCTCAGCCGGATCGGCGGCTGGCTGCAACGCGCGCTCCTGTTCGTGCTCGGACCGATCGCGGCCGCTTTCGTCAACCTCCTGCTCTCGCCGAAGCGGGAGTTCGCGGCCGACGCGGCGGCGGCCAGGCTGTGCGGCTCTCCGCACGGGCTTGCAGACGCGCTGATCCGGCTCGAGCAGGCCGCGCACCTCGTCGAGTTCCGCGCGAACCCGGCGACCGAGCCGCTCTACATCTTCAACCCGTTCGCCGAGGAGGGTCTCGCCGCGCTCTTCTCGACGCACCCGCCGGTGGGCGAGCGAGTCCGGCGCCTGCGTGAGCTCGACCCGGACTGGCGCGACAAGCTGCGCGCTGCCTGACTCGCTACGGGACCATGAAAGGGGCCGCCCGAAGGCGGCCCCTTTAATCAAGTCGGCGGCGACCTACTCTCCCGGGAGGTTGCCCTCCGAGTACCATCGGCGCGGGCGGGCTTAACTTCTCTGTTCGGAATGGGAAGAGGTGTACCCCCGCCGCTATCACCGCCGAAATTGTCGGGCGCGATTCCCTCGCGTACGCTCGCGGGAGCGAGCAAAGGGCACGCACACCCTCAAAACTCCATAGCGACTCAACGTGTTCAAAATCAAGACCTCGGGCAATTAGTACGGGTCCGCTGAACGCATTGCTGCGCTTACACGTCCCGCCTATCAACGTGGTGGTCTCCCACGGCCCTTACTCCCTCTAGGGGATGGGAAGCCTCATCTCGAGGTGGGCTTCCCGCTTAGATGCTTTCAGCGGTTATCCCATCCAGACGTGGCTAATCAGCAGCGCCGTTGGCACGACGACTGATACACCAGAGGTCTGTTCGTCCCGGTCCTCTCGTACTGAGGACGACTCCTCTCAAGCTTCCAGCGCCCATGGTGGATAGGGACCGAACTGTCTCACGACGTTCTGAACCCAGCTCGCGTAACGCTTTAATGGGCGAACAGCCCAACCCTTGGGACCTACTCCGGCCCCAGGATGCGCCGAGCCGACATCGAGGTGCCAAACCCTTCCGTCGATGTGGACTCTTGGGAAGGATAAGCCTGTTATCCCCGGAGTACCTTTTATCCGTTGAGCGACGGCAATTCCACTCTCTACCGTCGGATCACTAAGACCTGCTTTCGCACCTGCTCGACTTGTCAGTCTTGCAGTCAAGCTCCCTTTTGCCTTTGCACTCTACGCACGATTTCCAACCGTGCTGAGGGAACCTTTGCACGCCTCCGTTACATTTTGGGAGGCGACCGCCCCAGTCAAACTACCCACCAGATGCTGTTCCCGACCCGGATCACGGCATCGGGTTAGAAGCCCAGAACACGAAGGGTGGTATCCCAAGATTGGCTCCACGACGGCTGGCGCCGCCGCTTCACAGCCTCCCACCTATCCTGGACAACATGCCCCAGACTCCAACATCTAGCTGTAGTAAAGGTTCACGGGGTCTTTCCGTCCAACCACGGGTACTCGGCATCTTCACCGAGACTACAGTTTCACCGGATCCCTCGTTGAGACAGCGCCCAAGTCGTTACGCCATTCGTGCAGGTCGGAACTTACCCGACAAGGAATTTCGCTACCTTAGGACGGTTATAGTTACCGCCGCCGTTTACCGGGGCTTGGGTTTGAGGCTTCGCCCGAAAGCTAACCTCTCTCCGTGACCTTCCGGCACCGGGCAGGCGTCAGCCCCTATACGTCGTCTTTCGACTTCGCAGAGACCTGTGTTTTTGGTAAACAGTCGCTTGGGCCGTTTCACTGCGGCCCCCTCGAGCTCAGCCCGTAAAGGGCTTTCACTCTACCGGGGCGCCCCTTCTCCCGAAGTTACGGGGCCATTTTGCCGAGTTCCTTAACGAGGGTTCTTCCGATCGCCTTGGTATTCTCTACCTGCCCACCTGTGTCGGTTTAGGTACGGGCACGCCCCACCTCCCTAGACGCTTTTCTTGGAGGCATGGCTTGAGGAACTTCGGCCCTTGCGGACCTCGGCGTCCCGTCTCAGGCTTGATAGCCGGCGGATTTCCCTACCGGCTGCCCTACGCGGTTGCCCCAGGTCGACCATCGCCTGGGTTTCCCTAGCCTACCCCGTCCCGCCATCGGTGATAGCGGTGGGTGACGTGGTACAGGAATATCAACCTGTTGGCCATCGCCTACGCCTTTCGGCCTCGGCTTAGGTCCCGACTAACCCTGAGCAGATTAGCTTTACTCAGGAACCCTTGGGCATTCGGCGGACGAGTTTCTCACTCGTCTTTCGTTACTCATGCCAGCATTCTCACTTCCCAGCGCTCCACGGCAGGCTTACGCCGCCGCTTCACCGCCCTGGGAACGCTCCCCTACCACTCTGCAAGCCCCGAAGAGCAAAGCAAAGTCCGTGGCTTCGGTTTCTGACTTGAGCCCCGTTACATTGTCCGCGCCCGACCACTTGACCAGTGAGCTGTTACGCACTCTTTCAATGGTGGCTGCTTCTAAGCCAACATCCTGGTTGTCTCAGCAATCGGACATCGTTTCCCACTTAGCCAGAAATTAGGGACCTTAGCCGACGGTCTGGGCTGTTTCCCTTTCGAGCACGAAGCTTATCCCCCGCACTCTGACTGCCACGCTCTGGAATTCCAGCATTCGGAGTTTGCCCGAGTTCAGTAAGCTGGTAGGCCCCCTAGCCCGAACAGTGCTCTACAACTGAAATTGAACGCGTGACGCTATACCTAAATATATTTCGGGGAGAACCAGATATCTCTGAGTTTGATTAGCCTTTCACTCCGACCCACAGGTCATCCGCTCAGTTTTCAACCTAAGTCGGTTCGGTCCTCCACGGGGTCTTACCCCCGCTTCAACCTGCCCATGGGTAGATCACTCAGTTTCGGGTCTACCTCCAACGACTGAATCGCCCTATTCAGACTCGCTTTCGCTACGGCTCCGTTTCCTTAACCTTGCCGTTGAAGAGTAACTCGCTGGCTCGTTATGCAAAAAGCACGCCGTCACAGCACGAAGCTGCTCCGACCGCTTGTAAGCACACGGTTTCAGGTGCTATTTCACTCCCCTTCCGGGGTACTTTTCACCTTTCCCTCACGGTACTAGTTCACTATCGGTCGCCAAGGAGTACTTAGCCTTACGGGGTGGTCCCCGCAAATTCCGACCGGGTTTCCCGTGCCCGGCCGTACTCAGGTGCCTGCTAAGGAAGGCCGTACGTTTTCACCTACGGGACTATTGCCCACTATGGTGCGACGTTCCAGTCGCTTCGGCTAACGCACGACTTTGTAACTTCCCGACCCGCCGGCAGACGGATCGAAGCAGGTCCTACAACCCCCGCGTGACAACAGCTGCCGCTTTGGCATCACGCAGGTTTGGGCTCTTCCCTTTTCGCTCGCCACTACTCAGGGAGTCGAGATTTCTTTCCTTTCCTCGGGCTACTAAGATGTTTCAGTTCACCCGCTTACCGTTTCCCGCCCTATGTATTCAGGCGGGAACACGCGCGCATTACCACGCGTAGGTTTCCCCATTCGGAGATCCCGGGGTCAAAGGTTGGTCAGCACCTAACCCGGGCTTATCGCAGCCGCCCACGTCCTTCATCGGCTCTTGGCGCCAAGGCATCCACCGTGTGCTCTTAGTCTCTTGATCGTGAAGAACACGTTAGATGTCGCTATGGAGTTTTCAAGGTGCGCGCCGGCACCCAAAGTGCGGCTGAGAACCCGCTCGAGGCAGGTCTCTCAAAACTCAGCAGTGCTTTCGTTCGCCGAGGTCGACGTTCTTCTAGGCGAGCTCGTAACCGGACGTAGTCATCACGGGCGAGCAGCCCACCGGAGTAAGAGCTCCGGTATCCCTAGAAAGGAGGTGATCCAGCCGCAGCTTCCGCTACGGCTACCTTGTTACGACTTCACCCCAGTCACCAATCCCACCTTCGACGGCTTCCTCCCTTGCGGGTTAGAACACCGGCTTCGGGTGTTACCGGCTTCCGTGGTGTGACGGGCGGTGTGTACAAGGCCCGAGAACACATTCACCGCGGCGTTGCTGATCCGCGATTACTAGCAACTCCGCCTTCATGGAGGCGAGTTTCAGCCTCCAATCCGAACCGGGACCGGCTTTTTGGGATTCGCTCCCCCTCACGGGTTTGCAGCCCTCTGTACCGGCCAATGTAGCACGTGTGTAGCCCAAGACGTAAGGGGCATGATGACTTGACATCATCCCCACCTTCCTCCGATTTGTCACCGGCAGTCTCCTATGAGTCCCCGACCGAATCGCTGGCAACATAGGACAGGGGTTGCGCTCGTTGCGGGACTTAACCCAACATCTCACGACACGAGCTGACGACAGCCATGCACCACCTGTGCACGAGCCCCGAAGGGCTTGCCTATTTCTACGACATTCCCGTGCATGTCAAGCCTTGGTAAGGTTCTTCGCGTTGCGTCGAATTGAACCACATGCTCCGCTGCTTGTGCGGGCCCCCGTCAATTCCTTTGAGTTTTAGCCTTGCGGCCGTACTCCCCAGGCGGGGTGCTTAATGCGTTAGCTTCGGCACGGAAGGAGTCGACACCTCCCACACCTAGCACCCATCGTTTACGGCGTGGACTACCAGGGTATCTAATCCTGTTCGCTCCCCACGCTTTCGCGTCTCAGCGTCAGTACCGTCCCAGAGAGCCGCCTTCGCCACGGGTGTTCTTCCTGATATCTGCGCATTTCACCGCTACACCAGGAATTCCACTCTCCTCTTCCGGACTCTAGCCAGATGGTTTCCGCCGACAGCTCGAGGTTGAGCCTCGAGTTTTCACAGCAGACCTACCTGGCCGCCTACACGCTCTTTACGCCCAATAAATCCGGACAACGCTAGCCCCCTACGTATTACCGCGGCTGCTGGCACGTAGTTAGCCGGGGCTTCTTCTGGAGGTACCGTCACCCTCTGGGCTATTAACCCGAGTGGCTTCGTCCCTCCTGAAAGCGGTTTACAACCCGAAGGCCTTCTTCCCGCACGCGGCGTCGCTGCGTCAGGCTTTCGCCCATTGCGCAAGATTCCCCACTGCTGCCTCCCGTAGGAGTCTGGGCCGTGTCTCAGTCCCAGTGTGGCTGATCGTCCTCTCAGACCAGCTACGGATCGGAGCCTTGGTGAGCCGTTACCTCACCAACAAGCTAATCCGCCGCGGGCTCCTCCTCGACCGGAGGCCGAAGCTACCTTTTCCAACCGCTCCGAAGAACTGTTGGGCTATTCGGTATTAATCCGGGTTTCCCCGGGCTATCCCGATGTCGAGGGCAGATTACCCACGTGTTACTCACCCGTTCGCCGCTTTCCCCCAGGCCGAAGCCTGGGTTCTCGCTCGACTTGCATGTGTTAAGCGCGCCGCCAGCGTTCGTCCTGAGCCAGGATCAAACTCTCCGTGAAGTTGGTTTGCCTGACCCAACAGAAAACTGACGGGTAGGCAAATCGTTCACTTCGAGCTTGTGCTCAAAGTTGTCTCCGTCCCGAAGGACGGCGACGGGGTTTTTTAAGGCCCCGCGCCTGAAGAAACCAGACTCGGGGTCTCGGCGTGATCGCACTGCTGAGTTTTCAAAGACCTGCGCCACCGGCCGGCGCGTAAAAAAGCCTCCGACTCGCGCCAGAGGCCTCCATCTGCTCACGGAACTGTCGTATCCGTCTGCGTCCGAAGGCGCTCCTGGTCGAGTTACAGGGACGATCTCACACGCCGCCCTTTCGAGCGGCCCGGGAATGATAGCAGGGCGCGAAGGGGTGTGATGTCAAGCAGCGCGGATGCGCAAAAACTGGCGCTTTCCAGCCTGAATCACGTCGCCTGCGATCGAGGCGGTCTCGACGTCGTAGGAGTCGAGCACGCGGCCGTCGACACGCACGCCGCCCTGGTCGATCACACGGCGCCAGTCGCTCGTCGACTGGCCGAACGTCTCCGCCAGGAGCGCCGGCAGATGGACGGTCGCCTCGGAGTACTCCACCTCGGGCACCTCCTCCGGCGCCTGGCCCTCGCGGACGACGCGCGTGAAGTGCTGCTCGGCGGCGCCGACAGCGTCCTCTCCCCACGCGCGGCGCACGATGAAGCGCGCGAGCTCGAGCTTCGCCTGGAACGGGTCGGCCGGGACGTCGTCGCGCTGCATCACCAGCCGGTACCACTGCTCGAGCAGCGAGTCCGGGATCCGCATCGCCTTGCCGAACTGCTCCTCGGCATCCTCCTTGAGGCCGATGTAGTTCCCGCGCGAGGCGCTCATTCCGGTGCCGTCCCATGAATCGAGGTACTCGACGGTGAGCGCGACCTGCGGCTCGAGGCCGTATGCCTCCATCACGTCGCGGCCCATCAGCAGGTTGTAGAGCTGGTCGGTGCCGCCGAGCTCGACGTCGGCCTCGACCGCGACCGAGTCGTAGGCCTGCATCAGCGGGTAGAGCAGCTCCGAGACCGAGATCGGCTCGTTCGCCGCGAAGCGCTTCGCGAAGTCGTCGCGCTCGAGCATCCGCGCGACGGTCGTCGTCCGCGTCAGCCGCAGGATCTCGGCGAAGTCGAGCTTGCCGAGCCATTCGCTGTTGAAGCGGACCTCGGTCCGCTCGGGGTCGATGATCGTCGAGGCGTGCTCGAAGTAGCGCTGCGCGTTCGCGTCGATCACCTCGGGCTCGATCATCGGCCGCTCGGTCTTGCGGCCGGAAGGGTCGCCGATCCGGGTCGTGTAGTCGCCGACGATCAGGACGCCGGTGTGGCCCTCGTCCTGGAAGGCGCGCATCCGCTGGAGCGGGATCCCGTTCCCGAGCGTGACGTCGGGCGCGGTGACGTCGATCCCGAGCTTCACCCGCAGCGGCCGGCCCAGCGCCAGCTTGCGCTCCAGGCCGCCCTCGGGCAGGACGTGCGCGGCGTTGCGAGTTAGCTCGGATAGGGCCATGAGCCCGGCGAGTCTAGCGTTAGACTCTTGCGCTTCTGGTGCCGCGTTCCGCCCAAAAGCAGTCGCCTGCGAAGCCGCGGCGCAGGATCCGCAAGCTGCGGCTGCTCAGCCTCCTCCTGCTCCTGTTCCTGCTCGGGGGCGTGTCGTTCACCTTCGGCCTGGTCACCGCGGTCGCGAGCGAGATCCCCTCGCTCGACCCGGCCCGCCTGCAGAAGCAGGAGGTCGACGGCTACATCTACGCGGCGGCCCCGCGGAACCGGGTGCTCGCGGTGCTGCGCGGGTCCGAGAGCCGCATCATCGACCCGCCGGACAAGATCTCGCCCCGGATGAAGCACGCGATCATCGCCGTCGAGGACAAGCGCTTCTACGAGCACGGCGGCGTCGACGTCCACGCGATCGTGCGCGCGCTCCTGGCCGACGTCCGCAACAAGAAGGTCGTCGAGGGCGGCTCGACGATCACGCAGCAGTTCGTCAAGAACACCTACCTGCACAACGAGCGCTCGATCGGCCGGAAGCTCAAGGAGGCCGCGCTCGCCTGGCAGCTCGAGCAGCGCTGGTCGAAGGACCGGATCCTGACCGCCTACCTGAACACGATCTACTTCGGCAACGGCGCGTACGGGGTCGAACAGGCGGCGCGCACCTACTTCCACAAGACCGCGACCAACCTGAACTGGGCCGAGGCGGCGATGCTGGCCGGGATCCCGAGCGACCCGACGCAGTTCGACCCGGTCGCGAACCCGAAGGCGGCGAAGGCCCGCCGCGCGCTCGTCCTTCGCGACCTCTACGAGCAGGGGTACATCACCCGCAGCGATTACGTGCGCGCCGACCGGCGCCCCCTGCCGCGCGCGGAGGACGTCCACCTGCCCGGCAAGCAGGGCCCCGCGCCGTACTTCACCAACTACGTCAAGCAGCAGCTCGTCGACCGGTACGGCTCGGGCCGCGTCTTCGGCGGCGGGCTGCGCGTCCACACGACGATCGACCTGAACCTGCAGCGGATCGCGCGCCAGGCGATCACGAAGTGGCTTCCCGACCCGAACGGGCCCTCGGCCGCGCTCGTCGCGATCGACCCGCGCAACGGGAAGGTGCTCGCGATGATCGGCGGCAACAACTACCGCAAGAGCCAGTTCAACCTCGCCGTCCAGGGCGAGCGGCAGCCGGGCTCGTCGTTCAAGCCCTTCGTGCTCGCGACCGCGCTCAAGCAGGGGATCTCGCCGGACTCGCAGTTCGTCTCCGGGCCGGTGCAGATCCCGCTCGGCGACAAGGTCTGGTACGTCCACAACTACGAGAACTCCGACCTCGGGCGGATCTCGCTCGTGGACGCGACCCAGTTCTCCGACAACACGGTCTACGCGCAGCTCACGCAGCTCGTCGGGCCGGGCGCGATCGTCCGGACGGCGAAGAGCCTCGGGATCACGAGCCCGCTGCAGAACTACTTCGCGATCGGGCTCGGCGCAGAGGCGGTCAACCCGCTCGAGATGGCGCGCGCGTTCTCGGCCTTCGCGAACGGCGGCCGGCGGATCGACGGCGCAGCCTTCGGGAACCGCCCGCGGGCAGTCTCGCTGATCGAGAACGAGAAGAAGAAGATCGTCGACGACAACCTGCCGGTGCGCCGCCGGGTCTTGACCGCGAACACGTCGGCGATCGTGACCTCGCTCCTGCAGAACGTCGTCAAGGGCGGCACCGGGGTGAAGGCCCAGCTGTCCGACGGCCGCGCGGTGGCCGGCAAGACCGGCACGACCGAGAACTACGGCGACGCCTGGTTCGTCGGGTACACGCCGCAGCTCGTCACGGCCGTCTGGGTCGGCTACCCGACCACGCTGCGGCCGATGCTGACCGAGTACCACGGCCAGCCGGTCGCGGGGGGCACGTACCCGGCGCTGATCTGGAAGAGCTTCATGGAGCAGGCGCTCCGCCACCTGAACGACGGGCCGGAGTCCTTCGCGCAGCCGCTGCTCCCCTACTCCGTGCCGCGTCTCGTCGTCTACCGCAACGGCAGGACGCAGCTCGACAACGGCAACTGCCACGCACCACGGCAGCTGCTCTACTTCTCCGGCCGCGCGCCGGCGAAGACCGCGAACTGCAAGGTCAACGAGGTCGACGTGCCGCACGTCGTCGGCGACACGGTCGCGGAGGCGAACGCGCGCCTCGCCTCGAAGCCGCTGAGGCCCACCTACGTCTACCAGCCGGCCAAGCCGCGGCAGAAGCTGGGGGTCGTGCTGCGCCAGTATCCGGCGAGGGGCACGCTCTCCTCGTACGAGAAGGTGACGCTCGTCCTGCCGAGGGCGATGCACGGCTCGGTGCCGAACCTGATCGGGCTGCGGCTCGCGCGGGCCGAGGCGCGGCTCGACCGGTTGCACCTCAAGTGGCAGGTGGGCGGCCATCCCTCGCCGGGCGCGAAGGTGATCTGGCAGAGCCCGGGCCCGCGGACCGCCGCGGAGGGCGGGCTGGTCGTCAGGCTCGCGGTGAAGACGGCGCAGCAGCGGCCCGGCTGAGGAAGCGCGAGCCCACCTCGGCGTAGCGCCACGGCAGGTCCGCGGCGCGCGTGATCCCGATGCGGGGCACGGCGATCGTCTCGACAGGCTCTTCGCGTTCCCTGAGCTCAAAGGGCGGGCGGTCGAGCCGCCGGCCGTCGAGCTCGTTGGTGATCCCCAGCGCCTGACAGAGGCGGCCGGGGCCACTGCAAAGGAGACGCGGGTCGTCGAGCCCGCGGCGACCGCGCATCGCGTCGAGGCCGTGCGTCGGCTCGAGCGCGCGGATCAGAGCCGCACTCGCCACGCCCTCGGCCTCGCAGACGAGGTTGAGGCACCAATGGATCCCGTAGGAGCGGTAGACGTACGCGTGGCCGGGCGGGCCGAACATCGAGGCGTTGCGCTGCGTCCGGCCCCTGTAGCCGTGGCTGGCCGGGTCCTCCTGGTCGTACGCCTCGACCTCGACGATCCTGCCGCCGACCCCGCCGACGAGAAGCGTCGCGCCGACGAGCTCGGGCGCGACCTCGTGCACGCTCCGCGCGAAGAACTCAGGGCTGAGCACGCGCGTCGTAGTGGATGAGGGCGGGGACGGCAAGGGCGACGATGAAGGTACCCGCCACGCAGGCGAGGCCCCCGGAGACGATCGAGAAGCGCACGCTCGTCAGCGACGCGACCAGGCCGGCCTCGACGTTGCCGAGGGCGGGAGTCGCCGCGACCTGGGCGAACTCGATCCCGGACACGCGGCCGCGGAGGTGGTCCGGCGTGACAGTCCAGAGGATCGTCCCGCGCAGGACGGCGCTGACATTGTCCGCGGCTCCCGCGGCCGCGAGCATCAGGAGGGCGAGCCAGAGCGTCTCGTCCGAAAACCCGAAGGCCGCGATCGCGACGCCCCACACCGCCGCCGCGATCGCCACGACAAGGCCCTGCCGGCGGACGTGCCTGATCCAGCCGGAGAGAACGGACGCCGCGAGCGCGCCGGCGTAGGGCGCCGCGTACAAGAGGCCGAGGACGCCGGCCTTGCCTCCGGCCAGCGCGGGGAAGAGCGCGCGCGGCATCCCGAAGAGCATCGCGTTCGAGTCGACGAGGAACATCCCGAGTAGGACCGGCTTCACGCGGACGAAGCGGAAGCCCTCCTTGATCGTGCGCAAGCTCGGCCGCTCCACGTCGTGCAACGGGCGCAGTGGCGGCAGCCGCCAGATCGACCACAGCGAGCCGGCGAAGGTGGCGGCGTCGAGCAGGTACGCGCCTTTCAGGCCGAGCACCGCGATCAGGAGCCCGCCGAGCGCAGGGCCGGCGACGTTCGTCGTGCTTCCGTAGACGTTCTCGATCGCGTTCGCCGTCAGCAGCTCGTGCGGCTCCACGAGGCGCGGGATCACGGTGTTCATGCCCGCGACGCCCAGCGAGAAGACCGACATCGCGAGAGTGGTGAGCACGTAGATCGCCCACACCCGCGGCTCCGGAAGCGCCGCGTTGGCGGCGAAGCCCACGGCGACGAGCGCGAGCAGCGTCTCCGTGATCAGCAGCATCCGGCGACGGTCGACGGCATCCGCGATCGCCCCGCCCGCGATCGTCAGGGTCAGCAGCGGGAACAGCTCGCAGAGGGAGAGCAGGCCGACCTGGAGGGTCGAATGGGTCAGCTGGTAGAGCTGGTACGGAGCGGCGACGGCCGCGATCTCGCTGCCGAACGTGGAGATCGTCTGCCCGATGAAGAGGCGGCGGAAGGCCGGGTAGCGGCGCAACGGCCCGAGGTCCACCGCCAGGCGGCGGACCAGCCCGGGCTCGCGAATCTCTGAGGGCTCCAACCGTTCCTAGAAGAGCTTCTCGGCGTCGTCCGGGCGCGAGGTCGCCTCGAGCAGGCGGCGGGCCCGGCGGCCGAGGTCGGCCAGGTCGACCTTGCCGGTCTGCGACTGCTCGGCCAGGCGCTCCGCGAGGTCGAGCGCGTCGTCGAGCAGCGGCTTGGTGAGGGCGGCGCCCTGGCCCATATCGGCGAGGATCGTGCGTTCGGTGCGCGACGCGACGATGGCCTCGCTCACCCCCTCGACCCAGACGAGGGTTCGCCGGCCGTGGCCGCGCCGGTCGTCGCGGATCGGCTCGATCGCGTAGATCTTGTCGGCGCGCGCGTACTTGCCGAAGCCGAGGAAGACCATCCGGGTGCCGTCTGCCACGTGCTGATTATCCCTGCCCGCGCCGACGTTCCGGCGGGCGGGCGGCGACAGCGCCCCGCACCCCCACCCAACTAAGGGTGGGGAAGACTGCCCGCCACCCTCGTGGATGACGCTACCGCGATTCGGCGCGCGGGTGTGTGACGGGAAGGCGCCGAATGTGTACCGATTGCTTCACAGCGCTCGGCCGTAGTAGCGCTAGAGCGCCGCGCGGAGCGTCTCGACGACCCGTTCCTGGTCTTCCGCCTCGAGCTGCGGATAGAACGGCAGCGCGAGCGTCCGCGAGGCGACCTCCTCCGCGACCGGGCACGCGCCCTCGGCGAAGCCGTACGTCTCGCGCATGTACGGCTGCAGGTGGACGCACGGCACGTACTCGGCGGTGCCGATCCCCTTCGCCCGCAATTCCGCCATCACGCGCGCGCGGTCCACGCTCGCGGGCAGCGCGACGACGTACACGAACCACGACCGCTTGTGGTCGGCGTCGTCGGCACAGAGCAGCTCGACGTCGATGTCCGCGAGCAGCTCGTCGTAGCGCCGAGCCGCCTGCGAACGCAGCTCCAGGAGCCGGTCGAGCTTCTCGAGCTGGCCGATCCCGATCGCCGCCTGCACGTCGGTCCAGCGGTAGTTCCAGCCGACCCGAACGTGGTGGAACCAGGCGCCGCCTGCGTACTCGCGACCCTGGTTGCGGAGGCTGCGGACGAGCTGCCACTCCTGCTCGGAGTGCGTGAAGACCACCCCGCCCTCGCCCGTCGCGAGCTGCTTGTTCGGGTAGAAGCCGAACACGCCCGACGGCCCGTGCGACCCGATCGGCCGGCCCTTGTACTCCGCGCCGAGGGCCTCGGCCGCGTCCTCGATCAGGGCAAGGTTGTGCCGCTCACAGATCGCCCGGATCTCGTCGAGCTCGCAGGGATAGCCGAACATGTCGACTGCGACGACCGCCTTCGTGCGTTCCGTGATCGCCGCTTCGACAGCGGCGGGATCGAGGTTCCAGGTGCGCGCATCGACGTCCGCGAAGACCGGAGTCGCCCCTTCGAAGATGAAGCAGTTCGCGCTCGCGGCGAACGAGATCGGCGACGTGATCGCCTCGTCCCCGGGGCCGAGGCCGGCGCTTCGCGCGAGCATGTGCAGGCCGGCGGTGCCGCTCGAGACGGCCGCGACGTACGGCGCGCCGACGCGTTCGGCGATGAGCTCCTCGAAGCGGTCGATCGTCGGCCCGAGCGAGAGCCGCCCGGAGCGCAGCACCTCGAGGACGAGCTCCTCCTCCCGCTCGTCCAGCAGCGGACGCGCGAGCGGTATCTCCCGCAGGCCCGTGCTCAAGCGCCGGCAGGCGCGGGCGTCGCGTACTCGAGCCACTGCGCCCAGCGCTCGCTGCGGCCGCGCGCGGTCTCCAGGTAGTTCTCCTGGATCTCGAGCGTGATCGGCCCGACGCCGATCTCGACGTCGTCCACCGCCCTGAGCGGCGTGACCTCCGCCGCCGTGCCGGTCATGAACGCCTCGTCGGCGAGGTAGAGGTCTGAGCGGATCAACGGCTTCTGGTGGACGCGATAGCCGAGGTCCTGCGCGATCTGGATGATCGTGTCGCGCGTGATTCCGGGCAGGATCGAGGCCGAGAGGTCGGGCGTGAAGACCTCGCCGTCCTTGACGAGGAAGACGTTCTCGCCCGAGCCGTCGGCGATGTAGCCCTCCGCGGTCATCAGGATCGCCTCGTCGTAGCCGGCGCGGTTCGCCTCGGTGACCGCGAGCATCGAGTTCAGGTAGACCCCGGTGGCCTTGGCCGCGTGCGGGATCACGTTCGGGCCGATGCGCTGCCAGCTGGAGATCTTGGCGCTGATGCCGTTCTTGAGGCCGTCCTCGCCGAGGTACGCGCCCCACGGCCAGCTCATGATCACGACGTCCACGGGGTTGCCGACGGCGGAGACCCCGAGCTCGCCATAGCCGTAGAACGCGACCGGCCGGAGGTAGCACTCGGGCAGGCCGTTCGCCGCGATCAAGGCGTTGCAGGCCTCACGCAGCTCCTCGACCGAGTAGCCGAGCTCCATGTGCAGGAGGCGCGCAGAGTTCTCGAAGCGCTGGAGGTGGTCCGTGAGCCGGAAGACTGCGGGGCCCTTGGGCGTCTCGTAGGCCCTGATGCCTTCGAAGACACCCGAGCCGTAGTGCAACCCGTGGGCGCCGACGTGAATGCGGGCGTCGTTCCAGTCGACGAGCTCGCCGTTCATCCAGATCTTCTCGGTCTCGCGCATGCGCAGCCTCCTTTGACGCAGATGTTATGTGTGCAACTCGACGACGTCCATGGGCCGTGCTCGGGACAGCCGCACCAGCTCACCGGGAGCCAGCGCGGCCATGTGCTTGTCGGAGCCTGCGCCGATCCAGACGATCTGGTGCGAGAGCAGCGTGCGCTCCATGAAGACCCGCTCCACGCGCGGGAGCGGGAACGGCGCTACCGCGCCCGGCTCGAAGCCGGTGGCCTCGGAGACCTCCTCCGGGCCGGCGATCCGCGCCGCACGGCAGCCTGCCGCCTGCGCGATCTTCCTCGAGTCCGCGCGGCGGTCTCCCGGGACCATGACGACGACCGGCCGGCCGTCGCAGTGGAAGACGAGCGACTTGACGATCTGCCCGAGGTCGCAGCCGACGGCGCGGGCCGCGGCCTGGGCGGTCGGAGTGCCGTCCTTGAACTCCTCCACGCGCACCTCGGCCCCAGCCTCCCTGAGGTAGGCGGTAACGCGCTGAACGGCTTCCGGCCAGGCTTTCTCGCCCATAGAAACAGGCTAGCCGCAACCAAGGGTGCGGCTTTCTCGTTGAATCTGACGATGGAACGAACCCCCGAGCAGATTGCGCGCACCGAAGCGCTTTTCCGGAACGTCAACGAGGAGATCAGCGACGCCTCGGTCCGCTTCGACGCCGAGGTCGGTGAGTTCGTCTGCGAATGCGGCGATCCAACCTGCACCGAGCACGTCGAGGTTCCGCTCACGGAGTACGAGTCCGTGCGCGAGGACCCGACGCGGTTCGTCGTCCGCCCCGGGCACGTCATGGGCCCAGTGGAGCGCGTCGTGAGCAGGAACCGGCACTACACGGTGATCGAGAAGGTCGACCGCGCGATCGCCTCGATCGTCAAGCGTCTCAACCCGCGCCCGGAAAACCAGCTGAGCTAGCCTGCGCTCGACGGCGACGACGCGGAGTGACGCCCGCCGAGCCGTCCGGCTGACCGCCGTCATCGGTCGCCAACGAGGCCGCGTCGGCGGCGAAGTGCGGTGGCACCGCGGGGACGCCTCCCGCCCGCACACGTAGGGCGACTGTGTGGAGGAGGTGATCCGGATGAGAGTCCTTTCCAGCGAGCTTCCCGCGCATGCGGGCGAGCGCGTGACCATGGCCGGGTGGCTGCACGCCAAGCGCGAGCTCGGCGCGGTCACGTTCGTGATCCTGCGAGACCGCGCGGGGCTGGCCCAGATCGTTGCCCAGCCGCCCGTCGAGCTGTCGCCGGAGACGGTGGTCGAGGTCGACGGTGTCGCGGTTGCCGCGGAGCAGGCGCCGGGCGGTGTCGAGCTCCAGGAGCCGTCGTTCCGCGTGCTCGCGGAGCCCGCGGAGATTCCGCCGATCGAGCTGCGGCGGCCGGTGCTGAAGGAGTCCTTGCCGACGCTGCTCGACCATGCGCCGCTGGCCTGGCGCCATCCGGGCGAGCGCGCGAAGCTGGCGATCACGGCTGCGTCGGTGGCGGGTTTCCGGAGGGCGCTGGACGGGCTCGGCTTCACCGAGATCCCGACGCCGAAGATCGTCGCCTCGGCTACCGAGAGCGGCGCGAACGTCTTCGCGCTCGACTACTTCGGCCGGCAGGCGTACCTCGCCCAGAGCCCGCAGTTCTACAAGCAGACGATGGTGGGCGTCTTCGAGCGCGTCTACGAGACCGGGCCGGTCTTGCGCGCCGAGCCGCACGACACTGGGCGGCACCTCGCCGAGTACACCTCGCTCGACGCGGAGCTCGGCTTCATCCGCGACCACTTCGACGTGATGGCCGTGGTTCGCGAGGCGACTCGCCGGGATGGTCGAAGGCATCCGCAAGCGGGTCCCTGGGGCGGTGGAGCTGCCGGAGGTGCCGGGAGAGATCCCGTGGGTGCACTTCTCGGAGACCGGCGTCGACGACGTCGACCTCGCGCCGGCGGACGAACGGCGGCTGTGCGAGGAGCACGGCGAGTGGCTGTTCGTGACCGGCTTCCCCGCGGCGAAGCGGCCGTTCTACACGCATCCCGAGCCCGGCCGGCCGGAATACACGAACTCGTTCGACCTGCTCTTCCGCGGAATCGAGATCGTGACCGGCGGCCAGCGGCTGCACCGCTACGAGGACTATGTGGCAGCGCTCGGCGGCGAGACCGAGCCGTACGAGGGCTACCTGCAGGCGTTCAAGTACGGGATGCCGCCGCACGGCGGCTTCGCGCTCGGACACGAGCGCTGGATCGCGCGGCTGGTCGGCGCCACGAACGTCCGCGAGACGACGCTCTTCCCGCGCGACCGCAACCGGCTCACGCCGTGAGGCTGATCACGCGGGCGTCGTCGAAGCCCTGGGCACGCACGGTCTCGACCAGCTCGGCGGGCGGCTCGGTGTCGATGGAAAGCGCCATCAGCGCCTTGCCGCCCCGCCGCGTGCGGGAGACGGCCATGTTCGCGATGTTGACACCGGCCTCGCCGAAGAGCGTCCCGACGCGGCCGATCACGCCGGGCAGGTCGTCGTAACGGAAGAAGACGAGGAGCGGCGCCAGCTCCATCTCGAGCTCGAAGCCCATGGCGCTGACGAGCCACTGGCGGTTCTCGGTGCCGATCGTCGTCCCGGCCACGCGCACCTGATCGCCGTTCGACCTCACCTCGACGCGGACGAGGTTCGTGAAGTCGCGGCTCGCGCGGCGGCGCTCCTCGAGCACCTCGATCCCGCGCTCGGCGGCGATCACCGGCGCGTTCACGTAGTTGACCGGTTGCTCGGAACGGCCCTGGAAGGCGCCGTTCAGCGCGGCGACGGTCAGGAGGCGCGTGTCGTATCCGGCGAGCGCGCCGTAGTACGAGAGCGTGATCCGCTCGGCGCGGCCCCCCGCGAGCTCCATCGCGAGCCGCCCGAGCTTGGCCGCGAGCGGGATGAACGGGCCGAGCAGCTCGAGGTCCTCGGCGCGGATCACGGGGATGTTGACCGCGTTCGTGACGACCGCGCCCTCGAGCGCGGCAGCGACCTGCTCGGCGACGATCACGCCCGCTCGATCCTGCGCCTCCTCGGTCGACGCAGCGAGATGCGGGGTGGCGACGACGTTGTCGAGCTCGAGCAGCGGCCCTTCGTAGGGCTCCTGCGAGTAGACGTCGAGTGCCGCTGCAGCGAGCTTCCCCGAGCGGAGCGCGTCGGCGAGCGCCTGCTCGTCGACCAGCTCACCGCGGGCCGCGTTGACCACCCGCGCGCCGTCGGGCAGCCGCTCGATCGCCTCGGTCCCGAGGAACCCGCGCGTCTCGGCTGTCAGCGGCAGGTGCAGGGTCAGGAACTCGGCCGCGCCGAGGACGTCCTCGGCGGTCTCTGCACGCTCGGCGCCGAGCTCGCGAAAGCGCTCCTTGGCGACGAACGGGTCGTACGCGACGACGCGCATCCCGAGGCCGAGGGCGCGCCGCGCCACCTGCTGGCCGATGCGTCCGAAGCCGAGCACGCCGAGGGTCTTGCCTTCGAGCTCGACCCCTCCCCACTTTGATCTTTCCCAGCGGCCTTGCTTCAAAGCTGCGTGCGCCTGCGGGATGTTGCGGGCGAGCGCGACCAGCAGGCCGATCGTGTGCTCCGCGGCGGAGGTGACGGTCGACTCGGGCGCGTTCGCGACGACGATCCCGCGGCGGGTCGCGGCCTCGACGTCCACGTTGTCGACGCCGACGCCGGCCCGGCCGATCACCTTGAGCCGCTCCGCGCGCTCGATCAGCTCGGCGGTCAGCTTCGTCGCCGAGCGGATCACGATCGCGTCGTAGTCGCCGATCTTCCCGGCCAGGTCGCCGTTCGAGTCGACCTCGACGTCGAAGCGCTCGCGCAGCAGGTCGATGCCCGCGTCGGCGATCTTCTCGCGGACGAGGACCTTCGCTCGGCTCACACCGGGGTGTGCTCGAAGGCCTCGAGGGCCCGCATGACCGCGACGCCGCGCTCGATCTCCGCGCCGAGCTCGACCAGCGCCAGCTCGACGGCCGCGAGCGCGGTCGTGATGTCGAAGACGTCGTAGTAGCCGATATGGCCGATCCGGAAGATCTTGCCCTTGAGCTCGCCCTGGCCCGGGGCGAGCGTGACGCCGTGACGGTCGCGGAGGAGGAGCACGAGCTCGTCGGAGTCGACGCCTTCGGGTGCGCGCGCGGCGGTCACGACGGCCGAGCTGTCCTCGTCGGGCGAGAAGAGCTCGAGGCCCATCGCCTTGAGGCCCTCGCGGCAGGCGCGGCCGAGGCGCACGTGGCGCTCGAAGGCGGCTTCGAGGCCTTCCTCGAGCAGCATCTTCAGGGCGACGTCGAGGCCGGCGACGAGCGAGACGGGCGGCGTGACCGGGGCGTCGAGCGTGGCCTGGCCTTTGCGCGTGCGCTCCCAGTCCCAGTAGAAGCGGGGTGAGGTCGCCGTTGCGCTCTTGGTCCGGGCGGCCTCAGAGGCGGAGACCAT
Source organism: uncultured Actinomycetes bacterium (assembly GCA_963717475.1). Taxonomy (GTDB): domain Bacteria; phylum Actinomycetota; class Thermoleophilia; order Gaiellales; family Gaiellaceae; genus AC-32. Next base: position 680,894 of record OY970337.1, on the reverse strand, counting down.
CGCGAGGCCGGGCGGCGTCATCAGGGCCTTCTGCGCGCCCGAGGCGACAACGTCGATCCCCCACGCGTCGGTCTCCAGCGGGACCGCGCCGAGGCTCGAGACCGCGTCGACGACACTGAGCGCGCCGGCCCCACGCGCGGCGGCGGCAAACGGCTGCAGGTCGGTGACGACGCCTGTCGAGGTCTCCGAGTGCGTCAGGAAGACCGCGGTCGCCTCGCGCTCGCCCAGGCGGGCGGAGACATCGTAGGGCGCGGGGATCTCGCCCCATTCGTAGCGGAGGTGGTCGACGTCCGCGCCGTATGCCTGCGCGAGGGCCGCCCAGCGCTCGCCGAAGTAGCCCGCCGAGACGACCAGCACCGGCTCGCCGGGCGAGCAGAGATTCGCGACCGCCGACTCCATCGCGCCGGTGCCGGAGCCGCCGAAGAGCAGCACCTCGGACTCGGTGCGGAAGATCTCGCGCAGACGACCGAGGCAGTCGGCGTAGAGCTTGCGGTAGTCCGGGCCGCGGTGATGGATCGACGGGCTGCGCGATCGCAGCGAGCACCTCGGGCGGCGCCGGGGTCGGCCCGGGCGTCATCAGGTAGCGCTTCTCGGCCACGCCCCCGAGGGTACTAGCTGGGGCCGCTGTCAAAGAACCGTGACGAAATCGCCTCGAACCGCGCGCGAGCCCTTGACGAAACCCGGTGTCGGACCCCGGGTTTTGTCAAGAGAAGAGCGTGGCGAAAGTGTGACTCTTTGTACGGCGCGAGCTACGGAAGGGCCGAGAGCGGGTCGACTGCCGCACCGCGCAGCCGTACCTCGAAGTGCAGGTGCGGGCCGGTCGCGTCGCCGGTCGCTCCGACCAGGCCGACCCGGGTGTCTGTGACGACCAGCGCGCCGCGGCGGACGCTAACGCGCGACAGATGGGCGTAGAGCGTGCGCACGCCGCTGTCGTGCAGGACGACGACGAGGTTCCCCCAGCCGCCCGCGGCGTGGCCGGCGAACGTCACGCGACCGGGCGCGGCGGCGCCCACGGGCGTGCCGGTCGCGGCCACGATGTCCATCCCGGCGTGGAAGCGGTCGCCGCGCGGGCCGTAGCCGTCGCCGACGGGGCCGCTGACCGGCCAGGCGAGCGAGATCGGGCACGATGCGGGCGTCAGTCGCAGCGCGGCGAACGTGGACGCGCCCGCGACGCCGTCGGCCCGGAGACCTGCCCAGCGCTGAAAGTGCCGGAGCGCGCGCTCGGTGTGCTGGCCGAGGCCGCCGTCGAAGGTCGATGACGGGAAGCCGTGCCAGGCGAGCAGGAACTGAAGCTCGGCGACGTCCCAGCCGGCCGCGCCCTGCTTCAGCGGCCGCGTGCCGAGGACGTGCTTGCCATAGCGTCCGAGCGCCTTGCGTGTCGCGGGGCCCGGGACTCCGTCCGCCGGAAGGCCGGCGCGACGCTGGAAACGCTTGACGGCGCGGGTCGTGGCCGGGCCACTTTCCCCATCGATCGTGCCGTGATAGAGCCCGCGGGCGTGCAGCGCGACCTGCAGCGCGGCCGTGCCGGGGCTGCCGGCGCCGAGAGCCGGCGCGGCGAACGCGAGAGCGGCGAAGACGGTGAGTACCACCGCGAACCTGGGAACGCAGGAACGCATGCCCCTTTTGTGTCGGACGATTGGCCGTTGGACTTGAGTCTCTAGCGCAAAGTCAGCCAGATCACGAGGGAAATCGCAATCACGATCCCCACGAAGACCCCTAGGCCTTCAGCTTCTCGCGCAGACGCTCGTTGACGACCTGAGGGCTCGCCTTGCCGCCGGTCTCCTTCATCACCTGGCCGACGAAGAACCCGAGCAGGCCCTCCTTGCCGCCGCGGTACGCGGCCACCTGCGATTCGTGCTCGCCCAGGATGCGATCGATCACCGGGTCGAGCTCCCCGACGTCGGCGATCGCGGTCTCACCGAGATAGCGCTCGGCCGAGAAGCCCTCGGACGCGCTCGCCGCGAGCGCCTCGGTGAACGCCGAGCGCGGGATCTCCGAGCGGCGCGCGATCACCTTCCCGAGCTCCTCGCCATCGACGGCCGTGGGGTCGACGCCGGCCGCCGCGAGCTCGTTCATCACCACGTTCGCCACCGCCTCGCGGTCGCCGGGAGTGCGGGCGAAGAGGTCGTCGCGGCCGCCCGTGACGAGGCCTTCGGCGAGCGTGAAGCCGATCTCGTCCTTCAGCCGCTCGATCCGCGCCCACGGCGCCTCCGGCAGCCCGCCGCGCAGTCGCTCGACCAGCTCGCGGTCCGGCTCGAGCGGCACCAGGTCGGGCTCCGGGAAGTAGCGGTAGTCCTGCGCCTCTTCCTTGGAGCGGAGCGGCGGCGCGTTCTCGTTGCCCGGGTCGAAGTGCAGCGTCTCCTGCTCGACGGTGCCGCCGGACTCGTAGATCTCGACCTGCCGCCGGATCTCCCGCTCGATCCCCTTCGCCGCGAAGTTGAAGGAGTTCATGTTCTTGAGCTCCGTGCGGGTGCGTAAGCCCTCCTCCCCGCTCTCGCGCACGGAGACGTTGACGTCGAAGCGCATCGACCCCTTCTCCATCTCTGCGTCGGACAGGCCGAGCTCGACGACCGTCTGCCGGAGCAGCTGGAGGAACCGCTTCGCGTCCTCGGCCGAGCGCAGGTCGGGCGCGGTCACGATCTCGACGAGCGGCGTTCCGGCCCGGTTGAAGTCGACGAGCGAGCTCTCGGAGCCGTGGATCCGGCCCTCCGCCCCGCCGACGTGGACGGTCTTCGCGGCGTCCTCCTCGAGGTGGGCGCGCACGATCCCGATCTCGACGTCGCCGTCCGCGCCCGGCAGCGGCACGGAGCCGTTCACGCAGAGCGGCTCGTCGTACTGGGAGATCTGGTAGCCCTTGGGGTTGTCCGGGTAGAAGTAGTTCTTGCGGTGGAAGATCGCGCGCCGGAGCGATCTCGCAGCCGAGCGCGAGCCCGAGCCGCATCGTCAGCTCGATCGCCTGCGCGGTTCGGGACCGGCAGCGAGCCGGGGAGCGCCAGGCAGACCGGGCACGTCTGCGAGTTGGGCGTCTCGAAGTACGCGACCCCGCAGCGGCAGAACATCTTCGTCCGCGTCTTCAGGTGGACGTGGATCTCCAGGCCGATCACCGGTTCCCAGCTCATCGGTACCTCTCCGGGACGAAGTCGAACTCGAGCGCGCGCTCGAGCGCGTGGCCGGCGCGGAAGAGCAGGTTCTCGGCGAACTGGCGGCCGATCAGCTGCAACCCGACGGGGAGCCCCTCCGAGAGGCCGCACGGAATGGACAGGCCCGGGCAGCCCGGCGAGGTTCGACGGGATCGTGAGCAGGTCGGCCGCGTACATCGCGAGCGGGTTGTCGGTGCGCGCGCCGAGCTCGAAGGCGACCGTCGGCGACGTCGGGCTGACGAGGACGTCGAACTGCTCGAAGGCGGCCGTGTGCTCGTCGCGGATCATCGTCCGGACCTTCTGCGCCTGGCCGTAGAACGCCTCGTAGTAGCCGGCGGAGAGCGCGTAGGTGCCGAGCATGATCCGGCGCTTGGGCTCGTCGCCGAAGCCGTCGTTCCGCGTGTGGTCGTACATCGCGCGGACGTCGCCGTTCCCGGAGCGCAGGCCGTAGCGGACGCCGTCGTAGCGGGCGAGGTTCGACGACGCCTCCGACGGCGCGATCAGGTAGTAGCAGGGCAGGCCGTACTCGACCGAGCGCGGGAGGCGGCACTCGCCGACCTCGGCGCCGAGCTCGCGCGCGAGATCGAGGGCCTTCTGGACCTGCTCGGTCACGCCCGGCTCGATTCCCTCGGCCTCGTTCAGCTCCTTGGGGACGCCGATGCGAAGGCCCTTCAGGTCCTCGGCCTCGGGCAGTTCGACGGGCTCGGGCAGCTCGACGGTGGTCGTGTCCGCGGGATCGCGGCCGGCGATGATCTCGTAGAGCAGCGCGCAGTCGCGCACGGTCTTCGTGACCGGCCCGATCTGGTCGAGGCTCGACGCGAAGGCGACGATCCCGTAGCGGGAGACCGTGCCGTAGGTGGGGCGCAGGCCGACGACGCCGCAGAGGGCGGCCGGCTGCTTGATCGAGCCGCCCGGTGTCGGAGCCGAGCGCCCACGGTGCGAGGCCGGCCGCGACGGCGGCGGTGGAGCCGCCGGACGAGCCGCCGGGGACACGCGTCGGGATCCCAGGGGTTCCGGGTCGGGCCGAACGCCGAGTTCTCGGTCGACGAGCCCATCGCGAACTCGTCCATGTTGGTCTTGCCGAGGAGGCCGAGACCCGCCTCCTTGCAGCGCGTCGGCGACCGTCGCGTCGTACACGGGCCGGTAGCCGTCGAGGATCTTCGAGGCTGCGGTCGTCTCGACGCCTTTGCGTCGAGATCAGGTCCTTGAACGCGATCGGGACGCCGCTCGCCTGGTCGGCGCCGTCCTCGACCGTGCGGAGGTAGGCGTGGATCTCCGGGTCGCGCTCGGCGATCGCGTCCAGGTACGCGCGGTGGAGCTCGGCCGCAGTGACCTCGCCGCGCTCGAGCAAGCCGGTCGCCTCCTCGGCGGTGAGCCGCAGCGTGTCGATCATCGGAGCCTCTCACGCCGCCGGGACGCGGAAGGAGTCGCCGTCGCGGTCAGGCGCGTTCGCGAGGGCCTCGTCGACGCTCAGGCACGGCCGTGGCTCGTCCTCGGCCAAGCACGTTGACGAGGTCGAGCGGATGCGCCGTCGGCTCGACGTCCGAGAGGTCGAGCTCGGCCACCTTGCCGACAGCGTCGAGGATCGCGCTCGAGCTGCTCCGAGAAGCGCTCGAGCTCCTCCTCGGACAGCGCGAGCCGCGCCAGCCGGGCAACGTGCAGCACCTCGTCTCTCGAAATCGCCATCCGGGCCAATCCTTCCAAAAGAGCGGGCCCCTTCCGGGGCCCGCGAACTATCGGTTCCAGAAGGGTCTAGCTAGACCGGTTGAACGTTCGCAGCCTGCAGGCCCTTATCGCCCTGCACGACCTCGAACTCGACCTGCTGACCCTCGGTCAGCGACTTGTAGCCTTCCCCTGCAATCGCCGAGAAGTGGACAAAGACGTCTTCGCCGCCTTCGCGCTCGATGAAGCCATAGCCCTTCTCGTTCGAGAACCACTTGACGGTCCCCTTGGGCAAACCAGCACTCCCTTCCTGCACAAACAACGACGGCCCGATCACGAGCCGTCGACCTACGTGAAGCGGCGCGTAGGTTAGCCGCGAACGCCTGGGAAGGCAAGGAGCCTACGGCGGAAGCGCGCGGCCCGCACCGTGTTCTGGAGCAGCATCGCGATCGTCATCGGGCCGACGCCGCCCGGGACCGGGGTCAGGAGCGCCGCGACCTCGGCGACATCCGCGGCGACATCGCCGACGAGCCCACTCTCCGTTCTGTTGATCCCCACGTCGACGACGGCCGCGCCGGACTTCACCATGTCCGCCGTCACGATCTCCGGCACGCCGGCCGCGACGACCAGGACGTCTGCGTCGAGTGCCTCCCGAGCCAGGTCGTCGGTGTGCGAGTGGCAGATCGTCACGGTCGCATGCGCTTGCAGGAGCAGGTGCGCGACCGGCTTGCCGACGATGTCGCTGCGACCGATCACGACGGCGCGGGCGCCGTCGAGCTTCACCCGGTGCTCCGCGAGCAGCGCCATGATCCCGAGCGGAGTCGCGGGAACGTGCGTCGGCCGGCCGAGGTAGAGCTGGCCGGCATTGAAGGGATGCACGCCGTCGACGTCCTTGACCGGATCGATCGCCGCCACCGCAGCGGCTTCGTCGAGCCCGCGCGGCAGTGGTAGCTGGACGAGGATCCCGTCGATCCCGTCGTCCTCGTTCAGCTCGGCGACCCCGGCGACCAGCTCCTCTTGCGGGGTCTCGGCCGGCAGCTTGAGGTCGACCGACCGCATGCCCGCCTCGTGCGCCGCCTCGTGCTTGCGCCGGATATAGATCGTCGAGCCCGGGTCCTCGCCGACCTGGACCGTCGCCAGCCCGACCTGGCCCAGCTCGCGGACCTCGTCGGCGACCTCCGCGCGCACGCGCTCTGCGAGCGGCCCGCCTTTCATGAGGGTGGCGGTCACATTAGGAGAACGGGAGCTCCACGTCGCTGACGTCGAGCCCGAGGGACTCGGCGAGCCGCACGCCGATCTCGATGTCCTTCTTCAGGTTCTCGATGTCGCGCGAGCGCATCGCCGCCCCGATGAACGCACGCTCCTTCGGCCGCCAGAGGGCGTGCTCGACGAACGTCGGCAGGAGCCGGTTCGCCGCCTCGACGAGCGCGCGCTTCGTCTTCTTGTCGGCGTTCTGGAGCAGCACCTTCTCGTAGGCCATGCCGGCCCCGTGATGGATGCCGTCGTCCGTGGTCAGGCGGTTGCAGAGGTCCTCGAGCACGGTCCCGCGCGAGGCCCGGGCGATCATCCGGAAGCGCGAGATGATCAGCCGCTCGTAGAAGACCTGCATCTGGAAGACCTTCTCCTCGAGACTGTCGGCCTCGAGCGTCATGTGCGCGAGCTCGTCGAGGTGCGGGTCCCGCTCGGCGGTGCCGCCGGCCTCGTCGATCAGCTTGAGCCACGCCTCGGTGTGGCGCGACTCGTCCTGCACCATCGTCGAGTAGTAGAGCTTCGCCTCGGGATCCGGCGCGATGTTCAGGAGCTGCGAGGCCATCTCGCAGGCGAGCATGTCCGCCTGGAGCTGTTGCGTGAGCACCGAGCGCCACATGTCGCGCCGCCGCGCCTTCCGCTGGTCAGAGCCTTTGCCCTCGGGGATCGGGGGCTGCTCGCCCCACGGCAGATCGCGGACCTGCCACTCCTGCTTCTTGGCAAGGTCGTAGAAGCGCAGGACCCCGGCGAAGGCTTCGTGCGCCTCGCGCTCCGGATCCATGACGGACGTCGTCGCCACGACGAGGATCATATGGTCCCGCCATGGCGATCGAGCTCGTCGTCGGCGACCTCACCCGGCAGGAGGTCGACGCGATCGTGAACGCGGCGAACGAGTCGCTGCTCGGCGGCGGGGGCGTGGACGGGGCCATCCACCGCGCGGGCGGGCCGGAGATCCTCGCCGAGTCGAGCCGGCTCGGCGGCTGCGCGACCGGGGACGCCAAGGCGACGACCGGGGGCCGGCTCCCGGCGCGCTGGGTAATCCATGCCGTCGGGCCGGTCTGGCGCGGCGGCGACGCGGGAGAGCCGGAGCTGCTGGCCCGTGCACATCGGCGCGCACTCGAGGTCGCGCGCGAGCTCGGTGCGCGCACCGTTGCCTTCCCGGCGATCTCGTGCGGCGTCTACCGCTACCCGCCGGAGCTCGCGGCGCCGGTTGCGCTCGGTGCGGCGCGAGCGGTCGAGGACCACTTCGACGTGATCCGCTTCGTCTTTCTCGGCGAGGAGCTCCGAGACGTCTTCGCTGCCGCTCTAAGCTCATGACCGTGAAGTGGCCCCGGAAGAACGACGCCGACTCGATCCGCGCGCGGCAGGAGGCGCTCGGGCTCGACGGCGAGGTGACCGGGATCGACCTCGAGCCGTTCGCGAAGGCGCAGGAGATGCTGACCGGCGCGGCCGTCATCCCGGTGTCGATCGTCGGGCCGCTCGAGCTCGAGCTCGGCGAGTACGAACTGCACGAGCCTGACGGCGCGGTGATTGAGACGGCACGCGCGCGCGACTCCGTCTTCGTCCCGCTCGCCCACACCGAAGGCGGGCTTTCGGCGTCGCTGCACCGCGGCGCCCTCGCCGTGGCCGAGTCCGGCGGCTTCAGAACGTACGTCCTCGCCGACCGGATCACGCGCGCGTCCTGCTTCGTCTGCGGCTCCACGGCCGAGGCGGTCGAGCTCGCGCGCTGGATCGACGGCGAGCTCGGCTCGATGCGCGAGTGGCTCGAGCAGCAGGACGACCCGACGCTGTCGAAGTTCGCGCGGCTGCGGGAGGTGAAGACGCACGTCGTCGGGCCGATGTGCCACGTGCTCTGGCGCTGGACGACGGGCGACGCCGTCGGCGCGAACATGATGACCCGCAACTCCTACGTGCTGAACATGGGCTACGTGATGGAGCGAGCGCCGGTGCGGCCGGAGCGCTCGATCCTCGAGGCCAACATGGGCGGCGACAAGAAGCCGTCCTTCGAGTACTTCCAGAGCGGCCACGGCAAGACGGTCCTTGCCGAAGCGACGCTGACCGAGGACGCCGTCCGGCGCGTGCTGCGGACGAAGCTGGCCGACCTCGCCGACCTCGCCTGGACGGGCACGCACGGCGCGGTCGCCTCCGGGATGCAGTCGGTGGCGTTCACGCCCGCGTCGGCGATCGCCGCCGTCTTCGCGGCGACCGGCCAGGACCTCGGGATGGTCGGCACGAGCTCGATGGCGCACGGCGCGGCGCGGCTCGTGGAGGGAGGGCTGCAGGTCTCGTTCCGCTTGCCCGGCCTCGAGGTCGCGACCGTCGGCGGCGGCACGACGCTGCCCTTCGCGCGCCGCTGGCTCGAGGTGATGGATTGCGCGGGCGCCGGCAAGGTCTACCGCTTCGCCCAGATCGTCGCGGCGGCGACGCTCGCGCTCGAGATCTCCGCGTCGGCAGCCATGGCCACGGCCGGCTCGGCCGAGTTCTTCCGCGCCCACCACGAGCGCGGCGGGCTCCGCTAGCTAGCGCTTGGGCCCGAGGCTGAGGACGAGGGCGACCTTTCCGCCTCCCGGTCTGACGGCGCCGAAGTCGGGCTTCTGCGAGATCACGCGCCCTTCCAGTCCTTCTCGTGGACGTGCGAACCCGCCCGACGCGACAGCCAACGCGCGCGAGCTCTGCCTCGCGCCGCAGCGAGAGTCTTACTGCCGACCGCCTGCACGTTGCAGAGGCCGGGCCTGTTCAGCAGCACCGAGACGGTCGAGGGGCCGGAGGTCACGACATCGGGCCTGCCGTCGCCGTTCACGTCGGCGACGTCCACCTCGGCAACGCCGCGGGTTGGATAGTCGACCTTCGGCTCAAAGCGGCCGTCGCCGCGGTTAAGGAACACGGAGGTGACTGGAACCTCGAGGCGGGTGACGACGAGATCCGGCCTACCGTCGCCGTTGAGATCGCCAAGAACTCCCCACCCCACCTCGCCGGTGCGGTAGAAGCGCCGCGCGCCGAAGCTGCCGTCACCCCGGCCAAGCCTCACCACCACGCCGAACCCTCCGGGTGCCGGGGCATACCAGTTGTCGCTCACGAGGTCGAGGCGGTGGTCGCCGTTCAGGTCGACGAGGTCGAGCAGGTTCGCGGGCAGGCCGCCGTGGGTGATGTCGTAGCTGCGTTTGGCAGTGAAGGTGCCGTCGCCGCGGTTGAGAAAGACCGCGACTACGTCCACGGCCGCGCCTAATGCTGGGTAGGCGAGGAGGTCCGGGTCGCCATCGGCGTCGAGGTCGCGGATCGCGATCCCATCCAGTGCCTGAAAGTCGCTGGCGCCGCGAGAGCTTGAGGTCGCGTCTTGCCCCGAATCCGCCGTTACCGTCGTTGAGGAGGAGCGAAAGCGAAGACTGTCGCAAAGACGAGTTTGGGCCGAAGTTGACGTTCTCGGTGACGATGTCCGGCCTGTTGTCGCCGTTCACGTCCGCAATCTCCGTCGTCACGTACAGTCCCGCGCTTGCGATCGCGAAGTCTCGCTTGGGGGCGAAGCCGCCGTCGCCCCGGTTGAGCAGGACGCAGACGGTGTTGTCCTTGCTACTCGCCGTCACGAGGTCGGGAGCGCCGTCCCCGTTCAGGTCGGCGATCGAGACCGGGCCGGGATTCCGCCCGGTCGCGTAGGCGCTCCTCGGCTGGAGAGTGCCGTCGCCCGCATTGAGGAGGACCGAGATCGTATTCGCGGCGTTGACCGTCAAGACGTCCGGCTTGCCGTCGCTGTTCAGATCGTGAATGGCAAGAGACTCCGACCTTCCAGTCGGATAGTCGCGCCTGGCTTCGAAGGTGCCGTCGCCACGGTTGCGGAGGACGGAGACGTTCGTCGCGTTCGCGCTCACGAGGTCGCGCTTACCGTCGCCGTTCAGGTCAGCGGTCTCCAGTTCCCAGGGGTGCGCCCCGGTGGCATAGGTGGCGGGAGCCGCGAAGCGGCCGCCGGCGCGGTTGAGGAGGACGGTGACGGTACTGGCGTTGGAGTGCGGGCTCGCGAGGTCGGCCTTCCGTCCCCGTTCAGGTCGGCGAGAGTGATTGCTCCGGAGCCCTTTCCGTCGCGTAGCTCTTCGCAGCCGCGAACGAGGACGCGCGGCCGGACGCAGAGCGCGCAATTGCCCCGAGCGCCAAGGCAACGCCGAGGAAGGCGAGCAGGACGATGGACGGTCGTGCTCTCATTTGCGCCGCCCCTTGCTCACGACGAGGTTGACCTTGCGCCGCCTGGCCGCACTGCGCCGAACCTCGGCTTCTGAGAGACGACGCGGCCTTTCTTGACTTTTTGCGAGTAGGCCCGGCTGATCTTCCCGACACGGCAGTTGACGCGCGCGAGCATCGCCTGGCAGCCGCAAGGGTCAGTCGCTTGACGTACTGCACGTTGCAGAGGCCGGGGGTGTTGATCAGCAGCGCGAGGTCGAGGGCGCATCGGTTCGGAGCACAACCGTGCTCGTGACTGCGAGGTCGAGCCTGCCGTCGCCGTTGAGATCCGCGGTCTCGAGCGAGCCCGAGTCGCCTCCTCCGGCGTAGTAGTCAAGCCTGGGCAGGAAGGTGCCGTCGCCGCGGTTGAGGCCGACGGAGACGCCGCGCGTGGAGGTGGACGCCAGGTCAGGCGCTCCGTCGCCGTTCAGGTCGCCGATTGCGAGGGACCCGTTCCGGGTGAAGTGGGAGTCCCGCTTGGGCTGGAATGTGCCGTTTCCCTTGTTGCGGAGCAAAGACACGCCCGTGTCTGTCGCCGCCGCCACGTCCACCTTGCCGTCGCCGTTCAGATCGCCGAGCGCCAGTGAATAGGGGTGGCGGCCAGTCGAGTAGTCCCGCTTGGCGCGGAACGTGCCGTCACCCCGGTTGAGCAGCACCGACACGCTGTTGTCCTTGTCATTCGCGACGGCGAGGTCTGGCGCCCCGTCGCCGTTCAGGTCACGGGCGGCGGCAGGGCTTCTGCCAGCGAAGGTCCCACCACGTCCGACTCTGTAGTTGATGGGGGGCATCAAGGTCCCATCGCCCCGGCTCAGGAGCACGGACGCGGTATTTCCTTTGCTTCCGGTCTTGAGCACGTCGCTCTTGCCGTCGCGGTTCAGGTCGCCAGTCGACACCGACCAAGCGCCGTTCGCATAGTCGACTGGAGGCAGGAAGGTGCCGTCGCCCCGATTGAGGAGCACAGAAACCGACGCCCAAGACGCGCCTGACGCGGTCACGAGATCGGCCGCCCCGTCACCGTTTATATCGCCGATCGCGACGGAGGTGAGCAGGTAGCTCCCGTCGTCCAGGTAGGTACCGTCCTTGCCGCTGCTGAGGAAGACGGAAAGGCCGCCGCCCAAGGCCCCGCAACCGGCCGCGACGTCGGGCCTGCTGTCGCCGTCGAGGTCGCCGACGGCGAGAGCATCGCAAAACGTTCCGAGGTAGTACCCGCCCCCCGGACGGAAGGCCGGGGCCGGGCCGGCCGCGGAGCGCGCTCCCGCGCCCAGCACCAGCGCGACGCCGATCACCCCGAGCAAAACAGTGCTCATTTGCTTGATGGGGGCCTGGACGGGCTGGTGGAGTGGATCGGCGTGCGGCGGCTTCATGGCCTGCCCCTTCCTGTTTGCCTGACGCGACCGATCCTCCGCCCGCTCTGCAACACGCGCGTCACCCTTTCGTAACGGTTGTGTAACGACGCGGTAGGTTCGCGTCGTGCTGCGCGAGGTTGCCGAGTACCCGAACTCCTTCAGTCCGCTCGGTGAGAACGAGGAGCGGATCGAGACAGGCCGCTACACGCTCTGCATCGGTGCGGGCTCGACCTGGAACACCGTTCAGCGGCAGCGCTTCGAGCTCGGTGACCTCGACGAGGTGCTCGCGGAGGTGCGCGAAGCGCTCCAGGAGCGCGGCAGGACGCAGACGCAGTGGGAGGTCGGGAGTTCCGCGCCCGAGGGCCTCGTCGACGCTCTGCTCGAACGCGGAGTCGTCCCCGAGAAGGACCCGTACGCGGTCGCGCTCGTGCTCACGGTCGAGCCGCCTCCTATTGCATCGGGCTTCGCTGCGCGGCAGATCGAGTCACTCGAGGAGATGGAGGCGGCCATGGCCGTCCAGTGGGAGGCCTTCGAGGCGACGCCGGAGGAGATCGAGGAGGCGAGGGGCCTCTTGCCGGACCGCTTTCGCCAGCGCCTCTACCTACGCCACGCCGTCTGGCTCGACGGCGAGATCGTCTGCACCGGAACTGCGGCGGCGACCGAGCACGGCCTGCTCCTCTACGGCGGGGCGACGAAGACGAGCGCCCGCGGACGCGGCGCCTACCGCGCGCTCATCCGCGCTCGCTGGGACGACGCTGTCGAGCTCGGGACGCCGGCGCTGATCACGCAGGGCGGCTCGATGTCGCGGCCGATCCTCGAGCGCCTCGGCTTCGAGCGGGTCGGCGAGGTGCACATGCTGCTCGACAAGTTCGATCCGTAGCGGAACCGTTACGAGGCTGTCGCGGGCCTGTTGCCCAGCCTCTCGAGGATGAGGGTGTCATCGAACTGGAGGCACTCATGAAGGTCATGCTCCTCATCTGCACCGCCGCCGCCCTCGCTTTCTCTGCCTCGGCCGCGGCCCGCGTCCTCCCCGGCTTCAACTCGCCGACCGGGAACATCAAGTGCTACTACAACCCGCACGGGCTGTCGCAGCGCGGCTTCACGCCCGTCGTCCGCTGCGGGCTCGAGCACGCCGACTACGCGACGAGGCTCCAGCACCTCTGCAGCGCGGGGGATTGGCACGGCTTCATCCTCACGCCCAAGCGTCGTCCGCTGCTGTACTGCGCAGGCGGAGCGAGCGGTGACCGCGTCGCCTACCGGACGCTCGACTACGGCACCTCCCGCCAGCTCGGTCAGTTCGTCTGCACCTCCCGCAACACCGGCGTCACCTGCGTCAACCGGCACGGTCACGGCCTGTTCGTCTCGCGCCAGACGTATCGTCTCTGGTAGCGGCAACGTCACTCCTAGAGAGCGCCCTCCGGGGCGCTCTCGCTTATCCGCGGCCGAGACTGACGACGAGGGAGACCCTCGCCCCGCCCGGGCGGACGGCGCCGAAGCGCGGGCTCTCCGAGATCACGCCGCCGCCGCGGACCCGTGTCGAGTGCGCGTACCGGAGACTTCCGGCGCGACAGCCGACGCGAGCGAGAGCCCGCGAGGCGGCACGAAGGGTCAGGCCGACGACGTCCTGCACGTTGCACAGCCCCGGGCGGGCGAGCCGGACCGAGACAGCGATTCCTCTCCGGCTGGAAGCAGTAGCGAGGTCGGGCCTGCCGTCTTCGTTCACATCCGCGAACACGGCGCGAGTGCCGTCGAGGCCGCCCAGATAGTCGCGCTTCGGCGCGAACGAGCTTCCGCGGTTCAGAAGCACGGAAACGGTCTCCTGGTCGGGGTCGAAGCGCGGATCCCAGGAACGGTCGAAGCTGGCGACGTCGAGCTTGCCGTCTCCGTTCAGGTCGACCAGGCTCAGACTGTCCGGGGTCTCGCGCACCGGATAGTCGTGCCGCGTCCAGCTCGTTCCGTCACCTCGGTTGATGAGTACCGACACCGCCCCCTTGTGCGCCTCGTCCGCGACGACGACGTCGGTGTGGCCGTCGCCGTTGAGGTCGCCGGTCGCGATCGCGGCGACGATCTCGCCGCCGGTTCTCGTCTCCTGGAGGGCCCCGAAAGTCCCGTCACCGTGGTTGAGGAAGACCCACACGGCGCTGTCGTCCTCACCGCCCGCGATCAGGTCGGCCTTGCGGTCGCCCGTCAGATCGGCGAGCACGACGTAGTCGGGTGCGCCGGGAACCTCATGGTCCTGCCGCGGCGAGAAGGTCCCGTCGCCCCGGTTGAGCAGCGTCGAGACGCTGTCGGAAACCGCGTCGCCGTAGCCGTTGCCCACGGCGAGGTCGAGGCGGCCGTCGCCGTTCAGGTCGCCGACCGCGAGCGAATGAGAAGCGGAGACGAGCGGGTAGGCCTGCCTGGGCGCGAAGGTCCCGTCGCCGTGGTTGAGCAGCACCGAGAGCGCGTCCGTGTCGTTCGTAGTCTCGCCGGCCACGGCGAGATCCGGACTTCCGTCGCCGTTGAGGTCCGCAACGGCGAGCTCTGCAGCCCCTCGCCCGGCCGGGTAGCTGACGCGCGGCGCGAAGGTTCCGTCGCCTCGGTTGCGCAAAACCCAGACGACATTCGTGTCGACGATGAGGACCTCTGGCTTTCCGTCGCCGGTCACGTCCGCAACGTGCAACCCGATGCCATTGCCGGTCTTCCTGATCGGATAGGCCACCGGCGGCCGCAAGGTGCCGTTTGCCCGAGCGAGCTGGACTCGCAGCTTGCCGCTGTAGGTGTCTGCCGTGACGGCGTCGGCCCGGCCGTCGCCGTTGAGGTCAATGACGGCAAAGGCGTCGAGCCTGTGGTCGCCGCGCGCAACCACATAGGTGGTCTTGCGCGCGAACGCGAGCGAACCGTGCGTGCCGGCCGAATGCGCCGCTCCGCCGAGCAGCAATGTCGCTATGGCGCCGGCCAGGAGTGCCCTCATGCGGTTGATTCTCTGCCTCTCTTGTGATCGCTCGGCGTAGCTCGCGTTAAGAGTTTGTGACTGATGAATCGTAGGCCGACCGAATACGCTGGCCCTGTGCCGCCCTCAGCGAAGACGACGGAGCTCCGCGCGATCGCGCAGCGAATCGCCGACGCGCTGCCCGCCGACATCGAGGAGGTCGTGCTGACCGGGAGCGTCTCCCGCGGGGTCGCGGACGACGTGTCGGACATCGAGATGCTGATCGTCACGCCTGGTGAGCCCGAGCTCGACACGTGCTTCGCGCTCGCCGCCGACGCGGGCTTGACCGCGCTGGGAAGCTGGGGCCCGCAGAGCCAGCCGACGAAGCGCGTCTCCGGGTACCGCGAGGGCGTTCCGATCGAGCTGATCTGGTGGTCGCGGCCGCAGGCCGAGGAGGCGGTCGACGCGATCTTCGCGGGCCAAGTCTCAGGGACAGCCGACGCGCTGGCCAACGGCGTAGCCCTGCGCACGTCCGGCTTACTGGCCGAATGGCAGAAGCGCTTGAGCCACTACCCGGACGAGCTCGCCGCCGCTGAGATCGAGGACGCGGCGCTGACCTGGGGCGGGTTCGCGGCCGCCGGGCTCCTGACGATCGTCCGGCCGGGGGAGCGGCTTTCGATGCTCGAGCGGATGGTCGACGACGCAATCCGGGTCACCCGCATCATCTTCGCGCTCAACCGCGTCTGGCAGCCGACGACGAAACGGCTCGCGGCCCGCGTCGAGCCGCTCCCGATCAAGCCCGACCGCCTCGCCGAGCGGATCGAGGAGGCCCTGACGGAGCCCGACCTGCTGCGAGCGGTGACGCTGATGACCGAACTCCAGGCCGACACCGTCGCGCTCGCGCCGGACGGCCCGAACATCGTCTGTGCACGCACGTGGCTGAGCGACGCTCTGGAGATCCTCGCCCGCCAGCGTTGAAGGCGCCGACCAGATTCGAACTGGTGTACGAGGCTTTGCAGGCCTCTGCCTAACCTCTCGGCCACGGCGCCGCGGCGACCATCGTAGCGGCGAGGTTCCGCGCTCTCAGGGGCTTGACCAAGGCGCGCGTCGTCTTCGTCGGCGAGCAGCCCTCGGCCGCGACTTTCGCGTCTCGCGTCAGCGTGGCGAGCTGGTCGAGTCCGCTCTGGCCGACAACGTGATCGCGACGGTCCACCCCAGCTCGATCCTGCGGGCGGACGACGAGACGCGCGACCTCGAGTACCAGGCGCTCGTCAGAGACCTCGAGGTCGTCGCGAAGCTGATCTAGAGGAGATCCAGGTCGTCCTCGTCCGGCTCGTCCTTGTGTCGGGCGCGGTAGGCGAAGAAGCCTGCGGCCGCGACCGGAACGGCCAGTAGCAGCCAGGGGTCCGTCCAGGCCGTGGAAAACCAGAGCGCGGCTGCCGTGGCGGCCGCGCTCCAGCGAAGCGCCCGCTGCTCGCGGGCGGTGAGATTCGTATACAGGTCGCGGAACATCAGAGAATGCCCGCCACGTTCTCGATCGCACTCCGGACGTTGTCCGAGAGGAGCGTGATCGCTGCGACCACCGCGAGCGTGATGACGGCAAGAACAACACCGTACTCGGCCATCGTCTGCCCGTCCTCGCGGCGAAGAGCGCCGGCCGCGTTAGCGGCGAACGCCTGCGTATAGGCGAAAAGCTTGAGCACAGTTCACCTCCCTTCTCGTCGTCGGGGAGGGTCGTCTGCTCGGTTGTGAAGTTCGGGGCGGTGCTGTTGCTCCACGCCGCGATCCCTCCATCTGCCTCTGCGTTGGCGGGGCCGCACCGCTCACTGTGTGTTGAAACGGATAATCGGCCCCTCGGCGGAGCCGTCCGTATCCCTCGGAGGAGCTATTCGACGGGCTGAATCGCGCGCTCGGCGACCACGTCGAGCAACGCATCGGCCACCGTGCCGACCGTTGTGAGCGCGCTGAGGCCGACCAGCTGCTCGTGGCGCGGCTCCAACGGGAGCGAGTCGAGGAGATCGTGCAGTTCCGCGGCATGGACCGCGTCGAGGCGCGAGTGCAGGAGGAGCTGCCGAAAGCCTTCGCGGGGCAGGCCCGTGGCCGCGATCAGCCGTTCGACCGCGTCGCGGCCCGTGTGGCAGGCCTCGAGCTCGAGGAAGCCGAGCACTGCGACCGGGTGGTCTTCGCGGATCCGCGCGCCCTCCGTGCTGACGAGCGAGTCGATCTTGTCCGTCGGAGACTCGGCGACGAGCCTTTCCGGGTCCTCACCGAGCGCGCGCAGGTCGTCGAGCACCGCCCCGCCCGGCTCCTCGTGGTGCATCTCCTCGATCAGGTGGCGGTCGAGATAGCGCGCGAGGCCCTTGGAGACGTCGTCGTCGAGCTCGCGGGCGCGCGCGAGCGCCAGCTCCATCAGCTCGAGCATGGCGCAGGTGACGTGGTAGCCGGCCGCTAGGTAGCGCGGATAGATCTCGGCCGCGCGCGGGTGCTCGAGCAGCATCCGGCCGGGCCGCCCGATGAGCGGCTCGACCAGCTCGATCTTCTGCCGAAGCCTGGCGCTCGCGGTCAGAGCGGGGCGACCATGCCGATGAAACCCGCGCCCGTGCCGCCGAAGTTCTGGTTGGCCTCGTCGAGGCGGGCTTTGACCGAGATCAGCGCCTCGACCTCCTCGGCGCTCAGGTCGTCGATCACGCGGTCATACGGTGGCGGCAGCGGGCCGGGGATCACGCCGGCCTCGATCAGAACTCTCATGTTCTCGCTGTAGTCGTCTACTGTCACGCGAGCGACTCTAACGCCGGGTCGCGGGAATTTCCACAAGGGTGGCCCGCGCCCGCTCGGCCCCGACCACGTTGCCCTTGCTCTCGAAGAGCTTCACGGCGCGCTCGAGCTCGGCCGCGGCCTCGCCGGGCGACCCGGCCTGGCTGAGGACCTCGGCCAGATCTGCGTGCGCGTGCGCCTGGTCGTCGACCATGTCGGTCGCGGCGAAGAGGGCGACCGCCTCACGCGCGATCGCCTCGGCCTCGGGGTGCCGGCCGGCGCGAGCCGTGAGCTTGGCGCGCACCTGGCGCCAGAGCCCGTGTGAGAGCCGGTCATCGGGCGAGGACAGCTCCTCGGCGAGCTCGGCCTCGCGCGCTGCCTCATCAAGCCGGTCCAGGGCATACAGCGACTCGGCGAGGAGCGCCGCGGCCGTGGCGCGGTAACCGGTGTCGCCGAGCTGCTCGAGCTGCTCGCAGCTATTGCGGACGACGCGCTCGGCGGCCTCGACATCGCCTGCAAACATCTCGACCTCCCAAGCCGCCATCCCTCCGACCGCGAGCCAGATCGTCTGCCCGAGTTCCTCCGCCGCTGCGTCGCCGGCCGCGATCAGGACGCGCGCCTCGTCGAAACGGCCGCGCCTCGCCTCGAGAACGCCGTGCTGACGGAGAGCGAGCGCATGCCGGGGGCCCTCCGCTTCGTGCCAGCGCAGCACCTCCTCGACCGGCGTCGGCCCGTAGAAGAGCGCCGTGCCCTTCCAGACGGGCAGCTCGCGCTCCCAACGCGTGTAGTCCGCTCGCGCCGCGTGCTCGATAGCGCGCTCGACCGCCTCGAGCATCGCCGCGTACTGGCAGCGAACGAGCTCGCCCCAGGCGGTGCCGACCCAGGCCTCGGTCAGCGCGAGGTCATCGCCGTGAGCCGTGAAGACGCTCCTTGCATCCGCCGCAAGCGCGAGGAGCTCTCTGCTCGTATCCTCGTTCGGCGTCAGCGCGGCGACCCTCGCGCTCATCAGCTCCGCGCGAAGACGGCCCACCTCGTAGCCGGTCTCGCGGGCGCGCTCGGCGGCGTCAGCAGCGGCTTGCGCAGCGCCCACGTAATCGCCGGAGACGAACAGCACCTCCGCCAGGTCGAGCCGGAGAGTCACCGCGGGGTCGGCCTCGGGCCGCAGCGCGAGCGCCCGCTCGAAGAGGTTGCGCGCGGCGCCGGCGTCGAGGCGCGCGAGAGCCCGCCTCCCCGCCGTCTCGAGCAGATCGGCCGCCCGAGCCGCGACGGGCTCGTCTCCAGCAACGCCGGGCGCGAGCTCCTGCCGATAGAGGTACGCCTGCTCCAGGTGGTAGCCGCGCACCTCGTCCCCTTCGAGCACGTCCTCGGAGGCGGTCTCCAGCCAGTCGGCCAGGCGCTCGTGCAGGTCGGCCCGCCCAGACTTCGGCAGCGCGTCATAGGCGGCGTCGCGAATCAGGACGTGGCGGAAGCGATAGGCCTCGTCGCCGGCGAGCTGCTCCGGATCGGGGCGCACGAGGTCCTTGCGCACGAGCGAGGCGAGCGCCGCCCCGAGCTGCGCCTGCTCGGGGGCAAGTACCTGCACCGCGCCGAGGTGGAACACGCGGCCCTCGACCGCGCCGCACTCGAGCACCTCGCGCTCGGGCGGCGGAAGCTGGTCGAGCCGCGAAGCGAGCAGCGCCTGGATCGTCGCCGGGACCGCGACCTCGCCGTCGTGCGCCTCGCGCAGCATCGCGATCATCTCTTCGACGAAGAGCGGGTTTCCCTCGGCGGCTCCGCGGATCCTCTCCCGCAGCGACTCGTCCAGGCCCGCCCCGCCGAGTAGCTCTGCGATCAGCAGGTCGGCCTCGTCGTCCGAGAGCGGTTCGAGCCGGACGACGCCACCCCAGCCTGGCCTGTGGTCGAGCAGGTCGGGCCTCGCCATGCAGACCACGAGCAGCGGCGCGCCCCGCGCGAGCGCCGCGACCTGCTCGACGAGGTCGAGGAACGTGTCCTCGCCCCAGTTGACGTCGTCGAAGACGCACACGAGCGGTCGTTCCGCCGCGGCGGCCTCGAGGAGCTTGCGCACGGCCCACGCGATCTCCTCCGTCGAGCTCGCCTCGTCGTCCGCGACCAGGCCGCTCAGCGCAGCGAGCACGCGCTGGTCGGAGATGAGCGTTTCCAGGGGCCGCAGCTGCCGGACAACCTCGGCCACCGGCCGGTAGGTGATCCCGTCGCCGTACGCTACGCAGCGGCCGAGGACGACCCGCGCGCCGTCGAGGCCCCCGAGGAACTCGGCGACGAGCCGCGACTTCCCCACTCCGGCTGCGCCGACAACCGTGACGAGCCGGCACGAGCGGGAATCGAGCGCCTCGGCGAACGCGTCGCGCAGAGCCTGCAGCTCCAACTCGCGCCCGACCATCGGCGCTGCAGAGAGCCGGCGCGTCTCTTCGGCGCGGACCTCGCGGAACTCCCACGCGGGCACCGGCTCGCTCTTGCCCTTCAGGTCGAGGTCGGGGATCCGCTCCGCTATGACGGCGTCGCCGATGCGCTCGACGGTCGTCTCTCCGAGCAGCACCTGACCGGGCCGGGCGGCCTGCTCGAGCCGCGCCGCGACGTTGACCGCGTCGCCGGTCGCAAGACGCTCGTCGGTGCCGGTCACGATCTCGCCCGTGTTGATTCCGATCCGAAACCCGATCACGTTCCCGAAGTCGCGCGCGAGCTCCTCGTTGAGCGCGCCGAATTCCTCTCGGACCTCCCCGGCCGCGCGAACCGCGCGCAGCGGGTCGTCCTCGTGCAGGACCGGGACGCCGAAGACGGCCATCACCGCGTCTCCGATGAACTTCTCGACGCTGCCCCCGTGGCGCTCGACGACATCCCGTACGGTTTCGAAGAAGCGACCGAGCACGCGGCGGACGCTTTCCGCGTCGAGCCGCTCGCCGAGCTCGGTCGAGCCGACGACGTCGCAGAAGAGGACGGTCACGGTCTTCCGCTCCTCGCGCGGCTCGTCGCCCGCGGGTGCCCCGCACTCCGGGCAGAACTTGAACGGCTCGGAGCTGACGTGCCCGCAGGCGGCGCAACGGGGCATGTCCCGAGTCTACGCTCCTGCCAGCCGCGGAAAAACCCCGCCTACGCGGGAATTTCTCGTCAGGCGCGACCGGCGGCGAGGAGCACGAGGTTCTTCAGGTGCACCTTTCCGTCCTCGCCGGCGTGCTCACGCGCCGCCTCCACCACCGCAGCCCAGGTCTCGTCCTGAACCTCCTGGGGATGTTCGGCCATCAGCGCGCTGATCGGCGGCGCGATCTCGCGCGTGAAGCGGGCGAACTCTTCCGGCGAGTCCCACTCCATCTCCGCCGTGAGCTCTTCCACCTCCACGTCGGCGAAGCCGCCGCCTTCGAGCAGCCCTCCGATCGCCTCGTGCGTCGGCCGTGAGAGCGGTCCAGGCGTTCCAGGCGGCGGTGGCGGGACGTTCAGCCGCGTCATGACCGTCCGCATCGGAATCGAGAGCATCGGTACCTCCTCGGGCGGCCCCCACGAGGCGATCGCCATCCGCGACCCTGATTTGAGAAACCCACGGATGCGAGCGGCGGCGGCCTCCGCCTCCGGCTCGAAGATGATGCCCCAGCGCGACAGCGCCGCGTCGAAGCTCTCGGGCGGGAAGTCGAGCGAGGAGGCGGCAGCTTCGATGTACTCGACGTTCTCGACGCCCGCGGCCTGCGCACGCTCCTGGGCGTAGCCGAGCATCTCCGGCGAGATGTCCGTCCCGACGACTCGGCCTTCCGGCCCCACCGCCTGAGCTGCGGTCAGCGAAGGCTCTCCCGTGCCTGCGGCGACATCGAGCACTCGATCGCCGGGCTCGATCTCCGCCAGCTCGACGAGTCTCCGGCTCACCGGCGCGGTCGTGGTGGCGATGAGCTCCTGCCAGTCGTACCAGCCTTTTGCTGCGCTTCCCCAGTCGCGGCGCTGCCGGCCGCGAAACTCGACGGCGTCCATGTCTCCTCCCTCCGGTCGCATCGAATCTACTCCGTCGGCAGAGAATGCGCCTGTGCGGATCGGTCAGGCGCGCGCCGGGAGCCTCGGTGCAGGCGCCGGCGACCGGTCGGCAACCGGGAGCTCGACCGTGAACGTGGCACCCCGGCCGAGGTCCGACTCGACGAAGATCCGCCCGTTCATGGAACGCACGAGCTCTCGACAGATGTAGAGGCCGAGACCGCTGCCGCTCACGCCGCGCCGATGGTGCGGATCGAGCCGGTAGAACTTTTCGAAGATCTGTTCCTGCTCGTTGAGCGGGATCCCGAGCCCCTCGTCGGAGACCGCGAAGCGGACGTGCTCGTCGTGGACGTCGACGATGACCAAGATGCGGCTGCCGTCCGGTGAGTACTTCGCAGCGTTGTCGACGAGGTTGGAGAGGACCTGCCGCGTACGGCCGGCGTCGCCGTAGACCAGCGGAAGGCCCGGCGGGAGATCGACCTCGATCGTTCGTTCCTCACCCACGCGTAGGCGGGCGTCATCAGCTACGAAGCGCACGACGTCCTCTGCGTCGAACGGCTCGCTCGACACCCGCAGCGAGCCGCTGTCGAGCTGGCTGGTGATGAGGATCTCTTCGACGAGGTCGGCCAGGCGCTGAGACTGGCCCGCGATCATGTCGAGGAGATCGCGCCTGGTCTCGGCGGCCAGATCGCTGTGCTCGCGCAGCGTGAGCGCGGCTCCGTGGAGCGAGGCGAGCGGCGTCCGCAGCTCATGCGAGACCGTCGCGACGAACTCCGCGCGCACCCGCTCGAGCCGCCGCTCGCGGGTCACGTCTCGGAATGCGTAGACGATGCCCTCCTCGAGCGCAACGCCGACCATGGACAGCCAGACCTCCCCGCCCGCAGCGTCGAGCGGGACGGTCTCCGACGTCCAGGTCTCTTCTCGGTCGCCCGGTCTGCTCGCGATGGGCACCATCGCCTCGATGGCGGGCCAGCCGGGGATCTTCTCCCGCGCGGGCCGGTTGATGACCGCCTTTGCCCTGATCCCGGTGATCGCCTCCGCCGCGGGGTTCCAGAGGCGCACGACGCCGGTGGGGTCGACGAGGAAGATGCCGTCGCCGACGTGCGCGAGAACGCGTTCTGCCTGGACTCGCTCGTGCCTGGAGACGCGGCTGCGGGCGATCCCCGGCGCGACGAAGTAGGCAAGGGATACGAGCGCCGCCATGAACCCGAAGCCGACGAGCAGAACACGTCTCCGGGACTTGTCGGCCGCTGCATCGATCGCTGCCTTCGGCTCCATCGTCACGAGCCGGAGCGGCGGATGGCTCTTTACGAAGCGGGCGACAGCTACCCGGTAAGTCGTGGAGCCGGCGACGACGTCGCCGACCGTTCGCGGGCAGCCGAGAACGCAGCAGCACAGGCGTCCCCTTCCCGATGAGCTCGTTGGCGCGAACGAGCCCGACGCGCAGAGGATCAGGCAGCTTGACCTGGTTCGCCAGATGGGCCACGAGCGTCCCATCCAGCGGAATGGCCGCGCTCACCCGGCCGATGGTGCGCCCGCCGCTCCGGACCTCCCAGGTGCGGGTCGCCGCGCCGGGAACGAACGCCGCGCCCGTGGGCATGCTCAGCACGATGTCACGACCCGACCGCTGGATCTGTCTCAGCTTGGCGCGGTCGTGACGGAGGAACGCCCTCTGCACGCCTCGGCTACGAGCAAGGACCCGAGCGCGTACCTTCGCGTCCGCGAACCTGGCTTGGTACGCCACGGCTGCCGTGTCGAGACCGGCCACCAGTCGCTGGTCAGAGCTTTTCCGGTCGCGCTCGGCCGCATAGCTGCCGGCCATCCAGACTCCGACCGCCAGGGGCAGCGACAGCAAGAGCAGGGCTCCGGCAAGCCGAACCTGGCGACTGAGCGGGATGCTCACCTGTTTCCTCGCTTCCCGTTTCCACCGCCGTGGTCGCCGTGTCCGCCGCCGTGGCCGCGCTTCTGTCCCGGCGTCGCCGGCGGGCCGGGCTGCTTGTGGCTTTGCTTGACCTCGGCCGAGCGGCGTCCCCTCGACCGCGCAGCGGACTTTCCTCGGTGCTTGCCCGGCTTCGCTTCTGCGGGCTTGGCGGGCGCGGGTGGATTCGACACGGGCTTCGCGGGCGCCGCCGGGGCGACCGGCACAGGCGCGACAGGACGGTGCACGACGATCCGCCGAGGAATCCGCCGGAACCTGCGGCGCGCGACAGGCCGCGCATGCGGGACGGTGCGGACGACGACGGCCGCGGACGACTGAACGGCTAGGGCCGCCCGAGCCTCGCTCGGTTCGGGCCGGGTCCGTCGAGATCGGGGCAGCGGATCGGCGAGGGCGCTGTCGACCCGGCCGGCGGCTCCGACAGCCGCGGGCAAGCGCGGAGCCGCGGGCAGCGAGCCCACTCCTCCCGAAAGCACGAACAGCGACAGGCCGACGGCCGCTGCGGCGAAAGCGGCGGCAAGCAGGTGGCGGGTCGAGAGCGGCGGCTTCATCTCTTTCATCTCTTTCGTCCCCCGGTCCATGCGCGGACGGCGGGCCGGAGTCCAGCTACAGAGTAGCGCTTGGTCTCCAGAGTCTTCTAGCGATTTCGCTAAGAAACCTTGGTGAACTCCCAACGATTCTCAGCGAGCCGCCTCAGATCGTATGGTGCCGCGATGCGGATCCTCGTCGTCGGAGCCGGTGGTGTGGGTAGCGCCGTTGCCGCCGTCGCGCGCCGTCGCCGGTTCTTCGAGCGAATGACGCTCGCCGACCTCGACGCCGGCCGCGCCGAGGCGGCAGTGGCCCCGCTCGGCGACGACCGGTTCGCCGCCGCGGCCGTCGACGCCTCCGACGAGGCTTCGCTCGCGGCGGCAATCGCGGAGAGCGGCGCGGACGCTGTGCTGAACGCGACCGACCCGCGCTTCAACCCGCAGATCTTCGCCGCGGCCTTCGAGGCCGGCTGCACGTACCTCGACATGGCGATGACGCTCTCGTCGCCGCACCCACAGCATCCCTACGAAGAGCCGGGCGTGAAGCTCGGCGACGCGCAGTTCGCCGAGCACGAGCGCTGGCGGGAGCGCGGCTTGCTGGCGCTCGTCGGGATCGGAGTCGAGCCCGGCCTCTCCGACGTCTTCGCGCGCTATGCGGCCGACGAGCTCTTCTCGGAGATCGACGAGGTCGCGATTCGCGACGGCGCCGACTTGATCGTCGAGGGCTACGACTTCGCGCCGACCTTCTCGATCTGGACGACGATCGAGGAGTGCCTCAACCCGCCGCTCGTCTGGGAGCGCGAGCGCGGCTTCTACACGACCGCACCGTTCTCGGAGCCGGAGACGTTCGAGTTCCCCGAGGGGATCGGCCCGGTCACCTGCGTGAACGTCGAGCACGAGGAGGTAGTCCTCGTGCCGCGCGCGATCGAGTGCCGCCGCGTCACGTTCAAATACGGCCTCGGCGACGAGTTCATCGACGTGCTGCAGACGCTGCACAAGCTCGGGCTCGACTCGACCGAGCCGGTGCGCGTGCGCGGCGTGGAGGTCGCACCGCGCGACGTCGTCGCCGCCGCGCTGCCGGATCCCGCGACGCTCGGCGACCGGATGCGCGGGAAGACCTGCGCGGGGACGCTCGTCACCGGCACCGGCAAGGACGGCGAGCCACGGGCGGCCTACCTGTACCACGTCTCCGACAACGAGCAGACGATGCGCGAGTACGGCCACCAGGCCGTCGTCCTCCAGACGGCGCTGAACCCGGTAGTCGCGCTGGAGCTCCTTGCCGAAGGCGTCTGGGAGGGCGTTGGCGTGCTCGGGCCCGAGTCGTTTCCTGCGGAGCCGTTCCTCGACCTGCTGGCCGACTACGGCGAGCCGCATGGGATCGTCGAACGAGATCCGCGCATAGACGGCTGACGTCCGGCGGTGGGACACTCTCACCGTGATTCCCGAGATTCAATACACGCGCAGCGGCGACGTCGCGATCGCGTACCAGACTTTCGGAGACGGCCCGCGGGACGTCGTGCTCGTGCCCATGTTCAGCAATCTCGTCTTCCCGTGGTCGAACGCGGACTGGCGCGAGATGTACCACGATCTGGCCCGCTACTCGCGCCTGATCATCTTCGACAAACGGGGAACCGGCCTCTCCGACCGGCCACGCGACCTCGGCCCGCTCGAGACGAGGATGGACGACATCCGCGCGGTGCTCGACGCTGTCGGCACGGAGCGGGCCACGCTCGTCGGAATGGGCGAGGGCGGACAGACCTGTGCGCTCTTCGCCGCCACGTACCCGGAGCGGACGGAGGCGCTCGCGCTCTTCAACACGCCCGCGCGCGCCGTCCGATCCGACGACTACCCCTACGGCGCTTCGGCGGAGGAATGGCGCGATCTGCTGCGCACGACGCGCGAGCGCTGGGGCGAGCGCGAGTACTTCGAGGAGCAGGCTAGAGGGCTCAGCCCTGACGCGGACGCGGAGTTCCTCGACTGGTACGTGACCTGCCAGCGCTTCTGCGCCAGCCCGGGAGCGGCGGTCACCTTCCTTCGGGTCTTTGGCGAAACGGACCTTCGCGAGATGCTGCCGGCGATCCGCGTCCCGACGCTCGTGCTCTACCGCCGGACGCAGCGCGACCAGATGCTCGATCTCGCGCAGCGCATCAAAGACGCGCGGTCTCTCGAGCTCGAAGGCTTTGGTTTCAAGGCGTTCAAGGAGATGACGCGCGAACTCGAGCGCTTTCTCGCGAGCATGGAGGCCGAGCCCGTGCCCGACACCGTTCTGGCAACGGTGATGTTCACCGACATCGTCGGCTCGACCGAGCGGGCAGCCGCGGTCGGTGACCGCGCATGGCGCGATCTCTTGCATGACCACCACATCCGCGTCCGTCGCGAGCTCTCGCGGTTTCGCGGTCAGGAGGTCGACACCGCCGGTGACGGCTTCTTCGCCACCTTCGACGGCCCCGCGCGGGCGATCTCCTGCGCGCGCGCGATCGTCGATTCGCTCGGGGAGCTCGGTCTCGAGATCCGTGCAGGCGTCCACACCGGAGAGTGCGAGTTGCAGGACGGGAAGGTGGCGGGGATCGCCGTGAACATCGGCGCGCGCGTGGCGGGCGCCGCGGGGCCGGGCGAAGTGCTCGTGTCCAGCACCGTCAAGGATCTCGTCGCAGGTTCGGAGATCGCCTTCGGCGATCGAGGGATTCAAGAGCTCAAGGGCGTCCCCGGCGAATGGAAGCTGTACAGCGCGCTTCCTGCCTATGCGAACAAGTCTTGACGTCGAACTATCTGGCGGTAGACTCGGCATCCAGTAGTTCGACATCAAGAAGATCGATGGGAAGCTTTTTCCCGGAGAGGGGGCCAGATGCCCACCGCAGTCGAGAACAGCTTCGTCCTAACCCTCCTGGACGAGCTCGAGCCGGCGCCACGCATCGCACCAGGCGGAACTGACGACGGGAAACGGCGCTTCGACGTCCGTCGTAACCTCGGCATCACGGCCTTCGGCGTCCAGGCGTTCAGCGCGCCCAGCGGCGTGGGCATCATCAGCGAGCACGACGAGACCCCGCTCGGCGTGGCTGGGCAGGAGGAGCTCTACCTCGTTCTCCGGGGCGCAGCGACGTTCGAGATCGACGGCGAGGTCGTCGAAGCGCCCACCGGCGCCATGGTCCAGGTTCGGCCGAGCGCGAAGCGGAAGGCGACGGCGACTGAGGACGACACCACGATCCTCGCCGTCGGTGGCACCCCGGGCGAGGCGTACAAGCCCGCTCCCGAGGAAGCCTCGGAGGCATTCGGCGCTTATGGCGCAGGCGACTACGAGACGGCGCTGGCGAAGCAGCTCGTCGTTGTCGAGAAGCAGCCGGAGAACGCCGTGGCGCACTTCAACGCCGGGTGCTTCGCAGCACGTGCTGGGCACGCCGACGAGGCGATCGAGCACCTCCGGCGGGCGCTCGAGATCAACGAGCGCGTCAGGGAGCTCATGGCCGGCGACGAGGACCTCGACTCCATTCGCGAAGATCCGCGCTTCGCCGAGCTGGCGAAGTCCTAGCCCGCCGCGACGCGGCCGAGCTCTTCGACGGCGGCTTCGAGCTGCTCGTCCGAGTGGTACGGCGCCGGCCCGAAGCGGAGGTAGCGGCCGCGGCTGTCCGTCACGACGCCTGCCTCGAGTAGCCGTCGGCTCAGCTCCTCGGCGCGGTCCGACTGCAGGGCGAGGAACCCGCCGAAGGCCTCGAGCGGGGTCTCGCGGTCGCGCGTGACGTCGTCGAGCCCGAGCTCGTCGAACCGCTCGGCGAGCAGCGTCGTCTGCTGCAGGTAGCTCTCACGCAAGCGCTCCGGCGTCAGGCCCTGCTCCTCGAAGAAGTCGAGCACGCGGGCGGCGCGGTAGTGGCTCGTCGGGTCGTAGGTCGAGCCCGCGAAGCGCATGCTGCCGACCGGGTACGGCGTCGCGCCCGGGTCGCGCGCCGCGTGCATCTCGTCGAACTCGGCGAACCAGCCGGTGATCGCGGGCCGCAGCTCATCCGCCTGCGGTGGGAGCCGCAGGAAGCAGTTGCCCTCGCCGAGCTGGAGGTACTTGTAGCCGCCGCCGACGATCCAGGCCCGCTCGAGGCCCGCGACCGTGAAGGGCACGCAGCCGAGGGCGTGGTAGGCGTCGACGAGCAGCTCCGCGCCCGCCTCGGCGCAGGCGGTCGCCAGCGCCGGGAGCCCCGGGCACGATGCGGGAATCCTCGAACAGGACGGCCGAGACGAGCACTGCGCTCGCGCCAGGAGCTTCGTCTGCGAGCCGCTCCGCAAGCGTCTCGGCCGGCCGCGCGGGCAGCCGCGCGACCTCGAGCCCCTCCTCCGCGAGCCTTCCGAGTTGGCGACGCAGAGTGTGGAACTCGCCGTCTGTGGTGACGAGCTTCGGCCGCTCGCGTAGGGGCAGCGCCGAGAGGAACCGGAGCACGAGCTCGTGCGTGTTCGGCCCGAGCGCGACGGGCGCGCCGGGGTCGTCGAGCAGCCGCCGAACGCCGTCGCGCAGCCGCTCCGCCTTCGCGAACGCGCGCTCCCACTTGAGGTCCGCATGCTCGGCCGCGTCCTGCCACGCCTCCAGCTGCCCCTCGCGGCCGACGTCGGGCCAGGCCTGGTGCGAATGTCCCGTCAGGAGCAGGCGCTCGGTGACACGAAAGGCCGAGTAGTGAGCGGCGAGGCCCTCGATCAAAGCTCGCTGCGGATCGCCCAGAGGTCGGGGAAGAACGGCTGGTGGAGCGTCGAGCGGAGGTACTCGGCGCCGTAGCCGCCTGTGCCCGTCTTCGTGCCTATCGTCCGCTCGACCATCTTCACGTGGTGGTAGCGCCACTCCATGAACCCTTCGTCGAAGTCGACGAGGCGCTCGGCCACCTGGGCAGGCTCGGCGTCGTCACGGTAGGCGCGGAGCAACGCCGCCTGGACGCCCTCCGATTCCTGCGCGGGCTGTGTGACGTCCCGCTCCAGGATCTCCTGCGGGATCTCGTAGCCCTTGCCGTGCAGGTAGCGCAGAAACGAGTCGTAGACCGAGGGGCGTTCGAGCGCCGCCTTGACCTTGTCGTAGTCGACGCTGCCCTCGTGGTACGCGGTCAGGACGCCGGGGTCACGACGGCCGAGGATCGCTTCGAGCTCGCGGAACTGGCCGGACTGGAAACCCGAAGACTCCTCGAGCCGCTCTCGAAAAGTCAGGAACTGGACCGGCGTCATCGTCTCGATCACGTCGAGCTGCGCGACCACGAGCTTGAGGATCGTCAGGGCCCGCTTGAACGTCGCGAACGCACGTGCGTCGTGGCCCTCCTCGAGCATCCGCTGCAGGTAGCGGAGCTCGTGGATCAGCTGCTTGAACCAGAGCTCGTAGACCTGGTGGACGACGATGAAGAGGATCTCGTCGTGCTCTTCGGACGTCGGCCGCTGCGCCCCGAGGATCTCCTCCAGGGCGAGGTACCGCGTGTACGTCAGCGACTTGTCCTGGCTCATCCGGCCTCCCTGAACAGCTCTCGGGCGATGATCTCTCGCTGGACCTCGGACGCGCCTTCGTAGATGCGCGGCGCGCGCACCTCGCGGTAGAGGTGCTCGAGGAGGTGGCCCCGCTCGAGCGCGCGGGCGCCGTGCACCTGAACGGCGACGTCGACCGCGCGCTGCGCGGCTTCGGTGGCGAAGAGCTTGGCCATCGCCGAGGTTCTGCGCAACGGCCGGCGAGCCCGCGTCGTAGCGAGCGGCAGCCTCGCGGACGAGCAGGCGCGCGGCCTCGATCTCCGTCGCGACCCCGGCGAGCTGGTGCGAGACGGCCTGGAAGTGCGCGAGCGGCCGGCCGAACGCCTCGCGCTCGCGCGTGTGCTCGACGGCGGCGTCGAGCGCGGCCTGGGCCATCCCGACCGCGAACGCGCCGACGCTCGGCCGGAAGAGGTCGAGCGTGTCCATGGCCACCGCGAAGCCGCCGTCGACGTCGCCGAGCACCTGCCCGCGATCGACGCGCACGCCGTCGAAGTCGAGGCGGCCGATCGGATGCGGGGCGAGCAGGTCGAGGTGCCGGCCGGAGAGCCCCTCGCTCTCGCGCGGGACCGCGAACGCGGTGATCCCCTTCGCGCCGCGGTCCGAGGTTCGGGCGAAGACGCTGTAGACATCGGCCTCGGGGGCGTTCGAGATCCAGAGCTTCGCGCCCGTCAGGCGGAAGCCGTCGCGCTCGCGCCTGGCCCGCAGGCCGAGGCTCGCCGCATCGGAGCCTGCTTCGGGCTCGCTCAGCGCGAACGCGGCGACGGCCTCGCCGCTCGAGAGGCGCGGGATCCATTCCTCGCGGACGTCCGGACTGCCGCGGCTGAGGATCGGGTAGCCGCCGAGCCCCTGGAGCGCGAGCGCCGTCTCGGCCTCGGTGCAGCCGTGGGCGAGGCCCTCGCGCAGCTCGCAGAGCTCGACGGCCGAGCCGGCGAAGACCAGCTCGAGCAGGCCGTGCTCGCCGAGCGCGCGCACGAGCGGCCGGTTCAGCCGCCCCGGTCTCCCCCGCGCTGCGATCGGGGCGAAGACCTCGTGCCCGAGGCGGTGGACGCGTTCGAGGATCTCAGCCATCGAGAACGGCGACGCCCATCAGCTCGACCCGCGCGTCCGGCTCGAAGAGCGCCGAGACGCCGATCAGCGCCATCGCGGGGTAGCGCCGCCCGAAGTGCCGCCGCCAGACCTCGCCCAGCTCGGCCCTCGACGCGCGGTAGTCCTCGATGTCGGTCGTGTAGACGACGAGCGAGACCAGCCGTTCGGGCTCGCCGCCGGCCGCGCGCAGCGCCGTGACGAGCTTCCCGGCGGCCGAGTCGAACTGCTCGACCAGCGACGCGCCCTCCCCGGTCTGTCCGCCGAGGTACACCGCTCCGCCCGCGACGACGGCGTGGGCGAAGCCGACCGGCTCGGGCAGCTCGGGCGGGTTGACGATCAGCGGCCCGTCCACGTCGGGCTCCTCCCTGCGCTCCAGGCCTCGTAGAACTCGCGGAAGTCGTCGCTCTTCATCAGGAGCGCCTGGGCGAGCGCCTCCATCTCGACCGCATCGCCGAGCGCCATGTCGAGCTCCCGTGTCAGGAGCACCTTCGTCGTCGAGTGCGCGAGAGCCGGGCCGTCTGCCAGGCGCCGCGCCATTTCGCCGGCAGCCGCCGGCAGCTCCTCGTCGTCGACGACGCGCGTCGCCAGGCCGATCGCGGCTGCGCCTTCGGCGTCGACCTCCTCGCCCAGGACGAGCAGCTCGGTTGCGCGCCCCAGGCCGATCAGCCGGGGGAGCAGGTAGGCGGCGCCCATGTCGGCCCCGGCCAGGCCCACGCGTGTGAACAGGAACGAGAACTTCGCGGAGCGCGCGACGAGCCGCAGGTCGGCGGCAAGGGCCAGCACGGCGCCCGCTCCCGCCGCCACGCCGTTGACAGCCGCGACGATCGGAAGCGGGGATTCCCGCATCGCCTTCACCACGGCGCCGCTCATGCGCGTGAACTCGAGCAGCTCCCCCGCCCCCATGCGCTGCAGCTCGCCGATGATCTCCTCGACGTCGCCGCCGGAGCAGAAGCCACGGCCGGTGCCGGTCAGGACCAGGACGCGGGCGTCGCCGCGGTGCGGCAGCTCGCCGAGCAGGTCGCGGAGATCGGCGTAGACGTCGAAGGTGAGGGCATTCAGCTTGTCCGGCCGCGAGAAGGTGACCGTCGCGACGCCATCGTCGAGCGACAGGTCGAAGTTCTGCCAGCTCTCGGTGAACGCGGCCGACCCGCGGAACGGGCTCATGCCTGAAGACCGCCGCCGTCGAGGACGAGCGTCTGACCGTTGATCGCGGCCGCTTCCGGAGAGGCGAGGAAGACAACCGCGGCCGCGACCTCCTCGGGCTCGAGCAGGCGGCCGAGGGGAGTCATCTGCTCGAGCTCGGCTGCCGCCTCCTCCTCGCTGCGCCCGGTCTTCGCGACGATGTTCTCGACCGTCCGCCGCGTCATGTCGGTGTCCACGTAGGCGGGGCAGACCGCGTTCGCGGTCACACCCGTGCCGGCGAGCTCGGCGGCAGTCGCGCGCATGAGCCCGATCGCAGCGTGCTTCGACGCGCTGTACGCGGCGGTATAGCGGGCGCCGACCAGCCCGGCGACGGAAGCGACGGTCACGATGCGGCCATCTCCGCGCTCGATCATGCCGCCCACGACTGCGCGCGTGCAGAGGAACGGGCCCGTCGCATTCACGTCGAGGTGGGCGCGCCAGTCCTCGAGCGTCGTGCGGGCGAGGGGCGCTCCGGCCGCGATGCCTGCGTTGTTGACGAGGACGTCGACCCGGCCGAGACGCTCGAAGAACTGCGCGACGGCGCCCTCGTCCGTGACGTCCAGCTCGCCGTGACCGGGCGCATGAACCTGGTCGCCCGCGAACCGATCGGCAACGGCCTTGCCGATGCCCTTGGCGCCCCCGGTGACGACGACGACGCGGCTCACGCGAGGAGGGCCTTCCGGTCGAGCTTTCCAGATGGCGTCTTCGGCAACTCGTCCAGGAAGACGACCTCACGCGGGTACTTGTGCGGCGACAACCGCTCGCGGACGAACGACTGAAGGGCCTGTTCTTCGACCGGCTGTCGCGCGACCACGTACGCGCGCGGAATCGTCAGCCCGTTCTGCGCCGCGCCGACGACCGCGCACTCGACGACGTCCGGGTGGCCGACGAGGCAGTGCTCGATCTCGGCCGGAGCGACCCAGATCCCGCCGACCTTGATCAGGTCGTCCACGCGGCCGCGGTACCAGAAGAAGCCGTCGTCGTCGCGGTCGAAGAGGTCTCCCGTGTGCACGGTGTCGCCGTCGAAGGTGCGCTGCGTCTTCTCCTCGTCCTCCCAGTAGAGGAGCGCGGCCGTGTCGCCGGTGACGAGCAGCTCGCCGTTCTCGCCGACTTCCGCCTCGTAGCCGGGGACGAGCTCGCCGGTCGAGCCTGCGCGCGCCCGCCCGGGCCGGTTCGAGATGTAGATGTGGTACAGCTCGCAGGAGCCGATCCCGTCGAGCACCTCGACCCCGAACGTCTCGAGCCAGCGGTCGTGCAGGTCGCGCGGCAGTGCCTCGCCGGCCGAAGTGCAAAGGCGCAGGCACGAGAGATCCTGGGCCGCGGCGTCGGGATGGTCGATCATCTGCGCCATCATCGTCGGGACGTTGACGAGGATCGTCGGCCGGTGCTCGGCGATCAGGCCGAAGATCCGCTCCGCGGTCGTGCGCTCCGGGAAGACGATCCCCGCGGCGCCGACCCCGAACGGATAGAGCGCCGTCAGGTCGCGCGCGTAGCCGAAGAAGAGCTTCGGGACGGGAAGGACGACGTCGTCCTCCCGGATCCCGAGCACGTCGCGCGCGTACCACTCGTGGCTCAGGACAGGGCTGTGCACCGGGTGGACCGCGCCCTTCGGCCGGCCCGTGCTCCCGGTCGTGAACTTCCAGAGGCAGATGTCGTCCTTCGTCGTCGGCGCGGGCTCGAGCTCGTCCGGGAGCTGCTCGAGTCGCGCGCGCAGCTCGTCGTCGACGACGAGCACTTGCCGCTCTCCTGCGACGTCGCCGATCACGTCCTTCGTGGTCTCGTCTGCCACGACGACCGCCGCATCGGTGTAGTCGAGGTAGTACGCGTAGTCCTTCGGCTGCAGGAACGTGTACGCCTCGGCCGTGACCGCGCCGATCTTCTGCGCCCCGTACCAGAGCGCGACGAACTCGACCGAG
This sequence comes from uncultured Actinomycetes bacterium, assembly GCA_963717475.1. GTDB lineage: Bacteria > Actinomycetota > Thermoleophilia > Gaiellales > Gaiellaceae > AC-32. The sequence continues at coordinate 647,539 of OY970337.1, read as the reverse complement.
TCGCCGAGGACGAGCAGCACGCGCTCGCCGGCGCGCACGCCCAGCTCCAGGAAGAGGTTCCCGCAGCGGTTGACCAGGCCGGCCAGCTCGGCGTAGGTCGTCTGGCCGCGCGGGCCGATCAGCGCCGTCCGCTCGCCGCGGCCTTCCTCGACGTTCCGGTCGACGAACCACGTCGCGAGGTTGAGCTCGTCCGGCAGATCGGCGCGAGTGATCACGCGGCCACCTCGCGGATCAGCTCGACGAGCATGGTCGTGAGCGTCTCGAACGTCTCGTTCCCCTCCTCCGCGGAGGCCTCGGCGGGCGCGCCGCAGTACGCCTGCTCCATCCCCATGGCGAGGAAGTCGGTGCGGCCGGCGCCGATCGCGGCCGGCATGTCGACGTGCCGCTCCTCGAGCGCGGCCATCCGCTCGGCGTGGACGAGCTCGGGCCGGTCCGCGAGCACGAGCGAGGTCTCGTAGCGGCCGGCGTGACACGAGCCGGCGCGGAACTCCTCGGTCAAGCGCTCGGCGTTCCTGCGGCGGGTGAGGTCGAGGAGCGGCAGCCCGGTCGAGCGCAGCGTCTCGACCTGCTCCGGCTCGAAGTGGCTGTTGACGAGCACCAGCCGGCCGACGGATTCGGCGATCTCGGTGACGAGCGAGCGCAGCGTGTCCTCTCCGATCGACACCGTGCCCTTGAACCCGGCCGCGTAGCGCGTGACGCCGTAGTGCACGGGAGGTAGCACCAGGACCGGAATCTCGCCTTCGAGCCGTTCCGCGGCGCGGTGGCAGATGCCGAGGGAGATCAGCGTGTCCGTGACGAGTGGCGCGTGCGGCCCGTGCGGCTCGACGGCGCCGAGCGGCAACAGGTGCACCGCCTCCTCGGGGATGTCCGTGTAGGCCAGGTAGCCGTAGTTCACGCCGGCACCTCCCCGCGCTCGAGCCTCTGACTTGGCTCCAGCGGCCGCTCGATCTCGGTCTGCGGGAGGTCGAGCAGCACGAGGTCGGCGCGCCCGGCGCCGACGATCGTGTTCGCCTCGTCGAGCGTGGTCAGGTAGCCGCCCACGATCGTCGGCACGCGTGCCTCGTTGCGCACGCGGTCGCTGAGCGCGGTCAGGAACCCGCGGCGATACTCCGGCCGGTCGTCGTGCACCGTCTGGCCGGCCTCGACGTGGATCAGGTCGCAGCCGTGTGCGGCGAGCTCACGCGCGATCGCGATCCCGTCCTCGACGGTGTTGCCGCGCGGATGCCAATCGGTCACCGAGAGGCGCACCGCGAGCGGCCCCGCCCAGACCGCGCGCACCGCCTCGAGCACGCGCAGCGGAAAGCGCAAGCCGGTCGGCCTCGTCGTTCGTGAGCGGCGACAGGTAGCTGCCGAGCAGGTAGCCGTGCGCCATGTCGAGCTCCAGCACCTCGGCGCGCGCATCACGCGCCGCGGCGACGAACGCGTCGAGCACCGCGTCCTCGTCCGGCTCGCCGGGGGTCGCACCGAACGGCCCGTACGGGCGCTTCGTCGGCGCCACGACCGGCCAGCCGTCGGCGAGCGGCAGGTCGACGCCCCGGCTGCGGGGCTGGGTCGCGGCGCGCCGGCCGGCATGCGTCAGGCGAAGCAGGAGCTTGCCGTCGGGCCGGGGGGCGTCCTCGACGGAAATGCGTCCCTCCGGGCTGACCGCGACCGAGCTTTCGACGAGCTCGAAGCGGTTCTCGAACCGTGCGCCGCGGAGCTCGAACGGCGAGAACGCGGGCGGCGGCGAGACCTCGCGACCGCCGAGCCAGGCGTCGAGCGCCCGCGTGAACTGCGGGTCGCGCACCCCGAGCGTCGCGTGCGTGATCCGGCCGCTCCGCGTGATCAGGTTGAAGGCGAACTGGATCGGCTCGAGGTGCGAGTAGCTCGCGATCCGCCCGAAGTAGGCAGCGCTCTCGCTGGCGGCGTCCTGCGTGCGCTCGACGTACGGCCCGCGCTCCAGCTCGTAGTCGACGAACGCCGCGCTCAGGTCCCAGCGCCGCCGCGCCAGAGCGGCCGCGAGTGCGATCGAGTCCTCCATGGCGAGCTTCGTGCCCGGAGCCGATCGAGAAATGCGCAGTGTGCGCCGCATCGCCGAGCAGGACGACGTTGCCGTCGTGCCAGGTCTGGTTCGTGATCTTCGGGAAATCGAGCCAGAGCGACCGGTTCGAGAAGAGCTCCCGGCCGCGCAGCTCGTTGGCGAACAGCTGCTCGCAGAACCCGAGGCTCTCCTGCTCGTCCAGCTCGTCCAGCCCCGCGGCGCGCCACACGCTCTCGGGGCACTCGACGATGAACGTCGACATCCGCTCGTCGTAGGGGTAGGCATGCGCGTTGAAGAGCCCGTGCTCGGTCTCGCGGAACGCGAACGTGAAGGCGTCGAAGACGTGGTCCGTGCCGAACCAGACGTACTTGCTGCCCTCGGGCCGCACCTTGGTGCCGAAGTCGCCCAACCGCCGGACGAGGCTGTTCGCGCCGTCCGCGGCCACGACCAGATCGGCTTCGGGAAGCTCCTCGACCTCCGCGCCGAACTCGAGCGCGGCGCCGAGCTCGCGGCAGCGCCGCTGCAGGATCTCGAGCAGCCGCTTGCGCGCGATCGCGGAGAAGGAGTGGCCGCGCGACGTGAGCTCGCGGCCCCGGTAGCGGATGTCGATCCGGTCCCAGCGCGCGAACGTGTCCGTGATCTCGAGGTGCGTCTCCGGATCGGCGTCGCGGAGGGCGCCGAGGGTCTCCTCGCTGAAGACCACGCCGAAGCCGAAGGTCGCGTCGGGCGGATTTCGCTCGAGGACGCGTACGTCCACGCCGCGGTCGAGCTTCCGCAGCAGGATCGCGAGGTACAGCCCGGCCGGCCCTGCGCCGACGATCTCGACCTTCACGAGAGCGCCTCCTGGAGCCGCTCCAGCTCGTCGATGTCCGACACGGTCGGAAAGAGGACGAGCTCGTCGCAGCCGGCCTCCTCGTAGCCGCGGACGTAGTCCTTCACGGCACGCGGGCTGGTCAGGTTGCCGGCCGCGATCTTCTCCGCGAACGGCCCGGTGAAGGCGTAGTAGTCGCGCAGGTACGCGTCGCCTCGCCCCGCGTCGCCGAATGCGAAGTACCCCTGGCCCCACAGCCTCGGCTTCCCGGGCCGGCCGAGGTCGCCCCACGCGGCGAGCGCTCGCCCGGCGGCGTTGGCGAAGGCCCGCGGCGGGCCGCCGTTGTGCGCGTAGCCGTCCGCGTAGCGGGCCATGCGCGCGTAGGCCTGGCCGCTCAGGCCCCCGACCAGGATCTCGATGCCCTCGCGCGAGGGGCCGACGCGGTCGCCGTCGACGTTGCCGCGGATGTACGCGAGCTGCTCGCCGAGGCGCTTCCCGCGGCCCTTGTGGTCGACCCCGGCCGCCTCGAAGTCCTCCGTGCGCGCGCCGACCGCGAGGCCGAGCGTCAGCCGCCCGCCCGAGATTCCGTGCACGGACGCAGCCTGCTTGGCGAGCAGCGCGGTCGAGCGGAGAGGGCCGATCGCGATCATCGTCGCCAGCCGTACGCGAGAGGTCGCAGCCGCGGCCGCACCCAGCACCGCGAACGGCTCGAAGCTGTCGTAGACCACGCGGTCGAGGACGGCGACCGACGAAAAGGGCCCGGCATCGGCGCGGCGCGCCCAGTCGAGCAGCAGCTCGCCCGTCGCGCCGGGCACGGTCGTGGGGAGTCCGACTCCGATGTTCACGGCCGCACGAAGCTTCACACTTTGCGAGCGATGCTGGAAATCGAGCCGTCACCCTTTGACCGCCACTACGGGCTCGAGCTCGACGAGGCGACCGACGAGCTCGTGCGCGGCCACGTCCCGGTGCGCGACCACGTGCTGCAGCCGGTCGGGCTCGTGCACGGCGGCGTCCACGCGTCGATCGCGGAGGCGCTCGCCTCGGTCGGCACGAATGTCGGCGTCATGCCGGAGGGCGAGATCGGCCTCGGGCAGTCGAACAACTCGACGTTCCTGCGCTCGATCCGCGAGGGCACGATCCACGCCACCGCCCGCCGCGTCCACCGCGGCCGGACGACGTGGGTCTGGGACGTGGAGCTGACGGACGACGACGGCCGGCTGTGCGCGGTCAGCCGAGTGACGATCGCGGTACGCCCGCTTCGGACTTGATCCGCCTGTGCGAGTGTTGACCCAGCGTGCAGATCGCTCTCGCACTGGTGCTCACGATCGTCTCGACCTGCGCCCTCGACCTCGGCTATCTGCTCCAGCACAAGGCCGCCTCGAACCTGCCGCGCCTGTCGCTTCGCCGGCCGGTCGCTTCTCTGCGCTCGCTGCTCGGCGAGCGGCAATGGCTGATCGGCTTCGGTATCCAGGCCGGGGGATTCGTCCTCTACGTGATCGCGCTCGCTCTCGCGCCGCTCTCGCTCGTCCAGGCGACCGCGGCGGGTGGGATCGGGATCCTCGCCATCATGGTCTCGCGCATCACGCACGTCCCGCTGACGAGGCTCGAGCGGGTCGGAGCCGCCGTCTCTGTCGCCGGCCTCGCGCTGCTCGGCGTTTCACTCGTCTCGACCCACGGTGAGGGAAGCGGAGCGACCTACATCTGGGTCGGGGTCTGGCTCGCAGCTTCGGCGGCCGGCGCAATGCTCTGCATCACGCTGCTCGCGCGCCCGATCGGACGCGCGCCCGCCTTGGGCATTGCTTCCGGAATCCTCTTCGCCGCCGGGGACGTCGCGACGAAGATGGCCGTCTCCGGGCCGGTGGAAAATGCCGCCTTCCTCGTCTGCCTGATCGTGTTCTACGGCGCGGGCACGGCCGTCCTGCAGGCCGCCTTCCAGAGGGGCGGCGCGCTCACGACGGCCGGCCTTTCGACCCTATTCACGAACGCGCTCCCGATCGCGGCCGGCATGGTGCTCTTCCAGGAACCGTTCCCCAGCGGGTGGGTCGGCGCCGTTCGCGTCGCGGCGTTCGCCGCCGTGATCGCGGGGGCCGTGCTACTCGCAGCGCGCGGAAAGGAAACCGAGTCGCAGTCGCGTAGTCAGGCGCTGCCGGAGTTCACGCCGATCCCAGGCTGATCAGGCCCGGCCGGCGAGCATCCGCTCATCGGGCGTTGCAGCCGTGGCGGACTCAGCGGCGTCGAGCTCGACGGCCGGCTCGAGCGTCGTCCGGAGCGGCACCTCCTTGAGGAGCCAGGAAAGCGCGAACGGCACCACGGCCAGCACCATCCCGAACAGGAAGACGCCGTGCAGAGCGTTGGCGAAGGCGGTCAGAAAGTCGGCGTGCACGGCGGCGGGAAGATGCTTCGCCTGCTCCGGGTTGATGTGGACGCCGCTGCCGAGACGGGCGGTGACGCTATGCGGCAGCCCCGAGAGCTGGCCGGCGAGCCTGCTGGCGAAGATCGCGCCGAAGATGGCGACGCCGAACGACCCGCCGACCGAGCGGAAGAACGTCGCGGTCGACGTGGCCACGCCGATCTCCTGCGGCCGGGCGTCGTTCTGGACGACGAGCACGAGCACCTGCATGACGAGCCCGATGCCGACCCCGACGACCAGCATGTAGATCGAGGCGAGCCACGGCGCGGTGCCGACACGCAGGAGCGAGAGCAGGTACATGCCGACGATCAGGGTCGCCGTGCCGGCGATCGGGAACGCCTTGTAGCGCCCGATCCGGCTGATGACGCGGCCCGAGACGACCGCGGCGACGAGCAGGCCCGCCATCAGCGGCAGCAGGCGCAGGCCGGAGCTGGTCGCGCTGGCGCCGTAGACGAGCTGGAGGTACAGCGGGATGAAGACGATCGCGCCGAACATCGCCATCCCGATCGCGAAGCCCATCGCGCTCGCCACGCTGAAGACGCGCGAACGGAAGAGCGAGAGCGGGAGGATCGGCTCCGCGGCCCGCGTTTCCCACCAGACGAACACGAGCAGCAGCGCGACGCCGACGATCCCGAGCCCGACGATCGTGGCCGAGCCCCAGGCGTACTGGTTGCCGCCCCAGGTCGTGAGCAGGATCAGCGCGCTGACGCCCGCGCTGAGCAGCAGCGCGCCGAGCACGTCGATCCGGTGCCTGATCGTGGGCGTGTGCAGGTGCAGCCGGGTGGCGACGATCAGGATCGCGACCGCGCCGACCGGCATGTTCACGTAGAAGACCCAGCGCCAGGAGAGGCTGTCGACGAGGAAGCCGCCGAGCAGCGGCCCGGCGACCGACGCGACCGCGAAGACGGAGCCGATCAGGCCCATGTAGCGCCCTCGCTCCCTGGGCGGGACGATGTCGGCGATGATCGCCTGCGCGCCGACCATCAGCCCGCCGGCGCCGATCCCCTGCAGGGCGCGGAAGCCGATCAGCTCGCCCATCGACTGCGAGAGCCCGGCAAGCATCGAGCCGGCGAGGAAGATCAGGATCGCCGCCATGAAGAGCGGCTTGCGGCCGACCATGTCGCCGAGCTTTCCGTAGACCGGCGTCGAGACCGTCGAGGCCAGCAAGTAAGAGGTCACCACCCACGAGAGGTGGTTGAGCCCGCCGAGATCGCCGACGATCGTCGGGAGCGCAGTCGAGACGATCGTCTGGTCGAGAGCGGCCAGGAACATGCCGAGCATCAGCGCCGCGAAGACCATCCGCAACGCTCGCCCGGTCGGCCGGCCGTTCTCGGGCACGCTCAACTCTCGCGCCTCCCCGCCGCGCGCGCGAGCTGGGCCCGCGTCAGCGGCGGCTCGGGCAGCGCCGTCGCCGCCTCGGCGCGCAGGCCGTCGAGCAAGAGAGCGAGGTAGCGGCGCCAGTAATCCGGCGCCACGCTCGCGGTCGTCTCGATCACCCGGCCGCCGTCCAGAAGACGAGCGGGAGATCCTCGCTCGTGAAGTCGGCTCGCAGAGTCCCTTGCGCTTGAGCACCGCTCGATCAGCTCGCGCAGGACCGGCCGGATTCGCGCGCGCATCGCCTCTGCCCGCCGCCGGCCGTGCTCGCGGCTCGCGAGCACGTCCTTGAGCCCGCGGTTGGCAGCGTGCCGGGCAAGCGCCTGCTCGAGGAAGCTGGTGAGGCCGGTCCAGGCATCCTCCTCGGCCGCTGCCTGACGGGCGAGCTCGACGAGCTCGGCGAAGGCGTCCTCGAGCACCGCGTCGATCAGCTCCTCCTTGGTCGGGAAGTGGCGATAGAGCGTTCCCATCCCGAGACCGGCGTGCTGGGTGATCTCCTCGACCGACACATCCGGGCCCTCACGCGCGATCAGCTCACGCGCGCTGGCGACGAGCCGCTCACGGTTGCGCCGAGCATCGCTGCGCAGCGTCTTCGTCTTGGTTGCCGTGAGGCTCACTCTCCTACTATGCCAAAAAAGCGGAGTGAGCCCTCCGTTTCCGGTCAGCCGGCGGCGGATGCCGAAGCGCCGAGGAGCCTCTCGGCCTCACGAATGCGCGGCTCCGCGCGGACGCTGCGGTAGAAAACAAGCGCGCGTTCGAGCTCTTCGCGGATGACACCGTCGCCGGCCGCATGCTCCGCCGCCAGGAGTCGAGCCTCAGCCTCGTGTGGCGCCGCGCCCATGCCCGCGTAGACCTCGATCGCCCGAGAGTAGTTCTCGGTCAGCACGGCGGTCGCGGCAGTCTGCCAAGACGTCAATCCCGCGAACTCGCCGAGCTTCGTCGCGAACTCGTCTGCACGTCCGAGCGACGCGAGCGCCGGGGCGAGGTCGGCGACCCAGTAGTTCGGCGTTCCGTCCTCGAGCGCACTCAGAAGCTCGTCCGCGATCCCACGCGCCTCGGCGGCCTTGCCGGCCGCGACCAGGACGCAGACGTTCACTGCGAGCGCGGGATAGAGCGCTTGCGCGTCGCCTGAGCGGCGGCCGAAGTCGACGGCCCTGCTCGCCTCGTCGAGCGCGGCTTGCACGTCTCCACGCGCGAGCAGGATCTGCGCTCGACACAAGCGCGCCGGCGCCTCCATGTAGTGGGGCGCCCCGCCCTCGACCCCGCTGAGGAACGCGCCCGTCGCCTCCAGCGCGTCATCCCAGCGGCCTCTCAGGAAATCGAGCACAGCCCGCTCGACGGCAAACCAGCGGAGGTGGAAGTCGTCCCCGAAGCGTTCCGCGGCGGCCGTGGCATCGGCGTAGAGATCAACCAGGCCTCCGAGCTCGCCGTAGTTGAAGAGGAACGAGCCAAAGTTCTTGTAGCCGCGGATGATGTTCTCCGCCTGGTTCTGCTCGAGCGAGAGGGCCAGGCTCTGCTCGAGCTGCTGGAGACCGCCGCGGTCTCCTTTGGCCGCGCGGCACATACCGATCGTGTTGAGCGCATGTGCCCTGACGTCTTCGAAGCCGAGCCGCTCGGCGATCTGCAGGCTCCTGCTTGCCGTCCCGAGCGCTCTGTCGTGCTGGTTGGTGAGCACGAGCTGGATCGCGAGGTTTGCGAGCAAGTACGCCTTCGTGTGCGACGGCTCCAGCTCGTCGGCCAGCTCCAGGAGACGGCCATATCGCGCCGACATCTCCTCTCCGCGCCCCTCGTTCCACGCGTCCCAGAACAGGTAGAGCTCGGCTTCCGCGGCGTAGGCGGCGTCACCAGCCTCCACGAGGATGTCGCGGGCTCGAACCAAGAACTCGGGCGCGTACTCCGGGAAGACGCTGCCACGGCGGTAACTGACCACGAGCCGCGCCCAGTCGGGGCTCTCGGGCGGCCAGAGCTCCATGGCGCTGCGATAGTGCTCACGGGCGGTCTTGAGCGACCCGAGCGCGTACGCCCGATCGCCTGCGGCGCGGAGAGCATCTCGGGTCCGTGCCACGAGCTCATCGGTCTCTTCGCCGATCGCGCGAGCGAGCTCGAGCGCCTCCCCGTAGTGGTGGGCGAGAGTCTCGGCATAGTCGTCCGGCCGCGGCAGGCCTTCGATCCAGGCGGCTGCGGCGCGATGCTTGGCCGCGCGCGCCGCCCGCGGGATCTGGCCGTAGGCGACGTCCCGCACGAGCAGGTGCCTGAACGAGTACTCCGTCTCGTCTGCAACAGAGGAGGCCTGGGCCCGCTGCACGAACTGTTTCCGCCCGAGCGCGTGCAGCTGCTCGTCGATCGCGGCGGGATCGTCCCCGTCGATCGCCGCGGCGGCTCCACGCCAGAACACCTTGCCGACCACGGACGCGTTCTGGAGCAGGCGCTTGTCCGCGCTCGAGAGGAGATCGAGCCGGGCCGCGATCAGTCCTTGAACCGTTTCCGGGAGCGGCATCTCGTCAGTGGAGTCGTACTCCGAGAGCATCCGCACGTATTGCTCGGCGTAGAGGGGATTGCCCCCGGCCCGGGCCAGCAGCGCCGACTGCCGCTCGGCCGTCAGGAGCGGCTGTTCGAGCAGCGCTCCGAGCAGCCGGTGCGTCTCCTCGTCGGAGAGCGGCGCGATCGTCAGCGTCGCCGCGTTGGGCTTGCCGCCGCCCCAGCCCGAGCGGCGCTCGAGCAGCTCGGGTCGAGCGGTCGCCAGGACGAGGATAGGGACTCCGCTCGCCCAGTCGACGAGGTGGTCCACGAAGTCCAGCAGGCTGTCGTCCGCCGAGTGGAGGTCGTCGAAGACGAGCACGAGCGGACGCTCGCTCGCGAGCGCCTCCAGGAACCTGCGCCAGGCGGCAAACGCCTCCTGCCGCCGCTCAGGACCGAGCTCGGCCTCCTCGCCGACGCCGGCGAGGGTCCGCAGATGGCCCGCGACCCACTGCGCCTCGCGCTCCTCGAGCATCGCCGCCTCGACCGCGGCGTCGAGCTTGTCCGCCACCTCCTGCGGCGAGTCCGTCTCGAGGATCGCTGCCTCGGCTTTCACCATCTCCGCGAGCGCCCAGAAGCTGGCCCCCTCCCCGTACGGCAGGGAGCGCCCCTGGCGCCAGCGGATCAGCTCCGGTTGTGCCTCGACGACCTGCATCAGCTCGAAGACGAGCCTGCTCTTGCCGATCCCGGGCTCGCCGACGAGCGTGACGAGCTGCAGGGACTGCTGCTGCCGGGCGCGTGCGAGCGCATCCTCCAGAGCGGCGAGGTCGCGCTCGCGTCCGATCAGCGGAGTCTTGACCTCGCGGAGCAGGTCGATGCCCAGGCGTGCCCGCGGCTGCAGCGCCTCCCAGACCTGCACCGGCTTCGCCTTGCCCTTGGCCTCGACGGGTTCCGCCTCGCGGTACTCGATCGCATGCCGGGTCGCGCGGTGGGTCGTCTCCCCGACGAGGATCCCGTTGACCGGTGCCGCCGATTGCAGCCGGGAAGCCGTGTTGACCACGTCGCCGGAGGCCATCCCCTCGCCCGTCCGTCTGCGCTCCGAGCCTGATCAGGACCTCGCCCGTGTTGACGGCGATCCGCACCTGGAGGTCCGCCTCCTCCTCGCGGATCCAGTCTCGGATCCCGATCGCCGCCCGCACCGCCCGCTCGGGATCGTCCTCGTGCACGACCGGTGCGCCGAACAGGGCCATGACGGCGTCGCCGATGAACTTCTCGACCGTTCCGCCGTACCGTTCGAGCTCCGTGCGCAGGCGCGCGTGGAACGGCGACAGCAACGCCTGCACGTCTTCGGGATCGAGTTGCTCGGCGCGCGCCGTGAAGCCGACGAGGTCCGCGAAGAGCACGGTCACGACCTTTCGCTCCTCGCGCGGCTCCGGCTCCAGCGGCTGCAGCGCGGCGCCGCACATCCCGCACAGCCGGAAACCATCCGGGTTCTCCTGCCCGCAGCTCGGACACGTGAGCATGCGTTGAGTCTAGGAGGAAAAAGAGCGGATGATGGGATTCCACGACCTTCTGCATGGCAACGGTGAGCAGCCGTTCGCGTCCGTTCGCTGTCGTTCGCTGAACCGCCTCGTTGAGCGGATTCCGGGCGCGCCGTTCGCCTGCGAGCGAACGCGAACGAACGCCGACTGTTGCCACGTGCCCAGCGATCCTGGAGCTGCACGGCGGCAGCGTGGAGAAGTTCATCGGCGACGCCGTGATGGCCGTCTTCCGCGTGCCGTGCTTGCACGAGGATAAGGCGCTGCGCGCGGTCCGGTCGCAGTGTCGAGATGCGCGACGCGCTGCCCGAGCTCTACTGGAGGGACGGATCTGCGTCATGAGGCACCCGCTCCTCCGGGACGCAGACCGTCTTCACGTGCAGACGCGCCACGAAAGAGAATAGGCACGATGTCCGACCAGTTCGACACCGGCGTCGTCACGATCATGTTCACCGACGTCGAGGGCTCTACCGACCTGACCCGTCGTCTGGGTGACGAGGTCGCCCGACGCACGATCGAGGAGCACAAGCGGATCGTTCGAGCGCAGCTCGCCGAGCACGACGGACGCGAGATCGACTCGATCGGCGACGGCTTCATGATCACCTTTTTGTCGACAAGGCGCGCCGTCGCCTGCGCCGTCGCCATCCACAAGGCTTTGGCAGACCACGCCCGCGAGCATCCGGATGACGAGTTGCGCGTGAGGATCGGACTCAACGTCGGCGAGGTGCTCGAGCGCGGCGGCCATCCTTTCGGCGCAGCCGTCAATGCCACGCAGCGGGTTGCAGCGAACGCGAAGGGCGGTCAGATCTTCGTCTCGGAACCCGTGCGCCACCTGGTGGGCACGATTCCGGAGGTCAGCTTCCGCGATCGGGGCCGCTTTCAGCTCAAGGGATTCGACGAGCGCTGGCGCCTCTACGAGGTCGATTGGGAGCGCCCGAAGGAGAAACCGCCGCCGAAACGCAAGCCGGAGCCGGCTGCCCGCCGCCGCCGACGGCTGCTCCTGGCCGGTGTCCTGGCCGGGGCCATTGTTCTCGCTCTCGCCGCCTTCCTGATCCTCCGCGGCGGCCCGGAGACGCTCGATCGCGTCGCACCGAATTCGGTCGGGATCATCGATCCCGATAGCGGCGACATCGTCGGCCAGGTGCGCGTGGGAAGAACCCCTGAAGACATCGCCTTCGGCGAGGGGGCTCTATGGGTGGCGAACCTCGAGAGCGGAACCATTTCCGAGATCGATCCAGACTCCAGAGAGGAAGTCGCCACCTTCAACGCCGGGGCTAAGCCGAGGGGGATCGCCGCCGGAGAGGGCGCGGTCTGGGTGGCGAACGGTTTCGACAACGAGCTCACGATCTTCGACCCGGCCCAGGACCGCGTCGACGATCGAATCCCTCTCGCGGGACCAAAGGACGTGGCGGTGGGCTTCGGCGCGGCCTGGGTGGCCAACGTCACCGACGCTACGGTCGTCCGGATCGATCCAGACACCCACGATCCAGAGCCGATAGCGGCAGGAACCGCCGTCGCGCTAGGCCCGAACGCAGTGTGGATCGCAAACGGGAAGAAGCTGACACGGTTCGATCCCGAGACGAGAAAGCCCGTTGGGCGCCCGGTCACCCTTCGTTCCCTCGCAACCCAGCTCGCGGTCGACGACAGCGGCGTCGTCTGGGTAACACACCAGGGCGACGACGCCGTGTCTCGAGTGGATCCGACCGGAGGTGCGTCTCAGATCGAGGGTGTGGGAGACGCGCCGACGGGAATCGCCGTGGGCGAGGGATCGGTGTGGGTCGCGAGCAGCCTAGGGCGCTCGCTGATCAGGATCGAGGCCAAGAGTCGCAAGGTGGTGCAGACGATTCCGCTCGGCAGCAGCCCCGCAGGTGTCGTCGTCGCTGCAGGCCACGTCTGGGTTACTACCGGGGCTTCCGCCTAGCCAGAGCCTGGCTTCAGCGCGATCTGGTCGAACGCCGGCATGAAAAAGCTGGACTGCGAGAACGTGAAGCGGGAGACGCGGTTCGACACCACCTGCGTGCCACCCTCGAACAGGTAGGGCACCCACGGCACCACCTTCTCCATCAGCAGCTGATCCGTCTCTGCCCAACACTGGATTTGCGCACCGGCAGTCAGGCGAAGGCACTCCTCTATCTTGCCGTCGACGTTGGGCACGTTCGTAACGGTGTACTTCCACTTCCTGAGCTGTTGCGGCGAAGCACCGACCAGCGAGCTCGCCCCGGGGGGCCGCCGATGAGCGGGCCGTAGAACAGTCCTGGGAACACACCCGCCCCGTTCAGCGTGTCGCCCACCACGCCAAGCGCGGGGATCACCGGGCACCCGCGACGGCGGCAGTTGATGACCTCACCGAAGTACGTGTCCGGATCGAAGGCCTTGACATCCAGCTTGATACCGATCGGCCGCAGGTTGTCGGCGACGATTTTCCCGAGACGCGGAATGGCGGGATCGTCGTTCCGCACGGGTGCGAGCAGTCCGCTGACACACAGGTGCGTCGCAAACGCCGTCACGGTCCCGGTCGTAGCGAGACTTCGCCATCTCTCCCTGCGCGGCCTCGAGGTCACCGCGCCCGCCGGGCGTCTCGTACGGGTCGTAGTCGAGGAGGAGGTTGTTGAGGAGCGCGTCGGGCGCGATGTGGCCGGCGATCCGGCCTCCGCGACCGCCGCGGGCAGTATGCCGCAGGGCCTGCTTGTCGATCGCCAGGTTGACGGCCTTTCGCACGTGGACGTCGTCGAAGGGCGGAACCGCGACGTTGAGGCTGATGTAGCGCACCATGTTCCCGACGTGGGCGAACAGCCGCTTCTCGAGCGCGGGATCGGCGCTGTACCGCCTCACTTGCTCCGTGGTTGGCACGAATTGCCCGAGCGCGACATCGAGACGGCCCTGGTCGACCTTCGCCGCTGCCTTGTCGGCTGGACCCGCCTCAAAGGTCAGCACGATGCGATTGACGTACGCCGCCCGCAAGAGATCGCTCCGCCATGCCGGATTCCGCACCAGTGTTATGCGCTTCTTGACCACGTAGCCCGAGGGCAGACGCTGGCTTCGTCGGGGCGCGCGAGAAGTCGAAGCCGCTTCGAGCCCGCGATCATGTACGGCCCCGACGACACTGGAACTCGCCCGATCTGCTTGTCACCCACGTCCGTCCCGGACGGGACCGGTGCCGTGATTGGGAACGAGAACCGCTCGGCTAGGTCCCCGACACGCTCTGCAAGATGAACTACGAGGGTACGGTCGTCCGGCGTCTCGAGTCCCGAGACGGTGTCTGCCGTCTCCGCTCTGAAACTCCCGCGCCCCCTCGATCACGAGCATGTAGTTCGTCTCGGTACCGCGGACTCCAGACGCAGCGCGTATTCGATCGCGCGAACGATGTCCTGAGCCTTGATTGTCACGTGCTCGTACGGCGGCGCGTATCGGAGTCCCGGCCTGAGCCGGAAGGTGTAGGTGAGCCCGTCCTTCGAGACCTTCGGCAGGGCCTACGGCGAGATCCGGTCTCAGGACGCTCCCGCCCTCTTCGGTCGTCGCGCCGCGGTAGTTGACGAGCGTCCGGAGAAGACAGCAGCGTTGAAGCTCGGTAATCGCGGGGTCGAAGTTGATCTTCGCGGGATCGATCGTGGAGAGCGTGCTCATCAGTTGATCCCAATGCGCAGCGTGCCGCCCCGGGGAGCCTGGTCAGCCTTGCGAGCCTGCTCGTCGCCGCCGCCGCTGCAGGCGGCGACGAGCACCGCGAACCCAATAGCCGCAAACCCCGCTGGGACTCGCATCGCGTCAGGCATACGCCCTTTCCACCAGAGTGTCAACGTCTACGCACGGGCGACGAAGCGCCGCGACCGTCTGACCGGGCTGCACCTGAAGGTGTACCACCGGGCGAGCGAATGGGCACCAATGGGCCTGCCCACCCCCCGTCCGGCCGCCCTTCGCCGGCCGCCAACTGCGGTTTGGAGGCGAGTCCTTGGGACTCATCTGGGACTCATGTTGTCTATAAAGAGAAACAAAAACCCCCGATTTACTGGGGTTTTAGGAGCGGATGATGGGATTCGAACCCACGACCTTCTGCATGGCAAGGAGCGAGCGCAAGACGACAGCGGACGACGGGGGACGCCAGACCGCATGGTTGAGCGAAGCCGCTCGGCGCGAAGATGACCCGAGACGCCAGCAGACGACGGCGAAGGCTGACTGAAAGGCTGACTAGCTGCAGACGTTGCTGCTCTCACCGCGACCGCCGCCGGACAGCGACCCGAGAGCAATGGCGGGGCTCTTCTGAATCGCCTCTCGGCGTCAACGGGAGTCGGTGCTGTGCTCGCTTCCCGGATCGAGCACGTCCGGGGTGGGAAGCACGCGGCTGGCGTAGGTGCCTGGCCCGGTCTCGCGACCGAGCTTGATCGTGTCGCGATCTGCCTGCAAGCGTCGAGCCTCGGCTCTCGCAGCTACCGACTCTTCAGAATCCGCGGGCCCTCGCCACCAGGACATCAGCTTCTTTACGGGATTCATGACCGCATTCTAGGCCGTGACCTTCGTCGGGGCGCAGAAGGGTCACGAGCCGACACCTGCCCCGCTCGCACGAGCGAGCACGTCTTCGACGACCGCCGCCTCGTCGCGGCCGTCACGTGCGTACACCTTCAGCGTGAACCCGGCGTCCGCGTGCCCGGTCAGGCCGAAAGAGCGACTAGGCGCGGGGGAACTCGAGGCGTAGCCTGAGCCGCGGGCCGGGTCGTGGGAAGCGTCCTAGGCGTTCGGCTCGCCGCCCGGCCCTCTGATCGCCGCTACGGAGCGCAAGGCGAAGCGGGAAGGCTGACTACGGGCTGACTATCGAGCTGCGGCCAGCCGAGGCCGTCAGCCCTCGACAGTCCAAAGCCCCGTCTTTAGCGGGGCTTTCGTGAGGAGCGGATGATGGGATTCGAACCCACGACCTTCTGCATGGCAAGCAGATGCTCTAGCCAACTGAGCTACATCCGCGTAGCGCAGCCAGTATAGCCGCCGCTAGGCGCGGTCCAGGGCCTCGTTCACGAGGCTGTCGGCGAGCTCGTTGTGGGCGCGGCGGACGGCTGTGTACGCGACTTTCTCGAGCTCCTCGGCCAGTTCTGACGCCTCGCCGTGAGGCTCCGCAAAGCATCGTTCTTGACCTTGTACTCGCCGCGCATCTGCTTGACGAGGAGCTCCGAGTCGGAGACGACCTCGAGCTCGGTCACGCCCAGCTCCAGTGCCTTCTCCAGGCCCGCGAGCAGCGCTCGGTACTCGGCGACGTTGTTCGTCGCCACGCCGATCCGCTCGCCGCGCGCGTCGAGGACGTGGCCGTCCTCGCTCTCGAGCACGTAGCCGTACGCGGCCGGGCCTGGATTGCCGCGGGCGCCGCCGTCGGTCGAGAGCCGCGCCTTCACAGCAGCGGGTACACGTCGAACGCGGGCTCCTCGTACGGGTGCGCGCGGCGCAGCGCCTCGACGACCTCGGCCTGGCGCTCCTCCGGGAAGACGGTCTCCAGCCGAAGCTCGGCCACGCGCTGCTCGCGCCCGGCTTGGCCGACCGACGGCTCCGTGCCCTCCGCCCCGAAGAAGGTCCCGGTGCCCTCCGTGTACCAGGAGCAGCGCTCGTAGTCGCCGATCCGCCCGGCACCCGCCGCGAAGAGCGCATCGCGAAGCGGATCGAGCGCTTCGCGCGGCACAAATACGACGAGCTTCCGGTCCACGCGGGGACCTTAGACTCCGCACGTGGCGCAGGCTTCGTTCGAGCGGGCTCGCGAGCTGGTCTACCGCTCCGGACGGGTGCTCGAGCGGCGGTTGTTCGCGCGGCTCTTCGAGGACGGCGACGTCCACGGCGTCGTGAGCGCGGTGCTCGCCTACGGGAACGCGGACGGCGGCTTCGGCCACGGGCTCGAGCCGGACAAGCTCGCGCCGCAGAGCCAGCCGCTGGACGTCCAGTTCGCACTGCAGATGCTCACGGATGCGGGTGCCGAGGGGCGCGACATCGGGGGTGCGACGTGCGACTTCCTCGAGCCGCTCGCGGACGAGCGCGGGCTCGTCCCGCCCGTCCTGCCCTCGGTGGCCGACTACCCGCGCGCCGACCACTGGGGCGACGGCAACTTCCCGCCCGGGATCAACCCGACCGCCGCGATCGCCGGTTACCTGAATGCGCTAGGCGTCGAGCATCCGTGGCTGACCCGGGCGACCGAGACGTGCCTGGAGACGCTCGAGCACGAGACCCTCGGCGAGGCCCACGAGATCCTTGCGGCGGCCGTCTTCGTCGAGCACGTCCCGGGGGCCCGGCACCTCGCGTCGCGACTCGCCGAGGCGCTGCCGAAGGCGCAGTGGTTCCTCGCCGACCCGAGCGGCGAGGGCTACGGCGTGCCGCCGACGAAGTTCCCGCGGGAGTGGTTCGACGGCGAGCTCTACGACGCGCACCTCGACCGGCTCGAGTCGCAGCAGGAAGAGGACGGCGGCTGGCCCGTGGCCTGGCAGCCGCCCGGCCCCGCATCGCTCGCGGCGTGGCGCGCGATCCTCACGATCGAGGCGCTCCGCACGCTGAAGGCGAACGGCCGGCTGGGCTAGGCCTCAGCGCGGAGCAGCCGGAGCCGCCGCGCGGCGTTCGAGGCGACCGCGACGTGGATCGCCTCCGGCTCCTTGATGAAGGCGATGAGATCCAGCGCCTGCAGGCGGTCGAGCACGAACTGCAGCGCGGCCGCCTGGCGGCTGTTCTGGTACGAGCGCGCCAGGTCGAACGCATAACCCGTCGTGTGCAGCGAGTACGAGCGCGCGGCGTTCTCGTTCACCCGCTTGAGCGCGTTCTGGTAGCGCAGGTCGCGAACGGCGCTGGTGATCAGTAGCGGTTGCCGCGCGCCCGAGAGCTGGTGGACGCGCTCGCCGATGTAGAGCAGGACGCTGAGAGCCCCCGGCCGCAGCGCGCGGTAGATCCGGCGGTCGTGGCGCACTCGGTGCGCCATCTGGCCGAGGAACGGCGAAATCGCGAGATGCGTCTTGCGCGAGGAGCCCGGGATCCGCAGCAGCGCGTGGCGGCGCTCGGCGTGGACGATGTCCTTCGGCCGGGCGAAGCGCCACGTCCGCGTCCTCGGATGGAGCACTTCCTCGGCCGAGTTCTTCTGCCCCTGCAGCCACTCGTCGGCCTGGAGCGCCCGCGGGTTGTGGCGGTACAGCCACATGATCCGCTCGGCGGCGAGCACCTTCCAGTAGTAGTTGCGCGTGTCGTCGTTGAGCGTGTTCAGGCGCGCCCAGGCGCGCGGATGGCGGTCGGGTGACGACGTGAAGAAGAGCTTCGCGTAGGAGAGCCGGTCGGCCCGGACGATCCTTGCCGTCGAGGCGCTCAGCGGCGCGTCGGCCCAGCGGGCGATCACGCCCTGGAGGTTGCCGATGCCCATGTGGTACGAGGCAACCGAAAGGTCGTCGCGGCCGAGATAGCCGCGCGCGACGGTCAGGTAGCGGACCATCGCCCTGACCGACGCCCCGGGGTCGAAGCGCTGGTCGACGCTGCGGCGGATCGCGGCCAGGCGATCGGCCCTGGCCACCTTTCCCCGCGCGAGCGCGCGGTTGATCCGGTAGGTCAGCTTGCGGCTGCGGCGGAGGTCGACCCGCATGTGCAGGAAGCCGGCGCCGGTCTCCGCGACGATCTGCGTGAGCCCCGAGGCCGCGACCGGGTCGGAGCCTGCGATCGCGTCCGAGTAGCCGCCGCTCTCGAGGAAGACGATGCCTTCGAGGGTGTTCGCGCTGAAGCCACTGCCGCGCGCCTCGGCCGCGATCAGCCCGCGCCAGCGCCCGACGCGCTGCGCCGTCGCGACCACGCCGTGGGAGCTGTTCACGTAGAGGACGTGCGCGAGACCGGCTGCCGCGGAGCGCTGCAATCGCGCCGGTGAGGTCGCCCGCAACACGTAGCGCCGCCGGTTGACGCGGTGAACGCGATGCGATGCGCGAACGGCCTTGTGGCGCTTCACGTGCTTCGCGTGGTGCCGGCGGACCTTGTGATGCCGAACCGCCTTCCGGTGAGCCTTCGGCGCAGCCTTCGCGCCGGACGGCCGGCTCACGAGCGCATAGCCCGAAGCGGCGCTGAGCGCGACGGCAGCCGCGATCGCCCACAGGCCCAGCGCGCGCAGGTCTTCCCGCCAGCGCGCAAGCAGCGTGGCCGCAACGACAGATAGACGACGTTCCATTTCTCTCGACCCCAGTCCTCGAGGCGACCAGAGTAGCCGGGGTTTGCCGCGATTGCGGGCTATTCCAAAGGCAGCTCGAGATGGAGCTCGTCCCGGATCGGAAGGCCCGCCGAGTCGACCTCCGAGATCGACGGCTTTCGCTTCCGCTCCTCGTCGATCGCGCCGGGAACGAGGCCGACGAGCCGAAAACCACGCTTCTGGTAGAAGGCCAGCGCGCGCAGGTTGTTGTTCGTGGTGAGCAACTGGACGCGCCGGCAGCGCGCCGCGCGAGCCGCGGACACGACCGCCGCGAGGAGCTGCGTCCCGATCCCCTCGCCCTCGTCCAGAGCGTCGATGCTGACGATCTCGCACGCCTCGCCGTCCAGCTCGTAGGTGACGAGGCCCACGCAGCGATCGCCGTCGAAAGCCGCGAAGCCCGGGAGCTCGGCCGGCTTCCAGATCTTGCCGCGGCCGACGACGATCTCGTCGCCCCAGCGCTCGCGGATCAGCCGCTCGACCCAGTCGTGGTCGGCCTCCGAGAGCGGCCGGATGTCCACCGGCTAGGAGGCGGTGTCGATCTGCGCCTTCTGCAGCTTCCCCGAGTAGTCGACGTAGATCGACTTCCACTCGGTGAAGACGTCGAGCGCGGCCTGCCCCGCCTCGCGGTGACCGTTGCCGGTGCCCTTGACGCCACCGAAGGGCAGGTGCACCTCGGCGCCGATCGTGCCGGCGTTGATGTACGTGATTCCGGCCTCGAGGTCGCGCATCGCGCGGAAGGCGGTGTTGACGTCGCGCGTGAAGATCGACGACGAGAGGCCGAACTCGATCCCGTTCGAGACCCTGACCGCCTCCTCCGCGTCGCGCACGCGGATCAGCGCGGTGGTCGGGCCGAAGATCTCCTCCTGCGCGACGCGCATCCCGGGGTCGACGTCGCCGAAGATGGTCGGCCGGTAGAAGAAGCCGTCGCTCAGGCCGTTGCCGCTCGCGACCTCGCCGCCGGTGAGCAGCTTCGCGCCCTCGCCCTTGCCGATCTCCGTGTACGAGTGGATCTTGTCGAGCGCGCTCTGGTTGATGACCGGGCCGACGTCGACGCCGTCCTCCCAGCCGGGGCCGAGGCGCAGCTGCTCGGCGGCCTTGACGAGGCGGCCCTGCAGGTCCTCGTAGATCCCGTCCTGCGCGATCACGCGCGAGGCGGCCGTGCAACGCTGGCCCGAAGTGCCGAACGCCGACCAGATGATCCCCTCGACCGCGAGGTCGAGGTCGGCGTCGTCGAGGACGATGATCGCGTTCTTGCCGCCGAGCTCGAGGTGGATGTGCTTGAGGTTGTCAGCCGCGTTCCGCATCACCTCCACCCCGGTCTCGCGCGAGCCGGTGAGCGTGATCACGGGCACGTCCGGGTGCTTGACGAGCCGGTCGCCGACCGCGCCGCCGCCGCCGTGGACGATGTTCACGACGCCGGCCGGGACTCCCGCCTCGGCGAGCAGCTCGACGAAGCGCTCGCCCAGAAGCGGCGTGTCGGTCGCGGGCTTGAAGACGACCGTGTTCCCGCAGACGAGCGCGGGCGCGATCTTCCAGGACGGAATCGCGATCGGGAAGTTCCACGGCGTGATCACGCCGACGACGCCGATCGGCTGGCGCACGCTCATGTTGAACTTGTCCTTGAGCTCGGACGGGCGTCGTCTGGCCGAACAGGCGCCGGCCTTCGCCGCCCATGTAGAAGCTCATGTCGATCGCTTCCTGGACGTCGCCGGCGGCCTCGGGGAGCACCTTGCCCATCTCGCGGGCCATCAGCTGCGCGACGTCGTCCTTCTGGTCGGCGAGTAGCTGGCCGAAGCGGAAGAGGATCTCGCCGCGGCGCGGGGCCGGGACGAGGCGCCACTCCTCGTAGGCGGCCTTCGCGGCGTCGACGGCCTTGTCGACGTCCTCGGCGCTCGAGCGCGGGAAGACGCCGAGCGTCTCGCCGGTCGCCGGGCTCTTCGTCTCGAAGGTCTCGCCCGACGCAGCGTCGACCCATTCGCCGCCGATGTAGTTCTGGAATGTCTTCGTCGCGGTCGCCATCGCGCGCAGTCTATTCAGCGCGCGGCACCTCTCCGAAGTTGCCCTTGTTCCAGGTCGTCTCGAAGCCGGAGCCGCGTGGCGCACCGATCGCGAGAAGGAGCGTCCCGTCCTCGACGGCGACCGCCGAGCGGGTGACCGCCGGGTCCGGCACCGCGACGAAGCTGACGGCGAAGGCCCGCTGCGACTGCTCGTCGAGCGTGAAGTTCACGGTTCCCTCGATGACGACGTAGAGCTCTTCCTGGTCGCTCTCGCGCTCGTCGTGCTCGGCGACGAGCACCGTGCCCGCATCGCCGCCGAACGCATTTATCCCGAACGCGCCGACGCCCAGGTGGTGCTGGATCGGATACCAGTTGAAGTCTGAGGGGTCGCCGGTCGGCACGAGCGGGAGCTCGTCGAGCCGCTTCACCCAGTAGCGACCACCGGCCACTCGGCGAGGCTACGCGTCGTCGGGCGCGTCAGTATCGGGGAACGTGCCCGGGGCGCGGGCGCGCCGGCGGTCGCGAATCTCGCGCTTGCCGCCGTATTCCCGGTTCTTGCGCCGGTCCTCGCCTTCGCGGCGGTCGAGGATGACCTCCACGTGGGGGTTGTCCTTGTAGTACTCGACCATCTTGTCGTAGAGCTCGTCGGCCAGCTCGCGCGGGATAACGCAATAGATCATGCTGCTACGGATTGTAGGGAGGCCCTAGGAGAGTGCTAGACCGGCGAGATGTCGGGACGATGCGGCCGTCCGGCGTGAGCTTCGCGTTCCAGGTGATGAACGTGCCCTCCAGCTCACGTGGATCGTGTCCCCGCTCGGCCAGGCGGACCGGCTGGCCCGACTCCGGCGTGATGCGGTACTGGTACCAGGAGATGTCCCAGGCGACCGTGAGCACGACCTCGGCGTTGACCCCCGAGAGCGCCACGATCGACGCCTTCGGCTGACCCAGGCTCTTCGCGATCCCGGCGACCGTGCGGCGGAAAGCGCTCTCGTTGAACAAATCCGCCGCCTCGACCATCGCCCGCTCGGACTCGGACAATCGCCGCAGGATCGGCTCGTCGACGACCCGCTCGACCGCCGGCCGGCGCGAGTCGAGGAGGGCAGCGAGCGGCCCGAAGCGCCGCCGCCGAGACTCCACCACCGGCGTGGTGGGGCTCCCCTCCTTCAGCCAGCCGTTCTCGACGGCGATCTCCTGGCAGAGCGCGCAGACGTCGAGAAAGCCTTCGCCGTCCGGCGAATAGCGGACGGCGTGCTCGCCGACCAGAAGGGTTCGCTCGCAAATCGCGCAGACCCGCGAGGCGAGGACGGCCTGCCTCGTGATGCGCATAGCCCGGGGACCTTAGCCCAAAGGGGCTAGACCTTCGCCTCCTCGGGCTCCTTCTGCGACTCGGCGATCACCTTCTGGGCGATGTGCGAAGGCACCTCCTCGTAGCGCAGGAAATGCATGTGGTAGTCGCCGCGACCGCCCGTGAGCGAAGTCAGCGCCGGGCCGTACGTGAGGATCTCCGCCATCGGCACCTCGGCCTTGATCTGCGTCATGCCGCCGTGCGGCTCCATCCCCTGCAGCCGGCCGCGACGCGAGTTGAGGTCGCCGTTGACGGCGCCGACCGCATCGTCCGGCACATGCACCTCGACCTCCATGATCGGCTCGAGCAGCACGGGATCGGCCTTCGCGTAGGCGTCCTTGAACGCCATCGAGCCCGCGATCTTGAACGCCATCTCGGAGGAGTCGACGGAGTGCTGCTGGCCGTCGACGAGCCGGACGCGTACGCCCTGCACCGGCGCACCCGCGAGCTCGCCGTGCAGCATCGCCTCCTGGATGCCCTTGTCGACCGCCGGCCGGAAGCTCTGCGCGATCACGCCGCCGACGATCTCGTCCACGAACTCGTAGCCCGCGCGCTCGGCCAGCGGCTCGAGCACGATCTCGCAGTCGCCGAACTGGCCGCGGCCGCCCGTCTGCTTCTTGTAGCGGTGCCGTGCGCGCGACTCCTTGCGGATCGTCTCCAGGTACGGGACCCGCGGCTGGTGCAGCTCCACGTCGACGCCGAAGCGGCCCCTGAGCCGGTCGACCGCGACCTCGACGTGGATCTGGCTCATCCCGGAGAGGAGCTGCTCGCCGGTCTGCGGGTCGCGGCGCAGGCTGAGTGTCGGGTCCTCCTCGGAGAGGCGCCGCAGCGAGGTGCCCACCTTCTCCTCGTCGCCCTTCGCCTTGGGAGTGACGGCGAAGCTCATGACCGGCTCCGGGAAGTCGAGCTTCGGCGTCTCGATCTCGCGCTCGGAGTCGAGCAGGAGGTCGCCGGTGGTCGTCTCCTTCAGCTTCGCTACCGCGCCGATGTCGCCGGGGCCGAACTCCTTGGCTTGCTCGTGCTCTTTGCCCTGCAAGGCGAGCAGGGCGCCGACGCGCTCCTTCCCGCGCGAGCGGTGGTTGACGAGCGTCGCGTCGGAGGAGATCGTGCCCGAGAGGACGCGGAAGAGGTTGATCCGCCCCGCGAACGGGTCGGCGACCGTCTTGAAGACGAATGCGGCCGTGCCCGCGCCATCCGCTGCGACTGCGGGCGGCCGTTTGGCCGGCGACGGGACGCCCTCGACGAGCAGGTCGAGGAGAGCGGTCGTCCCGAGGTTCTTCGACGCCACTCCGCACGCGACCGGGAAGAGCTCGCCGCGCGTGACGGCGTCCTTGAGCGCGTGCGCGACCTCCTCGGTGCCGAGCTCCTCGCCCTCGAGGTAGCGCTCCATCAGGCTCTCGTCGGTCTCGACGACCGAATCGAGGAGCTGGGTGCGGTACTTCTGGACGGTGTCGGACATCTCGGCCGGTATCTCGACGGGCCCGCCTTCGCGCTCGCCGTCGGGGCTCATGTACGCGGTCATGTGGAGAACGTCGACGATCCCGGTCAGCTCGTGCTCGGCGCCGATCGGCAGGTGGACGGCGACGCAGCGGTCGGAGAGCATCGTCTTGAACTGCTCGAGCGCGCGGTAGAAGTCGGCCCGCTCGCGGTCGAGCATGTTCACGAAGACGACGCGCGGAAGCTCGAGCTCGTTCGCCCGCTCCCAGACGCGGCTCGTCTGCACCTCGACGCCCATCACCGCGCTCGCGACGATCAGCGCACCCTCGACGACCCGTAGCGCGGCAACCGTGTCGCCGCTGAAGCCCGCATCGCCGGGCGTGTCGATCAGATTGATCTTGCGGCCCTGCCACTCGACGTGGCACAGCGACGAGGCGAGCGACATCTGTCGGCGCTGCTCGTCCTCGTCCCAGTCGGAGGTGGTCGTGCCGGCCTCGACGGTGCCGAGCCGGTTGATCGCGCCGCCCTGGAAGAGCATCGCCTCGACGAGCGAGGTCTTACCGGTGCCGCGGTGGCCCGTGACCGCGACGTTGCGGATCTTCCCCGGTTCCATCCGGGGTGATCTTAGCCGCCCCTATCCTCCGTGGGCATGTGGTGGGAGGACGCGGTCGTCTACCAGATCTACCCGCGCTCGTTCCAGGACTCGGACGGCGACGGGATCGGAGATCTGCGCGGTGTCCTGCAGCGCCTGGACCACCTCTCGTACCTCGGCGTGGACGCGTTCTGGCTCTCGCCGATCTATCCCTCGCCGCTCGCCGACTTCGGCTACGACGTCTCGGACTACACGGCCGTCGACCCGGTCTTCGGCACGCTCGACGACTTCGATGCGCTCGTGGCCGCCGCGCACGAGCGAGGGCTCCGCGTGCTCCTGGACCTCGTTCCCTCGCACACTTCGATCGAGCACCCCTGGTTCCGCGAGCACCCCGACCGCTACATCTGGTCGCCCGTCGACGGGCCGCCCAACAACTGGGCCGCCGCCTTCGGAGGCCCGGCCTGGAGCCGGGACCCCGGCGGCCGGGGCTGGTACCTGCACACGTTCTATCCGGAACAGCCGGACCTGAACTGGCGCAACCCTGACCTCGTGCGAGCGATGCAGGACGTCGTCCGCTTCTGGCTCGATCGCGGCGTGGACGGCTTCCGCGTCGACGCGGTCAACGTGATGGTCAAGGACGCCGAGCTCCGCGACGACCCGCCCGCCTCGGGGGAGTTCCCACTGCCGTTGACCGGCGAGGCCGCGGAGCTCGACCACGTGTACTCCGGCAACCGGCCCGAGGTCACGGACGCGCTCGCAGCGCTGCGTGAGGCCGCGGGCGACGCGCTGCTCGTGGGCGAGGTCTACCTCGAAACGGCCGAATACCCCCGCTACCTCGAGCACCTCGATCTGGTCTTCGCCTTCGAGCTCCTTCACTCGCCGTGGGAGACGGAGCGGCTGCGTGCGGCGATCGAGCCCGCGCTGGCGCTCGGTCGCGTCGCGTGGGTCCTCTCGAACCACGACTTTCCGCGCCTCGCGAGCCGGGTCGGCGAGCAGCGCCTCCGTGAGGCGGCCGAGCTGCTGCTATCGCTCCCAGGCACGGCGTTCATCTACCAGGGCGACGAGATCGGGCTCGCCGACGGGCCCGGTGCCGATCCTCCCTTCGACCGCGCCGGCCGTGACCGGCACCGCCATCCGATGCAGTGGGACGCAACGCCGAACGGCGGCTTCACCACCGGCACTCCCTGGCTCCCGCCCATCGACGCGGAGCGCCGCAACGTCGAGGCTCAGCGCGGCGACCCGGCCTCCCTGCTGGAGCACTACCGGAGCCTGATCTCGCGGCGGCCGGAGCGCCGGGGGACTGAATTCCTCCCAGAGTGGTAGAAGAACACGGCCGTGGCCGAAATCGTCCTCAAGGACATCACCAAGCGCTACCGCGACGGCACCGAGGCGGTCAAGCAGATGAACCTCGAGATCGCCGACGGCGAGTTCGTGATCCTCGTGGGCCCGTCGGGCTGCGGGAAGTCCACCGCCCTGCGGATGATCGCCGGCCTCGAGGACATCACCGAGGGCGAGCTCCTGATCGGCGGCGAGGTCGTGAACGATCTCACTCCGAAGGAGCGCGACATCGCGATGGTCTTCCAGAGCTACGCCCTCTACCCGCACATGACCGTGCGGGAAAACATGGGCTTCGCGCTCTCGCTCGCGAAGGTGCCGAAGGACGAGATCAAGCAGCGGGTCGAGGAGGCGGCCAAGATCCTCGACCTGACCGAGCAGCTCGGCCGCAAGCCGGCGAACCTCTCCGGAGGCCAGCGGCAGCGAGTGGCGATGGGCCGCGCGATCGTCCGGCAGCCGGAAGCCTTCCTCATGGACGAGCCGCTCTCCAACCTCGACGCGAAGCTCCGCGTCCAGATGCGCGCCGAGGTCTCCCGGTTGCAAGACCGACTCGGCACGACGACTGTCTACGTGACGCACGACCAGACCGAGGCGATGACGCTCGGTGACCGCGTCGCCGTGATGCGTCAGGGCGTCATCCAGCAGACCGGCCCGCCGCAGGAGCTCTACGAGGATCCGGTCAACCTGTTCGTGGCCGGCTTCATCGGCTCACCCGCGATGAACTTCCTCCCGGCGCACCTCGACGGAGCACGGACGCTCGAGCTCAGCCGATGGTGGACGCGATAGCTCCCCGGAGTCGGTGCGCACGCGCCTCGACGCCGAGCGCTTGATCGCGGGGATCCGGCCCGAGCACTTCGAGGACGCGGCCCTCGAGTCGGCGACCGGCGCGACCGGCGCAGGTCGACGATCGACGTGGTCGAGTCGATGGGCTCGGAGCTGTACGCCCACTTCTCGCTCGAGGCGGCGGGAATCGAGTCGAGCGAAGCTGCGGGAGCTCGCCGAGGAGCAGGCGGCCGAGCTCGGCGGCCGGGACGAGGACGCTCGTCGCCGGCTGGACGCCGCGTCAGCCCGAAGTCCCGGATCGCCAGGCCAGGAGGTCGAGCTCGCTGTGACACGACCCGGCTCGACTTCTTCGACCCCGAGACGCGCGACGGCGATCCGGCCTAGCCCTTCACGGCGCCGGCCGTGAGCCCGGCGAGGATCCGCCGTCTGGAAGATCAGGGTCAGCACGATCAGCGGCACGGTCACGACGACGGCGCCGCCTGATCGGCCCCACGGATCTCGAACGCTGCGCTCCGCCGTGAAGAACGCGATCGCGACCGGCACCGTGCAGTGTCGGCGACGGGATGAACGTGATCGCGAACAGGAACTCGTTCCAGGCGGCGATGAAGGCCAGCAGGCCGGCGGTGACCAGGCCTGGCGCGGCCAGCGGCAGCAGGACCTTGCAGAACGACCTGGAGTGGGTCGCGCCGTCGACGTAGGCCGCCTCCTCGAGATCGCGCGGGGAGCGCGCGCATGAAGCTGGTCAGCACCCAGACCGTGAACGGCAGCGTGAAGATCAGGTAGGTGAGGATCAGCGCCCAGAGGTTGTTGTACAGCTTCGGAAGTGGATGACACGATGTGGAGCCGTGAACATCGTGTAGAGGGCGCCGAGGATCGCGATCTGCGGGAACATCGTCATCGACAGCACCAGGTAGAGGACCGACGAGCGGCCGCGGAAGCGGAAGCGCCCCAGCGCATACGCGGCCACCGACGCCGATCGCGAGCGAGAGCAGCGTCACCGACCCCGCGACGATCGTCGAGTTCAGCAGCGCCCGCCGGAAGAAGCTCGTGCTCGAGCACGTCGCGGAAGTGCGTCCAGGTCGGGTGGCTCGGCCAGTACTTGACCGGCGTGCTGAAGAGCTCCGGCGTCGGGCGTGATCGAGGAGCGCAGCGCCCAGTAGAACGGGAAGAGCGCGTAGAAGAAGATCGGATGATCAGGAGCCAGAACGGCAGCTTCGACCAGCACGCGGCCCGAGGGCTCGCGCCGGAGCGCGGCCGCGCGCGAGACAGGCTGCGCGACGGTCGTGCGTGGTCTCGGCGTCGTGCTCATTGTCGCTCGACCCGCATGAAGGTCATGTAGATGACGACGAACAGCGCGATGATCAGGAAGATCGCGACGCTGATCGCCGCGCCGTAGCCGACGTGCCCGTCGTGACGATCGTGCTCTGGTCGTAGACCGCCATCGTCTGCGTGTCGGCGCGGTTGCCGAAGATGACGAAGAACACGTCGAAGACGCGCAGCGCGTCGAGCGTGCGGAAGATCAGCGTCACGAGGATGGCCGGCCGCAGCAGCGGCAGCGTGATCCGCCAGAACTGCTGCACTGGTTCGCGCCGTCGACGTCGGCCGCCTCGTAGATGTCGCCCGGGATGACCTGCAGGCCCGCGAGCAGCAGCAGCGCCATGAACGGCGTGGTCTTCCAGATGTCGACCGCGGAGATGGCGGCGAGCGGGTGCCCGGGTCGGCGATCCAGGCGTGCTGGTGCGAGAGATGTGCAGTCCGAACACCAGGTCGTTCACGACGCCGAAGATGTCGTCGAGCATCCACTTCCACATCTGTCGCGGCGACGACCGTCGGGATTGCCCACGGCACGAGCATGGCCGCGCGCATCACGCCGCGGCCCTTGAAGTTCGAGTTCACGACCAGCGCGATGATCAGCCCGAGCAGGAACTCGATCGACGACCGTGATCGACGTGAACTTCACCGTCACGACGACCGCGTTCCGGAAGGCGGGTCGTGGATGAGGGTGCGGTAGTTGTCGAGCCCGACCCACTTCGTCGGCTCCAGGCCGGCGAGGAACTCCTGGTTCGTGAAGCTCTGGTAGACCGTCTTGCCGAGCGGGATAGATCGCGACGAAGCGCACGACCGCGAGCGCAGGCACGAGCAGCAGCCAGGCGAGGCGCGTCTGGCGGCGCTGGAGCTTCGTCCGGCGGCGGCGGCGGCGGCGCGGAGCCGGTGCGGGCGTGGCGACCGGCTCACGAATGAGCGAGGGAGGATGACAGGCGCCATCCTCCCTCGTTTCGTTCAGGCCGTGCGGCCTACTTCGGAGCAGCTGCAGCTTCGCTGCATCTGCGGCAGCACGCTGACTTCGCGGCGTGCCGGTGAGGATCTGGTTGATGCCCTGGTAGACGTCCTTCGAGGCCTCGTTGTAGTGCGTCCCGAAGAACTTCGCGGGCCGGGTCACGCGGGCACGCTCGCGATCGCGGGCTTGAGGTACGGGTTCTTCTTGACGACCGCCTTGTTCTTCGCGACCGACACGATCGTCGGCACGTTCGAGTTGGTGATCGCGTCGAACTTCTCGACCGCCGGGCTCGTCATGTAGCGGACGAACTCGATCGCGGCATCCTTGTGCTTCGAGAACTTCGAGACGGCGAGCTGCCAGCCGCCGACGGTGCCGACGGGCCGCCCGACGCGCCGTGCGGAAGGACGGTGACGTTGAACTTGCCCTTTACCTTCGAGCCGGCTGCTGGCGCCGATCCCGTACTGGTACGGCCAGTTCCGGGCGAAGGCTGCGTCGCCGGCGTCGAAGGCGTGCTCGGTCTGGTCCTCCTGGTACGTCGTCACGCCCTGAGGCGTGACCTTGCCGATCTGGGTGCGCATCGCGTCCAGGACCGTCGCGGCCTTCGGGTTGTTGATCGTGACCTTGCCGTTGTCGATGATGTGGCCGCCGCCTGCCGACGCGATCCACTCGAGCGCGTTGCAGGTGAGGCCCTCGTACGCGTTGCCCTGGAAGACGAAGCCGGTGAAGTTCGGGTTCGAGCCCCCGCTCACCGTCCTGGATCTTCTTCGCCATCTTGAAGAGGTCGGCCCAGGTCTTCGGCGGAGCCTTGTAGCCGTACTTCTTCAGCAGGTCGGTGCGGTAGTAGAGGATCCCGTAGTCGCCGAACCACGGCATCGCGACGAGCTTCCCTTGATGGTGTCGTTCGCGATGATGCTCCCGATGTGCAGCTTCGCCTGCTTGGCGAGCTTCGGCTTGAGGTTGACGAGGTACGGCGCGAACGCGCCCGGCCACACGACGTCGATCATCGCCACGTCGATCGACGACGACTTCGACGCGAATGCCCTCGCGAGCTGCGCGTAGGACTGGTCGGACGCCGACGGATGCGGCACGACCCTAACCTTGATGCCGGTGTCGTGCGTGAACCGCTTGGCCAGCCGCGTGTCACGAAGATGGCCGTTGCCGACGGAGTCGCCGACGAAGGTGATCTTCTGGCCGTGGTACTTCTTCCTGATCGCCTCGGCATTCGGGACCTCCGGGGCGGCGAACGGCGGTGGCTGCCTTGCACGCGTCACCTTCTTGCTACTGGCGGCGGCGACGCTGAGGGAGATGGCGAGCGCTAGAAGGCGCCCACCACTCCTGCGATAACGAGCAGCTTGCGGTGCTTCACTCTCCCACGTCCTTTCTCTAGACCCCACGGGATACGGGCAACACGTTGAAGGTCACTCGTATCCGTGTCAAGCGGGAAACCACGGATTTGAATCGTAATCCTCAGCGGCCGAGCGGCTCGCGCGCGGGTGAGCCGGCGAGGCGGGCCTTGAGTCGCAGGATCGCCTTCGTGTGCAGCTGCGAGACCCGCGACTCGGTCACGCCGAGGACCTCGCCGATCTCCCGAAGGGTGAGCTCCTCGTAGTAGTAGAGCGTCACGACGAGCTTCTCGCGCTCGGGCAGCCGCGCGATCGCGTCGCCGAGCGCCTCCTTCAGCTCCGTCTGCGCGAGCTCGGACTGCGGCTCGGGGCCCTGGGTGTCCTCGATGGTGTCGATCAGGGCGACCTGGTCGCCGCCGGAGGACGAGATCGTCCAGAGCTCGTCGAGCGCCGCGATCGAGGAGCGGCCGATCTCGGAGAGGCTGTCGTCGAGCTCGTCGGTGGTGATGCCGAGCTTCTCGGCGATCTCCTCGTCGGTCGGCGCGCGGTGGAGCTTGCGCTCGAGCTCTCGCGATCGAGCGCTCGATGTCGCGGGCGCGGGAGCGGACGGAGCGCGGAACCCAGTCCATCGCGCGCAGCTCGTCGATGATCGAGCCCTTGATGCGCGCGATCGCGTAGGTCTCGAACTTGATGTCGCGGCCGGGGTCGAAGCGCTCGATCGCGCCGATCAGGCCGAGCAGTCCGTACGACACGAGGTCGTTCTCGTCGACGTGCGCGGGCAGGCCGCTGCCCAGCCGGCCGGCGACGTACTTGACGAGCGGCGCGTACGTGAGGATCAGGCGGTCCCTGGTCGCCTGGTCCTTCTTCTGCTTGTACTCGCGCCAGAGTGCTTGGGTCTCGTCCTGCGCCACGGTCAGAGGATACGACCTACGAAGGAGGTTTCCTTAGATTCCGGATCGAGAGGCTCAGCATCCAGAGCGCGATCGCACCCGCCGCGACCACCAGGACGACCAGGCCCTTGTTGGTGTCCACGGCCTCCGCGGCCGCAGCCGCGATCCCGACGAACGCGATCGCGAGGACGAGGAAGAGCGCTCCGAGCGCCGGTCTCGGCGGAGGCGGGGCCATGACAAGACTCTAGAAGGGCCGCGGCTAGAATCGGTGGCGCAACCTCTAGGGGCGTAGCTCAACTGGCAGAGCACCGGTCTCCAAAACCGGGGGTTGCAGGTTCGAGTCCTGCCGCCCCTGTTCACCGCGGAAGGTCCCCTAGAAGGACACGCGAAGGACGACGTTGCCCGTCTTCTGGCCGCTCTCAACGTAGCGCGTCGCCTCGACGACCTCCTCGAGGTCATACGTCCGGTCGATCACGGGCCGGTATTTGCCGGCCTCGACGAGCTCCCTGACGAGCAGGAGGTCTTCCCTGCCGTAGCGGCCGATGCCGAGCTTCGCACGCTTGCTCCCGACGAGCCGCGTGCCAAGCGAGACGAGCGGCACGTGGTACATGAACCCCAGGTCCATCGTGATGTACGTGCCGCCGGGCTTCAGCGAGCGCCGGCAGCGGCGGAACGATTGTTTGCCGACGGCGTCGAAGATCACGTCGTAAGTCTGGCCGTTCTTCGTGAAGTCGTCATGCAAGCGGTCGATCACCTGACTGGCGCCGAGCGAGGGGAGCAGCTCGACGTCCTTCGTGTCGCAGACCGCGGTCACCGACGCGGCCCCGAAGTGGTTGACGAGCAGCTGAACCGCGGCCGTCCCGACCGAGCCGGCGGCGCCGTAGACGAGGACGTCCTTGCCTCGGAGCGGCTCAGCCGGCCGCAGGCAGCTCAGCGCGAGCAGCGAGCCGTCGGGAACCGCTGCCGCCTCCTCGAAGGAGAGGCCGGCCGGCTTGGGTGCGATCAGGCCGGACTCGGGGACGGCGACGTACTCCGCGGCAGCGCCATTCCTGAACCCGAAGACCTTGTCGCCTGGGTGAAGCTCCGTCGCGCCCGGCCCGACCTCTTCGACCAGCCCCGCAAACTCGGAGCCGAACGACGTGTTCCTTGGGCGGCGGATTCCCGTGAAAACGCGCGTGAAGCGGTAGTCGGCGCTGCGCACCCCCATTGCCTCGCCGCGGGTGACGGTCGAGGCGTGGACTTTGACCAGAACCTCGTCCTCCTGCGGCGTGGGCCGGTCGACGTCGTCGACGTGCAGCGCCTCAGGCGGGCCGTAGCGATCGTGGACGACTGCCCTCATGAGACTGCGCGGAACTCTCGCACGTCGAGCGAAACGAGGCCAGGATCTCGGGTGTGAGATATGACGCGGTCCTCTTCGATCTCTTTTCGGCGCTTCTGGACTCGGGCCCGCTCTGGAGCGAGGTCGCCGGGACTGCGGAGCTGGGCGCGAGCTGGCGGGAGGAGTCCAGCAGCGTCACGTACTCCGCAGGGCGATACCGGCCGTTTGTCGAGACGGTCCAGGAGGCGGCACGGACCGTCGGCGTGCGGCCCGAGGGGGCGACCGAGCTTCTTCACGCGATGGGAGACCGCCTCGAGGCCTGGCCCGACGCCCCGGAGGTGCTCGAACGCTTGCGCGAGCACGTGCAGATCGGCGTCGTGACCAATTGCTCCGAAGAGCTCGGGCTACGGGTCGCTGCTCGCCTCGGTGTCGAGTTCGACACGGTCGTGACCGCCGAAGCGGCGGGCGCGTACAAGCCGCGGCCTGAGCCATACCTGCTCGCCGCCCGGCGGCTCGGCGTCGATCCCGGGCGCGCGCTGTTCGTGGCCGGTTCGCCCAGCGACATCGACGGAGCGCACGGGGCCGGGATGGACATCTGCTGGCACAACCGCCGACGGCTTCGTCTCGGCGAGCATGAGGCTCCGCTCAAGGAACTCGACTCGCTCGAGGCTCTGGTCGACCTCGTCTTGGCCTAACCGAGCAGGCTCGCGAGCTCGCTCGCGTAGGTCTCGCCCTCGTACTCGTGGAGCGGATGCGGCTCGAGCGAATGCTCGGCGACCTCGCCGCCTTTGCGCACGTAGACCGTGGGGATCATCCGGCCGGCCTCGTCGACCTCGATGGTCGCCGCGACCGCGTCCGGACTCACGCCGTCGAGGAAGTGCGTGAGCGGGACGATGCCTTCGTCGCAGTAGCCGTCCTCTCCCGCCGAGAGCATTCGGCAGAGGTAGCCCTTCTGGATCCGGAGCTCCGGCGATCGGGTGAGCTCGCCGAGCAGGAAAGGAACGGCATCGTGCACGTGCGGGCGCGGACGAGCCCAGCCGCCGAGCCGCTCCGCGAGGTGCTCGGCCAGCACGCGGGCGTTGTAGCGGAAGCCGTTCACCGCGCTCGAGCTCGCAACCGGCGAATGCCTGCCCGCGCCGTGCGCGCCCTGCGTCGCGTTGCCGGCGAAGAACGCGCCCGGCAGCGAGACACTCTCCCAGTAGGGGGTCAGCGCCGGGATCCGGCCGTCCGCGACCGTCGCGAGGCCGAGGCCGGGCAGATCGCGCAGCGGCGTCTGGAAGCCCGTCGCGGCGATCACGTCGTCCACCGAGAGCTCGAGCGTGCCCTCCCAGGTCGTGCCGTGCAGGACGAGCCGGAAACCGCCGTCTCGAGGCTCAACGCGCTCGATCATCACGTTGACCACGTAGCGTGCCGGGCGCGCCGCGAACGTGCTCCTCGTAGGGGCTCAGGTAGCGCAGGCGAAGCGGTGAAAGCGCAAGCGTCCCGATCTCGACCGGCCGCGGCGAGCCGAGGACGATCGAGCGCGCCCAGGGCAGGAGCCCCTGCGCGAGCTCGAAGCCCGAGTTCCGCTTGCCGACGATGAAGACGTCGCGGCCGGCGTAGCGCTCCGGCGTGAGCGTGTCGACGTAGTGCGGCACGTGCTCGAGCCCGGGGACCTCTGCCCGCCACGGCTCCGTCACCCCGAGCGCGAAGACGACCGCTCGGCAGCGGTACTCGCCGTCGGTCGTCTCCAGCACGAAGCGCTCGCCGTCGTGGCGCGTCGCCTCCCAGGCGCAGCCGTAGCGGATGTCCAGGCCCGCACGCCCCGCGAACGCCGCGAGCCCCGCCTCCATCTCGGGCCGCGAAGGCAGGTCGTAGGCGCGGTCCATCAGCGGCGGCACGAGCGCCTTCAGCTCCGGCTCGTCGGCCAGGAGGCTGTTGTGGTCGTACCACTCGTACTCGCGCGAGGCCCGCTCGGCCGGCGCGTCCGGCTTCGTCCAGGAGATCAGGCGCTGGTAGACCGGGAACCGCCGGAACATCCCACCCGGCTGCTCGTCGCGGGAGATGACGGCGTGCTGGACACCGAGGCGGCGCAAGAAGTACGAGGTCTGAAGCCCGCCGGGGCCGCTGCCGACGACGACGACGTCGTAGTCGCCCGGCGGAGAGGGCGGCTCTACGGCTGCCAACCGAGCGTGCCCCGGAGGCGGCGTGCCTCCACGCGCAGCAGGCGGAGCATCAGCTGCGGGCGCTCCAGGAGCAGGCGCTCGAGCTGCGCTCCCGGGATCACGAGGCAGCGGAGCAGCGAGGCCGCGACGACGTCCGCGGCCGGCGGGTCGCCGGTCAGCGCAGAGATCTCGCCGAAGAACTCCCCGCGGCCGAGGCGGATCTCGTCCTCGCCGCCGGCCTCGACGACAGCCTCGCCGTCGAGAATGACGAAGAAGTCACCGCTCGCGAGCCCTCGCCGCAGGACCCGCTCGCCCTCTGCGAAGACGCTCTCCTCGTACGACTGGGCAATCGCCTCCAGCTGCGGCGGCGCGAGGTCGGCGAAGAGCGAGAACTGGCCCAGGGTCTCGGCGACGCGCATCAGGCGACCGCCGCTTCGAGCTCCCGCTCGCAGCGCTCGACGAGCGGCTGTGAGCCAGACGCCGTGGCGATCCGAAGGCCTTCGGCGAGCAGCTCCCGCGCCTCCTCGCCGGCGCCCTCGCGCTGCAGGGCCGCGCCAAGCTCGACCATCGTCCGCGCACGCTCGAGCTTCGCCGACGAGCCTCTCAGCACGTCGAGCGAGCCCCGCAGCGTCGCGATGCCCTTGGCGCTGCCCTCCGCGAGGCCTTGCGTGCGCAGAGCGATGCCGATCGCCCGCGGGGCACCCCACGCCCTTGCCAGCTCGACCTCCTCGCAAGCGAGCTCCAGCGCCCGCTCCCGGTAGCCGAGACCGAGCAGCGCGAGCGCGAGGTGGGAGCGCCAGGCCAGAAGCGAAGGATTGCGCATCTCGAACGTCTCCATACAGCGCCCGAGCTGCTCCCAGTCCGACGCGGCCCGGGCGAAGTCGCGGCGCGCATAGCGCAGCCAGCCGCGAGCGCCGAGGAAGAAGATCACGTGCCCCGTCTCGGCGACCTCTTCCGAAAAAGCCAGCCCGGTGAGGCACGCCTCGGCCTCCTCGAGCTCGCCCCGGTTCGTGAGCACGTCGGCCATGTACGAGCTGTAGTAGAGGACGCCCTGCTGGCTCGGCACGTACGGAACGACCTCGCTCGATTCGCGGAGGTCTGCGATCGCGGCGTCGAGGTCCCCCCGCTGCGCGAAGGTCAACCCGCGGAAGCAGAGCAGCGACGAGAGCGTGACGAGCTCACCCCGCTTCCTGGCGGATTCCATCATCACGTCGAAGAACCGATCGAGCTCCGCGTCGTACTCCGCGTACATGAGCGCCGAGGCCGCGCAGGCGATCGCCATCGAGGGCACCCGTTCGGTCAGCTCGTCGAGCACCACGGCATCGGCGAGCCTCGCGACGGCTTCGCGGTTCTCGCCACGGCGCGCCTCGAAGTAGCGAATCGTCGCCAGCATCACGGCGTGGCCCGGCTCGGTCGTGAAGTCGCGCTCGCCGACCTCGGCGAGCCGGCATCTGGCGACGTCGAAGACGTCCGAGTCGAAGCCCGACGAGTTGATCAGCTCGGCCTCGATCGTCTCGCCGAGCTCCGGCTCCGCGCCGGCGAGGCGCTCGATCGCGTCCTCGAAGACACGCACGGCCTCGGGGCCGCGGTTCAGGCGGAACAGCGAGCGGCCGAGCTCGAGCGCGAGCCTGGCGTAGCGCGGCCGGTCCTCCGGGTCGGCGGCCAGTAGAGCCTCCTGCAGGTGCTCGGCGGCGGCGCCGACGTCCACCCGTCGCTCGGCAAGGCCGAGCTCTCGCAGCGTCTCGGCCCGGTTTTCCGGCGAAGGCGGCTCGGCAAGCGCGCGGCGCAGGTAGCGGACGGCGACGTCGGGCGCGCCTCGGACGAGAGCCCGGTCGGCGGCGATCCGGAGCGTCTCGACCGCGAAGGGGTCGGCCGCGGGCGGAAGGAGATCGAGGTGAGCCGCTACCCGCTCAGGCTCTGCGCGGGCCGCGTCTAGAAGCTCTGCGGCGCGGCGGTGCGCGGCGAGGCGCTCGGGAGGCTCGATCGACCGGTAGATCGCGGCTCGCACGACCGGATGCGCGAACTCGACGGTCGGCGCGGTCACGCGAAGCAGGTCGACGCGCGCGAGGGAGCTCGCGGCAAGCGACGCGAGGTCGCGGTCGTCGATGCCTGCGAGTGCCGCGACGTCCGCTTGGTCGGCACCGTCGCCCAGCACCGCCGCCGCCGTCGCGAAGCGCCTTGACTCCTCCGGGAGACGCGACAGCCGCAACGAGACGGCCCTGCCGACCGGCTCGGGGCCGATCCCGCGGACCCGCCCGGCGTTTGCGGCCTCCGGCGTGACGCCCTCGCCGTGGAGCGCCGACACGAGGGCGCGCGTGAAGAGCGGGTTGCCGCCCGTCGCCGAGTGGCAGGCAGCCACGAACTCCGGGTCGGGCGCGACCTCGAACTCCTGCTCGACGATCGCCGCCACAGCCGCCCGGCTGAGCGCACCAGGCCTGATCACGAGCGCGTCCGTGTCCGAGACGATCTCCGTCAGGAGCTCTCGCTCGACGCTCTGCTCCGGCGGGCGGAGGCTGACGACGACCAGCAGCGGTATGCCCTCCAGACGGCGGGCCAGGAACGAGAGCCAGCGCAGGGTCGGCGAGTCGGCCCAGTGGAGATCGTCGACGACGAGCGCGAGCGGCTTGCGCTCCGCGATGTTCGTGGCGAGGCGGTAGAGACCGTTGAGGACGGCGAACGGGACATCCGCAGGCGTGGCTCCCGTCATCTCCTCGTCGTCGAAGAGCCGCTGGGCGAGCGCAGCGGTGCCGGACAGGAACTCCTCCCGCTTCGCCGCCTCGACCGAGGCGAGATAGGGCTCGAACAGCTGGCGCACGACCCCGTAGGCGAACTCCTGCTCGAGGTCGGCGCTCCGGGCGGCAAGCACTTCGAAGCCGGCTGCTGAAGCGAGCCGGCGCGCCTCCGAGACGAGCCGCGTCTTGCCGGCCCCAGGCCGCCCCTCGACCGCGATCATCCGGCCGGCACCCGCAGCGGCGGTCTTCACGACCGCCTCGATAGCCGAGAGCTCCGCCTCGCGCTCGAGCAGGGGCGTGGTCCCGACCTGCACCTCGAGGGGCCGCCGCGGCGCTCGCGCCTTCTTCTGTTCGCGGCTCTCGAGCGAAGGGAAGTCACCCGGCAGCCCGTCGATGTCGAGCTGGTAGAGCGGCTCCGGCCGGTCGAAGTCGCGAAGCGCCGTCGGCCCGAGGTCGCGCAGGCGGACGTCCGGCGGAAGCTCGCTCCAGACGAGATTGGCCGTCGTGCTCGACAGGAGGACCTGGCCCCCGTGCCCCGCGTCGCCGATGCGCGCCGCCTGGTGAACCGCGAGCCCGATGTAGCCGTCGCTCCCCAGGCTCGCCTCCCCCGTGTGCAGTCCCATGCGGACCCGCACGTTCATTCCGTCCGGCCACTCGTGGGACGCAAGCGCGCGCTGTCCGGCGGCCACGGCTTTGACCGCGGCGCCCGCGCTGCGGAAGACGACGAAGAAGGAATCGCCCTTCGTCCCGACCTCGATCCCGCCCAGGTCGGCGAAGACGGTGCGGAGGAGCCGGTTGTGCACCGCCAGCACGTCCCCGTACTGGTCGCGGCCGAGCGCCTTCAGCAGGCGCGTCGACCCCTCGATGTCCGTGAACAGGAACGTGACCGTGCCCGTGGGCAGGGTTGGCGAAGCCTCACGAACTTCGGAAATGGTCAGCTGTCTCCCTCGTCGACGGCCCGGAACCGTCAATTCTAGATGGCGCGCGGAAACTAGCTAGAGGGGGACTTGCCGACAGTGCGTGGGTCCTGCTGTTCGACCAGCTCGCCTTCCTTGCCGTGCTTCTCGATCACCGCGAACCCGGCGTCGTCCCGGATGAGCTGGTCGTCTCCGTTCTGGTGCCCGGGAGCAACGATGAACCGCCTGGGATGCGCACGGACGTCCTCGTAGTCGCTGTGCCGAAGCAGCAGGACCTCGGTGCAGCGCTCCTCCTCGCATTCGCAGAGGAAGGGCGTCTGCCGATCGCCCAGCTCGAGCTCGTCGGCCTTCTCCTGCAGGCGCTCGTTGACGCTGCGGAAGGTGGCTTCGTTCTTAGCGGCTTGTTCTACCGATCGCGGCACAGACTCCCTGTCTCCCTCGGCATGACTGGGGAAACCACGGTTTCAGCGCACGCTGATCGGAAAGCCTTCCCTAGATGGATGCCGATCAGGAGCGGCGAGCCAGGAACGAGGCGATCTTCCGCGAGGTGAACGAGCGAATCGAGGAGCTCTCGAGGCGCGGCGGGATCGACGAGGAGGATTCGCTCTTGCCCGGCTTCGTCTGCGAGTGCAGCAACGAGACCTGCACGGAGCTGATGCAGGTGAGCTACCAGCAGTACGAGGCGGTGCGAGAGAACCCACGGCGCTTCCTGGTGCTGCCCGGCCACCAGGACCTCGATGTCGAGCGCGTGGTCGACGAAAGCGCGAACGTTCTCGTCGTCGAGAAGAACATCGACGCGGCCGAGGTCGCCCTCGAGCACGATCCGCGCTCCGACGACACTCCTAGCTAGCCCGGCGTTGCCCGCCCGTGGAAGGCGAGCCGGAAGACGGCTCCCTGGCAGGCGGTCGGGCTGTCGGCACGCATCGAGGCGCGCACGACGATCCTTCGCGACCGGCGCCCGGCGACGCGGAGAGCTCCGTGGAACGCCGCGACCCTCAGGTTCCGGGCTTTGCACGCGCGGCCGGCATCACGGACGCGCGTCGTGACCACGCGCACGCGGATCGCCCGGCGGCCTCGGTTGCGGACGACGATGACGAGCCGCTTGCGTTGACCTGGATACAGGCCCGTGACGTGGCCGGAGAGCTTGAAGCCGGCCGCGTCGCGGCGGTGGTTCGCGCCGAGCGCGCCGAGGGCAGCCGCCGTTCCGAAGAGGGCGCCGGCCGCCAGGAGCAGGGCTACGAATGCAGGCGGGCGCAGCTTCAAACGACCACCACCGCGCTCTTGGGGCTCTCAGGCCCGCGCCAGTTCGTCCCCGCCGCGGGAGTCACGGTGTACTGCCACGAGCCCGCCACGACGCCGGTCTCGGTGCAGGTGAGCACCGTGAGCGTGCCCGAGCAACCGTTCGCCGCGCCGACACCGACGCCGGTCGCGACGTTGTAGCGACGGATGACGTAGCCCGGAGCCGCACCGCCCGTCGTGAACGAGCTGGCGGTCCAGGTGACCGTGACCTTGTGCCCCTGGACCGAGGCCGTCGGCTGGCTACCCACAGCGAGCGTCTTGGCCTTGGCCGCCCCCGGCCCGGAGCGGCTCAAGGCCCACGCCGCCCCCGCGCCGCCGGCTAGCAAGCCGGCGGCGGCGACGGCGACAAGCAGCGGTAGAAACCGCCGGCGCATCGACTCGACCTAGACGAGCGCTAGTTGCTCGCGCCCGTGACGTCGACCGGGATGGTGAAGATCGCGCCCTGGCACGAGTTGTCTGAGGCATTGGTCATGCTGACCACGCCAGAGAGAGTGAACGTCGAGGTCGCTCCGCCGGCGACATCGAGCGCGAGCCCAGTCTGGTCGGTGAAGGTGACCCCGGTCGAGGCGTTGCACGCCGCGCCCTTGTCCGAGGTGATCGTCCCGCTCGCCTGCTTCGTCACAGTGGTGATCCGGACAGCGAATGGGTTGGGGTTCGTCACCTTCAGCTTGACCGAGCCCGTGCTGCCGGGATAGAGGTCGGCCGTCGTGGACGCAGAGGCGTCGCCGATGGTGAGCGCGGAGGCGGTGGCTGCCTTCGCATAGCCGTTGCCGCTGCCGCTCGTGTTCCAGGCAGCGTAGATAGCGCCGGTCGCCATGAGGCCGATGACAACGGCCACGACGAGGAAGAACTTTTTGGACAAGCGAATAGTGATCACGCCGAAGATCCTTTCGGATAGATGACTCGAAACTGCCGCCGTTTCGTGTCTCGTCAACCGGCGCGGGCCCGCCCTCCCCAGGAAGGGTGAGCCTGGGATCCCCGAAAGGGGGATTTCCCATGGGCAA
Source organism: uncultured Actinomycetes bacterium (assembly GCA_963717475.1). Lineage (GTDB taxonomy): Bacteria > Actinomycetota > Thermoleophilia > Gaiellales > Gaiellaceae > AC-32. Next base: position 607,351 of record OY970337.1, on the reverse strand, counting down.
ATCCTCGGGTAAGGGCTACTCCAGCTCGATCCCTTCGTGGGCGAGCTCGAGGGTCTCGACGGCGACCTCGTTTCCGAGAGCGTTGAGCGAGGGCGCGGCGTACTTCGTCGGCCACGCCCGCCGGAGGTTCCACCGCGCGACCTCCTGGCGCTGCTCGTCGAGCAGGATGACCGAGACGTTGCGCCGGTCGAGCGTCCCCTGCGCAACCGCTTGCCACCACTGGAACAGGGTCGAGTCGCCGGCGAAGCCTCGCCGCAGAACGAGCGGGCCGTACTCGACCCGGCCCGGCAGCAGCCGCGCGGCCGAGGCCATGTCGGTGCCCTCGCGGTAGGCGACGACCTCGATCTGCCCGGCGGGCAGCTCCGCCTCCCGGAAGCCGGCCGAGGCGACGTTGTCGATCTCGACCACGAAGTTGAAGTCGAGGTACGGGTCTTGGCGGGCGCTAGGCATCGTCGGGCACCTCCAGGTAGGGGAAGTCGCGGTAGGCGGCAAGATCGTGGCGGATGGTCCGCGAGCGGCGCGCGCCATCTTCGGTGCGCCAGGAAACGCGCGCGGAGACGGCGCCCTCCTCCTCGCGCGCGAAGAAGAGCGCGGAGCGGTCGAGGAAGATGCGGATCCGGCGTCCGGGCCCGAGAAACTCGAGCCGCCTGAAGATCTGCAGGCGATCGATCCGCCGCTCGCCGCCGAGTCCCGTGAGCGGCGACTCGAAGCGCACGCGCACCGTGTGGGCGGGCGCGCCGCCGAGGTTCTCGAGCACGAGGAAGAGCAAGCCGCGCTCGAACTCGACGTCGAGGACGACATCTGCTTCCCGGTGCTCCGAGGCGGCCGCGGGCACGTGCTCAGTCTCCGCCGCCGGCCGTCGCAGCGCAAGCAAGGGTTTCGATGGCGATCGCCTGGATTCGGTCTCGGAGCAGAAGTCGGCTAGCGCAGCCAGGGCCCGAGGGCCTGCTCGATCTCGCGGCAGCCGCGCGGCGAGACGATGCGAGCGCTGACGCGGTTGCCGTCAACGACGAGCAGCGTCGGTACCTGGTCGACGCGGAACCGTTCCACCAGCTCCGGATGGTCGGAGACCTCGACGTAGCGCAGGCGGAACGACTCGTGGTTCCCGCGTCGCTGCAGCACCTGCGAGAGGTAGCCCTCGACGCGTCGCGAGTGGCCCGACTGCTTCGAGTGGAAGAAGACGAGCCGCGGCGCCAGGACCTCTGCGGCCCTCTCGCTCACGGCGCTCACGCGACCCACGGCCGACGCCCAACGTGTAGCTGTGACCGTCGATCTCGACCTTCGCCGGCGGGCGACCGCCGTCTCCGAGCCAGGACTCGACCGCGTTGAGGATCCGACCCAGGTTCCTGTCCGGTTCCCGCTTCAGCTCCACGCAGACCTGCCGGTGTTCCGGTTCGAAGTGGACCTGCTCGGCGTCGACCTCGCCGACGAGCCTTTCGATCAAGCCGGTGGCGGTGTCCGCGTCCGCCACTGTCACCAGTACGAGCATCCGAACTCACTCCTCGATCGAATTTGCTTTTCATCGACCGTGGGGCGCGTCCGGCCTTTACAAGGCCCGGACTGCTCCCGCGCGTCTGGCGGGCGGATCCGACGCCACCCTCTCCGGCGCGCCGGTTCCGACGTGAATTTTATTCCGCCTGAGCGCGTCTTTCAAACGCCACAACCGCTGGCGGCTACGATGGAGGAGCACGACGTCCGTGGGTCGCTGATTCCGCTCCTTCTGCCGCCGGACGCTCATTCCGAGGAGCGGAAGAGAGGACCACCGTGGGCGAGAACGGCGCGCGTGGACCGGAGCGCGGCAGAGTGGCCGCGGCGATCTCGAACGCGATCAGCCGAATCCACCGCGAGCACTACGGGCGCGGAGCAAGCAGAGCGCGAACCGTGATGGGCGCGGACTACATCATCTGCTTCCTCGAGGACATCTACACGCCGGTCGAGCGCACGCTGATCGAGGGCGGCCGCTTCGAGGCGGTGAGGGAGACGCGGGACGCGTTCCAGGACACGATGCAAAAGACGTTCACCGCGGCGGTCGAGGAGCTCAGCGGACGAAGGGTGATCGGATTCCTCTCGCAGGTGCACGTCGATCCGGACCTCGCGGTCGAGACGTTCATCCTCGAGCCCGAGAACGACGGCCAACCGGTGGTCGGCGAGTCCTCGGAAGGCGAGCAGCCGGACCAGCCCGAGAGCTAGAGCCGCCGCGCGATAGGCTCACCGGCGTGGCGGTGCTGACCACGCAGGCGGAGCGCTCGGACGCCTTCGAGGCGCGCCGGACACGCATGGAGGAGCTCGTTTCCGAGCTGCGCGAGCGCACCGCGCAGGTCGCCCGTGGCGGCGGCGAGCAGGCGCTCGAGAAGCACCGTTCGCGCGGCAAGCTGACCGCCCGCGAGCGGATCGACCGCCTCCTCGACCCCGACACCGCGTTCCTCGAGCTCTCCGCGCTCGCCGCCTGGGAGATGTACGACGACCAGGCTCCGGGCGCCGGAATCGTCACCGGGATCGGCGTGATCGAAGGGCGCGAGTGCGTCCTCGTCGCGAACGACGCGACCGTCAAGGGCGGCACCTACTTCCCGATCACGGTCAAGAAGCACCTCCGCGCCCAGGAGATCGCCGAGCAGAACCGCCTGCCGTGCATCTATCTCGTCGATTCGGGCGGCGCCTTCCTGCCGCTGCAGGCCGAGGTCTTCCCCGACCGCGAGCACTTCGGCCGAATCTTCTACAACCAGGCTCGCCTCTCGGCCGCGGGGATCCCGCAGATCGCGTCGGTGATGGGCTCGTGCACCGCGGGCGGCGCGTACGTCCCCGCGATGAGCGACGAGACGATCATCGTCAAGGGCACCGGCACGATCTTCATCGGCGGCCCGCCGCTCGTGAAGGCGGCGACCGGCCAGGAGGTGAGCGCCGAGGAGCTCGGCGGGGCAGACGTCCACGCGCGGCTCTCCGGCGTCGCCGACCACTACGCGACGAACGACGAGCACGCGCTCGCCCTCGTGCGCGAGATCGTCCGCAACTTCGACCTGCCGCCGAAGCAGCCGCCGTGGGAGCTCGCGCGCCCGGAGGGCCCCGCGGCCGACCCGGACGAGCTCTACGGCCTCATCCCGAACGACTACCGCGAGCAGGTCGACCCGCGCGAGCTGATCGCCCGCATCGTCGACGGCTCGCGCTTCCACGAGTTCAAGGCGCTCTACGGCGAGACGCTCGTCACCGGCTTCGCGCGGATCGAGGGCTTCCCGGTCGGGATCCTGGCGAACAACGGCGTCCTCTTCGGCGAGTCGGCCGCGAAGGGCGCGCACTTCGTCGAGCTCGCGTGCAAGCGACGCGTCCCGCTCGTCTTCCTGCAGAACATCACAGGGTTCATGGTCGGCAAGGAGTACGAGGCCGGCGGGATCGCGCGCGACGGCGCCAAGCTCGTGACGGCGGTCGCCTGCGCGGAGGTGCCGAAGTTCACGGTCATCGTCGGCGGCTCGTTCGGCGCCGGCAACTACGGGATGTGCGGCCGCGCCTACTCACCGCGCCAGCTCTGGATGTGGCCGAACGCGCGTATCTCGGTGATGGGCGGCGAGCAGGCCGCGACGGTGCTGACGATGGTCGGCGACGCCGATCCCGACGAGATCCGGGCCAAGTACGAGGCCGAGGGGAACCCGTACTACTCGACCGCGCGCCTCTGGGACGACGGGATCATCGACCCGCGCGACACCCGCCGCGTGCTGGCGATGGGCATCTCTGCGGCACTGAACGCGCCGATCCCCGAGACGACGTTCGGCGTCTTCAGGATGTAGGTTCCGCCGATGGAACACATGCTTCCGCTGAGCGACGACGAGCTGCGGCTGCTGAGAGCCGCGTTGCACTCGTACCTGGACGATTTCGGACACGAAGAGGGCGACGTCCTGCGGGAGATCAAGGAGCTGATGGCGAAGCTGCCAACGCCCGGCGTGCCTGACGAGTAGTGACGGTTCGACTGCTGCTCTGGAATCTGGCCGACTCGATGACGACCCTGGACGAGCTGCGGGCGAAGCTGCCAGACCTGTCCGAGGGCGACATGTGGATCTCGGACCCGATCGGTGAGCGTTTCGGCCTGATCGCGTTCTCCGAGGACGACGAGCCGGTCGCGAGAGCGCGCGAGCTGATCGGCAAGGACCCGGAGATCGGCGAAGAGTTCCAGCTAGAGAACTAGCGTCTCCGGGAAATCGGTTCCCTCGGCGAAGCGGCTCAGGCGGTAGGGGCCGAGGTCGAGGCTCGGGGACTCGCCGAGGATCTCCTCTGCGAGCGCGCGGCCGACTGCCGGCGACTGCATGAAGCCGTGGCCGGAGAAGCCGCACGCGGCGTAGACGCCGTCCGCGACCTCGCCGAGGATCGGATGCGCGTCGGGAGTCATGTCGTAGAGCCCGGCCCAGGCGCGCTCGATCCCGGCTTCGGCGGCCGGCTGGTAGCGGTGGTGAAGGCGCGCGAGGCGGTCCTCGAAGAGCGACTCGTCGACGGTCTCCTCGAAGCCCCAGCGCGGCTCGGGGTCGGTCATCGCGAGCACGAGCTTGTTCCCGCGACGGCGGAAGTGGAAGGTGCTCTCGGCCTCGAGCACCATCGGCAGGTCATCGGGCAGGCTCGGCACCTCGCCGGTCTCGAGCAGCTGGCGGCAAAGCGGCCGGACGGGCAGCTCCACCCCGCGCGTGGCGGCAAGCTCGCCCGACCAGGGCCCGCACGCGATCACGAGGACGTCTCCTTCGACGGTCGCCGCGTCCGTCCCCTCGACCACGGCGACTCCGAGCTTGAGCGCGCGGCGGACGAGCTCGCGCGTCACCGCAGGCGGATCCGCCACCCCGTCCTCGCGGCAAACGCACGCGCCGAGGACGTCGTCCGTGCGCAGGCCCTCGACGTACGAGGGGTCGACGCTCTCGACCGGGACGCCGAGCTCCGCCTGCAGCTCGCGCCGCTCGTCCAGCGCGGCGAGGCCCTCGGGAGTCGTCGCGAGGAAGAGGTAGCCGACCTGCTCGAAGAGCGGCGACCCGAGCTCCTCGAAGAAGCGGATGCTCGCCTGTGCCAGGCGCACCTCGGCGGCGGTCGAGAACTGCTGGCGGACACCGCCCATGGCTTTCGAGGTTGCACCCGCGGCGACGCTTGCGCGGTCGGCGAGGACGACGTCCCGCGCGCCGAGCTGGGCGAGGTGGTACGCAACGGAGGCGCCGGCCGCCCCCGCCCCCGCTACGACGATTCGAGCCACGCGTCCAGCTCGCGCTTCTCGTCGTCGGTCAGCGTCCGCAGCGGCGCCCGCACGTCCTCGCGCACCGCGACGCCGCGCTTGCCGAGTACGTACTTCGCCGCCGCCTGGAACGGGAACCGGTCGAGCCCGGCCCGCAGCTCCCCCACTCCTTCGAGCGCCACCACCCGCTCCGGGAACACGGACGCCAGCCCGGAGACGGTGCCCGCCGCGCCCTCGACCGGCAGGAGGTCCTCCGCGCCGACGAAGACGTCGAGGCCTTCGAGCAGGTACGGCTGCACCGCGTCGAGCGGCCGGTCCGAGACCTTCAGCCCGGCCAGGTTCGGCGCGCGCTCGCGCAGGCGCTCGACGACGCTCACCGGCACCGCATAGCCGCTCCGCGCCTTGAACTCGTAGACGTAGAACGGCAGCGGCTCGCACGCGCGCGCCGCCGCGGCGAAGTGCGCGAGCAGCGCCTCGTCGTCGAGGGAGTAGTACGGCGGCCCGATGACGGCGACCCCCGCTGCGCCCGACGCCGCCGCGTGCTCGGCCAGCGCGACCGTCTCCGCGGTCGTCTGCGCGCCGCAGTGCACGATCACCGGCAGCGGCCCGTCGAGGAAGAGCTCGGCCGCCCGCCGGCGCTCGGCCGCGGAGAGCAGAATCCCCTCGCCGGTCGTCCCGAGCGCGAGGATCCCGACGAGGCCACCGGCCGCGAGAAAGCCGAGGTAGGGCCCGAAAGCCTCCTCGTCCAGGGCGGCGCCGTCGTCGCGGAGTGGCGTGACGGCTGCCGCGAGAGCTCCACGCAGCATGCGGCAACTTTACGATTCGGCTCGATGGCGGCGCTACGCGTGGAGCGGGACGGTGATCTCTTGCGCGTCACGCTCGCGCGGCCCGAGCGCCGGAACGCCTTCGACGCCGGCCTGATCCGCGAGCTGACGGAGGCGTTCTCGGACGTCGGCGACGCGCGGGTCGTCGTCCTGGCGGGCGAGGGCGAGAGCTTCTGCGCGGGCGCAGACGTCGACTGGCAGCGCGCCTCGATCGACCTCACCCTCGAGGAGAACGTCCAGGACGCGCTTCGCCTCCACGAGATGCTCGCTGCACTCGACTCCTGCCCGGCGCCCGTGGTCGCGCGCGTCCAGGGCTACGCGCTCGGCGGGGGCTCGGGGCTCGTCTCGTGCGCGGATGTCGTCGTCGCCGCGCCGGACGCGACGTTCGGCTTCACCGAGGTGCGGCTGGGGATCATCCCCGCGGTGATCTCGCCGTTCGTCTTCGCCCGGATCGGGCCGGGCGCGGCGAGGCGCTTCTTCCTGACGGGCGAGCGCTTCGACGCAGCGACGGCGATGCAAATCGGCCTCGTCCACGAGGTGGCCGGCGATCTCGACGCGGCCGTGGAGCGCTTCGTCGGCGAGATCCTCAAGTCGGGGCCGGAGGCGACCCGGGCGGCCAAGCGGCTCATCCGGGAGCGGCCCGAGTCGGGCGAGGAGCTGGCCCGAATCGCGGCCGGCCTCCGCGCGGGCGAGGAGGGCCAGGAGGGCCTGCGCGCGTTCCTCGAGAAGCGCAGGCCGGCGCTGGACGTCCTAGGGTTTCCGATTTTCAAAAGGGGTAGCAGGGAGCGGAGGAGGTGACCGAAGCGAATGGCCTACTACGCACCCTCAGCGTCAAGAACGCGGCCGGGCATCAGCCTGTTCGCGTTCCTGTATCTGATCATCGGCGCGATCGTCGCGGCCACTCATCACTACTGGTCGAATCTCCACAACCTCAAGCAGATCGGCTCGGCCTTGCTCGCAACCGTGCTGTGGCCGCTGATCCTGGTCGGCGTCAACCTCCACATCCACTGACGCCGGCGTAGCGCTCTCCGGCGGGGGCAAACAGGCCCCAGCGGCCTTGCCCCCGCCGCAGCCCGAGCCCCTCGTGAGGTTTCGCTAATACAAGTTTGGAGTGCTAGCGACCGGGTACTCGCGCCGGATCCATACCCTTTGAAAGGGGGAAATCGATGTCGCGCACGCATTTGATGACGGTGGCGGCTCTCGCCGCGATCACCGCGCTCGCATTCATGGCTTCTGCGACGAGCGCCGGCACCGTTCAGTCTCAGCGCGCCTCCGCCGCCGCGGCAGGAACCACCCAGATCGGGGCGGTCAGCGTCCGGTTGCGGATCAACCGGTTCGTACGGCGAGGACGGCACCTCTACGCAGTCGGCACGACGACCGCAAAGTTTGCTCCGACGGTCGCCGGCGCCGCGACGTATCCGACCGCGGTCACTCAGAAGCGGTTCGTCGTCCGCGTCAAGTCGATTCGCGGCTTCTCGTCCGCGCAGAGGATCTGCCCGGTCCTCAACCTGACGCTCGGGCCGCTCGACCTGAACCTGCTCGGCCTGATGGTGCACCTCGACCAGGTTCACCTGACGATCACGGCCGACTCGCAGGGCGGGCTGCTGGGGCAGCTCTTGTGCGGGCTCGCCGGCGGCCATGGGCCCACCCACGCGAAGGCGGCCAAGCTGACGAAGGCCGCGCACCGCAGCGGGCTGTCCACTCGCGGCCTCCGGGTGGCAGTGCCCATCTTCGGGCCGACCTCGGGAGCCGGGGCGACCGGGCAAGGTTCGGTCTCGCCGATGTTCATCTGCCCGATCCTCGATCTGACGCTCGGGCCGCTCGACCTGAACCTGCTCGGCCTGATGGTCCATCTGGACACCGTCCACCTGGTCATCACGGCCGACTCGGAAGGCGGGCTCCTCGGCCAGCTCCTCGCCGGCCTCCTCTGTGGTGGAGGTGGTGGGGCACCAGCCGGGGCTCGTTAGCTCGTAGAGCTCAAAGCGGGATGGCCCGGCAACTCGGGCCATCCCGCTCCTCTTCAGACGACTAGCCTCCTCCCGTGCGCATCGGGAAGCTCCTCGTCGCGAACCGGGGTGAGATCGCGCTGCGGGTGTTCCGGGCCTGCCGCGACCTCGGGATCGGGACGGTCGCTGTCGCGCCGGCCGATGATGCCGGGTCGTTGCATGCGCGCTCGGCGGACGAGACGGTCGAGATCTCGTCGTATCTGGACGCGGACGAGCACATTCGTGCGGCGAAAGAGTCGGGCGCGGACGCGATCCATCCGGGCTACGGCTTCCTCGCCGAGAGTGCGGCCTTCGCGTCGGCAGTCGAGGCGGCTGGGCTCGCGTGGGTCGGCCCGCCGGCCGAGGCGCTCGCGGCCGGGGGCGACAAGCTCGAGGCGAAGCGGATCGCGCGGGAGGCCGGCGTCCCGGTCGTGCCCGAGGGCGGGCCGGACGAGCTCGGCTTCCCGCTCCTGATCAAGGCCGCCGCCGGAGGGGGCGGGCGGGGGATGCGCGTCGTCAGCGCGCCCGCAGACCTCGAGCAGGCGTTGGCAGCCGCACGGCGCGAAGCGGCGGCGGCATTCGGGGACGACCGCGTCTTCTGCGAGCGCTACGTCCGGCGGCCGCGGCACGTCGAGATCCAGCTCCTTGGCGACGCGACCGGCAACGTGATCGCGCTGGGCGAGCGCGAGTGCTCGGTGCAGCGGCGCCACCAGAAGGTGCTCGAGGAGTCGCCGTCGCCTGCCCTCGACGAGGAGCTGCGCGCGCAGATGAGCGAGGCGGCGGTCGCGTTCGCCCGCTCGATCGGCTACCGCAGCGCCGGAACCGCCGAGTTCATGCTCGACGGGGCGACTTCTGGTTCCTCGAGTTGAACGGCCGAATCCAGGTCGAGCACCCGGTCACCGAGCTCGTCACCGGCGTCGACCTCGTCCAGGAGCAGATCCGTATCGCGCAGGGCGAGCCCATGCAGGTAACGGACTGGCGCTTCGGGGGCTCGGCCGTGGAGGTGCGGCTCTACGCCGAGGATCCCGTCAGCTTCCTGCCGCAGACCGGGCGGATCGAGCGGCTGCGGCTGCCGACCGGGATCCGCGTCGACGCGGGGGTCGAGGAAGGCGACGAGATCGGCACGCGCTACGACCCGCTGATCGCGAAGCTGATCGCGCACGGACCGACGCGCGAGGACGCCCTCGACCGGCTCGCGGCCGCGCTCGACGAGACCGAGGTCGAAGGGCTCGTCACGAACCTGCCCTTCCTGCGCTGGCTTGTCGCGCATCCGGCTCTGCGCGAGGGCCGGACGACGACCGCGTTCCTGACCGAAAACCCGCCGCTCTCGGCGCCGCCGCTCCGCCTGCCAGAGGGGCCGTGGGCCGGCGGCTTCCGCCTCAACCTCCCCGCACCCGAGCCGGCCGAGCCGCCGAGCGTCGAGTCCGCGACGCACGACCAGGCGGGCGGCGGCGAGCAGAGCGTGCTGACCGCCCCGATGCCCGGCACCGTCCTGCGCGTCCTCACGAAGGAGGGCGACGCCGTCAAGCAGCGCCAGCCGCTGGTCGTGCTCGAGGCGATGAAGATGGAGACGCCGGTCGTCTCGCCGTACGAGGCCGTCGTTCGCGCAGTGCACGTGAGCGAGGGCGACCGCGTGGCCGGCGGCGCCGTGCTGGTCGAGCTAGAGGAGTAGCTCTAGAAGAGCTTCTGGAGCTTCATGGCCTGACCCATGTCGCCCTTGACCTTCAGCTTGCCCGACATGTAGGCCGCGGTCGGGTTCTGCTCGCCGTTCGCGATCTTCATGAACGTCTCCGACGAGGTGGAGATCGTGCAATCGGCCTCGTCACCGTCCTCGGTGACGGAGACCTTGCCGTCGTCGACGTTGACGGTCCAGTTGCCTGAGCCGTCGATCTCGAAGCGGTAGCTCGCGTGCATCCCAGCCGCCTTGGCGGGGTCGACGCGCGACTCGAGCGACTCGAAGAACTCCCTCGGGTTGTCCATTGCGGGCGCGAGCCTACAGGACGGGCTCGGGCTCCAGCCGCCTCCGTGCGCGGGTCGGCGGGAGCAGCGTCGCGAGGACGAAGCCCGGCACGGCGGACGCAGCCGCGACGTACATGGCCGTGCGCAGATCGACCGAGTCGGCGACCGCGCCGAGAGCAACCGCGGCGATCCCGCCGAGGCCGATGGAGAGGCCGATCGAGAGGCCGGAGGCCATTCCGATCCGGCCCGGCAGGTACTCCTGGCTCATGACCATCGTCACGCCGAAGGTGCCGATCACGCACACGCCCACGAGAGCGAGCGCGAGGGCGCCGACCGCTCCGCCCACCGCGACGTACACAGCGGCGAGCGGGCCCACCGCGGCCATGCTCGCAATCACCACGGGGCGGCGGCCGATTCGGTCGGCGATCGGCCCCGCTGCGAGGGTCCCTAGCCCGCCGGCGAGCAGCATGAGCGAGAGCAGGTGGCTGCCCTCCGACTTCGAGTGGCCGAGCGAGACCTCCCAGAGCGGGACGAACGTGATCAGGCCGAACCAGGCGGCGCTGCGGAAAGCGATCACTCCGAGCAGCAGCGCCAGCGCTCCAGGCCGGTCCTCCCCGGTCCCTGCGCGGGACGCATGCGGACCGGGCGCGAAGCTCGAGAGGAACGGAACCGCGACGAGCAGGACGGCGGCGACCGCGAGGCACGGGAGCGCAAGGAGAAGCCCGCCGGTCAGGCCGAGGGCGACGACGAGCGGCGTCGTCGTCGTCGGGCCGAGCGCGTAGCCCAGGTTCCCGCCGAGCGAGAAGAGGCTCATTCCGCTCGCCCGGCGGCTGCCGCTCGCGTAGGCCGCGAATTTTGAGCCCTCTGGGTGGTAGGCCGCCACGCCGAAGCCCGAGACGAGGACCAGCAGGAGCACGAGCCAGTAGGAGGGCGCAGCGGCCGCGAGCGCAATCCCGATTCCGGCGACCGCGACTCCGGTCGGCAGCAGCCAGAGCGCGCCGCGGCGGTCGGACCAGGCGCCGAAGAGCGGCTGGATCAGCGAGGAGGAGGCGGCCGACGCGAGCACGAGCGCCGCCGCGAGCGTGTACGAGAGCCCGAAGCGATCGACGAAGAACGGCAGCAAAGCGGGCAGCGCGCCGTTCGCGAAGTCGGTCGCGAAATGGCCGGCCGACAGGGCCGCCATGGCTCGTTTGTCCAGCTCGGCCCGCACGGGGCCGAGACTAGCTAGACGGATGATTCCGAATCTGTGGCCGTAGCGAAGAAACACAGGCCAGGCTGACCATCTCGGCCTTATGCCGAAGGCCGCCGGCCAGGGCGAGCAGGCTGCCCCGATTATCGGCGCCAAGGCCCCATGCGCCATGATTGGCACGTTGCCGCCGAAGGAGAAGAAATGACCTTGAGCGACGCCGATGCCTATGACCGGTTCATGGGCCGCTACTCGAGGCCGCTGGCGGTGCCCTTCGCCGATTTCGCCGAACTCCCCCTCGACGGCCGTATCCTCGACGTCGGATGCGGCCCCGGTGCGCTGACCGCGGAGCTCGCCCGAAGGGCCGGGCCGGGCCGGGTCACGGCGGTCGACCCGTCCGAGGAATTCGTCACGGCCCTACGCGGCCGCCATCCCGAAGTCGAGGTCATTCGCGCGCCGGCTGAGGATCTGCCGTTCGAAGCCGCGCTTCTGGCCGGCTCGGCCGGCATGTAGCGGTCGATCAGCGCGTGCGCGAGCTCCCACTGGAAGCGCGCGATCTGGACGCGATTGCGCTCGATCTCCGCTATGGGCGCGTTCGTCCTGCGCAGCTCCTGGCGCTCGACGACAAGCTCGGCGATCCGCAGAGCGAGGGCTTCCACGGTGTCCCGGTTGCGGGCCCGCCGGAAGCGGGGTCCGCGCAAGGGCCGATGGGCTGGGCCGCGGGCCATGAGCTCACTATCGGCGCCAATGCGTCGGAGGTGAAGCCCCATCCAGGGACAGGCTAGGCGGGGCGTCGGATAGCATCGCCCCGCGATGAGGGTCGACGTCGAAGCCGTTGCGCCGGAGCAGGTCGAGGCCGACGTGCTCGCTGTCCCCGTTGCCGACGGCGACGGTCTCTCCGGAGCAGCAGCGAAGCTCGACGACGGTCTCGGCGGCCTGCTCGCCCGCCTGGCGAGCGACGGTGAGCTGCTCGACGACCTCGGACGGGCGAGCATCGTGCACGTGGACGGGAAGCTCGGCGCCCGCCGCGTCGCCGGCGCGGGAGTCGGAGCGCGGGAGAGCGTCACGGCGGATTCGCTCCGCACGGCCGCTGCCGCCGTCGCCCACGAGACGAAGGCGTACGCGGATCGGATCGCGTGGGTGATCGACGACTCCCTGCCGCTGCCGCCGGCCGAGCAGGCGCGGGCGATCGTCGACGGAACGCTTCTCGGCGGCTACGAGCCCGCCCGCTGGAAGGGCGAGGACCCGGCTTCGAAGCTCTCCACGCTCGTCATCTGCAGCGAGGCCGACGGCGTGAAGGAGGCGGCGGAGCGTGCTGCAACCATCGCGGCCTGGGCGAACCGTGCCCGTGACCTCGTCAACAGCCCACCGAACGAACTGACGCCCGAGCGGCTCGCCGAGCGCGCGCGAGAGCTCGCCTCCGGCGCCGCCAATCTCACCGCGGAGGCGCTCGGCCCGGACGAGATCGGCGAGCTTGGGATGGGCGCGCTGGCCGCGGTTGCTCAGGGAAGCGACAACCCGGCCCGGCTCGTCGTGCTGCGCTACGACCCGCCCGGCGCCAAGGGCGACGTCTTCCTGGGCCTCGTCGGCAAGGCGATCACCTTCGACACCGGCGGCATCTCGCTCAAGCCGTCCCTGCACATGGAGGACATGAAGGGCGACATGGCCGGCGGCGCCGCCGTGATCGAGGCGACCGGCGCAATCGCGGAGCTCGGGATCCCTCTGCGCGTGATCACCGTCGCGGCGGCGAGCGAGAACATGCCCAGCGGCCACGCCTACCGGCCCGGCGACATCATCCGCGCCGCCAACGGCAAGACGATCGAGATCACGAACACCGACGCGGAGGGGCGTCTCGTGCTCGCCGACGCGCTCTGGTACGCGCGCCGCGAGGGAGCGACGCACGTCCTCGACCTGGCGACGCTGACCGGCGCGATGGAGGTCGCCCTCGGGGACCTCTACGCGGGCGTCTTCGGCAACGACGACTCGTGGCGCGACCAGGTCGTCGCGGCAGGCGAGGCGAGCGGCGACCACGCGTGGCCGTTCCCGATGAACCAGCGCTACCGCCGCTACGTCGACTCGGCCTTCGCCGACCTGAAGAACTCGTCGGACCTGCGCCAGGCGGGCGCGGTGCTCGCCGCCGCGTTCCTGGAGGAGTTCGCCGGCGAGGGCCCCTGGGCACACGCGGACATCGCCGGCCCGGCGTTCCTCGAGCGCTCGCGCGGCGACTACCTGCACCAGCGCGGCGGCACCGGCTACGGCGTTCGCCTGATCGTCGAGCTGGCCACTCGCCTGTCGGCTTGAACTTCGACCTCACGCCGGAGCACGAGCTCGTCCGCCGGACCGTCCGCGAGTTCGCGGAGCAGAAGGTCGCGCCGGTAGCGGCGGAGCTCGACCGCGAGCACCGCTTCCCGTACGACCTCGTCGCGGAGCTCGCCGAGCTCGGGCTGATGGGGATGCCGGTCCCCGAGGAGTACGGCGGCGCCGGCGCGGACACGCTCTCCTACGCGATCGCCGTCGAGGAGCTGACGCGGATCGACTCGTCCGTCGCGATCACGCTCGCCGCGCACACCTCGCTCGGGACGATGCCGATCCTGCTCTTCGGCACCGAGGAGCAGAAGCAGCAGTGGCTGCCCGACCTGGCCTCCGGCAAGAAGCTCGCCGCCTTCGGCCTGACCGAGCCGGGCGCAGGCTCTGACGCCGCAGCCGCGCGCACGACCGCCGAGCTGCGCGACGGGCAGTGGGTGATCAACGGCTCGAAGATCTTCATCACGAACGCAGGCACCGACATCACCTCGTGCGTGACGATCACGGCTCGTACCGGCGAGGACGAGATCTCCAACCTGATCGTCGCGAACGGCACACCCGGCTACGAGATCTCCGCGCCGATGGACAAGCTCGGCTGGCGCGCGTCCGACACCCGCGAGCTCTCGTTCAAGGACTGCGCAGTGCCCGGGGAAAACCTGCTCGGCGAGCGCGGCCAGGGCTTCCGGCAGTTCCTGGAGATCCTGGACGGCGGGCGCATCTCGGTCGCCGCGATGGGCGTCGGCCTCGCCCAGGGCGCATACGACCTCGCCTACGCCTACGCGAAGGAACGCGAGCAGTTCGGCAAGCCGATCGCGCGGTTCCAGGCGGTGCAGTTCGCGCTGGCCGACATGGCCGTCGAGATCGAGGCGGGCCGGGCGCTCACCTACAAAGCCGCGTGGCTCAAGGACGAGGGCCGGCCGTTCGCGAAGGAGGCGGCGATGGCGAAGCTCTACACGGGCGAGCTATCGCACCGCGCCGCGAACGCCGCCCTGCAGATCCACGGCGGCTACGGGTTCATGGAGGAGTCCGCGATCGCGCGGCTCTACCGCGACCAGAAGATCCTCGAGATCGGCGAGGGCACTAACGAGGTTCAGCGGATGGTGATTGCCCGCCACCTCGGCCTCTCCTGAGCCAACGCGTCGGGAAGACGAGCACGAGCACGAGCACGACGAGGGCGCCGACGAGGATCAGGACCCGGTCCCGCGTCGACGACCCGCTCGACGGCTTCGCGACCTCGACCCCGTTCGCGGCTGCGAGTCGGCGCACCACCTCCGCCGCGGACTCGGTCAGGTCGGTGGGGATCTGGCCGGGCTTGACGCCCTTCAGCACGGCGAGCTCCTTGTCGATCGGCTTGCCGTCTCCGGCGTAGAACCCGAAACCGGCCGGCATCGCGACGAGCAGGCGATTGTTGTACGAGAACGAGAGCTCGTTCCAGAGGAACTTCGCGTAGGCCTGCGGCTTGGCCCAGAGACTGCCGACGAGCCCGAGGTCGCCGGTGAAGGGGATGACCGCGACCCGGATGGTGTAGCCCTTCTTGTTCGCCTCGGCGACCGTCTTGTTCAGGTCGCTCTTCGCGGAGCCGGAGATCGGCGCCTCGATCGGCAAGAACGTCTGCTCCGTCAGCAGCGTGTCGCTGGCGGGGTCGCCGTTCGCCCGCGCGCTTGCGGGCACGAGCAGCGCGAGGGCGACGAGCAGCACGAGAGCAGCCCGCCTCACCGGCTCTCCAGGGCCCGCTGCGCCTCGTCTTCCTCGCTCAGCAGCTTGAGCAGGAAGTACGAGAGCGCCGCGAAGAACACGATCAGCTGCTCGCCGTTCATCAGGATCCCGCCGAGATTCTGATCCTTCGAGGCGGACAGCCCCCAGAGACGCGGCGCGTGCTCGTAGAACGCGTAGAACGCGCGCGCCGAGAAGATGTACGCGAGCGAGAGGAACGCCGAGCCGATGAACGCGATTCCGAGGTAGGCGAGGCGGATCGGCGTCCCGAGCCGCTGCGGCTCCTCGGCGAAGACCGGCCACCAGAAGACGAGGCCCGCGAGGATCAGCAGGCCGTGCTCGAGATTCAGCGGCCAGCCGGTGCGGAGGGCCCAGTCGTAGAAAGGCGGGAGGTGGACGCCGTACCAGACGACCAGCCAGAGCGGCAGCGCCAGGGCCGGCCGCGTGGCGAGCTCGAGGGGCCGGCCGCCGGCGCGGGCGACGCGGGCGCGCATCGCGGGCGTCAGCCCCAGGATCAGGAGCGGCGGCGCCCAGTCCGCGATCATCACGTTCTGGAGCAGGTGGATCACGAGCAGGTAGTGGACCGCGATCGTCTCGAGCGGCGAGTTGAGCGGCACGGCGACCAGCGCGATCCCGAAGGCGAAGAGCACCATCCGGCCGCGCGGAGGATGTTCGGTTCGCGCGAGCCTTGCGTAGCCGTAGACGGCGGCTGCGCTCGAGACCAGGAAGATCCACTCGAAGCTGAACGACGTCGAGGCAGGCGGACTCAGCGTGTCACCTTCAAGGGGGCGAGAGAGCCGGCCGCCGCGCACGCCGTCCGACGAGGTACGGGCGCAGCAGCAGCGCGACGCAGATCCCGAGCGTCAGCAGCTGCTCGACCATCATCACCGCGCCCGCCAGGCGCTGGTCGGTCAGCGGCGAGATCCCGAAGAGCTCGTGCGCGGGGTTGGCGTAGCGCTCGTAGCGGGGCTCCGAGCTGAAGAGGAGCAGGTCGACCACCGGCTGGGCGAGCACGAGCATCGCGAGCGCGAACAGGATCCGCTGCGGGCGGCGCAGGCGCTCGTGCCGCGCGGGATCGACGAGCTGCGTCCAGGCGAGCACTCCCGTGACGACGAAGGTCAGGTGCTCGAGGTCGTGGACGAGCGGGTGGGCCGCGGCGTAGTCGTAGACGCTCGGGACGTGCCAGACGAGGATCGCCGCCGCCCAGAGGCCGAGGGTGACGAGCGGGATCAAGAGCAGCGACAGGAACGCGCGCAGCGGCCGGAAGGCGGCGAGCGGCCGAAGCACCGCCGGCGGCAGGAGGAAGAAGACGAGCGGGCCGCGCACCGCGACGACGAGCAGCGCCGCGGCGGCGTCGCCGATCAGGACGTGCTGGAGCATGTGCGCCGAGAGCAGGCGCTCGTCGCCCGCCTCGTCGAGCGGCGAGACGAGCGGCAGGACGAGCAGGGCCAGGCCGGCGGCGAAGAGCGCGGCGCGCGTCCAGGGCGCGTGCTCGGCGCGGCGGCGGCGGAGCCGGACGAACGCCTGCGCGAAGAGGGCTGCAGCGACCACGGCCCCGATCAGAACCGCCGGCGGCGCCTGCCACGACGCGGAGAGATGGGCGCTCGGCACGGGGAATCAGGGTAACCGACGCCTCGAGGTTGACACGGAGACACCGGGATCGTGATCCTGCCTGCAAGTGGGCCGGATTCTTTGCCTCTCTCTCGCCGTGCTCGTCGTTGCCGGCTGCTCGTCGTCCGGGCCGTCCGTCCCGACTATCGGCGCCGCCCGGACGTACGCGCTGACCGGCTTCACGCCGAAGCAGATCGCCCATCCGGGGCCTGCGCGCCTCTCCTTCTCGATCCGCCAGCCTTCGGGCAAGCCGCTGACCGCCTACCGGACCGGCGCCGGGCCGCACACGGGCGTCCATCTGATCGTCGTCCGCCGCGACCTGTCCACGATCATCCACCGCCACCCGCCGATCGCCGCGGACGGCCGGATCTCACAGGTGATCGACTTCCCCTCCCCCGGTCCCTACCGGGTGCTCGTCGACGCGTACCCGGCGAGCCGGCCCGCGGAACTTCCAGCTCCACGAGGACGTGAACGTGGCCGGCGCTTACCACCCGCAGCCGCTGCCT
Source organism: uncultured Actinomycetes bacterium (assembly GCA_963717475.1). Classification (GTDB taxonomy): domain Bacteria; phylum Actinomycetota; class Thermoleophilia; order Gaiellales; family Gaiellaceae; genus AC-32. The sequence goes on along the minus strand of OY970337.1, from coordinate 590,072 downwards.
CCGTACTCGCCGAACGTGACGGTCGACGGCTACCACGTGCGGCTCGCCGCGCCGCGCACGCTGCACGCGATCGAGCCGGCGCACATGACGGCGACCGTCACCGACCCGTCCGGGAAGCCGCTGACGTTCACACCCTGGTACGGCGCTCTCGCGCATGCCGTCTTCTTCCGCGAGAAATCGCTCGACTACTTCCACACGCACGTCTGCGGGCCGAACACACCCGGCTGCACGAGCGTCTTCGGCGGGGCGCGCGTGACGGGCACGTCCTCGAAGCCCGGCAAGCTTCAGGTCGGCGTCCTCCTGCCGGTTGCGGGCACATGGCAGCTCTTCCTCCAGTTCCAGGCGGGCGGGCGCGTGCTCACCGCTCCGTTTACGCTGAAAGTGCAATGAGACGGCTGCTCTGGCTCCCGGTCGTCGCCGTGCTCGTGCTCGCGGCGCGCTGGCTCTGCTATGCGCTGGCAGCACCGAGCCCGCTTTCGGGGAAGCTCGAGGCCTCGGCCGGCGGGCCGCGGCTGGTCGTCGTGACGCTCGTCTCGGTCGCGCTCGGCGCCGGCCTGTCGGTCTTCACGGTCTGGCTCGCCGCCCTCGGCGTGCGAGAGCGTGCGCGCCTGCGGCCGGAGCGGGTTGCGCCGCGGCTGCGGTTGCGGCGGCTCCTGCTGCGCTTCCTGGTCCTCTACGCCGCGAGCTCGCTCGCTTTCGCCCTCTTCGAGTCGTACCTGCACTGGCGGACCGGGCTCGGCTTCCACGGGCTCTCCTGCCTGATCGGCCCCGTGCACCGGAATGCGCTGCCGATCCTTGCTGCACTCGCACTCGTTGCCGCAGCGCTCGCGGAGGCGGCGGCGCACGTGCTCGCCTGGGTGCGCGCCGTCGTGCGCGAGCTCCGCAGGCGCCGGCTCGCGGGCTCGCTCCCGCCGTTCGTCGTTTCGTTCCACGAGGCGCCGGCCTCCCGCCCGGCCCTTCTCCGCGCGCGGCCGCGCGCGCCGCCGCTCCCCGCGTAGCCGGCTTTTCACCTACGCGAAAGGAGACGAATGAAACGGGCCGTGGCCATCGCCGCGGCGGCAGCTGGGTCGCTCGTGCTCGCCCAATCGGCGTTCGCGCACGCGACCCTCAGCCCGCCCGTGGCCAAAGCGAAGGTGCTGCAGCAGTTCACGCTTGCGGTGCCGACCGAAGAGGAGGGAGCAGCGACCACCGAGGTCGAGCTGACCGTGCCCGACGGCTTCGCGATCGACTCGTTCGAGCCCTCGCCCGGCTGGAAGCGCTCCGAGCAGGCAACCGGCTCGGGCGAGGAGAAGGTGATCCAGAAGGTGACCTGGAGCGGCGGAAACGTCCCGACCGACGAGGACGCCGTCTTCCGCTTCAGCGCGACCCTCGACTCGAGCAAGACGTACACGGTCGCGGTCCGCCAGACGTACTCGAATGGCAAGGTCGTCGACTGGACCGGCTCGGAGGGCTCGGACACGCCCGCGCCGAGGATCGAGGCCGTCTCGTCGCTCGGCGGCGGCGGGACCACGCTGCTGACGATCGTCGCGCTCGTCGTCGCCATCGTCGGCGTCGTGCTCGGGCTCGTGGCCCTGCTGACGAGGGGGCGCACGCTCGCGTGAGGCGGGCCTGCGTCCTCGCGGCGGCGGTCGGCGCGGCGCTCGCGCTGCCGGCCGCCGCCTGGGCGCACGCGGCGCTGCTGAAGACGAGCCCGGTCGCGAGCCGCACGGTGAACACGCCGCCGGCCGAGGTGCGGCTGACCTACAGCGAGCCGATCGAGCCGCGCTTCGCGATCGTCTCCGTCACCGACGCCGCGGGCCACCAGGTCACCTCGAGCGCGCCGCAGCGGCCGCCGGGCCAGCCGCAGACGCTCGTCACGCCGCTCGAGAAGATCCCCGAGGGCTGGTACCTCGTCTTCTGGCGCGTGATCTCGGCCGACGGCCACCCGGTGCGCGGCGCCTTCACGTTCGCGGTCGGGCCGAATGCGGGGCCGCCGCCGCAGTTCCGCGTGCCCTCGCTCAGCGAGACCGCGCACACGCCCCAGCTCCTGATCGCGCGCTGGGTGGTGTTCCTCTCGCTGTTTGCGGCGCTCGGGTTGTTCGTCCTGCGGGCGCTGATCGCGAGGCCCGTCGCGCGGCGCGTGAGCGGAACCTCGCTGCGGCCGCTCTCGATCGCGTTCCTCGTCGTCGCTCGGGGCCCTGCTGGTCGCAGTGCCGGTCTACGTCGTGCTCGCGACCGCCCAGTTCTCGCTCCGCTCGGCGTTCGATCTCGGCGCGATCATCCCGGTGGCGAACGCCTCGTCGTTCGGGCACGACTACCTCCAGCTCGAGCTGGTGCTCGCCCTCTTCGGCGTGGCGGCTGCGATCGCGCTCGCAGTCGACCGACCGGAGCGGCCGGCTCGCTCCGTGGCAGAGCTGCTCGCGACCGGAAGCGCGCTTACGGCCGGCGCGGCGACCCTCGTCATGCCCGGGCTCGCGGGGCACGCAGGCCAGCGCTCACCGCGCGGGCTCGCGCTGCCGCTCGACGCCGTCCATCTAGCCGCCGGCGCGATCTGGCTGGGCGGGCTGATCGGGATCGTGGTCCTCTGGCTGAACGTCGGCCGCGAGGGGCGCGTGGCCGCACTGTCGGTGGTCGTGCCGCGCTTCTCGACGACCGCTTTCGTCTCCGTGCTCGCGCTGATCGGGACGGGGATCGGCCAGTCGCTGCTCGAGCTGCCGACCCTGGGCTCGCTCTGGGAGACGAACTACGGCAAGGCGCTCGTCGTCAAGATCGTGCTGCTGTTCGCGGCGCTCGCACTGGCGGCGGTCAACCTCGCGCGGACGAAGCCTCGGCTCGAGGCGGCAGGGGTGCGGCCGTCGGACGGCCCCGCGGCGGCGCTGCTGCTTCGCCGTCTGGTCCAGGGCGAGATCCTCTTCGTCACGGGAGCGGTCTTCGCCGCGGCCGTCCTCACCAGCCTCCCGCCGCCGGCGAGCGCCCTCGCCCGCGTGAAGAACATCGCCGCCCGCGTCGGCCCCGGGCCGGTCTCAACGGTGATCGACAAGGGCCCGTACAAGATCCACGTCGAGGTGACGCCGAACCGCGCGGCCGTGAACAACTCGTTCCGGATCACGGTCACCAAGGACGGACAGCCGGTTCGGGGTGCGGAGGTCGTCACGCAGTTCAACATGCTCGACATGGAGATGGGCACGCAGAGCTACCGCTTCCGCCAGACGCGTCCCGGCTCGTTCTCGAAGTCGGCGCCCGCGCTCGTGATGGTCGGCCACTGGGGGCTGCAGTTCGAGGTGACGATTCCCGGGCAGCAGCCGTTCGTGATCACGCTCCTGGACAAGGCGGGCGGATGAGCGTCCGCGTCCGCCTGTTGCTCGCGCTCGTCGCCGTGGCCGCCGCAGCCGTCGCCTGGGTCGTCGCGATCGAGGCGATCCGCCGCGTTATCTAGGCGGCTTGATCCCGAGCGGCCGGTCGAACTCGAGGTAGCGGTGGAACATGAAGTGGCTCGCCGCGGTCATGCGGAGCCTGAGTGTGCGGTAGTTCGAGCGGTCGATCGAGGCGGTGAACCAGGCAGGTACCGAGGGGTTGACGAACGAGACGACCCACACCGGCCGTCCGGCGACCGTCGCGGTGCCCAGGACATGCGCGTTCACGGTCGGGTTGCCCCACGTCGGGGTCGGCAGATGCAGCCTGGGCGTCTCGGACTCGACCCATTTCCCGTTCTGCTTCGTCCGGTCCCAGCGGCGGTTGCCGACCACGACCGCGGAAGCGCCGTTTCGGATCGTGAACGACATCCTGTCCGGGGCCTGCATCCGCCACGTCGACACGAGCCCGGCCTTCGGGCTCGAGCGGAGCGACTCGACGTACACGAGGCTGCTCAGGTTTCGCCAGACGCGGCTCGCGCGGCGCACGATGGCGTCTGCCGGGCGCGGCTGCGCGGGGACGTCGAAGCTGACGGGAGCCCCGCCTCCGAGCAGGACGTCGACTCGCCGGGCGGCCGGCGCGGCCGCCGTGTAGCAGCCGTTGCCGCACGAGGAGGCTTTCACTGTGCGGCCGCCGAGCCGGAAGGAGAGCGGCAGACCGGTTGCCGGCTCGCCGCTCCCGGCGAGGACGGTGGCCGTCAGCCGGCCGCGAGCCACAGCGAGGGCGACCGCGCGGTCGCCCGCCTCGCGCGCGAGGACGACCGCTCCGCGGGGCGGCGTGAACGAGCCCGAGACGGGGATCGAGTTCGTCACCACCGGCGAGGCGCTCCCCGACCCGTGGACGGAGACGACCACGGCCGCGACCACGAGGCTCGCCACGATCAGCGCGAGCACCGCGAGCAGGACGATCTGCGTCGATCTGCGCATGCCAAGACGGTAGCCGCGAAGCCGCCGTTCGGATTCGTCAGCCGTACGTGAGCTTGATCCCGAGCCAGATCACGAGAAGGGACCCGAGAGCGGCCGCGTAGGCGATCGTCCGGGTCGCCGGGCTGAGCAGCTGCAGGCCGGCGAGCGCCGCGACCAGGACGAGCACGACGAGCTTGCCCTGCAGGACGTTCGACGACCAGAGCGAGAAGTGCGACGCCATCGCGATCCCGGTCACGAGCGCAAGCACGAGGGCGCCCGCGCTGACGAATCCCAGCCGGTAGACGACGCGCCGCTGGGTTGCCTCGTCCGACCGGCGGAGCGCAGGGACGACGGCCAGCGCGAGCGCGAGCTGCGTTCCCGCGAAGCCCGCGATACCCGCGACGTGCAGGAACCGAACGACCGTCCAGGTCTGCATCAGGCAGGCGCGGGGAAGTTGGCCGGGTGGCGCCGAAGATCCCGCAGGAGCCAGCGGGCCGCGAACAGCGTCAGCGCGAGCGCCGGGACGATCAGGGCGAGCTCCAGGGGCGCGTGGTGGCGCGCGAGCTCGACGAGAAGGACGAGCGCGCTGACCGCGACGAGCAGAAGCGCGATTGCCCGGTGGAAGCGTCCGGCCTCCGAGTGCGGCCAGGGGTCGAGCGGCCGGACGACCTCGCGTCCCCGGTCCGAGTCCGTGCAGCGATGCTTGCTGGCGCAGGCGTTGCACACGTGCGCTCGAGCCCGGTAGCGGACGACGCGCCGCTCGTGGTCGGTCTCGTGCGGCCAGAGGTGCTCCCCTTCCGGGCAGAGCCAGTGGTCGCGGTCGGCGTGGTAGGTGAAGCCTGCCGTGCGGAAGCGCAGCGCGCGCCGGTGCGTGTGGGCCGAGAGCCACTCGAGCGCGAAGGCGCCACCTGTCAGCAGGCCGGCGTAGCCGACGGCGAAGAACACCTCCGTGCTCATGCCGGCCCCGCGGCCGAAGCCTCCTCCGCCGCAAATGCGTCGATCCCCGCCGGCTCGGTGATCTCCGTGAAGAGGATGTCGTCCGGCTCGTCGTAGGTCACCTGCTTGACCGTGTGCCGGATTCCGAGCCAGGCAATGTAGAGCGTCGGAATCGCGCCGCCGACGATGAACGTGATGTCGCCCGGCAGCCGGAGCCACTCGATGATCGCGTTCGTGTGGTTGTGCAGGAACTTCAGCTCCCGCGCCTCGAAGTACCCCGAGTCGACCGACTTGTAGAGCTGCAGGATCCCGAGCGGCAGCAAGGTCGCGAAGCACATCCAGGCGAGCCCCAGGTTCGTCGCCCAGAAGGAGATCCTGGCCCAGCGCTCGGGCCACTTGTCGGCCGGGATCAGGTAGCGCAGGCAGAACATCGCGAGCCCGAGGGCGAGCATCCCGTAGACGCCCATCATCGCCGCGTGGCCGTGGTTGGCGGTGAGCGCGGTCCCGATCTCGTAGTAGGAGACGATCGGGAGGTTGATCAGGAACCCGAAGATGCCGGCACCGAGGAAGTTCCAGAAGCCGACCGAGACGAGGAACATCACCGCCCAGCGGTGCGGGAACGGCGCCGCCGAGCGCGACTCCTGTGCCGCACCGAGCTGCAGGAACGACCACGCCTCGACCGTGAGGAAGGTCAACGGGATCACCTCCGCGGCCGAGAAGAACGCGCCGAGCGCCATGTGCTCGGCGGGCTCGCCCGAGAAGTAGAGGTGGTGCATCGTCCCGATCACGCCGCCGACCGAGTAGAGGAGGATGTCGAGGAAGACGACGGTCAGCGCGATCCGCTCCCGCACGACGCCGAGCAGGACGAACATGTAGGCGACCATCACCGTCGTGAAGAGCTCGAGGAAGTCCTCCACCCAGAGGTGGACGACCCAGAAGCGCCAGAACTCGGTGGTCGTGAAGTTGTCGCCGGTGCGGGCGATCAGACCGACGGCGTAGAACGCCGGGATCGCGCACGCGGCCAGGAAGAAGAGCCACGGCATGTTCCCCGGGTGCTCGCGCGCCAGCCTTTGACGCAGCACGCGCCACAGCATGAACACCCACGCGACCAGCCCGATCGTCAGCAGGATCTGCCACAGGCGCGCGAGGTCGAGGTACTCGAATCCCTGCAGCCCGAACCAGTTGGCGGCGACGTTCTGGAGCTTGCCGTGGATGTCGAGGAAGGAGCCGATCAGCGTCCCGAAGACGACCACCGCGAGCGCGCCCAGTAGCCCGAGCGCGAGCTTGCCCTGGTGCTTCGGCTCACGTCTCGCGATCATCGGCGCGAGGAAGATCCCGGCCGCCACGAACGAGGTCGCCACCCAGAAGATCGCGAGCTGCACGTGCCAGGTGCGCATCAGGTTGTACGGGAAGACGCGCGCGAGGTTGATCCCGAAGAAGCTCGAGATGTCGGCGCGGTAGTGCTGCGAGGCGGCCCCGACGAGCGTCTGGAGCAAGAACAGCGCCGCCATCACGAAGAAGAACCACGCGGTCGCGCGCTGAGCAGGCGTGAGGGCGACGTCGCCGGGGGCCCGGAACGAGAGCGTCGCCTGCTCGCGGCCGTGCCAGCCGAGCCCTCGGCCCCAGCGGCCGAAGGCGCCGAACAGCAGCCCGATCCCCCCGAGCAGGGCGATCAGCGAGAGCACCGACCAGACGATCACGTTCGCGGTCGGCGCGTTCCCCACGCGCGGCTCCGAGGGCCAGTTGTTGGTGTACGAGTAGTTGTGGCCGGGCCGCCTCGCCGCCGCCGCCCACGCCGTCCAGGCGAAGAACGCGGTCAGCTGCCGGAGCTGGGTCGTGCTCGTGATCGCGTTCGTGACGAGCCCGTGCTCGGTCGTCGGGTCCGAGAAGAACTCCGTGTAGTGGCCGACGAGCTTGCGGAACGCGGCCGCCTCGGGCGCACTCAACGTGAGCGTGCCGGTCTTCGAGTCGTAGCGGTTCGTCCGCATGTCCTCGATCGTCTTGCGCCCGGCAGAGTCCGAGGACGGGCCGCCGAAGGAGTCGCGGACGAGGTTCGCCGAGCGTCGGAGGTAGTCGGCGGTGTAGTCCGGGCCGAGGTACGCCCCGTGGCCGAAGACTGAGCCGTACTCCATCAGCCCCTTGTGCAGGAAGACCTGCTGGCCCTGGCTGATGTCGTGGCCGGTGAAGAGCACGGTCCCGTTCCCGTCGACGACGCGGGCCGGGACCGGCGGGTGCGCCATGTACGTGCGGTACGCGAGCAGCCCGAGGACGAAGAAGCCGCAGAGGACGACGAGGACAACGGCTTGGATCCAGGCCTTGGAGATCAGAAACTCACGGCGCGGCTCGGCGGCTTCCACGTGTGCCTCCTCGTTCGATTTCGCCGATGTTCTCAAATCCGCCCGCGCGCATCCTGGAAAACCCGCAGGCCGCCCTGATAGCGTCAAGCAGTGCTCTTTCGGCAGTTCGTGGATGACGACCTCGGCTGCGCGTCCTATCTGATCGGTGACGAGGAAGCAGGCGAGGCCGTGCTCGTCGACCCTGCGTACGCCGTCGAGCCGTACCTCGCGGAGGCGGAGCGCAGCGGCGTGCAAATCGCGCGAGTGCTCGAGACGCACACGCACGCCGATCACCTCTCCGGACACGGCCGGCTGGGGCTCGAGCACGGCATTCCGGTGTCGATTCATCCCATCGCCGAGCCCGAGTACCCGTTCGAACCCGTCGAGGACGGCGCAGAGATCGAGGTCGGCTCCATCGCGATCCGCGTCCTGCACACGCCCGGGCACCGACCCGAGCACTGCTGCTACCTCGTGGACGGCCACCTGCTGACCGGCGACTCGCTGCTGATCGGCGACGCGGCCCGGCCAGATCTCGCGGTCGACGCGCGCGAGGGCGCAGAGGCGATGTTCCATTCGCTGCAGCGCCTGGCAGGGCTCCCCGACGGCACCGAGGTCGACCCCGGCCACGTCGCGGGCTCGCTCTGCGCGACCGGGATCAGCTCGGCCCGCTCTTCCACGATCGCCGCCGAGCTGAAGACGAACCGCGCGCTCGCGTACCCGAGCGAGGAGGAGTTCGTCGCGGCGCACGCGGCGATCTCCGCGCCGCGGCCGCCGACCGTCGACCGCGTCGTCGCCCTCAATCGCGGGCCTTTTGTCGGCGCGCAGCCGCCGCTCGAGCGGCTGGAGAGCCACGACGCACAGGTGCTCGACGTCCGCTCCCCGCACGAGTTCGCGGCCGGTCACCTGCGCGGCGCGCTGAACGTCCCGCTCTCCGGCTCGTCACTCGGGACGAAGGCGGGCTTCGTGCTCGACATCGAGCAGCCGGTTGCGATCCGCGCGTCTTCGCCCGAGGAGGCCGAGGCGGCCGCCGCCCGGTTGCGCGCCGTCGGCCTGCTCGACCTCGCCGGCTACTTCCTCGACGGCCCCGCCACGGAGACGCTGGAGCCCATCGGCGTGGACGAGCTCGAGCGCCTGCTCTCGGCGGACGCGGTCGAGCTGGTCGACGTCCGCGAGAAGGACGAGCGCGACGAGGGCTACATCCCGGAGAGCCGGCACATCCCGTACCGGCTCGTGGGCGACTTCGCCGAGGAGCTGGACAACGGCCGCCCGGTCGTGACGATCTGCGAGAGCGGAGCGCGCGCCGCGGTCGCGGCGAGCGTGCTGGCCGCCCACGGCGTGCAGGCGCGCCCGGTCCTGGACGCGGGCATCCCGGACCTCGAGCAGCGCGGCCACGCCTTGACGAGCTTCCGCCGCTGCGGTTCCGGCTAGGCGGACGCGGCGAGCAACGCCTTGGCCTGAGCCTGCCAGGCCGTCGCGCCGAGCTCGGTGAGACGGGGTAAGGCGAGCCTCAGCTGAGCATCGGCGTCCGCGCGCCGCCCGCGGCGGACCAGGTCGTCGGCCGCCCGCAGGCGGGCGTAGAGCTCATCGGGAAGGGTCCCGATCTCGGCGTAGACCTCCGCCGCGGCAGCTGCGTCGCCGGCTGCGATGTGCCTGGCCCCCTCGTGCCAGAGCGTCTGAGCCGCGGCCCGCTCGATCGCCGCCACCAGCTCGTCGGCTCGCCCCAGGTCGAACAGGGCCCACGCTCCGTCGATCGACTCGACCTGCGGGCCGACTCCGTCGCTTCCCCAGATCGCGAGCAGCTCGTCGGCCAACCGGCCGGCGGCCTCGAGGTTGCCGGCCGCGAGCTCCACGCGTGCCTCGAAGGCGACCGCCGGGTTCAGTGCCTGGGGGTCCTTGACGGGCCGCGCCTGCTCCGTCCCGCGCCGCGCGTCGGCGAGCGCGGCTTCGATGTCGCCGCGAGCCAGGTAGATCGATCCGCGGACGTACCGGCAGACGGAGTCCATGTAGTGCGAGGAGCCCGCTTCCGTTGCGTCGATGAAGTCGCTCGACTGCGCGAACGCCTCGGCCCACCGGCCCTGCCAGAAAGCGTGGATTGCCCCTTCCGCCTCCTGCCAGAGCACGAAGCTCGCCACCCCCAGGCGTCGGGCGCCGGTCAGGCACTGCTCCTGCAACTCGGCAGCGCGCCGCAGGTCTCCGAGAATGCCGACCATCGTCTGGAGGTTCGCCAGCGCACTGACTTCCTCGTGGGAGTTGGCGGCGGCTCCGATCTCGATCGCACGCTCGAGATCCTGAAGACCGCTCCTGTCGCCCAGCTTCACCTTTCCACAGCCGATCGTGTTCAGGTTGCGAGCCCTGACCGCATCGAGGCCGAGCCCCTCCGCAAGCTGCAGGGACTCATAGGCAAGGCCGAAGGCCCGCTCGTCGTCGGCCATCATCAGGGTCCGGGCAAGCTCCTGGAGGACGAAGGCTTTCGCGGGCGACGGCTCGCGGTCGGCGAGCAACTCCCGTGCGAGCTCGAGCTGCTCGAGTGCCCGGTCACGGTCGCCCCGGTTGAGCCACACGCCGCCGAGCCTGGCCCGCGCCTCGGCCGCGTCCTCGACCTTGCCCGCGGCCATGAGCCCCTCGGTCGCCTCGGTCAGCACCGAGTCGTCGAGACCCGCGTCGTCCACCCGGCTGCGCGCGTAGGCCAGCAGCAGCTCGGACCTCTCCTGATCGTCCGGCGGCCAGAGCTCGAGCGCCGCCTCGAAGAAGCGGCGCGCCGCGGTGAACGAACCGAGGACATAGGCGCGGTCGCCGGCGTCTCGCGCGGCCAGCCGGGCTCGCTCCGTGAGCTCGGGGGGCTCCTCCTGGGCGGCCGCGCGGCGAAGCTCCAGAGCCTGGAGGTAATGGTGCGCAAGCATCTCCGCGTTGTCCTCGCGCCGGCCGAGCGCGTCGATCCACGACGCCACGCGCTCGTGCCGGTGGATGCGGCCGGCGCGCGGGATCTGCCCGTACGCCACGTCGCAGACGAGCACGTGCCGGAACGCGTATTCCTCTTCACCGCCGACCGACGAGCGGCGCTCGCGCCGGACGAACTCCTTCCGCTCGAGCGCGTGCAGCGCGTCCTCTGCCTGAGCGCGTTCGAGCTCGCCGACAGCGCACACCGCACCGAGCCAGAAGACCTTTCCGAGGACCGCCGCGTCCTGCAGCAGCTGCTTCTCGGCGGCCGGCAGCCCGTCGAGCCGCGCCGCGATGATGCCCTGCACGTTCTCCGGAACCCGAAGGTCGTCGCTCCCGGTCTCCGCGAGCAACCGGGCGAACTGCTCGGCGTACAGCGGGTTCCCGCCGGCGCGCGCCAGCAGCGACGCCTGCGTCTCCGCCGGGAGCACCGAGCGCTCCAGCAGCTCCGCGAGGAGGCGCGCCGTGTCGTCGTCGGAGAGCGGCGAGATCGAGAGCGTGAGCGCGTTGGACTTGCCGCCGCCCCAACCCGGCCGCCGCTCGAGCAGCTCGGGCCTCGCCGTGCAGACGACCAGCAGCGGGACGCCCACAGCCCAGTCGACGAGGTGGTCGACGAAGTCGAGCAGGTCGTCGTCGGCCCAGTGCAGGTCTTCGAACACCAGTACGGTCGGCCGCCGCTCGGCGAGCGCCTCGAACAGCTGCCTCCAGGCCGCGAAGCGCGCCGCGCGGTCGCCGCCCGGGTCTCCGTCGCCTGCCAGGCCAACCAGCGGCCGCAGGCTCTCGAGCAGCTGCTCGGCCCCGTTGTCGACGAGGTCGCCGACCATCTCCGCAAGCTTGGCCTCGGCCTCGTCCGGGCCGTCCGTCTCGAGGATTCCCGCCTGCGCCTTCGCCATCTCGGCGAGCGCCCAGTAGGTCACGCCCTCGCCGTAGGGAAGCGAACGGCCCTGCCGCCAGTTCGTCAGCTCCTCTTCGGCATCGACGCGCGCATACAGCTCGTAGACCAGCCGGCTCTTGCCGATTCCCGGCACGCCGACGAGCGTGACGAGCTGTGGCGAGCGCTCCTCGCGCGCGCGGGCGAGCGCATCGGCGAGCGAATCGAGCTCGCGCCGCCGCCCGACGAGCCGCGCTCCCGCCTGCACGACGTCGGCGCCGAACCGCGCCCGCGCCTCAGTCGCCTCCCAGACCGGCACCTGGTCGGCCTTTCCCTTGGCGCTCACCGGGTCGGCCTCGTCGTAGTGGATGACGTCGCGGGTGGCGCGGTACGTCGTCTCGTCGACGAGGATCCCGTTGACCGGCGCCGCGCTCTGGAGGCGGGCGGCGGTGTTGACCACGTCACCGGCCGCCATCCCTTCGCCCTCGCTCGGCCGGGCTCCGAGGGTGACGAGCGCCTCGCCGGTCGTGACGGCGATGCGAACCTGGAGCCGGCCGTCGTCCGTCATCGCCTCGCGGATCGCGAGCGCGGCGCGAACCGCGCGCTCGGGATCGTCCTCGTGGGCGACAGGCGCCCCGAAGAGGGCCATGACGGCGTCCCCGATGAACTTCTCGACGGTGCCGCCGTGGCGCTCGAGCTCGGAGCGCAGCTGCTCGTGGTACGGCCGCAGGATCGCGTCGACGTCCTCGGGGTCGAGCGACTCGGCCCGCGACGTGAAGCCGACGAGGTCGGCGAAGAGCACCGTCACGACCTTTCGCTCCCGGTGTGATCGCTCGGCCACCGCTACCGGAGGCGCTCGACCTCGTAGCCGAGGCTACGAAGAGTCTCCAGCAGCACCGAGCAGTGGTGCTCGTCGCGCATCGTCAGCGTCAGCTCGATCTCGCTCTCGGTCACCGGCACGTCCATCCCCTCACGGTGGTGCTCGACCGAGATCACGTTCGCCCGCTCCTGCGCGACCAGCTTCAGAAGCTTGATCAGCTCGCCGGGCCGGTCGCCGAGACGCGTGCGCAGGACGAGGTAGCGACCCGCCGACGTGAGCCCGTGGCGCATCACGGAGATGAGCACGGTCGGGTCGATGTTGCCGCCCGAGAGCACCGCCACGACCGGGCCTTCGCCGCCAACCTTGTTGGCGAGCAGCGCCGCCACGCCGACCGCCCCGGCGCCCTCCACGACGAGCTTCGCGCGCTCCAGCAGGAGCACGATCGCCTGGCAGATCTCGTCGTCGCTGACCGAGACGATCTCGTCGAGCGTCCCGTCGAGGATCCGGCCGGTCTCCTCGCCGACCGACTTGACGGCGATGCCGTCCGCGATCGTCCAGCCGCCGAGCCCGGCCTGGACGCCGACGATCCGCAGGTCGGGCTTGACCGCCCGCAGCGCGAGCGAGATTCCCGACGAGAGACCGCCGCCGCCGACGGGGATGACCACCGTGCCCGCCGCCGGCACCTGCCCGGCGAGCTCGAGGCCGATCGTGCCCTGCCCTGCGATCACCTGCTCGTCCTCGTACGGGTGGACGAAGGTCGCGCCGCTTTTCTCGGCGTAGGCGAGCGACTCGGCCAGCGCGTCCTCGAAGCGCGCTCCGACGAGCCGCGCCTCGGCGCCGTAGCTCTTGGTCGGCTCGACCTTGGCCATCGGCGCGTCCTGCGGCATGAAGATCGTCGCCTTCGCCCCCACCTCGCGTGCGGCCCAGGCGACCGCCTGGCCGTGGTTTCCCGCACTCGCCGCGACGACCCCGGCGCGCCGCTCCCGGTCGGAGAGCGTCGAGATCTTGTTGAAGGCTCCCCGGATCTTGAACGAGCCGGTGCGCTGCAGGTTCTCGGCCTTCAGCCAGACGTCACGGCCGATGAGCTTGCTGAGCGTCTCGGACGTGTAGACCGGGGTCACGCGCGCGACTCCTTCGAGCCGCTTCCGCGCCTCCTCGATCTCAGCGAGCTTGGGTGCCGTCAACACCGTCAAGTTTGAACACCTTCTCCATGATCTCGCGAACGGCGGTGAGCGGGTCGAGGCGACGGCTCTGAACCTCGTCGAGCAGCCGCCGCAGCTCGGGGTCGTCGGCGACGGCGCGCTCGAGATGGGACTTCGCGCGCGCGGAGGCGACGGCGAAGACCTCGCCGGCGAGGTGGCGGCCCCGCTGCTCCTCGAGCCGGCCCTCGCTCTCGAGGAAAGCCCGGTGCTCCTCGATCTTCTCCCAGAGCTCCGGGACGTTCTCCCCGCGCGACGCTTCGGTGAGCACGATCGGCGGGCGCCAGTCGCTCTCCTTGTCGAGCGAGAGCACAGAGCGCACCTCGTTCACCATCGTCTTGGCGGCCGGGTGGTCGAGCTTGTTGACGACGATCACGTCGGGGATCTCCATGATCCCGGCCTTCAGCGCCTGGATCGAGTCCCCGGAGCCGGGCATCAGCACGAGCACGACGGTGTCGGCGATCGTGATCACCTCGACCTCGCCCTGACCGGCGCCGACCGTCTCGAGGAAGACGAGCTCCTTGCCGGCCGCGTCGAGCACGAGCACGGTCTGCAGCGCCGCTTCTGCGAGGCCTCCCTGGTGGCCGCGCGTGCCCATCGAGCGGATGAAGACGCCGGGGTCGAGGAAGTGGTCGGCGAGGCGGATGCGGTCGCCGAGGAGCGCGCCGTGGGAGAACGGGCTCGAGGGATCGACGGAGATCACGCCCACCGTGCGGCCCTCGCCGCGAACGTGCCGGACGAGGGCGCCGATGAGGGTCGATTTCCCGACGCCGGGCGGGCCCGTGACGCCGATCGCGTAGGCCTTGCCCGTGTCGGGGTAGACGTCCTTGACGAGGTCGTAGGCGAGCGGCTCCGAGTTCTCGACGAGCGTGATCGCGCGGGCGAGCGCCCGCTTGTCGCCGGCCCGCACGCCGGCGGCGAGCGACTCGCGCGTGAACTCGCGCCTGGCTGCCACGGACGGGATGCTAGTGCTAGCGCTGTACGGGCTCGGCGGCGTGCGCGGTGACGGCGACCGGCTCGGGCTCGATCTTCGCGGGCTCGGGCGGCGCGACCCGCCGCGCGAGAGAGAACCCGACTACGGCCGCGACCCAGGCGGCGACCGCGGCAGCAGCCCAGACCCAGCGGGCGCCGACGACGTCTGTGAGCCGGCCGGCCACGATCATGCCGAGCATCAGCATGCCGACGTTCGAGCTCATCAGCACGGCAAACGCCCGCCCGCGCAGCTCGTCGGGCGCGCCCCGCTGGACGAGCAGCGCGTTACAGACGACCGCCGAGCCGTTGCCGCACCCGAGCACGACCACACAGGCCGCGGCGACCCAGACGTTCGGGGCCACCGCCGCCGCGCCGATCCCGATCACCATCAGGCCGAGCGAGGCGCCGTAGACCCTCGACAGTCCCCGGCGCTCGATCCACGCAGCCGCCAGGTACGCGCCGACCGCGAGCCCGAGCCCGGAGCAGCCCATCATCAGCCCGAGCCCGAAACTGCCGGCCGAGAAGGTGTCGAGAGCGAGGCTCGGCTCCGCGACGTTGACCGCAGCGGTGGCGAACATCGCGATGTTCCACGCGACCAGAACCGTCAGCAGGCCGGGCGAGCGGACCGAGAGGCTGAAGCCGTCCTTCAGGTCCTGCCAGTGGCCCCTGCTCGCGACGGAACCGGCCTGCAGAACCCGGGCCGAGAGCCCGGCGAGCAGGGCGGCCGAAACGAGGAAGGTCGCCGCGTTGAACAGGTAGGCGGCATTGACCCCGACCGCCGCCGCGAGCGCGCCGCCCGCCACCGAGCCGAGCGCCCAGGTGATGTTGTCGGCCGTCTGCAGCAGCGAGTTGGCCGCCGGAAGGTCCGCGTCCTCGACCGCGTTGGGGATCGCCGCATAGGCGGCCGGGCGGAAGACGCCGGTCGCGATGCCTGCGACCGCCGCGAGCACCACGATCTGCGTCGCGTTCGTCGTGAAGACGAGCGCGACGAAGACGCCGAAGCGGACGAGGTCCGCCCCGACCATCAACGTCCGGCGGGACAGCCGGTCGATGAGCGGTCCCGCGAAGATGCCGATCGCGAACGCCGGCAGCAGGTCGGCGATCAGGAGCGCCGCGATCCAGGCGGACGAATGCGTGCGCTCGAAGATGTCGATCTCGAGCGCGACGAGCGCGAGCCACGTGCCCGCCCCGGAGCCGATCGTCGCGAGAAAGAGCCGCCTGAAGCTGGGCTCCCGGCTGAGGAGCCCTCCTCTGCGGCCGGATGGACGGCGGCGGTCCATCGCTCGAAAGGTAACACCGTCGGTGGCCCTCGAACGAGGGTTTTTTCGGGCCTGTCTCAGCTGGGCGTGGCTTATCCGGACAGGGCCGCAGAAGCCACCCGGTCGAGCGCCGACGAGAGGAGCTCGTGCTCCTCGTCGGTGCCGACCGTGACCCGGATCGCGTCGGGCGCGCCGAAGCCGTGCGTCGGCCTCACGATCACGCCCTCGCGCAGAAGCCGCTCGAAGAACGGGCGCGAATCCTCGCCCACCTCCGCGAAGACGAAGTTCGCGACCGCGGGCCCGACCGGGTCGAGCCCGTGCTCGCGCAGGATCGCCTCGAGCCTGGGGCGGCCGGCGGCGTTCACCTCGCGGCGGCGCGCGAGCTCCTCGGGCGAGTCGAGGCTGGCGAGCGCTGCCTCCTGGGCAGGCGTCGTGATGTCGAAGGCGCGCCGCACCTTTCCGATCGCCGTGACGACCTTCTCCGGCGCGAGCCCGTAGCCGACGCGCAGGCCCGCGAGCCCGTAGATCTTGGAGAACGTCCGCAGCACGACGACACGCCGGCCGCCCTTCAGGTACTCGGCGATCCCGTCCGGATAGTCGGGGTCGTCGATGTACTCGAGGTAGGCCTGGTCGACCACGGTCAGCACGTGCTCCGGCACGCGCTCGAAGTAGGCGTCGAGCTCGGCTCTCGTGTTCGCGGTGCCGGTCGGGTTGTTCGGGAGGCAGACGTAGACGATCTTCGTCCGCGGGCCGACCGCGTCGAGGAGCGCGTCGAGGTCGTAGCGGCCGTCGCGGAGCGGCACCGTCCGCGGTACGGCGCCGAGCTTGCGCGCGTCGATCGCGTAGCTGGGGAACGAAGGCCAGCCGCACACGATCTCGTCGCCGGGCTCGAGCATCGCCTGGCTGAGGCAGTCGACGAGCCCGTCGGAGCCCGCGCCGACGGCGACTTCCTCGAAGCGTAGGTCCAGGCGCTCCGCGAGCGCCGCCCGCAGCCGGTAGGCGCCTCCGTCCGGGTAGCGGTTGAGCTCGGCAGCGCAAGCCTCGATCGCGGCGCGCGCCTCCGGAAACGGCCCGAACGGCCCTTCGTTCGACGCGAGCTTGACCACCCGCTCGAGACCCAGCTCGCGCTGCACCTCCTCGACGGGCTTGCCCGGCTCGTACGGGACGAGGTCGTTGACGGCCGGCTTGAAGAAGCTGTCCGCGATCTCCGCAAGCGCGCCGCCCACGGCGCGGACTCTAGCGGCGGGGGCGTAAAGCCCGAACGGGACGGATAGGAGACCCCGGTGCGCAAATACGTGTATCCCCTGGAAATCGCGCTCGCGGCCTGGGTCGCCGTCTGGATCGTGACGGGCTGGCTCGTCTATCGCGAGGTGCAGGGTCTCGCCAAGCTCGGCCAGACGGTCGTGCTCTGGTACGGCTGGCTTCGACATCAGACGGCGGGCTCAGGTGAGGACGGCCAGATGAGGACGGCCGGATGAGGACGGCGCGATGAGTGCGCTCGCCTGGCTGGTGCTCCGCCTGCGCTTCCTGATCGTGCCGGCCTGGGTCGTCGCTGCGGTCCTGGCGACGACGCATTTGCCGTCGTTCACCGACCGCGGCAGCACCGACGTCGCCGGGCTCGTCCCGACCCACTCGCAGGCGACGGTGGTCGAGAAGCGCGGGCTCGCCATCTTCGGCACGTCGCTCATCTCCCGCGTCGCGGTTGTCCAGCACGACCCGACCGGGCTCTCGCGGGAGGTGCAGACGCGCGCGTTGCGCCGCGCGGCCCGCATCGACCGCGGGCAGGACCAGGCGCTGCACAGCGTCGCCTTCGCGCTGCCGGTCTCGAACATGGGCCGCGTCTTCCCGTCGTCGCGCGAGAACGGCACCACGATCGTCACGTACCTCTACTTCCAGCCGAGCGTCGGCCAGGGCGCGCAGCTGGCACTCGCGCACACATTCGCGCAGGGAATCGAGCGTCGCGGTGACCCCGTCACCGGCGTCACGGGGACGGTGGCGGCGCACGAGGCCGAGTTCCGCGAGATCAACAAGGCGCTGCCGGTCGTGGAGGCGGCGACGGTCGGGCTGATCGCCCTGATCCTGCTGCTCGTGTACCGCGCTTTCGGGCCGCCGCTCGTGACGCTCGGCGCGGCCGCGCTCGCCTATCTGATCTCGACCCGCATCCTCACCTGGATCGCCGACCGGCAAGGCCTCGACGTCCCGAACGAGATCGAGCCGGTGCTCGTGGCGCTCCTGCTCGGGCTGACGACGGACTACGCGGTCTTCTTCCTCTCGGGCGCGCGCCGTGGCCTCGTCGAGGGGCAGCACCGCCTCGAGGCCGTCGGGCGGACGACGCGCTCGGTGCTGCCGATCGTCGTGACCGCAGGGCTGATCGTGGCGATCGGCTCGGGCTCGCTCGTGATCGGGCACCTCGGCTTCTTCCGCGCGTTCGGCCCGGGGATGGCGGTGACGGTGCTGATCACGCTCGCGGTGGCAGTCACGGCGATCCCGGCGGCGATCGCGCTCTTCGGGCGCGCGCTCTTCTGGCCGGGGCTGCGCTGGGCCGAGCCGCGCGAGCCGTCGCGCCTGCGCGTCCGCGCGGGGCGGTTCCTGACCCACCGCCTGGTCGCGACTGTGCTCGCGGTCGTCGCCTGCGCGATCCTCATCGCGGTCGCGACCGAGACGCGCTCGACCGCGCTCGGCGTGACGATCCTGCGAGGGCTTCCGCCCACGAACGAGGTGAGGCGCTCGGCGGACGCAGCCTCCGCAGGGTTCGCACCCGGGATCGTCGCGCCCACCGAGATCCTGCTCCAGGGCTCCTCCCTGGGGGCGGAGCGCCCCCAGCTCGAGCGGCTGCAGACCCTGATCGCGAAGGAGCCCGGCGTGGCCGGGATCGTGGGCGTCGCCGACCAGCCGCAGGAGGTGCGCAGGCCGGTCTTCGTGAACGAGGCGGGAAACGCGGCGCGCTTCGCAGTCGTGCTCCGAGACGAGCCGCTGAGCTCGCACGCGATTCACCACCTGCGCGACCTCGAGGACCGGTTTCCCTCGCTGCTTCGAAGCGCGGGCCTCAACGGCGTGAGGGCCGGGTTCGCCGGCGACACCGCGATCGCCGACGAGACCGTCCGCACGATGCACTCGGACATCGCCCGCGTGGCGCTGGCGCTACTGCTCGCGAACCTCATCCTGCTCGTGATCTTCCTGCGAGCCCTGGTTGCGCCGCTCTACCTGCTGGCCGCGAGCGTGCTCGCCCTCGCGGCTTCCCTGGGCGTCACCACGTGGCTCTTCCAGACCGTCCTCGGCCACCAGGACTTGACCTACTACGTGCCCTTCGCCGCGGCGGTCCTGCTGCTCTCGCTCGGCTCCGACTACAACATCTTCATCTCGGGGCGGATCTGGCAGGAGGCGCGGCGGCGGCCCTTCCGCGAGGCGATCCGCTACGCGAGCCCGCGCGCCTCCGGGACGATCTCGATCGCCGCGATCACGCTCGCCGGCTCGTTCGCGCTGCTCGCGCTGATCCCGATCCGGCCGATGCGCGAGCTCGCGTTCGTGATGGCCGCGGGCATCGTGATCGACTCGTTCATCGTCCGCTCGATCCTCGTGCCTTCGCTGGCCGCCTCGTTCGGCCCCCTCTCCTGGTGGCCGAACCGGCCGCCCCGTCCGGAAGAGGCGCGTCCGGAAGGAGCCCGTGCTGAAGGAGTCGGCCGCGCAGAGCCGGCGCCCGCTGGAGCTCGCCGCGAATAGCGGCTAGTGCGCGGTTCGGTATCGCGGTTCGGTACGCGTGGATCTGGGCCCGCGTGACCGGGGCGCGGCCCGTGAGCGCGGTCGAGCTCGTCGCCGCGATGCCCTCCGGGCCGCCGGGTGAGATCGACGGGCCGATCGGGAGCCCGCACGGTGGCGCGTACATCGCCTCGTAGAGCGCGTTGTCGTCCGACTGCGGCGGCAGGCCGAGCGCGAAGGCCTCGACAGCGCGGCCGAGACACGGGCCGGCTGCGAAGACAGACGCGGTCGCGTAGTCGCCGACCATCGGCCCCTGGCTGGAGCGCGGAATCTCCGCCATCGTCATCCCGCCGAACGTGCGAGACGCCGACCAGTGCGCTCCTCCGTCGGCCGAGGAGGCGTAGCCGACCTTCGCGGTGCAGATGTTCGCCGGCACGTAGGCCTGGCACGCGGCGACCCGGTACGTGTAATAGAAGAGCCCGAGGTGGGCGTTCGCTCCCGTCGAGCCCGGGGCGGCCGCGATGCCGGGGATGAAGTGGTCGTTCGTGTTCGACTGGCCGCCGCTGTCGGCCTCGATCGGGATCCGGACCGGCGCGCCGAAGCTCGGATTCGGGTTCGCGTCGGTCGGCGCCGGCATCACGCTCATCGCGATGTCGTTCGGGTCCGCCGCCGAGTTGCTCGCGACGTTGTTCTTCGTGACGAAAGCGCCGCTCGCGTGCGCATACGCGAGGGCGGGCGTGAACGTCGCGCCGGTCGCGCCGCCGCAGGCCGTGCCGCTCGCGCTCTGCACGGTGACCACCTCGGGATGCTGGCCGTTCGGGTCGATCCGCAGCGTCTGGCCGGCCGCGAGGCCGGTGATGTTGACGAGCCGCACGCAGGTGTCCCCGGCCGACGCCGCGGCGGCGAGAGTCGTGTTCTGCGTGCGGAAGCTGCGCGTCTGCCAGACGGCGTAGACGGCGCCCCCGCCGTCGACTGCCGAGGCGGGGAGCAGCGATGTGCGCAGGCCGCCCGCGACGGTGTGCGTCGCCGTCATGTTCGGGGTGATCTGCGTCGGCGCCGACCAGGTCACGCCGCAGTCGGTCGACGTGTACCAGCCCACGCCGTTGCCGACCTGAATCGGCACGACGACGCGGCCGCAGACGGTCCCCGACGGCGCTCCCGGCGGCGGCGGCTGGACGACCGGGACTCCGCCGATCCCGCCTGTCTGGCCGTTCGCCAGGTTCTGCGGCGGCGACCACGTCAGGCCGCCGTCGGTCGAGCGCTGCATCTTGATCTGGTCGCCGGCGCCGCTGTCGTCGTACTCCTCGTAGCAGTTCCCGTAGCCGGCGCTCCGCTGCCAGTTGTCGCAGGTGATCCAGTTCTTGTCGGGCGAGTCGCCTGACGCGACGTGGGTCGCGATCGGCGGGCCCCAGGTGAGCCCGTCGTCGGTCGAGCGGTTGACGAAGATGCCCGGCACGTCCGCGTTTCCGGCCAGCCCTAGGCTGTCGATCAGCCAGACGCCGTCCGCCTCGTCGTAGGCCACCGAGGGGTCGCTCGCGCGGGTCAGTGGGCCGGCGTCGGTCGTCCCCTGGCCGCCGTAGATCGTGAGCGGCAGCAGGCCGTGCTGCCAGGTCCGGCCGTCGGTCGTCCGCGCCCAGCCGATGTCGCATGACCCGCCGTCGTAGACACGCCCGACCTGGAAGCTCGCGACGACCGTCGACCCGTGTGCCGCGCTGGAGGGCTCGACCTGGCTCGCGTGGTACGAGAGCGGGCTGGCGCAGTCGTCGTGGCTCGCCTGGACCACGCCCGGCACGTCCTGGCGCGAAGTCGGGACAACGGCGCCGGCGAGCGGCACCAGGACGATCGCGCCGAGCGCGGCCGAGATCGCGATCCTCGAATTCATGTTGTCGCCCTCCCTCCCCTGACGTGCGCGCTACCGATCCTCTGCCGCCGGTGGAGACGTGTCAAGCGCGGCCGTCCGGATCAGGGCACTAGCATTGGCGCCGCATGCGGGTCGGGGTGCCGAGAGAGACTGCTGCCGGCGAGTGCCGGGTCGCCCTCGTTCCCGAGGTGGTCTCGCGGCTCGTGCCCGGCGGTTTCGAGGTCCTCGTCGAGGGCGGCGCGGGCGAGGCGGCGTCCTTCCCCGACGGCGACTACGAGGAGGCCGGCGCGCGGATCGTCGGCAACCCGTACGAGGCAGAGGCCGTGGTCAAAGTGCAGAAGCCCTCCGCCGACGAGGCCGGGCGGTTGCGCGAGGGCCAGGTGCTGATCGGCTTCCTGCAGCCGCTGACCGACAAGGAGGGGGTCGAGCGGCTGGCGGGGCTCGGGGTGACCGCCTTCGCCATGGAGTCGATCCCGCGGATCACGCGCGCGCAGCCGATGGATGCGCTCTCGTCGCAGGCGACCGTCTCCGGCTACAAGGCGACGCTGCTCGCCGCCGAGCGGTTGCCGAAGTTCTTTCCGATGCTGATGACGGCCGCCGGCACCGTCGCGCCGGCGAAGGTGCTCGTGCTCGGGGCCGGGGTCGCCGGCCTGCAGGCGATCGCGACCGCGCGGCGGCTCGGCGCGGTCGTGACGGGGTTCGACGTGCGGCCCGTGGTACGCGAGCAGATCGAGAGCCTCGGCGCCGGCTGGCTCGACCTCGGCGTGGTCGGCGAGGAGACGGCCGGCGGCTACGCGCAGGAGCTCACGGAGGAGCAGCAGCGCGAGCAGCAAGAGCAGCTGGAGGCTCGGCTACCGGAGTTCGACGTGGTGATCACGACGGCCTTGATCCCGGGGCGGCCCGCGCCGCGATTGATCCCGGCGAGTGCGGTCGCGGCGATGCGTCCGGGGTCGGTCGTGGTCGACCTGGCCGCTGAGGCCGGCGGGAACTGCGAGCTGACGGAGCCGGGCGAGGAGGTCGTGCGCGAGGGTGTCTCGATCGTCGGCCTCACGAACCTGCCGAGCTCGATGCCGTACCACGCGAGCCAGCTCTACGCCCGGAACGTGAGCGCGCTGCTTCAGCACCTCGCGCCCGAGGGCGAGCTCGCGCTCGACTTCGAGGACGAGATCACGGCCGGGGCCTGCGTCACGCGGAAGGAGGAGGTGCCCGCTTGAGCCAGCTGCAGAGGAAGCGGCACGGAAGGCCGTTGGCGATCCGGCACGACGGCCTGTCGACGGACCGGCACGACAGGCTGTGGACGAACCGGCACGAAATCGTCGCACTCACGGCACAGACACGTGCGCCCCGCACCGGTATCGTCAGCCGCGAGGGCGGCGGGACAGTCATCCCCACCCTGGGTGGGGGTATGGGCTCTTTTCGGGGCCGACGAGCTCCAACCGTTCGCTCGGCTGGGGCGGGTCCGGCATGAGCCACAACACGCTCCTCGTCTTCGAGCTGACGATCCTCGTGCTCGCGATCTTCCTCGGGTTCGAGGTGATCTCGAAGGTGCCGACGCTGCTGCACACCCCGCTGATGTCGGGCACGAACGCCATCCACGGAATCGTCCTCGTCGGCGCGATGATCGTCCTCGCCCAGCCGCACAAGGACGCCTTCGAGTGGATCGTCGGCTTCCTCGGCGTCGTGCTCGGCTCGGCCAACGTCGTCGGCGGCTTCGTCGTCACCGACCGCATGCTCGAGATGTTCAAGAAGCGCGAGCCGGCGAAAGCGCCGGACGCCTCGAGCGACGGCGGCCCGAGCGACGGATGAGCACGAACCTCGCGAACCTGCTCTACCTGATCCCGATCGTGGCGTTCATCCTCGCGCTGCGTTTCCTCTCCAACCCGGCGCACGCGCGACGCGGCAACCAGATCGGCGCGGTGGGCATGCTCGTCGCGATCGTCGTCACCTGGATCAAGGCCGGCAGCGCGAGCTGGTGGGCGATCGTGATCGGAATGGTCATCGGCGGCGGTTTCGGAGCCGTCGCCGCCCGGCGCGTGAAGATGACCGCGATGCCGCAGATGGTGGCGCTGTTCAACGGCGTCGGCGGCGGCGCGGCGGCCTTGATCGCGCTCGCGGAGCTCCATCGGATCCTCCCCGAGCCGGGCCGCCCGAAGATCGACATCGCACTGGCGATCGCGCTCTCCGGCCTGATCGGCGCGATCTCGTTCGCGGGGTCGATGGTGGCGTTCGCGAAGCTCCAGGAGCTGATCCGCGGCCGGCCGATCACCTATCCCGGCCAGAAGTTCGTCAACCTCGCGCTCCTCGCGGCGTGTGTCGCGCTCAGCGTGACGCTCGTGTCAGGCGTTCAGGACGAGTGGCTCCTGTGGGTCGTGATCGGCGGAGCGGCGCTCTTCGGCGTTCTCTTCGTGCTGCCGATCGGCGGCGCCGACATGCCCGTCGTCATCTCGCTGCTCAACGCGTTCACCGGTCTCGCGGTCGCGATCGGCGGCTTCGAGCTCGAGAACAACGTGCTGATCGTGGCCGGCATGCTGGTCGGCGCGTCGGGCACCTTGCTGACGCTGATGATGGGCCGCGCGATGAACCGCTCGATCGCGAACGTGCTCTTCGGCGCCTTCGGCCAGGTCTCCGAAGGGGCGGCGGCCGCGGCCGAGAGCGACGGGGGCTCCGTCCGCTCGGCCAGCGCAGAGGACGTCGCCGTGATGCTCGCCTACGCGCACAAGGTCGTGTTCGTCCCGGGCTACGGGCTCGCGGTCGCTCAGGCCCAGCACGACGTCCGCCAGCTCGCCGACCTGCTCGAGGGGAAGGGCGTCGAGGTCTCGTACGCGATCCACCCCGTCGCCGGCCGGATGCCGGGCCACATGAACGTGCTGCTCGCAGAGGCGAACGTCCCCTACCCCCAGCTGAAGGAGATGGACGACGCGAACCCGGAGTTCTCGCGCACGGACGTCGCGCTCGTCGTCGGGGCGAACGACGTCGTCAATCCCGACGCGCGCAACAACCAGGGGAGCCCGATCTACGGGATGCCGATCCTCAACGTCGACCAGGCCAACGCCGTGGTCGTCCTCAAACGGAGCATGAACCCCGGGTTCGCGGGGATCGAGAACCCGCTCTTCTACAACCCGAAGACCGTGATGCTGTTCGGCGACGCGAAGGACTCGATCACCAAGTTGATCGCCGACGTGAAGTCGCTCTGATCGGTGCGAGTCCCGTTCTTCGCCGCCGCCGACGTCGAGGCCGCAGTCACGGCCGAGCGTGCGCTCGCGGCTGTGCGAGAGGCGTTCCTCGCTTACCAACGCGGCGAGTGGTCGATGCCTCCCAAGGTCTATGTGCCTGCCTATCCGGCCGGGCGACTTCCGCGCCATGCCCGCGCTCGGGGCAGGCCACGCGGCGCTCAAGTGGGTGACGTCCTTCCCGGGAAACCCAGAGCGCGGGTTGCCGACGGTGACCGGGCTCGTGCTCCTGTCGGATGCGTCCACGGGTGAGCTCCGGGCTGTCCTCGACGCGGCGGTCGTGACCGCACTGCGAACCGGTGCGGCGGCCGTGCTCGCCGCCGAGACCCTCGGGCGGCCGGACGCCCAAACGGCCGCGGTGGTCGGGGCAGGCGTGAACGGGCGCGCTGCCGCGAGGACGTTCCTCGCGCGCGAGCGGGACGTGGTTCTTTGGGACGTCGATCTGGCCCGGGCAGAGGCATCCGCGTCGGAGCTCAGGTGCTCGGTCGCGGGGTCGCGCGAGGAGGCATTAGCCGCCGATCTGCTCGTGACCATGACCCCAGGACACGAAGTGCTGCTGCCGGAGGGCTCGCTGCAGCCCGGCCAGCATGTGAGCCTGATGGGGGCGGACGGGCCTGGGAAGGCGGAAATCGCCGTCGCCGAGCTCGCGCGGACGCGCGTGTTCTGCGACGACTGGGAGCAGGCGTCCCACAACGGCGAGCTCGCGCACGCCGTCGAAGCCGGCACGCTAGGACGCGAACAGGTGACACAGCTCGGCGCTGTGCTCGCAGGCGAGAGCGCGGGCCGGGGGTCCAGCGACGAGATCACGGCATTCGATTCGACCGGGCTCGCGATCCAGGACCTCGCGATCGCTCTCGCCGCGATGGACCAGGCGGCGGAGCTGGAGCTGCAGGCGATCGAGCTCTAGGGACGCGCGAGGCCGTCACGAAGGGCGGCGGCGACACGGCGACGGTCGTCGGAGCCGTTGGGCGGGGGTTGCCAGGGCGGCGCGCCCCAGACGCAGCCGGGCTGGACGGTGTCGTCCTCGTAACGCGGGACGACGTGGAGGTGGAAGTGGAAGACGTCCTGGCCGGCGCGCGCGCCTGAGTTCTGGCGGAGGTTGATGCCCGTCGCGCCGAGGCGCTCTCGCATGACGAGCGCGAGACGGCGCGCCATCTCGGCCATCTGCAGAAGCTCGTCCTCTTCCACGTCCCAGATGTCGCTCCGGTGGCGGCGCGGGACGATCAGGGTGTGGCCCTGCGTCGCGGGCGGCTCGCAGAGGAAGGCGACCGAATCGCCGTCGGACGCGACGATCTCCTGGTCGCGAAGGCCTTCGACGATCGCGCAGAACGGGCAGTCGGGCACGTTCGAAGGCTAAGCGCTGATCAGTCGCGCCGGGTCGAACAGGTCGAGCTCGGGAGCCTGGTCGCCGAGGATCGCCTGAGCTACCAGCTCGCCACAGGCGAGCCCCATGACGTTGCCGTGACCCGAATAGCCGACCGAGACCCAGACGCGGTCGCTGCCCGGAAGCCGACCGACCAACGGCAGCTTGTCCTGGGTGTTGCCGAAGATGCCGGCCCAGCGGTGGGTGATCTTCGGCTCCTCGCCGCTGAGGTCGGCCACGAAGCGCTCGAGATGGGCCTGGATCCCGGGCGTGGTCACCTCTTCGCGCGTCGTCTCCTCGTCGAAGGCGGTGTCCCGGAAGCCGCCGGCCACGAGCCGGCCGTCCGGGGTCTGGTGCCAGTAGTCGTAGCCGTGCCGGGCAGAGTGCGGGCAGGGGAACAGCTGCCGGCCGAGCGGCTCGGTCACGATCACTTGTCCCCGGGCGGGCGTCACGGCCTCCTCGAGCGCCGGCACGAGATCCGACGTGTAACCGTCGGTGGCGACGACGACGTGTTCGGCCTCGATTTCGGCCAGCGACCCTGCGCGGGTGTGCTCGCAGAGCACCGCCCCGGCTTGCGCCGCGTGTGCCGCGAGGCGCCGCACCCAGCGGGCAGGCTGGAGCGCTCCATCCGCGGGATGAAGGATCGCGCCGTGGAACCGGCTCGCAAGCGGGGCAGACAGCTCGTCCCGCCACTCGACGTCGAAGCCGTCCTCGCGCAAGGCCTCGTACTCGGCCTCGAGCTCGGAGCGCTCGGCAGGGTCCGCCGCGAGGCGCAGGCTGCCGGTCCGGCGGAAGGCGTCGCCAGCCAGGCTCTCGAGCCTGTCGAGGTAGCGCTCGGTCAGGCGCCACAGCGCATGCGCCTGTTCGGCTCCGAGCCGGCGGCGAGCGTCGTCGTACGCGGGGGCTCCGCCCCGCAGCGCGAAGCCGCCGTTTCGTCCGCTGGCACCGCTCGCGATCTCGCGCGCTTCCAACACGCGCACGCTCAAGCCGGCCTGCGCAAGGACGTGCGCGCAGGCGCAGCCGGTGACGCCCCCGCCGACCACGGCGACATCGACCACTCCGTCCGAACGCCCGACGGCCGGTGCCGCCCACGGTTCCGAGAGCCAGTACGAGCTCGTCATGTCGCGGAGGCTATCCCTGCGCGGGCTCGGCGGATGTTGGAGGAGCGTTCGCCCAACGCGGTGGCGTCGAGGTCGACACGCAAGGAGACGCCTTCTTCTATGCGTTCCCGACTGCACCCGAAGCGATCGAGGCCGCCGGCGAGGGCCAGCAGGCGCTGTCCACCGGCCGGATCCGCGTACGCATGGGCTTGCACACGGGGCACCCGCACGTCGGAGACGAGGGCTACGTCGGCGAGGACGTCCACCTGGCCGCGCGGATCGCGGCAGCAGGTCACGGAGGCCAGGTGCTTGTTTCGCAGGCGACGCGCGGACTTGTCGACCGAGAGCTGGCGGACCTTGGCGAGCACCGGCTGAAGGACTTCTCGGAGCCCGTGTGGATCTTCCAGCTGGGGGAGGAGCGCTTTCCGCCGCTGAAGACGATCTCGAACACGAATCTGCCGCGACCGGTGTCTTCGTTCGTGGGCCGGGAGCGGGAGGTGTCGGACGTGGTCGAGCTACTGCGGGATGGCGCGCGCCTGGTGACGCTCTCAGGCCCCGGTGGCTCGGGGAAGACTCGGCTGGCGATCGAATCGGCGGCCGAGCTGGTGCCGGAATTCCGGAACGGCGTCTTTTGGGTCGGGCTCGCCGCTCTGCGCGACCCGGCCCTCGTCGCCGAGACCGTCGCCCAGACATTGGGGGCCAAGGACGGCCTGGCCGAGCACGTCGGGATGCGCGAGCTGCTCTTGTTGCTGGACAACTTCGAGCAGGTGGTCGAGGCGGCGTCCGAACTCGGTGCGCTGCTCGAGGCCTGCCCGAACCTCCGCGTCTTGGTGACGAGCCGGGAGTTGCTGCGTATCGGAGGCGAGGTCGAGTACGCAGTGACGCCGCTGGTGCAGTCCGAGGCGGTCGAGCTCTTCTGCGCCCGTTCCCGGCTCATACCGAGCGAGGAGATCGCCGAGCTGTGCCGCCGGCTGGACAACCTGCCGCTTGCAATCGAGCTCGCGGCGGCCCGGACGAGCGTGCTCTCTCCGGCCCAGATACAGGAGCGTCTTTCGCAGCGGCTCGATTTGCTCAAGGGCCGGCGCGATTCCGAGGCGCGCCAGCAGACCCTCCGGGCAACGATCGCGTGGAGCTTCGAACTTCTCACCGAGGAGGAGAGGCGACTCTTTGCGAGGTTCTCGGTCTTCGCCGGCGGCTGCACGCTCGCAGCCGCAACCGAGCGTCGCAGAAGCAGACCTGGACACCCTCCAATCGCTAGCCGACAAGAGCCTCGTCCGATTCGCGGACGGCCGCTTCTGGATGCTGGAGACGATCCGCGAGTTCGCGCTCGAGCGACTCGAGGAGACCGGCGCTGCTACGGACCTGCGGCGTCGGCACGGCGCCTACTTCCTCGAGCTCGGGGAGCTCGCGAAGCCCGAACTGGAGGCGGGGGGATCGGCGATCTGGTTCGACCGGCTCGAAGCGGACCACGACAACGTCCGTGCCGCCCTCCGCGAGGCTCTCGAGCACGGATACAGCGACATCGCGCTTCGGCTCTGCGGCGCAGTCTGGATCTTCTGGTGGATGCGAAGCAACTGGAACGAGGGCCGCCGGTGGCTCGAGGCAGCTCTCGGAGTCGGCGGGGAAAGCGATCCCCTCCTGCGCATCGACGTGCTCTGGGCCGCCGGCCTGCTCGCCGCCTTTCAGGGGGACGTAGAGCGGGCCGGCACGGCGGCGGACGAGCTCTTCGCCGTGGCCGAGGCCACCGATTCCAGCCGGGCCAAGGCCGTGGGCTTCCAGATCGCAGGGCTCGCTGCCGAAGAGTGCGGCGACCTGGATCGCGCGGAGCAGCTCCACGCCGAGTCGGCGCGGCTTGCGCGTGAGCTGGGCGACGCGGCGCTACTCAGCTATGCCGTGAATAACCTCGGCTGCAATGAGCTCAAGCGCGGGGAGTATGGGTGCCGCGCTCGAGCTCTTCGAAGAAACCCTGTCGATCGGCCGGGAGCTCGACGACCAGGGCCTCATCGCGCGTGCGTTCATGAATCTCGGCTTTACGACGTTGATGCTCGGCGACGTCGCCGTCACCCCTCTCCAAACGCCGTCGGACTCCGCTGCGGCGCCGGCCAACTCGAGCTCGGTCAGGGCGGTCGCGAGCGCGGCGGCGTCGAGCCCGGTCACGCGCCCGAGCTGGTCGGCGCCCGACGGCTCCTCGGCCAGCGCGGCGAGCACCGCCTCCGCGTGCTCGCCGAGCTCGGCCGAGCGTCCGGGATCCGGCTCGAGGCCGAACGCGGAGAGGACGTCTGCCGAGCACGTGAGCGGCGTCGCTCCCAGCCGCAGCAGCTCGTTTGTTCCGACCGAAAGCGCCGACGTGATCTCTCCCGGGACAGCGAACACCTCGCGTCCAGCCTCGAGCGCGAAGTCGGCGGTGATCAAGGCACCGCTGCGCTCGCGGGCCTCGACGATCACGGTGGCCGGAGCGAGGCCGGCGATGATCCTGTTGCGTGCAGGGAACCGCCATGGCGCCGGCTCGACCCCGGGCGCGTACTCCGAGACGACGAGGCCCCGTTCGCAGATGCCGCGCGCGAGCTCGGCATGGGCAGCGGGGTAGTCCCTGTCGATTCCGCAGCCGAGAACGGCGACGGTTGCCCCGCCGGCTTCGAGCGCGCCACGGTGCGCCTCCGCGTCCACGCCTCTCGCCATCCCGCTCACGACGACGAGGCCCGCCGCCGCAAGCTCACGCCCGAGCTGTCTCGTGACCTGGCGGCCGTACGACGAGCACGACCGAGCGCCGACGATGGCGACGGACGCCTCGCCGAGCAGTTGCTCTCCCGCCGCGCCGCGGAGAAAGAGGCCGGGCGGCGGGTCGTGGAGCTCCCGCACGAGGCGCGGGAAGCACTCCGCCGATCGGCCGAGGAAGCGATAGCCACATGCCTCTAGCTCGGCGCGGTACGCAGACTCGTCGAACGCGCGCTCGAACCGCCTGAACCGCACCTCCTTCGGTTCGCGCACGACGTGAGAGTCGGTCGCGGCGGCGAACGCGGCGAGAGCGAGGTCACTCACGCCGCGAGCTCCGTCGGCGAGCGGAACGAGAGCGCTTCCGCGACGTGCTCGGCCTCCACCGCCTCGGTGCCGCTCAGATGAGCAGCGGTACGCGCGACGCGGGCAACACGCGCGCGTCCCCGCCCGGAGAGCGGCAGACGCTCGACCGCCCGCGTCAGGAGCTCGTTTGCCTCTTGCGTCCGCGTCAGAGGCTCCCCGCGCGCACGCAAGCGTGCCGCCTCGACGCGTGCCCGGACCGCGTCGGACCCCTCGGCCCGAGGAGCCTCGAGCTCCCGTGCGCGCGGCCGCGGCACGGTGACGACGAGGTCGAACCGGTCGAGCAGCGCCCGCGAGAGCTTGTCGCGGTAGGCGGCCAGGCGCGTTGCCGAGCACGTGCACTCCACCGCGGGATCGCCGCGCGCGCCGCACGGGCACAGGTTCATTGTCCCGACGAGCTGAAAGCGAGCCGGGAAGACGAGCCTGCCGCCGACCCGCGCGACGGCCACGAAGCCGTCCTCGAGCGGCTGGCGCAGCGCCTCGAGCGCATTGCGCGGGAACTCCGCCAATTCGTCGAGAAAGAGCACGCCGCGGTGCGCGAGACTGGCCTCGCCCGGTCGCGGCGAGGGGCCGCCGCCGACGATCGCGGCGACTGACGCCGTGTGGTGCGGGGCGCGGAAGGGCGGCACCGTGACAAGCGGCCGCCCCGGAGGCAGGAGGCCCGCGACCGAGTGGATGCGCGTGACCTCGAGCGCCTCTTCAGGCGGGAGGCGAGGGAGGATCCCCGGCAGGCGGCGGACGAGCATCGTCTTGCCGGTTCCCGGCGGGCCGGCGAGTAGGAGGTTGTGGCCCCCGGCCGCAGCGAGCTCCAGCGCGCGTCGCGCACGCTCCTGCCCCCGCACATCGGCAAGGTCGGGGACCGGCGGCCCCGGCGCGGACCCGTTCTGCGCGGGCGGGTCCGGCGGAGACGGCAGCCACTCGCCGCGCAGATACGCCACCGCCTCCGCCAGGTGGTGCACGGGGACCGGGTCGATCCCCGCGAGCGCGGCCTCGGCCGCACACTCGGCCGCGCATAGGAGCTTCGTCAGGCCGCCGCGGCGGGCTCCCTCGGCAGCCGCCAGCACGCCGCCGACAGGCCGCAACGTCCCGTCGAGCGCCAGCTCGCCGACCGCAGCGTGACCCCCGAGAGCCTCCGGAGGCACCTGTCGCGAAGCCGCCAGCACGGCGAGCGCGATCGGCAGGTCGAAACCGGATCCCTCCTTCCGCAGCTCCGCCGGCGCCAGGTTGACGGTGATGCGGTGTCCGGGCCACTTCAGCTCGGCCGAGGTGATCCCGCTGCGGACGCGATGCTTCGCCTCCTGACACGCGCGGTCGGCCAGCCCGACGATCGCGAACGAATGCAGGCCGTCCTGGAGATGAGCCTCGACGTCGACGCGGCGCGCGTCGAGGCCGACCAGCGCATGGGTGACTGTCCGCGCGAGCACGTCTTCACGCTAGACAACAACGTGTGCCGTGTCTGCCACGGACGTGTGACGAAAGTGTGTCTTTCGGGCCTAGCGGGCGACGAGCACGTCTTCGAAGTACTCGCCGGCGCGCCGGCCGGTCCGCCGGTTCACGTGCCGCCGGTAGCGCTCCTCGAGCCGCAACCCCGCCAGCGAGAGGATCTCCGGGTAGAGCTCCCGGCGGTCGTTGATCACGATCACCACCGGAGCCCCCCGCCGCAGGTGCCGCCGGACGTTCACGAGCACGGCCGCGACGCCTTCGACATACGCGCGCAGAGCAGCCCGGCTCGCTCCCTTCCCGAGCTCGAGCGCCCCAAAGTCCTCGAGCTCGAGCAACTCGTACGCGTAGCGATGCTGCTCGTGGTAGTCGATCAGCCCTGGATACGGCGGCGAGGTGACGACGCCGTCGAAGCGACCGCCGAAGTCGAGCTCCCGCGCATCGCCGTGCATCACCGAGGCCTCCCGCCCACGCGCCCGCACGCGGGCGAACTCACGCACGCGCGTGAGGGTGTCCAGCGTGTAGCGCCGCAGGAAGCGCCGGGCCTCGCCGACGGGACGGCATTCGCGCTTGTGCTTGTGACACCAGTACGGCGTCCGCTGCGGGGTCCGCGGGAAGTCGAGGTCGAAGTGGGTCGTGCGCCTGGCCGAGCGGGCCGCGCGCGCGAGCACGATCCGCAGGACATCCGCATGCTCGTAGTCCTCCACGAGGCCGCGGAAGAAGAGCAGCTCCGCGGCCGCCTGAGGCGCGTACCAGTCGCGGACGAAGCGGGAGACCGTGCCCTCCGGACGCTTGCCCGTCGAACGCCTCGAGCCGCCCGAGCGCGTCCCGCAGCTCCGACTCGAGCACGAATGGGTTGTACTCGCCCGTCTTCACGCGCATCAGCAGGCAGTTGAACGCCGCGACGTCCGCGCCGCACGCGTCGTAGCCGGACTCCAGCGCCTGCACGAGCGTCGTCCCCGAGCCGGCGAACGGATCGAGCACTCGGCCGCGCGGGACATGACGCTCGAGCAGGGCTTCGACCAGCTGCGGAATGAACTTGCCGAGGTACGGATGCAGCCGGTGCACGTGCTTCGTGCGTTCCCGCTCGGGGAGGTCGCGTTCCGACCAGGAGAGCTCGAGATCGATCCGGCGGTAGAGAGCGTCCTGCGTCGAGGCCATCGCTCCGCGAGCTTCGACGGCGAGCTCAGAACGCCTGCCGCAGCCGCTCGAGCCGGCCTTCGGCGATCGCGATCACCTCGAAGCTCGCGTGCAACCGTGCGAGCTCCGGATGGGCGGCGAGCCACGCCTCGGCGGCTTGGCGCAGGCGGCGCTGTTTCTCCGGCGTCACCATCTCGAGCGGGTCCCCGTAGCGCGGGCCGCCTTTCGCCTTCACCTCGACGAACGCGACCTTTCGACCGCGGCGGACGACGAGGTCGAGCTCGTACCCGCCGATCCAGACGTTCCGCTCGAGGATCCGGTAGCCGCGCAGCCGGTAGAACCACCATGCGCGCCGCTCTGCAGCCCGGCCCGCCGCGCGGGTGCTACGTGTAGCAGAGCGCCTGGAACGAGCGCCGGTGGATATCGGAGGGCCCGACCTCGCGCACCGCGGCGCTGTGCCGCGGCGTGATGTAGCCGACGTGCGAGCGAAAGCCGTAGGCCGGATAGAGCGCGTCCATCCGCCGCATCATCCGGTCCCGCGTCACCTTGGCGACGATCGACGCGGCCGCGATCGCGGCGCTCTTCTCGTCGCCGTCCACGACCCTGCGATGCTCGGGCGCCGAAGGGCCGAGCCGGAACCCGTCGACGAGGCAGACCTCGGCAGGCGGCGAGAGCTCGTGGAGCACCGCGCGCATCGCAGCCAGGTTCGAGCGGTGCAGCCCTTCGCGGTCGATCTCGCCGGGAGAGATCGCCCGCACGACGACCCTCTCGGCACAGGACACGACCGCCCGAAAGAGCTCCTCGCGCTCGGCTTCGCTGCACTGCTTCGAATCGTTCAGGCAGGCGAGCGGGCGGACGCGGTGGTCGCGCAGCTTGGCGTAGTCGAGCAGGACGCCGGCGACCAGGAGGGGCCCCGCGAGCGGCCCGCGGCCGGCCTCGTCGGCACCCGCGACGAAGCGCGCTCCGAGCTTGCGGTCGAACTGGAGGAGCTTTCGGCCGGTCCGTCGCCTCACGCGGCGAGCATAGCGCCGCGCTCAGCGGGCGCCTGGAATCGTCACGCTTTCGTTACTGCTCGGCGACAGGCTCGGCTTCGGCCTCCGCGGGCTCCGCGTCGGCCTGCGGTTCCTCGGCCTGTTCTTCCTCGGCCTGCACTTCCTCGGCCGGCGGCTCCTCGGCCTGCGGCTCCTCGGCAACGACTTCGTCGAGCGCTTCGGGCTCGGCGTCTTCGGCCGGCATGTCGGCCTCGGTCGGAGGCGGAGCCTCGACCACGGGCAGCGGGACCCCGCGCTTGGCACGCACGCGCGCCCGCTTGCCGACCTTGCCGCGCAGGTAGTAGAGCTTGGCGCGGTTGACGTCGCCGATCGCCGTGACCTCGATCTTCTCGATCTTCGGCGAGTGCAGCGGGAACGTGCGCTCGACGCCGACGCCGAACGACTGTTTGCGGACGGTGAAGGTCTCGCGCGCGCCTGCGCCCTGCCGCTTGATCACGATCCCCTCGAAGACCTGCACGCGGCGGCGCTGGCCCTCGATCACCTGGAAGTGGACGCGCACGCTGTCGCCCGCCTTGAACGGCGGCAGATCACTGCGCAGCTGGCGCTGCTCGAGGCTCTCGATCACGCGGTTCATGAAAAGAGGCCCAGCGGGCCGAGGCGGAATGCTAGCGCAGACCGGAGCGCCTTCGACGGCGCAGAGGGACATAGAGAAACAGGCCGAGCGCGAGCGCCCCACCGACGAAGTGGAACGAAATGCGGTTCGGCGGCCAGTAGGTCATGAAGACCTCGCCGATGAGCGCATCTCGGGCGACCGATCCCCACGCCCGCGAATCGCACGACTGGATGCGGTTGTCGCCCATGAAGAAGTAGTGGCCGGCCGGCACTTTCCAGGTGCCGCTCCGATGGTCGCGCCGGCTGCGTTGGATGTACGGCTCGTTCAGCTTCTTGCCGTCGATGAAGAGCGTGCCGTTGCGCTCGTTGACGGTCTCGCCGGGAAGGCCGATGAGCCGTTTGACGAACGTCCCGCTCGCGTTGCAGGCCGCCTCGGCGGCCGCGGTCGGCGTGTTGAAGACGATGATCTCGCCGCGGCGCGGGTTGCGGAAGTGGTAGATGAAGCGGTTCGCGAGCACGCGATCGGAGAGGCGCGACCCGCACCCGGCGCCCGGCCGCGCGCAGTGCAGCGTCGGCTCCATCGACGAGGACGGGATCCGGTACGGGTTCACGACCCAGGCCTTGATCGCGAGCACGATCGCGATCGCGCCGGCGATGGTGACGATCCAGTCGATCGCGATTCGCCAGGGCCGCGGCAGCCTCGCGGTCATCCGGTCGAGGGGGTTCCGCGAGCGGTACGCGGGCTCGGCCTCGACGGGCTCGGGCTCCGGATAGGGCCGGATCGGCGGGATCGTCGCGGTCGCGATCGTGGCCGCGGGCGCGAGGGGCTCGGGCCCTGCAGCCGCGCTGCCGGCGCCGTCGCCGCCCAGGTCGTACTGCGCGCGGCGGTAGGGATCGGTCAGCGTCTCGTAGGCCTCGCGCAGCTCACGCAGCCGGTCGCCGGGCTCGAGGCCCGTGGAGTACGTGCGCACCTGGCGCCAGTAGGCGTCCCGGATCTCGTGCGTCGACGACTCGCGTGAGACGCCGAGCAAGGCGTAGTGGTCGCGCGTACTCACGAGCGAGTCCTCAGCCGGCTCTGTTCCTTACGCCATTCGTCGATTCGTCCGTGATCGCCCGAGAGCAGCACGTCGGGGACGCGCCAGCCGCGGAAATCGGCCGGGCGCGTGTAGTGAGGGTACTCGAGGCCGCCGTCGAGCTCGGGCGAGAAGCTCTCGACGAGACCGGACTCCTCGCTCCCGAGCGCGCCGGGGAGGCGGCGGGCGATCGCGTCGACCACCACCATCGCGGGGAGCTCGCCGCCGGAGAGCACGTACGGGCCGATCGAGATCGCGTCCGAGGCGAGGTGGATCAGCACGCGCTCGTCGAAGCCCTCGAAGCGGGCCGAGAGCAGCGTCAGGCGCTCTTCGCCCGCGAGCTCCTCGACGACCTCCTGGGTCAGCTGGCGGCCCTGGGGCGTGAGCGCGACGACGCGGTGCCCCGGGTCGCCGCCGTAGACGGAGTCGAGCGCCTCCGCAACGACGTCCACGCGCAGGACCATCCCCGCGCCGCCGCCGTAGGGCTCGTCGTCGACCTGGGCGGCTCTGAGCGGCGTGTAGTCGCGATAGCTGAACAGGCGCAGGTCGAGCCCGTCGCCGAGCACGGCGGCGACAGGGCGCTGCTCGGTGAGCCACGCGAAGGCGTGCGGAACGAGTGTGAAGACGTCGAGCTGCAAAGGACGACCGCGACTCAGGTTAGCTGGCCCCGGGGCTTGAAGGCGCGCCGAAACCCTGCGCGACGAGGATCCGCCCACCGTCGAGGTCGACCTCGCGGACGCAGGCCTCGACGAGCGGCAGCGCGATTCCGGAGTCGAGCTCGAGGACGTCGTTCGCGACGCCGGGCTGCACAGTGGCCACGCGGCCGAGCGGCCGGCCGCCCTCCTCCTCGACGGCGAGCCCGACCAGCTGGAACTCGTAGTACTCGCCTTCGCCGGTCGGCGGGAGCTCCGCCCGCGGGACGGCCAGCTCCGCGCCTCGCGGAGCCTCGCGGTCGAGCCTGATCACGGGTCGACCCTTGGAGCGCTTCGAGGCCACCACCTCGGCCGGCTCGCCGTCGACGTGAAGCCGGGCTCCGACTTCGAAGCGCTCGCGGTCCTCGCTCGCCTGCTCCACGAAGAACGACCCGTCGAGGCCGTGCGGCTTGCCGACGCGGCCGACGGTGACGAGATCAGACAAGGGACTCGAAGTACTCCGCCGCCTCGCGCCTCGAAGGGGCCTCGCGGAAGTTCTCGACGAACTCGCGCGCATCCGGGCGATCCACGGCCTCGAACGCGCGAATCGCCGCCTCGACGTCGAACGGTGTTCGGCGGAGGTCGACTTCCGGGCCGAGCAGGGCCCAGAACGCCTTGATGTCGTCCTCGTAGGGAAGACCGACGGAGCCCGCGTTGACCCAGCGAACTCCGCTGACGACGCGGTCCTGCTGCATGTGGGTGTGGCCGGTGACGACCGCGTCCGCGTCGACGCCAGCGAGAATCGCCGCGAGCCGCTCATCGGGCGTCAGCGGCGTGACGATCTCCTCGTCGCTCCGCGGCGTCGCGTGGCAGAAGAGCGTGTCTCCGAGGCCGTCGACTTCGATTCGCTGCGTCAGCGGCAGCGTCTCGAGGTAGGCGACGCCTTCGCGGCCGAGCTCCCCCGCCACCCACTCGTGCAGTGAATCGCTCTCGTCGTCTCCTGCAATCAGCCGGTCCGTGTTGCCACGTACCCACAGCGCGCGGTCGCCGAGCGCCTGCAGCCTGCGGAGCGTCTCGGCCGGTTGCGGGCCGTGGATGCAATCGCCGCCGAGCACGATCGTGTCGACCTGTTCACGCTCGACCTCGGCCAGAACCGCCTCCAGGGCCGGCAGGTTGCCGTGGACGTCGTAGAGCGCGGCGACGCGCACCGCGCTACTCCACGATCTCGAGGAAAACGCGCTGGTCGCGCCGCGCGGCGCTCGCGCGCACGACCGTGCGCAGGGCCCGGGCGATCCGGCCCTGGCGGCCGATCACCTTGCCGACGTCGTCGGGAGCGACGCGGAGCTCGATCACGACGTCGCCGTCACGCTCGATCTCCTCGGCGCGGACGGCATCGGGCTCGTCCACCAGCCGCCGCGCGAGGTACTCGACCAGCTCGACGCTCATACCCCTTTGATCTTCAGGAGCTTCGCGACTGTCGCGGAGGGCTGCGCGCCCTTCGAGAGCCAGTCCTTGACCCGCTCCTCGTTCACCTCGATCGTGGACGGGTCGGTCTGGGGGTTGTAGCGGCCGACGATCTCGAGGAACTTGCCGTCCCGCGGCGAGCGGGAGTCCGCGGCCACGATCCGGTAGACCGGGTTCTTCTTCGACCCGACTCGGGTCAATCTCAGTTTCACAGCCAAACGATTCCCTCCCTCAGCTTCAAATTTTTACCTCCGTGTCTTCTTCTTGCGCTTGCTCTTTCGCTTCTTCGTTGCGGAACGCGTGGGGCCATTCTGCCCGGGAAGCTGGCCGGGCAGCGCGGGCATCTTCCCCTTGCCGAGCTGCTTCATCATCTTCGCCATCTGCTTGCGAGCCTCGAGCAGCTGGTTGACCTGCTCGACGGTGGTGCCGCTGCCGGCCGCGATTCGCTTGCGGCGCGAGCCGTCGATCACGTGCGGGAAGCGGCGCTCCTGCGGGGTCATCGAGAGCACGATCGCCTCGACCCGGCCCATTTGACGCTCGTCGACGTTCTCGAGGCCGTCGAGGTTGCCGACGCCCGGGATCAGCTTGAGGACGCCCTGCAAGGGGCCCATGCGCTGGAGCATCTTGTAGCTGCGCAGGAAGTCGTCGAACGTGAACTCGCCCTTGAGCATGCGCTTCTCGAGCTCCTTGGCGTCGTCCTCCTCGACTGCGGCCTCGGCCTTCTCGACGAGCGTGAGGACGTCGCCCATGCCGAGGATCCGCGAGGCCATCCGGTCGGGGTGGAAGTACTCGAGCTGGTCGAGGCGCTCGCCGACGGAGGCGAGCTTGATCGGCTTCCCGGTGACGCCCTTGACCGAGAGCGCGGCGCCTCCGCGCGCGTCGCCGTCGAGCTTCGTCAGGACCACGCCGTCGAACGCGACCCGCTCCGCGAACGCCTCCGCGACCCGCACCGCGTCCTGGCCGGTCATCGAGTCGAGCACGAGCAAGACGTTCGTCGGCCTCGTTGCCTCCCGGACCGCGACGAGCTCGTCCATCAGGGCCTCGTCGACGTGGAGACGGCCGGCCGTGTCGAGGATCACGGTGTCGAGGCCGTCCGCCTTGGCCGCTTCGACCCCGTCCCGCGCGACGGCGACGGGATCGTCGGCGCCCGTGTAGACGGGGACGTCGATCTGCGAACCGAGCTGCTGGAGCTGGTCGACGGCCGCGGGACGCTGCAGATCGGCCGCGACGAGGCCGGGCTTACGGCCCTCCTTGCGCAGCAGGAGCGCCAGCTTGGCCGCGGCGGTGGTCTTGCCCGACCCCTGCAGGCCCGCGAGCAGGATCACGGTCGGCGGCCGGGACGCGAAGGCAAGGCGCGAGTCGCCGGAGCCCATCAGCGCGGTGAGCTCGTCGTGGACGATCTTGACGACCTGCTGGCCGGGCGTGACGCTCTTCAGGACCTCCTGGCCGAGCGCCTGCTCGCGCACGCGAGCGACGAAGTCCTTGACGACGTCGAAGTTGACGTCGGCCTCCAGCAAAGCCAGGCGGACCTCCCGCATCGCGCGCGAAATCGCCTCTTCGTCGAGGCGGCCGCGCTTGCGCAGGTCGCCGAGAGCGCCCTGGAGCCGATCGGAAAGCGTGTCGAACACGCGGTCAGGGTACTCGGTGCCGGTGAAGAAACGGCTGAAGCAGTTCATCGGCATCTGGATCGACCTGTTCGCGCGGCACAAGCTGCTCGACCACGCGGGCGCGATCGCGTTCGCCGTGCTGAAGGCGCTGATCCCGCTCACGCTGCTCGGGCTCGCAATGCTCGGCGCGCTGAACGAGGAGGAGGTCTGGCGAAAGACGATCGCGCCGGCAATCGAGCCGCACCTCCAGCGCGCGACCTTCCACGCGGTGAACGCGTCGGTCGAGCGCATCTTCTCGTCCGACAGCACGGGCCTGATCGCCTTCGCCGCGTTGCTGGCACTCTGGTACATCTCCGGCTCGGTCCGGGCCGTGATGGGCTCGATCAACGACATCTACGAGACCGAGGACACGCGCGGCTGGCCGGAGCGGTACGTGCTCTCCTTCTCGCTTGCGGCCGGCATCGCGATCGGCGTGATCGGCGCGTTGCTGGCAGCCGTCGTGCTGGGGCACGTGTCGGCGCCCGAGCCGCTGCGGATCGTCTTGCAGGTCGGCCGGTGGCTGGTTGCGATCCTGCTGCTCGCAGGCGCGCTCGAGTTGCTCGTGCGGTTCACGCCCGTGAAGCCGCGGTCGAACAAATGGGTCAGCGCCGGAACGATCCTCGTGACCGTCGCCTGGATCGGCGCGACGCTGCTCTTCGAGCTCTTCGTCTCGCACGTGGCGAACTTCAAGACTGCGATCGGGAGCCTCACCGTGTTCCTCGTCGCGATCGGTTACGTCTACACCTCGACGATCATCCTGCTGGTCGGCATCGAGCTCAACGAGCTGCTCCGCGAGGATGCAACGGCTGGACAGAAGGGCGTGTTGCAGGTCCTGTTCGGGGTAGGGAAGTGAGCGACCCAGTCAGCGGAAGGAGATTCAGATGGCAGACATCGCGAAAGTGATCACGATCATCGGCTCGTCACCGGAGAGCTTCGCCAAGGCAGCCGACGCAGCGGTGCAGGAGGCGGCCAAGACGGTGCGCGGGATCTCGGGCGCCGACGTCGTCTCGATGAGCGCGGTTGTGGACGGCGAGCGGATCAGTGAGTACCGCACGACCGTGAACATCGCGTTCGCCGTCGAGCGCTAGCGGCCCGCGGCGGCCTGGCGGCGGCGCGCCACGGTGTCGAGCGTGACCGCGGCCAGCAAGATCAAGCCGGTGGTGATGTACTTGACCCAGTCGGCCGAGCCGACCAGGTCGGTGCCGTTGCTGATCATGCCGATGATCAGGCCGCCGAAGAGCGCGCCGCTGACGCGCCCGCGGCCCCCGAAGAGGCTGACGCCGCCGATCACGGCGGCCGAGATGGAATCGAGCAGGATCGTGCCGCCGCCGACGGTCAGATCGACCCCATTGATGCGGGAGGCGAAGATGATCCCGCCCAGGCCGGCCATCGACCCGGAGATGACGAAGCAGAGAATCCGGATCAGCTTGACGTTGATGCCGGCGCGCCTCGCAGCCTCGGCGTTGCCGCCGACCGCGTAGACGTGACGCCCAAACGTCGTCCTGCCTGCGAGGTAGGAGAAGAGAACGACGACGAAGAGGACGACCAAGCCTACGAGCGGCACCCCGCGCGTGTGGTTGCAGACCGCGACGACGGCGAAGGCGAGCCCGCCGTAGAAGACCACGCGGGCCACGGTGATGATCAGATTTCCCGTCGGGAGCCCTGCGCGCCTGCGGCTGACGTACGTCCCCAGCGACGCGAAGGCGAGCAGCGCGGTGAACACGATCGCGACGATCCAGCCCGTGTTCTTCGAGAGGATGTAGTTCGAGACGTCGTTGACCTGGGTGTTCGTGATCCCGATCACGCCCGTGGTGCCGAGGATCTCGATGATCATTCCCTGGCAGATCAGGAGCCCCGCCAACGTGACGACGAACGACGGCACGCCCAGGAACGCGATGATCGACCCCTGAACTGCCCCGATCCCGGCACCGAGCAGAATCGCCAGCGCGATCGCGACCAGCCCTGGATAGTTGTGGCTCGAGCCGGCCAGCTGGAACTCGGCCACCGTGACGCTCGCGAGCCCGCTCACGTAGCCGACGGAGAGGTCGATCTCGCCGATCAGCAGCACGAAGACGATGCCGACCGCGATCACCGTCACCCCGGCCATCTGGCCGATCAGGTTCACGAAGTTGACCGAGGTGAAGAAGATCGGCGTCTTCATCGTGAAGTACGCGGTGATCGCGATGATCCCGACGATTACCGGCAGGCTGCCGACGTCGCCGCCCTTCAGGGCCTCCCAGCGCGTCCGCAGTACGGCGCCGAGGCTGTCGCCGGCGGCGGCGGCCTGGACCTCTGCAGGCGCGGCGGTGCTCACGACGCTGCCGGCTCCGTGGCCGTCCCCGCGGTGATCGCCTGCACGATCTCCTGCTCGGTTGTCTTCTCCCGCTCGTAGACCCCAACGTTGCGGCCGAGCCGCAGGACGGTGATCCTGTTCGCCACCTCGAACACGTCGGCGAGATTGTGCGAGACGATCACAACGGCGAGCCCCTGCTCGCCGAGGCGCTTGACGAGATCCAGCACCTGCCGTGTCTGCGCGACGCCGAGCGCCGCGGTCGGCTCGTCGAGGAAGACCACGCGGTTGTTCCAGAGGACGGCGCGCGCGACTGCGACGGACTGACGCTGGCCGCCTGAAAGGCTCGCGACCGGCTGGCGAACCGACCGGATGGTCGTCACCGCCAGCGACTTCAGCGTCTCGGTGGTCCGCTGCTCCATCGGCGCCTCGCGAAGCCGGAACAGGGGGTCATGGTCCTCGCGACCGAGGAACATGTTCTGCACGACGTCGAGGTTGTCGCAGAGCGCTAGATCCTGGTAGACGACCTCGATCCCGAGCTTGGCGGCGTCCTTCGGCCCACGAATCACCACGCGTGCGCCGTCGTAGTAGACATCGCCGTCGTCGATCGAGTAGATCCCCGCGACGCACTTGATCAGCGTCGACTTCCCGGCGCCGTTGTCGCCCACGAGCGCCATCACCTCACCGTTGCGGACCTCAAAGTCGACGCCGCGCAGCGCCTCGACCGAGCCGAAGCTCTTGAAGACTCCACGCAGCTCCAGCGCCGCTGGCTTGACGGCCGTGCTCACAGGGCGCCTGTTCTATCACGGCCGGGGCACCGATAAGGCGCCCCGGCCGTGAAAGCCGCACTACTTGCAGTACTTCTTGTACGGGCCGATGCAGACCTGCTTCCGCTTCAAGAAGCCGTCCTTGAAGAGAAGCTTGTAGTTCGCCTTCGTGACCCACACGGGAGTCAGCAAGATCGACGGCGTGCCGCTGACCTTCTGGCTCACGCCTTTGTACTGCTTGGCGATGGCCGGCAGCGAGACCTTCTGGTGTTTGATGATCTTAATGGCGAGTGTTGCCGCGGCAGCCGCCTCACGCTTTACCGACTTGTAGACGGTGCCCGTCTGCCAGCCGGCGAGGATGTACTGAACACCGGTCGGCGTCGCGTCCTGGCCGGTCAGCGGGATCTTCTTGAGGCCGTGCGCCTTCAGCGAGGCGACGACCGCACCGGCGATCCCGTCGTTGGCGGCGAGCACGCCGTTGATCTTGTTCCCGTTTGCGGCGAGCATCTGGTCGAAGATCGTGCGAGCCTTGGTCGCACTCCAGTCCGTCCACTGGTCACCGGCGGTCGCCTTCTTGAAGGTGCCGTTGTTGTAGAGCGGGTTCAGGATCGAGTCGTACCCCGTCTTGAACAGGTGCGCGTTGTTGTCCGTGGTCGCGCCGTTCAGCTCGGCGATGACGGGGTGCTTCCCGTACGTCTTCTTCGCCTTCAGACCGCCGACGAGGCCCCTGCCCTGGAACTTGCCCACGGTCACGTTGTTGAACGACACGTAGTACTTCGCCTTGCTGCCGACGACGAGGCGGTCGTAGTCGATCACCTTCGCACCCTGGCTGACCGCCAGGTCGGTGATCGAGGCGCCCGAGGCCGGATCCAGCTGGTCGAGCAGGATCACCTTCGCACCCTGCGCGAGGCACTGCTGCGCCTGCGACTTCTGCTTCTGTGGATCGGCGTGCGCATTCACCACCTGAGCGGGCACGTGCGCGGCCTTGAACGCCGCCTTCAGATACGGCGCGTCGAACAGCGTGTAGCGCGTCGACGACGTCGTGTCCGGCAACAGCGCGCACGCCTTGATCGAGGCGCTTTGACGCTTGACCGAGTTAGTACGCGCCGACGCTGCGGCCGCTACCAGCCCAACCAGCGCGACGGCGAGCACAAGTGCCGCCACGCTCTTAGAAAGCCTTCGCTCTCCCACGGTTCCTCCTTCGCTTAGACCCACGAGTTGTACTCGTACCGAGCCTTCGTAGCATTTTTAACCAGATTCGATCAAGCGGATGAGTCACCGACGAGCGCTCGGGCGAAGTCGTCCGGATCGAACGGGCCGGAGGTCGTCGAGGCTCTCGCCGATGCCGATCAGCTTGACCGGCAGGCCGAGCTCATGCGCGATCGCCACGGCGATGCCGCCCTTCGCCGAGCCGTCGAGCTTCGTCAGCGCCACCCCGGTCACATCAACGGCCTGGCCGAAGAGGCGCGCCTGCTGGAGACCGTTCTGGCCGGTGGTCGCGTCGACCACGAGCAACGTCTCGTGCGGCGCGCCTTCCAGCCGCTGCCCGATGACGCGTCGCACCTTGGCAAGCTCGTCCATCAGGTTCGCCTGCGTGTGCAGCCGGCCCGCGGTGTCGACGACGACCACGTCGCGGCCGCGCGCCTGCGCCGCCTCGATCGCGTCGTAGGCGACCGCGGCCGGGTCTCCCCCGCGCTCCGAGCCGACGAAGTCCGCGCCTGCCCGCCCGGCCCAGATCTCGAGCTGCTCCTCCGCCGCCGCGCGGAACGTGTCGGCCGCCGCGACGAGCACCGAGTGGCCGTGCTCGGAGAGCCGAGCCGCGAGCTTGCCGATCGTCGTCGTCTTGCCCGTGCCGTTGACGCCGACGACGAGGATCAGGCTCGGGCTCCCGTCCAGCTCGAAGCGCCCCGGGTCGCCGAGCATCGCGGCGATCTC
This sequence comes from uncultured Actinomycetes bacterium, assembly GCA_963717475.1. Lineage (GTDB taxonomy): Bacteria > Actinomycetota > Thermoleophilia > Gaiellales > Gaiellaceae > AC-32. The sequence continues at coordinate 546,131 of OY970337.1, read as the reverse complement.
CTCCTGCAGCACGACGCCGAGGTCGCCGGCGCCGCCACGCGCCTCCAGCCGGCGCACGAGCTCAGCCGTCGCCGGCACGCCGATGTCCGCCGCGATCAGCGCCTCCTCGAGTCGCTCCCAGGCGGCCTCGTCGGCCGGGTCGAAGCTTCCGAGCGCGAGCTGCTCGGTCAGCGCGCGTCGGCTCTTGCCGAGCGAGTCGCGCAGGCGGCCGAAGAAGCCCGGCGCGTCCTCGCCTCCCCGACCGCCGGCGTCTTCGTCCCCCAGTAGCTCCGCCCAAGTCCGCGCCATCCCGGGAGCCTAGAGCCAGTCGAGAATCGGAAAGCGGGCGTCCGTGTCGAGACAGGCGGCTGCGAAGAGCGCGACCCCGAGACCGCCGGTGAACAGCGAGTACCGGCCGGGCGCCGCCTCTGCCTGCGCGAGCGCGTGGACGGCGAAGCGGCGGGCTCGCCCGAGCCACTGCTCGTCGCCGGTGCGCTCGAAGGTCTTCAAGAGCGCGTATCCGTTCCCGGAAGTGCCGTGGCAGAGGCCTGGGCCCTTCTCCTCGCGGTGCGCGCCCGCGCGCCACGTCAGCTCGGCGCCGGCGAGCAGGAGCTCCTCGTCGAGATAGGGCGCCGCGGTGGCGACCATGCCGGGCGCACCGTGACACCACTGCAGGCGGATCCCGCTGGCAGGAGCGAGCGGCCCGCCCGCCGACGCCGGCCACGTCGTCAGCCCGTCCTCGACGATCGCCTCGCGGGCGAGGACCTCCGCCGTCTCGCGCGGGAGCGATTCGCTCCACTCGCTCTCGACCTGCAGCAGCGCGTGCACGATCCCGACCAAGCCGTGGGCCGGGCCAAGGTGGCGCCCGGGCTTGCCGTAGAGCTGCTGCGTCCAGATGCCGTCCTCGTCCCGCCGGCCCATCAACGCCTCGGCGCTCTCGCGCCAGGCATCCGCCCAGCGCTGCTCCCCGGTCCACCCGTGCATCGCCTGCGCGATGAGCATCGTTCCCGGCGAGCCCCACAGCAGCTCCTCGAACTCGTTGTCGCGGTTCTCACGCACCCGCTGGAGGAGCCTGTCGGCGAGGTCTCCGCGAGGCGTGAGACGCCAGTTGACGAGCAGGAGACCCGCCTCCCCGCACAGGAGAGAGGACTCGCGGGCCGACGGCAGCTCGATCTCCGCGGCGGCGAGGTCCGGCGCGTCGCGCCAGAGCTCGATCGTCCGCGCGATCGCCGCGGCGAGGTCGATCCCCGTCTCCGCGTGCCCGCGCCGGCGGAGCGCGTCGAGCGCCCAGATCACGCCTCCCGCACCGCAGTAGACGTCCTTCACCGGCGGGGTCGAGCCCCAGGCGTCCCACTCGTTCGCCGGCCAGAGCCCGGCGGGGTCGAAGGCGTCGTCCGCGTCCGCGACGATCGCCCGGATCGCCGCGCGCACACGCTCGTCGTCCCACGGCTCGTCCGTCAGCGGCTCGAACTCGTCTGGCGAGTAGAGCACTACGCCGCGGCTTCGGCGTCTTCGCGCGGGAGGCGCCGCGAGACGATCTGCGAGACGCCGTCGCCGCCCATCGTCACGCCGTAGAGCACGTCGGCCGCCTCCATCGTCCGCTTCTGGTGCGTGACGACGATGAACTGCGCGCTGTCGGAGTACCGGCGCAGGAGCTCGACGAAGCGGCCGATGTTCGTGTCGTCGAGCGCGGCCTCGACCTCGTCGAGGAGGTAGAACGGGCACGGGCGCGCGAGGAAGAGCGAGAACAGGAACGAGATCGCGCCGAGGGCCTTCTCGCCGCCCGAGAGCAGCGAGAGCCGCGTGACGCGCTTGCCGGCCGGGCGGAGCTCGACCTCCACGCCAGGCTCGCCGCCTTCGTCGTCGGGCTCGGTCAGCCGGAGCCGGCCGTGGCCGCCCGGGAAGAGCGTCGTCGCGACCTCCTCGAAGTGCTTGCTGACTGCGTCGAAGGTGTCGGCGAAGCGGCGCTCGACGGTCTCGGCGAGCTCGGTTCGCAGCTCTTCGAGCTCCTTCAGGCTCGCCTCGAGGTCCTCGCGCTGCGTGGTCAGCTCTGTCAGGCGCTCCTTCTCGCGCTCGTGCTCCTCCTTCGCCAGGGGGTTGACTTGGCCGAGCGCCTCGCGGCGGCGCTCGAGTCGCTCGATCTTCGCCGCGAGCTCGTCGCGGTCGTCGCCCTCCGCGGGGTCTGCCCCCGCCTCCTCGAGCCGACGCCGAGCTTCATCGGCCTCCGCGTCGAGCCGGGCGTGCTCGACCTCGATCGCGGAGGCGCGCTCTGCAGCCTCCGCAGCCTCGCGGCGGGCCTCGGCCTCCTCGCCTCCGAGCCTGCGCAGCTCGGCGGCGAGGTGCCCCGCTTTCGTCGCGCCTGCGTCGACCCGCGCACGCAGCGGCGCCTCGAAGCGCTCGGCGGCGGCAGCGGCGCCCTCGAGCAGCGCGGACAGCCGGTCGGCTAGAGCGGCGAGCGGCTCTGCCGAAGGCGGTGGCACGTCGACGGCGAGCTCGGCGCTCTCGGCCTGCCGCTCGAGCTCCTCGGCCTCGCGCGCCAGCGAGCGGCGACGGGCGTCGAGCTGGAGCAGCACGGCCTCGGCCGTCTCGCCCGCGAACCAGAGCTCGCCGCGGTCGGCGTCGAAGCAGTGCCCCTCGCGCGTGACCAGGACGCCGCTCTCCGCTCGGTCGAGATCGGCGGGCTCGGCCAGCCAGACGTCCTCGAGGAGCTTCGCGACGCGCTCGCCGCCCGGGCGGGCGCGCACACGGCTCGACAACGGCTCCGCGCCGGGGAGCGGCGGCGACGGCTTCCGGCCCGGTTCCGCGCGCGGCGGCACGAGCACGGCAAGGTCGCCGAGACCGCCGTCGCGAGCGCGTTCGACGAGTTCCAGCGCTCCGGACGCGTCTCCAGCGACGACGGCAGCTGCGCGGCCGCCCAGCGCGGCCGCAACGGCGCGCTCGTAGCCGGCCTCGACCTCGAGCAGAGAGAGCGCAAGCCGCTCGCCCTGTTCCGCCAGCGCGCGTGCCGCGGGCGGCAAGCCCTCGCGCTCGGCGAGCGAATGCTCGAGCGCGGCCAGCCGCTCGCGGGCAAGGCGTGCCTTCTCGCGTAGCGCCTCGCGCTGTGGGTTCCTGGCCGGGCGCGAGAAGAGCGGCTCCGCTCGCAGGCGCGCGGCGAGCTCCGCGGCGGCCTCGCGCCGCAGCTCGAGCCGCTCGGCCGCGCTCCGCAGGCGGTACAGCGCGGCGGTGGCACCCTCGCCGCGACCAGCCGCTCCGGCGAGCTCCTCCTCCGCGCGGTTGCGCTCCTCGAGCAGGCTCTCGAGCCGCTCCTCGATCCTCCGGCGCGCGAGCCCCGCCGCCGAACGCCGCTCGTCGATCTCGGCGATTCGTTCATCAACTGCTGCGAGGTCCAGTTGTGCGAGCCGCGCCCGCAGCCCCGCGATCTCGCCGCGCAGCTTCTCGGCCCGCTCGGCGGCGCTCGCCTGGAGCGCGAGCGGTCGCAGCCGCGTCTTGACCTCGGACTCGAGGTCGCGCGCGCGCTCGACCTGAACCTGGACGCGCGCGAGCTTCAGCTCGGCCCGGTGCCGCCGCTGCTTGAACTTCCCGAGCCCGGCCGCATCCTCGAGCAGCACCCGCCGCTCCTCGGGCTTGCTCGCGAGAATCTCCTCGACCTTGCCCTGGCTGATGACCGAGCCGTGGCTGCCGCCGAGCCCAGCGTCCGCAAGCAGCTCGACGAGGTCGGTACGGCGCACGTGCGCGCGGTTGACGAGATATTGGCCCTCACCGCCGCGGTGCAGCCGCCTGGCGACCGAGACCTCGGTGAAGTCGAGCTCCGCGAGAGCGCCGTCCGAGTTGTCGAAGAGGAGCTCGACCTCGCAGAAATCGGCGGGCGGGCGGCCCGAAGACCCGGCGAAGAGGACGTCGTCCGGCTTCTCCGCGCGCAGCTCGTGCGGGCTCAGCGAGCCCGATGCCCAGAGGAGCGCGTCGGCGACGTTCGACTTCCCGGATCCGTTCGGCCCGACCACGACGGCCACGCCCGGCTCGAGGCGCACCTCGACCGGGTCCGGGAACGACTTGAAGCCGCGGATGCGGATCGCCTGCAGGTGCACGCGAGCCGGAGGCTACTGAGACGAGCGGATGCCAGGAGGCCCTCCTAAGCCGACATCGCGAGCCGGTCCAGCGCCTCGCGCGCGGCGTCCTGCTCGGCTGCCTTCTTCGAGCGGCCCCTGCCGAAGCCGGTCTCGACGCCGTCGATCACTGCCGCGCAGCGAAAGATGCGGTCGTGCGGCGGTCCCTGCACCTCGAGCACCGCGTACGAGACCTGGCGCCCCTGCCGCGCCAGCTCTTCCTGGAGCTCCGTCTTGTGGTCGACGTGGCTCGTGAGCGCGTAGGTGATCCGGCCGTCGAAGGCGGCGACCACCGCGTCCTCGACCGCCTCGAACCCGTGCTCGAGGTAGATCCCCGCGAGCGAGGCCTCCAGCAGCGCCGCAAGCACGTTCCGGTTGCGTGAGAGCTTGACGAGCTCGTCGTCGGGCACGAGGCCCGAGCCGCGCTCCATCAGGATCTCGCCGAGCCCCAGCTCCCGCGCGACGACGGCGCAGCTCGCCCGCGAGACGACGTGCGAGCGGATCTTCGCCAGCCGGCCCTCGGAGGCTTCCGGATAGCGGTCGTAGAGGGCTCGCGCGATCGCGAGCTCGAGCACGCTGTCGCCGAGGAACTCGAGCCGCTCGTACGAGGACGCGCGATCCGGCGCCCAGGAGCTGTGCGTGAAGACGATCTCGAGCCGCTCCTCGGGCAGCGCGCCGATGAGCCGTGTCAGCTCTGCGGGACGGCCTGTTGGAGCTCGGCTACTGGTGCGTTGTGACGTAGTCGACGGCTTGCCCGACGGTTTGGATCTTCTGGGCGTCCTCGTCCGAGATCTTGATCCCGAACTGATCTTCGAGCTCCATGATCAGCTCCACGAGATCGAGCGAGTCGGCGTCGAGGTCCTCCTGGAAAGACGCTTCTTCCGTGACTTCGTTCTCGTCCACCCCGAGCTGTTCCGTCAGGACTTCCTTGACCCGCTCGAACACTTCCTCTCGCGTTGCCGCCATATCACCTCACTTGCCGGGGCTGTCAGAGCGCGCGGATGCTAACACTCTTTCCGGAAGCCGCTCAGCGAGTCGGTTGACGACGTCGTGCTCGACGCCGCGTGCGGCCAGGCGGATCGCGTTCGCGATCGCGCGGCGAGAGGAGTTTCCGTGGGCGATCACCGCGAGCCCGCGAAGGCCCAGCAGGTACGCGCCGCCGTACGTCTCGGGGTCGAGCCGCTGCCGGAGACCGCGGGCGGCCGGGCGGATCAGCAGGCCGCCGGCCTTGCCGCGCCGGGTCGACGTGATCTGCTCACGCAGGGCGTCGAGGACGGTCTTGATCGTGCCCTCCATCAGCTTGAGGACGACGTTGCCGGTGAACCCGTCGCAGACGACGACGTCGGCGGCGCCGAGCAGCAGGTCGCGGCTCTCGGTGTTCCCGCGGAAGTCGAGCCCGTCGGCGCCGGCCAGCAGCTCGTACGCCTCGAGGGTCAGCTGATTGCCCTTCTCGGCCTCCTCGCCGATCGAGAGCAGACGCACCTCCGGCTTTTCGACGCCGAGCACCTCCTCGGCGAAGACCGAGCCCATGTGCGCGAACTGGAGCAGGTGCTCGGGACGGTTGTCCGCATTCGCGCCCGCGTCGATCAGGACGGACGGCCGGTGCTTGGCCGGGATCACGACGGCGATCGCAGGGCGCGCGACTCCCGGCAGGCGGCGCAGCTCGAGGAAGCAGGCGGCGAGCATCGCGCCCGTGTTCCCGGCGGAAACGACCGCGTCGGCCTGCTTCTGGCCGACCGCGCGGCAGGCGGCGACGAGCGAGCTGTCCGGCTTCGCCTTGACGGCCTCTGCAGGCTTCTCGTCCATTGCGATCTCGCCCGTCGTCTCGACGAGCTCCAGTCCCTGCGCGTCGAGGCCTGCAGGGCCGTAGAGCACCGGGCGGATCGAGTCGGAGGCAGCCTCCGCGGCACCGGCGACGACTTCTTCGGGCGCGCGATCGCCGCCCAGAGCGTCGACGGCGACGGTGACCATCCGGCTACGGCGTGCGGAGCGGCTCGATCTCGCGCCCGCCGTACGTCTTGCAAGTCGGGCACATGCGGTGCGGCTGCTTCGGCTGGCCGCACTGCGGGCAGAGGTTCAGGCGCGGCGCGGAGATCTTGTGCTGGGCGCGGCGCTTGTCACGGCGAGACTTGGACTGCTTTTTCTTCGGGACGGTCACGGCGGCGGATTATAGCCAGGGCTCAGAGCGCGACCTCGCGCGTCGCCCCGAAGCGCTCGAGCAGGCGGCGGTCGTGCGTTACGAGGACGACGGTGCCGGTGTAGCCGGCGAGCGCGGCCTCGAGCTCTTCGATCGCGGGCAGGTCGAGGTGGTTCGTGGGCTCGTCGAGGACGAGGCAGTTGACGCCCTGTGCGGCCAGCAGGGCGAGCTGCGCTCTCGTGCGCTCGCCGGGCGAGAGTGTGCGGGCCGCCCTGAGAACGTCGTCGGCGCCGAGGCCGAACTTGGCGAGCAGGGTTCGCGCTTGTTCCTGCGGCCCGCCGAACGCCTCGACGAGCGGCTCGTCAACTGTGAAGCGACCGCGCGTCTGCTCGAGCTCGCCGAACACGACTCTCGTGCCGACGACACGCGTCCCAGAGGACAAAGCCAGCTCACCCGTAAGCGCGCCGAGCAGTGTGGACTTGCCGCTTCCGTTCGGCCCGGTTACGGCGAGGCGGTCGCCGCGGGCGAGCTCGAGGTCGACGGGCCCGAGCCGAAAGTTTTCCCGCTCGACGACGACGCCTTCGAGGCGGGCGACGAGGTGGCCGCTGCGGCTCACCGGCTCGAGCTCCAGCTTGAGCTCCCACGGCTCGAACGGCTTCTCGACGCTGTCTACGCGCTCGAGCAAGCGTTCCGCCTGCCGCACCTTCGTGCTCAGCGCCCGGGTGGCACGGCGATCGGCGCCGCCCGTCTTCTTGCCGAGCTTGCCTCCCGCACGAGCTTGGCCTTGCCGCTGGCGGATCAACGCCTCGAGCTCAGTCCGCCGCTCCTGCGTATCCGCGAAGCGTCGGTAGTGCGCCGCACGAGCCCTATTACGCGCGGCCTCGTACTCGCTCCAGCCGCCCGGCCACTCGCGCACGCGCTGGCGGCCTTCTTCGAGCTCGACGATCCGCGTGACCGTGCGATCGAGGAACTCGCGGTCGTGTGAGACGACGACCACGCTGCCGCGTACACCGTGCACGAGGCGCTCCAGCCAGTCGAGCCCCGCGAAGTCGAGGTCGTTGGTCGGCTCGTCGAGGCAGTAGAGGTCGTGGTCCTCGCGGAAGAGCGCAGCGAGCCGCGCCTTGGCCGCCTGGCCGCCGGAAAGCGTCCCCCGCTCGTGTTCCTGCGGCAGGTAGCCGACGGAGAGATCGGGCGGGCTGAGGCGCACGCGGCCGCGCTCGGGCTCCTCGAGCCCGGCGAGCAGCCTGAGCAGCGTCGTCTTGCCGACTCCGTTCGGGCCGACGAGGCCGACGCGCGAGCCGGCGGCGACGGTCAGCGAGACGCCGCTGAAGATCTCGTGGACGCCGTGCGAGACGGCGACGTCGACAAGCGTGATCGAAGACATGGACCTCCTGACGAAAGGGACAGGCACCCCGAAGGGCGCAGGAATCGTGGTTTCGCCGGTTAGTCCGTCATAGGACGGCGCCGAAGCGCCGGGGGCATATGGTAGGCGAGTGCGTACCGATCTGTCGATTCCGGTCGAGGGAGCTGTCCTCGCGGCGACGCTTTCCAGGCCTGACGCAGACCGCCCGCCGGCGCTCGTCGCGCTCCACGGCGCCGAGCGTGGCGTCCGCGACTGGTACCTCTACGAGCATCTGCACCGCGTCTTGCCGCCGGCCGGGATCGCGGTCGTCACCTTCGACCGGCGCGGCGACGGCGCGTCCACGGGCGAGCCCTCCCGCGGCCGCTTCGAGCAGCAGGCCGAGGACGCACTCGCCGTGATCGACCATGCCGGCCGCGAGGCCGACCTCGACGCCGAGCGGATCGGGCTCTGGGGGATCAGCCAGGGCGGCTGGGTCGCGCCGCTCGCGGCGACGATGTCGGACCGCGTGGCTTTCCTGGTGGTCCTCGCCTCGTGCGGCGTCACGCCGGGCGAGCAGATGCGCTGGACTGCGGGCTTCCAGACGACGCGTGCGCTCGGCGAGGAGGCGGGCGCAGATGCACAACGCCTCTGGGACCACGCTCTCGACTGGATGCGCGGCGGCGACCGCGCTCCGCTCGAGGCGGCCGTGGCCGAGGGTCGGACGAAGCCGTGGTGGAAGACGGCCTGGTTCCCGGAGGAGGTGCCGGGCGACGAGGCTCGCGACGCGGTGCGGACTGAGCTCGACTTCGACCCGGCCCCGGTTTTCCGGCGCGTCCGCGTGCCGACGCTCCTCGTCTACGGCGACGAGGACGAGTGGATCCCGGTCCACGAGAGCCTCGCCGCCTGGCGCGAGGCACGCGGCGACGAGATCGACATCGTGATCGTGCTCGGAACCGGCCACGAGCCCGCGCACGGCGAGGACGTCTCGCCGGAGTACGAAGAGTCGCTCGAGACCTGGCTGCGCGCTACAACCGGTCTTTGAGCTCGGCGAGCGCGGCCCAACGCGAGTCGGGCTCCGGCTCGCCGTGGGCGTGCGGCTCGTCGTTCAGGTTCTTGCCGCAGACCGGGCAGAGACCGGCGCAGTCGGGGCGGCAGAGGATCTTGTCCGGCAGCTCCAGCGCGAGCGCGTCGCGCGCCCAGGCGGAGAGGTCGAGCTTGTCGTCCTCGACGTACGGTGTCCGCAGCTCGTCGTCCTCAGGGACGTTCGCGTGGTATTCCCGCGCCGAGATCGGCAGGTCGAGAACCGCGTCCTCGAGGCACCGGAAGCAGGGGCCGTGGAGCCGGACGTGGAAGGCGAGCTCGAAGACGGTGCCCGTCGACGCGCGCGTGATCGTCAGCTCGGCAGGCACCTTCTCCGGAACGGGGAGGTAGCGCTGTCCGCCGAGCTCGAGCGGCTCGAGCTCGATCTCCTGCTCGTCCCGGAATTGCTCCCCGGAGCGAAGCTTGAGCGCACGCAGGTTGAACGTGGTCACGAGGACCACGGTAGCAACGGTCAGATTCGCCGAACGAGCTCGTGCAGGGGCTTGCGGTTTGCCTCGGCGCTCCACTCCTCGGGGCTCTTCGACCCCGGCTCGAGCGGGCGCCTCGGGTAGCCGAAGCTGACGATGTTCAGCGGCTCGAAGCCGTTCTCGAGGCCGAGCGCGCGGGCGGCCGCAGCCTCGTCGGGCATGCCGTTAGGGCATGAGACGACGCCTTCGTTCCAGGCCACGAGCATCATGTTCTGGATACAGCGGCCAACGTCGAGCGGGAACTTCCGCCCTTCGGTCGCGACCGCTACGGCGAACGCGCAGGTGCGCACGTTGTCGCCCGCGAAGACCGTCTCGGCGACACGGCTCCTCGCTTCCTCGCTCTCGACGAGAACGAAGAGCCACGGTTGACGGTTGACCCCGCTGCCGCTCAGACGGCCGGCGTCGAGGATGTGCTGCTGGACGTCCTCCGGCACCGCGCGGTCGGCGTAGCTGCGCCAGTCGCGCTTGCTCGCGACCGCCAGCCGGGTGTCCATGCCGCTAATAGGGCTCGTCGTTGTTGGTGCTGTCGGCGACGCCCATGGCGACCCCGGCGACGACCGTCTCCTGCGAGCGCTCGTGCAGCCGCTCGCGGCCCCGCTTGACCGCGGTCAGGAACTTGTCCAGGTTGACCTCGAGCGTCGAGAGGATCGAGTCGGCCCAGTCCTCCATCTCCAGCCGCGTCTCGCGCGCCTGGCGGCGGGCGTCGTCGACGATCTCGCCGGCCTGGCGCTCGGCGAGCTTGACGATCTCGGTCTGGGAAGCCTCGCGAACCGCTTGCTCGCGCGCTTCGCCGAGGATCCGGTCGCACTCGCGCTTGGCCTCGGCCAGCATCTCCTGGCGTTCCTTGACGATCCAGCGGGCCTGCTTGATCTCCTCGGGGATCGTCGCCCGCATCTGGTCGAGGATGTCGTAGATCTCCTCGCGGTCGATGCGAACCTGGTCGGTCAGCGGAACGGCCTTCGCGTTGTGGACGAGGTCGTCCAGCTTGTCGATCAATACGAGTACGTCCATGGGTTTCCGGAGTCTACAGAGGAGACCGGTTGATCAACCTTTTCGCCAGAACCAGCGGCGCTTCGGCTCCGGCTCAGGCTCGGGCTCGGGCGCGGCCCTCGGAGGCTCGGGCCGCGGCGCATCGGTGCCGGAGATCCAGCGCCGGCCGCTCGCCTTGAGCTCCTCGAGGAGCTGCTGCGCCTCGCCGCGGGCGATCACGACCTCGTCGGAATCTGCAAGCCGGGACTCGAGCCGGTCGGCAGCGTCGCTCTCGGCGCCGCGGGCGCGCAGCTTCTGCAGCACCTCCTGGGCCTGACGCTTGCCGAGCCTCACGTCGTGGCCTGCGCCGAGGATCTCTTCCACGCTCATTCCCGCTCCCGGCGCCGGCAAAGCCGGCACCTCCGCTCCATGATGAGCTCCGTCGAGCCTACGCTCATTCCTGCGGGTTCTCCGGCGTTCCGGGGCGTCCGTCGGGGAACAGCTCCTCGAATCTGCGTGCGACACCCTCGGGCACGAGCTCGTCGACCTTTCCGCCGAAGCTCGCGATCTCCTTCACTCCGCTCGACGAGACGAAGCTGACCTGCGGGCTCGCCATCACGTAGACGGTCTCGACCTCCGGTGCGAGCGTCCGGTTGAGCTGGTTCATCTGGAACTCCCACTCGAAGTCCGAGATCACGCGCAGGCCCTTGACGATCACCTTCGCCTCCCACCTGCGGGCGAAGTCGACGACAAGCTCGGAGAAGACGTCGACCTCGACGTTGCCGAGGCCGTCCAGCGAGTCGCGCAGGAATCCGACGCGCTCGTCGAGCGTGAACATCGGGTCCTTGTGCTGCGGCTTGCCGACGACGCCGACGACAACGCGGTCGAAGATGTCCGCGGCGCGGGTGATCACGTCGATGTGGCCGTTCGTGACCGGGTCGTAGGTGCCTGGGTAGATGGCCGTGATCATTCGTGGTCAAAGATGGTGAGGCGCGCGGAGCCGTAGCGCCTGCTCGTTCGCTTCTGCAGCGGGAGCTCCGGTTCCTCCGTGGCGGCGGTCTCGACGACGAGCGTTCCGCCCGGAGCGAGGATCTCGGGCAGGTGCTCAATCAGCGCGTTTTGCAGGGAAGAAAACCTCCGGTAGGGCGGGTCGACGAAGACGAGATCGTAGCGGGCGCCCGCGCGGGCATCGGCGCGAAGGGCGGTGAGCGCGTCCTGGCAGAGGACGGTCGCGCCCTCCAGGCCGAGCTTGTCGAGGTTGCGATTGATCGTGCGGCAGGCGTCGCTGTCGTTCTCGACGAAGGTCACGCGTTTGGCGCCTCGCGAGAGCGCCTCGAGCCCCATCGCGCCCGAGCCGGCGAAGAGGTCGAGCACGGCCGCTCCCTCCGGGGCTCCCGGGCCGAGCAGGTTGAAGGCGGCCTCCCGCACCCGGTCGCCTGTCGGCCTCGTGTCGAGCCCCTTCGGCGCGAAGATCCGCGCCCCCTTGCGCGAGCCGGCGATGATCCTCACGCGTCGAGCACCTCAGGCGGCGACACCGACCTCCGCGAAGACCCGGTCGACCTCGTCGGCAAGGGGACCTTCGTACGCGACGAGCTCCTCCGCCGCGTCCCGCGCGCGCTCGAGCAGCGGGCGGTCGGTGCGCCAGTGGACGAAGCGGAACTCCGAGAGGCCCGACTGACGCGTGCCGAGCAGCTGGCCCTCACCGCGCAGCTCGAGGTCCTTTTCCGCGAGCTCGAAGCCGTCGGTCGTGTCCACCAGAGCCTGCAGCCGCGCCTGCGCGTTCTCGGTCAGCTCCTCGCGCGGGCGCGAGATCAGCAGGCAGTACGACTGCTCCGCCCCGCGCCCGACGCGGCCCCGCAGCTGGTGGAGCTGCGCGAGCCCGAAGCGATCGGCTTCCTGGACGATCATGATCGTCGCGTTCGGCACGTCGACGCCGACCTCGATCACCGTCGTCGCCACGAGCACGTCCAGCTCGCCCGCCTTGAAGCGCGCCATCAGCTCGCGCCGCTCGACCGGCCGCAGGCGCCCGTGCAGCAACCCGACCCGATAGTCACTCAGCTCCGCGCGGCGCAGCCGCTCCGCCTCCGCTTCGGCCGCGCGGGCCTGCGAGGTCTCGGACTCCTCGATCAGCGGGCAGACGACGTATGCCTGGCGCCCGTCGTCGAGGTGCCTGCGCAGGCGCTTGTAGGCCTCGGAGGAGCGCTCGGCAGTCACCCAAGAGGTGACGATCGGCTTGCGCGAGGCGGGCGGCTTGGCGATCTCGGTGACGGCCAGGTCGCCGTAGAGCGTCAGGGCAAGCGTGCGCGGGATCGGCGTTGCCGTCATGTGGAGAACGTGCGGCTGCCGGCCCTGCACGAGCGCCTTCCGCTGCTCGACGCCGAAGCGGTGCTGCTCGTCGACGACCGCCACCCCGAGCTCGCCGAGGTCGACCCCCTCCTGGATCAGCGCGTGCGTCCCGACCACGATCCCGGCCTCGGCGATCTCCGACTTGACCGAACGGGTTAGCAGCGCGACGGGCACGCCGAGCTCCGCGCAGAGCGGCTCGATGGTGAGGAAGTGCTGCTCGGCCAGCGTCTCGGTCGGCGCCATCAGCGCCCCGCGCAGGCCGGTCTCGACCGCGCGCAGAAGCGCGTACAGCGCGACGACCGTCTTGCCGGAGCCGACGTCGCCCTGCAGGAGCCGCTGCATGGGGGCGTCCCGCGCCAGGTCGCGGTCGATCTCGCCGATCGCGTGGTCCTGGTCGGGCGTCAGCTCGAACGGGAGCAGATCGCGGTAGCGCCGGGTCAGCTCGCCCGGCTCGCCGAGCGGTCGGGCGTGCTCGGCCTCGTGACCAACCCGGGTTCGCGCCAGCCCGACCTGGAGCACGAGCAGCTCGTCGAACGCGAGCCGACGGCGCGCCTCCTCTCCTTGCGCCTCCGAGCGCGGCCGGTGGAGCGCGACGAGCGCATCGGCCCGGAGCGGCAGCGCTTCCCGCGCTTTCAGCTCGGCGGGCAGCGGGTCCGGCAGGTCGCGTGCGTGTGGAAGAACCCGGGCGACGAGCCCTCGGAGGCGCTTCGGCGTCACCTCCTCGCTCGCCGGGTAGACCGGGGCGAAGTCAGCCGTCGCCGCGACTCCGTTCAGGTCGTACGAGCGCACCTGGAAGCCGTTCCGCTTCAGCTGGCCGCGCAGCCGCACTCGCGTTCCCGGCTTGAGCTTCTCCTCGAGCCACGCCTGGTTGAACCAGACCGCGGTGATCTCGCCGCTCCCGTCGGAGACCCGCGCCTGGAGGATGGCGAGGTTGCGCCGCGGCCGCCGCACCGAGACGCGCCCGATCTGGCCGGAGATGGCCGTTTCCTCCTCGGCGAGGAGATCGGCAATCCGGCGCTCGGGGACCGCGGGCTCGTAGCGGTGCGGCCGGTGCTCGACCAGGTCACGGAGCGTGCGCAGGCCGAGCTTCGCGAGCTTCTTGCTCAGCGCCGGCCCGACGCCGGGAAGCGTCTCGACGCCGTGCTCCAGGAGCTCCGGCCGCGGTGTCCCGGGGAGCCGGGCCCACGCGGGAGATTCCACTCCGGCGAACCCGGTCGGCATGTGCGCCAGTCTAGGTACGCAGGCGGCGGTATCACTCGTCCGCGAACCAGAAGAACCCGACCGTTCCGGGCCCGGCGTGCGCGCCGACGACCGGGCCGAGCGTCGTCACGAGCTCGAGAGTCGCATTTGGCCGAACGCGGCGCACCATCTCCGCCAGAGCCTCCGCGCGCTCGGGGGCGTCTGCATGGGCGATCCCGACGCGCAGGTCGGGCCCGTCGGTCGTGGACGCCTCGAACGCGGACTCGAACTCGAGGAACGCCTTGCGGTTGCCGCGAACGCGCTTCACCGGCAGCACCTCCCCGTCCTCGATCGTGAGAATCGGCTTGATGTGTAGGAGCTCGCCCGCCCAGCCGCGCGCGCGCCCGACGCGGCCGCCGCGGACGAGGTACTCGAAGGTGTCGAGCGTGAAGAGCAGGCCCGCGTCGCGCCGGTAGCGCTCGACGAGCTCGTCCACCTCGTCGTCGGTCGTCCCGCGCTCGAGGCGCCGCTCGATCGCGAGCCCCAGCAGCGCGAGCGCCGCCGACGCGCTGCCTGAGTCGACCGTCCGGACGCGCTCGCCACCCAGCGATTGCGCCGCGGCCCGAGCGCTCTCGATCGTTCCGGAGAGCTTGCCGGCGATGTGGAGCGAGAGAATCCGCTCGTAGCCGTCCAGGTCCTCGTAGGCGGCGAGGAAGTCCGCAGGCGTCGGCTGTGAAGTCGCAGGAGTGGCGCCGGCGGAACGCAGGCGCTCGTAGAACGCAGCCGGGTCGAGCTCGACGTAGTCGCGGAAGCTTTCGTCGCCGAAGCGGACGTAGAGCGGGACGACGCGCCAGTTTGGAAACCGGCTCGGAGCCTCCGGGAAGTCCGCCGTCGAGTCGACGACGATCGCGGTGTTCTCCGCGTTCAGGTTCACGCAGCTGCGGACCGGGCGGCGTCGCGGATGGCCGCGACGATCGCGTCGAGACCCTCGTCCTTCTGCAGGCAGTCGACCGCACCCGCCTCGACAAGTGCCGCGCGCTCACGAGGGTTCGCCGAGGCGGTCAGGCAGACGACTGCGGTCTCGGGACAGGCGTCCAGCACCGCGCGCGTCGCCTGGACGCCGTCCATGCCCGGCAACCGGTAGTCCATCACGACGACGTCGGGGCGGATCTCGGAGACGACCCGGGCCGCATCCTCGCCGTCGGGCACCGAAGCCACGACCTTGATCTCCCCGCGCAGGCCGAGGAGCAGCTCGAGCGCCTCGCGGAAGACATCGTTGTCCTCCACGAGGACGACCCGGATCGGCTCGCTCACCTGCTGGACTCTATTCGGCGGACAGAAGCAGCGGATAGTGCGGCTGCCCGCCTTCGTGCACCTCGACCTCCAGCTCCTCGTGGCGCTCAGCGAGCTCCTGCAGCAGCGCCTCGAGCGGCGGCGCGTCCTCGCCCGTCAGGAGGGTGAGGACGTCACGCGGATCCTCGAGAAGCGCTTCGACGACGGCGCGGGAGACGTCGAGGAACGACGGGCCGGTCGCGATCGCCTTCTCGCCGGCGAGCCCGAGGTACTCGCCCTCGCGGACACTGAGGCCGTTGAGCGCGGCGTCGCGCGAGGCGACCGTCACCTCGCCGGTCGCGACGCCGTCGAGTGCCCGCTGCATCTCTTCGGCGTTTTCCTCGGCCGAGCGGTCTTGGGAGAACGTCACGAGCGCGGTGAGGCCCTCCTGCAGCGAACGTGTGGGCACGACGCGGACCGTAGGCCCGGCGAGGTCGGCCGCCTGCTCCGCCGAGAGGATCACGTTCGAGTTGTCCGGGAGCACGATCACCTCCTCGGCGTTGGTCGCCTCGATCGCGGCCAGGAGCTCGGCTGTCGGCGGGTTCATCGTCTGCCCGCCCTCGACGATCCGCGCGGCGCCGAGGCTTTCGAACAGCCGGCGGTTGCCTTCGCCCGCGCAGACGGCGACGACCGCACAGCGCGCTGCAGGCTCGGTGGGAGCGAGCAGGCGCTCCTCGCGCTCGTCGATCTGGGCGCGCATGTCCGCGATCTCGACGCGCTCGACGACCCCCGCGGTAGCGGCCAGGGCGAGCGCGGCGTCGGGATCGTCGGTATGGACGTGCGCCTTGAGGGCGGTCCGGTCGCCGACGACGATCAGCGAGTCGCCGAGGCGGTCGAGCCCGCGCTCGAGCTCCTCCTTGTCCAGGTCATCGCCTTCGACGACGAAGGCCGTGCAGAAGCGGAAGCGCGACTGTTCCTGATGGATCGCCTCGGACGGCAGCTCGTCCTCCATGGGCGCCGGTGGGAGCTCCTCGCCGTTGAGCGCCGCGGCCATTCCTCGGACGAGCTCGACCAGGCCCGCGCCGCCCGCGTCGACGACGCCCGCCTGGCGGAGGACGTCGAGTTGCTCGGTCGTACGGGCCACGGCCTCCTCGCCGCGAACGACGAGCGCGGCGAAGAGCTCGGGCGGCTCGGCGTCCGGCTGGGCTTCCGCCGCGAGGGCGAGCTCCCGCGAGACGGTCAGGATCGTCCCCTCGACCGGCTCGCGCAGCGCCGCGTACGCCGCGTCGCTCGCGCCGCGGAAGGCCCGCGCGATCGCGCCGGCGGTGATCTGCTCCTCGCCGGCCAGAGCATCGGCTGCGCCGCGGACGAGCTGCGACAGGATCACGCCCGAGTTCCCGCGTGCGCTCAGCAGAGCGGCACGGGTGGCCTCGGCCGCGAGCTCGTCCCGAGTGCGGGCTTCGCTCTCCGCGAGCGCGCTTGCGACGCCTCGCGCAGTCAGCAGGAGATTCGTGCCCGTGTCCCCGTCGGGCACCGGGTAGACGTTGAGGTCGTCGATCCGCCTGCGGCTGCGCTCGAGGCTCGCGCAGGCCGCATCGACCAGGGCTCGTACCGTCTCGAGGTCGCTCATCCCGCGGCCCGCCCGATTGTCACACTCTCGGCACGGTCCTGCCACACACCCGTGACACTTTCCGGGCTACGCTCGCAGCGGGGAGGAGGCCGGGAACGCCTTACGCGGCGGGAAAATCTTCGGTAGTACGAAGCGGGTCGGCGCGAAGTCGCGCTAGATCGCCTTCGTGACCTTGCCGGCCTTGAGGCAGCGCGTGCAGACGTAGGCACGCGTCGCCTTGCCGTTCAGCAGCATGCGGACGCGCTGGAGGTTCGGGTTGAAGCGCCGCTTCGTGGCCACCATCGAATGGCTCCGGTTGTGGCCGAACGACGGCTTCTTCCCGCAGATTGCGCAGACCTTGGACACGGCGGCGAGTGTAGCCGAAGCCGGCGGCTACCCAGCCGCCGCGCGGAGCTGAGCGAAGACGTCGGCCATCTCGAGCGCCGTCCGCACCGCCTCGGCGCCTTTGTCGAGCGCGCGCCTGCGCCTGCTGCTCGTCCTCGACCGTCAACACGCCGAACGCGACCGGGACTCCGGTCTCGAGGCCCGCGAGCTGGAGCCCGCTCGCAGCCTCGCTCGCGACGTACTCGAAGTGCGGCGTCTCCCCTCGGATGATCGCGCCGAGGGCGACGATGCAGGAGTAGCGGCGCGTCTTCGCGAGCGCCATCGCGGCCAGCGGCAGCTCGAACGCGCCCGGCACCGGGACGACCGTTACGGCCTCGCGCCCGACGCCCGCCCGCTCGAGCTCGTCGAGCGCGCGCGAGAGCAGCTCCCCGGTGATCCCGCCGTTGAAGCGTCCCACGACCACGCCGACCGACCGGCGCGCGCCGCTCGGATCCCCTTCGATCACGCCGTAGCCGTCCGGCACCCGCAGCTCGCCCGCCGCGTGCTGGGCAGCGGGCGAGCGCGGAAGCTCGTCCTCTTCTGCCGGAAGCTCCTCCTCGGCCTCGGCGGCCGGCTCGGTGTCCGGCTCGGGCTCGGGCTCGCGCTCGCTTCCTCCGCGGGCCGCTCCTGACCAGGCCAGAGCTGCGTGTCCTCGAGGCCCTCGCTCACCGCCCCTCCTCCGAGTCGAACTTCAGATCCTGATGGTGGAGCCGGTGCCCGAGCTTCTCGCGCTTCGTCGCCAGGTAGCGCCGGTTCTCGGCGTTCGGCGGCGTCTCGATCGGGACCTGCTCGACCACGGTGAGACCATAACCCTCGAGCCCGCTGATCTTCTTCGGGTTGTTCGTCAGGATCCGGATCGTCGAGAGTCCGAGGTCGGCGAGGATCTGGTTCCCGATCCCCCACTCCCGCGCATCCGCCGGGAAGCCGAGCTCGAGGTTCGCCTCGACGGTGTCCAGGCCGGTCTCCTGCAACTCGTACGCACGGAGCTTGTTCAGCAGGCCGATTCCGCGCCCTTCCTGCGCCATGTAGAGCAGCACCCCCCGGTCCTCGGCGGCGATCTGCCGCAGGGCGTGGTCGAGCTGCTCGCCGCAGTCGCAGCGGAGCGAATGGAAGACGTCGCCGGTCAGGCACTCGGAGTGGACGCGCACGAGTACGTCCTCGAAGCCGTCGACCTCGCCGTGGACGAGCGCGAGATGGTGCTTGCCCGTCAGCCTCTCGCGGAACGCGACCGCGGTGAACTCGCCGTACGCGGTCGGGAGCCGCACGGAGGTCGTGCGCTCGACCAGCTTCTCCGTCCGGCGGCGGTACTCGATCAGGTCGGCGACGGTGACCAGCGTCAGGCCGTGCCGCTCGCAGTACGGGATCAGGTCCGGCACGCGGGCCATCGTCCCGTCGTCGTTCATGATCTCGCAGACGACGCCTGCGGGATTCAGCCCCGCGAGCCGCGCGAGGTCGACCGCGGCCTCCGTCTGGCCGGCGCGCTGGAGGACGCCGCCGGGCCGCGCGCGCAGCGGGAAGACGTGGCCGGGCTGGACGAGGTCGTCGCGGCCCCGGCTCGGGTCGATCGCGACCTGGATCGTCCGCGAGCGGTCGGGAGCGGAGATGCCCGTGCTGATCCCCTCGCGCGCCTCGATCGAGACGGTGAACGCGGTGCCGAAAGGCGTCTCGTTCCGCTCGGTCATCGGACGGAGTCCGAGCTCGTCGCAGCGCTCCTCGGTCAGGCAGAGGCAGATGAGCCCGCGGCCGTGCTTGGCCATGAAGTTGATCGCCTCGGGCGTCGCGAACTGGGCGGCGATCGTGAGGTCGCCCTCGTTCTCGCGGTCGGCCGCGTCGACGACCACCACGAGCTTGCCCTGGCGGATGTCCTCGATCGCCTGCTCGACCGGCGCGAACGCCGTGGATCGCTCGGTCGTGCTCACTGCCCGGATCGTACTCCGCCGGGTGCGGCCAGCCGCTCGACGTACTTCGCGAGGACGTCGACTTCGACGTTGACCTCGCCGTCCGGCTCGAGGCTCCCGAGGGTCGTCGCCTCGAGCGTGTGCGGGACGAGCGCGATCGCGACACCGCCTTCGTCGACCTCCGCGATCGTCAGCGAGACGCCGTCGACGGCGAGCGAGCCCTTCTCGACGCAGTAGCGCAGGAGCTCCTCGGGAAGGTCGAGCCACAGGCGCGAGCCGTCGCCCTCGCGCCCGTGCGCGCGCACGCGGGCGACGCCGTCGACGTGACCCTGGACGTAGTGCCCGCCGAGCGGGTCGCCCGCCTTGAGCGCGGGCTCGAGATTCACTTCCGCGCCCTCATCAAGGCCGCCGAGGTTTGTACGCGACAACGTCTCCCCCACGGCGTCGAAGGCGAGCTCCCCGTCGTCCACCGCGACCGCGGTCAGGCAGCAGCCGGCCACCGAGACCGAGTCGCCGATGCCCGTCCCCGCTGCGGTCTCGGGCGCGGAGATCAGGAGGCGCAGTCCATCGCCGTTCCGCTCCGCAACGACGACGCGTCCGCGCTCGCGGACGATTCCCGTGAACATGCGGAAAGGCTACTCAGCGGCGATCGCGAGTGTCTCGAGGGTCTCGCGGGCGATCATCTCCAGCTCCGCGCGCTCGCGCGGACCGGCGAGCTCGGCGCGGAGCTCGTCGACCGCCTTCGCCTGCTCCGGGGTCAGCCCGCGCGCGAAGGCGAGCTCGCCGGCGAGCTCACGGTCGGAGACGTGCCGCGCCAGCCAGCCTGAGATGAGCGTCACGAGGCGGTCGTCTGCACGACGAAGGTCACGGCTCATGGACATACGCAGTCAAGAGGATGTCCTCGCCGACCTGCTCTCCGGTCAAACGTCGCAGGTCGACCGGGTCCGGCAGCGCCGCGACCGGGCCCTGGCCCTCGCCGGAGAGGCGTGGCGCGACGAACACGAGCAGCTTGTCGACGAGGCCCGCCCCGAGGAAGGAGGCGGCGAGCGTCGGGCCGCCTTCGAGCAGGAGGCTGCGGACGCCTTCGCGGGCGAGGGCGGCGAGCTCGTCCTCGAGCGGCCCCGGGCGGAGCTCGAGCTCGGAGCCTTCCGGCAGCGGCCCGCGGCCGAACGCGAGCCGGCGCGGCTGGCTCGGCGCCTCCACTCCGCGCGCGGTCAGCTGCGGATCGTCCGCCCGAACCGTTCCCATCCCGACCGCGACCGCGTCCGACTCTGCCCGGAGCTCGTGGACCCGCCGCCGGCTCTCCTCGCCGGAGACCCAGCGCGAGCCCGGCACGGTCACGCGCCCGTCGAGCGTCATGGCCACCTTGTAGGTCACGAAGGGCCGGCCGCGCGAGATCCAGACGCGCCAGGCCTCGTTCTGGCGGCGGGCCTCCCACGAGTCGACCACGTCGACCTCGACGCCTGCCTCGCGCAGCCGCGCGAAGCCTTGACCGTCCACCTTCGGGTTCGGGTCGTGAGCGCCCGCCACGACGCGCTCGACGCCGGCCGCGATCACGGCGTCGGCGCACGGCGGTGTCCGCCCCTGGTGCGAGCACGGCTCGAGCGTGACGTAGAGCGTCGCGCCGCGCGCCCGCTCGCCTGCGGCCTCGAGCGCCGAGACCTCCGCGTGCGGCGAGCCGAGGCCCGCATACCAGCCCTCGCCTACGACCTCGCCGTCCGCGACGACGACCGCACCGACCAGCGGATGCGTGTGCTCGACGCTCCCGCGACCGCGTTCCGCGAGCTCGAGCGCGCGCTCGAGGCTCATTTCCGCTCCCGGCGCCGGCACAGCCGGCGCCTCCGCTCCTTGATGAGCTCCGTCGAGCCTACGCTCATTGCACGGCTTCGGCCAGACGCGTGTAGGCGGCGGTGGGGTCGTCTGCGCCGAAAACGGCCGTCGCGGCGACGAACAGACGGGCGCCCGCGTCGTACAGCTCGCGGATGTTCTTCTCGCCGACCCCGCCGTCGACCTGGATCGGGATCTCCCTGGGCAGCAGCGCGCGCAGGCGGCGAATCCGCTCGGTCGATTCCGGAATGAATGCCTGGCCCGAGTAGCCCGGGTGGACGCTCATGCAGAGGACGAGGTCGACGCCCGCCTCGACCGCTGCCGCCGCGACCGGCTCGACCTCGGTGTCCGGGTTGAAGACCAGGCCCGCCTGGAGGCCGTGCGCGCGCGCGAGCCCGACCACGTCCGAGAGGTCAGGGCAGACCTCGAAGTGGACGGTGACGCTGTCCGCGCCGGCCTCGGCGAACGGCTGGACGTGCTTCGCCGGCTCGGCGACCATCAGGTGGCAGTCGAGCACGCCGCCCGCCTCGTGCACCTGCTCCGCGATCGACTCGAGCACGATCGGGCCCATCGTGATCGGCGGGATGAAGTGGCCGTCGCCGACGTCCCAGTGGAAGACGCGGCAGCCCGCGGCAAGCAGCGCGTCGACCTGCTCGCCGAGCCGCGAGAAGTCGGCCGCATACAGCGACGGCTCCACCTCGGCGCCGCGCACCCACTCACCGCCCCAGCTCATTCCCGCTCCCGGTGCCGGCAAAGCCGGCACCTCCGCTCTTTGATGAGCTCCGTCGAGCCTACGCTCATGCCTCTGATCGTCGCAAACGCGCGATGAAGAAGCCGGACGTGCGGTGTCTGTGCGGCAGCGTCAGCAGGAACTCCGGCCGGCGCGGGTGCGCGAACTGCGGCCACTCCTCGCCGAGCGACTCGACCTCGAGGCCGGTCGCGTCGACGACCTCCTCGTTCTCGGCGGCGCTGATCGTGCAGACGGAGTAGAGGACGGTGCCGCCCGGCTTGACGCGCTCGGCGGCCACGGCGAGCAGGTTGCGCTGCAGCTCCGGGAGCGGCTTCGCGCGCCAGCGCAGATCGGGCCGCGAGGCGAGAACGCCCAGGCCCGAGCAGGGCGCGTCGACGAGCACGCGGTCGAAGTCGCGGAGGCCGGGCGGGAGCTCGAGGGCGTCGGCGTTGAGGACGTGGACGTTCGTCGCGCCGAGCCGTGCGCAGTTCTCCTCCAGCTCGCGCGCGCGGCCGGGGTGCAGCTCGACCGCGGTCACCTCGCCGGCGAGCTGTGAGGCCTTTCCGCCAGGCGCGGCGCAGAGGTCGAGCACCCGCTCGCCCCCGCGGCTCCCGACGGCAAGGCCGGCGAGCTGCGAGCCGCGGCTCTGCGGCCAGATGAGGCCCTCGCGCAGCGCCTGGCGGTCGACGCGCTCGACGTGGAGCGCTCCGGGGATCTCCCCGTCCGGCTCGCCGACTACCTCGCCCGGCTTGCGCTCGTTCCGGCGGACGACCGTCTCCAGCGGCTCGTTCTGCGCCCTCATCAGCGCCAGCGCCTCGTCCGGCCCGAGCTCGCGCCACCACAGCTCGGCGACCCAGTCCGGATACGAGTGCCTGAGCGCGGCCTCCGTGGCCGTGCCCTCCGGAAGCGCTTCCACGAGCTCGCGTAAGCCGAGCGCGAGCCGTCGCATGACGGCGTTCGTGAACGAGACCGCCCGCTCGAGCCGCGCCGCCCGGACGAGCTCGACCGACTCGTTCACGGCCGCGTGCACCGCCACCTCCGCGAACGCGAGCTGGTACGCGCCCAGCCGCAGCGCCGCGCGCACCGGCGGATCGAGCTTCGCGACCGGCCGGCGGCCGAGCGCCTCGATCCCGTGGTCGAGCGTGCGGACGCGCTGGATCGTCCCGTACGCGAGCCGCTGCGCGAGCGCGCGGTCACGCTCTTCGAGGCCGGCCGCGGCGGCCGGAAACGCCCGGTCGGCGTAGGCATCCTCCTCGAAGACGCGCAGCAGCGTCGCGAATGCCGCGCGCCGCGCCGGCGAGATCACTGCACGCGACCGACGAAGATCGCCCACCCCATCAGCTCGCGCCTCCAGCGCAGGTGCCGGTCGCGCTCTCGCCGCCCGCGCTCGCGAAACTCCTCGGCCTGCGGGTCGTCCGGGTTCGCCGCCAGCCACTCGTCGAGCGTCGCCCAGTGCAGCGACTCGTAGCGGTCCCAGTCGTCCTGCGACGAGGCGATCAGCGAGACGAGCTCGACGCCGCCCGACTCGAAGCGCTCGGCCGTCTCCGCGAGCGGCACCAGGCCTTCGCCGCCGAGCGCGAGCTCCGAGGGATCCACGGCCTCCGGCAGCGGCCAGACGCGCCAGAACGGCTCGCCGACCGCGATGAGCCCGCGCGTCGGCACCGCCTGCGCCAGCGCCCGCACCGTCGGGACGAGGCCGTCGTAGGCGAACGACGCGCCGAGGCACATCGCCGCGTCGTAGGCGCCGGGCTCGATCGCGAACTCCTTCGCGTCGGACTCGACCACCTCGATCCGCTCGTCGCGCCCGCGGGCGACCTGCGCGAACTCGGGAGCGAGCTCGACCAGCGTGACCCGGCAGCCGAACTCTCGGACGAGGAGCGACGCCGGGCCGCCGCGGCCGCCGGCGACGTCGAGCAGGTGGGACGACGGGCCCAGGCCGAGCTCGCGGCCGAGCAGGCGGATCTTCTCCGCGCTGGTCGGATTCTGGAGCTCGTGCCGCGACTCGACGACCGCGTACCACCACGCCATCAGCGCACGCCCCGGAGAAACTCGTCGTAGCTCATCCGGCGACGGCCGTCGGGTTGCACCTCGACCGGAACGAGCTTTCCGTCCTCGATCCGCGCGCGCCAGATCGTCACCGGGCGGCCGTGCAGCTCGCCGCGCGCGCCGATATGCGGCGAGAGCGCGCGGATCCTGTTCAGCAGCTCCTCCGGTGGGCGGGACCAGTCGAGCGCACGGTCCTCCGGCCCGATCTTCTCCGCGTAGGTGACGCCTTCCTCGGGCTGCGGCGTGAACGACGGGTCGGGCAGCACCTGTTCGATCAGCTCGACCCCGAGCTCGGCCGTGCGGGCCGCGATCGAGCCGTAGTCGTCGTCCTCTGCGACCGCGAAGGCCTGCTGCGCCGCGATCGGGCCGGCGTCGAGCTCCGGGACGAGCTTGATGATCGTCACGCCGGTCTCGAGGTCGCCGGCCATCAGGGCGCGCTCGATCGGCGCCGCCCCGCGCCAGCGCGGGAGCAACGACGGGTGCACGTTCAGCCAGAGCGAGCGGTCGAGGACGGGCTCGGGGATCAGCGCGCCGTAGGCGGCGAGCACGACGATGTCCTCGCTCGGGATCGAAGTCGGCGACGCTCTCCGGCTGGCGCACCTCGATTCCGAGCCGCTCGGCTGTCTCCTTCGCCGGAGGCGACCCCACGCGCCGGCCGCGGCCGCGCGGCCGGTCCGGCCGCGTCAGCAGGTATGCGACCTCGTGCCGCGCAGCCAGCCGCTCGAGCACGTCGGCGCCGAACGGCGCCGTCGCGGCGACTGCGACGCGCACTACCTGATCAGCACCGGCTGCGGCCGCAGGATCGCGAGCGCCTCGCGCCGGGCATCCGCGGTCGTCCGGTCGAGGATCAGGATCCCGTCGAGGTGATCCAGCTCGTGCTGGGCGACGCGCGCCGGCAGCCCCTCGAGCTCGAGCCGCACGTCCTCGCCGGTTGGGCTCTTTCCCTCGACCGTCGACCCGCTCGTGCCGCTCGACCGGGATCACGACGCCCTGGAGCGAGAGACAGCCCTCGTCGTCAGCGAGCCGCTCGTCGGACGGCTCGACCAAACGCGGGTTCACGAGCGCGACCGGCGCCTGCTCCGGGTCCGGCTGGAAGACAAAAACCCGCTGCAAAACGCCGATTTGCGTGGACGCGAGCCCGAGCCCGTTCGCGTCGTGGAGCAGGTGCTCGAGCCGCTCGACGAGCTTGGAGAGCGCTTCGTCGAAGTCCTCGACCTCGTTGGCCCGCATCCTCAGCGCGGGGTCGGGATACTGGCGAATCTGCGCCAGCGCGACGCGCCGCCTGGCCTCCGCCTCGGCGTCGAGCTGCTCGTCGCGCACCTGGCCGGTCTCCGCGCTCATGTTCCGAATCTTAGGTCAGAGCTGCTGGGGGTCGACGTCCACGACGGCGGTCAGGCCGGCCCGCCGCATCGCCGGAGCGGCGGCCGCGAGGAGTTGCGCGGCGCGAGCGGCGAGGCGCCGCGGCTTGTCCGTCTTCGCGACGAGCTGGGCGCGGTGCTTTCCGCGCAGCCGGAACAACGGCGCCGGCCCGAGGAGGTCGCCGAGGCCGTCGAGACCGTCGCGGAGCTCCTGCAGCAGCTTCAGCGCAGGCGCCTCCGACGGCGCGGTCACGAGGATCCGCACCAGGTGGCGGAACGGCGGGTAGCCGAGCTCGCGCCTACGCTCGAGCTCGTCGGCGAGGAAACGCGGGACGTCGTGCCGGGCGGCGAGCGCGATCGGCCGCGCGTCGGGCTGGAACGTCTGGACGAGCACCCGCCCGGGCGCGTCGCGACCGCTGCGCCCCGCGAGCTGCGTCACGAGCTGGAACGTGCGCTCCTCGGCGCGCAGGTCGGGCAGGGCGAGGCCCGCGTCGGCGTCCACGACCGCGGCCAGCTCGACGCCTGCGAAGTGGTGGCCCTTCGCGACCATCTGCGTCCCGAGCAGGACGGCGCGGTCGGTGTCGCGGAAGCGGCGCAACGCCGCCGCGAGCTCCTCCGGGTGCGCGACGGTGTCGGCGTCGAGGCGGATCAGCTCGAGCTCGGGCACCCGCGCCGCCAGCTCGCGCTCCAGCTTCTGCGTCCCTGCCCCGATGCGCGCCAGCTCGACGGACCGGCAGACGGGACACTCCTGGGGCACGGGCTCGGAGTGGCCGCAATGGTGGCAGCGCATCGTCTCGTCGCGGTGGAGCACGAGCGAGACGTCGCAGTCCGGGCAGCGGAAGGTCGTCCCGCAGGCGCGGCAGTGGAGGGCCGGCGCCATCCCGCGGCGATTGAGGAGCAGGATCGCCTTGCCGCCGCGCTCCGCGATCCCGCCCAGCTCGGCGAGCAGCGGCGCGGAAAGGGGATAGCCGGCCTCGCGCCGCAGGTCGACGATCTTCACCCCGGGCAGCTTCGCTCCGATCCGCTCGCGCAGCTCGAGCCGCTCGAGCGCAGCCCAGCTCTCCGGCCGCGGGGTCGCGCTGCCGTAGACGACCGCCGCGCCCTCCAGCGCCGCGCGCTTGGCGGCGACGGTGCGTGCGTCGTAGCGCGGGTCGGACTCCTGCTTGTACGACGGATCGTGCTCCTCGTCGACGCAGATCAGGCCGACGTCCCGCATCGGCGCGAACACCGCCGAGCGGGCGCCGACCACGACGCGGGCCTCGCCGCGCGAGATCCGCTCTCGCTCGTCCCGCCGCTCGGCGTCGGTCAGCCCGGAGTGGAGCAGGGCGACCGAATCGCCGAACCGGGCTCGGAAGCGCCCGACGGTCTGCGGCGTGAGCGCGATCTCCGGGACGAGCACGATCGTCCCGAGCCCACGCTCCAGTGCCCGCGCCGCGGACTGGAGGTAGACCTCGGTCTTGCCGCTGCCGGTCGGCCCGTAGAGCAAAAAGCGCCCTCCCTCGCCGATCCGAGCGACGGCGGCCTCCTGATCGGCGCTCAGCGCGTCCGGAGCTGCCTCCCCTTCAAGCGACTGCCGCTCGCCTGGAGGCGCTTGCTCCTTTCTTCGCTGCCGCCTGACCGGCGCGACCAGCTCCAGGGCCCGCGCCGGAGTCGAGCCGTAGTAGTCGGCGACCCAGAGCGCGAGATCGACCAGCGTCGCCGGCAGCTCGTGCAGCACGCGCTCGACCGGGAGCGCCCGCACGCCCACCGGCGCCGCGTCCACGACCTCGACGACCACGCCCCGCGCCCGCGAGCGGCCGAAGGGAACCGATACGACCGAACCTTTCCCCGCTCCATCCGGCAGCTCGTAGGTGAACTCGCGCCCACTGAGGGCGCGCGCCGTCACCAGCGGCACCACGGTCCCGAAGCTCACGCGGTTGAGGCTAGACGCCCGCGGCGACGAGCACGAAGTCCGTTGCGAAGCCGAGCGTGAGCCCGAGCAGAAGCCCCCATGCCGTCACCGTCTTGCTCGAGAAGAGCCGGCAGACGTTGAGGAGCTCCATCACCACGTAGAGAATCGAGCCTGCGGCGAGCGAGAGAAAGAGCACCGAGATCGCGGTCGACGTCCACGCCTGCCCGACGAGGGTCCCGAAGAACGTCGGGAAGCCGGCGATCACGCCCATCAGCCCGAGGAAGCGCCAGCTCGGCGGCTCGGCGTCGCCGGTCAGCGGCGCGACGATCCCGAAGCCCTCGGTCGCGTTGTGCAGCCCGAAGCCGATCACCAGCACGTAGGCGAGGCTGAGCTTGTCCAGCGCCGCAGCCTGGCCGATGGCGAGACCCTCCGAGAAGTTGTGCAGGCCGATCCCGGTCGCGATGAAGAGCGCGAGCCAGCGCGCCGGCGTCAGGCCGACGAAGTGCGAGCGCTCGAGCTCGCCGGCCGAGGCCGCGCCCGGGCCGAGGAAGCTCTTCCGCCGCCGCGCCTTCATCCACGAGTCGTAGTAGACGAGGGTCAGGAGGCCGGCCGCGAAGCCGCCGAACGCGAGCGCCGCGTAGCCGCTGAAGGTGCCCCAGTCTCGCGCGTTGAGCGCGTTCTCGACGGGCTCGACCGCCTGCGTGAGCACGTCCCAGAGCAGGAAGAGCAGGATCCCGGTCGCGGTAGCGCTCAGGAACGCCTTGAAGCTCTGCCCGACGTCGTGCAGCCGCCCCATCGGCAGGCCGATGAAGATGGTGAGGCCGGCAATGGCCCCGAGCGCGAGAATCTGGGCGGTCGACACGGTTTGTAAGGCTCACCTTACAGACGCGACCCGTACACTCGTCGCGATGGCCCAGGGTCATTCCGTCGACGAGTACCTCGAGACGATCTACTTCCTCGCCTTCCCGATCGGCGAGTACCGGCCGCAGTCTTCCGGGGCGCCGACGCTGGCCGCGCGGGTCGCGGAGATGCTCGGCGTCTCGCGCGCTTCCGCGGGCGAGATGCTGAAGCGGCTCGAGGCCGAGGGGCTCGTCGAGCGCGGCGAGCGCAAGGAGGCGATCCTGACCCCGTCCGGCCGCGAGCGCGCAGAGCAGGTCGTCCGCAAGCACCGGCTCGTGGAGCGCCTGCTGACCGACTTCATGGGCTACACGCCCGCCGAGGCGCACGTCCACGCCGACGAGATCGGCGAGAGCTTCAGCGACGACATGATCGACCGCATCAGCGAGCGGCTCGGCCACCCGGACCGGTGTCCTCACGGCTGGCCGGTCGACACGGACTTCGAGCAGGCCGAGAACCGCGAGCTGGCGCCGCTCGCCGACCTCGAGCCCGGGACCCGCGCCGAGATCGTCCGGCTGGCCGAGCACGACGGCGAGCTGCTGCACTGGTTCTACGACCAGGGGTTCGTCCCGGGAACCGAGGTCGAGGTGCGCGAGGCCCAGCCCGCCGCGGAGCAGCTGACTGTGAGGCTGAACGGCGGTGAGCGCACGATCGCCGAGAAGGCAGCGGCGGGCCTCTTCGTCCGTCCGGCCTGATAGCTCGCCTTGAAGCTCGCGCTCACCTTCGACGACGGCCCCTCGGCCTGGACGCCGTCCATCCTCGACCTGCTGCGCGAGCACGAGGCGCGGGCGACGTTCTTCCTGATCGGCGAGCGCGTGCGCGAACGGCCGGAGGGCGCGCGGGAGATCGCGGCCGCCGGGCACGAGCTCGGTAGCCACACGCTCACGCACCCACGGCTGACCGACATCGCCGACGACGAGGTGCGCGCGGAGATCCTCGGCGGCGTCGAGGCGTTCGAGGAAGTGCTCGGCGAGCGGTCGCCGCTCTTCCGCGCGCCGGGCTTCCACGCCGACGAGCGTGTGCTCGCGATCGTCTCGGAGCTCGGCCTCGAGGCGGTGTTCGCGGACGTCGACCCCGAGGACTGGCGCCCGGAGGTCGACTCGCACACGATCTTCCGCCGCGTCCTCGAGGGAGCCCGCGACGGCGCGATCGTCGACCTGCACGACGGCTATCCGCCACCGCCGACGAGCGCCCGCGACGACTGCACCGCGACGGTGGAGGCGCTCGAGCACCTGCTGCCGTGCGTCCGCGCGGAGGGCTACGAGCTGGTCACGGTTTCGGCGCTGGCCGGCGCGTAGCCGGCCGCTTCAAAAAGCTCGTCGGCCTTGTCGGTGCGCTCCCACGTGAAGTCGTGGTCGTCGCGGCCGAAGTGGCCGTACGCGGCGGTCTTGGCATAGACCGGGCGCAGCAGGTCGAGGTCGCGCAGGATCGCGGCCGGGCGTAGGTCGAAGTGCTCCTTGATCAGCTCCTCGATTCGCGGCACTGGGACCGTCTCCGTGCCGAACGTCCGGACGGCGATCGAGACCGGATGTGCGACGCCGATCGCGTAGGCGACGTTCACCTCGCAGCGCTCAGCGAGCTTCGCCGCCACCACGTTCTTCGCGACGTAGCGCGCCGCGTAAGCCGCCGAGCGGTCGACCTTCGTCGGGTCCTTGCCCGAGAACGCGCCGCCGCCGTGGCGGGCAGCACCGCCGTAGGTGTCCACGATGATCTTGCGCCCGGTGAGGCCGGTGTCGCCCATCGGCCCTCCGATCACGAACTTGCCGGTCGGGTTGACGTAGACGAAGTCGCGCTCCTGGAGGCGCTGCTCGTCGTAGAAGTCCGCGGGGAGGATCGGCCGCAGCACGCGGTCGATCAGGTCGGGCTTGATCAGCGTCTCGGCGTCGCACCCGTCGGCGTGCTGCGTCGAGACGAGGATCCGCTCGATCTCGACGGGCGTCTGCCGGCCGGCCTCGTCGACCTCGTAGCGGACCGTGACCTGCGCCTTGCCGTCGGGCCGCAGGTACGGCAACTCGCCGACCTTGCGCACCTCCGCGAGCCGCTTGCAGATCTTGTGCGCGAGCATGATCGGAAGCGGCATCAGCTCGGGCGTCTCCGAGCTCGCGTAGCCGAACATCATCCCCTGGTCGCCGGCGCCGATCAGGTCGAGCGGGTCGTTGTCGGCGGGGTCGTGCTGCCGCTCGAACGACTCGTCCACGCCCTGCGCGATGTCCGGCGACTGCTCGTCGATCGCGACCACGACGCCGCACGTGTGTGCGTCGAAGCCCCACTCCGAGTGCGTGTAGCCGATCTCCGCGATCTTCTTGCGCACGAGCGCGGGGATGTCGACGTAGGTCTCGGTCGTGATCTCGCCCGCGACGACCACGAGGCCAGTCGTGATCAGGGTCTCGCAGGCGACACGGCCGCTCGGATCGTCCTCGAGCACCGCGTCGAGCACGGTGTCCGAGATCTGGTCGGCGACCTTGTCGGGGTGGCCTTCGGTGACCGACTCGGACGTGAAAAGAAACTCTCGGGCCGCCATTCGGCGGCTCAGGCTACTTGATCTCGAGGAACGCGTCGAAGGTCTGCGTGTCCCCGGAGCTCGCTCCCCACGCGAGGAAGGAGCGCAGCGGGCGCAGGTTCGCGGTCATGCTGCTGCCGAGGTTCCCGCCTTCGAGCGCGGCGAAGCCCTCGATCAGCGGGATCGCGTTCTTCAGGTCGACGTAGATGAACCCGCTCGTCGAGTCGGGCAGGCCGGCTGCGGACTTCGCCTCCTCGAAATCGGCACCGGCAGGCAGCTTCTCGCCGGAGACGCCCGCGCCCGCGACACCGCCCGGGGCGCTCGTGATCACGATCTTGCCGGCCGCCGCTCCGTAGCGGATCGCGAAGTTCCCGAAGTCGATCGTCCGCTGGGCGCCCTTGTGGACCGTCGCGCCCTGCGAGGCAGCGAGCGCGGCCGCCAGCTTGTCGAGGGTCGCGAGGCCGGCGACCGTGTGGTCGGGCTGAAGGATCGCCGTCACCTCCGGGATGACGGCGCCCGGCCGCACCCAGATCCCGTTCTCGTTCTCGAACAGCGCTGCGATCTGCTTGCCCGTGACGCCGAGCGTGGCCTGCAGCGCGCCGCCGATCTGCCCGAGCGACGACCCGGTCTGGCTGCCGCCGCGGAAGGTGAGAAACGCGAGCGCGTCCGCCGGCGCCTGGGCGAGCAGCTCCGACGCGTACGAGCCGCCGGTGAGGTCCTGCCCGACCGTCGCGCCGTGCACGCGCAGGCCGTCGTCCTCGGCGCTGAGCGCAGCGGACAGCGAGTCGAGCTTCGCCAGCGACGGCGAGACCGAGCCGTACGGCGAAGCGCCCTGCGGCGAGGCCCGGATCACCGAGTTCAGCTGCTTCGTGTTCACATAGGCCTTGACCAGCGCCGCGTCGGTGAGCTTGGACAGCCCTTCCTTGAACGCGGGGTCGTCGGCCAGCGTCTTCGCGTCCTTCGGCGCCAGCACCCGGTCGATCATCTGCTGGGTCTGCGAGAGCGCGTACCAGTCTCCGACCTTGCGGTAGACCGCCGGCTTGCCGGAGTCGTGCGAGTTCATCTTTGTCACGAGGGCCTTGAACTTGTCCTCGTCCTTCGGCTGCGTCAGGACGACGAACGACGCGTTCTCGGCCGATGAGCCGACGACCGCGACGTCGACCTCCGGGCCGACCGCGGGCTTGACGTCGTCTTCCCAGCTGACTCCCTGCTCGCCGAGCTTGGACTCGAGCCCCGCGATCGCGAGGTCGCGCGCCGGGAACTTCTTCGCGAGCGCGTCGAGCTGCTTCCACTGGTCCGACCCGGTGTCGCTGTCGATCGTGACGTATGCGATCGCGCCGGCGCGCACGAGCGAGGCGCCCGACGAGGTCGAGCTGCCGGACTTCGCGCCGCCGCCGCAACCGGCCGCCAAGAGGGCGAGGGCGGCGAGAGGCGCGAGGACTGAGAGGAGGAGGCGGCGGGATCTCATTCGCGCGTGGGTTGGCGGCCCATCAATCCCGCAGCTAACTCATTCAGGTCGCTTCCGTCAAGCACGAGACAGACCCCCTCGGTGATGGGCAGCTCGATGCCGAGGCGGTGCGAGAGATCGCGGAGGACGGGAGCGGTCGTCAGGCCCTCCACGGTACCGATTTGCCCTGCTGCCTCGTCCGGGCTTGCGCCGAGCGCGATCAGCTCGCCCGCCCGCCGGTTGCGCCCGTGGCGGCTCCAGCAGGTGGCGATCAGGTCGCCCATCCCGGCCAGGCCCGAGAACGTCTCGGCTCGCGCGCCGCACGCCTCGCCGAGGCGGGCCATCTCGGCCAGGCCGCGCGCGATCAGGGCCGCCTTGGCGTTGTCGCCGAGGCCGAGCCCGTCGACCCCGCCGGCCGCGAGCGCCATCACGTTCTTCGCCGCCGCGCACAGCTCGACGCCGGCAGGGTCGTCGTTCGCGTACACGCGGAAGGCGAGCGAGTTGATCGCCTGCTGCAGCTCGAGCGTGAGCGCCTCGTTCTCGCTCGCGATCACCGCCGCGGCCGGCAGGCCGTCCGCGATCTCCTCGGCGAAGTTGGGGCCGGAGAGGACCGCGACCGAGCGCCGCTCGACGAGGGTCGAGAGCCGCTCGCCGCTCGCGGGGTCGAGGCCCTTGGTCAGGCTGAGCACCGGCGCCGCGCCCGGTAGCGCGCGCACGACCTCGGCGAAGGCGGTGCTCGGCACGGCGACGACGTGGAGGTCGGCGCCGGCGATGGCCGGGTCGTCGAGCGTCGTCGCGTCGATCCCGGTCAGGTCGGCATCGGGCAGGTAGCGCGGGTTGCGGCCGGTCTCGGCGATCGCGCGAGCCTGCTCCGGGTCGCGGCAGGCGAGCGTGACGTCGTGGCCGCGAGCCGAGAGCACGCACGCAAACGCGGTTCCCCAGGCACCCGCTCCGGCGACGACGGCCTTCAACCGCGACTCACGAAGTCGATTGCGACCGGAACGCCCTCGAGGCCGTAGCGCTCGCGGAGCTGGTTCTCGACCCAGTAGCCGTAGTCACGCGTGATCAGGCCCGGGTCGTTCACGAAGAAGCGGAAGCGCGGCGGGCGCACGGTCACCTGCGTGCCGTAGAGGAGGTTCAGCCGGCGATTGTTGCGCGCCGGCGCCTCGCGGCGTTCGCGCAGCTCGCCGAGGAAGCGGTTCAGCTCGCCGGTGGAAATCCGTCGCGTGTGCTTCTCGAACTGCTCCTCGATCCGGTCGAGCAATCGCGCGATCCCGCGGCCGGTCTTCGAGGAGAGGGTGACCACGGGCGGCCGCTGGCGGAGCCGCGACTCGAGCCGCGGGCGCACGTCCTCGAGCTTGGTCTCGCCGATGTCCCATTTCGACAGGACCACGATCGTCGAGCACTGCGCCTTGCGGGCGACATCTGCCACGGAGAGATCCTGATCGACGAGGCCCTCGCTCGCATCGACGAGGACGAGCGCGACGTCCGCTCGCTCGGCCGCCGCGAGCGCTCGCAGCTCGGAGTAGTACTCGATGCCCTGTCTCTGGCGCCGCTTTCGGCGGAGACCGGCAGTGTCGACGAGGACGAAGGTGCGGTCGCCACGCGTCAGCACCGTGTCGATCGCGTCGCGGGTCGTGCCGGGCTGCTCGGAGACGATCACCCGCTCCTCGCCGAGCAGCGCGTTCACGAGGCTCGACTTGCCGACGTTCGGCCGCCCGAGGATCGCGACGCGGATCGCGCTCTCGTCGATCTCCTGACGGCTTGAGCCGGGCAGCATCGAGACGACCGCGTCGAGGAGGTCGCCCGTGCCGTGGCCGTGGAGGGCGGAGAGCGGGACCGGGTCGCCGAGCCCGAGCCGGTGGAACTCGAGCGCCAGCGAGTCCCTGGCCGGGTCGTCGATCTTGTTCGCGAGCAGGAGGACGGGCTTGCGCGCTCGGCGGAGGATCGCGGCGAGCTCCTCGTCGCCGGGCATCACGCCGGCCTGCCCGTCGGTCACGAAGAGCACGAGGTCGGCCTCCGCGATCGCGGCCTGCGCCTGCTCGGCGATCGAGCGCGTGAGCGGGGTCGGGTCGGCGATGTCGACGCCGCCGGTGTCGATCAGCAGGAAGCGGCGTCCGTTCCATTCGCAGACGAGCTCCTTGCGGTCGCGTGTGACGCCAGGGGTCTCGTGGACGACGGCGTTACGGCTCTCGGTGAGGCGGTTGATGAGCGTCGACTTGCCCACGTTCGGGAAGCCGACGATCGCGACGGTGCCCAAGAGGGGCTCGGCCGTCGCCGGCTGCGCTTCGTGCTTCTGGCTTCGGCCTGACTTCATCGCGGCGCCGGACGCGTTCCGACCCGGCGGATGGTACTCAGGCGGCCTCGGCGCCAAGTCGACGAGGCCCGCCGGAGCGGGCCTCGTCAACTGTTCGAGAAACGGCCGGGCTACGGCACCGTCGCGAAGAAGGCGTCGCTTGGGTTGGTCGTCCGGTCGACGGCCATTCCGAAGAACGGCTGGAACACGTTCCCGCTCGTCGTCATGCCCTCGTAGTCACCCACGAAGTAGCCGCGGGCATCGGCTGCCTGCTCCAGGTCGAACGGACCGCCGACGTGGGCCTCGCTCCCCCAGCTCGCCGGAGCTCGAGCAGTTCGCGCTGCAGCGAACGAGCCAGGCGTTCGTCGGCAACCCGGGCGCGGCCGTGTTGTCGCGCAGGTCGTAGTAGGTGACGCCGACCGTGCCGTTGGCCGCGACGCCCAGCGTCGCGGTGAATGCCTGCTGGTCGCCCGCGGGATGTTCGTCGGGGTCTGGTTGATCTTCACAGGCGGTGACCACGTCGCGTCCGCCGTCCGTCGACTGCGAGAAGAAGATCGAGTCGATCCCGTTCAGGCTGTCGTCGTCCCAGGCCGCATAGACGTTGCCGTTGTGCGGGTCGACCGCGAAGTCCGGCAGGTCACCGCCGCGGATCGGATGACCGTTGTCCGGATCGACCGGCGCCGAAGAACGACGGGTCGAGCGGCGCGATGATCGTTGCCTGCCTCGACCACGTCGAGCCGTGATCGGTCGAACGGATGACTGCGACCGCGGCGCCGCGGAGCTGCGCCTTGTGGTCGGCGAACAGGACCATCCCGTCCAGAAGGTCGTGCGTCGCGTTCGGCAGGACGACGATGATGTTCCCGATCGTCCCGGCATGGGTGCCCGGGTTGTAGGCGACCCTGGCGGGCGTCCACGTCTGTCCGCCGTCGGTGGTGCGGGAGAACCACGTCTGTTCGACGTACGACGCCGCATGGAACCTGCCCTGGTCGCTCGCGTGTCCGCCCGGCGGTGACAGGAAGCGGTCCCAGACGGCGTACACCCGGTTCGCGTTGTACGGGTCTGCGGTGATCGACTCCTTGTCGAGGCCGTTCGTGTCGTCGGCCGTGATCTCGCGCGCCGGGCCCCAACTCTGCCCGCCGGTCGTCGACTTGTTGACGATGATCGCGTTGTGGGTGTCGAAGAAGTCGAACGAGAGCGAGATCGAGTAGAGGTCGCCGTTCGGGCGCGAACGAGACCCAGGGGTCGGAGGCGCGATCGTAGTTCCCGCCCGAGCACTTGCTGTCGCCCGGAAGCGGCGACCGGATGCCAGGTCTGCCCCGCCGTCGTTCGACCAGCTCGCGACGAGCCCGCGCGCACCGCCGTCGTCCCAGCGGTCCTGCTGGTAGGTCACCGACGATGTTGTTCGCGTTGGTCGGGTTGATCGCCGACCGCATCTCCGGCTCGGCATTCATGTAGAGCGTGCTGCCCAGTGCCTGCTGCAGAGCCGCGTTGTCGGCCGTGCAAGCGGCGAACGGGCTCGGGCCCGAGGCCGGCACCGGCGGAGTGGCGGCTGCCGGCGCAACGAGCAGGAGCGCGGCTACGCACACCCCTCCCAGCGTGATGAGACTCCGCATGGAGTCCTCCTTTTCGCGGTTGTGGCGACCCTACGCCCG
This sequence comes from uncultured Actinomycetes bacterium, assembly GCA_963717475.1. Classification (GTDB taxonomy): domain Bacteria; phylum Actinomycetota; class Thermoleophilia; order Gaiellales; family Gaiellaceae; genus AC-32. Next base: position 510,701 of record OY970337.1, on the reverse strand, counting down.
GGCGAGGCGGCGCACAACCGGCAAGGGCTAGCGGAGAATCGCAGCGGCGAGCTCGGGCGGGCACCCCTGGCCGATCAGGTCCACCGCCTCGTGCAGGTCGACGTCCGTGCGACGTGCGAGTTGGCCTGCGTCGCGCCGGTCGTACCCGGCCTGCAACAGCTGCTCGAGGCGCCAGCAGAGGACTTCCTCCATCTTCGCTTCCCGCTGCTCGTCAAGCTGGGCTGTCGTCATGTGACCCCTCCTCGAGTCACATGTAACAGGCGCGTGGGAAGCCGGCCACCGCCAATCGTCTAGTTCTGGCGGTGCCTACGCCGGCTGGCGGGCGCGGACGAGCTCTTCGATCTTGTCGACGACGTCCTCGACGTCGAGCTCTGTCGTGTCGATCTGGACTGCATCTTCAGCCGGCTGCATTCGGGCCGCGTCGCTCTGGTCGCGAAGCCGGAGGTCGGTGGCGAGCGCGTCTGCGCCGATCTCCGGCCGCTCGGAGAGGCGGCGCCGGGCGCGGATGTCGCGGTTGGCGTTGAGGTAGACCTTCACGTCGGCGTCGGGCGCGACGACCGTGCCGATGTCGCGGCCCTCGATCACGACGTCGCCGTCGTCCGCGAGCTCGCGCTGGCGCGCGCGCATCACGCGGCGGACGGCCTCCTGGCGCGCAACCACCGGGACCATCCGGTCGATGTCGGACTTGCGGATCGATGCGGTGACGTCGGTGCCGGCGATCCGAACGCGGCGCTGGGCGTCGATCTCGACCGGGTTGTCCTCGGCCAGCTCGCCGAGCCGCGCGCCGTCCGCGAGCGGAAGCCCGCGCTGGATCGCGAGCCAGGTGAGCGCGCGGTACATCGCGCCGGTGTCCAGGTAGCGAAACTCGAGCCGCTCGGCGAGCCGCTGCGCGACCGTGCTCTTGCCGGCTCCGGCCGGCCCGTCGATGGCGATGATCATCTCTGCGTGACCGAGTCGAGCAGCTCGAAGAACCCGGGGAAGCTTACAGCGACCGCTTCCGGGCTCTCGAGCTCGACACCGTTCCTTGACACGAGCCCGGCGATCGCGCCAAGCATCGCAATTCGATGATCCCCGTCCGACCCCATTCCCCCACCCTTAGGGCGGGTGGGTACACCCCTGACCCCGAAGCCATCGTGACGTTTTTTCGCGCGCACGCCAAGGGCTCGGAGCGAAGTTGTCACAGTCTCGATGCGGTCCGTTTCCTTTACGCGCAACTCTCGCGCGCCCTCGACGGAGCTCTCCCCACGGGCACACGCGGCGGCGAGCGCGAACAGCGGCAGCTCGTCGATCAGCCGCGGCACCTCCTCGGCGTGCACGGTGGTCGCGACGAGCGGCGCCGACTGCACGAGGATGTCGCCGATGGGCTCGCCGCCGGGACTCCGACGGCGGTGGGAGGTCGTGATCCGCGCGCCCATCCGTTCGAGCACGTCGAGGAGCCCGGTTCGGGTCGGGTTGAGGCCGACGTCGTGGACCGTGACCTCCGAGTCGGTGAGGAGCGTCGCCGCCACGATGAACGGCGCGGCCGCAGAGAAATCGCCCGGCACCGCGACCTCGCCGACCGTCAGGCGCTCGGCGGGCCCGACCGAGACGCGACCGGGTCGCCGCTGGATCGGAGCCCCGGCGGCCGCGAGCATGATCTCGGTGTGGTCGCGCGTCGGCACCGGCTCGATCACGGAGGTGCGGCCTTCGGCCCAGAGGCCCGCGAGCAGGACGGCTGACTTCACCTGGGCGCTCGCGACCGGCAGCTCGTAGCTGATGCCCTGGAGCCGCGCGCCCTCGATACGCAGCGGCGGCCTTCCGTTCTCGGCCTCGACGCGCGCCCCCATCTCACCGAGGGGACCGGCGATCCGGTCGACGGGCCGGCGCCGCAGCGAGTCGTCCCCGGTGAGCTCGAAGCTCCCCTCCTGGCCCACGAGCAGCCCGGCGAGCAGGCGGAGCGTCGTCCCGGAGTTGCCGCAGTCGATCGGCCCCACGGCCTCACGCAACCCGTTGAGGCCGGCGCCCTCGACCCGCAACGTGTCGACGTCCTCGTCGTGAACGGTCACGCCGAGCGCGCGCACCGCTGCGATCGTGGCCTCCGTGTCGGCCGAGCGGCCGAAACCGCGGACGAGCGTCTCCCCCTCGCCGACCGCGCCGAGCAGCACAGCCCGGTGCGAGACCGACTTGTCGCCCGGCACGGCGATGTGGCCGGCGAGCGAGACGGCGGGCTCGACCCTCATCGCTCCTCGAGCATCGGCGAGACCACAACGCCGTAACCCTGCGCCTCGAGCAGGGCCGCCGCCCGCGCGGCCTCGTCCGCGCCGCCGACGACGAGGGTCAGCGTCCCGCCCCGATCGGGCGAGACGTGGTGCAGCTCGAAGTCTTCGATGTTGATCCTCTCCGCGCCGAGGGCCTGCGTGATCCCCGCGAGCACGCCGGGCCGGTCGGGCACGTGCACGCGGAGTCGCTGGAGGTCGCCCGAGTCGGGATACGCGTCGGCCAGCATGCGCCTGCGGTTGCCGGCCGCCTCGCCGATCCAGCGCGCGAGGAAGCCTGCGTCGCCCGCGTCCAGCGCGGCTTCGAGCTGCTCGATCCGACGGCGGTGCTCCGCGAGCGACTCGCGCAGCCGAACGGCGTTGTCGAGGAAGATGTCGACCCAGATCCGAGGGTTGGCGCCGGCGACTCGCGTCATGTCGCGCAGCGAGCCTCCTGCCGCGGCGAGCGGCTCGTGGCCCTCGATCTTGCCGGCGCCGGCCTGGTTGACGAGCAGGTTCGCCAGCGCGTGCGGCAGGTGGCTGGTGATCGCGACCAGGCGGTCGTGAGCCTGCGGATCGACGGCGACCGGAGTCGCGCCGAGGCTGGAGACGAAGCCGTGTACCAACCGGTAGCGGACGGGATCGGTCTCGGCGAGAGGGGTGAGAAACCACGTCGCGCCGTCGAACAGGTCAGCGCTCGCGTGCTCGGCGCCGCGCGCCTCGGAACCGCACACCGGGTGTCCCCCGACAAACCTCGGGGATCCCTGCGCGGCCGCGCAGACGGCAGCCTTCGTCGAGCCGACGTCGGTCACCGTGCAGCCGTCCGGGCTCGCCTCGAGCGCCGCGCGGACCTGCGCGGCGAGCTGGACGACGGGTGCAGCGACCACGGCGAGCTCGGCGTCCGCGAGGGCGGCCTCGAGGGAGTCGGCGGCGGAGTCCACGGCTCCGCGCTCGACCGCCGCGTCCAGAGCGGCCGGGTCGGGATCGAAGCCCATGATGCCCACGTCGCGGCCGCGCTTGGCCGCGAGCGCGACCGACGCGCCGATCAGGCCCGTGCCGACGACCGCGAGACGCTCTGGCGCCATGCGGTCAGGCTATCGGCGGGCGCGCGCGACCAGCGGGACCCATCCCTAACCCCCACCCACCCAGGGGGAACTCGAGGGTAGCGGCGCAAACGTCACGTGTCCGTCACGGGACCGTGACGAAAGCGTGCCGATTCATCCTCAGGCCGCAGCGCGGCCGCACGGCTCAGCCGATCTGCTTGCCGAGCAGCTCGACGACCTCGCGCACCTCGCGCGCGAACTCGCCGAACTCGGCCGTGGGAATCTGCTGCGCGGCGTCCGACAAAGCCTCCTCGGGCCGCGGGTGCGTCTCGACGATGATCCCGTCCGCGCCCACCGCCGCCGCCGCCCGCGCCAGCGGCAGCACGAGGTCCCGCCGCCCAGCCGCGTGCGAGGGGTCGACGATCACCGGCAGGTGGGTCTCGTGCTTCAGCACGGCAACCGCGCCGAGGTCGAGCGTGAACCGCGTCGCCGTCTCGAACGTCTTGATCCCGCGCTCGCAGAGGATGATCCGCTCGTTCCCCTCCTTCGCGACGTACTCGGCCGCCATCAGGAGCTCCTCGACCGACGTCGACATCCCACGCTTCAGCAGCACCGGCTTGTCCGCGCGGCCGACCTCCGCCAAGAGCAGGAAGTTCTGCGAGTTCCGCGCGCCGATCTGGATCACGTCCGCGTACTCCAGCACCGCCTCGACGTGCCGCGGGTCCATCAGCTCCGTCACGACCGGCAGCCCCGTCTCGTCGCCCGCCTCACGCAGGATCTGCAGCCCCTCGTCCCCGAGCCCCTGGAAGGTGTACGGCGAGGTCCGCGGCTTGAACGCGCCGCCGCGCAGCATCGTCGCCCCCGCCTCCGCGACCACGCGCGCCGTCTCCAGCGTCTGCTCGCGGTACTCGACCGAGCACGGGCCCGCGATCAGCCCGAACCACGAGTCGCCGAGCCGCCGCCCGTCGACCTCGATCACGGTCGGGTCGGGCGAGACCTCCCGCGCGACGAGCTTGTACGGCTTCAGGATCGGGAGCACCTGCTCGACCCCGGGGTAGCCCTCCAGCGGCAGCGTCGCCAGCAGCTCCCGCTCTCCGATCGCGCCGATCACCGTCGCCTCCCGCCCGCGCTGCACGCGCGCCTGCACGCCCGCCTCCTGCAGCCGCGCGAGCACGTGCTCGGTCTGGTCGGGCGTCGCGCCCGACCCCATCACGATCAGCAGCTCGGGGGATCCATTCGTGGCCATGAGGGAGAAAGGGTAGTTGCGATACTGAGACGACCAGATGCGCATCTTTTCCGGGATCCGTGCCTCGGGCCGCAAGACGCTCGGCAACTACTCGGGCGGCTATCGGCAATACCGGGCGACGCAGGACCAGGGCGAGGCCTTCTTCTGCATCGTCGACCTGCACTCGATCACGACGGCCTTCGAGCCGCAGGCGCTCCACGACGCGACGCTCGAGGGCGCCGCGATGCTCTTCGCGACGGGCATCGACCCCGACCGCTCGACCGTCTTCGTCCAGAGCCACGTCACCGCCCACGCCGAGGCGGCCTGGCTGCTCGGCTCGGTCACGAGCTTCGGCGAGCTTCGCCGGATGACCCAGTTCAAGGAGAAGTCCGAGGGGCAGGACTTCGTCTCCGCGGGGCTCTTCAACTACCCGGTCCTGATGGTGGGCGACATCCTGCTCTACCAGACCGACCTCGTCCCGATCGGCGACGACCAGCGCCAGCACCTCGAGCTCACGCGCGACGTTGCCGAGCGCTTCAACCAGCGCTTCGGCGAGACGTTCACGATCCCGGAGGGGGCCTACCCCGACGTGGGCGCGCGCATCAAGAACCTCCAGGAGCCCGAGCGGCTGATGTCGACGACGCGCGGCGCGGCGCAGGGAGTCGTGCGCATGACCGACCCGCCCGACGAGATCCGGCGCAAGTTCAAGACGGCGGTCACCGATTCCGGCACCGACGTCCGCCACGCGCCCGAGGAGAAGCCGGGCATCTCGAACCTGCTGGAGATCATGTCCGTGGCGACCGGCGAAGGGATCCCTGACCTCGAGGCCCGCTACGACGGCGGCGGCTACGGCCGCTTCAAGGAGGATGTCGCCGAGGCCGTGGTCGCGCTCATCGAGCCGATCCAGGCGCGCTACTCGGAGCTCCGCGCCGACGAATCCGAGCTCCGCGCGCTGCTCGCCCGCGGCGCCGAGAAGGCCCGCGAGGCCTCCGCCCCCACGCTCGAGCGGATGTACGAGCGGATGGGCTTCGTCCGCCCCTAGTCACGATCCTGCGACGGTCCGGTTACAGGGCTGCGCGAGCCTTGGCCTGCGCGGACAGAGGTCCGTTAGATTCGGCCGTGCCAGGACTGAACGCCGCAACAAGGAGGGGATATGAAGGGGAGAGCGAGATTCGTCCTCGCCGCGCTCGCCGTCGCAGGGCTGTCGACGATCGCGGTACTCGGGCTCGGAACGGTGCAGCGCGCATCGTCCGCGCCGCCGCCGCCACCGGGCGGCACGTGTCATCTCGCCAACGGAATCAAGCACGTGATCTCGATCCAGTTCGACAACACGCACTTCCGGCGGGACCGCGCCAACGTCCCGTCAGATCTCGAGCAGATGCCGCACCTGCTCAACTTCATCCGCTCGAACGGATCGCTGCTCACGAACGACCACACGGTCCTGATCTCGCACACGGCGACCGGGATCCTGTCGACGCTGACCGGCGTCTATCCGGACCGCTTCGGCGTTCCGGTCTCGAACAGCTTCCGCTACTTCACGCCGAGCGGCACGACCAGGACCGGCGTCGCGTTCGCCTACTGGACGGCGCCGCTCTACGACCCGGCGGGGCCGCCGTTCCCGCCTCCGGCGCAGACCGACCTCTCGCCGGAGATGATCAACGAGAACGGCGTCGTCTCGCCGGCTCCGTGGGTGCCGTACACCCGCGGAGGCTGTGACGTCGGCCAGGTCGCCACGGCGAACACGGTCCTCGAGAACACCGGGATCGACATCCCGTCGTTCTTCGGGGTCGGCTCGCCCGAGGCGATCCAGGCCGCGGGCGACAGCCCGGGTGCCTCCGGCACGCAGACGTTCGCCGACTATGTCGGCCTCGGCGTGCACTGCGCCCACAGCTCCGCGATCTGCGGCGCCTCGACGCATTCGCACGACGACCTGCTGCTCGACGAGCCCGGCGGCTACAACGGGTTCCAGGCGCTGATGGGAGCGAAGTACGTCAACCCGGTGATCAAGCCGACCGGCCCGATGACGGACCTGAACGGCAACGTCATCCAGGACGCGAACGGCCACATCGGCTTCCCGGGCTTCGACGGGATGGAGGCCACGGTCTCGCTCTCGTTCGTCGCGCAGATGCAGGAGTCCGGAATCCCGGTCACGTACGCGTACGTCTCGGATGCCCACGACGGGCACGGGAACGCGGGGAACATCCACTTCGCGTACGCGCCCGGCGAGGCCGGTTACGTCCAGCAGCTGCACGACTACGACATCGCCTTCCAGCAGTTCTTCGACCGGTTGGCCGCGGACGGGATCAACAAGTCGAACACGCTGTTCCTGTTCACGGTCGACGAGGGCGACCACTTCGCCGGCTCGCAGCCGAACAACCCGGACTGCGACGGCGTCACGGTGGCCTGCGACTACACCGGCCTGCCGGTCGGTGAGATCAACGGCGACCTGCGCCGGATGATCCGCACGGAGTTCAACGACACCACGAACTTCACCGTCCACTCCGATGACGCGCCGAACGTCTACATCACCGGCAACCCGGCGCAGACCGCCTCGGTCACGCGGAATCTCGAGCGGGAGATGGCCCAGCTGAGCTGGCTGAACCCGTACACCGGCCAGGTCGAGCCAGGAATCATGAGGGCGCAAGCCGACCAGACCGAGATGCGGACGCTGCACATGATGTCCGCCGACCAGTTCCGCAACCCGACGTTCACGCCGTTCGCCGACCCCGACTGGTTCTTCTTCGCGACCGGCGGCGCCAACTGTCCGACGCCGGCCGACTGCGCCTCGATTCCGGCGCGGACGAGCCAGAGCTTCGCGTGGAACCACGGCGACATCCAGGACGAGATCGCCTCGACCTGGGCCGGCTATGTCGGGCCCGGGATCAAGAACCTCGGCGATGTGAACTCGGTCTGGACCGACCACACCGACCACCGGCCGACCGTCCTCACGCTGCTCGGCCTGCACGACGACTACCAGACCGACGGGCGCGCGGTCACGCAGATCGCGCGTGAGGATGCGCTTCCGGTCAGCCTGCGCGTCCACCACCCGAGCCTGGAGCGCCTCGGCGACGCCTACAAGCAGCTGATGGCCTCGTTCGGCTCGTTCTCGATGGACACGCTGACCGCGTCGACGCGAGCGCTCGCGAGCGGGAGCTCGTCGGACGACTCGACCTACACGACGATCGAAGGTCAGATCTCGTCGCTGACCGACCAGCGGAACGCTCTGGCCGCCGACATCCGCACCGGCATCAACCAGGCGGAGTTCGGGGGCCGGAACCTGAGCGAGAACCAGATCAGGGCCTGGATCGCCTCCGCGAACGACCTGCTCGCGCAGGCGCACGCACTGGCTACCGGTTCCTGAGCAGATCCACCTCGGAGGGCTCGAGCTCGCGCCACGCGCCGGGCTCGAGCCCTTCCAGGGTCAAGCCGGCGTAGCGGCTCCGGTGCAGGTGCGTGACCGGGTGGCCGACCGCGGCCAGCATCCGCTTGACCTGGTGCTTGCGGCCTTCGTGCAGCGTGAGCTCGAGGCGGCCGGGGCCGAGGCGGCGGGCCCCGGCGGGCGCGGTTGGCCCGTCCTCGAGCTCGATCCCGCGGCGTAGTTCTTCGAGCGCCCCGTCGGAGGGGTGGCCCTCGACGTCGGCCTCGTAGACCTTCTCGACGCCGTAGCGCGGGTGCGCCAGGCGGTGTGCGAGCGGGCCGTCGTTCGTGAGCAGGAGTGCGCCGGTCGTGTCGGCGTCGAGGCGGCCGACGGGAACGACGCGCGACGGGTGGCCGACGAGGTCGACGACGGTTCGGCGCGCATGGGGGTCGCGCGCGGTGGTGACCGTGCCGGCGGGCTTGTGGAGCAGCACGTAGGCGAGCTGCTGCGGCGCGACCGGCTGGCCGTCGACCTCGACGCGGTCGCGTGACTCGACGAACGTGTTCAGCTGCCCCGGCTCGCCGTTGACGGACACGCGGCCGGCCTTGATCAGCTCGTCGGCGCCGCGCCGCGAAGCGACGCCCGCCCTGGCGAGGTAGGCATTCAGGCGCATTCGGGCGTAATGTTTGCCCATGGCCAGGGATTGGTCCTACGGGGCACTCGAAGACATGTACCGCGTGGGCGAGATCAAGCGGGCCGTCGAGCCGCGGTTCCGTGCGGAGCAGCTGCCCCGGCGCGACCTGCGTCTCGGGCTCGCGGGGCTCTCTCTCCTCGTCGGCGCGATGGCCGCGCTGCTCTACGTCTGGCCGGTGCTGTTGCTGACGACGATCCTGGCAGGCATGAGGGCGACGGTCTTCTGGTCGGTGCTCGCCGGCGGCGCGGCCCTCGCGTCGCTGGCCACCTGGGCGATCACCACGCGCGAGAAGCGCCACTGGGCCGAGAGCTGGCAAGAGGTCAGCGACTGGGCCGACCCGCCGCCCTGGCAGTAACCCCGCCGAAAATCGGCTCACATCTTTGACACTCCGGCCACAGACACGTGGGTCTTTTCGAGTTACGCTCGCCGCGGGTGGCGGGTGGACATTCATCCCCACCCAGGGTGGGGAAGTGCGGATTTTTCCGGGCGAGGCCGGCTAGGCGCCGCGGCGCTCGGCGACGCTTTCGAGGCGCTCTCGGATCTGGCCGACGTCGTCGCCCACGTCGTCCAGGCGCGGTAGCTCCGACAGCGACTCCAGCCCGAAGACCCGCTCGAACAGCGGCGTCGTCCGGTACCGCACGGCACCGCCGACGCCGGGCTCGCGGCCCGCTTCGGCGATCAGGCCACGCTCGACGAGACCCGCGACGACCGAGTCGGCCGCCACGCCCCGGATGCGCGCGATCTCCGGCCGGCTCACCGGCCCGAGGTAAGCGACGATCGCGAGCGTCTCCAGCGAGGCCGCCGAGAGCCCGCGCTCGACCGGCCGTTCGAACAGCCGGCCGCAGGCCTCCGCCGCCTCGCGCGAGGCACGGAACGCCCAACCGCCGGCCACGTGCTCGAGCACGATCCCCGACCGGCCCTCCGAGAAGCGCTCGCCGAGCAGGCCAAGAGCCGTCTCGATCCGCTCCGGATCGTCGTCGGCAGCCGCGGCCAACTCGTCCACAGACAACGGCTGCGACGCGACCACGAGCAGCGCCTCGACCGTCCGCGCGAGCGCGTCGACCGGCCCCGCGGTGATCAGGCGGAACGGGCGATCCCGGTCCACTCCGGCCCCCTCTCCTCGACTCGAGCTTCAGCCTCGCGCCGAACGCGAATTGGCGCGAACGCCGCCGCCTGCTCCAGAGAAACCTCGCCCGCCCGGCGCAGCTCGAGCAACGCGAGAAACGCGACCGCTTGCTCGACACGCGACATGCCCACTACTTCCGCGTCCAGGTCGAACACCCTGCGCCGTCGCAGCACCGCGCGGAAGCGCTCCAGGAACTGCGAGACCGGCGGGAAGCGCAGCGCCATATGCGAGAGCGAGACGGCCGGCGGCTCCGCCGCGAGCGCGCGCAAAGCCGCCGCGAGCGACGAGGCCTCCTGGGGCGCCAGCCGCCGCTCCACTCGCGGCGCCAGCGGCGCAGGCCCGAGCCGGAAGAAGCGCGAGCTTTCGCCCGCGAGCCGCGCAGCCAGCCACTCCGCAGCCTCCTTCGCCCTCCGGTACTCCGCCAGCCGGCGCGCGAGCTCCTCGGCCGCCTCCTCGGGCTCGAGCTCCGACAGCTCCGCGTCCTCGTCCGGGAACAACGCTCGCGCCTTCAGCTCCAACAGCGCAGCCACGAGGACCAGGAACTCGCCACAGGCCTCCAGATCGAGCTCCCCGCGCTCCTCGAGCCGCGAGCAGAACGTGACCACGATCTCGGCCACGTCGACCTCCGCGAGATCGAGCTCCTCCTTGAGGACGAGCGTCAGCAGCAGGTCGAAGGGACCCTCGAAGGCGTCGAGGTCGAGCTCGAGCTCGCGCACGGCCCGGAACCTAGCGAGAGGGCCGGACGCGCCCGCGCGGGATCGCCATCGCCGGGCCCTCCGGCGTGACAGGCCGCGGTTCCCCGTCCTCGGGCTCGCCTTCATGGATGAACTGCCACCAGATGAAGAACACGGTCGAGGCGCAGAAGACGACCACCGAGACCCAGGCGTTCAAGCGCAGGCCCGCGAAGTGATGCGCGGGATCGATCCGCAGCAGCTCCTCGAAGAAGCGCCCGAAGGTGTAGATCGAGACGTAGAGCGAGAACAGCGCCGGCGGCTTGAAGCGGTATCGCCGGTCGAGGAGGAGCAGCACTCCCACCCCGACCAGGTCGTAGACGAACTCGTAGAGAAAGGTCGGGTGGAAGGTCGAGTACTGCTCGTAGCCGGGCTGACGGTGGGTGACGTCGATCTTCAGGCCCCACGGCTGGCCGGTCGGCTTGCCGTAGAGCTCCTGGTTGAACCAGTTGCCCCAGCGCCCGATCCCCTGCGCGAGCAGCAAGCCCGGCGCGACCGCGTCCATGAAGTCGCGGATGCGCGCGCCCGAGAGGCGGACGACCACCGCGCCGGCGAGGCAGCCGAGCAGGATCCCGCCCCACACGCCGAGCCCGCCCTGCCAGACGGCGAAGATCCCCTTCCACTTCGGGCTCGAGACCTGGTCCCAGCTCGTGACGTCGTGGTACGCGCGGGCTCCGATGATCCCGAACGCGACACCCCAAACCGCGACGCGCAGGACGAGGTCCCAGTCGCCGCCGCGCGCCACCCAGCGCACGCCGGTCAGCCAGATCGCCGCCGCGATCGCGAGCAGCAGCATCAGGCCGTACATGTGGACCGTCAGTGGTCCGAGATCGATCGTGCCGCTATGCGGAGAAGGGATCGATGCGAGGAGCACGGGCCCAACATTCTGCCCGCGCGCTCTGAAGCCTGCGCCGGTGGCCGGCGACTAGATGAGGATGTCGATCGCCGTCTCGATCGGGCAGCCCTGCTCGAGCAGCTCGACCGCGAAGTGCAGGTCGATGTCGTGCCGGCCGGCGAGCGCGACCGCGTCGCTCGGGGTGTAGCCGGCGCGGATCAGCTCCTCCGCGCGCCAGCTCTCGACGCGATCCATTTCGCTCTCTTCGACAACGTGAAGCTCCGCAGCAGTCATCGTCTTCTTGGTATTCGGGCGCAAGAGCCCAACGGATCTCCCCCCGCCGGGGGATATCAGCGGAGCCGGTGCGCAAGCTCGAGCGCCTGCGCCCTCGTCAGCTTGCCTTCGAGGCGCAGGGTGACCGGGCCGCGCACCCAGAGAAGAACGTTGCCGCGGATCAGGATCGGCTCCTCGCGGAAGCCGCGGCGGCGGTCGAAGTACTGCAGCACGTGCGGAGCGCCCTCGAGCCAGAGAGCCGGCCGTCCGTCGACCTGGAGGCGCTCGACGTCGGTCCGGCCGGCGACGAGCTTCTCGAGGAACTGCCCCTGCCCCGGGAACTCGGAGACGAGGACCGGGCGGCCGTAGGCGCGGACGACGACCGACGCGAGCGAGTCGCCCAACACGTACACGCGGCGGGCGGCGGACGGCAGCACGAGCTTGAAGCCGACACGCCGCTCGGCGGCGTCGCGCGTGAGCGGGTCGCCGAGCCCGCCCGCCTGGGAGCGCTCGACCGCCGGCGGCAGCGCCTCCACGCGCACGACGCTCGCACCGCCGAGGTGGAAGAAGCGCAGGATCGCGCTGCGAGCCGGCGGGACCGCGAAGGCAATCGCGACCGCGACGACAACGACGGCCAGCGCGACCGCGAGCGGCCGCCAGGGGAACGGCCGGCGGCGCTCGAGCCTCTCGACCACGCGCGCGGTGACGTCCGGCTCGGCCGGCACGTCCAGCTCCCGGCCAAGCTCGACGAGCTGGAGCTCGAGCTCGCTCAAGGCATCTCCCCCAGCTCGTCCCGCAGCCGCTCCAGCGCGCGCGAGAGCCTCGACTTCACCGTCCCGCGGCGGAGACCGAGCGCCGCCGCCGTCTCATCCTCGGAGAGCTCGAGGAAGAAGCGGCATGCGATCGCGTCGCGGTGCTCGTCCGACAGACGCTCGACGGCTTCCAGCAGCCGCCGGCGCGACTCGCCCGCGAGCAGAGCCGCCTCGGGGGACGGGACCGCGTCCCCCGGGCGGTCCCCGGCGGCAGCGCGCACGACAAGCGCCTCGCGCCTGCCCGCCGCGCGCCGCCGGTTCTTCGCCTCGTTCGCGACGATCCGCAGCAGCCAGGGCTTCAGCGGCGCGCCGCGGCGGAAGCGGCCGAGCGCGCGGTACGCCTTGACGAAGCCGTCCTGCACGGCCTCCTCGGCATCCGCGGCGCTCCCGCCGAGCAGGTAGGCCGTTCGAAAGGCGATTCCCTGGTATGCGCGCACGATCGTCTCCCAGGCGGCGAGGTCGCCCCGCCGCGCCTGCTCCACGAGCTCTGTCTCATCCAGTGGCCGGTCCACCACCGCCGGTCCTACACCTCCTGCGCGGTTATGGTTCCGGCGTGTTCGCACGTGTCGCACGCTACGAGGTCCCTGGGGACCAGCTCGAGCAGGCCGTAGCCGCGTTCGGCGAGGCAGGCAAGCAGATTGAGCACCTCGAGGGGTTTGCGGGCGGATATGTCCTCATGGACGAAGAGGACGGCCGCACGATGACCCTGACTCTCTGGGAGAACGCCGTCGCGCTCGAGAACAGCGAGCGCCACGCGCGGAACCTCCGCCGCGAGGCCGCGGAGTCGGCCGGCGGGGCGGTTCTCTCGGTGGAGAAGTTCGAGGTCGCTCAGGAGCTTGTCGCCCAGCCGTCGGGCGTCTAGGCGCAGCCAGCTCAACGAGTCGGGAACCACCGCCCGCCGGGCGGTGTAGTGGCGAAGCCATCCCGAAAGGAGCTCACGATGAAACGCTTCCTGCTCGTGCTCGCGGTCGCGCTCGCGCTACCCGCAGTCGCAGCCGCCAAGGGGCCTGATCAGGCCACGATCTCGGGGCCCGGTCTGAAGACCGTCACTCTCGGCGGCAACGGTGAGTCGATGGGGAGCGACCTCGGCGAGCTGACCGAGCGCGCCGGGCTGTTCCCTGCGTCCTTCCAGACGTCCCCCGATCCGATGCTCTCGAGCGCGCCGACGAAGAGCCTCGGATCGAAGTACCGCATCCACTTCCGGGTTCCGGGGCCGGACAGCGGCACGTTCTGGATCGACCAGGACGCCTACCCCTACGCGAAGGGCGGAGCGCTCACCTACACGAAGCCGGGCCAACGCATCTTCGACAGCCGAGCTCCCGGCGGCTGGTTCCTGGGCGGCACCCAGCTCAAGCTCGTCCTGCAGCAGCACGGCTTGCCTGCCAAGGACCCGGGCGCCTCCAGCCCCTCCGGCTCGAACGCGGCGCTGGTCGCGGGCATCGCGATCCCCGGGGCGCTCGCGCTGGCCGCGGCGGGACTGCTCTACCGCAGGCGCAGCAGGCAGGCGTAAACAGTTTGCTTCGCTACGCCACTGCCGCTTCGCCGAGCAGCGCCTTGACCTCGGCGAAGAAGTCCGGCTCCGGGCGCACGCGGTAGTCCTGGCCGAACTGGAAGACCCGTGCGCCCCCGGAGGTGACCAGGTCGAGGACGACCGGCGCCTCGCCCGGGAACTCGCGGACGACCGCAGCCAGCTCCTTGATGATCCCGGCGCGGGCGCGGCGCGCATCGAGCTTCAGCCGCACCTCGCGCCGCTCGGGAGTCGCCTCGAACGACGAGACCTCGAGCGCGATCAGCTTCGACTCGCCCTCCTTGTGGTCGACGCGCGCCTTGACGACGAGCACGGCGTCGGTCATGAGCAGCTCGCGCGAGGCCGCGTAGACCGAGTTGAAGACCACGCACTCCGCGCTGCCGAGGACGTCGTCGAGGCGCATGAAGACCATCGGGTCGCCCTTCTTCGTCGTCAGCTGCTTGATCGCGGAGACGATTCCGGCGACCGTCACGATGTCGCCGTCTCGCCGCCGCTCGAGCTCGGCGAGTGACGCGTCGGTCTTGCGCCGGAGCTGGTCCCGGATCGCCTCGAGCGGGTGCTCGCTGACGTAGAGGCCGAGCGTCTCCTTCTCCAGGCGCAGGAGGTCGTTCTTCTCGAACTCCTCGCTGCCGATCGGCGGGTGGGCCGGCTTCTCGTCGGCCTGGGCGAAGAGCGACTCCTGGCCGCGCAGCCGCTCGTCCTGGGCGCGCTGGCCGTGCGAGAGGGCGTGCTCGAGTGCTTCGAGCATCCCGCGCCGTGAGGACCCGGTCGAGTCGAGTCCCCCGCACTTGACGAGCGACTCGAGCGCCCGCTTGTTCACGACCTGCGGGTCGACCCGCTCGGTGAAGTCCCAGAGCGACGAGAACGCGGCGCCCTCCTGGCGCGCGGCGACGATCGCCCGCGCTGCCGAGTCGCCGACGTTCTTGACCGCGTTCAGGCCGAAGCGGATCCTGCCCTCGACGACCGCGAAGTCGCACTGCGAGAAGTTCACGTCCGGCGGCAGGACGTCGATCCCCATCTCGCGGCACGCGTTGACGTAGAACGGCACGCGGTCCTTCGTGTTCATCACCGACGAGATCAGGGCGGCCATGTACTCGTGCGGGTGGTTCGCCTTCAGCCAGGCCGTGCGGTAGGCGGTCAGCGCGTAGCAGGCCGAGTGCGCCTTGTTGAAGGAGTAGTCCTGCGACTGCTCCATGTCCTTCCAGAGCTGGTTCGCGACGGCCGGCGTCGTGCCGCTTGCAGCGCAGCCCTCGAGGAACTTCTCCTTGAGGGACGCCATCAGCGAGTGGATCTTCTTGCCGATCGCCTTGCGCAGGTCGTCCGCTTCGCCCGGCGAGAAGCCCGCGATCTTCTTGGCGATGTCGAGGTACTGCTCCTGGTAGATGCAGATGCCTCCGGTGACGGCAGTGATCTCCTCCAGCCGCGGGTCGATGAAGGTCACCTGCTCCTGGCCGTTCTTGCGGCGCGCGTAGGTCGGGATGTAGGCCATCGGGCCGGGGCGATAGAGGGCGACGAGCGCGATCAGGTCCTCGAACTCGGTCGGCTTCACCTGGCGCAGGGCCTCTCGCATGCCCGACGACTCGAACTGGAAGACGCCGATCGAGTCGGCCCGGGCGAGCATCTCGTAGGTCTTGCGGTCGTCCATCGGGATCTTCGTGATGTCGAGGCCGCCGCCGACGAGCTCCACCGCCTTGTCGATCACGTCGAGGTTGCGCAGGCCGAGGAAGTCGATCTTCAGCAGGCCGACCGCCTCGACGTCGCCGCCCGAGAACTGGGTGACGACCTCCTGGTCGGCGCCCTTCTGCTGCAGCGGAACGACGTCGGTCAGCGCGCGGTCGGCGATCACGACGCCCGCCGCGTGGATCGAGTCCTGGCGGACGAGCCCCTCGAGCGGCTTCGCGAGGTCGACGATCTCGCGGACGAGGGGATCGTTGTCGTACGCCTGCTTGAGCTCCTGGCCGGGCTTCATGCAGTCGTCCAGGTAGACCTTCGGGCCTTCCGGGATGAGCTTGGCGACCTTGTCGACGGTGCCGTACGGGATCTCGAGCACGCGGCCGGCATCGCGCACCGCAGCGCGGGCCATCATCGTGCCGAAGGTGATGATCTGGGCGACCCGGTCGCGGCCGTACTTCTCGGCGACGTAGTTGATCACGCGCTCGCGGCCGGCCACCGAGAAGTCGATGTCCGCGTCCGGGAGCGACTTGCGGCCCGGGTTGAGGAAGCGCTCGAAGAGCAGGCCGTAGCGGATCGGGTCGACGTCGGTGATCTCGAGGCAGTAGGCGGCGAGCGAGCCTGCGGCCGAGCCGCGGCCCGGGCCGACCTGGATGCCGTTCCGCTTGGCGAAGTTGACGAAGTCCCAGACGATCAGGAAGTAGTCCGCGAAGCCCATCTCCTTGATCGTCTTGAGCTCGAAGCGGAGGCGCTCCTGGAGCTCGGGCGTGGTCTTGCCGTAGCGCTTGAGCAGACCCTTCTCGCAGAGCTCGACGAGGTAGTCGAACGCGTCGCGGTCGTCGGGCACCGGGTACTTCGGGAGCAGGATCGTGCCGAGCTCGAGCTCGACGTTGCAGCGCTCGGCGATCTCCAGCGTGCGACGCATCGCGTCCTCGAGCCCCGGGAAGTCGCCGGCGATCTCCTGCTCTGACTTGAAGAAGAACTGGTCGGTGTCGAACTTCCAGTGGTTCGGGTTCTTGAGCGAGTCGCCGGACTGCACGCAGAGCAGCGCCTCGTGCGCCTGGGCGTCCTCGTGCCGCAGGTAGTGAACGTCGCCGGTCGCGACGAGCGGCAGCCCGGCCTCGGCGGCGAGCTTCTGCAGCGCCGGGTTGATCCGCGCCTGGACGTCGATGCCCGCGTTCTGGATCTCGACGTAGGTCGAGTCGCGCCCGAAGACCTGCGCGAGCCGGTCGAGGTCGGTGCGAGCGTCGTCGGGCCGGCTCTCCTCGAGCGCCTTGCAGACGCGGCCCGAGAGGCAGCCCGACAGCGCGACGAGCCCGTTCGAGTGCTGTTCCAGCAGCTCCCAGTCGACCCGCGGCTTGTAGTAGTAGCCCTCGAGGTAGCCGGCCGACGACAGCTTGAGCAGGTTGCGATAGCCGTCGTTGTTCTCGGCCAGCAGCGTCAGATGCGCGTAGCCCTTCTTCTGCTGACGGCGGTCGTCGGCGACGTAGACCTCGCAGCCGATCAGCGGCTTGACGCCGTGCTTGCCGGTCTCGCGAACGAGCTCGACCGCGCCCGCGAGCGAGCCGTGGTCGGTGAGCGCGACCGCCGGCATCTCGAGCTCCGCGGCGCGCGCCGCGAGCCCGGGAATGCGGCACGCTCCGTCGAGGATCGAGTACTCGGAGTGGACGTGCAGATGGACGAAGCCGGCGTCAGCCACGGAGGTCGATACTAGTTTGGCGGTCCGACGGCCCGAGTTATTGCGCGAGTGTCACTTTGGTGAGGCGCTCGGGCTTGTCCGGGTCGAGGCCCTTCGCCTCCGCGAGTGCCGCTGCGAAGAGCTGGCCCGGCACGACCGACAGCAGCGGGGAGAGCAGCGGGACCGGCGCCTCGGGCACCGGGAGCCGCCACGCAGCACCCTCGACCGCGCCCGCCGCGCTGCCGCTCGCGACGATCGTCGCCCCCGCCTCGCGGACTCGCGCGGCCGCCTCCACGAGGGCCGGCAGGGCCGCGTCGGGCGAGGCGATCGTCCAGACCGGGAACATCGAGTCGAGCGCTGCGATCGGCCCGTGCGCGAGGTCGGTCGAGGTGAGCGGCTCGGCGGCGACACGGCAGGTCTCCGTCAGCTTGAGCGCGATCTCGCGCGCGGTCGCGAGCTCGTAGCCGCGCCCGATCACGTACATGCGGCCGACGTAGGCGAAGGCGGTGGCGACCGGCATCACGGCGGCCTCGAGCTCGGGGATGGCGTCCGCGAGGATGACCGCGGTGCGGCGAAGGCCGTCCCAGATCTCGTCCTCCCGGCCGGCGGCCGCGCCCGCGAGCAGGGCCAGCGCCGCAAGCTGGTTGTAGAACGTCTTCGAAGCGGCGACAGAGCGCTCCTCGCCCGCCTCGAGCGGCAGCGTCAGCTCCGCGTGCTCCGCGAGGGCCGACCCGCGCTCGTTCGTCAGCGCGACCGTCAGCGCCCCCCGCTCCCGCGCGCGCTCCACGTACGAGACGACGTCGGGCGTCTGCCCCGACTGCGAGAGCGCGACGACCACCGAGCTCGAGAAGTCGATCTCCGCGCCGTAGTAGACGCTGAGCGAGATCGAGTCGCGGAGCGCGGTCCAGCCGGGCAGCAGGCCGAACGCGTAGACGCCGTACGCCGCCGCGGCGTCGGAGGAGCCGTGGGCGACCAACCGGACGGTCGTCGGCTTCCGCTCGGCGCAGGCGCGGCCCACCTCGACGAAGGCGTCCAGGTGCTCGAGCAGCGTCAGCAGCGCCGCCGGCTGCTCGCGCACCTCGGCGAGAAAGATCCTTCGGGACGCGCTCATCGCGCCTGCGCCGCAGGTTGGACGGCGTCCGCCTGAGCCACGTGGCAGGCGGCCAGCCGGCGCGGGCCGAGCTCCCGCAGCTCGGGCGTCACCGTCTCGCAGATCGCGACCCGGTACGGACAGCGCTGCCGGAAACGGCACCCCTCCTCCGGGTTGACCACCTTCGGCGGCTCGCCCACGTCCGCTGCATCCGAGACGCCGAGCGGCGCGCGCGGGTCGGGCACGGCCGAGACGAGCAGCTGCGTGTACGGGTGCTTCGGGTTCTGGAGCACGTCCTCGGTCGGCCCCTCCTCGACGAGGTGCCCCGCGTACATGACGAGCACGCGGTCGGCGATGTACCGGGCGCTGGCGACGTCGTGCGTGATGTAGAGGAACGAGACGCCCTCTCGCTCGCGCAGCTCGCTCATCAGGTTGAGGATCCCGATCCGGATCGAGACGTCGAGCATCGAGACCGGCTCGTCGGCGATGATCAGCTTCGGCCGGAAGGCGAGCGCCTGGGCGAAGCCGACGCGCTGCCGCTGGCCGCCGCTGAGCTCGTGCGGGAACTTGCCGATCATCGCGCCGGCGGGCACGAGGCCGACCTCGCCGAAGACTCGCTCGACCTCGCCGCGGCGAACCTTCCGGCCCTCCGCGCGCCGGTGCAGCGACAGCGCGCGCCGGACCCCGTGAACGATCCGGTAGGCGGGGTTGATCGAGCTGTACGGGTCCTGGAAGACCATCGGGACGTCGCTCGCGTACGCGAGCCGCTCACGACGGGTGCGCAGCCGGCTCAGCGGCTTGCCTTCGAAGTAGATCTCGCCGCGCGTGGGCTTGTACACGCGCGCCAGCAGGCGCGCGATCGTGCTCTTGCCGCTGCCGCTCTCGCCGACGAGCGCGACGATCTCGCCCCGGCCGATCGTCAGGTCGACGTCGTCCACCGCATGGAGGTGCTGCCGCGAGAAGAGCTTGCCCACCTTGAAGTGGCGCGTCAGGCCTTCGGTCCGGAGCAGCGGCTCACTCACCGTCTCATTCACTGGGCCACCGCCGCCTCGCGCTCGTGCTCGTAGAGGACACAGCGAACGAGCTCGCCGTCGACCTCGTACAGCGGTGGCCCGATCGCGCAGCGCTCGTGTGCGTGCGGGCAGCGCGGCGCGAAGCGGCAGCCCGACGGCGGCCGCAGCAGATCGGGCGGCGCCCCGGGAATCCCGGTGAGACGGACCTTCTCGCCCCGGATCGAGGGGAAGGCCTCGAGCAGTCCCTGCGTGTACGGGTGCAACGGCCGCTCGAAGAGCTGCCGCGTGTTCCCGTACTCGGCCACCTGCGCCGCGTACATCACGAGCAGCCGGTCGGAGAAGTGGCTGACGAGCGACATGTCGTGCGTCACGAAGATGACCGCAAAGCCGAGCCGCTCCTGCAGCTCCTTGATCTGGACCATCAGCGAGCGCTGGGCGACGACGTCGAGGGCCGAGGTCGGCTCGTCCATGATGATCAGGTCGGGCGTGAAGAGGAGCGCCATCGCGATCATGGCCCGCTGGCGCATGCCGCCCGAGAGCTGGTGCGGGTAGCTGTGCAGGTGCACCGGGTCGATCGAGACGAGGCGCAGCACCTCCTCGGCGCGGGCGCGCATCTCACGCTTCGACATCTTCGAGTGGGCTTCGAGCGCGTCGCGCATCTGGGCCTCGACGGTCAGCACCGGGTTGAGCGCGTTCATCGCGCTCTGCATCACGACCGAGTACTCGCGCCAGCGGATGTGCCGGAGCTCGCGCTCGCCGAGCGTGACCATGTCGCGCCCCTTGAAAAGGATCCGTCCGCCGGTGATCTCGCCCGCGAGCGGCGCGCCGAGCAGCCGCGCGATCGCGTACAGCAGCGTCGACTTGCCGCAGCCAGACTCGCCGACGATCCCGAGGAACTCGCCGCGGCCGAGGTCGAGATCGACGTTGTCGACGGCCACGACCGGGCCGGCGTCGGAGGCGTAGGCGACCGAGAGGCCGCGCACCTCGAGGATCTTGTTCGGATCAGGCGCGACCTCGGGAGCCGGCGCGGCCTGCAGCGACTCGGCGCCCTTCTGCTCCAGCTTCCGCCGGCGCAGCGCCGGGTTGCTGATCTCGTCGAACGCGTAGTTGAGCAGCGCGAACGCAGCGCCCAGGAGCGCGATGCAGACCCCAGGCATGATCGCCCAGTAGACCATCCCGGCCCCGAGCGCCTCGTTGTTCTCGGCCCAGTAGAGCATCGTCCCCCAGCTCTGGCTGTTCGGGTCGCCGAGCCCGATGAACTGCAGCCCGGCGGCGAAGAGAACTGCGTAGAGCGCGGCGCCGAGGAAGCTCGCCACGATCAGCGAGGTCATCGTCGGCAGGATCTCGAAGAAGACGACGTACAGACCCCGCTCGCCGCGGACGCGCGCCGCCTCCAGGAAGTCGCGGTTGCGTAACGAGAGCGCCTGCGAACGGAGCTGGCGCGCGCCGTACGACCAGCCGAGCAGGCCGAGCACGACGACGAGCGTGACCATGCCCGAGTTCCGCTCGTACGCCGCGATCACGATGATCAGCGGGAAGATCGGGATCACGAGGATCACGTCCGTCACGAGCGACAGGAAGCCGTCGGTGAAGCCTCCGAAGTAGGCCGCCGAGACGCCGATCAGCACGGAGATCAGCGTGGCGAGCCCGCCGACCGCGAAGGCGATCGCCAGCGACTGGCGCGTCCCCCAGATCAGCTGCGAGAGGACGTCCTGGCCGTAGGCGGTCGTCCCGAACCAGTGCGCGCTCGACGGCGGCAGCCCGCGGCCGAACTCCTCTCCGGTCGGCGCGTACGGCGCAATCTGCCCCGGGAAGATCGCGAGGACGAAGAAGAAGATGAGCAGGAGCGCTCCGACCACCGCCTTGCGGTTCCGGGCTACCGCGCGCCAGAGGTCGGCGCCCGGCCGCCGAGCCGGGGTCTCGAGCGGCGCGACCGAGGGCGAGTCGGCGACGGCCGGAAGGCTCACGAACGGTCCCGCGTCCGCGGATCGAGGATCGCCGTCGCCCCGTCGGCGACGAGGATCGCCAGCAGCACCGCGACCGTGATCATCAGGAACAGCGCCTGCATCAGGGCGTAGTCCTGGTTCTCGACCGACTGGAGGAACATCCAGCCCACGCCCGGGTAGTTGAAGACGAACTCGACGAGGATCGCGCCGCTGACGACGAAGCCGAGCGACATCGCGAACCCGACCAGGTTCGGCAGGATCGCGTTCCGGCCCGCGTAGGTCCACATGATCCGCCAGGGGCTGAGGCCCTTGGCCCGCGCCATGCGCACGTAGTCCTCGGCGAGGACCGAGATCGTGTTGTTCCGCATGGTCAGGATCCAGCCGCCGATGGCCGTGATCAGGATCGTCATCGCCGGCAGGATCGAGTGGTAGATCGCGTCGCTGATGAAGTCCCACGACCACGCGACGGTCGTCGTCACGTCGTAGCCGCCGCTCTCCGGGAACCAGCCGAGCTTGATCGAGAAGAGCCAGATCGCGAGCAGCGCCAGCCAGAAGTACGGGAACGCCGAGGTGATCACGAAGATCGGCGGCAGCAGCCCGTCCAGGCTCCCGCCTCGCCGCCAGGCCGAGATCAGCCCGATGAAGGTGCCGAGGACGAACGCGAGGATCGTCGTCGTGCCGACGAGCATCAGCGTCCACGGCAGGGCCTGCAGCACCTGGTGCGAGACCGTGTCCGGGAAGAAGGTCAGCGAGATCCCGAAGTCCCCCCGGACGATGTTGCCCAGATAGGTGAAGTAGGCGTGCAGCAGGCTCTCGTGCGCCTTGATCCCGAAGGCGATCTGCAGGGCGTGCATCGCCTGCGGGTTCACGTGCCCCTTGTAGCGGGACATCATCGCGAGCACCGCGTTGCCCGGCATGAGGCGCGGGATCAGGAAGTTCAGCGTCACCGCCGCCCAGAGGGTGACGAGGAAGAACCCGAGCCTGCGGACGATGAACCTCACGTCCCGCGCCTCCTGGTTGCCGGTTGCGATCTCAGCTCACGAGCCCTTCGGCTTGAGGTGGAGGAGCATCACGCCCCAGTCGGGAGTCACGTACGCGGCCGGCCGCGCGAACTGATTCCCCTGCGTGACCCAGCCCGCGAGGTCCTTGGTGTTGTACTGGTACCAGTCGACTCCCTCGGTGATGGGGATGATCGGGACGTCCCGCACCATCGCCTGCTCCAGCCCGCGGACGATCTCATGCTGCTTGGCCGAGTCGGCCGTGGCGGCGTAGTCCTCGATCAGCTTGTCGACGGCCGGGTTCTCGTAGCGCTCCCAGTTCGAGGAGGCGTTCTGGCCGATCGGCGCCGAGTTCTTCGAGTAGAGCGCCTGGCGCAGCTCGTAGTACGGCGCCGGCCCGCCGCTCAGGTTGCCGTTGTAGTTGAGCTGGAACTTCCCCGCGTACGTGTCCGCATCGTAGGTCGTGCTGGACAGGTTCTCGGGGATGACCTTGATCCCGATCTTCTTCAGGTTCTCCTGGACGACCTGCGCGGAGGCGACCCAGTCGGAGTAGCCGCCGATGTTGATCATCGTGAAGGAGAGCGGCTTGCCGTCAGGCGTGTAGTAGAGGTCGCCCTTCTTCTTGTAGCCGGCCGCGTCCAGGGTCTGCATCGCCTTCTGCGGGTTGTAGTCGTACTGGTGCGCGAGCCCCTGGTCGAGCCAGCTGGCGAAGGTGGGCGTGACGATTCCGGTCTGGTTCGAAGGCGGCTCGTAGCCGTACTCGCCGATCTCCGAGACCTTCTTGCGGTCGATCGCGTACGCCATCGCCCTGCGGATCGCCGGGTCCTTGAGGATCGGGTCCTTGTTGTTGATGAACACCGAGACGTTGACCGTCGGCGGGAACCAGTAGTGGTTGTCCGCGCTCTTCGAGGAGTAGTAGGCCTTGATGTTCGGGATGAACTGGCTGCCCCACTGCGCCTTCCCGCTCGCGAGCTGCTGGTTCGCGGGGTCGTTCGAGGTGAAGGCCGGGTAGTAGACGGTGTCGATCTTCGGCAGCCCCTTCTGCCAGTAGTTCGGGTTCTTCGTGTACTTGGTCACCTGGGGCGAGCAGGAGTTCATCGTGAACGGGCCCGACCCGATCGGGTGCGAGTCCTTGTAGGTGACCGGGTTCTTGATCGACGCCCAGACGTGCTGCGGGACGATCGGGGTCTGGTCGGCGACGTAGTAGAAGTACGGCACCGCGGCGGTCTTGAAGTCGAGCGTGATCTTGTCGCCGCTGCGCTTGACGTCCTTCAGCACCGACCAGGACGCGTTCAGGTCGAGGCCCGGGAACTTCTTCAGCAGGTTGAAGGTGAAGAGGACGTCCGCCGCGGTCAGCGGCTTGCCGTCGCTCCACTTCACCCCGGGCCGGATCGTGAACGTGAGCGTCTTGTTGCCGTTGCTCCACGCGTAGTTCGAGGCGAGCCAGTCCGTGGTCTTGCCGCTCTGGAGGCCGTTCACGAACGTGAGCTCCTCGTAGATGGGCCCGACCGAGAACGAGTTGACGTCGGAGTTGAACGGGTTGAACCCGCACGACCACGTGCTGCCCTGCTCGTTCGAGATCGTGACGGCCGTGCTCCCGCCACCGTTGGACTTGCTCGACTTGCTGCCTCCGCAGGCGGTCGCCGTTGCGGCGAGACCGACCACCAGCGCGAGAATCATCACTCGCTTCACCTGTATCACCCGCTCCTTCCCGATCCGTCCGTGGGTCCTTGCTGTTGGAAAGCGTTTGAGAGCTCGGTCCGTGCGCGCAGGCGCGCCTCGGGGCCTGCTTCGAGGTCGTCCAGGCCGGCCAGCGCCGCGCCGACGACGGGCGGCGTGCTCGCAACCTTCACCGTCGCCGCGCGCGCGACCTCCTGGAGACCCGCCACGACGGCGCTGATCAGGCGTTCGTCCTGCGACTGCATCAGCCCTCCGCCGAGGACGACGTCCACGGGGGCCCGCAGGAGAGCGAGCCGCTCGAGGGTGACCCGGATCATCGCCACCACCTCGCCGGCGAGGCGGGCGACGATGCTCGCGGCGGTGTCGTCTCCGGCGGCTTCGGCGAACACCGTCGGCGCGAGCTCGATCACCCTGCGCTCCGGGACGTCGCGGCGGTGGAACGCGTCGGCGAGCCGCGACGGCGTCTCGAAGCCGAAGTACTTCGGGACCGCCTGTTCCAGGGTGGTCTTCGGGCCGCGGCCGTCCTCGCTCCGCGCGGCGGCCGAGACCGCGGCGAGCCCGACGTCGTACCCGCCGCCCCAGTCGCCGCTGATCCAGCCGAGCGCCGGGAAGCGGGATTGGCGCCCGTCCGGGGCAACACCTACGCAGTTGATTCCGGCGCCGCAGACGACTGCAACGCCCCAGCCGCTGTCGGTGCCGGCACGCAGGACTGCGAGCGTGTCGTTGCCGACGGTGATTCGCTTCGCGAGCCGGTGGGCGTGCGCCGCCGCCTCCATCTCCTGCTCTTCGTGCTCGCGGTCGACGCCGGCCAGGTAGAGCCTGCCAACCTCGGCGACGGGCCCGTCACCGTTCGGAAGCCCGGCTTCGGTCGTCGCCTGCGCGAGCAGGTCGGTGAGGACGGAGAGCGAGCCGTCGAGGCCGAGATGGTGCGGCGAGCTCTGCGGGCCGCGGACGAGCGCGAGCAGCTCGCCGTCCGCGCGCACGAGCGCGAGATCCGTCTTCGAGTTGCCGCCGTCGATTGCGAGGATGACGGGATCGCTCACGCAGTCACCTCGCTGTGCTCGAACTGCGGCAGGTGCTCCTTGCCCTCGGCGAGCAGGCTCTCGGTCAGCTCCTCGACTTGTGGGACCTGGCCGATCAGCGGGTGCGCGAGGAGCGCCTTGTAGACAACGTCACGGTCGCCGGTGATCGCCGCCCGGACGGCCAGCCGCTCGTACGCGGCGACGTGCTGGACGAGGCCGAGCAGCTCCGGCGCGAGCGGCTCCTGCTCGATCGGCTTCGGGCCGCCGGCTTCGATCCGTGCCGGGACCTCGACCACGTCGTCGTCCGCGAGACCCTCCAGCGTCCCGTTGTTGCGCACGTCGACGACCTGGACGTCGCCGTTCCCGGTCGCAAGCGAGGCGACGAGCTGCGTCGCCGCCTCGCTGTAGTACGCGCCCGCCGCGGCGCTCCAGAAGCTTCGGCTTCGTGGTGAGATTCGGATCGCGGTAGAGCTCGAGCAGCTCGCGCTCGATCTCCGCTACCTCGGCCGCCCGCGGCTTGCCGGTGCGCTGGGCGTCGAGCACCTGGTCGTGCTTGTAGAAGTAGTGGAGGTAGTACGAGGGGATCGCGCCGAGGCGCTCGAGCACGTCGCGCGGGAGATCGGCGCCTTCGGCGAGCTCGTCGCCGTGCTCCGCGAGAAGCTCCGGCAGGACGTCGCGGCCGTCGACGTGCACCGCGCGAACCCACGTGAGGTGGTTCAGGCCGACCTGGTCGACGAGCACCCGTTGCGGCTCGACTCCGAGCAGCGGCGCGATCTGCCGCTGGAGGCCGATCGCGACGTTGCAGAGCCCGACCGCGCGGTGGCCGGCGTCGAGCAGACCGCGGACGACGATGCCGACCGGATTCGTGAAGTCGACGATCCAGGCGTCGGGCGCCGCCAGCTCGCGTGCCCGCTCCGCGATCTGGAGCACGACCGGGACGGTTCTCAGCGCCTTGCCGAGCCCGCCCGCGCCGGTCGTCTCCTGGCCGATGCAGCCGCAGGCGAGCGGGACCGTCTCGTCCGAGAGCCGCGCCGTCTGCCCTCCGACGCGCAGCTGGATCAGCACGAACGACGCGCCTTCGAGGGCGGCGTCGAGATCGTCGGTGATCGAGAGCTCGCCGTCGTAGTCCGCCGCGGCCAGCATGCGGGTCGCGAGACCGCCGACGACCTCTCGGCGCTCAGCGTCGATGTCGTGGAGGACGAGGCTGCGCAGATCGAGGCGTTCCCGCTCCCGCGCGAGCCCCGCGACGAGCTCGGGCGTGTAGGTGGAACCGCCCCCGATGACTGCGAGCTTCATGCCGGCGCCAGGTGAGAAAGGCTTGCGAGCATCGTGTAAGGAACCCAGACGAGAACGACTGTGTCACCCTCGGACTTGCGTGTCAAGCTAGGAACCGTGGCCATTCTTGGTTAAGGTCTCTCACAAGATGCCGAAGACGCCCGGCGCTACGCCTCCGCTGCTGCGCAACCTCAACGAGCGCACCGTGCTCGAGGCGATCCGCGCAGGCGCGCCGATCTCACGGGCGCAGATCTCCCGCCGCTCCGGGATCTCGAAGCCGACCGTCTCGGCGGCGCTCCAGTCGCTGCTCGATGCGGGCCTGGTCCGCGAAGCCGCCGTGGGCCCCGACGGCCCTGGTTACGGCGCCGTGTACTTCGAGCCCGTCGTCGACGCCGCCCTCGTGCTCGGGCTCGATCTCGGCGCGCGATTCGTGAGAGGCGCTGTGTGCGACCTCGCCGGCACGATCCGCGCACGGCAGGACGTCGAGCTGACCTTCGCGGCGGTGCCCGACGCGATCGAGGCGATCGGGCGGCTTCAGGCCTCCCTGCTCGGCCCGTCCGTCCTCGATCCCGGCCTGGTCGACAGCGTTGTCGTCGGCGTCCCCGGCGTGGTCGAGCAGAAGACCGGCGTCCTACGCCTCGCCGAGAACGTCGAGGGGCTCGAGGGGCGCGAGTTCGGTAGCGAGCTCCAGCGCGCGCTCGGCCTCCCGGTGACGCTCGAGAACGACATCAACCTGGCCGCCCTGGGCGAGCAGTGGCAGGGCGTCGCCCGCGGCGTCGACGACTTCGTCTTCCTCTCGATCGGAACCGGCATGGGAGCAGGGGTCGTCCTCCGCGGTGAGCTCCACCGCGGCCGGCACGGCGCCGCCGGCGAGATCGACTTCGCCCTCGCAGGCGTCGAGGAGACGCTCGACCCGGCCGCGCCGCAGGTCTCCGTGCTGGCCTCCCAGGTGACGGGCAGCCCGGCCGACGCGCGCACGGTTTTCGGCGCCGCCCGCAAGGGCGACCGAGCCGCTGCGACGGTGGTCACCGAGCTGGCCCGCCGCATCGCGGCGCACGTGGCACCGATCGCCGCAGTCGTCGACGTGGAGCTCGTCGTCCTCGGCGGCGGCATCGGCGCGAACGGCGACCTGCTGCTCGATCCAGTCAGCCGTCTGCTGTCGGACTGGCTTCCCTTTCCGCCGCGCGTCGAGGTCTCCACGCTCGGGGAAGCTGCCGTGCTCACGGGCGCACTGGCGATCGGACGGCAGGCCGCGCTCGAGAACGTGTTCGCGCAACGGTTGTCGCTGCCGCAGGCGAGCCTGTCTCGGCCCTAGTTCGTGAGGGCGCCCTAACGCATCTCGCGCGCGAGCTCCGCCGCTGCGGCGCTCGCCCTCCCGTCGGAACCGCTCCACCGCCGCCCTCGCCGCCGGCCACGCGGGCGGCAGACGACGTCCTGGAGGCCGGGCGCGGGGTGCCCGACCTCCAGCCGTAGCCGCTCGATCAGCTCCGAGGCGGTTTCCCGAGTCTCGGGGAACTCCTCACCAGCGCGCTCGCAGAGCGCGGCTGCGAGCGCGTAGATCTGCCGCACGGTTGGCTTGTCGTCCATGCCTGCATGGAAGCAGGCACGACACGAACACCGTGTGCCGAAAGTGTGACTTCTGCCGGGGCGGATCTAGCCCGGCGTCATCGCGGCCTTGCTCCGCTCGGCCATCTCCTCCTCGGAGAGATCCTCCTTGTGCGTCGCGATCGACCAGATGTGCCCGAACGGGTCGGTCAGGGAGCCGAAGCGGTCGCCCCAGAACATGTCCTCGAGCGGCATCGCCACTTCGGCGCCCGCGGCAGTCGCCTGCTCGAAGGTCGCGTCGCAGTCCTCGACGTACATGAAGATCGAAGCGGTCGGCCCTCCGCGCTCGGCGGGCGGACGCACCGTCGACTGCTCGAACGGATCCGACAGCATCAGCTTCGAGTCGCCGACCTGCAGCTCGGCGTGCGCGATTTTCCCGTCGGGCCCCGGCATCCGGATCGTCTCCTCGGCGCCGAAGGCCTGCTTGTAGAAGTCGATCGCTCGCGCCGCGTCCGGCACGGCGAGATAGGGCGTCAGGCTGTGGTAGCCCTCGGGAATCGGCTTGACGGCCATGTGACCTCCCTCACGGTTGCTCTCCGTCTCGCCTCGAGTCTAGAGAGATCGTCTCGACCTCGGCTGCGTAGAGGTCGTACGGCAGCCGCTCGAGCGTTCGCTGGCGCGGATCCTCGGTCGTGAAGAAGCGCGGGAGCCGCTCTCCCTCCAGCCACGTGAGGCGCCCGTCCTCGAGCAGCGAGTCGATCGCGCGCCGGTCGCCCCCGAGCGCGACGTGCTCGATCTTCGGGCGCCACGGCTCGAGCACACGCACCGCGGTCTCGGCAGCAGCGTCGATCAGCGTCCGCACCTGCTCCTCGCGCCGCCGGCGGAAGCGGCCGGACGACGAGCCGCCCTTCTTGTGCCGCCCCTTGACGAACCGCGAGCCGACCTTCGACGCGACCAGCCGCTCGCCCTCGAAAACCCCCACCGCGAACCCGCCGAGCCGCACGAGCATGGCCGCGACCACGCGATCGCGAAACAGCTCCTCGAGCAGCGGCTCCACCGCGATCGAGTCGTACGAGCCCGTATGCGAGAGCCCGAACGGCGGCCGCACGACGATCGTCTCGTCCGCCGTGTCGAAGGTCGCGGCGCCCGCGGCGTACGTCGTCCGCCCCTCATCGAGCGCCTCGAGCCGCTTGCGCACGTTCTCCCGGCCGATCCAGCGAGCCATCCCGCGAGCCTAAGCAACAATGCGCGCATGTCGACGACGCTGGCGCCCGCCGAGGTCGAGGTCGAGGTCGAGCAGCCGCAGCAGCAAGAGTGGCGAGAGCACGACCGCCCCTGGATCGTGATTGTCTGGAACGACCCGATCAACCTCATGTCCTACGTCACGTTCGTCTTTCAGAAGCTGTTCGGCTACTCGCGCGCGAAGGCCACCCAGCTGATGCTGCAGGTGCACAACGAGGGCAAGGCGGTCGTCTCGAGCGGGACGCGCGAGAAGGCCGAGCACGACGTCGCGCGCCTGCACGCGCACGGGCTCTGGGCGACGATGAGGCAGGACTGATGGACGACCAGCACCGGATCGAGCCCGCACCCGACGGCGGCGTGCGGTTCTTCTTGCCGCCGGCCGAGCGGGAGCTTCTGCTGCAGCTGCGGGCCGAGCTCCTTTCGCTCTTGAATTCCGCGCCCGACGACCCGTCTTTGGAGCGGCTCTTCCCGCCCGCGTATGACGACAGCCGCCGCGACGCCGAGTACCGCCGGCTGATGGCGGACGAGCTGATGGACGGCCGCCGCGAGGCCTTCGACGTGATGGAGGCGACCGCGGCGCAGGAGAAGCTGACCGCCCCCGAGGCCGAGGCGTGGCTGCGCGCGCTGACCGACCTGCGGCTCGTGCTCGGCACGCGCCTCGGCGTTCGCGACGACACCTTCGCCGAGGGACTCGACCTGTCCGACCCGCGCGCGCCCGAGCTCGCCGTCTACGGCTACCTCTCGTGGCTCCAGGAGATGCTCGTCGCCGCGGTCAGCGCGGCCTCGGGCTTCTGATCCAGGAAAGGAAAAGGGCGACCCGTCGGTCGCCCCTTATCTTTGCGTCGCCGTCCGTCTCTGCGGCCCAGTCGTCCGGTCGACGCAAGTCCCATGTTCGGCAGGTCGGGGCCTTGCGTCCTCCCCCAGCAGGGGGTTATCTCCAGGCAACACAAAAGCGGGGCCGCCGCCGGCCCCGCTTTGAGTCTCCCGTGAGGAGAGCCGCAGTAATCTCGCCGGGCCCCGCCGCATAGGGCCCTTCGATATCTGCTTCCGAGGCGCCCCCGCCGCATCGGGGCGCGTTCTCGGTTGCAGATGGAGTATCGCCCGGGGTGGGTCACTTGATCTATCACCCTTCTGCGGTTGACTGCCCTGCTTCACCTCCATCGAGCTCTGCCTGCCGCGCTCGAGTGGCGGCCAGGGCTTGAAGCCCATCTTCAGGAGGTCGCCCTGCGCGCAGCCGCAAGGTCGCCGGCCAGGTGCCAGACGATGCCCTGAGCCATGTTGCTCCGCAGACCACGCTCGTCGATGTCGGCCAGACCAGCGTCTGCGTCAGAACGCGGTCGTCTCGCCCGCGGCGGAGCGCGAGCACCGCCAGCTGTTCCAGCGCTTCGACCCAGATGTCCGGCGCGACGCGCCGCGTCCAGCTCCGAGCGTCGCGCTCGTCCCCGGCGCCGAGCGGTAGAGAGACGAAGCTAAGGCAGGCGAGGCAGATCGGCGTGTCGTCGAGGTCGAGGTCGAGTCGCGCTGCGGGCTGAACGGCCGCTTTGAACGTGATCCGAGCCATGCTCGAAGCGAAGCGGAAGATCTGTCACGCGTGTGAGACGTCTCCGTGACGAATGTGCGCCAACAGCGCGCTGACCACCGTTCTCAACGCGCGGGGCCGGACGCGTACGCGGCGCACACGATCTCTGATCGCAGCAACCGCTCTTCACCGCGGACGAACGGTCGTGACGGCAGACGCCGCCGGCTTCGCCGACCTACCTACCGGGGCTCACCGTCCGAGCGCCGTAGACGCCCTGGAACAAACAAAAACGGGGCCGCCGCCGGCCCCGCTTTGAGTCTCCCGTGAGGAGAGCCGCAGTAATCTCGCCGGGCCCCGCCGCATAGGGCCCTTCGATATCTGCTTCCGAAGCGCCCCCGCCGCATCGGGGCGCGTTCTCGGTTGCAGATGGAGTATCGCCCGGGGTGGGTCACTTGATCTATCACCCTTCTACGGTTGACTGCGCTGCTTCACCTCCATCGAGCTCTGCCTGCCGCGCTCGAGTGGCGGCCAGGGCTTGAAGCCCATTCAGCAGGCCGCCGTTCGCCCGCCTCGCTTATCGTCATGTGTTAGCTCGAAGCGTGAAAGTCCGTGCGCCCAAGGAGGCACAGATGGCGGTTGTCACTAGGTTTGAAAGGCAAGACATTCAGCGGGCGAAGCGTCATCCGACCGAAACAGAGTGCAGCTGGGCGGTCTTCGACGACGGAGGACAGCGGTACCTGCAGATTCAGTCCTCGGGTTCTAAAGAGCGACAGACTGGAGGTGTCTCGCAGACGTATCCGTTCACGGCTGAAAGCGCGCGCGAGCTATTGGACGTGTTGCGCAAGGCCTTCCCCGAACTCCGCTAGACGAGGTGCGCCCCCAGCGACTCGCCCGCCTGCCGGACCAGTACTTCGGCGCCCTCCTCGGAACTGTTTCGCGCGTTGCGGCCTCTGAAGGCGTGCCGCTTACCGATCTCGGACGCGGGAATCCAGAGAGCGGTCCGCCGCAACACGTCATCGACGCGCTGACCGAGGCAGCTCAGCGGCCCGACGTTCACGGGTACTCGCCGTTCCGCGGGCTGCCCGAGCTGCGCGAGGCGCTCGCCGCGCGCTACCGCAGCCAGTACGGCGTCGAGCTCGACCCGGACACCGAGGTCGCCGTCGTCCCGGGCACCAAGACGGCGATCGTCGAGCTCTGCCTCGTGCTCGCCGAGGAGGGGCAAACCGTCGTCTTGCCCGATCCGTATTACCCGGACTACCCCTCTGGGCCGGCGCTCGCTGGTGCTCGCTCAGGGCTCCTGCCGCTCCTCCCCTCTGGCGGCTGGAAACCCGATTTCACGCGGGCGCCGGTCGAGGGCGTCGCGGCGGTCTACCTCAACTTCCCCTCGAACCCGGCCGCGGTCGCGGTGCCGCCGGGCACGTTCGAGGAGGCGGTCGAGTACGCGCGCCGGACCGGCGCGGCCGTCGTGCACGACTTCGCCTACGGCGACCTCGTCTTCGACGGGCGCGAGCCACAGAGCTTCCTCGCGACACCGGGCGCGAAGGACGTCGGCGTCGAGATGTTCTCGATGTCCAAGTCCTACGGGATGGCCGGCTGGCGGGTCGGGTTCGTGGTCGGCAACGCGGAGATCGTCGAGCGGATCAACCTGCTCAACGACCACTGCCGCGTCGGGATCTTCCGGCCGATCCAGGAGGCCTGCATCGCCGCGCTGACCGGGCCGCAGGACTCGGTCGCCGAGCGGCGCGACACCTACCAGCGCCGCCGCGACGTCGTGATCGACGCGCTCGGACCGCTCACCTGCGAGGGCACGTTCTACGTCTGGCTGAAGCTCCCGGAGGGGCTCACCGCCGACGACCTCCTCACGAAGCACCGCGTTGCGGTCGCGCCGGGTGAGGGCTTCGGCCCAAGCGGCGCAGGCTGGGTGCGCCTCAGCCTCGCAGTCAGTGACGAAACCCTGAATCTGGGCCTCGAACGCCTGGTGCCGGCCCTCTCGGCCTAATCAATTCGAGGGATATGCCGATGGGTAGTTACTGGGAGCCGGGGTATCTCGCGCGACATTTCTCCCGTGTGAGAGAACGGCCTGCAGGGCGCCGCAGCCGAGCGGGCCGGCCCCGGCTCTCTATGCTCGACACGTGGCGGTCACGGTCGACGAGGTCTGCGCCTTCGCGCGCACGCTGCCGGGCATCAACGAGGGGCTCGTCCGCGGGAACCACAAGTTCCGGATCAAGCGGATCGTCTGGCTGTCCCTCTCGCCGGACGGGTCGACGATGGGGTTCGCATTCCCGAAGTACCTGCGCGAGGCGCTCGTCCACTCCGATCCGGAGAAGTTCTCGCTGCCGAGCGCCTCGGACATGCGCTACCACTGGGCTCACGTGCGGCTCGCGGCGATCGACTCCGAGGAGATGCGTGAGCTCGTGGAAGACGCCTGGGCTTTCTGCGCTCCGCAGCGCACGGTGGATGAGTACCGCGAGAGCCGGACGGCCTCGAGCGTAGCCCCGGCTCTCTCAGAACTTCAGGGCCGGTCTAGACGCGAGCGCCTTCCAGCTCGACGACAGGCGCCTCGTAGAGGTCGACCGAGTCGATCGTGGTGCCGACCTGCGACACCATGCCCTTGCGCTCGCTCGGCGAGCGTCTCCTCGGCAGCGTTGGCGGCGTCCTGGCTCTCCCAGAGGATCGATCGCCTGCGCGCGGCTGCGCTCCTCGTCGTCAGCATTATGTAGCCCTCGTAGCCGTCGTAGGTGCGGAGCATCGGCAGAACGGTGCCGCGGATCATCTCGAGAGCCGCGTCATGCTTGTCCGAGTCCGCCCCTGAGAACGTGATGACCCGTGCGTACATCGGGCCTCCTTCCGGTGGGGTACGCCGATCCTACGCCTGCTGTTTGGGTCGCGCCGGATCGGCTAGCGCCCGAACTAGCGCTTCCCACGCGGCGGCAGCGAGGGCTAGCTCTCGTCGCCGCTGCTGCGGCTGCGCCAGAAGGTCAGCGCGCCGGCCAGGGCGGCGATGCCGAGGGCAACCAACGACTTCTTCGGCGGTCCGTCCGACGGCTTCGTCTTGCGGCGGACGATGCGCCTCGCGATCTTCCAGACACCCCAGCCGATGACGGCGTTTCGGCGGTTAACGACGCTCACGCCGGTGTTCTAGCAGGTCAGGGCTTGTTGGGGTTCCCGCCGGCGTTGCCGTTCCCACCACCACCGCCGCCGTGAACGGGCGGCGGCTTCTTCTTCGGCCTGGGCGGTGGCTTGTGGCTGTTGGCGTTGCCGCGGTGCTGGCCGTTCGAGCCTGGGTTCGCGGGACGGCCGGGCTTCGCGGGCTTGAGGTCGTGACCGCGCACGCGCGAGGGCGGGAGCACGCTGACTTCCTTGTCGTGGCCGAGCGCGCGGCCGTGTGCCCGCGTCACGGCCGGCTTGCCGTGGCGATGTGCGCGGGCCTTGACCGAGGCGCGGCGGAAGGGCTTCTGGTCGGTTCCGCCGGCCTGCGGGCGGAAGGCGACCGGGGTGGCCACGTGGGGCGACGCCTTGGCGGCGACGACCGCCGCGTGCGACACCGCCGGCGAGCGGTGCTCGACCTTCTTGACTCCCTCGTAGCCGACGCCGGTCGCGACGAGGGCTCCCGCGCCGACGACAGCGGCCTTGAACGCGAGGCCGCCGCCGATCGTGGCGGCCCCGCCTGCGGTCGCGCTCGCGCTCGCGGCGGTCGCCGTCGCGCCGTGGTGTGAGAACCACGACAGCAAAGACGGTGGCAGCGGGATCAGCGCGAGCGACTTGATCGCGCCGCGCTGGGCGCGCTGGCTGCGGGCGAAGCGCGCGCAGTCGTCGCACTCACGCAGGTGGGCGCGGAGGGCGCCCTTGTCCCTGCGCGCGAGCCGGCCGTCGAGCTGGCGCGAGATCGCGAGCTCGGCGTCGTGGCAGGTGATCGACTCTTCGAGCTGCTCGCGGAGGGCGCGGCGGGCGCGGAAGATCAGGGTCTCGACGGCGCTCACGGAGAGGCCGAGGATCTCGGCGATCTCCTGGTAGGAGCGGCCCTCGAGCTCGCGCATGACGAGGGCGGAGCGCTGGTTGAAGGCGAGGTGGCCGAGCGCGCGGCGCAGGTCCTCGGCGCTGACGACGTCCTCGTCGTGCTCCATCGCCTCGGCGAGGCTCTCGTTGAACTCGACCTCGTTCGGCCGGCGCTGCGACTGGCGGAAACGCTGGCGGCAGACGTTGTGGGCGATCGCGATCAGCCAGTTCTGCGGTGCGCGCGGGCGCTCACCGCGCTCGATCGCGCGGTAGGCGTTCATGAAGGTCGTCTGCGTGACGTCCTCGGCGTCGGCAGGGTTGCGCAGCACGACGAGCGCGTAGCGGTAGACGTCCCCTGCGTGTTTCTTGTAGAGGCGCTCCAACGTGCGATCGGGGCGCTGGCGCGCCAGGATCGGCGTCATGACCTAAACGATGCCGCAAATCGCGGATTCTTGCACCCCGCGTGCGGGTGATCTTAGGCTCGGGCGGCCGTTTTCTTCCTGTTCGGGAGATGAATCGCGCGGCCGAGGGCGACGAGCCCGGCTTCCTTGATCGCCTCGGAGAGCGTCGGGTGGGCGGCCATGCCGTCCGCGACGGTCTCGACGGTGGCCTCGGCGTCGAGCGCGATGGTTCCCGCCTCGATCAGGTCGGTCACGTGCGGGCCGACCATGATCAGGCCGAGCAGCTCGCCGTAGCGGCTCTCGTGGATCGACTTGACCCAGCCGACGGTCTCGTTCTGCATCACGGCGCGGGCGTTCGCGACCCAGGGGAAGACGCCGACCTCGACGTCGTCGCCGTACTGCTCGCGGGCCTCCTGCTCGGTGAGGCCGACGCCGGCGATCTCCGGATCGGTGTAGATCGGGCGCGGGACGCCGCGGTTGTCGACGGTCGCGTCGTGGCCCATCGCGTTCTCCGCTGCGACCTCGCCTTCGCGGAACGCGGTGTGGGCGAGCTGCCAGTAGCCCGCGCAGTCGCCGACGGCGTAGATGTGCTGCTGGGTGGTCCGGCGGTGCTCGTCGGCGGCGATGCCCTTGCGCTTGTCGAACTCGATCTGGGCCTGCTCGAGGCCGAGGTTCTCGACGGTCGGGCCGCGGCCGGTGGCGACGAGCATCAGGTCGGCTTCCTTCGTCTGGCCGCCGAAGTGGACGGTGAGGGCCGAGCCGGTGTCCTCGACTCGGTCGCAGGTGGTCTCGAGGTGGAGCTCGATGCCTCGGCGCTGGAACTGCTTGGCGAGCTCCTTCGAGGCGTCGGCGTCCTCTTGCGGGATCAGCTGCGGGAGCATCTCGACGATCGACACCTCGGAGCCGAAGCGGCGGAAGATGCTCGCGAACTCGCAGCCGATGATGCCGCCGCCGAGGACGACCAGGCGTCTTGGGACCTCGGTTTGCGCGAGCAGCCCGGTGGAGTCGACGCAGCGCGGGGAGTCGAGACCGTCGATCGGCGGGCGGAGTGGGAACGAGCCCGTGGCGATGATGGCGTGCTTGAAGGTGACGTTCTCCGCGCCCTCGCCTTCGACCGCGATGGTGTTCGGGTCGGTGAAGCGGCCGCTGCCCTTGACCCATTCGACGCCGTTCGCCTTGAACAGGGTCGCGACGCCCTGGGTCATCTGGTGGGAGACGCCGCTCTTCCACTCGTTCGCCTTGGCGAAGTCGAGTGTTGGGGGCCCGACGTTCACCCCCAGCTTGGCGAAGGTCTCCTCGGCCTCTTTCAGCGCGAAGGCGGTCTGCACCCAGGCCTTGGTCGGGATGCACCCGACGCGCAGGCAGGTGCCGCCGAGCTCCGGCTCCTTCTCGATGCACACGGTCTTGGCGCCGAGCTGCGCGGCGCGGATCGCCGCTGTGTAGCCGCCCGGCCCGCCGCCGAGGACGGCAACGTCACAGTCCATTCGGGCTCCTCGCGCTGGGGTTCGGTTTGGTTCGGTCGGTTGGTTCGGTTCGGTCGTGCGGTTCGGTTCGCGGGCGATCCTAGCGGCGGGAGAAGGTTTCACGCTTTCGGCACAGGTGCGGCACAGACGCGTGACGGGTTTGTGGTTACGCTCGCAGCGGGTGGCGGGTGGACAGTCCTCCCCACCCAGGGTGGGGATGTGGAGTTGGAGCGGCGCGCGCGGCGGCGCCGAGGCACGGCGCCTGCTAGCGCAGGGCCGCGCGCATCGTGTACGCGCCGTCGTCCTCGCTCACGCGCTCGAAGCCGTGGCGCTCGTAGAGCGAGACCG
This sequence comes from uncultured Actinomycetes bacterium, assembly GCA_963717475.1. GTDB lineage: Bacteria > Actinomycetota > Thermoleophilia > Gaiellales > Gaiellaceae > AC-32. The sequence goes on along the minus strand of OY970337.1, from coordinate 473,955 downwards.
CAGGGTTGTCCTTCTCGACGCTGAGGCTGATCGCGGCGTAGCCGTCCTCGCGTGCCCGCTCCATCAGCGCACCGAGCAGCTCCGAGCCGAGGCCCGAGCCGCGCTTGCTCGGGACGATGGCGATCGAGAGCTCCGGCGTCTCCTCGTCGATGAACCCGTACCCCGCGTTGTCCTCGCGAAAGAGCCGGTACCACGCAGCCCCGACGGGCTGGAAGTCCTGGATCGCGACCAGCGCCGTGTCGCCCGGCCGGCCCCAGCGCTCGACGTAGCGCCGCACCGGCGGCTCGCCCGTCTCCGGCACCGTCGTCGCCCGCCAGTAGTACGCGTGCCGGAGCATGTCGCGCAGGAACGGCACGTCCTGCGGCCCCGCCCGGCGGATCACTCGACCTCCTCCCCGAGTTGGATGCGGTTGCCGTCCGGGTCGAAGACGTCGAGCACGCGAATGGCGCCGTGCAGCTCGACGGCGACGCCGACCTCCACGCCCGCGGCCGCCAGGCGCTCGCGCTCGGCCTTGACGTCCTCGACGTCGATCATCGCGACGCCGCCCTCCTCCTGCGGATCGCCGACGGTCAGCGCGATCTCGGTCTGGTCGCGGTCGAGCGCCGCCCAGCGCTCGTCCTCGTCGACGAACGTCTCGGTGAAGCCGAGGACGTCGGTGTAGAAGGCGCGCGCGGCCCCGAGGTCGCGAACCTGGTACCAGATCCTCACAGCAGCAGCGCGGGCTCCTCGAGGCGCTCCTTGACCGCCTGGAGGAACTCGGCGGCGGGCGCGCCGTCGACGGCCCGGTGGTCGAAGGTCGCAGTCAGCGTCACCAGCGGCCGGACGACCAGCTCGCCGTCCAGCGGCACCGCTCGCTCGACCGTCGCGCCGACGGCCAGGATCGCAGCCTGGGGCGGATTGAGCACGGCCGTGAAGCTGTCGACGCCGAACATGCCGAGGTTCGAGATCGTGAACGTGCCCTCCTCGAGGTCGTCGCGCTGGAGCTTTCCCTCGCGCGAGCGGGACACGAGATCGGCGCGCGTCGTTGCGATCTCCGCGAGGGTCAAGCGCTCTGCACTGCGGATCACCGGGACGACGAGCCCCTGCGGCGCGGCGACGGCGAGGCCGACGTTCGCGTTCGGGTAGAGCACGATCGCCTCGTCGGTGAACTGGGCGTTCACCTCGCGATGGAGCATGAGCGCGGCCGCGCAGACCTTCGTGAGGACGTCGGTGACGGTCGTCTTCGGCGCGCTCTCGTCCTCGCGCAGCCGGGCCAGCAGCGAGTTCACGCGGGTCATGTCAGCCGAGACCTGGAGCTGGAAGACCGGGATCTGCCACGCCTCGGTCAGGCGCCGCGCGATCGTGCGGCGGACGTTCGTCAGCTCGCGGCGCTCGACCTCGCCGGTGGGAACGGGCGCCGCAGCCGGCGCCGCCGGGGCTCCCGCTTGGGCGCGCTCGACGTCCTCGGCGACGATCCGCCCCTCGGGCCCGGTCCCGCGCAGCGACGAGAGATCGATGCCGCGCTCCCGGGCAATCCGGCGTGCGAGCGGTGAGGCCTTGACGCGGCCGCCGGTCTGCTCGACGGCCGCCGGGCGCCCATCCTCTGCCGGGGCGGCCTTCTGCGGGGCGGTCTCCGGCGGCGCCGCTTCCTTCGGCTCTTCGGGCTCGGCCTCGACGGAGACCTGCTCGCCCTCCTCGCCGATCACGGCGATCGTCCGCCCGACCGGCACCTCGCCTTCGGGGACGGCGATCTTCAGCAGCACGCCGGAGGCCTCGGCCTCGACCTCCTGCGTGACCTTGTCGGTGTCGAGCTCGTAGAGCGGCTCGCCCTTCTCGACGGGGTCGCCCTCGCCCTTGAGCCACTTGACGATCGTGCCGGACTCCATCCCCTGCCCGAGCCGCGGCAGCTTGACCTCACTAGCCACGTCCGACGGTCTTCCGGATCGCGGTCAGGACGTCGTCCATCTGCGGAACGACGTACTCCTCCATCACCGGCGCGAAGGGGATCGGCGCGAACTTCGCCCCCACGCGCTCGATCGGCGCGTCGAGCCAGTCGAACGCGAGCTCCTGCACGACCGCCGCGACCTCGGCGCCGAAGCCCATCCGCGCGACGGCCTCGTGCGCGACCACGCAGCGGTTCGTCTTCTTCACCGACGCGACCAGCGCATCCGTGTCCAGGGGCTGCAGCGTCCGCGGATCGAAGACCTCGACCGACACGCCCTCGCTCTCGGCCTCCTCGGCTGCGCGCAGGGCCTCGTGCACCAGACGCCCGGTGGCCACGACCGTCACGTCCGAGCCTTCCCGGTGCACCCGCGCCTTCCCGAGCGGAATCGGCTCGAGCTCCTCCGGCACCTCCTCCTTGATCCCGTAGAGCGTGCGGTGCTCGAAGAACATCACCGGGTTGTCGTCGTAGATCGACGACCAGAGCAGCCCGCGCACATCCGACGGCGTCGAGGCGAAGACGACCTTCAGGCCCGGCACGTGGACGAACCACGCCTCGACCTGCTGCGCGTGCTGCGCGCCCGGCGACCACCCCGCCCCGCCCTGCGTCCGCATCGGTCAGCGGCACCTTCAGCTGCCCGCCCGACATCGAGCGGTGCTTGGCCGCCTGGTTGACGATCTGCTCCATCGCGAGCGTCGTGAAGTCCTCGTACATGACCTCGACGACGGGCCGCATCCCCTGCATCGCCGCACCGATCCCGGCCCCGACGATCGCCATCTCCGAGATCGGCGTGTTGCGGACGCGGTCGGGGCCGAACTCGTCGAGCATCCCGGCGGTGACCCCCATCGAGCCGCCCATCTCGGCGATGTCCTCGCCCATGATGAAGACGTCCTCGTCCTGCGCGCATCGCCTGCGACAAGGCGTCGCGAACCGCCTCGCGGTAGCTGAGCTCAGGCATAGACGTTTTTCGAGGGCGTCCTCGGGCTTCGGGTCGGTGCCCGCCTTCGCGAACTCGACCGACGCCTCGACGAGCTCGTGCACCTCGGAGTCGAGCGCCTCGAAGTCGTCGTCGGAGACCCCGAGCTTCTCGCGCAGCTTCTCGATCGGATCCTCGTTCTCGCGCGTCTCGCGGAACTCGTCCTTGTCGCGGTAGACCTGCGGGTCGCCGACGTAGTGGCCGGTGAGCCGGTACGTGTTCGCGAGCAGGAAGACGGGCCCCTTGCCGTCGCGCGCGTGCTTCAAGGCCCGCGAAGCCGCGCGGTAGACCGCCTCGACGTCCTGGCCGTCGACCGTGATCGAGTGCATGCCGAACGCAACCGCGCGCTTGGCGAGATCCTCGATCGGCGCGTGCTGCCAGCCCGGCGTCGACTCGGCCCAGTGGTTGTTCTCGCAGACGAAGACCGCGGGCACCTGCCACAGCTGCGCGAGGTTGAGCGACTCGTGGAAGGTGCCGATGTTCGTCGCCCCGTCGCCGAAGAAGGCGAGCGCGACCCGCTGCTCGCCGCGCAGCTTGAACGCCAGAGCCGCGCCCGTGATCGCCGGCAGGCCCCCGCCGACGACCGCGTTCGCGCCGAGGTTCCCGCGCTCGACGTCGTAGAGGTGCATCGAGCCGCCGAAGCCGTGCGAGCAGCCCTCGAGCTTTCCGTAGAGCTCCGCCATGACCGCGTTCGGGTGCGTCCCGCGGGCGAGCGTGTGGCCGTGCGCGCGGTGCGTGGAGGCGAAGACGTCGCCGTCGTCGAGCGCCTGGCAGACGCCGACCGCGACCGCCTCCTCGCCGATCGCGACGTGCAGGAAGCCCGGCAGCTCGCCGGCGCGGAACCGCTCCTCCACCTTCTCTTCGAAGCGCCTGATCAGCAGCATCTCGCGGAGAAACGTGCGCAGCCGCTGCTCGCTGAGCGTGCTTTTCCGCTCGACCTTGGCCACGCGCTTGAGTTTATTGTCAGGCCGATGGCACTCGTCGACCAGTGGCAGGTGATCGAGAGCAACCTCGCCGAGGGCTGGGGCGACGCCCGGCTGCGGCTGAACGTCGAGGACGACGGCGACTGCGACCGGGCCGCCGCGCTGCTCGGGCCGGCGAATCCCGGCAGGCACGGAAAGGTGATCTCGTTCTTCGCAGCGCGGGGCGGAGCGGGGCTCTCGCCCGGCCGCATCCGCGAGCTCCTGCAGCGGCTCGACCGCGAGGGGATCAAGGGACGGCTCGAGCTCGCGGGCAGCGAGGCCGCGCCCGCGGAGCAGGTGCTCGCGCGCAGCACGTTCGTCGCGTCCTGGGAGGCCGAGCTCGCCGCGCTGCCGAACGACTGGAGCGACGGCTACGCGGAGGTCGAGCTCGCCTCGAGCGACTACCTAGAGCGGGCCGCGCTCCTGCTCGCGCCGACCAACCCGGCGCGGTACGGCGGCAAGCCGGGCTTCCGCTTCCGCGTCGCGCGGCGCTTCGGCTACGGCGTCTCGGCGGAGATGGCGCGCCGCTGCCTCGAGCGGCTCGACGAGGAGGGAATCCACGGCGCGGCGCGCGTCCTCTGGGCGCTCTCGGACACGCGCCCGGTCCAGACGCAGGGGCCGGTCTGGCACAGCGGCGGCCGCAGTGTCTGAGGCGCCTGCTTCGTGGCTGACGGTCGAGCGCGGCTGGAAGGTCGAGGGGACGGACGGCGCGGAGCTCGGCAAGGTCGAGGAGACCGTCGGCGACTCGAACCGCGACATCTTCAACGGGCTCACCGTCGCAAGCGGCTTCTTCAGCCGCGCCCGCTACGTCCCGGCCGAGCGCGTGGCCGAGATCCGGGACGGGCTCGTGCGGCTCTCCATCGGCGAGGACGAGTTCAAGGAGCTCGATCACTTCGAGGAACCGCCGCCGAGCGAGCAGATCGAGCCTGAGTAGTTAGAGTCTTCCCACGTTTGGCCGAATCGGCGTCAGGCAAGCAACAGGGAATGCTCCGCAAGTTGCTATGGAGTGGGCTTTACGCCGGGCTCGGCGCGGGCGCCACGATGGCGGCTCGCCGCGCCGCAGCCACGATCTGGAGGGTGACGACGGGGGAAGCGCCCCCGACGAAGAAATGAGCAAAGGCGACCTTCTCGTGGAACGCAGCGCGGCGAAGCTGCAGCAGCTCGCGCGCAAGGCGGCCGGCCGCGGAGACGGGGTCGGGGAATGGCTCTCGGAGGAGCTGCGCGCGGACGCGGAGTTCCTCCGCAAGCTGAAGCCGAGCCTGATCGCGGCCCGTGCGCGCGGCGAGAACCCGCCGGAGCCCGTGGAGCCCCGTACCGAAGAGCCCAGTGCCGACGGACCCAGTGCCGACGGACCCGGTGCCGACGGGCCACGCGACTATGCGGCCCCACCGCCACCGCCTTCGCCGCCGCCTCCGCCTCCCGAGCCGAAGGCGAAGAAGAAGAAAAGACGGCGAAAGGCGAAAAGCGGCGGCCCGTCACCCATCCTGATCGTCGGCGCCGCGCTCGTCGCGGGAATCGTGGCCGCGAAGGTGATCGACTGGAGAGGTCATGCACACCCACGAGACTGAACACGAGACGACGAGCCTCGGAACCGCCGCGAAGCTCGTGGCCGAGCGGGCGAGCACGCTCGTCCGCCTCGAGCTCGAGCTCGCAGCGCTGGAGCTCAAGCGCAAGGTCGCCGCGCTCGGAATCGGGATCGGCCTGGCGCTCGGCGCGGTGCTCTTCCTGCTGTACGCGCTCGGGTTCGGGCTGGCCGCCGCCGCAGCCGGGATCGCGACGGCGCTCCCGTGGTGGGCCGCCCTGTTGATCGTCTTCGGCGTCCTCTTCGTGATCGCGCTCATCCTCGGCGCGGTCGCCGCGATCATGTTCAACCGCGGCACGCCGCCCGTTCCGGAGCAGGCGATCCAGGAGGCGAAGTTGACCAGTGAGGCGCTGAGGAGCGATGGCAGTGGCTGACAACCGCGGCACCGAGCAGGTGCGCCACGACATCGAGCAGGAGCGCGAGCGCCTGGCGACCGCCGTCGACGACCTGCGTGCCGGGATCGGCGACGCGACGAACGTCAGCGGCAAGCTCAAGGGGCACTTACCGGTCGCCGCCGCCGCGGCGGCAGGTGCGGGCTTCCTGCTCGCCGGCGGCGTCGGCGCGACGATGCGGCTGCTGTTCAGGCGCGGCCGCGAGGGCAAGGAGAAGGCCCGCTTCGGCCCCTTCTCCCTCGTCGACCGCGACTGATTACTTCACGCTGAAGCTGCGCTTCAGCGTCCTGTGAGCGTCGGAGAAGTACGTGTACTTCCCCTTGCGCAGCGTGAGCTTCCAGGTCGCCTTGCTCCGCTTCGCAACGCTCGTCTTCTTCGAGACGCCCGGCCCCTTCAGGTGGAAGTTGTCCTTCGCGGACGCGTCGGTGACGCTGATGGTGAACTTCCCGGCCTTGACCGACCTGACGAGGCTGCTGCCCTTCTTGAGCGAGATCGAGCTCCGCGGACCGACGGTCGCCTTCAGCTTCGTCGGCTTCGGCGGCGGCGGAGGTGGGTTCCCGGCCGTGAAGGTGTTCCGCATCTGGAGCGGATGGAAGTCGCACAGGTAGGTGTAGATGCCGTCGACGAACGTGACGTCCCAGCTCGTCGTCCCCGCGTCAGACGTAGTGGCGAGATTGACGCCTCCGGGGCCCTTCAGGTGGAAGTTGTGCACGACGCCCGTGTTGGGGTCGGACAGGTTCTGGATCGTGATGTGGTAGGCACCGGGGTCCAGGTGGCTCACGGTGATGCCGTTCGCGTCGGTGAGAGTGATCCTGAAGCCCGGGCCGACCGAGCCGTTGAGCTCGGTCGCAGTTGAACTCGGCCTGGCCGCGCCGGGCGCGAACGCGAGCGCGGAAAGCAGGGCAAGCAAAAGCAGCGGTAGACGGATGTGGTGCACGAGTTAGACCCTCCTCGACAACGTTGGCGTGATCACGGTAGCGCAATACGCGTCGAGAGCCCGACCGGATTTTCCGGGAGCGGGACGGGCGGCGTCCCGCTTCCCTCGACAGCCTAAACGGGTTCGCGCCCGCGTCGGCGGACGAGCAGGGCGGCTGCCATCTAGACTCATCCCGTGCTGAGGCGGAACCAGAAGGTCGAGTTGATTCGCGAGGTGCCGCTCTTCTCGAATCTCTCGAAGAGCGAACTCGCCGAAGTCGCGAGCATCGCGGACGAGATCGACTTCCGCGAGGGCAAGGAGCTGATTCGCCAAGGTGCGCGGGGCCGGGAGTTCTTCGTTCTGCTCGACGGCGCAGTGGACGTGACGCAGGACGGCCGGCGGATCAATGAGCTCGGGCCCGGCGACTTCTTCGGTGAGATCGCGCTCGTCCTTCCGTCCTGCGTTCGCACCGCAACGGTGACGGCAGCGACGCCCGTGGAGGCGCTCGTCGTGACCGCCCAGGATTTCCGCGGCTTGCTGCAGGGCTCGCCGAAGATCGAGCTCAAGGTCATGAAGGCCGCGGCCGAGCGACTCAGCCCGGCGGGTTTTTAGGCTCGTAGCTCGGCGCCGAAGCGCTCGCGCAGCGCTGCGACGATCTTCTCGCGCAGGCCGGCGGCATCCTCGTCCGTGAGCGTCCGCTCCGGCGACTGGAAGCTGACTGCGAAGGCGATCGACTTGCGGCCCTCGCCGACCTGCTCGCCGCGGTAGACGTCGAACGGACGCATCTCCCGCAGCTCCGGTCCGGCGGCCTCCTGGGCGGCCGTCACGAGCTCGCCGGCCGCGACCTGCTCAGGCACCGTGAACGCGAGATCCTGGCGCAGGGCCGGGAAGGTGATCACGTCCTCGTAGACGAGCCGCTCCGGCACGCGCGCGACCAGTTCCGCCAGATCCAGCTCGAAGATCCCCCACTCGCCTTCGAGCCGCTCGGGATGGAGCTCGCCGACCCAGCCGCCGGCGAACGCTGCCGCCTTGCCCGGGTGCAGGAACGGCAGTTGCGCGCGCTCGAGCTCGAGGTCGAGCTTCAGCGCCTCGTGCAGGGTCTCGAGGACGCCCTTCGCCTGCGCGAAGCCGCCCTGCGACGATCCCGCCGGCACGCCAGCGCTCCTCGGGCCGCGGATCGGCGGGCGGCAGGTACACGCGCGAGAGCTCGAAGAGGCGGATGTCCGTCGCTGCCCGCGTCGACGTTGTGGCGCGCCGTCGCGACGAGCCCTTCCAGCAGCGTCGTTCGGAGCACGGCCTGGTCCGAGGTCAGCGGCGTCGGCAGCGCGAGGGCGTTCGGGTCTGGGTCCGACGGAAGCAGGCTCGTCGTGTAGATCTCGGAGCAGCCGCAGCCGACGAGCACCTCCTCGACGAAGCGGCGCAACCTCTGCTCTCGGGTCAGGCGCGCGCCGGAGCTTCGGCGGAGCGGGAGCGTGTACGGGATCTCGTCGAGGTGGAAGCGCGCGACCTCCTCGACCAGGTCGGCCTCGCGGGTGACGTCGCGGGCGCGCCAGGTCGGCACCGTCACGTTCCAGTCGTCGGCCCCATCATCGACCACGTCGAAGCCGAGGCCGGTGAGCACGCGGCGCTGGTCGGCAGGGTCGATCTTCACGCCGATCAGCTCGTCCGCCCGCTCGGGCCGGAAGTGAACGACCGGCCGCTCGGGAAGCTCCGCTGCGGCCTCGGCCTCGCCGGCGAAGGTCGCTCCCGCGAGCTCGATCAACAGCTTGCTCGCGAGCTGGGCGGCGCTCTCCGCGAGGTAGGGGTCGACGCCTTTCTCCCAGCGGTGTGAGCCCTCCGTGCGGAGGCCGAGGCGCTCCGAGCTCTTGAGGATCGTGAGCGGCTCGAAGTTCGCGGCCTCGAGCAGTACCGTCGTCGTCGACTCGTCGACCTCGCTGTCCTCCGAGCCCATGATCCCCGCGAGCGCGACCGGCTTGTTCGCGTCGGCGATGACGAGATCGGTCGCTTCTAGGCGGCGCTCCTCGCCGTCGAGCGTGCGGATCTTCTCGCCGTCGCGCGCGCGCCGCACGACGATGCGGCCCTCGTCGAGCTTGGCCACGTCGAACGCGTGCAACGGGTTGCCGAGCGCCTGCATCACGTAGTTGGTGACGTCGACGACGTTCGAGAGAGGGCGCATCCCGACCTCGACGAGCCGCGCCTTCATCCACGCCGGCGAGGGGCCGAGGGAGACGTTCTCGAACAGGCGCCCGATGTAGCGCGGGCAGCCGTCGAGATCCTCGACGCGGACGTCGACCTGTCCGTTCTGGCCAGGTCCGAGGGACTGTCCCTGGGACACGTCCAAAGGAGACAGGCCCAAAGGAGACAGATCGGCGCCGAAGATCACGGCGACCTCGCGGGCGAAGCCGTAGACCGAGAGCAGATCGGGCCGGTTCGGGGTCGTCTCGACCTCGAGCACGTCCTCGGAGAGCGGCAGCACGTCCGCCAGCGGCGTTCCGGGCTCGGGGCCGTCCTCGAGCACCATGATCCCGCCGTGGTCCTGGCCGAGCTCCAGCTCGCGCTCGGAGAGGATCATCCCGTGCGAGACCTCGCCGCGGAGCTTCGCGGCCTCGAGCTTCTGGCCATCGGGGAGCACCGCGCCGGGCAGCGCGACCGCGACCTTCGCGCCGGCGCCGAAGTTCCAGGCGCCGCAGACGATCTGCCGCGGCTCGCCCTCCCCCACGTCGACCTGGCACAGCTGGAGCCGGTCTGCGTTCGGGTGCTTGCCGGCCTCGAGCACGAGCCCGACCCGGTAGAGGCCGAGGTTGCCGTTCTCGTCCGCGACTCCGCGGTGGAGGATCCGCTCCACCTCGCACGTCGAGCCGAGGCGCGAAGCGAGCTCCTCCGCCGAGGCGTCCACAGCGACGTATTCGCGCAGCCAGTTCAGCGGGATACGCATCAGAATTGGCTCAGGAAGCGCAGGTCGTTTTCCCAGAACAGGCGGATGTCCGGGATGCCGTGGCGCAGCATCGCGATCCGCTCGAGGCCGACGCCGAACGCGAAGCCGGACACCTTTTCGGGGTCGTAGCCGACGTTCCGGAGGACGTTCGGATCGACGAGCCCCGAGCCTGCGAGCTCGATCCAGCCCGTGAACTTGCAGGTACGGCAGCCGGCGCCGCCACAGAGGAAGCACGAGACGGCGAGGCCGAGCGACGGCTCCGTGAACGGGAAGAAATCGGTGACGAAGCGCACGCGCTGCTCCTCGCCGAAGAGCGCGCGGCAGAGGTGCAGCAGCGTCCCCTTCAGGTCGGCGACGCGTGATCCCCTCGTCCACGGCGAGCCCCTCGCACTGGTGGAAGATCGGGTAGTTCTTCGGCTCGATCGTGTCGCGCCGGTAGACGCGGCCGAGCGAGACCATGTAGACCGGCGGCTCGCGCGTCTCCATCACGCGGATCTGGCTCGCGGACGTCTCCGTGCGCAGGACCGTGTCGCCGTTCAGGAAGAGCGTGTGCAGCGGCGAGCGCGTGACGTGGCCGGGCGGCATGTTGAGCGCGTCGAAGAGGTGGTAGGTGTCCTCGACCTCGTCGCCGTCGACGACCTCGTAGCCGAGACCGAGGAAGATGTCCTCGACCTCGCGCCGGATCTGCGTGAGCAGGTGGTAGTGGCCGCGCGGCGGTGCGTCGCCGGGAAGCGTGACGTCGAACGACTCCTCGCCGAGCAGCCGCTCGAGGGCCGCTGTGCGCAAGGCCTCCTCGCGCGCGTCGAACGCCGTCTCGAGCGCTTCGCGGAGAGCGTTCAGCGTCATCCCCGTCTCGCGATCGCGCACCTCGCGAAGGGCCTGCTTGAGCTCGCTCTTGCGGCCGAGGTAGCGGACGCGCGCCTGCTCGAGCTCGTCGGCGCTGCCGGCTGCAGCGATCGCGCTCTGCGCCTCGGTTTCGAGAGCCTTCGGATCCACGCGCGCGACGATATCGCCTGACTCAGTCATGGGCGCGTGCTTGTCCTGGAGAGGCCCCGGGCTTGCTCTGGAGGGATCGGCTACGCGTCAGCGCCCGTCCCCGGCAAGCCGGGGCCCGGGAAAGAAAGAACGCAGTTGCGTCGCCATGGCCCACACCTTAGCGTGAAAATGGAGCCGTGAGCTCGTACGACGCCTTCGCGCCGATCTACGACGACTGGGCCTCCCACATGACGGAGGACGTCCCGTTCTACGTCGAGCTCGCCCGGGAGGCGGACGGGCCGGTCGTCGAGCTGGCGGTCGGCAACGGCCGAGTCGCGATCCCGGTGGCCCAGGCGATCGGACGGCCGCTGCTCGGGACCGACTCGTCGCCGGCGATGCTCGAGGCGGCACGGGAACGGGCCGCCGAGGCGGGCGTCGAGCTCGAGCTGCGCGAGCAGGACATGCGGGAGCTCACGCTGGACGAGCCCGCGGCGCTGATCTACTGCCCGTTCCGCGCGCTGCTCCACCTGCCGACCTGGCGCGACAAGCGCGCGGCCTTCGAGCGGGTCGCCGCGGCACTCCGGCCCGGCGGGCGGTTCGCGTGGAACGCCTTCGTCTTCAGCCCGCACGTCGCCGTCAGGCACGACGGCCACTGGCAGGAACAGGCGGGCATCAAGCACCGGATCGACCACGTTCCGGCTGACAACCGCATCGACATCACGCTCGAGACCGGCGCCAAGGTCTCCCTCTGGTGGGCGACGCGCTCCGAGTGGGACGGGCTCCTGGACGCCGCGGGCCTGCAGACCGAGGCGCTCTACGGCGGCTTCGAGCACGAGCCGTTCGACGAGTCGAGCATGGAGTTCGTATGGGTCGCCCGGAAGCCCGCGTAAGCGCCTACGACTCGATCGCCAGGCTCTACGACCCGTGGAGCCGGAGCGTCACCGAGGACGTCTCGTTCTACGTCGACGAGGCCGTGCGGGCAGGCTCGCCGGTGGTGGAGCTCGGCGTGGGCACCGGCCGGATCGCCGTGCCCGTCGCCGCGGCAGGTGTCCACGTCATCGGCGTCGACGCGTCGGCGGGGATGCTCGAGGTCTGCCGCGAGCACGCGGAAACGGTGGGAGTGGCGGATCTGCTCGACCTGCGGCTCGGCGACCTCACCCAGCCGCCGGTCGACGAGCGCGTACGGCTCGTCACCTGTCCGTTCCGCTCGCTCCTGCACATGCTCGACGACGACCAGCGGCTCCGCGCGCTGCGGGCGGCGTGGGAGCTGCTCGTCCCGGGCGGCCGGTTCGTCTTCGACGTGTTCGCGCCCGCGGCCGACGACATTCGGGACACGCACGGCCGCTGGCTGGAGCGCGAAGACGGCATCTTCGAGCGGGCCGACTGGGACACCAGCGAGCGGACGCTCACGCTCTCCGTTCGCGGCGACGCGGCCGCGACGACGTTCACCCTTGCGTGGCTCTCGACGAAGGAGTGGCACGCGCTCCTCGAGCGCGTGGGCTTCCAGGTCGTCGCCTGCTACGGCTGGTTCGACAAGCGCCCGTACCGTGGCGGCGAGGACAGCGTCTGGATCGCGAGGCGGCCCGCCTGACCGGGCTCGGCGGTTAGACGAGCTCGACCTGGTCGCCGACGGCGACTTCGCCGGACTCGACGACCCGGGCGAGCATGCCGCGCTTGTCCTGCAGCTCCGCGCGCAGGCCCTCGCGCAGCTCGTCCATCCGGTGGCACGGATCGCAGACCATCGTGATCTCGAACAGCGCCTTGCCGACCCGAACCTGCTGGCCGATCGGCCACGTCTGGACGTCCTCGCCCTCGACGGTCAGGTTCTCGCGGACCGCGCCCGGCTCGACGTCGACCGATTCGAGGTGCTCGCGGGAGACGAACAGCACCTCGCGCTTCGGAGGATTTGCGTGCGCGCAGCCCTCGAAGCCGAGCCCTGCGACGGCGCGGATGCGCTCATGCGCGTCCGCGCGGCCGGTCTTGCGGCCCGGCGAGGTCCAGAGGCCCACGATTCTCCCCACGGCGCGAGTCTAGCCGCGGTTCCGGCGCTCGTAGAGCGCGAGCGCGGCGGCCGCGGCGACGTTCAGAGACTCCGCGCCAGGCTCGACGGGAATGGTCGCCTGCGCGTCGCAGGCCGCGGCCACCTCGGCGGGCAGCCCTTCGCGCTCCGACCCGAGGACGAAGGTGACCTCTCCGCCCAGGTCGACCTCGTGAAGCGGCTCGCCGCCGTGCGCGACGAGGGCGACGCGCCGGCCGGCAGCGTCGTCGAACGGGACGAGCGGCACCCGGAAGAGCGCTCCCATCGACGCGCGCACGGCCTTCGGCCCGGTCGGATCGGCGCATCCCTCCGAGAGCGCGACAAACGCGGGCCCGAGCGCATCGGCCGTCCTCAGGATCGTCCCGAGATTCCCCGGGTCGCCCACACGCCAGAGCGCGACGCCGGTCGGCCGCGCGCCGGACGGCAGGTCCGCGCGCCGGAAGACCGCGATCCTCCGAGCCGGATGCGGCAGGGTCGAGACCGAGGCGAGCAATTCGGCCGAGACGTTCTCGCCGACCACGAGCAGCTCCTCGGGCTCCAGCCCGGCCGCGAGGCCCGCGTCGACGAGGTCCTCGCCCTCGACTGCGAACAACCCGAGCTTGTCCCGCCAGCGCCGGTCGCGCAGCTTGCGAATGAGCTTCAGCCGCGGGTTCGCAGCCGACGTGATCAGGCTGCGCGCGATCAGGCTTCGAGCGCGGCTTTAGCCTGCGCGGCGATCTTGCCGAACGCCTCGGGATCGCTCACCGCGATGTCGGCGAGCACCTTGCGGTCGAGCGAGATCTCGGCTTTGCGGAGGCCGGCGACGAGCTGGCTGTAGGACAGCCCCTCACGCCGTGCCGCTGCGTTGATCCGCATGATCCAGAGCCGCCTGAACGTCCGCTTGCGGTTCTTGCGGTCGCGGTAGGCGTAGACGAGCGAGTGGTCGACCTGCTCCTTCGCGCGCCGGTAGCTCGAGTGCTTGAGGCCCCAGTAGCCGCTCGCCTGCTCGAGCACCTTGCGGCGCTTCTTGCGGGCGGCGACGGAACGCTTGACCCTCGGCATCGCTCAGCCCCGTCCCAAAAGCTTGCGGACGGCCTTCACGTCGGCCCGGGAGGTCGACTCAGCCTGCCGGACGCGCTTCCGCTTGGCTTGCCTGTGCTTCACCAGGTGGCCCGGCGGTGTCGTCCGGTTCCTGCGACGGCGCGTCAGCTTGCCGGTTCCCGTCACCTTGAACCGCTTCTTCGTCGCGCTGTGTGTCTTCTGCTTTGGCATCTTCTTCCTTCTTCACGCCGGCGTTCTTCGTCGGCCCGAGCATCATCACCATGTTGCGGCCGTCGAGGAGTGGCGGCGACTCTACCTGGCCGATCTCCTTCACTTCCTCCGCCAGCCGCAGCAGCAGGTCCCGCCCGCGCTCCGGGTGCGTGGTCTCCCGGCCGCGGAACATGATCGTCACCTTGACCTTCGCGCGCTGGTTGAGGAAGCGCTCGACGTGGCCTTTCTTGGTGTTGTAGTCGTGGATTCCGATCTTGGGCCTGAGCTTGATCTCCTTGACGTTGATCGAGACCTGGTGCTTGCGCGCGAGCTTGGCCTTCTGCTCCTGCTCGTAGCGGTACTTCCCGTAGTCCATCACCTTCGCTACGGGCGGATCGGCCTGGGCGGCGACCTCGACGAGGTCGAGATTCTTTCCCCACGCGTACTCGCGAGCTTCGTCTGACCCCTTGATCCCGAGCTGTTCTCCGCTCTCGCCGATCAGCCTGACCTTCGGCGCCCGGATCATCTCGTTGATTCGTGCCTGCGGGACGGGTGCCCGGTCAGGCTCGACCGTTCGCCGTGGCCTCAAAGACCTTTCACCAAGTTCTCAATTCCCTCCTTGTCGGACACAAACAAGCCGCTGGACGGCAGCGGCAAGCTAAAGGGTAGCAAGGTACTCCCGAAGGTCGTTCAACGACTTCGTGAATTGTTGTCCACCGCGCTCGCGGATCGCGAGCGAGTCGTCGGACTCCTTGTCGCCGAAGACGATCGTGACCGGGATCTTCTCGACCTCCGAGTCGCGGATCCGCTTGCCGACCGTCTCGTCGCGCTCGTCGACCTCGACGCGGCAGGGCTCGAGCTTCGCCGCCAGCTCGTGCGCGGCCCCGCGATGCGCCTCGCCCACCGGCAGCACCCGGATCTGGACCGGCGCGAGCCAGAACGGGAACGCGCCCGCGAAGTGCTCGATCAGGATCCCGATGAACCGCTCGAACGAGCCGTAGAGCGCGCGGTGCACGACGTAGAGCTCGTGCTCGCGGTTGTCGGGCCCGACGTAGGTGAGCCCGAAGCGGGCGGGCATCTGCTTGTCGAGCTGGATCGTGCCCATCTGCCAGCGGCGGCCGAGCGCGTCGTCCATGTGGAGGTCGATCTTCGGGCCGTAGAACGCTCCCTCGCCGGGCGCGATCTCGTACGGGATCTCGTTCAGCTTGAGCGCCTCCTCGAGCGCTTGCTCCGTCATGTCCCATTCCTCGTCGGTGCCGAGCTTGTTGTCGGGCCGGGTCGAGAGCTCCGCGCTCGCGGTCAGGCCGAAGAGCTCGTAGAGGTATCGGCCGTACGCGACGACCTGGCGGATCTCCTCCTGGATCTGCTCGGCGGTGCAGAAGATGTGCGCGTCGTCCTGGGTGACGATGCGGACGCGCAGGAGGCCGTGCAGCGTCCCGGTCAGCTCGTCGCGATGGAGCGGGCTCGCCTCGGCGAGGCGCATCGGCAGCTCCTTGTAGCTCCGCGGCCGGCTCCCGAAGAGAAGCATCGCGCCGGGGCAGTTCATCGCCTTCATCGCCCACGGCCGCCCGTCGACCTCGAGCTTGAACATCAGGTCCTCGTACTTCGGGAAGTGGCCCGACGTGTACCAGGTCTCGTTGTCGTAGATGAGCGGCGTGCGGATCTCGTCGTAGCCGCGCGCGAGGTTCTCGCGGCGGCGGATGTCCTCGAGCTCGTTCCAGATGACCATGCCCTTCGGGTGCCAGATCGGCGAGCCGGGCGAGCGCTCGGAGAAGTGGTAGAGGCCGAGCTGGGTGCCGAGACGGCGGTGGTCGCGCTTCCGCGCCTCGTCGAGCCGATGCAGGTGCGCGTCGAGATCCTCCTGGCTGTAGAAGGCAGTGCCGTAGATCCGCGTCAGCTGCGTGTTCCTCTCGTCGCCGCGCCAGTAGGCGCCTGCGAGGCCGGTCAGCTTGAGCGCCTTGATCGGCTTCGAGTCCTGCAGGTGCGGGCCGCGGCAGAGATCGGTGAAGTCGCCCTGCGTGTAGAGGGTGATCGGGCCCTCGGCGGTGTCGACCAGCTCGACCTTGTAGGGCTCATGTTGCTTGTTGAAGTAGCGCTTTGCCTCCTTGGCGCTCACCTCCTCGCGGTTCCATGAGCGGCCCTCGGCGAGCTCCTTGCGGATCTCCTCCTCGATCTGCTCGAGTGCGTCCTCGCCGATCGGCTCCGGGAACTCGAAGTCGTAGTAGAAACCGTTCTCGATCGGCGGGCCGATCGCGATCTTGGTGCCCGGGTAGAGACGCCGGACGGCCTCGGCGAGCAGGTGCGCGGCCGAGTGGCGCAGGACGTAGAGCGCGTCGGGGTCTTGCGTGTCGCGGGTCGTCAGGATCTGGATCTCCTGGCCGTCCTCGAGTGGCGCGCGCAGGTCCTGGACAAGCCCGTTCGAGCGCACGAGGACGGCTTGCTCGGCCAGCTTCGGCCCGATCGCGCGCGCCGCGTCGAGACCGGTGGCGCCGTCGGGAAGTTCGAGCTGCGACGAATCGGGCAGTACGACCTTCATGGAAGATCAGGATACTTCGACGCCCCGCGAGGACGACCGCAACGAAGAACTGGACGAGTCGCCTGCACCCGACCCGGAAGAGGGCGGCGACGCGCGGGACGACCCACAGGCGGATTAGCCGCTACTCGCCCTCCACGGCGGCCTTCAGCTCGGCCGGGCACTTGAGCCAGTAGCTCTCGCGCAGCCATTCGAGCGCCGCTTCGAGCGACTCCTCGTCCGTGACCGCTGCGGTGATCCAGCCGTAGCGGCCCACGTGGCTGGCGGTGCGGACGTACGGGAGCAGGTGCGCGATCTCGCGCTCCTCGGCGGTGAGCTTCATCGTCACGTCCACCGATTCGTCGCGGGTGACCGCCCAGCCGAAAACCTTGTTCTGGCCGACCTTGAAGACGGGGAAGTCGCCCCACGGCCGGTCCTCGTACGCCTCGGGAAACCCGAGCGCAACCTCATGAATCCGCGCCTCGATCTGCTGCAGCCGCACGAGCCCCATTCTGGCGGTTTGGCGCTCCCTGGGCACGGGCACCCGAATATGACTCCTAAATAGGAAGGGGCTTCCATGGGGAAGAGCGTCCAAGATGCGATGACCTCCGATCCATGCACCATCGATGCCGACCAGACCGTCTCGTACGCGGCACGAATGCTGAAGGACGAGAACGTCGGCCTCGCGCCCGTCGTCGAGGGCCAGCGGCTCATCGGGACGCTGACCGACCGCGACATCGTCACGCGCGTGGTCGCCGAGGGCAAGGACCCGCAGAGCGTCAGGGTCCGCGACGTCGCGTCGAGCCACCTCATCACCGTCGATCCTCAGCAGGACCTCGACGAGGCGCTGCGGCTGATGGCGAGCCACCAGGTCCGCCGGCTGCCGGTCGTCGAAGAGGACGGCCGGGTCGTGGGTGTCCTCGCCCAGGCCGACGTCGCCGAGCACGCGAAGGAGAAGAAGGTCGGCGAGATGGTCGAGGAAATCTCCCAGGACTGAGAGGAGGCTCGTCGATGCAGGGCGGCACCACCGCCCAGAAGAAGGCAGCGCGGCCGCAAGAGCTCGTAGTTCTCGACGGGCGCCCGGGACCGGCCCGGGCGCCCGTCAGCTCAGGTCAGGAGACTTCCGCGAGCTGTGTCGTGCAGCTCGAGCGCCCCTGCTTCTCCAGGTAGCGCTGGTGGTACTCCTCGGCGCGGTAGAACGTCTGCGCCGGCTCGATCAGCGTGACGACGGGCTTGCGATAGCGGCCCGAGGCGTCGAGCTCGGCCTTCGAGCGCTCTGCCGCCCCGCGCTGCTCCTCGTCGTGGAAGAAGACCACCGAGCGGTACTGGTCGCCGATGTCCCAGCCCTGGCGGTTCTTCTGCGTCGGGTTGTGCTTGTTCCAGAAGGCCTCGAGCAGCTGCTCGTAGGAGACGCGCTCCGGGTCATAGGTGACCTCGACCACCTCGGCGTGGCCGGTCGTGTGCGAGCAGACGTCCTGGTAGCTCGGGTTCTCGAGATGGCCGCCTTCGTAGCCGACCTCGGTCTTCGTCACGCCTTCGATCTGGCGGAACGCGGCCTCGACGCCCCAGAAGCAGCCGGCGCCGAAGGTTGCCTTCTTCTCCACTATTCCTCCTCCAGTTTCAGTGCCGCCGAGTTGATGCAGTAGCGCTGCCCGGTCGGGTGAGGCCCATCCGGGAAGACGTGGCCGAGGTGCCCGCCGCAGCTCGCGCACAGGACCTCGGTGCGGGTCATGAAGAAGCTCCGGTCGGTCTCCTCCTCGATCGCCTCCTCGTCGGCAGGCGCGTAGAAGGCCGGCCAGCCGCAGCCCGAGTCGTACTTCGCTTCCGAGGCGAAGAGCTCCGCCCCGCAGCCGGCACACTTGTAGGTGCCCGGCTCGAACGTGTGGTCGTACTCGCCGCTGAACGGGCGCTCAGTGCCTTTCTCTCGCAGCACGTGGTACTGCTCGGGGCTCAGCTCGGCCCGCCACTCGGCTTCGGTTTTCTTGATCTTGGTCACGTTGAACAGTCTCGCAGGAGGCGTGTCCGTTACGTCGGGAAACCCGGAACGTTCTCAAGCTCACGAACCGTGCCCCCGATTCTCTTGCAATACCGACAGCGACAGGCCGGGCGCCTCGACCTTACTCGGCGAACTTCTCGGCGTGAAAGGCGTAGGCCCACATCGAGCTCGGCTCGATGCGAATGAAGACGACACCTTCGCCCCACTCGAACGGACTCGACTCGTAGATGTCGCGCCAGATGGGCTCGATTTCGTCGACGCCCTCGTCGTCGCGGCCAATGATCGTCGCGTGCCCATGGACGACGATGCCGATCGTGTCGCCGTCCATGTGCGCGGCGCTGCATGCCCGGTTGGCACGCAGGTGCCGGAGGCGCGCCGCCCGGCCTCCGGTGGAGACGGTGAACCGCCCTCGGATGAAGACGCCGTCGAGCGGGGCCACCCGGGGCTCGCCTCGCTCGTTCACGGTCGCGAAGGCCACGTGCTTCGTTCCTTGCAGGTACCGGACGACTTGCCGGGCGGTCAGGCGCCGCTCCGGCTTGACGATCTTCGCGAGATGCGGGTTCGCCTGGGCGAAGGTGCGATCGAACAGCGCCTGGAGCTCGCCGATCTCGTCCTCAGACTCGAACATCGCCCTCGCCCGGCGCCAGATTCTCCAGCAGAGCCATCGTGAACCGGACGGCGTGGCCGACGTCCTCGAGCCTGATGTGCTCGTTCGGCGCGTGCGCTCTCGCGCCGAAGTAGAACGGGTTGTCCGGCGCGGCGATCCCGGGCGCGCCGAGGTGGCGCTGCAGCGAGGCGACGATCGGCAGCGTGCCGGCGATGCGGGGCGTGATCGAAGGCGGGCTGCCAGAAGCCTCCTCCGCGATCTCGGCGACCCGCTGCACGAACGGATGCTCGATCGGCGTCCCCGCCGCTTCGGCCATCCCGAGCACAGTCACCTCGACGTCGTCGAAGCCCTCGCGCTCGAGGTGCGAGCGCACCAGTTCGAGGATCTGCTCGGGCCGCTGCTCGGGAACGAGCCTGAAGTCGAGCAACGCCCCGCCTTCGGCCGGAAGGACCGTCTTCACGCCCGGCCCGCCGTAGCCGGTCCTGATCCCCGCGATGTTCGCGGTCGGGCCGAACGAGCTCCGCTCGCGCCAAGCCGCGCCGCTGAGGCCGTCGAGGAACCGCTCGATGCCCAACATCTCTCGAAGGTCGTGCTCGGTCGCATCGCCCTGCTCCTCGATCGCCTGCCGCTCGGCCTCGGTCGGCGCCAGCACCGCGTCGTAGAAGCCGGGAACCCGGACCGTGCCGTCGCGATCTCGCAGGCTCGCGAGCGCCTCCACCAGCCGCCAGGCCGCGCTCGGGACGGTGGCGGCTGCTGCCGAGTGGGCATCGGTCTTCAGCAGCTTCACGTCGAAGCGAACCGAGAGCGCGCCCTTGAAACCGAGGCCGATCGACGGCCGCCCGTCGCTCAGGCGCGCCGAGCTGCCCTCCCAGAGGCAGGCGTCCGCGCGAAGGGCATCGGCGTTGCGCCGGACGATCTCGTCGAAGTGCGGGCTGAGCACTTCCTCTTCGCCCTCGACGATCCAGCGGATCGTCAGCGGTAGCTCCCCGTCCTGCTCGAGCAGCGCGCGGATGACCGCGATCCGGACCGCGAGCTCGCCCTTGTTGTCGGCGGCGCCGCGCGCGAACAGCTTGCCGTCGCGAAGCGTCGGCTCGAACGGCGGCGACTCCCAGAGCTCGAGCGGGTCGGGCGGCTGGACGTCGTAGTGGTTGTAGAGCAGGAGCGTGTAGTCGCTCCGGCCGCGCTGCTCGCCGTAGACCGCGGCGGGGCCGTCGTCGGCCCGCAGCTGCCTGGTCGAGAAGCCGCTGCCGGAGAGCAGTTCCTCGACGAGCGTCGCGGTCGTCTCAAGTGCGCGGCCTTCCGCCGAGACGCTCGGTTCCCGGCAGAGCAGATCGAGCAGGCGGAGCGCCTCCTCCTCGACCTTCGCGCCGTTCAGCTCCGCCACGGAGCGGAGCCTAACCGCGCTCTGCCTACGAGCTTCCCGCTCGATGTCCGCGAGTCATGTTCGGGAATTACGCCAGTAGGCGTTATAGGGTCGCGTCAACCGGCTCTAAAAGAGGGTTCCCATGGCAGGGACAGCGGCAGCGGCAGGGTCTGCGCTCGATGAGCTGTGCGGGCAGATTCGGGGTGAGAACGTCTTCCGGAGCAGCTTCAGCATTCCGGTCGGCTGACCGGCCGCGCGGTACCCCGGGCCGAGCGGGCAGTCGGCAGCTACTCTCGCCGGCGGAGCAATGCCCGGCGACCGGCCACTCGAGGCGCGCGGCCTCGTCAAGCGTTACGGCGCGATCACGGCAGTCGACCACGTCGACCTGACCGTCGAGCGGGGCGACGTCTACGGATTTCTCGGGCCCAACGGCGCAGGCAAGACGACAACGCTCCGGATCCTGCTCGGCCTGATCCATCCGGACGAGGGCGAGGCTCGGCTCTTCGGGCGCGACCCGCAGCACGACCTGCCGGCGGCGCTCGACGGCGTGGCGGGCTTCGTGGAGACGCCGTACTTCTACCCGTACTTGAGCGGACGCAAGAACCTCGAGCTGCTCGCGGCTTTCGACCGCGACGGCGGAGGCGGGCGAATCGACGAGCTGCTCGAGCTCGTCGACCTCGACGAGCGCGCGCACGATCGTGTCGGCGGCTACTCGCAGGGCATGCGGCAGCGCCTCGGCGTGGCAGCGTCGCTCCTGCGCGATCCGCAGTTCCTGCTTCTCGACGAGCCCACGAACGGCCTCGACCCGGGCGGCATGCGGGACATGCGCCAGCTCGTGGCCCGGCTCTCGAGCGAGGGGATCACGGTGCTGCTCTCGAGCCACCTGCTCGCCGAAGTGGAGGAGATCTGTAACCGCGTCGCGATCATCCGCCGCGGACAGATCGCCTACGAGGGCACGCTAGCCGACCTCCGCGCCAGCGCCGGGTCGAACCGCTACCGGCTCCGGACGACGGACAACGCGCGGGCGAATCAGGTCCTCCTCGAGCACCCAGAGGCACGCGACGTGATCCTCGGCGGCGATGAGTTGACGTTCAGCACGGCAGAGGCGGAGGTCGGGGCCATCTCGCGCGACCTCGTCGGCGCGGGGCTGGGGATCACCGCCCTCGTGCCTGAGCAGCTCAGCCTGGAGAGCTTCTTCTTCGAGCTGACCGAAGGCGAACAGCCCGCGGAGGCAGCCGCGTGACCGGCGCTCTCGTTGCCTACCGCTGGGAGATGCGCAAGCTGCTCTCGCAGAAACGCACGTACATCGGCATCGGCGCCGCGATCTTGCTGCCGATCGCGTTCGTGACGGTAATGGCGCTGCAGAAAGGCGGGCCGTACGACGCCCCGCTGGGGCACAACCTCCGGCGGACCGGGCTCTCGCTCGCCCTGGTGGTCCTGACCTTCGTCTCCCGCTTCGGCGCGCAACTGGCGGCCGCGCTGGTGGCCGGCGACATCGTTGCCTCCGAACACTCCGGCAAGACGCTGAAGATGATTCTCACGCGGTCGCTGCGGCGCAGCCAGATCCTCACCGGCAAGACGCTCGCTTCGTTCACCTACGTGCTCACAACGATCCTCGCCCTCGGGATCGCAGGGCTCGTTGCCGGCTCGCTCGCGTGGGGCTTCAACCCGCTCACGAACCTGAGCGGCGTGCGCGTCTCGGCGCTGCACACGCTCTGGCTGAGCGCGGCTGCCCTTGGCGTCTTCTCGCTCCCGCTGATCGCAGTGGCTTCATTCGCGATCCTTCTCTCGACGTGGACGAGGAACAGCGCCGCCGCGATCGTCGGCACGCTCGTCTACGCGCTCGGCCAGGAGGCGATCGCCGGGCTCGTTCACCAGACGTGGGCCAGGGACTACCTGCTCTCGGACCAGTTCGACGGCTGGCACGGCCTCTTCATGTCGCCGCTCGCCTGGACGCCGATCATCCGGGCGATCTGGGTCTCGGCGATCTTCGTCGCGGTGCCGCTGACGATCGCGTGGCTGATCTTCAACCGCCGCGACGTCGCCGACGACTAGGTAACGCCGCTCGCGGGTGGCAATGGTTCGTTAGCCCGGGATAACGATGAGGTTTCTCGCCGAGAAGACCACGGTGCCCGAGCCCTGCTGTCTGTACACGGCGGTGAAGGTGTGGGATCCAGGGGTCGTCGTGATGAACGCCGACGCACTCGCCCGGACCGAGTCGTTTCCTGCCACCCGAAGCGAGTTGTCATCCGAAGCAGTCGTAATGTCGCCGTCCAGCTCGACTGTCATGAAACCGAAGGACTGCCCGGTGCTGCCGAGTATGTTCGCCGTCACGATCACGAGGACCCTTCCCGAGGCCGGGACGGTGAAGGTGAGCGATGGCCCGCCGAGGTCGACGTAGGTCGCAGAACTCGTTGTGGCAAGCCCAGCCGTGCTGGCGGTTCCGGCTCCGGCTGCCCCGCCCGCGCCGGTCGGGCCCCTAGCACCCGTCGTGCCTTTCGCGCCGGTGGGCCCGCGTAGGCCTGTCGGCCCTCTCGCGCCCGTTGGGCCGCGGACTCCGGTCGGGCCTCGGCCGCCTGTCTGGCCGGGCGGGCCCGTGGGGCCACGCGTACCGGTGGCGCCTCGAGCACCAGTCGTGCCGGCGCCGGTTGCGCCACGCTGACCCTGAAGCCCGGTCGCGCCTCTCGCACCGGTCGGTCCACGGACTCCGGCGGGACCCGTCACTCCGCGCGCGCCGGTCGCGCCCCGGGAGCCGGTGGCTCCGCGCGATCCCGTTGCGCCCTTCGCTCCGGTCACACCTCTGGCTCCGGCAGCTCCGGTAGCGCCTCTTGCTCCGGTCGTCCCGGTTGCGCCGCGCGATCCCGTTGCGCCCTTCGCGCCCGTCGTGCCCTTGGCACCGGTTGCTCCTCCAGCGCCCGTCGCTCCTCGCAGGCCGGTTGCGCCACGCGCACCCGTCGCCCCACGCGCTCCTGTCGGCCCTTGCACACCCGCCGGGCCCGTTGCGCCACGCGCGCCTGTCGCTCCGCGGGCTCCGGTGACACCGTTCGCGCCCGTAGCCCCTCTGGCGCCGGTTGCTCCGCGGGTGCCAGTCGCTCCGCGGGCGCCGGTCGGGCCGCGTACGCCGGTTGCGCCTCGGGCTCCTGTGACGCCATTCGCGCCTGTAGCTCCCCTGGCGCCGGTTGCTCCGCGCAGGCCAGTCGCTCCGCGGGCGCCGGTCGTGCCGCGTGCGCCCGTGGGCCCACGTGCTCCAGTCGGTCCGCGGGTTCCGGTTGCTCCTCGGGCTCCTGTGGCACCTCTCGCACCGGTCGCTCCGCGGGCCCCGGTGGCTCCGCGCGCCCCGGTGGCTCCGCGCGCACCAGTGGCGCCCCGTGCTCCAGCCGGCCCTGTTGCGCCGCGCGCTCCGGTTGCGCCGCGGGATCCTGTCGCGCCCCTTGCTCCCGTCGCTCCTCTGGCACCGGTGGCTCCGCGCGCGCCTGTTGCGCCGCGCGCGCCGGTCGGACCGCGCACTCCTGCAGGGCCGGTCGCGCCACGCGCTCCCGTTGCGCCGCGGGATCCGGTTGCACCTCTCGCTCCTGTCGCGCCCGACAGACCCGTTGCGCCACGGGCCCCGGTCGCGCCGCGTGTGCCCGTCGCACCGGTTGGGCCCTGCCTACCGGCCGCTCCGGCCGCTCCGGCCGGACCGGTCGCGCCCTGCGGCCCCTGTGGGCCCCGCGGGCCGGGAGCGCCGGCAGCGCCCTTCGGCGGCCAGGCGACCTTGCGCTCATTCTTGTGACAGCGGGTCCCGGTGCGCAGCTTCAGGTCGCGCTTCGTGGTGTACTCCCCGTTCAGCTCGATACAGCCGATGAGCTTCGTGGCGCCCTGCGCGTTGTCGCCTTTCACGGCCGCTCTGCCGGATCCAGCCACAGCCGCGACGAGCGCCAAAGCGACCGCAGCTCCTGCGAGCATCACCCGAATTCCATTAGCACCCCTGCGGCCCAACCCGCCTCCTGACGGTTGACAACGAACGTACCGCCGGAGGCACTGGCGTGTCTATGTCGCGGACAGGCCGCCGGAGCGATGCAGGCTCACGGTGCCTGCACCACCGCTGACCCTGTGCACGCCACCCTTCCCGAAACGCCGCTAAAGCCGGCGGAAAAACATGGGCGGTACTGGGCTCGAACCAGTGACCCCCAGCTTGTCGAGCTGGTGCTCTCCCAACTGAGCTAACCGCCCTTGGGACGAACGATTGTAGCCGTCCGGCGGGCAGGATTGACCTAGCACGACCGGAACCTATCCTTCGTTGCCGTGAACGAGCGTCCTGCCTCCTCCTGGACTGACCCGCGCGTAGGCATCGGCGCTCTCATCGCCATCGCCGCCGCGATCGCTTTCGTGGTCTGGCTCGCAGTCGGCTGCGGCTCGTCGAAGTCCAACTCGCCCGCGACGACGCCGGCGCAGACGAGCACCGTGGCGGCGATCTCTGCGCGCGCCGCGACGCGCGCAGAGCTGCGCGCTCTCGCCGTTCAGGTCGGCCACCCGATCTACTGGGTCGGGCCCGAGTCGGGGCGCACCTACGAGTTGACGCGAACCGCGAGCGACCGAATCTTCGTCCGCTACCTGCCGCACGGGGTCGCGCCCGGCACCAAGAAGGCCGCGTACACCTTCGTCGGCACGTACCCCTTCGCCGGCGCTTACCAGGCGCTGCAGGGGCTCGCCAAGAAGAAGGACGACACCTCGTTCTCCGTTCCGGGCGGTGGCCGCGCGGTCTACGCGCGCTCGTCGCCCACGAACATCTACGTCGCCTTCCCGGGGTCCGACGTGGAGATCGAGGTCTACGACCCTGACGCGAAGCGGGCGCGGAGCCTGGTCGCGGCGGGGCAGGTCCAGCCGGTTCGGTAGCACGCTGATCGCGCTGCTCGTCGCCTGGCTCGCATACCCGCTCCTGCTCGCCGGTTTGTCGCTGGGCTGCGGGAGGCTCGTGCAGGCGGCTGCGCGCGAGACACTGCCCGGCGCGCTGGTCCTGCCGGTCGGCTTCGCGGTCGTGATCCTCGCGGGCGAGCTGGCGACGTTGAGCGGCGCGACGGCCGGGCTCGCGGGACCGGCCGTGGTCGTCCTCGCGATCGCAGGGCTGGTGCTCGCTCCTCCGTGGCCGGTGCGGGCCTGGGCGTGGCCCGCGGCGGCCGCAACGGCGACGTATGCCGTCTACGCCGCGCCGATCGTCCTCTCGGGCCAGGCGACCTTCGCGGGCTACATCAAGCTCGACGACACCGCCACCTACTTCGCGATGACCGACCGCGTGATGAGCCACGCGCGCAGCCTGGGCGGCCTCGCCCCTTCCACCTACGAGGCGACGCTCGCGACGACGATCAAGACCGGCTACCCGACCGGCAGCCTCATGCCGCTGGGGATCGGCCACCAGCTGACGGGCTACGACATCGCCTGGCTCTACCAGCCCTACCTGACGTTCATGGCCGCGCTGCTCGCCCTCGGGCTCTACGCGGTGCTCGAACGCACGATCCCCTCGCGGCCCATGCGCGCGCTCGCGAGCTTCATCGCCGCCCAGCCCGCGATCCTCGTGGGTTACGCGCTCTGGGGCGGGATCAAGGAGCTCGCGGGCGCCTGGCTGCTCGTGGCGATCGCGACTCTCGTGCCCTGGACGCTCGGCGCCCGGCGCAGCGCGCTCGCGGCGATTCCACTCGCGGCCGTGTGCGCGGCGCTCATCTGCGTGCTGAGCCTGCCCGGCGGCCTCTGGCTTCTGCCCGCGCTCGTCGCGGGAAGCCTCCTGATCGCGCTGCGGCCGGAACGCGCGCTGCTCGAGCGGGCGGGCGTCTTCGCGGCGGCGCTCTGCGTGCTCGCGATCCCGGCCTTCGTCGCGTCCGTGAGCTTCCTCGGCGAGGTGAGCAATTACGGCAAGAGCACCGAGCTCGGCAACCTGATCCCGCCGGGCCTGAGCAAGCTCCAGCTCTTCGGCATCTGGCCCGGCGGCGATTTCCGGCTGCGTCACGACCCCGCGCAGGTGAAGGTGCTGATCGCGCTCGTGATCGCCGCAGCCGCGGTCGGCGTCTGGTGGGCGTGGCGGCGCGAGAGCTGGGCCTTGCTGCTGTACGTCGCGACCGCGGGGATCGGCTGCGCGCTCTACCTCGCCGTCAGCTCGCCGTGGGTGGGCGGCAAGACGCTCGCGATGGCGGCGCCTGCATTCCTGGCCGCCGCCTTCGCGGCCTGCGCGTGGGCGGTGAGCCGCGGACAGGTCGTCCCGGCGGCGGTCGTCGTGCTCGCGATCGGAGGCGGGGTTCTCTGGTCGAACTGGGACCAGTACCACGACGTCTGGCTCGCGCCGCGGGGCCAGTTGCACGAGCTCGAGACGATCGGCCATCGGATCGCACACCAGGGGCCGACTCTGATGACCGACTACCAGGTCTACGGGGCGCGCCATTTCCTGCGCTCGGCCGATCCGGAGGCGGCCTCCGAGCTGCGCAGGCGCTACGACTATCTGACGAACGGACAGGTGCTCCCGCCGAAGACGCCCTGGGCCGACATCGACCGATTCCGGCTCGACGGCATCCTCGACTACCGAACGCTCGTCTTGCGGCGCGGCCCGCTCTCGAGCCGTCCGCCGTCCGTCTACCGGCTCGTGAGGAGCGGGCGCTACTACGAGGTCTGGCAGCGGCCCGCGCAGGTGCCGAGCACGATCGTCGAGCACCTCGGCCTCGACACGTCGAGCCAGCCCGGGCGCGTGCCCGCCTGCTCCGAGGTGATGCGGCTGGCGAAGGAGCCCGGGGTCGCCTCGCTGGCTGCCGCGACGCGGCCGCAGACGATCTGGCTCGGCGCTCCGCCGCTCTCGGGCGAGCGCGACGTCACCGTCTCGATCCCGAGCGACGGCGAGTACTTCGCCTGGCTCGGCGGCGACTGGTACGGCGACGCCTCGATCTCGGTCGACGGGCACGAGGTCGGCTCCCGGCGAGAGGAGCTGAACTGGCCGGGCCTCTACACCGAGCTCGGCCGGACGAGGCTCACGGCGGGGCAGCACGTCGTCGCCATCCGCCACGCGACGGGCGGCTGGCATCCCGGCAGCGGCGCCGCGCCGTACTCGTTCGGCCCGGCCGCCCTCAGCCCCGTCGACGAGCGCGCGCAGTTCCGCAAAGTGCCCGTCTCCCAGGCGCAAAGCCTGTGCGGACAACGGCTCGACTGGGTCGAGGCGTTACGCTGACCGCCGCTTGATCGAGGGCAAGAACGTCGCAGTCGTGATCCCGGCGCACGAGGAGGAGACCCTCCTCCCCACGACGCTGGACGGGATCCCCGAACTCGTCGACCGGATCTACGTCGTCGACGACGCGTCAACCGACGGAACCGTCGCCCGCGCGCGCGCGGCGGCAGAGGCCGACCCGCGCATCGTCGTGATCGTCCGCGAGCGGAACGGCGGCCCCGGCGCGGCGGTCGTGACCGGCTACCGGCAGGCGCTCGAGGACGGCGCCGACGTCTTCGTCGTGATGAACGCCGACAACCAGATGGACCCGGACGACCTCGATCACCTCGTGCTCCCCGTCGCGCGCGGGGAGGTCGACTACGCGAAGGCGAACCGGCTCTTCACCGGCCAGGCGTGGCAGCTGATCCCCCACAGCCGCTACCTCGGCAACGCGGTTCTCTCGCTCTGGACGAAGATCGCCTCGGGCTACTGGCACGTCGCCGACGCGCAGTCCGGCTACACCGTGATCGGCCGGCGGATGCTGGAGCTGCTCGACCTCGACCATCTCTATCCTCGCTACGGCTACCCGAACGACATGCTCGTGCACCTGAACGTCTGGAACGCGAAGGTGCGCGACGTGCCCGCCCGGCCGGTCTACGGCGTCGGCGAGCGCTCGGGGATGCGCATGTGGAAGGTGATCCCCGCGATCTGGTGGCTCCTGATCAAGCGCTTCTGGTGGCGGCTCTGGCAGAAGTACGTGATCCGGGACTTCCACCCGCTCGTCTTCTTCTACGTCTTCGGGCTGATGTCGATGGTGTTCGGGCTCGGGCTCGGGATCTACCAGATCGTGATCAAGATCGAGGGCTACGCCGCGACGGCTGGTGTCGTGGTGCTGGTCGCGTTGCTCTTGCTCTTCGGCCTGCTCTTCACGCTCTTCGCCATGTGGTTCGACATGGAATCGAACAAAGACCTGCGCTAGAACAGCTCAGGACACGAGGGCTGACGCGCCGTTCGGAAGATCTCATCGGCCCTCGCGCCGCCTCCGGGCTTCGCCTCCTCGATGCGCCCTGCGCGCAGGAGCTGGTCGAAGGTGAACCCGCCGAGGTAGACCGAGCCGAGCTCGGACACGTCCAGCACGAGATCGGCCTCCACGGTCGTCCGGTCGACCGAGCCGTCGCGAACGCTCCAGCGCGCCTGGTTCCACGGGCAGAACTCGTCACGGACGTCGAGCACCACCGAGCCTTCGCCGAGGCTGCGGGCGGAGAGGGCGGCACCGACGTCGACGAGCCGCACCCAGACCGCTTCGAGGACCGTGAACGCCATCCGCCGGGGCTCGCGCAGCCAGACCAGGAGCGGGTGGTCGAGCGGCAGCCAGGAAGCCTCGATCCGCGCGACCCAGTCGATCCCGAGCAGGTAGCGCCAGATCGCGGCGAGCGCGCGCGGCGAGGTTCCGAGCGCCTCGCCGACCTCGAGGGTCGTCTTGGTGACCATGTTGTGCACGCCGAAATTCAGGCGGTAGAGCGCGTAGGCCTCGAGCGAGCCGTCGAGCTCGAGCGCGACCCGAACCTGCTCGCCGCCCGGCCGCCCGGGCCGCTGGTGGAGCCGCCTGACCGTCCACCAGTCGGGCGTGCGCGTGAACATGCCCACCGTCTCCGCCTGGATGCGGTCGTAGATCGGCGGCAGCAGCTCGAGCGTCTCCTCCTCCCCGTCGAGGATCCGGGCCTGGCCGAGGGGCTCGTCATCCCAGAGGCGCGCGTGCTCCTTGGGCAGGTCGATGTTGCCGGCGAGCGAGGCGAGCCCGTAGCCAAAGCGCGAGTAGATGCCGCCCTCGGAGGCGTAGAGCGTGGCGAGAGGCTCTCCGCGCTCGTGGGCGTCCGCGAGCTGGCGCTGCATCAGCTTCGTGAGCGCGCCGCGACGGCGGTGCGTCGGCAGGATCCCGACGGCCATCACGCCGGCGGTCGGAACCTGGGCGCCGCCGGGCACCGTGGTCTCGAAGAGGTAAGCGCCGGCGCCCCCCACGATCGATCCGTTGTCGAAGGCTGCGTGCACCCGCTCAGCGGGCAGGATCGTCCTGAGGAGCTCGACGTTCTCCTCGGTCGCGCGGCCGCCGAAGTAGTGCCAGATCCCGTTGAGCGCGCCTGTGACCTCCTCCGGCGCGCAGGTCTTCACCTCGATAGCCATTACGCGATCTTCTCAAGCGGTGCGTAGTCGAGCATCAGGCGCCGCTCGCTGCCGTCGGAGGCGAAGCGCACGGTGACGACCCCGCCCGCCTCGATCGCGGTGACGACGCCCTCGCCCAAAGACTGGTGCCGGACGGAATCGCCGGTCGAGAGGGTCGGGACGTCGTCGCGCGGCGCAATTCCGGCCGGCGAGCCGTAGCCCGACCACGACGTAGGCCGCAGCCGCTGCCGGTCGACGCCCTCCGGCGGAAGCTCGTCGAGGAAGCGCGAGGGCAGGTTGTACGAGCGGCTCCCGTAGAGCGAGCGCGCGCTCGCGTGGGTCAGCGTCAGCCGCTCCTGGGCACGCGTCATGCCGACGTAGGCGAGCCGCCGCTCCTCCTCGAGGCCTTGCTCCTCGAGCGAACGCGCGTGCGGGAAGATCCCCTCCTCCATCCCGATCATGAAGACGGCCCGGAACTCGAGCCCTTTCGCGTTGTGCAGCGTCATCAGGGTGACGAGGCTCTGCTCGCCGCGGATCGCGTCCTGGTCGGAGTAGAGCGAGATCTCCTGGAGGAAGCCCGAGAGCGAAGGCTCGGCCGCCGTGTGCTGGTACTCCTGCGCGACGCCGACGAGCTCCTGCAGGTTCTCCATGCGGCCCTGGGCCTCGATCGTGCGCTCCGCCTCGAGCGCGTCGCGGTAGCCGCTGCGGTCGAGCACGCGCTCGATCAGCTCGGCGACGGTCAGCTCCTGCGCGGCGGACTGAAGCGACTGCATCACGCTCTGGAACTGCTGGACAGCCTTGAGCGGCGCGGTGGCAATGCCCGCCTCCTCTGCCTGGTCGAAAGCCTCCCAGAGCGAGGTCTCGTTCGCGTCCGCATGCGCCTGCAGGCGCGCGAGGGTCGCGTCGCCGATCTTGCGGCGCGGCCTGTTCGCGATCCGCTGCAGCGAGACGGCGTCGAACGGGTTGTCGAGCACCTGCAGGTACGCGATCAGGTCCTTCACCTCGGCCCGCTCGTAGAAGCGCGGGCCGCCGATCACCTGGTACGCGATTCCCTGGCGGACGAGGACGTCCTCGAGCACCCGTGACTGCGCGTTCGTCCGGTAGAAGACCGCGATCTCGGCGCCGTTGAAGCCCTCCTCCGTGAGCATCGCGATCTCGGCGGCGACGAAGCGCGCCTCGGCGTGCTCGTCCTCGACCTCGAGCACGCGCACCGGATCGCCCTCGCCGAGCTCCGACCAGAGGTTCTTCGGCTTGCGCTCGCGGTTGTTCTCGATGACCGCGTTGGCCGCCTGCAGGATCGTGTTCGTCGAGCGGTAGTTCTGCTCGAGAGCGATCGTGCGGGTCTCGCCGAAGTCACGCTCGAACTCCATGATGTTGCGGATGTCGGCTCCGCGGAAGGCGTAGATCGACTGGTCCGGGTCCCCGACTGCGCAGACGTTGCGGTGCTTCTCGGCCAGGAGCTGCAGCAGCCGGTACTGCGCGTGGTTCGTGTCCTGGTACTCGTCGACGAGGATGTAGCGGAAGGCCTTCTGCCAGCGGTCGCGCGCTTCGGGGAAGCGCTCCAGCACCTGCACGGTCAGCATCAGGAGGTCGTCGAAGTCGACGGCGTTCGAGCCGAACATGCGCCGCTGGTAGAGGTCGTAGACCTCGGCGACGGTCTGGTCGTAGAACGACGACACGCGCTCGAGGTACTCGGCCGGCGTGACGAGCTGGTTCTTCGCGGCGGAGATCTGCGAGTGGATCCCGCGCGGGACGAAGCGCTTCGGGTCGCGCTCGAGCTCCTCCAGGCACTGCTTCGTGAGGCGGACCTGGTCGGCCGAGTCGTAGATCGTGAAGTTCGAGCGGTAGCCGAGCCGCGGCGCTTCGCGGCGAAGGATCCGGCCGCAGGCCGCGTGGAAGGTGAGGATCCAGATCGCGCGGGCGACCGGGCCGAGCAGGCCTTCGAGGCGCTCGCGCATCTCGCCGGCGGCCTTGTTCGTGAACGTGATCGCGAGGATCTCGTTCGGCTTCACGCCGCACGCGTTGAGCAGGTGCGCGACGCGGTAGGTGAGCACGCGCGTCTTTCCGGAGCCGGCACCCGCGATGACGAGCAGCGGCCCTTCGGTGGCGAGGACCGCCTCCCGCTGAGCCGGGTTCAGGTCTGCGAGGTAGCGTTCGGGCGAGGCGACGGCCACGCCGCCGATGCTATCGGCGCCGCCCGTCTGGAGATCGGCGCGGAAGGAGGAGCGTATGACCGGAAAGAGCGCATTCACCGACGAGGAGTGGCAGGGGCTGCTGGAGGCGCCACCGCTGGCCGGCATGCTCGTCCTGACCGCCGAGCACGGAGGGAGCTTCCGCGAGAGCTTCGCCCTCGCGAAGGCCTACGCCGAGGCACGCCAGCAGCAGGATCAGAATGAGCTGCTCGACGAGATCGTCTCGGTCAAGCCGCAGTTCGAGCGCAAGCGCTACGGCACCGACGATGAGCTGCGTGACGCCGCCCTGCAGCGTCTCCGCGACGCGGCCGCAGCCCTCGAGAGCAAGGCAACGCCCGAGGACGCCGAGGCCTACCGCGGGTTCGTGGTCGGGCTCGGCAGGCGAGTCGCCGAGGCGCACAAGGAGGGCGGCGAGCGGGTCAGTCCGGCCGAGCAGTCCGCGCTGGACGAGATCGCGTCGACGCTCTCTTCAGGCTAGTCGGAGACCTCCAGCAGGTTGTTCCCGTCCGGGTCGCGGAAGAAGAACATCCTCGGGACTTCGCCTTCCCCGCCCATCGGCTCGTCGACGTCGACGCCGCGCTCCTTCAGCGCCGCGTAGTCGGCGTCGAGGTCGGTCGTGCTGAAGCAGACGCAGCTCTGGCCCTTCTCGGCGGAAACGCCTCCGGGCGGCGGCTGCAGCGCGATCCGCGCTTCCGAGCCGGGCGGCGCTACCTCGAGCCAACGGTCGCCGCCGCCGAACGGCATGTCTGCGACCACCTCGAAGCCGAGGGTGCCGGCGTAGAACTCGAGCGCCTTGTCCTGGTTGGAGACCGGGATGATCACGCGCCCGACCTTGGTGATGTTCGTGCTGGTCTGCTGCAAGGGAGCGGCTCCTTTCGCTCGGGTAGCGTCGTCGGGGTGAAGATCCTCGCAACGCGAAGATACCCCGGGCCCGCCCTCGGCGAGCTCGACGAGGTGGAGGTTGCGCCGCTCGCTTCGCTCACCGAACCGCGGGACGACATCGAGGGGCTCCTCGCTGCGAACGAGCCGGTTCCGCTCGACTTGCTGCCGCGGCTGCGTGTGGTCGCGAACTTCGGCGTCGGCTACGACCGGGTCGACGTGGAAGCGTGCGCGGCCCGCGGGGTCGTCGTCACCAACACGCCCGGCGTTCTCGACGACGCTACCGCCGACCTCGCGTTCGCGCTCATCCTCGCCGCCCGCAGGCAGGTCGTCGAGGGCGACCGGTTCGTCCGCTCGGGCGGCTGGAGCGGCTCGTGGTCGGAGGGCTCGCTCGCCGAGGAGGTGACGGGCGCGACACTCGGAATCGTCGGGCTCGGGCGAATCGGCAGCGCCGTCGCCCGGCGCGCTCACGGCTTCGACATGCGTGTGCTCTACACCCGGCGGTTGCGCGCGGGCAGCGACCTCGGCGAGTTCCGGGAGCTGGACGCGCTCTTCGCCGAGTCGGACATCGTCACGATCCACGCGCCGCTCACGGAGGAGACCTCGGGGATGGTCGACGGTCGGCGGCTCGCGCTGCTTCGGGACGGCGCGTGCCTCGTGAACACGGCCCGCGGCGAGATCGTCGACGAGGAGGCGCTCGTGCGCGAGCTCGTCTCCGGCCGGATCCGCGCGGCCCTCGACGTCTTCGCCCACGAGCCCGAGGTTCCGCGCGAGCTGCTCGACCTGCCGAACGTCGTGCTCACGCCCCACCTCGGCAGCGCGACCCGCCAGACGCGCGAGGCGATGACCCGCCTGGCCGTGGACAACCTGCTCGCCGTCGGGCGCGGGGACCCGCCGCTCACTCCGGTCGCGGCCGGGTAGCGTCAGCTGCGATGGCCTACGCGTTCGGGACGATCGACGGGATGGGCGACGGCTGTCTTCCGCAAGGTGCGGCAGGAGCTCGGCGTAACGGCCTTCGGCGTCAACGTGCTCGTGCTCGCGCCCGGCGTCGTGGCGCGACCGCACTTCCACACGGAGCAGGACGAGCTCTACTTCGTCCACGCCGGGCGGGCGCGGTTCGCGCTCCCGGGCGAGTCGCGCGAGCTCGGGCCGGGCGGGCTCTGCCACGTCGAGTCGACGACCCCGCGCCAGGTGACGAGCGTCGGCGACGAGGATCTCGTCATGCTCGTGGTCGGCGCAAAAGACGGCTACGTGGGGCGCGACGGTGCGCCCGCGGATCCGGAGCGAGCTCGGCTAGAAGCGGACGGCGGCCCGGCCGAGGCTCAGGCCGTGCCTGCCGTACATCGCGAGGCCGACGAGCGCGGCCGCGGCAGTCGCTGCACTCGCGGCTGCGGGAATGAACACGCTCGCTGCGAGCGCGACCTCTCCGCCGTGCCCGGCCATCGCCAACGCTCCGATCGCCGCGCCCTGGTAGAGCCCGACGTTCCCGGGGAGGAACGGCATCGTGTTCGCGAGGCCGGTGACGACCATGTAGAGCAGCGCCGCACCGACTCCGACGTGGACGCCGACCGCGTGGAGCAGGAAGAGGATGCCGAACCAGCGGGCGATCCAGGTGACGACCAGGATCAGGCCGGCGCGAAGCATGATTCCCTTGGGCGCCGCGGCTCCGGCGAGGAACGCGCCGACCCCTTCCGGGAGACGGTGGCTCAACTTCGCGTGCAGCAGCGAGACGAGCACGAGCCCGCCGGCCGCCAACGGCAGGCCGACCAGCATCGTCAACTTCGCCCAGCCCGGAACCGGCAGGAAGAACGCAGAGCCCGCCCCGACGAGCACGAACGCGACCATCTCGAGCAGGTGCGCGCAGAGAAGGCTTCCTCCCGCGCGCGAGAAGCCGGGCCAGCGCGGGCCCGCGGTCACCTTGAGCACGGCGACCTTCGAGGCCTCGCCGAGGCGTCCGGGCAGAACGGTGTCGAGAAAGGAGCCGATCGAGCTGGCCGCGTACATGGCGCGAAAGCCGATCGTCGGCGAGCGCACGGTCGAGGTCCAGGCCAGCGCCCTCAGAGGCTGCACGGCGGCGGAGATCGCGAGGCCGGCGAGCAGGTAGCGCCAGTTCGGGGTCGCAGCCGCCTCGAGGACCCTCGTCCCGGTGCGTTGGATCAGCAGCGCGAGCGCGCCGAAAGACGCGAGCGCGACCAGCGCGACGATGTAGCGGCGGCCCACCTTCACGTTCACGGCATCGGCAATTCGCCGTCGCGGCTGGAACCCCTGGAATGGGTGATGGGTCACTCGCATGTGGAAGGCCACGCGACCCCTGCATCGAGCGACCGTCTCCCACCGTATCAGGCCACAATGAAACGAATGACCAGGATTGACGAATTGCACGAGCGGCGCGCCTTCGAATGCCGCCTGACGCCGGACCGGGCACTCGAGTCGCTCGACGAGGCCGAGGCCTTCCTCCTCGACCGCGGGCTGCTGACGCGGACGGCGGACTCTGCGCTGCCGAGCCTGTTCGGCGCCTGCCACGAGGAGCCGTATGCACCCTCGAAGCCGGGCTTCGGCCAGTGGCCGCGCACGAAGTTTCCGTGGTTCGGCGAGCTCGGCGCGCGTGGCTATCCCGTCCTCGCGGTGCATCGGGGCAAGAGCCTGCTCGTCACGCCCGAGGTCGCGCGCTTGTTCGATCCCTTGTGCCGCGGCGAGCTCGAGCGGCGCGCCGGCGACGTGCTGCTGCGGCACCTGGCCGAGGCGGGCCCGTCGGAGCTCGAGGACGTGCAGGTCGAGCTCGGCCTCGCGCCCAAGGAGCTGAAGCGGATGCGGGCTCCGCTCGAGCGCTGCGGGGCGCTCGTCTCCCGGAGCGTCGTGTACGAGGAGCCGCACCGGCACACGAGCCTGCTCTCGCGCTGGGATCAGCTCTTTCCGGAGGCGGCGCCGGGGGGCGGCCTCGACGAGCTCGTCGTGCGCGCGGTGGGAGCTGTCGTCCTCGCGCCGGAAGCCGAGGTGCCGCGCTGGTTCGCTTGGTGGGAGGACGGGCTCGTCCAGAGGCTCGTCGAGGACGGCCGGTTGGCGAGCCCGGAGCCGGGGTGGCTGGCGGCGTCCTGATCCGCAAGCTGCGCCGCGAGGATGCGGAGGCGGTCGCGGCGCTCCATCTCTCGGTCAACCCGCACCAGCTCGAGACGGCCGAGCGCGTCTGGTTCTGGGCCAGCCGCGGCCTCGAGCGGGAGCAATGGGCCCAGTGGGTCGCGGAGGAGGACGGCGAGATCGTGGGGTCGGCCTGGGCCGCCTTCGAGTGGTCGGCGCCGGAGCCTGGCAGGGGACGCTTCTGGATCGCCGTCCCGGCCGAGCGCCGGGGCCATGGGATCGGCGGCGCGCTCTACGAGGTGGTCGAGAGGTACCTGCAGGCCCGCGGAGCGTGGCGCGCGCGCACGAACGTGGAGGGCGACCCGGACGGCGAGCGGTTCGTGCGGTCGCGCGGCTTCGAGCAACGAGCTGCCGACCGGGTCTCGGTGCTCGACCTACGCGAAGCCGAGCTCCCGGAGCCGCAGCTTCCATCGGGCTTCCGGCTCGAGCCACTGGGCCGGGTGCGCGACCGGTTCGAGGAGTTGTTCGAGGTCTGCGAGGCCGGCGAAGCCGACCTGCGCGAGGAGCCCGAGACGGCGCTCACGCTCGAGGACTGGAAGCTGGACGACTTCGGCGTGCCCGACCTCTCCGACGAGGGCAGCTTCGCCGTGCTCAACGACGCGCGCGCAGTCTCGCTCGCGTTCCTCTGCCTCGATCCGATGCGTGGACTCGCGTACAACCTGATGACCGCGACACTGCCCGAGTTCCGCCGCCGCGGGCTCGCGCTGGCGGCCAAGGTGGCGACCGCGCGCTGGGCGACCGCGAACGGCTTCGAACGGATCCTGACCGAGAACGACGTGCGGAACACCGGCATGCTCGCGATCAACGACCGGCTCGGCTACCGACGGCTCTACGACCAGACGAAGTGGTACCTAGAGTGGGAACGGCCGCCGGGCGAGCGCCGCTAGCACCTGCGACGTGACCCAGACCGGGGTCGTCGCGTAGCGCTTCGAGTAGCGGAAGCTGCCGTCGGCTCGGCGGAGGCGGCGGAGGTAGTTGAGCGCTCCGCGCGGCGTGGGCTTGCGGGCGGCGGCGAACGCCTGGATCGCCCAGGCGGTGGACTGGGCGTCCGAGCCACGACCGGGAGTCAGCTCGAAGCCGCCGTCTGGGTTCTGTAGGCGGTGGAGGTAGGCGAGCCCGCGGCGGATCGGCTTGCCGCGGACGCCGGCCGAGCGCAGCGCCTGGACGGCAGCGGCGGTGTCGTTCGAGTCGGGAGCGCCGCCGGGGTACCACGACCAGCCGCCCGAGCGGCTCTGGCGGCGGAGGACGTACCGGACCGAGGCACGCGGCGCCGGGCGGTGCGCCTGGCGCAGCGCGAGGATCCCCCAGATCGTCGAGTTCACGTTGGCGCCGATAGCGCCGCTGGGCTTCGTGGCGCGGTCGATCCGGGCGAGCAACATCGACGGATCGCCGCCGAGCGCGGACTCGGCCATCGCCGCCAGCTCCTGGTCGGTCGCGGTCGAGAGCTCGTCCTCGTGCGAACGCAGGTAGCCGAGTGCGTCCCCCGTCGGCCGCGCTCCAGCGGCGCGAAGTCCGAGCACCGCCCAGGCCGTCAGCTGCGGGCTCGGCGAACCTCCGCGCTCGGCGAAGCCTCCTCCAGCCGCCTCGTGGCGTTGCAGATACGTCACGGTGCCAGGCACCGTGACGGAAGTGTCACCTGCCGCGTGAAAGCCCTGCACGCGCGCGGGTTCCGTGGTGCCAGGCACCGTGACGAAACACGCAACGAGGACGGCGATCAGGCCCATACGACCTCCACTCGCAAACGTCTGGCGTACCGCTCCAGCAGCCGTCGTAACTCGGGCCCGGCCGCGAGGGCGAGCACGAAGTTGCCGGTCGCGTGCGCCGCGTCGAACCAGATTCCGCGCACGTAGAGCGCGGTGAATGCCTCCCACGTGTGCGGGTAGAAGCTCAGCCACTCCCACACGTTCATCAGCGCGTCGAAGCCGAACCCGAGCGCGAAGCAGAAGACCGCGAGCGGGAGCCGCCGCCGGAGCAGCGGCGCGGCCAGCCCGCCCAGGAGCCCGCATGCGCCCCACGCGACCATCTGCCACGGCGTGTAGGCGCCCTGCCCGAGGTAGAAGTTCGAGACGAGCGCCGCGAGCGCGCCCACGGAGGCTCCCGCGCGTGGCCCGAGCGCGACTCCCGCCACGACCGCGATCACGGTGACCGGCTGCACGTTCGGGATGGCGGCGAAGAGGATCCGCCCGGCGGCCGCAGCCGCGGCGAGCGTCGCGATCAAAACCAGCTCCTTCGACGAGCCGGGCCCGGCCTCCAGCCAGGCCGCGCACGCGACGATCAGCCCTGCCGCGACGAGCAGGAGCGCCAGCGCAGACTGGCTGGGCTCGAACACGGTCCAGGCCGCAGCGCCGGCCGCCGCGGCGAGCGCGAGGAGGCCCGCGAGCCTAGGCAAGCACGCGCTCCCGCTCTGGCGCCATCGAGACGACGCGGTCGGCAACCGCACCCGCGAAGACGTGGTCGTTCGTGACGACGAGCGTCCCTCGGCCCGGGGCTTGTTCACGCAACAGCGCGACCAACTCGTCCTTGCGCACCGGGTCGACGCCGCGCGTCGGCTCGTCGAGCACGAGCAGCTCCGGCTCGGCGACGAGCACCGCGGCGAGGGCGAGCCGCTCGCGCTCGCCGCTCGAGAGGTCCCGCGGGTGGCGTGCCTCGAAGCCCTCGAGCCCCACGCGCGCCAGCGACCGCCGCGCCCGCTCGAGGTCGCCGCCGACCGCGAGCGCGGCCTCCTCGTCGGCCCGTTCCGCGACGAGGTAGCGGCCGGGATCCTGGCTCAGGTAGCACGCGCGTCCCAGGCGCTCGACGCGTCCCGCGCCGGGCTCCAGCAGACCGGCCGCCAGCTTGGCGAGCGTCGTCTTCCCGGACCCGTTGGGCCCGACGAGCGCAACGATCTCGCCCCGGCCGACGGTGAGACTGCTCCCGCCGAGCACCGGCCGCTCGCCGTACGCGAACGAGACGTCCTCCACCCGGCACACGGTTTCCCCGGCCGGCTCTCCATCCGGCAGGACCGCCTCGCGCGGGAGCCAAGCGTCAGGGAGGCCGTCCTCACGAGCCCGTCCGTCCTCGAGGAAGAGGACGCGATCACAGGCGTCGAGCACACGCTCGGGCCGCTGCTCCGAGACCAGGACCGCGGCGCCCGACGAGCGCGCGAGCTCGATCGCCGCCTCGGCTCCGTCGGGGTCGAGCTGGGAGGTCGGCTCGTCGAGCAGCATGAGCTTCGGGCCGGAGCGCCAGCACCGACGCTAGGCAGACGCGCTGCAGCTCGCCGCCCGAGAGCTCCGCCACCAGCCGATCGGCGAGATGCGCGGCCCCGACCGAGTCGAGCGCCTCGAGCGTGCGCGGCTCGATCTCGGCAGGCGGAGTCCCGATGTTCTCGAGCCCGAACGCGACCTCCGGCTCGACGCGCGTGAACACCACCTGGTCCTCGGGGTCCTGGAACAGCGTCCCGACCGTTCGCGCGAGCTCGGCGGGGCGAACGCGGCGCGTGTCGAGCCCGGCCACCTCGACCCGGCCGGAGAAAGA
Source organism: uncultured Actinomycetes bacterium (assembly GCA_963717475.1). Classification (GTDB taxonomy): domain Bacteria; phylum Actinomycetota; class Thermoleophilia; order Gaiellales; family Gaiellaceae; genus AC-32. The sequence continues at coordinate 434,509 of OY970337.1, read as the reverse complement.
GCCGCCGTGGAAGTGCGGGACGAGCCCCGCGAGGGCGCGCAGCAGCGTCGACTTCCCGCACCCCGACGACCCGAACAGGCCGACGACCTCACCCGGCTCGATCTGCAGCGAGCAGCCCCGGAGCGCGTCGTGCGCGTCCGGATAGCGGTACGTCAGCGCCGAGACCGTCGCTAGAGCCACAGCGCCCCCATCGCCACGAGAACCACGGCCGCGACCAGTGCGAGCCGGTCGAGAGCGGACCACCTCGGCCGCGTCGCCCGCGTTGCGCCGGGGAGGCCGTAGCCTCGCGCCTCCATCGCCTCCGCAAGGTTGAGCGCCCGCTCGAGCGACCCGGCGAGGAGCGGCCCGAGCAGCCGCGCACGCCCGCGAACGCCGCGCACCTCCAGCCCGCGCCCGCGCAGGGACTCGACGAGCCCCGACGCGTCGCGCTCGAGCGTGGGCACGAGCCGTGTGGCGAGCGCGATCGTGAGCACCGAGCGGCGGGCGAACCCCGCCGCCTGCACGAGCCGGTCGTGGTCGAGCAGGAGCGCATACGCGGCGAACGCGAGCGCGACCGCCGTCAGCCGCAGGCCCTGGAAGAGGCCGTTGTGGAGCTCCTCGCGCGTGATGTCGAGCTGGCCGAGCACCGGCACCGTCGGCCCCGTCCAGATCGGGTGAGAGCCGATCGTCTCGACGAACGGGGTGAGCACGACGACCGCGAGGCCGGAGAGGAGCGCGCCCACGAGGTAGAGCCGCCGGCGGTCTGCGGGAGCTTGCAGGCAGACGAGGAGGAGCACGCCCGCGATCAGGGCCACCGAGACCGTGCGGGTCGCGAGCAGCGCGGCTGCGGCGAGAGCGGCGAGGAGCGCCGCTGCGGCGGCCGGCCTCACGGCACCTCGTACCTGTGGCGGGCCACACTCGGATCCGCAAGGAGCGTCCGTGCGAATGCGCGGTCGACCTCGAAGCGCACCGGAGCGCCGGGCTCGAGCCGCGCACGGGCGGAGAACCGCGGCCGCATGCCGGGAACGACCTCGAGCACGTTCGCGCCGGCCGGGGCGCGGGAGACCACGCGGCCGTGCACGAGACGGGCGAGGCGGCCGCCGAGCGTCTGATCGGTGGACACGACGACCGCCGGCCGGCGCTGCCCGTCGTAGCCGTGCAGGAACGGCTCCGGAAAGGCTCCGACGACCACCGGGTCCTGCGCGGGATCCGTCCACGAGCGGTAGTCCCACCACTCGACGTCCCCGGCGCGGAGCCGGTACTCGGCCGAGCTGCGGTCGGCGAGGTAGCCGTTGACGTAGTAGAACCACGACGAGCGGCCGTGCTCCGAGACGCCGTTCACCGAGCGCACGTAGCGGCCGCCGTAGCGCGTCCCGACCTTCGCGACCCGCTCGAGGCCCTGCGCCGCGGTGAGGCCGGCGGGCACGCTCGCGCTCACCAGGACGACCGAGCCGCGGTCACGCGTCACCCAGACCGTCGCCTTCCCCTTGGCCTCGGAGCCGCAGCCGGCCGCCACGACCGCGAGCAGCGCGAGCAGCGCCGCACGTCTCACCTGAGCGCGTTCGAGCGGACGGCGCCCGCGAGCGTCGCCGTGACGAGCCCCTTGTGCGCGCCGACGCAGACCGAGCCGGTTCTCGCCCGGACGCGGCGGCTGCCGGCGTGCAGCGTCGCCCCGCGCGCAGCGGTCGTCTTGCCGTTGTCGTCCTGCGCGAGCACGCGGTAGCAGTTCCGTTTCGCTCCGCGCTTGAGCACGAGCGTGGGCGGCCCGCCGCTCGGCCCGAAGGTCGCCCAGTACCAGAGCACGCGATCGCCCGGCTTCAGCACTACGGCATCAGCGCCGACCGGCGGCGAGATGCCGTTCACCTTGAACACCCAGCCGGTCGAGCTGGAGGCTGCATAGCGCCCGATCTGGTCGACGTAGGGCCCGAAGGCCGTGGTCGTGACGTGGTAGTAGAACTCGCCCGCCAGGCTGGCCGCGTCGAGCGCGTCGAGCGCGTTCGGGCCGGAGACGAGGCTGGGCTCGGTCGCGCCGAAGATCGTCCGGGTCTTGCCCTCGACGCGGACGTGCACGCTCACGGCGAGCGCAGCAGGGACGAGCAGGAGCGCCACCACAGCGGTGGCGAGAGAGACGAAGAGTCGCCTTGACACGAATCCTCCTTCCACGAGGGGTTCGGGTTCTCGGCGGGCGGCAGGTCTTCTGACTCGGGGCTCCCTCCTCGCCGCCTTCCCAGCCGGGTGGCCAGTGGCGTTCGGCGCGGAGCGTCTCCCCTCACAGCGGCGGGACCGTCCCGGATTCGCACCGGGTTCCCTTACCGCTCGCCTAAGTGGGCCGAGCCTATCATGGCCCTTCGATGACCCTGAGACGCCGTTTCAGCCTCTGGGCGCCGGTCGTTCTCTGGGCCGGCGTCATCTTCGGCCTGTCCGCGATTCCGTCGCTTTCGAGCGGTCTCGGCACCTGGGACGAGGTGCTGCGCAAGGGCGCGCACCTGACCGAGTACGCGATCCTCGGCGCCCTGCTCTACCGGGCGCTCGGCCGCGTGCTTCCGTCGCTCGCGCTCGGGATCCTCTACGCGGCGAGCGACGAGCTGCACCAGAACTTCGTCCACGGCCGCCACCCGTCGCCGTTCGACGTCGCTTTCGACGCGTGCGGGCTCGCAATCGGCCTGGCCCTCGTCGTGTTCGTACAATCGAAGCGTGACCGAGCGCAAGAACTTCGACGACCGGCAGCTGGACGCGATCCTCGAGCGGCTCGACGCCCTCCGCACGGAGCTGGAACGGCTGAACAGCCGGCTCGACCACACTGAGGGCTTCCTCGCCGTCACGCACGAGCTGCGCACGCTGAACGAGTCGCTGCAGGCGCTCGCCTACGCGGCCCTCGGCCAGCAGGGCCCGCAGGTGCGCCGCCGCCGCACGGGTTAAGCCGGCCTAGCGGACGAGCTTGTAGAGCTGCCCGTCGAGCGAGGTCGCATAAAGCTCGCCCTTGGTGTCGCGCCCGAAGGACGAGAGCGACCCGATGTGGAACCGCTCGGTGCGGAGGTTGCGAAGCTTCCCGTGCACCGCGCGCAGGCTCCAGACCTTGCCGCTGCAGTAGTCGCCGTAGAAGTAGCGGCCGCGGGCGGCAGGCACGGCCTTCCCGCGGTACACGTAGCCGCCGGTGACCGAGCAGTTGTTGTTCGTGTGCTTGTAGACGACGATCGGGAACACGAGACGGCCGTGGCGGTTCGTCCTCTGGCCGGACTGGTAGTGCGAGCGGCCCTCCCAGACGCGCCAGCCGTAGTTGTTCAGCACCCTTTGCTGCGCGGGCGTGCGGACGTCGATCTCCTCCCAGGTGTCCTGGCCGACGTCGCCGATGTAGAGATCGCGCGTCGCCGAATCCCACGAGAAGCGCCACGGGTTGCGCAGGCCGTAGCCGGCGACCTTCCACTTCGCGCCCGCCTTGTTCACGTTCAGGCGCAGGAGCTTCCCGAGATGGGAGCTGAGGTTCTGGGCGTGGTTGTGCGGATCGCCGCCCGAGCCGCCGTCGCCGGTGCCGGCATACAAGAGCCCGTCCGGGCCGAACTGCAGCTGGCCGCCGTTGTGGTTGTCGAACTCCCGGTGCGGGACGAGCAGCAGCGACCTTCCGCTCCCCGGGACGCCGACGCCGCCGCTCGAGCGGAATTCGTAGACGCGCACGTCGCCGCTCGTATCGTTGAAGTAGACGAAGAAGCGGTGGTTCTTCGCGTAGTTCGGGTGGAACGCCAGCGAGAGCAGGCCCTGCTCGCCGCCGCTCTTGACCATCGTGTGGATGTCGAGGAAGGGCTGCGACTGGAGCTTTCCGTTGACGAGAACGCGGATCACCCCGGGCTGCTCGACGACGTAGAGCTTGCTCGGCTCGCTCCGCGTCGACGTCACGTAGACGGGCGAGTCGAGCCCGGACGCGATCTGCCGGAGATGGATCGCACTCGAGGCCGAGGCGGCGTTGCCGCCGCAAGCGGCGCCCGGCAGCATGACGGCGATCGCCGCCACGAAGACCCCGGCCCAGCGCATCACGCCTTAATCAGCACCCGTCGTAACTCGTCCTCCTTACCCGGCTGGAGGATGGCCAGAACCTGGTCGCCGGCCTGCAGCTCGGTCGAGCCGACCGCGATCTCGGAGTGGCCGTTGCGCGTCACCGAGATCAACCTGGAGCCCTCGGGCAGGTCGAGGGCCTCGACCCGCTTGCCCGCCGCGGGGGCGCGGGGGTCGATCATCACCTCGACGATCTCGAGGTTCTCCTTGCGGAGCTCGAGCAGGTGGACGAGGTCGTGCTCGGGAACCTCGTGCTCGATCAACGCCATCAGCCCGCGCGTCGCGGAGACGGTCGGCGAGATCCCGAGCAGGTCGAAGTGCGCCTGGTTGCGCGGGTCGTTGACGCGCGCGATCACCTTCGGGACGCCGTACTTCTCGCGCGAGAGCTGGCTGATGATGAGGTTGTCCTCGTCGTCCCCGGTCAGGGCCGCGACGACGTCCGGGGGCCGCGCGATCCCCGCACGCTCGAGCACGAAGATCTCGGTGGCGTCGCCGGGCAGGACCTGGTGCTCGAACTCGTGCTCGAGCCGCTCGAACCGGTCGCGTCGCTGCTCGATCAGCGTGACCTCGTGCTTGCCGTCCTGCAGCAGCGTGCGCGCGAAGTTGGCGCCGACCTTGCCGCCGCCCGCCACCAGGATGTACATCAGACGGGAGACTCCGCGGGTCGGATCTCGCAGGCGCGGACCGCGTCCATCAGGACGTCGATCGCGACGGAGGTCGGGCAGACGGTGCGCAGGCCGCGCCGGCGGTAGAAGTCGGCGCGCGCCGGGTCGAGCACGCGCACGACGACGCACTGGTTGTCGAAGCGCTGCTGCGCGACCTGGCCGATGACGATGTTCGTGTTGTCGCCGTCCGTGGCGACGACGACCGCGTCGGCCTCCTCGATCCCGGCCTGACGGAGCACCTCGATGTCCATTCCGTGGCCGAGCACGAACCCGCCGTTCCAGTGGTCGCCGAGGCGGCTGAGCGCCTCCTCCTTCTCGTCGACCGCGGTCACGTCCCAGCCCTCGCGGTCGAGCTGGAGAGCGATGCTGGAGCCGACCCGGCCGCAGCCGATCACAAGTGCATTCATGCTCTCAGCCTAGCTCAGCCCTCGTTACTGAGAGCCCTCCCCGTCCTCCTCCATCACGCCCTCCGGGAAGGCGACGACGAGCACCTCGCAGGGTGCCTTGCGCAGCACGTATTCGACGGTCGGCGAGAAGAAGCGCGACTGCCGGCGCCAGCGCGGAGCGGAGCCGAGCACGATCAGGTCCGCCCCGCTCCGCTCGGCCTCCGTGACGATCGCCTCGCCGATCGAGCGGGCGCGAACCGTCTCGCCCGCGACCTCGACGCCGTGGTCGGCGCCGAGCAGCTGCGCCTCGGCGAGCGAGGCTGCGGCCCGCTCGTCCTCGTCGCCCCCCTCCTCGTCGAGCGGACGGTCGAGCGGCACGCGGATCACGTACAGCGCCTCGATCTTGGCCCCTCGCTCCTGCGCGAGCTTGACGGCGGTCGCGACCATCTCCTCGCCGATCAGGCCGAGCTTCATCGGGACGAGGATGCTCGAGAAGTGCGTCTCGGGAAGGTTCTCGGAGGGCGCCTCGATCCGCTCGAGCAGGCCTTCTCCCCGCCCCCGGCGCACGAGCCCGTAGACGACCGCGCCGGCGACGAGCCAAGCGGGCCCGCCGTAGCGGGCGCCGGCGTGCGTGATCAGCGCGATCACGAACACGACGAGCGTGCCCACGGTTCCGACGATCGCGGGCAGCGGGACCTCGACCCCGCGCAGCCGGACCGGAAACGGCGCGCGGTAAGGGCGGTCGAGCTCCGGCTCGCTGAAGCGAAGCTTGATCACGGCGAGCTGGGCGGCCGTGAACGCCGCGAGGACGCCGAAGCTGAAGAGGCTCGCAAGGAAGGCGATCTCGTCGGTCAGGAGCGAGGTCCCGAGCAGGATCGCGATCGAGATCAGCGCCGCGGCGACGATCGCCTCCGGCGAGACGAGCGTCCGGCGGTTGAGCCGGCCGAACGCGCGCGGCAGCTGGCCGTGCTCGCCGAGCGAGTGCGCGAGGCGCGTGAAGCCCGAGATCGACGTCGTGATCGCGACGAGCAGGATCACGGCGCCTGTCAGGCCCACGTACACACGCAGCGCGTCCACGAACTCGGAGGGGACATGGCCGTGCAGCGCGTCCACGATCCCGAGCAGCGGCGACTTGAGCCAGGTCGTGCCGAGCTCCGTCGTCCCGTTCTTCGCCGGGAACGCCGACAGAGCCACCAGCGCGATCGCGACGTAGATCACCACGACGAGCCCGATTCCTGAGAAGAGGCTGCGCGGCAGGTCGCGGCCCGGCGTGCGCGTCTCCTCGGCGAGGTTGGCGACGGTCTCGAGCCCGGTGTAGGCGAGCATCGCCAGCGGCAGCGCGAAGGCGATCTGGTGCCAGGACGGCTGGGTCCCGATCGACACGCCCTGCGTGAGCGCGTCGCCGGAGAAGAGGAAGGCGAAGCCGAGCGCGACGAGCCCGAGTTGCGTGATCAAGTCGAGCACCGCAACGACGATCCCGTAGCGGTAGAACGCCGACCGCCGGACCAGCCTCAACGCCGCGACGACCACGATGACCGCGACCGCCGTCACCAGGTCCCACGGGTCGCGGCCGAGCGCGTCGACCTCGAGGGCGCCTGCCACGTAGTGCGGCAGGAACAGCGCCGAGAGCGCGATCACGATCAAGTAGTCGAGGAAGAGCGCCCAGCCGGTCAGGAAGCCGGCGAGGTCGTTGAACGCGCGGCGGACGAAGGTCGCTGCGCCGCCGGTCTCCGGAATCGCGGCTGTGCCCTCTGCGTACGAGAGCGAGACGACGAGGAAGAGAGCGCCGACCAGGGCCAGCACCTCGGGCGTGAGGCCGAGCGCGTGCAGCGCGATGATCCCGAGCGCGACGTAGATCGAAGAGGCGATCTCGCCGTACGCCACCGAGAAGAGCGCGGGCGCGTCGAGCACCCGCTGGAGACCCGCGATCTTGCGCGCCACGCGGTGAGATTACTTCCGGCGCCAGAGGAGGTAGAGCCGACCGGCGCCGAGGGCGAGGAAGAGCAGTCCGAGCAGGTAGCCGACCCCGCCTCCGTGGACTGCGGTCTCCACGAGCAGCGCGACTCCGAGGCCGATCGCGACGACGCCGAAGAGCGCGACGGTCGACGTGTAGAGCTCCTTCATGCCGCCCGGCGCGCGGCGGCCACGAGCACCCGGCACGGCGCGTTCTTGAGGACGTAGTCGACGGTGCCGCCGAAGATCTTCCCCTGGCGCCGGCGGACGTCGCGGCGCGGCGAGCCGAGCACGATGATCTCGCTGTGCCGGCTCGCGGCCTCGGCGACGATCGCGGGACCGGGCCGGCGGGCGCGCGTGAGGCGTCCGATCACGTTGACGCCGTAGGCGTCGCCGATCGCGCGGACCTCGTCGAGCAGGTCGTTCGCGCGCCGCTCGATCCCTTCCGGAAGCTCGGCGTCCATCGGCAGCTCGAGCGGGACTTCGAGCACGGTCAGCGCGACGATCGACGCCCCGCGCTCGGTCGCGAGGCGGCACGCCAGGTCGACCGCCGCCTCCGAGTCGTGCCGGCCGATCACCGGGACGAGCACGTTGCGGTACTCGAGCGCCAGCGCGGGCCCCATCGCGATCGGAGCGCGCACGGTCGCGGTCAGCGGCTGGTGCACGACGCGGCGCCGGTAGACGTAGTACATCGCGAAGCCGGCGATCAGCCAACCGAGGCCCGCATAGCGCGGGCCCGGGCTCTGGATGACGACCACGAACCAGATGAGCCCCGTCGCGATCCCGCCGAAGAGCGCGAACAGCGGCCAGTCGACCCCGCGCACCCTCAGGTTCGGCCGCGCGCGGAACGGCAGCTCCTCGTCGGGGTAGCGCCGCCGCAACTGGACGATCGAAGCGTGCGCAACCGTGAACGAAAGCATCGCGCCGAACGCGTACATCGTCCCGAGGAACTGGGTCTGTCCAGGGATGAGGACGATGATGGGAACCAGGCCCGCGAAGACGAGCAGGGACAGCCATGGCGTCTTGAACTTCGGGTGCAGCCGGCGGAAGACCTCCGGCAGCTGCCGGTACGTCGCCATCGAGTACGTGATCCGCGAGGCGCCGATGATCCCGGCGTTCGTGGCGATGAACAGGATCGTCGCGGCCAGGATCCCGACGTAGACCTTCAGCACCGAGAGGACGCCGCCTGAGATGCCGAGGTTCTCGACCAGGCCGAGGACGGGGTCGTTCTGGAAGCCGCCCTTGTCCGGCGTGAGCGCGAGGAGTGTCGTCTGCTCGCCGTCGATCAGATGCACGGGCAGCGCCGAGAGCGCGATCAGGGGCAGCGTGAAATAGATCGCGTAGACGGCGATCGCCACGAAGCCGATCGCACGCGGGATGCTCTTCACCGGGTCGCGCGTCTCCTCGGCCAGGTTCGAGATGGTCTCGATACCGGTGTACGCGATCATCCCGACCGGGATCGCGAGGAAGAACTGCGACCACGTCGGAGCCGTCCCCCAGTGGATGTTGCTCGTGAGGGTCGACGGGCTGAAGATCAGGGCGAAGCCGAGCAAGACGAGCAGGAGCTGCGTCGCGAAGTCGATCAGCGCGAGGAAGATGTTCAGGCGCGCCGACTCCTGGATGCCGACGACGTTCAGGAGCACCAGGAACGCGACGACCAGCGCGCCGCCGATGATGTCCCAGGGGTTCTGCTTCAGCGGCTCCCAGAAGATCGAGAGGTAGTGCGGGACGAAGAACGCCGAGATGGCGATCGTGATCACGTAGTTGAGCATCTGCGCCCAGCCCGCTCCGAACGACGCGAGCTCGTTGAACGCATGGCGCGCGAAGCTCGCCGAGCCGCCGGCCTCGGGGTAGCGGACGGTTCCCTCGGCGTACGAGAGCGCGGTCGCGCTGAAGAAGATCCCGGCGATGACGAAGACGAGCGGCGTCAGGCCGAGCGCGAAGACGGCCGTGACGCCGAGCGCGTAGTAGATCGACGAGCCGACGTTCCCGTACGCGGTCGCGAACAGCGCCGGCGTGCCGAGCACGCGCTCGAGCCGCTGCTGGCGCCGTCGCCTAGACATTGCGGCGGACTCTAGAGGGATGTCCGGTTGCTTCTGACGCGTGAGACGGCGCCGTGAACGGCCGCCGGAGTCGGGCTCCGCCCGGCGGGAGGCTCACTGCGGCAAAGACTTCAGTCAATCCCGACGCGGGGCCGGCATGTTGATCGCGTGTACCCGTGGAGCTCTCCGAAAGGAGGGGGCTCACGGGGGAACCAGGGGTTCCCCTGTGCTACTAGCTGTGAATCGAGACGATCAGCGGGATGATCAGGATCGCGACGATGTTGGTGATCTTGATCATCGGGTTGATCGCAGGGCCGGCGGTGTCCTTGTAGGGGTCGCCGACGGTGTCGCCCGTGACGGCCGCGGCGTGCGCCTCTGAGCCCTTCCCGCCATAGGCGCCGTCCTCGATCAACTTCTTCGCGTTGTCCCAGGCTCCGCCGCCGGAGGTCATCGCGATCGCGAGGAACAGTCCGGTGACGATCGTCCCGATCAGGAGGCCGCCGAGCATCCGGGCGCTGATCAGCCCGACGACGACCGGGAACCCGATCGGGATCAGCGCGGGCACCATCATCGACTTGATCGCCGAGCCCGTGACGATGTCGATCGCGCGCCCGTACTCGGGCCGCGCCGTCCCCTCCATGATCCCGGGGATCTCGGCGAACTGGCGGCGCACCTCGGTCACGACCTGGCCGCCGACGCGGCCGACCGCCTCCATCGCCAGCGACGCGAACAGGAACGGCATCAGCCCGCCGATGAACAGGCCTGCGATCACCCAGGCGTCGCTGAGGCTGAACGCGGTCGTCAGCCCCTGGTCGGAGAGGCCGGTCGTGTAGGAGTCGAAGAGCACCAGCGCCGCGAGGGCCGCCGAGCCGATCGCGTAGCCCTTCGTGACCGCCTTGGTCGTGTTGCCGACGGCGTCGAGCGGGTCCGTGATCGCGCGAACCGACTCGTCGAGGTCGGCCATCTCCGCGATTCCGCCCGCGTTGTCGGTGACGGGCCCGTAGGCGTCGAGCGCGACGATCAGACCGGTCATCGAGAGCTGCGCCATCACCGCGACGCCGATGCCGAACAGCCCCGCGAAGTGGTGCGCGACGAGGATTCCCGCGGCGATCACGATCACCGGGAGCGCCGTCGCCTGCATTCCAACTGCGAGCCCTTCGATGATGTTGGTCGCGTGGCCCGTCCGCGAGGCGCCCGAGATGCGCTTCACCGGCGGCCAGCGCGTGCCCGTGTAGAACTCGGTGATCGCGACGAGCAGGAAGGTCACGATCAGGCCGACGAGCGCCGAGAGGTAGAGATCCCAGAAGCTGAACCGGCTCGAGTCGTAGGCCATCGTGACCGGGATGAAGCCGAGGGCCGACAGCACCGTCGCGACGAGAATGGCCTTGTAGAGCGCGTTCATGATCGAGCCGCCGCGGCCGACGCGCGCGAAGAAGGTGCCGATCACCGACGCCAGGATCGACATCCCGCCGATCGCGAGCGGGTAGAGCCAGAGGCTGCTCGTCGGGAACGACTTCGCGAGCAGCATCACCGCGACGGCCGTCACCGCGTAGGTCTCGAACAGGTCGGCGGCCATGCCGGCGCAGTCGCCGACGTTGTCGCCGACGTTGTCCGCGATCACCGCCGGGTTGCGCGGGTCGTCCTCGGGAATGCCCGCCTCGATCTTGCCGACGAGGTCGGCGCCGACGTCCGCGGCCTTCGTGTAGATGCCGCCGCCGAGTCGCGCGAAGACCGAGATCAGGGAGCCGCCGAACGCCAGCCCGACGAGGTCGTTGATCGCCGACTCGTGCGAGTTTCCCAGCCAGCCGGTCAGCACCCAGTAGTAGCCGGCAACGCCCATCAGGCCGAGCCCGACCACGAGCAGCCCCGTCACGGAACCGGCTCGGAACGCGACGTTCAACGCGGGCCGCAGCCCGCTCTTCGCGGCCTCCGCGGTGCGCACGTTCGAGCGCACGGCCACGTTCATCCCGATGAAGCCGGCCGCCGCCGACAGCAGCGCCCCGATCAGGAAGCCGATCGCCGCTCCCCAGCCGAGCTTGTCGTAGAAGCCGAGCAGAAGGAAGGGCACGACCGCCACGATCGCGATCGTCGTGTACTGGCGGCGCAGGTACGCGGCGGCGCCCTCCTGGATGGCGCGCGCGATCTCGCGCATCCGCTCGTCGCCGTCCGGCTGGCGGAGCAGCCAGACGGTCAGCCCGATGCCCCAGCCGACCGCGATGACGGAGCAGACGAGGGCGAAGAGAACCGCGTGGTCGACGAAGAAGTCCAGGGGGTGCCTCCTACAAACTCAGCGCCGAGAAGTCCCCGGCGCCGCGGTTTTCTATCACAGGCGGGCGCCGCGAAGCGCCGTGGAACAGAGATGGTCGTCGCCCGGGGGCTCGATCTTCGGCACCACGGCGAACAGAAGCTCCCGCAGACGCTCGTTGTTCGCGTTGAAGACCTCGACCACGGCCTCGTGGCTGACCGGCGCTGTGCCCTCGACGCCGACGTCGTGGTCGGTGACCATCGAGATGTTCGCGTAACAGAGCTCGAGCTCCCGAGCGAGGTAGCCCTCGGGATACGCGGTCATGTTGATCACGTCCCAGCCGGCGTCCTGGAACCACTTCGACTCGGCTCGCGTCGAGAAGCGAGGGCCCTGGATCGTGACGACGGTGCCTCCGTCTCGCACCGGGATCCCGAGCTCGCGCGCGGTCTCGACCAGCTGGGAGCGCAGGTCGGGGCAGTACGGGTCGGCGGCGGACACATGCGTCGTCTCCGGGCCGTCGTAGAACGTGTCCGTGCGGCCGCTCGTGCGGTCGACGAACTGGTCGCAGACCACGAACTCCCCGAGCTCGAGCTCGGCCTTGAGCGCACCCGAGGCGTTCGGGCCGATGATCCTGCGCACGCCGAGCTCCTTCATCGCCCACACGTTCGCCCGGTACGGGATCGCGTGCGGCGGCAGCTCGTGCTTGCGCCCGTGGCGCGGCAGGAACGCGACCTGCCTGCCCTCGATCTCGCCGACGACGAACGGCGCCGAAGGCTTGCCGTAGGGCGTCTCGAGCTCGATCTCCTCGACGTCCTCGAGGAACGAGTAGAAGCCCGAGCCTCCGAAGATCCCGATCTCCGCGTGCGCCATCCGGCGCGGGAGCCTACCGGCCGACGGTCAGCTTGATCTTGGCGAGGTTGCGCAGGTGCCGGCCAGGCCTGGGCGACTGGGCGATCACCTTGCCGCGCCTCGCCCTGGCGGCGTGCTTCCGCGTGATCTTGCCCACGGCGCAGTGCGCGCTGCGGATCCTCGCCTTGGCGGCGGCGAGCTTCTTGCCGACCACCCTCGGCACCACGCACTGCCTCGCAGGTGGAGGCGGCGGCGGAGGCGGGGGAACGGGCGGAGGCGGAGGCGGAGGAGGTGGCGGCGGAGGAGGAGGAGGAGGCGGCGGAGGAGGCGGCGGTGGCGGCGCAACGGTGACCGAGAACGGCTCGCAGGCGCTCGTGTTGCTGCCGTAGGCGGCGTCGCCGCTGTAGTCGCCGCGGTAGGAGTAGCTGCCCGCGTCGAGCGGCCCGCTCGTGCTCGAAGGCGGCACGAGACCACTCTGCAGCGTGACCTGCTCGATGGTCGCCGGCGACCCGGCGCACGTGCCGTTGTGGAAGAACCTGTACGTCACGGCGCCGCCTGGTGTGGCCCCGGTCGCGCCCGGAACCAGGGCCGTGTCGTGCACGGATCCGCCCGCGTGCAGCCCGGAAGGCGGCTCCATCGTCGCGTCGTCGATCACCTGCGTCGTGAAACGGCCCCCGGGAAACAGCGTGACCGTGTTGCTCGAGTAGCTGATCGCGTAGACCTGCTCGCCGAGCGTCGAGCTCGAGAACTGGCCCGTCCGTGCGACGCCGCCCGCGAAGATCGACCACTGCGCCTGCGGGATGCCGATCGTCGTCACCTCCAGAGCCCCGTGGAGGTCGAGGCGGCCGCCGAGAATCCTCGTGCTCGTGCCGTCGTCCTCGTCGATCGTGAAGCCGAGCGTCCCGTCGAGGCCCTCCACCAGCTTGCCGGTGTTGCCCAGGAGCGTGACCGTGCCGGGTGGATCGACGAGGAGGCGCTGGTCGAGGAGGCTGAGGGTGCTCCCGTTGGCGACCGTGATGCTGCCGACGTCGTCCAGCACCCCGCCCCCCGTCAGTTCCCGGGTGCCCTCGGTGTCCTCGACGCTGATCGAGCCGTCGTTCGTGAGCGTCGAGCCGGCGGGAACCACCAGCCGTGCCGCCCCGGCGCACTGGCCCGAGTCGCGCAGCCGGATCGTCCCGAGGTTCGTCATGCTCGCCGCGAGCTCGGCGGCCGACTCGCCCGTCCCCGCGCAATCGGCATCGACCGTCACCGTCTGGGCAGTCGCGATCGTCGCTCCGACGAGCGAGTTCCTGCCGTGGAGGACGAAGCTGCCGGCGCCGGCGGCCGTGATCTGGAGCGTCGCGTCGCCCGTCAGCAGGACCGGGTTCCCGGTGGTGCTCCCGTTCGCGGCTTCGAACGTGTCGCCGCTGCCCACGGCCAGCTGACCGCTCCCGTTGCCCGCGATCGAGCCGCCCGAGTCGTTGCGGAACTCGTACGAGGCGCCGTCCGGGATCGTGAGCGTCGTGCCGTCCGCGATCGAGACACTGCCGTGGTTGACGAACAGCCCGCCTCCGTCGAGGTGGACGCCGCCGGTCGCGGTGGCGGCGCTCACCGTGCCGTCGTTCGTCACGTTGCCCGTCAGGCGGCGATCGCCCAGAGCTCCGACGGCGGTGATCGTGCCTTCGTTCGTCAGGGTCGCCGGGGGCACGAGGCTCAGCTGGGCGGCGTGGTCGCAGGGCGCGAGGTCGATCTCGCCCGCAGTGCTCGAGTCTCCGTGGAGCGTGAGCGCCGTATCCGTGCCGCTACAGCCGGTCGTCAGGCTGAGGGTTGCGTTGATCCCGATGCTGAGCGTTGCGGCTTCGACGTTCTCGTCGACGACGGTGACGGAGTACGCGCCGCCGGAGGCGCGGTCGGGGAGGCAGGCGTTCGTGCCTGCATCCGGCGGCACGCCGTCGGACCAGTGGGCGCCGTCGTCCCAGAGCCCGTCGGTGCCGTCCCAGGCATCGGTCCCGGCCGCACAGGTGCCCGTCGGCGACGGCAAACCGCGGACGGCCGAGGCCGGCACGGCAGCGCAAAGGAGGGCTGCGGCGACCGCGCCCACCGTGGATGCCCGCAGAATGAGTCCTCGGCCCAGAGACTCACTGTAGCGCCGTTTTTATGGCTTTAAAGACTGGCCGGAGACGGCGGAGGCGTACGCGAGCTGCATGTTCGCGAGCACCTGCTGGAAGTCCCGCATCGCCTCGTCGGGCACGGAGCCTTCCAGCACCGGCATCAGCGCCTTGAGCGACTCGATTGCAAGCCTGGCCTGCTCGAGGTCCTTCTCCTCGCCGGTCAGCCGCTGGTACCCGAGCGACGAGACCGTGTAGAGCGTCTGCAGGAGCAGGTCGGAGACTTTCAGCTTCGCGAGCTCGGCCTGCAGTTCGGCGACCAGCTTCTGCTGCTGCTCGTCCTCAGCCAACCGTCTCCTTCGGGCGAACCTGCTCGGCGTAGATCTCCTCGAGCGTCGCGCCCTCGGCGTGCCGGGCGATCTGGCGCTCGGCCGCGTTCGCGGACGGGATCGTGAGGTACTGCGCAGCCCCGATCTCCTCGGCCGCCGGCGCGACCCATTCGAGCAGCCGCTCGAGGTGCGCTCTCGCCGGACGAACGTCACCGGTGCGCGAGATCGATCAGCTCACCCGAAAGGCCGTAGCGGATCGCGCGCCAGAGGTTCTCCTCGATCAGGCGGTGCGGATAGTCGGGCAGCGGCTCGCCCTCGTCGAGCGCATGGGCGATCCGGACGGCGAGTGCGTGCGCGAGCGCGGCGAGAGAGCGGGCCTCGGCGATATCCGGCTGCGCGTCGGCGATGCGGATCTCGACGGTCGGGAAGCCGAGGTGCGGGCGCACGCTCCACCACAGCTGCGTGTGCTCGTCGATCGAGCCGGTGTCGTAGAGGAAGCGCACGTAGCGCTCGAAGCCATCCCAGCCCTCGTATGCGTCCGGTACCCCGCAGCGCGGAAACATCCGCGTGAAGATCTGCGAGCGCGCCGAGTGCAGGCCGCTGTTGACGCCCTCGACAAAGGGCGAGCTCGCGGAGAGCGCTAGCAGCTCGGGGAGGTAGTTCCGGAGCGCGTTGCAGACGGCTATCGCGCGGTCGGGCCCGTTGATCGCGACGTGGACGTGGAGGCCGAAGCTGTTGTTCCGCCAGACGACGTAGCGCAGGATCTCGTCGTTGCGGCGGTAGTGAGGCGTGTCGATGATCCGCTGGTCCCGCCACGGGCTCCAGGGGTGCGTGCCCGTCGCCGCGAGCGCGATCCCGAGGCCGTCGGCGAGCTCGAAGAGCTGTTGGCGGCGCTGGGCGAGGAGCGAGGCCGCCTCCTCGAAGTCGGCGCAGCGGCCGGTGCGGATCTCGACCTCCGACGCGATCAGCTCGCCGACGAGGTGCTCCTCGAGCGGCGTGTCCTTCGAGGCGGCCTGCAGGTCCTCGAACCGGTTCGTCAGCGAGAGCGTCTCGGGATCGAGGACGGCGAACTCCTCCTCGACCGCGACCGAGAAATCACCGGCCTGCTCGAACTGCTGGCGCGCGAACCGAAGCTGCTCGTCCGGGCTGAGGCGCTGCGTGTCTCCCATGCCGCCGCAACCTTAGTGAAAGGGGCTCAGCAGTCTCCGCGCGACGCTGCGCCAGCTCCAGCGGCTCAGGGCCGCGGTGCGCGCTGCCTCTGCGAGACCGGCGCGCTCGTGCGGGGAGAGCGAGAGCAGGCGCTCGAGCTTGGCGCGGAGGTCGTCGGCGTCGCCCGTCTGGAAGCTGGTGAGGTCCCGGTGCTCAGGCGGGTACTCCGCCTCGAGCCCTTCGGCGATCTCCTCGAGGCCCGAGTGCCTGGCGACGAGCGGCGGGCAGCCGGCGGAGGCGGCCTCGGCGGCGACCATCCCGAATGCCTCGGGGAAGATCGACGGGACGACCGCGGCATCCGCGAGCGCCAGCAGGTGGACGAGGTGGCGGTGCTCGAGGGCGCCGGTGAAGAGCGTGCTGCGGCGGCGCGGCGGCCTCGAGCTCGGCCCGGTAGTCGCCGAAGCCGACGATCACGGCTTTCGCCTCGAGCCCTTGCAGCGCCTCGAGCAACAGGTGGACGCCCTTGTTGCGCAGGAGCTTGCCGAAGTAGACGACCGTCGGGCCTTCGGTGTCGAGGAAGGCGGCGAGACGGTCGGCGTTCCCCTCGTCCGGCAGGCGCTCGTTGGCGTTTCCCGGGTTCGGCGGGTCCCGGCGCGCCTCCTCGAGCAGGGCCGCGAGCGCTTCCTCGCGCACCTGAGGCCGCCACTCGTCCACGTCGACGCCGGGAGGCACCTCGTGCACGCGGTCGACGTGACCGACGACCTCCTCGACGACCCGGCGGATGTGCGCGGAGCCGACGAAGACGGCTTCGGCGCCGGCGAGCGCCTCCCGCCCCCACGCGGACAGCTCCGCGTTTCCGCGCATCGAGTACTCGAGCTCCGAGCCGTGCGCCTTGACCGCGTAGCGAGCGCCGCTGGCGGCGGCGACCGGCCCGCCGAGCAGGACGTGGTTCGCGAAGACGAGGTCGGCCGGCAGGTGTCTCTGCAGCGCTTCGGCGTTGAGCTCGACGTAGCGCTCGCGCTCCTCCGGCGTGAGGTCCGGGAGAAGGCGCGCGTCGAGCCCCTCGTAGCGGTCGAGCACGAACACCGGCAGGATCCCGCCGATCTCCGGCCGGACCGTGTCGGCGCTGCCCAGGTCGTACTGCTCGGGCCGCGGCTCCTGCGAGAAGACGACGACGTCGTGGCCTTCGAGGCTCCACTCGCGCGCGAGCGCCCGCGTGTAGACGTTCGACCCCGTCCCGCCGAGCAGGTACCCGTGCCAGAGAAGAATCCTCAGCGGCCCTCCTACTCCGTTTCGCAGTCCGGGCCGGCCGTGGTCGAAGGCGACGTGGACTCCCCGAGCGGTATGATCCTGCCTTCGACGCCGCCGTGGGCCTCCGGAACCGGGACGAGTACTCTCCGGCGCGTCCCTCGTGGCACGCACCGCCCAAGCGCAAGATCGCCGACGTCGGGGCATCACGACTCGTGCTGACCGGAGCCCGTGGGCGGACACCGGGACACGGCGGTGGCAGGAGCCCTCTAAGTCAGGTGGAAATAGAGCGCGTGGAGCAAGTCCACCGCCGGGTTGGACGTGTGCACCGTCACGTCCTGCGGCACGTCCAGCAGAGCCTCGGAGTAGTTGAAGATGATCTTCACGCCGGAGCCGATGAGCTGCTCGGTGACCTGCTGCGCCGCGCCGGCCGGCACCGCGACCACGCCGACGATGATGTTCTGCTCGCGCACCACGACGGGCAGCCGCCGGATGTCGTCCACGCTGAGCGAGCCGATCTCCTGCCCGACCTTCTCCGGCGTCGCTGTCGAAAACCGCAGCGATGTGGATCCCGTGCTCCGCGAAGATCGGCGAGCTCGCGATCGCGTGCCCGAGATGGCCGGCGCCGACGAGCGCGATGTTGTGCTGCCCCTGCGTCCGCAGGATCTTGCGGATCTCGCCGAGTAGCGAGTCGACGTTGTAGCCGACCCCGCGCTTGCCGAACTTGCCGAAGTTCGACAGGTCGCGCCGGATCTGCGTCGCGTTGATGTTCGTGTAGTCGGCGATCTCCTGCGACGAGATCCGGTCCTTGCCCATCTTCTTCGACTGCGCGAGCACCTGCAGGTAGCGGCTGAGACGGGCGGCGACTCCGACCGTCACCCGCTCGGTGTCGGGGGTCGGGGGGGTTCCGTGAGCAGTAGTTTGTGACAGAGCACAACGATTGTGCCAGCCCGCACCACTCCTTGCGTCAGACCGTCACAATGGCCGCTCGGAGAGCCGAGTTTGTGCGGCCTCCAGCCGCCGGCGAAACGCCGCCTCGTGGACGTAGTAGGTGAAGACCCGCTCGCCCTCGATCTCGACGACCGGGATCAGCTCCCGGTAGCGCGCCTCGAGCTCAGGCGAGCCGTCGATCGCCACCTCGTCGAGCTCGAACCCGAGCTCCTCCCGGAACGCGCGAACCTGCGCGAGCGCCCGCTCGCAGAGGTGGCACCTGTCGGCGTGGTAGACGACGACCCGCGGCTTACGGGTAAAGGCCACGCGTGACGGTGGCTTCGGCGACGCGGCCGACCGCGACGCCGTAGGCCGCCGAGCGCATCGACGTCTGCCGCTCCTGCTGGAGGTGCCACGTCTCGTTGAACGCGCGCGTGACGATGTCGCGCAGCTTCGAGTTCACCTCGGGCTCCTTCCAGAAGTACTCCTGGAGGCCCTGCACCCATTCGAAGTACGAGACGACCACGCCGCCCGCGTTCGCGAGGATGTCGGGCAGGACCATCACGCCGCGCTCGTCGAGGATCTCGTCGGCCGAGGGCGTGACCGGCCCGTTCGCTCCCTCGCAGATGATCGACGCCTTGATCTTGTCGGCGTTGTCCGTCGTGATCACCTGCTCGAGAGCGCACGGCGAGAGCACGTCGCAGTCGACGAGCAGGAGCTCCTCGTTCGTGACCTCGTCGGCGCCGCGCAGGCCGCGCAGCGTCCCCGTCTCCTGCTTGTGCGCGAGCGCAGCCGGGATGTCGATCCCATTCGGGTTGTAGAGCCCTGCCTGGCGAGTCCGAGACCGCGACGACCGTCGCGCCCTCCTCGGCGAGGAACTTCGCGAGGAAGCTGCCGACGTTGCCGAAGCCCTGGACGGCGCACTTGAGGCCGCCGAGGCCGCGCTCCTGCTTCCGCACCGCCTCCTGGATCGTGTAGAGGCAGCCGCGCGCGGTCGCCTCGAGCCGGCCGAGCGAGCCGCCGACGTTGAGCGGCTTGCCGGTCACGACGCCGAGCACCGAGTGGCCCTTGTTCATCGAGTAGGTGTCGAAGATCCAGGCCATCACGGTCCCGTCGGTGCCGACGTCCGGAGCCGGGATGTCCTTCTCGGGGCCGATCTCGTTGATGATCTCGCTCGTGAAGCGGCGGGTCATCCGCTCGAGCTCGCCGCGGGAGAGCTTCTTCGGGTCGCAGACGACGCCGCCCTTCGCGCCGCCGAACGGGATGTTCATCAGCGCGCACTTCCACGTCATCCACATCGAGAGCGCCTTGACCTCGTCGAGCGTGACGTCCGGGTGGTAGCGGATGCCCCCCTTCGACGGCCCGCGGGCGATGTTGTGCGTGACGCGGTAGCCCTCGAACGCCTCGATCGAGCCGTCGTCCATCGTCACCGGGATCGAGACGACGACGGCCTTCTTGCATTCCTGGAGGACGTTCACCAGCCGCTGGTCGATCGCGAAGATGTCAGCCACGCGGCGGAGTTGCTCTCGCGCGATCGTCGAACGGGTTCTCTCGGAGGTGGGACTCGGGCGCTTCGACTGTGGTCACGCGTTCTCTCCTCGGTTTGGGCTACTTGATGCGGAATTGGACCATTTTTCGCGTCACCGGGCGGCCGGTTGTCGGCACGGCGACGAGCTGGATCCGGTAGCGGCCGGCGGGAAGGCGGTTCCCGTCGGGGTCGCGCCCGGTCAGGCCGATCGCGACCTGGCCGGGAAGGACGTCGCGCAGGCGCGCCAGGAGGCCGAGCCGCTCTCCGCCCCGCCACAGGTCGACGTCGAGTTTCGCGAGCGGCTGGACCTGCGGGCCCGTCTCGAGCTGCTGGAGGGCGCCCGCTCGCAGCGAGAGCACCGCCGGCGTCGTGTCCGATGGCTTGAAGGCGCTCGCGGAGAGGGCGATGCGCGAAAGCGCCGGCGGGGCGTTGGCCGCGAACGTGATCGCCCACGGCACGCGCAGCGGCGCAGCGCCGCGCGGGAGCAGGAGCACGGCGCCTTCGGCCGAGCCCGCCGTCGGTGGTGCCCCGCTCAGGCGCGCGACCAGACGGACGACTGTCGATCCGCCGGGCTTGAGCCGCACGTGCGCGGGGACAGGCGTGATCTCCAGGCCTCCTGCGCCCGCGTTCTCGATCCGCACGCGGAGCTTCCGGGACGAGACGTTGCGCAGGACGAGGTGCTGCGTCGCGTGCCAGCCGTCTCCCTGCGCGCGTCCGAACGCCAGCGAGCCGGGCTCCGCGGAGACCTCGGCGGTTGCCGCCGCGCCGGCGTCGACGAGACCTCCTCCCTGCTCCGTGACGCTCGTTCCCGCGAGCGGCTCGGCGCTCCCGGCGAGCAGGCTCTTCAGGTCGGCCGCACGCAGGTCGGGGCGAAGCTCGGCGAGCAGCGCTGCGACGCCCGTGACCACCGCGGCTGCCGCGCTCGTGCCGTTGACCGTTCCGAAGCGGGCCGAGCCGTCGTCGTTGCGGCCCGGCTCGGCGGTCGCCAGCACGACCCCCGGCGCCACGAGGTCGGGCTTCACCCGCGCGTCGAAGGCCAGTCCCTGTGACGAGAACGGCGCGATCCCGCCGTCGGATCCGTTGGGCAAGGTCGCGGGCAGGCCGATCGAGGCGACGGCCTCGCGACCGCGGCTGAGAGAGGCGATGACGTCACGTGCGACCCGTTCCGGGATGCTGATGACCGGGATGCCGACGCTCTCGTCGAGGCCGAGGCCGCCCGCGGGGAGCGAGACGCCGTGGACGACGACCGCGCGTGCACCCGCCTCGGCCGCGTACTCGATGGCGAGCCGCGGGTCGCCCCCCGAAGGGACGAAGGCGGCGCGGCCGGCGACGAGGCTGACGCCCTTGCCGTCGAAGTAGTCCGAGAGCGCGGGCGAGGATCCCGCAGCCGGCTCCCGCGGAGCCGCCAGCGAGAGCTCGAGCGGGCCTGCCGAGGTGACCGCGCCGGCGAGCGGCAGCTTGCGGTCGAGCAGCAGCTTCAGCCCGGTGCGAACCACGACGGGCACCTGCTCGACGCGCGTGCGCAGGTCGGAGGCGCCCACGGTCAGCGCGGCCGGCGCGCCGCCCGGGCTGGCGATGCTGCCGTAGCCGGGGCCGGCAGGCCCGTCGTTGCCGGCGGGTGCGACGACGAGCGTGTCCAGCTGGAGAGCTCCCTTCACCGCCCGCGCTTCCGGCGAGTCGGCGAACGCCGCATACGGCGCCGCGACGCCGACGAGGGCGATCCGGGCCGCGTCATGAGCGTCGCCGTCAAGGTTCGGGTCGACAGCGCGCTCGAGGCCGGCGATCAGCTGGTCCGTCCGCGCGTAAACGGCCCACTTGCCCGTCTGGTCGAGCTGCCAGCCCGCGATCCGGATCGGCAGGACGGAGGCGCCGGTCGCCACTCCCGAGATCCCGCCTGGGCCACCCGCGCCGACGAGCAGGCCGGCCATCTCGGTGCCGTGGTCTTCGCGACGGCTCGGGTCGCCCGGATCCGGGACGGCCGGCGCGCCGCTCCGCACCTCCGGGTCGACGACGTTGATGCCGTCCTGGATCCGCCCGCGCAGGTAGGGGTGCGCCGAGTCGACCCCGGTGTCCAGCAGCGCGATGCTGACCCCGCGCGCGTCGTAGCCGGGGAGCAGGACCGACGGGAGCTGCCCCGCACCGATCGCGAGCCCCTCGCGCCCGAGGAGCTGAGAAGAGAGCGAGGCGGGGTAGGCGACTCGCACCGGGTAGACGCCGGCCACGTCGTCCTGCCGCTCGAGCAGCGCGACGGCCCGCGCGTCCAGGGCGGCCGAGAAGCCGTTCAGAACCCGCGCGAAGCTGAAGTCGACCCGCACCTGGATCCCGTGGACGCTGAGCACGGTCAAGAGCTGCTTCTGAGATGCGATCGCGGAGCGCGTCCACTCGTGCTCCTGCCGCTGGGTCGCGAAGCCGCCGTTCTGGGCGACGCGCTGCGCCAGGGACGGGGCCTTCAGGACGACGAGCTCGCGCTGCCCGACCTCGACCGCGGGGCGCGGGCCGCCGACGAGGCCCTGCCACGACGAGGCCTGCGAGCGCAGCGCGCGCTCGTGGGCTCCGCTGACGCCGAAGCCCACGACCAGGAGGGTCGCCGCCGCGACGATGATCACCGCAGGCGCGACCGTCCGCGCCTCAGAGGCTCTGGGCGTACGCATCCAGAGCAAGATAACCCGGGCACGGGACCGCCTCGGCGTAACGGGCGGCCGAGGCGATCATCGCGGCGTTGTCCGTGCAGAGGGTGAGCGGCGGGGCGACGGCGTCGGGGAGGCTCGCGCGCAGCTCTGAGTTGGCGGCGACGCCGCCGACGACCGCGATTTTCTGCGCGCCGATGCGCTCGGCGGCCTGCTCTGTGCGCTGCACGAGAGCTCGCACGATCGCACGCTGGTAGCTCGCGGCGAGGTCCGCCTTCTGTTCCTCAACATCCGCGTCGCGCGTCGCGTACAGCAGCGCCGTCTTCACTCCCGAGAAGGAGAAGTCGAGCCCGGGCACGCGCGCTACGGGGAAGTCGAAGGCGGTCGAGTCTCCCTCGCGCGCGATCCGGTCGATCTCGGCCCCGCCTGGGTAGCCGAGGCCGAGGAGGCGCGCGCCCTTGTCGAACGCCTCGCCGGCCGCGTCGTCGAGCGTGCGGCCGAGGACGGTGAAGGAGCCGGGCTCCTGGACGTCGAGCAGCAGCGTGTGCCCGCCGCTTGCGAGCAGGCAGAGGAAGGGCGGCTCGACCGGCTCCGGCTGAAGGTAGAGCGAGGCGACGTGCCCCTGAAGGTGGTCGACGGGCACGAGCGGCAGGCCTCTCCCCCACGCCAGCGCCTTCGCCGCGGAGAGCCCGACGAGCAGCGCCCCGATCAGCCCCGGCCCCTGGGTCACCGCGACGCGGTCGATCTCGTCCAGGCCGGTGTCGCCCAGGGCTTCGCGCACGACCGGCAGCACGAGCTCGAGGTGGTGCCGCGACGCGACCTCCGGCACGACCCCGCCGAAGCGCGCATGCACGTGCGCCTGGGAGGACACGATGTTGGACCGGATCTCGCCGTCGCCCGAGACGACCGCGGCGGCCGTCTCGTCACACGACGTCTCGATCGCGAGGATCAGTGCGCGGCCGGTTCCTGAACCGGGTCCTTCCACATGATCAAGGCGTCCTCGCGGTTGTCCGTGTAATAGCCGCGCCGCACGCCGCGGGCGCGGAAGCCCATCTCCTCATAGAGCCTGATCGCTCCGGTGTTCGACACGCGGACCTCGAGCGTGTAGCCGCGGCGGCTGCGGCCGGAGGTGAGGTCGAACAGGCGATTCAGGAGCAGCGAGGCGATCCCGTTGCGGCGGCGGTCCGGGTGGACGGCCACGTTCATCACGTGCCACGCGTCGACGTAGCGCGAGATCACCAGGTAGCCGAGGAGCCGGCCCGTCTCGCTGTCGAAGGCACCCAGGCAGAGCGACGAGGGCTTCGAGAGCTCGCTCGCGAACATCGACCTCGACCACGGGGTCGGGTAGGAGACGCGCTCGATCTCCTCGACCTCGTTCAGGTCGCGCAGCTCGAGCTTTCGCAGCTCGACGTTCGTCATCGCTTCGCCTCCGCGTCCGGGACCCGCAGGTAGAGCGGCTCGATCGCCTCCGCAGGACCGAAGTCGCGGGCGAGCCGGGCGTGGAAGCGGGCGCGCACGAGATGGCGCTCGTCGTCGTCCGGCGGGACCTCCGCCCCGCGCTCCTCGAGGATCGTGCGGTAGCGAACCGCGCCGTCCCCGACGCAGAGCTTGCCGTCGACCTCGAGCTCCTGCGGCGAGACGACCACGGGTCCGGCCGCGAACACCTCTCGGCGGCCGGCGTCGATCACGGGCAGTGCGCCGGGAGCGCCGGCCGCGAGCGCCTCGAGCGTGGAGACGCCTGCCGCAGGCAGGTCGAGCGCGAACGCGAGCCCGCGCGCCGCAGCGAGGCCGAGGCGCAACCCCGTGAAGCTGCCGGGGCCGGTGCCGACCACAAGCCCGGTCAGGTCCGCGCGCCCGAGATCCGCATCGCGCAGCAAATCGTCCGCGGCTTCGAGCACGGCAGCCGCTCGGGAGACGCGTTCTCCCAGCAACTCGTCGTCCCTGACGAGCGCCGCCGTGGCCACGCTCGTCGCGGTGTCAAAAGCGAGAGTCAGCACCCCCGAAAAGTCCCCTGAAAAGTTGATCGAGCAGGGCTTTTTCCGAGCTGGAGAGCGTGATCATCCTATGCGCCGGATCCATGTGCGACAAACGTACCTCGGCGCGCACCGGCGGAAGCGCACCCGCCGCGGCCTCGGGCCACTCGACGAAGCAGATCGCGTCCTCGAAGTACGGCTCCAGATCGCCCCACTCGGCTGCGGAGAAGCCCTGGAAGCGAAAGAGATCGAGGTGCGAGACGTCCGGGTCGGCTTCGTAGCGGTGGCCGATCGTGAAGGTCGGGCTCGTGACCGCGCCGGTGACTCCGAGCGCTCGGCAGGCGCCGCGGACGAAGGTCGTCTTGCCGCTGCCGAGCTCGCCCGAGACGGTCACGACGTCCCCCGTGCGCAGGACGCTCGCGAGCCGGGCCGCGATCGCCTCGGTCTCCGCCGGCGAGCCGCTCGTCAGCTCGATCACGACCGAGCCTCGAGCACGCGCCGGATGAACGGCTCCTTGTCCCGGCCGCTGTACCACGCGCCGAGCTCGGCCAGCTTCTCGCGTTTGAGCGACTCGTACTCCGCCGCGAGTTGCGGATCGGCGCGGAGCGCGTCGCGGAAGCGAACGAGGTCGTCCCACTGCGGGCTGCCCTCGGCGACGACGTGCGCGATCACCTCACGCGGGACTGTGCGTCCCTTCCGGAAACGGTGCTCGCCCGGCCTGCTCTCCGCGGCAGCGTCTTCGTAGCCGAGCGCGACCAGGCGCGCGGCCGCCGCCGCCGGGAGCGGCGTGGACGGCACAGCGACGGCGAGGTCGATCGTCGGCTTGCCGGCGAGACCCGGAACCGAGGTGCTGCCGACGTGCTCGATCCCGAGCGCCAGCCCGCCGAGCGCCTCTCGCAGCTGCCGCGCCTCCGCCTCGAAGCGCTCGGCCCAGGCGGGGTCGTACGCGCTCAGCTCGGGCGTCAGAAGAGGCCGAGCTGGACCGCGGGCTCCGCGGCGACCGGCGCCAGCACCGGCGGCGGCTCGAGCGGCACGGTCTCGCGGCCGAGCAGCTCCGGCAACCGCGCGAAGTCCTGCTCGAGCACCGAGAGCATCGCCGGCGTGTACAGGGCCGCCGCGGGGTGGTAGAGCGGGTAGAGCAGCACGTCGAACGCGCCGACCTTGAGCCGCTGCTCCTGCCCGTGGACGCGCGTGATGCCGGTCTCCTTGCCGCTCAGCTGCTTCGTCGCGTGGTTGCCGAGCGTCGCGATCACCTTCGGCTTGATCAGCTCGACCTGGCGGAAGAGATACGGCTCGCATGCTTCCTTCTCGTCCGGAACCGGGTCGCGGTTGCCGGGCGGCCGGCATTTGAGCACGTTGCAGACGAACACGTCCGCGCGCGTGAGGCCGATCCCGGCGAGCAGCTTGTCGAGCAGCTTCCCGGCCTGACCGACGAAGGGGACCCCCTGCTTGTCCTCGTGGAAGCCGGGGGCCTCGCCGACGAACATCAGGTCTGCGTCCGGGCTCCCGTTGCCGAAGACGACCTGCGTTCGGCCCTCGTGCAGGCGGCAGCGCGTGCAACCAGCTACCTGGCGGGACAGGACCTCGAGCTCGGTCAACTGCTCAGCCGCAGCCACACGAACCGCCGCAACAGCCCCCGCCACCGGACGTTCGGTAGGTCGGCTGATCGGCGGCGCCGTGTCGCGCGAAGACGGAGAACTGCTTGCGCACGTTCTCGGACGCGCAGTCGGGGCAGTCCGGCTCCTCACCGTTCCGGACGAGCTCCTCGAAGTGCGACTCGCACTCCATGCAGACGTACTCGTAGATCGGCACCGTGTCAGCAGACCCTAGCAACGGGTCCGAATCTTCGGCTACGTGTCGGACGGAAGCTCGAAGTAGAACGTCGATCCGCCGCCGAGCCGCGAGCGCACGCCGATCGTGCCGCCCATCCGCCGCACGAGCTCGCGGCAGATATAGAGCCCGAGCCCGGTCCCCGTGACGGCCCGCCCGCCGCTGCCGCGGTAGAACCTCTCGAAGACGGAGTCGTGCTCCGAAGCCGGGATTCCGATTCCCTCGTCGGCGACTTCGACCCGCACACGCCCCTCGGCGCTCGCGGTCGAGACCGTGACCTCGCCGCCGTCCGGCGAGTACTTGACCGCGTTGTCGATCAGGTTGACGAGCACCTGCTCGATCCGGTCGGGGTCGCCCACGGCGGTCGCGGACCCGTTCGGCGCGGCCGTGAGCGTGACCGACTCGGGCGCCTGCTCGCGCATCGTCTCGACCGCGCGCCGGACGAGGTCGACCAGCTCGACCGGCTCGCGCTCGACGTGCAGGTCGCCACGGTCGAGGCGGCTCGCGAGCAGGACGTCCTCCGTGATCTGCGTCAGCCGCCGGCCCTGGCTGCCGATCATCTCGAGCAGCTGGCGGCGCCGCTCGGGTGCGAGCTCGATGTCCTCACGAAGGAGGGTCATCGCCGCGCCGAGCACCGCGGTCATCGGCGTACGCAGCTCGTGCGAGATCGAGGCGACGAAGTCGCTCTTCGCCTCGTCGAGGCGCCGCTCGATCGTCAGGTCGCGGAAGGCGTAGACGATCCCGCCCGGGCTGCGGACCGCCAGGAACGACAGCCAGAGCTCGCGCCCGTCGAGCTCGACCGGCAGGGTCACCGCGCGTGCAGGCGCCCAGCCTGCCGAGACCGGGATCTCCGCGGCGAGCCTCTCCCAGCCGACGAAGACGTGCGCTGCGGGGACGTCGAGGACACCGTCGCGGTCGCGGCCGGTGACCAGCTCCGCCGCGCGGTTCCAGAAGCGGATGAAGCCCTCGTCGTCGAGCAGGAAGATCCCGTCGCCGACAGCCTCGAGCACGCGCGCGGCGTGCTCGCGCTCGGCGGCGGCCGCCTCGGCGCTGGCGCGGGCTGCCGCCTCGCCCTGCGCGCGCTCGTGGAGCAGCGCGTTGCGCACGGCCGCGGCCATCAGGCCGACCAGGCCCTCGGCGAGCTCGAGGTGCTCCGGCCCGTACTGGAAGCGCTCGTGCATCAGCTGCACGACGCCGACGACCTCGCCCTCGTGCTTGACCGGCAGCATCATCGCCGACTGCACGCCGGGCGGCCCCTCCTCGGGCACCTTCCGCATCTGGCCTTCCTTGTCGACGTCGTAGTAGACGCCGGTCGGCTCCTTGACCTGCTCCGGGACGTCGTTGATCACGAGCGGCTCGCCGCTGACGATCACGCGGCTCTGCATCCCGCCGCCTTCGCGGTTGAGGTCGAGCGGCGGCAGGAGCGCCGGGTCGAGCTTCTCGCCGTCGACGAGGGCGTAGTCGCAGTAGATCCGGCCTGTGGCCGAGTCGAAGGACGAGACGATCACGCCGCCGTGCGGGACGGCGTCGGCGAGCAGCTCGTGGAAGCGGTCGTAGACGCGCTCGAGCTCGAGAGTCTCGTTCAGGTAGCGCGCGGCGGCGAGCAGCAGCTCGGCCTTCTCTGCCCCCGCGTGACGGCCCACGTTGTGCGCATCATGCCCTAGTCATGTTCGAACCGCTCGATCCGCGGCTGGAAGGACGCATCGTCGTCCTCGAGCCCCTTGCCGAGCGGCATGTCCCCGACCTGCGCGAGGCGGCCGCAGACGAGCGCGCGTGGCGCTGGATGCTGACGACCGACTTCGACGCCTGGCTCGGCTACACGCTCGGAGGCGATTCGTATCACCCGTTCGCCGTGATGCGGGACGACCGCGCGGTGGGCTCGACGAGCTACCTGTCGCCGGCGCCCGAGCACCTGCGGCTCGAGATCGGCAACACGTGGCTGACGCCCTCCCAGTGGGGAACCGGCGTGAACACCGAGGCGAAGTACCTGCTGCTCCGGCATGCGTTCGAGGAGCTCGGCTGCAGGCGGGTCGAGTTCAAGACGGACGCGAAGAACGAGCAGGCCCGCGCGGCGCTGGCGGCGATCCCGTCCGAGTTCGAGGGGATCCACCGCAAGCATCAGGTCGTCCGCGGCGGCGAGCGGCGCGACTCGGCCTGGTACGCGGTGATCGACGACGACTGGCCGCGCGTGAAGGCTGCGCTCGAGGGTCGGATCCAGGCCAAAAGCTAGACTTCGCGGTGCCCGGCATCCGCTACGGAGCTGGAGCTTCAGATGGTCGAGAGCATCAACGTGATCGGTCGCGGCCGCGTCGGCTCGGCGCTGGCCGCTCGGCTCGAGGAGCGCGGCGTCGCGCTGCGCGAGGACGGCGAGCTCGCGCTGCTCTGCGTGCCGGACACGGCCATTCGGGACGTGGCCCGGGGACTGTCCCTGGGACATGGCTGGATCGCACACGTCTCGGGTGCGACTCCGCTCTCGGCGCTCGACCCGCACGAGCGGCGGTTCTCGCTCCACCCGTTGCAGACGTTCACGCTCGCCCGCGGGCCGGAGCAGCTCGACGGCGCCTGGGCGGCGGTGACGGCGGAGACGGACGAGGCACGCGCGCTCGGCTTCGAGCTCGCGGAGCTGCTCGGCCTGCGCCCGTTCGAGCTCGCCGACGACAAGCGTCCCGTCTACCACGCGGGCGCGGCGGTCGCGTCGAACTACCTGGTCACGCTGCACCGCGTCGCCTCCGAGCTGTTCGCGGCGGCCGGCGCGCCGCCGGAGGCGCTCGACCCGCTGATGCGCCGCACGATCGAGAACGGCTTCGAGCTGACCGGCCCGATCGAGCGCGGCGACTGGGAGACCGTCGAAGCCCACCGCGAGGCGATCCGCGGCGTGCGCCCGGACCTCGAGCCGCTCTACGACGTCCTCGCGGAAGTGACCGCGCGATGAAGACCGTTCGCACCGCCGCCGAGCTCGAGCTCGAAGGCTCCGTCGGCCTCGTCCCGACGATGGGCGCCTTCCACGAGGGCCACCTCTCGCTCTTCCGTGCCGCGCGCGACGAGAACGACCTCGTCGTCGTCAGCCTGTTCGTCAATCCGGCGCAGTTCGCGCCCGGCGAAGACCTGGACCGCTACCCGCGCGACGCGGAGCGCGACGCCGCGCTCGCCGACGAGGCAGGAGTCGACGTCCTCTTCGTCCCGGACGCCGAGGAGATCTACCCGCCCGGGTTCCAGACCTGGGTCGACGTCGAAGAGCTCGGCTCGATCCTCGAGGGCGAGCACCGCCCGGGACACTTCCGCGGCGTGGCCACGGTTTGCCTCAAGCTCTTCAACCTGGTCCGGCCCGACCGCGCCTACTTCGGCCAGAAGGACGCGCAGCAGGCGGCCGTCATCCGGCGGATGACGCGGGATCTCGCCGTGCCGGTGGAGATCCGCATCTGCCCGACCGTCCGCGACGAGGACGGGCTCGCGCTGTCGTCCCGCAACGCCTACCTCTCGCCCGAGGAGCATGAGGCGGCCCTCGCTCTTCCCCGGGCTCTCGAGGCCCGCGACCGCTCGCTGCTGAACGGCCTACCCGTCGACTACTTCGAGGAGGCCGACTTCGAGCCACGCGTGCTCGCCGCCGCAGTCCGCGTGGGCCGAACACGTTTGATCGACAACGTCGTCCTGGAAGGAGAACGAACATGAGCACGCCGCCCCGAGGAAAGCTCGCCTTGCCGAGGCTCGCCGAGCTCAAGCGCGAGGGCACGAAGATCGTGATGGTCACGGCGTACGACGCTCCCGGCGCGCGGTTCGCCGAGGACGCGGGCGTCGACGTCGTGCTGGTCGGCGACACGGCCGCGATGGTCGTGCTGGGCTACGAGGGCACGACCGTGCCGGTGACGATGGACGAGATGCTGTTCCTGACGCGGACGGTCGTGCGCGCGGCGCGCCGGCCGATCGTGGTCGGCGACATGCCCTTCGGCTCGTACCAGGTCTCCGACGAGGCGGCGGTCGAGAACGCGATCCGCTTCTTCAAGGAGGCCGGCGCTGATGCGGTCAAGCTCGAGGGCGCGGGCCCGTCGGTCTCGCGCGTGCGCGCGATCGTCCAGGCCGGCATCCCGGCGATGGGCCACGTCGGCCTCACGCCGCAGTCCGCGACGATGCTCGGCGGGTTCAAGACGCAGGGCAAGACTGCGGAGGCCGCGGTGCAGCTCGTCGAGGACGCGCTCGCGCTCGAAGAGGCCGGCTGCTTCGCCGTCGTGCTCGAGGCGGTTCCGGCGCCGGTCGCGGCGGAGATCACCGCCCGGCTCTCCGTTCCGACGATCGGCATCGGCGCGGGCCCCGCCTGCGACGGCCAGGTGCTCGTCTACCACGACCTGCTCGGGCTGACCGAGGGCCACCTGCCGCGCTTCGTCAAGCGCTACGCGAGCCTGTCGCGCGAGATCCGCGACGCGCTCGAGAACTACGCCGAGGAGGTGCGCTCAGGCGCCTTCCCGGAGGAGCAGCACTCCTACGAGATGCCGGCCGAGGAGCTCGAGCTCTTCGAGAGCAGTATCCGCAGCCCGAGCACGAGCAGGACGAGCGCCCAGGCGACGAAGGCGAGCTCGACCCCGGCGAACGCCCATGCGCCGGCACCCCGGTCGGAGCCGCCGCTGCGAAAGACGTCCTCGCCGTAGACGGCCAGCCGCAACGGGATCACGAGGAAGAGCGAGAGCGCGACCGGCGCGGCCGCGAAGGCGAGCAGGTGCCGCGCCTGGCGGTAGCTGATCCAGCCGCCCGCCCGGGCCAGCCACTGGAGGACGAGCCCGCCGACGAAGTAGAGGGCGATCGCGTAGAAGCCGCCGCCGATGAAGGCCCAGATCATGAGGTCGACCCAGTCGAGCGTGACGTCGTTCAGGAACGTCCCGGCGACCGGCGTCCAGAGCACCCCTGTGATCCCCGTCAGCAGGACGAGCGCGAGCACCGCCTCGCTGCGCGCGCGAGCCGTGTCGTCGGAGTCGTCGCGCAGGCCGGCGAAGACCTCACGCGGCCTCCAGAGCACCGACACCGCTCGCGCTAGCCAGACCCGCTCGTCGGCAGGCCCCGCGGCAGCCTGAGCTCGCGTCGCCACGGGTCAAGGCTAGCGCGGGTGTCTCAGAGGGCGCCCGCAAGCGCGGCCACGACGAGGACGTCGAGCACCATCAGACCGGCGGAGACCCACGCCCAGGATCGGAGCGACTTGCGCTTCGCGGGATTCGACTGGCCGTTCAGCAGCATGAGCGCGGCGACCAGCCCGATGAGCGGAAAGAACAGGGTGGCCAGCACCGCTCCGGCGATCTCAGCACCGGTGTAGCGCTCAGGCTCCGGCCGCCCGCTCAAGCCGCGGCGGGCGCTCGTGCCGGCAGCAGTTCGCGCAGGAACTGGCCTGTGTAGGAATCGTCGGCCTCGGCGACCTGCTCGGGCGTCCCCGCGACGATCACCTCACCGCCGGCCTCGCCGCCCTCGGGCCCGAGGTCGACGATCCAGTCCGCCTGCTTGATCACGTCGAGGTTGTGCTCGATCACGAGCACCGTGTTCCCCGCATCCACCAGCCGCTGCAGCACCTCGAGCAGCTTCTCGATGTCGGCGAAGTGGAGGCCCGTGGTCGGCTCGTCGAGGATGTAGAGCGTCCTCCCCGTCGCGATCTTGCTCAATTCCTTCGCCAGCTTGATCCGCTGCGCCTCGCCGCCGGAGAGCGTCGTCGCCGGCTGGCCGAGCTTGATGTAGTCGAGCCCGACGTCGTGGAGCGTCTGCAGCCGGCGGCGCAGCTTCGGGATCTTCGCGAAGAAGCGCAGGGCCTCCTCGACCGACATCTCGAGCACGTCGGCGATCGACTTGCCCTTGAAGCGCACCTCGAGCGTCTCGCGGTTGTAGCGCTTCCCGGCGCAGGTCTCGCACGGGACGTAGACGTCCGGCAGGAAGTGCATCTCGATCTTGATCGTCCCGTCGCCCTTGCACGTCTCGCAGCGCCCGCCGCGCACGTTGAACGAGAACCGCCCGGGCTTGTAGCCGCGCACCTTCGCCTCGGGCGTCATCGAGTAGAGCTCGCGGATCGGCGTGAACAGGTCGGTGTAGGTCGCCGGGTTCGAGCGGGGCGTGCGGCCGATCGGCGACTGGTCGATGTCGATCACCTTGTCGTAGCACTCGATCCCCTCGCAGCCGAGGTGATCGCCGGGCTTGACCCGCATTCTGTGGAGCCGGTTCGCGAGCGCCTTGTAGACGATCTCGTTCACGAGGGTCGACTTCCCGGAGCCGGAGACGCCGGTCACGCAGACGAACTTGCCGACCGGGAACTCGACGTCGATGTCCTTGAGGTTGTGCATCGAGGCGCCGCGGATCCAGAAGGAGCCGAGGTCTTCGTCGCGCCGCTCGGGCACCGCGATCACGCGCTTGCCCGAGAGAAACTGGCCCGTGATCGACCCCTTGTTCCGCTCCACGGCCTTCGCCGGGCCTTCCGCGACCACGTGCCCGCCGTGCTCGCCCGCGCCCGGGCCCATGTCGACCAGGTGGTCGGCCGAGCGCATCATCTGCTCGTCGTGCTCGACCACGAGGACGGTGTTGCCGAGGTCGCGCAGCCGCTCGAGGGTCGCGATCAGCTTGCCGTTGTCGCGCTGGTGGAGCCCGATCGACGGCTCGTCGAGGATGTAGAGCACGCCGACGAGTTGGCTCCCGATCTGCGTGGCCAGGCGGAGCCGCTGCGCCTCGCCGCCGGAAAGCGTCGAAGCCGCGCGGTCGAGCTGCAGGTAGCCGACGCCGACGTTCTCGAGGAAGGTCAGCCGCTCTCGGATCTCCTTGATGATCCGCGCGCCGATCAGCTTCTCGGTCTCGGTGAGCTGGAGGCCGTCGAAGAACTCGATCGCGCGCTGCACGGAGAGCTTCGTCAGCTCGTGGATGTTCCGCTCGCCGACGGTGACCGCGAGCACCTCGGGCTTGAGGCGCGCTCCGTGGCAGACCGGGCAGGGCCGGAAGCTCATGTACTCCTCGATCCGCTCGCGCTGCTGGCTCGAGTCGGTCTCGCGGTAGCGGCGCTCGAGGCTCTTGACGATCCCCTCGAACGCGAGCATGTACGACCGCTTGCGGCCCATCCGGTTGCGGTACTGGACGTAGACACGGTCGCCGTCGGTGCCGTAGAGGAAGTAGTTCTGCCGCTCCTCGCTCAGGTCTTGCCAGGGCACCTCGAGGTCGATCTCGTAGCGGTCGGCGATCGCCTGGATGACCGACTCGTAGAAGCTCGAGTTGCCGAGCGACCACGGCACGAGCGCGCCCTCGCTGATCGAGAGGGTCGGGTCCGGGACCAGCAGGTCGGGGTCGATCTCCTGCTGGGCGCCGAGGCCCGTGCAGCGCGGGCAGGCACCGTGCGGCGAGTTGAACGAGAAGATGCGCGGCTCGAGCTCCGGGAGTCCCACGCCGTGCTCGGGGCAGGCGAAGTTCTCCGAGTACGTGGTCGCGTCCCCGTCGAGCACGTCGATCACGACCAGACCCTCGGCAAGCTCCGACGCCGTCTCCACGGACTGCGCAAGACGTTGCCGGAGGTCGGGCTTCATCACCAGGCGATCGACAACCACTTCGATGGTGTGCTTGAACTTCTTGTCGAGGACGATCTCCTCCTCGAGCAGGCGCTGCTCGCCGTCGACCTTCACGCGCGTGAAGCCCTCGGCGCGGAGCTCCTCGAAGACGTCCTTGTACTCGCCCTTGCGGTCGCGGACGACGGGCGCGTTCACCGTGAACCGGGTCCCTTCGGGCAGCTGCAGGATCTGGTCGACGATCGACTCCTGGCTCTGGCCGGCGATCGGGCGGCCGCAGACCGGGCAGTGCGGGTGCCCGATGCGCGCGTAGAGCAGGCGCAGGTAGTCGTAGATCTCGGTGACCGTCCCGACCGTCGAGCGCGGGTTCCGCGACGTCGTCTTCTGGTCGATCGAGATCGCCGGGCTGAGGCCGTCGATCGAGTCGACGTCCGGCTTCTCCATCATCTGCAGGAACTGGCGCGCGTAGGCGGAGAGGCTCTCCACGTAGCGCCGCTGCCCTTCCGCATAGATCGTGTCGAAGGCGAGGCTCGACTTCCCGGAGCCCGAAAGCCCGGTGACGCAGATCAGCGAATGGCGGGGCAGCCGGACGGTGATGTCCTTGAGGTTGTGCTCCCGGGCGCCGTGAACGACGAGCTCTTCCTGGGCCATAACCAAGCTATGTTAGCCACGGTCGCGGACGCGAACAAGTGTTCGCTTTAGGTGATGTCGGAGCGCGAGAGCGAGAGCGTTCCGAGCACCCCGGCGACCGCGACGTAGACCAGCGCGACGCCAAGGCCGGCGCCGAAGCCCAGCAGGTCGGAGCTCTGGTTTCCGGCCTCGACGACCGATGCGACCACGCGCCCGGGTCCATAGCGCTCGACCCCCGCGATTCCCAGCAGCAGCGGGTCGCCGACGAGGAGCCAGACGAGCGCGATCACGATCGCCGCCGTCTGCCGCCGCAAGAGCGCCCCGAGGCCGACCCCGAAGGCGCCGGTGAGCGCAGCGGCCAGGATCGTGCCGAACGCCACCCTCACGGAGCTGCCCGACCCGAGGTGGAGCGGTACGGACCTCGCGGAGAGGAGGAGCGCGGCGAGGCCCCACGCGAACGCACAGGCGATCACCGCGAGGACCAAGCCGGCGAGCGCCCCCGCGATCAGCTTGGCAGCGGCTACCCGCTCCCGGACGGGCGCGACGAGGAACGTCTGGCCGATCGTCCCGTGCGCGAACTCGCCGGCGGACGCGACGATCCCGAGGATCAGCGAGATCAGGGCGGACACCGCGGCGATCGAGACGACGTCCCGCTGCTGTCGCGGCTCGCCGAGCGAGGAGAGCGAGTCCTTCCCGACGTGCAGCGAGATCACCAGCGTCTCGAGCGCCAGGGTCAGGAGCCCCAGCCAGAGAAACAGCCGCGTCGTGCGCACCTTCAGCAGCTCGGCGCCGACGAGCCTCGTCATTCCTCGGCTCCGGTCAGCTCGAGGAACACTTCCTCGAGGCTCGCGCTCTCGCCGCGCAGCTCGTGGAGGACGATCCCGGCCGCCGCGGCGATCTCTCCGACCCGCTCGGGCGGGCTCGCCACGTGGAGCTCGCCGTCTTCGGCCGTGTCGGCCTCGATGTCTTCCGCCGCAAGCCGCTCGCGAAGACGGTCTGCGTCCGGCGAGCGGACGATCGTCCCGCCGGCGGCCCGCGCGGTCAGCGCCGCGAGCGGCTCGTGCGCGACGAGCTTCGCCCGGTGGATGATCACGACCTCGTCCGCGAGCTGCGCGATCTCGGCGAGCACGTGGCTCGAGATGAAGACGGTGCCCCCGTCGGCGGCGAAGGACCGCAGGAACCTTCGCAGCCAGCGAATTCCCTCCGGGTCGAGGCCGTTGGCGGGCTCGTCGAGCACGAGCAGGCGCGGCTCGCCGAGCAGCGCGCCCGCGACGCTCAGCCGTTGGCGCATGCCGAGCGAGTAGGTCCTGACCGGGCGGCCGGCCGCGGCCTCGAGCTCGACCTGCCGCAGCGCCTCGTCGATCCGGGCCCGAGGGATCCCGGCCGCGGTCGCGAGCACGCGCAGGTGGTTGCGCCCGCTCCTCGCCGGGTGGTAGCTCGAGGCCTCCAGGACCGCTCCAACCGAGCGCGCGGGATCGCGGAGCCGTCGGTACGGCACGCCCTCGACGAGCGCATCGCCGGCAGTGGCTCGCACGAGCCCGAGGAGCATCCGCAGCGTCGTTGTCTTGCCGGCGCCGTTCGGGCCCAAGAATCCGGTAATGCGGCCCGGCTCGATCGCGAAGGTGAGGCCGTCGACCGCCGTCGTCGAGCCGAAGCGCTTCGTCAGACCGCGAACCTCGAGCGGTGCGTCCGCCATCAGCCCGCGAGCCGCTCGACGAGGCGGTAGACGTCCCGCGGCTCCGGGACGTGGTCGATCTCGAGCGAACCGGCGACCAGGGTGCCGTAGCCGAACAGGCGGCCCGGGAGGCTCTGCTCCAGCTCGAGGTTCTCGACCGACCCGAGGCGAACGGCGGAGGCGTGGCGGCGCAGCGTTCCCGAGACGACGAAGAGCTTCTCGGTCGTCACGACGAGGTGTGTCCGCTCCCAGAGCCAGACCGAGCGCAGCGCGAGCAGCGCGCCGGCGATCACGAGCAGCGCGCCGGGCACCTGCGACGGCCAGGGCAGGGCCAGCAGCACGCCGCCCGCAGCCGCGAGCGCGAGCGCCTGCCCGAGCGGACGCGCGAGGACGACGCCGTGGGGGCGCGCGTCGAGGCAGACCCGCTCATCGTCGGAGGCGAGCATCGCCAGGCCGGTTTCGTCGCTCCCCGGGGCAGTCCTGCGCGGTTTGCGACGCGCGGCACTTGGGGGAGAATCCTGCGGCATGGGAACCGTTGCCCGTAAGGCCGCCGTCTCGACGATCGTCGTCATCGCGATCGTCGCGCTTGCGTTGGCGCTCTGGAAGCTGAAGGTCGTGATCGCCCTCGTCTTCCTGGGCTTCGTCCTCGCGGCGGCGATGCGCCCTGGCATCGACCGCCTCGCGGCGTGGAGGATTCCCCGGCCGGCCGGCCTCGCGCTGCACTACCTCGCGATCGCGGGTGCGCTCGCACTGCTGCTCTGGCTTGCGG
This sequence comes from uncultured Actinomycetes bacterium, assembly GCA_963717475.1. Lineage (GTDB taxonomy): Bacteria > Actinomycetota > Thermoleophilia > Gaiellales > Gaiellaceae > AC-32. Next base: position 398,063 of record OY970337.1, on the reverse strand, counting down.
TGCCGCGTGCGATCGACCAGGCGAGCCAGGCGCTGGGAGGGGTCCCGACTTCGCGCCAGGAGCTCAACCAGCAGGCGAAGCATTCATCGGGGCTGAAGCACCAGGTCCTGACCGCTGTTCAAAGTCGCCTGAAGAAGCTGCCGAAGGCAGGCTCGCTCTTTCACGGAGCGGCGGCCGTGGGCGTCAAGGCATTCGAGCTCCTGGTCGGAATCGTGTTCGTGTTCGCGACCGCGGCCTACTGGATCTTCGAGAGGGAGCGGGCGATTCGCTTAGTCAATTCGCTGGTGCCGCAGGAGCACCGACGCGTGGTTCGCGACACCTGGGAGCTGATCGACCTGAAGCTCGGCGCATTCGTCCGAGGCCAGCTCGTGCTGATCGCCTTCGTGGCGACCGTGCTGTCGCTGTCGTTCTGGGCGATCGGTCTTCCGTTCTGGCTCCTGATCGGAGTGTCCGCAGGCATCGTCGAGGTCGTTCCGGTGATCGGGCCGCTGGCCGCGGGGGCGCTCGCCGTCGGGGTCGGCCTGACGCAGTCGTGGCACCTCGCCCTGGCCGCCGGCATCGTGGTGCTCGTCGTCCGCCTGCTCGAGGACTACATCGTCATCCCTCGCGTCATGGGACACGTGACCGGCATCTCGCCGTTGGTCGTCCTCGTCGGCGTCACCGCGATCGGCCTCCTCTTCGGCGGCTTCTACGTGCTGCTCGCAACGCCGATCCTCGCCGTGCTGGTGACGCTCGTGGACGTGATCGTCCGCGACAAGGACCCGGCCGACGAGGACGTGCCGGCTCTGCTGTTCGCGAAGGAGAACTGAGCCCAGTCGGAACCAGCCCAGTCGGAACCAGCCCAGTCGGTCAGGCTTTGCGCCAGCGGCCGAAGATCAGGCCGCCCAGCGTGAAACCGAGGCCGAACGTTCCGAGCGCGAAGCCGCCGATCGCGAGCGACTTGCGGACCGTCGAAAGACGCTGCCAGCGGCCGAGCGCCTCCTGCTCCTCGGTCGTCAGCGGCTCGCCGCGGCGCCGCTTGCGCAGCGCGCCCCCGGCCCGGAGACCGAGGTACAGATCGTCGAAGATTTCGGTCGATTCCTCAGCCATATACCTCAGTGTATAGCCTGCTTCGGCGTTGCCAACGCGGCTCCTCCACATCTCCGATTTGCACGCTGGGAGCGCGGAGGAAACCGCTCTAGAGGACAGTCTCGGGGGGCTGATCGACCGCGTAGGGCCCGAATTGATCGCGGTCACGGGCGATCTCGCCCACCGTGGACGTAGACGCGAGCACGAGCGCGCCGCGGCGTTTCTGCGCGGGCTCCAGCGGCCCCTGCTCGTGATCCCAGGCAACCACGACATCCCGTACACGTTCCCGGCGCGCTTCACGCGGCCGTGGGCCGAGTTCGAGAGGCAATGGGAGACGGTCGAGCCTGTCCATCGGTCCGACTCGCTCGTCGTCGTGGGACTGAACTCCGTGCGCCCGTGGAGGCATCAATCGGGCGGGATTCGCAGCGGGCAGATCGACCGCGCCCGCGAGCGGCTGGCGGCGGCGCCGGCCGGAGCCCTGCGAGTCGTCGCCCTGCACCACCACCTGATCGGCGCGCCCTGGCGCTCGCGCAAGCGGCCCGTCTCGCGGCGGTCCGAGGTGCTGGCCGGCCTCGTCGACGCGGGCGCCGAGCTGATTCTCGCCGGGCACATCCACCAGGCTGCGGTCAGCGAGCGGCACGAGTTCGAGGTCGAGCGCGGCGGCCTGCGCGGCGTGACGGTCTCGATCGCGCCGGGCCTCGGCCAGCCGCGCCCGAAGCGGCGCGGCGAGGCGCGCGGCCTCCATGTCTACGAGGCGCGCGACGACCAGCTGCTCGTCGAGACCTACGTCTGGCGCGACGACGACTGGGGCCTGACCGCCGTCCGCCGCTTCCCGCGCGGCCGCGAGCCCCTCAGGCAGGTGGACGCTTAGACCCGGGCCCCGTGAGCGGCCGATGCTCGACGAAGTGCCGGTAGAGGATCAGCAGCAGCACCGCGCCGAGGAAGGCGAACAGAAAACCGCCCGCCGTGCCGATCAGGACGCGCGCCACGATCCCGCCGATGATCGAGCCGCCGATCCCGAGCGCGATCGTGGCCGGGATCGACATCGGATCGGGCCCCGGGACCGCGAGCCGCGCAAGCGCCCCGACGATGAGCCCGCCGACGAGCAGGATGATGATGAACGCCAGTAATCCCACGGAAGGGAGCCTACTGGGCAGGTGCCGCGGCGGCCTGTAGCTCCCGCCGCAGGTCCTTGATCTCGTCTCGAAGCTTGGCCGCGTACTCGAAGCGGAGCTCCTCGGCGGCGGCGTACATCTCCTCCTCGAGCTGGATCACGAGCTTCTCGAGCTCGGCAGGCGCCATCCCCTCGACCTCGCGCTTGCCACGACGGCGGCGCCCGGGCACCGTCGGCGACTCGAGCGCCAGGAACTCGGCGATGTCGGAGACGCCTTTGATGATCGACGCCGGCGTGATCCCGTGCTCCTCGTTGTACGCGAGCTGCTTCACCCGGCGGCGGTCGGTCTCGTCGAGCGCGCCCTGGATCGCCTCGGTCAGCTTGTCTGCGTAGAGCAGGACCTTGCCGTTGACGTTCCGGGCCGCGCGGCCGATCGTCTGGATCAGCGCCGTCTTGCCGCGCAGGAAGCCCTCCTTGTCGGCGTCGAGCACGGCCACCAAAGAGACCTCTGGCAGGTCGAGCCCCTCGCGGAGCAGGTTGACGCCGACCAGCACGTCGTACTCGCCGAGCCTGAGCTCGCGGATGATCTGGATCCGCTCGAGGGTGTCGATCTCGGAGTGGAGGTAGCGCGCCTTCACGCCCGACTCGAGCAGGTAGTCGGTCAGGTCCTCGGCCATCTTCTTGGTCAGGGTCGTGACGAGCACCCGCTCGCCGGCCTCCTCGCGGCGGCGGACCTCGTTGAGCAGGTCGTCGATCTGGTTCTTGGTCGCGCGCAGCTCGACCTCGGGGTCGACGATCCCGGTCGGCCGGATCAGCTGCTCCGCGATCCGCGTCGAATGGCGCAGCTCGAACGGGCCCGGCGTCGCCGAGACGAACACGAGCTGCGGCACCTTCCCGAGGAACTCGTCGAAGCGGAGCGGCCGGTTGTCGAGCGCGGACGGAAGCCGGAAGCCGTAGTCGACGAGCGTCTGCTTGCGCGAGCGGTCGCCCTCGTACATACCGCCGAGTTGCGGCACGGTCTGATGGGACTCGTCCACGAAGACGACGAAGTCGTTCGGGAAGTAGTCGAGGAGCGTGAACGGATGCGTCCCGGGCGCACGGCCTTCGAGGATCCGCGAGTAGTTCTCGATCCCGTTGCAGAAGCCGAGCTCCTGCAGCATCTCGAGGTCGTACTCGGTGCGCTGCCGCAGCCGGTGCGCCTCGAGCATCTTGTTCTCGGCCTCGAGCTCCTTGATCCGCCCCTCGAGCTCGTGCTTGATCTCCCCCACCGCGCGCTCGACCGTCGGCTGCGAGGTGACGTACTCCGTCGCCGGCCAGATCGCGATGTTGTCGAGCTTCGCGTGGATCTCGCCGGTGAGCGGGTCGAAGTGCGTGACCTGCTCGACCTCGTCGCCGAAGAACGAGATCCGGTACGCCGTCTCCTGGTTCGCCGGCTGCACCTCGACGACGTCGCCCTTGACGCGGAAGCGGCCGCGGCCGAGGACGGCGTCGTTGCGCACGTACTGCGAGTCGATCAGCTTGCGCAGCATCAGGTCGCGGTCGTGCTCCTCGCCGACCTCGAGATAGATCATCCGGTCGCGCCACTCCTCGGGCGAGCCGAGGCCGTAGATGCACGACACCGACGCGACGACGATCACGTCGCGGCGCGTGAACAGCGCGGAGGTCGCGGCCAGCCGCAGCCGCGCGATGTCGTCGTTCTGCGAGGAGTCCTTCTCGATGTAGAGGTCGGCCTGAGGGACGTACGCCTCGGGCTGGTAGTAGTCGTAGTAGGAGACGAAGTACTCGACCGCGTTGTGGGGAAAGAACTCGCGCAGCTCGTTGCAGAGCTGCGCGGCGAGCGTCTTGTTGTGCGCGATCAGGAGCGCCGGCTTCTGCACCTCCTCGACGATCCACGCCATCGTCGCCGTCTTGCCGGTGCCGGTCGCCCCGAGCATGGTCTGGTAGCGCTCTCCTTCGCGCAGGCCCGCGGACAGCTCGGCGATCGCCTGTGGCTGATCGCCGGTAGGCCGATAGATATCCGAGGTTTTGAACTCCGGCATGAGGCCAAGGGTACCCGTGTGATAGTGGAAACAGAATCGCCCCCGTACGGCGCGTACGCGGCGATCATGGGCGTCTTTGCCGGTGGTTTGGCGGTCGGCGGTGGGCTCGCGCGGGTGCTCGACCGCAACCCCGCGTGCCAGACCCCGCTCGACCTCGTCGTGCTCTCGGCGGCCTCGTTCAAGGCTGCGCGCACGCTCGCCCGCGACGAGGTCACGAGCTTCATCCGCCAGCCGTTCGTCCGCGGCGAAGCCCACGAGGGCGGCGAGGAGCCCGTCGAGGGCGGCTACCACCAGGCGATCGGCGAGCTCGTCACGTGCTCGCGCTGCGTGGGCACCTGGGCCGCGGCCGGGCTCGCGACGACGCAGATCCTGTCGCCGCGCTTCGGGCGGCTGCTGACCTGGTCGCTCGCGGCGGCGGGCGCGAACGACTTCCTGCAGGCGGCGTTCGCTGCGCTCACGTCCGCGTCAGACGACTAGGCGCCTAGATCGGCTCGGCCAGCTCGCTCAGGTCCGGGGCCGCGCGGATCGACGGGCTGAGGGTCGCCCACAAGGCGATCGCCGCGAACCACGCCGTCAGGATCAGGTCGGTCTGGCGAGTCGAGAGCACGGCCAGGAGCAACCCGGCCAGCAGTGGGCCGAGCGGCGCTCCGAGCTGCGCGAGCATCCGCGCCACGCTGTTCACGCGTCCCTGCAGCCGGTCCGGGACCATCGCGACGCGGTACCCGATGATCACGGAGTTCAACGACGGGTTCAGCAGCGCGAGCGGGACCACGCCGGCGACGAGCAGGTACACGTCCGGGTGAGCGGCGTAGACGCCGATGCCCAGGCCGAGCCAGAACGTCGCGAGCAGGATCGTCCGCATCCCGAGCAGCTGCTGGATGCGGGGCGAGATGAGCGAGCCGACCAGCGATAGTCCTCCGTAGATCGCGATCAGCGTCCCGATCGCGGCCGGGCTCAGGCCCTGGCGCTTCCCCGCCACGACCACGAAGAGGTAGAGCGCGTTGCCTCCGAGGTTCGTGAAGGCGAAGAGAAGCGAGCACATCCTCAGGAACGGCTGGCCCCACAGCCAGGCGAACCCCTCGGCCAGCTGTGCGCGCAGGAGCCCTGCCACCTCGGTGCGCTCCTCCTGGAACGGCGTCCGCATGAGCACGACCGAGACGAGCGAGGCGGTGTAGGAGACCGCGTCGGCGACGAACGGGAGGGCGCGACCGAGGCCGAAGAGGAAGCCGCCGAGCGGCGGCCCGGCGAGGACGACCGTGGACAACCTCGCCTGCTCGGCCGCGAACGCGCGGGGGAGCTGTGCCCTGGGGACCACCGATCGCAGCGCCCCGACCTCGGCGATGTTGAAGAACGCGAACATCGTGCCGTCGACGAAGGCGACGGCCATGATCAGCGCGAACTGCGCGCTGCCGGCCGCGACCGCGGCGGCGAGCCCGCCGAGCGCCAGGGCCCGCACGACGTCGGAGACGATCATGATCCGCCTCCGGTCGAGGCGGTCGGCCAGCAGTCCCGCGGGGAGGACGAAGAGCGGGTAGGGAAGGATGCCCGCGAACGCCACCAGGCCCGCCTTCGCCGGGGAATGGGTCAGCGAGAGCGTGAGCAGCGGGTAGGCGATCGCCGACGCCTGGTTGCCGAGCGTCGACAGGAGCTGCCCGGACTGCAGCAGCATGAAGTCGCGGTTCTGCCGCAGCGGGAGCGGCGTCTCGCTCACGGGGCCATGCGCGGGCTACTGCGGCGCGGACGTCGGGACTGCCTGCAACGCCGTGCCGCTGCGAAGCGCCATCACGGCGAAGGGGATCGCGGCGGCGAGCTGGCCGGCCGCGACGATCAGGAAGACGGGGTACGGGCCGAACGCCTGCAGCAGCGGCCCGCCCAGGAAGAGGCCGAGCGGGCCGGCGAGCAGCGCGAAGGTCAGCACCGCCGTCATCACCTTCGCGCGCAGCGCCTCGGGCGTCCGCATCGTGATCACGCCGATCAGCGGCGCGTTCACCAGCGGCCCGAACAGCGACGACACGAAGAGCACGAGCACGACGCCCCAGACCGGCAGGTGCAGCGCGAGCAGCGGCAGCGGCAGCGCGAGCCCCACGAGGGCCGACGCGCCGAGCCGGACCGGGTCGAACCTCGGGACGATCTTCACGGCGATGACGCTGCCGACGACCGCACCCGCGCCGAACGCTGCGAAGAAGACGCCGGCCACGCGAGAGCTGCCGCCGAACTCCTGGAACGCGAGCACCGGCAGCGAGAGCGCCATCAGCTGGGCGAGCGCGTTGAGCACGAGCGCCGTCGGCAGCAGGCGCCGCATGAGCGGGTCGCGCAGGAGGAAGCGCACGCCGGAAAGGACGCCGCGCCCCTCGTCGCCGGCCGGCAGCGGCGGGCGGTACGGCACGAACAGCGCGAGCGTCAGGAACGAGAGCAGGAAGCTTGCGGCGTCGAGGTAGAGCACGTTCGGCGCACCGAAGAACGGGATGAGCACGCCGGCCAGGGACGGGCCGATCAGCGCCGTCGTCCGCTGGGCTCCCTCGACGAACGCGTTCGCCTGGGCGACGGTCTGCTCGTCGTCGCCGACGAGCTCCGGGAGGATCAGCCGCTGCGCCGAGAAGTGCGGCGCCAGGAAGCAGCCGATCAGGAACACGATGCCGAGCAGGACCCCGAACGAGAGCATGCCTGCCGAGTGCAGGAGCGGGATCGAGACCATCAGCGGCGCCCGCGCCCCGTCCGCGACCATCATCGTCCTCCGCGCCCCGAGCTTCCCGACGAGCGCGCCGCTCGGGATGCCGAAGAGGCCGATCGGCAGCAGCTCGACGCCGAGGACGATCCCCATCTTCGAGGCCGAGCCGGTCGTGACGAGCACGAACCACGGCAGGGCCAGGTAGGTCATCTGCGAGCCGAGCGACGAGACGACCTCGGCGGTCAGCAGGGGGCCGAGGCCCGGGCGCCGCAACAGGCTCACGCGGCGGCCTCGAGCGGCTCGAGCTGCCGGCGGCGGCCGAGCTCGCGCACGGATGCGGTCGCGACGATGGCCATCGTCAGAGTCTGCATCGCCGCGAAGCCGATCATCACCGGTTTCGTCCCGAACGCGTCCAGGATCGGCCCGGCCAGGAACAGCCCGAGCGGATTGACGACTGCCCAGCCGACCATCGTCGTGGTCAGCACGTTCGCCCGCAGCTTCGGCGGGATCCGCACGGTCGAGATGGTGTGCAGGCTCGGATTCACCAACCCGTTCGCAATCCCCGACAGGAGGATCGCGACGGAGTAGCCGGCCGCAGGTAAGTCGAACCAGAGCAGCCAGAGCGGCAGGGCCTGGAACATCACGAACATGGCGATGATCGTGAGCCCATCCAGGCGGCGAGCCAGGTAGCGGAACGCGACGACGTTCCCGACCAGCGCGCCCACTCCGAACGATGCGATCAGCCAGCCGGCGATCCACGGATGGTGGCCGAAGCGGGTCAGCACGAGCACCGGCACCGAGATGAAGAACGCCGTCCAGGCCGCGTCGCCGAGTGCGAACGCCGGCCACCACACGCGAAGCAGGGGATCGCGGGCGACGAAGCGCACGCCGGCGCGGATGCTGCGGTCCTCCTCGTCCTGCGGCAGCGGCGGCCTGCGCGGGACGAACGCCGCGACGAGGACGACGGCGACGACGTAGGTGGCCGCGTCGATCAGCAGCACCGAGGTGGCGCCCATGAAACCGATCAGCACCCCACCGAGAGCCGGGCCGGCGAGCATCGTCGTGCGGGTGGCGCCCTGGAAGAGCGCGTTTGCCTCGGTGAGACGCTTCTCGTCCTCACCGAGCAACTCCGGGACGATCACCTTCTGCGCCGCGAAGTACGGCGCCGTGAGCGCGCCGAGCGCGAATGCCACCACCAGCAGGACCCCGAACGAGAGGTCGCCCGTCCAGTGGAGCACCGGGATGATGACCATCAGCGGTGCTCGCGCACCGTCGCAGAGCATCATTGTCCTCCGCGCGCCGAGCCGGCCCAGCACGCGCCCGCCCGGCAGCCCGAGGAGCGCGAGCCCGATCACTTCCGCCGCGGCCACGAATGTCGTCTTCGTCGCCGAGCCGGTCGTCACGAGCACGAACCACGGCAGCGCGAGCCAGGTCATCTGCGCGCCGGTCGTCGAAACGACCTCGGCCATGAGCAGGGCGACGACCGAGCGGTCGCGGAGAAGGTCGCTGCGGCTCATGCCGCCGCCTCCACCGACGCGACCGCACGCAGGACGGCCTCCCCGCCATCGTGCGAGTTCGCCATCGCGACTGCGCCGGTTCCGTCGGTCGCGGAGAAGTCGAGCGCCGCTACGAATGTGTTCGTGGTGCCGATGTGGCCGAAGCGCACCGTCTCGCCGCCTTCGACCACCAGGAAGAGCCCGAGGCCCATGTGGTCGGGCGGCGTTAGTCCGAGCCCGCGGATCTGCTCGTAGTCCTCACGCGGCGGCAGCTCGGCGTGCGGGAGGAGCATCAGCGCGGCGGTCTCGCGGGCGACTGGGCTCGGGCGGCCCGCCACGGCGAGCTGAAGGGCGCAGCCGAACAAGGCCAGGTCCCGCGGAGTCGTCCAGAGCCCGGCCGCGGCCGCCTCGGGATAGACGTTGCCCGGCGCGGCCGCGCGCGCCTGCAGCGGGTCGGGCAGCGGCTGCTCGAAGGTGCTGTCACCCATCCCGAGCGGGTAGAGCACGAGCTCGGCGGCCGCCGTTGCGAACGGGAGGCCGGTCGTGTCCGCGATGAGCGCCTGGACGACCACATACGCGCCGCCGGAGTAGCGGTGTCGGCCGCGCGCCTCGGGCTCGATGCGGACGGCATCCGTGTTTGCAGGCGGCCGGCCCTCGAGCACGTCGAGCAGCGACGGAATCGGCGCGCCGGGCGCGTAGCCCGGGAAGAACTCGACGGTCGCGCCGGCGGTGTGGCTCAGCAGCTGCCTGAGCGTCACCGGCTCATCCGCAGGCAGCCGCCACGAGGTCAGATGGTCGTTCACGTCCCCGTCGAGCGAGAGCAGTCCCTGCTCGACGAGCCGGAGCGCGGCAAGCGCTGCCACGGCTTTCGAGACCGAGCCGGCCTGGAGCAGCGCGTTCGGCGCCAGGCCGTCGTTCTCGACGCGAGCGACCTCGAACCCCTCGACGACTGCGACCGCTAGACCGCTCACGCTTCCATCTCCGGCAGCTCGCGCAGGCGCATCAGGGGCGAGGGCAGCAGCCAGAGCACGCCGGCCAGCGCGCCCGCCCAGCCGATCCAGAGCGTCGTCCGCAGGCCGATCCAGGCGCCGAGCAGCCCGCCGACCAGAGCGCCGATCGGACGCACGCCGTAGTTCACGACCATGTACGCCCCGGAGACGCGGGCGCGCAGGCGATGCGGGATCAGCGCCGCGTTGATCGCGCCGATGTTGATGTCGAGCACCATCACGCCGAAGCCGGAGGCGAACTCGGCCAGGAACAGGCAGCCAAGCACCACCGGGCGAGGGCCGCCGGCCAGCGGCACCAGCACGAGCGGCGCCGGGAAGAGCGCCGAGCCGAGCACGAAGGCCGGCCCGACCCCGATCCGCCCGGCGATCCGGGATGCGAAGACTGCGCCGAGTACGCCTCCGACCGCTCCGGCGCCCAGCACGAGCCCGAGCGCGCCTGCCTTGACGCCGAGCTCCTTGGTCGCGTAGAGGATGAAGAGCGCCCAGAAGACGAAGTTGAAGAAGTTGATCGTCGAGGTCGCGAGCAGCGAGCTCCTCACGATGCTCGACCCGCGGATGTAGCGGATGCCCGACTTGATGTGACCTCGCTCCGCGGGCTCGACCGGCGGCTCGTCCGGGGAGATCGAGCGCAGCGTCAGCGCCGAGACGACGAACGAGACGGCGTCCACGACGAGCGCGATGGGCGCCGAGAGCGCCTGCACGAGAGCGCCGCCCACGCTCGGGCCGGCGACGTACGAGAAGGCGCGGCTCCCGTGCAGCAGCGAGCCGGCCTCGAGGTACCGCTCGCGCGGCACCAGCGAGATGAACAGCGTCGAGTACGAGACGTAGAAGAAGACGCTCAGCGTGCCGACCAGGAAGCCGACGACGTAGAGCTGCGCCAGCGTGAGCGCGCCGAGGGCGTAGGCGACCGGGATCGTCGCCAGCAGCGCAGCCCGGCCGACGGCGGTCGCGATCATCGTCTCGCGCCTGCGGCCGCGGCGGTCGACCCACGCACCCGCGTGCAGCGAGAACAGGAGGTTCGGCGCCAGCGCGGCTGCGCCGAGGAAGCCCATCTGCGCCGCGCTCGCGTGCAGCTCGAGCACGGCGACCAGCGGTAGGGCGATCAGCGTGATCTGGTCGCCGAAGAGCGACACGGTCTCGCCGGCCCAGAAGCGCCGGAAGTCGCGCTCGGCCAAGACGCCGGGAACCCGCATGACGGGAAGCCGAAGCCGCCGCGCAACCGGCGCGGCGAGGGTGGAGCCGAGCGGTCTCACGCCCGCTTGACCCTGATGTCGCCGCTCATCGTGTCGGCGCGCAGCTCGATGTGCGGGGCGTCGCCCTCGGGCGGCGTCTCGGAAACTGGAAGCTCGGAGCGAACGTCGCCGCTGCGCGAGCGGGCGTCGACATGCAGGGTCGAGCCCTCGCGGATCCCGATCTCGAGATCGCCGGATGCCGACTTGAGGGTCACGCGGCCCTGAACCGCGCTCCCGATCACCTGGTCGCCCGAAGCCGTGTTGACGTTCACGGACGAGCGGGCCTCCTGGACGATCACGTCGCCGGAGGCGCTGTTGGCCTCGACGCTCCCGCCGGCCGAGCGGAGGAGGAGGTCGCCGGAGGCCGAGTTGAGCTTGGCGTCTCCGGTCACGGAGTCGATGCGCTGGTCACCGGAGGCGGTGTTCAAGCGCGCCTCGCCGGCGATCGACCTGACGGTGATGTCCCCGCTCGCCGCGTTGATCCTCGCGTCTTCGACCTCGTCGAGCTCGACATCCCCCGAGCCGGTCTGGACCTCGACCGACCCGTACCGGCCGCGGGCCTCGACGTCGCCCGAGCCGCTCTTCGCGTCGATGTCGGCGCCGTCGGGGCAGCGGACGTCGATCCGAACCTCCGCGCCCCGCGAGAAGCCGAAGCCGCGGCCGCGGTCGCGGATCTCCGCCACGACCTCGTACACCCCGCCGCGCTCGCGAAGCTCGAGGCGAGCGTTCTCGATCGCCTCGCGGGTCGCGTCGTTGTCCCGCAGCGGCTCGAGCGACACGACGGTCTGCCCGTCCTCGCCGCTCGTCAGCCTGATCTCGCCTGCCCCGAGCCGCAGCTCGGTGCGAACCTTGCCCGGCGTCTGGAAGGTCTCGCTCCTCATCGCCGGCGCCTCCCCGCCGGACGAACCGGCGGGCGCTGCGGCCTGTTGTCGACCCGCACTTCCACGTGGCCGAACGGGATTGGATAGAACGCCATGGTTCCTCCCCTCAGCTCCGGGCGTAGCCCGTGAGTCGGTTACCTGACTGGACGGCCGGGCCCGTCGCCGAGCGCGAGAGTGCGCGCACGATCCAGGTGTTGGCCGAGACGCCCTCCCGGGCTGCGGCGGTCTCGACCGATGTCTTGAGCGCGTCCGGCAGGCGGAGGCTGATCCGGGCCGTGTAGGCCTCCTCCGCCCCGGCGGGAGCGGCTTCCGCCTCCTCGCCGACGAAGACGAACTCGGGATCCTGGCCCGTGAGGCGAACCTCGACGTGGCCGAACGGAAGCTTGTCGTTCAGCTCGAGCGCGGCTTCCGAGAGCGCGTCGAGCAGGCGCAGGCCGAGCGATCCCTGAAGCGTGATGACGAGCTGTCCGGCGGCGTTCGCCGTGTTCTCGTCCCCCAGCTCCGCGACCGCTGAAAGGTCGGCCTTGAGCGCATCGATGAATCTCTGTAGCTGCATCGTGACGTCACTATGACATCACGGATGCTGTCTGTCAAGTGTCAGGCGTAATGCCGCTCAAGCATCAGGATGACCCGTACAGTCGCGCGTGGTAGGCCCTGCGGTAGAGCGTCTGCAGATGCTCGACGCGCTTGACGTAGTGGCGCGTCTCCGCGAAGGCGATCCCCGTCCCCTCCGCCCTCCAGCGGTCGACGTTGTCCTGCCCCGCGTTGTAGGCGGCGAGCGCGGTCCGCTCGTCGTCGTACTTGTCGAGCAGGTGGCGCAGGTACCAGGCGCCGTAGCGGACGTTGATCTCGGGGTCGTCGAGGTCCGAGACCTGGAAGCGCGTGCCGCCGGTGTGGATCGCGATCCCCTCCGCGGTAGCCGGCAGGAGCTGCATCAGCCCGATCGCGCCGGAGCTCGAGCGCGCGTGGACGTGGAACTTGCTCTCCTGGTAGATGACCGCCGCGAGCAGGGCAGGGTCGAGCCGGTAGTTGCGCGCGTGGCCCCGGACGATCGCGTCGTAGTGGAGCGGGTAGCGGAGCCTCACGTACCAGCCCGGCTCGGTCGCGTCGACGTACGCGAAGGCGGCGACGAGCGCAGCGCCCACGACCAGGACGGCGAGCAGCCGCCTGACGATCATCCCGTCAGCTCGTCCATCACCCGCGCCACGAACGCGTCGAGCTCCTCGAGCGGGCCGTCGTTGACGTAGACGAAGTCGGCTCGCTTCGCCTTCTCCTCGTCGGGGATCAACCGCTTCTCCCGCGGGCCCACCGGCCACCACTTCGCCCGCTCCTGACGCACCTCCTTCGGCGCCGTGACGAGGACGACCTTGTCGAACCTCTCCTGCCCGCCGACCTCGTAGAGGAGCGGTACCTCCGTCACGGTCACCGGCGGCGGATTCGGGAGGCCGGCCAGCTGCTCTCGCCATTCGAGGTATTCCTGCACGACCAGCGGATGGAGCAGGCCCTCGAGCCATTCGAGCTGCGGGCGGTCGGGGAAGACGATCTCCGCGATCGCGCTGCGGTCGATCTGCCCCGCCTCGTCGAGGATCCGCTCGCCGAAGCGGTCGAGCAGCGCCTTGCGGACGCGAGAGTCCTCCCGGATCAGGCGGTGGACGATCTGGTCGCTCGAGACGGTCGCCGCGCCGTGGCGGGCGAACGCGGCCAGGGCTTCGCTCTTGCCGGCCCCGATGCCGCCCGTGATCGCGACGGCAACCGGGTGCGCCACGTGGGGCCTACTCCGGCGTGGCCGGCGGCTCGCCGTCCGAGTCGCCCGGGCCTTGCTCCTCCGGGGCGACCTGGTCGGCCTCGATGCTGGCGTCCGCGTCCTCGACCGCCGGCTCCTCGGCCGGGGCCGGGGGTTCCTCTTCGACTACCTCGTCCACCGGCTCAGCCTCGGCCTCGTCCGCCGGCTCGGTCTCGCCCTCGACCTCGGCGGCCGGCTCGGCCGCAAGCTCATCGGCGCCCTCGAGAGGCGGCGCCTCGGCCGCACCCTCCGGGAAGACCTCCTCGGAGAGGTCGAGCGCGGGCGTGCCCTCCACAGGCTCGGAATCGTCCGCGCGCTGCGTGACTCCGCCGCCCTCGACGCGCTTGAGCGAGAGCGAGAGTCGGCGCCGCTCGGCGTCGACCTCGATGATCTTCGCCTCGACGAGATCGCCCTGAGAGACGATCTCGCGCGGGTTCTCGACGTGGTGCTGCGCCAGCTCGGAGATGTGCACGAGCCCCTCGACCCCCGGCATGATCTCGACGAACGCGCCGAAGGTGACCACCTTCGTGACCTTGCCCTCGACCGTGTCGCCCTCGTTGTAGGTCTCGAGCACCTGCTGCCACGGATCCGACTGCGTCTGCTTCAGCCCGAGCGAGATCCGCTGGCGTTCGCGGTCGATGTCGAGCACCTTGACCTTGACGTCCTGGCCGATCTCGAGCACCTCGGACGGGTGGTTGACATGCGACCAGGAGAGCTCGGAGATGTGGATCAGGCCGTCCATCCCGTCGAGATCGACGAAGGCGCCGAAGTCGACGATGTTCGAGATCTGGCCGTCGACCACGTCGCCGGGATTGAGCCGGTCGAGGATTTGCTGCCGCTGCTCCTTGCGCTCGTCCTCGAGGACGGCGCGGCGCGAGAGCACGACGTTGTTGCGCGAGCGGTTGAGCTCGATCACCTGGCAGCGCAGCTCCTGGCCGAGGAACTCGTCGAGGTCCTGGACGCGGCGGATGTCGACCAGCGACGCGGGCAGGAAGCCGCGCACGCCGAGGTCGAGGATCAGGCCGCCCTTGACGACCTCGATCACCTTGCCGTCGACCGGCTCCTTCGACTCGGCCGCGTTCTCGATCGCCTTCCAGGCCATCTCGAAGCGGGCGCGCTTCTTCGACAGGATCAGGCGGCCCTCGGCGTCCTCCTTCGTCAGGACGAGCGCGTCGACCTCGTCACCGAGGGTGACCTCGTCCGCGGGATTGACGGAGCGCCGAATCGAGAGCTCCGCGACCGGGATCACGCCTTCGGACTTGTAGCCGATGTCGACGAGAACCTCGTCCTTGTCGACGCGGACGACGGTGCCGTGCACCACCTCCCCCTCGTTGATCGTGGGGAAGGTCGATTCGTAGTCGGGTACGCGCTCGCCGTCCTCGGTCGTCGTCCAGACGCCGGCTTCGTCGAGCTGCGCGCCCTCTCGGTCCATGGTTTCGTTGGCCATTGGAAGGTCGGTCAGTATAGCCGTGAGGTTCTGGCCGGCCCGCTCAGGAAGGCGGTTTCCCGACGTTGCACCACGCGTGGCTGTAATCGAGCGTGGAACCCCGCTTGTGCAGCTTGGCCGAGAGGACGCGCGTCTGGGGAGAGCCGAGGTCGATCTGCAGGCCGCGCGTGACCGGCTTCGCCCGCTCGAAGCCGCCAGTCGGGATCCGGCAGCTGAGCGCCCGCGCCTTCGTGAGCGTGATTCGGTTCGCGATCGCGCCCGAGGGGCCTGGCCCGCTCGCGAACTTGCAGGCCTTCGAGAAGTGCGAGTCCCCGTTCGCGTTGCCCGCGACGAGGAGGTTCTTGGACGGGTAGCCGTTCTTCGAGTACTTGTAGATCTCCACGTGCGGCTTGTGGTTCGCGCCCATGCCGACGCTGCCGATCGCGCTATGCCCTTTCGGCCAGAAGAGCACGATCACGAGCGACTGCCTGCAGTCCGCCTGTCGTGTCGGCTGCGTCGCGGACCGCGTGGCGGCGACGGCCGCCAGGGCAACCGCGAGCGCCGAGACCCCTATCACCAGCATGCGCCGCACTCGACCCGGTTGTAGCACGTTTTTGCCGCGGCGAGAAGGAGGGCGCCTCCCCCGGCCGGGTGATGCGTGCTACCCCTCGCACGCGCGATCCTTCACCTAGGGCTCCCTTCCGCGAAGGCTGGGGGCGCCTGCGGCGATGACTGATGTGAACGCAACCCAAAAGCGGATGCCTGCCCGACACGTCGAGGCCGGCGATCTCGCGTCGTCTCTGCACTCCCTCCTCGAGATCACGCGCACGGTCCGCATGGGCGGCGACCCGGCCTCGGTGCTCGACGCGATCGCGCGCGTCGTCGCGGAGACGCTCGGTTTCGGCACCGTCGTCCTGAACGTCTACCGGCCCGAGTGGGACGACTTCTACGTCGAGACGGTCTACGGGAGCGACGACGTGCGCGAGGCGCTGTCGGGCTCGGTCTACGACTGGGCCAGCTGGAAGCCGCTCCTCGACCCCAAGTTCATCCGCGCAGGCGCCTACTTCATCCCGAACGACGCCTTCGACTGGTCGGACGACGTCGGCGAGCGCTTCGTGCCGGAATCCGCGCCGACGGTCGACGGTCCCGACGGCTGGCACCCGAACGACGAGGTGTTCGTGCCGCTCGAGCGCGCGGACGGCGAGATGGTCGGGATCATGTCGTTCGGCGACCCGATCGACGGCAGGCGGCCGGACGACGAGAAGCTCGCCGTCGCGGTTGCCCTCGCCTCACACGCTGCGCTCGCGCTCGAGGCGGCACAGGAACGTGCGAGCTCGGAACGCCACCAGGCGGGTCTCGAGCAGCTGCTGCGCCTCTCGTCGCAGCTCCCGCAGACCGTCTCGACGGAGGCGATGCTGACGTCTGTCTGCGAGGGAATCTCGACGGCGCTCGGGTTCGAGAAGGTCATGATCGAGCTGCTCGACCCGGCGACGGGGCTGCTGCACCCGGCGGCTGCCGCGGGCGACGGCCTCGCGGAGACGGCGCCCCTCGAGCTCAGTCTGATCTCACGGCTGTTCGACCCGGAGTTCGAGATCGCCGGCTGCTACCTCGTGTCGGGCGACGAAGCCGAGGCTCGCGTCGGGTCGTCGCAGGTCGTCTACGAGTCCGTCCTGAACGGCCGCGGTCCCTACGCCTGGAACCACCACTGGCTCGTGGTACCGCTTCGCGACGCCGCGGGCGAGGTTCGCGGTGTGCTCTGGGCCGACGAGCCGCACACGCGCCTCATCCCGCAGGAGCCCGTCCTGCAGGCGCTCCGGATCTTCGCGAACCAGGCGATGGAGGCGCTGGCGGTCGCGACGCAGCTCGAGGAGACGCGCTTCCTCGCCGACCACGACCCGCTCACGCGCCTGCTGAACCGGCGCGCACTTCTGCACGAGCTCGGAGCGGCGGCCGAGGCGGGCTGGACCGAGCCGCTCGCACTGGTCTTTCTCGACGTCGACAACTTCAAGGAGATCAACGACGCGTACGGCCACACCGCCGGCGACCGCGTCCTCGCCCAGTTCGCCACGCTCCTCGCCGAGCTCGTGCGCGAGGAGGACAACGCGTTCCGGGTGGGCGGCGACGAGTTTGCGCTGCTCCTCCGCGGCGCCGGGCCGTTGCAGGCGCGCGAGATCGTGTCGCGGATCGTGGCCGCGGTCGCTGCGAACATCGACCCGCTCGTCCGCAGGCTGAGCGCGAGCTTCGGCGTCGCGACCAGCGGCAGCGTCGACGAGCCGGAGGCCCTCCTGCGCGTCGCCGACGAGGCGATGTACCAGGCGAAGCGGTCCGGAACGCGAATAGAGGTCGCGGCATGAGCGCCAGGCCGAACCTGCATCCGATCCCGCGTCCGGGCGCGAGAGACCCTCTTGGGCAGCTCGTCGCGTTCACCCGCGCGGTCTCGGCCGAACGCGTCTCGCAGCGGATGCTGCGGGCCGCAAGCAAGGAGCTCACCTTGCTCCTCGGGGCCGAGGCGGCACTCGTCTCGCAGCTCGAGGAAGGGTTGCTGCGGGAGATCGCGGACTACGCGCGCTCCGAGCGCCAGGTCGCACGCGGGCTCAGCTACTACCTCGCCGACTATCCGGCCACTGAGGCGGTCCTCGAACGGGGCCTGCCGTGGGGGATCTCGAGCGACGACCCTCGCGCAGACCCGGCCGAGGTGTTCGTCCTCCGTGAGATGCAGATGGAATCGGTGCTCCTCGTGCCGCTCGTCGTCGGTGACGAGCCGTGGGGCCTGATCGAGATCTACGACTCGCGGCCGCGCGGCTTTTCGGCCTCCGAGCGGCACCTCGCGGAGCTCGCAGGAAGCCAGATTGCGGCTTTGCTCTTCGCGTTCGAGCACGAGGAGCGCGCGCAGCGTCTCTACCGCGAGACCCTCGCCTCTCTCTCGAACGCGCTCGAGGCCAAGGATGCGGTGACGAGCCAGCACACCGAAGAGGTCGTCCGCCTGGCGGTCGCGGTCGCAGCGGAGCTCGAGCTCGATCTCGAGTCCGTTCGCACCGTCGAGCTGGGCGCGGTTCTGCACGACATCGGCAAGGTGCGCGTCCCTGAGGCGATCCTCAACAAGCCCGGCCCGCTCGACGAGGCCGAGTGGACGGTCATGCGCACCCATCCGGAGGTCGGCGAGCAGATCGTTCGGCCGATCCAATCGCTCCAGGCGATCCTGCCGATCGTCCGCCACCACCACGAGCGCTGGGACGGGACCGGCTACCCAGACCGGCTCGGCGGCCGGGCCATCCCGGTCGGCGCCCGAATCGTCGCTGTCTGCGACGCCTACCGCGCGATGACGGAAGACCGGCCCTACCGCGAGGCGCTCGGGCCGGATGCGGCCCGCCGGGAGCTGGAAGAGGGCTCAGGCACCCAGTTCGACCCGGACTGCGTCGCCGCGCTCCTCCGCGCGCTCGACCGCCGGCAGGCGACGGCGAAGGTCGTCGCGCTGCGCCCGCCGACAGCCGTCTCCTAGGCGAACGTCAAATGGCCCTGCTCGTCCACGGCTGAGCCGTGCTTCCAGACGACGTCCCAGATGTTCCCTTCGGGATCGAGGAAGCTGAAGCCGCTGAAGCCGTGCTCGGAATCGTGCGGGGCGGAGATCTCGCTTGCACCCTCGACGGCCGAGATCGCTGCGTGCGCGGCGATCATCTCCTCGCGGCTGCCGACGTTGACGCCGAGCGTGAAGCCGCGAAAGCCCTCGGCGCGCGGCCCGAGCTCGCGCTCGTAGTGCTCCGCCCCGTAGAGCGCGAGCACGACGCCGTTCGGCAGCTGGAAGACGCGGTGCACGGGCTCGCTCGCCGGCGACTCGGGCCAGCCGAGTGCGCGGAAGAACTCGGCCATCCGCTCGACGTCGCGACAGGCGAGCGTGACGAAGTTGAGCTGCGGCGGGAGCATGGTGGTTAGCCTCCGGCGAGGTCCCGCGCCCACTCAGCACGTTTCTCCTCGACGTATCGCAATCCGCGTAGCCATTGCTCGCCGCGCGTGTCGTGCCAGACGTCGCGCCAACCCGGCCGTCCGGCTTCGCCCCAGACGCGCGCAGTGTCGTAGAGGACCCGGATGCGTTGGCACACTGTCGGAAGCAGTGCTTCGCGATCATCGAGCCCATACGCATCGCAGAAGATGCGCAGTCGGGCCGTGCGCGATGGGACCGGGTAGCCCAATCGCTTGCACGTCGCATCATCGTAGAGCGGGATGAATCGGTAGACAGCCCACGCCACATCCCAGATACGGGGTGCGGGCGCGGCGAGATCCCAGTCGATGAAGGCCCGTGGCGTGGCGCCCGGACCATAGATCGTGTTGTCGGGAGAAAGGTCGTTGTGGCAGACAACATCGCCTTGCTGGGGCGCTCCGACCATGAACTGCCACTGGGGATCCGGCGGCCCCTCGAAAGCCTCGGTTGAATCGTGGAGCTTGCGGATCAGCTGCGCGACGCGTGCGAGCTCGTCGTCGGTATGAGACGGACCGCCGCCGACGATGAAGCTGAGCACCTCGCGACCTTCACCGTCGAACCCCAATACCCGCGGTGCCCCCTCGAACCCGACGAGCTCCAGATGGGCGAGGAGAGCGTGCACGGCCGGCGTCCCCGGACTTGTCGAGCGGTGAACGGTCTCGTCGACGCGCTCTACATCGGTGAGGCCACCGTCTCGTCGCGAGCTACCGGTGGCGTCTTCGCCGGATCGCACCGGCCGACCATATCCTCGACGTTGCATGGCGGGCGCCGGGGGACTTGCGATACTCGCGCTTGTGGGTGGTGACGTCGATCCCCTAGGCACACGCAGCGACGCCCTCGACGCGTTCCTCGACCAAAAGGTGGAAGAGGGTTACGTGATCGAGACCCGTACCGGCACCCACGCGATCATCTCGAAACGCCCGAAAGGTCTCAAACGCTTCACCAGCGGCGCAGACCCCGGACGTTACGTCGTCGAAGTCGACGAGGATGGAAGCGCGACAATGCGTCCGGCAGAGCCGAGACGCGCATGATGCTCTACCGGAAACCACAAGGAGGTGGAACGTGGCGAGCAAGGACAAGAACTCGAAGAAGAGCATGGAAAAGAAGCCGGCTCAGAAGACGCTGAAAGAGAAGCGGGCGGCCAAGAAGGCCAAGAAGTAGCCGCTCTGCCTGAAGCCGCCGTGGCGGCTTTGCTCGGTTACTTGGCCTCGTTCCAGTCGTCGCCTGCGCCGACGTCGACCTCGAGCGGCGGATCGAGGTCGAAGGCGCGGCACATCTCGTCGCGGACGAGCTGCTTGACGGCGCTCACCTCGGCCTCGGGGGCCTCGAGCAGGAGCTCGTCGTGCACCTGGAGGACAAGCTTCGCCGAGCGACCCTCGGCACGCAGGCGCTCGTGGATCACGACCATCGCCTTCTTGATCACGTCGGCCGCGGTCCCCTGCATGACCGAGTTGACGGCGAGCCGCTCGCCGAGCGCTCGCGTCTGGCGGTTCGACGCGCGGATCTCGGGCACGGGGCGCCGCCTGCCGAAGAGCGTCGTCACGTAGCCGTCGCGCGCCGCCTGCTCGATCGTCCGCTGGATGAAGTCCTGCACGTGCGGGAAGCGCGCCAGGTACGCGTCGATGTAGGCCTGCGCCTCGTCCCGCGGGATCTCGAGGTTCTCCGAGAGGCCGAAGGACGAGATCCCGTAGATGATCCCGAAGTTGACCATCTTCGCGACGTTGCGCTCGTCCTTCGTCAGCGTCGCCGGGTCCTTGCCGAGCACCTCGGCCGCGGTGGTCGTGTGGATGTCCTCGCCGCGCGCGAACGACTCCTTCAGCTTCGGCTCGCCGGAAACGTGCGCGAGGATGCGTAGCTCGACCTGCGAGTAGTCGGCGGAGATCAGCTTGCAGCCGGGCTCGGCGACGAAGGCCGAGCGGATCTCGCGGCCCAGGTCGGTGCGGATCGGGATCGCCTGCAGGTTCGGGTTCGTGGTCGAGAGGCGGCCGGTGGCGGCGACGGTCTGGTTGAAGGTCGTGTGCAGCCGTCCGTCCTCGCCCAGCATCGACGGCAGGGGGCCGAGATAGGTGTTCAGCAGCTTCGAGTACTCGCGCCATTCCTCGATCACCGGGACGAGCTCGTGGTCGCCGCGGATCGAGCGGAGGATCCGGCTGTCGGTCGAGTAGCCGGTCTTGCCCTTGCGGCCGGGGGTCAGCTCGAGCTTCTCGAACAGGATCCGGGCGACCTGCTGCGTCGAGCCGAGGATGAACTCCTCGCCCGCCAGCTCGTAGGCCTTGGCCTCGAGCTCCTCCACGCGGTCGGCGAGCCGCGCGGTGATCTCGCCCATCCGGTACGTGTCCACCTTGACCCCGGCGGCCTCCATCGCCGCGAGCACCTTGGTCAGCGGCAGCTCGATCTCGCGGTAGAGCGGCTCCGCCCCACGCTCGCGGACGCGCTCGAGCATCGGGTCGCGCAACCGCAGCGTCGCTGCCGCATGCCGGACGAGGGCGGCGGTCTCCTCCTCCGCCTCGGGCTCAGGGATCAGCTCCAGGCCGTACTCGGCCGCGAGGTCGTCCAGCTCGTAGCCGGCGCGGCCCGGGTCGATCAGGTACGCAAGGATCATCGTGTCGTCGACGGCCCCGACGCCGAGCGACTTGGCGTCGTGCGCGACGAGCTCACCCTCCAGGCGCTCGGGCCGGGAGGAGACGACGACCTCCTCCCCGACGGCGACGGCGACCCGGCCGTCGTCGGCCGAGATCCCGGCGAGGTCGTCGAGTGGCGGCACCAGCTCCTCGCGCCACGGGACCGTGACGCCGGTCGGCTTCAGCGGAGCCGCGGCAGGGACGGCGGCATCGAGCTCGTCGACGCGGTTCAGCAGATTCCGGAACTCGAACTTCCGAAAAATCTCCTTCAGCGTCGAGCGATCCGGCGGCGAGAGCACGAGCTCTGCGGGATCGCAGTCCAGCTCGAGGTCGCGGCGCATCGTCGCGAGCACCTTCGCGCCCTGCGCCTGCTCGGCGTGTTCTCGGATCGACTTCGAGCGGGCAGGCGAGAGCTCGTCCACGTGCTCGAGCACGTCCTCGAGCGAGCCGTACTGGGCGACGAGCTGGCCGGCGGTCTTGTCCCCAATCCCGGGGATCCCCGGGATGTTGTCGGACGGATCGCCCTTCAAAGCGATGAAGTCCGGCACCTTCTCGGGTGCGATCCCGAGCCGGAGCTCGACGCGCTCGGGCGTGTAGACGTGGACGTCCGAGACCCCGCGCGGGGTCATCATCAGGCAGACGTTTTCCGAGACGAGCTGGAAGGCGTCGCGGTCGGTCGAGACTACGCACGTCTTGACCCCGGCCTCGTCGGCGCGGTGCGCGAGGGTGGCGATCACGTCGTCCGCCTCCCAGCCCTCGAACTCGAGGTTGCGGTAGCCGAAGGCCTCGACGATCGGCCGGAAGTGCGGGAACTGCTCGCGCAGAAGGTCCGGCATCGGCTTGCGCTCGATCTTGTAGGTCTCGAGCAGTTCCGTGCGGTGGACGGGCCGCGTGTCCCAGGCGACAGCGACGCCTTTCGGCCGGTAGTCGGCGAGCAGCTTGAAGAGCATGTTCGTGAAGCCGAGGAGCGCGTTCGTGGAGAAGCCCTCGCTCGTCGCGAGCTCTTCCGGAAGCGCGAAGAAGGCCCTGTAGGCGAGGTTGTTGCCGTCGACGAGGAAGAGATCGGATTCGCGGGCGGGCGCGTCGTCGAGCTGCAGCTCGGCACCGGTGAGCGTCTTCGGCATCTCTGCGAGTCTACGCGGCGTGAGTCGTGCCGAAATCGTCCCATTTGCCGACAAACACGTCGCCGACGCGGCTGCTTTGCTCGCTGCCCGCCACGCCCGCCACCGCGAGGCCGAGCCGCTCCTGCCCGCGCTCGAGGACCCGGTCGCGGCGATCGAGACGGAGTGGAGCACCGAGGGCGCGTCGGGGGTCTTCTCGCGTCACGGCTACGTGATCGCAGCGCCCCTGGTCGTCCAGGACATCACCTGGATGCGGGTCGGGATTGCGGGCCAGGCGATCGAGGGCGACCGCGAGGCGATGCGGGACCTCTACGCCGCGGCCGCCGCGCGCTGGGTGGACGCTGGCCACACGAAGCACGCCGCCTTCGTCCCTTCCGACGACGCCGAGCTCGTCGACGCGTGGTTCCGGCTTTCCTTCGGCGGCTCTGCTGTGCTCGCCCTGCGCGAGACCGGCCCCGAGGAGCCCTTCCAAGCAGACGTCGAGATCCGACATGGCGGTGAGGACGACTTCGACGACGCGGCGCGGCTCGAGCTCGCGATGGGCGAGGCGATGCAGCCCTCGCCGAGCTTCTCGGACCTGGCGCTCCAGACGCAGGAGGAGATCGCCGCCGAATGGCGCGAAGAGGGGCTCGCCGACAAATACGAGCTCTTCGTCGCCGAGCGCGACGGCCGGGTCGTCGGCCACATCCTGCTCTACCGCCGCCCGCCGGACCTGCGCGTGCCGGAGAACAGCATCGATCTGGCGCAGGCGTCGACCTATCCCGAAGCACGTGGCAGCGGCGTCGGGCGGGCACTGACGGCCCACGCGATCCGCTGGGCCCACGAGAACGGGCATCCCGGTGATGACGACCGACTGGCGGATGACCAACCTCTGGGCCTCGCGCTTCTGGCCGAAGCGCGGCTTCCGCCCGGTCTTCCTGCGGGTGTATCGCTCCATTCCGTGAGGGTCCCCCTCCTCTCCGGCACGAGCCTGGTGGTCGTCGACGTGCCGAAGAACGGCGTCGTCCTCAGGCCGCCTCCGCCGGTGGAGTCGAACGCCGACGTGCGAGCCGCCGTCCGCGACGCGCTCCGCTTTCCGCTCGCCGGACAGCCGCTGGCCGCGCTCGCTCCCCGCGGCGGACGCGCAACGATCGTGGTCGAGCCGCCGTCGCTGCCACTCCCCGCTGCGCAGCAGGATCCGCGCCAGGAAGCGCTCGAGGCAGCCTCCGCGGAGCTCGAGCGAGCCGGGATTCCGGCCGAGCGCCAGACCCTTCTCGTCGCGTCCGGGTTGATGCGCCGCCCCGACCGCCGCTCGCTCGAGCACCTGGGGATCGTGTCGCCGGGCTTCGCGCGCCGGTTCGCGGGCACGGTCCGCATCCACGACGCGGAGGACCCCGAGTCGGTCGAGCTCGGAGAGGTCGGCACGGTTCCACTGAGCGTCGACCGCGCGCTCCTCGAGACCGATCTCGTCGTCACCGTCAGCGCCGCGGAGACGGTGCTGAACGGCGGCCCTGCCGTTCTCCTGGGGGCGGCGCGGAGCGCCGCGCTTCGGGCGGCGAACGCCTACTCGCTGCTCGAGACGGGCGCCTCGCTCGGCTGGCGGATCGCGCTCGAGCTCGAGCGCCGCCTCTCCGAGCGCGTGCCGGTGATCGGCGCTTCGCTCGTGCTGAACCAGCCACAGCTGCTGGGAGCCGCGCGCGGCTACCCGTACGACGTCGAGGCGACCGAGCGCATCGCCGGCTCGCCGTTTCGCTACGGCTTCCGGCTGCTGCCCGGCGTGGTGCGCGACCGGACGATCCGGTCGATTCGCCGCGAGCTGGGCGCCGTCGCGGCGTTTGCGGCTGCGCCGTCCGTGGCCCACGCTGAGGCGCTGCTGCGCGCGGTCGAGGCGCGGTCGGCGAGCCTCGACGAGCCGCTCGACGCGATCTGCATCGGGATCCCGCGCACGACGCCGCACCTGCCACGGGAGCGGCCGAACCCCCTCCTCGCCGCATATCTCGGCCTAGGCCTGGCGCTGCGGCTCTGGCGCGACCGCTTCCCGCTCGTCGACGGCGGCACGGTGATCCTGCTCCACCGCTTTCACCGCCACTTCGCCCATCCCACGCAGCAGCCCTACCGCGCGGTCTTCCAGGCGCTCCGCACCGGGCCGCGCGAGACCGAGGAGCTCGGGCACGCGGAACGCGCGGCTGCTTCCGACCCTCGCGCGATCGCCGCCTACCGCGAGGGCCGCACCTGCCACCCGCTGCTGCCCTTCGCCGACTGGGCCGGCTGCGCGCCGACGCTCAGCCGCGTCGGGTCGGTGATCGTCGCCGGCTGCCGCGACGCGGTCGCCGCGCGCCAGCTCGGCTTCGTCCCGACCGGGAGCCTCGGCACCGCGCTCGAGCTGGTCCGCGGCGTGACCGGGCCGGACGCCCGCATCGGCTTCCTGCTCTCGCCGCCCTACTTCCCGCTCAGAACGCGGCTATCGGAGCCTGATCGAGACTCCTAGTCCTCGCCGAGGTAGGTCTTGCGGACCTGCTCGTTCTCGCGGAGCGACTTCGCGTTATCCGCCAGCGCGACGCGGCCGGTCTCGAGCACGTAGCCGCGCTGCGCGATGTCGAGCGCCATCAATGCGTTCTGCTCGACGAGCAGGATCGGCGTTCCCTGCTGGTTGATCTCGATCAGCGTCTCGAAGATGCGCTCGACGAGCACCGGCGCGAGGCCCATCGACGGCTCGTCGAGGAGGAGGAGCTTCGGCCTGGCCATCAGCGCGCGCCCGATCGCGCACATCTGCTGCTCGCCGCCTGACATCGTCCCCGCCTTCTGGCTCTTGCGCTCGGCGAGCCGCGGGAAGAGCGTGAAGACACGGTCCAGGTCCTCGCGGATCTCCTTGCGGTCGTCGCGCTGGAAGGCGCCCATCTCGAGGTTCTCGACGACGCTCATGCGCGGGAAGAGCTTCCGGCCCTCGGGCGACTGCGCGATCCCCATCTTCACGATGTCGTGCGGGGCCGCCTGCGTGATGTCCTTGCCCTGAAACGAGATCGAGCCCTTGCGCGGGTGGTTCAGCCCGTTGATCGAGCGGAGCGTCGTCGACTTGCCCGCGCCGTTTGCGCCGATCATGGTCACGATCTCGCCCTCGCGGACCTCCAGCGAGATGCCCTTGAGCGCGTGGATCGCGCCGTAGTAGGTATGCACGTCGCCGAGCTCGAGGATGACGCCCGCGCCGTTCCCTGCGGGCTGGCTCATTTCCCCACCGCCTGGGTCCCGAGGTAAGCCTCGATCACGCGGGGGTCGTGCTGCACCTCGGTCGGCGCGCCCTCGGCGATCTTCTCGCCGTAGTCCAGCACGGTCACGCGATCGGAGACGCCCATCACGACTCGCATGTCGTGCTCGATCATCAGGATCGTCAGCTTCTCCTCGGCCTTGAGCTTCGAGACGAACGCGGTGAAGTCCGCCGTTTCCTGCGGGTTCATGCCCGCGGTCGGCTCGTCCAGGAGCAGCAGCTTCGGCTGCGTCGCGAGCGCCCTCGCCACCTCCAGCCGGCGCTGGTCGCCGTAGGGGAGGTTGCGGGCGACCTCGTCCTCGCGCCTGCGCAGCCCGGAGAACTGGAGCAGCTCGCGCGCCCGCTCGAAGGCTGCCCTCTCCTCGCGCTTCAGGCCCGGAGTGCGGAGGATGCTGCGCAGGATCCCGCCCTTGAGGCGCGAGTGCATCCCGACCAGCACGTTCTCGAGGGCGGTCATGTTCTGGAAGAGCCGGATGTTCTGGAAGGTGCGGCCGACGCCGCGCTCGGTGATCGCGTGCGGAGGCTTGCCGGTCACGTCCTCGCCGTCGAAGACGATCCGGCCCGCGGTCGGCTTGTAGACGCCCGTGAGCATGTTGAAGAAGGTCGTCTTGCCGGCGCCGTTCGGGCCGATCAGGCTGACGATCGTGCCCTGCGGGATCGTGAAGTCGACGCTGTTCACGGCGAGCAGGCCGCCGAAGCGCTTCCGCAGCCCCACGACTTCGATCAGATCAGCCATCTACTGAAGCCTCACTCATGAACCACGTCGTAGAGGGGCTGGTCGTGGACGCCTTCGTGGAGCTCGGCCGCGCGTCTCGTGCTCGGGATCAGGCCCTCGGGCCGGAAGAGCATCACCACCAGCAGGATGATCCCGAAGATACCGAACTCGAACTTGGGAACTTCGAGCGGAAGATGGACCGGGTTCAAAGCGAAGAACAGGATCGCTAATACCCCACAGATGACCGCGAGACCGGCCCTCCACGCAACGTCCTTCGCCAGGATCACCACCGCGAAGAGGCCGGCGATCAGGAGGAAGCCGATGAGCCGATTGAAGCCGGCCTGGCTGAAGTGGGAGTTGAACCAGCCGCCGCTGTCGGCCAGACCCTCCTGGTCGAGGTAGGCGAGGAAGGCGCCGCCCACGATCACCCCCCAGATGTTTCCCATCCCGCCGAGGATGATCATGCAGAGGATGAAGACGGAGATGTTGAAGAAGAAGTCGCCGGGGAACGTCGCGCTCTTGAAGCTGGCGTAGTAGGCGCCGGCGACGCCGCCGAAGAACGCGCCGGTCGCGTAGGCCCACGTCTTGGTGCGCATCAGCGGCACGCCCATCGCCGCCGCCGCGGTCTCGTCCTCGCGGATCGCGATCCACGCGCGGCCCAGACGCGAGTCGCGTAAGCGCACGCTGCAGAAGATCGTGATCAACAGCAGGAGCAATCCGGTCCAGTAGAACAGGCGCGCAGAGCTCCAGAACGTGCCCGAGCCCGTCAGGTAGTTGACGCCGAAGAAGCCGGGCGAGTCGATCGGCGTGATCCCGTTCGGGCCGTTCGTCAGGTTGAAGCCGAAGAGGTTGTCGCCGTTGCGCGCGATCTGGGGCAGGATCTCGCCGAAGCCGAGCGTGACGATCGCGAGGTAGTCGCCGCGCAGGCGCAGGGTCGGCAGGCCGATCAAGACGCCGACGAAGGCGGTCGTGATCCCCGCGACGACCAGCAGGATCCAGATCGAGATGTGGAAGCCGGGGGTGTTCGAGCCGACGCCGACGGCGAGGAAGTGGACGTTCTTCTGCGAGAACTGCACCGAGGCGAACCACGCCGCGACGTACGCGCCCATCGCGTAGAAGGCGACGTAGCCGAGGTCGAGGAGTCCGGCGTAGCCGACCACGATGTTCAGGCCCACGGCCATCTGGATGAAGACGAGCATCACGACCCCGGTGGGGATGCTCGGGAAACTGCCGAACACGGGGACCGTGAACAGCCGGTCCCAGATGAAGGGGTAGAGCACCGCAATCGTGATCGCGATCCCGGCGCGAGCGAAACGCCCGACGTAGGGCACCGTCTCCCACGGCGGGACGTAGATCAGCGCAATGACGGCCAGGAACGGGATGGCGGCCACGTCGAGGCTGCGGAAGCCGGCCTGCGCGAAGAGCGCCAGGAGCAGCAGCGCTGCGCCGATTCCCATCCGCAGCCCGCGGTCCTGGAGCGCAGCGGTATCGGCGTCCCGAGACCTCGCCACGCTAGCCACCCTCCGGAGTCCGCTCGCCGAGGAGGCCCTCGGGGCGGAGGACGAGGATGATGATCAGGATCCCGAACACCATCGACTGGGTCCAGTCGCTGCCCGGCGAGTGCCAGCTGAGCCCCTCGTTGAAGGCCTGGATCAGCCCGATCAGCAGCGCCCCGAGGACGGCTCCCGGAAGGTTGCCGATGCCGCCGAGCACCGCCGCAGTGAAGGCGATCAGCCCGAGCTGGAAGCCCTGGTCGAAGCGGACCGAGCCCGCGTAGAGCGCGTAGAGAAGACCGGCCACCCCGGCGAGCGCGCCCGCGATCAGGAACGTGAACGAGATCGTGCGATTGACGTTGATACCCATCATCGCGGCGGCGTCCCGGTCCTGCGCGGTCGCGCGCATCGCCTTACCCTGGCGCGTCCGCTGCACGAGCCAGACGAGGATGATCAGCACCGGAGTGGTCACGAGCAGGACGATGAGCTTCTCCCAGGTGTACTCGACGCCCCCGATCGAGAAGACGTTGCCCGCCGGCAGGACGTCGGCGGTCTGCACGTAGTTCGGGCCCTTCCAGGCGAGCCCGATGTTCTGGAGGATGAACGAGGCGCCGATGGCGGTGATCAGAGGCGCGAGGCGCGGCGCGTGCCGCAGCCGCTTGTACGCGATCAGCTCGACAGTCACGTTCAGCAGGCCGCAGAACCCCATGCAGATGAGCAGCGCGGCGATGATCAACGGCCAGAGCACGTACCAGGCTTCTCCCTGGGTGAGGTCGAACAGGGTCGTGCCCACGACCGTCACGGCCATCATCCCGCCGAGCATGAACACGTCGCCGTGAGCGAAGTTGATCAGCTCGAGAATCCCGTACACGAGGGTGTATCCGAGGGCGATGAGCGCGTAGAGCGCGCCCAGCGTGAAGCCGATCAGGAAGATCTGGATGAAGTCCGCCGGCGTCTTGTAGAAGTTGACGGCCAGCCAGAAGAGGACGAGCCCGACGAGGAGGGAGCCGAAGACGGCGGTGAAGCTCAGCCGGAAGCGGGAGGTTGACTCCAGCGGCTCCGCACTCGCCTCAGTGACCACAGGACCCTCCTGAATGCCTCGGGGGAAGGCCCGCGGGCCTTCCCCCGAGACTGTAGCTCTTGCCGCTAGGCGGCCTTCACGAGGCTCGCGGACGGGATCTCGACCTTGAAGGTCTTGCCCGTGCCGCTCTTCCCCGATCCGACCTGCTGGTAGACGGTGACCGGGTTCCGCGTCGTGTCACCGTTCTTGTTGATCGAGAAGGTTCCGAGGATGCCGTCCGTCACGTTCGTCTTCAGCAGGTTGTCGGTCACGCTCGAGCGCGTCCCGTCGGACTTCTCGATTGCGTCCAGGACGACCTGCATCGACTGCGCTGCGTACGCCGAGTACGGGTTCGGCTTCTTGCCGATCTGATCGCCGAACGCCTTGATGAAGTCGGCGCCCGTGCCGGTGAGCTTCTCGGGCGGGACGCCCGCGACGGTGATGTACATGCCGGCTGCGGCGGCCCCGTTGGCCGTGAAGTCGCTGAAGCCGTCCGGAGCCATCAATTTCGCGCCCGGCACGCCCGCCTTGAGGTCCGAGATCAGCTTGGCGCCGTTCTCGCAGATGAGGCCGCCGAGGTAGATCCAGTCCGCGCCGGACTGCTTGATCTTCGTCGCCACCGCCTCGTAGCTCGACGCCTTCGGGTCCCAGGCAGTGAAGCCGGCGACCTTCAGGCCCAGCTTGGTAGCAGAGTTCTTCGTGTCCGTCGCGACGCCGAGGCCGTAGGCCTCCTTGTCGTTGAGGATGAAGACGCTCTTCGCGCCCTGGTCCTTCATGAACTGCGCGTCGGCGGCACCCTGGAAGTCGTCCGCCGCGACCATCCGGATGTAGTTCCGCTTGCCGTTGGGGTAGTACTTGTCGGGCTCGCCGGCGGCCGTTCCGGGGCCGCTGTGCGTGAGGCCGACGTAGGTGTTCGCCGGGCTGACCATGCCGAGCGGGCCGTTGGGAGCGCGGTTCGCGATCGGGATCTCGATCTCCGCGCAGCCGGAGTTGAACGTCCCGATGACGGCGATCACGCTCTTGTTCTGCGCGTACGCATTCATGTTCGCCGAGCACTTCGACGACTCCCACTTGCCGGCCTGAGCGGTCGAGTCGTCACAGGACTGGTAGCCGACCGTGTACTTGCCGGCCTTGAAGTTCGCCTGCTTGAGAGCGAACTTGATCGCGTTCGTCATCTCAATGGTCTGCGTGCGGCCGGAGCCCTGTAGCGGAAGATCGGACGGGACGATGTAGTCCGGCTTTCCCGACCCCTCGAAGTAGAGTCCCTGGCACGACGAGGCCGGGAGCGCGGTCGCGTTGCCCCGCCTCCGCTTCCGCCTCCGCTTCCGGTGCTGCTGCTGCTCTTGCTGCTGCCGCCGCAACCGGCCGCGATGAGCGCAAGCACAGCGGCTGCAACGATCCCTCCCACGATGATGCCTCGCCTCACATCTCCTCCTTCGGTCGAGCGTCTTCCTGTCTTTTCTCAGAGCTGGTGAGGTCCCAAGAAACGCGAGTATGGAGTCACCACCCGTCTCAATGCAAACGAGAGGCGCGGCTAGAGTGCGGCGACAGGCCGAAGTGGCGGAATTGGCAGACGCGCCGGACTCAAAATCCGGTGCCCCGCGAGGGGCGTGTGGGTTCGATTCCCACCTTCGGCATCCGTGAAGGTCGGGATCCTCACCGGCGGTGGCGACTGCCCGGGGCTGAACGCCGTCATCCGCGCGGTGGTGCGGCGGGCGCATCAGCGCGGGCACGAGGTCGTGGGCATCCGCGAGGGCTGGCGCGGGCTCGTCGAGGGGAGGTTCCAGCCGCTCGGCCCGCGCGAGGTGACCGGGCTCCTGCCGCGCGGCGGGACGATCCTCGGCACGTCGCGGACGAACCCGTACAAGACCGAGGCCGTGGACGCCGTCCTCCACAACTTCCAGCAGGAGGGTCTCGGCGCGCTCGTCGCGATCGGGGGCGAGGACACCCTCGGCGTCGCCGCCCGGCTGCATGCCGAGCACGACTTCCCGGTCGTCGGCGTCCCGAAGACGATCGACAACGATCTCTCGGCGACCGACTACACCTTCGGCTTCGACACGGCTGTCTTCATCTGCGTCGAGGCGATCGACCGGCTGCACACGACGGCCGAGTCGCACAACCGCGTGATGGTCGTCGAGGTGATGGGCCGCCACACGGGCTGGATCGCCGTGATGAGCGGAATCGCAGGCGGCGCGGACATGGTCCTGATTCCCGAGCATCCGATCTCGATCGAGGAGGCGTGCACCGACCTCCGCCGCCGGCACGAGCGGGGCAAGGACTTCTCGATCGTCGTCGTCTCGGAGGGCTATGAGCTCGACGGCGCCGACCCCGAAGCGGGCGACCTCGACGAGTTCGGGCACGTGCGCCTCTCCGAGCGCGGTGTGGGGGCGCGGCTCGCCCAGGAGATCGAGGAGCGGACCGGCTATGAGACCCGCGTCACCGTCCTCGGCCACGTCCAGCGCGGCGGCTCCCCCACGCCTCGCGACCGCGTGCTCGCGACGCGCTATGGCCTCAAGGCCGCCGACCTCGTCCACGAGGGGTGCTTCGGCCGGATGGCTGCGCTGCACGGCGACGCGATCGTGGACGTCTCGCTCGCTGAGGCGACCGCCGAGCTGAAGACCGTCCCGCAGGACTGGTACGACGTGGCGCGCGCCTTCTTCGGCTAGAGCTCGGCTAAAGGAAACGAACGGTGCTGCCGCGGCGGCACGAGGAAGTTCTGCCGGTGCGTGGTGTGCAGCACCGAGTTCAGGCCCTGGGCGCGCGACCCGGGCTCGAGCGGCAGTCGCGTCCCGTTCGGCAGCACCCCGTCCATCGCCAGGCGATTGCGGTGGAAGTCGTCGCTCGACGGGTTGAAGACGACGAAGTGGACGCCGGCCGACGGCGCGCGGTCGACGCCCTCGGGCCGCCAGAAGAAGGGGTTGTCGAGGGTGTTGAAATCGGCGCGCTGCGGGATCGCGGTGCCCTTGCGGTAGACGGTTCCGTCGGGGCCGAGCGTGTCGCGCTCGAGGCGCGACGTCGCCTGGATCGACGAGCTGTGGCCGATACGCCCGCGCCGGCGGAAGTCGCGCTCGACCTCCTTCGTGTCGGTCACCCGGGCGGGGCCCTGCGCGACCGTCTGCGCGTCCTGGCGCGCCCTCAGCCCCGGGCGGAAGGTCGTGTCCACCCGCTGCTGGAAGTCGAAGTTCAGGTACCAGGCCTCGAGGTCCTCGAAGATGTGCGAGACGTGCATGTGGGTGCCGCCGTGGAAGTAGCCGCCAGCCGCGTCCGTGTAGCCGAGCGTCTCGAGGTTCGCGATCCGGCCCGGGCCGAGGTTCGCCCGCTGGGTCGACGTGAAGCCGAGGAAGAGCTCGGCGGTGTCCGGGATCAGGTCGGCGCCGGGCACGTTCGCGGCCATCGCCATCCGCTTCGGCAGGCTCTGGCGCCCCTCGAAGCCGCCGCCGGCGAACCCCTTGCGAATGCTCGTCGGCTCGAAGACGTCGAGGTCGTCGAAGAGCCGCTTCGCGCCGGCCGAGACGTTGTCGAGCGAGTCGCTGCGCAGCAGGACGGCGACGTCGTTCTGCTCGAGGACGGTGTCGTGCGGGTCGCTCGGAAAGCGGATCGCCGGGAGCAGCGCGTGCTTGCCGGCCCGCCGGTCGAACGGCGCGTGCTCCGTCCAGGCGCCCGCCACGCGACGCTCGAAGTAGGGCAGCCCCCACGCGACGGTCACGCCGAGCCCGGCCGGCGTCGACGGGAAGCGGGCGTCGAGGTCGGCGAGCGCGTCCTCGAGCTCGCGTTGGGCGCTCACCAGGTCGGTCGCGCGCACTTTCGCGGTGACGAGCTGGTGGTGAAGCGGCGGCACGAGCACCGCGATGCCGTCGTCGTGGACGACGCGGAGGTCGAGCAGGTGCTGCTCCGGCGGCAGGCCGAGCGCGTCCGCTCGCGGCGGCGACGTGGCCAGCCGATCGACCGCCTCGTAGATCCCGGTCGCGGCCAGCGCTCCGGCCGCCGCGCCGGCGAGCAGCCCTCGACGCGTGTACCTCATGAGCGGGGCGAGACGACGGTGAGCGAGCGAAGCATCCGCTTGAGATCGGCGACGACACCGCGATAGGTCAGCGGAGCCGCCACATGCTGGCTGAGCGCGTAGAGCGAGCGGCCGCGATGCCAGGCGAGCAGCACGTGCCACTGGTCGGCGCCCTGGTTCACGGTGTAGACGGTCGCGTCGATCCCGTTCGCGCGGACGTGGCCGTGCGGATCGGCGAAGCACGGCACCTTGTTCTTGCCGACGTCGCCGGGGCAGCGCGGGATCGCGGTCCGGCCCGGATACCCGCGCAGGTTGACGTGAAGCTCGCCGCTGCCGCGCTCGAACCAGATGAACCCGATCAGGTAGCTGCGGTCACGGGAGACCGAGTCGATGTTGTTCCAGCGGCCCCCGATGACGCCGTCGAGCGGATCGGGCATCCAGCCGGGGCAGTACACAGGCGCGTGGATGCGGTTCGCGAGCCGCTGCCAGCCGGCGCGGTCGAGGCACTTCGGCTTCGCCTTGACGACGCCCGCGCCCGCGCCGGGGTCTCCGCTGCACGCGGTGAGGACAAGCGCAAGCGCGAGGAGCGAAACGAGCGTGACGACCCGGGTCACGACGAAAGATGGTAGACGGCAACCCAGGGACCCGCATAGCGGTTCCCTGGGGCGAGGTAGAAGACGCGCTTGGTCCTGCGCAGCGCCTCGTAGAACGCCGTCTCGCGCGGGTAGTGCTCACGGGCGGCGAGCACGCGGTCTTCGACGGCACCCGTGACGACCGCGTACCGCACTCCCGTCCGCCGAAGGCGCGCGACGTCGCGGTTCGGGTCGGGCTGGTCCTCCTCCGGGAGCGGCAGCCGCAGCTTCAGCACTCGGTGACCTGCGAACTGCGGCAGCGAGGAGTCGGCCGCGAGCCGCGCTCCCGGCGGCAGGTGCGCCTCGATCCAGCGGTGGGCAACGACGCGCGTGTCGGTCTTCGTCAGCGTGCGGGCGTCACGGATCGACCAGGTCAGCGGGACGACGAGCAGCAGCAGCGTCACCGGCGCGAGGCCGCGCAGGCGGCCGGCGAGCGCGCCGAGCGCCGGCAGCAGCGGCAGCGTGTAGCGGTCGAAGTGCGCGCCGATCGTGCAGAGGTCGAGGAAGTAAACGAGCACGAAGGAGACGAGGATCAAGTCGGTGCGCGTGCGGTGGGCGATCGCCACCACCAGGCCGACGCCGCAGATCAGCAGCGCGGGCCCCACGCCGTGCCAGAGCTGCGCGAGGAAGGCGATCGGCGCGACGTCGTCGTGCTCGAAGCCGAGCCAGCCCTGGTGCGCGAGGTGCTGGACGCGGTAGGCGTCGGAGACCGCTGAGCCAAGGTGGACGAGGAAGAAGGGGCTCGTCGCGCAGAAGCCGACGACCGCGAGCCCGATGCCGGTGGCGAGTCTCCGCGGCTCGCGGTAGGAGGCGACGGCGAGCGGCACGAGCAGGAAGACGCCCGGGTACTTGATGCTCATGGCGAGGCCCGCGACGAGGCCCGCGAGCTCGATCCGTCCGGAGACGAGGAGGGCCAGCGACGCGGCGACGCCGAGCGTGAGCGGGACGTCGGTCACCGCCATCCGCGAGTACGCGACCTCGGTCACCTCCACGGCGACGAGCGCAGCGGCGACGGCGGCGGCCGGGACGCCGTACGCGCGCCGGCCGAGCCACCAGGACGCGGCGATCGCGCCGAGCGCGAGCACGAGCACCACGATCCGCGCGGCCAGGTACGACGGCGCCCCCTGCCAGACCTGGAACGGCGCGAGCAGGTACATGAGCAGCGTGGGGTAGTCGAACCAGTGCGGATCGAGCCCACCGCCGTGCACCATCGCCCACGCCCGCGGGACGATGCTCTGCTCGTCCGGGCTGAAGAGCGGAAACGGCAGGCCGTAGCCGAGCCCGACCGCCCGGAGCGCCGCGGCCCCCGCGAGAATCGCCGCCAGCGCGACGCGCGGCCCGCCCCAGAGGCCGCGGGCCCGCTCGGGCGGCGCGGCGCTCAGACCTCGGGCGGCGTCTCGCCGATCAGCTCGGCGATGTTCCCCGCCCGCACGATCACCGCGTCGACGCCCGCGCGCTCGAGCTCGTCCACGTCCGCGCGCGTGGTTGCCGGCAGGTCGGCGATCGCGAGCTTGCCGGCGGGCACGTCGGGCAGCAGGTCGAGCACGCCCTCGAGCGGGTCGTCGTTTCGGCCCGCGAGCACGAACAGCTCCGGATCGAACTTCTCGAGCGCTTCCTCGAGCTGCTCCTCGTCCTCGACCCGCACGGCGAGCTCGACGTCGCCTGCGCTTTCACTCCAGTCGTCGAGAGTCACGATGCAGGCGTCGGCGCCGTCGACGCGAGCGTGCGCGCCGATCCAGTGGACGAGCACCGGGACCGAGACGGCCTCGCGGATCGCGTCGAGCTCGTGGGCGCTGTGAGCGTGCACGAGCACCCCCTCGGCGCCGGCGTCCTCCGCCTGCCTCGCGGAGTCGGCTCCGTTCACCTCGGCGACGACCGAGATGCCGTCGCCTTCGGATATGGCCTGGCTGAAGCGGCGACCCGTCATCCGGCGCAATTGTGGCGCAATCGCGTCACACACGCGCGCGCATTTCCTGAATAGGCTCTCAGCGGGGAGGAGGCCGGGTGCGCCTTAGGCGGCGGGAAAAGTCGCAGCGCGCGGGCCAAAATCAGACGCCGATCGGGTGCCAGACGGTCTTCAGCTCGAGGAAGCCGGCGATCTCCCACGGGCTCTGGTCATCGGGCGCGCCGTGGACGACTCGCTTGACGTTCTCCGCCGCGAGCCGCTCGAGCTCCGGCACCTGACCGTCCGCGCCCGACACGTCCAGAGCGTTCACGTCCATGTGGCCCGCCAGCACCGGCGCGAGCTCCTCGCGTCGTCCGGTCAGGATGTTGACGACGCCGCCGGGGACATCTGCGGTCGCGACCACTTCTGCCAGCTCGATCGCCGCCAGCGGGTGCGCCTCGGAGGCGACGGCGACGACCGCGTTGCCGCCCACGATCGCCGGGGCGATCCGCGAGACCAGCCCCGCGAGGGCCGGCTCCTCGGGCGCGATGA
Organism: uncultured Actinomycetes bacterium; assembly: GCA_963717475.1. GTDB lineage: Bacteria > Actinomycetota > Thermoleophilia > Gaiellales > Gaiellaceae > AC-32. The sequence goes on along the minus strand of OY970337.1, from coordinate 362,053 downwards.
TCCCGACGACGCCGGTCGGCTCCGGCACGGTGAAGTTGAAGTACGGGCCCGCGACGGGATTGGCCGACCCGAGCACCTGCGCCAGCTTGTCGGCCCAGCCCGCGTACCAGACGACGCGGTCGATCGAGCGCTCGACCTCCTTCGGCCCCGAGCAGAGCTCCGCGAACTCCGAACGGCGCGCCTCCATCATCTCGGCAATCCGGTAGAGCACCTGGCCGCGGTTGTAGGCGGTCATCGCCGCCCACTTCGCGAAGGCCCCGCGCGCCGCGCGCACCGAGTCGCGCACGTCCTTCCGCGACGCGAGAGCGACGTTCTGGCCCTCGGCCTCGTACGTGCGTCCCGACTCCGAGCGCGGAAACTCGCCCCCGATGAAGAGCTTGTACGTCTTGCGGACGGGCAGGCGCGTCATTCGAAAGTCAGGTACGGCTCGAGGCCGTGGAGGCCTCCCTCGCGACCGAAGCCTGACTCCTTGTAACCGCCGAACGGCGAGGTCGGGTCGAAGCGGTTGTACGTGTTCGCCCAGATCACCCCGGCGCGCAGTCTCTGCGCCATCGACAGGATCCGCGAGCCCTTCTCCGTCCAGACGCCGGCCGAGAGCCCGTACGGCGTGTTGTTCGCCTTCTCGACGGCCTCGTCGGGCGTGCGGAACGTGAGCACCGACAAGACAGGCCCGAAGATCTCCTCCTGCGCGATCCGGTAGCTCTGCGCGACGTTCGTGAAGACCGTCGGCACGAACCAGTAGCCCTTCTCCGGCAGGCGGCACGGCGGCTGGTAGATCTCGGCGCCCTCCTCCTCCCCGCTCGCGACGAGCTCCTGGATCTTCTCGAGCTGCTGCCGCGAGTTGATCGCGCCGACGTCGGTGTTCTTGTCGAGCGGGTCGCCAACGCGCAGGGTCGCGAGACGCCGCTTCAGCTTCGCGATGGCGGGCTCGTAGATCGACTCCTGCACGAGGAGGCGCGAGCCGGCGCAGCAGACGTGGCCCTGGTTGAAGTAGATCCCGTTCACGATCCCCTCGACCGCCTGGTCGAGCGCGGCGTCGTCGAAGATGACGTTCGCCGCCTTGCCGCCGAGCTCGAGCGTCAGCTTCTTGCCGGTGCCCGCGAGCTCGCGCTGGATCGCCTTGCCGACCTCTGTCGAGCCGGTGAACGCGACCTTGTCGACGTCTCCCTTGACGAGGGCGGCGCCCGCGCTGCCGTCGCCCGTGATGATGTTGACGACCCCGGCCGGGAGCTCCGCCTGGCGGAGGACGTCGCAAAAGAGGAGCGCAGAGAGCGGCGTCGTCTCGGCCGGCTTGAGGACGACGGTGTTCCCGGCCGCGAGCGCAGGCGCGATCTTCCACGCCAGCATCAGGAGCGGGAAGTTCCACGGGATGATCTGACCTGCGACGCCGAGCGGCTTCGGCTTGCGGTTCGGGAATGCGTATTCGAGCTTGTCGGCCCAGCCCGCGTAGTAGAAGAAATGCGCAGCGGCCAGCGGCAGGTCGACGTCGCGCGACTCGCGGATCGGCTTGCCGCCGTTCAGCGACTCGAGCACCGCGAACTCGCGTGAGCGCTCCTGCAGCACGCGCGCGATCCGGAAGAGGTACTTCGCCCGCTCCGACCCGGGCAGCGCCGACCAGCCGTTCTCGAAGGCTTCGCGCGCGGCCTCGACCGCGAGCCCGACCTCCTGCTCGGTCGCCTGGCCGACCTCGGCGAGCGGCTCCTCGCTCGACGGGTCGATCGTCGTGTAGCTCTCCTTCGGCGTCAGCCACTCGCCGCCGACGAAATGGCCGTAGTGCTCGCGCAGCGTCACGACGTCGCGCGACTCCGGAGCGGTCGCGTACTCCCAGGCAGTCGCCGCGGGGAGGTTGCTCTTCGGTCGCTCGAGCTCAGTCAACGGTGAAGTAGTCCGGGCTCTGGTAGCGCCCGGTCCTCTCCTTGCGCAGCTGCATCAGGATGTCGTTCAGGAGTGACGAGGCGCCGAACCGGTAGCGGTCCGGGGTCAGCCAGTCGTCGCCGAGGGTCTCGTGGACGAGGACGAGGTGCTGGATCGCCTGCTTCGAGGTGCGGATCCCGCCGGCCGGCTTGAAGCCGACGCGGCGGCCCGTCTCCTCGAAGACGTCGCGGATCGCCTCGAGCATCACGAGCGCGACCGGGAGCGTCGCGGCCGAGGAAAGCTTGCCGGTCGACGTCTTGATGAAGTCTGCGCCGGCGGCCATCGCGAGCAGCGAGGCGCGGCGGACGTTGTCGTAGGTGCCGAGCTCTCCCGTCTCGAGGATCACCTTCAGGTGCGTCTGCCCACAGGCCTCCTTCACGCGGACGATCTCGTCGTAGACCTTGGCGTAGCGACCCGCGAGGAAGGCTCCGCGGTCGATCACCATGTCGACCTCGTCCGCGCCGTGCTCGATGACCCAGCGCACCTCGTCCAGCTTCGTCTCGAGCGGCGACTGGCCGGACGGGAACGCGGTCGCGACGGACGCGACCTTGACCCCGGTTCCGCGCACGCGCTCGACCGCCGTCGGGACAAGGTTCGGATAGACGCAGACCGCAGCGACCGAGGGCACGTTCGGATCGGACGGATCGGGCCGGATCGCCTTCGAGGCAAGCGCGGCCACCTTGCCCGGCGTGTCGGCGCCCTCGAGCGTCGTCAGGTCGGTCATCCGCACGGCGAGCTCGAGCGCGAAGACCTTCGACTCGCGCTTGATCGAGCGCTTGGCGAGGGTGGCTGCGCGCTCCTCGAGCGCGACCTGGTCGATCGATCCGATTCTCGGCAGCCGCGGCTCGAGCGGGAGCTCGAATCCGGTTGGCAGGGCGGGCGCCTGAGCCATTGAACGAAGTCTAGGCCGAAGGCGTGAGCAGGCGCTCGACGGCGGCCGTGAGATCGCCCGCCTCCACATGGACAGAGCGAATGCCGGCCGCACGAGCGGTTGTCTCGTCACGTCGCGTGTCGCCGAGCTCCACGGTCTGGTCCGCGGGCCAGCCGCCCGCGCGGCGGCGAGCGAGCTCGATCAGCTCGATTCGCGACTCCGATTCGCACCCGAACGCGCCTTCGCCCTCGGGGAAGAAGCGCTCCATGCCCAGCCGGAACATGCGCGCCCTCGCCATCGGCTCGGGGTTGCCGGTCAGCAGCGCCAGCCGGACGCCGGCCTCCTGCAGGCGGGTCAGCGCCTCCGCAGCGCCGGGCGCCGCCTGCCAGGCGCTCGTGTCCGCCGCCGCGAGCATGGCCACGTAACGGGCGGCGAAGCGGACGCAGCATTCGTCCAGGCGCTCGTCGACGGCCGCATTGTCGATTCCCTCGGCGTTGAGCACGAGCCGCGCGATCCGCGTCGCCGTCTGCCCTCGATGGTCGACCTGCTCGACGGCGTCCTCGGGCGGGTCGACCGGGTAGAGGTCGCGGAGCGTCGCCAGCAGCGCTTCGCTCGAGAGCGGGTCGTCGGTGAGGAAGAGCGTGCCGTCGACGTCGAACAGCGCGAGCAGCGGCATCAGAGGCCGAGGCGCTCGAGCATCGCCTCGTCGCGGCGCCACCTGGGCCGCGCCTTCACCTTCAGCTCGAGGAAGACCGGGTGGCCGAGGACGAGCTCGACCTCCGGGCGCGCGCGGGTGCCGATCTGCTTCACGACTGCGCCGCCCTTGCCTACCACGATCTGCTTCTGCGACTCGGTCTCGACGAAGATCGTCGCGCGGACGACCTTGTCGGCCAGCTCGTCGACCTCGACCGAGAGCGCGTGCGGCACCTCTTCGCGCGTCAGCTGGAGCGCCTTCTCGCGCACCAGCTCCGCGATCTGAGCCTCGGGCGAGAGGTCGGTGCGTTGCTCGCGGGGGTAGTACGCCGGCCCTTCCGGCAGGAGCGCGACGAGCTCGTCGCGCAGGGCTGGGACGCCGTCCCCGGTCAGGGCGCTGACGGGATGGAGCGCGTGGAAGTCGCCGAGCTGCGCCCCACGGGCCATCTGCGTGGCGATGTGGCCGGGCTTGAGGCGATCGACCTTGTTCAGGGCGACGACGACGGGGGTCTCGAGCGCGAAGACGCGCTCGGCGATGAAGCGGTCGCCGGCGCCGATCCGCTCGCGCGCCGAGAGGACGAAGAGGATGGCCTCGACGTCGTCGAGCGAGGCATCGACCGTGCGCTGCATCCGCTCGGTCAGCGCGTCCTGCGGCCGCTGGAAGCCGGGCAGGTCGAGGAGCACGAGCTGGTGGTCGTCGCCGTTCGCGATCCCGACGATGCGTCGACGCGTCGTCTGCGGCTTGTCCGAGACGATCGCGACCTTCCCGCCACAGAGCGCGTTGACGAGCGTCGACTTCCCAACGTTCGGCCTCCCGGCGACGGCGACGAAGCCGCTCCTCAAAACCCCATACCCCCACCCTGGGTGGGGATGACTGCCCACCGCCCTCGAGGGCGATCGTAACCGTGAAACTGCAACGCGTGGGTGACGGCTTCGTGCCGATTCTGTGACTTTTCGGGCCTCAGTGCCCGGCAGCCCATGCTCACGCGAACAGCTGGAAGACGGCCAGCGTCACGAGGGCACCGAGCACCCCGCCGTAGGTCACCTCGAGCGCCGAGTGGATCCCCGACTCGACTCTCGTCTGCGCGACGAGCAGCGCCATGATCAGCGTGAGCGTCGAGATCAGGAACCGGTGCGAATCTCCGATGACGAGCGTCGCGGCCATCCAGCCGGCGAAGGCGACCGCCGCGTGGCCCGACGGAAGACCGCCGCTCAGCGGCCGCCCGCGCCCGGTGTACGCCTTCGCCGCGATCACGAGGATGATCGTCACCACCAGCGCGATCAGCGTCAGCTGCGCCGGCGCGTCGCGAAGCCGGTCGAGCAGCCGCGAGCTCCGGTCGGCGACCTGACCCGAGAAGACGAGATAGCCGACCGCGATCGCGTTGAGCGTGGCGATCAGCACGGCTCCCGCTGCGATGTCCTTGGCCAGCTTCGCGAGCGGGTCGAAGGACGTCGTCGAGACGTCGATCGCCTGCTCGAGCGCCGAGTTGAGCATCTCGGTGATGAAGACGAAGGCGATCGCCAGCAGGAGCGCGATCAGCTCGAGCCTCGTCACGCTCGTCGCGAGTGCCGCCACGAGCACGATCACGGCCGCGAGCATGTGGATCCGCATGTTCCGCTGCGTGCGGAAGACGTGGATGATCCCCTCGACGGCAAAGTTGAAGCTCTCGAGGAGGGTCCGGGCGCGGCGGTGGGTCAGTCGCTCCATCGCGCCTCGCGCTCGTCCATTGCCGCGCCGTGGTCGTAGCCGACGAGATGCAGAAGCCCGTGCACGAGCGGGGCGCGCCAGGCCTCGCCGACCACCTGCGGGCAGAGGACCGCGTCCCCGAGCTGGCGCGGCAGCCCCGGCTCGAGCGGGTCGCGCGCGTCGATCGGGAAAGAGAGCACGTCCGTCACCTCGTCGACGCCCAGATGCTCCCGCTTGAGGGCGCGGATCTCGTCCGGCCCCACGAAGTGCAGGCCGAGCTCGCCGTCTTCGACGCCCTCCTCGGCCAGCACGGTGCGGGCGAGCGCGACCGCCTCGTCCTCCTCGATCTCGACTCCGCTTCGATTGTCCACCTCGACCGCCACCATCTACTGCTCCACTAGCGGTGCCGCTGCGTGCCCGTCTCCTCTGCATGCAGCTTGTACGCCTCGACGATGCGCTGGACGAGCCGGTGCCGGACGACGTCCTCGTGTCCGAACTGGATGAACGCGATCCCTTCGATCGAGCCGAGGATGTCCTGCACCTGGATCAGGCCGGACGCCTGCTCGCGCGGCAGGTCGATCTGCGTCACGTCCCCGGTGACGACGACCTTCGAGCCGAAGCCCAGCCGCGTCAGGAACATCTGCATCTGCTCGGGGCTCGTGTTCTGGGCCTCGTCGAGGATGATGAACGAGTCGTTCAGCGTCCGGCCACGCATGAACGCGAGCGGCGCGACCTCGATGGTGCCCTTCTCCATGTAGGCGGCGAGCCGGTCGGGGTCGAGCATGTCGTACAGCGCGTCGTAGAGCGGGCGCAGGTACGGGTCGACCTTCGCGAGCATGTCGCCCGGGAGGAAGCCGAGCCGCTCACCCGCCTCGACGGCGGGGCGCGTCAGGATGATCCGGCCGACCTCCCGGTCGGAGAGCGCTGCGACCGCGAGTGCCATCGCGAGGTACGTCTTGCCGGTGCCGGCGGGGCCGATCGCGAAGGTGACGGTGTGCCTGCGCATCGCGTCGACGTACCGCTTCTGGTTCAGCGTCTTCGGCGAGATCTTCTTGCCGCGGTGGCGCCAGACCACGTCCTCGAGGACCTCTCGCAGGTCCTCCGCCTCGTCGAGCGCAGCGAGAACCGCGTCGACCGTGCTCGGCTCGATCTCGTGACCGCCCTCGACCAGGTCGCGGAGCTCGTCGATCACGGCGCGCGCCTGGGCGACGTCGGGGTCGGAGCCCTCGATCGTCAGGCGGTTGCCGCGGAGCAGGATCGTGCAGCGCAGCCGTTCACGAAGCGCATCGAGCACGCCGTCGCCGACCGTGGCGAGCTCGGCCGCGACGTCGTTCGAGACTGAGAGAACCTCCTGCACAGAGGCTCAGTGTAGGCGCTGCGCCGGGTTGCGCCGGCGCCGCGGAATTCACACATTCGGCACGGTTTCGTCACCCACGCGTGCGCTTTTGCGGGTTACGCTCGCCCTCGAGGGCGGTGGGATCGGTCCCCACCCAGGGTGGGGGTATGAGCTTGTGAGCTGCGGCACGGCGATCAACGGCGCGTCGCCTTACGCGTCGAGGGCTTCGAGCGGCGCGAGCCATGGATCGCCCGGGTGTACGACCTCGAGGCTTCGCCTCAGCCACTCCCGCTGCTCCCGGCTCAGCCGGGGAACCGCGGCCTGGAAGTCGTCCTCGTCTTTCTCCAGGTGGTGCTTCGCCTTGTAGAGCAGCTGGATCTCCGGCGCCACGATCGGCAGCCCCGACGCGGATCGATTCCACACCTCGGCCGCCGGCCGCTTGACGCTGGGATCGCGCCTGCACAGCCAGACACCGTCCTCGACGTCGTTCAGGAAGAACTGCAGCTCGTCGCCGCCGGGCTCCCACGGTTGCTGCAGGGGCGGGCTACCCGGAGGAAACGCAAAGACCTGATGGATCGGGAGCTCGAGCCAGTCGCCCTCTTCCCACGGATCGAGTCGACCCGGCCGTTCGCACTTGAGTAGCTCCCATTCGGCTAAGTGCGCCTGGAGCGCTCCCTGATCCGCGCGGAAGATCCCGACCTCGATGTCCTCGTGCGGCCGCGTCACCTCATTCAGAAAGAGGTCGATCGCCCACCCGCCGGAGACGAACCACGGACGGTCGAACCCGCGCAGTGACTCGAGCAGAGCGTTGAGCTTCTCGAAGCCGCTCAGGCGAGCTTCTCGCGCACGAGCTGGCTGACCGCCGAGCCGTCGGCACGGCCCGAGACCTGCGGCATCACGTCGGCCATCACGCGGCCGAAGTCGCGCATGCTCGTCGCGCCGACCTCGGCGATCGCGTCGTCGACGATCTCCTCGAGGTCATCCTCCGAGAGCGGCTCGGGCATGAACTCCTCGAGCACCGCGAGCTCGCTTTCCTCGGCCTCGGCCTGCGCGTCTCGGCCGGCAGTGCGGAAGCCCTCGGCGGCCTCCTGCCTGCGCTTGCGCTCGCGCTGGAGGACCTGCAGCTCCTCGTCGTCGTGCAGCGGCCGCTGCAGCTCCTTCTCTGCGCTGCGCAGGCTCGCCAGGATCAGGCGCAACGTGTCGCGGCGCGCCGTGTCGCGCGCGACCATCGCCTCCTTCAGCTCGTCCTCCAGCTGCTGAATCAGGCTCATCCGGCGGCCCCCCAGACTCGCCCGCCGAGGAGGTGCCAGTGAAGGTGAAAGATCGTCTGCCCGGCACCCTCGCCCACGTTCACCACCACACGGTAATCGTCGAGCCCGGCGTCCTTGGCGGTCTCGGCGACGAACTCCAGCATGTGCTTGGCCTCATCGGCGGCGAACTCGCCGACCTCGCGGAAGGTGTCTACGTGGCGCTCCGGGATCACGAGCAGGTGCGTGTCCGCCTTCGGGTTGATGTCGCGGACCGCCACGAAGCCGTTCGCGGCGCGGACGTGGTCGCCATCCCGGACGAGCTGGCAGAAGAGACAGTCGTCAGGCAGCGAGGATCCCCTCCTCGGTCACGCCGCGCGCCCTGACGCGGACGAGCTCGCCGACCTCGCCTCGCACCAGCCAGGGCGAGTAGTCGTCGCCGTACCCGCGGCCCGGGCGGTCGACGAGTACGACGTCTTCGCTCCCGACCTTCGCGCGCCAGCGCTCGAGGCTCGCAACCCGCGAGTGCTCACGCAGGCGCTCGCCGCGCTCGCGCTTGACGTGGGGCGGGACGGTGTCTGCAGCTGCGGTCGCTGTACCGGGCCGCGGCGAGTACGGGAACACGTGGACGCTCGAGATCCCGGCCCGGTCGACGACCTCCAGGGTCCGGCGAAAGGCTTGCTCGTCCTCGCCCGGGAAGCCGACGATCACGTCGCTCGTCAGGTTGAAGTCCGCAAGCGGCTCGACGCGGCGCAGGTAGGTCGCGCTGTCGTAGCGCCGCCCCATCGCGCGCAGCACGCCGTCCTCGCCGGACTGCAGAGGAACGTGCAGGTGACGCGCGAGCACGGGGGTCTCGCGCAGCGCGTCGACCAGCTCGCCGTTGACGTGGTTCACCTCGATCGACGAAAGGCGCAGGCGCGCCAGGCCGGGTATCTCCCCCACCTCGCGGACGAGCCGGGCGAGCGTGTAGCCGGCCTCGCGGTCGCGGTAGCAGCCGAGGTTGATCCCGGTCAGGACGATCTCCTTGTGGCCCTGCTCGACCCGACGCCGGGCCTCGCGCAGGACGGCTTCGGCGCGACGGCTGCGCGACGCGCCGCGAACGGACGGGATCACGCAGAACGCGCACGAGAAGCTGCACCCGTCCTGGACCTTCACGAAGGCGCGCACTCGCTCGAGCCGCGCCTCGGCCTGGACGCAGCCGACGGCGCCGACGTCCCCGGCGACGAACCCGGGCGTCTCCTCGCTGCGGCGAGCGACGACGACCACATTGTCCGGCAGGCCGTCGAAGCCGTCCGCCTCCAGGCTCGCGCCGCAGCCGGTGACGTAGACCTTTCCGTGCGTGCGGGCTGCGCGGGCGGCCGCATGGCGCGACTTGCGGACCGCCTCGTGCGTCACGCAGCACGTGTTCACGACCGCGACCTCGGCTCCCCCGGTCGCCTCCGTATGGCCGTCCGCGAGCAGGCGCTCGCGGATCGCCTGGGCGTCGGCGTACGACACCTTGCAACCCAGAAAGCGGATGGAAAAGCCCGCCACGGCGCGTGGACTCTACTCCTAGCGGCGGTGCAGGTCTGCGGCCCACCCGTGGGCGATACGGCGGTCCAGCGGGCGGAAGCGGTCGATCGTCGGACGGTCGGACTCGAGGTAGCCCGAGGTGAGAACCGTGTGCGTGGCCGGTTGTGGCCGCAGCGCACCGGCGAACGCTGCCGAGACGTTCGCCACGACGACCTCGGCCTCGGGCAGCGGGGCCGACAGGACGTCGGCCTGTTCGATCTCGAGCTCGACGCCGTTCGCCGCTGCGTTCCGCGCGGTTGCCTCGACTGCGGCCGCCTCCTGGTCGAGCGCGCGCACCGGCGAGAAGCCGAGCTTCGCCGCGGCGACGGCGATGACGCCCGATCCGCACCCCGCGTCGACCAGGCTCGCCGGCTCGACCTCGGCGAGCAGCTCGAGGCAGAGCCGCGTCGTCGGGTGGCCGCCGGTGCCGAACGCGCGGCCCGGGTCGATTACGACCGCGACCGCGCCGGCCGGCGGGTCTTCCCACGGCGGGCCCAGCCACAGTCGTCCGACGCGCACCGGTTTGTGGAACTCGCGCCACCGCTGCTCCCATCCGTCCGGGACCGCGTCTGCCGAGACGGTCCCGAAGGCAGCCCAGAGCCGTTCCTCGCCGCTCGCATCCGTGTAGGCGGCGAGCTCGACGCCGTCCGAGTGCTCCGTCTCCTCGAAGCCCTCCGGGAAGAGCTCGACCATGAGCGCCCGCGCAATCTCGGCGCGCTCCGGCGAGACGGTCGTCGCGACGCGGCGGAGCGTGCTCAGCGGAACGCGCTCTTCAGCTTCTCGAAGAACCCCTCGTCGTCCTCGTAATGTTCCTCGCCGAGCACGTCCTGGAGCCGCTCGAGCAGCGAACGCTGGTCGTCCGTCAGCCGCTGGGGGACTCGCACGTTCACGAGCACGCGCTGGTCGCCCCGACCGAAGCCCTGCAGGACCGGCATCCCGCGCCCACGCAGGACGACGACCGAACCAGGCTGCGTGCCGGGCTCGAGCTCGAGCTCCGTCTCTCCGTCGAGCGTCGGCACCGGGAGCCTCGCGCCGAGCGCGGCCTGCGTGATCGTCAGGTCGACCGTCGTGATGATGTCGTTGCCCTCGCGGACGAAGCGCGGGTCGGGGCGGATCCTGACCTGTACGTAGAGATCGCCCGCGCGGCCCCCCAGCGACCCCGCGTGGCCCTCGCCCGTGAGCCGAATCTGCTGGCCGTCGTGGATCCCGGGCGGCACCTCGACCTCGAGGGTGCGCTCCTCGACGATGCGGCCTGACCCGTCGCACTCGCCGCACGGGTGCGCGATCACGCGCCCGCCGCCACCGCACTGCGGACATGGCTGCGAGCGGATGAACTCGCCGAACACCGTCCGCGAGACGTGCTCGACCCGGCCGGCACCCGCACAGGTCGGACATGTCTCGGGCTCGGTACCCGGCTCGGCTCCCGTGCCGCCGCACGCCGCGCAGGGGACGCTGACCGGAAACGGGACCTCGCGCTGCGTCCCATTCGCCGCCTCGACGAGGTCGATCTCGACCTGGGCGACCGCATCCGCGCCGCGCGCACGCCGCTGGCGGCCGCCGACGCCGAAGAGGTCGTCGCCGAAGAAGGCCGAGAAGAGATCGGAGAGGCTGCCGAGATCGAAGGCGGACGGGTTGAAGCCGCCGCTGCGCAGGCCTTCGTGCCCGAAGCGGTCGTAGAGCTCGCGCGTCTCCGGCTTCGAGAGGACCTCGTAGGCCTCGACGACCTCGCGGAAACGCTCCTCGGCGTCCGGCTCCTCCGAGACATCCGGGTGGAGCGTGCGGGCGAGCCCGCGGAACGCTTTTTTGATCTCGCTCTCACCGGCTGCGCGCTCGACGCCGAGGACCTCGTAGTAGTCGCGCTTCGTCGCCGCCATCGATCCCAGCGTACTCGCCGCTCTAGTTGTCTTCGTAGATCTCCTCGACGAACCGGGAGAGCTCGTGCGCGGCTGCGCGTACGGAACGCAGCGCCTTGTCGTAGTCCATGCGCACGGGGCCGAGCAGGGTGACGGCCCCCAGCGTTCGCGTCGTCAGCCCGTACGACGCGCCGACCAGCGCGAGGTCGCGCATCGCCGGGTGCTCGAGCTCCGGCCCGACGCGGACGAACGGCTTGCGCGGGTCGAACGATTGGCTCACGACCTCGAGCAACGCCGCACGCTTCTCGAGCACCTCGAGCAGGCGCTGGTAGGCGTCGAGCTCTTCCGAACGCAGGTCCTCGAGCAGGCCCGCGGTGCCACCTACGTAGAGCCCCTGCTGCTCCGCGGCGAGCGCCTCCTCGAAGAGCGTCGAGACAGTCGCCAGGAATGCGCGCTCCCGGCGGCCTAGACCGGGATCGTCGAGCCGCCGCCGCAGCGCGTTGCTGCCCAGCTCGAGCCCGGCGATGCGGTCGTTCAGGTAGGCGGCCGCCCAGTCGGCGAGCATCGGGTCGACCGGCTCCGGGTAGCGGTAGACGCGCTTCGTGACGCTGCCGGTCGACGCGATCACGACGACCATCACCGCGTGCGGCTGGAGTAGCAGCACCTCGACGTGGCGAACCGTCGCCGTCCCTAGCGGGGGCGCCGACACGAGGGCGAGCAGGCGCGTCAGCTCGGAGAGCATCTCGGTCGTCGCCTGCAGTGCCGAGTCGACCTCGCTCCGCGCCGCGCTCAGATCGAGCGGGAAGCCCTCGGGATGCGGGTCGAGCCGCTCGAGCAGGCGGTCCGCGTAGTAGCGGTAGCCCTGCTCGGTCGGGATCCGCCCGGCCGAGGTGTGCGGATGCGTCAGCAGGCCGCGTGCCTCGAGCTCGGCCAGCTCGGCGCGGACCGTGGACGGCGAGACGTCGAGACCCGCCCGGTCCACGAGCGTCCGCGACCCGACCGGCTCGCCGGTCGCGACGAACGCCTCGACGACGCCGCGCAGGATCTCGCCCTGACGGTGCGTGAGCTCGGTCTCTGCTGCCTGGTTCATCACCTTTGCAGGGATTTTAGGCGAGCAGCTCCGCCGTGACGCCGCCGCCGAGGTAGCGGCCGCGCCCGGTCAACGCGAGACTCTCCCGTTGCTCGTGCCGCACGAGGCCGAGCCGCTCGAGCCGCTCGACCGCCGCCCAGTCGACCGCGCGCGCGAGCCCGTTGACCGCGAGCGGCTCGTCCAGCCGTAGCCCGAGCATCACCCGCTCGCTCTCGCGCACCTCCGGCGGAAGCGGTTCCAGCTCCCGCGGTGGCCGCGAGCCGGAGGCGAGGGCGGCCAGGTAGGCCCCGAGCTTCGGCGTCGTCCGCCGGCGCTCAGATTCGATTGTCGAGACCGCGCCGATCCCGAGGCCGAGGTAGTCCCGGCCGCGCCAGTAGGCGAGGTTGTGCCGCGAGCGGAGATCGCGCCCGTCCGCGAGGGACGGCTGCCTGCAGAAGTTCGCCGTCTCGTACCAGCGGTACCCGGCAGCCGTGACACGCGCGACGACGCGCTCGAAGTACGACTCCATCGCCTCGGCCTGACGCGCGAGCTCCGCGCCGTGCGCATGGGTGAACCGCGTGCCCGGTTTCGCCTCCAGCTCGTAGCAGGAGAGGTGCTCGGGCTCCAGCGCGAGAGCGTCACTCAGGTCGGCGTCGAGATCGGCGGAGCTCTGGCCGGGGATCCCGTAGACGAGATCCAGGGAGATGTTGTCAAATCCGACATCACGGAGAGCGTAGACGGAACGCCGGACGTCATCCGGGCCGGCGCGCCGCTCGAGCACGGACAACAGATGTGGCCGGAAGGTCTGCGCGCCGAGCGAGACGCGCGTCACGCCGCCCGAGCGCAAGAGCCGGGCGAGCTGCGGCGTCACCGTCTCCGGGTTCGCCTCGACCGTGAGCTCCTCGGCCGGCGGCAGCGCGTGGAGCAGGCGCTCGAGCTCACGCGCCTCCGTGAACGTCGGCGTCCCGCCGCCGAGGAACACGCTCTCCAGCCGCGGCGCCAGCACGGCCTGCTCCAGTTCGAGCTCGGCGACCAGCGCGTCCACGTATGCCCGGTGCTGCCCCGTCCGCCCCACTACGGTCACGAAATCGCAGTAGCCGCAGCGAGACGCACAGAACGGCAGGTGCACGTACAGGTGCCGGACGCCGCTCACTTCTTCCCTCCGTCGAGGTTGAGCACGGCGAGGAACGCCTCCTGCGGAACCTCGACCGCGCCGACCTGCTTCATCCGCTTCTTGCCGGCCTTCTGCCGCTCGAGCAGCTTCCGCTTGCGCGTGATGTCACCGCCGTAGCATTTCGCGAGCACGTCCTTGCGCTTGGCCTTGATCGTCTCGCGCGCGATCACGCGGGAGCCGATCGCCGCCTGCACGGGCACGTCGAAGAACTGGCGCGGGATCTCTTCACGCAGCTTGTCGACGAGCGCGCGCCCGCGCGCGTAGGCGCCGTCCCGGTGAACGATCAGGGACAACGCGTCGACCGGCTCGCCGGCGATCAGCACGTCGACGCGCGCGAGATCGCCTTCGCGGAACCCGACGACGTCGTAGTCGAAGCTCGCGTAGCCGCGCGTCCGAGACTTGAGCTGGTCGTAGTAGTCGAGGACGATCTCCGCCAGCGGCAGCTCGTAGAGGAGCAGGACGCGCTGCTCCGAGAGGTACTCCATGTGATCGAAGCGGCCGCGGCGCTCAGTGTTCAGCTCCATCACCGAGCCGACGAAGTCCTTCGGGACGATGATCGAGGCGCGGATGTAAGGCTCCTCGACGAGCTCCAGCTCGCGCGGCATCTCGGACGGGTTGTGCACCTCGACCTCCTCGCCGGTCTGCGTCAGCACGCGGTACGCGACGCTCGGCGCGGTCACGATCAGGTCGAGGTCGAACTCCCGCTCGAGGCGCTCCCGGACGATCTCCATGTGCAGCAAGCCGAGGAAGCCGCAGCGGAAGCCGAAACCGAGGGCCTGCGAGGTCTCCGGCTCGTAGAAGAGCGCGGCGTCGTTCAGCTTCAGCCTCTCGAGCGCGTCCCGCAGGTCCGGGTAGTCGTCGGAATCCGTCGGGAAGAGACCTGCGAAGACCATCGGCTTCACGTCCCTGTAGCCCGGAACCGGCTCGGCGGCGGGTTGCTCCTCCGAGGTGAGGGTGTCGCCGACGCGGAGGCGGCTGACGTCCTTCAGCCCGGTGATCACGTAGCCGACCTCGCCCGCGTCGAGCGAGTCGGCGCCGCGCATCGTGGGCGAGAAGAAGCCGACCTCCTCGGACTCGAAGCGCGTCCCCTGCGCCATCGCACGGAGCCGCTCACGCGCTCGGAACGACCCATCGACCATGCGCACGAACGCGACGACGCCGCGGTACTGGTCGTACGACGAGTCGAAGACGAGCGCGCGCGCGGGCGCGTCCGCCTCGCCGGTAGGCGCGGGGATCCGCTCGACGATCGCGTCGAGGACCGCCTCCACGCCCTCCCCCGTCTTCGCCGAGATCCGCAGCACGCGGTCGGCCTGGTCGCCGACCAGCTCCGCGATCTCGGCCGCCGCGCCGTCCGGGTCGGCCTGCGGGAGGTCGATCTTGTTCACGACGGGGATGATCTCGAGGTCGTTCTCGATCGCCAGGTAGGCGTTCGCGACCGTCTGCGCCTCGATTCCCTGCGCGGCGTCGACGACGAGCAGCGCGCCCTCGCACGCCTGCAGCGAGCGCGAGACCTCGTAGGTGAAATCCACGTGGCCCGGGGTGTCGATCAGGTTGAGCTGGTGGCCCTTCCAGAGCACGCGCACGGCCTGGGCCTTGATCGTGATCCCGCGCTCGCGCTCGAGCTCCATCGTGTCCAGAACCTGGGCGCGCATCTCGCGGCCCGTGACGGTCTCGGTCAGCTCGAGGATGCGGTCGGCCAGCGTCGACTTGCCGTGGTCGATGTGCGCGATGATCGAGAAGTTGCGGATGCGCTCCTGCTCCATGGGCTACTGAGCGTACCGGCGGTCCAGCCGCATCAAGCGGTGCGGACGGCCGTCTTCCTCGACGTCGCGCACGTAGCGGAAGCCGGCCTTCTCGAATGCGCGCCACGAGCGCACGTTGTCCTCGTCGACGGCCGCGACGCACGCGCCGGTCTCCGGCCGCGCGAAGACGACCTCATGCGCGAAGGCTTCGAGCACGCGCGGGCCGAGACCCTGTCCAGTCAAATCCTCTTCGCCGATCAGCAGGTCGACGCCCGCAACGTCGTCGCCGACCTCGACGATCGTCTCCCAGTCGGGGAAGTCGGAGACGAGGTAGGTCTCGATCATCCCGACGGGCCGCCCGTCGAAGAGGATCAGGTAGTGGTCACTCGGGTCGAGCCCGTCGATCGCCTTCGCGTACTCCACGATCGAGTCGTCCAGCGAGTCGCGCCACCAGCGGCGGACGTGCTCGCGCTCGAGCCATTCGCGCAGCATCGGCAGGTGCTCGTGCCTGAGCGGCTCGAACTCGATCACCCGGTGCGGCGGCGCAGGGAGAGGAGCGCCTGAAGCTCGCGCACGCCGAGCGTGCGACACGCCAGCCCATAGGCAACCGCGCTCCCCAGCAGGGCGACGCCGAGCGAGACGATCTGGGCGGCCAGCGAGCGCCCGAGCTCGGAATCGAGGCCGCGCCAGGCCCCGTAGGAGACCAGCCCGACCACGACCGAGGCCAGCACGATCTTCCCGAACGCGCGTCCGGTCTCGGCGAGCTCGACGCGGCCCAGGCGGCGGCGCAGGAGCTCGAGCAGCGCGAAAGTGCCCGCGATGTTCACGAAGGTCGTCGAGAGCGGGATCCCCCACGTCCCGAAGCGGTAGAAGACGGCGTCGAGGACGGCGTTGAGGCCGAGGTTGCCGAGCGCGACCGCGGTCGGGATCCACGGGGACTGCAGGCTGAAGAAGGCGCGGTTCAGCATCAGCATCGTCCCGTTGAACGTCAGCCCCGCCGCGAAGGCGGCGAGCGCGCCGGCCACGACGTGCGTCTGGTGCGGGCCGAACTGGCCGCGCTGGTAGAGGAGGCGCACGATCGGCTCCGCGAGGACCGCCGAGATCACGCTCGCCGGGACGAGCAGGAAGGCGATCTGGCGCAGCCCGAGCCCGACGGTGGTCCGGAACCCCTCGAGATCGCCGCGCGCGGCGAGCCGCGAGAGAGAGGGAACAGCACGGTCGCGACCGCGACCGAGAACATCCCCTGCGGGAGCATGTAGACGCGGAACGCCTTGTCGATCGCCGTCGGCGCCAGCTCGGGGTCGATCAGGCGCGAGGCGAAGATCGAGTCGACGACGAGGTTGAAGTTGATCAGCCCCAGCCCGATCGTCACCGGCACCATCAGCACGAAGACGCGCCTGACCGCGGGGTCGCGCCAGTCGATCACCATCTGCAGCCGTCCGTCGAGCCCGCGCAGCCAGGGCACGGGTAACAGCACCTGGATCACCGTGCCGATCACGATCGAGATCGCGTAGACGTAGAGCTTCCCGCTCATCGTTTCCGCGTGCGGCACGCCGAGGACGAGGCCGGCGATGATCGCCAGGTTCCAGAAGACCGGGGTGAGGGCGGGCACCGTGAAGTGCTCGTAGCTGTTGAGGATCCCGACGATCACGCCGGAGACGCCGAGCAGCGCGACGATCGGGAAGAGCACCCGCGAGAGCCCGATCGCGAGCTCCTTGTCTCCGCCCGGATCGCCGAAGGGCGCGATCACGAGCGGGGCGATCACGATGAACAGGGCGGTCAGGGCGCCGAGGCCGAGCAGCATCAGCCAGAAGAGCGTCGAGGCGACGCGCCAGGCCCGCTTGCGCTCTCCCTTCTCGAGCAGCTCGCTGAAGACGGGGACGAACGCGGACGAGAGCGCCGCGTCCGCGACGAGCGAGCGCACGAGGTTGGGCACCTGGAACGCGACCGTGAACGCGTTGACCTTGCCGGCGGCGCCGAAGTAGTAGGCGGCGACGATCTCGCGGATCAGGCCCAGGATCCGGGAAAGCCCGGTTGCGAGCGAGAAGATCGCCGTCGACCGCGCCAGCCGTCGGCCGCGGGCCGCGCCTCGCTCTTCCACGCGCCCGAGTATAGGAAGGGGCACTGCTGCTACCATCGGCCGCGGCCCGCCTCGAAGCGGGCTCTCTCACGAAATGCCGAACATCAAACAGCAGAAAAAGCGCGTCCGGATCGCCGGCGAGGAGCGGCTCGAGAACCTGCGCTACGCCTCGACGGTGAAGACGCTGACCCGCCGGCTGCGGGCTGCTGTCGACGAGGGCGACAGCGAGAAGGTCGCGGCCGGGCACCGCGAGCTCGTGCGCTGGATCGACAAGGCAGCCTCGCGCGGAGCGCTCCACCGCAACGCGGCGGCGCGCAAGAAGGCGCAGGCCGCCCGCCTCGCCGCCGGCTCGGACTCCTAGCTAGCGCGGCTTTCGCGGTCTCTCGGCCGCGGGTGATGTCGACGAGCGCCCGCGTGAACTCGAGCTCGCCGGGCAGCGTGCTGCCGCCCTTGAGCGCGGCGTCCAGGCGCGCCAGCCGGATGACCGCGTCGTCGAGCTCGTCGTGCGAGAAGTTGCCCGCCTGCTCGTAGAGCTTCTGGACGTAGAAGCGGTTGCGTTTCATTCGCTCGGCCGCGGCGGCGGGCGGGACCCCTTGCGCGGAAAGGTCGCGACATTCGCGCACGCGTCCGACGTGGGCGACGAGGAGACCCGTCACGCGCAGAAACACATCGCGTGGCGCGTCCCCAGAGCGCTCGACAAGGCGCTCGCTGGCGCCGACTGCCGCCGCGACGTCGCGGCGTCCCCAGGCGTCGGTCAGGTCGAACGGCGGCGTCTCGGCGCGAGCCGGCACCAGCTGGGCGATCTCGCGCTCGGTGAGACGCTCGCCCGCCGCCCAGGTCGCGAGCTTGTCGATCTCCGTCGCAAGCTCCTCGGTGTTCTCGCCGACGAGCTCGACGACGGCCCTGGCGGCCTCGGTGTCGATCTTCACGCCGCGCTCGGCGAGCTGCGCCTCGACCCAGCGCGGCAGGTCGGCCTTGCGGCCCCGCTTCGGGAGGTCGTAGAGGAGGACCTCGCCTGCCTTCGCGACCGCCTTGGCGAGCGTTGAGTCGCGCTTGACCTCCTCCCCGGTCAGCGCGAGCACCGTCGTCGGCGCCGGGCGCTTGAGGTACTCCTCGAGGCGCTTCACCTCGGCCGCCTTCCAGCGCTCGACGTGCTCGACGACGACGAGTCGCCGCTCGACCGCGAAGAGGCCGAGCGCGTTGCAGGCGGCCTCGACGTCCTCCGCACTCGCCTCGAGCGCAGAGAGCAGCTCCGTCGCGTCCTCCCCGACGCGTTCGCGCAGGCGCCGAAGCGCACGCGCGACCTTCGGCCGGTCGGTGCCGATGATCAGGTAGACCGCGGCGAGCTCTGCCACCGGCGCCAAGCATAGGCGGCCGCGCCGGCGGCGCACACGAGGGTGAGCGCGCCGCGGTCGGAGCGGACCTGCGCTCCGGGCAGCCCGCCGAAGAAGCGGGCGCAGGCGGCGAGGTATGCGGCGCACCAGCCGTTCACCCAGGCGAGGCCGGCGGCGGCGGGCGGGAAGACGGCGCCGACGAGGGCGGTCGCGAAGGCGAGGTAGAGGAGCGGCGCGACCGCCAACTCCGCCAGCGCGTTCGCAGGCACCGTGACGAGCGGGAGCGCATGAAACTGCAGCCAGAGAATCGGGGCCGTGACGGCGCCGCACGCAGTTGAGACAGCGACGACCGCCGCGAGCTTTCGGTGCAGCGGGTAGCCCTCGAGCACGTCGAGCAGCCGAGGCACGACGAGGAAGATCGCGGCGACGGCTGCGAAGGAGAGCTGGAAGCCCGCGTCGAGCAGGTCGTACGGGTTCCACGCGAGCAGCGCGAGGGCTGCGAGCAGGAGGAAGTACCAGCGGTCCGAGGCGCGCGCGGTGAGCCACGCCGCGGAGGCGAGGGCGCCCGCGACCCCCGCGCGGACGACCGACGGTTGCGGGCCGACGGCGAGGACGTAGCCCCCGATCGCTCCGAGCGCGGCCAGATGGCCCGCCCAGCGGGGCAGGCCGATCAGCCAGATCAGCGCGAGCGCGCCCGCGGCTACGAGCGCCACGTTCTGGCCGGAGACGGCGAGCAGGTGGTAGAGGCCCGAGGCTCTGAATCGCTGCCGTAAGTCTGGCGAGAGGGCCTGTTCGTCGCCGAGCACGATGCCCTCGATCACACCGCGGCGCTCGCCTTGGAGCCCAGGTGCGATCGACCGTGCGAGCAGCGCCCGCAGCTTGTCGGCGATGCCGCCGAGGCCGCTCCGGTGGCCGACGAGCTGCCAGCGGTCTGCTCGGAGCACGACGTGGACGCCCTGGTGCCGGAGCCAGGTGCGCTCGTCGAACCCGTGTGCTTTCGGCCGCGGCAGGCGAACGGTCGCGATCGTCTCGAGCACGGCGCCTTGTGGCGGCGCGCGTCCGAGCGGGAGCTCCAGGAGAGCGGCTTCGCGAAAACGGAGACGTCCGAAGCGCGTCACCTCGGCCGGGATCCGTAGCTCGAACCGGCTCCGGCGTGCGGCCGCGGTGACGACCAGGTCGGTGCGCTCGGAGGTGTCGACGCGCGCGAGCAAGACGCTGCGGTCGAGCGCGTCCAGGCGCGCGCTGCCCCACCACCAGCCGACGAGCAGGAGCGTGACGGCTGCGAGCCAGGGCCGGACTTCTGCGCGCGTGGCTCCCGCGGCCAGAATCGCGACGGAGATGAGCGCAAGGGTGAGCGCAAGGGGGAGGAGTGAAATGCGCGCCAAGTTCGAGGCCGCGAGCCCGAGGCAAAGCGCCAAGAGGAACGCGTGCGGTGAGCCACGCGCGGCGGTCAAGGCACCACCAGGTCTCGCAGCTGCTCGAGCCGCTTTGGTCCGATTCCGGGAACGGCATCGAGCTCGTCGACCGAGCTGAACGCGCCGTGCTTGGTGCGGTAGTCGAGGATCTTCTGCGCCGTGGCAGGCCCGACGCCCGGAAGCGAGTCGAGCTGCTCGAGCGTCGCCGTGCTGAGCTGGATCGGTGCGGACGGAGCCGCTGCGTCACCGCCGCCCGCGGCGGCCGGCGCCGCGGCGGCAGCGGAGCCGCGCGTCGGGACCACGACCTGCTCTCCGTCCGCGAGCGGCGCCGCGAGGTTGACCTGAGCCAGCTCGGCTTTGCGGGTGGCTCCGCCGGCGCGGGCGACGGCGTCGGCGATCCGCGAGCCGTCGGCCAGCCTGTAGAGGCCAGGCCGCCGGACTTCGCCGACCACGTCGACCACCACCCGCGCCGAGGGGCCGGCCGCACCCGTGCCGGGGCCGGGCGGCGGGGGGAGAGGCGCCGCCGGCGTCGCAGTGCCCGCGGGCAGGAGGTATCGGGCAGCGAGCAGGAGCAGCGCGAGCGCGACCGCGGCGAGCAGGAGTTGCCGCCGCCGCTGGTGGAGAAATTCCGCCATGCGGCGAGCGTGCCCGGAAAAGTGTCACGCGTGGGTGACGCCTTTGTGCCGAAAGCGCAACGAAATCGGCACACATTCGGCACACAGGCGTGACACTCACGTGCGCTTTCGGCGGGTACCGTCCCTAGCCCCCACCCACCCCAGGGGGCGCGCACGCGCGCGCGAAGCCGGCGCCGCGAGTGAGCGGCCCTTCGGGGGCCTGCGCGGCCCCGCTAGACGACGATGTTGACGAGCCGCCCGGGGACGACGATCGTCTGGCGGGCCTGCTTGCCGTCCAGGTGCGCCTGCACCCGCGGCGAAGCGAGCGCGCGCTCGACCAGCTGCTCCTCCGAGTCGCCGACCGAGGCTTCGAGGCGGTCCCGCACCTTGCCGTTCACCTGGATCACGAGCTCGAACGTCTCCCGCACGAGCTGCGACTCGTCGGCGACCGGCCACGGATGCTCCCACAACCGCTCGTGGCCCAGCGCCCCCCAGAGCTCTTCCGCGACGTGCGGCGCGTACGGCTGGATCAGCGAGACGGCCGTCTCCGCCGCGAAGCGCGCGTCCGGGGCCTCGACATCCCGCGACAGCTCGTTCACCAGCTCCATCACGGCCGCGATCGCCGTGTTGAACGACTCGCGCCGGCCGATGTCGTCCGTTACCTTCGCGATCGTCTCGTGCGCCTTGCGCGTCAACGCGCCGCCGCCGTCCGAGCGCGCCGAGGCCGAGACAACCTCCCCGACGATCCGCCACAGCCGCCGGACGAAGCGCACCATCCCCTCGAACGCTTCCTCGGTGAAGTCCATGTCCTGGTCGGCCGGCCCGATGAAGAGCATCGCCAGGCGCACCGGGTCCGCGCCGTAGCGGTCGACGAAAGCGTCCGGACTGATCGTGTTCCCCTTGGACTTCGACATCTTCGCGCCGCCGTACTGCACCCAGCCGTTGCCGTGGAAGCGCGCGAAGGGCTCGCGGAAGCCGACCATCCCGAGGTCAGCGAGCGCCTTCTGGAAGAAGCGCGCGTAGATCATGTGCATGGTCGCGTGGTCGACTCCGCCCTGGTAGTAGTCGACCGGGCCCCAGTAATCGGCGAGCTCCCGCTCGAACGGCGCCTGGTCGTTGTGCGCGTCGCAGTAGCGCAGGAAATACCACGACGAGTCGACGAACGTGTCCATCGTCTCGGCCTCGCGCCTGGCCTCGCCGCCGCACTTCGGGCAGTCGACACGCATCCACTCTTCGTTTGACTCGAGCGGCGCCTTCCCCTTCGGTAGGTAGTCCTCGATGTCCGGCAGGACGACCGGCAGATCCTCCTCGGGCACCTTGACGACACCGCAGCGCTCGCAGTAGACGATCGGGATCGGGGCCCCCCAGTAGCGCTGGCGCGAGAAGCCCCAGTCGCGCAGCCGGAAGCTGACCGCGAAGCGCCCGGCGTGGCGCTGCTCCAGCCACTCCACGATCGTGCGCGCGCCCTCAGGGGCAGGCAGCCCCGAGAACTCGCCGGAGTCGACCAGCCGCTCGCTGTCGGAGTGCTCGACGAACGCACCCTCCCCGGCCGGCTCCTCGCCCTCCGGGGCGACGACCGTCCGAACCGGCAGCTCGAAGCGCTGCGCGAACGCGAAGTCGCGCTCGTCGTGGGCGGGCACGGCCATGATCGCGCCGGTGCCGTACTCCATCAGCACGTAGTCGGAGACCCAGATCGGCACGGGCTCGCCCGTCGCCGGGTTCACGGCGTACCGCCCGGTGAAGACCCCGGTCTTCTCACGGTCGGGGTCGACGCGCTCGGCGGAGCCCCCTGCCGACAGCCGGACGTACTCCAGCACCTCTTCCTCGTGCGGGGTCCCTGCGGCGAGCCGCGACACCAGCTCGTGCTCGGGCGCGAGGACGAAGAACGTCGCCCCGAAGACGGTGTCGGGCCGCGTCGTGAAGACCGGGATGTCGATGTCCAGCTCGTCGACGCGAAAGATCAGCTCGGCTCCCTCGGAGCGGCCGATCCAGTTCCGCTGCATGGCGACGATCCGCTCGGGCCACTGCAGCCCCTCGAAGTCGAGCAGCTCGTCGGCATAGGCGGTCGTGCGGAAGAACCACTGCTCCAGGTTCCGGGCCTCGACTACCGCCCCGCAACGGTCGCAGCGGCCGTCCTTGACCTGTTCGTTCGCCAGAACGGTCTGATCGTTCGGACACCAGTTCACCGGCGAGGCCTTGCGGTAGGCGAGCCCGGCTTCGTACAGCTTCAGGAACAGCCACTGCGTCCAGCGGTAGTAGTCGGGCGAGTGCGCCGCGATCTCACGATCCCAGTCGATCGCCCAGCCGGCCCGCTTCATGAAGGCGCGGATGTGGTCGATGTTCCGCTCGGTCATCTCGCGCGGGTGGCCGCCGCCGCGGATGGCGGCGTTCTCGGCGGGCAGGCCGAAGGAGTCCCAGCCCATCGGCCGCATCACCTCGTGGCCGGTCCGGCGCTGGAAGTGCGCCCGCACGTCGCCGATCGTGTAGACCAGCATGTGGCCCATGTGCAGCGTCCCCGACGGATACGGGAGCTGCTCGAGCACGTAGCGCTTGTCCGGGTTCGGCGGGGTGCCGGGATCCGGGTTCGAGACCGAGAACGCCTCGGCCTCCTCCCAGACCCGCTGCCACTTCTGCTCGATTGCACGTGGTTCGTACGGTTCCATCTCGCCTCCAAAAACGAAAAAGACCTCTCGTGAGAGAGGCCCTGGGGAAGCTGCCGCGGCGCCGCCGCGTTTGCTCCCTGCACTACTCGAGAAGCTGCTGCATTAGAAACACTCTAGCAAGCGAAAAACGAGGAGGAAACATGGCCGGCTACACCCACGTGAATCTCAAGGAGGTCGAGGACCAGGCGCCGAAGTTCGACATGTCGCCCGACCTCGAGTTCCGCACCGCGCGCGTCCCGCTCGAGATGGAGAACGGCGGCGTGAGCTATCTGCGGATCGCCCCGAACTTCCGCCTTCCATTCGGGCACCAGCACAACAAGCAGGAAGAGGTCTACGTCCTGCTCAACGGCAGCGCGCAGATCAAGCTCGACGACGACGTGGTCGACCTCAAGCCCTTCGACGCCGTACGGATCCACCGCGACACGATGCGCAACCTCGAGGGCGGCCCCGACGGCGCGGAGCTGATCGCCTTCGGCGCGCCGAACACAGGCCCGGGAGACGCGGACATGAGCAATGGTTGGTGGAAGGACTGACGCCGACGGTTGTCGACGAGACCGACTGGGGCTTTGGCTGGGTCTCGCCTGAGAAGCCGCGGCTCCAGATGGCGTCGCACGCGCTGCTGGCGGACGGCGGCGCGTGGGTCGTCGACCCGACCGAAGCCCCCGTCGAGGACCGGATTCGCGCGCTCGGCGAGCCGGCGGGCGTGATCCAGCTGCTCGACCGGCACGAGCGGGCCTGCTCGCAGTTCGCCGAGCGGCTCGGCGTGGCGCACCACCGCGTCCCGTTCGAGGGCGTCGCCGACTCACCGTTCGAGTTCGTGCCGGTCCTGCGGCGGCGCTTCTGGCGAGAGGTCGCGCTCTGGTGGCGCGAGCGGCGCGTGCTGGTCTGCGCCGACGCGCTCGGTACGGTGCCGCACTACTTCGCGCTCGACGGAGAGCGGCTCGGCGTCCATCCATTCCTCCGCGCGACGCCTCCGCGCCGCCTGGGAGAGCTCGAGCCCGACCACGTCCTCTGTGGCCACGGCGCCGGCGTGCACGAGGAGGCGACCGCAGCTGTGCGCGACGCGCTGGCGACGGCGCGGCGCCGACTGCCGCGGCTGCTCGTCGAGCCGCTGCTTGCGCTGCGCGAGCGATGACCCTGCTTCCGGACTCCGCTGCAGTCGAGGGCGGCGAGTTGACCATCGGCGGGATCGCGGCGTCAGAACTCGCGGAGCGCTTCGGGACGCCGCTCGTCGTCTACTGCGAGGAGACGCTACTCGCGGCGGCCGGCGCCTACCGCGAGGCGGCGGCGGACGCTCTCCTGCTCTACAGCGTCAAGGCCTTCCCGAGCCTCGCGCTCCTGCGGCTGTTCGCGGCAGAGGGCTTCGGCGCCGACGTCTCGACGCTCGGCGAGCTCGCCTACGCGCGGAAGGCGCGGGCATCCCCGGCGAGCGGATCGTCGTCCACGGGAACAACAAGAGCGACGAGGAGCTGCGGGCCGCGGCGGAGGCCGGCGCGCGCTTCGTCGTGATCGACGCGCTCGACGAGATCGCCCGCGCGGCCGCGGCCGGCGTGCGGCGCGCCCTCGTGCGCGTCACGCCCGGGATCGAGGCCGACACGCACCCCGCGATCCGCACCGCGCACCATGGCTCGAAGTTCGGCCTGCCGCCCGACCAGGCGCTGGCTGCGATCGGGGAGGCGCGCGCTGCGGGGCTCGAGCTCGCGGGCCTGCACCTGCACATCGGCTCGCAGCTACTCGGGATCGAAGCGGCGCGGGCGAGCATCGACTGGCTCGGCGCCTTCGCAGCCGACTGCCGTGCCGAGCTCGGCTGGGAGCCGGAGGTCGTCGACCTCGGCGGCGGGCTCGGGATCCAGTACGTCGCGGACGAGCGCGCGCCGGAGATCGGCGACTTCGTCCAGACGCTGCTCGCGAGGCTCGACCACGCCTGGAAGCTGCACGGCCTCTGCCGCCCGGAGGTGATCCTCGAGCCCGGCCGGTCGCTCGTCGGCCGAGCCGGGCTCACGCTCTACCGCGTCGGGGTCGTGAAGCAGGCGACGGAGACCACGACGTTCGTCGCCGTCGACGGCGGGATGTCCGACAACCCGCGGCCGCAGCTGTACGACGCTCGCTACGAGGCCCTGCTCGCGAACCGCGCCGACGAGGAGGCCACGGGGAGCTACGCCGTCTGCGGCAAGCACTGCGAGTCGGGCGACGTCCTGATCGAGAGCGTCCGGCTGCCCGAGCCGCACCGCGGCGACCTGCTCGCCGTGCCCGCGACGGGCGCCTACACGCTCTCGCTCTCCTCGAACTACAACTCGCTCCCCCGCCCGGCGGCCGTGCTCGTCTCCGGCGGCGAGGCGCGCCTGATCCGCCGCCGCGAGACGCTCGACGACCTGCTCGCGCTCGAGCCCGAGCCCGACACCCCCGGCTAGGCTCAGCGCGTGGCAAACCGGCTCAGCAGGGTTCCCGGCGTCGTCCTCATCAGCATCGCTGCCGCGATGTGGGGGCTCGACGGGCTGATCCGCAAGCCGCTGGGCGAGTCGACGTCGGCGACGACGATCGTCTTCGGCGAGCACGTCGTGCTCGTCCTGCTGACGCTGCCGCTCCTCGTGGCCGCGCTG
The DNA here is from genome assembly GCA_963717475.1 of uncultured Actinomycetes bacterium. Classification (GTDB taxonomy): domain Bacteria; phylum Actinomycetota; class Thermoleophilia; order Gaiellales; family Gaiellaceae; genus AC-32. The sequence goes on along the minus strand of OY970337.1, from coordinate 336,210 downwards.
CGCGCGCTCTGGCAGGCGGGGCCTCGCTATGTCGCGGCCGGAATCGCGGTCGGGGCCGGCGCTTCGGCGATCGCGACGATCCTCTTCACCAAGGCGCTCTTCCACGGCGACTTCATCACCGTCGTCGTCCTGCAGAAGGCCCAGCCGCTGATCGCGGTCGCCGGGGCCTGGTTGATCCTGGGCGAAGAGCCGCAGCCGGGCTTCTTCTGGTTCCTGATCCCCGCGCTCGCCGGGATCTGGCTCGTCGCGCTGCCGCAGCCTCTCGATCCGCACGCGCAGGGCCTGACGCCGATCGTGGAGACGCTGACCGCGGCCGCCCTCTGGGGCATGGGCACCGTGCTCGGCCGCTACCTCGGCCGGCGTCTCGAGTTCGAGCACGTGACCACCGTCCGCTTCGCCTTCGGGCTGCTCGCGAGCGCCTGCATGCTGCCGATCGTCGGCGCGGCCGCCTTCTCGACGTGGCACGACAGCTTCTACATCGCGCTGCTCGCCTTCGTCACCGGCTTTCTCGCGCTCGGCCTCTACTACTACGGCCTGCGGCGAACGCCCGCCGTCCTCGCGGCGCTGGGCGAGCTGGCGTTTCCGGTGACCGCAGCGCTGATCGGCATCTACGTGTTCGACAGCTCGCTGCGCTGGACGCAATGGCTCGGCGTCGCGATCACGGTCGGAGTGATCACCTTCCTGCCGGTGCGGCGGCGCCGGCTGGTCCGCGCGCCGGCGCGAGAGCCGGCCGTCGCGACGTCCTAGCTAGCGAACGCGGAAGAGCCCGCCGAAGGAGACCCAGCGGCCGTTGTGCCAGCGCTCGAGGCGCGCCTGGTCGAGCGGGAAGTGGTCGTTCGGAGTCGTCCGCACGACCACGCCCGGAAGCAGGAACGGATCGTTGCGGATGGTCAGGTGCGCGGCCGCCTTCATGATGCTCTCGCGCGTCGGGTTCTTGCCCGCCTGCTTGAGCGCCTGGACGAAGGTGTGCGCGACCGACATGCCGTAGACGTTGTACGGATCGCTGGCGCTGATGCCCTTGTCCTTGTAGCGCTTCATGATCGAGCGGTAGAGCTTGATCCCCCGGTCCTTGGCCCAGCGCGGGTCGGTCGGGTCCTTGACGAACACGATCGAGATCGAGCCTTCGACCTGCTTCTTGGTCGACGCCAGCACGGAGAGCTTCATGATGTTCGAGGCGCTCGAGACGACGTTCACGTAGATCTTGGGCTTCCAACCGAGCTTGTATGTGAAGCGGTACGACTGGATCGCGAAGGCCGGCGTCCCGAAGATCATCAGCGTGTTCGCCTTCGCCGCTTTCAGCTTCGCGATCTGCGACTGCACGTCCGAGTCGTCGGGGTTGTAGCTCTGCTTCGAGACGACCAGCTTCGACTTCTTGCCGAGGCCGCGGCTCAGGCCGGCGAGCAGGTCCTTGCCGTAGTCGTCGTTCTGGTAGAGGACGCCGATCCGGGACTTCGGCGCGGTCTTGGCCACGTAGCGCCCGTAGATCGTGCCCTCGGCGCGGTAGTTCGGCTGGTAGCCGATCGTCCACTTGTACTGCTTGTAGTCCTTGCCGAAGGTGGTCCCGCCGCTCGCGACGAAGAGCTGCGGAACGCCGATCGCGTTGAGGTACGGCCTCGTGGCGAGGTTGTGCTCGGTGCCGAGGCTGTTGAAGATCGCGAAGACGTGGTCCTGCTCGACGAGCTCGCGCGTCTTGCTCATCGTCTGCGCGGGGTCGTACTGGTCGTCCTTGAGGATGTACTTGATCTTGCGGTGGTTGACGCCGCCGTGCGCGTTGACGTACTTGAAGTAGTACGACGCGCCCAGGCCGACCGTCTTGAACGCCTGCGCGAAGCCGGTCATCGGAACCGTGCCGCCGATCACGATCTCCGTCGGGCTCACGCCCGGCGAGCCCGTGCCGGCGCCCGACGCGCCGGTCGCGAGTGCGAGCGCGCAGAGCAATCCGCCTGCTGTGTAGAGCATCCTCATCCCCGAGCCTAAGGACGAGTGTAGAGCCAGGATGTTAGGGGCGCGAACAGCCGGCGCAGCAGGCCGCCCGCGCCGCCCGGCAGCAGAATGACCACGAGGATGATCGCGGCGCCGTAGATGAAGTCGGGCGCGCCTGGACGCGTCGAGACGTGGCCGGCGAGTGAGGGCAGGTACTTGATGAAGAGCGCGCCGAGCACCAGCCCGGGAAGTGACCCGAGCCCGCCCACGACGGCGCCGACCACGATCAGGATCGAAAGCAGGACCGTGAAGCTGAGCGGGTTGACGATCTCCGACTGGATCGCGAAGAGCGACCCGGCCACCCCCGCGTAGACGCCGCTGAGCGCGAAGGCGAGCGTCTTGTAGAGCGGGAGGTTGACGCCTGCCGAGGCCGCGGCTGCCTCGCTGTCGCGAATCGCGCGGAAGGCGCGGCCGAAGCGTCCGCGCACGATCAGCCACGCGATCGCCAGGCCGATCAGGCCGATCCCCCACGTCAGGTAGTAGAGGAAGTGGTTCGCGGTCATCGTGTGGCCGAAGACGGTGACCGTCCCCTTGAGGCCGGTCACCTGGAACGGCGAGGACTCGAGGAAGCTCAGGCCCTGGCTGCCGCCCGTCAGGCCCGAGAACTTCTTCAGCAGCGAGGGCATCGCGACCGCGAACGCGAAGGTGGCAAGCGCCAGGTAGAGGCCCGAGAGCCGGAGCGCAGGGATCCCGATCAGGAAGCCGACGATCCCGGCCGCGATTCCGGCGAGCGGGATCGTCCAGACGTCGCGCCAGTGCTCGTGCACGACGAGCGCGGCGGTCGTGTAGCCGCCGATCGCCATCAGCGCGCCGTGGCCGAGCGAGATCTGCCCGGTGTAGCCGGTGAGCAGGTTGAGCCCGACGATCGCGATGAAGAACACGCCTGCCCCCGCGAGGTCGCGCGAGTGGAAGTCGCTGACCAGGTGGGGCACCAGCAGGAAGACCCCGACGGCCGCCGCAGCGGCGAGGAGCCAGACTCCGATGCCCAGCGCTCGGCGCATCAGACGCGTCTCACCGCCGTCCGTCCGAACAGGCCCGCGGGCTTGACCAGGAGGACGCCGAGGATGACGGCCAGCGCGACCGGCAGGCGCAGGTCGTTGCCGACCCAGTCGACGTACGTCCCGACCAGGTTGACGAAGACGCCGAGCAAGAGCGAGCCCACGACGGCGCCCACCGGGCTCTCGAGGCCGCCGAGCACCGCGCCGGCGAGGGCGTAGAGCAGCACCGGCTGCATCAGGTTCTGGTCGAAGCTCGCCAGGGCCGGCGCCGTCAGCATTCCGGCGACTGCGCCCAACGCGGCGGCGAGGCCCCAGCCGATGGCGATCATCCAGCTCACGCGCACCCCGAGCAGCCGGCTTTCCTGCGGGTTGATCGCGGCCGCGCGCAGCGCGAGGCCGAGCTTCGTGTAGCGGAAGAGCACGCCGATCAGCAGGACGAGGCCGATCGAGACCGCGATGTTGCCGAGGTCCTGGATCGAGAACGCGACTCCGGCGATCTGGATCGGCCGCGTCGAGAACGCGTTCGGCAGCGACTTCGTCTCGGCGGTCCAGCCCCAGCGCGCGATCCCGTCGACGACGAAGACGAGGCCGAGCGTGACGATCACGATCGTGAGCACCGGCGCGCGCTCCACCGGGCGGATCACCGCGCGTTCGATCCCGACACCTCCGCAGAACGAGAGCGCGACGGTCGCGAGGAACGCCTCCCAGAAGGAGAGCCCGTGGTGGACGAGCGACCAGGCGACGAAGGTCGAGAGCATCGCCATCTCGCCCTGGGCGAAGTTGACGACGCCGGTCGAGCGGTAGATGAGGACGATCGCAAGCGCGAGCAGCGCCCAGAGCGCGCCCGACGAGAGGCCGATCACGGTCTGCTGCGCGAGCTGGCTCCAGTCGAAGGCGAGCAGCATCAGTAACCGAGGTAGGAGCGCCGGACCGACTCGTCGCGCCGCAGCTCCGGGCTCGAGCCGGAGAGGGCGACGCGACCGACTTCGAGCACGTACGCGCGGGACGAGGCCTCCAGCGCCAGGTTCGCGTTCTGCTCGACCACGAGGACCGTCAGGCCCTCGCGCTCGTTCAGCTCGGCGACGATGCGGAAGATCTCGGCGACCACCTTCGGCGCGAGCCCGAGCGAAGGCTCGTCGAGCAGGAGGAGCCGCGGGCGGAGCATGAGCGCGCGGGCGAGCGCGAGCATCTGCTGCTCGCCGCCGCTGAGCGTCCCGGCTTGCTGGTCCGCCCGCTCCTCGAGCCAGGGGAAGTAGCCGAGCACGCGGCGCTCGTCCTCGCGGACGGCTGCGCGGTCGCGGCGGACGTAGGCGCCGAGGCGCAGGTTCTCGCGCACGGAAAGGCCCGAGAGCGTCCCTCGCCCCTCGGGGACGTGCGCGATGCCGAGCCGCGTGGTCGCCTCCGGCGAGCGGCGCGCGATGCTCTTGCCCGCGAACCGGATCCCGCCCTGACGCGAGACGAGCCCCGAGATCGCGCGCAGCGTCGTGGTCTTGCCCGCTCCGTTCGCGCCGAGGACGGCGACGATCTCGCCCTCCGCGACCTCCAGCGTCACCCCGTGCAGCGCCTTGACCTGGCCGTAGCGGGCCTCGACGTCCTCGAGCTCGAGCAGGCCAGAGCTCTTACTCATGTCCCGAGGTACGCCTCGATCACGGCCGGGTCGTGCCGCACCTCGGCCGGGGCTCCGCTCGCGATCCGCCGGCCGAAGTCGAGCACGTGGACGCGGTCGGCGAGGCCCATCACGAGCTGCATGTGGTGCTCGACGAGCAGAATCGTCAGCTCGAAGTCGTCGCGCAGGCGGCGGATCAAGGTCGCCAGCCGCTCGACCTCCTCGTGGTTGAGCCCTCCCGCCGGCTCGTCGAGGAGCAGCAGGCGCGGGCCGGAGGCGAGAGCGCGCGCCAGCTCGACGCGCTTCTGGGTCCCGTACGGAAGCTCGCGCGCGAGCCGGTGTGCGTGCGCGGCGAGGCCGACGTAGCCGAGGATCTCCCGGGCGCTCCGCCCGCGGTGCGCGTGGCGGCCGACGAGAACGTGCTCGAGGACGGTCATCGACGCGAAGAGCTCGACGTTCTGGAAGGTGCGCGCGACGCCGCGCCTGACGATCCGATGCGAGGGGGTGCGCAGGAGGTCCATCCCGTCGAGCTCGATCGCTCCCGAATCGGGCCGGTAGACGCGTGTGATCAGGTTGAAGACGGTGGTCTTGCCCGCGCCGTTCGGCCCGATCAGGCCGACGATCTCGCCGACATTCGCGTCGAGAGAGACGTCGTCGAGCGCGACGATCCCGCCGAACCTCCGCGTCACGCGCTCGACCGAGAGCAGGGGCACCGGGAAACCCTAAGCCGCGTCGGCGGGACCGTCTACGATCCGTGCATGGCGACGAACCGCGGGCGCGTGGCCTTCGGCCTCGGCGCAGCCGCCGTCGGGTGGGCTCTGCTGCTGGTCGCCTCGGCGTTCTTCTTCCCCGCATACAGCGGCGAGACGTGCGGGGCGGGCGGCTGCACTTCGACCAGCTCGACGCTTTTCGCGGAGAACGGCTGGCTGGTGGTCGGGCTGCTCGCGGGGGTCGCCGCCATCGCCGCCGCCGGCTTCTACGCGCTCCATGTCGTCTGCGCGCGCGGAAGCGACCGAGCGGCCAAGCTCGCGACCTGGTGCGCCGTCGTCGTATTGGCGTTCGGGATCGTGGGCGCAGCGTCGGTCGGGCTCTTCGTGCTGCCGGTCGCGCTCCTGCTCGGGGCGTCGGCGATGCTCACGCCTCAGCGCCGAGCGCCGCAAGCTCCTCGGAGCTCGTGACCGGGCGCTGACAGGCGAAGCGCTCGCAGACGTAGACCGCGGGCTTGCCGTCGACCAGGTCTTTGCCCGCCAGCAGCGGGACGTTCTCGGCCGGCCCGAAGGCGACGACCGCGTTCGGGTCGAACGGCTCGAGCGCCGCGCGGGCGACCTCGCTGTCGGGCGGGCCGACGACGGCGATCTCCTTCGGCGTGGCGAGGTAGAGGTCGAGCGCGTTCAGGGCCCAGGCGAACTCGCTCGCGCCGCGGCCGAGGCTGTCGCCGAGCAGGCGTAGCACGCCGACCGCGCCCTGCTCGAGCTCGTCGTCCCCGTAGATCCGCGCGAGGCGCAGCAGCACGTAGGCGAGCATCGAGTTGCCGGACGGGACCGGGTGGTCGAAGAGGTCTTTCTTGCGGGCGACGAGCTGCTCGCCGTCCTTCGGCGCGAGGAAGAAGCCGCCGTGCTCGTCGTCGCCGAAGAGCTCGACCGCGAGCCGCGCGAGGCGCCGCGACTCCTCGAGCCAGCGAAGCTCGCCGGTCGCGACGTGCAGCTCGTAGAGGCCGTGCGCGACGTTCGCGTAGTCGTCGAGGAAGCCGGTCCCGCTCGAGCGGCCGTCGCGGCGGCTGCGGTGCAGACGCTCGCCCTCGGACAGCGGGCCCAGGAGAAACTCGGCGAGCGCCCGGGCCTCGTCGACCCAGTCGCCGCGGGCGAGCCTCCGCCCGGCCTCGGCCAGCGCGGCCAGCGCGAGGCCGTTCCAGGAGGCGATCGCCTTGTCGTCGAGCCCCGGCTGCGGCCGGCCGGCCCGGATCTCGAGCAGCCGAGCCCGGGTCTCGGGGTCGAGCTCCCCGCGCAGCACGAAGCGGCCGTCCTCGAACGGCTCGAACAGCTCCTCGGGAGCGCCCTCTCCCGGAGCCCAGCTGTAGGTCAGGCCCTCCACGCCGTCGGTGTCCGCATCCTGTGAGGAAGCGAAGCCGCCGTCCGGCAGCCGCAGCTCGCGGAGCAGGTACTCGACGGTCTCCTCCGCGACCTCGCGATAGCGCTCCTTGCCGGTGACGAGCCAGCCGTGCAAGTAGGCCGGAACGAGTAGCGCGTTGTCGTAGAGCATCTTCTCGAAGTGCGGCACGAGCCAGTGCTCGTCGACCGAGTAGCGGTGGAAGCCGCCACCGACGAGGTCGTACATCCCGCCGAGCGCCATCCCGTCGAGCGTCTTCTCGGCGGGCTCCACGGCGCCGCGGCGCAGGAGCAGCTCCAGCGCCGACGCCGGCGGAAACTTCGGCGCGCGCCCGAAGCCGCCCCACTCCGGGTCGAGCAGCTCCTCGAGGCGACGGACGGCCTCGAAGAGCAGCGACTCGGTCAGCGGCTCGCCCGACGGCCGCGCGGCGGCCGCCTGCTCCAGCGCGTCGACGAGCACCTCGGTCCGGCGCGTCACGTCCTCGCGCCGCTCGCGCCAGAGCTCCGAGACGGCGACGAGCACCTGCGGGAACGACGGCAGCCCGTGGCGCGGCTCGGGCGGGAAGTACGTCCCGCCCAGGAACGGCTCGCCCGCCGGTGTGAGGAAGGCCGTCAAGGGCCAGCCGCCGTGGCCGGTCATCGCGACGACGGCGTCCATGTAGATCCCGTCGAGGTCCGGCCGCTCCTCGCGGTCGACCTTGATGCAGACGAAGCGCTCGTTCATCAGAGCGGCGGTCATCGGGTTCTCGAACGACTCCCGCTCCATCACGTGGCACCAGTGGCAGGCGGCGTAGCCGATCGAGAGCAGAATCGGCCTGTCCTCGTCGCGCGCGCGGGCGAGCGCCTCCTCACCCCACGGGTACCAGTCGACCGGGTTCTCGGCGTGCTGGAGGAGGTACGGGCTCGTCTCGTGCGCCAGCCGGTTCACGGCTTTGTACGGTAACGGCGTGACTCTTCCCGGCGGCACCGTCACCTTTCTCTTCACAGACATCGAAGGCTCGACGCGCCTGCTCCAGGAGCTGGGCGACGAGTACGGCCAGGTGGTCGCCGACCACCGGCGGCTCCTGCGCGACGTCTTCGCCGGCGCGGGCGGGCAGCGAGGTCGACACGCAGGGCGACGCGTTCTTCTACTCGTTCACGCGCGCCCGGGATGCCGTTCGCGGCGCAGTCGAGGGCCAGCGCGCGCTTGCATCCCACGCGTGGCCTCAGGGCGCCGAGGTGCGGGTGCGGATGGGGCTGCACACCGGCGAGCCGCACGTCGGCGACGAGGGCTACGTCGGGATGGACGTCGTGCGCGCCGCCCGGATCTGCTCGGCCGGCCACGGCGGCCAGATCCTCCTCTCCGAGACGACCAGGGCGCTCGTCGGCAACGACCTGCCGGAGGGCGTGAGCGTCCGCGACCTCGGCAAGCAGAACCTGAAGGACGTCCAGCGCGAGCACGTCTACGAGCTGGCGCTCCAGGAGGCGCCCGAGGAGTTCCCGCCGCTGAAGAGCCGGCCCGGCGACAGCTTCGAGCAGCGGTTCGAGCGCCGGATCGAGGAATACGTCGAGAGTCAGCTCGAGAAGGGGCTCAGCGGCGACTCGGTCGGAGTCGGGAAGGTCGCCGCAACCGGCCTCGGCCTCGCGGCAGGCGGCATCCTCATTTTCCTGCTCCTGGTGGCCGGGATCATCCTGCTCGTCAAGCTGGCGCTCTGACCGTGACCGCTCTCGAGACCGACCGCCTGCTGCTCCGCACGCCCGTGCCCGAGGACGCCGGGGAGCTCGCGCCGATGTACGGCGACCCGGAAGTGATGCGCTACGTCGGCGCAGGCCGCACGCTCACGCCGGAGGAGACCGAGAGCTCGGTGCAGCGGACGATCGACACGTGGGCCGCCGACGGCTTCGGCCTGTTCACGGCCGTCCGCAAGGAGGACGACGCGTTGATCGGGCGCGTCGGCCTGATCCGCCGGAACACCGACACGTGGCAGACCGCGCGCGCGGGCGATACCGGGCCCACCGAGCTCGAGGTGGGCTACACGATCGGCCGGCCGTTCTGGGGCAAGGGCTACGCGACCGAGGCTGCGGCGGCGGCGCGCGACTTCGCCCTCGAGCGGCTCGGCGCCCGCCGGCTGGTCGCGCTGATCATCCGCGGCAACGACGCCTCCGCGAACGTCGCCCGCAAGCTCGGCTTCGAGTACGAGCGAGACGTCAAGTTCGGCCGCCGCGACGCGCAGCTGTTCGCGCTCGAGCGATGAGGCTCGAGACCGAGCGCCTGCTGCTGCGGATCCCGGAAGAGCGGGACGTCGACGGCTACGTCGAGGTCTACGACGCCGAGGTGATGCGCTTCCTCGGGCGCGCGACGGTCACGCGCGAGGGCGTGGCCGACGGCGTCGAGCGAATGCGCCGCCACTGGGAGCGCCACGGCATCGGCCTCTTCAGCGTCGTCCGCAAGGAGGACGAGCGGCTGCTCGGGAGGGTCGGCTTCCTGCTCTGGCACCCGGCGCGCTGGGTGAACGCGCTGCGCGAGGAGCTCGAGGGCGAGCTCGAGCTCGAGATCGGGTGGACGCTCGGGAGCGAGCACTGGAGCCGCGGGTACGCGACCGAGGCGGCGGTCGCCTGCCGCGACTGGGCGCTCGGCGAGCTCGGGTGGAAGCGCATCGTCTCGCTGATCGACCACGAGAACGCGGCCTCGATCCGGGTGGCCGAGAAGATCGGCGAGACCTACGAGCGCGAGATCGAGCGGCCCGACCTCGACTACCGGCAGGGCCTCTGGTCGCTCGGTGAGAGGATCGCCCAGTGAGCAAGGCCCAGTGAGCGACGCGCGCGAGCTGCTGCGCCGGACGGCCGAGATCGCGGCCGCTTACGTCGACAGCCTCGACGAGCGGCCCGTCTTCCCGCAGGTCGAGCCGGAAGAGCTGCGCGAGACGCTGGGCGGTCCGCTGCCCGAGGAGCCGCTGCCGGACGAGCAGGTGGTCGAGGAGCTCGCGCACGCCGCGGAGCCGGGGTTGGTCGCGATGGGGAGCGGCCGCTACTTCGGCTTCGTGATCGGCGGCGCTCTGCCCGCCGCGCTCGCTGCGGACTGGCTCGCCTCCGCCTGGGACCAGAACGCCGGGCTCTACGTGGGCGGGCCGTCGGCCTCGGTCGTGGAGCAGGTCGTGCGCGAGTGGATCGTCGACCTGCTCGGCCTGCCGCCGGACTCGTCGATCGGCTTCGTCACCGGAACGCAGATGGCGCACGTGACCGGGCTCGCCGCCGCGCGCTGGCACGTGCTCGACGCGGCCGGCTGGGACGTGAACGCCCGTGGGCTGACAGAAGCGCCGCGCGTGCGCGTGATCGCGGGCGAGAAGCGGCACGCGACGGTCGACCGGGCGCTGCGCCTGCTCGGGCTCGGCGCGCCCGAGCTCGTGGCAGCAGACGAGCAGGGACGGCTCGTGCCGGGATCGCTGCGCCAGGCTCTCGGCTCCGAGCGCGGGCCGACGATCGTCTGCGCGCAGGCGGGCGAGGTCAACACAGGCGCCTTCGACCCGCTGCCCGAGATCGCGGATCTCTGCGAGGCGGCAGGCGCCTGGCTGCACGTCGACGGCGCCTTCGGGATCTGGGCGGCGGTCTCGCCGCGCCTACGCCATCTCGTCGCGGGCCTCGAGCGCGCCGACTCCTGGACGACGGACGCCCACAAGTGGCTCAACGTTCCCTACGACTCCGGGATCGTCCTCTGCCGCCACCCCGAGTCGCACCGCGCGGCGATGACCACCAGCGCCTCGTACCTGATCCAGGACGAGGGCGCGCAGCGGGTGCGCGACCAGGTCGACTGGGTCCCCGAGTTCTCGCGGCGGGCGCGCGGGTTCGCGGTCTACGCGGCGCTGCGCTCGCTCGGCCGGCGCGGGCTCGTCGAGCTCGTCGAGCGCTGCTGCGACGCGGCTTCGCGTTTCGCCGAGCGGATCGGGGAGGTCGACGGAGCCGAGGTGCTGAACGAGGTCGTCCTCAACCAGGTTCTCTTCCGGTTCGAGTCGGACGAGCGCACGGACGAGGTCCTCGCCCAGGTGCAGGCCCGCGGCCGGGTCTGGATGAGCGGCACGAGCTGGGACGAGCGCAAGGCGATCCGGGTCTCCGTCTCGAACTGGCAGACCGGGGACGACGAGATCGAGCTGGCGGTCGAGGAGTTCCGCGCGGCTCAGGTCGGCCAGGTGCCCGCCCGGTAGACCTGCCCCTCCAGCTTCCGCCCGAGGATTCCTTCCAGCCACTGCGAGATGCGGATCAAGGCGTCGAGGTCCACCCCGGTCTCGACCCCTTCGTGCTCGAGCAGGTAGACGAGATCCTCGGTCGCGACGTTGCCACTGGCGCGCGGTGCGTACGGGCAGCCGCCGAGACCGCCGATCGACGCGTCGAGAACGCTTGCGCCCGCCTCCAGCGCCGCGAGCGCGTTCGCGTAGCCCGTGTTGCGCGTGTTGTGGCCGTGGAACCCGGCCGCTCCGGTTCGCCCGACGAGCTCGCGCACCTCGTGCGGCGCCGCGACGCCGATCGTGTCGGCGAGGACGACCTCCGCGCCCTCGAAGCGGGCCGCAAGCTCGCTGACGGCGCCCGGGTCGACCCGGCCTGCGAACGGGCAGCCGAAGGCGACGCTGATCGTGACCGTCGCAGGAGCGCCCGCCGCGGCCAGGATCCGCTCGACGCGCTCGGTGGCCTCGGCAAGGGTGGCGTTCCCGTTGCGGCGGTTGAACTCCTCGGTCGCGCCGAGGGTCGCGTTCAGCCGGTCGAGCTTGGCAGCCCGGAAGCGCTCGGCGCCCTGCTCGTTGAGGACGAGGCCCGAGTACTCGGTCCCGTCACGCCGCTCGATCCCCTCGACGACGTCCTCGGCGCCGGCCATCTGCGGCACGCGGTCCGGCCGCACGAAGCTGACGGCCTCCACGCGCCGGAGACGCGCTTCGGCGAGCCGGTTGACGAGGTCGGCACGGACGGCGGGCTCCAGAACCTCGCTCTCGTTCTGGAGCCCGTCGCGCGGGCCGACGTCGCAGAGAATCAAAGACCCGTCGTCTCGACCCGTTCTGGCCGGATCATGACCGTGATGCGCTCCTCCTCGGGCTTGCGCCACGGGTACTCGTCCTGGCCGAGGTACTTCTTCGCCAGCTTGTCGATCTGGTCGTCGGCGCCGTCGGTCGTGAGCTCCGCGGTGCCGCTCACGGCGACCCACCGGTAGGCGTCCTCCGGGTCGACCACGATCAGCGACACGCGCGGATCCTCGCGCAGGTGCCGCTCCTTCGCGCGTCCGACCGCCGTGTTGAACATCACGACGTCGGTGTCGACGTCGACCCAGACGACGGTGCTGTGCGGCGAGCCGTCGGGCCTGAGCGTCGTCGCCGCGCCCGCGAACGGCTGCTCCAGGAAATCGCGTGCTTTCTCGTCAAGGCTGCCATCCCCCACCTCCTTTTCGACTCCGGCTGGGCTTAGGCTAGTCGGTGGATGGACGTTGCCGCGGTCGTCGCCGCAGGTCTCCCCGGGCTGGCCGTCTCGGCGCCCCGCGGGGAGGCGGCGACCGGTCTCGCGAACCTCGAGACCGGCGAGCCGCTGACGCCGCAGCACCGATTCCGCATCGGCAGCGTCAGCAAGACGTTCATCGCGACCGTCGTCCTGCAGCTCGTGGACGAGGGCGCGCTCCCGCTCGACGGCGAGGCCGATCCGGTCGTGCCCGGGATCAGCGTGCGGCAGCTCCTGAACCACACGAGCGGCCTGCCGAACACAGACCTGCTCCAGGACATGGCCACGCTCTTCGAGCCCTATCGCAGGGACCCGAAGCACCGCTGGGAGATGAGCCAGCACGAGCTGCTGGAGAGCACGCTGGAGCAGCCTCGGCTCTTCCCGCCCGGCGAAGGGTGGTCGTACTCCGGCACCAACTACCTCGCGCTGGGGCTGCTCGTCGAGGAGACGACCGGCACGAGGATCCAGGAGCAGCTGAGGAGGCGCGTGATCGAGCCGCTGGGGCTCGAGAGCACGGGCCTCCCCGACGACATCACCGAGACTGAGGGCCTGGCGCGCGGCTACCTGTCGCCCGACAACCCGGTCCTTCCCGGTCCCGAGCCGGTCGACGTGACCGAGCTCGACCTCCCGTTCAACTGGGCCGGCGGAGGCGTCGTCTCCACCCCGGGCGACGTCGCCCGCTTCCTGGGGGCGCTGCTCGGAGGCGACCTGCTTCCCGCGAGGCTCCGCGACGAGATGCTGCGCACGGTGCCGTCCGACTGGCCCGAGACGGACGAGTACGGGCTCGGGATCGGCCGGATCACGTCGCTGATGAGGACGGTTGCCTCGCCGTGCGGTCCGGCCTGGGGCCACCTCGGCTTCTCGGCCGGCTACATCACCGATCGCGCTCGCGAGCGAAGACGGGGCGCGCCAGGTCGCGTGCATCGCGAACTGGCACGTCATGACCGAGGAGTTCTGGAAGCCCCTCGGCGAGCTGGTCTGGTCGGCCTACTGCGGCTAGGTCAGGTCAGCGCTTCGCCGCGAGTCTCGCGCCCGAACAGCGCCGCGACGACGCCTCCGGCGGCCATCACGATCGCGACGAAGGTGAGCGACCACGTCGTGCTGCCGGTCGCGTCCTTCAGGTGGCCGAAGATGTACGGGCCGGCGATGGCGGCAGCCTTGCCGACGCCTTCCATCAAGCCGAAGGCGCTCGAGCGCAGCCGGGTCGGGAAGAGCTCGGCCGTGTACGGGTAGACCGCACCCCAGGCGCCGAGGTTGAAGAAGCCGACGAAGAAGAGCGCGGTGATGTAGACGCTCTCCGTGTCGGCCGCGGCGAACGCGTAGGCCGAGACGCCGCCCAGCAGGAGGAATGCCGCGAGCGTCGGCTTCCGGCCGATTCGCTCGACGAGCCAGATCGCCGCGGCGTACCCGGGGAACTGCGAGAGGGCGCTCAGCGTCAACAGCAGGTACACGTCGACGTGGAAGCTCTTCTCGGCCTGGAGCACGAACGGCAGCCAGAGGAAGAGCCCGTAGTACGAGACGTTGAGCGCGATCCAGATCAGCGCCGTCGGGACCGCGCGGCTGCGCAGACGCTGGGCGAAGAGCTCGCGCATCGAGGAGCGGGGCTCCTCCGGGGCCACGAAGTCGGTCGGCTCGACCGGCCGGCCGGTGATCTCGGTGAGCACTTCCGCCGCCTCCTCGGAGCGGCCCTGGCGCGCGAGGAAATACGGGCTCTCCGGCAGGGACCGCCGGGCCACGAACGCGAGGAAGGCGGGGAACGCCGCCGCGAGGAACAGGTAGCGCCAGCTCCAGTCGCCGAACCGGTCGAAGGTCGGCCCGAGGAAGATGTACGACAGCCCGGTCGCGGCGAGAAGCCCCACCGGCCACCAGAGGTCGAGGAAGACGAGCAGCCGCCCGCGCCGTTGCGGCGGCAGGTACTCGGCCAGCATCGAAGGGTCGACGACGAGCATCCCGCCGAGCCCGAGGCCGGCGAGGAAGCGGAACGTCATCACCGACCACGGCCCCCAGGCGAACGCCGTGAGGGCGGTGAAGGCGGCGTACCAGAGGATCGAGTACTGGAAGATCGCCCGCCGCCCGATGCGGTCGGCCGTGCGGCCGAGCACGAGCGAGCCGCAGAGCGAGCCGGCCAGCGCGGCGCTGTTGACGAGCCCCTGCATGCGCCCGTCGAGGTTCCAGAGCCCCGCGAAGATCGGCGCGACGAAGCCCACGAGCAGGATCTCCATCGCGACGAACGTCCACGCCGCTCCCGTGACGACGATCGCCTTCCGGTGGAACCGCGAGAGGCCCCCCTCACGGAGGACGTCTTCGACGTCTCGGGTGGCGGTGACCGGGGGCTCGAGTGTCGTCGTCGTCATCTTCGGCTAGGTTTACGACTGTGAGTCGAAAACCTGGGCGGGAGTCTAGCAGGCCGCGACCCGCGCACGTGACGCTGGCGGTCGTGCTGCAGGTTCGCGACGGACGGCTGCAGGCATTGCTGTGGCAGCGGGCGCGCGAGCCGTTCCTGGGCGCCTGGTCCCTCCCGGGCGGCTACCTCGAGCCGGGAGAGACCCTCGAGCAGTCGATTCGCCGGCACCTGGCGGTCAAGGTCGACGTCCGCGAGCTCGCCCACCTCGAGCAGCTCGAGACGCTGAGCGATCCGGGCCGGAACCCGCTCGAGTGGGAGCTCGCGAATGCCTACCTCGGCCTTGTCCCCGCCGGCGTCGATCCGGCGGTGCCGGAGGACACGCGCTGGCATCCGCTGTCCCGCCTGCCCGAGCTCGCGTTCGACCACCGCTCGATCGTGATCGCGGGCCGCGACCGCCTGCGCGCGAAGCTCTCGTACACCAACGTCGGCTTCGCGCTCGCGCCGCCGGCGTTCACGCTCTCCCAGCTCCGAGAGATCTACGTCGCCGCCCTCGGGCACGAGGTCTCGGCCACCAACCTCCAGCGGGTCCTCTTGCGCCGCGGCGTCCTCGAGGCGACCGGCGAGCGCCGCGCCTCGGGCCGCGCGGGCGGCCGTCCGGCCGAGCTCTATCGCTTTCGCTCGCGCCGCCTGGAGATCACCGACCAGTTCGCGGTGCTCAGACCACCCGGCGGCCAGAGCGGCGTAGACTGATCGCATGGGAATCAGATCGTGGTTCAAGAAGCGGGAGAAGCGCGAGGACGCCAAGGCGGTCAAGCGCGTCCAGGACGAGATCTTCGACACTCCGGAGGAGCAGCGCATGCAGTCGGGCGACATCCAGGGACTTCAGGCCGATCGCCAGGCCGGGATGCTCATGCGCGAACCCGGATCGTTCGAGGAACACGACCGCTGACCGCCGAGCGCGAGCGCGGCGCCCGCCGGCTCAGCCGCTGACGGTCACCGGGATGCGCTGCACCGAGTTGTTCGAGTAGCCGCCGAAGTTCCAGAGCGGCTCGAGCGGCTGCTCGTTTCCCGCCTCGTCGCGTGCGCGTGAGCAGACGGTGTAGTCCCCCGGCTCGGCGTCCCAGCGGAAGCGGAAGCCGCGCCACGCCCAGCGCTCGCCGCCGGCCGGCTCCAGCTCGGCCGGAGCCCAGGTCGCCCCGCCGTCCACGCTGACGTCGACCGATTCGACAACCGCGTGACCCGACCACGCGCGTCCCTCGAGCACGACCTCGCCGGCCGGGACCGTGCGGTCGCGGGAGAGAAACTCCGGGATCCCGGGCGGCACGATGAGCGACCGCGGCAGCATCCGCGCGAGCGGCTCGCCCTCTTCGTCCTCCTCCTGCCGCAGCCGGTAGCCCTGCACGTTCTGGTAGCCGGTGAACGGCTCGGTCAACACCTCGATCTCGGCGAGCCACTTCACGTTCGCCATCCCGTACCACCCCGGGACGACCAGCCTGAGCGGATAGCCGTGCTGCGGCGGCAGCGGCGAGCCCGTTCATCTCGTACGCGAGCAGGACCTCGTCGCGAAGGGCCTCCTCGAGCGGAACCGAGCGCTGGAACGCCTGCTCCTCCCCGCCCTCGATCCCGCGGTCGAGCCCGGTGAACAGCACCTCGACGGCGCCCTCGGGCAACCCGGCTTCCTCGAGCAGCGGCCGGAGCGGCGTGCCCGCCCAGCGCGCGGTGCCGATCGCCTCCGAGAGCCACGGCTGGCTGACCGGCCGCGGCTCGAGCCGCGCGCGCCCGTTCCCGGCGCACTCCATCGTGACCGCGAGCTCGGCGCGGGGCCGCCGCTTGAGCTCGTCCAGCCCCAGCGAGAGCTCCCGCTCCCCGCGGACGCGCAGGCCCCAGACGGCGCCGTCCACATCGGGAACGTCGTAGTGGATCAGCAGGTAGTGCAGACCGATCGGCGTGACCGGCCAGCGCAGCGCTTCGAGCGGCATCCCGTGGTTCCGCGCGGCGAGCTGAGCAGCGTCAGATGCCGCGGCAGCAACGGATAGGCGATCGGCGTCAGCCCGATCGAGAGGATCAGGAAGACCGCGAAGGCGGACTTCGTCACGAACAGCTTCGCGACCCGGCGCAGATTGCGGAAGATCTGCCGGCCCTGCGCGACGAGCCCGGGGACGGCACCGAAGTCGTCTCGCACGAGAACGACGTCCGCGACCGCGCGCGCCATCTGCGTGCCGCTGCCCTGGGCGATCGCGAGCCTCGCTGCCTTCAGCGCGGGCACGTCGTTGACGCCGTCTCCGACCATCGCGACGTAGCGGCCGGCGTCGCGAAGGGCTTCGATGACGCGCCGCTTGCCCTGGGGGTCGATCCTGCCGATCACCGAGCGCTCGAGCACGAGCCGGCGCAGCTCTTCGCGGCCTGCCGGGAGTCGCGAGCCGTCGGCGGGATGGTCCTCGCGCTCGAGGCCTGCGTCGGCCGCGATCGCCGCCGCCGTTTCCGGCCTGTCGCCGGAGATGACCTTCAGCTCCACGCCCTGGGAGCGAAAGAACGCAACGGTCTCGCGGCATCCCCGGACGCAGGCGCTCGCCGAGCACCGCGATCCCGAGCAGGCGGGCCGGCGGCAGGGGAGCCTCCGGTCCCGCCTCCCCGAGCCGCTCAGCGGTCGTTCCGAACGCGACGACGCGGCGTCCGCTGCGGGCCTGCTCCTCGACAGTCGAGGCCAGAGGACCGAGCTCGAACAGCTCGGGCGCGCCCAGCACGTACCCCTCGCCCGCCAGCCGGAGCCCGCTCCAGCGGCGCCGCGACGAGAAGGGCACGACCTCTTCCGGCTCCTCGGCTTGTGCGTCGGAGCCGTCGCGCAGCGCCGCGAGCGTCGCGTTCGCCGCAGGCGAGCTGGCAGCGAACCGGCGAAGCGCCGCGGCGAAGATCGCCTGACCGCCGCCGTGGGCCGGCACGAGCTCGAGCACGCGCAGCCGAGGTTCCGTCAGCGTGCCGGTCTTGTCGAGGCACACGAGGTCCACCGAGGCCATCGACTCGATCGCGTTCAGCTGCTGGGCGAGCGCGCCTCGTCGCGCGAGCTGGATTGCGGCGACGGCGAAGGTAAGGCTTGTGAGCAGGATCAGGCCCTCGGGAACCATCGTCACGATCGCCGCGACCGCGGTCGGAACCGCCATGTGGAGGGGCGTGCGACGCTCCCAGAGTGCGTAGCCGAGCAGCGCACCGAGAGGAAGCATCACCGCGACGAGCGCCAGGAGCAGGAGATTCAGCGCCCGCTCGAGCGGCGAGCGGGGATGCCTGAACGAGCGCGCCTCGCCTGTGACCTTCGCCGCGTAGCTCTGCTCGCCCACCGCCGTCACCTCGTATGACCCAGCGCCCTCGACCGCGAACGAACCGGAGCGGACCTCCTCCCCGCGCCCGCGCACGACCGGGTCTGTCTTCACCCGTCAGGATCGACTCGTCGAGCGTCAGGCCGGTGCTCTCGGCGAGACGACCGTCGGCGACGACCTGGTCGCCCGGCTGCAACGCGCACGAGTCGCCAGCTGCAGCTCTTCCAGGCTGATCCCTTCGAGGCTCGTCCCCTCGGCCACGCACTGAGACTAACGGGACGGAGAATGGGCCGGACGGCCCATTGACACGCCCCACCCGGCTCCGGTTGAGTGACAAACGTGAGCCAGACGCAGATCTTCATCTGGTGCATCTGCCTGATCGTGCTGGAGTGGAACCACTTCAAGTGGATCTGGTGGACGTACTGGGACTGCGGCAGGTGCGGCGTGAAGCACAAGGACTGCGCCTGCAGCTCCAAGTGGCTCATGCTCTTGTAAGGGGGACGCCTGGTTCCCGCATTGGCCCCCTCCTAGCGGACGAGGCTGCTACCGGAGCCGCCTCCTGGCCGCCGGATCCCAGCGCCCTACCTGCCTTTCATCGCGGGCGCCCGAGCCTGAGTGCTCTTCTCCAGATGGAGCGCGAGCATCGGGCACGCGGCGACGGCGCGCTCCGCGTGCTCTTCCAGGCTCGGCGACACGGGCGTCTCGTCGACGATCGGGTAGCCCCAGTCGTCGAGCGAGATCCGTTCCGGCAGGATCTCGGCGCAGAGGCCGCTCCCGTCGCAGGCGATCGGGTTGACGCGCAGGCTGCGGCTCATCGGGCCCGCCCGGTGGGCAGGAACTCGCCCTGTCTGCCACCGCAGCCACCTTCGAGGTGGCGGTCGACCTCGTCTGCGAAGACCTCGAGTGAGCTCTGGACGAACCGCGCTGCGCCGTCGGGGTGCTTGCATGCACCCCGGCCTCGAACCTGCTCCAGCCAGCGCAACGCACGGCCGCGCGTGTCGCCGTTGCCGCGGGCGAGGCTCTCGAGCGCGCCGGCGAGCGCCGCGAGCCCGTGGATGCAGGGCCCGCACTGGCCCGCGCTCTCGAGCGCGAGGTAGCGCGCCACCCGGGCGGCCTGGTCGAGGCCGCACGCTACCCCCGGAAGGACCACGATCGCCCCCGCGCCGAGTGACGCGCCGGCGGTGGCTAGGTCGCTCTGCGAAAGCGTGAGGCGCTCGGCCGCCGCTGCATCGACCCAGCTCCCGAAGTAGCCGCCTACGAGCACCGCGCCCGGGGCGCCGCGGACCCCGCCGGCCTGGTCGAGCACCGCGCGTAGCGGCGTCCCGAAGGCGGCCTCGTAGATGCCCGGGCGGTTGACCGCGCCGGAGACGGTAAAGAGCGCCGAGCCGGGCTCGTCCTCGGTTCCCGCTGCCCGGAACCACTCCGGGCCGAGGCGGGCGATCAGTCCCAGGTGGGCCAGGGTCTCGACGTTCTGCACCAGCGTCGGAGCGCTGCCGACTCCGCGCTCGTACGGGCGTGGTGGTGTGAAGGTAGGTTTGGCCGCGCCTCCGTTCAGCGCGCTGACGACGGCCGTCTCCTCTCCGCTGACGAATCCGTTCGGCAGTGACGCGAGCCGCACTCTCAGGCCGCGGTCGATGCCACGGGCCTCGCGTTCGGCGAGCGCACGCTCGAGGTAGCCGACCTCCTCGCCGGCGTTCCCTTCGACTGCGACGAACGCGTCTCGCGCGCCCACGGCCGCCGCGGCAAGCGCGACTCCGTCGAGCACGAGGTGAGGCGCGCGGCGCATCAGAGCCTTGTCCTTGAAGCTGACCGGCTCGCCCTCGGCGCCGTTCGCGACGACGACCGGCCGGCGCCCGGCCGTTGCGACAGCCTTCAGCTTGCGTCCGGCCGGAAAGCCCGCGCCGCCGCGACCGCGGAGGCCGGCCGCAGCGACGAGCTCGATCAGGCCCGCGGCGGACGGCCGCGGCCCGTGGACGGACAGGTGCCCGTCGAGCCCGAGCGGGGAGCCGTCGCGCGGCAGGCCGGCGAAGAGGCGCGGCAGCGCGGAGGAATCCGGCCAGGGGAGGGCGCTCATGCGACGTGCAGCGAGCCACCGAAGGTCCGGCTCGCGGAGTCGAGTTGCAGGACGACGTCGAGCGTGAGCGTGTTCCCGGATGCGTCGTGAACTGACGCGGCCAGACGCGAGCCCTCGAGCGAGACGATCTGGCCGGAGTAGGCCTGGGGAGTCGACCTCGGGCCGAAGCTGACGCTACTGCCGGTCATCTGGATGCCGCCGTCCTGGAGCGGAACGCCACGCAGGTCGACGTGCAGGACGCCCTTCGCGCCGCCGTCGGCGGTCCCGTCGAGCGCGACGGTCACGAGCCCGTTGTCCGCACCGCTGGATTGCGAGACGCTGCCGCTGAGCGAGGCATCGTAGGGCGCCGCGGGCAGCGAAGGCCCCGCGCTCACGGTCACGAGCTTCGTCACCTGCACCGAGCGCGCGGCGAGAAGGGTCGGCGGGGTGCCTGCGCGGGCCGCCCAGCCGCGCTGCAGCGGCCCCGAGGCCGCCCAGATGCCGATCGTAACCGGGAGGACGAGCCCAGCCGCGGCGGCCGCCAGGCGCGCAGAGCCTGCGGCGTGCGACTCGAGCACCCGCCAGAGGACCGCGGCGACGACCGAGGCCGACCGAGACGAAGGCGAGCAGGCCGAACCAGCCGGCGCGAACGTCGCTGCCCGTTCCGAGGGCATGTACCAGCGCGACCGGCCAGGATGCGTACGCGAGCCAATGCACGAGTCGCCAGGCGCGGTAGCCGAGGCGCGCGCGCAGCAGGCTCGTCACGATCACGGCCAGAAGCAGGTCGAAGGCGACGGCTCCGAAGCCGACCCAGATCGGCCGGTACTGCGACGCGAACGGGAGCACCGCGTCCTTCAGCCCGATCGGCGTGTAGCCATCGAGCACGGTCGTCAGAACGTGGACCGCCGACGAACGCGAGCGCGAGCAGCGTCACGCTTCGATGCAGGCCCGAGACGACGAAGCGGGGCCAGCGCGGCGTCGCCCAGCGCGTCGACGTCAGAACGCCGAGGACGACCCCCGTGGTCAGCAGAAGCAGCGCGACGACGCCGGTCCCGCGCGTCAGATACCAGTAGGCGCTCGGCCCTGCCGCGAGGATCACGCGTCCCCCTCCGGCCAGGCGCCGACGTGCACGGCCTCGCCCGACTCGTGCACGAGCCGTGCCGGCAGCCCGCGGGCCGCGAGCCAGGCAGGCGCCTCGTCGCCGAGCACAACGGCGGCCGTGCTGGCGGCGTTGGCGTCGACGCAGGTCGCACCCGAGACCGTTACCGCCCGCCAGGGGGTCTCGGCCGGCCGGCCGGTGCGCGGGTCGACGATGTGGTGGAGGGTGGTCTCGCCGGCCTGCCAGCGGCGGACGAGCGTGCCCGAGGTGGCGAGGCCGCCGGCCAACAGGGCGACCGTGGGGCCGGGCGCGTCGAGCGGGCTCGAATGGTCCTCGGCGACGCGGACGGGCCAGCCGCCGTCGGGAACGGGCCCTGCGAGCGCGATGTCGCCGCCGAGGCTGACGAGGACGCCGGCACCCGACGCGCGTGCGGCGGCTCGAGCGGCCCGGTCGGCGCCGAGCGCCTTCGCGGTTGCGCCGAGATCCAGCTCGACGCCTTCCGCGAGTGCGATCGTGCAGGCGGAGCGGTCGAGCGTCACGCCTTGTGGCCCCGGGACCGGCGCGAAGGACGCGCGAAAGAAGCGTCCGTCTCGAAGCTCGACGTTCACGAAGCGCCGGTCGTAGCCCGCCAGCCGCAGCGTCCGACCGACAGTCGGGTCGACGAGGCCGTCGGTCATGGCCGCGACATCCAGCGCCACGCCGACCGCCTCGAGCAGCAGCGGCCCGACGCGTACCGGCCCGCGGCCGGCGGCTGCGTTGAGGCGCGTGAGCTCGGAGTCCTCGCGGAAGCGGCTGCAGGCCGCATCGAGCCGGTCGAGCTCGTGCTCGAGCTCCTCGTGCGCCGCGGGGAGCCTGTCCGCCTCGGCGACGCAGAGGACGGCGGTGGTGCCGAGAGCAGGAAAGGAGACGGACGCGAGCTCGGCGATCACGAGACGCCGGTCGTCGCCACGGGCGCGACCTGCGTCGTCACGGGGGGCGGCGGGGGTGCGGGGACTGAAGCCCGAGTGGCGGCGGCGGCCGGAGCGGAGGTCTTCGCCGCCTGGGTCGTCGTCCGCACGGTCCTCGTCGTGGTGCGCACCGCCGACTTGTGGCCCGGTAGCGAATGCGCGGCGAGGCCGGCAAAGGCGCCCGCGAGGGCCGTCGCGCCGAAGAGGACGACTCGCGTCGCCCGCTTCAGGCGCGCGATGCCTGCATCGCGGGCGCGCATGCGGTTGTCAGGGGAGGCCTTGCGCACACCTCGAGGGTGCCCGCGCCACATGAGAAGGCGATGAAAGGCGCCTGAATGAGCCCTAAGAGTCGTCCCCGGCCTGTTGAACCGCGATCCAGACGTCTGCCCCGCCCTCCGGCCGGTTCTTCGCTCCCGCCGAGCCTCCGTGGGCCTCGGCGATCAGGTCGACGATCGAGAGGCCAAGACCGCTGCCGGTGCCGCTGCGCGACTCTCCCGGCCGGCTGAAGCGCTGGAAGGCGCCGGTCAGGAAGTCACCGGGAAAGCCGGCCCCCTCGTCCCGGACGTGCAAGGCGACGAGGTCTCCGTCCGGCTCGGCCGAGATGACGATGCGGCCCGCGCCGTGCACGAGCGCGTTGTCGACGAGGTTGCCGAGCGCCTGCTCGAGCCGCGCCGGATCGGCGTCGAGGAGGATCCCGTCCGCGGGGACGAGGTCGAGCTCCCGGCCCTTCGCCGCGACGATCCTGCCGAAGCGCCTCGCGACGACGTTCAGCACCTCGGCCGCCGGCACCCGCTCCCGCCTGACCGGCAGCTCTCCCGCGTCCGAGCGCGCAATCAGCAAGCAGGTCCTCCGCGAGCCGCGTCAGCCGCTCGGTCTCCTGCGATGCCGAGCGCAGGGCGTCCTCGAGCGCCTCGCGGGTCCGCGGCCGGCGCAGGGCGAGCTCGAGCTCGGTCTTCAGGAGCGCGAGCGGCGTCCTCAGCTCGTGGCTCGCATCCGCGACGAAGCGTCGTTCGTGCTCCACGGCCGCCTGCAGCCGCTCGAGCATCGCGTTCAGCGTCTCCGCCAGGCGCGAGATCTCATCCTTGCTCGCCGGCACCGGCAGCCGCGCCCCAGGCGTCGAGCCCGAGATCGTCTCCGCCCGCACACGCATCGTCTCCACCGGCCGCAGCGCCGCCGCTGCGAGCGCGTACCCGGCGAGCGCGGCCAGCACGAGCGCCAGCGGGCCTGCGAAAGCGAGTTCGCGCAACAGGTGGTCGAGCGTCTCGTCGTGCGGCGCGAGCGACCGGGCCGCGACGAGCACGGCCGGACTGCCCTTGACCTGCGCCCGCCGAGCAAGAACACGCCAGCGCTCGCGAAGGCCGGGGAGCTGCCCCGAGCGGAGGATCCGCGCGCCGTCCGACACGCGGCTCAGGTCGGCCGGGTTGAGCAGGAGCGGCAGCCCCGGAGGGTCCGAGCCGATCACGGAGCCGCCCGGCCGGATCAGCTCGGCGATCCCGCCGCCGGCCGCAGAGTCGAGGTCGAGCCGCCCGCGGTCGAGGTGCGTCACGTCGACCGTCTGCGAACGCAGGCTCTGATCGATCGAGGCGTTGAGCGCGTGGTCGACGCGGTTGTAGACGAAGAAGCTCATCGCGGCGAGCACGAGCGCCATCGCCAGCGTGAAGGCAAGCGTCAGCCGTAGACGGATCGGCAGCCGGCTCATCCGCCGTCCTCGCGCAGGCGGTAGCCGACGCGCCGAACGGTCTCGATCGAGTCGCGGCCGAACGGCCGGTCGATCTTCTGGCGCAGGTAGCGCACGTACACGTCGACGAGGTTCGAGCGGTTCTCGTAGCCCATGTCCCAGGCGCTCTCGAGCAGCTGCAGCCGCGAGAGCGCGTAGCCTGGCTGGCGCATGAACGACTCCAGCAGCGCGAACTCCTTCGACGAGAGCTCGAGCTCGGCCTCGCCGCGCCAGGCACGGTGGGCGGCCGGGTCGAGGCGCAGATCGCCGACCTCGAGCACCGAGGGCCGCTCCGCCGGTACGCGGCGCATGAGCGCCCGCAGCCGGGCGAGGAGCTCCGCGAACGAGAACGGCTTGACGAGGTAGTCGTCTGCGCCGCTGTCGAGGCCCTCGATCCGGTTCTCGACGGCGTCCCGCGCCGTCAGCATCAGCACCGGCGTCCAGACTCCCGCCTTGCGCAGCGCGCGGCAGGTGGCGAGGCCGTCGAGCCCCGGCAGCATGACGTCGAGCACGATCGCGTCATAAGGGACCGCCTGGGCCATCCAGAGCGCCTCCTCACCGCGGCCGGCGATGTCCGCGGCATGGCCCTCCTCCCTCAGCCCGCGCGCGAGCAGCTCGGCCAGCTTCCTCTCGTCTTCGACCACGAGCACGCGCACTCGCCCATTGTCACCCCTACCGCGAGAACCGCTGGGCAGCTCTCATCGCACGTTCATCTCCGCGTGATGTCCTGCCGGCCATGCGCCGGCTCGACCTGGATCCGACCGTGCGCAACGAGCGCTTGACGGCAACCGCCGCAGCAGTCCTGCTCGTCCTGCTGGCGGTCGAGGGGATCACGATCCTCTCGATCCACCAGCTGCTCTCTGCCCACATCGTCGTCGGGCTGCTTCTGATCCCGCCCGTCCTGTTGAAGCTCGCGAGCACTGGCTACCGCTTCCTGCGCTACTACCTCGGCGACGACGCGTACGTCGCGAAGGGACCGCCACACATGTTCATGCGCCTGCTGGCGCCGCTCCTCGTCGTCTCGACGCTGACCGTGCTCGGCAGCGGCGTGGGGCTGCTCGCGCTCGGCCCGGAGCGGCACCGCGATGTCCTGCTCGGTCTGCACAAGGCGAGCTTCGTCGTCTGGTTCGTCGTGATGAGCATCCATGTGCTGGTCTACGCACCGCGGCTGCGGCGCGCCCTCCAGTCACGGAACGCTTGGTCGCGGATCGGCCTCGTCACCGGCTCGCTCGTGGCGGGCGCGGTTCTCGCCGGCGCGGCCTACTCCCGCGCAGGCCCCTGGCTGCACCGGGCACACGAGCGCGAACGAGAAGGCGCGCCGCTGAGACGCTCGGCCGAAGGCCCGTACTACTTGAGCGTCTTCAGGTAAGCGACGAGCGCCGACAGGTCGGCGTCCGAGAGGATCCCGCCCCAGTGCGGCATGCTCACGATCGGGGCGCGGCCGATCACGCTGCCGCTGCGGATCACGTCCTTGATCTTCTTGTCCGTGTTGAACTCGCTCCGGAAGTCGATTCCGGAGAGCGACGGGATCGACTTGTCCTCCGAGAGTGGGTTCGGGACGCCGCCGAGGCCGTTCGGGCCATGGCAGTTGATGCAACCGTCGCGCACGTAGAGCGCCGCGCCCGCGACCGGGAGCCCTTGGTTGCGCGGCACCTCCGGCGGCGTCGCCGTAGGCACGCTGGGCAGCCCCGCGCGGATGTACGCGACGAGGTCGGAGACTTGGCGCTTCGAGATGACCGCGCCCCAGACGGGCATGTACGGCTTCTTCGGGTTCGCCGACTCGCCGAGCCCGTGGTTGATGATGTGGCTCAGCTGGGCGACGGTCAGCTGCTGCCCCGCCGACGTCAGCGCCGGCACGGCCGGGGAGACGCCGCCGCCGCCGTTGTCACCGTGGCACTGGGCGCAGGCGAACTGCACGAACGCGTGCGCGCCGGCCGCGACTTTCGGGTCGACGGACGTGCCGACGGCACCCGCCGCGCTGGTCGTCGCGCTCCCAATCGTCTTCGTCCTGTTCGTGTAGTGCCCGGCCGCCCAGCCGACGACCGCGGCCACCGCCACGAGGGCGACGACGAGGATCCCTGCGGTGAGAGCCAGACGGTCTCCGCGCACCCGCCAACTGTCTCGCACCCGGCGGACGCTTGCAACCGGCTCTACGCCAGCGCGCGTGTGTCGTCGGCCTGGGCGGCGCCTCGATGCTCGAGGATCACCTCGAGCAGCCGCCCCGAGTGGAGCACGTGCTCGTGCGCGAGCGCCCGCGCTCCGTCCGCGCTGCGCGCCTGGATCGCGTCCTTGATCGCCTGGTGCTGCGCCACGTTCTGCCGGTAGAGGTCGTCGATCTCCGGCCCGCCTGGGCTCCAGCGGCTGAGGAACGTCCGGCGCGCGCTCTTGGCGATCCTCTCGACGAGCGGAACGTCGGCCGCGGCGTAGATGACGTCGTGGAAGCGATAGTTCGCGCGCACCCAGTCGCCGGTCAGGCGCGTACGCTCTTCCTCGCCGCGGGTCCGGTCGAGCAGCATGTCGGTCAGCTCGGTGAACCGCTCGTGGGCGGCGGAGAGCTCGGCCAGGCCCTCCTTGCTGATCCGCGGAGTCGCGAGCTTCGTCACCAGCGCCTCGAGCTCGGCCCTGACGAGGAACGCCTGCCGCAGCTCTTCGATCGAGATCATCCGCACGCGCACGCCGCGGTTCGGCACGAACGAGACGTGCCCGGTCGCGGCCAGCCGCCGCAGCGCCTCCCGCACCGGGGTCCGGCTCACCTGGAACCGTTCCGAGAGCTGCTCCTGCCTCAGCACCGTCCCGGGCGCGAGCTCACCCGAGATGATCGCGTCCTCGAGCGCGAGGGCGATCTCGTCGGCCTTGGTGCCGCCTTCTTGCTCGATCAGCTCCGAAATTGGGCGGCCTCCGTCGAGCCCTCGAGCGCGAGCGTCGAGCTCTCGCCGAGTGTCTGCATGACCGCGTCGAAGTAGCCCGCGCCGGCCTCGCGCTGGTGCCGCGTCGCGCTGTACCCGTGCTCCTCGAGCGCGAACTCCTCGTCCTGCAGCCGGACGTACGCGCTCATGCCCTCCTGCGCGTAGCCGCGGGCGAGACCGAACATCGCGGCGTTCAGCGAGTGGAACCCGGCCAGCGTCACGAACTGGAACTTGTAGCCGAGGCCGGCCAGCTCCTCCTGGAAGCCGGCGATCGCGTTGTCGTCCAGGTGGGCGCGCCAGTTGAACGAGGGCGAGCAGTTGTACGCCAGCAGCTTCCCTGGGAACCGCTCGTGGATCGCCTGTGCGAACTCGCGCGCCTCGCCCATGTCGGGCGTCGCCGTCTCGAACCAGACGAGGTCGGCGTACGGCGCAGCCGCCAGGCCCCGCGCGATCGCCGGCTCGAGGCCTTCGCGGACGCGGAAGAAGCCTTCGGAGGTGCGCTCGCCGGTCAGGAACGGCTCGTCCGCCGGGTCGGCCTCGCTCGTGATCATCGTCGCGCTCAGAGCATCGGTGCGCGCGATGAGCACCGTCGGGACGCCGCACACATCGGCCGCCAGGCGGGCCGCGGCGAGCATCCGCAGGAACTGCGCGGTCGGGATCAGGACCTTGCCGCCGAGGTGACCGCACTTCTTCTCGGACGAGAGCTGGTCCTCGAAGTGCACGCCGGCCGCGCCCGCCTCGATGAACGCCTTCATCACCTCGAACGCGTTGAGCGGGCCGCCGAAGCCGGCCTCGGCGTCGGCGATGATCGGCGCGAGCCAGTACCTGTCCGTGTCGCCCTCGGCCGCGTGGATCTGGTCGGCGCGCAGCAAGGCGTTGTTGAGGCGGCGGACGAGCGCCGGGCCGCTGTTCGACGGGTAGAGGCTCTGGTCGGGATAGGTCTGCCCGGCGAGGTTCCCGTCGGCGGCGACCTGCCAGCCGCTCAGGTAGATCGCCTTCAGCCCTGCCTTGACCATCTGCACGGCCTGGCCGCCGGTGAGCGCGCCGAGGGTGGGCACGTGGTCCTCCGTGTGCAGCAGCTCCCAGAGCCGCTCCGCGCCCAGCCGGGCGAGCGTGTGCTCGACTTGGACGGTGCCGCGCAGGCGCTCGACGTCCTCGCTCGTGTAAGGCCGCTCGATTCCGGTCCAGCGGCCGTTCGCCGTGCCGTTAGTCGCCATTCAGTCCTCCAGGTGGTCGTAGGCGGGCAGGGTCAGGAACTCGACGAACGATTCGCCGAGCGCGACCTGCTCGAAGATCTCGCGGGCCTTGCCGTCTCCGTCGTCCAGCTCGTCGATCGCGTCGACGACCTGCCGGCGCTCGAAGCGGCCGTGACGGATCCACTGCCAGACCTGCGAGCGGGCGATCTCGGCGGTCGCCGCGTCCTCCATCAGGTTGTAGATCGCGACGGCACCGGTTCCCTGGAGCCAGGCCGAGAGGTACTGGATCCCGACGCTGACGTCGTTGCGCAGGCCCTCCTCGGTGACCTCGCCGGGCGTTGACGCGACGTCGAGCAGGTCGGCGGCGCTCACCGAGACCTCGGGGCGCTGCCGCTCGAGCTGGTTCGGCCGGTCCCCGAGGACCTCGTCGAACTCCGCGAGGGCCACGGGGACGAGGTCCGGGTGCGCGACCCAGGTGCCGTCGAAGCCGTCGCCGGCCTCGCGCTGCTTGTCCTCGCGCACCTTCGCGAGCGCGCGCTCGTTCAGCTCGGCGTCCTTGCGGCTCGGGATGAAGGCGGCCATCCCGCCCATCGCGTGCGCGCCGCGCCGATGGCAGGTCTTGACCAGCAGCTCGGTGTAGGCCCGCATGAACGGCGCGGTCATGGTCACGCTGTTCCGGTCCGGGAGCACGAACTCGGGTCGGTCGCGGAACTTCTTGATCACGCTGAACATGTAGTCCCAGCGGCCCGCGTTCAGGCCGGCGGCGTGCTCGCGGAGCTCCCAGAGGATCTCGTCCATCTCGAACGCGGCCAGCATGGTCTCGATCAGGACGGTTGCCTTGATCGCGCCGGCCGGCAGGCCGAGCTCCTCCTCCGAGTGCGTGAAGACGTCGTTCCAGAGGCGCGCCTCGAGGTGGCTCTCGAGCTTCGGCAGGTAGAGGTACGGCCCGGTGCCGCGCTCGAGCAGGCGGCGGCCGTTGTGGAAGAGGTACAGGCCGAAGTCGAACAGGCTCGCGGAGACCGGCTCGCCGTCGAGGATCAGGTGGCGTTCGGGGAGATGCCAGCCGCGCGGCCGCACGAGCAGCGTCGCGACCTCATCGGCGAGGCGGTAGGTCTTGTCCTTGCTCTCGAGCTCGATCGTTCGCTCGATCGCGTCGATCAGGTTCGCCTGGCCCTCGATCATGTTCGCCCACGTCGGCGAGTTCGCGTCCTCGAAGTCCGCCATGAACATCTTCGCGCCCGAGTTGAGCGCGTTGATCACCATCTTCCGGTCGGTCGGGCCCGTGATCTCGACGCGGCGGTCCTGGAGATCGGCCGGGGCGGGGTCGATCGTCCAGTCCGACTCGCGGATCTCCCGCGTCTCCGCGAGGAAGTCGGGCAGCTCCCCGGCGTCGAGGCGCCGCTGCCGCTCGGCGCGGGCCTGGAGCAGCTCGGCGCGGCGCGGGCCGAACCGGCGCTGCAGGCCGGCGACGAAGGCCAGCGCCTCCTCGGTCAGGATCTCGTCGCCGCGCGGCCCCGGTGCGGCAGGCGGGGCCGCGAGCTCTGCCCGCGTGACGGTCGACACGGCCCTAGTCGTTCTCGTGGTCGCGCTCGCAGAAGTCCGGGCACGTGCAGGGCGCCGTCTCTGCGGCGGTCAGCACGTAGCGGCTGCGCCCGGCACGGCTGCGAGCGCTGACCGAGCGGTGCTCGGCGTGGCCGTTGCCGTTGAAGCCGTTCCGTGAACGGCCGAGGAGCCTGGACAGCAAGCGAGTCATCTCCACCATCCTCTCTCATTTCGGATCCGAAGTCGAGTCACACTAGCCTGATTCCCGCCCTTTGGGTAGGAAAACGCTCCATTTGGGATCCAACACTAGCTCCCACCCCGGACGATCGGGCAGCGCATAATCCCTCCGTGCTCGACCCGGAGCTCGCCGCAGTCCTGCTCGCCGTCGCATTGGCGACTGCACTCGCGGTACCCGGCTGGATGAAGGCCGTGAGGCGCGCGAGCCGGTTCTGCGAGTCCTGCGGCCGTCGCGTGCTCCTGGGCGAGAAGACGTGCGACTGCGACTGAGACAGTGGCCCCCGACGCGGGCGCAGTTCCGCGTCTTCCTCGGCTACTGCCTGGCGTCGGCCGCATACATCGCGATCGGCGTGGCCGTCACCGACTTCCTCTACTCGTTCTGGGTCGGCGTCGCCTACGTGCTCGTGACGTGCTGGCTGATCCCGATCCTGTTCAGGCGCCGCGCATGAGCTGGGCCGCCCACGACGTCGAGCCCTACGCGATCCAGTGGCACATGAGGCTCAAGGTCGCGTTCGTGCCGCTCCTGATCGGCTCGTACGCGCCGGACATGATGACCAAGTGGTTCGTCTACGGGATCCACCTCGGCCCGTGGGACCTGAAGGCGTCGGATCCCGCGCAATTCCACCGCGGTTGGCCCGGCTTCGGCTTCACGCACTCGTTCATCTACGGGATCGCCATCGGGCTGATCATGTGGAAGGGCTTCGGCTCGAAGCTCTGGGGCGTCAGCTTCATGATCGGCCAGTTCGCGCACGCTTTGACCGACACCGGCGACACGGTCGGGACGATGCTGCTCTTTCCCTGGACGTTCCACTTCCACCTCGGCGCCTGGGCGTACGCCGGCCAGACCGGACGAACGACGGACGCCGCGGCGTACTTCAGCGGGCTCGGCTGTATGTGGGACCTCGTCTGGATCGTGTACGGCTTCTACGCGTGGCGCGTGCTCACGCGCGGATTCTTCGACAACGTCATCTACAAGGCCGACGGCTTCTGGCCGTGGGCAAATCGCTTGGTCCCACGGGAAGCGCTGCTCGTCCTCTACCGCGCCGCGTTCTTCTACGGCACCTCGCGCTGGATCGCCTGGACCATCTGGGCGCACGTCATCCACCACTACCCGTACGACCTGAGCTGGGGCGGGCCGCACTGGGTGCAGGCGGCCCACCCCTGATCCGGGATCAACCGTAGTTGTAGTAACCGCCGGATCCGCCAGAGCCGCCCGAGCTGGGCGTCGTCTTGCCGACGGAGGCCACTTTCCAGTTGAAGTGGACGCCGCCGAACTGGTCGGAGGCGCCGTCGCCGTTCACCGTCTTCGGCGAGGAGTCCTCGACGAACGTGTAGAGCGGCTTGCCGTCGAACGTGACCTGCTTGCGGCCGTCGGGACGCATGACGGTTCCGAGCTTTCCCGCCACGCTCGAGTCGCCGGTCGGCGAGCCCTTGACCGTCAGCGGCACCCAGATCGCGGTGCAGCTGCCGGTGCAGCGGATCATCCCGGAGCTGTCCTGCTTCGGGCTGTAGAGCGCGAAGCCCTTCGAGTCGACGAGCACCTGACCGACACCGGAGACCTTCGCGAGCGCGACGGTCGTCGCGGGTGATGCGGCAGCGGACTTCTGTGCCTGCTGCGAGCTCGAGCCGCAGGCGGTCAGGGCGGCCGCGGCGAGAGCGATCAGTATGAGGGGGGTGATTCTCTTCATGTCCTGCAATACGCGGCGCTCGCGGCTCCGGATGACGTGTGTAACGATCCCTTAATGAACCGCCTGTTGACCGCGGCCGTAGTGCTCGCAGCCGCGGTGACGGTGGTCCCGCAGGCGCTCGCGGGCGGGATCGCCGAGGTGCGCGACGGGTCGGGGCACCTGCTTGCGACCGCAGGCGGAGGAACGTTCGCGACGGCCTACGACGCAGGGTGGACGCTGCGCTTCGACTCGGCGAGCCGGAGCGCCCGCGGGGTCGAGCTGCGCGGAGTCTCGGTCGCCGGCGGCCACGTCTACGCGAACCGGATCTTCGTTCCCGCGCATGGCCTTCGCGGCGCGCGCATCCAGGGGCTCGAGGTCGGCGGGCACCTCGTCGCGGCGACGCCGAACCGGCTGCTGCCGCTCGGGCCGCGCAGCTACCTCGTCGTCCTGCAGGAGGCGGTCGTCCCCGGGGAGGGCAGCGGCGTCGTCGGGCTGCGGATCGTCTCGGGCGACTCGTCCCTCGGGCTCGATCCCGGGACCCAGCTCCTGATCGGCTTCGCCCGGGCCGCGCAGCCGGCAGTGCACCATCACCAGGAGCGGCTCGCCTGGCTCGCGCTCGGCGTCTCGGGACACGGCGCGGACACCGGCGCACAGGGCGCCTTCCCGGAGCTGATGGCCGTGCCGTCTTCGGGCCCGCGCGGGACGCGTGCCGTCGCGATCGCCGAGCGGTACCTCGGCGTCCCCTACCTCTGGGGCGGCGCCGAACCGCTCACCGGCTTCGACTGCTCGGGGCTCGCGATGTACGTCTACGCCCAGCTCGGCGTGAACCTGACGCACTACACGGGCGCGCAGTGGTACGAGGGGACACGCGTGCCGCCGAGCCAGCTCGAGCCGGGCGACCTCGTCTTCTTCGAGCCGAGCACCCGTGGGCCGCAGCACGAGGGCATCTACATCGGCAACGGCCAGTTCATCCAGGCGCCACATACCGGCGACGTGGTGAAGATCTCGTCGCTGGACGAGCCGTCCTACCGCTTCGGCTACGTCGGCGCGGTCAGGCCCTGGACAGGCTGAGGCTTGCGCGCGGGCGCCTTCCCCACGAAGGCGAACCCGCTGAACATCAGCGCGATCCCGAGTAGCTGCCCCGCGTAGACGAGCGAGTAGGAATCGGCTCGCGAGAGCCCGGTCGCCAGCGCGACCACGAGCGCTCCGCTGCCGATCCAGACGTTCGGCCGCACCCGCCGCCGCCGCAGGATCGAATAGAGCGAGCCCCCGACCAGGAACAGCGTCCCGAACGAGTTCAGGCCGATCGCCCACAGGAAGGCGTGCCCGCCGAGAGCAGAGTTGGCGGGCGGCCTTCCGTGAGCGGTTCCTGCAAGCGCGCCCGCGCTGACGGGAGCCAGGGCGACGGCGATTGCGGCTGCCGCCGCCGCCACCAGGAGCCCGCCGAGGAGAACATCGCGGGCGCGCGGCGGGAGGAGAAGCCAGGCAGAGCCTGCGCCGAGGAACGCGACGGTCAGGACGCCCCCGGCGAGGTAGTAGGTGCGGAAGAGGATTGGATCCCAGCCGGCCCGCTGCGCGGCCGCCTCGCAGGCGGCGGCGAGCCCGAAGAGGACGAACCCCGTCGCCCAGAGCGCCTTCTCGCCCGACCGCCGGCGCCGGAACGAGCGCAGGAGCAGGAAGGCGAACGCGACCGCGACGAAGGCGGCGCATAGTGGCAGAAGCGCGTCGAGCACCGCGGGCGCCGTCGCGCGGGGGCGCGAGCTGATGGCCGTCACCGGCGACCCCGGCGTGACCACCTGCAGATACGCGAAGTCGCGCCCGCCGAACATCCCCTCGTGGGTCGCCACGAACGAGTAGCGGCCGGGCTGGAGCGGCTTTGCGGGCGCGAGCGAAAGCTGGCGCGGAGTCGAGCTGCGGACGACGAGCGGGACCGGCTGCTGCCGCGTGACGTCGAAGAGCTGGTACGCCTTCGGCGAGTCGACGTAGGCGGCGCGCACTAGCAGCGACCCGAGCTGCGACGCCTGCACCCGCAGCGCGTCGTGCGGGAACGACGTCTGCGGGTCGCTCCAGCTGAAGAGCTTCACGGGCCCGGGGCCGCCGTTCGTTCTGACGAACTGGCCTGTCACGTCCTTCGTCAAGCGCGGCTCGTACGAGTAGCGGACGGTGCTCCCGCCGACGCCCGCGACCGCCGGGACGAACGGAATGGCGACGAGCAGAAGCATGATCGTCCCGGCCGCGACGCTCACGCGAGTCCGGTAGCTCTCCGGGCTGCGCACCCGCCGCGTGCGGCCTCGGGGCGGGCGCCCCTCGAGCTTCGCGCGCCGCCGCGCGTGGGCCCGGTAGAGCGCGCGCCGAGGAGACGAGCGCCATCAGCGGCAGCCAGACGAGCTCGACGCCCCAGCCCAGCTCCTTCAACGGCCCGCGGCCGTAGGGGCTGAACGCGACCGGGATCACCGCCCACGTGAGCGCCGGGCCCGCGAGCAGCAGGATCGACGCCGTGAACGGGAACCCGGCGAACAGCCACCCCACTCCCGGGAAGCCCATCAGCCCGAGCGGCAGCTCGTAGCCGGCGAGGGCGGCCGGGCTGCGGCGAGCCACGCGCGTCGGGATCTTGCCCGTGTAGACGCGCGGAGCCGCCGCGCAGGGTCGCTCGCCCGGCCGCCCGCTGGCGGGAGGTCATCGGCCAAACCGCGAAGGCGAAGGCGCTGAAGCCTGCGAGCACGGCGAGCGCCGCCGGCACGAGGACGAGCGCCTCCCACGGCTGGCTCGCCGAGACTGCTGCCGCGAACGAGCGCCCGCCTTCGACCCGGTGCGCCTCGACGGCCGAGAACGCGACGCCCGCGGCGTAGTACACGCCCATCCCGGCCGGGACGAGCATCAATGCCAAGCGCGCCGGCCGCGCGCGCCAGGATGCGCCGAGCAGCTCGAGCGAGCCGAGCGCGATCCCGATCAGCAGCAGCATCAGGCCCGCGAGCATGTTCAGCTGGGCGTGCAGGTTCACGATCACGTCCCCCGCCTCGCCGCCGCGGTCGAGGGCCTCGTTCACGAGCGGCACCGCCTGCACCGGGCCCTGCAGCGTCCCGACCGCGAGCGCGGCGCACCCCGCGAGCACGAACGGGCGGAGCCTGGACTGCGCGCGCCAGACGGACCGCACCGCGACCGCGAGCAGCAGCCAGAACGCGCCGAACATCGCGATCCCCGAGCCCATGATCAGGTACGGGTGCAGCGCGGTCGCCTCCTCCGCCGCCTCCGGGGTCAGACCCCGGTGGACGACGAGCGCCCCTTCGTGGAAGCCGAGGTAGAGCGTCGAGAAGTAGAAGGCAAGCGAGCCGCCGAGCAGCGCGAAGAAGCACGTGTTCACCAGCCGGCGCGACGGCTCGACCCCACCCAGGCGGCGCACGAACGCGAACAGCGAGCCCGCGACGAGCATGGCGAGGCCGGTGACGAGGTTGATGTGCGCGTGGCTGATCGGGTCGATCCACTCACCCGCGTGGCCCGCCTTGTAGAGCCAGTCGGCGTTGGCAGGCTGCACCTGGATCACGCCCTGGACCGTCCCGACCGTGAGCGCGGCGGCGCCCGTCGCGAAGAACTTCCAGAGATGCCACTGCGGCTTCTCGACGTGGACGAGCCGCGACTGGAAGATCGTCACGAGCACGTTCGTCGCGAAGCACCAGTAGCCGAGGCCCATCACGCCCGCGCCCATGCCGGTCGGCGCCCTGTACCACTGGCCCATGTGCGCCTTCGCGGCCGGGTACGTCCAGCCGTGCTCGATCAGCGGGCCCATCGCGAGCCCGTTGCCGATCAGCGAGACGTAGAAGACCGCCAGGCCGATGACGGTGAACCAGAACGCGCACTGCGCCAGCCCCTCGCTCGCGAGCGGCCGCCCCACGATTCGCGGGAGCGCGAGCCAGCAGAGGCCCGTCGCGAGGAGCGTCCCGCCGCCGACGATCATCACGTGGGTGTTCGACAGGTCGCGGACGAGGTGGCCGGCGTAACCGGTGCGCGCGAGGTACTCGGCGAGCCAGGGCAGGTTCTTGAGCACCATGTGCAGCGAGCCGAGCACGAGGAAGAGCGAGCCGGCGATGAAGTACTTCGCCGTCTTCGCGTCGTGCGCGTGCAGCTCCTCGTCCGGGTACGGCTCCTCGCGCACGGGCGGCGCGCGGCCCGGGACGAACTTGCAGATCGCCGCGATCACGACCGCGAAGAACGCGACGTAGGTGAGGAACTGCAGCGACGAGAGATGCTTGACCCACATGGGCCGCTGCTCCTACCGGAGGCCGGGCTCGAGGAAGTAGACGATCAGCGTCCAGCCGAGGTAGCAGACAATCAGGATCGCGAGGATCACCCACGCGCGAGTCGACGCGGCTCGCGAGAAGCGGTGCGGCTCGGCGCCGGTGTCCCGGTAGCCGACGAGCGGGCGGGCAGGGCCGGTCTCTTCTGGGGTGCGGTCGGCCATCAGAACACCTTCTCCACGACGCGGGTCGATTCCACTGCGATGCCGCACACGTCTCCGAGCATCCGCTCGAGCGTGTAGCCGCGCTCGAGGAACGCCTCGAGCTGCTCGGGCGTGTCCCAGGTCGTGTAGCAGTCGATCCGGAACGAGCCTTCGCTCACGGCCACGAACGCCTCGAGCTTCTGGCACCCCGGATACTCCTGGGTATGCCCCTTGAGCGCCTGCAGCGACGAGTAGACGAGGGGCCAATCCGCCGCCGGGATTAGAGCAACCGTCTCGTGAGACCAGGCGACGTACGGGAGCGCCGAAGCAGCGGGTGCGCCTTCTGCGGTCGCCATCAGAACTTCTGCCCCCAGACGATGTGGCCGACGATCAGGACGACGGCGAACCCGACGAGGACCACCGTCAGGAGGAGGAAGAACAGCGTTGCCGGGCCGGCCATCTCCGTCGTGAAGCCGCCGAAGCTGTCGACGGGATAGATGCCCGTCTTCTGGCGAGTCGTGCGGTACTGCCAGACCCAGAAGATGATCGCGAGCGAGAGGACGATCATGAAGCCCCACAGCCAGGCGAGGTCCATCCAGCGGACGTGCCAGGTGTCCGCCTTCTGCATCGTCAGCTGGTGGGCCTGCAGGTAGTGGTAGAACTGCTGCGATTTTTCCGGCGACGAGCCGCTAGGCATTGCCATCGGCCCACTCCTCTTCGTCGTACGCCCACTCGGGCGTGTAGTAGTCCTCCTCGGCCACGTACAGCGGCAGCGCCCCGACGCGGTCGAGGTCCTGGAAGTGCCCGGCCTTCCACGCTGCCAGGAACGCGACGAACGCGAGCCCGCCGAAGATGAAGAACGTGTCGATCATCCAGTCGGCCATCACCCAGCGGGATTGCTTCGTCTCCGGCTGGTCGTGCGCGAGCGCGAGCGCCGGCCAGGTCAGCGCCGCGACCATGAGGACAAACCAGATGTAGGCGAAGCGCCTCACTGCTGCCCCGGAACCGTCGGAGGGACGTCCTTCTGCTCGGGCGGCGGCAGCTTCTCGCCGCGCGCCTGCGCATCGGCCCAGGCGCGGTTGAGCATGTCCTCGTAGAGCGCCTTGATCCCCGCGGCCGCGCGTCTGGAGCGAGAGCGGCGTGTGCGCCTGGTCGTTCAGCGTCAGCTAGTCGTTCGGGGCGAGGCCCGGGAAGACCCGCATTGCCTGCTGCATGTACGGGTCGGTGACGGGCTTCTTGATGAAGCTCGCGTTGTCGGGCAGCGTCTGGTGGGACTTGGTCCAGGCGAGCAGCTCCTTGCTCGGCTGCCAGACGATGTAGTCACTCGGCTCGGGGACGCGGTTGGGATCGAGCGTCCCGTTCGGGATCGTCTTGATGAACAGAACGACGCGCCAGATGTCGTTGACCGAGAGCCGGTCGCCGAAGTTCTCCATCGCCGTACCGGGCCAGCCGCGCAGGATGCGGTAGTAGAAGTCGCCCGGGCCGGTGTCGCCACCGCAGCACGCATCGTCCTTGTCGGTGAAGTCCGCAGGCGGCGGCGAGAGGAACTTCGCGCCCGGCCCCTTGCCGTCGCCTTTGAGGCCGTGGCAGCCCACGCAGCGGTCGAGGAAGACGATCTTGCCGCGAAGCAGGTTCCCCTCGGTCACCGGCAGCGGGTCGCCGGAGAGCCAGTAGCTGCGGTCGATCTGGGAGAGGTTCGGCGCCTCCTCGAGCTGGTCGCCCTTGCGGCGTGAGCTTCTCGTCGGGCACCGACTCGACGATCGACTTGTGCGCGCCCGAGAAGCCCTTGTAGGCGTGCGGGAAGCCCTGGTTCGCGAGCACGACGTGCTTCGCGTAGAGCTGCCCCGCGTAGCGAAGCAGGCCGGACTTGCCGCTCCGCTGCTCGACGAAGGCGACGAGGTCCTCGACCTGGCTGGTCGGAGAAGAGCGCCTTCATGTCCGGCATCAGCGACTTCGGGTCCATGTAGCGCGGGTCGTAGAAGTGCGCCCGCTGCCAGTCGTCCGGATGCCAGCCGGACTCCTGGGAAAGGTCGGGGCCGGTGCGCTCGGTGCCGAGCAGGTTCGGCGACTGGTCGCTGCCGTAGAAGTCGCCCGGCTCGGAGATCTTCGGGTAGAGGAAGTAGAGGCCTGCGCGCACGTCCTGCGGCCGCGAGTAGCCGGAGTGGCAGACGTAGCAGCCGTTCGAGGCGAACAGGTTCCGCCCCTTGAGTGCCTGGTCCGAGAGCGGCGCCCAGTCCTTGGACGCCCCCGGGTCGAAGGTGTGGATCGGCAGCCAGACGACGATCGCGACCACCGTGAAGAAGGCGAGCAGGCCGCCCACGCCGGCCATCAGCGGCGTGATCAGCATGCGCTCGGCCGGGTGGCGTCCCCAGCCGCGCGGAAGCGGAGGAGTGACCGTCCGCGCGGCGGTCTTCGTCCGCCATCAGCCGGCCACCGGCGGAGGAGCGATCGCCTCCGCCACCCTCAAGGTCTCACGCCGCCTGCGCTCGGCCGTGTTCGAGAAGATCGTCATCCCGATGTTCACGATCTGGACGATCCCCGAGAGCACGATCATCGCCCCGAAGATCCCGCGCGCGATGTAGTACGCGTGCAGCTGCGGGAGCACGTTCACCTCGGGGATCCCGTCCTGCCACGCGAATCCCTGCTGGAAGCCGGCGAGCGTCAGGACGCTGAAGAAGCCCGTGAAGCCGACCGTGACGAGCCAGTACTGCCACTCCGAGAGGCTCCGGCTCCACAAGGGCCGGTGGTAGATCTGGGCGACGATGTAGTCGATCACCCCCATCCCGAGGATCGTGAAGGCGCCGAGCAGCGCGAGATGGGCGTGGGCGACGACGAAGTTCGTGAAGTGCGTCAGCTTGTTGAACGGCTGAATCGCCTCGAAGGCTCCCTGGATGTTGACCAGGAAGTAGAAGAAGAAGGCGGTCATCGTGAAACGTAAGGGCAGGTTCGTGAAGAACCGGTCCCAGTTGCCCTTCATCGTCCCGAGGATGTTGATCGTGAAGGCGAAGACCGGGACTAAGAGCATCCAGGACGACACCTCGGCGATCGTCTTCAGCCAGGACGGGGTCGGCGACTGGAGGATGTGGTGGTCGCCGACGCCGGTGTAGAAGAACGCCATCCCCCAGAACGAGATCAGCG
Organism: uncultured Actinomycetes bacterium; assembly: GCA_963717475.1. GTDB lineage: Bacteria > Actinomycetota > Thermoleophilia > Gaiellales > Gaiellaceae > AC-32. Next base: position 297,475 of record OY970337.1, on the reverse strand, counting down.
AGAGCGTGTAGCTGTAGAGCGGCGTGTTGGTGACTCGCGGGACGATGTAGTAGGTGAGCGCCAGGAGCATCGGCGTCAGCCAGAGCCCGAAGAGGTTGTGCGCGTACCACCAGTTCAGGATCGCGTCGGAGAGGCTCGAGGAGAGCGCACCCGAGCGCGTCCCCCAGATGTTGCCGGGGTGCCAGATGACGTTGCCGATCGCGTAGTCGACCGCGAGCCAGAGCGGGCTCGCGATGAAGAACCAGACGGAGACGTAGATCGGCCGGATCGTCCGGATCGCGACCGTCGCGAGGATGTTCCAGATGTTCGCGCACCAGATGATCAGCAGGGCGATGTCGACGGGCCAGATGAACTCGGCGTACTCGCGGCCCTGGCTGTGGCCCGTGAGGAGCCCGATGATCCCGACGAGGTACATGAGGTTCCAGGCCCACGCGCAGATCACGCCGAGCCGCTCGCTCCACATCCCGCGCGTGCCGACGAGGCGCGGGAGCATGTAGAAGAGCGCGCCGAAGTACATCATCGTGAGCCACGCGAGAATCACGCCGTTCACGTGCGAGGGCCGGATGCGGCTGAACGAGAGCCAGGAGATGCCGCCGAAGGCCTCGGGCGTGACGAACTCGGTCGCCAGCACGAGGCCGAAGAGGTCGACGACCGTCAGCCAGATGATCGACGAGAGCAGCCAGTGCTTGGCGGCCAGGTCGGAGAAGCCCAGGGCGCCCGGCGTGGTCGCGCGGTCGGTGAGCGGCGCAGGCGCCTCGGCCGCCAGCGTCCCGCCTGCCAGAGGACGCTCCCGCTCACGGGTCCCCTCTCCGCCCATCGATCGCGACCATAAGAAAGAGAGGATCCCGGTTCGAGCAGGATGACGAAAGTGTCATCTGCAGGTCATTTCCAGGTCATCTTCACTGTTAGTGTCCCGCGCACACAGGAGGGGAGATGCGGATCCTGGTGATCGAAGACGAGCCTCGGATTCTCGCGTTCCTGGCGCGCGGGCTCGAGGCTGAGGGCTTCCTGGTCGACGGAGCGCGCGACGGCGCGACCGGCGTCCGCCGTGCATCCGAGCGGCGCTACGACCTCGTCATCCTCGACCTCCTGCTCCCGAAGCTCGACGGCCTCAGCGTCCTGCGGAGCCTCCAGGCCGAGCGTCCCGAGCTGCCGGTGGTGATCGTCTCCGCGCGCTCGGACCTCGGTACGAAGCTGCGCGGGTTCGGCCTCGGTGCCTGCGACTACGTCTCGAAGCCGTTCTCGTTCGACGAGCTCGTCGCGCGGGTGCGCGCCCAGCTCCGCCGAGGGCGCCCGGAGGAGCCGAGCGTCGTCCAGGCCGGCGCGCTCTCGCTCGACGTCACGCGCAGGCAGGCGCGGTGGGGCGAGGTCGTCGCGGAGCTATCCGACCGGGAGTTCCGGCTGCTCCACCACCTCGTCCTGCACGAGGGTGAGGTCGTGAGCCGCGAGAGCTTGCTGGCGGACGTGTGGGGATACCACTTCGATCCGCGCTCCAACGTCGTCGACGTGTGCGTGCGGCGGCTGCGCCGGAAGCTCGGCGCGGGCGCTCCAATCGAGACGGTACGGCATGGTGGGTATCGGCTGGCTACGGGATAGGTGGGTCGAGGCCTGCTGGTTCGCGTTCGCAGCCGCGAACCTGGCCGCGATGCTCGTCTGGCCGAGCTGGGAGACGATCCCGTTCCACTTCATCTGGATCAGCCTGACGCTCCTCTACGGCTTTCGCGTCTGGGAGCCGCGCGCAACCGGATTCGTGCTCGGCCTCGTGATCGTGGCTACGGGCAGCCTGATCCTGAGCGACGCCGTTGAGGGCGAGCAGCTCTGGGGCGAGCTGTTCGAGGTGCCGCTGATGTCGGCGATGTTCCTCGCGATGGTCTGGCACGCGCGGCGGCGCCAGGACGCGCTGCGCATCCTCGAGCATGAGGGAGCCGAGCGTGCCGCGCTGCTCGCCCAGCAGAAGCGCTTCCTGCACGACGTCTCGCACGAGCTGCGCACCCCGGTCACGATTGCGCGGGGTCACCTCGAAGTTCTACGCCGGGTGAACGGGGAGCCCGCACAGGAGATCGAAGTCGCGCTCGACGAGCTCGGGCGGATCGAGCACATCCTCGAGCGGCTGCTCTTGCTGGCGAAGTCCAAGCAGCCGGACTTCGTCGTGCCTTCCGAGCTGGACCTCGAGCCCTTCCTCGAGGACGTCTTCGTCCGCTGGTCGGGAGTCGTCCAGCGCGGATGGCGGCTCGGCGAGCTGGCGCCCGGCCGCCTGCGCGCGGACCCCGACGCCCTGCGGATCGCGCTCGACGCGCTTCTCGAGAACGCCGTCAAGTACACCGAGCCCGCCGACGCGATCACGCTCTCGGCGCACGCGGTCAACCGCTCGGTGCTGATCGAGGTGGCCGACGAGGGTCAGGGCTTGCCCGACGGCGCCGACGAGAGGATCTTCGAGCGGTTCGCGCGCGCCGACCCGGCGAGGACCCGCGCCCAGGGAGGCGCGGGCCTCGGGCTCGCCATCGTCGATGCGATCGTGAGGGCGCACGGCGGCGACTGCTCCGCGAGGAACGGCGCGGCCGGCGCCGTCTTCACGCTGCGCTTCCCTGCCTACGTTCCGTCAAAGGCCCGCGCCTCAGCCTTCCAAGCAGGCCCCGCCGTTCCCAGCTGACCGCGTCGAGCGCTTCCTGGAGGTAGGCGTCGTGCCCGCCGGCGACGGCCTGGGCCGTCCTGTCGATCTGCTCTCGAACCCGCCGCGTGTCGATGTGCTGCGTCATCTGGCGCTCCTTCCAGTTCGTTGACGCAGACCATCCAAGCGGGCCTACATGAGAGAAGCCTTGGAGAGGCCTAAGGGAGCCCTAAAAAGAAGCGGGGCCGCGTGTGCGGCCCCGCTTTGATGCTCTCCCTCCCTAGAGGTCTACCGGTGCCGGCCCTTGCCGACGACCAGGTTGACCCTGGCGCCGTTGGCCAGTCTCCGGCCGGCCCGCGGGGACTGCCTGATCACGAGGCCCTTCAGTCTGCGCGAAGAGAACTTGCGCGTGACGTGGCCGACGCGGCAGTGGTGGTGCCGGATCCTCGACTTCGCCCTGCCCAGCGTGTTGTGGATCACGTTCGGGACCACGCATGGCGGCCTGAACGGGGGTGGCGGTGGCGGAGGTGGCGGAGGCGGCGGAGGCGGTGGAGGCGGAGGTGGAGGCGGAGGTGGTGGAGGCGGAGGCGGAGGTGGCGGAGGCGGCGGAGGCGGCGCGTTGGTGCCGCTCAGGCTGAAGACCTGATCGCCGTCCGCGGTCGGGATGCAGTTGACCTTGCGGTCCCACGTGATGCAGCCGGCGCCGAAGCCGCCGCCGGGGTTCTGCCACGCAGCACCCATGTTCGACACAACGCTGCGGTCGGTCCAGCCGAACTGGCCGCCGACGCCGAAGTCCATCCGAGCCTGCACGGAAACCCAGTAGGTGCCAGGCGTGAGGCTCACTGCGGGCGAAACCGCGATCGTGTAGTCGGTCGAGCTCAGCGTGTACGACTGAGCCAACCGCTCGGCGACCATGGTGCCCGGGAATCCGGCCGTATCCGAGTAGAACCGGACGTTGAACGAGTCCGCCGGACCGCCGCCGTTGTAGTACACGCCGGCCGCGTCGACGGTGTCGACGCTCCACTGAGCGCCGCCCGGAACGACGAAATCGTCCGCGAGCTCGTCGTCATAGGCGTCGAATGAGGCCTCGAAGTCCTGCGAGCTCGAAGAGTTCGCGCCCGCGTTGTCGTACTGGCTGTACAGGACGGTGCTCGGGCTCGTGCTATGCCTGACCGTCACGTGGCCTGTCGTGCCTGCCGCCAGCGACGGCGCGCGATGCGCCTGGACCGTCCCGCCACGACCGTCCGTGCTGGCCAGGGCGGCCGACGCGAACGCGAGCAAAGCAAGTCCGAAGGCAAGCGCGACGGGCAACACCCATCTCCCCTTCATGTATGCCCCTTCCCCTTTCGGAATGAAAGTGCGGCCCCCTCGACCGCTATCTAGTTTCTTACATGTTTGAGCCGAAAAATCAATAGGAGCGCGAAAGAGAAAAGCGACGGGGCCCCGCAGGGCCCCGTCGCTTTTTGCGCTTGGTAGTGCGGTTTACCTGCGCCTCGGCCCCTTGCCGACGATCAGGTTGACCTTGTGGCCGTTGGCGAACCTGCGGCCTGCCCGCGGGGACTGCCTGAGCACGTGGCCCTTCAGCCTGCGCGAGGAGAACTTGCGCGTGATGTTGCCCACGCGGCAGTGGCGCTGCCGGATCCTCGTCTTCGCCCTGCCGAGCGCGTTGCCGATCACGTTCGGAACCACGCAGGGCGGCCTGGAGGGCGGTGGCGGAGGCGGCGGTGGCGGTGGCGGCGGTGGCGGCGGAGGCGGTGGTGGCGGAGGCGGTGGTGGCGGAGGCGGAGGTGGAGGTGGCGGAGGTGGCGGAGGAGGCGGAGGTGGAGGTGGCGGAGGCGGCCCGCCCTCGAGCTGGTAGACGTAGGCCCCGCGGCTCCGCGTCCAGGCGGAGAGCGTCGTGCCGCCACGGTCGATCTGGAGATCCCAGATCATCGCGTGCGGCATGCCGTTGTCGAAGCGGAACCAGCTCGGCGTCGCCGCGCTGATGTCGTCCGTGTAGTAGACGCCGAAGTCAGTTCCCGCGAAGACCTGCAGCGGGTTGTTCGGGTTGACGATGACCGAGTCGACCGGGATGTCCGGCAGGTCACCGCTCTTGTTCAACCACGTGGACGTGGCGCAGTTCGCGGTGCAGGTCGCCTGGAAGAGGTGCCCCGGAGTGGTCGGCGTGTTCGCGTCGAAGCCGCCGACCGCCGCGTAGCCGACCGCGAGCGTGCGGTCCGCCGTGGTCGGGTCGAGCGCGATCCCGAGGACCGGCCGATTCGGCAAGACGGCGTTCGAGCCGGTCACGTCGACCCAGTTCGCCTGGTTCGCCGTGCCGGTGCCGAGGTTGAAGCCGATCCAGACGTTGCCGTCGTTGGTGCCGGCGATCGCCTGCGAGTCCCACTTCGGCGAGTACTTGATCTGGTTGATGTACGAGCGGTCGGCGAGCGTGCCCTTCGTCAGGTCCGGGCTCGTGATGTACCAGTTCGCGGTTCCCGTGGCGCCGCCGACGGTCTCCCAGACGCGGTACGTGCCGTCGAGCAGGTGACCGCAGCCGGTCGTCGCCCCGGCAGGACCGCAGTCGTCGCCGCCCGGGATCCCGCCGTGGAAGATGTCGATCGGCTGGACGAACGACTTCCTGGCATCGCCGCTCCAGCCGCCCCCGAAGCCGCCCCACCCGCCGCCGTGGAGGCAGGTGTTGCTCGCGCTCGAGACGCAGCGGGACAGCGCGCCGCCGTTGTTGGTCGTGTAGTAGCGCGGGTACTGGCCCTCGGTCGAGCCGGAGCCGACCGGATCGATCCGGCCCAGGAAGCCGTCGCCTCCGGTGACCAGGTTCCACTGCACGGGGCCGTTGAAGCCGCCGTTGGGGAACCCGGCCGCGCTCGGGCCGTTGTCCTGCGCGCCGCCGACTGCCGACGGATTGGTCGACGTCGCGAAGTAGCCGCTGACGTCGCCCGAGTAGAACTCGATCGTGTTCAGCCCGTCGTCCATGTTGAAGAAGTTCGCCGGGCCGGAGGCGGTCGTGGCCTGCGTCGTCGCGAACATGCCGCCGTCGCTGCCGATCAGCAGGATGTCGGACGAGTTGTGCACGAAGGCCAGCGCGTGCTGGTCGACGTGGACGGTCTCGCCGCCGCCGTAGCCGCACGTCAGGTCGGTGATGCTCGAGCCGTTCCGCGTCCCCCGCCAGACGTCGTACGTGTCGACGAAGATCTTGTCCGCGTCGTTCGGGTCGACCGCGATGCCCTGGTCGTACCAGTTCTGGTTGTAGTTGCCGCCGCACTGGTCGAGATCCAGGGCGTGCGCCGGACGTGTGCGTCATGAAGTGCCACGAGGCGCCGGCGTCGTTCGACTGCCACATCCCGAGCTGGGTGCCGGGCGAGCTGACGATCTGCTGCGCCTGTGCGTAGATCGTGTTCGGGTCGCTCGGCGCGATCGCGATGTCGATCCGGCCGAGCTGGTCGCCGGTGGAGGCGTTGCCGCCGTAGTCGACCCCGCTGCCGGCGTGCATCGGCGCACCCGGGGCGTACGGGCCGCTCGGCTCACTCGTCCCGAAGACGAACCCGTTCGCGTCGCTCGCGATCGAGGCGAAGTTCGGGCACCCGCTCGCGGGCATGTCCGCGGCGTAGATGCCGTTCGCGCCGTTGTTGCCGAGGTCGTACTGGACGGCGGTCGCGAACCCGCGGGTACCGACGGCCGCGATGATCCGCGTGGTGTCGCCGAGGTTCTGCCAGCTCGAGGCCGGTGACGTCCTGGCGGTCGCCGCCCGCGAGGAGGGCGCACGGGCCGCTCCAGTTCGAGCCGCCGTCGTAGGAGACGAAGATCCCCTTCTTCGTGCCGGCGACGACGTTCTGGCTGTTGTTCGGGTCGACGCGGACCTTGCCGACCGCGTCGTACTGCGGGAACTGCCCCGCGGGCTCGTCGTAGGCCGCCCCGAAGACGTCCGCCCCGAGCATCGTCCAGTGGGCGCCGGCGTCGGTGGTCTTGAGGATGCCCTGGCTGCCCATCGAGAAGGAGCCGAAGTTGAGGTCGCCGGTGCCGGCGTAGATCGTGTTGTGGTCGTTGGGGTCGATCGCGAGGGTGTCGATGTCGATCGCGGAGATGAGCGGATCGTCGGTCGTGACCGTCCACGTCGTGGTGGTCGAGCAGCAGTTGGTCGTCTTCCAGACGCCGCCGCCGACACTGCCCGCATAGGCCACGATCGAGCCGTTGGTGGTCGTCGTCGGGTCGACGACGATCGCGTTCACCCGGCCCTCGGTCTTGTGATAGTTGTAACAATTCTGGCAGCCGTCCATCGACTCCGGCTGCGGGCCGAGCGGCTGTCCAGCTCGCGCCGCCCCCGCCGGAATCCGGTCAGGCAGACGGGCTGCCTGGCGGGCTGCGATGCGCAGCCAGGCCGGGTTGTAGCGCCCGGTCGGATACGTCAGCCGCGTGTTCCAGTACGAGTCGGCTGTGCCGAGCTCTTCCGTTCCGCCCTGCACAGGCAGGTCCTTGACCGCGCTCTTCGCGCTGGGCGAACCGGCGCTCCCCACGTACTTGCTCCCAGCGACCGCCAGCGCCGTGAACAGCGCCAGGCCGGCGATCGCGACCAACACGATCCTCATTCGTGACATTCGCCCTCTCCCCTTGAATGCTCAGTTGCGCACCGGCCGACCGGCCGGCGAGCCAGATGTAGTCGTTCATATCACCTCGACGTCCCGAAATCAACGGAACGCGAAGGGCTCTTCGGGCCTAGATCAGGACGAAAACGGCAGCATGGTCCCATGATCGAGGCGCTCGCCGACCTCGCCGTCCGGGCGCCTCGCCGGGTGCTTCTCGGCGCCGCGCTGTTCGCGGTGGTCGGCGCCGCGTTCGGCCTGGAGACCCCGCGCCTGCTCGGCCGCGGGGTGAACGAGTTCGTCGCGGGCGGCAGCGAGAGCATCCGCGCCCAGACGGCGATCCAGCGGGCCTCGGGGCTGTCGGCCGCCCCGGAGGTGCTCGTTCTCGTCCACCGCCCGACCGCCGCGCGCCTGCGCCGCGTCCGGTCCGTCGTCCGCGGCGAGCCCGCGTTTCCCGTGCCGGCGAAGCCGCTGCTCTCGCGAGACCGGAGCGAGGCGATCGTCCCGGCCTACGCGCGCGCGACCGTCTCCGAGCACGCGTGGTCGCTCGCGGCGGAGCGGGTGGCCAAGCGGCTGCGGCCCATGCGCGGCGTCGCCGTCGGCGGCCCCGCGATCGCGATCACGCAGGTCAACGACCAGGTCGAGCACGACCTGACCCACGCGGAGGAGCTTGCATTTCCGCTCCTGTTCCTGCTCGCGCTCTGGGTCTTCCGCAGCCTCGTGGCCGCGCTGCTCCCGCTCGTCTGCGGCGCGCTCACGATCCTCGGCTCGCTGCTGATGCTGCGCGTGCTGAACGCCGTCTCGCCCGTGTCGAGCTACGCGCTCAACATCGTCACCGGCGCCGGGCTCGGCCTTGGAATCGACTACAGCCTCTTGCTCGTCTCGCGCTTTCGCGAGGAGCTCGCGCGGCGCGGCCCGGGCGCCGAAGCGGTGCGGGCGACGGTCGCGACAGCGGGCAGGACGGTTGCGTACAGCTCCGTGACCGTGGGCGCGGCGATCGCGACCCTCGCGGTCTTCCCGCTCGGGTTCCTCCGCTCGATGGGCATCGCCGGGGGGCTCGTCGGCCCGCTGGCAGGACTGATCGCGCTGACGGTGCTGCCCGCGCTCTTCATCCTGCTCGGATCGCGCGTGAATTCGCTCTCGCCGGCGCGCTGGCGACGGGCCCTGGAGCGGACGGAGGTCGACCGGCGCGGCGGCTGGTACCGCCTCGCGCACGCGCTGATGCGGCGGCCGGTCCCGGTGGCGGTGGCTGCGACCGCGCTGCTGCTCGTGCTCGGCCTGCCGTTCCTGTCGATCCGCTTCACCGGCGTGGACGCCTCCGTCCTGCCGCCGAGCGCGAGCTCGCGCGTGGTCGACACGGCGCTCCGCAACGACTTCGCGGCAACCGCCGCCTCGCCGGCGTACGCGGTGCTGCACGCCGACGCGGCCCGAGCACGCGAGTACGCGCTGGCCGTCCGACGGCTGCCGCAAGCCGCCCTCGTCCTCCCTCCCCGGCGCCTGTCGCCCGGCGCCTGGGAGCTGCGCGCGTCGTCGGGACAGCCGTTCCTCGCGGATGCCTCGCAGCGGCTCGTCCGCGGGATGCGCTCGCTCCGGGGCGACGCGCTCGGTGGGCGGCGCGACCGCGCAGTTCCTCGACCAGAAGCACGCGCTCGGATCGCGCCTCGCGCTGGCGATCAGCCTGCTCTGCGTCGTCACGTTCCTGCTGCTGTACCGGGCGACGCAATCACTCGTGCTGCCGCTGAAGACGCTCCTCATGAACGCGCTCACGCTTGCCGCGACGTTCGGGATCCTCGTCTACGTCTTCCAGGACGGCCGGCTCGAGGGACTGTTCGACTACCGCGGCCAGGGCGCGCTCCAGTTGACGCAGCCGGTGCTCCTGTTCGCAGTCGCCTTCGGCCTCGCGACCGACTACGGCGTCTTCCTGTTGCTGCGGATCAAGGAGGGCTGGGACGCCGGGCTACCCAACCGCGAGGCCGTCGCGACCGGGCTGGAGCGCACCGGCCGGATCGTGACCGCGGCCGCCCTGCTCTTCTGCGTCGCGGTCGGCTCGTTCGCGACCTCGCAAGTCATCCTGGTCAAGGAGGTCGGCGTCGGGATCGCGCTCGCCGTCCTGATCGACGCGACGATCGTTCGCGCGCTGCTCGTCCCGTCGCTGATGGCGATCCTCGGCCGCTGGAACTGGTGGCCGGGGCGACGGCATCGCTCGCCGCCCCGGCCGCCGGTTCGGCGCTAGGCCTGCCGGGCGCGGAAGCGGCCCAGCCTGGACGACTCGCGCGCGGGTGCGCGCTCGGCCTCCGGGCGGCGCGCGAAGGCCCACGCGAGGCGCGTCAGCGTCAGCGCGCCGAGCATCAGGCCGAAGTCGCGGAGCGCGATGTCGTAGTACTCCGGCGGGTTGTTCGTCAGCAGGTTGACGACGATCCCCGCCAGCCACGCCGAGACGAGCGGCGCGCCGATCACCGGCGCGACGGCCACGACGAGGCCTGCGGCGATCTCGACGCCGCCGACGACGTACATGAAGTCCTGCCCGCTCCCGGGAACGATGTTGTTGATCCAGGGGGCCAGGTAGTCGGGCCAGTGCACCGTCCAGTTGAAGAACTTGTCGAGCCCGAACAGGATCGGCGCGACGGTGAAGCCGATCCGCAGGAGCCGGTAGGCATCGCGGGCCGCTCGTGCTTCGGTTGTCATCTCGTTCACCTCCAGGTCGTTGGTCATGCGGCGAGCCTGGCCCGGAACGCAGCGAGCTCCTCGCGCTCGGCTACCAGGACGCGCCGGTGGAACTGGATGAGGACGGCGCCGCCGGGGAGCAGGCGCTCCCCCGCCGAGGCGAGCAGCCGGCGATACGGGCCGAGGCCGTCGCCGGGCGCGAAGATCGCCTCGTCCGGCTCGGCCGCCAGCTCGGGATGGCCGAGTCGAGTGTCCTCCGGCAGGTACGGGAGGTTGGCGACGATCAGGTCGAACTCGCCGGGCAGCGGCTCGAGCAGGTCTCCGCGGCGAACGTGCACGCGGTCGGAGAGGCCCAGCCGAAGCGCGTTCCGCGCCGCGAGGGCCACGGCGGCCGGGCTGGTGTCGCTCGCCCAGATCTCGGCGTCCGGCACCCGCTGAGCAAGCCCGAGGGCGATTGCTCCCGAGCCGGTGCCGACGTCGGCCACGCACGCGCCGCAGCCGCGGATTCGCTCAGCCGCGGCCGCGACGAGCTGCTCCGTCGCGGGCCTGGGCGTCATCACGAGCCCCGGCGCGGTCAGAAGCGGCGCCTCGCAGAAGGTTGTCGTCCCCATCACCTTCGTTCGTGTCGCGGCGAGGCGGGTTCTTACCCGTAAGAACCGGCGCGCGCTCGGCACCAACGAGAGACACACGCGAAGGAGACGAAATGAACAGATTCGAGCTGGTGATCGTCGGCGGCGGGCTCGCCGCCGCGCGGGCGATCAGGGAGTACCGGGCCGCGGGCGGCTCGGGCTCGATCGCCCTGCTGAGCCGGGAGCAATCGCTTCCGTACCACCGCCCGCCCTTGTCGAAGCGCTACCTGCGCGGCGAGGTCGACCGCGACGGGACCCTCGTCGAGCCGCAGGAGTTCTACGACGAGAACGGAGTCGAGCTGCTGCTCGGGACCGAGGTGGCGGCGGTCGACCCGCGCGAGAGTGCGGTCGGGACGGCGGACGGCCTCTACGGCTACGGCAAGCTCCTGCTCGCGACCGGCGCCCAGCCGCGCACGCTCGACGTCCCCGGCGCCGGCCTGCCGGGCGTCTTCAGCCTCCGCTCGGTCGAGGACTCGACCGCGATCCGCGAGGCCGCCGGACAGGCGCGCGACGCCGTCGTCGTCGGGAGCGGCTTCATCGGGATGGAGGTCGCCGCCTCGCTGACCGAGCTCGGGCTCGACGTCAGTCTCGTCAGCCGCGGCGTCGAGCTGTTCGCGTCGCTGCGCTCGCCCGAGATCTCCGACCACCTGGTCGCGCTCTACCGGCGGCGCGGGGTCGACGTGATCCGCGGCGACGAGGTGCGCGCCTTCCACGGCGGCGAGCGGCTCGACACGGTCGAGCTCCGCTCCGGGCGGCAAGCTCGGCGCAGGCCTGGCGGTCGTCGGCGTCGGCGTGCAGCCGGCGGTCTCGTTCCTCGCCGGGAGCGGGATCTCGACCGACGACGGGATCCTGGTGGACGAGAAGTTCGAGACCAACGTCCCCGGCGTCTTCGCCGTCGGCGACGTGGCGCGCTTCTTCGACCCGGTCTTCGGCCGCTCGCGCCGGATCGAGCACTGGTCGAACGCGAGCTACCAGGGCGCCGAGGCCGGCAAGGTCCTCGCAGGGGCAGGAGGCGGCTACGACGTGGTCTCGACGTTCTTCACCGAGTCGTTCGGGCTGCCGCTGAAGGTCTTCGGCGACACCTCGCGCCACGACGAGCGGGTCGCGCGCGGCTCGTTCGCGGCAGGCGACGCGATCGTCTTCTACCTCGAGCGCGGCCGCCTGGCCGGGACGCTGCACACCGGGCAGGACAACGTGACGGAGGGAGGCGCTGAAGGAGCTGATCGCCGCGCACGCCTCGCCGCGAAAGCTCGAGCTGCTCGCCGACGAGACCGTCCCTCTCGAAGAGGCCTTCCCGGCCGGCGTAGCCCTACCGCGCGTCTAGGACGCCGACGGCGTCCGCCGGCCGCGGCGCGGCGAGGGACAGCTCGGCGTCGGCCTGCTCGATCAGCGCGGCGTCGTGGGTCGCGCAGATGACGGCCGCGCCGCTGTCGTGAGCCAGTCGCGCGAGGAGCTGGCCGACCGATCTCGCGTTCGCCTCGTCGAGGCGGGCGGTGGGCTCGTCCGCCAGCAGGATCCGCGGCCGCGCCGCGAGGGCGCGGGCGATGGCGACCCGCTGCCGCTCGCCTGCCGAGAGCCGGTCGGCGCGGTGGTCGAGGCGGCTCCCGAGACCGACGCGGTCGAGGGCTTCGCGAGCGTCTCCCTCGATGCCGCGGACGAGAAGGCCGAGCTCGACGTTCTCCAGGGAGCTCAGATGGAGGACGAGCCCCGGCTCCTGCGTGACGAGCGCGATCTGCCTCCGGCGGACGTCGGCCGCGTCCGCGCGCGAGAGCGCTCCCAGCTCCCGCTCGTCCACGATCACCTCGCCCGCCGTCTGTCGCTCGAGCCCGGCGAGCAGGTGGAGCAGAGTCGTCTTGCCGCTCCCGGAGCGGCCCACGACCGCGGTGAAGGTGCCCGCATCGAACTTCCAGGAGAGACCGTCGAGCACCGGACGCGGCGCGCCCCGGGAATCGCATGACGACGTCGCGAAGCTCCGCCGCGACCTCCCCGCTCGGCGGTCGCCCGCCGCTCGAGCGGAACGGGCTCGGCGAGCCGCTCGGAGCGAGACCCGGCCGCGGGCTCGATCAGGACGCCCGCTCCCTGCAACCCGGCCTGGAGACGCCGCGCGCCGCCGAGCGCGTCGAGCAGCGGGTCGGGCAGGCGGATCCAGCCCGGCTCGGTGACGACCAGCGAGCTCGGCCGGCCGGGGACGCCCTCCTCGACGACCCGGCCGTCGCGGACGTGGACGAGCCGGTCGGCGATCGCGGCCGCCGCCTCGTCGTGGCTGACGACGACGGCCGTCGCGCCCTGCTCGCGGGCAAGCTCGGCGATCAGGCCGTAGACGGTGTCGGCGTTGTCCGCGTCCAGCTCGCCGGCGGGCTCGTCGGCGAGCAGCAGGTTGGGCCGGTGCGCGAGCGCGGCGCAGAGCGCGACCCGCTGCTGCTCGCCGCCGGAGAGGCTCGCGGGCCGGTCGTCGAGCCGGTCGCCGAGGCCGACTCGCTCGAGCAGCCTCGCCGCCACGGCGCGCGCTTCCGAACGGCCGGCACCGAGGAGCTCGAGCCCGAGGCCCACGGTCTGCGCGCAAGTGAGGTCGGGCGAGAGAGCCCGCGCGTAGTGCTGGTCGAGCACGCCGAGATTCCGGGCGCGGAAGCGGGCGAGCGCACCGGGCGAGAGCCGGCCGACGTCCTCGCCGAGGACGCGTGCGCTTCCGGCGGAGAGCGAGTCGAAGCCGGCGACCACGCGGAGCAGCGTCGTCTTCCCGGAGCCGCTCGGCCCAAGCACCACGACGATTTCGCCCTCCTCGACGCGCAGCGTCAGGCCCTGCAGCGCGACCGCCGTCCCGCCCGCCGAGCGGTGGATGCGAAAGGCGTCGAGGACGTCGACCGCGCTCACTCGAGGCTCCAGGAGGTGCGGGCCGGCCGCTCGTCGCGGAAGGCGGCGAGCGACGTCGCCTCGGCGACCAGCAGGGCGAGCACGAGCAAGGCCGCGAAGAGGAGGCCCGTCGCGAGCCACGCCGCGTCGAAACGAAGAGGCGGCTCCGGCACGGCGGTCGTGCCGGAGATCCGCACGAGCGAGACGACGAGCCGCGAGAGCAGCAGGCCGAGGAGAGCGCCGCCGGCCAGGCCGAGCACGACGAGGATCGCCGCCCGTGCCCTGAGCTGTGCGCGCAGCCCGGCGGGCGCGACGCCCTGGGCCTCGAGGTCGTAGAAGTCGCTTCGCTCGTCGCGCAGCTCGCTGAGCACGCCGACCCAGAAGCCGAGCACCGCCAGCGTGAGCGCGACCAGCGCAGCGGCGCCGAGCGCGAGCTCGGTCGCATGCGCAAGCGGGTCGGTCGCGAGCCGGTGCTCGACCTCGCTGCGCGAGGCGACGGCGAGGCTCGAGAACGGCGCTTGGCGGAGGGCCGCGGCAGCCTCGTGCTCGTCACGCGCAGAGAGCCAGATCTCGTTCGGCGTCCCGCGGCCGGGCGCGCCGGCGTTCGTCGCGGTCGAGAGCCGGCTCTCTTCGGCGAGCACGAACGGGCCCGAGTCGGATGGGACGGTCGGCAGCTTCCGGGCTACGCCGACGATCCGGGCAGGCACGCGCGCGTCCTGGAAGTCGAGGACGGTCGTGTGCCCCACTCCGCCCGCGGCCGCGGCGAGGTCCGGCGAGACGACGACCGGCATCGGCCGGCCGTCGGTCGGCTCCGGCGGACGGAAGGCGAGGCTCGCGCCGGTGTCCGGGAACGTGAAGGCGATCCGGACGCGCCGTCCGGCCCGGGTCACGCTCGCGCCCGGGAGCCGCCAGCCGCGCCAGTCGGTGAGGAGCCGCGAACCGGCGCGCAGCGGGCCGAGGTCGATCGTTCCGGTGGGCGCAGTCGTGACCTCCGCCTCGGTCTCGCGATGCGCGAGCGCGAACTGCTCCAGGTTCGTCAGCGCGAGCTGAAGGCCGACGAGGCGTCCCGCGGGCAGCGTGGCCCCGAGGCGACCGCGCGTGCCGTTCTCGAACTGGGGGCGGAGCGGGACCGTGCGCACGCGGCCGCGCGCGTCCTCGATCGCAAGCCGGACGTCGAGCCCGCCGTTGCTCCCGCCGGTGTCGAGGCTGACGGTTCCAGCGGGAACCTCGACCCCGGCCAGACGGACCTCGCCGCCGGCCAAGCGCGGCCGCGAGCCGAAGTCCGACCGCCAGAACATCCGCGCCAATGCGCCTGACGGGACACCGAGCACGGTCGGCGAGAGCACCGCCGACCCGCGGCCCGGTGCGGTCGCGCTCAGGCGAAGCACCGGGTACGCGTTCCCCAGGCGCCCGTAGCTGCCCGGCGCGGCGGCGTCGAGCGGCCGAACGAGCCGCGAGCCCTCCGCAACGGTGAAGTCGAGCGGCACCTCGAAGCCGGCCTGGTCGGAGGCCCCGCGTGTCAGCGTCCCTCGGTAGGCCGCGGCGAACAGCGCGAGCCCGAGCGCGACCGCGACGAACGCGCAACTCGCCACGGTTCGGGTGGGCGCGCGCGCGAGCGCGAGCACCGCCAGCCGCAGCGAGATCCGGCTGTGCCGCGTGGCGAGTTCGGCCGCCCGCATCGCGGGCCCGAGCACGCGCGCGAGGACGACCGCGACGACGAAGCAGACGAGCAGCGGGAGCAGCAGGAAGAGCACGGTGCCGCCGAACGTGAGCGACTGCGGGTCGAGCGCCCCCCGGCCGAGCGCGACGGCGATCGTGGCAGCTGCCCCGAGGGCGGCGACGTCGAGCAACGTTACGCGCCGGCCCGAGCCCTCACCCTCGCGCGTGTACGTCGCGAGCGTCAGCAGGAGCGTCGCCGCCGCCCAGGCGCAGCCGAGCGCGGCGAGCGTCCGGCCGGCGAAGAGCGTGTGCTCGAGGATCGGTCCCGCCGGCAGGCCGGCGGCCGATGCGACCGCTGCGGTGATCGCGGCGCCCGCGGCGATGCCGAGCAGCGCTCCGCCCAGGGTGACCGCGCCGATCTCGGCGGTGGAGGCCAGGGCCCCCTGCCAGCGGCGGGCCCCGCGCGTGAGCAGACGCCTTCGCTCGGCGGCCAGGCCCCGGCGCAGCCCGATCGCGGCGATCAGAGCGAATCCGAGCAGGAGTGCGCTCAGCTCCCCGCCGACGAGCACCAGCCGGTCGGCGGCGACGCGTCCCCGGCTCGTGGCGTCGGCGAGTGCCGCGTCCGGTCCGCTCAGCCGCATCGCCGGGTCGGCGCCGATCCGGCTCTGCGCGCGCGACTCGTCCGCGAAGATCCGGGCGACGTCCCAGGTGTGCAGCCGGTCGACTCCCAAAGCCGACACCCACGAGTAGACCCGGTAGAAGGGGCGCAGGGCCGCGAGCCCCTGAAGCGAGTCCACGCCCGGCGCGAGCAGCAGGAGCGGAGCCGTCCCGCTCCCGGAGGTGGAGGCAGTGACATCGCCGAAGGTCTTGGGATCGCGCAGCGCCGCGACGCCGACCCGGCGCAGGTGCAGGCCGCCTTCGTCGAGCCGCGCCGACCCGCCGCGGCCGATCTGCAGCAGCTCGCACCCGGCCGCCGTGCACGATCGCGGGAGACGGCCCGAGCGCACGCGCACGATCGAGTCGAGATCGTCCGAGGCGGCGAGCTCCACAAGCTCCCCCTGCACCCGCAGCTCGCGGAAGAGAACGACCCGTCTCGTCCCGCCGGCGCCGAGCGCCTCGAGCGCGCGCCGTGCGCGCCGGTCGGCCTGCGCATAGCCGCCGGGATCGAGGGGCAAGCCGAAGCGGTCGATCCGGAAGCCGCGCTCGCTCTGCGGCAGCGCGGCGAGCGTCCGTTGCAGCGACTGCTGGCGCGCGGCGAGAGTCCCGCCGAGCACCGAGAGGAGCAGCGCGAAGGCCAGCGCGACCCCGCCGACGAGCAGCGCCGGGCGCAGCGGCTGCGCGCGAAGCCTCGCGGCGGCGACCGCCAGAGGAGCGCGGATCTCGGTCAGCGACACCGGCAGTTGCAGATTACCGGTGTCGCGGACTAGCATGCAAGCGTGGCCCGGCAGCCGCGCTACGACGTGCCGAAGGCCGCGCCCGAGCCGCTCCGGCGGGTGCAGCTGTTCGTGAACAGCATCGACCTCCACAACGAGGTCGAGTGGCTGCCCGGCTGGCTGGACGAGCGCGGGCTCGGGGGCGAGCTCGAGCGCGCGCGGGAGCTCCGCGAGGCGCTCCGCGCCCTGGTGCTCGCGAACAACGGGGCTGCGCCGGACGCGGACGCCCTGGACGTCCTGAACCGCGCGCTCGACCGGATCTCGCTGAAGCTCGACGAGTCGGGACAGCTCGTCCTCGCAGACGCCGCCGACGCGATCGACGACGTCGTCCGGACGGTCGCCGAGGCGATGCTCGACGGGAGCTGGGAACGCCTCAAGGCCTGCCCCAACTGCAACTGGTGCTTCTACGACTACTCGCCGAACCGCTCCGCGAGCTGGTGCTCGATGAAGATCTGCGGCAACCGCAAGAAGACGCGCGAGTACCGCCGCCGGCTCGCTAGCGCAAGTCCACGCCGAGGACCTCGAGCACGCGGCCCCACTCGGTGACCTCGCTGTCGCGGATGTACGACCCGCCCATCCGCTCGTAGAAGCCACGCGCGTTCGGCTCCGCCTCCCACTCGAGCCGCGCGGCGCCGAGCTCGCGGGCGCATGACTTCACGTGCTCGAAGAGCATCCGCCCCACCCCACGGCCGATCCAGGAAGGCTCGATCCATAGATCCTCGAGCCAGCCGACCTCGCCGCGCGAGATCAGCGACGCCCAGCCGACCGGCTCGCCGTCCGCCTCCGCGACGTAGACCAGCCGCTTGCCGAGGCTCTCCGGCTCGAAGTCGCCGCCCTCGGCCCACTCCTCGACGAGCGTGCGGTCGTAGCCCCAGTGGGCCTTGGCGTCGACCGCGATCTCCCGCAGCCGCCCGGAGTCGGCGTCACGCCCGTCGCGAACGAGGAGATTCCTCACCCGATCAGCCCGCGCAGGCTGATCCCGCCGCGGATCAGCTGATCGAGCGGCGCTTTCTCGATCGCCTGCCGCAAGAGCGGCTCGAGGAACCCGGGGATTTCGCCGCGGCGCACGGAAGCGTGCAGCGAAGCGAGCATCCCGGACCGCAAGGCGACCTCGATCGTGTGGCGGTCCCAGTGCGGGCCCGAGCCGGTCGGGACAGAACCGATCGAGAGCACGAGCTCCTCGCGGGAGGTGTGGAGCCGGCAGGCCGCGCCGCTCAGCCCGTCGAGCACGATCCGCTGGACGGCGGCATCCAGGCCGCTACCGCTGAACGTCCGCGGGTGGCACGGGTTCGCCAGCTTGCCGGAGCCGTAGCTCGCCGCTCCGAGCCCGAGCTCGAGCACGATCAGCACCGCCGCGGCCGCGAGGAGCGCGACGACCGCTGCCCGTGCCGTCGTCATGCCCAGCGCCTCCCGCGCATGACGAGCGCAAGTGCCAGCGCCGCCGCCGCGAAACCGGCGCAGATCAGGAACGCGGGGCGAAAGGCGCGCGTGACCGTCGCCTCGATCGCCCCGACGACGTCGTCGCGAGCGGCCGCGAGCTTGGAATCGGAGGCGGCGCCGTGCGCATCGAACGCCGCCTTGAGATCCGGCCGTTCCCCGGCATTGGCCTGGTCGAGGGCCTTGCGCAGGTCGAGCGCCACCGGCACCTTCTTCGACAGGCCGACGGGAGCGTCGAGCACGACCGCCGTCGCGCGCAGCAGGGCCCGGTCGGCTGCGTCCGGCAGCGAGCTCGCGAGCAGCGGCGCGATCGTGGCAAGGGCGAGCACGAGCCCGAGGTGACGAACGGCGATCGACAGCGTCCCGCTTCGCGCGAGGCCCGCGCGGAGGTCGAGCGCCGCCAGCGAGAGGACGGGGACGGCCAGCCCCAGCCCCGCACCGCAGAGGGCGAGCGCCCACACGACGAGCACGACGCTCGTCGACGGGAGCAGGGCGAGGCCGACGAGGCCTGCGGCGAGCAGCGCCGACCCGGCGCGAACCGAGGTCGCTCTCTCCAGCCGCCGCTCGAGCGGCCGCGCCGCCAGGGCCGCGACGGGCAGCACGCTCACGATCGCGGCGCCGGCGAGCGGCGAGTGGCCCCAGACCGTGATCAGGAGCAGGACGGAGAGGAAGAGGACGCCGACGAGTGCGCCGAAGAGGAGCCCGAGGCACGCGTTTGCCGGCAGCGCACGCTTCAGCCGCGGCGAGTACCCCTCCACGGCGACGGGATCGACCCGCGCGCGGAACGCGCCGAGCAGGCCGAGCGCGGCGACCGGCGCCTGGAACGCGAAGATCGCGCGCCAGTCGAACGCCTGCGTCAGCACTCCGCCGAGCGCGGGACCGGCCGCCGCGCCGAAGGTTCCCGCGAGCGTCCACACTGCCGCCCCTCGCTCGGCCGATCCGGTGAGCGAGACGAGCACCGGCAGCGAGCCCGCGAGCAGCAGCGCCGCGCCCGCTCCCTGGATGGTGCGGGCGGTGACGAGGAACGAGATGTTCTGGGCGAACGCGCAGGCCGTCGACGCGCCGAGGAAGACGATCAGCCCCGCCGCGAGCGTCCGGCCTGCGTGCAGGCGGTGGACGAGCAGGACGAGGGCGAACGCGACCGCCGCGAGCGCCGCGTTGTACGCCGTGATCACCCAGGCGACGCCTTCGATCGAGGTGTGCAGCTCCGTGTAGAGCTGCGGCAGCGCGAGGACGACGATCGACGAGTCGGCGAATGCGACCGCCACGCCCGCAGCGACGAGCGCCGTCAGACCGGGGCTGCGGGCGGTCGTAAGGGCGGCTGAGGCTGACGCTGGCATCTCCGGGGCGCACGGCGGCGCCCGTCCATCATGCCCTTCGTGCTCGGCGTCGCCGCCGAACTGGCCCCATTCGATGCCGCCGTAGTTCTGGCCGTGCAAGTCGAACATCCAGACCTTGTCGTACAGCCGGTTCTCCCCCGCCCAGTCGTCTCCGAGGACGACGAGCTCGTTGCGGCCATCTCCGTCGACGTCGCCGATCGCCGGGACGCCGCCCGCGCCGATCAAGAGCGCTTTCGGGAAATGCGAGTTCATGACGCCGTTTCGGCTGTAGAGCCGCACTTCTCCATTCTCGGAAGACCCCGCGACCTGCGTCGTGATCGCGATGTCCGGGTGGCCGTCGCCGTCGACGTCGCCGATCACCGGGTCTCGAGTTGCCCGACCACCTGAACGTCCACGTCTTCGGCCAGCCTGGGAAGACGGTGCCGTCGCCCTTCCAGACGTTGAGAGCGTCGTCCGTCTGCACGACGATCTCCGGCACGCCGTCCCCGTCGAGGTCCCCGAGGGCCGGCGCGCTCCCGTATGGAACGCCGCCGACCGCGTCCATCGTTCGCTCGACCACGCCGTTCGCAGAGAGCACCTTGACGATGACCGGGTGATTCGAATCTCGAGTGATAGCCACGATCTCCGGCGCCCCGTCGCCGTCGACGTCTCCGATCACCGGGAAGGTGTCTGGGGGTCCGTAGCTGTTGTCCAGCAGCACGGGAAAGCCTGCGACCGGCGTGCCGTTGCTGTGCCATGCGCAGAGGTAGACGCCCGGAGTGGTCGAGCCGGAGGCCGACACGATCTCCGGGCTGCCGTCGCCGTCGAGGTCGGCGATCGCGGGCGTGTGCAGCTCCTGGCCTCCGTCGCACATCTCCGGCCAGCCTGGAGCATCGAGCCATCGGCGCTGTAGGCGTGCAGCGTCCAGTCCTGGTCCTCCGTAAAGATCTCGTCCAGGCCGTTGCCGTCCACGTCCGCGAGCCCGGCCGGGGTATCCACGTAGTTGTATTCATTGCGCGGCCAGCCAGGGAGGATCGCGCCTGCGCCGTTGAAGGCGACGAACTGTCCGTCCCAATCCGCGTTGAAGATCTCGAGTCCCGGATCCGAGGCCGAAAGTTGCCCGAGCGCTGGGTACGCGGCACCGGGGAATCCCGAGTGCGGCCAGCCCGGCTCCGGAGAGCCGTCGGAGTTCCAGGCGTACAACGGCCCGATCGCGTGCGCGCTCGCGAGGATCTCGAGGTCGGGTCGGCGTCGATGTTCCCGACGAGCACGTGGTTCGCCGGGCCGCCGTGGTACGAGCCCTCGTGCTCGTAGGTCTGGACCGGAAAGCCCGGCTCGAGATCGGGGTCGGTGCTCGGGCGCGAGACCGACGGAGCCGGCGTGCCCGCGGAAAGAGAGTGCACGACGAGCCCGAGGCGCTTCTCTCGCTGCCCGGCGGCACCGCTGACGACTGGCCGCCCCCGAGCAGGCCGACCCGCTCTTTCATCCCCAACCCCCTGTGGAGGCGTCGGAGTCTAGCGCGCTGCTAGGCGACTGGGACCGCGGGCTCCAGCGCCGCGTCGCGCGCGACGAGCGCGGAGTAGCGCCCGCCCGCCGCGAGCAGGTCTTCGTGCCTTCCCGACTCGACGACCCGGCCGTGGTCGAGCACGACGATCTGCTCCGCGTCGCGCACGGTCGAGAGCCGGTGCGCGATCGCGATCGTCGTCCGGCCTGCCGAGAGCCGGTCGAGCGCTTCCTGCACCAGCCGCTCCGTCTCGGTGTCGAGAGAGGAGGTCGCTTCGTCGAGAACGAGGATCGGCGGGTTGCGCAGGATCGTGCGCGCGATCGCGATCCGCTGCTTCTCCCCGCCCGAGAAGCGGTAGCCGCGTTCGCCGACAACCGTGTCGTATCCCTCCGGCAGCGCCGCGATCACGTGGTGGATGCGCGCCGCCTCGGCCGCCTGCTCGATCTCCTCGTCGGTGGCGTCGGGCTTCGCGAAGCGCAGGTTCTCGCGGATCGACTCGTGGAAGAGGTACGTCTCCTGCGAGACGACGCCGACGAGGTCGGAGAGCGCCTGGAAGGTCAGGTCGCGCACATCGATGCCGTCGATCGAGACGCTCCCGCGGCTGACGTCGTAGAGCCGCGCGACCAGGTAGCCCAGTGTGGTCTTGCCCGAGCCGGTCTCGCCGACGAGCGCGGTCGTCGAGCCCGCGGGAACCGTGAACGAGACGTCCTGCAGCGTCCAGTCCTCGTCGTAACGGAACCAGACCTGGTCGAAGACGACGTCACCCGCCCGGCCGACCGCGATCGCATCCGCCTTCTCCTCGATGTCGACCGGCTGGTCGAGGTACTCGAAGATGCGGTCGAAGAGCGCGAGCGAGGTCTGCACGTCGAGGCCGACGCCGAGTAGCGAGCCGACCGGGAAGAAGAGCCGTGTCTGCAAGGTCGTGAACGCGACCAGGACCGGAATCGTGATCGCGTGCGACCCGCTCGCCAGCAGGAGGCCGCCGACCCAGTAGACAGCTGCGGGCATGATCGCGAAGCTCGTCTGGATCGAAGCCATCACCCAGCGGCCCGTCATCCGCTGCCGCACCTCGAGCTCGGCCAGCCGCAGCGAGTCCGACTCGAAGCGGTCGGCGAGCTCGCCGCCGCGACCCATCGTCTTGCCGAGCAGGATCCCGGACACCGAAAGCGACTCCTGCACCTGGCTGGAGATGTCCGCGAGCGTCTCCTGCGTCGTCTTTGCGATCCGGCGGCGCTCATTGCCCACGCGGCGCGTGAGCAGGGCGAAGAGCGGGATCAGCGCGAAGGCGAACAGCGCGAGCTCCCAGCTCAGGAGCAGCATGCCGACCATCGTCGCCGCGACGGTCGTGACGTTGGAGGCGATCGAGGTGGCGGTGGTGGTGACGACGTTCTGGACGCCGCCGATGTCGTTGGAGATCCGCGACTGCACCTCGCCGGTGCGCGTGCGCGTGAAGAACGCCAACGACAGCCGCTGCAGGTGCCGGAACACCGCCGCGCGCAGGTCGTGCATGACGCGCTGGCCGACCTGGTTCGAGAGGAGCGTCTGGACGACGCCGAGGGCGCCTGTCACGATCGCGATCGCGATCATCCCGCCGGCCGCGAACGAGAGCTCTCTCGTGTCGTTTGCGCCGATCGCCTCCAACACCCGCTTGAGCAGGAACGCCGGCACAACCCCGAGGCCTGCCGAGAGGACGATCAGAGCGAGGACGCCGCCGAGCCTCAGCCGGTACGGCGTGAACAGGCCGCCGATCCGGCGCAGGTTGGCGCGGCGGACGGCCGGGTCGGCGGGCCGCTCGGGCGGCGCCTCGGCGGAGTGGAAGAACATGCCCATCCGGCTCAGGGTACGCCGCGCGTCAGGCCCGGGCTACGACCTCCTAGCTCTCGACCGTGACGAGCGTGCCGATGGGCGTGTACGGCCAGACCCTGGCGGCCGACGCGAGCGGGAGCTCCACGCAGCCGAGGCTCTGCGGCGTGCCGAACGACGCGCGGTTGAAGGCGTGGATCGCCTCACCGCCGTTGAAGTAGCTGATCCAGCGGATCCCAGGATCGTGGTAGTGCGAGCCGTCCGGGTTCGTGCCGCTCATCGTTCCCACGGGGATGTGCTCGAAGACCGGGAAGGTTCCCAGCTTCGTCGGCGCGGCCGGCACGCCGGTGTTCCCGGGCGAGGTCAAGATCGTCTGCCCGTTGTGCCAGAGCGTCAGCGACTGGGGGACGCTGCTGTGAACGTAGACGTAGCTGTAGCCGCCGCCACGCCGCTTGCCCGCGATCGCGTCGGCGAGCAGCGCGCGCCACACCCTGGCGCCCGGGATCGCGTCCACCGTCAGCCCGTGCCTGTCCTGGAACATCATCACCGCGCCGCGGGTGATCTCGTCGTAGCTGCCTTCGCGCCAGATGCCGCGCAGCTCCGGCGGCGTGTTCGGGAAGCGCCACGCGAAGCGACCCCGCGGCGGTTCGACGGCGGCCTGCAGTTCTGCGCGCGGCGTGCGAGCCACCGCCTTCCCGGCGGGCGTCCAGCCGAGCGGGAGGTAGCCGGCCTGCGCGAGGAGCTGCTGGAGCCGCAGGACCGAGCCGGTCGGGACCGTCCATTTGATGCTGCGGACCGTCTGCAGTCCGCGGCCCGAGGGCGTGGCGACGGTGACCCGGCGCCCGAGGTCGAGCCGCAGCTGCGAGTCGAAGGGCGCCCCGAAGCCCGCCGGCGTGAAGACGATGGTGTGGTCGTCGGTCTGGCCCCAGTGGCCGCTCGTGCGCGGCGAGACGGCCGGGCGGACCGACCCGAGGACGTCGCTGACCGGTTCCGAAAACGTGAGCCGGATGGGCGTCGCCGGGCCGAGCGGCGCGGACGGGCTCGGCTGGACGACGGCGACCGGGAGCTCCGAGGACGGGAACCAGCTGACCGGAACGGGCGCGCCGAGCCGTTCCCAGGCCCGTGCCGCCGCGGCAACCTCGACCGTGCCCGTCGCGGAGCGGCGGGGGAACGCGACCCAGCTCTGGGCGCTGCCGAGGCGCACTCGCCTCAGGTGTCCGGGGGTTCCGTAGGCGGCAGCGCTGACGGGGGCGTCGAAGCGCACGCGGACGGTCGACCCCGGGCGAACCGTGAGCCAGCGCTCGCTCACGCCGGCGACCGGCGCGCGGACGGTCCAGTGCTCGTGGCGCTCGTCGCCCAGCGCCCACCCGAGCCAGCCTGGCCGGCGAACGACGGCGTCGACGCTGATCGATTCCCCCGGCGTCACGAGTGTCCGAGGCGTCAGCTGCCCGTCGCGGACGGCGAGCGGGATCTGCTGCCCATCCGGCCCCGACGCGCGGACGCTCTCGACGGTTCCGCCGAAGCGCTGGACGTCGACACGCGCGAGCGCAGCCGGATCGCCCGCGAGGCTGACGTCCGACCAGACGAGCACGGCCGCGGTCAGCGCCACGAGCGCGGCGAGGAGAACCAGCATGGCCCAGAGCAACCGCCGGCCACGCCGTCGCCGAGGCCTGCGGCGAGAGCGATGCTGTGCGTGCGTGAGCGGCGAACGCGGTGACCCGGTCGTCACGTCAAGAGGATACGGGCGTTTTCCGTCGGCCCTTGTTGTCGCCAGGTCCAGAGGCGGTCTTGACCGCTCGAGCGGGTGGTGAGATGGTCCTCCGGAGAAGTTAGGGCTTGCTGAGCGCCTTGACCGTCGCCGTCTCCACCAGCCCGGAAACTGCCCGCGCCAGATCTGCGTCGGACGTGACGAAGGCGTCTGCCTGAAGCTGCGTCAGCGCCACGAACTCGGCGTCGGACGTGGTCTCCCACCCGAGCTGGTCGGCAACCCGCCAGGCTGTGCGCTGGAGCACCTTGTCCCCGAGGAAGCGAACCTTCAGCGAGTTGATCCGCGTAACCCGCTCGAGCCCGTCTGCCGCCGAGATCTCACCGCGACGCGACGCCTCATAGAGCGCCGCCAGCGCCTGCGAGCGCACAAGCGTCGGCGCGACGAGCTGGTGCCCTGCCGCCACCTCGACCTCGCCTGCCGCGATCCGCAGCAGGGTCTTGCAGTCGACCACGAACCGCGTCACGGCGCGGACGCTATCTACCCGGACGCGAGGGCGAGCGTCACGGCTTCCGGCACGGTCAACGTCCGACCCTGCTGGGACGCATCGTCCAGGGCGGCCGCGTCGACCTGCGCGCGCGCGATCGAAAGCGCCTCCTCGCTCAGCGCGTCCACGGTGGCCCGCCTGAAGCCGATCTCGTCGCGAGCCGACCCCAGGCTCCCAAGGAGACGGGCGGCCGTCAGGCCCTTGCCCTGGCGGGCGAGCACCACGGCGAAACGCGCAAGGTCGACTGCGGTGTCGAGGAAGTCCCCGAGGCGATCGTGGATGCGCAGGCTGGTCTTCAGCATCGAAGCCGCTTCGGGGACCCGGCCTTCCTCGAGTGCGATCGTCGCCAGCACGCCCAAGGTGCTCGCCTCGATCCGCTCGTTGTCCGTGGCGCGCGCCCGGCGTAGATTGTCCTCGGAGAGCGCGCGGGCGCGGCGCCGGTCTCCGAGGGCGTCATAGGTGTCGACCAGAGCACGGCTGACCAGCAGGGCGGAGTGCTCGTCCCCGAGATCGCGAAAGACCCGCGCGCTTTCCTCGAGCAGCGGCCGCGCCGCGGCGTCGTCGCCTTCCAGCCGGTGAGCGTTGCCGAGCATGAACCCGGCGTAGGCGGCACCCCATCGATCTCCGAGCGTCCGATGAAGTGCCATGCCCTCTTCGGCCCGCTGCTTGGCCGTCGCGAAGTCGCCGAGGTTGACCGCCATCACGGCTGCGCCGTTGAGAGCCTTCGCGCGCGCCGCGGTCGGATGCGACTCGGCGAGTAGCGCGCTCTCGAGCCGACGCGAGCCTTCCGCGAGGTGGCCTTTGAGGTACCAGAACCTCCACAGCGCTCCCGCCAGCCGGAGGCGGCGCTCGCTCTCCCCGGAGGTCTCGAGGCGATCGAGCGCCGAACGGAAGTTGTCGTGCTCGTCCTCCAGGCGGTCGAGCCAGTCCCCCGGGCTCCCGCGCAGATGCGGCTCGGCCTCCTCCGCGAACGCAAGAAAGTGATCCGCATGGCGCCGTCGCAACTCGTCCGCGCCAGACTCCTCGAGCCGCTCGGACGCGTAGGCGCGGATCGTCCCCAGCATCGTGAACCGGGGCTCCTCGTCGGTCCCGCCCAGCCGGACGAGACCGTGCTCGGTCAAGGAGGCGAGGGCGTCGACCACGTCGAGGCCGGCTCCGCAGACACTCTCGGCGGCCTCCAGCGTGAAGCCTCCCGCGAAGACCGCGATCCGCGTGAACAGCTGCTGCTGCTCCGGCTCGAGCAGGTCGTAGCTCCAGTCGATCGTCGCGCGCATCGTCCGCTGGCGCTCGGGCGCGTCGCGTACGCCGCCCTTCAACAGCCTCAGGCGGTCGTCGAGCCGCTCGAGCATCGTCGCCGGGGGCAGCACCGCCACGCGGCTGGCGGCAAGCTCGATTGCCAGCGGCAGGCCTTCGAGGGCCTTGCAGACCTCGGCAACGGCCCGGGCGTTGGCGGCTGTGATGACGAAATCCGACCGCACCGAGCGCGAGCGCGACGCGAACAACGCGACCGACTCGCACCGGAGGAGGCGCTCCAGGTCGTCGTGACCTTCGGGCGTCTCGAGCGGCGAGACCGGGTAGACCTGCTCGCCCGCGAGACGAAGTGGCGCGCGCGTCGTCACCAGCACCTTCGCGGCCGATCCGCCACCCGCGACAGCACCGACGAGAGGCGCCGCCTCGACGACGTGCTCGAAGTTGTCGAGCACGAGCAGCAGCCTCCGGTCGCGCACGTATGCGGCGAGTGCTTCGCCGCTCCTGACCGGCACGCCGAGGGTCTGCGCGATCGTCGGCAGGACGAGATCGGGGTCTGCCAGCGGAGCAAGCGCCACGAAGAAGACGCCTTCGGGAAACTCGTCGAGGAGCTCGGCCGCGGCGTGCAGCGCCAGCCGCGTCTTGCCCGTGCCGCCGGTGCCCGTCAAAGAGACGATCCGGGTCTGCGGCCGGCGGAGCAGGTCGGCGAGCTCCTGGATCTCCCGCTCGCGACCGACGAGAGGTGTCGGCTGAAGCGGAAGGTTGGTCGTGTGGCTCTCGAGGCTCCGGAGCGGAGGGAACTCGCCGTCCAGCTCCGCCGCGGAGAGCTGGAACACGCGCTGAGCCGCCATCAGGTCCCGCAGCCGGTGGTAGCCGAGATCGACCACGTCGGCCTCGTCCAACCGCGTCTCGCGCAGGAGGTCGCGCGTGGCCTGCGAGAGGAGGATTTGCCCGGGGTGGGCCGCGCTCCATAGATCTGCTGCGCCGCGGATGCCCGGGCCCGTATAGCCGCCGTCGGTAGGGACTGCCTCCGCGGAGTCGAGGCCGACGGCGAGGCGAGCGTCGTCCCCGGTCGTGCGCTGGATCGCGACCGCGGCCGCCACGGCGTCGCGAGCCCGGGCGAAGGCAACGGCGAAGGAAGCGCCTCCCGTCTCCACCTCGAACCCGCCGTGCCGCCCGATTACCGCTCGCGCCGCGTCGGCCGCCGGGCCATGGGCTTCGCTGAACAGGAACGTGACGATTCCCGCCGGTCTCGGCGCCTCCACGGGCCGCCGCAGCGGCGCGAGCCCATCCGAGGGGGCGAGCTCGGGGTCCTGCTCAAGGATCTGCCGCTCGAGCCGCCGGAGCGCGGGACTGGGGTCGATGCCGAGCTCGTCGACCATCACGTCCCGTGCCTCCTGGTAGACCCTCAGAGCGTCGGCCTGCCGTCCCGCCCGATACAGCGCGAGCATGAGCCGAGCACGGAGGTCCTCGCGAAATGGGCTCTCCGTGATCAGGCGCTCGAGCTCAGGCACCGCCTCCTCGTACCGGCCGTACTGGAGCTCCAGCTCGACCCCCTCCTCCTCCAGCGCGAGCCGGAGCGCCTCGAGCCGGGCCGATTCCTCGGCAGCGAATGCGTGGTGCCGAAACTCGGCCAGCGGCTCTCCGCGGAACAGGGCGATCGCCTCTCGAAGCTCGTGCCACCGGGCCAGGCGGTCGCCGGACCCGGCGACGGCTGCGACCGCGTCCACGCGCCGGATGTCCAGCTCGTCCCCTTCGAGCAGCCGCAAGCGGTATCCGGGCGGCTCGGTCTCGATTCGTTGGCTCCCGAGGGCCTTCCGCAAAGCGGACACGTGACCCTGAAGCGCAGTCTGCGCTGTCGCCGGCGGCCGTCCGTCCCAGAGCCCTTCCACGAGCTCGTCCGTGGAGACGGCTCGGTCCGCGTGAAGCAGCAGAAAGGCAAGGAGCGCCCGGCGTTGCGCGCGGGTGGGCGCGACGTCGACCCCGTCCGCTCTCGCCTCGAGCCTGCCGAGCAACCGGAAGTCCACCTTGTGCTGATTGTCGCACGTAGACGGCGAGCCGCGTTAGCCCCGCGTTAGCGGCCGCGTGAACACTCGCGCCAGCCGTTGGAGGAAGGAGGAACGTGTCGGTCCCGGCGCTATCGCTCATCGAGGAGCACATCGTCCGGCTTGTCGCAGAAGGCCTGAGCAAAGAAGAGATCGCCGTCGCGGTCAGGCTGGACGAACGAACCGTCGACTGGCATCTCGAGCGGGCCGGCCGGAAGCTCGAGCACGCCTCTGTTCTCCACGAACGGCTCAAGGGGAGGCGCGAATGACGCCTCGCGTTCGATCACGGAAAGGAGTGCTCATGCGCTCACGCAGAACCTCGACACGCGTTCTCGTCGCTGCGGCCTCGCTCGCCGCGGTTGCGGCCGCGATCCTCGCCGTTGCCGCTTCCGCTCAACCGGCGCAGCGGACCAACCATCCAGTCCGGCCCTTCCACCTGACGAAGAACTGCCTGCATTACTTCGGGGGGATCGGCGACTACTGCACGGTCACCTCCTCGAGCCTCCCGGCGCTCGCGGACGCGATGATCTTCTACATGCAGGAGGCCGGCGCGACCTCGCTCGACAGCGACACGGTCCTCTACGCCGGGGCCGGTAACAGTGCGACCGGCCACTGCTCGCTCGACTTCACGACCGGTCTCGGGCACTGCGACATCTTCGACGGCACCGGGACCCTCGCAGGGCTCCATGCCTCGGTCACGGTCTCGTACATCAGCGGTCAAGACTGGGCCTGGGACGGGACGTACAGGTTCAAGAACTGACGGCGACGAAGGAGACAGGGGCGGGCGTGAACGGCCCGCCCCTGGGTCTCCGACTTGGCAGCTCGTCCGAGTCACGTTAGCCTTCGCTAGGCCGCAACGAGCCGGGCGCAATCTCCCTTTGCGCTTGGCTCGCAGCCGAGCGGACGGCGTCTCCCCACTGAGCCGGTTCGACGCCGCCGCCCGGCACAGACATGCCATCACGGCCGACCCCTGACGGCACTGGCACGTTTAGGTCAATTAGTCAGGACCCGCAGGCCAGAGCGCTCACTCTGAGATGCTCTTGCCGGATGTTCTTTCGGCTGAGTACCTGGGAGCTCTGGCTGATCATCGCCGCGATCATCCTGGGGTTCGTGGTCCTCGGGTACCTGGCGGGCCGCCTGTTGCGCGTGCACTTGGAGACGCTTCGGGAGCCGGTCGGAGTCGTCCAGGGCGCCCTGCTCGCGATCGTCGGGCTGGTGCTGGCCTTC
The DNA here is from genome assembly GCA_963717475.1 of uncultured Actinomycetes bacterium. Classification (GTDB taxonomy): domain Bacteria; phylum Actinomycetota; class Thermoleophilia; order Gaiellales; family Gaiellaceae; genus AC-32. Next base: position 268,223 of record OY970337.1, on the reverse strand, counting down.
GGCCTGTCGTTGGCGCTTGGACGGTACGACTCACGCCGCGCGGCCGTCGTCGACGACGCCAACACGATCGGCACGACCTACCTGCGAGCGCAGACCCTGTCGGAGCCCACGCGCACACGTTCGCTTGCGCTGCTGAAGCGCTACACGGACGCCAGCCTGCAGCTGTCGCACGCTGTGCCGACGACTGCGAAGTTCCGGCAGACGATCGCGAAGGAGGACGGGCTCCAGCGTCAGCTCTGGGGGCTGGCCGGCAACGCGCTCAAAAGAGCGCCGCAAGACAGCGCTCCGCGGCTCTACGTCGAGACCCTCAACGAGATGATCGACCAGCAGACGGTGCGTGTCGCGGCCCTCAATAACCGCATCCCGAGCGCTGTCCTGCTGTTGGAGGTGTTCGGTACCGCCATCGCCTTTGGCCTCCTCGCCCTGTACACCGCCATGCACGGCCGGGGTGCCACGACCGTGTTCCTCGCCGGCGCGCTCGTGACCGTGCTCCTTCTCATCATCTTCGACCTCGACCGCCCGACGCGCGGCCTGATCCGCGTCCCGGACGCTCCTCTGGTGGCGCTGCGCGCGTCGATGGCCGTGCCGCCAGCCGCTCAGGGGCCCTAGCTAGCCGGGCGAGATCCCCCAGCGGCCGGCGTGGGCCTGGCCCGGCTCGAGTCGGATGAGGCCCTCGCCGCTGCGGAAGGCGTTCGGCGCGCAGGTCATCGGCTCGACGGCGACGCTGCGCCGCTCGACGTCGGGCAGCCCGTCGCCGGTGAAGACCATCAGGTACGGGAAGCTCTCGTCGACCCAGACGGTGGTCCTGCCGACGCGCGCGGCGGCCCGGCCGCGGTCGTCTCGCTCGAGGTCGGTGAAGCAGTGGTCGAGCCTCGCCTGCCCGATCGGCCTCGGCTCGCGGAAATCCAGGCCTTCGTCCGTAACCGCAGCGCTGCCAGTCGGCAGACCGCGCTCGTCGGCCACCAGCACGGTCGCCGCCGGCACGTGCAGCTCGACTTCGTCGACCACGTCCCTCTCGACGGCGAGGTACGGGTGCCAGCCCGCGCCGAAGGGCGCTGTCCCGGAATCGACGTTGGTCACCTCGACCCGCGCGGCGAGCCCGTCGTCTGAGAGCGAGTACTCGGCCCTCAGCTCGAGCGCGAACGGGTAGCCCGGCTGCGGGTAGAGCACATGCTCGAACGCGACCCGGTCCGCCGCGCGGTCGACGACCGCCCAGTGCGACCAGCGCACGAGACCGTGGATCGCGTTCCGCCGCGCGGGCTCGTTCAGCGGAAGCTGGAGCGAGCGCCCGTCGAAGTCGTAGCGGCCGTCCTCGATGCGGTTCGGCCACGGGGCGAGCAGCTGGCCGCGCCCCGAGGGGCAGACCTCGCCGGCGCCGTAGCCGTCGAGGATCGGCCGCTCGCCCACGGAGTACGTCCGTAGGCCTGCGCCCACGCTCACCACGACGGCCCGCTGCTCGCCGAACGCGAGCTCGACCTGTTCCCCCGATGGATTCACTGCGGGAGCCTTCCCAGCGCCTCCGCCGCGGGCTTCACCCGCATCGGACGATGTAGCGGCCGCGACGGCTTTCTAGGTTGCTGGCTCCTATGAATCTCTTCTGGGCGGCGCTCATCGTTGTGCTGGTCGCCGTCGTCGCAACCACGGCGATGCTGCTCGTCCGCCGGCGGGCACCCGAGGGAAGCTACTTCGAGGACGGCGACCGCGCGGCCGGCGTCTTCGGCGTGCTCGCTACCGGCTTCGCCGTGCTGCTCGGCTTCGTCGTCTTCCTCGCGTTCGAGAGCTTCGACACCTCGCGGAGCGGCGCGATCTCCGAAGCTCAGATCATCGCGGAGGAGTTCGAGACGGCACAGCTCATGCCCCCCGCGGTGCGCGGTCGCTTCTCCGGTGAGCTCATCTGCTACGCGCGGTCCGTCGTACACCAGGAATGGCCGCAGCTGGAGTCGGGCACCCTGGCCAACGGCCACAACCCCTGGGGGATTGCGATGTTCCGCACGCTGAAGACGGTCGAGCCGCGCTCGGCGACCGAGCAGGCCGCCTACAGCAAGTGGCTCGATCAACGGACCGACCGCGAGAGCGCACGAGCCGACCGGACCCACGGCGGCGAAGGGGTTATCCCGACCCCGCTGTGGATCGTGCTGCTCCTGAGCGCCGGGATCATCTTCGTCTTCATGCTCTTCTTCGCCGACAGCGCCGAGCGATCGGTCGTGCAGGCGACGATGATGGGCAGCGTCGCGGTGGTGATCAGCTCCACGCTGCTCCTCCTCTGGTTCCTCGACCATCCTTACAGCGAAAGCGTGGGCGGCCTGCGCCCGGCCGCGATGCAACGGACGATCGACCAGCTGATGCACGAGCAGGGCATCGCCGACGGACACTTCAAGATTCCCTGCAACGAGCAGGGCGCGAGGCGCTAAACAGAGACCGGCGCGGCCTCCGCTCTGGCTCCCATGCGCTCGAGCAGGTGGTCGCCGACTCGAAGCGAGTTCGCCATCGCCGTCAGCGCCGGGTTGACGGCGCCGATGCTCGGGAAGACGCTCGTGTCCACGACGTAGAGGTTGTCGACCTCGTGGGCGCGGCAGTCGCGGTCGACCACCGACGAATCCGGGTCCGAGCCCATCCGGCACGTGCCCGCCTGGTGCGCCACACCCGCGACCGGGATGTCGTTCTTCATGTACGCGAAGCGATGGAAGAGATGGTCGGGCTCCATCCGGAGCTGCCCGAGCATCGAGCCGAGCTGCTTGTTCAGCTCCTTCTTCGGCGTGTCGTTCGTGGCCTTGTAGGCGAGCGTCAGCTTGCCGTCGCCGTCGACAGTGACCCGGTTCTCGGGCATCGGCAGGTCCTCGGTCGAGAGCCAGAAGTCCACCGCATGCTTGGCGACCCGCTCCAGCGTCCATTGCGGGGCGAGCCTCGTCTGCACCGGCTTCTCGCCGCGGTACATGGGCGCCTGCGACTTGCCGACCATCTGGATGTTGCCGAGCGGGTAGTCGTGCCCGTTCCCGGCGAAGTAGAAGTCGTTCAGGCCGAGTGTCTTCTGGAAGACGGTCGGGTTCTCGTCGTGCGAGAGCGCGAGCACGGCCTGGCTGTTGTGGAACATGTAGTTGCGGCCGACCTGGTCGGAGGCGTTCGCGAGCCCGTTGGGGTGCTCATCCGAGGCCGAGAGCAGGAGCAGCTTGGCGGTGTTCGCGGCGCCGCAGGCGAGCACGACGAGGTCGGCGGAGAACGTCTTCGTCTCGCCTTCGTGCTCGACCACCACACCGCTGACGGTCGAGCCGCCGTCGGCGGTCTCCAGCTTCAAGGCCGTTGCGTTCGTGAGCAGCTCGACGTTCGGGTGCTCGAGCGCCGGCCGCACCCCGAGTACGTCCGCGTCCGACTTGCCGTGGACCACGCACGGGAAGCCGTCGCAGTTCGCGCAGCGGACGCAGTGGCTGTTCGGCAGGTTCGACTCGCTCAGCCGAATCCCGCAGGGGGCATGGAAGGGGTGATAGCCGGCGGACTCGAGGTCGTCCGAGAGCTGCTGTATCCGCGGCTCGTGCGAGACGGCCGGGAACGGGTAGGGCGCGCTCGAGGGCCCTTCCGTCGGGTCCTCCCCTCTCGCGCCGTGCACCTCGTACAGCTGCTCGGCGAGGCTGTAGTACGGCTCCAGGTCGTCGTAGGAGATCGGCCAGGCCGGCGAGGTTCCGTCGTGGTGCTCGAGCTCGTCGAAGTCGCCGGGCCGCAGCCGGTAGAGCGCTGCCCCGTACAGCTTCGTCGCGCCGCCCACGAAGTAGTGGATCTGCGGTTGGAACGGCTTGCCGTGCTCGTCGTACCAGGTGTCCTCGGAGACGTAGCGGTTGTCGACGAACACGTCCTGGGCGAGCCAGTTCTGCGGCTCCCGCGGGAGCCAGTCGCCCCTTTCGAGCAGCAGGATCCGCTTGCCCGAAGGCGCGAGGTGCCGCGCGAGCGTCCCTCCGCCCGCGCCGGTGCCGACGATGATGACGTCGTAGTCGTCCATGCTCAGTACTCCTCTGCTAGCTCGGGCAGGATGACTCGCGCCGCCGCCTCGATCAGCGCCAGGTGCGAGAACGCCTGCGGGAAGTTCCCCAAGTGTCTGCCGGTGGACGAATCGAACTCCTCCGCGTAGAGCCCGAGCGGCGAGGCAACCCGGAGCAGCCGCTCCATCAGGTCTCGCGCCCGCTGCAGCTCGCCGACAACCGCGAGCGCGGAGACGAGCCAGAACGAGCAGATCAGGAAGGTGCCCTCCTTGCCGGAGAGGCCGTCGTCGGTCTCGCCGGTCCGGTAGCGCAGGACGAAGCCGTCCTCGGTCAGATCGGTCGCGATCGCTTCGACCGACCGCTTCAGCACCTCGTCTCCGTCGGGCAGGAAGCCGAAGATGGCGGCCAGCAGGGTCGAGGCATCGAGCGCGTCGGTCTCGTAGTGCTGCCGCAGGACCCCGTCGCGCACGCCGTGCTCGAGGATGTCCGCACGGATCTCGTCCGCGGTTGCCTGCCAGGTCGCCTGCAGCTGCGGGTCGCCGCGGATCTCGCCGAGCTTCGCCGCGCGGTCGAGCGCGACCCAGCACATCAGCTTCGAAGAGACGTAGTGCTGCGGCGCGCCGCGGGCCTCCCAGATGCCCTGATCCTGCTCGCGCCAGATGTTCGTGGCGCACTCCGCCTGCGACTGGACGATCGGCCACAAGCGGCGAGGCAGGCGCTTGCTGTGCTTCGTGTGCAACAGGATCGAGTCGAGGGCGGCGCCGAAGACGTCGTTCTGCCGCTGGTCGAACGCGCCGTTCCCGATCCGGACGGGCCGCGCGCCGGCGTAACCGGTCAGGTCGTCGCGCGTCGTCTCGGCCAGGTCGCGCCGCCCGTCGATTCCGTACATGATCTGGAGCGACCCGTCGTCGGTCGGCTCGAGGTCGGCGACGAACTGCATGAACTCGTCGGCCTCCCAGTTCAGGTTGAGGAAGTGGAGCGCCTGGAGCGTGAACGTGGTGTCGCGGATCCACGTGTAGCGGTAGTCCCAGTTCCGCTCCCCGCCGGGGGTCTCCGGGAGCGAGGTCGTGAGCGCCGCGACCGTCGCGCCGGTCGGCATGTACGTCAGGCCCTTGATCGTTAGCGCCGAGCGCTGGATCGGGTCACGCAGGCGGTGGTCGGGGATCCTTGCGGCGCCGAGCCAGTTGCGCCAGAACCTCGTCGTGGCCGCAATCCGGGATTCCGCGTCCTCGACGCTCTCCGGCGCCTCGAGGCCTTCGGCCCAGGTGAGCGTGCAATAGGCCCGCTCGCCTGCCTGCAGCACGTGCCGGCCGCGGATCCGGTCGCCTTCGATGTCGAGCGGGATGTCCGAGCACAGCCGGAACGACTGGCCCGCGCCGCTCGCGTCGGCGAAGTGGCGGTCGCCGTCCGTCATCGTCCACTCGGCCATCGTGCGCCCGTAGTCGAAGACCGGCTCGCAGACGACCTCGACCTCGACGTGGCCGTCAAGGCATTCGACCGTGCGGACGAGCATGTGGTCTGCGTCGTCGTCGGCCGGCGGGCGCGTGTGCGGCGTGATTCCGTCCTCGTGCTCCCAGGGCCCCATCGTCAGCGCGTCCCTGACGACGATCCAGCCGGACGGCGTCTTCCACGTCGTCTCGAGCACGTTCGTGCCGGGCTCGTAGGCCCGGGCAGTTGGATGCGCGATCCCGAACGGGCCGAAGCGGAAGAACCCGGCCTCCCGGTCGAGCAGGCTGCCGAACACGCTTGGCGAGTCGAAGCGCGGGATGCAGAGCCAGTCGATCGCGCCGTCCGCCGCGACCAGCGCTCCGGTGTGGCAGTTCGAGAGGAACGCGTAGTCCGCGATCGGTGGAAACGGCGAGGGCGCGGCTGCGCTCTGAACCTGTGTGTCCGCTGGCGTGACGGTCGTGGTCATGACGTCACCCACGGCTCGTGCCAGCGGCCGTGGCCTGCGACGAGCTGGTCAGCCGCATCCGGGCCCCACGATCCGGGGGCGTAGGCGTGCACCGGAGGCGGGTCGTCGAGCAGCGGCTGCATGATCCGCCACGCTTCCTCGACGCCGTCCTGACGCGTGAAGCGCGTGCTGTCGCCGACCATCGCCGCGTGTAGGAGCACCTCGTAGGGCGTTGGGCCTTCGCCGCCCTCCTCGTCGAACTCCAGGTCGAGCGTGACCGCAGCGGCGCCGGCTTTGTCCGCCCGGTGAGCGTCGAGCACGAGCCTGACGCCTGTCGACGGGTCGAGCTTGATGACGAGCTGATTCGGCTCCGGCCGTGCGGAGCGCAGGTCGAAGTTCAGCTTCGGCGGCTCCCTGAACACGAGCCTGAGCTCGGTCTGGGTCGTGGGCAGCCGCTTGCCGGTCCGGATGAAGAACGGCACGCCAGACCAGCGCCAGCTCTCGATCTCCAGACGTAGGGCCGCATAGGTCTCCGTCTCGGAGCCGGCGGCCACGCCGTCGATGTCGAGGTAGCCGTCGTACTGCCCCCGGACGTAGTGCTGCGGGGTCCGCGGTGGCCACGGCGTGAAGAAGCGACACTTGCGCGTTCTTGATCACGTCGGGGTCGCGCCGAGACGGGACTTCCATCGCGGCGGCGGTCACGACCTGCATCAGGTGGTTGACGACGACGTCGCGCAGCGCGCCCACGGGGTCGTAGAAATGGCCGCGGTCCTCGACGCCGAATTCTTCCGCCATCGTGATCTGGACCGACTGGATGTGGTCGCGGTTCCAGAGCGGCTCGAGGATCGAGTTCGTGAAGCGGAGGTAGAGGATCTCCTCGAGCCCCATCTTCCCGAGGTAGTGGTCGATTCGGTAGAGCTGCGACTCGTCGATGTACTGGTGGAGCTCCTGGGCGAGCTCCGTCGCAGATGCGCGATCGTGGCCGAACGGCTTCTCGACGACGACGCGCGCGTTCGCCGTCAGGCCGGCCTCGGAGAGCCCCTGGACGACGCGCCCGAAAAGGAACGGCGGAATCTCGAGGTAGAAGACGGGCTGCTGGGCGCCGTCGATGGCCGTCGCGACGCGCTCGTAGGTCGCCGCGTCCCCGAAATCGCCCTCGACGTACGAGAACCTGTCCGCGAGGCGCTCGAAGACCTTCGGGTCGAGCTGCTCGCCGGTGCCTTCGATCGACGTCTTAGCGCGTTCCTTCAGCTGGTCGACGGTCCAGTCGTCGACGGCAACGCCGACGATCGGGCAGTCGAGAAGGCCGCGGCTCTCGAGCCTGTAGAGAGAGCGGAAGGTCATCACCTTCGCGAGATCTCCCGTGATTCCGAACACGACGAGCACGTCGGCCGGTATGGGCGGTGCCGCCTGTGCGCGGCGGACGATCTCCGGTGCTGCGGTCGCCATCTTGCGCCTCCTCTACCTAGGTCTTGACCCTGATCCGGCCGGACCGCTGGTGCGTGAGCCCCGCGCCCGCCCAGTCGACGACCGCCTTCGCGCGGTCCGAATTGGTCGGCAGCAGCGCGAGGTGAACCGTTCCCCACGCCGCCTGCGCCGCCTTGCCTTTCATCGTCCGCCCGCCGAGCATCTGGACGACGGCCGCGCCCCGGCCGATCGTCGCCATCGTGCCCTTGTCGTGGTACTTGAACGGCTTCGTCTCCTTGCCCGCGGCCCGGTGGGCGATCGTCTCGCCGGCGTGTTCCCCGGACTGGAGCGCGACCGAGCCGAGCTGGGGCAGAACCTGAGCGGTCTTTGTGTCGGTGATTGCAGCGATGTCGCCGACGGCGTAGACCTCCGGGTGCTGCGGGAGCCGAAGCTCCTCGTCGACGGCCAGCCGGTTGCCGCGCTCGAGCTCGAGGCCGAGCGAGCGGACGAGCTCGTTCGCCTGCAGCCCGGCTCCCCAAACGAGCGTGTGGGCGGAGAGAACGGCTCCGGACTTGAGCGTGACCCGCTCCGGGGAAACCGATGCGACGACCTCGCCGGTCATGACCTCCACTCCGCGATCTTCAAGCGCCTTCTGCGTGTAGGAGCGGATCTCCGGCTTGAACATCGCGAAGATCTCCGGCGAGGCCTCGACGAGCACGATCTGCGCCTGCTCGGGATCGACGTCCGGGTAGTCCTTGGCGAAGACCGTGTAGAGCTCGGCCATGGCGCCGGCGGTCTCGACCCCGGTCGGGCCGCCCCCGACCACGACCATGTTCAACGCTCCGTCCGCGACGAGTTCCGGGTTGCGGTCTGCCGCCTCCCAGCGCTCGAGCACGTGATCCTTGAGCCGCATCGCGTCCGCGAGCGTGTAGAGCGGGAACGCATGCTCGGCCGCCCCGTCCACGCCGAAGAAGTTGACCTCCGCGCCAAGCGCGAGGACCAGGTAGTCGTATCGCTCCGGCTGGAGCTCGCTGAAGCGCACCTCGCGCGCGTCGAGGTCGATTTCCGTCACCTGGTCCTGGTGAACCCGGATGTTCTCTTGCTTGTGGAAGAGGTCGCGGATCGGATGGGCGACCGCGGCCTGGTCGAGCAAGCCCGTCGCGAGCTGATAGAGCAGCGGCTGGAACGTGTGGTAGTCGTGCCCGTCCACGAGCACGACGTCCAGATCGCTCTTGCTCAGCTTCTTGGCGGCTCCGATTCCGCCGAATCCTCCCCCGAGGATCACGACGCGCGGGCGGCCGCTCGTGTCTCCTCGAGCGTTCACCACCTGCGACGGTACGGGCCGGCTACCTGTCCCTTGTCACCCGAAGGGGATGAAGGGTCAGGAAGCTGGTGTGGGCACCACTTCAGGCGGCGGTTCCGGCCCGGTGGCGGTGTCCTCGCCCTGGTACTGCGCGAGCAGCGTGCGCTCTTCCTCGCGCTTCGGGAACATGAAGAAAACGAGCGTCGCTCCCAGCAGCACGGCCACGATGCCGGCTGTGTACGCCCACTGGTCCCCCTGGAGGAACGCCGCCTTCGCCCCGGCGATGATCTGGTCCTGGATCGACGACGGGTAGCGCGAAGCGGTGTCGGCCGCGCTCGAGAAAGATTTCGTCAGCTCGGCCTGCGTGCTGCTCGACACGTCCTTCCCGGAGGACGAGATCAGCGTCCCCGCGGTCGCCGCATAGCCGGCGGTGAGTAGCGCGCCGAAGATGGACTGCATGATCGCGCCGCCGAGGTCACGCTGCAGGTCTGCGGTGCCCGAGGCCATGCCGACCCTCTTCACCGGGACCGAGCTCGTCAGGGAGTGCGACGCCGGAGTGCCGGCCAGGCCGACGCCGATCCCGACGAACGAGTAACCGAGCGCGACCTTCCAGTAGCTGATGTCGTCTTTCCAGAGCAGCAGCATGGTCAGGAAGCCGAGCAGGACGAAGACGTAGCCGAAAAGCAGCGTGAAGCGAGCGCCCTTCACCTCGACGAGCTTGGCCGAGCGCGGCGCGACCAGCACCATGCAGAACACGGCAGGCAGGATCGCCAGCCCGGCATCGACGGTCGAGTAGCCGAGCACGTTCTGCAGGAACTGCTGCCCGATGTACATCGACCCCATTAGCGAGCCGAAGACGATCAGGCCGGCGCAGCCCGCGACCCAGAAGGTCGGGCGGGCGGCAACCTCGAGGTCGTAGAGCGGGTTTCTCGCGCGGCGCTGCCGGATGTAGAAGGCGACCAGGCCCGCAGCCGCGACGACGAACAGCCCGACGATCAGCGCGGTCTCGTTCGGCACAGCCGCGAAGTTGATCCCCAGGACGAGAGCGCCCACGAACGCGATCGAGAGCACGCCGCCGAGGTGGTCGACCGGGTCGGTCGATTCGTTGACGTGGTTCGGCACCAGCACCAGGGCCATTGCGAGCGCGATCACGGCGAGCGGCAGCGTGAGCAGGAACACCGACCCCCACCAGTAGTGCTCGAGGAGGATTCCCGAGCAGAGCGGCCCGAGTGCCGAGATCCCGCCGCCGATCGCCGCCCACAGCGCGATCGACTTCGTGCGCGCCGAGCCCGACCAGAGCGCGGTGATCAAGGCGAGCGTGGTCGGGTACGCCATGCCGGCGGCGAGGCCGCCGATCACGCGGGCGGCGAACAGCACGTCGATCGACGGCGCCCACGCGGCGAGGCAGTCGGCGGGAACCGTCAAGACCATCCCGAGAATCAAAAGGAGCTTCCGCCCGTACCGGTCGCCGACGGCGCCGAAGTACAGGACCGAGGCAGCCAGGCCAAGCGAGTAGCCGACCGCGACGAGGTTGAGCTCGGTCTGCGACGCATCGAAGTGCTTCCCGATCGACGGCAGCGCCACGTTCGCGACGGCAAGACCCAGGTTCGCGACCGCCGCGACCGCGATCAGGGCGCCGAGGACGAGCCCGCCGCGTGCGGGAGCCGACGAGGGCAGGCTAGGCCTCCCCTTGAGTCGGCTGCGGCGAGGGCCGCGAGGTCTCCTCGACGACGCTGCGCTGGGCGAGCGTGAACAGGAGCGCGATCGCGGGGAGCACCAGAACCACCGCGACGCCGAAGATCACCAGCAGCGCCGTCAGCGTCGCGCTCGGCGCCGCTCCGTCGGAGATCTTGAGCGTCTCCGGCAGCAGGTACGGATGCTGCGCGATGCCCCAGCCCCAGACGACAGCGGCGACCGCGCCTACCGCGAGCGGCCGCGCCCCGCGCCGGGCCCCGCGATGGAGCAGGACGAGCACGGCGATCCCGCAGAGAGCCGAGAGGATCACGAGCGGCAGCGCGTCACTCTTGAGGCCGTCGAACACGAACCGCGCATGGCTGTGCAACTCGACGAGGCCGGCGGCTGCCAAGGCCCCGGCCGCGACGGCGGCGACGAGCGCCCGCGTGGCGAAGTATCGCTCGAGGTCGGGAGCGCCGGCCCGGCGGGAGTCGCTCACGAGGAACACGGCCGACAGGTAGGCACCCGTGGCGACGAAGAGCGCCCCGATCACGAGCGAGAGGGGATTGACCCAGCTAGACACGGCATCGCCGGCCGCGTTGCCGACGGGCACCCGGCCGCCGGCGACCGCTCCGACGACCGTCCCCATGAAGAACGGGGTGAGCACCGAGGCGAGGCCGAAGAGCCGCTCCGCGAGCACCCGCCCGCGGAACCGGCGCGCGGTGCGGTGGAACGCGAACCCTGCGCCTCGCAGCACGATCCCCAGCGCGGCGAGGCTCAACGGGATGAACAGCGTCGAGAAGACTGCCTCGAAGGCCGACGGGAAGCCCGTCCAGAGCACGACCAGGGTGAAGATCAGCCAGACGTGATTGGCCTCCCAGACAGGCCCGATCGCCCAGTCGATCAGCTCGCGGGGCCGCTTGCCGCTCTCACCACCCCGGGCGAAGAGGTTCCACAGTCCGGCCCCGAAGTCCGCGCCACCGAAGACGGCGTACATGGTCACGCCGATCCAGAGGACGACGGCGACGGCGTCGGCCTCGGTCATCCGGAGACCTCCGGCAGTCCGGCGTCGGGGCCGTAGGGCACCTCGACGTCCTGCTCGCCTTCGCGGCGCCAGCGCTCCGACATCGCGCGCAGGGTGATGATCAACGCCGCGCCCAGCGCGACGTAGAGGCCGAGCACGAGCCCGAAGGTGACCCAGACTCCGCTCGCCTGCGTGACCGCGTCGGAAGTGCGCATGACGTTGTAGACGATCCAGGGCTGACGCCCGACCTCGGTGACGATCCAGCCGCACTCCAGCGCGACCACCGCCGCGACTCCCGAGACGGCGGTCGCCCGCAGGAACCAGCGCGTCTGCGGGAAGTCCCGCTTGCGCCACCAGGCGAACCCGAGCCAGAGCGCGAGGCCGATCAGCATGGTGCAGATCCCGACCATCGTGTCGAAGGCCCAGTGCAGCATCGTGTTCGCCGGGGGGCGATCGTCGGCAGGCACGGAGTCGAGCCCGGTCACCTTGGTGCTCGTGCTCCAGCCGACGAGGAACGAGTCGAAGCCGGGGATGCCGAGCCCGCCCTTGACTCCGCTCGACGTGCAGCGGCCGTAGATGTACTCCGTGACGTCGGTGGACGTCTGCTCCACGCATTCCATGCCGGCGAACTTGATCGGCTGGTGCTCCGCGATCGCGCGCGCGGCCGATGTCTCCGACGGCGAACTGAATCGGCGTCGCGATGCACGCGACGGTCAGCGGGATCAGCAGACCGAGGCGATGGATGCGGTCGCGCCGGCCGCGCAGCAGCCCGACCGCGTAGATCGACGCCACCAGGAACCCGGTGACGAGATACGCCGCCAGGATCATGTGCGGAACCTCGTAGGGCACGGCCGGGTTGAAGATCACCTTCAGCGGCTCGACCGAAGTCACCGTTCCCGCTCGTCGGCGAGAACCCCTGCGGCTGGTTCATCCACGAGTTGACCGCGACGACCGAGAACGCGCCGCCCAGGCCGGCGATCACGACCGGCACGCCCGTCCAGAAGTGCGCCCACGGCGACAGGCGCTTCCACCCGAAGATGTAGATCGCGATGAAGATCGCCTCGAGGAAGAAGCAGATGCCCTCGATCGCGAACAGCACGCCGAACACCTGGCCGAAGCGCCCGGTGAACGCGGGCCAGAGGAGCCCGAACTCGAACGAGAGCACGGTCCCGGTCACGGCGCCGACCGCGAAGGTCACGGCCACCGCCTTCGACCAGCGCTGCGCGAGCCTCAGCGCATCGCTGTCGTCGTGGCGGAGGCCCCGGTAGTTCGCGATCAGCATCAGCGCAGGGAGCGCCACGCCGAGCGAGGCCAGGATGATGTGGAAGCCGAGCGTGAACGCCATCTGGCTTCGCGCCGCCCCGAGAGTCGAAGCGAGAATCATGTTGACATGCTGTTGCTCAACGGCAGTTGACGCTATTCCGGGCGCCGAGGCAGTTGCGTCGTCCGAACCGGATGAAAGCCGCACTCGGGCTTTCTATGGTCCTCCCTACTCGGGAGTACGCTCGTAGCTGACGCGACGGCGCAGGTTGCCTTCGTCGGCTTGGTCGAACCAGATCGAGATCAGTACTCCCCCGCGTGCCGCCGGGGACTCCACGACCTCCGCATACTCGAGCGCAGCCGAGATGCCCCGGTCAGCGATCGCCGCGAGGGCCTCGGCGTTGGCAGCCCGCTCGGCGGCGGCCTGCGCCTTTTCCCAGCAGCGAACCTCCGCGTGGACCTCCTCGCCGTCCTGGCGCCGGATCCGGTAGTCAAAGGCCCAACCATGCTGTGAAGGATCGGTGAGGTCGCGTGTGTCGACCAGTTCGGCCATAGGCGTCACCGTACTCCACGTCGGGTCTAACGGACGGCACACGGTTCGGCTGCGTTGTCTTCCGCAATCACGAGGACGACTGCGCACCGGGACTGTTCCTCCGGTCGGGGTGATGACGCCTCGGGCACGGGATCGAGAGAGTTTTGGGCGGCGACATGCGCAGCCTGACCGACAAGATGCGCTGGATCCCCGAGGGCACATTTGAGATGGGCTCCGAGGACTTCTACCCGGAGGAACGGCCGGTCCATCGCGTCTCGCTGGACGGATTCTGGATGGACGAACACCCTGTGACCGCCGCTGAGTTTCGCCGATTCGTTCGCGAGACCGGCTACGCCACATTCTGCGAACGCCCGCTCGATCGCACCGACTTTCCCGGCGCTGATCCGGAGTCGCTGGTGCCCGGCGCGCTCGTCTTCCGCAAGACCGCCGGACCCGTCGACCTGCGCGACTTCCGCAACTGGTGGGAGTACGTTGCAGGCGCCTATTGGAAGCACCCCGAAGGACGAGGAAGCACGGTCAACGGTCGCGACCGGCATCCGGTGGTGCAGGTCGCTTACGACGACGCGGCTGCCTACGCCGAGTGGGCCGGCAAGGAGCTGCCGACCGAGGCGGAATGGGAGTACGCGGCGCGTGGGGGACTCGAGGGGGCAACCTTCGCCTGGGGCGACGAGCATTTCCCCGACGGCAAGCCGATGGCGAACACCTGGCAGGGCGAGTTTCCATGGCAGAACCTGAAGCTGGACGGATTCGAGGGAACATCACCCGTGGGGTCGTTCCCGCCCAACGGCTACGGCCTGTACGACATGACCGGGAACGTCTGGGAGTGGACGACCGATTTCTTCGTGAGCCGCCATCCCGATGACATGGAGAAGCCGTGTTGTGTGCCGAGGAATCCCCGCGTCTCGAGCGACCAGGACAGCTACGCACACGGCGAAACGATCCCGCGCCGGGTGATCAAGGGCGGGTCCCACCTTTGTGCTCCGAACTACTGCCTCCGCTACCGCCCCGCCGCCCGCCAGGGCGAAGCGGTCGATACGTCGACGGGCCATATCGGCTTCCGCTGCATCGTTCGTCCGTCCAAGGCCGACGGGTGATCAGGCTCGAAGTCTTCGGCGAGTCTGGGACGATGACCGCCGTTGCGCAGCTCCTCGACGGAAACCCTGACATCAGCCGCGTCAGGGTCGCCGATGCGATGCGGCCGGGGCAAGCTGCTGTCCTGCAACAGTCGACGCGAGAGGCGTGGACGAGCTATTGGGGGACCTGCGCCGGCTCGGCGTGCCCGATAGCTCTGTCACGCTCACGCGAGAAGAGGTCCTCGGCCGGTCGAGCGGAGAAGGAGCAGAGGCAGGGCTAGTCTGGGAAGACGTGGTCGGGATGGCGTCCCGTAATTCACGGCCGATCGCCCGCTACCTCGCTTTCATGTGTGTCGCAGGCGTGATCGCCAGCTACGGCGTGATCGAGTACAACGTGATCCTGATCGTCGGGGCGATGGCGATCAGCCCCGACCTCCTGCCGATCACGGCAGTCGGCGTCGGCCTGGTTGACCGTCGCCTGCGCCTTGCCGCCCGCGCCTTCGGAACGCTGGTGATCGGCATGGCGTTTGCGAGCGGAGCCGCCGCCGTGTCCGCGTTGGCGCAGAACGCGTTCGACCGCATCCCATCGAGCTTCAACATCGATTCGACGGTGCTCGGAAGCCTCACGAGCGTCAACAACGAAACAATCGTCGTCGCGCTCGCTGCCGGCGTGGCCGGAATGCTGGCGCTCGAGACGAGGGCCAGCTCGGGCGTCGGCGTGGCCGTCTCCGTCACGACCATTCCGGCTGCCGCATACCTCGGGGTTGCCACGGGGCTCGGGGAGACCAGCGAGGCGTGGGGCGCTCTCGGGGTGCTCGGTGCGAACGTCGCCATGCTGGTGATCGCGGCGTCTGCGACGCTCGTGCTGCAGCGGGCGCTTGCGCGGCGTGCCGCCGTAAGCCAGCGCTAGGCGGCGGCCGGCTGGAGAACTCTGTCCACGAGACCGTCGACGAACGTCTTCGCCTGTTGCTCGAAGTCGGGCTTCAGATTCGGTGGCGGCAGTTTCATCCCCATCGAACGGGCCTGTGGCTCACCGTGCTTCATGTATCCAAGCCACGAGGCCATCGACTTGACCTGTCCACCGGCCGCGACAAAGTGCGCCTCATCAGTGAACCGTCCGCCGTTCTTCTCGGCGAGCCTTCGCTGCTGGCGAAGGTTAAAGCCGTAGTAGCGGCGCGAAACAGACACCGTTGCGAACGGCTTGCCATCGAGGATCACCTTCGCGGCGGGTGACTCGAGGTACGAGCGGATCGGCATGGACGTCTGGATCCACCAGGTGGGAGACGCGATCACCATGAGGTCGTAATCGCCAGCTTGTGCTTCCTCGGGAATGCGGATCTCCCCGGTCCGGTGACGAATCTGTGGAACGAGCATGGTCGACACCTGAGAGATCGGGTGTTTCAGCGGAAATTGTGAGAAGAGCTTCGGCACCCACCGTTGGTCGGTGAGCTCGATCATCGCCTTCGTTACCTCACAGCCTCGCGCCTCGAGCTGCTTGGCTATCGCGTCGGCGACTCTGCCCGTCTGTTTCGTGTACGTGTGGTAGACGATCAGCACCCTCGGTTTCGTCTCTTCGCTCACGCCGCTCCGCCTTCTAACGGCGTCGGCGGCCTGTAGCCGGGCGTTTCGCCTGCGTCAGGCACGAGACGCTTCTTCGGCGAGCTGCTGGACGAGGAGCTCGAACATGTGCGCCTCGAGAGCGCGGGAACGGTCGTCTGCATGCGTCGGGTGGGCGAGGTTGCGCTCCTCGTACGGGTCGACGGTCAGGTCGTAGAGCTCGTACTCGTCCGGCTCGGGCTCTGTGACCGTGTACGTCTTGCTCTTGTGGATGCGCTCGTCACGCTCGCCCGGCACGGTCCAGAACTGCTGGTTGTCGTGGTAGCGGCTGTACTTGACGAGGTGTCGCTCCCCGTCGACGTCGACCTCGGCGATGACGGTCTCCAGGTGGTTCGGCTGGATGATCGTGCCCGACCGGTGCAGCACCCTGGCCGCTTTCTGGAACGGGCTGGCCGGTGCCTCGTTGCCCTCGCTGATCTCGTCGTCGGTCGTGAAGAGGATCGGCTCGGCAGGCGCCGTGGGCTCGGCGGCCCGGATCGCGTCGGAGAGGTCGCGCCCGATCAACGGGCGTGTCTCCTTGTGGTCTGCTCGCACCTTGGCGAGAGCCTCGTCCGGATCGATCCCGGCCAGGCCGAGCATCGTCGGGAATCAGGTCGGCGTGGCTCGTCGGCACGTCGAGCTCGCGAGCGCCGCCGGGCAGAAGCGGACTGGACACGACGAACGGCACGTGCAGCGCCTCCTCGTAGGCGCAGTGCCACTTCTCGTGCATCCCGTTGTGCGCGCCCTGCAGGTCGCCGTGATCCGACGTGAAGATCACGATCGTGTTCTCGTAGGCGCTGCTCGCCTCCAATGCGTCGAGCACCCTGGTGATCTGCTCGTCGACGGTCGCCTGTAACTGATAGTAGAACTTCAGGTGCGTCTCGGTCCACGGCTGCGGCGCCAGGATCGTTCCCCACAGGTCGACCATGCTCTGCTGGCAGGCCGGCTTGGTCGACAGGTCTTCCTCGTGCGTCGGCGCCTGCTCGACATGTGGGACGGTCGAGGAGTGGTACCGCAGCCCCTGCGTCAGCCCGATGACTCCGAAGAGGGAGTCGTCGTGCGGGTTCAGGAACGAACAGACGGTCAGCCATGGCTCATCGCTCTCGTCGCCGTCCAGCCGCTGCAGCAGCTCCACCGTCTCGTCCGCGGTGAAGACGTCCTTGACCGTGCCGGTGTTGTGCTTGCCTAGCCCGTGCGGCTCCGGGCCGACCCACTCGGAGAAGCCGAATTCGTCGAGGAGATCCGCCTCCAGGTATCGCTTGATGTTCTCCTCCTGCGGCTTGCCGTCGTCGTCGATCGAGAGCAGGTAGCCGTCTCCGTCGTCGGCGTCGAGGTGCGCGTGCGAGGCATGCCACTTGCCCTTGTAGTACGTGCGGTAGCCCCCGGCGCGGAACCAGTCGCCCATCGTCGGCACGTCGTCCGGCGCCAGCCAGAACATGTCGTCGCCGTCGTCGCTCTTCGTCAGCCCGGGCGTCTGAGACACGCCGTGCAGCGAGGGATGGTGCCCCGTCAGCAGCGAGGCGCGACTCGGGGCGCACGCGGCGCTGATCGGATAGTGGTGCTTGAACGTGATGCCGTTCGCGCGCAGACGCTCCTGACCCGGACAGTGCTCCCTGCGGTACGCCGCCAACTCATCCGACTCATACGCCGGTGGATTGTGCAACTGGTCGGTCATCACAAGCAGGATGTTCGGTCGGCGACTTTGGTCTTGCGAGCTCATGGCGTTCCTTTCGCACCCGCCGCTCACGGCGGCGCGCTCCTCGTGTCGGGGTGGCGCGAAAAAGGATGTAGCGCTAAGCCCGCTTCTCTCTCACCCACACAGGATGATCGGCCCCAAAATGGGCCACTGAGACGACGGTTGGGTGCGATGGGGATCGCGGTGCTCGCGGTGTTGATGCGGCGCGTCAGCTCGGCACGAGGTGCTGGCGGCGCGCGACGGCGACCGCCTCGAGCCGCGAGTGAACCTGAAGCGCCCGCAGTAAGGCCCGGACGTGGTTGATCACAATGGACACTCCGATGAACTTTTCGGTCGGTTCACTCGGACGCTCTGAAGGCAAGCAGCTCGGGCCCACGCTCGCGCAGCCAGTCCCGTTGCTCGCGCCAGTGCGGACGGCGCCCCTCGACGAGTCTCCAGAAGCGCTGCGAGTGGTCGAGGAAGCGCAAGTGGCAGAGCTCGTGGACGACCACGTAGTCGAGCACCGAGAAAGGCGCCAGCACGAGCCGCCAGTTGAAGGAGAGCGTGCCGCCGGGAGAACAGGAGCCCCAGAGCGTGCGCTGGGCGCCGATCCGGATACGCCGGTAGGAGACCCCGAGCAACTCGGCCTCCTCCTCGGCCAGGGCCGAGACGAGCTCCTTGGCTCCGATGCGCGCCTCCGACTCGCTCACGGCGAGCCGCTCCAGTCCCAGCCGCGGCACCTGGCGCCGGCGCTCCTTCTCGATCCAGGCCCGCTTCTCGCGGAGCACCTGCTCGACCTCGACCTGACTCATCGACCATGGCGCGGTCAGCCGCACCGGCTCACCCCAGGGCACCTCCAGCCGCCACCGCCGCGCCCGGCGCGAGCGCCGCACCTCCACCTCGTCCATCCCCAAGACCGTAGCGGTCGGCTCGGCAGACTCTCCGCCGCCGCGACCGACATGGCGGGCGCGGCCAGCTGCGGCCGTGCGGCAGCGCAGCGCGAGCCGGCGAAGCCGGCGAGCTGCCCGAGCGAGAGGAAAGCGAAGCGGTCGACGCGGGAAAAGCAGGTGGAGCTAGCCGGGCTCGAACCGGCGACCTCCTGGGTGCGATCCAGGCGCTCTCCCAGCTGAGCTATAGCCCCGCGGTCGCCGACAGTGTAGCTCGGTGATCCCCGAGCCCTAGGAAAAGGGCCGGAAGGGTGCGATGATCGCGCCTCCACTGGGGAGGGCACCGTGAGCAAGAGGATCTGGCCGGTTATCGCGATGGGCATCGCGCTTGTCGCGCTGGGAGGCGCCGCCCGCGCGGGCACGCTGCATTCCGCGAGTGCGGCTCGCTTCCACTACGGACCGCCGAATCGCCCGGGCCTTCCCGGCGCGCGGCGGCCGGCCGGCCCGAGCGGTGCGGACATCTACGCCATGGACGCGAACGGCTCCAACCAGACCGACCTGACGAACGAGAACCTCGACGACCAGTATCCCGCGTGGTCCCCGGACGGGACTCAGATCGCCTACATGCAGTACCGAAACGACGCCGAGATCTTCGTCATGCAAGCCGACGGCTCGAATCAGCGGGACCTCTCGAACGACGGGACACAGGACTACGACCCGGCCTGGTCGCCGGACGGCACGAAGATCGCCTTCGCACGCGCCACCGACACGTCGGATTTCGACATCTGGGTGATGGATGCCGACGGGACGCATCAGACCCAGCTGACGACGGACCCAGCCTTCGACGGCTACCCCGCGTGGTCTCCGGACGGCACGAAGATCGCGTTCGCCCGGACTCTGGACGCCACCCAGAGCGACATCTTCGTCATGAACGCCGACGGCTCCAACCAGACGGACGTCTCGAACAACCAGGATGACGAGTTCGCGCCGACCTGGTCGCCTGACGGCACCGAGATTGCCTGCAGCCGGCTCACGGCGGCGGGCTTCTACGACGTGTACACGATGAACGCGGACGGATCGAATCCCGTCGACCTGACCAACAGCGACACCGCCGACGACACGGCGCCGGCCTGGTCTCCCGCCGGTACCACGATCGCGTTCACGCGCCGCTCGGTCGACGACTACAGCAACGGCGAGATCTACGCGATGAGCCCGGACGGCAGCGATCAGAGGAACCTGACGAACGACCCTGCCGCCGACGATGTCTGGCCGACGTGGTCCCCCGAGAGCGGGCATATCGCGTTCGCCAAGTACGTCGAGCCGCCGCCTCCGCCGCCGTACCAGATCTGGGACATGCACTCGGACGGGAGCCAACCGACCGACCTCTCGAACGATCAGACCTTCTACGACACGTATCCCGCCTGGTCGCCGCTCGGGACGCGAATCGCCTTCGCTCGCGTTCCCATCAGCGGGCTGTCTCGGGACATCTGGCTCATGAACCCCGACGGGAGCGGGCAGGTCGACGTGTCCAACGACCCGAACGGCGACGAGTGGGGCCCTGCCTGGTCGCCGGACGGCACGAAGATCGCCTACGCCCGGTTCGACAACTCGACGAACGTGACGGCGATCTGGGTCATGAACGCGGACGGCACCAACCAGACCGAGCTCCCCACCGATGCCAGCGGGAACGACAGGAACCCGGCATGGTCGCCGGACGGGACGCACATCGCCTTCACGCGCGGGGACCCGATTTCCGGGATCCCCGCGGACATCTGGGTCATGGACGCCAACGGCGCGAACCAGATCGATCTCACGAACGATCCCGACGATTTCGACTGGGCGCCCTCGTGGAAGCCGGACGGGACTGCGATCGCCTACTCCCGCTTCCCGATCAGCGGCAACGGCCTGTCGGACATCTACGTGATGAACCCGGACGGCAGCGGGGCGACGGACGTGAGCAACGACCCGGAACCCGACGACGCGACCCCGAGCTGGTCACCCGACGGCGCGAAGATCGCCTACAGCCTCTTCGACCCGAACGCCGGCGGGCGGCGGCGAGATCTACGTCATGAACGCGAACGGAAGCGCCCAGACGAACCTGACCAACGACCCCGCCGACGACTATGCGCCGACCTGGTCGCCGGACGGTGTGCAGATCGCCTTCTCGACGAACCGCGCCGGCGGTCCGCCGCCTCCGCCTCCGCCTCCGCCTCCACCACCGCCTCCGCCACCGCCCGCCACCGCCTCCGCCGCCGCCTCCGCCGCCGCCTCCGCCTCCGCCTCCGCCTCCGCCTGCTCCGCCGCCGTTCACTCCGCCGAAGTGCGTGGTGCCGAACGTGCTGCACCTGAAGCTCGCCAAGGCCAAGGCGAGGATCCGGGGCCGGCATTGCCGCGTCGGCGCGATCACGAAGAAGCACGCGAGCGCCCGCAACCGCGGCCGGGTGGTCAAGCAGACCCCGAAAGCGTCGAGCAAGAGGCGCGCGAACGGCTACCGGGTCAAGCTGATCGTCGGCCGGTAACGCCGCGCGGCGCTACATTCGGCGCGGTGACGCTGCGCGAGGAGCTCGACCGAGAGGCACGCGAGGCCAATCGCGCCGCGGCGAGCCTGACTGACGAAGCGGTCGCCGAGGCGCTTGGGATTGCGGCTGCTCTCGTCCGCGAGCGGCGCGCGGAGATCCTCGAGGCGAACGAGGCGGACGGAGAAGCCGCGACCGGCCGGCTCGACGAGGGGATGCTCGACCGCCTCCGGCTGGACGAGGCGCGGGTCGAGGGGATCGCGGCGCAGGTCGAGGCGGTCGCGGCGATCGAGCCGCTCGAGCGCGAGATCTCCTCCTGGACGCTTTCGAACGGCCTCCAGGTCAGCGAGCGGCGGATCCCGATCGGGACGGTCGGGGCGAACTTCGAGGCACGGCCGAACGTCGCGCTCGACGTCGCCGGCCAGCTGCTGAAGAGCCTCAACACGGCGGTGCTCCGCACGGGCGGCGCCGCGCTTCGAACCGTCACCGTCCTCGTCGACGACGTCCTGCGGCCCGCGCTGGAGCAGGCCGGTCTTCCGCCCGGCGCCGTGGGGCTCGTCCGATCACCCGACCGCGAAGGTGCCCGCGTCCTCGTGACCATGCCCGAGCGCATCCCGCTCGTGATCCTGCGCGGAAGTGGCCCCACGACCGCCGAGCTCGCACGCCTCGCCGCCGAGCACGGCGTCCGCACGCTCGCGCACGCCGAGGGCGGAGGCGTCCTCTACCTCCACGCAGACGCCGACCGTGACCGCGCGCTGGCGATGACGAGGGCCACCCTCGACCGGCTCGGCGTCTGCAACCGGCTCAACCTGGCTCTCGTCGATCGCGCAGCCGTCGCGCTCCTGCCCGACGTCCTCGCGATCTTCCGCGAGCGCGAGCTCGAGGTTCGCGGGACCCCGCGCGCGATCGAGGCCGCCGGCGACGGCGTCCTGCCACACGACCGCGACCGGCTCGGCTACGAGTGGGCCAACGATCCCGAGCGCGTCGCCACGGTCACGCTCGACGTCGTCGACGACCTGGACGACGCGCTGCGGATCGCGAACGAGGAGACCTCCGGCCTCGCGGCGGGCATCGTCACCGAGGACGCGGAGGCGGCGAACCGCTTCCTCGACGGCTACCGGGGCACCGCGGCGTTCTGGCACGCGACGACCCGGTTCACCGACGGCTTCGCGCTGACCGGCGTTCCCGAGACGGGGATCAACGTCGACGCCGTGCCCGGCCCTCGTGGCCCGGTGACGTACCGGGACCTCTGGCTCCGCCAGTACCGAGTCGTCGGAGACGCGACCCAGACGCGTTGAACCGGGCGGTCGTCGTCAAGCTCGGGACGGGCCTCGTCGTCGGCGAGGGCGGCGAGGTCAGGAGCTGAGCTGGTCCACGCGCGAGCGCATGGAGATCGCCGGCCTCGTCGCGGGCGGCGACCCGGTCTGCGTCGTCTCCTCCGGTGCGATCGCGCTCGGCCTGCCGAAGCTCGGGCTGACCAGGCGTCCCAGCTCGGTCGGGCGGCTCCAGGCTGCATCCGCGCTCGGCCAGGCGCGGCTCCAGCGCACGTGGGAGGAGGCCTTCGCCGAGCACGGCATCCCCGCGGCGCAGATCCTGCTCGCAGCCGGGGACGTCGCCGACCGGGCGGCCTACGTCAATGCGCGCCAGGCGTTCGCCGAGCTCTTCCGCCTGCGCGCGGTGCCGGTCGTGAACGAGAACGACGCGACTGCGACCGACGAGATCACCTTCGGCGACAACGACGCGCTCGCGGCCCAGGTGGCGGTCCTCGTCGGAGCACGCGTGCTCGTGCTGCTGACCGAGGTCGAAGGCGTCTATTCGCGCGCTCCCGGCACGCCCGGCGCGGAGCTCCTGCTCGAGGGCGCGTCGGCGGGAGACGCCGAGCTGGGCCCCGGCTCGGAGCTCGGCCGGGGCGGCATGCGCAGCAAGGTGCTCGCCGCCCAGATGTCGAGCGCCGCCGGGATTCCGACGGTCATCGCAGCGGGCCACGGCGAAGAGGTGCTCGGCCCGATCCTCGCCGGGGAGGCTCCCGCGACGCGGTTCGCGCCGTACGAGCACGGCCAGTCCGCATTCAAGCTGTGGCTCCGATTCGGCAAGCCGGTCGCCGGGCGGTTGCACGTGGACGAGGGGGCGCGCCGCGCTCTCGTCGAGACAGGCGCGAGCCTGCTCGGAGTCGGCGTCGAGCGCTGTGAGGGGCGCTTCGACCCGGGCGCCGCCGTCGAGCTGGTCGGGCCGGACGGCGTCGCCTTCGCGAAGGGCATCGCGGGCGCGGGAGCCGACGAGCTCAGGGGGCGGGCGCGCGGACTCGAGGCCGTCCACCGCGACAAGCTGGTGCTCTACTGAAGGAGGCCGGCTAGCCGAAGCCCGGCCGCGGGACCGGAAGGTCGAGCAGCGTTTCCTGCGTCTGCGCGTTCAGGTGATCCCAGGTCGCGCCGGCGGTGTTCGTGCTCGCGAGCGTGAAGGCATCGATACCGCGCGCGATGTCGTTCGCGTAGATCGTGCCGTTGTACCAGTACGACGACCAGGTGTCGGCGGAGCCGCCGACGGTGGCGTCGTAGTAGGCGATCTCGTGCGGCTGGGTCGGGTTCGTGAGGTCGATCACGCCAGTGCCGCCTCCGTACCACGCGGCGACGAGCTGGTAGCGGCCGAAGACCGGGATGAAGTTCCCGTTGTGCACCGAGCAGTACGCGCCACCCTGCTGGCGCGGGATCATGAACGAGCTCTGGAAGAGCCCGTCGCTCACGCGATAGATCCAGATGCGGCCGTTCCCGGTGGGCGAGCAACTGCCGGTCCCCTCGTCGTCGAAGACGACGTACTGCCCGTCCCAGGTGAACTCGGCCGAGTGCCAGAAATAGACGGAGCTGTTGTCGATGTGGATCGGATGCAGCGTGTCCGGGTGCACCGGGTCGCTGATGTCCCAGATCTGGCCTTCGCTCATGCAGGAGGCGGCTGCCTTGTGAATCGCCGTGAACACGGTGATGTCGTGACAGGCGACGGCCCCGTTCCACGGCGGGGCGGAGACCGGCGGCTGCGCGATCACGCTCGCGGTCTTGGGCGCATCGAGCGGAACCGAGACGATCGAGAACTTCCCGAACGGCTGCTGGCAGGTTCCGCCGATGTTCTGCGAGGCGATCGGGAACGACGAGACGTACAGCAGGAGGCGGTTGTTCGCGAGGTCGGGAACGATCGTGTGCGTGTGCGAGCCGCAGTCGGTCGTGACCGCCTTGAGGTAGACCGGGGTCGCAGGGTCCGTGATGTCGAAGATCCGAATCCCCTCCCAGCCGCGCGGGTCGCTCGCGACGGTGTCCGTCGAGCTGTCCTGGCCGCAGACGGTGGCGCCGTCGATCTGGGGCCGGTCGACTGACATGAAGAGCAGCAGGCGCCCGTTGTAGCGCCAGAGGGAGACGTCGTTCTGCGGGCCGCGGCAGCGGTACGACACGTAGAGCTGGTGCGTCTGCCGGTTGAAGACGCGGAAACCGTCGTAGTCGCCGGCGACGCCGGTGTCTCCCCAGAAGGCGATGTCGGAGTGCGTCGGCCCCGGCCCCGGGATGCTCCAGTTCAAGCGCATCCCGGAACGGGCGTCGCGGGTGGCCGTCGAGCCGATGGGCACGACGACGAGCGCGACGAAGCCGATCAGACAGACGAGCCTGCGCAACGACATCTGCACGGGCGAGGCTAACCCGTTTGCGCGGCGGTTACTAGCCCTTCCTGCGCACCAGCGTGACGCCGTCCCGCACGGTCAGCTGCGCGACGATCACGCGGTCGTCCGCGGCCAGGCGATCGTTCAGCTCGCGGATCGCCTTCGTCTCGGCCGAGTCGTCGCTCTCGTCCAGGACGCGGCCGCTCCAGAGGGTGTTGTCGAGCGCCATCAGCCCGCTCTCGGCAAGGCGCGGCACCAGCGCCTCGTAGTAGTTCAGGTAGTTCACCTTGTCCGCATCGATGAAGACGAAGTCGAACTCGCCCTCGAGCTGCTCGATCGTCTCGAGCGCCGGTCCGAGATGGACGGTGATCCGGTCGGCGTACGGGCTGGCCGCGATGTGGCGGCGCGCGACCTCGGCATGCGTCTCGTCGAACTCGCAGGTGTCGATGTGGCCGCCCTCGGGGAGCCCCGCCGCCATGGAAAGAGACGAGTAGCCGCTGTAGGTGCCGAGCTCGAGCACGCGTCGCGCCTGCAGGCCGTAGACGAGCAGCTCGAGGAAGCGGCCCTCAATCGTCCCGGTGAGCATCTGGGGCGCGCGCAGGTTGGCGCGGGTCTCCTCGGCGAGCTCGCTCAGGTACGCGGGCGGAGGCGTGGTGTGCGCGGCCGCGTAGTCGTCGATCTCTTCCGTGACGATGAAGCTCACGGTGTCGCCCCTGCCTGGAGGTTGCCGCTCCGGATCCGTTCGGCCATGTCCTTCGACTCCTCGCGGTAGACGGTGCCGTCCTCGAACTCGATCCACGGAAAGCCGCGCTGCCCCGTGCGCTGGACAGTCTCCTCCCGCGGTCCCCGGTACTTCTCCTTGACGACCTCGTAGTTGACCCCCGCCTCGTCGAGCGCCTTCTGCACCCGCCAGCACGGGTGGCCAGGGACTTTGACCCAGACGTTCCTGCAGCGATGAAGCTTGATCGCCATCAGCCCTCCATTCGTTCCACGCGCGAGCCGCCGACGATCGCATCGCGCCCGTCGGCGAAGCGCACCCACGCCTTGCCCTTGCCGTCGTAGTCGGGCGACCAGACGACCAGCGTCGCCTCCTCCCCGCCCACACGCACCTCTTCGGTGCCTTCCGGCTCGGCGCCCCGCCAGACGCGCACGAAGGGGTTCTGCTCCCGCTCGCGCCCGATCGTCGTCTCGTCCGTGTGGCCCGGGAGGACGCGCATCTCGTCCGGCAGCTGCATCAGGACCTCCATCACCGAGCGCTTGATCTGGCCGAAGTCGCCGCCGCCGACGGCGTCCTTGAAGAGGACGTCGCCGGTGCAGCAGAGCTCGCCGTTGAACACGAAGGCGAGGTGGTCGTCCTTGTGCCCGGGCGTCGGCAGCGCCTCGATCTCGAGCCCGCCCGTCTTCAGCTCGCCCTTCACGATCGGGCACCCGTAGCGCTCCTGGATCTCCGCGTCTCCGGCGATGTGGTCGGCGTCGGCGTGGGTGGTGAGCAGGTGCGTCACCGTCAGCCCCTCACGCTCGACCGCCTCGAACAGCGGCTCCAGCGGGGCCCCGGAATCGACGAACACCGCGGTCCCGCCGGGCTCGTCCGCGATCAGGTACGCGTTCGAGAGCCAGCCGGGGTGCATGCTTCGCTCAATCAGCAAGGCCTCGTTAGGCTAAAGGCTCCGCACTCGAGAGGAGGAGCGAATGGCCGGCCTGATGTCACGGGCGTCGACGGTGGTGAAGGCGAAGATGTCGAAGCTGCTCGACCGCGCCGAGGATCCGGCGGAGACGCTGGACTACTCGTACGAGAAGCAGCTCGAGCTGCTGCAGAACGTGAAGCGCGGGATCGCCGACGTCGTCACGGCGAAGAAACGGCTCGAGCTCCAGGAGACGCAGCTCCAGCAGAGCGTCGTCAAGCTCGACAGCCAGGCGCGCCAGGCACTGGCGGCCGGTCGCGAGGATCTCGCGCGGCAGGCGCTCGAGCGGAAGTCCGGCCTGCAGCAGCAGCTGCAGAGCCTCGACCAGCAGACGCAGCAGCTCCAGCAGCAGCAGGAGAAACTCGTCGCCAGCGAGAAGGCGCTCTCGGCCAAGGTCGAGGCCTTCCGGACGCAGAAGGAGACGATCAAGGCGCAGTACTCCGCCGCCGAAGCTCAGGTGAAGATCGGCGAGGCGGCCACGGGGATCGGCGAGCAGATGGCGGACACCGGCCTTGCGATCCAGCGCGCGAAGGACAAGACCGAGCAGATGCAGGCGCGTGCTTCCGCGATCGACGAGCTCACCACCTCGGGCGCGCTCGAAGACTTCACCTCCGACCAGACCGAGCTCGACCGCGAGCTCGGGGCGATCGCCTCGAAGTCCCAGGTCGACGACGAACTGGAGAAGATGAAGGCCGACCTCGGGCCCGGCGAGACGCAAAAGGAGCTGCAGCAGTGATCGTGCGGCTGATGGGAGAGGGCCAGTTCGAGGTCGACGACGAGGTCGCGAAGGGCCTCAACGACCTCGACGAGGCGGCGGGCGAGGCCGTCGAGCGCGGCGACGAGGAGCAGTTCCGCGTCCTCCTCGACCGCATGGTCGAGGCGGTGCGGACGAACGGCTCGCGCGTGCCCGACGACGACCTACGCCCCTCGGAGGCGATCGTCCCGCCGGAAGACCTCTCGCTCGACGAGGCGAAGCAGCTCTTCGAGGGCGAAGGCCTGATCCCGGACTTGCCGAGCGCCGGCTAGCGCAGGCTCGTCTGGATCAAGAGGGCGGCGAATCCGAGAACGGTCGTGGCCCAGAGGTTCACGGTCCAGCGGCGAGTCGAGTAGAGCTCACCGCGCAGGTCGCGCATGTCTTCCTGCGTCTCCGAGCGCAAGCCCCGGATTTCCGCGCGCACTTCATGGAACCCGTCGCGCATCTCGGTCCTCATTGCCCGGAACTCCTCGCGCATCTCGGCCCGAAACTCACGAAACTCACCCGCGACGTCGTCCATCCGGTCGTCTGTCCAGCGGGTGCGCCCCGGCTCCGTCATCGACCGAATCGTACCGCCTACGGAGCCGCCAAACCGTGTCGCCTTTGTGTCAGAGCGGCGAGTCGAACAACCCGAACCAGCGCGTCAGGTCCTGCTCGATCGGCAGTTCCGGGTCGAGCTTCGCCTTCAGCTCCATCTCCTCGGCGTTGTCGCGCTCCTGGCCCTTGCCGGTCGGGACGAACGGCCAGAAGGAGCCCTGCTTGAAGCCGTAGATCCAGTACGCGCGGCCTTCCTTGAACTTGCCCTCGAACGGAAAGACCGCGGCGAGCAGCTGGCCGCCGAAGCCGCGGTCCTGGAGCTCCTGCGCGATCAGATGCGTCGTCGCTACGAGATCCTCGAAGTCCTGGTCGTGGACGACGAGCCACTCGAAGCCCATCTCGTCGCTCTTCCGCTCGATCTTCGAGCCCGACTCGTTCGCAACGGC
Source organism: uncultured Actinomycetes bacterium (assembly GCA_963717475.1). Lineage (GTDB taxonomy): Bacteria > Actinomycetota > Thermoleophilia > Gaiellales > Gaiellaceae > AC-32. The sequence continues at coordinate 240,337 of OY970337.1, read as the reverse complement.
GTCCAGCAGCTGCTGGAGCTCGTTCTCGGCGCGCACGAACTCACCGGCCGAGAGCGACTTGAAGCAGACGCCCGCCGACCCCGACGGCTTGAGGTCGAGCTCGGTCTGGAGCGTGATCCGCGCCGTCGAGATCGCAAATAGCCGCTCCTGCGCGGGATCCTTGAGCTTCTTGCGCCCGAAGAGGACGTCGCGGAGGCCCAACCCGTTACGCGACCGGCCGGCCCATCTCCTGGGCGATCTTCTCGAGCGCTGCCAGCCGCTTCTCCAGCGGCGGGTGGTCCATGAAGAGCTCGGACGTGGCCTTTTTCACGCTCGCGGGGATGATGAAGAACGCGTTCATGCCCTCGACCTGGCGGAGATCCTGCTGCGGGATCAGGGTCATCTGGCTCGAGATCTTCTGCAGCGCGCTCATCAGATACTCCGGCGCGCCGGTGATCAGCGCGGAGCCGCGGTCGGCCGCGTACTCGCGGTAGCGCGAGATCGTCCGGATCAGGATCCAGCTGAGGAAGTACGTGACCACGGAGACGAGCGTGATGATCAGCCAGACCGGGACCGAGTTGTTGTTGTCGCGGTTGCCGCCCCAGCCGCCGAACATGCCGCTGTAGAGACCAATTCGGGTCAGGAACGCCGCGAGCATCGCGAAGAACGACGCGACCGTCATCACGAGCACGTCACGGTTCGCGATGTGAGTCAGCTCGTGGGCGAGCACGCCTTCGATCTCCTTCTCGTCGAGCCGCTCCCAGAGCCCGGTCGTGACGGCGACGACCGCGTGCTTCTGGTTGCGGCCCGTCGCGAAAGCGTTCGGGACGGGCGTGTCGACGATCGCGACGCGCGGCTTCTGCAGGTCGGCCATCGCCGCCAGGCGCTCGATCATCTCGTGCAGCTTCGGCGCCTCCTCGGGGCTGACGATCTTCGCGCCCGAGGCGCGGAGGGCGAGCTTGTCGGAGGTGAAGTACTGGAAGAGCGCCATGCCGATGACGATCACGAGCATCAGCACGAGCCCGGCGTTGAAGATGTAGAAGAGAACGAGCGCGAAGAAGACGTAGAGCAGGCCGAGCAGGACGCTCGTCAGGAGCATCCGCAGCGACAGACCGGCATCGCGTCCGTAAGCCTTTCGTTTCATCGAGAATCGGCCTCCTTGGAGGCGAGAGGGATTAGCCGAATTCTAGCTTTGCGGCGGTCGTGCTGGCCGCGCTCTGCGTGCCGGCGGTCGCGCAGGCGAAGGGCGGCGTCGCGGTGATCGTGCGACCCACGTCCGCCGCGGTCTTCTCCGATCCGGCGGCGGCGCACGGTCTCCTGATCGCCGGCGAGGGCGCGACGGTCGGCCGCCGCACGGCGCTCGCGTCGCTCCTGAGCGGGGAGGTAGCCAACGCGGTCGTGAACGGCGGGCTGCCGGGAGGCCGTCCCAAGATCTCGCTCTCGCGCGAGCCCGGCGCGATCACCTTCTATCTCGCGCTGCCTCCGCCGGGGAGGCACCACAACGTCGTGCGCTACCCGATCGCGGTGGTCGGACCAGGCTATCGCGGCCTGCTCACGTCGACCTCGACGCACCTCACCGGGCTGATTCCGGTCTCGGACGTCGCTCCCTCGGTGCTCGCGCTCGAGCGCGGCAAGCGGCCGCGGATCCGGTCGCGTGCTTCCTCGTCGCCGCTCGCCTACCTGAGCGATTTCGACCGGCGGCTCACGCAGGCGCACGACTCGCGCACCGGCGGCCTCCTGGTCCTCGTCGGGCTGATCGTCGCGCTCGGGCTCGCGGCGCTTGCCACCCGCTCCCCCGCCCTCGGGCGTGCGGCCTTTCTGGCCGCGCCCTCCTGCCTCGTCGTCTCGCTCCTGCTGAGCGCGTTCGACGTGACCGCGGCGAGGGACGTGGTCGTCGCGCTCGCGCTGGGCGCGGCGGGGCTGGCGCTCGCCGGCGGCGTGCTGCTGCGGCCCCGGCTGCCGCTGGCGCTCGGGCTCGTCGCGCTGTTCGTTTTCCTCTTCGCCGCTCTCTGGGCGGAGCCGCGCTGGAACAGCCTCGCCGCGCTCGGCGCCAGGCCGGACGGCGGCGGGCGCTTCTACGGGATCAACAACCAGGTCTCGACGCTCCTCCTCTCGCCCGCGCTCGTGCTCGGCGCGCTCGCCGGCCCGCGCGCTCTGCCGGCGGTCGCGCTGGCGGTGGCGGCGGGCCTCGGCGTGAGCTCGATCGGCGCGAACGGCGGGGACATGGTCGCCTACCTCGCAGGTTTCCTGGCGCTCGCGCTGCTGCAGCGGAGCCCGAGACCGGGCCCCGTGCGGGTCGGCGTCGCGGCCGCGGTGGTCGTCGCCGCCGCGTTCGCGTTGATCGGGATCGACGCCGCGCTCGGCGGCTCGAGCCACGTCACCCACGCCGTCGGCGGCGGCCCCGGCTCGCTGCTCGGCGACTTCGGCCACCGACTCCATCTTTCCGCCGCCTTCATCGCTTCCGGCTGGAACGAGGCCCTGCTCTTCGTCCTCAGCGTGGCCGCGCTCGTGTGGCTCGCGCTGCGGCGGCCGCGCCTGGCGGTGGTCGACGCCCTACTTGTCGCGCTGGTGGTCTCGCTGCTCGTGAACGACACGCCCACCGACATCGCAGGCCTCGGCGGGCTCTCGGCGCTCGTCCTCTGGGCGTGGCTCGGGAGAAGCGGCGAGCGCCTCGAGCGCCTCGACTAAACTCGCGGACCTATGCGCCGCCTCGCACCGCTGATCGTCCTCGCAGCGCTCCTCGCCGGCTGCGGCAGCGGCGAGACCGTCTCGCCGACCGCGCAGACGGTCGTCGGAACCATCCCGACGACCTCGACGCAGGCCACGGCCGCGAAGGGCGACGCGAACGCGGGCAACGCCCTCTTCGCAGTCGAAAGGCTGCACGGGCTGCCACACGTTCGCGCCCGCAGGCTCCCACGCCACGCATCGGCCCCGACCTGGACAAGCTCGCGGACTACGCAAAGACGGCGAACAGAGGCTCGCTGCAGGACTTCACGGCCGAGTCGATCAAGAATCCGGGCGCGTACGTCCAGTCCGGGTTCACCGAACACCATGCCGAACTTCGGCCTGAGCGATACGCAGGTCGCGGACCTCACCGCCTACCTGACGAAGGGTTGATCGACCTCCGAGCGGCGCGGGCCGACCCGGACGGCTTCAGGACGGCCGTCGCGCGCAAGGGCGGCGGCGAGGCATTCGATGAGCTGCTCGCGGCCGACGCCCGCTGGCGCGAGCTCGTGCCACAGGTCGACGAGCTCCGCGGCCGGCAGAAGACCAAGGGCAAGCCGACCCCTGAGCAGGTCGAGGAGCTGAAGCAGGTCAAGGAGGACCTGCGGCGGCTCGAGGAGGAGCACTCGGCGGCGGAAGCCCGGCGCGACGAGCTGCTGCAGAAGGTCCCGAACCCGCCGCACGAGTCGGTCCCGGACGAGGAGAGCGGAGACGCCGAGGGCGACGTCGTGCGCACCTCCGGCGAGCCGCCCCAGCTCGCCGATCCGAAGGACCACCTCGAGCTCGGGCGCTTCGAGATGGAGCGCGCCGCGCGGCTGTCGGGCTCGCGCTTCGGCTACATCGCCGGCGACACCGCGCGCGTCGCCTTCGCGCTCTACCGCTGGGCCCTCGATCGTGCCGCCGCGCAGGGGTTCGTGCCGGTCATCCCGCCGGTGCTCGTGCGCGAGGAGGCGATGTACGGCACCGGCTTCTTCCCGGCCGAGCGCTTCGAGATCTACGAGGTCGCCGACGAGGGCCTCTACCTGACCGGGACCTCCGAGGTCGCGCTCGCCGGGCTCCACATGGGCGAGATTCTCGACGCCGGCGACCTACCCCTCCACTACTCCGCGTTCTCGACGAACTTCCGGCGCGAGGCGGGCGCGGCCGGCCGCGACACGCGCGGCATGTTCCGCGTCCATCAGTTCAACAAGGTGGAGATGTTCTCGTACGTTCGCCCGGAGGAATCCTGGGACGAGCACGAGCGGCTGCTCGCGACCGAGGAGTCCCTCGCGCAGGAGCTCGGCCTCCCCTACCGCGTCGTCAACATCGCGGCCGGCAACCTGAGCGCCGCGGCGGCGAAGCGCTACGACCTCGAAGCCTGGTTCCCGTCGCAGGAGCGCTACCGAGAGCTGACGTCGGCGTCGAACACGACCGACTACCAGGCGCGTCGCCTCGGGATCCGCTACCGCGCCGAGGGCGGCACCGAGCACGTGCACACGCTCAACGGCACCGCCGTCACCGACCGCTGGCTGCTCGCGATCCTCGAGAACTTCCAGGACGAGGGCGGCAAAGTCGCCGTTCCCGAGTGCCTGGTCGAGTTCGGCGCACCGCAGCGGTTGGAGCGGGACTAGCTCAGAGCCGGCCGGCGAGCTCGCGGTCCCGGTGCGTCTCGATCGTCGCCGAAGCGTAGAGAGCGAGGGTGAACACAACGAACGCCGTTGCGAGGATCGCGGCGAAGACGGCGCCGGGGATCGAGACGAAGAACTCGACCAGCATCAACGGAAACCAGACGTAGAGCAGCGCGCCGATCGCTCCCATTCCGGCGCACGACGCGAGCATCCGAGCGTTGCCCAGACCGCTCGGCAGCAACAGGTCGTCCGGCCGGACTCCCGCACCGGCATCGCTCCGCGACCAGAACCTGATCGACGCTCGGTTCCAGCCCCTGTGGTCATGTCCCGACCAGAGGTCGTCCGGCTCGGAGACGAAGGCCTCCCTGTCGCCGTCGCGCTGCGGGTCCACGGGCAAACTATAGGCGCACTGACACCAGGGCTCGCTCGGCGGGGTGCCAGAGCGGACGAATGGACCGGTCTTGAAAACCGGAGGGCCGCGAAAGCGGCCCCGTGGGTTCGAATCCCACCCCCGCCGCTGGACTATTCGCGCTCGAGGGCCCCGATAAAGCGCGTGACGGCGGCGGTTCGCGTGTGTACTCCCAACTTCGCGTAGGCGTTCTCCAGGTGCTTCCGCACCGTGGACGGAGTCACCCACAGGGCTTCGGCCACCTCGGAATTCCTCTTCCCCCGCGCGACCTCGCCGAGGACCTGACGTTCCCGCGCGGTCAGCCCGAGCTCGTCGCGCGTCTCCTCGAGCAGCAACGTCGTCCCGGAGTGGCTAACCGTCAGCCGGTGCTCTCCGCGTCCACGGACGAGGGTGGACGAGCCGGACTCGTGCCATTCGACGAGCTCGGTGGGAGCCTCGACCAGCCCCTTCGCGCCGAAGTACTCCCGCAGAAGGCGCCTCGCGGCGGGAGACGCGAGCTCGATCAGGCCACCGGAGCCCAGGAGGACCATGCCGTGAGCGTCTTGTTCGGAGCCTCCGTCGACGCTCTCGAGCGCCGCACGTAGCTGCCGTCGCGTCCGCGCCGCTCGCCAGAGACGGCCGAGGTGCGGCTGGAGCAGGTCCAGCACGAGGCGGTCGCGCTCGGTGAAGTCCCGCCCCGGCCCGCGGGTGAATTTGAAATTCTTCGCATGCCAGGGAGGTGATGGAATCGCAACGCTCAGGTCGCGCTCGACGCCCCAGGGCCTGATCCAGAGCGCGTAGATCCGGCTCTTGTGCAACTCATTGAGGCTCACGAAATCGGAGAGCTTGAGCGCTCGAAAGTCACTGTTCCGGCTCCGGTGGCTGCAGACCAGCTCCTCGTCCTCGATGTCCCAGTAGTCGACCTCCACGTCCTCCGTTGGGTCCGTTGGGTCGCCGGTCCGGTCGACGTTTAGCAGTTCGCGCCGGCGAACGCAGTCCAGCTCCCCGTACCCGACCTGATCAGCCTCGACGAGCTTCCCGAGCTCGACCAGAACCTCGGGCGTGAACGGCTCGTCGCCACCGAGCTCCTCGGCGTCGGCGATGAAGCGGAGCACGCGCCCCGCGTCTCGGGAGGTGAGCGCGGCCACCTCCCAAAGATACGACGAATGACGAATGGACTCCAGGTCCCGACGCGCGGATGCTTGAGGCCAAGCGAAAGGGGAGAACATGAGATGCGCATCACTCGGCCGGTTGGCGGGGGTCGCGGCAGTCGTCGCGCTCGCCGTACCGGTCGCCGCACAGGCGAACGAGGTCACGAACTGGAACTCGATCGCCCAGAACACGATCCTTGCGCAGCCGCCCAACGCCTCCGCGCCGGCCGCTTCGGCGGTCTTCATGGCAATGGTGCAGGGCAGCGTCTACGGCGCGGTCAACGCGATCGATCGACGGCACCGTCCGTATCTGGTCCACCGAAGGTTCCCGCACGCGTCGGAGGACGCCGCCGTCGCCACGGCCGCCTTCCGCGTTCTCGACGCGCTCTTCCCGGCGCAGCACGATGCGCTGCAGGCGCAGTACGACGCCTCGCTCGCCGGGATTCCCGACGGGCGGGCCAAGCACCAGGGGATCGAGGTCGGCGCAGACGCCGCCGAGGCGATGCTCGCGCAGGGGCACGACGGGCGCGCGGGCCCGTTCCCGCCGCTACCGCCCGTTGGTCCGGGCTACTGGCAACCGCTCACAGGGCCTGACGGGAGGCCGCTGCTCGATCCGAGCCCATGGGTCGCGCTCGCGCAGCCGTTCCTCATCCGCAGCCCGTCCCAGTTCCGGACCGCAGGCCCGAACCCGCTCACCAGCGCCGCCTACGCCGCGGACGTGAACGAGGTCGAGATGCTCGGGGCGCTCGACAGCCCCTTCCGGACCCCGGAAGAGACGCACACCGCCGTCTTCTGGCAGACGAACCCGCTCGCGGTCTTCAACAGTGTTGCCCGGCGCCTTGCAGACGAGCGGGGGCTGGACGTCACCGACAGCGCGCAGCTGTTCGGGATGATGGACCTCGCGGCCGGCGACGCCCTGATCAACTGCTGGAACGACAAGTACTACTGGGGCTCCTGGCGGCCGATCTCGGCGATCCGGCACGCCGACCAGGACGGGAATCCGGCTACTACCGCCGATCCGACCTGGCAGCCGCTGTTCGTGCCGACGCTCGACCCGGCGATCGCCGGCGCCGGACCGCCGCTGATCACGCCGCCGTTCCCGGAGCATCCATCCGGGCACCTCTGCTACACGAGCTCGAGCGTGCACGCGCTGCAGGCGTTCCTCGGGACCAACGACCTGACCTTCTACGTCACGAGCAGCCGCTTCCCGGGCGAGCAGCGGTACTTCAGCCATCTCTCGGACGCGATCGACGAGGTGACCGAGGCTCGCATCTGGGCCGGCATCCACTTCCGCACGGCCGACGAGCAGGGAGCGCTACTCGGAGAGCGGGTCGCGCGCTACGTGCAGCTCCACTACTTCGAGCCGCTGCACTGAGAGGCGGGTCGAGGGGCCGCAGCCGCGGCCCCTCCCGCCGCTTTGTGGAAGGATCGGTCTGAACGGGGCCGACGAAAGGAGACCGGGACGATGGGATGCATATTCGTGCTCTTAGCAGCGCTCTCGCCTCGGCTGGCGCTGGCGCTCATGTGGATCTTCACGCCGTGGGTCGACCGCACCTTCGGCCCCTGGATCTGGCCGCTCCTCGGCCTGGCCTTCCTGCCGCTGACGACGCTGCTCTACGTGATCCTCTGGAACACCGGCGGACACGGCGTCACCGGCTGGGAGTGGATCTTCGTCTTCTTCGCGTTCCTGGGTGATCTCGCCTCGTACGGCGGCAGCGCCCGGCGCGCACGCTACGCCTAGTCTCGCCGCGCTCCCCCCGCGGAGACTGACCGCCCGAAACGCCTGTGCCACGATTCGATGATGCGCGCGCGCCGGGCATCGGAAACCAGAGACCGCCTGGCTCGGGCGTTCGCGTGGGTCGAGCGGCGTCCCACCCTCGTGCTGTTCGTGCCGACCGCCCTCGCGCTGGGCGCGGTCGCCGGGCTCGCCGACATCGCCGGCGCCGAGCGCCTCGACCGTGCGGCCCGCCACCTCCACCCGATCTGGCTCGTCCTCTGCTTCGGCGGCGAGCTCGTCGCGTATTTCGGCTACGTGCTCGCGGTGCGGGACACCGCGAAAGTCGACCAGGGACCGAAGCTCAGCTTCGGCGACTCGGGGCGAGCCGTGCTCGGCGGCTTCGGCGTCTTCGCCGCAACCAGGACGAGCGGCGGCTTCGCCGTCGACTACTGGGCGCTGCGAAACGCCGGCGACGACCGCGACGGCGCTGTGGCGCGCGTGCTCGCGCTGGGAGCGCTCGAGTACGCCGTGCTCGCGCCCGCCGCGCTCTGCTCCGCGATCGCGATCATCGCGAGCGGCGAGGACATCTCGCTCGGTCTCACCTTGCCCTGGCTCGCCGTGATCCCGGGCGCGGCCGCCGCGATCTGGATCAGCTCCCCCAAGCGAGCCAGCCGCTTCACGCGCCCTGGACGCGAGACCGGCCGCCTCAAGGCCGCCTTCGCCCACTTCGTACGCGGGCTCTGCATCCTCCGCTCGATGCTGGTCGCGCCTCCGCGGGAGCACGGCCTCGGCGTCCTCGGGGCCGCCCTCTACTGGGCCGGCGACATCGCGTGCCTCTGGGGAGCGCTCGCGTTCTTCGGCAACCCGCGGCTGTCCGTGCCGGCGCTGATCATCGGCTACGCCACGGGCTACGTGCTCACGCGCAGATCGCTGCCGGCAGGCGGTGCCGGGGTCGTCGAGATCGCGCTGACCTTCGCGCTCCACTGGATGGGTCTCCCGTTCGTGCGCGCCCTGCTCGGCGTCGTGGTGTACCGGCTCTTCAACCTCTGGCTGCCGATCGTGCCCGCGCTGGCGGTGATGCCGCCGATCGACGAGCTCCGCCGGGACTTCGACACGGCCGACCAGGCCGTGAAACAAGCGCGCTAGCGAGCGGAAGCCCAGCGGTCAGATTCCCCTTTCCGGGGGATCTCGGCGGCCCGAATTCCCATGAAACTGAGCCGGATGCGGAACCTCTTCGCGGCCGAGGTCCCTGTTCGCGACCTGGAAGTCATTCCGGGCGCTGCTCGCGTGCCCCGATCCGAGGGGCTCGTCCAGTCGTACCGCCAGCTCGCCGACGTCTTCCACGAGATCCTCTCGGAGCACTCGATCGACAACCTGCTCGAGCGGATCGCAGACACCCTGGGCGAGCTGGTGCCCTACGACTCGCTCTCGATCTACGAGGCGGACGAGGCGCAGACGACGCTGACGCCGGTGCTCGCACGCGACCAGTGGGCCGACGAGATCATGAAGAGCTCGAGCCCGTTCGGACAGGGAATCACCGGCTGGGCGGCGCTCCACCGCGAGCCGGTGCTGACCAACCAGGCTCACCGCGACCCGCGGATGACCGTCGTCCCCGGAACCCCGTCGGACGAGCCGGAGGCGCTGATCACCGTTCCCCTGATCGCCCGCGACGTCGTCAAGGGCGCGCTCAACATCTATCGCCTCGGCGAGGAGGCGAACTTCTCGGACGAGGAGTTCGAGCTCGCGCGCCGCTTCGCCGACGCGGCCGCGCTCGCCCTCGACAACGCGCAGATCCGCGCCCGGCTCGAGTACCAGGCGCAGACCGACTCGCTCACGGGCCTCTACAACCACCGCTACTTCCACGAGCGCCTGCGCGCCGAGCTGACCCGTGCCAGCCGGGCGCGCGACTCCGTGGCGGTGCTGATGCTCGACATCGACGACTTCAAGCGCGTCAACGACGTCTACGGCCACGGCATCGGCGACCAGGTCCTCCGCGACCTGGGCGACCTGCTGCGCGCCGCCCTGCGCGGCTCGGACGTCGTCTGCCGGCTCGGCGGCGAGGAGTTCGGCGTGATCATGTCGTCCTGCGACGCCGGCGACGCCCTCAACCTGGCCCGCCGTCTCACCGACTCGCTCTCGTCGATCGAGTTCGGCCCCGCCGGGCAGATCACGACGTCGATCGGCATCTCCCAGGGGCCGCAGCACGCGATGAACCCGCGGGAGCTCGTCGCCTGCGCCGAGGCCGCGATGATGACCTCGAAGGCCCGCGGCAAGAACCAGATCGTGCTCTTCGACGAGACCGCCAACGAGCGGCCCGAGAGCCCGGCAGCGACCCGCCGCGACGTCCGCTCGATCGCCCACATGAAGATGCTCCAGGGGCTTGCGGGCAAACTCAACCGGCTGAACGACGTACGCGAGATCGGCTCCGTGATCGCCGACGAGCTCAGGCTGCTGATCGATTACCACAACTGCCGCGTCTCGGTCGTCGAGGGCGACGAGGTCGTCCCGATCGCCTTCCGCGGCGAGCTGATCTCACGAGACGGCGAGCGCGTGGACTTCCCGAGCGTGAAGATCGGCAACGGCATCACGGGGCGCGTCGCGGAGACCGGCGAGCCGATGCTCGTGGCCAACACGCTCGAGTGCGAATACTCGGTGATGATCCCCGGCACCCACGCGATCGAGGAGTCGCAGATCGCGGTTCCCCTCTGCTACGGGACGCGCGTGATCGGCGTGGTCGGCATCTCCAAGCTGGGTGTCGGCCAGTTCGACGAGGACGACGTCCGGCTACTCGAGGTGCTCGCCGGCCACGCTTCGGTCGCGCTCGAGAACGCGCGCCTGTACGAGGCGCAGCGGCGCGAGGCCGACCACTTGAAGGCCCTGCTCGAGTTCACCGGCGCGATCTCCGAGGCCGAGACGCTGCAGGACATCGCACACGAGACGGTGACGGCCGCCTCACGGCTGCTCTCCAAGAGCTGCGCGCTGTGGCTGCCGGACGCGGACGGCAACTTCCAAATCGCGTCGCACTCCGACCACGACGGGGTCTCCGAGCTTCGGAGCGTGATGGACGTGACCCTCGACGGCGCACGCGTGCGGAAGGCGATCGGCGGGCGGAGCGAGCCCTTCCTCGCCGGCGCGGACGAGCTGGAGGGGATCCTGCCGTCGCCGGCCGGTCGTTCGTGGCCCGACATCGCGCTCGCGCCCCTGCGGGGCGACGGGGCGGTCGACGGGTTCATCACCATTCGCGAGCCCGGGACAGGCGTTCTTCCGAGCGACGAGCTTCTGCGCCTCCTGGGCGGCCTCTCCTATCAGGCCTCGGTCGCGCTCCAGCGCGCGCGCAGCTTCGAGAGTCTCGAGGGCACCTTCGTCTCGACCGTCGAGGCGCTGGCGAACGCGCTCGAGGCAAACGACGAGTACACCTCTTCGCACACGCGCTCGATCACCGACATGGCGCTCCAGGTGGGCACCGAGCTGGGCTTCGACGCGCACGGGCTCAAGCGGCTCGAGCTCGGAGCGCTCTTCCACGACATCGGCAAGATCGGCGTCCCGACGAGCATCCTGCTCAAGCCGGGGCCGCTGACGCCGGACGAGCGGCGCGTGATCGAGATGCACCCCGAGCTCGGCGAGCGGATCCTCGAGCCGATCGAGCGTCTCGCGGAGGTGCGGACGATCGTCCGCGGGTGCCACGAGCGCTGGGACGGCGCCGGCTATCCGGACGGGAAGGCCGGCGAGGAGATTCCGATCGAGGCCCGGATCATCTTCGTCTGCGACGCGTTTCACGCGATGACGACCGACCGGCCGTACCGCAAGCGCCTCAGCACCGAGGAGGCGCGTCTGCGGCTCCGCGAGGCCGCGGGAACGCAGTTCGATCCAGGCGTCGTCGACGTCTTCCTCGGCATCTCCTGGGATGCCTCGGAGGACGAGGCACGGCCCGACCGGCTCGCTTCCTGACCCTTCCGAGGGTCAAGGACAACTCGCCGCTTTCCGATGTACTCTGGTATGCGGGGTCTGTCTGGCATGCGAAATCGTCTCGTTCTCGTCGGGTGTGTCCTTGGCTGCGCCGGAGCATTCACCGGGCCGGCGTACGGCTCGCAGGTGATCGCGCGCAACGCGACCAACGTGCAGCTGGCGGTGAACGCTCAAGGGGTCGCGCTGGTCACGTTTCGCGACCACGGGCGGGGCAAGCCGTTGCACATGATCGCGCGCGGTGCGGTGAACGCACGCGTCCGCCCGCCGCGGGCGGGTGTGCCGCAGGTCAAGTTCCGGCTCGACTACACCGGTGGGCGGCTCTTCTACGGACACGGCGTCTGGCGACACTTCCGCAACGGCTGCCAGCCCTACGACGGGCCTGCGCTCGAGTGGCTCGTCGCCGCGTGCAAGGCGCCGGACGGCTCGTACTGGGCGCTACAGAACTGGCAGACGCAGCTGCCCGGGCTCGGATTCAAGCCGTGGCTCGCCAAGCAGAAGCTGTGGTGGCTGCACCTCTCGCACTGGACCGGCGCTCTGGCTCAGCTCGACGCCTACCAGGACTGGGTCTACAGCCATCACGTCGAAGAGGTCTTCGGGCAGTACACGTACCTCGGCGTGGGCGTGCGCGGGTACGGCACGACGCACTGGGGCGCGCCGACCGACAACTACGGCCGGCTGCTCTACCTCGACACACACAACTCGAAGTACGGCCGCGGGTGGAGGCGCGAGGAGGCCTTCGTGAGCAGCGGCCCGCCGGGGATCTTCTGCTTCGGCTTCTTCCGGCGCGATCCGCTCATCAACGGGCATCCGCATCCGCCGGGGACCACGCACAGACGGCGCGGACCGGCTCACGGCGATCAGTACCGGGTCACGGCGGTCGGGCCGGGCGTCACGCCCGACATCGTCTGGCACGGGCCCGGTCTGCACAAGTACGACGCGCGTAACCCGAACGACGTCCAGCTCGAGACGTCGATGAACGCGAAGCTGGACGAGATCCGCGGCGGCTGGCGCAAGTGCCACCAGCACTGAGCTAGGTCCTCCTCGCTCATATGATCCGACAGTGGTCGGGGCTGACGAGCTGCGGGCGGTCATGGGGCGCTTTCCGGCCGGGGTGGCGGTCGTCACACTCACGGTGCGCGGGCAGCGCGTCGGGCTGACTGTCGCCTCGCTCGTCTCGCTCTCGCTCGAGCCGCCGCTCGTCGGCTTCGCCATCCGGAACGACGCCGCGCTGCGCGAGCTCCTCCGCGACGCCGGCCGTCTGGCCGTGAGCATGCTCGCCGCGGGGCAGGAGGCGGTGGCGCAGCACTTCGCCCGCGGCGTTCCGCCGATCGCGCTCTGGGCCGGGATCCCGCTCCGCGACGGCGCACCGGACGAGCCGCCGGAGCTCGAGGGCGCGGTCGGATGGCTGCGCTGCTCGATCCGAGCCGAGCACGAGACAGGCGACCACACGTTCTTCGTGGCGGAGGTGGAGAAGGCCGAGCTCGCGCCAGGCAACGCCCAGCCGCTCGTCTTCCACGGCCAGTCGTACGCGAGCCTTTGATCGAAGGCGTCATCTTCGACCTGGACGGCGTCCTGCTCGACAGCGAGCACGTCTGGGACGAGGTCCGCGAGCAGCTCGCCCGGGAGCGCGGCGGCCGTTGGCACGAGCGGGCGCAACGGGAGATGATGGGCATGAGCTCGCTCGAGTGGTCGCGCTACATGCACGACGAGATCGGGCTTTCCGACCCGCCCGAAGAGATCTCCGCCGAGGTCGTCAGACGCCTGGAGGCCCTTTACCGCGAGCAGCTCCCCGCGATGCCCGGCGCCCGCGAGGCCGTCGAACGGCTCGCCGAGCACTGGCCGCTGGCCCTGGCCTCCTCGTCGAACCGCGAGCTGATCGTCCTCGCGCTCGAGCTGCTCGGCGTGGCCGACCGCTTCCAGGCGATCGTCTCGTCCGAGGAGGTCGCCCGCGGCAAGCCCGCGCCGGACGTCTACCTCGAAGCCGCCCGACGCCTCTCCGTGAGCCCGGCCCGAGCCGCGGCCGTCGAGGACTCCCACAACGGCATCCGCTCCGCGAAGGCCGCCGGCATGCGAGTGATCGCGATCCCCAATCGGCGCTTCCCGCCCGGCGAAGACGCGCTGGCGGAGGCCGATCTCGTGGTGGAAACGCTAGCGGGGCTCACCGCCGAAGCGGTCGAGCCCCGCTAGCAACGTCCTCTTCCTACCTGCGCGGCCCCTTGCCGACGATCAGGTTGACCTTGTGGCCGTTGGCGAACCTACGGCCTGCCCGCGGGGACTGCCTGATCACGTGGCCTTTCAGCCTGCGCGAGGAGAACTTGCGCGTGACGTGGCCGACGCGGCAGTGCTTGTGCCGGATCCTCGACTTCGCCCTGCCGAGCGTGTTGTGGATCACGTTCGGAACCACGCAGGGCGGCCTGGAGGGCGGCGGCGGTGGCGGAGGTGGCGGAGGCGGAGGCGGCGGTGGTGGCGGAGGTGGTGGTGGAGGCGGAGGTGGCGGAGGCGGCGGTGGTGGTGGCGGTGGCCCGCCCGACGGCGTGTAGTTGACCTGGAGACCGTTGCTCGGCAGGCCGCCGTCGCCGTTGCACCCGTACTCGTCCCAGACGGGCACCGAGTAGTCCTGGATGCCCTCGGTCGTGCTGCTGACGTCGCCGACGTCGCCGTAGATGGCGCTCACGACGTCGCTGTCCTCGTGGAAGACCAGCTCGAAGTGAGCCGAGCCGCCCGCGTAGTGCTGCGCGCGCCACTCGAGGTAGTAGGTCCGGTTCGGGGCCGTCCCGGTGACGGTGGAGAAGATGCCGCCGCCGCCGGCGTTGGTGATCAGGTCGTCCCAGAGCCCGAAGACCGACGCGCCGTGTGCCGACTCGGGCAGACAACCGTTCAGGTAGTCGCCGCTCGAGTTCGTATTGAACTGGACGTCGCCGTTCGAGCTGACGCGGACCGTGCCGCTGTAGGCGTGCCCGTAGACGTGGATCGGGAACGGCAGCGTGACGGCCGTCGTGCAGTCGTCGCAGTGGTTGCCGATGTCCGTCGTGCCGGGGACGATCGACTGCCCGGTCTGCGTCGTCACGTCGTAGTGATCCGCGAGGACGATCGAAGCGGAGTCAGTGCCCGATCCGGCGCCGCTCGAGGTGAAGGACGCCGTGTTGTTGTAGGTGCCGCCCGAGCTCGTGTAGGTCGAGCTGACCACGTGCCCGGTCGAGGTCGCGCTGCCCGCGACCGTGCTCGGTCCCGTCAGCGTCTGGCTCGGCGGCGAGCCCACCACGGCCCAGCCCGGATCGCTGTCGCCGGCGAGGGTCCAGTTGATGTCGGGCCCGGCCGGCAGGTTGTCCGTCACGGAGACGCCGCTCGCCTGCGGGCTGCCGGCGTTCGTGAGGGTCACGCTGTAGCCGATCTGGTCGCCGATGTCCGCGTTGGCGTTGTCGGCCGTCTTCGTGATCGAGAGATCGGCCGCGGGGACGAGCTGGACGTCGGTCGTCGTCGTCTGTCCCTGGTTGACGACGATGTTGTTCACCGTCTGGTCCGCGTAGCCCGCCCGCGTGAAGGTGATGCTGTACGTGGCAGGCGGCATCGTGAGCGAGTAGTGGCCCGCGGCGTCCGTGGTCGCCTGGGTCCCGTCGGAGATGTCCAGGTGCGCGCCCGCGACGGGGTCGCCCGTGGACTGGTCGGTGACGGTTCCGTCCATCGTCCCGCCCGTCGTCGTGCAGGACGGGAACTTGAAGCTCGCGATCCGCGTGCGCCAGTTGAAGGAGCCCGTGGTCGCGTAGTACTCGGTCGTGTACCAGAAGGTGCAGTCGTCCACGGGGTCGATCGTCATGTCGCTGTAGTCGCCCCAGCGGCTGTTCGTCTGCGTCTGGCTCCCGGTGCCCTGGAAGACGATGGCCTCGCCCTGCCCGAGCGTGTTCAGCGGATCGCCCGCCAGGCGGCCGGCCCACCGGATCTCCGGGTGGATCGCGGCGGAGGAGGCGCTGTAGCCCACCGCGAGGTCGCCGAACTGATCCATCGCGGCGCCGCCCATCCAGCGCCAGATGCCGTCGTTCGGCCCGTAGGTGCTCTGCTGGACGAAGCTCGCGGTGCCAGAGGTCGCGTTGGTGATCTCGAACCAGCGGACGCCTCCCGTGCCGTTCGTGGAGACGCTGATGTTGCCGACCAGAGCCTCGTGGCCGTCGCCGAAGCGGCGGTAGGCGAGACGGAACATCCCGCGGTCGGAGAGCGTGTCGAGGAGGGACGTCGTGCCTCCCTGTGGGACACAGCCGCCGCAGAGAACCGAGTAGGCGGCCGGCGCGAGGTCCGTTCCCAGCGTGAAGGTCGAGTTCGCCGGCGTCGTGAAGTCGACATGGAAGCGCCAGAGCGGCCAGGAGCTCGTGTCCGTTCCGAGCTCGAGGAAGGGGTCGGGAGCTCCGGCGGGCGGCATGTTCGAGCCGTCCAGGTCGGCCGGCAGGATCGCGTCCGCGCCCGGGTTGTAGTAGGCCGGGTCGGTGAACGTGATGAACGTCGCCGGATTGCCGGCCAGCATCGCGGTGCGGTCGAGCGCCCAGGGCTCGGGGCCGAGGAAGGCTGTCCCGGCCGCGTTGAAGACGTTCGTCGTCATGTAGTACGCGTCGGGCCACACCGAAAGCTTCGGGTAGTCGTAGAAGTTCGACCCGAGGTGGAAGTCGTAGCGGTTCCACGAGCCCGTGGCGTCAGCGCTGGTCGAGACCGCGACGCACTCGTCCGTTGGATTGCCGGCCCCCGCGAACTGCGAGATCAGCCAGCGGTTCGCGATCTGGTCGTAGAGCGCGACCGGGTCACCCGAGCCGGCCTCGCACACGCCGCCGAAGCCGGACCACACGGAGTCGATCGACAGCGGCCCGAGCACGGAGGCACCTGTCGTCTTGTCGAAGACCTGGAACCCCGAGTTCACGATCTGGACGTATTGCGTGGCGCCGACCTCGCCGTTCGTGTCCGGAGGCGCGCAGCTGCAGTTCACGCCCGGGAAGCCGATCCCGTCGAAGTTGAGCGTTGGCGAGGGCATGTTGTTCTTGAAATGCCTCGTCTGCAGGGCTGCGTCCGGCTTTGGCGACGAAGCCTTGTAGATGCTCGGGTTGATGTTCACCTCGTGCTCGCGCGTCGGCTGCGGCGCGATACGCGGCATGCTGCGAAGCGCCGGCGAGGTGTCGTTCTTGACGGAATGGCCGACGATCGGCCTCGAGGCCGCTGACGTCAGGCTGACAGGCGCCGAATCCTTGCCGACGATCGCGGCGACGCGGCCCGTGGGCGCGCCGGCGCCGACGCCGGAGGCTTCGATCATCAGTGCAACGAAGACAGCGCCCAGCACGATGGTCGTCTTGCGGCCGGGCTTCCGCAGGCGCGAGCAGGCCTGCGCGAACGTGCGCGTGAACTTTCTCAAGATTCCCTCCCCTTTTCCAACGAGACCCTTCGTAACCCTAACAGTCTCCTCGGCCGTCAACAAGAGACGGAACAGACGAACGGGGCCGGCGTAGCGCTACCGCCGGCCCCGTTCTGCGCGCGTTTCTCGATTGCCTAGTGCCTCGGTCCTCTGCCGACGACCAGGTTGACCCTGGCGCCGTTGGCGAGGTGCCGGCCGCCCCGTGGGGCCTGCCTGATCACGTGGCCCTTGAGCCTGCGCGACGAGAACTTGCGCGTGACCTGACCGACGCGGCAGTGGTTGTGCCGGATCCTCGACTTCGCCCTGCCCAGCGTGTTGCCGATCACGTTCGGCACTACGCAGGGCGGCCTGAACGGAGGCGGCGGAGGCGGAGGTGGCGGGGGTGGCGGTGGCGGTGGCGGTGGCGGTGGAGGTGGCGGAGGTGGCGGAGGTGGCGGTGGTGGCGGTGGCGGAGGTGGCGCCCCGCAGGAGTCGAACTTGAAGTTCCCGATCCGGGTCCGCCAGTTGAACGAGGTCACTCCGGACGGGTAGTACTCCTGCGTGTACCAGAAGGTGCAGTCGTCGCTCGGATCGACCGTGATGTCGCTGTAGTCGCCCCAGCGGCTGCTCGTGCCGCTCTGGCTTCCCAGTCCGGCGAAGAGCGACGTCTCACCCTGCGAGAGGTCGTTGGCCGGATCGCTCGCAAGCCGTCCCGCGTAGCGGATGCCCGGGACGATCGACGGGCTCGACGCGCTGAAGCCGATCGCCAGGTCACCGCTCTGATCCATGGCCGCGCTGCCCATCCAGCGCCAGACGCCGTCGCTCGGCGCGTAGGTGCTCTGCTGCACGAAGGCCGGAGTGCCCGACGTGACGCCGGTGATCTCCCACCAGCGGACGCCCGCGCGGCCGCCGCTGCACGTAGTGCCGCTGCCGCCGACGCAGACGCTCTGGTTGGCGACGAGCGCCTCGTGGCCGTCTGAGAACCGCCGGTAGGCGTTGCGGAACATCGAGCGGTCGCCGAGGGCGGACAGCAGCGAGGTCGTGCCCGCCTGCGGCACGCAGCTCGAGAAGCAGAGCTCCGTGTAAGCGGCCGGCGTCAGGTTGCCTGCCATTGTGAAGGTCGAGTTCGCAGGCGTCCCGAAGTCGACGTGGAACCGCCAGAGGTGCCAGGTCGTGCTCTCGCCGGACTGCATGTACGGATCCGGCGCGCCCGACGGCGGCATGATCGAGCCGTCGAGATCGCCCGGGAGCATCGCGTCCGAGCTGGGGTTGAAGAAGCTCGAGTCACGAGACGTGATGAATGTTCCCGGAGAGCCGGAGAGCATCGACGAGCGGTTGAACGCGAACGGCTGCACCCCGAGGAACGCGGTGCCGCCCGAGTTGAACACGTTCATCGTCATGTAGTAGGCGTCCGGCCAGACCCCGAACTTCGGATAGTCGAAGAAGTCGGAGCCCAGGTGGTAGCCGTAGCGGAACCAGGCGCCGGTCGCGTCACTGGTCTGCGAGATGGCGATGCACTCGTCGGTGATCGGAAGGCCACCGGTAGCGCTCGCGAACTGCGAGATCAGCCAGCGGTTCGCGATCTGGTCGTAGACGACCACCGGGTCGCCGAAGCCGTGGAGCTCGCAGGCGCCGCCGAAGCCGCTCCAGAGCGTGCCGATGCCGAGAGCCCCAGTCATGGGAGCGCCCGTGGTCTTGTCGAAGACCTGGAAGCCCTGGTTGACGATCTGGACGTACTCCGTGGCCCCGACCTCGCCGTTCGTGTCCGGCGGGGCGCAGTTGCACGTCACGCCCGGAAACGCGACCCCGTCGAAGTTGAGGATCGGCGCCGGCATCGAGTTCGGGTTCTGAGCCCTCTGCACGGCGGCGTCGGGCTTGTTCTGGTGAATCGAGGCCGGATGCATGTTCGGGATTTCGTGCTCCGGACGCGCTGTGTCGAGCGGCTGCGCCTTCAGGCTGCTCAGCGGGCCGGTGCTGTCGTTTTTGTACGAGTGCCCGACCGTGATCTTCCCGGTCGTGTGGTTCGTCTGGCTGATCGGCTGGACCGCCCGGGGCACGGTTCCCCCGTGCCGGAACACCACGTTTTTCGCCGAGGTGCCCGTGAGCGCGAAGACGCCCTGGACGACCAGGATCAGCGCGGCGATTCCGACGACGGCGCTTGCCCTCCGCCGTCGCCCGGCCGACCGCGCAGCGGAGCGCGCGAGCTTTCTCAAGATTCCCTCCCCTTTCTTCCTTAAGAGACCCGTTCTGACCCTAACACCGTGCTCAGCCCCGAACAAGAGCCCGGACCAGCGAACGGGGCCGGCGTAGCGCTACCGCCGGCCCCGTTCTGCGCGCGTTGCTCGACTAGCTAGTGCCTCGGCCCCCTGCCGACGACCAGGTTGACCCTGGCGCCGTTGGGGAGACGCCGGCCGCCCCGTGGGGCCTGCCTGATCACGTGACCCTTGAGTCGGCGCGAAGAGAACTTGCGCGTGACGTGGCCGACGCGGCAGTGGTTGTGCCGGATCCGCGACTTCGCCCTGCCCAGCGTGTTGCCGATTACGTTCGGAACCACGCAGGGCGGCCTGAACGGTGGTGGTGGAGGCGGAGGCGGTGGCGGTGGCGGTGGCGGTGGTGGAGGCGGCGGTGGAGGTGGTGGCGGAGGCGGAGGTGGTGGCGGAGGCGGAGGTGGCGGCGGAGGCGGAGGTGGCGGCGGAGGCGGAGGTGGCGGCGGAGGTGGCGGAGGAGGCGGAGGCGGCCCGCCGCCAGGCGTGTACGTCACCTCGGTGCCGGCCGTCAGATCACCGGTGCCGTTGCAGCCGTACTGGTCGAAGATCGAGTCGTCGACGCTCTGGACGCCCTCGGTCGAGCTCGTGTTGCCGTTGTCGAGCTGGCCGTAGATGGCGTTGATGACACCGTCTGCCTCGTTGAACTCGACCTCGAAGTTGGCCGTGCCCGTGCCCGGGAAGTACTGGGCGCGCCACTCGAGCCAGAAGTGGCGATTGGGCGCCGTCCCCGTAGTCGTCGTGAAGACGCCGTAGCCCGAGTTGACCAGGTAGAGGTCGTCCCAGTACGGCATGAAGGAGACGCCGTGCCCCGCGTCGGGCAGGCACGTGTTCGTGAAGACCGACTGGTTCGTCGTGAACTGCAGCGTTCCGTTCGAGTCGACGTTCACCGAGTCGTACGGGTGCCCGTAGACGTAGACCGTGAACGGCAGCGCCACGGGCGTCATGCCGTCGTCCATGTGGTTGCCGATGTCGTCCGTGCCGGGCGTGATCGAGACGCCGGTCTGCGTGGTGATCGTGTAGTGATCCGGCGGGGGTGGCGGAGGCGGGGGTGGCGGAGGCGGAGGTGGCGGAGGTGGCGGAGGCGGCGGAGGCGGCGGAGGCGGCGGAGGCGGCCCACCGCCGATCGAGTAGGTCACCTGCAGGCCGTTCGAGATCGTCCCGCCGGCGCCGTTGCAGCCGTACTGGTCGAAGATGTTGTCGTCGACGCTCTGGACGCCCTCGGTCGAGCTCGAGCCGCCGTTCGTGACGTTGCCGTAGATCACCTGGATCGTCGGGCTGTCCTCATAGAAGATCGCCTCGAAGTCGGCGTTCCCGCTACCCGGGAAGTACTGGTCGCGCCACTCGAGATAGAAGGTGCGGTGAGGCTGCGTGCCGGTCGTCAGCGAGTAGATGCCGAAGCCCGAGTTGACCGTGTAGAGGTCGTCCCAGTACGGGGCGAACATCGTGCCCATAGTGGCGTCCGGCAGGCAGGTGTTGGTGAACGTCGTGTTCGCCGTCGAGAACTGGAGGTTCCCGTTCGAGCTCGCGCTCGCCGTCGTGTACGGGTGGCCGTAGATGTAGACGGTGAACGGGAAGCTCACGGCCGTGACGCAGTCGTCGCAGTGGTTGCCGATGTCGGTCGTGCCGGGCGTGACCGTGTGCCCGGTCTCGGTCGTGATCGTGTAGTGCGTCGAGACGGCGATCGTCGCGTCCGCGGTGCCGGAGCCGGCGTTGTCGGACGTGAAGGAGGCCGTGTTGTGGTACGTGCCGGCCGAGTTCCCGGTCGTCGCGCTCGTCACGTGCGCCATCGTGCTGGCGTTGCCGGCGACGGTGCTGGGACCGACGAGCTGCTGGTTCGGCGGCGAGCCGGTCACCGACCAGCCCGAGTCGCTGTCGCCGGCGAGCGTCCAGTCGACGTCCTGCCCCGAGGGCAGGTTGTCGGTGACGACCACGCCGGTCGCCGTCGGGCTGCCGGCGTTCGTGAGCGTGACCCGGAAGTCCATCGGGTCGCCCGAGTTCACGGAGTCGTCGTCGGCGGTCTTGGTGATCGACAGATCGGCGGACGGCGTCAGCGCCGCGTCCTGCGTGGTGGTCTGGCCGTCGGTGATCACGAGGTTGTTGAACGTCTGCGAGGCGTAACCGGCCTTCGAGTACGTCGCGCTGTACGTGCCGGGCGCGAGAGTGACCTCGTAGTGGCCGGAGGCATTGGTCGTCGCCGAGGCGCCGTTCGAGACGTTCACGTGCGCGCCGTCGATCGGTGCGTCCGTGGAGGAGTCGGTCACGGTGCCGGCGAGCGTCCCGCCGGTCGTCACGCAGTTGGGGAACTTGAAGTTCCCGATCCGCGTGCGCCAGTTGAACGAGCTGGTCGTCGAGTAGTACTCCTGCGTGTACCAGAAGGTGCAGTCGTCAATCGGGTCGACGGTGATGTCGCTGTAGTCGCCCCAGCGGCTCGACGTGCTCTGCTGGCTGCCGGCGCCGTCAAAGAGGTGCGTCTCTCCCTGGGCCAGGGTGTTGATCGGATCACCGGCCAGGCGGCCCGCGTAGCGAACCTGTGGATGGATCGCCGCCGAGGACGCGCTGAAACCGACCGCGAGGTCGCCGGAGTGGTCCATCGCGGCGCTGCCCATCCAGCGCCAGGTCGTGTCGGGCTGGTACGTGCTCTGCTGGACGAACGACGCCGTCCCAGAGGTGACGTTGTTGATCTCGAACCAGCGGATGCCCGCAACGTTGGTCGACGAGACCGTCATGTTCCCGACGAGCGCCTCGTGGCCGTCGTCGAAGTGGCGGTACGCCAACCGGAACATCAGCCGGTCGCCGATCGCATCGACGTTCTCGCCGCCCTGCTCGGGCACGCAGCTGCGGTTGAATCCCGGGCAGAGGACGGTGTATGCGGCCGGCGTGAGCGTCGTGCCGAGCGTGAACGTCGAATTCGCGGGAGTCGCGAAGTCCGGGTGGAAGTGCCAGAGGTGCCAGTGCGTCGTGTCGGTGCTGCCGGCCTGGAGGAACGGGCCGTCCGATCCGGCGGGCGGCGGGTTCGTCCCGTCGACGTCGGCCGGGAGCATGTAGTCGCAGCTCGGGCAGAAGTAGGCGGTGTTGTTCCTGAAGGCGACGAACGTCGCCGAGGTGCCGGCGAGCATCGCCGCGCGGTCGAAAGCGAACGGCTCGACGCCGAGCTTCGCCGTGCCCGACGAGTTGAACACGTTCATCGACATGTAGTAGGCGTTGGGCCAGACGCCGAGGTGCGGGTAGTCGAAGAAGTCGGTACCGAGGTGGAAGTCGTAGCGGTTGTACGACCCCGTGGCGTCGGCGGTCGTCGAGACCGCGATGCACTCGTCGGTGATCGGCGTCCCACCGGTCGCGCTGGCGAACTCCGTGATCACCCAGCGGTTGGCGAGCTGGTCGAAGAGGACGACCGGATCGCCGAAGCCGCCGTTCGTGCAGGCCTGCTGGCCCGAGCCCTGCCAGATCGACACGATCGAGCGAGCCGCCTGTACGACGTTGCCGGTCGACTTGTCCCAGACCTCGAAACCCTCGTTGACCATCTGGACGTACTGCGTCAGGCCGACCTCACCATCGGTGTCGGGCGGCGCGCAGTTGCAGGCGACGCCGGGGAAGTCGATGCCCTCGAAGTTGAGGATCGGGTTCGGCATCGAGTTCGGGAAGCGGCGCGTCTGATGGGCTGCGTCCGGCGTGAAGGACGGCTTGACTCGCACCATGGGGTTGTTCGGAAGCGTCTCGAGCTCGCGCCCGGGCTTCATCGGAAGCGGCCGCATCTCGCGCAGCGGGCGGGACTTGCTGACCGTCGCGTGGCCCACGATCACGTGCCCAGCTGCGCCCGATGCTGTCAGCTGAGACGTGAGAGCCTGCGCCGACGCTGAAGCGCCAGAGGCCTTGGCGGCGGCATGGTGGCTCGGCGGCGCCGCGCTCGCGAGCACGACGCTCACCTCGACCAGCAGCGCCACGCCGATCGCGGCGAGAACGATGCTGGCTTTTCGCCCGCGCTTCGGCAGACGGGACCAGTAATCCCTGATGTGACCCAGCCTGTGCAAGAGATCCCTCCCCTAGGTTTCGAGTAGCCCTTCCCCGCGGCGACCCTAACACCCTTCGTTCTTCGATACAAGTGGTTTTCCCCTGCAAGACCGTATGCTTTGGCGGTGGCGCTGACGGAGGAGCAGACGCGCGCGCTCGACGCCGCCGAGGCCGTTCTCGAGCGCTCGTACAGCCCGTATTCGCGGTTTGCCGTCGGCGCGTGCCTGGTCGCCGACGACGGGGAGCTCGTCACCGGCACGAACGTCGAGAACGCCGCGTACGGCTCGACGATCTGCGCCGAGCGGGCCGCCCTGGTGCGCGCCAACGCCGAGGGACGCCGCGCCTTTCGCGGGATCGCGATCGTCGGGCGCGGCGCGGAGCCGGCGGGCGAGCCGAAGGTGACCGGCCCGTGCGGGGCCTGCAGGCAGATGCTCTACGAGTTCGCCGAGCTCGGCGGCAACGACCCTTGGGTCGTCCTCTCGACCCCCGGCCGCGAGCAGGTCGAGGTGACCTCGGTGCGCGCGCTCTTGCCCTACGGCTTCGGGCCCGCGAACCTGAGCTAGCGCTACCCGCGACCGACGAGGAGCCTGACGCGGCCGCCGCCGGCGAGCTTCCGGCCCGGCCGCGGGCTCTGCGCGAGCACGTGGTTCTTCTTCCTCGCGCTCGAGGCCTTGCGGGTGATCTTGCCGACGAGGCAGTGCGCCTTCCGGATCCGCGTCTTCGCCCTGGCAAGCGTGAGGCCGACCACGTGCGGCACGGTGCACGCGGGTCGAACCGGCGGCGGCGCCGGAGGCGCCCACGGCGGCGGTGACGGCGGCGGCGGCGGACCCGGAGGAGGCGCGGGCGGAGGCGGCGGTGCAGGTGGAGGCGGCGGTGGGGGCGGCTGCCCGGTGCACTCCGGGTAGGCGAAGCTCGCGATCCGCGTCCGCCATTCGTAGGAGCTCGTGCTCGCGTAGTACTCCTGCGTGTACCAGAAGGTGCAATCGTCGCCCGGGTCGACGGTCAGGTCGCTGTAGTCGCCCCAGCGGTGGCCCCCGCTGACCTGGCTGCCCTGCCCCGCCAGAAGCGTCGCCTCTCCCTGGGCGAGCTCGCCGGGCGGGTCCGTGGCGAGGCGTCCCGCGTAGCGGATCTGCGGGTGGATCGCCGCGCTCGAGGCGCTGAAGCCGAGCGCCATGTTGCCGTCCTTGTCCATCGCGATCGAGCCCATCCAGCGCCAGGTGTTGTCGGGCTGGTAGGTGCTCTGCTGCACGAAGGCGGGCGACCCGGAGGTCGCGTTCGCGATCTCCCACCAGCGGATCCCGGCGACGCCGGCCGACGAGACTGCGCGGTTGCCGACCAGCGCCTCGTGACCGTCGGCGAAGCGGCGGTAGGCGGAGCGGAACATCTCCCGGTCGCCGATGCCGTCGAGGTTGGTGCCCGAGCCCAGCTGCGGGACGCAGTTCTGGTTCCCCGGGCAGAGCGCCGTGAAGGCGGCCGGCGTCAGGTTCCCGGCGAGGTCGAAGGTCGAGTCGGCCGGAGTCGCGAAGTCGACGTGGAAGCGGTAGAGCGGCCAGTCAGGCGCGCCGGCGGCGGCGAGGAACGGGTTCGGCGCCCCCGCGGGCGGCAGGATCGACCCGTCGAGGTCGGCGGGCAGGAAGGCTCCGAGGCTGCGGGCCAGCGGGCGAAACGTGATCACCGTGGCCGGGCTCCCGGAGAGCATCGCCTCGCGGTCGAACGCGAACGGCTGCGGGCCGAGGTACGCGTCGCCCTGCGAGTCGAAGACGTTCATCGCCATGTAGTACGCGTCGGGCCAGACCCCGAGGTGCGGGTAGTCGAAGAAGGTCGGGCCGAGGTGGTAGCCGTAGCGGTAGTACGCCCCGGTTGCGTCGCCCGTCTGTGAGACCGCGATGCACTCGTCGGTCGGGAGGTTGGTCCCGGCGAACTGCGAGAGGAGCCAGCGGTTCGCCAGCTGGTCGTAGAGGACGACCGGGTCGCCGAGGGCGTTCCGTTCGCAGACGCCGTCGAAGCCCTGCCACAGCGTCGCGATCGCGAGCGGGCCCAGCACCGAGTGGCCGGTCGCCTTGTCGAAGACCTGGAAGCCCTCGTTGACGATCTGCACGTACTGCGTCTCCCCCACCTCGCCGTTCGTGTCCGGCGGGATGCAGTTGCAGACGACGCCCGGGAACCCGATCCCGTCGAAGTTCAGGCTCGGCGTGGGCATCGCGCTCGGGTAATGCGCTCTCTGGAGCGCGGCGTCAGGGCGGTCCGGGTTGCCGATCGGCGTCGCCGGGTTCGGGTTCGGCTCCCGCTCGGCCGAGGGCCGGTACGGAGCGGGCCGCATGGACCGGAGCGGCGGCGAGGTGTCGTTCCTGGCCGAGTGGATCACGATCGCCCGTCCCGCGCTCTGCGGCGGCTTACCCGGTAGCGCGACGTCCGAGGCGTTCGCCGACTGTCTGGCGGCCGCGGACGCAAGCGCGGCGGCGGCCGCGAACGCGAGGACGGCGACGACCACCGTGACGCGCGGCCGTCGCGACAACAGACGGACGAACGGCTTCAACCGCTCTGACCGTAGCACCGGTCCCGGGCACAGACCAGCGCCGCTCTGCGGGCGCTATCTACCGATGAAAAGGACGACGGGGCCCGCGGTGGGGCCCCGTCGTCTGGTTCCAGTTCGTGGTGCCGTCTGCCTAGTGCCTCGGTCCCTTGCCGACGACCAGGTTGACCCTGGCGCCGTTGGCGAGGCGCCTGCCGGCCCGGGGAGCCTGCCTGATCACGTGGCCCTTGAGCCTGCGCGAAGAGAACTTGCGCGTGATGTGGCCCACGCGGCAGTGGCGTGCCCGGATCCTCGTCTTCGCCCTGCCGAGCGTGTTGTGGATCACGTTCGGAACCACGCAGGGCGGCCTGAACGGCGGAGGCGGAGGTGGAGGAGGTGGCGGTGGCGGTGGCGGCGGAGGCGGAGGCGGAGGTGGAGGTGGAGGTGGAGGCGGTGGCGGAGGCGGTGGCGGTGGCGGAGGCGGAGGTGGCGGAGGCGGCGGCGGCCCTTCGACTGCCAACGTCTCCGTGTCGTTCGTGGAGGCCGTGTCGCTGATGCGGCCACCCGCCGAGACGAGCGTGTTGCCGACCGCGCTTCCGGACGTGAACGACTTGGCGACGTTCATGTCCGGCCCGGTCGTCCACGTGCTGGTCGCCGGGTCGTAGCTCAGCGTCGTCGCACCGGCCGCCGGCGCCAGGTCGAAGATGTACCTCGACTTGCCGAGCGGCGAGTACTGCGCGAACGGCGTTCCGAAGCCGAACAGCCAGAGCTTCCCGCCGGCGACAGCGCTGCCGGGGACGTTCTCGCCCTGAGGCAGCGACGGCCCCGACGACCACGTGTCGGTCGCGATGTCGTAGACGAAGAGCGTGTCGTAGTTGGTGTTGTTGACGTCACGCCCGCCGGCGACGTAGAGCTTCCCGTCGACGATCCCGGAGCCCGCACCGCCGATGCCCTGCAGCATCAGAGCCTTGTCGGTGTAGGTCCCGGCGGTCGGATCGAACTCCCAGGTGGTCGACTGGTTGCTGTCCACCGTCGCGAGGTTGTAGCCGCCCGCGAGGTAGATCTTGCCGTTGGCCGAGTCGTAACCTGAGGCCATGAACGCGCGGACGTCGGGCAGTGGCGGCCCCGCGCTCCACGTGTTCGCGGCGATGTTGTAGATCCAGACGTTGTTCGTCGGCGGCGGCAGGTTGTTCGGATCGCGATGAGCGCCACCGAAGACGTAGATCGAGTTCGTCGGCGGGTAGTAGACGGCCGACGACATCAGCGCCTGGTTGTCCGGCATCGGAGCGAGCGTCGTCCACGTGTCCGTCGCCGGGTCGTAGCGGTACGCCGTGTTCAGGTCGCCCTCGGGCCCCGGTCCGAGGCTGAAGGCGTGGCCGCCGAACTCGTACGTGTACGTGCCGTCGGAGGTGGACGAGCCGCCGAACTCGTCGATCCCGATCGGCGTGACGGTGGTCCAGCCCGGAGGCGGCCCGCCGGCGTTGTAGGCGGCCAGCGCGTCCACGAGCCCGTAGCCGAACAGGTTGTTCGGGATGTCGGCCTGCCCGGTGCCGCCGCAGACCTGCGTGCCGGCGTTCACGTTCGGGTTGGCCGTGTTCTCGAGCAGCGCTTTCGTCCCGGCGATGTCCCGCTCCATGGACGGAATCGCCGACCAGAGCAGCGCGACGACGCCGACCACATGCGGGCCGGCCATCGAGGTACCGCTCCAGCCGCCCTGGTAGTCCGTGTCGCTCCCGTTGACCGAGGAGCGGACGCCGACGCCGGGCGCGGCGATGTCCGGCTTGAGCCGGTTGGAGCCGTCGACCGTGACGGGCCCGCGGCTGCTGAAGCCCGCGAGCGCCATATTGCTCTGGATCGCCGCCGTCGAGAAGCTCGCGTCGTAGATCGCCGGCGGGTCGCTGACGGTCGAGCAAGCCGAGCCGCCGTTGCCGGCGGAGACCTCGACGAAGATCCCGGCGGCCTGCGTGTTCTCGACGATCTGCTGGAGTGTGTCTGCCGCGCAGAGCTCGGTCGTCGGGCAACCCCAGCTGTTGTTGATCACGTCGGGGCGCTTGGTCGGATCGGCGTTCTGGCCGTTGAGATCGGTCGGAGCGATGAAGAACTGGAAGCACTCCGTGTACGTCTCGGGGCGGCCGGTGCCCGTGTCCATGTTGTGGCAGCCGATCCACTTCGCGCCGGGCGCGACGCCGATCTCGTTGTTCCCGCCGTTGTCGCTGTCGACGCCGACCGCGGTGCCGGTCGTGTGCGTGCCGTGACCGTGGTCGTCGCACGGCTGCATCGAGTTGAACCCGCACGCGTTCGTCCCGTCACCGTCGATGTCGCTGTGAATCGAGTCGTGCCAGTTGTAGTTGTGGTCTGCAGTGGTCCCGTTCCAGCCGCGGTAGTGCGGCTTGAGCGCCTGGTGCGTCCAGCGCATGCCGGTGTCCTGGTTGCCGACGACGATGCCCTGACCGGTGTAGCCCATCGACCAGAGATCGGGCGCGTGGACCATGGTCACGTTCCACTCGACCGAGGACGGCGAGTTCTTCGCTTCCGGCGCGAGCGCGGCGACCGGGTTCAGCTGGGGCGCCGTGTCGAGCCAGTAGGAGGCGTCGTTCGCCTCGATCTGCTTCACGTCGGCCCGGTCCGCGAGGTTCTCGACGAGCGCGCGGGTGCCCGCGTGCACGAAGATCACGTTCGAGACCCAGAACGAGCGGTAGTTGACGCCCTGCGAGTCGAGGTATGCCTTGAGCGGCGCCTGCGTCCGCGCGGCCTCGGCCTTGAGCGTCTTGTAGACGTACCAGCCGCGGGCGTCCTGGTCTTTCATCGTGTACGCCTTGCTGAGGTCGGCCTGCGCCTTCAGCTCAATCGCGAAGGAGGCCGAGTTGCCGTTGGCCGTGTCCGACAGCACGAGGTTCTGCACCTTCCCCGTGAAGCCGGGACGCGACGACGCCTTCTGATGGTTGCTTCCCAGAACCGCCGGCGCCGTGATGCCGGCGGCAAGCGCGACCACCCCTGCGGCGACCGCGGCACGTCGGCTGAATAGCCGAGCGATCGAATTCATACTGCTCCCTCCCCTTACGGAGCAGTCAGCCGCACGAGAGACCCACGCCTCGGCCGACAGACTGCGTTTGTGCCGCAGATCTAAACACAGTCGGGTTTCGACCTCAATGGGGCGGCCTTTCTCGCCGCAGAGTCACTCCCCCGGGAGGCGAGCCCTGTGAGGGCCCGCCCCGCCGGGGAAGCTCGTTTCGTCTAGTGGTGGTGCGGGCCCTTGCCGACCCTCAGGTTGACGCGGTGGCCGTTGGCCAGCCGGCGCCCGGGCTTCGGGCTCTGCGAGAGCACGTGGTTCCTGAGCCGGCGCGAAGAGAACTTGCGCGTGATCGTGCCGACGCTGCAGTGGTGCTGCCGGATCTTCGCCCTCGCCTGGGCCAGGAGATCTCCGACCACGTTCGGGACCACGCAGGGCGGCCTGAACGGTGGAGGCGGCGGTGGTGGCGGCGGCGGTGGTGGTGGTGGTGGCGGCGGTGGTGGAGGCGGTGGCGGTGGTGGCGGAGGCGGTGGAGGTGGAGGTGGAGGTGGCGGAGGCGGAGGTGGCGGAGGTGGCGGAGGCGGAGGCGGAGGTGGCGGTGGCGGTGGAGGTGGAGGCGGAGGTGGCGGTGGAGGCGGAGGTGGCGGCGGTGGAGGCGGAGGTGGCGGTGGCGGAGGCGGCGGCGGCGGAGGCGGAGGTGGCGGTGGCGGAGGCGGCGGGCCGCCCGTGCAGGTCGGGAACTTGAACGACCCGATCCGCGTGCTCCAGACCGGCGGGCTGGTGCTTCCGTCCGCCTGGGAGGTGTAGTACTCGGTCGTGAACCAGAACGTGCAGCCGTCGCTCGGGTCGACGCTCATCGAGGCGTAGTCGCCCCACCGCGAGCAGGGGCCGCCGCCGCACGTGCCGGTCTGCGAGCCGGCCCCGGCGACCAGCTGCGTCTCACCCTGCGGCAGCTGGTTCAGCGGGTCGCTCGCCAGCCGTCCGGCGTAGGCGATGCTCGGGAAGTTCGGAGCTGTCCCGTTCGACGTCGAGTAGCCGAGCGCGACATTGCCGTCCTTGTCGGCCGCGATGCTGCCCATCCAGCGGTTCAGCGTCGTGTCCGGCGAGTAGATCTGCTCCTGGACGGGCGTCGTCGAGACCGTCCCGCCGCTGACGTTGATCTGCCCCCACTGCGGCCGGTCTGTCGAGCCCGAGCGCGTGGTGTGCACGACCCAGAGCGACTCGGCGCTACCGACCTTGCGGTACTGCACCTTCTGCATCATTCGGTCGCCGAGAGAGTCGAGCTGGGTGGACGTGTTCGGCTGGGGCACGCTCGCCGGGTTGGTGTACGTCGCCTGGGAGACGGTGGTCGCCCCGCTGAGCGTTCCGCCGGCTCCGCAGTTCGCGCCGGCCGTGAAGGCGCGGACGCGGTACCCGAAGACCGAGAGCGACTCGCTGACGAAGTAGTCGGGCCGGCCGCTCGGCGGCAGGCCGTTCGTGTCCTCGAGGTTGCTCGGGATCATCGTGAACGCGTCTGAGCCGCTGCCCGCGAGAAAGCCGACGGCGCCGGTCACGGCCTGGCCCGCGTACATGTCGCTCTTGCTCAGCGAGCCGAAACCGCTGCCGTTGTACGAGGCGCCGTTCAGGAAGCCGTTGAAGGCGAAGTAGAGGCAGTCGGTCCAGATGCCGAACTTCGGATAGTCGTTGAGCGTGTTCACGGGCACCGCGCCCTGGTCCATCCGGATGTCGTACAGGTACCACCCGCCCGTGACCGGGTCGCTGGTCTGCGACACGGCGATGCACTGATCGAACGGGCCCGTTGTCGCGCCCCCGCTGTAGGCGAGGTTGGTCAGGATCCAGCGGTCCGCGGCCGGGTCGTGGATCACGACCGGGTCCCCGCCGCCGTGGCCGTCGCAGAAGGTTCCGGTGCCGGCCCAGAGCGCGTTCTCCGTGAACGCGGCGACACGCGTGCCCGTGGTCTTGTCGAAGATGCCGAACGACGAGTTGACCGACTGGATGTAGTAGACGGGGCCCACGTCGCCGTTCGTGTCCGGCGGCGAGCCGGCGCCGCACGTGCCGGCGCCGCACGAGTCCGACCTCTTCATTCCCGGGAAGTTCTGGATCGGGCTGGGCATGGTGCCGGTCGAGATCGACCGCGCAGGCGTGCTCGGGTGCGCGGGCGGCTGACGCACGGTCAGCGGAATCTCGGTCTCGCGGTCTTTGCGCATCGGTTGCGACGGGACCTGCGGCAGATTGCGCACGTCACCGGCGAAGACCTTGGGGGCGACCTTGGGGAGCGCTTTTGCGGCGACGCCTCCCTTGGGCCCGGATGCCGACCGGCTGCTGCCTTCTCTTGCCTGGGCTGCGACGACCGTCGTCGCGGCGGCGAGCGCCAGCAGCACCGCGACGGCGATTCCGCGCCGCCCGAGGCGTCGAGCGATGGACTTCATCAACGAGCTCCCTCCCCTAGGGCAACCGCCGTCGGAGCACACCTGGCTCGTCCCGCGCGGCTGCGGCTTATGTCACTCGTATAGCACAGCGCCCCGGCGGCTTCAACGGGCTGCGATGCAACCGCTCTCCGGCAAAGAACTCCCCCGGCGGCCGGGCCGCCGAAGCGGCTCGTCCAACCGGGGGAGGCTGGTCTCTCGAGTTAGTGCCTCGGCCCCTTGCCGACGACCAGGTTCACGTGCGCGCCGTTCGGCAGCCTGCGGCCGCCGCGCGGGCTCTGCCTGATCACGTGGTTCTTCAGCCTGCGCGACGAGAACTTGCGCGTGACGTGGCCGACACGGCAGTGGTTGTGCCGGATCCTCGACTTCGCCCTGCCCAACGTGTTGCCGATCACGTTCGGCACCACGCAGGGCGGCCTGAACGGAGGCGGTGGTGGCGGCGGCGGTGGCGGCGGCGGTGGCGGAGGCGGCGGTGGCGGAGGCGGTGGTGGTGGAGGCGGCGGTGGAGGAGGCGGAGGTGGAGGAGGTGGAGGAGGCGGAGGTGGGGAGGCGGAGGAGGCGGCGGAGGGGGTGGTGGCGGAGGTGGAGGTGGAGGTGGCGGCGGAGGCGGCGGAGGTGGTGGTGGAGGCGGCGGTGGAGGCGGTGGTGGCGGTGGCGGAGGTGGCGGCGGAGGCGGCGGTGGTGGCGGAGGCGGAGGCGGAGGTGGTGGCGGCGGAGGTGCGCCGGTGTCCAGGGTCTCCGTCTGCGTGGTGGTAGACGAGCCGTTGTAGCCGCCCGCTGCGAAGAGCAGACCGGCGATCGACGTGCCCTCGACGAACGAGCGCTGCATGTTCAGGTTCGTCAGCGTCGTCCAGGAGTTCGAGGACGGGTCGTACCGCATCGTCGTGCTCGTCGTGTCAGGCGTGAGCAGGCTCGCCGCCCTGCCCAGCGCCCAGTCCGGCGAGAACGGGTTCCCGCCGCCGAAGACGTACAGCCCTGTGCTATTGGCACCGCTACCGGGCACGTTGTCGGGGCTCGGCATGCTTGCGCGGGTCGACCACGTGTTGGTGGCGATGCTGTAGTCGTAGAGCGTGTCCAGGATCGCGTTGTTGGCGTCACGTCCGCCCGCGACGTAGAAGTGGTCGTCGAGGATCCCGTAGCCGGCGCCGCCCAGTGCGTGCGGCATCGGCGCCAACGTCGTGAACGTGTTGGTGTCCGGATCGAATGCCCACGTCGTGTCGTAGGCCGGGCTGATGTTGCCGGTGCTGTAGCCGCCGGCGAGGTAGATCAGCCCGGAGTCGACGTCGTAGCCGGAGGCCATGAACGCGCGCAGGTCGGGCAAGTTCGGCCCTGACGACCAGGTGTTCGTACCGATGTCGTAGACCTGCGTGATGTTGGTGACGACGCCGGTCTCGGCTTGCGTCCCACCGAACACGTAGATCTTCCCGGTGAACGGATCACAGACCGCCGAGGCCATCCCCTCGGCGCTCGGCATCGGAGCGAGTGTCGTCCAGGTGTTCGTACCCGGGTCGTACCGGTAGGCGTTCGGCACCGTGACGCCGGCGCTGAACGAGTAGCCGCCGAAGACGTAGCTGTACGTCCCGTCGGAAGCCGTCGCCGCGCCGTACGTGTCGAGCGGCATCGGCGCCACGACCTGCCAGCCGGGTGGCGGAGGTGGTGGTGGCGGTGGCGGTGGCGGCGGCGGTGGCGGAGGCGGTGGTGGAGGTGGTGGAGGTGGTGGCGGAGGCGGAGGCGGAGGTGGCGGCGGAGGAGGCGGAGGCGGCCCGACGGAGCAGCCGTCTGCCATCTCGACCGTGTCGGTGTCCACCGTGCCGTTGAAGCCGCCGACGACCACCATGTGGTTGCCCACGACGCCGGCCGCGGTGAACGAGTGCGCGACGTTCAGGTTCGGTCCGGCAGTCCAGGCGTCGGCGGCCGGGTCGTAGACCATCGTCGTCGTGTAGGAGGCGTGCGGCCCCGGCATCCCAGGCAGCGTGCCCGGCTTGCCGGCGAACCCGTACGGGATCGACGGGTTGCCGCCGCCCGCAAGGAAGATCCGACCGTTGATGGCCAGGGTGGCCGCAGCCGGGTCGTAGACGTTCTGCGGGATGCTCGCGCGCGTCGTCCACGTGTTGGCAGCGACGTCATAGCGGTAGTTGTTCATGCTGCCGGTCGCGCCGTTCCAGTTGCCCATCATGTAGATGAAGCCGCCGGTATCGGTCGCCCCGGCCCCGCCCATCCCGATCGGGATGTTCGCGCGGCTCGTGTTCCACGTGTTCGTGACCGGGTCGTACTCCCAGGTCTGGTTCGCCTCGAGGAAGCTCGGGTCGAACCCGCCGAGCACGTAGATCTTGCCCGTGCCGGAGTCGTAGACGACGCCCGGGAAGTAGCGGCCGCTCGGCAACGGAGCGCCGGTCGACCACGTGTTGCTGGCGACGTCGTAGATCTGGGTCGTGTTCCGGACGGTCCCGTCGTACCCGCCGAAGATGAAGAACTTGTTCACGTTCGGCGCGTAGACGCCCTTGGTGGCGTACACCGGAGTCGGTGCGCTGGCGAGGGTCGTCCAGCCGTTGGCCGACGGGTCGTAACGGTAGAACCCGTTGCTGGCGGCGCCGCCCACGAAGCCCGTCCCCGAGTAGAGGTACGTGCTGCTGGCACCCACGGCCGGCGATTCGACCGCCCCGCCCGGGTAGTTCGCGACGGTGTTCCACGTCGTGAGGCCCTCGACGCACGTCGTCGGGGTGCTCGTTCCGTGGATGCGGAAGACCTGGTCAGGCCCGACCTGACCGGTGAGGCACGTCGTCTTGACGCCCCAGGTCGTACAGCCGACGCCGAAGCCGCCGCCGGGGTTCTGCCAGGCAGCCGGCGAGCCGGCCTGGACGGTGCGGTTCTGCCAGAACCACTGGCCGTTGGGCGTGAAGTCCATTCGCGCCTGGACCGACATCCAGTAGTGGCCGGGGGTCAGGTCGACGGCGGGTGAGATCGTGATCACCGCGTCGCCGTTCGCGCCGGTGTACGACTGCCCGAGCCGATCCGCCACGAGCGAGCCCGGCAGACCGCCGTTGTCCACGTAGAAGTGGACGTGGAAGCTCGCTGCCGGCCCCGGCCCGTTGCCGTATTCGCCGTCGACGTCGACCTGGTTGATGCTCCAGTTCGCGCTGCCGGGGACGCTGAAGTCGTCCGCCGTGTAGCTGTCGAACCCGTCGAGTGACGTCTCGAAGTCCTGCGAGGTGACGTCGAAGTTCGCCTGGTTGTCGTACTGGTCGTAGAGGACGTCCGGAGGTGGTGGCGGCGGCGGAGGTGGTGGTGGTGGTGGCGGCGGCGGAGGTGGTGGCGGCGGCGGCGGAGGCGGTGGCGGTGGCGGCGCGCCGACGGGCAAGTACTGGATCTCGGTCCCGGTCGGAGTCGTTCCGGTCGTGTTGAACGAGAACTGCTCCGCCGGCCCGGTACCGGTGGACTGGACGCCGACGGTCGCGCCGGCGTCGCTCCCCAGAGCTCCGTAGATGTAGTCGATCTCGTTGCTCGTCTCGTTGAGGACGACCTCGTAGTCGTTGATCGGAGGACCGCCCGTGCAGCAGAACTGCGTGCGGAACTCGATCACGAACTGACGGTTCGGGGCCGTTCCCGTGACGGCGGTGAAGACGCCCTGGCCGTTCGCGGTGTCGACCGTGTACTGGTCGTCCCAGAACGGGAAGAGAGTGCGGCCGAAGCCTGACGCCGGCAAGGCGGTGTTCGAGAAGCTCGAGCTCGTGGAGTCGAACTGCAGGTTGCCGTTCGAGCTGACGTTGACGTTCGAATACGACGTGCCGTAGACGCTCATCGCGAACGGCAGTGAGATCGCAACCACGCCGTCATCCGCGTGGAGCCCGATGTCCGTCGTGCCCGGGATCAGCGACTGCGCGCGCATGACGTTGTTCGCGTAGTCGGTGGTCGGGTTGTAGTCGACCTCACGGCCGCTCGGCGCGTTGCCGCTCGTGTTGCACGAGAACTCGCGGCGCGGGCCCGTGCCGCCGCCCTGGACGCCGATGGTGGCGGATGTCGAGTCGTTGGCCAGCGTCCCGTAGAGGAACGAGACCTGCTGACTGTTCTCGTGGAAGGCGACCTCGAAGTTGGCCGCCCCGCCGCCGGTGAAGAACGCCGTGCGGTACTCGACGTAGAAGATCCGGTTCGGCGCGCTGCCGGTGGTCGCCGTGTAGATGCCATTGCCCGCTGCGGTTGCGATCAGGTCGTCCCACAACGGCGCGACCATCACGCCCATCGCGGAGGCCGGCATGCAGGCGTTGGTGAAGGTCGTGTTGTTGGTCGTGAACTGCAGGTTGCCGTTCGAGCTCGCGTTGAAGGACGAGTAGTTCGTCCCGAAGAGGTTGATCGGGAACGGCGAAGCGATCGAGACGGTGCAGTCGTCGCAGTTCGAGCCCGCGGCGAGGGTCGTCCCGGGGACGATCGAGCCGGTGCCGGCCGCGATCCCGTAGTCGCCGCTAGGCGGAGGCGGCGGCGGCGGAGGCGGTGGCGGTGGCGGTGGCGGTGGCGGAGGTGGCGGAGGCGGCGGAGGCGGCGGTGGCGGCGGTGGCGGCGGTGGCGGCGGGGGTGGTCCACCGCCAGGCGTGTAGGTCACCTGCAGGCCGTTCGAGAGCGTCCCACCGGCGCCGTTGCAGCCGAACTGGTCGAAGATCGACGAGTCGGGGACGCTCTGGACGCCTTCGGTCGAGCTGGCCCCGCCGTTGTCGACCTGGCCGTAGATGGCGTTGATCACCTGGTCGGCCTCGTTGAACTCGACCTCGAAGTTGGCCGTCCCGGAGCCCGGGAAGTACTGGTCGCGCCACTCGATGAAGAAGTGGCGGTTGGGCGCGGTCCCGGTGGTCGTCGTGAAGATCCCGAAGCCCGAGTTGACCGTGTAGAGGTCGTCCCAGTACGGCATGAACGCGATCCCCTTGGTCGCGTCGGGCAGGCAGGTGTTGGTGAAGGTCGAGCCGGCGGTCGTGAACTGCAGCGTCCCGTTCGAGTCGACGTTGGCCGCGGTGAAGGGGTGGCCGTAGACGTAGACCGTGAACGGCAGCGCGATATTCGTCACGCAGTCGTCGCAGTGGTTGCCGGTGTCGGTGGTGCCCGGCGTGATCGACACGCCGGTCTGAGTCGTGATCGTGTAGTGGGCCGGGGGCGGCGGTGGCGGCGGAGGTGGCGGCGGAGGTGGCGGCGGCGGGCCGCCGGTGCACTGCGTGAAGGCGAAGTTGCCGATGCGCGTGCGCCAGTTGAACGCGCTGGTCGTCGAGTAGTACTCGTTCGTGTACCAGAAGGTGCAGTCGTCCACCGGGTCGATGGTCATGTCGCTGTAGTCGCCCCAGCGGTTGCAGGTGCCGGTCTGGCTGCCGGCGCCGGCGAAGAGGGTGGCCTCACCCTGGGCCAGCGTGTTGACCGGGTCGCCCGCGAGCCGTCCGGCATAACGGATCGCCGGGCTCGATCGCCGCGCTCGAGGCGCTGAAGCCGAGGGCCAGGTTGCCGGCCTGGTCCATCGCCGCGCTGCCCATCCAGCGCCAGGTCGTGTCGGGCTGGTAGGTGCTCTGCTGGACGAACGTCGGCGTGCCCGGCGGTCAGCGTTGTTGATCTCGAACCAGCGGATGCCGGCGACGCCGCCGGAGGCAGACGGTCTCGTTGCCGACCAGCGCCTTCGTGCCCGTCGCCGAACCGGCGGTAGGCGAGCCGGAACATGCGCCGATCGCGCGATGCCGTCGAGGCCGTCGGCCGAGCCCGGCTGCGGGACGCAGTGCGCGTGTCCGCGTGCAGAGCGCGGTGAAGGCTGCCGGCGGACATGCGTGGCGGCCAGCGTGAAGGTCGAGTTCGCGGGCGTCGCGAAGTCGACGTGGAAGCGATAGAGCGGCCACGTTCGCCGCGTTGCCGGCGGCGAGCCACGGATTCGGCGCACCCGGCCGGCGGCAGGATCGAGCCGTCGAGGTCGGCCGGCAGGATCGCAAGCCGATGCTCGAGGACAGCAGGCCTGTCGTCACGAATGTCGCGGCTGTCGCCGGCCAGCATCGCCGAGCGGTCGAAGCGCGAAGGGCTGCGGGCCCGAGATAGGCGGTGCCGCTCGAGTTGAACACGTTCATCGGCTCATGTAGTAGGCGTCCGGCCAGACCGAGAGCTGCGGGTAGTCGAAGAAGTTCGTGCCGAGGTGGAAGTCGTAGCGGTTGTACGTGCCGGTCGCGTCGCTCGTGGTCGAGACCGCGACGCACTCGTCGGTCGGCGTGCCCGCGCCGGCGAACTGGCTGACGACCCAGCGGTTGGCGAGCTGGTCGTAGAGCGACGACCGGGTCGCCGTCGCCGTTCAGCTGGCAGACGCCGCCGAAGCCGGACCAGATCGTCGTGATCGAGACCGGGCCGAGGACCGAAGCTCCGGTGGTCTTGTTGAAGACCTGGTACGCCCTCGTTGACGATCTGGACGTACTGAGTGGCGCCGACCTCGCCGTTGGTGTCGGGCGGGGCGCAGTTGCACGCGACTCCGGGGAAGGGGATGCCGTCGAAGTTGAGGCCGGTGCCGGGCATCGCGTTGGGGAAGTGCCTCGTCTGCCGGGCGGCCTCGGGGCGCGCCATGCCTTTGATCGGGACCTGCGGGTTGGGGTTCGCCTCGTGGTCCGGAGTGGGCCGGATCGGGATGGGACGGATGGAGCGCAGCGGCCGCGAGGTGTCGTTCTTGACCGAGTGGCCGACGGTCACGTGACTCGAGGACGCCGAAAGCGTCGAGGACGCCGTCGCGGCGTGACTGGACGAGGCCGGCAGAGCGGCCGTGGCGGGCGTGTGAGCCCGGGATGTGGTCGAGGCTCTTTGGGTCCCCACCCCCGCGAGTACGACCCCTGCCTCGATCAGTCCCGCGAGCGCGAGCACGCCCAAAAACACGTAGACGCGCCGTCTCGTCCCACGCAGCCTTGCCCTCATTTCCGGTCCCCTCCCCAATCGGATCCGTAGCGGCCGGTCTGGCCGTAGCGCGTTCTTACTACTCCCGTCGCCAAAAAGCAATGGGCCGAACGGTCCCTCGAAACGCCGACGGGGCCCCGGAGGGCCCCGTCGGATTCGCTTGCTTGGTTGTGCGCTCTGCCTAGTGCCTCGGTCCCTTGCCGACGACCAGGTTGACCCTGTGGCCGTTCGGCAGTCTCCGGCCGGCCCGCGGCGACTGCCTGATCACTTTCCCCCTCAGCCTGCGCGAGGAGAACTTGCGCGTGATGTGGCCGACGCGGCAATGGCGGTGCCGGATCCTCGACTTCGCCCTACCCAGCGTGTTGTGGATCACGTTCGGAACCACGCAGGGCGGCCTGAACGGAGGTGGTGGCGGTGGCGGAGGTGGTGGCGGAGGTGGCGGTGGCGGTGGTGGCGGCGGAGGCGGTGGTGGCGGAGGCGGAGGTGGTGGCGGAGGCGGAGGTGGTGGCGGAGGTGGTGGCGGCGGAGGTGGTGGCGGCGGAGGTGGTGGCGGAGGCGGTGGTGGCGGAGGCGGACCGCCGCCGGTATCCATCGTCTCCGTCTGAGTCGTCGTGGACGACCCGTTGTAGCCACCCGATGCGACGAGCAGGTTGCCGACGTTCGTGCCCTCGACGAACGAGCGCTGCATGTTCAGGTTGTCAGCGTTCGCCCAGCTGTTCGAGGCCGGATCGTACGCCTGCGTCTGGCTCGTCGTGTCAGGCGTGAGCAGACTGGCCGTCTTGCCCAGCGCCTTGCCGGGGGCGAACGGGTTGCCGCCGCCGAAGATGTACAGCATGCCGTTGCCGACACCTGCACCAGGCACGTTGTCGGCCGCGAGCAGGTTCGCTCCCGTCGACCACGTGTTGGTTGCGATGTCGTAGTCGTAGAGCGAGTCCAGGATTGCGTTGTTGGCGTCTCGCCCACCGGCTACGTACAGGTGGTTGTTGATGATCGCGGAACCCGCGCCGCCCAGTGCGTGGGGCATCGGCGCCTTCGTCGTGAAGGTGCCGGCGTTCGGGTCGAACTCCCACGTCTGGTCGAAGGCCGGGCTGATGTTCCCGGTGCTGTAACCGCCGGCGAGATAGATCTTGCCGTTGGTCGCATAGCCACCGGCCATGAACGCCCGCAGGTCAGGCAGGTTCGGGCCTGCCGTCCAGCTGTTCGACGCGATGTCGTAGACCTGCGTGAAGGCGTCGACGGTGCCGAATTCGGCTTGCGTCCCACCGAACACGTAGATCTTGCCGTTGAGCGGGTCGTAGGCGGCCGTCGCCATCCCCTCGGCGTGCGCCATCGGGGCCAGCGTCGACCAGGTGTCCGTGGCCGGGTCGTAGCGGTACGCGTCGGTCATCGTGATGCCGGTGCTGAACGAGTAGCCACCGAACGCGTAGCTGTACGTGCCGTCGGATGCCGCTGCCGCACCGTAGGTGTCGAGCGGCTTCGGCGCCACGATCTGCCACTGGCCTGGCGGCGGTGGCGGAGGTGGCGGAGGCGGCGGCGGTGGTGGAGGTGGCGGACCGCCGTTCGGCGTGTACGTCACCTGCGTGCCGGCCGTCAAGTCACCCGTGCCGTTGCAGCCGTACTGGTCGAAGACCGAATCAGGAACGCTCTGGACGCCCTCGGTCGAGCTCGAGTTGCCGTTGTCGAGCTGGCCGTAGATCGCCCGGATGATTCCGTCTGCTTCGTCGAACTCGACCTCGAAGTTGGCCACTCCGGTGCCCGGGAAGTACTCGGCGCGCCACTCGAGGTAGAAGTGGCGGTCTCCCGTGCTGCCGGTCGTCGTCGTGTAGACGCCGGTGCCCGCGTTGACCAGGTAGAGGTCGTCCCAGTAAGGCATGAAGGAGACGCCGTGCCCCGCGTCGGGCAGGCACGTGTTCGTGAAGACCGACTGGTTCGTCGTGAACTGCAGCGTCCCGTTCGAGTCGACGTTCACCGAGTTGTACGGGTGTCCGTAGACGTAGACCGTGAACGGCAGGGCCACGGTCGCCATGCCGTCGTCGTTGTGGTTGCCGGTGTCGTCCACGCCCGGGACGATCGAAACGCCGGTCTGAGTAGTGATCGTGTAGTGGTTGGGCGGTGGTGGCGGAGGCGGAGGCGGAGGCGGTGGAGGCGGTGGCGGCGGAGGCGGCCCGTGCGTGCCGCTCAGGCTGAAGACCTGGTCG
The DNA here is from genome assembly GCA_963717475.1 of uncultured Actinomycetes bacterium. Classification (GTDB taxonomy): domain Bacteria; phylum Actinomycetota; class Thermoleophilia; order Gaiellales; family Gaiellaceae; genus AC-32. Next base: position 200,134 of record OY970337.1, on the reverse strand, counting down.
GGGTCAGAGCCCGGAATGCAGGTGGTCTTTCGGTCCCACGTGATGCAGCCTGCGCCGAAGCCGCCGCCCGGGTTCTCCCAGGCAGCGCCGTTCCCGGAGGTGACGGTGCGGTCGGTCCAGCCGAACTGCCCGCCGACGCTGAAGTCCATGCGGGCCTGAACGGCCACCCACCAGGTGCCTTCACCGAGGCTGACCGGGGAGTCGAGGCTGATGGTGAAGTCGTCGCCGTTGAGCACGTACGACTGCGCCGTCTTCTCGGCGACCATCGTTCCCGGGAGGCCCCCGGCGTCCTGATAGAACCGGACGTTGAACGAAGCCGCGGGCCCACCACCGTTGTAGTAGAGCCCCTCGACGTCGACCGTATCGATGTTCCAGCCGTCCCCACTCGCGATCGAGAAATCGTCGGCGAGCTGGTCGTCGTAGGCATCGAACGACGCCTCGAAGTCCTGCGAGCTCGACGAGTTCACTCCGGGGTTGTCGTACTGGCTGTAGAGCACGTCAGTCGGGTGGAATTGCTTCCCCGTGGCGTGCTGTGCGTGCCCGGCCGAGGCGTGTGCCATAGCCGGATACGCATGTGACCGCGACGCCGCCCCTCTGTAACTCGTGCTGGCGAATGCTGTCGGCGCCAGCGCGAGACCACAGAGGGTGACAGCAAGAGCCGCGGTCCAAAGGATCCGTACCCTCATATGTAGGTCCCCTCCCCTATCGACGATCGGTGTCGGCCGTTCGGCCGTCCCCGCGTTCTTACTCCTTTACGGCGAAAAAATCAACTGCCCGCGCCGCCCTTTCCGAGTGTCAGATTCACCTTTCCGCGGTTCGCGAGCCTCCTGCCCGGCCTGGGCGTCTGCCGGATGACGCGGTTCTTCTTTCGCGCCGTGGAACGCACCCTCGAGACCCTGCCGAGGCGGCAGTGGGCGCGCGCGATCCGCGTCCTCGCCCTGGACAGCGTCAGGCCGACGACACGCGGGACGGTGCACGGCGGTTTGAACGGTGGCGGGGGCGGCGGAGGTGGTGGTGGCGGCGGCGGAGGTGGTGGCGGCGGAGGTGGTGGTGGCGGCGGAGGTGGTGGTGGCGGCGGCGGTGGTGGTGGCGGCGGAGGTGGTGGTGGCGGCGGAGGTGGTGGCGGTGGCGGAGGTGGCGGTGGTGGCGGCGGCGGTGGCGGAGGCGGCGGCGGGCCCTCCGGCGTGTACGTCACCTGCAGCCCGTTCGAGAGGGCGCCGCCGGTGCCGTTGCAGCCGTACTGGTCGAGGATCGACTCGTCGACGTCCTGGACGCCTTCGGTCGAGCTCCCCGCGCCGTTCGAGAGATCGCCGTAGACCGCCCTGATCACCTGGTCGTCCTCGTCGAAGACGAGCTCGAAGTCGGCGTTCCCGGTCCCGGGGTAGTACTGCGCGCGCCACTCGACGTAGAACTGCCGGTGCGGCGCCGTACCGGTGGTCGCCGTGTAGATCCCGAAGCCCGAGTTCGAGGTGTAGAGGTCGTCCCAGTACGCCGCGAACGCCGCGCCGTGGTCGGCCGCCGGCAGGCACGGGTTCTCGAAGTCGCCCTGGACCGCCGTCGTGAACTGGAGGTTGCCGTTCGCGCTCGCGGTGGCCGTGCTGTAGCTGTGGCCGTAGATCCGGACCGGGAACGGGAGCGCGAACGTGGTCGTGCAGTCGTCGCAGTGGTTCCCGATGTCGTCCGTGCCGGGGACGATCGAATGCCCGGTCTCCGTCGTGAGCACGTAGTGCGGCGGCGGAGGAGGAGGCGGCGGCGGGCCGCTGCCCACGTCGAGAATCTCGGTCTGCGTGGACTCGCTCGAGCCGGAGCCGAAGCCTCCCGCGGCGACGAGCTTGCCCGCTGCCCAGCCTGCGCCGACCATCCAGCGTGGCTGCTGGAGATCCGGCCCCCTCGACCAGCTGTCGCTCAAGGGCTCGTAGGAATAGGTCACGCCCAGGCCGTCGGGATTGGCGCCTCCGCCGAGGCTCCAGAGCTTCGCGAGGGCGACTGCGCTCCCCGGCCCGAGCACCGCGCCGGGCATGGGCGCCCGCGCAGTCCAGGTGTCTGCGTCGGGGTCGTAGTCCCAGAGCAGATCGAGGTAGTTGCCCGCCGCATCCTGGCCGCCTGCGACGTAGAAGCGGCCGTTGATCACGCCCGACGCGAAACCGCCGGCGGGGTGCGGGAAGGCGGCGCCCGCGGTGAAGCTGCCCGAGCCTGGATCCAAGACCCACGTCGTCGACGTGGCGTCCGCGAAGTTGTACGTGCTGTAGCCGCTGGCGAGGAAGATCTTGCCGCTGACCGGATCGACGCCCGACGCCATCTCGTAGCGCGGCGCGGGCATCGGGGGCCCGATGCTCCACGAGTTGGACGCGATGTCGTAGATCCGGGTCGTGTCGGTCGTGTTGCCGAAGAGCAGCCCCCCGAAGACGTAGATCTGGTTCGTGGGCGGGTAGTAGACGGCGGATGCGCCAAACGCGCCCGTCGGCATGTCGGCGAGGGTCGTCCAGGTGTTGGTCGCCGGGTCGTAGCGGAAGGCGCTGGTGTCGTAGCCCGCGCCGCCGAAGACGTACACATACGTGCCGTCAGAAGTGCCGACAGGTGCGCGCGCCAGGGGCATCGGCGCCACGACCTGCCAGGCGAGCGTCCTGCCGCTGAGCCGGAAGACCTGGTCCGGATCGGGGGTGTTGGTGACGCAGGTCGTCTTGCGGGTCCAGTCGACGCAACCGGTGCCGAAGCCGTTGTTCGGGTTCCGCCACGCGGCTCCCTGGCCCGACTGGACGGTTCGGTCCTGCCAGCCCCACTGGCCGGCCTGGCTGTAGTTCTGGTTCGCCTGGACGGAGACCCAGTACGCCCCCGCGGTCAGGGTGACCGCCGGATCGAGGATGATCGTGAAGTCGCCGGCCGCCTCGGAGTAGGCGACCGACGACCGGCTCGCGACCGCGGCCCCGGGCAGGTTCGCGCCGTTCGAGTAGAAGACGACGTTGAAGCTCGTGGCCGGGCCGCCGCCGTCGAAGTACTGGCCCTGGACGTCGATCGTCGAGATCGACCAGGCCTGGCCGGCGGGCACGCTGAAGTCGTCCGCGAGCTGGTCGTCGAAGGAGGCGAAGCCGGACTCGAAGTGCTGAGACGAGGTCGCGTACTGGCCCGCGTCGTCGTACTGGTCGTAGAGGACGTCGGCGGGCGCCGCGGGACGCGTGGGCCGCGCGGTCACACGGTGAGTCGCCGGCGACGACAGCCTGGGCGCCGCTCGAGCCGTTCTCGCCGGGACCGCCGGCCCCGCGCAGAGCAGCGCTCCGAGCGCCGCCAGCCCAAGGATCTTCGCCCTCATTCCGCCCCTCCCCAGTCGGCGTTTCGACGTTTCTATCGGCTGGGGGACGCGAAGACAAGTGCCGGCGGGGCTGCGCGTGGCCGCCCCGCCGGCATGTTCTCGAGCGCTACTTGCCTACGGTGAGCTTGATCTTCGTGTAGGCGTTGACGAGCTTGCCGGCCCTGACGCTCTGCTTGAGGACGCGGCCGCGCTTGCGCTTCGACGCCTTCTTCTTCGTGACCTTGCCGACGCGGCAGAAGGCCTTCGTGATCCTCGACTTCGCGGCCTTCAGCTTCTGGCCGACGAGCTTCGGCACCTTGCACCGCGAGAAGGTCGCGCCGACCGACTTGTCGGAGCCGAGGTTCACCGAGCAGGCGCCCTTGCCGGAGCACGCGCCCGACCACCCTGCGAACGCCGATCCGTGCGCGGCCGCCGCGGAGAGGGCGATGGTCGTGCCGCCCCACCACTGGAACGAGCAGGCCGCGCCGCAGCTGATGCCCGCCGGGTTCGACGTGACGGTCCCCGCGCCGGTGCCGGCGTGGGAGACCGAGAGCGTCCGCATCGCGCAGTTCGGGAAGCGGAAGTTCCCGATGCGCGTGTGCCACGCGAACGAGGTCGTCGCCGCGTAGTACTCCTGCGTGTACCAGAAGGTGCACTGGTCGCTCGGGTCGACGCTGATGTCGCTGTAGTCGCCCCAGCGGTTGCTGGTTGTCGTCTGGCTGCCGGTGCCGGCGAACAGCGTCGCCTCACCCTGCGCGAGCTGGTTCGGCGGGTCGCTCGAGAGCCGACCCGCGTAGCGAATCTGCGGGTTGATCGCAGCCGAGGAGGCGCTGAAGCCGATCGCGAGGTCACCCGCAGCGTCCATCGCGGCGCTGCCCATCCAGCGCCAGGTGCTGTCGGGCTGGTAGGTGCTCTGCTGGGCGAAGGCCGGCGTGCCGGAGGTGACGTTGCGGATCTCCCACCAGCGGATCCCCGCGACGCCGCCGGACGAGACGGTGAAGTTCCCGACGAGCGCCTCGTGCCCGTCCTGGAACCGCCGGTACGCGGAGCGGAACATCGGGCGGTCGCCGATGCCGTCGAGCCGGTCCGTCGTGCCCGCCTGCGGGACGCACGAGCGCCCGAGGGGGCAGAGCTGCGTGTAGGACGCCGGCGCCAGGCTGCCGGCGAAGGTGAACGTCGAGGCGGCCGGTGTCCCGAAGTCGACGTGGAAGCGGTAGAGCGGCCAGGTCGAGCTCGACCCGAGCTCGATGAACGGGTTCGGCGCACCCGCCGGCGGCGCGATGCTCCCGTCGAGGTCGGCCGGCAGGATCGGGTCGGCGGACGACCCGAGCAGCCCTGTCGAGATGAAGGTCCCTGCAGTCCCCGCCAGCATCGCCGCGCGGTTGAACGCGAAGGCCTGCGGCCCGAGGTACGAGGTCCCGGAGGGGTCGAACACGAGGTCGCTCATGTAGTACGCGTCCGGCCAGACCCCGAGGTGCGGGTAGTCGTAGAAGTTCGCCCCGAGGTGGTAGCCGTAGCGGAAGTAGGCGCCGGTCGCGTCGCCGGACTGCGAGACGGCGATGCACTCGTCGGTCGGGATCGGCGTCCCCGCGAACTGCGTGATGATCCAGCGGTCGGCAAGCTGGTCGTAGAGGACGACCGGGTCGCCCTGACCGTTGTTCTGGCAGAAGCCGCCGAAGCCGGACCAGAGGGTCGCGATGTCGATCGGCCCCAGGACGGAGGCACCCGTCGTCTTGTTGAACACCTGGAGGCCGTCGTTGACCGTCTGGACGTACTGCGTCGCGCCGACCTCTCCGTTCGGGTCCGGCGGCGCGCAGTTACACGTGACCCCCGGGAAGCCGATGCCGTCGAAGTTGAGCCCCGGCGCGGGCATGTTCGGCCTCGCTGCGCGGCTTTGCACGACGGTGTCGGCGGCGTCGTGATGCCGCGAGACCGGGCTCGGGTTGGGGCTGATCTCGCTGTCGCCCCTGGATCCAGCCGGGATCGCGGGCATCCGGCGCAGCGCGGCGGTGCTGTCGTTCTTGTACGAGTGACCGACGCTGATCCGCACGCTGCCGGCGGCTACGTGCGCGCGAGGAACCGGCGCCGGCAAAGAGGGCGCGTGGAACCTGGGCGCTGCACCTGCGAACACTCCGCCGGCGCTGACGAGGACAGCGGCGCCGAGCACGCCGAGCGTGATCGTCGCCCTGCGCCGGGCCGCCGCGAAGCGGGCCGCAGCCCGGGCAGATTTCTTAAGGTTTTGCAAGGGTATCCTCCTGATTCGCAAGTTACCCTCCCCGCTCGACAGTAGCAGCGAAGGGCCGGCCCTACAACATCGGCCTTTCAGCGTCGTTTCGTTAGATGCGGCCGATCAGGACGCAGGCGTTGTGGCCGCCGAGGCCCATCGCGTTCGAGAGGGCGACGTCCACCTCGGCCTCGCGCGACTCGTTCGGGACGTAGTCCAGATCGCACACGGGATCCGGGTTGCGGTAGTTGATCGTCGGCGGCAGAACGCCGTCCTTCACGGCCATGACGCACATCAGGGACTCGATCGCGCCCGCAGCCCCGAAGCAGTGGCCCATGACCGACTTCGTCGACGAGACCGCGAGCTCGTAGGCGTGCTCGCCGAAGACGTCCTTGATCGCCTTCGTCTCGGCCGCGTCGCCCAGAGGCGTCGACGTGCCGTGGGCGTTGATGTAGCCCACCCGGCTCGGGTCGACCTCCGCTCGCTCGAGGGCCGAGCGCATCATCTCGGCGACGCCGGTCGCGGCGGGCTCGGGGGCGGCCATGTGGTACGCGTCGTTCGAAGTGCCGTACCCGAGCACCTCCGCGTAGAGCGTCGCGCCGCGGGCCTTCGCCGCCTCGAGCTCCTCGAGCACGAGCGCGCACGCACCCTCGCCCATGACGAAGCCGGCCCTGGTCGCGTCGAAGGGCCGGGACGCCAGCGGCGGGTCCTCGTCCTCGGCCGCGAGCCCGCGCATGGCGGTGAAGCCGGCGAGGATCAGGGGATGGATGCAGGCCTCGGTGCCGCCCGCGAGGATCGCGTCGGCGTCGCCGCGGCGGATGATCTCGGCGCCCTCCCCCACCGCGTGCGAGCCCGTCGCGCAGGCCGAGACCGGCGCGTAGTTCGGGCCTTTGATCCCGAGCGAGATCGCGAGCTGCCCGCTGGCCGAGTCGACGAGGACGCTCGGGATGAAGTGCGGCGAGATACGGTCGGGCCCGCGGTCGCGCAGCGTGTCGGCCTGCTGGACGATCCCGATCAGCCCGCCGATCGCGGACCCGAAGACGATCCCGACGCGGTAGGGATCGAACCCGTTCAGGCCCGCGTCGGCGACCGCCTCCTTCGCCGCCCCGAGGGCGAGCACGACGTTGCGGTCGAAGCGGCGGAGCTCCTTCGGCGGCGCGAGCCCGGCCGGGTCGAAGTCCTTCACTTCGGCCGCGATGCGCACGGGCAGCCCGTCCGCGTCGAACGCGCGGATGAAGTCGATCCCGCTCTCGCCGGCCACCGCAGCACGCCAGGTCTCCGGCGCGGTGTTCCCGACCGGCGTGATCGCCCCGAGGCCCGTGACGACGACCCGTCGCACGGGTCGGAATCTACGCGGTGACGCCCGCCTCCCGGAGCGAGAGGTCCGCGAACTTGTCCCAGTTGGCCTCGATCTTCTTCGCCATCGCCTCTTCGTCCTTGCGGTTCCGGCGCGCGACCTCGGCTGTTTCCTCGTCCCCGGCCGCCTGGGCGACGCGCTCGAGGAGCTGGTAGCTCGCGATCTCGAGATGCTCGGTCGCGTAGCCGTCGCGCGCGTTCCGGCCCGCCTTCTCGGAGCGGGCCATGTCGACGACGCCCTTCATCAGCGCGTTCATCACCCCGGCAGCCTCGCGAACCGTCGACGGCGAGGCCTCATGAGCAGCGAGCCGCTGCTCGAGCCGGGACGCGTGCTCCTCGGTCTCGAGCTTGTGGTGCCGCAGCTCGGAGCGAATCTCCTCGTCCTCGGTCGTCGAGATCATCCCGTCGAGCATCCGCAGGACGTTCTGCTCCATGGCGAGCGCCTCGTCGATGTGCTTGATCAGCTGGTCCTTGAGCTCTTGCGATGCCATCAGCCGCCTCCTCCGTCTCGTTTTCGTGTCAGTGCGAATCGCCCGAACTCCCGGCCGCGAAACGTCGCGCGTCCGCGGAAGCCGTCGCCGTCAGGCTCGAGCTCGTCGACGAAGCCGCGGAAGGGCCCGCGGTAGTGGAGGCTGAGGCCGGAGACGTCGAACGGGGCACCCGGCAGCGGCCCGCACTTCGTCTCGCCGCTGGTCCCGTGGATGCGCTTCCACACGCCGACGAGCGGCGGCAGCATGCCGGCGCGGCGCTCCACGTTCCAGTCACCGTCGAGCTCGGGCACGGCTAGCGTTCTTCCCGCAGTGCCGCCGAAGAATCTTCCCTTCCCGCCGATGGAGGCCGAGCTCGTGGACGAGCTGCCGACCGGTGACTGGCAGTACGAGCCGAAGTGGGACGGCTTTCGCGGCGTGCTCGAGAACGTCGGCGGAGACCTGCGGCTGTGGTCGCGGAACGGGCGGCCGCTGCTGCGCTACTTCCCGGAGCTCTCGGAGGTCGGCGCGCTGCTCCCGCCCGACTCGGCGCTCGACGGCGAGATCGTGATCCAGCAGAAAGGACAGCTCGACTTCGACGCGCTGCAGATGCGCCTGCATCCGGCCGAGAGCCGAATCCGGAAGCTCTCCGCGGAGATCCCTGCGGAGTTCGTCGCGTTCGACCTCCTCCTCTGGAAGGGCGAGCCGGTCTGGAAGGAGCCCTTGAAGAAGCGGCGGCGAGAGCTCGAGCGCAAGGCGAAGAAGTTCGTGCTGTCGCCCTCCACGCTCGACCGGAAGCAGGCCGAGAAATGGCTCGCGCGGCTCGCGCAGGCGGGGCTGGACGGCGTCGTCGCGAAGCGGCTGGACGTGCCCTACCTGCCCGGGTCACGGGACGGCGTCGCCAAGGTGAAGCCGTACAAGACCGCCGACTGCGTGATCGTCGGCTTCCGCTGGAGCGACAAGGCCGACGGACGGATCTCGACGCTGCTGCTCGGCCTCTACGACGACGCCGGCGAGCTCGACTTCGTCGGCCACTGCTCGGGCTTTCCGGCGCCCGTGCGGCGCGAGCTCGAGGAGAAGCTGCCGAAGATGGTCGCGAAGGGGAAGCTCAGCGACAAGCGGATCCCGGGCGGGCAGAGCCGCTGGTCGGCCGGCCGCGAGCTCGACTGGAACCCGGTTCGCCCGAAGCTCGTGATCGAGGTGCGCTACGACAAGCTCGAGAAGAATCGCTTCCGGCACGGGACGCGCTTCCTGCGCTTCCGGCCGGACAAGGCTCCGAAGGCTTGCACCTGGCGCGAGGTCAGGCCCCCGCGCCGCGCGAGCGACCTGACCGTCCCGAAGCTCCTCGCTGCTCCGTAGTCCAGCGGCGCGAGCGGCTTCGTTTGATCTCCACGAGCGAAGGGTCTCCCGGCGGGCATGCCGAGCTGCTCGAAGCGCGGGAGCAGGCTCGCCCTTCGCCGCCACATCCCGGCCGTCAGGTCGCCGACCTTGTCGATCCGCTTCCGCATCGTCTTCACCGTGAAGCGCGACGGGTCGGAGCGCGCCACCTCCGACCACCGCAGCGGCGCCGAGACCCGCGCGTCGGGCGTCGGCCGCACCGAGTACGCGCACGCGATCGTGCGGTCGCGCGCGTTCTGGCCGAAGTCGACGAAGACGCCCCGCCGGTCGGCCACGCGCCAGGTCGTCGTCGCCACGTTCTGGTCGTCGATCCGCCGCTCGACCTCCTCCGCCAACGCCTTCGCGAACCGCCGCACCTCCGGGAAGGCGAGCTCCGGCCGGATCGGAGACAGCACGTGCAGCCCGGTCGCGCCGGAGGTCTTCGGGTACGAAGCGAGCCCGAGCCCGTCCATGACCTCCTTCACGACGAGCGCGATCTCGCGCACGAGCTCCCACGGGTTGCCTTCGCTCGGGTCGAGGTCGATCAGCAGGTAGTCCGGCCGCTCGATGTCCTCGACGCGCGAGTGCCAGGTGTGCAGCTCGATGCAGCCGAGGTTGATCACCCAGGCGAGTGCAGCGGGGTTGTCGACGACCGCGAAGACCGTCGAGTGCCCGGACGGAAACTGCACGAACTGCTCGCCGACGAAGTCGGGGTGCGGCGGCACGCGCTTCTGGTGGAAGAAGTCGCCGTCGACCCCGTTCGGGTAGCGCTTCATGTGGAACGGCCGGCGGCGGATGTGGTGCAGCGCGCACGACGCGACCTCGAGGTAGTACGAGACGAGGTCGCCCTTCGTCAGCCCGGCCTCCGGGAAGAAGACCTTGTCCGGGTTCGTGATCGCGACCTCGTGGCGCCCGACGCGCATCCGGCCAGTATGAAAGGGCCCGGTCACCCGGGCCCTCGAGAGACGGAGAGGGCGGGATTTGAACCCGCGACGGACCTTTCAGCCCGTACGCGATTTCCAGTCGCGCTCCTTAGACCGCTCGGACACCTCTCCCGGTGCGAGCAGGGTAGCCCTTGCTTGAATTGAGCGGACCGAACTGAGAGGGAGGGATCGATGAGCAAGGTGCGGCTTCTCGTAGGGACACGTAAGGGAGCGTTCGTCATGACCGCGGACGGGACGCGCGACGACTGGGACGTCCAGGGCCCGCTCTTCTCGGGCTGGGAGATGTACCACCTGAAGGGCTCGCCGGCCGACCCGGATCGCCTGTACGCGTCGCAGTCCACCGGCTGGCACGGCCAGGTGATGCAGCGCTCCGACGACGGCGGCAAGAACTGGGAGACCGTCGGCAACGAGTTCGCGTACGACGGCGTTCCCGGGACGCACCAGTGGTACGACGGCACCCAGCACCCGTGGGAGTTCGCGCGCGTCTGGCACCTCGAGCCTTCGCTCGACGGACCCGGACACCGTCTACGCGGGGGTCGAGGACGCGGCGCTCTTCAAGTCCACGGACGCTGGCCAGACCTGGAACGAGCTCTCGGGCCTGCGCAAGCACCCGAGCGGCGAGAACTGGCAGCCGGGCGCCGGCGGGCTCTGCCTGCACACGATCCTGATCAACCCCGACGACCCGAACCGGATCGTCATCGCGATCTCGGCGGCAGGCGCCTTCCGCACGGACGACGGCGGCGAGACGTGGACGCCGATCAACAAGGGCCTCCGCTCGCGCGAGCTGCCGGACGAGGAGCGCGAGGTCGGCCACTGCGTCCACCGCATCGCGATGAACCCGTCCAAGCCGGACACGCTGTTCATGCAGAAGCACTGGCACGTGATGCGCAGCGACGACGCCGGCGACTCGTGGCAGAAGGTGAGCGGGAACCTGCCGTCCGACTTCGGCTTCCCGATCGAGGTGCACGCGCACGACCCGGAGACGATCTTCGTCGTCCCGATCGAGAGCGACGCCGAGCACGTCCCGCCCGAGGGCAAGCTCCGCGTCTTCCGCAGCCGGACCGGCGGGAACGAGTGGGAGGCGCTCACGAACGGGCTGCCGCAGGAGCACTGCTACGTGAACGTGCTCCGCGACTCGATGTCGGTCGACAGCCTCGACCCGGGCGGGATCTACTTCGGGACGACCGGAGGCCAGGTGTACGCGTCGGCGGACGGCGGCGACAACTGGAAGGCGATCGTGCACGACCTGCCGCCGGTGCTCTCCGTCGAGGCGCAGACGCTGTCGTGATCCGCGTCGTCCTGCCGCAGCACCTTCGCACGCTCACGGGGGTCGAGGGCGAGGTCTCCCTCGACCCACCGGAGCCGGTGACGCAGCGTTCGGTCCTCGACGCGCTCGAGGAGAAGTACCCGGTCCTGCGCGGCACGATCCGCGACCACGGGACTGCCAAACGGCGGGACTTCATCCGCTTCTTCGCCTGCGGTGAGGACATCACGCACGAGCCTGCGGACGAGCCGCTGCCCGAAGCCGTCGCCTCCGGCGCCGAGGTCTTCAGGGTGGTTGCGGCGATGGCCGGCGGCTAGGGTCTTGATCCGCGCACGTCACACCTGATACAACCGCAGGATCGTGGGACGATGGACCAGGGCAGGGGCTGCTGCGGTCTCGATCGTGGCTCTTGCCGTGGTTACCGCGCCGGCGGCCTACGGCTGGGACAGCTTCGCGCCGATCCCCATCGACGAATTCGGCGGCTCGTCGGTCCCGGACGGCTACGTCTTCGGTGGTTACTCCTTCAGCGCCGGCCAGAATCTCGACACCACCTACAGCTTCAACCTCTTCGGGGGGGGCTGGACGCAACGCGCGCCGATGCCGGATGCAAACCTGATGTCGTCGGCCGTCTACTACCCGCCGACGAACTCGATCTACGTCTTCGGCGGCGCGATTCGCGACCCCGACACCTTGCCGCCGCCCGTCGACTATTGCCGCCTCTACGACATCGGCACAGACACCTGGAGCACGTGCCCCAGCCTGCCCGACGTCCGCGGCTTCATGGCGTCGGGCTACGACCCGGACAACAACAAGATCTACCTCGCCGGCGGCTACAACACCGCCGACATCGACAGCGCCCAGACGACGACCTGGGAGTTCGACCCCGTCGCGGGCACGTACACCCAGAAGGCGGACATGCCGAACGGTCTCGGTGGCGCCGCCTCCGGGTTCATCAACGGTCGCCTGTACGTGGCCGGCGGGCGTGACGCGACCAACACGATCCTCGACACGCTCTACATCTACGACCCGGCCACGAACACGTGGTCAGAGGGAACGAGAATGCCGCAGCCCGAGAACGTGCCGGGCTACACCGTCAGCGCCGTCGAGATCGGGGGGGCGTCCTACCTGTACCTGTTCGGCTACGGCAATCCGTTCACGGGCGTCGGGCCGATCGGGCGAGACCCGACGGATACGTCATCGTTCGGGCCCACGGCGGGTGCGACCACGCTGATCTACGACCCCGCGGCCGACTCGTGGACGGTCGGGCCCGACCTAAACGTCGCGAAGTCGTTCAGCTCGGGATTCGGGTTTGCAATACCGCCACCCCTCGGGGCAGGCCCGGAAGGCGGCCAGGAGTACGACATCGTCTCCGCCGGGGGCCGCACGAGCGACACGACCTCGACGGACGACACGGAGTCGCTCGTGGTGGGTCCTGGCTGCGAATGCCCGATACCGCCGCCACCGCCGCCACCGCCTCCGCCTCCACCACCTCCCCCGCCACCACCGCCACCGCCGCCACCGCCTCCACCACCTCCCCCGCCGCCTCCGCCTCCACCACCTCCCCCGCCGGCACCGCCGCCACCTCCACCGCTGCCTCCTCCTCCGCCACCGCCGCCTCCACCACCGCCGCCGTTCACGCCGCCGAAGTGCGTCGTGCCGAACGTGGTCGGTCAGAAGCTGGCGAAGGCGAGGACGAAGCTCAGAGCCCGGCACTGCCGCGTCGGCAAGATCACCCGCAAGCACTCGGCGGCCGCGAAGAAGGGCCGCGTGCTCGGTCAGTCGCCGAAGGCGAGTGGCAGGAAGCGGGCGAACGGCTTCAGCGTCAAGCTGACTGTCGGCAGAGGCCCTTGAGCCGCTAGCGGTTCGTACGACGGCGCGGCCGACGCCGCACATCCGGATCGTCCAGCCCAAGCGCAGTCGCGATGTCGTCCTGCAGGGCACGCAGGCGCTCGACCAGGCGGTCGCGGTCGCCGTCGCCCGGCGCTTCGAGGCGGATGATCGCTTCCTCTAGAGCGGCGAGCATGCGCAAGAGCCGCCGGATGCGGCCCTCGACGGCGGCGGAGGGCTTCAAGGCGACGGGCAAGTCGGTGGCCGATCGGGAGCCGTCAGGAGGACGGCAAGCGCGCCCTCCTCCGGTCGGGGCTCCGCGCACCCGAGGGCCGTCCCCTCGGGCTCGCGGATCCAAGTACGTCCGTGGTGCCGCAGGTGCCCGCCGAGCCGCTCGGCTCCCGGCCGTTCCAGGAGCTCGAAGACCAAGGTCTCGCATGGGGTCCGTTCCACAGACACACCAAGAGGATCGCGCGGAACGCGCTGGTGCCGCCTGACACAGACAGGTCAATTCGACTTGGGCGGCGAGGCGGACTCCCGGTGTCAGGTGCCCGGCTCGCCGCCCGATCGCAGCAGCCGGTAGACGGCGATACCGACCGTGATGCCGGCAACCGAGGCGGCGATAAACGCTCGCGGCCGCGAAGCGCGGTCGCCCGCGAGCCGCTCTGCCGCGGTGCGGGCGACCGATCCCTCGAGCCCCACGTCGCCGCCTACGTCTTCTTCTTGGCGGTGCTGCGTGCCTTGCCGACCGCCTGTTGCGCCTTGCCTTTCAGCTGCTTTCCGGCGCCCTTGGCTTCAGTCTTGCCGCTGCCGGTGTGGTAGCCGGCGGCTGCCTTGGCCCTGCCGGCAGCCTCGTTCGCCTTCCCTTTTGCCCGCTGCGTGCGGTCACCCATCGTCTGCCTCCTTCGGTCGATTCGACGGACCAACGAACGACGCGTGGATTCGGATGCGGTGGCTTGTCGTGCATGCTCACTGACTACGTGATGCCGGTTTCCAGCCCCCAGCTCGACGCCCTCGCTTCCGAGACGGCCTTCTCGGGCGTCGTCCGGTTGGACCGCGCCGGCGAGATCGAGCTGGCGCGCGCATACGGGCTCGCGCACCGCGGCTTCGAGATCCCGAACGAGCTCGACACGCGCTTCGGAATCGCAAGCGGCGCGAAAGCTTTCACGGCGCTCGCCGTCGTGAGCCTGATCGACGAAGGCGTGCTGCAACTCTCGACGACGGCTCGTTCCGTGCTCGGCAGTGACTTGCCGCTGATCGACGATGGCGTGACGGTCGAGCACCTGCTGGCGCATCGGTCGGGCATCGGCGACTACCTCGACGAGGAGGCCGTCGAGGTCGGGGACTACGTGATGCCGGTCCCGGTGCAAGAGCTCGCGACGACCGAGGACTACCTCGCCGTGCTCGACGGCCATGCGACCGCGTTCGCGCCCGGCGAGCGCTTCGCGTACTGCAACGGCGGCTTCGTCGTGCTGGCGCTCATCGCCGAGCGGACGAGCGGCGTTCCCTTCCACGAGCTCGTCGAGCAGCGTGTCTGCCGGCCGGCCGGGATGACCGACACAGAGTTCCTCCGCTCCGACGAGCTTCCCGGCCGCACCGCAATCGGGTACGTCGAGATCGACGGCGGGTGGAGGACGAACGTCTTCCATCTTCCGGTACGAGGCAGCGGCGACGGCGGGATCTATTCCACCGCCGCGGACATCAGCTCGTTCTGGCAGGCGCTCTTCGCGGGACGGATCGTCTCCGAGGACTGGGTCGCGGAAATGGTGCGTCCTCGCAGCGATGCGCCCGCGCACTCGAAGCGCTACGGGCTCGGCTTGTGGCTCCACGCGTCGAGCGACGCGGTCATCCTGGAGGGGTGCGACGCCGGAGTGTCGTTCCGCTCACTGCATGACCCCGGCGCAAGGCTGACGCTGACGGTCATCTCGAACACGGCGAGCGGCGCCTGGCCCATCGCCAGGTACCTCGATGAAGCAGCAGGCGCGTAGATGAGTTAGGCGGAGGGGGAGGGATTTGAACCCTCGTCGGACGAAACCGCCCGAAACGGTTTTCGAGACCGCCGCATTCGACCGCTCTGCCACCCCTCCGTGCCGAACAGAGTACCGCGCCCCGGCGGGCCATCCTCGCGTTCCTGGCGCGTCGCAGAGTCGGCGTAGGCCGCGAGAACAGTGCTAGAGGCACGGGCTCGCGGCCGGAGCCGGGCCTGCGGCGCGAGCGGCTCCGGAGGGCGGCTCCGCCGCCCGCAGGCGGCGGGAGCAGGGGACGCGAGGGCACCTCGGTTTTCTGGCGCGTTCCTGGCTCGGCGTAGGCGGCGAGAACAGTGCTAGAGGCACGGGCTCGCGGCCGGAGCCGGGCCAGGGGCGCGAGGGCGGCTCGGAGGCCGGCTCCGCCGGCCGGAGGGCCGCCCGGCCAGGAAAGCGAGGCGGAGAAGGAGGGATTCGAACCCTCGATGGAGGTTAGTACCCCCATAACGCCTTAGCAGGGCGCCGCCTTCAGCCACTCGGCCACTTCTCCGGACCCGAACAGGATAGCGAGCCTCCCAGCGGATCACCCTTCAGAGGCATGGCACGGCGCGCTGCCTCGAACATGCTCAACGTGCCGGCTCTCCCCCTCTCCGGCGTCTGGCGCGGCTCGCTTCGGTTGACCGAGGCGAGCTTCGTCGTTTTCGGAGCTACTCCGCCCCGAAGATCACGACCGCCGCCATCATTCCGAAGAACAGCACGAAGCTGACGACGAGGAAGGCCGGCAACAGACGGCCCGGGAACTGAGGCCACCTCCGCGGGACCACCATCGAGACGACGAGGGAGAAACCCGCGAAGACGAAAACCGCGAGGGCGAGCCCAAGCTTGTGGCCCGACGACAGCGCGAGCAGCAGCACAGCGGGAACCTAACGAATCAGGACGCCGCGCGATGAACCACTTCCGAGGGATGGCGCGGAGCGCATTTCCGGCCGAGGATCAGAACCGGCGTACGAACCTGCGGAAAAGAAAGGCGGCCATGACTGCGGTAGTCCTCAAGCGCAAGCTGCGCAACTTCCCGACGGGGAATCTCAGCCAGCGCCTCGCGACGGCGTAGAGCCTCGCGCAATGGATTAGCTTGCCGCTCTCCGGCAGCAGAGGGGAGCGGCAAGTGGACCAGAACGGACGCGTCGACTCGGGCTCAGCCGCACATCAGCGGCAGCCGGGGATCAGCAGCTCGAGAGCAACGCTGATCGCGCCTCGACGTCCTTGACGTAGCGGAGCGTCGCGAGCGTCGGGGCGCCCCCAGCGCGCTCGACCGCCGTCGGGCCGGCGTTGTACGCGGCGAGCGCGAGGTCGACAGTGCCGAAGCGCTCGAGCATCTGGCGCAGGTACCGCGCACCCGCGAGCACGTTCAGGGCGGGGCTGTCGCCGGCCTGCTGCACCTCCCGGGCGGTCTGCGGCATCAGCTGCAGCAGGCCCTCGGCGCCGGCCTCCGAGCGCGCGTCCGGGTCCATGCGGGACTCCTCGTACGCCGTCGCGACGAGCAGCGACGCGGGCACGCCCGTCTGCGCCGACGCGCGCGCGAATGCCGAGCGGAAGCGAGCGGGCACGGGGCAGCCCGCGCCGAGGGTCGGCACCAGTCGCTTGGCGACCGGAGGCCTCGCATTCGACGTCTCGAGCCCGACCGACTCGGCGACCAGCGCGAGGAGCGCCACGGCCAGCAGCCCGGCGCGGAAAGTGCGCGATCCCAGCAGTCCGCGCCTCGGCGGAATCCTTCGGCGGGCCGCGGCGCGACGACGAGACCGGCTGAAGCGCAGGTCGAGCTCGGAGAGGTTTTGCCACGACTCGGCCGCCACGGAGCCGGACCGTACCCTCAGCCCGGTCGATGGAAACGCGCGCACCCGCGAGAGACACCGAGCTTTGCCTCACCTGGTACACATGCGCCTGATGGCGAGCAACCTCGAGCGCGCGTTCGAATCCAGGCCGGAGGTGTACGCGGCGTGGCGGGAGCTCGTCACCGCCGTCAAGTCCGGGATGGACGAGCGGCGATACGAGCTGGCGACGCTTGCGGCGGCGCGGCGGCTGCGCTCGAGCTACTGCTCGCTCGCGCACGGCAAGGTGCTGCTCGAGCAGTTCGGCGAGCCGGTCCGCGAGATCGCGGTCGACCGCGGCGCGGCCGGCCTGGACGAGGTCGACCTCGCCGTGATGGACCTCGCTGAGCGCGTCGTCGACGACGCGACTTCGATCACGGACGCCGACCGTCAGCGCCTGCGCGACCTCGGTCTCTCGGACGAGGACATCATGGACGTCGTGCTGGCCGCGACGATCCGCTGCTTCTTCTCGAAGACGCTCGACGCGCTGGGCGTCCTCCCCGACGCCGAGTTCCGGGAGCTCGACCCGGAGCTTCAGGCCGCTCTGGTCGTCGGCCGTCCGATCGCGGAGACGTAGGCCGGGGGCGCCGCTCGAGGCGGCGCCCCCGAAGAAAGACCTCTAGTAGCGGGTCTCGGCGAACTCCTTGAGAGTCGCGCTCCCCTCGCTCCAGCGGATCGTGACCGCATAGAGAACGAGGATGTTCAGGGCGAGTGCGCAGAGCGCCCAGAGCGGGTACGCCGCGTTGCCGATGAAGCCGAGCTGAGCCAGGACGTTGAGGCTCCCGACCACGATCGTCACCCAGCGGGCCCAGGTCGCTCCGGCCAGCAGGCCGAAGCCCGTGAAGCCGACCACGACCGCCCAGAGGATCATCAGCCATCCCCACGTGCTCAGGTCGAACACGATGATCTGGTTCGGCGTGATCGCGTAGTACTCGCCGCGGATCACCGCGATCATGCCCTGGAAGAAGTCGATCATCGAGATGATCAACATCATGATTCCGGCGAAGCGGATCCAACCCGCCCAGCGTTCGCCCATCTCCGCCGTACTTGTTGCTGTCGCCATTCAGAGCTCCTTTCGGGACGTCGACGTGCGGTTCGGCACGTGTACTCAGGTTTCCTGCCCACGATCACGC
Source organism: uncultured Actinomycetes bacterium (assembly GCA_963717475.1). Lineage (GTDB taxonomy): Bacteria > Actinomycetota > Thermoleophilia > Gaiellales > Gaiellaceae > AC-32. The sequence continues at coordinate 182,424 of OY970337.1, read as the reverse complement.
ACGCGCAGCGCGATCGGATCACCCGGTGAGGACGATTTGCCCAGCGCGTGCCGTCAGCGGAGCCCGAGCCGGCGAAGCCGGTTCGCTGCTTGAGCGAGAGGAAAGCGAAGCGGTCGAAGCGGGAAGAATGGGCGTGCCTGGGATCGAACCAGGGACCTCCCGCGTGTGAAGCGGGCGCTCTCCCGCTGAGCTACACGCCCTTCGGGCTCAGGATACCGGCGCGTTCTTGCGATCGAGGAGCTCGCGGGCTCGCTCGCGAGCCTCGTCGTCCTGCGTGCGCCAGAGGCGCTCGACGAGCGCGCGGACGACCTCCCGGATGCCGACGATCCCGAGCAGGTTCTCGCCCTCGAGGACCGGCAAGTGGCGGATCTTGCGCTCGCCCATGAGGCGTGCCGCGTCGAGGATGTCGTCGTCCGGCGCGAGCGTCACGAGCTGGCGCGTCATCACGTCGCCGACCCGCACGTCGGCGAACTGCGAGCCCTCGCCGGCCAGGCGGAGGACGTCGCGCTCGGTGAACATCCCCACGAGCTTGTCGCCCTCGCAGACGCCGACCGAGCCGACGTTCTCCTCGAGCATGCGCGCGATCGCGACGCTGACGGTGTCGTCGGGCGAGACCTTCACCACCCGGAAGACCATGACGTCGGCGACGGGCATCGAGCTGAGTCTAAACGCACAAGACCGCCCGCCGGTACCATCTTTCGCCGGGCCGGGCCCCGGGCGGTGGGAGCTTGCGAACCGCGTCAGATCCGGGAGGAAGCAGCGCTAAGCAATGACCTCTCAGGCGCTCGGTGCGTCCGGCCCGTGAATCGTTAGAGTCGTGCCGTGGCCGCGCTCTACCGGAAGTACCGCCCGCAAGACTTCAGCGAGGTAGTAGGTCAGGAGGCGGTCGTGCGGACGCTGACGAACGCGATCGCGCACGGGCAGATCCGCCAGGCGTACCTGTTCGCGGGGCCCCGAGGCACGGGCAAGACGTCGCTCGCGCGCATCCTCGCGAAGGCGCTGAACTGCGCGCAGGGCCCGACGCCGAGCCCCGACAACGAATGCCACGCCTGCCGCGCGATCGCGGACGGGACGTCGCTCGACGTCGTCGAGATGGACGCGGCCTCGCAGCGCGGGATCGACGACATCCGCGAGATCCGGGAGCGCGTCGTCCTGCAGCCGGTCGAGGGGCGCTACAAGGTCTACATCCTCGACGAGGCGCACCAGCTCACGGACGCCGCCTTCAACGCGCTGCTGAAGCTGATCGAGGAGCCTCCGCCCCACCTCGTCTTCGTCTTCTGCACCACCGACCTCTCGAAGATGCTGCCGACGGTCCGGTCGCGCTGCCAGACGTTCGTCTTCTCGCGGCCGCGGTTGCCGGAGCTCGTCCAGAAGCTGCGCCGGATCGCCGACGCTGAGGAGATCGAGGCGCCGGATGCCGCTCTCTCGCTGATTGCGCGGAGCGCTCGCGGGGCTTACCGCGACGCCGAGTCGACGCTCGACCAGCTCGCGGCGGCCACGGAGAAACAGGTCACCGTGCAGGCCGTGCTCCAGCTCCTGGGCGCGGTCGAGGAGGAGGCGTTGTTCCGCCTGTGCGACCTGATCGTCGACCGCGACACGGCCGGGGCCCTTGCATTCGTCGAGGAGCTCTCGGAGCAGGGCCAGGATCTCGGCCGTCTCGTCACGGATCTGCTCGAGCACCTGCGCCATCTGCTCCTCGTCCAGCACATGGGCGAGGTTCCGGAGTCGCTGCCCGTCACCGAGGAGACGCGCGACCGATTGCGCGAGCAGGCGAACCAGCTCGCGGAGCCGACGGTGCTGCGACTCTGCGACCTGCTCGCCGTCGCGGTCGAGGACCTCCGTCAGGGCGGCGACCCGCGCCTCCCCCTCGAGCTTGCGCTCGTGAAAGTGACTCGCCCGGCGGCTGACCTCTCGCGCGAGTCGACGGCGCACCGGCTGGAGCTGCTCGAGCGGGGCGCCCATTCCGGCCATGTCCCAGGGACAGTCCCTGAGCCGCGGCCCGAAGAGACACCTCGGCCCGAAGAGCCGGTGTCGCTCGAGCTGGAGCAGCTGCAGGAAGCCTGGCAGCGGACGATTCTTCCGGCCGTCGAGGAGAAGTCGATCCCGACGGCGTCGGTGCTGCGCGAGGCGCATCCGAAGGACCTGGCGGGCGACACCCTCACGGTCGAGTTCCCGCGAGCCGCGTCCTTCCACCGCCAGCTGGCCGAGGACCCGAAGAACGCGACGCTGCTCGCCGAGGCGCTCTACGAAATCACCGGCCGACGGCTGGCCCTCGCCTTCGAGGTCGGCGAGAACGGTGGCGAGGCCGGCGAGGCGCCTGACGAAGAGCCGGCGACGGAAGAAGAGATCATCGAGCTGATGAAAGGCACCTTCGACGCACGCGAGGTGAGCGAGGAATGATCGTAGGCTTGACGGAGATCATCAAAGAGCGGAGGCGGCGGCTTTGCCGGCGCCGGGAGCGGACATGAGCTTCGACATGAACAAGATGCTCGAGCAGGTGCAGCAGATGCAGAGCCAGATGCAGCAGGCGCAGGAAGAGCTCAAGGACGAGACCGTCCAGGCGAGCGCCGGCGGCGGGATGGTGACCGTCACCGCGACCGGGAACGGCGAGATCCGCGAGATCAAGATCGACCCGAAGGCGATCGACCCCGACGACCCGGAGATGCTCGAGGACCTGGTTCTCGCCGCGGTCAACGAGGCGCTGCGCTCGGCGCAGGGGCTGATCGAGTCGAAGCTGGGGCCGGCGCTGGGCGACCTCCGCGGGCTCGGCCTTCCGGGGCTCTAGATGGCCGCCTCCGTCGACGACCTCCGCTCGATCCCGCTCTTCGCGGAGCTCGAGCCGGAGGCGCTCGAGCACCTGGCGGCGGTCGCGACGGAGGTCGAGGCTCAGCCCGACCAGGTGCTCGTCCAGCCCATGCAAGCCGGCACCGGCATGTACTTCGTCGTCGAAGGCACGGTCGAGGTCGAGGCACGCGAGGGCTGGCGCGAGCTCGGGCCGGGCAACTTCTTCGGGGAGCTCGCCCTGCTGACCGACGACGGCAGGCGCACGGCACGCTGCCGGGCGAAGACCGACGTCCGCTGCCTCGCGTTCGACCGCGCCGCCTTCGAGGACCTCGTCCGGCGGCACCCGGACATCGCCGCCACGCTGCTCGAGACCGCGCTCGGCCGCCTCGGCTAGCCGGCATTGACCGGCCTCTCCAGCCCTCTCCTCGTCCTCATCTTCATCGGCGCGTCTGCCGTGACCTGGGTCGCGGGCGTCGGCCTTTCGAAGACGACCGACGCGCTCGACGTGCGCCTCGGTTTCGGCCAGGAGCTCGGCGGGATCATCCTGCTCGCGATCGCGGGGAGCCTCCCCGAGGTCGCGATCACGATCTCGGCGGCGGCGGACGGCAACCTGCAGCTCGCGGCCGGGAACCTGATCGGCGGGATCGCGGTGCAGACGATGGTGCTCGTCCTCTGCGACTTCGTCGTCGGGCCCGAGCGCCCGCTGACCTTCCTGGTCGGCGCGCTCACGCCGGTGCTCGAAGGACTGCTCGTCGTGCTCGTGGTCTCGGGCGTCCTGATGGGCGCGCTGCTCCCGCCGACCACCGCGATCGGCGGGGTCGTCAGCCCGGCGTCGGTCGCAATCGTGGTGATCTGGACGGTCGGGATCTACGTGATCAACCGCGTGCGGAAGAATCCGCGCTGGAGCGTCTCGATGCCCGGAAGCCGACCGGGGCGGCGCCATCGCCGTGAGCCCCACGCCGAGCAGCCGCACCCGTTCGCGAAGGCCTCGACCGCCTGGGTGGCGGGCGTGTTCCTCGCGGCCTGCGTGGTCACGCTGATCGCCGGGGTCGGGCTCGAGACGACCGGAAACACGCTCGCGAACCGCGCCGGGATCAACGGCGTCATCTTCGGAGCGACGATCCTCGCGACCGCCACGGCGCTGCCCGAGATCAGCTCGGGGATCGCGGCGGTGCGGCTCGGCGACCACGCGCTCGCCGTCGGAGACATCTTCGGCGGCAACGCCTTCCAGGTCTGCCTGTTCCTGCTCGCCGACCTGATCGCCGGCTCGCCCGTGCTGCCGAGCGCCGGGCGGCTCAACAGCTGGCTCGCCTCGCTGGGCGTCGGGCTCACGGCCATCTACGCGATCGGCGTGGTCGCGAGGCCGATGCGCTGCCGCTTCCGCCTCGGGCCGGACTCGCTGCTCGCAATCGTGGTCTTCGGGCTCGGAATCACCGGCCTCGTCGTCGTGCACGGCTGACCCGGTAGGCACAATCCGGCCATGTTCAGCCCGTCGGTAGACAACCTCGTCGCGCAGCTGACGCACCTTCCCGGCGTCGGCCAGCGCACCGCGCAGCGGCTCGCGTTCCACCTCCTGCGCGTGCCGAAGGACGAGGCCGGAGCGCTCGCCGCCGCGATCGCCGAGGTCAAGGAGCGCGTCCGCTTCTGCCGCGAGTGCGGGAACTTCACCGAGGAAGAGACGTGCGAGATCTGCCGCGACGCGCGCCGCGACCACTCGATCGTCTGCGTCGTCGAGCAGCCCGCCGACCTGATCTCCGTCGAGCGCACGCACGAGTACCGCGGGCTCTACCACGTGCTCGGCGGCGCTCTCTCGCCCCTCGACGGCGTCGAGCCCGAGCACCTGCGGATCGACGAGCTGCTCGGCCGCGTCGAGCGGAACGGCGTCGAGGAGGTCGTGCTCGCGACGAACCCGAACATGACCGGCGAGGCGACCGCCGCCTACCTCGCCGACCGCCTGCGCGGCCGCGTGCGTGTGACCCGCCTGGCGAGCGGCCTCCCGGTCGGCGCCGACCTCGAGTACGCCGACGAGGTCACCCTGGGCAGGGCGCTGAGCGGCCGGCGGGAAATGTAGGAACACTTTCGCCGTGACCGCGACAGAGTTCGAGGCACTCCCCGCGCTCGAAGGCGTCGAGCCGCGGCTCGGCACGCTCGTGATGAAGTTCGGTGGCACCTCGGTCGCCGATCCGGCCAAGATCAAGGACGTCGCGCGCCGGCTGGTGGACGCGCGCGCTGCCGGAAACCGGGTCGTCGCCGTGCTCTCCGCGATGGGCGACACGACCGACGAGCTCGTCGGGCTCGCCTACGAGGTCTCGGCGCGGCCGAAGCCGCGCGAGCTCGACATGCTGATCTCGGTCGGGGAGCGGATTTCCTGCGCGCTCGCGGCGATGGCGATCCACGACCTCGGCGCCGAGGCGATCTCGCTCACCGGCTCACAGGCAGGGATCGTCACCGACACCGTCCACGGCAAGGCGAAGATCGTCGACGTCCGCGCGCGCCGGATCCACGAGGCGCTCGACCAGGGCCGGATCGTGCTCGTCGCCGGGTTCCAGGGCGTCTCGACCGACCAGGACATCACCACCTTCGGCCGCGGCGGCTCCGATCTGACCGCCGTCGCCCTCGCCGCCGCGCTCGGCGCCGAGGTCTGCGAGATCTACACCGACGTCGAGGGCGTCTACACCGCCCATCCGCGGCTCGTCCCCGACGCGCGAAAGCTCCATGCGCTGAGCTACGACGAGATGCTCGAGATGGCCGCGAGCGGCGCGAAGGTGCTCCAGGTACGCTCGGTCGAGGTCGCGCGCAACCACTCCGTCAAGCTGCACGTCCGCTCGACGTTCTCGGCCGCGGACGGCACCTGGATTCGCGAGGAGGACGAACGCATGCTCGAGAAGGCGCTGATCTCCGGAGTGACCCACACGCTCGAGGAGACGCTGTACCGCGTCGAGGGAACGACCCCGTCGCGCCTGTTTGCCGCGCTTGCCGAGGCGGGCGTCAACGTCGACACGATCGTCCAGACCGGGCCGGAGATCGTCTTCTCGGCGCCGGCCGAGGACCGTGAGGCGGCCGCCGATGTGCTTGGTGCGCTCAGCGTCGAGTGGAGCGCGCGGGACGACCTCGGCAAGGTCAGCGTGATCGGCGCGGGGATGAAGAGCCACCCCGGCGTGGCCGCGAAGGCGTTCGAGACGCTCGCCGAGCACGGGATCGAGCCGGAGGTCGTGACGACCTCGCCGATCAAGATCTCCTGTCACCTGCGGTCCGACCAGGTCGAGACCGCGGTGGCCGCGCTGCACCGGGCCTTCGAGCTCGACACGCTTGAGGCCGAGAGGCAGCATGCCTAGGGTCGCCGTGGTCGGCGCCACGGGCGCCGTCGGCCGCGTGATGATCGACCTGCTCCTCGAGCGGAGTTACGACGACCTGTCGCTGCTCGCGTCCGCGCGCTCAGCCGGCAGCGAGGTGCGCGGCCTTCCCGTCCACGAGGCGACACCCGAGACGCTCTCCGGCTTCGACGTGTGCTTCTTCTCGGTCGGGTCGAAGGCGAGCCGCGAGCTCGTCCCGCATGCGCTGAAGGGCGGCGCGCTCTGCGTCGACAAGTCCGAGGCGTTCCGGTTGGAGCCGGACGTCCCGCTCGTCGTCCCCGAGGTGAACGGCCGCCGCGCGCTCGAGAACGACGGCCTGGTCGCGAACCCGAACTGCTCGACGATCCCGCTGACGCTCGTGCTCAAGCCGCTGCTGGACGCGGCAGGGCTGCGATCCGTGCGGGTGGCGACCTACCAGTCGGTCTCCGGCAAGGGCGCCCAGCGGCTGCAGCAGCTGCTCGACGAGCCGCAAGCCGAGCACGACCTCTCGGTCGACTGGACGTTCGACGGCGAGGAGTTCGACGAGGAGGCGAAGATCCGCGACGAGACGCGCAAGATCCTCGAGCTGCCGGAGCTGCCCGTCAGCGCGACCTGCGTCCGCGTCCCCGTGGCCGTCGGCCACGCGGAGTCCATCTGGGTCGAGACCGACCAGCCGCTCTCGCCCGACGAGGCCCGCGAGCTGCTCGCCGCCGCGCCGTCGGTCCGGCTCGTCGACTTCCCCACTCCCGGCCAGGCGGCCGGCGTGGACGAAGCGCTGGTCGGCCGCATCCGCCGTGACCCCGCAGCCGAGAACGGCCTCGTGCTCCACCTCGCGTGCGACAACCTTCGCAAGGGCGCCGCCCTGAACGGCATCCAGATCGCGGAGCTCGTCCTCTCGCGCCGGCCGGTCGCGGCCTGATTGAGCGGAACCCGCTGCTTTCTCAAGCTGGGAGCGAGAAAATCCGATAAGAGGCCGATGCGGCAAGCGCGCCTCGACCACCAGTTTTTCGAGAACGAGCCTCGCTCGCACCTCGGCGCGATCTTGCTGCGCAAAGGGCTCGTGACCAACGATGAGCTCGACCGTGCGCTCGCCGAGCGGAGGAGGGCGAGCTGCTCGGCGAGGCTCTCGTCCGTCTGCAGATCTGCTTCGAGGACGACATCGCGCGCGTGCTCGGCGACCAGGCGCAGATCGATTTCGTCGACATCGGCGTCACGTCGGTCGACCGGCGGGCCGTCTCTCTCCTTCACAAGCGCGAGGCAACGGCGATGCGCGCCATCCCGGTTCGGCTGCATTCCGACGAAACGGTCTCCGTCGCAGTGGCCGACCCGACCGACGAGACGCTGCTGCCGAAGCTGAAGTTCGCGCTCGGCGGCCGACAGGTGCGGCTGCTCGTGACGACGCCCTCCGCGCTGCGCGCGGCCTGGGCGACGGCTTACAACTAGGGCCGCCTGGGCTCCGGAACAGGCTCCGGGAGGAACGCCTCCCGTAGGGCTCTGAGCACTTTCCAGCGCTTCCCCTCGAGCACCGGCACCAGCCCGCCGAGCTCCAGGCGCACGAGCTCGACCTGGCCGATCGAGCGCACGGTCCGGAAGCCGAAGTCGGAGAGGAAATCGCGCGGGAAGACCGTGCGGTGCACGAGGAACCGCTCGTAGTCGGACTCGCCTTCGCGGTAGCGATAGGCGAAGGTCTCGAGCGCGGCGGCGCCCTTGTCCCTGGCGTCGCCGATCGCGGCGAGGAAGAGCGACTGCAGCACCCACGGGCTCGTGCGGTCGAAGAGGTACGCGCAGGTGACGAGGACGGCATCGTCGGACGGCGGCCCTGCGGGCAGCTCGGCCGCACGCGGGAAGAGCCGCGAGACGCCGTACTGCATCGAGCCGAGCACGCGGCCGTCGTCGTCGTAGTAGACGGTCCCCCAGGCGCCGAACTCGGTCTCGGCCTTCTCGATCCAGCGCCGCTTGTCCACGCGGCGGCCGGCCGTGCGCGACTGCCACCAGACGCAGTCGTGGCAGACACCCGCCACGCTTTCGAGCGTCGCGCCGGTCAGGCCCGTGAGCCGCGTGCTCATCGTCCTGATTGTAGGACCAGCTCCGTCGCCTCGGGCCGCGCGAGGAAACGGAACGGGACGAACGTCGTGCCGAGGCCTGCTGAGAGGTGCAGGGTCCCGCCCGGCCGCTGGTAGAGGCCGCGGATGTAGGTCCAGCGGATGTGGGCCAGCCGCAGGCGCCCGCCCGGCCACGGGACGCAGATCTGGCCCGCGTGCAGGTGGCCGGAGACAACGAGGTGGAACGCGCCTGCCGGGAGCCGGTCGATGACGTCCGGGAAATGGCAGAGCAGGATGCGCAGGTCGGCGTCCGGGTCGACGCGCTGCTCGGGGTGCGCCCGGCGATGGCGGTACGACCGGGGGTCGACGCCGACGATCTGGATCGTCCGGCCGCGCAGCTCGAGCGTCCGCGAGTCGTCCATGAGCAAGGTCGCCGGCTCGAGGTCGAGCACCCCGGCCGGGTGCGAGAACGGGTCGCGTGACTGGGCGAAGTCGTGGTTGCCGAGCACCGCGTAGCAGCGCGGCAGGCGCGCAAGCAGCCCGCGCAAGCGCTCTTCACCCGACCGGCGCGAGAGCAGGTCGCCGCTGATCAGCGTCAGGTCGGGCTGCCGTTCCTCGACCCAGTCCACCGCGCGCTCGACCGCAGCCGAGCCGCGCGAGGGAAAGCCGAGGTGGAAGTCGGAGAGGTGCGCGATCCGCAGGCCCTCGAGCTCCGGAGGCAGCCCGGGCACGGGACAGGCCAGTGTCTCGAGCCGCACCCAGCCCGCCTCGAAATGACCCCAGGCGAGCCCCGCCGCGGCCGCGGCGCCCGCGAGCCGCGTGACCCGCACTTAGACCTCGAGCTTGGAGGTGACCGGATCGACCGAGACGACGTGCCGCTTGAACTGCAGCTCCGACTCCTCGAGCCCGGCCGCCACGCCGATCAGCTGCGAGAGGTGCAGGATCGGCATCGCGAAGTCCTTGCCGGTCGCCTTCCGGAGCTTGAGCTGCCACGCGTCGAGCGAGAGATGGCAGAGCGGGCACGGGGTGACCATCGCGTCGGCGCCTGCCTCCACCGCCTGCTCGATCGGCTGGATCAGCTCGCTGAGGGCGACCTCCTCGCGTGCCTGGATGATCGGGAACCCGCAGCACTTGATCTTCGCCGGATAGTCGACCGGCTGCCCGCCGCACGCCTGGATGATCGCCTCGAGCGACCACGGCCGGTCCGGGTCCTCGAAGCCGAGGATCTTCGACGGCCGCAGGATCTGGCAGCCGTAGAACGGCGCGATCTTCAAGCCCTTCAGCCCCTTGTGCGCCGCGACCTTGAGCTGCTCGTAGCCGTCGCCTTCCGCGATCAGCCAGAGGAGGTGCCTGACCTCGACGTCGCCGCTGTAGGGCGGGACGCCGACGGTCTCGAGGTTCTTGTTGACCCGCGCGCGCAGCTCCTCGTCGTTCTTCAGCTGCCAGTTCGCCTGCCGCAGGTTGAGCGTGCAGACGTTGCAGATCGTCATCAGCGTTTCGCAGCCCGTCTCCTCGGCGTAGGCGAGGATCCGCGCGTTCAGGTGCAGGTAGTAGTCGGGCTCGGCCTCGTGGATGTCGCCCGCGCCGCAGCACGTGACCGACTCGAGCTCGACGAGCTCCAGCCCGAGCTTCGGCGCAAGGGCCTTCGTCGCGCTGTTCAGCTCCTTCGCCGACAGCGCCGCAAGGCAGCCGGTGTAGTAGGCGACCCTCTGCATCAGCCCTCCGCGTGCGGCGGCTCGACGCCGGGCTGGATCTCCGGAGCGTTCTCGCGCACCCCCGCCTCCTCCGTGAACTCGATGCGGCCGAGCGCGTGCTCGCCCTGGACGATCCCGAGGGCGCCCTCGCGCCCCTGCGCCTGCGTCAGCTCGCGCAGCGCGCGCGCCTCCTTGACGTCTGCCGCGACGTGCGGCGGGAACGGCGGCGGCACCTTTCCTTTCCTGGCCAGCTTCAGGGCGAAGCCGGTCTGCTTGATCGCCTCGACGAACCCCTGCGTCTTCGGCACGAGCTCGGTCTCGCGCAGCCAGCCCGTCGTCTCCGCGGAGCGGACGAACCACTTCGCGTGCTTCGCGCCCATGTCGTGGTCGATCCCCTGCTTGACCGACTCGGCGCCCAGCTTGGCGATCGCGTCGCGCGGGTCGACTCCCTTCGGGCAGCGCTCATTGCAGAAGTAGCAGCGCGTGCAGTCCCAGATCCCATGCTCGGAGTTCAACGTGTTGAGCCGGTCGACGTCTGCCTGGTCGCGCGCATCGCCGACGAAGCGGAACCCCTTCGCGAGCGCCGCGGGCCCGAGGAACTCCGGGTCGGCCTCCATCGAGTTGCACTCGGAGACGCAGCAGCCGCACATGATGCAGAGCGCCTCCTTGTGGATGACGTTCATCTCCTGCTGCGAGACGATCCGCTCCTTCTCGGCGACCTCGTCGTAGCCGGGGTCGAGCCAGGGCTTGACCGCTCGGATCTTGCCCCAGAACGGGTTCATGTCGACCACGAGGTCCTTCAGCACCGGCAGGTTGCCCATCGGCGAGATCACCGGGACGTGGCCCGCGTCGACGATCGGCTTCATCCGCTCCTTGCACGCCAGCACCGCGGCCCCGTCCATGCGCATCCCGCAGGAGCCGCAGATCATCATCCGGCAGCTCTTGCGGTAGGCGAGCGTCCCGTCGTGCTTGTCCTTGATCAGGTCGAGGACGTCGAGCAGGCAGGCCCATTCGGGGGCGTCGACCTCGTACTCGCGCAGGACGCGCTCGCCCGACTGCGGGTCGAACCGCCAGATCTTGAGCGCGACGTTCACGAGTGATCCTTTCGGTGATGGCGCCCAGTCATTGCCGAATGGGTCACTTAGTTTCCTCCCGAGAGTCTCTGCAGTAGGTCGATCACGTGCCCCGACGGCGGCTCGATCTTGACGGGCGCGTGGAAATCATGCAGCACCATGCTGACCTTCGCGCCGGTGCCGGCGGACGTGTGCTCCGCCCACGCGACCTTGCGCAGGTATCCATCGCCGTCGACCCACGCGTCCATCGGCATCGTCTTCCGGCCGCTGAGCTGCATCGCTTCCTGGGCCGACGCCTTGTCGCTGCCGCTCGACCGCGCAGCCGCGCGCTGGAGGTCGGCGGTCACGCGGTAGTGCGTCGCGTCGACCCCGGCGACCGAGTCCGTGCCGACCTTCTTCGCATTCTTCGCGCCGCGCAGGTAGACGAGCGCCGTCGTCGGCGAAGGGCTCGCAGCGGCGAGGTTGCTCAGGCCGCCGCCCTGCTGGGAGAGCTGAGCCAGGTCCACCTTGAGCCAGTCCTTCGGGCCGGTGAGGCCGGCCTGCGCGAATACGCGCGATCGCAGGTAGAGGATCTTGCCGGCGATGATCGTCTCGACGGCGTTGACGCGCCTGTTCACCTCGAGGTTCACCGTCGACCGCCCGGAGCGGTCGCCGCCGGTGTTGAAGGTGCCGCTGCCCTCACCCTTCGCACCGGCGCCGGAGATCGTGAAGTCGGCCTTGACGCTGCCCGCCCGCGCGGTCTTCGCAGCCGCAGAAGTGACGGTCTCCGGCGACGCGCTGCTGCTCCCGCCGCCGCCCCCGCAACCGGCGAGCATCGGCGCAGCGACGAGCACCGCCGCAGCAGAGCGCCGGGTCAATACGTGCGCTCCATCGGCTGCCATTTCGTCATGGTCACCGGCTTCCAGTTCAGCTTCGGCTGCCCGTCCTGCCAGGTGACGAGCGTGTGCCGCATGAAGTTCTCGTCGTCGCGCTCCGGATAGTCGTACGGCCGCGCGTGGGCGCCGCGACTCTCCTTGCGCTCCAGGCCGGCGACGACCATGCAGTCCGCGAGCTCGAGCAGGAAGCCGAGCTCGAGTGCCTGCGTGAGGTCGCTGTTGAACACGTCGCCCTTGTCCTCGACGACGACTTGCTCGTACCGCTCGCGGAGCGAGCCGACGATCTCACCCTGCTTGCGCATCTGCTCCTCGCGGCGGAAGACACCGAAGTTCTCGTGCATCGTCTCGGCGAGCTCGTTCCGGATCGACCAGGGGCGCTCCCCATCGGCGCGGTCGAGAAGCGTCCGCAGCTCGCGCTCGGCGTCAGCCTCCAGCGACTCGGGCACCTCGACCGTCGTGTGCGCGAGCGCCCACTCGGCCGCGTGGGCCCCGGACCGCTTGCCGAAGGTGATCGTTTCCATGAGTGCGTTGCCGCCGAGCCGGTTCGCGCCGTGCACCGACACGCACGCGCATTCGCCGGCCGCGTAGAGACCCTCGAGTGACGTCAGGCCCCAGACGTCCGTGTCGACGCCGCCCATGTGGTAGTGAGACCCAGGCCGGACCGGGATCGGCTCGTAGATCGGGTCCACGCCCGCGAACACCATCGAGAGCTCGCGGGTCCCGTGCAGCCGCTCGAGGATCTTGTCGGCGCCGAGGTGGCGCAGGTCGAGCAGCACGTTGCCGTCGACGCCGCGGCCCTCGTCGATCTCGGTCTGCTCCGCGCGCGAGATGACGTCACGCGAGGCGAGCTCCATCGCGTTCGGCGCGTAGTTCTTGAGGAAGCGGTCGCCCTCCGAGTTGAGCAGGTAGGCGCCCTCGCCGCGGCAGCCCTCGGTGATCAGGACGCCGGTCGGCGCAAGCGTCGTCGGGTGGAACTGCATCATCTCCATGTCCTTCAGCGCGACACCCTCGCGAAGCGCGAGCGCCATCCCGTCGCCGGTGCACGCGTAGGCGTTCGTCGTGCCGACGTAGAGCCGGCCCGCGCCGCCGGTCGCGAGGATGACCGTCTTCCCGCCGATCGTCGCGAGCCCGCCGTCCAGGAGGTTCCACGCGATCACGCCCTGGCAGCGGTGGTCGTCGACGGCGAGCTTCCAGACGAAGTACTCCTCGTAGACCTTGATCTCGCGCTTCATCACCTGCTCGTAGAGCACGTGCACGAGGACGTGGCCCGTGATGTCCGCGGCGTAGGCGGTCCGGGGCTCGCCGGCCGCGCCGAACGGGCGCTGGGCGATGCGGCCGTCGTCCGTTCGCGAGAAGACCGCGCCCCAGTTCTCGAGCTGGTAGACGTCGTCGGGCGCCTCGTCGCAGAGGATCTGGATCGCGTCCTGGTCGCCGAGGTAGTCGGAGCCCTTGACGGTGTCGAAGGCGTGCTTCTCCGGATCGTCCTCCGAGGCGTTCCCGAGCGCGGCGTTGATGCCGCCCTCGGCGGCGCCGGAGTGGCTGCGCACCGGGTGGATCTTCGAGATCAGCGCGACGTCGGCGCCCGCATCATGTGCCTCGATGGCCGCGCGCATCCCCGCGCAGCCGGCACCGACGACGAGGACGTCGTGCTTCGCCTCCACGTCTCGGAACCTACCGAATGAGCGCGACTCGGAGTCGGGCTATGGTGTGACTGGGTCATGCTGCGGATCGATCGTCATCGTCTGGGCCCGCGGGTCTACGTCCTCGGCGCGCGCGTGCACGAGTGGCACCTCGGCGCCGCGGTCCTGCTCGCCCTCGCCGGCGCGCTCGCGTTCGACCGGATCGAGCAGCGGGTGACCGCGCTCGCGATCGCCTCCGCAGGCCTCTGGCTCGTCGCGAAGGACTGGCAGGACCTCCTCCCCTCCCGCCGCGACACCGCTGCATGGCGTCTCGGCCTGCACACCTGTCCGGCGCCGCTGGCCCGCGTGGAGCGCTTCGCGCCGCTGCCGAGGCTCGCTGCGATCCTGGCCGTGCTCGCGGGACTGGTGAACCTGGCCTCCGCGGTCACGCCGAACATCGCCTGGCGCGACGACCTGCTTCTCCAGGTGACTCCGCTCGCCGCGCTGCGGGTTTCCCATGCCGCCGCCGTGCCTGCCTCGCTGCTGCTGCTGGTGACCGCGCCGTACCTCTGGCGCCGCCGCCAGAGCGCGCTGCGGCTCGCGGTGCTCCTGCTCGTCGGGCTCGCGCTGCTCGACCTGCTCAAGGGCCTCGACGTCGAGGAGGCCGCGGGCAGCCTCGCCGTCGCCGGGATCCTGTGGGTCGGTCGCTCGGCCTTCTGCGTCCGGCCCGACCCGGTCAGCCTGCGCTCCGCGGTGCGGTTGGTGCCGCTGCTCGCGGGGTCGAGCTTGCTGCTTTGCGCGTTTGCGGTCTGGCTGGCCGCCCCGGAGAGCGCATCGATTGCCGCGGTCGTCCGCGAGACTTTCGACTCGCTCGCCTGGCAGCCGGGACCGATCGTCTTCCGGGGCGAGCTCGCCCTCGTCGACGAGGCCGTCGGCCTGGCAGGCCTGCTGACGTTCGCGTGGTGCGCGTACCTGCTGTTCCGGCCGCTGGCCGTCCCGCGCGCCTATCCGACCGGCGAGGCGCGGCACCTGGCCCGCGAGCTCGTCCGCCGCCACGGCGTCGACACGCTCGCCTACTTCAAGCTCCGCCGCGACCAGCACTACCTGTTCAGCCCGGACCGCCGCGCCTTCCTCGGCTACCGGGTCGAGACCGGGGTCCTCGTCGTCTCGGGCGACCCGGTCGGACCCGACGATGCGCTGCCGGGCCTGCTGCTCGAGCTGAGCGCGTTCGCGGAAGCTCGCGGGCTGAAGCTCGCGGCGATCGGCGCCGGGGAGCGCCTGCGACCGCTCTGGGCCCAGCTCGGGCTGCGCTCGCTCTACCTGGGCGACGAGGCGATCGTCGACACGCACGCGTTCTCGCTCGAGGGCCGAGCGATTCGCAAGGTGCGGCAGTCGGTCACGCGGCTCGAGAAGCAGGGCTACGCGGCGAGCCTGCGCCCGCTGGCCGACCTGTCCCCAAGCGAGCTCGGCGAGCTCGAGCGAGTCAGCCGGAGCTGGCGCGGCGCCCAGAGGGAGCGCGGCTTCAGCATGGCGCTCGACGAGCTGCGCCGCGACGACCACGGCGACAGTCTCGTCCTGATCGGCCACGACGGCGAGGGGCGCATCCGCGCCTTCCTCCACTTCGCACCGAGCTACGGGCGGCCCGCGGTCTCCCTGTCGCTGATGCGCCGCGACAAGGACACGCCGAACGGATTGACCGAGTTCCTCGTCGCGCGCGGGATCGAGCTGCTGCGGGACCGCGGCGTGGAGGAGGTCTCGCTCAACTTTGCAGCCTTCGCCCGCTTCATCCACTCGCCTCGGAGCGGCCTCGAGCGACTGGTCGGCAGAGGCCTGCTACTGGCCGACTCGGTCTTTCAGATCGAGCGGCTTCACCGCTTCAACGCGAAGTTCTTCCCGCGCTGGGAGCCTCGCTACCTGCTGTACGAACGTGTGCTGGGTCTTGGCCGGGTCGGTCTCGCGGCGATGTGGTTGGAAGGCCAGCTGCCGAAGCCGACTCGTTCGCGGCGCTGACGATCGCGTCCGCAGAGTCGTAGGCGAGCCAGAAGCAGAGCGCCGCGAGCGGCAGCTCGCCGAGGACGGCCTCCACGAGCGCCCACCCGCGGTCGCGGCCGGGGGTCGAGGTCAGCAGGTCGAACCAGGCGTCCGTGAGAAGCGCCGTCCCCGCGATCGCGGCGAGGACGGGAAGGCGCGTCGAGTGGCGGACGAGCGCGACGAGCGTGGCCGTGAGCGCCGCCGCCTCGAAGACGTCGAAGCCGGCCCAGGCGACGTCCCAGTGATGGGCGACATGCTCCCCCGGCAGCGTCGCGCTCAGATAGGCGGTCCACGGAATAAGCGCGAGCGCGATCGCCGCCAGCACGAAGACGAGCCACCGGCGAGCCCCGCGCAGGCGCTTGAGAACCACGATTCGCCTCGTTTGCGGCGAAGAGACCGTCATCGCCGCATTGTGCAGGAGCGGTTTCCGCTCCGGAGCGCCGCTAGACTCCTCGCGTGGCCAAGATGCTGTTTCGGCTGCCTCCGGCGGCCTCGGTCCTCGAAAACCCCTCCGCCGACGAGCTCAAGGAGCTCGCCGCGCAAATGCCGAACGCGCGGCGGACGCAGCACGGGAACGTCAACGTGCAGACCGAGGTGGTCAGCCGCTCGAAAGGCTCGACCTACATCGTCACGGACGAGCCCGACGGCCAGAACCAATCGATCACGCGCGAGGAAGGCCGCAAGTGGGCCGAGGCGCAGGACGCCTATATCGCCGAGCAGGAGATGGTCGTCGTCGACGGCTACATCGGCAGCGATCCGGAGTTCCGCACGCCGGCCCGGCTCTACATCGAGACCGCCAACGCGAACATCGCGGGGATGCAGCAGCAGCTGTACTTCGCCGGCGAGGGCGAGGAGATCGAGCCGGAGCTGACGGTGATCTACACGCCGAACCTGAAGGCCGACGGTTACCCGGACGACCGCCTGATCGCGGTCGACCTCGAGCAGGGCGTGACGCGCGTCTTCAACTCCGACTACTTCGGCGAGTCGAAGAAGGGCGGCCTGCGGATGTGGAACAAGCTCGTCTACGACAGCGGCGGGATCCCGCTGCACGCCGGCTGCAAGATCATCCCGACCGAGCAGGGCAAGCGCGTCGGCCTGATCGTAGGCCTCTCGGGCACCGGCAAGACGACGACCACCTTCACGCGCCAGAACGGCTCGCTGCCGGTGCAGGACGACTTCGTCGCATGGATGCCGAACGGCCGCGTCTACGCGACCGAGAACGGCTGCTTCGCGAAGACCTTCGGCCTGAATCCCGACGACGAGCCGACCATCTACGGGGCGGTCACCCAGCCCGACTCGTACCTCGAGAACGTCTCGCAGCACGGCGACGAGGTCGATTTCTACGACACGAACTACACGTCGAACGGCCGCGCGACCTTCCCGTTCTCGGTGATCGAGAGCGCGGCCTCGGACGAGATCGACGAGGCGCACTTCCTCCTGATCCTGAACAAGAACGAGAACATCGTTCCCGCCGTCGCGAAGCTGGAAGGCCCGCAGGCGGCCGCCTTCTTCATGCTCGGCGAGACGACCGGCACGAGCGCCGGCGGCGCCGACGAGGCCGGCAAGTTCATGCGCGTGCCGGGGACGAACCCGTTCTTCCCGATGCCGCACGACCTCCAGGGCAACCGCTTCCTCGAGCTGCTCGCAGAGAACCCGCTCGAGGTCTACGTGATGAACACCGGGCGCGTGGGCGGTCCCGAGGAGCGACGAGCGCTCGCGCAAGGTGCGGATCAAGCACTCCTCGGCAATCGTGAAGGGCATCGCCGAGGGCACGATCGAGTGGGAGCGCGATCCTGACTTCGGCTACTTCGTCGCTTCCGCGGTGCCGGGAATCGACGAGCTCGACGTTCTGCAGCCGCGGCGGTTG
The DNA here is from genome assembly GCA_963717475.1 of uncultured Actinomycetes bacterium. Taxonomy (GTDB): domain Bacteria; phylum Actinomycetota; class Thermoleophilia; order Gaiellales; family Gaiellaceae; genus AC-32. The sequence goes on along the minus strand of OY970337.1, from coordinate 165,107 downwards.
TACGCCGAGCAGGGCCGCGAGGACGAGTACCGCGCTCTCGTCGAGCGCTTCAAGGCCGAGCGCGCCGAGTTCCTGCGCGGCTTCCCGAGCCTCTCGGACGAGATCGTCGCAGCCGCTTCCTGAGGATTAGCCGCCCTCGCGGCGAAGTGCGCCGCGTGAAGGCAGAGCTGGAGCGATTCCTCGAAAGCCCCGCGCTCGCGGAGGCGACCCGCCGCGCCTACCGCGTCGACGTGACCGAGTTCTGCGTCTGGCTCGAGCGCCGAGGGATGCGCCTCGACGACGTCGACGTGCGTGCGCTCGCCGACTACACCGCCGAGCTCGGGCGCGCGCGGCCGAGGAAGCTCGCGCCTTCGACGATCGGACGGAAGCTCGCGGCCGTTCGCGCGTTCCTGCGCCACGCGCTCGGGCCGGAGCGCGTCCCGGATGCGTCGTTCGCGCCCCGGCGGCCGCGGCGTCTTCCCGACGCGCCTCGCTCCGAGGACGTCGACGCCGAGCTCGACGCTCTCGACGGCACCGGCCCGCTCGGCCTCCGTAACCGGGCCCTGGTCGAGCTCGTCTACTCCGCCGGCCTGCGCTCCCAGGAGGCGGTCGACCTGAACCTCGCCGACGTCGACTTCGAGCAGGAGCTCGTCCACGTGCGCGGCAAAGGCGGGAAGGAGCGCGTCGTCCCGCTCGGCGAAGAGGCGTCGCACCGGCTCGCGCGTCTACCTGCGCGAGGCGCGGCCGAAGCTCGCCCGCGGCGCCGAGAACGCGCTCTTCCTCTCAACCCGCGGCCGGCGTCTCGACACGAGCACGCTGCGCCGCCTGCTGCCGCACCCGCACCGCCTGCGCCATGCCTTCGCGACGCACCTGCTCGAGGGCGGCGCCGATCTGCGCACGATCCAGGAGCTGCTCGGCCACAGCTCGCTCTCGACGACGCAGATGTACAGCCACGTGGACGCGAAGCGCCTGCGCAAGGTCTACGACCGTTCGCACCCGCGTTCGTAGTTATGTGATATTTTTATCACGTAATGGACGACGCCAAGGTCTGGAAGGCGCTCGGCTCGCCGCACCGGCGGGCACTGCTCGACGCGCTCCGGGACGGGCCGAAGACGACGACCGCGCTGTGTGAGGTTCTCCCGAGCCTCTCGCGCTACGCGGTCATGCAGCACCTCGGCGTGCTCGAGCGCGCCGGGATCGTCCTCGTCCGCCGGGAAGGGCGTGAGCGGTGGAACGAGCTGAACGCCGTTCCGATCCAGCGCGAGCTCGAGCGCTGGTTGAACAGCTTCCAGCAGGCGTCGGCCTCACAGCTACTGGCGTTCGAGCGCCACCTGAAGGAGGAGTGATGCACGAGGTTCGGCATGTCACGTTCACGAACGAGCTCCGCTTTGCGAAGCCGCAGAAGGAGGTGTTCGAGGCCTTCCTCGACACCGGCAAGTGGTTCCAGATCAGCTACGGGCAGGACCGGCTCAAGCGGGTGGTCAACGACCGTCGCGCCGGCGGCCAGATCTACGAGGACTGGGGCGACGGCGCCGGCAAGCTCTACGGGACGATCGGCTGGTGGGACCCGCCCAACGGCTACACGAGCACGAGCGACATGCTCGGCGGCGGGATCAGGCTCGACCACCGGTACGAGTTCGTCGAGGACGGCGACGGCACGGTCCTGCGCCACGAGTGCAGCGCCTTCGGCCCGATGTCCGACGAGATGGCCGACGGCATCCGCTGGCACGGCTCGCTGAAGACGTTCGAGGAGCAGCTCCGCGCCTGGATCGAGCGCGGCGAAGTGGTCCCGCCGCCCGAGGGCTAAGGGTTCGAGGCGCGAGCGTGCGCGCGCGCTTGCGCCTCGAGCGACTCTTCCGCGGTTCGGATGTGGCCGACCGCTGCCCAGGCGTGCGCCGCGCCCCTGGGCACGGCCTTCTCGCGGAAATGCCGAGCGGCGGTCCGGCAGTGGGCAACCGCCTGCTCGAGCTCCTCCGCGGCGGCGTCGTAGAGCTTTGCCGCCTCCTCCAGGCGCTCGTCTGCGCTCACAGCGGCTGTTTCTAGCAGGCGTCCGTACGGCCGGGGCGAAGAAAGAACGTCGCGATGGCGACGCCGCGGGCCGAACCGGCTGCGTCCGATCCCGAAGTGGACGGATTCCTCGCCTTGCTCGCTGCTCGGCGGGCGCCGAAGACCGTCGACGCCTACCGCCGTGACCTGCGCGCGCTCGGCGACTGGCTCGGCGGCCCGCCCTCGAAGGCGACCACCGACGACCTCGAACGCTGGCTGGCGGAGCTGCGCGCCGCCGGCCTCTCCCCCGCGACGATCGCGCGCCGCGTAGCCGCCGTGCGCTCCTTCTTCCGCCACCTGATCCTGCTCGGCGTCCGCACCGACAGCCCGGCGGCAGCGCTCGAGCTGCCGCGCCGGAGGCGGCGCCTGCCGCGCACGCTGTCGGCCGCGGAGGCTCAGCGCCTGATCGAGGCCGCGCCTGGCACGACCCCCCGCTCGCTCCGGGACCGCGCGCTCACCGAGCTGCTCTACGGCGCGGGGCTGCGGGTCAGCGAGGCCGTCGGGCTCGGCAAGACCGACGTCGACCTCGAGCGCCGCCTCGTCCGCTGCACGGGCAAGGGGAACAAGGAGCGCGTCGTCCCCGTCGGCCGCCACGCGATCGAGGCGCTACGGCGCTACCTCGCGCACGGCCGCCCCTACCTCGACCGCCGCCACCGGCCGGAGCTCTTCCTGAACGCGCAGGGCGGGGCGCTCACGCGCGCGGGAGCCTTCCTGATCCTGCGGCGCCTCGCCGAGCGGGCCGGCCTCGAGCCCGAGCGCGTCCATCCACACCTGCTGCGCCACTCGTTTGCCACACACCTGCTCGAGGGCGGCGCCGATCTGCGCAGCGTCCAGGAGATGCTCGGGCACGCGGACCTCGGCACGACGGAGCTCTACACGCACGTCAGCGACCGCCGCCGGCGCGACGTCTACTTCCGCAGCCACCCGCACGCACGGCGGCGGCACGTTTCGGGCGACTGAGCCTGCGGAACGAATGAACTATGGCTCTCGACCCGCACGTCGCGGTATTGATGATCTCGACGGCTGCGGCGGGGCTGCTGATGACGCTCGGAGGCGTCGGCAAGAACGGGCTCGAGTGGCGGCAACGCCGCCGCATCTGCCCCTCCTGCGGTCGGCAACTCCGCGGAAACGCCTGTAACTGCGTCTAACGCGCCTTCGCGCGCTTCTCGAGCCCTGCGGCGACCTTTGCGGCGGTCGCCCTGAGGTCGCGCTCGAGGCCGTCCTCCTCCGCGATCCCCTGCAGGAGAACGACGGTGTCGCGCTGCGGCGAGCCGTTCCGCAGGCAGAGAACCGCCAGGCGACGGACGGCCGCGTTGTCGTCGGCGTTGGCGAGCGTGTGCAAGAGCGGCCGCACGGCGTTGATCTCGCGCGGGTGGTCGCGCGAGAGCAGCTCGAGCGACAGGAGCGCGGAGCCGCGGCAGGCCGGGCTGTCGTCCTCGAGGCCGCGGCGCAGGAGCTCGGCCTTCTGGCGGAAGCGGAGCTGCCCGATCGCCCGGTAGGCGACGGCGCGCTCGCGGTAGTCGCCCGAGCGGGTGGCCTCTTCGATCTCGTCCGACCAGTCGCGCCGGAGATCTGCGAGCTCGCGCTCCTTGCCCTGCTTGGCCAGCTCGTCGGCGACGGCGGCTGCCTCGGCGAGGGTCAAACCGACGTGAGCGATCGTTCCGAGGGGCCGACGTACTGCGCGGACGGCCGGAAGAGACGGCCGGTGCGCTTCTGCTCCAGGATGTGCGCCGACCAGCCGGCCACGCGCGAGCAGGCGAACATCGCCGGCGCGAGCGGCGGCGGGATCTCCGCGACGTCGAGCACGATCGCCGAGTAGTACTCGACGTTCGTCGCGAGCACGCGCTCCGGGTGCCGCTCCTGCAGCGCCTTGAGCGCGGCCTGCTCGAGCTGCTCCGCGAGCTCGACCTGCGGCGAGCCGAGCTCCTTCGCCGTCCGCTTGAGGATCCGCGAGCGCGGGTCCTCGGCGCGGTAGACGCGGTGCCCGAAGCCCATGATCCGCTTCCCTTTCTCCAGGGCCTCGCGCACCCAGCGCTCCGGGTCGCCCAGCTGCTCGACCTCCTGCAGCATCGGCTTCACGTACGCAGGCGCGCCTCCGTGGAGCGGGCCGGACAGGGCGCCGACCGCGGACGACAGCGCCGCGCCGCAGTCAGCGCCGGTCGAGGCGACGACGCGCGCGGTGAACGTGGAGGCGTTCAGGCCGTGCTCGGCGGTGCAGATCCAGTAGGTGTCGATCGCCTTCGCGGCGCGCGGGTCGGCCTCGCCGCGCCAGCGGAGCAGGAACTTCTCGGCCGCGGTGTCGCCTCGGGCAACCACGTCGTCCGGAGCCGGCTCGCGCCCGTCGGCCTTCGCGGCCGAGCGCGCGACGATCTCCATCATCTGCGCCGAGAGGCGTCCGAGGTCCTCTCGCGCCTGCTCGTCGGAGATCTCGTTGAGCTTGCCGAGCTGCCAGACGCCGGAGAGCCGGGCGGTCTCGGACTGGAGGTCGGCCGGCGCGTTACCGCTCAGCGCGGGCGGCTCGTGCGGCTCCGGGTCCGGCATCGAGACGCTGATGTCGTCGTCGACGAGCAGCCCCCAGACCTTCTCGTACGGCACGTGGCCGACCAGCTCCTCGATGTCGACGCCGCGGTAGCGAAGCGAGCCGCCCTCGCGGTCGGGCTCCGCGATCTCTGTCTGGACGGCGACGACTCCTTCGAGACCTGGCTTGAAGTCGTTCATCGGACTCGAATCTACCGGACGCCGGGAGCGTCAGGACGTGCGGACGGGCAGCTCGCGATCACCGGGGCCGACGTACTCGCCGGCCGGCCTGATGATCTTGTTGTTCGCGTGCTGCTCGAGAACGTGCGCCGCCTGGCCCGCGACTCGGCTGCACTCGAACAGCGGCGTGAACAGGTCGTTCGGGATCCCGAGGTAGCGGTAGAGCGAGCCGCTGTAAAGATCCACGTTCGGCCAGAGGCCCTTCTGCTCGTGGGCGGCGCGCTCGGTCGCCTCCGTGATCGCGTACCAGTTCGGCTCGCCGCCCTCCTGGGCGAACTCCTCCGAGAGCCGCTTGAGGATGCGGGCCCGAGGATCGGTCGTCACGTAGACCGGGTGCCCGAAGCCGTAGAGCGTCCTCTTCTCCGCGAGGTAGCGGCGCACGCCCTCCTCGGCCGCCTCGGGCGAGCCGAACTCCTCGAAGGTGCGCATCGCGGCCTCGTTGGCGCCGCCGTGCGTCGGGCCCTTGAGCGCGCAGATCGCTGCGGTGATCGCCGAATGGAGGTCGGCTCCGGTGCCGGCGACGACGCGCGCAGCGAACGTGGACGCGTTCAGCTCGTGCTCGGCGTGCAGGATCATCGCCACGTCGAACGCGCGGACCTCGCGCTCGGTCGGGCTCTCGCCCCGCAGCATCGTGAGGAAGTTCTCGGCGTACGAGAGCTCGGCATCCGGCTCGACGGGCGCGAGCTCCTGGCGCAAGCGGTGGTGGCGGGCGACGATCGTCGGGAGCTGCGCGATCAGGGCCGCCGCCTTCCGCCGGTCGTTCTCGCGGTCGACGGCCGCCTCGGCGGGATCCGCGAACGAGAGCAGCGATGCCGCGGTGCGGAGCATCTCCATCGGGGAGACGTCGTGCGCGTTGCCGTCGATGAGCGCGCGCGCGTTGGCCGGCAGCTCACGCTGCGCGAGCTCCTCCTTGAACGCCCGCAGCTGCTCCTCGCTCGGCAGCTCGCCCTCGAGCAAGAGGTAGGCGACCTCCTCGTACGTCGAATGCTCGGCGAGATCGGCGATGTCGTAGCCGCGGTAGCGGAGGATGCCGCGCTCGGGGTCGATCGAGCAGACGGCGGTCTCGGCAACCGCGACACCGGAGAGCGCGACCGACTTCTTCGCGGGCTTCGAGGCCATGACGCGGGCAGAGTATCGCTCGGTAGAGTCCAGCCCCGTGGCGCACGAGGTGACGTTGATCCCGGGCGACGGCACCGGGCCGGAACTGACCGAGGCCACGCGCCGCGTGCTCGAGGCGACGGGTGTCGAGTTCGACTGGGACGTCCAGGAGGCCGGTGCCGATGTGATGGACCAGCACGGCGGCAACCCGCTGCCGGACCACGTCCTCGACTCGATCCAGCGGACGGGGGTCGCGCTGAAGGGGCCGATCACGACGCCGATCGGGGGCGGCTTCCGCTCGGTCAACGTCACGCTCCGCAAGACGCTCGACCTCTACGGCCAGGTCCGCCCCTGCAAGAGCTACCGGGGCGTGCGCTCCCGCTACGAGAACGTCGACCTGATCATCGTCCGCGAGGCGACCGAGGATCTCTACGCGGGGATCGAGTACGAGGAAGGCACGGCCCACGCCGAGGAGCTCTCCGCCTGGATCGAGGCGCACGGCGGGCACGTGCCGGCGCGCTCAGGGATCTCGATCAAGCCGCTGTCGATCGACGGCAGCCGGCGCATCGTCGAGTTCGCGTTCGACTACGCCCGCCGCAACGGCCGCCGCAAGGTGACCGCCGTCCACAAGGCGAACATCATGAAGTTCTCGGACGGCCTCTACCTGCGCGTGGCGCGCGAGGTCGCGGAGGAGAACTCCGACCTCGAATTCGAGGACCGGATCGTGGACAACCTCTGCATGCAGCTCGTCCAGCGGCCGGAGGAGTACGACGTGCTCGTGCTTCCGAACCTCTACGGCGACATCGTCTCGGATCTTGCTGCGGGCCTGATCGGCGGCCTCGGGCTCGCGCCGGGAGCGAACTTCGGCACGCACGCGGCGGTCTTCGAGCCGACGCATGGTTCGGCGCCCAAGTACGCGGGGCAGAACCGCGTGAACCCCATGGCGATGATGCTCTCCGGAATGCTGATGCTCCGCCACCTCGACGAGGAGGACGCGGCCAACAACCTGGAGGAGGCGATCGCCGAGGTGATCGAGGAAGGCGAGAGCGTCACCTACGACATGAAGCCCTCACGCGATGATCCGAGCGCGGTCGGGACGAGCGAGGTCGCCGACGCGATCGTCGAGAAGCTGGGGGCGCGCGTTGCGTAGGAAGGTCACGATCGTCGGCGCCGGGAACACCGGCGCGACCGCCGCGGAGGTGCTGGCGCAGCGCGACTACGCCGACGTCGTCCTGACCGACATCAAAGAAGGGCTTCCGCAGGGCAAGGCTCTCGACATCTCGCAGATGGGCCCCGTGCTGGGATTCGAGCCGACGGTTACCGGGACGAACGGCTACGAGGAGACGGCGGGCTCGGACGTGGTCGTGGTGACCGCCGGGCTGCCGCGGCAGCCGGGCATGAGCCGCGACGACCTCGTGACGACGAACGAGAAGATCGTCGGCTCGGTCGTCGAGCAGGCAATCGCGCAGTCGCCGGAAGCGATCATCATCGTGCTCTCGAACCCGCTCGACGCGATGTGCCACGTCGCCAAGACCGCCTCGGGTTTCCCGAAGGAGCGGGTCTTCGGCCAGGCCGGGATCCTCGACACCGCGCGCTTCCGCACGTTCATCGCCTGGGAGACGCGCTCGTCGGTGAAGGACGTGCAGGCGCTCGTCCTCGGCGGCCACGGCGACCAGATGGTGCCCGTCGTCTCTGCGACGACCGTGGGCGGCGTACCGCTGACGCGGCTCGTCTCGCAGGACCGGATCGACTCCATGGTCGAGCGCACCGCAAAGGGCGGCGGCGAGGTGGTCGAGCTGCTCGGGACGTCCGCCTGGTACGCGCCGGGCGCAGCCGTGGCTCAGATGGTGGACGCCGTGCTCCTGGACGAGCACCGCGTGCTGCCCTGCACGGCGTACCTCGAGGGCGAGTACGGGATCGACGGTCTCTACATGGGAGTGCCGGTGCGGCTCGGCTCGGACGGGATCGAGGAAGTGCTCGAGCTCGAGCTCACCGACGACGAGAAGCGCGCCTTCGAGGAGTCCGCGGCCGCGGTGCGGGAGGTCGTCGGCGTCCTCGGCTCGGCCGAGTAGGGCTGTGGACGGATTGGCGCAGAACCGGCGCGCCCGGTCCACAGACGCGTCACGACTTTGCCGATACGCTCGCAGCGGGTGGCGGGTGGACGTTCTTCCCCACCCAGGGTGGGGAGTTGAGCGGCGGGGAACCGGGCGGCGGCGCTCGGCAATCGCAGACGGAGCGAGCCAGGCGTGGAGCTCGGGCTAGCCGGCCGCACCGCGATCGTCTGCGGGGCCTCCTCGGGGATCGGCCTCGCGATCGCGGAGGCGCTCGCCGCCGAGGGCGCCAACGTCGCGATGTTCGCGCGACGCCGGGAGCTCCTCGAGCGGGAGGCCGAGCGACTCGGCGCGCTTCCGGTCCGCGGCGACGTGACCAATCCCGCGGACGTGAAACGCCTCGTCGAGCGCGCCCTCGAGGCCTTCGGCGGGATCGACATCCTCGTCAACAACGGCGGCGGCCCGCCGCGCACGGCCGCGGTCGGCCTCACCGACGAGCAGGTCGAGCATGCGGTCGCGCTGCTCCTCGTCTCGGCCGTGCGGCTGACGGAGCTCTGCCTCCCCCAGCTCGAGCGGAGCGGCCACGGCCGCGTGATCAACATCACCTCTAGCTCGGTCCGCGAGCCGATCGAGAACCTCGCGCTCTCGAACGCGGTGCGGCCGGGGGTGATCGGCTGGGCGAAGACTCTGGCCCGCGAGGTCGGGCCGAAGAAGATCACCGTCAACTCGATCGCGCCCGGGCGGATCGAGACCGCGCGCCTCGCCGAGGCGTTCCACGGGCGGCCGCGCGCTGAAGACCTCGAGCAGATCCCGCTGCGGCGCTTCGGCGCACCGCGCGAGGTCGCCGAGGTCGTCTGTTTCCTCGCGTCCGACGCCGCGAGCTACGTGACGGGTGCCGTGATCCCCGTCGACGGCGGCCTGACGCGGGGCCTTCTTTGAAGAAGAGCTGGTTCTCGCCCGGCCGGCTGGCGGCGACGGGCCTGCTGCTGCTCGTCTTCGCGGTGGTTGCCGCCTGGATCGCTCCTGCGGACGGCTACCAGCTGCAGCTCGTCGACCCGGCCCACCCGGTTGCACCGCTCGTCCGAATCTCCGGTCACCCCGCGAAGCGGAACCAGATCTACTTCGTCGACGTTCGCGAGCGGGACGCGAGGCTGCTCGAACGGATCGTTCCCTGGATCCGCGCGGGCGGCTCGTCCCTCGTCAAGGCTCCGCCGATCAGCTCCGCGCTCGACCAGCGGCTCGGCCAGGTCGAGATGAGCGACTCGCAGAAGGTCGCGCCGTATGTCGCCCTGAAGATGCTCGGCTACAAGCCGACCGCGCGCAGCGGAGGCGTGACCATCCTGGCGGTCGAGCCGAAGGCCCCTGCCTCGAAGGTGCTCCAGCCAAGCGACGTCATCAGCGCCGTCGACGGAACCGCGATCCGAACGGTCGCGGAGCTCCGCGCGCAGCTCGCGCGGAAGCGCCCGGGCAACCAGATCCGGCTCCGCTACCGGCGCGGGAGCCGGACGCAGGAGACGACGCTCCGGACCATCGCCGACCCGACCGCCCCGAAGCAGGCGCTGGTCGGCATCACCGCCTCGGACAACCTCCAGGTCAAGCTTCCGGTCGACGTCTCGATCGACGCGCAGGGCATCGGCGGGCCCTCGGCCGGGCTCGCGTTCGCGCTCGACATCCTGCAGGAGCTCGGGCGGAACGTCACCCACGGGCGGCGGGTCGCAGCCACCGGCGAGCTCGCGCTCGACGGCTCGGTGCTGCCGATCGGCGGCGTGAAACAGAAAACGCTCGGTGTGCGCCGTGCGGGTGTGGACGTCTTCCTTGTGCCTGCCGGGGAGAACGCGCGCGAGGCCAGGAAGTACGCGGACGGGCTCAGGATCATTCCTGTGGAAAATGTTCGACAGGCGTTGCGGGCACTGGCAACGCTCGGCCCGAAAGCCTGAAGAACAATCATTTTTCGGTAGGTTTGAAACCGCCGGAAATTGCAATGTTTTCTCCACAGGCAAGCCTTGAAAGCTCAGGCAGCGGCCCTATAGTCCTGCCTTGTTCGGGTCACGCATTTCGAGGGAGCAGGCGACACTCTGAGCAAGCGAATCCAACCAACTTGCGGCGATTGCTATTTCCACCGGGCCGGTCTGTGCGCACTTACGCTGGAGGCTCCGTGCCCCACTTTTCGCCTCCACAGCCGCGGCTCGCTCGTGCCTCCGCGGCAGCCCCGGCTCGTGCCGCGGCCTTTGACCGGCCAGTCCCGCGCCGCCTAGGCCGCACCTAAACTCCGGGCATGCGCCTCCGGCTCCGCCGCTCCGACGAGCAGCCTCCAGAGCAGCCCGCGGACGAGGCGGTTCCGGCGGAGGAAGGGCTGCGCCAGTGGCAGCCCCGCCTCTACCTGAAGCTGATCATCCTGCTCGCGGTGATCGCGTTCGCGATCGCATTCGTGCTCGAGAACCGCAAGCAGGTGCACATGCACTTCGTGTTCGGGACGACCGAGGTCTCACTGATCTGGGTGGTCCTGCTCAGCATCGCGCTCGGGCTGATCGGCGGCGTGCTGCTGTCGCAGCTAAACCGCCGCGGGCGCCGCCGCCACTAGGCGCGCCAGCCGCGCGACGCCCTCGGGAATCTCCTCCGGCGAGGCGAAGCTGAACGCCAGCCGCGCGCTGTTCGGGGGCCCGCCGAAGTCGGTGCCGGCGACGAACGTGACCCCGGCCTCGGTCGCGCGGGGCAGAAGCTCGGAGGCGTCGACGTCGTCCGGGAGGTCGAGCCAGAGGAAGTAGCCGCCCTCCGGCCGGTTCCAGCGAGCGTGGCCCGAGAGCTCGCGCTCGAGCGCCTCGAGCATCACGTCTCGCCGTGTGCGCAGCAGTCCGCCGACCCGCTCCAGGCTCGGCTCGAGCAGACCGCGTCGCAGGAACTCGTGCACCGTCGCCTGCGCAAGCAGCGCGGGGGTGATGTAGGTCGAGGCCACGCGCTTCTCGAGCTCGCCGGAGAGCGCATCCGGCACGATCGCATAGCCGACGCGGAGCCCCGGCGCGACGGTCTTCGAGAACGAAGAGCTGTACATGACGTGCTCGCCGCCCTCGAGCTCGAAGACGCTCGGCAGCGGCTCGCCCTCGAAGCGGACGAGCCCGTACGGATCGTCCTCGAGGACGGCCAGCGAGCGGTCGCGCGCAAGTTCGGCGAGACGCCGGCGGCGCTCCAGCGAGAGCGTCGTCCCGGTCGGGTTCTGGAAGGTCGGGATCGTGTAGAGCAGCGATGCAGGCCCGCAGCGGGCGAGCTCGTCGACGTCGAGCCCGTCCTCGTCGACCGGGACCTCGATCAGCTCGCGCCCCTCTTCGCGCAGGATCTTGCGCGGCCGGTCGTAGGTCGGCCGCTCGACGATCACGGGCCCGGGCGGCAGCGCCGAGATCAGGAAGTGGAAGACCTGGAGCGACCCGTTCGTGACCACGACGCGGCCCGGATCGACGCCGTGGCGCTCGGCGATCCACTCCCGCAGCGGCGCGTAGCCGAGCGTGCTTCCGTACGAAAGGATCGTCTCCCCGTCGCGCCGCAGCGCGGCCTGGGCGCAGTCGGCAAGCTCCTCGACCGGCAGGCACTCGGGCGCCGGGATCCCGCGAGCGAACGAAATCGTCACGCGTTCGAGTGTAGAGATCGCTCAGGCGCGCGCGCCGGCGACCTCGACGGCCAACTCGGCGACCTCGGTCGGCGTCGTGCCGACGCGAGCGCCGCGCGCCTCGAGGGCTTCTTTCTTGGCCTGTGCGGTGCCGGACGAGCCGCTGATGATCGCGCCGGCGTGCCCCATCGTCTTGCCGGGCGGCGCCGTGAAGCCGGCGATGTATGCGATCACGGGCTTCGTCACCTCGGTCTCGATGAAGGCGGCCGCTTTCTCCTCCTCGTCGCCGCCGATCTCGCCGACGAGCACGATCAGCTCGGTCTCGTCGTCGGCCTCGAAGCGCTCGAGGATGTCGATGAACGACGAGCCCACGACCGGGTCGCCGCCGATCCCGACGATCGTCGAGTTTCCGAGCCCGCGCTGCGTCAGGTCGTGGCCGATCTGGTACGTGAGCGTGCCCGAGCGCGAGACGAGGCCGACCGGGCCCTCGCGGAAGATCTCGGCCGGGATGATCCCGACGTTCGCCTTGCCCGGCGAGAGGGCGCCGGGGCAGTTCGGGCCGAGCATCGTGATCCCGCGCGGACGGATGTAGTTGTAGACGCGCAGCATGTCGTGGGCCGGGAGCCCTTCGGCGATGCAGATCACCGTGCCGATGCCGGCGTCGACGGCCTCGTAGATCGCATCCGCGGCGAAGCGGGCCGGGACGAAGACCATCGTCGTGTTTGCGCCCGTCTCGGCGACCGCCTCGGCGACGGTGTCGAAGACGGGCACGCCCTCGACGTCCTGGCCGCCCTTGCCCGGAGTTACGCCGGCGACCAGCTGGGTGCCGTAGGAGCGGTTGCGGAGGCCGTGGAAGCGTCCCTCGCGACCCGTGAGGCCCTGGACGACGAGCTTCGTGTCGCGGTCGACGATGATCGCCACTAGCCGCCTGCCTTTCGGGCCTTGATGATCCCGCGGTCGAGCCGCAGCTTCCCATCCTCGATCCGGTCGGCGAGAAGCTCGCGCACCCGCGCGGCCTCGTCACCCGTGCACCCTGCGCGCTCGAGCCACGGCTCGAGCTCGACCCGCTTCTCCTCCCGCTCGACCGCCTCTACCTCGAGGCCGGCTTGCGCGAAGAGCCCGCGCCACTCGTCCTCGGAGAGATTGCGCACGTGCGTCGGGTCGCGCAGCCGGTCGGCCTCCTCCCCGGCCTCGCCGAGGTAGAGGTTGTCGGCGACGAGGACGAGCTCGCCCGCGACGCGCGCGAACTCTCCGACCGCCGCCCCCGGATCGTCGAAGTGGTGCGCGGCGACGCGGCAGGTGACCACGTCGAAGCTTCCGTCGGCGAACGGCAGGTCCTCGGCGCGGCAGATCACGTCCGGCTTCATGCCCGGCGCGGAGTCGCAGGTGACGACCTCGGAGCCCGCCTCGCGCAGCCGCGCAGCCACGTGGCCGCCGCCGCTCGCGACGTCGAGCACGGTCTTGCCGCCGGCCCACTCGGCGAAGAGCTCGAGGTCGCGGCCCTGCCGGTGCGCCTCGCTCTCGCGGTAGGCCTCGGCTCGATCCGACCAAACATCGGTCATGCAGCCAGCTCCACCGCGCGTCGCGCGGCGTCCAGCATCGTCGGCTCGACCTGCAGGTTCGGCGGCGCCGCGTCGGCCAGGATCTGGCGGCCCTCCTCGGCGTTCGTGCCGTCGAAGCGCACCACGATCGGGTGCGAGATCGTGATCTGCGAGAGCGCCTGCAGGATCCCCTGCGCCACGACGTCGCAGCGCGTGATGCCCGCGAAGATGTTGAACAGGATCGACTTCACCTGCGGATCGCCCGTGATCACCTCGAGCGCATCGACGACGCCCTGCGCGTCGCCGCCGCCGCCGAGATCGCAGAAGTTCGCCGGGCGGCCCCCGACGAGCGCGATCACGTCGAGCGTCGACATCACGAGCCCGGCGCCGTTGCCGAGGATGCCGACCTCGCCGTCGAGCTTCACGTAGGTGACGTCCTTCTCGCGGGCGACGCGCTCCTCGGGCGGGTACGCGTCGGGGTCGCGCATCTCGGCGACGTCCGGGTGGCGGAAGAGCGCGTTGTCGTCGACCGTGAACTTCGAGTCGAGCGCGCGCACCTCCCCGTCCGGGGTGACGATCAGCGGGTTGATCTCGCAGAGCATCGCGTCGCTCTCGACGAAGCAGCGGTAGAGCTTCTCGACGATGCCGAGGATCTGCTTCTGCTCGCTCTCGTCCTCGATCCCCGCGCCGTAGATCAGGCGGCGCGCCTGGTAGGGCTGGAAGCCCTCGAGCGGGTCGACGTGCAGGCGCGAGAGCGCATCGGGGTTCGTGGCCGCAACCTCTTCGATCTCGACCCCGCCCTCGGTGGTGAGCATGAACAGCGGCTTCTTCGTCCCGCGGTCGAACGTGAGCGAGAGGTAGTACTCCTTCGCGATGTCAGAGGCGCTCTCGATCCAGAGCTTGCGAACGACGTGGCCCCGGATGTCGAGGCCGAGGATCTCGTCGGCCTTCTGCTCGGCGTCGTCGGGCCCTTCGGCGAGCTTGATCCCGCCCGCCTTGCCGCGACCGCCGGTCAGGACCTGTGCCTTGACGACGACCTGGCCGCCGAGCTCCTCGGCGGCGGCGCGTGCCTCGGCCGGCGTCGTGGCCAACCGACCCTCGGAAACCGGGATGCCGAAGCGCCGGAAGAGCTCCTTGCCCTGGTACTCGTAGAGGTCCACCGGGCCGGGACTCTACCGAGGTAGTCTCAGCCTCCGTGGACGCGATCGTGGTCGAGGGGCTGCAGAAGCGCTACGGGGAGGTGCAGGCGCTGGCAGGCGTTTCGTTCCGCGTGCGCGCGGGCGAGGTCTTCGGCCTGCTCGGGCCGAACGGGGCGGGCAAGTCGACGACCGTGAAGGTGCTGACGACGCTGACCACCCCGAGCGACGGGCGGGCAGAGGTCGCGGGTCACGACGTCGTCCGCGAGGCTGACGCCGTTCGCCGCTCGATCGGCTACGTGCCGCAGAGCTCGGGCGTCGACCGCGACGCGACCGGACGCGAGAACCTGACGCTGCAGGGGCGGGTGCAGGGCATGTCCGGGCGCCGGCTGCACGAGCGCGTCGACCGGCTGCTCGAGCTGCTCGGCATCGCCGACGCGGCCGACCGGGTCGTCCGCGGCTACTCGGGCGGCATGAAGCGCCGTCTCGACGTCGGCCTCGGGGTCGTCCACGGGCCGCAGGTCCTGTTCCTGGACGAGCCGACGACCGGGCTCGACCCCGAAGCGCGCGCGGCGATGTGGCAGGAGCTCGCGGTGCTCGCGCGCGAAGAAATGCTCACGATCCTGCTGACGACGCACTACCTCGAGGAGGCCGACGCGCTCACCGACCGGCTCGCGATCGTGAGCAAGGGGCGTGTCGTGATCGAGGGCACCGCCGAGGAGCTCAAGGGCCGGCTCGAGGGCGAGGCCGTAAGCGTCGAGCTCCTGGACGGCGAGGTGGACGCGGCCGCCGAGGTCGTACGCTCGCTCGCCGAGGTGCGCGAGGTGACGGCCGACGGGCAACTCCTGCGCAGCCGCGTGGCAGACGGCGCCCGCGCGGTGCCGACGATCCTGGCCGCGCTCGACTCGCGCGGCATCCAGGTCGAAGCGGTGACGATGCACCGGCCCTCGCTCGACGACGTCTACCTCCACTACACGGGACGCGACTTCCGCGCCGAGGACGAAGCCGGGGTCGGCGGGAGGGACGAGTGAAAGCCGTCGTCCACACCTGGTTCATGGTCGGGCGCCAGGCGCGGAACCTGATGCGCGAGCCGATCTGGATCGTCCTGCTCCTCGTCCAGCCGATGATCTGGCTGCTCCTCTACGGCCAGCTGTTCAAGCGCGTGACGCACCTGCCCGGCGGCGGCTTCGGAACGACGTCCTACATCGAGTTCCTCGCGCCGGCGATCGTGATCATGAACGCCTTCTTCGGCGCCACCTGGAGCGGGATGGCGATGGTCAGCGACCTCGACCGCGATGTGATCCCGCGCTTCCTGGCCACGCCGGTCAGCCGCGTCTCGCTGGTCGTCTCCCAGATCGTGCGCTCCGCGCTGACCGCGCTGATCCAGGGGATCATCATCCTGCTCGTGGCGCTGCTGCTCGGCGTCCGAGTGCACGCCGGTGCGGCCGGCTGGGCGGTGGTGCTGCTGGCGGCGATGCTGATGAACAGCGCCTTCGCCGGCATCTCGCAGGGGCTCGCGCTGCTGACGCGCAAGGAGGCGACGATGATCGCGATCGCCAACTTCATCGGTCTGCCGCTGTTCTTCCTCTCGTCGACGCTGATCTCGCTCAAGCAGATGCCGCAGTGGATGCAGGAGCTCAGCAGGTTCAACCCGGTGAACTGGGGCGTCGTCTCGGCGCGCGAGGTCGTGCTGCCGGGCTCGGACTGGAGCGCCGTCGGAGTGCACCTGGGGCTGCTGTTTGCGCTGACGGTCGCGACGGCGGCGTTCGCGACCTGGACGTTCCGGGTCTACCAGCGGCAGTTGTAGACGGCGCGGCCGGTCGGGGCCGTCAGGCCGAATTCTGCGAGATCAGGCAGATGACCTGTCCGGTCTTGACCGCCTGACCGGGCGCGACCGCGAGCTCTGCAACGGTCCCGTCGCGCTGGGCGGCGATCTCGTTCTCCATCTTCATCGCCTCGACCACGCAGATCACCTGCCCCGCGGTCACCTCCTGGCCGTCCTCGACCTCGACGCTCAGGACGGTGCCCTGCATCGGAGTCGTGACCGCGTCCTTCGCCGCTCCGTGGGCGCCGCGCGTGACGCGCTCCTGGCGACGGCGGGCTAGCTCGGCGTGCGCGGGCTCGGGCAGCATCGCCTTGATCTCGAAACGACGGCCGTCGAGCTCGACCGACGAGACGCGCTCGCGCAGCCTGCCGTCCGAGGCTGCCGCTACGTTTGTTTTCATATGAGACAACGGAGATCCTTCCTGGGCGAGCTCCTGCGCCTCGCGCGCCAGCTCCTCGGACTCGACCACCCCGTGGCAGGTCTCGCCGTCGACGAAGCACCGGCGGCGGAGCAGCGCTCGGTGGAAGCCCAGCAGCGTCGTCACGCCCCCGATCTCGTATTCGTCGAGGGCGCGGAGCATGCGGTTGCGCGCGTGCTCGCGGTCGACGCCGTGGACGATCAGCTTGGCGACCAGCGGGTCGTAGAGCGCAGGGATCTCGGAGCCCGCGACGGCCCCGGAATCGACGCGTACTCCCGGCCCGCCAGGCTCCCGGTAGGCCGTGATCCGCCCCGGGCTCGGGAGGAAGCCGTTGGACGGGTCCTCGGCGTTGATCCGGCACTCGAGCGCGTGCCCGGTCAGCCGGACGTCCTCCTGGCGCAGCCATAGCGGCTCTCCGGCCGCGATCAGCACCTGCTCGCGGATGAGGTCGAGGCCCGTGACCACCTCCGTCACCGTGTGCTCGACCTGGATCCGGGTGTTCATCTCGAGGAAGAAGTACTCGCCCTCGCGCGAGAGCAGGCCCTCGACGGTGCCGGCGCTCCGATAGCGCACCGCGCGCGCGGCCTCGACGGCGATCTGGCCGATCCGCTGCCGCAGCTCGTCGTCGACCGCAGGCGACGGGGTCTCCTCGACGAGCTTCTGGTGGCGGCGCTGGATCGTGCAGTCCCGCTCGCCGAGGTGGATGACGTTGCCGTGGGCGTCGGCGAGGACCTGGACCTCGACGTGCCGCGGGTCCTCGAGGTAGCGCTCCACGTACACGGACGAATCCGAGAAGTAGGCCTCGCCCTCGCGCATGGCCGACTCGAGTGCGCGCTCGGCCTCGTCGGGGCCCTCGACGACCTTGAGCCCCTTGCCGCCGCCGCCCGAGGACGCCTTGATCGCGAGCGGCCAGCCGAGCTCGTCGCCGAGGCGGATCACCTCCTCCGCGCTGGTCACAGGCTCGGTCGTGCCCGGGACGACCGGCACGCCTGCCGCGCGCATCTGCTCGCGGGCTGCCGTCTTCGACCCCATGGTCTCGATCGCGTCCGCGGGCGGCCCGATCCAGACCAGCCCGGCTCGCGAGACCGCACGCGCGAAGGACGCGTTCTCGGCCAGGAACCCGTAGCCCGGGTGGACGGCCTCTGCTCCGGCACGCGCGGCCGCGTCGAGGATCCGCTCCTGGTTCAGGTAGCTCTCGGCGGGCGCGCCCGGCCCGAGGAGGTACGCCTCGTCGGCGACCGCCACGTGCAGCGAGCCCCGGTCCACCTCCGAGTAGACCGCGACGGTGCCGATGCCGAGCTCGCGCAGCGTGCGGAAGATGCGGACCGCGATCTCGCCGCGGTTGGCCACGAGGACCTTCGAGAAGGGCGCCATGGGCCGTATTCTCCCTGCTCATGGGCCTGGCCGACCAGCTCACCCTCGTGCGCGTGGCAGCCGTGCCGATCGTCGTCGTCCTCTACGTCTGGAACGTCGACTGGTGGGCGACGGGGATCTTCATCGCCGCGATGACGACGGATTGGTTCGACGGCCGCGTCGCACGGAGCCGCGGTCACTCATCGCCGCTCGGGTCGCTGCTCGACCCCGTGGCGGACAAGCTCCTCGTCCTCACGGTCCTGATCGTGCTGATCGACCAGGATGTTTTCCCGGGCTGGATGGTGGCCGCGATCGTCGCGCGCGAGTTCCTGGTCTCGGGGCTCCGCCTCGCGGCGATCGAGCGAGGCGTCGTCATGCACGCACGTGACCTGGGCAAGCTCAAGACGTGGTCGCAGGCGACGGCGGCCGCGATCGGCGGCTTCGCCGCGGCCGGCGCGTGGAGTACGAGCGTCGCCTGGTGGGCGTTGCTGGTCGCGCTCGTCCTGACGTGGATCTCGGGGCTCGACTACGCCCGCGTCGCGCCCGGCCTCCTGCGCGGCCGGCCCGCCTAGCCGCCCGCCTAGCCTCCTCGTACCCAGCGCTCGATGCGAAGCTCGCCGGCGCCCTCCGGCGCGATGTTCTCGAGCAGCGCCTGTTTGCGCCAGCGGCTGCGGTAGGCAGCGGGCGGTTCCGGATCGGCCAGCAGCCGTTCGAGCGACGCCAGCAGCGCGCGTCGCTCCTCGGGGCTTGGCTCCGGCCGGATCTCGACGTCCACCCGGCGCAGATTAAAGCCCCGCTGGAGTCCGGACGATACGGACCCCGTATGAGCCGCCTCGCCGCCCTCGTCGCCTGCTGCGCGCTGCTCGCTGCGCCGTGCGCCCTTGCCGCGAACGTCGGCTCGGACGGTACGGGTGGCGTGGGAGGCCAGAAGAAGGGCTCGCTCGTGCCACCGAAGTCGTGGGACACTCGCGAGATCCGGCTGGTCGTTCAGCGCGGCCTGATGGCGAGGACCGTCGGCGCCTTCCGGCCGAACGACACGTTGACGCGCGGCGAGCTCTCGCAGCTCGTCGCCGACCTCACCAAGCAGGAGCCGGTGCCGCCCTCCGACCCGTCGAAGCCCGTCACCGTGACCCAGCTGGACGCGAGCCTCGTGAAGGCGCTCCAGCTCTCCGATGCAGCCTCACTCTTCTTCTCCTCGGCGCGTGACGCCGGGCTCAAGGTCCCGGCACGCTTCGGCACGGAGACGGTCGCGCGCCTGCTCGGGCTGCGCACGAACCATCCGGCGAAGGACGACGACCTCGAGCTCCTGCCGTCGGACCCGGTAACCAGGGCGGAGACCGCCTACTCGGTCGCGACGATCCTGCGCTTCCGGGGCTGGGAGCAGCAGTCCGTCGAAGATGCGGCCGCGACCTTCACGCTTCCTACGCTCGGCGACTGGCAGAAGCGCGTACTCGACACCGCGGTTCGCTTCGTCGGCTTTCCGTACGTCTGGGGCGGCACGAGCGAGCGCTCGGAGGCGCCCTTCGGCGTCAAGGCGCGAGGCGGCTTCGACTGCTCGGGCTTCGTCTGGCGCGTCTACAAGCTTCAGGCGTACCCGGGCGGCGCCGCCCTGAGCGCGACCATCAAGGGCCGTACCACCTACCAGATGAGCGGCGAGGTGCCGAGGTCGAAGCGGATCGCGTTCGCGAAGCTGCAGCCCGGCGACCTCGTCTTCTTCGGCTCCGCGGGGCCGCGGTCGAAGCCCGCTCAGGTCGGCCATACGGGGATCTACCTCGGAGCTGGCTGGATCGTCCACTCCTCGGGCGAGGGCGTCGCCGTCACGCCGCTGACCGGCTGGTACCGCCAGAGTTTCGCCTGGGGCCGCCGGCCGCTCGCCGAAGCCGGCCTCGTTTCCGGTCCGTAAGCGGTAATCGCCGCCTCGCAGGTTTCCCCCGTACGGGGGATGCAGCAGCCTCGCCTGGACTTGAGAATCGCTGAGTCATGTTTCGGATTCTGGGGAGGTTCACGATGTTGCAGTGGCGCCCGCGCCTCTTTACGCTCATCGCAGTCCTCGCGCTTCTTGTGATCGCCATCGTCGGCGGTTACGGCGAGGACTTCATGCTTAACCTGTACTGGTAACGGAGCCGTGGAGCACAAGCTTCCGCCGCCGAGGCTCCTCGCCGTCGTCGCGCCGGTGTGCGCGGCCGGCATCGCCGTCACGCTTGTCGGGGCCGTCTCGTTCGCCCTTTCGCAGCACAAGACGACGACCCTGATCGGTCTCGTCGCACTCCTCGCCGCCTCGACCCTCGCCGACCGCTTCCCGGTCCCGGTCGAGGGCATCGACCCCGGGGTCTCGCTCTCCTTCGTCTTCGGCGTCGCGTCGATCGTCCTCTTCGGCTGGGCGGCCGGCGTGCTCGTCGTCGTTCTTCCTCCGACGATCACGCAGCTGCTCGAGCATCGCCCGCGCATCCGCGTCGCCTACAACGCCTCGGTGCTCGCGCTGGCGGCGACCGCAGCCGGCTCGCTGGTCGGGCCGCTCGCCGACCACGACGCGGCCAGCGGCGTTCTCGCGCGTATCGGCGTTGCCGCCTCGGCGCAGTACACCGTCAACCTCGTGCTGATCACTGCCGTGATCGCCGTGACGGCGCGCCGCTCGGTCTTCTCGCTCGCCCGCTACAACGTCCGCAGAACCATCGTCCCGTTCTCGCTGATGGCTTCGGCCGCGCTGATGCTCGTCGTGCTCTGGGAGCGATCGCCTTTCCTGTCGGTCGCGCTCGTCGGACCGCTGCTCGCCATCCAGCTCTACCAGCGCGCGATCGTCCGCGCCCTCCGCGCGATGCGCCTCGCCCTGACCGACCCGCTCACGGGGCTCGGCAACCACCGCCACTTCCACGAGCGACTCGAGCGCGAGCTCGCGCAGGCCAACGACCGCGGGCTTCCGCTGACGCTCTGCCTCGTCGACGTGGACGACTTCAAGCGGGTCAACGACCGCTTCGGCCACCCGGCCGGCGACCGCGTCCTCTCACAGCTTGCCGCACGCCTCCGCCAGACCGGCGAGGCCTTCCGGCTCGGCGGAGACGAGTTCGCGCTGCTGCTCCCGGGCTACGACGAGAGCGCCGCGCTCACCGCCGCGTACTCCGTCGTCGAGCGGGTCGGGATGCTGACGCTCGACGACATCGGTTCGGTCACCGTCAGCGCAGGCGTGGCGACGTCGCCTCACCACGCGGCCGATCGGGACGAGCTGGTGCGGCTCGCCGACAGCGCGCTCTACTGGGCGAAGGAGTACGGCAAGAATCGCGCCCGCGCCTACCGCCCCGACGTGATCGAGCTCGCGGAGCTGAAGCGGCTCGCAAGCGGCCCCGACCGCGCAGCACGCTTTCGGGCGGCGGCCAGCCTCGCCCGCGCCGTCGATGCTCGCAACGCCTACACGGGCAGCCACTCGCAGCGCGTCGCAGAGCTGGCGGCCCGCGTCGCCCGCCGCATGGATCTCCCCGAAGACCAGGTCGAGCTCACCCGGCTCGCCGCGAGCCTCCACGACCTCGGCAAGCTCGCGATCCCGGAGGAGCTCCTGCGCAAGCCGGGCCCGTTGACGGAGCCGGAGCGGATGATCCTCGAGCGCCACCCGCAGATCGGGTTCCGGATGCTCGAGAGCCTCGGCGTCGACACCGTCGCCGACTGGGTCCTGCACCACCACGAGCGCTGGGACGGCAGCGGTTACCCGGACGGGCTTCCGGGCGACCAGATCCCGCTCGGCGCCCGCATCATCTTCGTCGCCGACGCCTACGACGCAATGACGTCGGAGTGCGTATATCGGCGACGCGTATCTCCGCAAGAGGCCGTCGAGGAGCTCGAGCGCTGCGCCGGAACGCAGTTCGATCCCGCGATCGTCAGCGCCTTCGCGGAGGAGCTCGCGCTCTCGGCCACGGCGGCCCTACCACCGGCCGCCGCTCTGGCCTCCTGAGCGCGCCGGGGCGGGCTATGCGGCGAGCCCGCCCCAAAAATCTCTGAGTCAGAGTTGTCACGCTTCCGGCACGGTTGCGTGACAGACACGTACGTCTTTCCTGGATACGATCGCCTCGGGGAGGAGGCTGGGTACGCCTGAACTAAGGGACCAAGGGAGGCGGACGGCGTCATGAGCGAGTTCTCGCGGGCCCTGATCGAAAACTCAGGGTACGAGCGTGCCGGGTTCGCGGCCGGCTACGACCGGTACCGGCCGCGCCCGCCGGGGTTTCTGCTCGAGCTGCTTGGTCGCTACGCGCGGGTCGAGCGGCCGGCCCTCGTGGTCGACCTCGGCTGCGGCACCGGCCTTTCCACTCGAGCCTGGTCGGGTCGCGCCAGGCGGGTGACCGGCGTCGAGCCGAACCCTGCGATGCTCGCGGCGGCCGAAGCCGCTCCCGGCGTGGAGTACGTGCAGGCCTTCGCGCAGGCAACGGGTCTCCCCGACTCCGCCGCCGACATCGTCACCTGCTCGCAGTCGCTGCACTGGATGGAACCGGGGCCGGTCTTTTGCGAGGCGGCGCGGCTGCTGCGGCCCGGTGGTGTGTTCGCGGCGTACGACTACGACTGGCCTCCGCTCGTCGACCCCGAGGTCGATCAGGCGTACGCGGCCTACCAGGAACGGCGCCGGCTCGTCCGTGAGCAGCGAGGGATCCAGCGGGGCGGCGACCGCTGGGCGAAGGACGGCCACCTCGAGCGAATGCGCGAGAGCGGCTGCTTCGGGTGGTGCCGCGAAGTCGTGCTCCATTCCGTCGAGGACGGAGACGCGGAGCGCATCGGCGGTTTCGCACGCAGCCTCGGCCTCCCGGTCGCGGCCGGCGACGACGACGAGCTCGAGCGCGATCTCGGGATCGACGAGCTCGAGGCCGTCGCCCGCCGCGTCCTCGGCGACCGTACGGTCCCGTTCCTGTTCGGCTATCGCGTGCGGCTGGGAATCAAGACCTAGAAGTCCGCCAGCTCCCAGAACGGCCGCATGAACGCGTCGGGTGAGCCTGTCCGAAGGACGACCCACTCGTGCACTTCGCCCTCGGCTCCCTCGTCCTCGACGGTCCAGTCGAGGTTCGCGACGCAGAAGTCGACGGCCCGGCGGACCCCGGGGAGCTGCGCGTCGTCGGCAAAGACGATCCCGCCCTCCTCGAGCAGCCGCCCGGCGTAGACGAGGTCGAGAAAGACGCCTTCGAAGCGGTGGTTCCCGTCGAGAAAGGCGAGGTCGAAGCGCCTCCCCTCCGCCAGCAAGCGCGGGAAGACGAGCTGCGACTCTTCCGCGTAGAACTCGACAAGATCGCGCACGCCCGCCTCCTCGAGCGTCCGCAGGCCGACGCCGTCGTAGCGCGTGCGGTGCTGCGTCAGGCTCTCGAACTGGAAGGGATCCGTCGCGAGGTGCGCGCCGCCGCCGTTCTCGATCAGCCCCTCGCAGATGAAAAGGGTCGAGACGGCGTAGCCGAGACCGGCTTCGAGCGTCCTCAGCGCCGCCGAGCGCACGACCCAGTCGCGCAGCGCAGCGCCCTCCTCCGGCCCGATCGCGACCGGCGCGACCCCGCTCGCGAGTACCCGCTCCCTGACCGCGCGGACTTGCTCGGAGCCGCTCAGAGGGGGATGTTCCCGTGCTTGCGCGGCGGGCGGCGCTCGCGCTTCGTCAGCGCGGTCTCGAGCGCGTCCGCGAGCACGGGCCGCGTGCGCCGCGGCTCGATCACGTCGTCGACGTAGCCCCGCTCGGCGGCGACGTACGGGTTCGCGAAGCGCTCGCGGTAGTCGTCGATCAACTCGCCGCGCCTCGCCTCCGGATCGTCGGACTCCTCCAGCTCGCGCCGGAAGACGATGTTGACCGCGCCCTCGGGACCCATCACGGCGACCTCGGCGGTCGGCCACGCGAAGTTGAAGTCGGCGCGGATGTGCTTCGAGCTCATGACGTCGTACGCACCCCCGTAGGCCTTGCGCGTGATGACGGCGAGCTTCGGCACGGTCGCCTCCGCGTAGGCGTAAAGCAGCTTCGCGCCGTGCCGGATGATGCCGCCCCACTCCTGCGCAGTCCCCGGCAGGAAGCCCGGCACGTCGACGAAGGTGACGAGCGGGATGTTGAACGCGTCGCAGGTGCGGACGAAACGCGCGCCTTTCGACGAGGAGTCGATGTCGAGCACGCCCGCGAGAGTCCGCGGCTGGTTGCCGACGACGCCGATCGAATGGCCGTTCAGGCGGGCGAACCCGCAGACGAGGTTCTCGGCCCAGCGCTCGTGCACCTCGAGGAACTCGCCGTCGTCGACCACGCGGCGGATCACGTCCTTCATGTCGTAGGGCTTGGCCGGGTCGTCGGGGATGAGCGTGTCGAGGTCGGCGTCCTCACGCGCCGGCGAATCGGCCGGCTCGGAGTGCGGCGGCGGGTCGACGTTGTTCTGCGGCAGGAACGAGAGCAGGTAGCGCGCGTCCTCGAGGCAGGCCTCCTCGTCGGGCGAGATGAACTGGGCGACGCCCGACTTCGCGGCATGCGTCGCCGCGCCGCCGAGCTCCTCGAAGCTCACCTCCTCGCCCGTGACCGTCTTCACGACGTCGGGGCCGGTGATGAACATGTACGAGCTGCCCTCGACCATCAGCACGAAGTCGGTGATCGCGGGCGAGTAGACGGCGCCGCCTGCGCACGGCCCCATGATCAGGCTGAGCTGGGGGATCACACCCGAGCACTGGACGTTGCGCCAGAAGATCTCCGCGTAGCCCGCGAGCGAGACGACGCCCTCCTGGATCCGCGCGCCGCCCGAGTCGTTGATGCCGATCAGCGGGCAGCCGTACTTCGCGGCCAGGTCCATCACCTTGCAGATCTTCTCGGCGAAGACCTCCGAGAGACTCCCGCCGAAGACGGTGAAGTCCTGCGAGAAGACGCAGACGCGCCGGCCGAAGATCGTCCCGTAGCCGGTGACGACCGCGTCGCCGTACGGCCGCCGCTCGCGCATGCCGAACTCGGCCTCGCGATGGCGGACGTACCGGTCGAGCTCGACGAACGAGCCCGCGTCGAGCAGCTTCTCCGCGCGCTCACGGGCGAGCAGCTTTCCCTCGGAGCGCTGGCGCTGGACCGCCTTCTCGCTGCCCGCGTGCCGCGCAGCCTCGCGCAGCTGCTCGAGCCGCGCGAGCTTGGCCTCGGTCGACTCCATCTCGGTGGACACGTGCCGAGCGTACTGAATCGGCTCACTCCATAGAGGGAAGCGCAGGCTGCCGCGATCGGCCGATGGTTTTGTCAGGCACTGCGGCCATGCGGCATTACGTCGACCTACCCCGGCGGCTTCCATCAGCGCGCTCGATCGCGCGAACTCGTTCGCGTGCGTTGCCGATCCTGCTGGCACTGCCCCTCGTGGCCATCCTCTGGGTGACGATCGGGCTGCCGATCATCTCCACCGCCACGACCACGAGCGTGAGCGACCGCCGCACCCGCGACGTCGCCTTCCAGGGCGGCTTCGGAGGCCGCGGCAGCGCTCACCACGGCTCGACGGCCCAGACCATCTCCGTCTCGACCTTCCTGCCCTCCGTTCTTCGCGCGGTCGGGATCAATCCGGACGGCACACCGGTCGTCCAGCCGCAGCCGGCCCAGCCGCGCAAGCACGCGCACAAGGCGAAGCCGAACCCCTTCGACGTCAACATCACGCCGGCGATCCTGCCCGGCGCGACGCCGCCGCCTCCGCCCGTGCCTCCCCCACCGCCTCCCGGTCCGGCGCCGACTCCCTCCCCACCGCCACCGCCTGCTCCGGCGCCTCCGCCACCTCCACCTCCACCTCCACCTCCACCTCCACCTCCACCTCCACCTCCACCGCCTCCGCCTCCGCCTCCACCACCGCCTCCGCCTCCGCCACCGCCACCTCCACCTCCACCTCCGCCACCTCCACCTCCGCCTCCGCCTCCGCCTCCGCCTCCGCCACCTCCGCCTCCGGCACCGCCACCCCCACCCACGCCGGGGGACGTGCAGGCGACGGACGGCGGCGGCACGGTCGGCCTGGCCGAGACGAACGACGTCGTGACGCTCACGTATGCCGGGACGGTCGATCCAGCCCTGATCCTCTTGGGCTGGAACGGCTCGGCCATCGGCGTCACTGTCCGGATCGCCGGCAACGGCCCGAACGACGCCCTCACGGTCCACGACGCCTCCGATGACTCCGCGCTCACGGCCCTCGGGACGGTCGACCTCGGCGGCAACTACGCCAACGGCACCTCGATGGACTTCACCGGCTCCCAGATGACGCTCAGCGGAAACACCGTCACGATCGTCCTCGGCACGCTCGTCGGCAATCCCCACCGCGACACGACCGCGAAGGCGATGACGTGGACGACGGCCCAGGGCTCGGTGACTGAGTCAGGCCCCCTGGACGCCGATTTCTAGGCGGTAGATCGCCCCCCCGGTCGAGGTTCAAGGCCCTTGGGCGGCAAGCCGATAACTCGTCCATGAGCTCTGCGGCTTCAGCGGCAACCCCTGCCGGCGAACGCACTTCGGCGTCGCCTCGCAAGCCGCAGTCCGGCCTCTCCCGCCGGTCAGCTCTGCAGCTGCTCGCGGGCCTGCTCGTCGTCGCCGGGATCCCCGTCGTCGCGACGGTGCGGATCCTCGACGCAAATGCTCTCCGCAACCAGAAGGCACACGTCGACGCGGCGCTCAGCGTCGAGCTCCAGGCAGCGGGCGACGAGCTCCGCGGCATCTCCGACGACGCCTCGACGCGGGCGGCCGACTTCGCCGGCACGTTCGAGCTCCAGCGCGCGATGCTGACCGGGAACCGCGCCGAAATCGCGCGCCTCGCGCGCCGGCAGCACGGAACTATCGTGGTCTATGTCGGCGGTCGGCGAGTCGCGGGCCGGCTCCCGCGCCTCGCGATCACGCGCTCGACCTCGATCGCGCTCACCCACAAGCCTGTCGGACGCGTCGTCACTGCGATCCCGCTCGACCAGCCCGTGCTCAGGCGGCTGCTCAGAGCTGCCGGCCCTGCCCGCGGCGACCGTCTGCTGTTCGTGCGCGGAGGGAGGATCGTCGGGTCCGGCGACCGGATCCACTTCGCGGGCAACACGGTCAAGCTCGGCGGCGAGAGCTATCGCGCCCAGCTCGGGCCGCTCCCGAACGCGGGACGGACGAAGCTCCTCGCGCTGCGGCCGTCGTCGGTGATCACGGCTTCGGTCCGGCCGTACCAGCAGCGCGTCCTCTATGCAGCGCTCGGCTCCTTTGCGCTGCTCGTGCTCGTCGGCCTCCTCTTCGGCGGGCCGATCCTGCGCTCGCTCGGGGACTTCCGCCGCGTCGCCTCGCAGGCGGCGACCGACTCGCTCACAGGGCTCGCCAACCGCTGGACGTTCGACGAAGAGCTCGCGCTCGAGTGGCGGCGCGCAGAGCGCGTCGGCGATCCGCTCGCGCTGATCCTGCTCGACATCGACGACTTCAAGTCCGTCAACGACGGCTACGGCCACCAGGCCGGCGACGAGATCCTGCGCCGCGTGGGGCAGGTGCTCGCCGGCGGCGTCCGCCACGTCGACCTTGCCGCGCGCTACGGCGGCGAGGAGTTCGGCGTCATCGTCCCCGAGACGGATCTCGACGGAGCCGTCGAGCTGGCCGAGCGGCTGCGCGCGGCGCTCGAGGCGGAGGAGGTCGAGCTCCAGGACGGGACCAAGCTGTCTGTTACCGCAAGTTTCGGCGCGGCCGTGAAGGGCGACCTGCCGAGCGGCGAGAACCTCGTCGCAGCGGCGGACGAAGCGCTCTACCAGGCCAAGCGCGCCGGCAAGAACCGGGTGGCGCCGTCGCCGGCGCGAGAGCGGGCCGCCAAAGCTCTACGCCAGACCGAGCGACGGCGCCGCCCGGGAAACTCCTAAAGCGCCGCAGCCTCCGCGCTACGGTTCCCGCCGTGACCGACCGGCACCGGCTGCGGGAGACCTTCGAAGATGCACCGGAGCTGTACGACGATGAACGTGGCGGCCCGCCTCTAGAGTCTCCGCCGTGCGCGTCACCGCGAAGGTCGACTACGCCGTCCGCGCCGCCGTCGAGCTCGCGGCGGCCGGCGACGGCCCCGTCAAGGGCGAGCGGATCGCGGAGGCACAGCAGATCCCGCTCAAGTTCCTCGAGAACATCCTGCTCGAGCTCAAGCACGCGGGTCTCGTCCAGAGCCAGCGCGGCGCTGAGGGCGGCTACTGGCTAGCCCGGCCGCCCGCCGAGATCGCGCTCGCCGAGGTGATCCGCGCGGTCGAAGGGCCGATCGCGAACGTGCGCGGCGAGCGGCCGGAGCAGGTCGAGTACGCCGGGGCAGCCGAGCAGCTACGCGAGGTTTGGATCGCCGTGCGCGCGAACCTGCGCGCCGTGCTCGAGCGCGTCACGGTCGCGGATGTCGCCGCCGGCCGCCTGCCGGAAGACGTCGCGCGGATCGCCGCGGACCCCGAAGCCTGGCAGCCCCACTAGCGGCTGAACGTCTTCGTACGGCTCGAGCGCAGGTGGACGATCTGCCCTCGCTCGAGCTCGAGCTCCTCGGCTTCCTCCTTCGTCAGCTGCGCCAGTAGCCGCTCCCCGTCCGCCCGGACGAGCTCGACCCGCACCTCGAAGCCGAGATGCACGACGCGCTCGACCATCGCCTCGTCCGAGCCCTCCTCCGCCTCCTGCCTCAGCTCGACGTCGTGCGGGCGGACGAAGCCCTCGCCAAGCCGGTTGACGGGGCCGACGAAGCTCATGACGAACTCGTTCGCAGGCACGTCGTAGAGCTCCCGCGGTGAGCCGACCTGCTCGATCCGGCCCTCGTTGAGCACCGCGATCTGCCCGGCGACCTCCATCGCCTCCTCCTGGTCGTGGGTGACGATGATCGTCGTCACGTGCACCTCCTCGTGGAGGCGCCGCAACCACGCGCGAAGCTCCTTGCGGACGCGGGCGTCGAGCGCGCCGAACGGCTCGTCGAGCAGGAGCACGCTCGGCTCGACCGCGAGGGCGCGGGCGAGGGCCATCCGCTGCCGCTGCCCGCCCGAGAGCTGCGCGGGATAGCGCTTGGCGAGCCCTTCGAGCTGAACGAGCTCGAGCAGCTCGTGAACGCGCTCGCGAATCTCCGAGCGCGGCCTGCGCCGGATCGTCAGCCCGAAGGCGACGTTGTCGTAGACCGTCATGTGCTTGAAGGCCGCGTAGTGCTGGAAGACCATCCCCACCCCGCGCGCGCGGGCCGGCTGGTCGGTCACGTCGTCGCCGCCGATCAGCACCTGGCCCGAGTCCGGACGCTCGAGCCCCGCGATCACGCGCAGGAGGGTCGACTTGCCGCTGCCGCTCGGGCCGAGCAGCGCGGTCAGCGAGCCTTCGGGAATCGCGAGCGAGACGTCGTGCAGCGCGGTGAAGCCGTTGAAGCGCTTCGCGACGTCGATGACGGTGATCCCGCTCACGTTGCCTCCTCCATCGGGGCCTCCTCCTTCGGATGCAGGGCGCGCAGCGTGACGACCACGGCGATCGCCAGCATCGCGAGGACGACCGACGATGCGTAGGCGCCGGCCGTGTCGAACCCGTCGAACTGCGCCTTGACGTAGAGCGGGAGCGTCTGCGTCTTGCCTTCGATGTTCCCGGAAACGGCGCTGACCGCGCCGAACTCGCCGATCGCGCGCGCCGTCGTGAGCACGACCCCGTACGCGACCGCCCAGCGAATCGCGGGGAAGGTGATCCGGCGAAACGTCTGGAGCTCTCCGGCGCCGAGCGTCTCCGCGGCCTGCTCCTGCTCGGTACCGATCTCGCGAAGCACAGGCACGACCTCGCGGACGACGAAGGGCAGCGAGACGAACGCCGTCGCGAGCACCATTCCGGGCAGCGCGAACAGGACCTTGAGCCCGTGGTCCGCGAATCCGCCGAGCCAGCCGCCGCGCCCGTAGAGCAGGACGAGCGCGAGCCCGACGATCACGGGCGAGAGCGCAAGCGGAAGATCGACGACCGCGTTCAGGACGCCGCGGCCGCGGAAGGTGCCTCGCACGAGCGCCAGCGCGAGAACGATGCCGACGACCGTGTTCACGGGCACGACGATGGCGGCGATCAGGAGCGTCAGCTCGAGCGCGTGCAGGGCCTCGGGAGTCGTGACCGCGTGCCAGGCATAGCCGAGCCCGTGCTCGAACGCCCGGTAGAAGACGAACCCCACCGGCACCAGCAAGAGCATCGCGAGGTAGCCGAGCGCCGCGAAGCGGAGCCCGAGCCTAGACGCGGTCATGCCTCGTCCTCCAGTGGCGGAACGCGCCGATCGCAAGCAGCACGCCGAGCGAGATCGCGAGCAGCACGACGGAGACCGCCGCCGCTCCGCTCTCGTTCCCCGCCTGCAGCTGGCCGAAGATGTAGACGGACGAGACCTCGGTCTTGAACGGGATGTTTCCCGAGATGAGGACGACCGCGCCGAACTCCCCGACTGCCCGCGCAAACGCCAGGGCGACCCCGGAGAGGATCGCCGGCAGGAGGTTCGGGAAGACGATCCGCCTGAAGATCGCGAGCGGCCGGGCGCCGAGCGAGGCGGCCGCCTCCTCCATCTCCGTGTCGAGCTCGAGCAGCACCGGCTGCACCGCCCGCACGACGAACGGCAGGGTCACGAAGAGGAGCGCGAACAGCAGGCCGACACGCGTGAACGCGACGTCGATGCCGAACGGCCCGCCCGGCCCGTAGAGCGCGAGCAGCGTCAGTCCCGCGACCACCGTCGGGAGCGCGAACGGCAGGTCGATCACGCAGTCGACGAGCTCCTTGCCGCGGAACCGGTCGCGGACGAGCACCCACGCGATGACGGTGCCGGCGAGCGCGTTCACCAGGGCGCAGGCCGCAGAGATTCCCAGCGTCAGCTTGAGAGCCGCGATCGCCTCGGGCCTCGTCGCGTCCTGCCAGAAGCCGCCGCCGCGCGTGCTCCAGACGAGAGCCGCGAGCGGCAGCAGCACGATGACGCTCAGGTAGACCAGCGCGACCCCGGTGGCGAGCGGAGCGCCGGCCCGGCTCGATGCCCGGGCCGGCCGCCCCAGAACGGCTACGTCAACGGCCAAGCGAGGCCTCGATGCGCGCCATGATCCCGTTCTTCGGATCGAAGAAGCGCTTGTTCACCGTCGGCCAGCCGTTGAGGCCGTAGCGCTTCGAGTGGATCGTGAAGAGGCCGGGCGGGTTGTACAGGCGGTAGTGCTTCGCGACGCTCTTGACCACCGGCTTGAAGCCCTGCTCGCCAAACGCGCGCTGGGCGGTCGCCGACCAGAGGTACTTGAAGAAGGCCTTCGCGGCCGGCTTCGAGAGGCCGGTCTTCGTGAGGGCGACCGGCGTCTCGATCAGGATGGTCGCCTTGGGCACGTGGTACTCGGTGTGAACGCCCTTCTTCTCCGCGTAGATCGCGTCGTTCTGGTACGTCAGCAGGACATCGCCCTTGCCCTGCGCGAAGACGCTGAGCGCGTCGCGGGCGCTCGCCGGCTGGACGGGCACGTGGTGGAAGAGCTTGTAGAGGTACTTGATCGCCTGCTTGTCGGTCTTGCCCGAGCGGCGAAGCGCCCCGTAGCCGGCCATCACGTTCCAGCGGGCGCCGCCGGAGGTGAACGGGTTCGGCGTGATCACCTGGATGCCGGGCTTGACCAGGTCGCCCCAGCCCGTGATGTGCTTGGGGTTGCCGTCGCGCACGACGAAGACGACGACCGAGTTGGAGACGACGCCGTGGTAGCGGTTGGCCTTCCGCCAGTTCTTGGGGACGATGTTCTTCTTGACGAGGTAGTCGACGTCCGGGTCGAGCGAGAGCGCGACGAGGT
Organism: uncultured Actinomycetes bacterium; assembly: GCA_963717475.1. Taxonomy (GTDB): domain Bacteria; phylum Actinomycetota; class Thermoleophilia; order Gaiellales; family Gaiellaceae; genus AC-32. Next base: position 133,619 of record OY970337.1, on the reverse strand, counting down.
CGGCCGACAGCCCACCGGCGACCGCCCGGGCCTGGTCTCCGGAGGCGGCGTAGGAGGCGTTGACGCTGACCCCGCTCCCGGCGGCGGTCTTCTGGAACGCGCTGATGATGTTCGAGTAGGCGTCCTTCGGCGTGGAGTAGGCGACGAGGTCGACCGAGCCGCCGCGCGTCGCGCCACCCGCGCTGCCGGCGAGAACCCCTGCCAGGATCAGACCGATGCAAATACGTCGCATTCCATCTCCTTATTTCTCGATTTTCTCGACTAGATTGCTGGACAATAGGTGGCACGTCTTCTGCACGTCAAGTGAGAACCGCGAGGAAGCTCTAACCCGTACGCAGGGGATGGATCTCGCCGCGGCGAATTGCGCGCAGGGTCTCTCGCTCGGCCAGACTTTTCACCGCTGCGTCGTTGTCGCCGCCGGTCGGTCGGATGTAGCCGAGCCGCACGGCCTCCGTGCAGACCCTCTGCATCACCGTGTGCTGGTCGCGGCGCGTAAAGACGTGACGGCGCTCCCTGTCATAGGCCGCCTGGGCGCCGGCGAGGCAGAACGGTGCGAGCAACTCCGGGTGCCGCCGCGAAAGGGCGTTTGCCTTGGCGCCCCTCAACTGCCCGGCGTCGAACCCGCCGGTGGAGCTGAGAACGATGTCGCAGAGGTGGTGTCCAAGGCGCCGAAGCAGCCGCGGTGGCACATACTTCGCCGCGTCCGGCTCGAGTTGATCGCGTGTCCGCAGCTCGACGTCCTCGCACAGCGGATAGACGACTTCTGGGTGACGGCGCGCGATGTCCTTCGCGTCGGCCGTCGAGACGCCGCCGTTCGACGAGAGCTTGTGCTCTCGCTCTGACTCTCGGCAGGCTCGCCGGACGAAGGCCTTCCAAGCCTCATTCGAGACCGGCAAGGCGTTACTGCCGGTGCTCTGCCGGCCGGTCTCAATGCACCGCGAGAGGCGCTGAGAGGCCGACGCGGACGACCCGCAGCCGGTCAGGAAAGCGGCGGCCACCAGCGCGCCGGCCAAGAAGCCTACGCCTGCCGTAGACCGCATCGCCTCGAGTATCTCCCCGCGCCGGAACCGAAAACCGGCGCCGCCCATGCCGGCCACCACCGAGCTCCGGCCAGAATGGCATCGGGCTTGGTTAATTAGAGTGGCCGCCGTGGATCCGCTCGACCGCGCGACGACCTGGCCCTACGAGCGACGGCGAGCCCGGCGCCTTCTACTACCAGCGCTACGCGCATCCGACCGGCGTCGCGGCCGAGCGTGCGCTCGGTGAGCTCGAGGGCGGCGAGGCGCTGCTCTTTCCGTCCGGCTCGGGCGCGATCACGGCGCTCGTGCTCGCGCTCCTGGAGCCGGGGCAGACGATCGCGCTCGCCGAGGGCGGCTACTACGGCACCGGGCAGCTGTTCGAGGCGCTCGAGCGCTGGGGCATGCGCCACGTCGAGTTCGACCAGACCGGCGCGCCGCCCGAAGGCGTCGACCTCATCTGGCTCGAGGCGCCTTCGAACCCGTACCTGACGATGCCCGACCTGGAGGCCGCGGCCGCGCACCCGGCGCGCGTGGTCGTCGACTCGACCGCCGCGACGCCCGTCTACCTGCGGCCGCTCGAGCACGGCGCCGACTTCGCCGTCCACAGCGCGACGAAGTACCTCGGCGGCCACTCGGATGTCCTGCTCGGCGCGGTGGTCTGCGGCTCGGGGGACGACGCCACGCGATTGCGCGACTTCCGCGGCCGCACGGGGATCGTCGCCGCGCCCGACCCGTGCTGGCTGCTCCTGCGCAGCCTCAAGACGCTGCGCGTCCGGATGGAGCGGATCACGGCGACCGCCCAGGAGCTGGCCGAGCGGCTGCGTGGGCACGCGGCGGTCTCGGAGGTGCGCTACCCGGGCTTCGGCGGGCTGATGTCGTTCGACGTCGCCGACCCGCGCAAGGTCGAGACGTCACTTCGCGTGATCAAGAACGCGACGAGCCTCGGCGGGACCGAGTCGCTGCTCGAGAGCCGCCGCCGCTGGGAGGGCGAGCGCGTCCCGGAGGGTCTGCTGCGCCTGAGCGTCGGGCTCGAGGACGTCGACGAGCTCTGGGCCGACCTGGAGCAAGCTCTGGCTTGAGCACGGTCGTCTTCTTTCCCGAGGGCGCGTTCGGCCCGACCAACAACTGCGTCGGGATCGGACGCGTGCTCCTCGAGCGCGGCCACAGGGTCGTCTTCGTCGTCGAGGAGTCGTTCGCGGGAACGCTCGAGGCGCAGGGCTTCGAGGAGGCGCTGATGCGCCTGAAGCCGGCACCCGAGGTGGAGGAGGCTCCGGGCCAGTTCTGGAAGGACTTCGTGCGCGACACCGCGCCCGAGTTCCGCAAGCCGACGATCGAGCAGCTCGAGACGTTCATCCTCCCGGTCTGGCAGGAGCTCGTGGACGGCGCGCGCTACGTCGACGACCGCCTGCGCGAGATCTTCGGCGAGCTCGAGCCGGACGTGATCGTCGAGGACAACGTGGTCTCGTTCCCGGCAGTGCCGGCGAGCGGGCGGCCGTGGGTGCGGATCGTCTCCTGCAACCCTCTCGAGCTGAACGACCCTGCGCTACCGCCGACGTTCTCCGGCTACGCGACAGGCGACACGGCCCGGTGGGACGAGTTCCGTGCGCGCTACCGCGAGCTGCACGAGCCTCTGTGGCGCGAGTTCTCGGCGTTCTGCGAGGAGCGCGGCGCACCGCCGCTGCCGGAGCTCGAGCTGATCCACGAGTCGCCTTTCCTCGACCTCTATCTGTATCCGGCCGAGCTCGACTACGAGCGCTCGCGGCCGCTCGGGCCGCAGTGGCACCGGCTCGACTCGTGCGTCCGCTCGGTGGACGACTCTTGGCAGGCGCCTCAGGGCGAGGGCGCGCTGGTCTACGTCTCGCTCGGCAGCCTGGGCTCGGCCGACGTCGAGCTGATGAACCGGCTCGTCGCGGCGCTGGCGGAGACCCCGCACCGCTACGTCGTCTCCAAGGGCCCGCAGCACGAGCTGATCGAGCTCGCGCCGAACATGACGGGCGCCGAGTTCCTGCCGCAGCCGGCGATCCTGCCGCACGTCGATCTCGTGATCACGCACGGCGGCAACAACACCGTCACCGAGGCCGTCCATTTCGGCAAGCCGATGATCGTGCTCCCCTTGTTCTGGGATCAGTACGACAACGCCCAGCGCGTGGCGGAATGCGGCTTCGGCGAGCGCCTTCCGACCTACGCGTTCGAGGATGCCGAGCTGCACGGCGCGATCGAGCGGCTACTCGCCGCGGAGCGGCCGCGGCTCCGCGAGGCGTCGGCGCGCCTGCAGGCGAGCCCCGGGACGGTCAAGGCAGCCGACCTGATCCTGGAGCTCGCCCGCAAGCAGTAACGGTCCTTGAAGTTGGGCCTCAGCCGCCCACGATCTGGCCGAAGAGCCCGTGACTCTCGTCGTCCGGGCCGGCCGTGAAGAAGAGCGTGCCGGCAGGCCCGTTGTTGCCGCCCTGGCCGAACTGCAGCGCCCAGAGGCCGTCGATCGACAGAGACTTGCCGCTCGAGTCGCGCAGCTCGCCGCGGTGCACGAAGTGCCCGTTGCCGAGCTCCGCGTAGGCGTTGATCTGGCCGTCGCCGAAGTTGCCCACGAGCAGGTCGCCCGCGAAATGCCCGAAGCTGTCAGGCGCCATCGCGAGCCCCCAAGGTGCGTTCAGCTGGCCGTGCTGGGCGACGCGTCCGAGCAGGTTGCCCGTCAGGTCGTACGCGTCGACGAAGCCCTTGCCCTGGCCGGCCACCTCGTCCTCCATGTCCTCGTCTTGCTGCGCATAGGAAACGAAGACGCGATCGCCGATCGTCTGGATCCCGAACGGCGCGTAGCCGCTCGGCAGGCTCGGGTCGACGAAGCCGCTGTCGTGGACGAGGCCGAAGCTGCCGTCGAAGACGTCCACCTTCGCGTTGTGGAAGTCCGCGGCGTAGAGGCGCGGGCCCGCGGCTTCGTTGGAGATCGCAAGCCCCTTGTAGATCGCCCCGTCGTCGAGATTGGCCACGACCACGGCCGTCGTTCCCTGCGCGCCGTTCCAGCCGAGCACCTTGCCCTCCTCGGTGTCGAACAGGAACAGCGCCTTGCCGCCCGTCGGCAGCGTGAACGCGTTGGTCGGATTGAAGACGGTGCCCGTCGGCGCGTCGTGCACGTCGACGACGAGCGCCTGCGGCTGTCCGTCGGAGCCGCGGTAGAGCGTCGACTTGTCGGTGCCGTTGTCGGCGACCCACCATGGGCTCGTCGCGCTCGAAGTCAGTCCCCAGGCGTTGACGAGGTTCGGATCGGTGTGGGCTGCGACGTTCGGCTGGTCCGAGACCAGCGGCACGACCGCGAACGAGTTGTCGTGCGCCGCCCGCAAAGGTGCGACCGCGATGGCGGCGAGGCCGAGCATGAGCGCCAGCGCAAGCAGTGCACGCCGGCGCGAAACGGAAAGAAGCTCTCCCACTTCCACCCTCCTTGAGTCGGATCGGGTTTCCGGTGGATTGGTACGAAGGAGGGCGCCGAGCGGTTTCGGAGAGCCGGAGGTGGGATTCGAACCCACGACCTACGCATTACAAATGCGTTGCTCTGACCAGCTGAGCTACTCCGGCAGCCCCGCCAGCGTAGCGCCTAGCGGTGAGCGATCACGTCGTCGATCAGGCCGTACTCGAGGGCTTCCTGGGCGCTCAGGAAATGGTCGCGGTCGGTGTCCTCCGAGACGCGGTCGAGCGGCTGGCCAGTGTGGTCGGCGAGGATCTGCTCGACGCGGCGCTTGAGATCGAGCACCTCGCGGGCGCGGATCTCGACGTCGGAGGCCTGGCCGCCGAACTGGCCGGTCCAGACCTGGTGGATCAGGATCTTCGCGTTCGGCAGTGCGCTGCGCTTTCCCTTCGTCCCGGCGGCCAGCAGGACGGCGCCCATCGACATCGCGATCCCGCGCAGATCGTCCGGATGTCCGGCTTCACGAAGGTCATCGTGTCGTAGATCGCCAGGCCCGCGTAGACGTCGCCGCCCGGAGAGTTGACGTAGAGCGAGATGTCCTTGTCCGGGTCGTCGGACTCCAGGTGGAGGAGCTGCGCCACGACGACGTTCGCGACCTCGTCGTCGATCGGCGAGCCGACCATCACGATCCGGTCGTTGAGCAGCCGCGAGTAGATGTCGAACGAGCGCTCGCCGCGAGAGGTCTGCTCGATCACCATCGGGACGAGCGGGCTCATGCCGGCACCGCCTCTCGCACCGGCTCGAGCGTGTGCACGGGCACGCCGTACGCGCACAGCCGGTCCGTGTCGACGGTCACGGCCGGCGGGACGAAGATCTCGGCGGGCCGCGCGCAGGCCGCGCGCCAGCCGTGAACGCCCTCGACGGTCGCGCCCCAGAGGAGGACCCGGCCGAAGACGCGCGCCTCCGCGCCGACGGCGAGGTAGTGGCACCACTCGGCAAGCTCGCGGCCGGCGTGGATCCCGCACTCGCAGGCGCGCGCGGGCGCCTCGTGGTCGTGGCGGACGCAGGCGGCGCGCAGCGGCTCGTCGACCGGCCACGGGTCGCCGTAGAGCACGCTCACGAGCAGGCCGTTCTCCACGCGCCAGACCTTCCAGCCGACGGTCGGCTGGAGCGCTTCCGCGCCCCACTCCCGCTCGATCCGGCCGGTTCTCATTCCTCCTCGGCGAGCCACGCGAGGATCGCCTCGCGCGAGAAACGCCACTCCTCTCCGATCTTGCGGCCCGGGAGCTCCTTCTTCTCCGCGAGCTCGATCAGCGTTGCCTCCTCGATCTGGAGCAGGCCTGCGAGCTGAGCGGGCGTCAGGATCTCGAGCTCCTCGACGGGCCGGAAGGAATGCTGACCGACCGCCCAGTCCGCGCTGCCCAGCTCCGTGAGCGAGCCGAGGTCGGACGGGTCGACGTAGCGCGAGACGAGGCGCGTGATCAGCTCGCGCTTCGGCGCCCCGAGCACGTTCGAGGCGTGGTGCAGCTTGGCCGCTTCGGCGGAGGGAATCCGCACGAAGAGCGGAGTCTCGTCCGCGTCTCGCCTTGGTCGCGCCATCCCAGATATCTAGATATCAAAAAGATATCCAGCGCGCAAGCTCAGTACTCCCCTCGGGTGGGTGGGGGTTTGGGACGGTACCCGCCGACCGCGCACGCATGTGTGACGCGTTCGTGCCGATTGTGTGAAATCAGCGGCTAGGAAAGGACTTGGCGCGTCTGCTGATGCTGCAAGACCTTGCGCTTCACGCGCTGCAGGGCGTTGTCGATCGTCTTGGTGTCGCAACCGAGGCGCTCCGCCATCGTCTCGTACGACTCGCCTTCGAGGTACAGCTTCAAAGCGTCCGCCTCGAGCTTCGAGAGCCCCGTGCCCAGCGTGAACACGAGCGACTGCAGCTCCTCCGTCGAGATCACGCAGACCGACGGGTCGTCGACCGACGGGCCAGGCAGCGCGTCCCCGAGGGTGCAGTCGCCCTCGCTCTCCTGGCCGGCGGGCGTGTGGCTGAAAGAGACGTACGTGTTCAGCGGCGAGTGCTTGAACCGGGTCGCGCTCTTGATCGCCGTGATGATCTGCCGCGTCACGCACAGCTCGGCGAAGCTGCGGAAGGACGACAGCTCGGGACTGAAGTCGCGCACCGCCTTGTAGAGGCCGATCAGGCCCTCCTGGATGAGGTCGTCGGCGTCGCCGCCGGCGAGGAAGTACGAGCTCGCCTTCAGCCGAACGAAGCCCTGGTACCGGCGAATGAGCTCGTCGAGCGCCTTCTGGTCGCCGTTGCGAGCCCGCATCACAAGCTGCAGGTCCGCCAGCTCTCGCTGAAGCTTCTGCGGTGTCTGGAGCGGCTGAGCGGTTCGAGCGGGCATTGCTTCCCCCTCGCTGAGGACCGGCGAGCTTTGCAAGCCTCACCCTTTGGTTGAGGTGAAGGTAGCAAGGTCCCAACACGATTTCAAGACCTTGCGTTTGATCTCTATTGACCGGACCCTTGTCCTCTGCGCAGCTTTTCCAAGCGTTTTCGCGTCTCGTCGTCCACGCGATCGCCAATTCGGTACCTGCTCACCTCGCCATGCTCGACGCTCGACAGGTCTGCCAGGAAGTTTCGCGAGCTCTGCTTCTGCACCTGCTGGCCGGATGTCCCGCGCACCGCGGAATCGGATGAGACGAGGCAGACCGTCTCGCGGTCCCGGTTCTCCGCGGCCAGGCGCTCGAGCAACGTGTCGGCGTGGGCCGCGTAGCGCACCTCGAGCGGGCCGCGCGTCTGCTCGGAGCCGCCGCCGTCGAAGACGACGATCCCGCGGGCGCCGCGGAGCGCGACGAAGCTGGCGAGCAGGTCGACGAGCTCCCTCGGGTCTTCGAACGAGCCCGTGTGGGCGAGGTTGTAGCCGTCGAACAGATAGAGCGTCGGCTCAGCCACCGCGCTGCCGCCTGGCCTCATAGAGGAGGAGCGCCGCCGCGACGCTGACGTTCAGCGACTCCACCTGCCCGGAGAGAGGAATCGCGACGGCGTCGTCGCACGCCCGGCGGACGAGCGGGCGCAGGCCCTTCCCTTCCGCGCCCAGGACGAGCGCGATCCCGCCCGAGAGGTCTGCCTGCCACATCGTCTTCTCGGCTCCGCCGTCCGCGGCCCAGACCCAGAGCCGCTGGCCCTTGACCTCGCCCAGGTAGCGCGCGAGGTTCTTGACGACCGCGACGGGGACGTGCTCGACCGCTCCCGCCGACGCGCGGCACACCGCTGGGGTGACACGCGCCGCGCGGTGCTCGGGGACGACCACGCCTGTCGCGCCGGCCCCATCGGCGCTGCGGATGACCGCGCCGAGGTTGCGCGGGTCGGTCACGGAGTCGAGACAGACGAGCAGCGGCGCCTCAGCCCGCCCGAGCTCGTACGCGTCCGCGTAGCGAAAGGGCTCCACCCGGGCGAGGACGCCCTGGTGGTCGGCGGTCCCGGCCTCGGCGGTGAGGTCGCGCTCGGGCTTGCGCTGGACGCGGACCGGCGCGTCGCTCAGCCACGGCGCCGCTCGGAGTGACCGCTCGGTCGCCCAGAGCTCGCGCACCTCGCGCGGCCCACGCAGGACCTCGCGCACCGGCCGCCGGCCGTAGACGAGCTCGGAGGTCACCGCTTCGGAACGAGCTGGAAGCCTGGCTCGGCGTCGACGTCGCGGACCTGCCAGCCCGCAGCCTCGATCTCGTCGCGCAGGCGGTCGCCTTCGGCGAAATCCTTGCGTTCCCTCGCCGCCGCGCGCAGCTGCGCAAGCTCCTCGAGCTCGGCGGGAGCGCTCTCGCTCTCGGCGAGCGACTCCAGCCCGAAAATCTCGAGCCCAGGGCGCAGGAGCTCGTGATCGCGCCACCCGTGCATGACCGCCAGCGCCTCCGGCGTGTTGAAGTCGTCGTCGAGGGCGGCGGCGAGCTGCTCCCAGTCGCCGCCGGGCTCGGATTCCGACCGGAAGACATTGCGGAAGCTCTCCGCCTGCGCCGCCGCCTGCTCGAGCGTGACGTCGGAGTAGTCGAGCGGCTTCCGCCAGTGGCCGCCGAGGAAGTAGACGAGCACGGTCTCGCGGCCCCAGCTTTCCAGAGCGTCCCGTAGCGAGACGATGTTCCCGAGCGACTTCGACATCTTCTCTCCGGCGAGCCGCAGCATCCCGTTGTGCATCCACATCCGCGCGAACTCGCGGCCGGCCGAGCGGGACTGCGCGACCTCGTTCTCGTGGTGCGGGAAGATCAGGTCGAGGCCGCCGCCGTGGATCTCGAACGCGGGCCCGAGAAAGGCCTCCGCCATCGCGGAGCACTCGATGTGCCAGCCGGGCCGGCCGCGGCCCCAGGGCGAGTCCCACCAGGTGTCCTCGCCCTCCTTGTGCCCCTTCCAAAGCGCGAAGTCGCGCGCGTCCTCCTTCAGCTCCTCGGCTTCCGCCTCCTCGGACGGATTGCGGACGGCGTCCTCGTCCTCGTGCCTGCCCGAGAGCCGCCCGTAGTCGGAGAAGCTCGCGACGCGGAAATAGACGTCGCCGCCGGCCGGGTACGCGTGGCCGCTCGCGACGAGCTCCTCGATCAGCGCGACGATCTGCGGAACGGTCTCGGTCGCCTTCGGCTCGTGGTCGGGGCGGCCTAGCCCGAGCAGGCTCGTGTCCTCGACGTACCAGTCGCTGGCGTTCGAAGCGAGCTCGGCGCTCGCCCCCGGCGCGGCCGCGTAGATCTTGTCGTTGATGTCGGTGATGTTCTCGACGAGCGTGACCTCGTAGCCGGTGCGCTCGAGCCAGCGCTTGAGCCACATCGAGAGGACGAACGGCCGCGCGTTGCCGATGTGAATGCGCTGGTAGACGGTTGGGCCGCAGAAGTACATCCGGATCGGCCCGGGCGGCTCGGGCAGCTCGCGGAGCTGCCTGCTGCCGGTGTCATAGAGCTGCATCGATCCTCCTCAGCGCCTCGTCGCGCGGAAGCGCCGCGACGACCGTCCAGAGCTCCGGGCCGCGGTCTGCGCCCGTCAGCGCCCGGCGAACGGCGCGAAGGTCGCCTCCGACCGCCTTCAGCTCGCGGATCAGCTCCCGTGGGTCGCTCCCGTTCGAGAGCAGCTCGCGGAAGCGCTCGAGGGTCTCGGGCGCGTCGACCCGCACTCCGGACGGCGACTCGAGGATCGCGTGCGCGTAGGCGCGGGCCTCGTTCAGGTCTCGCGCTCCGCGTAGGGCCGGCACCAGCTCGGCCGGTGCGTCGACCGCGGCGGCCAGCTCCTCGTCGGACATCGCCCCGATCGCCTCGATCGCGAGCCGCCGGATTCGCGGCAGGTCGTAGTGGACGTCGTGCTTCGGCAGGCCGAGCTCCTCGAGGTAGCGCCGCGCGGCCTGCGCGGGGATGCCCGCCTCGCGCAGCGACGCCACGGTCGCGCCCTCGGCCCGCTTCGAGAGCTTCTTGCCGTCCTCGCCGAGGATCAGCCCGTGGTGGACGAACTCGGGCGGGCTCGCCCCGAGCGCCTCGAACAGGCGGCGGTGGAGCGCCTCGTTCGGCCGGTGGTCGTTCCCGCGGATCACGTGCGTGATCCCGAAGTCGACGTCGTCCACCACGCTCGCCAGGTGATAGGTGGGCGTGCCGTCCTCGCGGACGAGGGTCGTGCCGTCGAAGCGCTCGCCGAGCTGCGCGGCGGCCTCGAGCTGGCGTTCGCGGCGGTCGCTCTGCCGGACGGGTCCCTCCTCCCACTCGAGCCCGAGCCACTCGAGGTCGCGCAGCAGCTCCTCCTCCCCGCCCGGGACGTTGCGCGCCGGATCCGTGTCGTCGATCCGGAGCAGCAGCCAGTCGCCGAACGCCCGGTTGGCGACGGCGCTGAGCGCGTTTCCGACGTGGAGCGACCCCGTCGGGCTGGGAGCGAAGCGGACGCGTTTCATGGCTCCACTCTAGTTTCGAGGTCGATCGTGTAGCTCACGTCGAGCGGGTTCGGCGGGTACGGGACGACGCGAGTCCGCTCGTTCAGCCGCCACCCGAGCCGCTCGTAGAATCGGCGCGCCCGGCGGTTGTCGTCCAGCACCCAGAGGTGGCAGCGCTCGAAGCCCTCGGCCCGCACGACGTTGAGCGCCGCGTCGTGAAGCGCGACCGCGATGCCGCTCCCCCACCGCTCCGGGACCACGTACAGCCCGTCGAGCCACTCCGGACCGGTCAGCGCGACGCCGACGGGCTCCCCCTCGTCTTCGTAGACCAGCGCCGAGCGCCCCTCGGCAAGGGCTCCACGCCAGCGCCGCCGGATCTCCTCGACCGGGTAGGGGTACTGCTCCGGCGGAAAGATGTGCGCCAGCGCCGCGACCGACGCCCGCTCCTGGATCGCGGCCAGCGCATCGCCCTCGTCCGCACGCGCCGCGCGAATCAACGGGTGGCCCCGAGAAACTCCGCGAGGCTGTCGAGCGCCTCGTCGAGCCGCGAGGTGTCGCCCCAGGCGCCGAGCAGCTCGAGCCTTCCGGTCTTGCGATCGAACCGCGGCTCCGCGCGGCCCACGACCTGATCGCCGACGAGCAGCGGCAGGACGTAGTAGCCGTACTCGCGCTTCGCCTTCGGGACGTACATCTCGAGCCGGTAGCGGAAGCCCCAGAGCGCCTCCGCGCGGTCGCGGTCCTTGACCAGGCCGTCGAACGGCGAGAGCAGCGTCACGCGGTCGGCGACCGGCTCGTCCGAGCTCTCCGGGTGCGCGTGCCATTCGCGGCCCTGCAACCAGGCTCCCAGCCTCCGGCGACGCCGCTCCTCGAGCTCGCGCTCGGCCTCGCGCCACGACAGGGTCTCCGTCTCGGGCCAGACGCGCTCCGGTAGATCCCAGAGGCGGTGCGTGCCGACGCGGCCCGCCACCGCGATCTGCCCACGGACGGCAAGCATCTCAAACAGCAGGCGCAGGTCGCCACGCCCCCACCACGCATGACGCTCCGTGTCTGCCGGCGCTTCGTACTTCAGGTCGCGCGAGAGCAGGGGCCCGTTGCGCTCGATCTCGCGCAGGACGTACCGGCGCAGGCTCGCGTTCCTGCGCATGAACTCACGCACCCATTCGTCCCGCTTGGCCGTGCCGAAAGTCCTCCGGCGCCGGGCCATCCGCGCCCGCTGGAGCGGCAGGTCCTCGATCGGGTAGATGAACGCGTCGTACTCGAACAGCTTGCGCTCCTTCCAGAGCAGGCGATTGAGCTGCGAGCGGTCGAAGGGCCCGAGGCGGCTGAAGAGGACGAGCTCCTGTGGCGTCGCGACGGTCGCGATCGGGTCCATCTGCAGCCAGCCGAGCCGGCGGACCGTGGAGAGCACGCCTCGAGCGGAGCCGTCGAGCGCCTGCGCGTGCATCGCGATCCTCCGCGCCTGCTCGGGAGAGACGACGCGGGTCTTCACGCGCTAGCTGTGGCGCTCGAGGAACGCGAGGACGCGGTTCCAGGCGTCCTCGGAGGCGTCGGCGAAGTCCTCCTGGCGGCGGTCGAAGAAGCTGTGCGGGGCGCCGTCGTAGGTGACGACCTCATGCTCGACGCCCGCCGCTGCGAGCGCCTGCGTGAAGGCCTCGTTGTGCTCGGCTGTGATGTGGCCGTCATCGCCCGCCTGGAGCGCCAGGATCGGCGCCTCGATCTCGTCCGCGCGGTGCGTCGGCCCGGGCCGGCCGTCCCGCTCGGCGGGCATCCCGTAGAAGCCGACTGCGCCGGCGAGGCCGTGGCCCGAGGCGGCAGCCAGCCAGGAGTTGCGCCCGCCGAAGCAGAAGCCGACCGTGAAGACGGACCGGCAGCCGAGCCCGCGCAGATGCTCGACGGCAGCGGCCGTGTCGGCCTGGACGCCCTCCTGGGTCGTCTGCTGGACGTGCTCCATGTACTCGAAGTCGTCGCCGCGCTTCTCGACGCCGGCCGTTCGCCCGAAGTAGTCGAGCGCGAGCGCCGCGTAGCCGCGCTCGGCGAAGCGGAGGGCGAGCTCCTCGTAGAACCGGTACAACCCACGGACGTCGGGGAGGATCACGACCCCGGTCGCGGCCGGCTCGTCAGGGGTCGCCAGGAACGCGGCGAAGCGGTTCCCGTCACGCGCCTCCAGCACCAGGTCATCGTGCGAGACGGCGGCGCCGGAGATGACGGGGATCGGCGGGACCGAGTCGAGCTCGAAGCACACGGTCCCGGGAGTGTAGGTCGCGAGGTTCTCGGTATGAGTCACACGTGAGCCTGCTCTCACGCGCCAACGACTCGAGGGAACGTGCCGACCAGGCGCTCGGCGACCGGCTCGACAGCCTGGTCCTGGCCCACCACCGGCGGCGGCTGGCACGGCTCGGCCGGCTGGACGTACTCGACGCTCCGGCGGGCGGCTGGGCTGCAGGCGAGCCGCCCCCGCGGGAAGGGAACGCGGTCGACGTGCTCGTGGACGGCGCGGAAGCGCTGGAGGCGATTGCGGAGGCCGTCTCGGCCGCGCGCTCCCGTGTCTGGCTCGCGGGCTGGCACTTCTCGCCCGAGCTGCGGATGGGCGAGGGCGGGCCGACCTTGCGCGAGCTCCTGGCCGAGGCGGCCGCGCGGATCGAGGTGCGGGTCCTCGCCTGGGCCGGCGCGCCGCTTCCGCTCTTCCACCCCTCGCGGCGCGAGGTACGCGAGGCACGGGAGGAGCTCACGCGCGGGACGAAGATCGTCTACGCCCTCGACGACCGCGAGCGGCCGATGCACTGCCACCACGAGAAGCTCGTGATCGTGGACGGCGACCTCGCTTTCGTCGGGGGGATCGACCTCAGCCTCCTCGGCGGCAACCGGCTCGACACGCCGCAGCACCCTGCGCGCGGGTCGGTCGGCTGGCACGACGCGGCCGCCCGTCTGCGCGGCCCGGCCGTGGCGGACGTCGCGGATCACTTCGCGCTCCGCTGGCGCGACGTCACGGGCGAGGAGCTTCCGGCGGCGGCGCAGCCAAGTGCGGCCGGTGACCTCGAGGTGCAGCTCGTGCGCACGGTCCCGGAGCACGTCTATCCGAGCCTCCGCGGCGGCGACTTCCGGATCGCCGAGAGCTATCTGCGGGCGCTGCGCTCGGCCGAGCGGCTCGTCTACCTGGAGAGCCAGTTCCTCTGGTCGCCGGAGCTCGTCTCGGTGCTCTCGGACAAGCTGCGCGACCCGCCCCGGGACGACTTCCGGCTCGTCGTCTTGCTGCCCACGCATGCGAAGAACGGGCAAGAGGACACGCGCGGCCAGCTCGGCGTGCTCGCGGATGCGGACGCGGAGGGTGGCGGCGACAGATTCCTCGCCTGCACGCTGCGCCAGCCAGGCCCCGGGTCGAAGCAGGTCTACGTCCACGCGAAAATCGGAATCGTCGACGACGGCTGGCTCACGATCGGCTCGGCGAACCTCAACGAGCATTCGCTCTTCAACGACACGGAAGTCAACCTCGTCTGTCGCGACGAGAGTCTCGCGCGCGAGGTGCGGCTGCGGCTCTGGTCTGAGCATCTCGAGTGCGATCCGTCAGAGCTCGAAGGCGACCCGGATCAAATCGTCGACGAACGCTGGCGCCCGCAGGCCGGCGTGGACAACGGGAAGCTGCGTCTCCTGCCGCACGTATCGCGGCACGCGAAGGGACTCCTCGGGCCGCTCAACGGCTTCCTGGTCGACGGTTAGGCTCGTCTGGGTGCGGGACGAGCTGCTGCAATGGTTCGCCGAGCGAGGGCGCGACCTGCCCTGGCGCGGGACCCGCGACCCGTACGCGATTCTCGTCTCCGAAGTCATGCTGCAGCAGACTCAGGTCGCGCGAGTCGTGCCTCGCTACCTGGCCTGGCTGGAGCGCTGGCCGACCGTCGAGGCGCTCGCGGAAGCGCCGGCCGTCGACGTGCTGCGCGCCTGGCAGGGGCTCGGCTACAACCGGCGCGCCCTTAACCTGCAGCGCGCGGCGCGGGAAGTCGCGGCGAACGGGTGGCCGGAAGACCTGACGCGGCTCCCGGGGGTCGGGCCGTACACGGCGGCGGCCGTCGAGTGCTTCGCGCTCGGCCGCGCCGTCCTGCCGGTCGACGTGAACGTCCGGCGCGTGCAGGAGCGGACAGGCGAGGCGTTCGACCACGAGTGCGCGCAGGCCCTGATGGATCTCGGCGCAACCGTCTGCCTCGCGCGGGTGCCGCGCTGCGGCGAGTGCCCGCTCGCGCCGGCGTGCCCCTCGCGCGGCACGCGCTTCGAGCCGCTTCGCAAGCAGGGCCGGTTCGAAGGCTCGTTCCGGCAGCGGCGCGCTGCGGCCCTCCGCGCAGTCCTTGACGGCCGCGACCCGCGCGACGACGAAGCGGTGGCAGCCCTCGCCGCAGACGGGCTCGTGCGAGTCGAGGACGGGGCCGTCAGCCTGCCGGTCTGAGCAGCGCGACGGCGAGCGCCGCCAGGCCCTCGCCGCGGCCGGTGAAACCGAGTCTGTCCGTCGTCGTGGCCCGCACGGTCACGAGTCCCGGCTCCACGCCGAGCGCCTCGGAAAGACGGGCCTGCATGGCCCCGCGCAGAGGCGCGATCCGCGGCTCCTCGCCGACGAGGACACAGTCGGCGTTCGCGAGCTCCCAGCCCGCCCCGCGCACCTCCGCGTACGCGCGCGTGAGCAGGTCGAGCGAGCTCGCCCCTTCCCACTCGGCCGCGTCCGAAGGGAAGAGCGAGCCGATATCGCCGAGTCCTGCCGCGCCGAGCACCGCGTCGATCAGCGCGTGGGAGATGACATCGCCGTCCGAGTGGCCGGCGAGCCCGCGCTCGGACTCGACCTCGACGCCGCCGAGCACCAGCGGCACGCCTTCGACGAGCGCGTGCGCGTCTGCTCCGAGCCCGACCCTCATTCCCGCTCCCGGCGCCGGCAAAGCCGGCACCTCCGCTCTCTGGTGAGCTCCGTCGAGCCTACGCTCATCCGAGCGGCTCCTGTCGGCGCGCTCGCCGGTCGAAGACCGTGACCGTCTCGTAGCCCACGTCGCGTGCGAGCTCGGCGGCGCGGTCGACGTCACGCCCCACGTGGGCGGGCTCGTGCGCATCCGAGGCGAGCGTGACCGGCACGCCGCGCTCGCGGCACGCGGCGAGAAGCTCGCGGTCGGGATAGATCTCCCCCGTCGGCTTGTGCAAGCCGGCCGCGGAGACCTCGACGCAGACGCCGGCGGCCTCGATCGCGTCGGCCGTCTCGGCGTGGAGGTAGTGGAGCTCGTCTTCTGCTGGGCGCATGCGGAAGAACTTGATCAGATCTGGGTGGGCGAGGACGTCGAAGAGGCCGCTTCGCGCCGCGTTCCGCAGCCAGGTGAAGTAGCGGCGCCAGGCCTCGCCGACGGGCACCTTGTGGACGAGCCCGGGCTCCTGGTCGACCGGGAACCCGTCGACGAAGTGCACCGAGCCGAGCAGGTAGTCCCAGTGGTAGGGCTCGAGCAGCCGGGCCAGCGCAGCCTCGGTGCCCGGGAAGTAGTCGACCTCGAGGCCGAGCTTGACCGGCAAGCCGCGGCCCTTCGCCTCGGTGACCGCGCCGACGTACTCGTCGAGGTCGTCCACGCAGCGCTCGAGCATCCAGGGGATCTCCCAGAGCCGGCGGGTCTGGACGAAGTGGTAGACGTGGTCGCTGAAGCCGATCTCGTCGACACCCGCGCGGCGAGCCTGCTCGACGTACTCCTCTGCGCGGTCGGCCGAGTAGCGTCCGCGCGGCTCATCGTCGGGCCCGCGCAGGTGCATGTGGTAGTCGACGATCACTCGAGCCAGGACTCGACCAGCGCAAGATCCTCGGCGTCGGTGACCTTCAGCAGGCGGCGGTCGCCCTCGACGATCTTGATCCGCCCGCCTCGCGCTTCCACGAGCGATGAGCAGTCGCTTGCAGCGGAAAGGTCACCGGCAAGCGCACCCCGGAGGGCGGGCGCGACGAACGCCTGCGGCGTCTGGGCCGCGACGAGCTCGGCTCGCGTGAGCGTCTCGACGACCTGATCCTGCTCGACTCTCTTCACCGTGTCGGGCACCGGGAGAGCCGGCACGGCGCCGTCCCAGCCCTCGGAGAGCGGCGCCAGCACGCGCTCGATCACGGCGTCGGGCAGCAGCGGACGCGCAGCGTCGTGGACGAGGACCACAGCGGCCTCCTCGGGGACCTCCTCGAGCGCGAGGCGCACCGACTCCGACCGCGCCGCGCCGCCGGTCACGACGGAGCCCACCTTTCCCGCGCCGATCTCCTCGGCGACGAGGATGCACGGCTCCTCCCACTCGGGCGGCGCCGCTATGACGATCCGGTCGATCCACGCCGACGCCTCGAGCCGCTCGAGGCTCTCCGCGAGCAACGGCCTGCCGCCGAGGCGCGCGAACGCCTTCGGCCGGTCGGAGCCGAGCCGCTCGCCGCGACCTGCCGCAGCGAGGACGGCCCAGACCGACAAGGAGACCTACGCCGTGGCCGGAACCTTCGCGGCGGTCTTCTTGCGCTTCGGCTTGCCGGCGAGGACGCCGTCGAGCCACTCGGCCGCCTCGTCCTCGTCCATGTCCTTGGCGTACATCAGCTCGCTGGCGAGGATCTTCTTCGCCTTCACGTACATCTGCTTCTCGCCGGTCGAGAGACCTTTCTCGTGGTCGCGGAGCGCGAGGTTCCGCACGACCTCGGCGAGCTCGAAGATGTCGCCCGTCTTCATCTTGTCGCGGTTGTGCTTGAAGCGCCGGTTCCAGTTCTTCGGCATGTTCGTGCCGCTCCCCGTCAGCGCCTTCAGCACCTTGGAAACCATCTGCTCGTCGATCACCTTCCGGAGACCGACCCGCTCGGCGTTGTCGCTCGGGACGTTCACCGTCATGTCGTTATGCAGGATCTTGATGGTCAGGTACTCGCGCTTCTCCCCGAGCACGGTACGGGTCTCTTTCTTGACCACCGTGCCTGCCCCGTGGTGGGGGTACACCACCTTGTCGCCGACCTTGTACAACGCCGTTCCTCCCCTGTCGTCGCTCTTATTCCACAATGAAGCCGGCGATCGTGTTGCTCCGCCGGCGGCAGGGCAAGTCTAGCAAAAATCGCTGGAAAAGGCCAACTTTTGCCCCCGCGGCTTCGCTACCGGACAAAAAAGCCCTGCTCGTAGCGACAACTCACCCTGCGGTGGTGCACGCTCTACAGCTGCAGGTAGCGATCGACGAGGTTGTGCTCCTGCAGGCGGCGCAGGCCCTCCCGGATCTCGCGTGCCCGTACGGCCCCGACGCCCTCGACCGACTCGAGCTCGCGCTGCGACGCGGCGACGATCGCCTCGAGGCCCGGCAGGCTGGCCACCACGCGCTTGACGACCGGATCCGGCAGGCGCGGGATGTGCGACAGGACGCGGTAGCCGCGGGGCGAGACACTGTGGTCGAGCGGGTTGATCGAGGCCGGGTAGCCGAGCACCGCCAGCAGCTCGAACTCGAGCAGCTGGTCGTACGGCAGCCCGGCGAGCGCCTCCAGCCCCTCGCGCGTACGCTCGACGCCGCCGTCGGCGTGGTAGTCGTAGACGAGCGCGGCCTTCTCGTCGGGCACGTCGGCCACGAGCTCCTCGAGCTGCAGCCGGATCAGCCGGCCCTCCTCGCCGAGCTCGACGCAGGCCCGCTCGATCTCCTCCGCCATCCGCGTCGTCAGCTCGGCGCGCTGCACGGTGACGAGAACGTCGTCGAGCATGACCGCGCCCTGGAACTCGAGCGCAGTCAGTCGGGTCAGCACCTGCTCGAGCCGGGCTCGGTAGGTCTCGAGCGTGCCGAGCGCCTGGTTGGTCTTCGCGAGCACGTCCGCGATCGGATCGAGCTGGTAGCGGCTCTGGCCGACGAAGAGCGTCACCGTCTCCCGCTGCTGGGAGATCGAGACCACCAGCGACTCGGTCTGCTTCGCAACGCGCTCGGCTGTCCGGTGCCGCGTGCCGGTTTCGGCCGAGGGAATCGTCGGGTCCGGCATCAGCTGCACGTTCGCGTGCGTCAGCTTGGTGATCGCCGAGTTGACGATGATCGCCCCGTCCATCTTCGCCAGCTCGTACAGGAGCTGCGGGGTGAACGGCTGGTCGAGCCGCATGCCGCCGGAGAACATGAACGAGAGGTCGGAGGGCTCGCCGATCACGATCAGCGCGCCTTCGCGCGACCGGATGATGTCGTCGATCCCTTGCCGCAGCTCGGTGCCGGGCGCGATCCGGGCGACCGCCGCGAGCAGCTTCGAGTCCAGCCGGGGGTCGGTCTGGGTCGGCTGGCGGATGAGACCGAGCGGGGGCGGGATCCGCGCGGTCCTATCGTCGGTCGGCTTGTCCATCGATCGCTGCCCGTGCGGCCTGCCTGAGCGTTTCGGCTTCGAGAATGCGTATTTTGCCACGAACCGCGGTTTTCGACTGGCTGGTGCCTTTCGGGGCGACCGCGCCGGCGATCCCGAGCTTCCCGCACTCCTCCAGCCGCCGCTCCGCCTGGGCCGCGGGCCGCAGCCGACCGGTGAGGCCTACCTCGCCGAACGCCGCGAGTTTCGGCTTCAGCGGCGAGCCCTTCGCTGCCGAGACGATCGCGAGCGCGATCGCGAGGTCCGCGCCCGGCTCGTCGATGCGCACGCCGCCGGCGACGTTCACGAACACGTCGGCCTGACCGAGCGCGACGCCGGCGTGGCGCGAGAGCACCGCGACGATCATCGCGAGGCGCTTCGGGTCGACGCCGGTGCCGACGCGCCGCGGCATCGCCAGGTCGGTCGGCGCGACAAGGGCCTGGATCTCGAGCAGCAGCGGCCGCGAGCCCTCGAGCGCGCACGCGACGGCGGCGCCGACCTCGCCGTCGACGCTGCGGCCGAAGAGCTCGGACGGCTCCGGGACGCCGACGAGGCCGGTCCCGGTCATCTCGAAGACCGCCAGCTCGTTCGTCGAGCCGAAACGGTTCTTGGCCGCCCTCAGCACGCGGTGCTCGTGGTAGCGGTCGCCTTCGAACTGGAGCACGCAGTCGACGAGGTGCTCGAGCACGCGCGGGCCGGCGACCGCGCCGTCCTTGGTCACGTGGCCGACGAGGAAGATCGCGATCCCGGCTTCCTTTGCGACGCGCAGCAGCCGCGACGCCGCTTCGCGGACCTGCGCGACCGACCCCGGCGCGGACCCGAGCTCGGCCGAATAGAGCGTCTGCACCGAGTCGATGACGCAGACGTCGGGCCGGACCGCCTCGAGGGTCGCGCAGACGCCTTCGAGCTCGGTCTCGGGGAGGACGCCGACGTTCCCGGCCCCGCCGAGCCGCTCGGCGCGCAGCTTCACCTGGGCCGGCGACTCCTCGCCGGTGATGAGAAGCGTCGTCCTCGACTCGCTGATCGAGCGCAGGGCGCTCAGCAGGAGCGTCGACTTGCCGACCCCTGGCTCGCCGCCGACGAGGACGAGGGAGGCCGGCACGAGGCCGCCGCCGAGCACGCGGTCCAGCTCCGCGACGCCGGTCGGGATCCGGTCGGCTTCTTCGGCCTCGACCTCGACCAGGCGCAGCGTCGGCCGCGGCGCTACCGCGCCGGCGGCCGCTTGCGTCTCCTCGACGAGCGTCCCGAACGAGCCGCACGACGGACACTTGCCGAACCAGCGTCCGGCCGAGTAGCCGCAGTCGGTGCACGCGAACTGGGTAGCCGCCTTCGCCACCCGTTCAGGGTAGAAGCGGTGGCGGACGCGAATGTCACGAAAGTGTCGCGATAGCGTGACGTCATTGAGGCTCAACGAGCTTCTGAAGACACCTCGGCGGGCACGTAGCCCGGCTCGGCCGCGCGCGGCGCCTGGCGGCGGGCCGCAGAGACGATCAGCAGTCCGGAGAGGACGAGCGCGACCCCGCCCAGCTGGAGCCCCGAAGGCGACTCGTCGAGGATCGCCCAGGCGAACAGGACCGAGAGCACGGGCTGGAAGGTGAGCAGGACGGACGTGAGCGCCGCCGGCAGACGCGGGAGCGTGATCGAGATCAGCAGCCAGCCGAGCGCCTGCGAGCTCAATGCCAGCAGGACGAGGTAGCCCTGCGCCTTCCAGTCCGGGGCCCAGTCGAGGTTGCCCCAGATGATCCCCACCGGGATCACGCCGAGCGCGCACGCGAGGGTCGCGTCGAAGAGTGGGCCCGCGGGACGGCGGACGTCGCGGTTTCCCTCGCGCAAGACGAGGAGGAAGCCCGAGTACGAGAGTGCGGTCAGGATTCCGAACGCGACGCCGAGGCCCGGGTTGCGGCCGTACGCGCCGTGCTCGAAGGCGCCCGAGATGAGGACGACGCCGACGAGCGCGACCGGGATCGCCGCGAGCGATCGCCCCGGCGGCCGCTCGCGCAGAATCGCCCACGCGAGCAGGCCTACGAGCACGACCTGCAGGTTTCCGAGCACCGTCGCGAGGCCGGCGCCGACCTCTTCGATCCCCTGGTGCCACGCGACTAGGTCGACCGTGAAGAGCAGGCCGGCGATCCACGCGAGCACCCTCTGCTTCAGCGGCCGAGGGCCGAGGCGCCGGTTCTCGAGCCACGCGAGCACGAGGAGCAGGGGCAGCGCGTACGCGCAGCGGTAGAACGCGCCCGTCGTCGGAGAGACGTGCGCGACGCGGAACAGAATCCCCGAGAACGCGATCGCTAGCGCACCCGCGAGCGCGGCCAGAACCGGCCTGTCGTGCAGGCGGTGAGGCACAGGCCGGAGGCTAGCCGCGCCGCAAGGAGCCACGCGGCGCGATCCCTGAGACCGCCGCCGCGACCGATCGAAGTTCGAAAGTCGGCACAAAGGACACTTGACGAAACCCGGGGTCCGACACCGGGTTTGTCAAGGCGCAGGTGTGCCGTGATCGTGCCGATTGATCCACAGGCACCCGCGTCAGGCGCGCGCGTGTTGGAGACGCCGACGCGCTACTTACGACTTAGTCGTCGGTCTCGTCGTGCTCGTCGGCGGAGTCGCTCGGCTCCTCCGGCGGGACGGTGACCTTCTCGGGCGTGATCTCGCCCGGGATGATCGTGATGTCGACCTCTTCGTCGTTCTTGCGGTCGACCAGGATCGTGGAGCCCGGCTCGAGCTCGCGGCCGAGGACGAAGTCGGCCAGCGGATCCTCGATGAAGCGCTGGATCGCGCGCCTCAAAGGCCGCGCCCCCATCGTCGGGTCGTAGCCCTTGTCGACGAGGAGCTCCTTCGCGCCGTCGGTCAGCTCGATCGCGGCCTCGTGCTCGCCCATCTGGTCGCGCAGCCGCTTCATCATCAGCTCGACGATGGTCATGATCTCGTCCTTCGTCAGCTTGTGGAAGACGATCACCTCGTCGATCCGGTTGAGCAGCTCGGGGCGGAAGACCCTCTTCAGCTCGCCCATGATCCGGTCCTTCATCTCGTCGTAGGAGAGACCGCTGTCGTCGCCCACCGAGAAGCCCAGCGTCTGGTTCTTGGAGATCGTCGCCGCGCCGATGTTCGACGTCATGATCACGATCGTGTTCCGGAAGTCCACCTTGCGTCCCTGGGCGTCGGTCAGCTTCCCGTCCTCCAGGATCTGGAGCAGGATGTTGAAGACGTCCGGGTGCGCCTTCTCGATCTCGTCGAGGAGCACGACCGAGTACGGCTTGCGGCGCACGGCCTCGGTCAGCTGGCCGCCCTCGTCGTAGCCGATGTAGCCCGGAGGCGAGCCGACGAGCCGGGACACGGAGTGCTTCTCCATGTACTCCGACATGTCGACCTGGATCATCGCGTCCTCGTCTCCGAACAGGAACTCGGCCAGAGTCCTGGCGAGCTCGGTCTTGCCGACGCCTGAGGGCCCCAGGAAGATGAAGCTGCCGGTCGGGCGCTTCGGGTCCTTGATTCCGGCGCGGGCGCGGCGGATCGACTTGGAGACGGCGACGATCGCCTCCTGCTGGCCGACCACGCGCTTGTGCAGCTCGTCCTCCATCCGCACCAGCCGCTGCGACTCGGCCTCGGTCAGCTTGAAGACCGGAATGCCCGTCCACATCGAGACGATGTCCGCGATCTCCTCCTCGCCGATCTCGGGCTGCTCGGCGCCGCCCTCCTCGGCGCGCCAGTTGTCCTCGAGCTCGCGCTTCTTCTGGGAGAGCTTGCGCTCCTTGTCGCGCAGCGAGGCGGCCTTCTCGAACTCCTGGGCCTCGATCGCGGCCTCCTTGTCCTTGCGCACCTTCTCGATCTCGTCCTCGAGCTCGCGGTAGCGCGGAGGCGCGGTCATCGTCTTGATCCGCATCCTGGAGGCCGCCTCGTCGATCAGGTCGATTGCCTTGTCCGGCAGGTGGCGGTCCTGGATGTAGCGGTCGGCGAGCGTCGCCGACGCGTGCAACGCCTCGTCGGTGATCTTGCAGCGGTGGTGCGCCTCGTAGCGGTCGCGCAGGCCGCGCAGGATCTGGACGGTGTCGTCGACCGACGGCTCGTCGACCCGAATCTGCTGGAAGCGGCGCTCGAGGGCCGCGTCGCGCTCGAGATACTTGCGGTACTCGTCGAGCGTGGTCGCGCCGATCGTCTGCAGCTCGCCGCGCGCGAGGGCCGGCTTCAGGATCGAGGCCGCGTCGATCGCGCCCTCGGCCGCGCCGGCGCCGACGAGGTTGTGCAGCTCGTCGATGAACAGGACGATGTCGCCGCGCTGGGTGATCTCCTTCATGACCTTCTTCAGGCGCTCCTCGAACTCGCCGCGGTACTTCGAGCCGGCGACGAGGGCCGCGAGGTCGAGCGTGTAGATCTGCTTGCCCTTCAGCAGCTCGGGCACCTGGTTCGACGAGATGCGCGCCGCGAGCCCTTCGACGACGGCCGTCTTGCCGACGCCGGGCTCGCCGATCAGAACCGGGTTGTTCTTCGTGCGGCGCGAGAGGATCTGCATTACGCGCTCGATCTCGGTCTGGCGCCCGACCACCGGGTCGAGCTTGCCCTCGGCGGCGAGCTTCGTGAGGTTGCGGCCGAACTGGTCGAGCAGTTTCGAAGACTTGGACTTCTCGCCCGGCGCGCCGCCCGCGCCCTGCTGCCGCCGGCCGGGGCCGGAGAGCATGCGGATGATCTCGTTGCGGATCTTCTCCGCGTCGGCATCGAAGTCGAGCAGGATCCGCGCGGCCACGCCCTCGTTCTCGCGGACGAGGCCGAGCAGGATGTGCTCGGTGCCGATGTAGTTGTGGCCGAGGCTCAGCGCCTCGCGCAGCGCGAGCTCGAGCACCTTTTTCGCGCGCGGGGTGAACGGAATCTGGCCCGTCGTGACCTCGTCGCCCTGGCCGACGATGCGGGCGACCTGGGCGCGCACCTCCTCGACGGTGATGTCGAGCGACTCGAGCACGCGCGCGGCAAGGCCCTCCTCCTCGCGGAGCAGGCCGAGCAGGATGTGCTCAGTTCCGATGTAGTTGTGCTTGAGCGCTCTCGCCTCGTCTTGCGCAAGAACAACGACCTGGCGAGCTCTCTCGGTGAATCGTTCGAACACGGCCCTTCTTTCCCCGCTCCGCGGAAATCGGCTGAGGCACCTATCGTACCGAAGGGGTCGGGGGGTGGCGCACCCCCGCCTGGGTCATTTTCAGAGGGTTCACTTTCGACCCGAAATCGGGTTGAATATGTATGTCTAGGGGAAGGGGAGCCCCATGGGGAGACGTGGTTCGTCGCTGTTGCTGTTCGTTGCGGGGTACCTCGCGATGGCATCGCTTGCGCCTGCCGTCGCGCTCGTGCCGGCGCTGCTGAGCTTCTTCGCCGGTGTGCTCGTGCTCGTGCGCGAGCCCCAGGCCGAGACCTCGGGCTAAGGCGCCTCGTAGAGCGCCGTCGCGGACTGCAGGCGCTTGAGGCGCAGGCCGTCTGACGTGATCACGCACTTCATCGAGACGTAGTCCGTGACGTGGAAGGCGCTCAGGTTCGCGCCCTCCGGTACGGCGCACGTGACGGGCTCGCTGTCCGTCTGCACCGTGATCGACCCCGAAGCCAGCGCGGCGATCGTGCCGCTCGCCTCCACGAAGCTGGGAGGTGGAGGCGGGGGAGGCGGGGGCGGCGGGGAGCCGTCGTCCCAGGTGGCCGTCGCCGACTGGAGGTGCTTCAGCGTCAGGCCGTCGTCGCTGACGAGGCAGGTCATCGAGACCGCGTCGTTCACCTGGAAGGCGCTCAGGTCGGCCTCCTCGGGGATGTCGCAGCTGAGCGGGTCGTGCTCGCCCTGCACCGTGACCGTGAAGTCGTCGACCTCGTCGAGCGCCGTGATGTGGCCGGTGATCGTGACGGTCGGCGGAGGCGGCGGCAGGTCGCGCTTCTGTAGGGCGCGCAGCGTCCAGGCGCCGTCGACCTTGAGACACGACATCACGACCGGGTCGCCGAGGTCGAACTCGGAGAGGTCGAAGTCGTCCGGCACCGCACACTGGATCGGGTCGCCGTCGCCCTGGACGGTGATGGTGCCGTCGCCGAGGTCGAGGATGTGCCCGATCGCCACCAGGTACTCGCTGCCGGTCTGCTTCCTGAGCGAGACGAGAACGCGGTGGCCGCCACCGTACTTGCAGGTCATGTAGACGCGCCCGCGGGTCTCGAAGCCGGTCAGGTCGAAGCCGTCCGGCACCGCGCAGCGCGCCATCCTCGAGGCCCGCCCGTCGATCGCCACGCCGACCTCGGCATGCGTGAGCTCCGTGAGCACGCCCGCGACCGTGAAGCGGTCTCCGCCGGTGTGCCCGCCGTCGCCGTCGTCGTCGCCGCTCTCGTCGTCGGCCTTGATCAGCGTGAAGCTGCCGTCGGCCTCGACGCGAACGGTCAGGGCGATCTCGTCGCCCGCCTGGAAATCCGGCACGACGAGGTCGCTCGGCACGTGCACGAAGACGCGGCCGCGGTGCTCGACCGCGAGCTCGATCGTCCCGTCGTCGCCGGTCGCGAGGTAGATCCCCTCGAGCTCGAGGGTGCCGTCGTGACCGACCTTGCGCACGCGGTTCGGGGTCGTCTTGAGCACGGCGCCGCTGACGCTCGCGCCGACCACGACCGCATCGCCCGGGTGAAGAGCCGAAGCCGAGCCGCGGAAGACGAGCGAAAGCACGCTCATGCCCGCAGACACGACGAGGCTCTTCGACGACGCAGCCACGACCGACCCGCGAAGGCGCGTCAGGCGCGTCTTGCCGAGAAGCCTGATCTTGCTCGCCGCGTAGGTCCCGTCAGGGAGCTCCGCCGCCTGGACCGCGACGATGCGGCCGGCGCGGAAGCGCGCGAGCGATCCGCGGACGCGCGTCGTGCGAACGACGCCGTTGCGAGACGCGGTGACGACGGCGTGCCGCGCCGGTTTCTTCGTGAGGACGACACCCTGGAATTTCGCCGCGGCAGCGGTCGCCGGCAGCGCGACGGCGATCGCCGCCAGCCCGGCAGCAGCAAGCACGAGGACTCTCTTCATCGGTCGGTGCCTCCTTTAGACCGCAGAGCCGGCCCAGAGGCTGCGCCAGCGGGCCGGCTCGACGGACGGATACGAATGCGCGACCGGGCGGCAGCCGCACTCCTGCTCGCTCCCCCATCGGCGCGAGCGCGCGCGGGCTTGCGGAAACTCCCTAGGTTGAGCTACTCAGCTTGGGAGAAATAGCGCCGGACGGCCAGGACCGTCATCAGCAGGATCTTGACGTCGAGCCAGAGCGACCAGTTCTCGATGTAGAAGTTGTCCCACTCGACGCGGTCGCTGAGGGAGGTCTTGCCGCGGAGGCCGTGCACCTGGGCCCAGCCCGTGATTCCCGACTTGACGCGGTGGCGGTCGCCGTAGCGCGGGACGTTCCGCTCGAACAGGCGCACGAAGTCCGGCCGCTCTGGACGCGGGCCGATCAGGCTCATCTCGCCCCGGACCACGTTGAGAAGCTGCGGCAGCTCGTCGAGGGAAGTGCGCCGCAGGAAGGCGCCGAAGCGCGTGCGGCGGTCATCGCCCTCGATGCCTCCGGGGGCGGTGTCCGCGGGCAGGTCGGGCAGGATCACCGGCTCGGAGACGGTCCGCATGGAGCGGAACTTGAGCATCTCGAAGCGGCGCCCGTCGCGGCCGACGCGCGGCTGGCGGAAGAAGACGGGCCCGCCCACGGAGACCAGGGTGCCCATGGCAGCGACCGCGAAGATGGGCGCTGTCAGCACCAGCAAGAGGAAGGCGACGAGGCGGTCGACGACGTGCTTGAGGGCGAACTCCCAGCCGCGGGGATCGGTCTTGCGAGTGGTGAGCAGCGGCAAGCCGCCGATGTGCTCGACCGCGAGCCGCTCGGTGACGCTCTCGAACAGGCGCGGGACCAGCGAGACGCCGACGCCGAGCTCCTCGCAGTGCTTGATCTCTCGCAGGAGGACCTCGCTCGGCGCCGTGGAGAAGGTGACGACGAGGTGCTCGATGCCGTGCTGCTCGATCAGGCGCCCGAGGTCCCAGCTCGCGCCGAGGACGGGCACGGGCAGGCCCGAGGTGTCGAGCGGCTCCTTGTCGAGGAATCCGACCGGCCGCAGGCCGAACTCGGGGTGCTCCTGGAGCCGGCGTGCGGCGAGCCGGCCCACGCGGCCGGCGCCGACGATCAGCGTCGGCTTCGCGACCTCGCCCGAGCGGCGGGCGTTCAGCTGGGCCCAGTCGAGAGCGATCCGTCCGGCGGCCAGGTAAAAGGCGCTGAAGGCCCAGAGGCGGATCGACTGGCCGGCGAGCTGGTCGACGTCCCCGGGCAGGAGGATGCGGAGGGTGACGAGGGCCATGCAGGCGAGGACGGTCGCGGTCAGGACGGACCTGATGTCGTCGAGGACCTGGAGGCGGACGCGCCAGGAATACATGCGGCGCGTGTGGAGGGCGAGGAGGACGAGCGCGCTGTAGAGCACGACCCAGGTTCCCGGTATCGGGATGATCCCGGCCACGCGGGAGCCGAGGGTCGCGGCCAGCCCGGCCGCGAGCAGCATCGCGCCGTCGAGCGCGAATGCCCCGCGGGACCAGGACGCATGCTGACGCACACGCCCGAAAATGGGCGCGTCACGGTGCTCGAGCTCGAGCTCGATCGGCTCGAGAACCGGTACCGCTTCCGCGTTCAGCGGTCGCGTAGCCATGTCGCCGCTCGCCGCAACTCCGTCAGGATCGGACTAGGGCCGTTCTACTTCTTCGCCCGGCCCAGCGCCCGCATACCAGTGCCCGCGGCAAGCAGCGCCGCGCCGCCGGCCGTCATCAGCGCGAGGTCGAGGCCCGTGAACGGGAGCCCTCCACGCGACTTGACCGCCTGTGCGCCCAATGCCTGCTGGACGGCACCTTGGACCCCGACACGCGGATAGCCCTGCAACGCCGCATCTCTGAGCGCGCGCTGCAAGTCGCTCCGCGAGTAGTTGTGCGTGAGCCGCCCGTGCTGTGCGTAGTCGCGGTAGATCTGCTGCGGTGTCGCAGCTAGTGCACCCGGGGCCAGCCCGAGAACCGCGACCGCGCATGCGGTCACGCCGAAAATCGTGAATCGCCGCCTCATCCGTGCTCCTCCTTGATCTCCTCCGGCGCCTTGCGAGGCACCGCCATATCCGCCCGAGGAATTGTCGCCGCAGTGCGCCCCGCGTACACCTCAACGTAGTCGCTGTTGTCGTATTCCGCAAGAAGCGTCAAGCTCACTCTCCCTCGGCTGTCACCCGTATGCGTTCTTTCTCACACGAGCATGATTGAAACTTGGAATAGCTTTCTTGTCCCCGTCCTCTCGACGTCCGACGGACGCCGTTGTTGACGTATAACGGGCGCCGGAGCAAATCGGTTTCGTCTCGAAGGGAAACGTGACTCGGGCAGGCCTCGGGCGGGTCCTGCCCACCGCTGCCCTCGCCGCGGCGGCCTGGGCGCTCGCTTGGGTCGAGACCGGGAGCACGGTGAGCTCCGACTGGCTGCCCTACGCGTTCTTCGCCGGGCTCCTGCTCGCGGCCGTGCTCGCCGCAGGTGCGCTGCGCCCGCTTCCGCGCGAGGCCGCGGCCGTGGCAGCCCTCGTCGGGCTCGCCGGCTGGGAAGCCCTCTCGATCTCGTGGTCTGCGGTGCCGCCGCTCGCGCGGGACGAGGCCGTGCTGACGATCTTCTACGCGGTCGTCCTGCTCGTACCGTGGCTGACCGTTCGCACCGAGGGCGAGCGGCTTCTGGCGGTCGCGGCCGTAGCGGCCGCCTCGGGTGCGCTCGCCGTCGCCGTCGGCATCGACCTGCGCTTCGGGGGCGACCAGGTCGACCACTTCTACTCGGGACGGCTGTCGTTCCCGATCTCGTACCCGAACGCGCAGTCCGCGGTCTTCCTGATCGGCTTCTGGCCGGCGGTGGTGCTGGCGTCGCTGCGCCGGGCGCCCGTAGCGGCGCGCATGCTGGCCGCCGCGGGCGCGACCGCCATCGCCGCGGGCTGGCTGACCGCGCAGAGCAAGGGCGGCGTCCTCGCGATCGCCGTCTCCGCTGCGCTCGTCTTCGGGCTCTCGCCGCTGCGTCTACGGCTGCTGCCTCCCGCGATCATCGCGACCGGCCTGACCGCGATCGCGTATCGCCCGCTGACCGCGCCGTTCCGGTCGGGAACCGCCGGAGACGTCGGGCATGCCGGCACCGCGATCCTCGTGCTCGCCGTGGCCGGCGCGGGGGTCGGCCTCGTCTACGCCCTCGTCGACAGGCGCCTCGAGCTAGGCCCACGCCGGACGAAGATCGCCGGCTGGGCGGCGGCCGCCGCCTTCGCGGCGGCGCTCGCCGCGACCGTCGCCGCGTTCTTTGCGACCGTGTACCACCCGGGCTGGTTCGACGAGCAGTGGCGCGCCTTCAAGAACGTCTCGCAGCAGTCGAGCGCCTCCAGCCACCTGCTCCAGCTCGGCTCCTACCGCTACGACATCTGGCGCGTGGGGCTGCACCAGTTCGAGGACCATCCGCTCGCGGGGATCGGCTCGCGCGGGTTCGGGCCGGCCTATCTGCGCCTCCGCGACAGCCCCGACACGCCTGCCCGCGCGCACTCGGTCGAGGTCGACGCGCTCAGCGAGCTCGGGATCGTCGGCTTCCTGCTGCTCACCGCGGCGCTCGTCCTTCCGTTCGTGCCGCTCGCCCGGCGGCTCCGCGCGCGCGACCCGGCAGGGACGGCCGCCTTCGCCGGCTGCTCCTACTGGCTCGTCCACGCCTCGGTGGACTGGATCTGGACGGTGCCGGCGTGCGGGGTGCTGTTCTTCCTGCTGCTCGGCGCGGGCGGAGCGGGAGGCGAGCGGCGGCTCCTGCCGGGCAGGACCTCGGCCGCCGCCGCTGCCGCCGTCGTGGTCGTGGCGCTCGTCGCCTTCGTCCCGCCCTGGCTCTCGGCGCGGCTGACGTCCCGCGGCGACCTGGCCGCGGCCAAGAGCGCCGACCCGCTCTCGGTCGACCCGTACGTGACCGAGGCCGCGCTCGCGCCGACGCCGGCGGGGGCGGTCGCCGCGCTCAGGGCGGCTGTGCGCAAGGAGCCGCGCGTCGTCGAGCTTCGCTACGACCTCGCGCTCGCCTACGTGCGGGCCCGCCGGCTACGACAGGCGCGCGCGGAGCTCCTGCGCGCGCGCCGGCTCGACCCGCGCGAGCCGCGCATCCAGGACGCGCTGAAGAACCTGCCGAAGCGGCCGATACGCTCTTGACATGGTTTCTGAAGGCGGGGTTTCTGAGGGCGGCGCCGGCAAAGCGCTGGTAACCGGCGGCGCCGGTTTCATCGGCTCACACCTCTCGGAGCTTCTGCTCGCCGGCGGCTGGGAGGTCTACGCCCTCGACGACGTCTCGACGGGCTCGCTCGACAACGTCGCCCACCTGCGCGACCGGCCGGACTTCCACCTCGTCGTCGACTCCGTCCTCGCGCCCTCGGTCGTGGGCGACCTCGTCCAGCGCTGCGACGTCGTCTTCCACCTGGCTGCGGCAGTCGGCGTCCGTCTGATCGTCGAGCAGCCGGTGCACACGATGGTCACGAACGTCCAGGGGACCGAGATCGTGCTCGGCTACTGCAGCAAGCTCGGCAAGCGCGCCCTGATCGCCTCGAGCTCGGAGGTCTACGGCGACCACCGCGAGGAGCGGCCGCTCGGCGAGAACGACCGCCGCGTCTACGGCCCGACCACCGAGAAGCGCTGGCTCTACGCCGACTCGAAGGCGATGGACGAGCACCTGGCGCTCTCGTACCACCTCGAGCAGGGCCTCGATGCCGTGATCGCGAGGCTCTTCAACACGGTCGGCCCGCGCCAGAGCGGGCGCTACGGAATGGTCATCCCGCGCTTCGTCGAGCGCGCGCTGGCGGGCGAGCCGCTCGAGGTGCACGGCGACGGCACGCAGACGCGCTCGTTCTGCCACGTCGCCGACACGGTGCGGGCGCTCGCCGGCCTGATGGACGCGCGCGAGATCTCGGGCGACATCTTCAACGTCGGCTCTTCGGAGCGGATCCGGATCGTCGACCTGGCCGAGCGGGTCAAGCAGGCGACCGGCAGCGACTCGGAGGTCTCTTACGTCCCCTACGACCGGGTCTACGGGCAGGGGATCGAGGACACGCTGCACCGCGAGCCCGCCATCGGGAAGATCAGAGACGCGATCGGCTGGGCGCCGGAACGGAATCTGGACGGGATCCTCGCCGACGTGATCGAGCACGCGCGCCTGACCGCTGCCGAGCCGCTCGAGCCGGCGTAGACCCTCCATGAGCAAGCACGAGTCCGAAGCCGCGCGGGCAACCACGGGGCGCTCGGTGCTCTCGGGCGGTCTCTGGTACGTCGCGAGCTACAGCATCCCTCAGGGCTACACGCTGATCATCTCGATCGTCGCGGCCCGCTTCCTCGGGCCGCACGGGATGGGCAGGCAGAGCTTCATCGCGTTCGTCTCGATCACGACGACGAGCGTGCTGGCGGGCTCGATGTACGCGGCCGTGATGCGGCACATCGGCGAGACCGCGGGGCGCGACCGCACCGAGCTCCTGCCGGGTCTGCTGTGGTGGGCGTGGCGGATCGAGGGCGCCGCCGCGCTGCTCGGCGGGGGAACGCTCGCGGCTGCGGCTGCGCTCGGCGCCTGGCCGCAGGGCGCCTGGGCCTTCGCGGGGGTGGTCACGGCGGCCGGGATTCTGCACTCGGTTCCGACCGCGGTGCTGATCGGGCTCCAGCAGTTCCGGCGTGCGGCGGTCGTGGGGCTCACGACCGGGCTCGCCGGGACCGTCGCGGTGACGCTGGTCCTCTGGCAGGGCGGCGGGATCACCGGGATGTTCGCGACCGAGGCCGTCGTCGGGGTGCTCAACCTGCTCTGGACGGGCACGCTCGCCCGCAGGACGCTCGCCTCCGTCGAGCGCGACGCAACCGAAGAAGCCGCGCCGGCCGCGCTCCGGGACCTTCGCCGGCGGGTCGGGCACTATGCGCTGCTCTCGTCGGTCGCGCTCTTTCTCGAGCTGATCGTGGGCACGCGCTCGGAGTTCTTCTTCCTCAACCACTACTCGGGGAACGAGCAGATCGCCTTCTACTCGATCGCGTTTTCGGCGGTCGCGGGGTTGCGGCTGATCCCGAAGGCGCTCGGCAGCTCGATCGCGCCGGCCTTTGCGACGCTGTTCGGAGCGGGATCTTCGGAGCGGATCCGGTCCGGGTACTCACGCTCGCTGCGCCTCCTCCTGCTGCTGACGCTGCCGCTGACCGCGGCCGGACTCGCTCTCGGTCCGGAGCTGATCGAAGAGGTCTACGGCCGCAACTACGCGGGCGCGGGGACGCCGGTCCGGATCCTCCTGCTCGCCTTCCCCGTGATCGCCCTCTCCTCGCTCGCGACGTCGCTGCTCGCCGGCTTCGGCCAGATCAGGCAGCCGATCTACGCGAACGCGGTCGCGGCGACGGTCGACATCACGCTCGCGGCGACGCTCATTCCGTCACTCGACGCGAACGGGGCTGCGATCGCCAACGCGGCGGCGCAGGCTACGTCCGGTGCGCTGCTGCTCTTCTTCGCGGCCCGTTTCGTACGGCCCGTGGACTGGCGGCCGACCCTGGTGTTGCGAATCGCCGCGGTCTCGGTAGGCGTCGGCCTGGCCGGCTGGGGATCGGTCAACTGGGTGGACGGCTTCCCCGGGGTCGCGCTCGGCGCGGTCGCCTCGGTCGCCGTCTTCGCGCTGCTCGCCTCCGCGCTCGGGATCGTCGCGGCCGAGGACGCAAGCTGGGCCGAGCAAGCCTTCGGCGGTCGGATCGGGCGCCTCGTCCGCGTCTGCGCGGCCGGCTAGCCCTCACGCCGACGGGCGGCGATCACCGCGGCCCTGCCGCGCAATCCGCGACCGACGCCGACTGTCTCGAGCGAAAGCTCATCGTTGGCGAGCCTCAACTTGTAGGACTGCCCTCCCGGGCCGAGCCTGTACGCGGCAACTCCCTCGGCGAACGCGTCGCGGACGGTGATGGCCGTGCTGATCAGGCCCACGGACGCGTGCTCCAGCTCGAGGTCCCGGCCGAGCTGGTACGACCACTCGTCGTCGCGGAACCGGAGGCTGTAGTTCGCCGCCACCGGCCTGTCCTCGAGCGACAGGACGTGCAGCCGCACCCAGCCGCGGTCGAACGCCGCCCGGGCGAAGGCACGGTGGAAAGGCTCGAGCTCGGAGAAGAACGGCGATGCCTCCGTGCCCCACCGCCCGCGGTGCAGGGCGAAGAGCGCGTCGAGCGCCGGCTCGAGCTCCTCGCGGCTTGCAACCCGGGTGTGCCGCAGGCCCTGCTCCCGAAGACGGCGCTCTTTGCGACGGAGCTCGTTGCGCAGGTTGTGGCTGCGCGTCGCCAGGTAGTCGTCCCAGCTCGCCCACGGGCCGCGCACGACGGGGACGGAGTTGCGACCCAGGACGGAGCCGCCGATCTTCCGGTCCCAGCCTCGCTCCGGAAGGTTCTCCGCCAGGAAGACGTCCCACTCGGCACGGGTCGCCGCGAGCACGCGGCGGAGCGTCTCGACCCCGGCCTCGGCGTCCTCGGGGGCACAGATCGGCCCGACCTGGTTCGCGGCGCGGAAGCCGAGGAACCTCGCCTTGCGCACGTAGCGGCCGCGCGCGACCACGATTGGGACGATCGCCACCGGCCGTCCTCCCGCCTCCCGTGCGATGAAGAGGCGCGGCTCGTACGGGCCGGCCGCGTGCTCGAGCCACGTCTCCGTCCACTCGACCGTCGCGAAGGGAATGCCTGACGCATGCGCCAGCTGCTCCCATTCGGCGCGCGCCTCGTCGAGCGAGCCGAGCCGGTCGAGCTCCAGGCCCTGCACGGCGGTCACGCCCAGGTCGCGAGCCTGCGCTCGAGCTCGTCTGCGGGCCAGTCCCGGACCGCGTAGCGCGGCAGCAGAAACGGCGAGGAGTCGCGCGAGACGGAGCCCTCCTCGACGCTGCAGGCGAAGCGGAAGCCGGTTTGCTGGACCAGCCGCACGGTGTCCTCGTCGTAGTCGCCGTACGGGTAGGAGAACGTCTCCAGCGGGCCCCCCACGAGCTCCTCCAGCCGCGCGCGCCCGTCGGCGATCTCGCGTTCCTGCTCGTCGAGCCCGAGGACCGGCAGGCTCGGGTGGGTGATCGTGTGCCCGCCGACCTCGATGGGCCCGGTGGCGAGGGAGGCAAGCTCGGCCTCGCTGACCGGCCTGGCGCCGTCCGTCGCGCCCGGCCCGCGCTCCCGCTCCAGCGAAGCGAGCTCCTTCTCGATTTCGGGCACCGGCAAGCGCCGCAGCCGTTCCCACGCGCTCCAGTACTCCGACGAGTCGCGGTCGCGGTAAAGGAGACCGGCGAGCCGGTCCCACCAGAAGGCGCGGGCGGAGCCCACGGCGCCCGCCACGACGAAAACCGTTGCGTGCGCGTCGTGCCGCGCGAGCAGCGGCGCCGCCTCGAGCGCGTTGTCGGCGTAGCCGTCGTCGAAGGTGAGCGCAAACGAGAGACCGGAGCGGCGACGCTCGGAGAGCAGCTCCCGCAGCGGCACGATCTCGCCGAGGCTTTCCAGAAGCCCCAGGTGCTCGGCGAAGCGGGACGGCGACACGCAGAGCTCGAGCGGATCGGCCGAGCTCTCGGCGACGCGGTGGTACATGAGAATCAGCTTCCGGTCGGGATCCGGTGCCGGCCGCGGCGGCGCAGGCGGCCTCGTCGCCACCCGCCGAATCAGCCGCCGTACGCCCACGAACCTCACGATACGCCAGCGGCCGCCCACCGACGACTTAAGCTTGGTAAGCGGTGGAGGGAGCGCGCTCGGCAGGAGTGAGGCTGGTCGCCTACTCCGACGCGAGATCGTTCGGCGGGGCCGAGCAGGCCCTGGCGAACCTGCTCGCCTACCTCGATCCGTCCTACGAGATCACGGTGCTGGCGGTGGACGAGTCCGTCGGCGAGTCGGTGCGCGCGGCCCGCGAGGGCACGGATCTCCGCATCGTCACGGACGTCCGGAACAAGTTTGACCTCCAACGGATCTCCCGGCACGTGCGCGCGGTGGCGGCGCTGCGCCCGCAGATCTTCCACGCGAACCTCTGGACGACGGTGAGCGGCCAGTACGGCGTACTTGCCTCGCTGCTGACGCCGGGCGCGCGGACCGTCGTGGTCGAGCAGTCGCCGCTCACCACCGACAGCGACATGCAGAGGTTCTTCAAGCGGGCCGCCTCGCGGCGCATTTCCGCGCACGTCGCCGTCGGGGAGCGCTCGGCGCGGGCCGTCGAGGACGCGGTCGGCCTGGAGCGCGGCAGCGTGCGCACGATCTACAACGGCGTTCCCGACGTCCAAGTCGAACCGCTGCCGCGCGTGAGGAGCGGCCCGGTGATCGGTGCCGTCGGGCGCCTCTCGCCCGAGAAGGGATTCGACGTCGCGATCCGCGCCCTCCGGGACGTGCCCGAGGCAACGCTCGTCATCGTCGGCGGCGGTAGCGAGCAGGCCGCGGCTGGAGGAGCTCGCGCGGGAAGTCGGCGTGGCCGAGCGCCTCGAGCTCATCGGCTGGTCGGACGAGCCGCGCCGCTACCTGGCCGGCTTCGACGCGTTCGTGCTCCCGTCGCGCCAGGAAGGGTTCCCCCTCGCCGTCGTGGAGGCGATGCTCGCGGGGGTCCCGGTGGTGGCCGCGGACGTCGGCAGCGTCGGCGAGGCGGTCATCGACGGAGAGACCGGATTGCTCGCGCCGGCCGGTGACTCGCAGGCCTTCGCCGAGCGGCTGCGGCGGCTGCTCTCGGAGCCGGAGCTCGCGCGGCAGCTCGGCGAGAACGGCCGCGGCCGCGCGCAGGCGCTCTTCACCGCCGAGGCGATGGCGCGAGCCTTCGACGCCCTCTACCGCGAGATCCTCGCCTGATGCTGCGGAGGATCGACGCGCGCTTCCTCCTGCCGCACCCGGTCCGGCGCGCGGCGGTTCTTGCTGGAGCCGACGAGTGGAGACCGGAGCTCGAACGGGCCGGGATCGAGGTCGCCTCGGGCGGGGACGTCGATCTTGCCGTCGCGCCGGCCGACCGGGCCGCGGACGCGCTCGCGCTTCGCCCCCACGCCATCGTGCTCGAGGGCCGCCGCCCACGCGTTTCGGCCCCGGACTTCGAAGCGCGTCGCTACCTGCCGCTGCCGTCGCTCGCGGAGCCGATCGCTTTCGTCCCACTCGGCGGCGGAGACCCGGCGCGCTACGCGGTCCAGCAGTGGGCCTTCGCCGACCGGCGCTGGAAGCGTGCGCGCAACCGAGGGCTCGGCGAGGTCGCCGCCCGGGATCGCCTGCCGCCGGTCCGCCCGGAGGTGCTGGTCGCGGCCCCGCGCGGGCTGCCGTTCGTCGTGCGCGCGGGACTCGAGCACGGGCTGTCCGACGACGCTCGGCCGCTCCTGCTCGCCGGCCAGGGCGATGACTACTCCCGCGCGACCTTCCTGCTCTTCGAGCCTCGCGCGAACGAGCCGTCGTGGGCGCTGAAGTTCGCGCGGCTGCCCGTGCGCCTCGGCTCGTTCGAGCGCGAGCGCATGGGCCTGGAGCTCGTGCGTGAGGCCGGCGAAGTCGTCGCCGAGCGCGCGCCGAGGTGGCTGGCGTCGTTCGAGGCGGAGGGACTGCAGTGCACGCTCGAGACGGCCGCCCGCGGGAAGCCGTTGCTCGCCCTGCTCCGCTCGTCGCCGAGCCGCCCGGAAAAGCTGCAGGCGATCGGCCGGATCTGCGCATGGCTGATCGACGCGGCCCTCACGACGCAAGCCGGCCCCGGGGCGCTGCACGAGGAGCGGCGGCGCCTCACCGACGACGTGCTGCCGTACTGGGAGGTCGATCACCGGCTCGCCGACGAGCTGCCGGATGTGCCCGCGGTCCTCGTCCACAGCGACCTCGGCTCGTGGAACGTCGTGAGCGCAGGCGACGACTTCACCGTGCTCGACTGGGAGGACGCGATTCGCCACGGCCTGCCGCTCTGGGATCTCCTCTACTTCCTCGCGGACGCGACCGCGCACCTGGACGGCAGCGGAACGGCTCCGGAAGCACAGACCGAGCATTTCGAGCGGCTCTTCCTCGGCAAAGCGCAGTCGTCCGACCTGCTTTTCCGCTGGGTCCGCGCGTACGTCGACGCGCTGGCGCTTTCGCCCGAGGCGGTCGGGCCGCTCGCCACGCTTTGCTGGCTCCAGAGCGGCGTCGCCGGAGAGCAGCGCGCCGAGGATGCGCGCGATCCGGGGGCCGGGCGATACGCGGCCTTCGCGCTCATGCGCGCGCGGGCCGAACGGTGGCTCCGCGTCCCGGGCCTCGGCGCCGGCTGGGACGCGTGGCGGTGAAGGCGCTCGTCGTCCTCACCCAGCCGCCGCTCCCCGAGGGCGGCGCGCCCGGCCGGACGGCGATCGGGCTGTTGCGCGGGCTCATGGGGCACGGGGTCGACGTGCACGCGATCGCGGCGCGGCGCGGATTCTCGGTTCCGGGTGAGGTGCCCGGCGACTTGCCCGTCGAGGTCGTCGACGTTCCCCCGCCCGGGCCGTTCCAGGCGCGGCTGCAGCGGGTGAGGCGGCCGCTCGGCGAGCTGACCGGGGCCTTCGCCGAGCGGGTCCGGGCCGCCGCTGCCGACGCCGACCTCGTCCACCTCGAGGAGACCGAGACCGCCTGGTGCGACGAGGGGATCGAGAAGCCCTCGCTCGTCCACCTGCACTACCTGGCGCGCCTCGACCGCGGTCTCGGCGCGCCGTGGTCGAAGCAGTTCCGCGAGGTGCTCGACGCGACCCGCGCCGAGCGCGCTGCCGTGCGGCAGGCACCGCTGGGTGGTGGCGAGCTCACCGCTCGTGGCTGCGGAGCTGCGGGCGCGAGGTCGTGGTCGCGCCGCTCTCGCTCGACCCGTCCCTCTACCGCCCCGCGCCGCTCGACGGCCCTCCGACCGCCGGGCTGATCGGCACCGCCGCGTGGCCGCCGACCGCAGCTGCGCTGCGCGTGCTGCTGGAGGAGGTCTGGCCGCTCGTCCGCGTTCCGGGGGCGGAGCTCGTCGTCGCCGGCCGCGGCACCGAGCGCTTCGGCGGCCTCGGCGAGGTCGAGAGCGCGCGCGAGGTCTTCCAGCGCTTCTCGCTCCTGCTCTTCCCGCTGCCGCGCGGAAGTGGGATGAAGGTGAAGGTGCTGGAGGCGATCGCGAGCGGCGTCCCCGTCGTGACGACTCCCGCCGGCGCCGAGGGGATCGCGCCCTCGGACGGCGTCGTCGTGGAGACCGACCCGCGCGCGCTTGCGTCGGCCGCTGCAGAGCTCCTGCGGGACGAGAAGGCCCGGCGCGAGCGCGGAGCCGCAGCGCGAAAGACCTTCGAAGAGCGCTACTCGCCCGGCCCTGCGACCGAGCCGCTGGTCGAGCTCTATCGCCGCCTGGCAGCCGCGCGCGCGTAGCGGCGCAGCCTGTAGTGCGTGTGCGCCCGGGTGCGGCGCGCCGTGAGCCGGTTCTGGTTCGAGCCGACCGTGACCGCGACGTCGTTCGAGCAGGTGGAGGTGCCGGCGGCGCAGACGCGGTAGGTGAACGTCCCGTGCGCGCGGCGCGAGAGCCGGTCCACGTAGGAGCCGCTGTTCGCGACGGTCGCGGCGCGGGAGCCGTTCCGGAAGATGTCCGCCCGCGCGGCGCTCATGCCGGTCCAGCGCAGGCTCACCGAGGTGCCGGAGACGGATGCGGTGAGCGCGATTCCGCCCGGCGGCGGTGCGGCGGTGGCGGCGGGGGCGGCGGCTCGCCGGTCGAGCGCAGGACCGCGCCGGTCGTCGCGCCGAGCGTGACCGAGGTGACCCGGTTCCCGCCGGCGTCGAGGTAGGTCCGCTCCGAGCTGCACCGTCACCGCCGAGGTGGTCGGATTGACGAGGACGGTGCCGCCGGAGTAGTTCCGGCGCCAGGCCGAGCCGACCTGGAAGCGCGCCCCCGCGGGCGAGCCGATGTCCTGCGTCCACGTCGGCGAGTAGGGATCCTCCGCCTCGGGGTCGCTCGGCTCGAACATGAGCGCGCCGCCGTTGGCGGGATCGTCGAAGAGCAGGAAGTTGGCGCGCGCGTAGGTCATCGAGCGGGCATCGGCGTGCGGCGCGTAGGTGATCCCGAGGAAGATCTTCCCGGCCTGCTCCGTCAGGGCCTGGAACTGCTGGCGGAACGTCCAGTCGCTGCCGGCGAACCAGCCCGAGCTCGACGAGCCCCACTTCGAGTAGTACTCCTGCGCGGCGCCCGAGATGAACTGGAGCCAGTCGCTCCACGTCGCCTGCGCGTCGTAGGAGGAATCCCACGGCGCGTACAGGTTCGCGACGGCCAGGAAGCCGGCCCCGCGCAGCGACGGCCCCACGCTCGCGAGCATGCTGCGGGTCGCCGCGCGCCAGGACGCGCCGGTCGGGTACCTGCGCCATCGTCCGCCCGTTCAGGTGCCAGCTCATGTCGGCGTCGGTGTCGTCCATGAAGACGCCGTCCCAGCCGCCCGCGCGCACGTCGGTCGAGCACGTTCGTCACCCACTTCGACTGGTAGGCCGGGTTGCCCACGTCCATGATCCAGGCCTGCGGGTAGCCGGACGAGTTGAGCCGGTTGCCGGAGGGGTCGGTCAGGAACCAGTCGGGATGGTGCTGGTCTGCGTCGCAGTAGCCGACGCCGGTCGTCTGGTACGGAAGGTCGACCCCGTTCCTGCAGCCGTACGAGACGGTGAAGGTCAGGTTCTTGTAGACGAGCGACCTTGAGCCCCGGGTTCGCCGCCTTCAGCGCCGGGATCATGGGCGCGTCCCAGGAGTTCAGGATCACGTAGCCGTATCGCGAGAGGTTGCCGCCCGTCTGCGGCGCAGTTGGTGCAGATGCGAAGCGCGGCGATGCCGGGGCTGGCCGGCGCGGCGGCGGTCTGGGCAGGGCGCGCGTCGCCCGTCCCGGGTAGGACGAGAACGGCAAGGGCGGCGGCAAGCGTGAGGAAGCGGCGTGAGCCAGCGGTCACGCCGTTTGCATCGTCCTCGCGCGTTTTCGGGGCTACTCCCTCGTTCGAGGCATCAGGGAAGAAGCTCGTCGTAGAGCGCCACCAGGCGCTCGACCATGTGCTCCAGCGACAGCTCCGCCTCGGCCACGCGGCGCCCCTCGGCGCCCAGCGTTGCGGCCCGCTCCGGGTCGGCGAGAACCTCCTCGAGCGCCCGCGCGAGCGCCTTCCGCGTCGCCCTTCGGCCCGAGCGCGCCGGTGCTGCCCGTCGCGCACGAGCTCGCCCGTGCCGCCGGCCGCGGTCGCAGCGACCGGCGACGCCCGCGGCCATCGCCTCGACGACGGCCAGCGGGCAGCCCTCGTAGTCGCTCGCCAGGAGCGCGCATTCCGCCTCCGCGAGCAGCTCGGGGACGTCGTCGCGGTTGCCGAGGAAGCGCGCCTGCTCCCCGAGGCCGAGCTCGCCGGCGAGGCGCTCCGCCTCCGGCCTGAGCGGGCCGTCGCCGACGATGTGCAGCTCCGCCTCCGGGACCCGCTCGCAGCACCGAGGCGAGCGCGCGCAACGCCAGGTCCGGGCGCTTCGGCGGCGCGAGGCGGCCGACCATCAGGATCCGCCCGCGGACCGGCCGCCGCGGCGAGGGCGAAGCGCTCGAGCGGCACGCCGTTCGGGATCACGCGGTACTGCTCCGGCTCGCCCACGCCCGCGCTGAGCCCGGCCTGCGCGCTCGTCCTCCGAGAGCGCGACGATCGCGCCGCACCAGCCCGCGGCCATCCGCTCCAGCTGCGTGTAGAAGCCGAGCCTCGGCCCCGTCGGCGGCCCAGAACGACCAGCCGTGCGGCGAGAAGACACACGCCTTCCGCTTGCCCGCGCACCGCCGAGGCGAGCCGCCCGAGGAAGCCCGCCTTCGACGAATGGACGTGGACGACGTCTGCGCGGGAGACGAGCCGCAGCAGCGTCAGCTCCGAGCGGATGTCGTCGGGATTCGGCCTGCGATGGGGCCGGATCGCGTGCAGCGAGACTCCGTCCTGCCCTTCGAGCTCCCGCCAGGTCAGCGAACCGCGCGGGCAGGCGACGTCGAGCTCGAAGCGGCCGGGCGGAAGCGCGCCCGCGAGGGTGATCACATGGCGCGCGACTCCGCCGTCGTGCGGCTGCGCGGCGAGCAGGAGCCGGCGAGATTGGGCCACTACGACGAAGGGTATTGTTCGCATCCCCCGAAGCAATCAGCCGTCCCGGACGGCCGGGCCCCGGCGGCGGAGGACGATGACGTGACCTTCAACGAGCTCTTGCGCGTCTTCTGGCAGCGAAAGCTGCTCGTCGTGCTGGTCCTGCTCCTCGTTCTGATCCCGTCCTACGCGGCCACGAGGCTCGTCGCGAAACAGTACGAGTCGACGTCGACGCTGGCCGTCACCCCCAAGCAGGCGAACGACCTCGTGCTCTTCAGCATCCTCGACCAGGTCGTGCCCGTCTATGCGGACGCGGCGACCTCGCGCTCGACGCTTCAGCGCGCGCGCGGGATCCTCGGCCGTGGGCTCTGCCCGATCTCCGTCGACACGTTCAAGGGCACGGGGATCATCAAGATCCACTCGCGCTGCACCAATCCGCGGCTCGCCCAGCTCAGCGTCGCCGCCGACGTCGAGGCGCTGAAGCGGCGAGTCAGCGAGCGGCAGATCGACGTGCCTTCGATGAAGCTGAGCCAGATCGACGCGCCCGCGCTCCCGACGTCGGCGGTCTTCCCGCGCACGAAGCTGACGCTGATCGTCGCGGTCTTGCTCGGCCTGGCCCTCGGGCTCGGAGCGGCGGTGCTGCGCGAGAGCCTGACCACGAAGATCGAGTCGGCGGAGGAGCTGGCCGAGGTGACGGGCGTGCCGGTCTACGCCGAGGTGCCGGCGGAGACGGCCATCCTGAAGCTGCATTCCCCCGAGGACCTCGCGAGCCAGCCGCGCCTCAGAATCGTCGCCGAGGCGATGCGCGACCTGCGCACGAACCTCCTGTTCGCGGACGACGCGACCCGCAGCGTCGTCGTCACCAGCCCCGACGGCAGCCACGGCAAGACGACCGTCGCGTTCGGCCTCGCGGCGACGCTGGCGCGCGCCGGGACGAAGACGCTGCTGGTCGACGCCGACCTCCGCCGCGGCCGCATCGCCGAGATGCTCGAACCTGCAGCGCTCCCCGGGGCTGATCGACGTGCTGCTCGGAGACGTCGCCCTCGAGGAGGCCGTGCAGACGGCCGAGGACGGGCTCGCGGTGCTCGTCGGCGGCAGGCGCTCGGCCGATCCGGGCGAGCTCCTGACGAGCCAGTTCCCCGCCCTGCTCGCGCGGCTCGAGCACGAGTACGAGGCCGTCGTGATCGACTCGACTCCGGTCATCCCGATCAGCGACGCCCGCATCGTCGCCCGCTACGCCGACGCCACGCTGCTCGTCGCGCGGTCCGGCTACGCCCTCCGCCGCCACGTCCGTGCGGCGGTCGAGCGGCTCGAGCTGATCTCGGTCACGCCGACGGCGGCGGTCCTCAACTACTCGGTCGCGGTGCGCCCGTCGAACTACTACATCCAGCCGCGCGACGAGACCGACGGCGACAAGGCCGTGTCGGCGCGCCGGCTCTCGAAGAAGCGCGGCGCCGCCGGCTGAGGCGGCCTTGCTGGGCACTTCGCGTGTAGAGACGGCGCTCCGGCGCCCCCTCCCAGACGCCGCCGAGCTCGGCGGGCTGCTCGTCCTCCTGGCGGCGGCCGCGGTGTGCGCTGCCGGGGCGGCGTATCGCCCCGCCGCGTTCCTGCTCGCCGTCGCGCTCGGAGCAGGCGCGCTCGTGCTTCCTGCTGCGGACCGACCTCGCGCTCCTGCTCGTCGTCGCGGCCGCTCCGCTCGAGGGCGCCTTCTCGTCGGGGCCGGCCGGGATCAGCGTCACCAAGCTCGCCGGCGGGCTTGCGATCGCGAGCTTC
This sequence comes from uncultured Actinomycetes bacterium, assembly GCA_963717475.1. Lineage (GTDB taxonomy): Bacteria > Actinomycetota > Thermoleophilia > Gaiellales > Gaiellaceae > AC-32. The sequence continues at coordinate 91,256 of OY970337.1, read as the reverse complement.
GGGCTGACGGTTCTCCGCCAGCGGCGGGTGCTCGTCTTCGAGCGCGGCCAGGCGCTCGTCCTCGGGATTCTCGGCCTCGCGATGCTCTCGACGATCCAGGCCCAGGAGACCGGCCCCGCGAGTCACGACCACGGTCCGCTACGCGAGCTTCGCCGCCGTCTACCTGATCTTCAGCCAGGTTCGGCCACGACCGGGTCTTCCAGCGCGGATCGCGTGGACGCTGGCCGTCTCGTGCTCGATCGCCGCCGCACTCGGGCTCGAGCAGTACCTCTCCGGCAAGCAGGAGCTGGCGACGCTCCCGTACGTGAACCAGAACGACTTCGCCTTCGTCCTCGCCACCTCGCTGCCGCTCATGTTCTTCCTGCTCTCGGGGCCGAGGATGCTGCGGCCGCTTCTCCTCGCCGGGATCGCGCTCGTCTCGGCCGGGATCCTGCTCAGCCTCTCGCGCGGAGCCTTCCTCGGGCTGGCGGTCGGCTTCCTGCTCTTCGTGATCACCGACCGCCGCCGGGTCTCAGGTGACGCTGGCCGCCGGCGCGCTCGCAGGCATCGGCGTGCTGCTCGTGATCCACAGCAACCCGCAGCAGTTCCACCAGGCGCTGCTGCTCAAGCGCAGGTCGCGCAGCAGAACGTCTCGACCCGCTTCGGCGCGTGGGGCGCGGCGTCGCGGCTCGCGAGCGACCACCCGCTCCTCGGCGTCGGGCCCGGCAACTTCCAGTTCCACTACAACCAGCTGACGGGACAGCCGGTCGGCACCTTCACGCTGACCGTCGCGCACAACGCGCTGCTCGACATCGCCGCCGAGCTCGGGCTGCTCGCGATGTGCCTGCTTCGCCGCTGTACCTCGCTGCTCGCCTTCGTGCGCCTGACGACGTCGCTCGAGCGCGGGCTACGGCGACCCCGGCTTCGTGCGCGCGTTACGGATCTCGCTGACGATCGCGGTCGTGAGCGCGATGTTCCTCTCGGAGCAGTACTTCCTGCCGTTCTGGCTGATCGGCGGGCTCGCCGCGGCGATCTGGATCCGCGGCGAGCAGCAGCGCGCAGCTGAGCTGCGATGAAGGTCGTCTACGTCTCGACGATCGAGCGCGGCGGGCCGCTCACGCACCTGAGGCAGCTGGTGCCGCGGGTCGCCGCGGCGGGTGTCGCCGTCCCGGTCGTCTGCGGCAACGAGCCGGTCGCGGAGACCTTCCGCGCGCTCGGCGTGCCCGTGGAGGTCGTCCCGATCGCGGCACAAGCTCGACGTGCGCGGCGGCGAAGGCGCTCCTGGCCGCTCGTCGACGGAGCCGACGTCGTCCACACCCACGACCGGCGCGCCGGTCTCTTCGGACGCCTGGCGGGGCGGCTGCGCGGGTCGCGCGTCCTCCATACGCTCCACGGGATGCCCGAGGAGATCGCCGCGAGGATCGGCCGGCCCGACGCGCCGGACCCGCCCGGCGTCTCCGCGGCGCGGATCGCGTGGCTCGTGCAGGGCTACCTGCGGATCGAGGCCGCGCTGACGCGGCTCGGTCACGTCGTCGCGCCGTCGCAGGCGATGGCCGACTTCATGCTCGCGCACGGCTTTCCGGCGCGGCTCGTCCACGTGATTCCGTACGGGATCGAGCTCGCGGAGCCGGTCGACCGGCCCGCGACGGGCGACGTCCTCGTCGCCGGCGTCGCGGCGAACCTCGAGTACTGGAAGGGAATCGACGTGCTGATCGAGGCGGCGCGGCTCGCCGAGGCGCCGCTGCGGCTGGAGATCTACGGCGTCGGCTCGCTGCGCGACGAGCTCGAGCGCCAGGCCCGGGCGGCCGGCGTCGACGCGCGCTTCCACGGCTTCGTCGCCGACATGCGCGACCCGTTCGCCGCCGCTCGACGTGCTCGTCCAGCCCTCGCGCGCCGACAACCTGCCGCTCGCGATCCTCGAGGCGATGGCCGCCGGCCTGCCGGTCGTCGGCACGCGCGTCGGCGGGATCCCCGAGCTGGTCGTCGACGGCGTGACGGGCTTCGTCGTCGAGCCGGAGAATCCGGCGGCGCTCGCCGACGGCCCTCGATTCGCTCGCCGCCGACGGCGCCCGGCGCCGCGAGCTCGGCGCAGGCGGCGCCGTGCTCGCGCCGCGGAGCACTTCTCGGCCGAAGGGATCGCCCGCCGCACGGTCGAGCTCTACGAGGAGCTGTGCGGATCCTCCACGTGATCCAGGAGCTCGGCACCGGCGGCGCCGAGCGGGTCCTGCTCTCGGCGTACCGCGGCGCGCGAGGTGCGGGCCACGAGGTCGTTCGTCGCGGCCGCGCCCGGGACCGCTGGCCGACGAGCTCGACGCTGAGGCCTTCCCGCTGCCGCTCGTCCAGCCGCCGGCCGTGGCGCGTGCCGGCCGCGGCGCTCGCCGTGCGCCGAGCCGTCCGCGAGACGCGGCCCGACGTCGTGCACGCGCACAACCCGACGATGGCGGTCCTCGCCGGGCTCGCCACGCGCCGCGGGCAGCCGCCCGCCGGGGCTCGTCAACGTCCACGGCGTCGCCGGAGGAGGACTGGCCGGCGACGGTGCGGCTCCTCCGCGCTGTCGGGCCTGCCGCCGGTGGCGTGCGGGCCCGGCGTCGCGGCCGCCCTTCGAGCGAGCACGGGCTCGCGCCGCTCGCGACCGTTCCGAACGCGGTTGGCCCTGCGCCGCCCCCCGCCGACCGCTCGGAGCTCGGGCCCGGACCGGCACGCGGCTCGTGCGTCGCGGTCGGCCGGCTCGTCGAGCAGAAGAACCACGCGCTCGCGATCGCGGCGATCGCCGCAGGTGCCGGACGCGACGCTCGCGATCGTCGGCGACGGGCCGCTGCGCTCGAAGCTGGAGCAGCCGCGCTGCCGAGCTCGGCGTGCCGACCGCGTCGTCTTCCTCGGCGTGCGCCGGACGCGCGAGCGCTGATGGGCGCGGCCGACGCGGTCGTGATGCCGTCGCGCTGGGAAGGGCTGCCGCTGACCGCGCTCGAGGCGCTCGCGTCCGGAACGCCGCTCGTCGCGACCGAGCGTGCGCGGCCTCCGCGAGCTCGTCACCGACGGCGAGAACGCGCTGCTCGTCGCCCGAGGAGGCCGACGCGCTGGCCGCCGCGCTGCGCCGGGTGCTCGACGACCGCGAGCTGGCCGCGCCGCCTCGGCGAAGCGGGCCGGCGCGTCGAGGGCGCCGGCTCGGACGCCGCGCTCGTGGCGAGCTTCCTCGCGCTCTACGAGAGGCTGGCGGCGTGAGGGTCTCGGTCGTGATCCCGGCCTTCGACGCCGAGACGACGGTCGGCGCCGCGATCTCATCGGCGCTCTGGCAGACCTACGGCGACCTCGAGGTGGTCGTCGTCGACGACGGCTCGCGCGACGCGACCGGCGCAGATCGCGGCCGCGTTCCCGGAGCCGGTTCGCGTCGTCCGCCAGGAGAACGCCGGCGTCGCGGCCGCTCGCAATCGCGGGATCGCCGAGGCGCAGCGGCGAGCTGATCGCCTTCTGCGACGCCGACGACGTCCTCCTCCCGCGCCACCTGGAGGCGCTCGTCGCGACCTACGACAGCGAGCGAGCGGCGGGCTCGCGACCTCGAACTGCTACTGGCTCTTCCCGGGCGGCATCCACCCGTCGCGCACCCGCTACAAGGGCGGCTTCCCGCGGCCGGAGCGCCAGCGGCTCGCGATCCTGGAGCAGAACTTCGTCTCCACGATGTCGCTCTTCCCGAAGGCGCTCGCCGAGGAGATCGGGCCGTTCGACGAGGAGCTCGCCGTCGCCGAGGACTGGGACTTCTGGCTGCGCGCGATCTACGCCGGCCGGCGCGTCGCGCTCCAGCCGCGAGCCGCTACGCGCTCTACCGCTGGGGCGACGCAGGGTCTCGCGGCCGACGCGAAGCGGATGGACGAGCACGCGGGCGCCGTCCTGCGAAAGGCCGCGGCCAGCGAACGATCTGAACGCCGAGGAGCGCGCCTACCTCGAGCGCCGGCTCTGCGGCCCGGGTCCCGCCGAGCTGGGCCGCGCCGGCGACGAGGCCCTGCGCGCGGCCGCTACCGCGAGGCGGCGGCCGGCTACCGCGCGGCCGCGGAGCCTCTGCCCCGAGCGAGCGTCCGCTGCTCTGGAAGGCGCGCGTGATGCGCGCTGCGCCGCGGCTGGCCGGCCCGCTCGCTGCGCTCGCGGCAGCTGCGGATCGAGCGCGCGGTCGGCTTCGAGGAAAGGCACGTCCGCTGAGCGTCGACGAGGGCGACTTCCGGGTCGCGTTCGTCTGCACCGGGAACCGCTTCCGCAGCCCGCTCGCCGCGGCGCTGCTCGAGGAGGAGACCCGCGGCCTGCCCATCCGGATCGCGTCGCTGGGGACGCTCGACCTCGGCGGACGGCCCGCGCTGCCGGAGGCGGTCGAGATCGCGAGGGAGCTCGGGCTCGACCTCTCCGAGCACCGGGCACGTGGACTCGCCCGGGTCGACCTCAGCCGAGCGGACCTCGTGCTCGGCTTCGAGCGGCGGCACATCAAGTCGTCGGTCGTCGAGTCCAGCGCACCACGTGAGGTGTCGTTCACGCTCCCGGAGCTGGTCGGTCTGCTCGGCCGGATTCCGGGGCCGCCGCTCCCGAGCGACCCGGCCGAGCGGGCGCGGGTGCGGGTGAGACAGGCGCACGCACTGCGCGGCCGGGGTCGAGGCCGAGGAGCTCGGCGACCCGCTCGGACTGACAGTCCGCGACCAGCGGCGGATCGCGGGCGAGCTGGCGCGCCTCACCGAGTCGCTGGCCGAACGCCTCTTTCGCTAGCGGCGGCGAGCCTCCCAGCGGTCGAGCACCTCCGAGGCGGTGCCGGTCCAGCCGCCGTGCTCGTCGATCCATTCGAGCAGGCGCGCGTAGACGCGGTCGTAGCCGCGCGAGAGGCGTGGGTGGTGCGACGGCGGGTGCCAGAGGATCGCGACGGCGCCGCCGTGCTCCGCAACCGGCTCGAGGGCCTCGACCGCAGCTTCGAGGCCGCGATCGGCGTCCAGGGCCGTCGTACCGCGCCTCGGCGAGCGACGCGTCCATCACGACGAGCGGCAGCTCCCACGCGCCGGGCTCGCGGCGCTCGGCGTCCCACAGCCGGTACGGGTACGGCGTTCCCGCCCGCAGGCCCGGCCGCGGCGCCCAGGCGATGCTCGAGTCGTAGCGCAGGCCCGCCGCGCGCAGCTCGGCTGCGAGCCGATCCGGGTCGCTGCGCAGGTAGTGGTGGCGCAGGCCCCGGACGTCGCCGAGCAGCTGCGCTTCCTCGGCGATGCCACCCTCGCGGTCGCGGGCCCGGTATGACGCGTGCAACGCGACCTCGCGGCCGTCGGCCGCCGCCCGCTCGAGCGCCTTCGGCAGCGCCGGCCGGTAGCGCTTCGGGTAGCCGTCGTGCGGATCGTCCTGGCGAACGAGGAAGAAGCAGGTCGAGGGCGGCCCCATCCGCTCGAGCAGGAAGGCCGGGTCCCGCCGGGCGAACGCGTCCAGCAGGAACGCCCAGCCCTCGCGCAGCCGCTCCGGAGAACGGCGCACGACACCGGCCGCGAGCCGGCGCAGTGCCGCGGGGAACCCGCCGACCCCGAGGAGGTCGACGTCGTGTGTGAGCGCGACCAGGAAGCGCTCGCCGCCCGGGTAGCCGCGCCGCTCCGGGCCGAGACTCGCGGCCAGCTCGGCGACGCGCGGACCCGGCGGCTCCGCCGGGGGCAGCGGGCGGTCGTGCTCGTCGACGCCCGTGTCCTGCTCGTGCGCCAGGGTCAAGAGCCCGAAGACCTCGTCGAGGACTGTGTCGTCCACGCGCACCGACTCGTCGAGAGGGAGCCCGAGCGCGTCGAGCAGCGCGTCGAGCGCGTACCGCCGCTCGGGCGTCACCGGGAACGAAGCGCCGGGAAGAGGATGACGTCGCGGATCGCGTCGCTCCCCGTCAGCACCATCGTCAACCGGTCGATCCCGACTCCGCACCCGCCGGTCGGCGGCATCCCGTACGAGAGCGCCTCGACGAAGTCGGGGTCGCCGGGCTCGGACTCCTCGGCGCCGGCCTCGCGCTCGGCCTCCTGCATCGCGAAGCGCTGCTCCTGCTCCTCGGCGTCGTTGAGCTCGCTGAAGGCGTTCGCGAACTCCATCCCGGCGACGACGCACTCGAAGCGCTCGACGAGCGTCTCGTCCTCGTCGGTCGTGCGCGCGAACGGCGAGAGCTCGATCGGCCAGTCGTGGACGATCGTCGGCTGGATCAGCTCCGGCTCGACGAAGTGCGAGTACGCGTGGTCGGCGAGCTGCGACCACGACCGGTCGCGCTCCGTGTCGACGCCGGCCTCCTGCAGCTTCGCGCGGAGCTCGGCCTCGTCCCGCGACCACACGCCCCTGGACTCGAGCGCCTCGACGAACTTGACCCGCTGCCACGGCGGGCTCAGGTCGATGTCGTGCCCCCGGAAAGTGACCTTCGTCGTTCCGACCGCGTCCGCGGCCGCGGCGACGAGCGCCTCGGTGCGCTCCATCGTGTCGCGGTAGTCCGCGTAGGCCTCGTACCACTCGACCTGCGTGAACTCCGGCGAGTGCTTGTAGGAGATCGACTCGTTGCGGAAGTCCTTGCTCAGCTCGTAGACCTTCTCGAGCCCGCCGACGATCAGGCGCTTGAGGTAGAGCTCGTCGGCGATGCGGAGGTAGAGATCGGTGCCGAGCTCGTTCGACTGCGTGACGAACGGCTCCGCGAACCCGCCGCCGTAGCGCGGCTGGAGGATCGGCGTCTCGACCTCGAGGAAGCCCTCGCCGTCGAGGTAGGCGCGGACGGCGGCGACGATTTTCGCGCGCGTCTGCGCGAGCGCGCGCGACTCCTCGCTCATGAGCAGGTCGAGGTAGCGCTGCCGGTAGCGCGTCTCGACGTCGGTGACGCCGTGGAAGGTGTCCGGCAGCGGCCGGCGGATCTTCGCGAGCAGCTCGAGCTTCGTGACCTCGAGCGACGGCTCGCCGCGCTTCGACCGGCCAGGCTTTCCCGGTGACGCCGACGACGTCGCCGAGGTCGAGGTCGACCTTCTCCCGAGCGATCAGCTGAATCCGCCCGGAGCGGTCGACGAGATCGAGGAAGGTGAGCTTCCCCATCTCACGCCGGGCCATTACGCGACCGGCGATCCGGTGCTCCTCATCGAGGGACTCCCCCGGCTCGGCCTTCTCGGCCTCAGCCCGGACCGCGGAGATCTCTTCCCGCTCGGGAAACCGTTTCGGCAGCGCCATGCGCTGCGAGTCTAAGCGGCTTTGATCTCGAGGATCTTGAACTTCATGGCGCCGCGCGGCGCCTCGACCTCGACGGTCTCGCCCTTCTTCTTGCCGATGATCGCCTTGCCGACCGGCGATTCGTTCGAGAGCTTGTTCTCGGCCGGGTTGGCCTCGGCCGACCCGACGATCCTGTACTCGAACGTCTGCTTGGCGCCGATGTCGCGCAGCTTCACCTTCGAGCCGACGGAGACGACGTCCTTGGCGACGTCCTTCTTCGTGATCACGCGCGCGCTGCGGAGCCGATCCTCGAGCGTGGCGATGCGGTGCTCGAGCAGGGCCTGCTCGTTCTTCGCGTCGTCGTACTCGGCGTTCTCGGCGATATCGCCGAACTCGCGGGCGGTCTTGATGCGGTCCGCGACTTCGCGGCGCTTCTCGTTCGAGAGGTACTCGATCTCCTGCTTGAGCTTCTCGTAGCCCTCGGGAGTAAGGATTACGTCCTTCAAACTGGCCTCCTGAAAGAAAAAACGCGCGGCGCTGAGGGCGCCATCGCGGGCGGGGATGTTACCTACGAGGGCGGACGGACGTCAACCCCTGGGCCGGGTACTATTTCCCGCTCTGTGCAGGTAGATCTTCGCAGCCACTGGTGGATCCGCGACGTGGAGATCCCGACGCGGCTCGTGCTGGCTCCGATGGCGGGCGTGAGCGTCCAGGCATTTCGCCGCCAGGGCCGCCGCTACGGCGCCGGGCTCGTCTGCTCGGAAATGGTCTCGTGCGCGGGCCTGCAGCACGGGAACGAGCGGACGCTCGGCTACCTGCGGATCGCCGCCGGACGAGCGTCCTCTGGCCGTGCAGATCTTCGGCTCGGAGCCCGCGGTGATGGCCGAGGCGGCGCGCATGGTCGAGGACGCCGGCGCCGATCTCGTCGACATCAACTTCGGCTGCCCGGTCAAGAAGGTGACGAAGACGGGGGCCGGCGCGACGATGCTCGAGGACCCGGCGCGCGCCTCTGCGGTCGTCGCCGCAGTCGCCGGGGCGGTTTCGGTGCCGGTGACGGTGAAGATGCGGCGCGGGCTGCAGAACGGCTCGCGCGCATGTCTCGAGCTCGGGCCGCGGCTGGTCGAGGCGGGGGCGTCGTCCCTGACGCTGCACCCGCGCTCGGCGCGGCAGATGTACACGGGCGAGGCCGACCATTCGCTGACCGCGGAGATGGTCTCGGTCGTGGACGTGCCCGTGATCGCGTCCGGCGACGTGACCTCGCGCGCGCGGGCCCAGGCCATCCTCGCGACGACGGGCGCGGCGGCCGTGATGGTCGGCCGCGCGGCGCAGGGGAACCCGTGGGCGCTGCGGGAGATCGTCGACGGCTCCGCGAAGCCGCCGACGCGCGAGGAGGTCGTCGCAGAGCTCGTCCTGTTCATGCGAGAGACCGTGCGCGAGCTCGGCGAGCACCGCTCGAACGGGTTTCTGAAGAAGTTCTACGGCTGGTACCTGGGACGCGGGCGATTCCCGCGGCCGTTCAAGCAGGAGCTGGTGCAGCTCGAGACGCTCGACGAGGTCGAGGCGAGGTTGTTCGCGGCAGCGCCGGGAGCGGCGGAAGTGCTCGGGCGGCTCGAGGCGGAGCTGCCGAGCGGGGACGACGACGTCGTCCTCGACCTCCCGATCTCGATCTACGGCGGCGGCTAGCCCGACCGGCTCCGCTGCCACACGAGCCGGACGCCCTCGAGGGTGAGGAACGGATCGATCCGCTCGAGCGTGCGCGCGTGCGGGACGATCAGCTCGGCGAGACCGCCGGTGGCGACCGTCTGGGCCTCGACGCCGAGCTCTCCGCGGATCGCCTCGACGATCCCGTCCACCTGGCCCGCGAACCCGTAGACCAGCCCGGACTGCAGGGCGGCAGTCGTGTTCTTCGCGATCACCGTCGGCGGCTCGGCGAAGTCGATCGAGAACAAGCGGGCGGCGCGGGCCGACAGCGCCTCCATCGAGACCTCGACGCCCGGTGCCAGGACGCCCCCCACGTACTCGCCCTCGGGCGAGACCACGTCGAAGTTCGTCGACGTTCCGAAGTCGACGACGATGCACGGCGCGCCGTAGCGCTCCAGCGCTGCGACCGCGTTCGCGATCCGGTCGGGCCCGACCTCGCGCGGGTCCTCGTAGCGAACCGCGATTCCGGTCGACACTCCAGGACCGAGCACCAGCAGCTCCAGTCCCTCGCGGGCGGCCAGCTCCTCGTAGGCACGCGCGAGCGGCGGCACCGTGGAGGACATCGCGATCCCCTCGAGGCCGGAGAGATCGACGAGCCCGCGCAAGAGCAGCCCGAGCTCGTCGCCGGTGCGCTCGGACTCGGTCGCGACGCGCCAATGCTCGCGCAGCTCCTCGCCCTCGAAGAGCCCCAGCACGGTCTGCGTGTTCCCGACGTCGATCGCCAGGAGCCCCGCCATGGGGCGAGCCTACTGGAGCCCGAAGAGCAGGCGGCGTAGAATCGGCCGATGGAGGGTCGCGAGGCGCGGATGGCGACTAACGAGGCGCTGTTGCGCGAGGTGAACGAAAAGATCCACGAGGTCGGCGAGGGCCTTCAGGTCCTGCCCGACGGCGAGCTGCTCGATTTCCGCTGCGAATGCGGCGATCCGGAGTGCGGCAGCCCTGTCTCCATGACGGCGGCGGAATACGAGCATGTGCGCTCGGACAACGACCGTTTCGCCCTGCTCCCCGGCCACGAGGAGGCGGAGATCGAGCGCGTGATGGAGCGGACGGACCGCTACGTCATCGTCGACAAGCGCCCGGAGGCCGAGCCCTACGTCGGGGCCGACGGCAAGCCGGCCAGCGGCGCCTGAGCGCCTACTTCAGCCGGAGCGCCGTGAGGCTCCAGCCGAACGACCGGCGAGTACTGGAGGCTCGCCGGGTCGACGCGGTCGGAGAAGAACGTGAGGTTGTTCGTCGACCGAAAGGACGGCCAAGGGCGCCAGGTTCTTCATCAGCTGGACGTCGAACCGCCCCAGGGCACGAATCCGCGCCTTGCCCCTTGAGCTTCCGCGAAAGAACGTCGAAGGCCCTGTTGTACGCCTTGTTTGCAGGGCTCGAAATCACCGGCCGGCCATGCAGCGCCGGGTCGATGAACGACGCCGGGTCGAAGAGAGGTCGACGCAAAACGCCGTTCCGACAACCAGGTCGAACGGCGTCCCGCGCGTGCCGATGGCCTGGTAGAGGTCGAACCCGGCAAACCCCTGCATCTCGATCCTCGATGGGTCGAAGCCGAGACCGACGAGCGCCTGCCGTACCGCCTCAGCCTGGAGCGGCCCGACGCGTCCCGCGGACTGATACGCAACCTGGATGCTGCCGTCGCCCAGGTGGCCTGCGGCCAACTGCCGAGCCTTCGCGAGGTCTGCCCTGAGTGAGTACGGCTGAAGCCGCTTCGCGGTGACCACACCTGGAAAGCCCGGAGGGATCAAGTGCGTCCAGGGCGTCACGGCGTACGGGTCGGCCTGCCCGGCCAGCGCTGTCCTGTCGATCGCCCAGTTCACGGCCTGCCGGAGCGCCAGGTTGTTCGCGAACAGACGGTGGTAGTTGAACCCGAGCGTCGACTCGCATGGCGCGGACTTGACCCAGAACCGGCCGGTCCCGACCGGCTTGGTGCGACTTACGCCGTACTCCTGCGCCACTCCGGCGACCTGGTCTCGCGGCAGGCAACCGATGTCGAGCTGGTTGGCCTTCGTCTCGTCGAAGCAGGTGTTGGCGTCGAGGCCCATCTCGAGCTCGACCTCGTCGAGGTGGCGTCCGCGCGTCCCGGTGTAGTACCGGTTCGGGACGATGTCCGCGCGCACGCCGGGCACGTTGTACGACCAGGTGTACGGCCCGGCGCTCGGTAGATCGCCGACCTGGCGGACGTCGACCTTCTCCTGCGTCAGCGAAAGCTTCGAAGAAGCGGCCTGGAAGAACGGAAGCGCGAGAACGGAAAGCAGGTTGGGCTCGGCATGAGCGAGCCTGATCGTCAGGGTCAGCCCATTCGCCTTTACGCCGCGGAGATCGTTGGCGGTACCGGCGCTGTAGGCCGCGGAGCCGACGATGTAGACGCCATGCAGATCCATGACGAAGCCGCCACCCGGCGAATCCAGATCGCGGTTCAGCGAGCGCTTGATCGCGTACGAGAAGCTCTTTGCCCTGACGGCCTCTCCGTCGCTGAAGCGGTAGCCCTTACGAAGGAAGAACCGGTAGACGCGTCCGTTCTTCGAGACGGTGAACCGTCTTGCGACTTCGGGAACCGCCACGCCGGCGGAGGCACGGAACAGCGTCGCTCCCGTCGCGGCTTCGAACATCCACGAGTTCGTTCCGTAGGCGATCGCTGGATCGACCGAGTCGAGGCGACCGGTGGTGCCGATCTTGAGAATTGAGCTCGTGGAGGCGCTGGAGCCCAGGGCCGCGGCAGCGAGGAGACCCGCCCCTGCGACGAGCGTTACGAGCGCCAGCGCCAGCCGTCGTGACATCGCGCACACTTAGACGCCGAATGGCGCCGCGTGGTTAGAGGTCGTCGTCCGAGGCGAGGGACTCGCCGATTCGCTCGGCGAGCGCCTCGGGCGTCAGCGTCGGCTCGTCGCCGTCGCCGCGCAATTCCTCGACGGTCACGTCGCTCGAGGTGTAGACCTCGGCGCGCGGGATGATCCGGGTCGGGCGGTTCTTGTCCCAGACCCAGACGTCCTCCATCTTCAGCTGGAAGAACGGGTAGCTCTGCTGCGGGACGTACTGCAGGTCGAGCTTGTTGCAGAGGTACGTCGCGTCCTGCGTCAGCACGCAGTAGCGAAACAGGCCGAAGACTGCGGAGTACTCCCTCTTGAGGCCGAGCTCCAGCTCGGCCTCGAACTCGTCCAACTCGTCGAGGTGAGACATCGAGCGGTCATTGTAGCCCTGCGACCAAGGCCTGGACCGACCCCGCCCCGGGAACCTCCAGCGCGGGGTCGAGCTCCGCCAGCGGCTCCAGCGCGAATCTCCGCTCGGTGAGCCGTGGATGCGGCACCTGCAGGCCCGGCTCGTCGATCGTCTCCTCCCCGTACAGCAGCAGATCGAGGTCGATCATGCGCGGGCCGAAGCGCGGCCCGTCGCCGCGCACGCGCCCGAGGCGGCGCTCGATCTCGAGTAGCCGGCCGAGTAGCTCTCGGGCCGCCAGAGACGTCTCCACCGCGACCGCGCCGTTGAGGAACCGCGGCTGGTCGAGATAGCCGACCGGATCGGTCTCGCGCAGGGTCGAGACCGCGAGCACCTCGACGCCCTCCTCGGCCCGCAGGTGGTCGAGCGCTGCCGCGATCACGTCCTCACGTTCGCCCAGGTTCGAGCCGATTCCGATGTACGCCTTCATCGTCTCGCCGATTCTCGCCTCTGCAGCTACCGTGTCCGCTCTCTTGCGCCGCCTCGCCCCGGCCCTCATCGCTCTCGCGCTCGCCTCCCCGGCGGCGGCCGCAGGCATCCCGAACCACCAGGGGACGCCCGTGCAGCCGTTGCGCTCGCAGAGCCTCGACGGGCACCGCGCACTCGTCGAGCTGAACGCTCCGCTCGGCGGCGGCGCGAGGTTCGCGCTGCATGCCGTGGGCGCGAAGCGGATCTCGCCGCAGCTCGCGCTCTGGCGCCTGCCGAACGCCGCGACTGGGAGTCTGCTCCCTGCGCTGCGCGCGCAGGGTCTCGTGCGCTCGGTCACACCCGATGTCGCCCGCCGGCCGCTCGGGGTGAAGCGCGCGCTCGATGCCTGCGCCGAGCCGCTGTGCACCAACGAGTGGTGGTGGACGACCGTCGGCGCCGACCGCTGGACAGCGCCCGGGCCGGGCTTTCCGGTCACGATGATCGACTCCGGCACCGACCTCTCGCACCCGGACTTCCTCGGTCGGCCGAACACGACCGCGCTCAACACCCAGACGTTCTCGACGATTTACCCGGAGGAGCTGCACGGGACGGCGACGGCTTCGGTCGTCGGCGCCCAGGTGAACGGGCAATACCTCGAGGGGATCTATCCGCAGGCGAAGCTGCAGGTCTGGGACGCGAGCCCGTCCGGCGTGCTCACCGTCGGGGACGAGATCGCGGGGCTCTCCTCGGCAATCGCCCACGGCCCCGGCGTGATCAATCTCAGCCTCGGCGGGGGCGACCGGCTGCCGATCGAGGAGCACGCGATCCTGTCGGCTTTCGGCTCGGGCTCGCTGGTCGTCGCTTCGGCCGGGAACGGCCGGCAGGAGGGCAGCCCGCCGTCGTACCCCGCCTCCTTCGCGCATGTGCTCACGATCGGGGCGACCGACCAGTCGAATCGCGTGACGTACTTCTCGACGGCGTCCGCCGACATGGACCTCGCAGCGCCGGGCCAGAACATGCCGGTGGCGATCCCGCAGACCTTCGCCAGGTCAGGCCCGCCGTGGGACACGTACGACGGGACGAGCTTCTCCGCCCCGCTCGTCTCAGGGGCGGCCGCGGGCGTCTGGACGCAGCGCCCGACGCTCACGAACACCCAGCTCTTCGAGGTCATGCGCCGCTCCGCGCGCGGCAGCGGCTGGAACCGGAATACCGGCTACGGGATCCTGGACGTGCCGGCCGCCCTTCTGCGGACGGCGCCGCTGCCCGACCCCCAGGAGCCGAACGAGGACGTCTTCCTCGTCAAGCGCCACGGGCTCTTCCGGGCCGGCCATCCGGCGCTGACCTCACCGGGCCACCCGCGTGCCACGGTCCGGGCGTCGATGGAGCGGGGCGACGACCCCGAGGACGTCTACCGCGCTTACCTCCCGGCGCACGGCAAGCTCGTGGTCAACGTGCGCACGAGCGCGAACGTCAACCTCGAGGTCTGGGGCAGGCGGACCCGCACGGTCTTCGAGCGCGGCGCGGCGGCCAGGCACGACCTGCTCGGGGTCTCCGCGCACGCAGGCGCCCGGCCCGAGCGGATCGTCGTCAAGGGCAGGGGCCTCGGGCAGTACGTCTACGTCGACGTCTTCCTGGCCAAGACGCCGCGCGACGCGGGCTACAAGCTCAGCCTCTCGACCGCTCGACGGTAGCCGCCGCGTAGTCGACGGCCGTGCCGAGCTCGACGCGCGGCTTCCGCACCCGCACGCGCACGTGCTCGATCTCCGGGAAGCGCTGCAGCAGCGCCTCGGCGACGGCGCTCGCCAGCGCCTCGAGCAGGCTGAACTCCCGCGCCTCCGAGATTCCCCTCAGCAGCTCGACCACCTCGCGGTAGTCGACCGTTTCCTCGATGCGGTCGGCGGCCGGCTCGGGGAGCTCGAGGCGAATGTCGTACAGGAACGGCTGCTCGCTGTGGCGCTCCTCCTCCTCCACCCCGTGACGTCCGGGAACCTCGAGCCCCGCGAGCTCGACCACAACGCTCATGACAGCGCCGCCGCCGCGGCGGTCAGCGCCTCCACGTGCTCGCGGACGTCGTGGACGCGCAGGATCGTCGCGCCGCGCTCGTAGGCCGCGACTGCCGCTCCGACGCTCGCGGCGATCGAGCCGGTCGTCGCCTCCGGATCGCCGAGCAGCTTCCCGAGCGAGCTCTTGCGGGAGAAGCCGATCAGGACCGGACGGCCGAGCGCGACGAGCTCATCCAGGCGGCGAATCAGCTCGAAGTTGTGCTCGACGGTCTTTCCGAAGCCGATCCCGGGGTCGAGGCAGATGCGTTCCTCCGGGACCCCGGCCTCGACGGCGACGCGCAGGCGCTCCTCGAGGAACGCTGCGATGTCCGAGACGACGTCCTCGTAGACCGGGTCGAGCTGCATCGTCCGCGGCTCGCCGAGCATGTGCATCAAGCAGAGGTACGCCCCCGAGTCGGCGACGACCCCGGCGAGCTCGGGGTCCGCGCGGAGGGCGGTGACGTCGTTCACGAGCTCGGCGCCGAGCTCGACGGCGCGGCGGGCGACCTCCGCCTTGGACGTGTCGATCGAGACCGGCACTTCGCCTTCGAGGCGCTCGAGCACCGGCAGCACGCGGCGCAGCTCCTCGTCGAGCGAGACGCCCTCCGAGCCGGGACGCGTCGACTCGCCGCCCACGTCGACGATCGCGGCGCCCTCGTCCCGCATGCGCCGGGCGGCGGCGGCCGCATCGTCGGGGTCGAAGTTGACGCCGCCGTCCGAGAACGAGTCCGGGGTCACGTTGACGACGCCCATCACCGACGGGCGCGGGAAGCGCTGCTCGATAGGCGATTTCACGCATCGGTAGGTTAGGGCCATGGCGGACTTGGAGGGACGCCGCCCGGCGGCGTGGAGATTCGTGCGCGCAGTCGTGCGCGCGCAGCGGCACGGCGTCGCGGGCGCCGTGTTCTCAGGCCTGTTCTGGCAAGCCGGCGCGGTAGCTGCCCCGCTGGTCGTCAAGTACGCGATCGACCACGGGATCGTCCCCCGCGACCACAGCGCCCTGCTCCTCTGGCTCGGCCTGCTGCTCGCCGTCGGGTTGCTCGAGGTCGTCGCCGGCGCCTTTCGCCACCTCTACGCGATCCGCAACCGCTCCCATTCGGACGCGGGCGTTCGCGACGCGCTCTTCGCCCACGCGTTGAGGCTCGACGCCAGCTACCACGATCGCGTCGGCCCGGGCGAGTTGCTCAGCCGCGCCTCGTCCGACTCGCAGCACATCGCGCGGATGATGGACTCGATCGGACACACGATCGGCTACGTCCTCACGGTCGCCGCGGTCGCGATCGTGATGCTGCTGCTCGATTGGCGGCTCGCGCTCGTGGTGCTGATCCCTGTGCCGTTCGTGACCGTTGGAGCCTGGCTGTACTCGCGCAAATACCACCGCGGCACCCGCGAGCTGCAGGCCAGCTGGGCCGAAGCCTCGACGCTCGTCGAGGAGACCGTCAGCGGGGTGCGCGTGGTCAAGGGCCTTGGCGCCGGCGACGCGCTGTCGGGGCGGTTTCGCTCGCGCAGCTCGGAGATCATGGACCGGGCGCTCGCACTGGCCCGCCTCGACGCGGTGTTCATCCCGGTGCTGGAGATGCTGCCGCTGCTCGGGATCGCGGCGGTGCTCTGGATCGGGGGCCGCAGCGTGATCGACGGCTCGCTCACAGTCGGCTCGTTCGTGGCCTTCAACGCGTATGTGGTGATGCTGGTCTGGCCGCTGCGCGTGCTCGGCCAACGCGTGACCACGCTGCAGAAGGCGCTGGCCGCGAGCAGCCGCATCACCGAGGTGCTCGAGGCAGAGCCGCAGCTGCGCGAGGCGCGCCATCCGGTGGAGCTCGACGCCCGCGGCGACATCCGGCTGGAGGGCGTTCGCTTCGGCCACGAAGGCGATCGCTTCGTGCTCGACGGGCTCGACCTGCATGTCGCGCCGGGCGAGTCGCTCGCGCTGGTCGGCGCAACCGGCTCGGGCAAGAGCACCGTCGCCGGGCTGCTCGCGAGGCTCTACGACCCCGAGGAGGGCCGTGTGCTGCTGGACGGCCACGACCTGCGGGAGCTGCGGATCTCCGACGTGCGCCGCGCGGTGGCGCTCGTGTTCGAGGAGACCTTCCTGTTCAGCGAGAGCGTGCGCGAGAACATCCGCCTCGGCAGGTCCGACGCGAACGACGAGGACGTGCGCAGGGCGGCCGAGCTGGCGGGAGCGGCAGCGTTCGTCGACGACCTGCCCGACGGCTACGAGACGATCCTCGGCGAGCGCGGCTTCTCCCTCTCCGGCGGCCAGCGGCAGCGCATCGCGATCGCACGCGCAATCCTCGCCGACCCGGCCGTGCTCGTCCTCGACGACGCCACCTCGGCCGTGGACGCGACCAAGGAGCACGAGATCCGCGCCGCGCTCGCCGAGGTGATGCAGGGCCGCACGACGCTCGTGATCGCCCACCGGCCGGCCACGATCGCGCTCGCCGACCGCGTCGCGGTGCTCGAGGGCGGCCGCATCGTCGAGGAGGGCACGCACGAGGAGCTGATCTCGCGCTCGGACCGCTACCGCTCGCTGCTCGCGCTGGAGGTGGCGGCATGATGGAGCGGGCGACGGCGCGCGAGGTGTGGCGCGAGACCCGCACGCTCACGCGGAAGGTGCAGGGGCTCTACTTCGGCGCGGCTGCGGCGGTGATCGTCTCGACGCTCATCACCCTGGCCGGGCCGGCGCTCGTCAAGTACGCGGTCGACAACGGAATCGACAAGAACGACCTCCATCCGCTCAACGTTGCCGCCGTCGCGCTCCTCCTCCTCGCGGTGCTGAAGCCGCTCGTGGTGCGCGCGCAGACGCTCTTCGCCGCGACCGCGAGCGAGCGTTTCCTGCACCGGCTGCGCGGGGCTGCGTTCGAGAAGCTGCAGGCCCTGCCGCTCGGGTTCTTCGAGCAGGAGCGAACCGGCGTGCTCATCTCCCGGCTGACGTCCGACGTGCAGGCCCTCGACGAGTTCCTGCGGGAGGCGCTGGTCGAGGTCGTCGGCAGCGGTCTGCAGATCGCGCTGACAGTGGTCGTGCTCGTCATCCTCTCGCCCAGCGCTCGCGCTCGTCTCACTGGTCGCGCTGCCGGTCCTGATCGCGTCGAGTTGGGCATTCCACCACGGCGCCGGGCGCGCCTACCACGCGATTCGAGACCGCGTCGCGGAGACGCTGACGACGCTGCAGGAGGGCCTGTCGGGCGTGCGCGTGATCCAGGCCTTCCGGCGCGAGGGTAAGACGATCGAGGCCTACGAGCCGCGCAGCCAGGCGCAGGTCGGCGCCTGGCGCAGCGCTTCGTTCGTGAACATCCGCCTCTTCACGATGATTCCGCTGGCGCAGACCGTCGCGCTCGTCGCGGTGCTGCTGGTCGCGGCGTCGCTCTACCGGGACGGCAAGATCAGCAAGGGAACGATCGCCGCCTACGTGCTGTACCTCGTGCAGTTGTTCGACCCGATCGCGCGCTTCAGCGAGTGGCTGGGCGAGTTCCGCCAGGGGCTGGCGGCGCTCGGCAAGGTCGTCGGGCTGCTCCAGGCGCCGAATGCGGTCACGGAGCGTGCAGGCGCGGTCGACCTTCCCGCCGACGGCGCGCTCGAGCTGCGCGACGTCAGCTTCGGCTACGAGGCGGGCGGCCGCGTGGTGAAGAGCGTCTCGCTGCAGCTGGAGGCGGGCGAGCACGTCGCGCTGGTGGGTGTCACGGGCGCGGGCAAGTCGACGCTCGCGAAGCTGCTCACGCGCCAGTACGACCCCCAGGAGGGCGCGATCCTGTTCGGCGGGGTCGACCTGCGGGATGCGCGCCTCGAGTCTCTGCGCCACAGAATCGTGATGCTCCCCCAGGAAGGCCACCTTTTCAGCGGCACGATCGCCGACAACGTTCGCCTGGCCGATCCGGAGGCCCCGGACGAGGCCGTGCTGCACGCTCTTGATCAGATCGGCACGCGCGACCGCTTCGAGTCGCTGCCGGAAGGGATCCACACCGACGTCCAGACGCGGGGCGTGCGGTTGTCGGCGGGGGAGCGGCAGCTGGTCGGGATCGCGCGCGTCGCCCTCGCCGATCCGGCCGTGATCGTGCTCGACGAGGCCACCTCGAGCCTCGACCCGGCGACCGAGGCCGCCGTCGAGCGGGCTCTTGCCGCCGTCGTCGAGGGACGGACCGTGATCATCATCGCCCACCGCCTTTCGACCGCAGAGCGGGCCGACCGCGTGGTCGTGATGGACGCCGGCCGCGTGGTCGAGGTCGCCTCCCACGACGAGCTCGTCGCCCAGGGCGAGCGCTACGCCAGCCTCTGGGCGTCCTGGCAAGCCGGCGTCGCCACCGCCTGACCCTTTCGGCCAGGTCCGAGGGACTGTCCCTACGACGTGGCCGGTTTGGTCGCGGCCAGAAGGGCGTGGGCCATGCGCCAGACGCCTCGTCCCTCTTCGACGAGCGGCCGCAGATGCTCGGTCACGCGCTCCCGCTCCTCCGGCGTGAGCGCCTGGTCCATCGCCTCTGCGAACGTCGGGATCTTCGGGTTCCCCGAGCCGTGGAGGAACGCGTCCCACGGCCGCGGGTCCAACGAGCGAATCTCGGCGCGCAGCTCGAGGTTCACCGGGAAGAAGCCGGCGCTCTCGGCGAAGCGGATCAGGTCGCGCTCGTCGAAGTCGAGCATCGGGTCGTCGAGCGGCTGGATCTCGCGAAAGACGCCCTCGATCCGGTCCGCGAGCTCGCTCAGTCCGTCTGCGCCGTAGCCCCAGAAGCCGGACGTGCGCTCCTCGCTGCCGAAGCGGTTGATCGGCTCCCAGATCGCCGCCCGCCCTCCCGGCCGCAGGACCCGAAAGAACTCGCCGAACGCGCGCTCCTTCTCGGCGACGTAGATCAGGACCGAACGAGTGGCGACGACATCCACGCTCGCGTCCTCGATCGCCCCGAGCTCGTCGGCGGCCGCAGGAACGAACGTGCAGCGCTCCGCGAGCCCCAGCGCCTCGGCAGCTTCGCGACAGAAGTCGAGCAGGTCGTCGGAGATGTCCGAGAAGACGACGTGCCCGGCTCCGCGCTCGAGGGCACCGAAGCCGATCAGCCCTTCGCCGCAGCCGACGTCGAGCAGCGTCTCGCCGCTCTTGCAACCCGGCGCCGTCGAGAACCCGGTCGCGGACGCCGGCGAGGTTGTCGAGCATCCGCCGGCGAACTTCCGGATCACCGCCGTGGCGGCGTTCCGCGAGCCACTCTGCCCAGATGTCGCGCCGTTCGGGCGTTAGCCCTTGGCGCCTTCAGGCGGAGGCTGCATGGTGGCGCCGGGGAACGGCATCGGCCGTGGCTTCGGCTGCGGCCGGCGCTTCGGCTCCTCGGCAGGCGCCTCGGGCTCGGCGGCGGCGGGCTCCTCCGGGAACACGCTCGCATGGTCCTCGCCGGCCAGGAGCCGCTCGAACTGATCCTTGTCGATCGTCTCGCGCTCGATCAGGATCCCCGAGAGGCGGTGCATGTCCTCCATGTGCTCGGTGAGCACCTTGATCGCGAGGCCGTGCGCCTCCTCGATCACCCGCCGGATCTCGTCGTCGATCTCACGCGCGATCTCCTCGGAGTAGTCGGGCTCTGCGCCCATCTCGCGGCCGAGGAACGGCATGTCGTGGTTCCGGCCGAGCACGCGCGGCCCGAGCTTCTCGCTCATGCCGAAGCGCATGATCATCTGCTTGGCGGTGGAGGTGACCTTCTCGAGGTCGTTCGCCGCGCCGGTCGTGACCTCGTGGAAGACGAGCTCCTCGGCGGCGCGACCGCCGAGCGTCATCGCGAGCTGCTCCATCAGCGCGGTCTTCGTCGTCAGGTAGCGGTCCTCGCGCGGCAGCGAGATCGTGTAGCCGAGCGCCTGGCCGCGTGAGATGACCGAGATCTTGTGGACGTCGTCCGTGTGCTCGAGGTAGTGGCCGACGATCGCGTGGCCGAGCTCGTGGTACGCGGTGATCTTGCGCTCCTCCTCGGAGAGCAGCCGCGTCTTCTTCTCGGGGCCGGCGATCACGCGCATGATCCCTTCCTCGAGCTCCTCCTGGTCGATCGTCTTCTTGCCCCGGCGCGCAGCCAGCAGCGCCGCTTCGTTGACGAGGTTCGCCAGGTCCGCGCCCGTGAACCCGGGCGTTCCGGCGGCAAGCGTGTCGAGGTCGATTTCCGGCGCGATCGGCTTGCCCTTCGCGTGCACCTCGAGGATCTTCCGGCGGCCGACGCGGTCGGGCCGGTCGACGACGATCTGGCGGTCGAAGCGGCCGGGGCGCAGCAGCGCCGGGTCGAGGATGTCGGGGCGGTTCGTCGCCGCGATCAGGATGATGTTGTCCTTCAGCTCGAAGCCGTCCATCTCGACGAGCAGCTGGTTGAGCGTCTGCTCGCGCTCGTCGTGACCGCCGCCCAGGCCCGCGCCACGATGGCGGCCGACGGCGTCGATCTCGTCCATGAAGACGATGCACGGAGAGGCCTGCTTGGCCTGCTCGAAGAGGTCGCGGACGCGCGAGGCGCCGACGCCGACGAACATCTCGACGAAGTCGGAGCCCGAGATACAGAAGAAAGGCACGCCCGCCTCGCCGGCGACCGCGCGTGCAAGCAGCGTCTTGCCGGTACCGGGCGGCCCGTAGAGCAGCACGCCCTTCGGAATACGCGCGCCCAGGGCCTGGAACTTCTTCGGGTTCTCGAGGAACTCCTTGATCTCCTGGAGCTCTTCCACGGCCTCGTCCACGCCGGCGACGTCCTTGAAGCCGATCTTCGGCGAGTCCGGCGCCATCCGCTTCGCGCGCGACTTCCCGAAGGACATCACCTTCGAGCCGCCGCCCTGGACCTGGTTCATGAGGAAGATCCAGAAGGCGATCAGGATCACGAACGGCAGCATCGAGACGAGGATCCCGACCCACGAGAAGCCGCCGGTGCCCTTCGAGTCGAAGGTGACGTTGTGATCGAGCATCAGCGTGGTCAGCTGCGGGACCGCCTGGTCCGCGGGGTAGTGCACGGAGCCCTTGGTGCCGTTGTTCTCGACGAAGCTGATCGCGTGCTTGCTCGGGGCGAACTCGGCGGTCTTGACGTTGTCGTTGCGAACGTCGGTGATGAACTCCGAGTAGGTGACCTTCTTCGCGCTCTTCGAATGCGGCAGAAGCGTCTGGCTGGCCAGGTAGACCAGCACGACGATCACGAAGAGCGGGAAAAGCGCTGAGCGGAAGAATCGATTCACGGGCCCTCTATCGGCAAAGGGTACCAGCGAGCATGAGACTCACCTTTCCCGGGTTACGGAATCTAACGCTGCCCGGATGCCAGCTCGTCGCTGAGAACGGCGACGTAGGGCAGGTTCCTGTAGCGCTCGGCTAGATCGAGGCCGTAGCCGACGACGAAGCGGTCCGGGATCTCGAAGCCGATATAGCGCACAGGAACGTCGATCTGGCGCCGCGCGGGCTTCGTCATCAGCGCGCAGACCTCGAGCGAGGCGGGCTCGCGCGACTCGAGGTTGCGCATCAGGTACGAGAGGGTCAGGCCGGAATCGATGATGTCCTCGACCACGAGCACGTGCCGGCCTGCGATGTTGATGTCGAGGTCCTTGAGGATCCGCACGATCCCGGACGAGTCGGTCGCGTCGCCGTAGCTCGAGATCGCCATGAAGTCGACCTCGCACTGGACGGTCAGGTGGCGCATCAGGTCGGCCATGAAGAAGACCGCTCCCTTGAGGACGCCGATCAGGAGCAGGTCGCGGCCCTCGTAGTCGGCGGAGACCTCGGCGCCGAGCTCGCCGACGCGCGTGGTCAGGGCCTCCTCGTCAATGAGGATCTCGCCGACCGCGCGTTCGAGTTCCGTCTGGCTCACTCGTCACGCACTGCGGTGATGCCCGCCGCCTCGACGATCCCCGGCACCGCGACGACCTCGTTCCCGCGCACGACGAGAGGCCACGCCTCGCGCTCGGATCGAGGGATCTTGGCGTCGACGAACACGTCTTGAACCTTTTTACGGCGGCCCGCGAGCCTGTCGCCCGGCCGCCAGCTTCGTACCTTAAGGCCTGGCAGCTCGGATTCAATCCGCCACGCGCCCCAGCGCACCTCGCCCTGGAGCGCGAGCGGGGTCTGCTCGAGCCAGACGCGGTCGTACTCGCGCACGGCGGTGAGCCCGCCGCCGAGGTCGATGCGCTTCGAGCCTTCGCGCGCGGCGAGCAGCTCGTCGAGCTTCGACGGCTTGCCCTCGGCGAGGCGCAGCAGGTTCTGCTCCGCGGCAGGGTGGAGCCGCCTGAGCAGCGGGACGATCTCGTCACGGATGAGGCCGCGCTTCGTCTCCGGGTTCGAGCTGTCGCGGCGCGGGGTCAGCCCCTCGGCTGCGCAGTAGGCCTCGGTCTCCTCGCGCCAGAGCGTCAGGAGCGGGCGGACGACGCCGTCCTCGCGCCTCGGCTTGATCCCGCCCGGGACGCCGCTCGAGACGAGCCGGTAGAGGGCGGTCTCGACCTGGTCCGAGGCGGTGTGGCCGGTCGCGCGCAAGCGGTCGCTGGCGAAGGAGTAGCGCACCTCGCGCAGGGCGTCTTCGGTCGGCCGCGCGGGCGGCGGTGCCTCGACGACCTCGGCGCCGAGCACTTCGCGGCAGTAGCGAGCGTCCTCCTCGGACTCGGCCCCGCGGAGACCGTGGTCGACGTGCAGGGCGGAGACGCGGTACCCGAGCTCGCGCAGCGCGTGCCAGAGGCAGGTCGAGTCGGCGCCGCCGGAGACGAGCGCCGTCACGTCGCCGCCGGGCGGAATCAGCTCGTGCCGGCGGATGTGCTCCTCGACCCGCGCTCGCAGCGCCTCCGTGTCGATGGGCTCGGGCATCAGAGGATCAGCGAGCGGTAGGTCCCGACCTGCCGCATGCCGATCGCCTCGTAGACCCGGATCGCGGGCGCGTTCTCGGCGCGCACGAACAGGCAGACGATCGGCACGCGCTCGAGCAGCAGCCGGCAGAGATCGCGCATGCCGCGCTGCGCGTAGTGCCGGCCGCGGACGGTCGGGTCGACCCAGACCTGCTGCAGCTGCACCGCGCGCGGCGTCCAGGCCGAGGCCTCCGCCTTGAAGAGGATCGTCCCGTCCTCGCGCCAGATCCACGAGCGGCCGTCCTCGATCTGCATTCGCGTGCGCCAGCGGAAGCTCTCGGGGTCGCGCTCGAGCGGATCGATCCCGATCTCCTCGAAATGGGCGGCCGCGCAGGCCGGGACGAGCAGCTCGAGGTCGTCGTGTGTCGCGGCCCGCAGACCGGTCTCGCCCGGCTCGGGAGCCGCTTCGAGCACGTAGACCGGCTGGCCCGGACGGTCCTCGCGCGGCTCCGACAGCCGCTCTCGCACTGCGTCCCAGAGCTCGGTCACGGCGCGCTCGTCACCGATCACCATCCGTGCGTGGCCCGCGGCGGCGACCTCCGCGAAGGCGTCGCAGCCTCGGCCGGAGGGCACGACGTTCGAGCCGACGTGGCAGAGCGCCTCCAGCCGCCCGCCCGACTCGACCGCTGTGAAGCGCCCGAGCCCGCGGCGCGCGACGTCCTCGAGGAACACGCGCTCCACCGGGTCCTCCGCGCAGAACGCGAGGATCTGGTCGAGCTCCGGCTCCTTCAACGTGGACATCGGCGGTCAAAACTTTAGGCTCTCGCTCGTGCCGATCCACGTTCGAGCGGAACCGGGCGACTACGCGGAGGCTTGTCTCCTCCCGGGCGACCCGCTGCGCGCCCAGTACATCGCCGAGACGTACCTCGACAACCCCGTCCAGCGGAACGCCGAGCGCGGCATGCTCGGCTACACCGGCGAGTACGAGGGCCGGCCCGTCTCGGTACAGGCGACCGGCATGGGCTGCCCCTCCGCGGCGATCGTGATGGAGGAGCTCGTGCAGCTCGGCGTCAAGCGCTTCCTGCGCGTCGGGACCTGCGGCGGCCTGCAAGAGGACCTGCAGCTCGGCGACCTGATCGTCGCGGTCACGGCCGTCCCGGCCGACGGCACCGCGCGCCACTACGCGGGCGGCGAGCCGCACGTGCCGACCGCCGACTGGGAGCTCGTCCACGGCGCCGTCCACTCCGCGAAGGAGCTCGGCCAGCCGCTGCGCGTCGGGGCGATCGCCTCGAGCGACACCTTCTACGACCCGGACCCCGCGCGGCACAAGCGCTGGTCCGAGCGCGGCGTCCTCGGCGTCGAGATGGAGGCGGCGGTCCTGTTCACGATCGGCGCGCTGCGCGGCGTCAAGGCCGGCTGCCTGCTGACCGTGAGCGACATCGTCATCGGGGAGCAGTTCACGCGGATCTCCGACGACGACCTGCGCGCGGCGGTCGACCGGATGACCCGCGTCGCGCTGGCGACGGTCACCCAGGCTCATTAGCGAAACCGTCTTCCTCGTCAACCCCGCCTCGGAGAACGGCTCCACGGGACGGCGCTGGCCCGAGCTCGCGCACCGGGCTGCGGAGCTCGGCTTGCGCGGCGACGCGCTGCTCTCGGAGCGGCCGGGCCAGCTCGGCGAGCTCGCCCGGAAGGCGGTCGGCGAGGGCGCGCGGCTCGTCGTCGCCGTGGGCGGGGACGGGACCGTCAACGAGATCACGCAGGGGCTCGCGGGCCGCGAGGGGGTCGAGCTCGCGGTGATCCCGCGCGGCACCGGCTGGGACTTCGTGCGCACCTACGGGATCCCGCGCCGGCTCGAGGACGCTGTCGCCGTCGCCCGCGACGGCCACGCGCGCGAGATCGACCTCGGGCGGGCGCGCTACCGCTCCTGGGCCGGCGGCGAAGGTGAGTCGCTCTTCGCGAACATCGCGAGCGCGGGGATGAGCGGCGCGATCGCCAAGCGCACGAACGAGACCTCGAAGGCGCTCGGCGGGAAGGTCTCCTACGCCTGGGCGACGCTGACGGTCTTCGCGCGCTGGCAGAACGACGAGGTGCGCGTGCGCGTCGGCGAGGAGAGCCGCAGCGCCCGCATGCACGACGTCGTGGTCGCGAACGGCCGCTTCTTCGGCGGGGGGATGATGATCTGCCCCGAGGCCGAGCCGGACGACGGTCTCTTCGACGTCCTCCTGATCGGCGACCTGACGAAGCGCGACCTGCTGCTCACGCTGCCGAAGACCTACCGCGGGCGTCATCTCCCCCACCCAAAGGCGGAGGTCCTGCGCGGCGCGACCGTCGAGGTCGACGCCGACGAGCCGCTGCCGGTCGAGCTCGACGGCGAGCAGCCCGGCACGACGCCGGTCCGCTTCGAGATCGTCCCGCGCGCGCTGCGGCTGCGCGTGCCCTAGGGGCTTTTCGGCGGCGGGCTTTTCGGCGGCGTCTTCTTCGCGGTGGTCGTGCGCTTCGCCGTCCGCTTCGCCGTCGTCCGCTTCGTGGTGCCGGACGCCGAGCCGCCCGAAAGCTGGGCGACCTTCTTCTCGAGCACGGCGACGCGTTGCTCGAGCGCGTCGAGCCCGCGCAGCTTGCGCTGAAGCTCATCCGCCCGGTCGCGCAGCGTGTTCGCCGTCTCGAGCAGCCGTTGCGCCTTCGGAAGCTCGCTGATCCGGCCGACGACGTCTTCGCCGCGATCGGCGAGCATCCCCAGCAGATCCTGTTTGCGCTCAGCCATGCCGGGACCCTACCTGCCCACGCGCGTGATTTTGTAGTCCAACTCGTAGCAGCCGAGCTTGTTCACGGGCGGGCAGGTCGCGATCGCCCGGCGGGAAGGTCGCGAGCGGTGGAAGCCGAGCGAGGCCTGCGGTGAGCGGAAGCGCTTGACGACGTAGCCGGGGCGGTCGTCGCCGTCGAAGGTGCCGACCTCGCCCGACCTCGGGCACGGCGTCATCGCGTGGGCCGCGCCGTCCGCGTTCCCGAGCGAGCCCCAGTCGCACTCGCGTGTGAAGACGAACAGCCGCCAGGGCCGGCCGCGCGGCAGGTAGACGTCGAGGGTCGGCCCGTGCCGGACGACCTGGCCGTCGCGCACGCGGAGGAGGCCCGAGCCCCACATCCGCCAGACGCCGGCCGCGTCGACGTAGACGTTCCACTCGCCCGGCGGCGAGGACAGCTGCTCGCCGTGCGTCGTCTCCTTCGACCCGCAGGTCGTCTGGGCGTTCGGGCAGCCGGGGTCCATCGCCCGACGGACCAGCAGCCGCGTGAAGCGGACGCGCAGGTGCTCGGGCCTCGGCGCGCGCGTCCATCCGGCCTCGATCCGCTTCGCGACGAGCAGCGGCGCGGTTCCCGACGGAACCTTGACTCGCACCAACAGGGCGCCGTTGACGAATCTCGTCGTGACCTCGCGCTGCGGGCCCCGGAGCTGCCGGCGTCGAGCACGCGCACCCGCAGCCGCGCGTGCTTCGTCGGTCGAGACGGCAGCCGCAGCTCGAAGTGGTATTCAGCCCCGATGTCGAGCCGCTCGGGCTCGGTGAGCAGGCAGCTCTGGAAGACCGGCACGACTCCCTTCGCGCGGTGGGCGCAGTCGGCCTCGACGCCGGCGAATGTCTTGTCGTTCGAGACCAGCAGGTCGCCCTCGCTTCCCCCCACCGGGCTTCGCGCGGCTTGCCGGCGGTCGAGCCAGAGGGCGCGGAAGGAGTGGATCTCGGTGCGCTCGCCGGCCGGCGTCCAGTGCCCGCAGTCCCAGACCCACGAGCCAGAGAGAGTCACGCGGTCGCCCGGATCCGGCCACGCGAAGCTCGGGAACGCCCCTTGCTCGCGCTCGACGTGGATGCGCGCGGTGGAAGGCGACGTGCCCGCGAAGTTGCCGGTGTGCTGCGCGGCGCTCCCGCCCATCAGGTCCGTATACGCGCGATCGGGCTTGACGTCGAAGTTGACGTCGTACGAGCGGTGGATCGGCGGCAGGTCCTCCTCGGTCGGGTGCGAGGCGAGGTCCGGGAAGTAGCGCGAGCTCACGACGCCGCTCAAGAGCTGCGGCGCCGGAGGGGGCACTTTCGCCGAGTAGTTACGGTCGCCGACGTAGACCCAGGTCGGGATCTGGCGCTGCGTCTGCGCGAGGTAGTCGCGGCCGCACCCGTCGAGGACGGCCTCCTGCGGGTCAGGCGGAACGTCGGGCGCCCGGCCGCTCGCGAGCGCGGCGAGGGCCGCCGCCAGCGCAGCAGCGAGCACCGCGCCGAGCACGACGGCGCGGCCCCTCGTCACCTGAGGATCACGACCGGCGTTCCCGCCGGCGTCGATCTGAACAGCCGGCGGAGCACGTTGTTGTGCACGCGTATGCAGCCGTTCGAGACCGCGTGCCCGATCGACCACGGCTCGTTCGTCCCGTGGATCGCGATCGGCCCGCCTTGCGCCCAGCCGGTGAGGACGTTCGAGAAGGCGGAGATCCCGATGGCGGCCGGCCCGAACGGCCCGTGCGTGTCGGACGGGATCAGGCGCTGGTTGACGTAGTAGCTACCGGTCGGCGTCGGCGTCGCCCGCGACCCGACCGCGACGGTCGCGTGCAGGACGGGATTGCCATAGCGGTAAAGGGTCAAGCGCCGCCGCGAGACGCTCACGACCACCCTCGTCTTCACGGTGCCGACCTGAACGTCCCGCGCAGGCACGAACCCGGTAACCCCGTTCGGCCGCATCGGCACCTGCACGCGGTACCAGGACGTGTGGCAGTTGGGCCGCCGCAGCGCAGCGAGCACCCGGAAGACCGTCGGGAACTGGTTCTGGTTGAGCGCGCCGAAGCTCGCGAACGGCCTCCGTCCGGGACGGCGGTAGACGCGGGCGTGGCGCGGGACGACGGCGGCGACGGCGACCCGGCGCGAGCCGACAGGCGAGAGGCCCGCGCGGCAATTGGGCTTGGCCGCTGCGGGCGGCGGCGACGTCGATCCTCGTCCCGCGGTCGTGCCGCACGCCGCGAGGAAGCACGCGAGCGGGAGCGAAACGAGAAGGACGGATCTCGAATGACTCACCCACTCGAGAGTAGCGCCGGCATCGAAACGGCGAAACCAAGTCGTCACAACTTCGTCACCCTTTTGAGCGTCGTAGCTTCCGAAGGCATAGCTACGCTGAGTCCGAGGACGATGTCGAACCTCTTTACCCACAAACGCAGGCGCACTCACACCCACAACGCCGTCCGCACGCATGTGCTGCTGCGGCGGCTCGGCGTCCCGTACGAGGTCGAGCGCACCGTCTGCACCGAGTGCAGGCACGTGCTCGAAGAGCGCCCGCTCAAGCGCGCGGCAGCCTAAGCGCTTCCACTACCTGCGGCAGCACGTCGCCGGCAGAGCCGTCGACCCTCAGCGCGGCCTCTCCGTCGAACGGCGTCGGCCCACGGTTCACGATCGCCAGCGCGCCGCCCGCGGCGAGCGTCTCGAGCGGCAGGCCGGCAACGGGATAGACCTCGAGCGCCGAGCCGACGACGAGCAGGAGCGCCGCGCCGCGCGCGAGCTCCGTCGCGCGGTCGATCGCCTCGACGGGCAGGAGCTCCCCGAAGAAGACGACGTCCGGCTTGAGCACGCGACCGCAGGCAGGACACACCGGCGCATCGGCCGTTTCCAGCAGCTCGAGGACGCGCTCGAGCGGGTACCGCTCGCCGCACCCGGGGCAGCTCGCGGTCCGGATCGAGCCGTGCACCTCGACCACCTCCTGGCTCCCGGCGCGTTCGTGCAGCAGGTCGATGTTCTGCGTGACGATCGCCCGGACGAGCCCCAGCCGCTCGAGCTCCGCCAGCGCAAGGTGCGCCGGGTTGGGCTCCGCCTCGGTCAGCACCGCGATCCGCGGCTTGTAGAAGCTCCAGACCTTGCGCGGATCGGTCCTGAAGGCGTCGAGCGTCGCGTACTCGCGCGGGTCGAACTGGGCCCAGAGCCCGGTCGCCGAGCGGAAGTCCGGGATGCCGCTCTCCGTGCTCACGCCCGCGCCGGTCAGGACGACGCACGGCTGTCGGCGGCGGATCAGCTCGGCGAGCGCTTGGATCGACACGCGGTCGATCGTAGAGTTCGCGCGTGGACTTCAACTTCGCCACCGAGGTACGCGTGCGCTTCGCCGAGACCGACGCGCAGGGCATCGCGCACAACTCCGCCTACCTCGTCTGGTTCGAGATCGCCCGCATCGACTACCTCGCGCGGTTCGACGGCGGCTATCCGGGCCTGCGCGCCGGAGGCGTCGAGGCACTCACGATCGAGTCGCACGTGCGCTACCTCGCGCCGGCCCGCTTCGACGACCGCCTGACGATCCGCTGCGCGTGCGGCGACCTGCGCGGGGCGCGCTTCCGCTTCGACTACGCGATCGACCGGGACGGCGAGCCCGTCGCCGACGGCTGGACCCGCCACGCCTGCGTAGATGCAGGCACGCACCGGCCGACGCGAGTGCCCGCCTGGCTCGTCGAGGCGATCGTCAGCTCTGAGGGATGACCCCGTTCGGCCCCGTCGGGCCGGTGGGGCCGCTCGGCCCGCTCGGGCCCTTCTTCGGCTTCTTCTCTCTCGTCCCGTAGCGGACGACCTGCGGCTCGCCGCGGTAGGACGAGTACCACGTGTTGTCGTAGAGCACCTTCCCGTTCGCGGTGTAGACGAGCCGGCGGACGCTCGTCGAGCGCGGAGGCTGGCCGTATTCCTCCACGGCGGTCACGCCCTTGAAGAGCGTCGGATCGGGGAGGCGCTTGAGCGGCGCCGGGCCGGTCTCCACGAGCGGCCGGGTCTCGCTCACGACGCGGCGGTGGATCGGCGAGCCGTAGAGGTTGACCACGAGTGACGAGGAGCCGACGAACGTGCGCACCAGCAGCCAGTGAGGGGTGTCGTTGACGAAGCGGAGGTCGGTGTCCGGGTAGTTGACGGTCGCGTCGCGCCCCTGCGGATAGTGGCTGATGTAGAGCGCGTGGTTCGTCCGGGCCGTGATCCTGAGGCCGGACTCGTACGCCGCGTTGAAGACGGTCGTCGAGACCTGGCAGATGCCGCCGCCGAGGCCGTTCGTCAGCTCGCCGTTGATGATCACCGGAGCCTCCAGGAAGCCCTTGCTCGCGGTGCGCGCGCCGGTCGTCTGGTTGAACGAGAAGGTCGCACCGGGCGCGACGAGCTTGCCGTCGATCAGGCGCGCCACGAGCTGAACGTTGTGGATGCGGTTCGGATCGCCGCCGTAGATGGTCTCGTAGCCGCCGATCCGCGTCGTGATCCCCATCGCGCGGGCCTCCGCGGTCGAGCGCCTGGCGGCCCGCGTCGTCACGGCCACGCGGGCGGTGCGGTGCGACGTCGAGAGCGCGGCCGCGAGGATGCTGCGCTCGGTCCTGGGCACGTCGATGACGCGTCCCAGGCGTGAGGGGATGACGCTGACGCGGCCGCTCGGCGAGACGCTGAAGCTCGCGTCGCGCGGAGGCCGCCCGATGCCGTGGCCGAGGCGTTGGAAGTAGCCGTTCGCGCCTTTGCCGCCGATCGTGAGCGCGTCGGAGCCGTCGCGGGGCAGCGAGAGAAGCGACGCGAGCTGGCCGGGCGTCAGCCACCAGGACGAGGCCCCGAGGCTCATTCGCAGCCGTCCCGAGAGGGCGGTGCGAACCTGGTCGGCGACCGGCGCGAGCTCCGCGGCGGTGACTTTCGGCGAGTCGACCGCGACCGGAAGCTTCACGACCTGGCCGCGCTCGAAGCCGGTGAGCGCGCCGACGATCTCCTGGCTCGCGAGCTGCTTGTCGAGGGCGAGCCCCGTGCGGCCGGGAAGGACCTGGGGACGCAGGCCCCGCAGGACGATCGCGGCGTCGCGGTGTCGCGTCCCGACCGCAGCGCTCATCCTCTGCACCTTGTAGTCGAGCGCCCGCTTCCAGACGCGCGCCGGCGGCGTGACGTCCGAGCCCAGTACGCGGATGCTCACACGGCGGAGGCCGCGCCACGGGGCGAATCCCTCGCCTTCGCTCCGCGCGCGCTCGACCGCGGCCTTCCACTGCGCCTGGACGCCGAGATCGTTGGGGCTCGCACGCCAGCGGCGCCCGTTCGCGGTGAAGACGACGGGGACGTTCGCCACTGCGCGCGAGCGCATCTCGAGCCTGGCGATCGCCTCGCCTTTGGTGAGGCCCCCGACGTCGACGCCGGCGATCCGCACGCCCTCGGCGATCCGGTCCGGGGAGCCCGCGAAGGCGAGCCCGACGAGCCCCGCGGCGATCACGCCGACCGCGGTGAGCGCGAGAAGTCTTTTGGCAAGCAGCTGCCGCGCCCGCGCACGGCGGCGCCGACGCAGTCGTACCGCGCTCGACCCGGCTTCCACCCGCAAGCCGGCAGTGTAGCGCCGGTCCCGGCCTCCTCTAATCGGCCCTAGTAGGTGAAGAGCTCGATCCCGCCGCTGACGTTCAATTCGATGCCGGTCAGGTAGCTCGCGAGGTCCGAGCAGAGAAAGGCGATCGCGTTCGCGACCTCCTGCGGCTCCCCCGCCCGCCGGAGCGCAGTGCGGCGGATCATCCGCTCGTTCATCTCGGGGTTGCCGAACTCGAACGCCTCGGTGCCGATCACGCCCGGAACGATGGCGTTGACGGTGATCCCGTGGCGCGCGCCCTCGAGGGCCAGGGACTTGGTCAGACCCAGGAGCCCCGCCTTCGTGGTCGAGTAGCTCGCCTGGCCGAAGCCGCCGAGCGTTCCGGCGACCGAGGCCATGTTCACGATCCGGCCCCAGCCGCGCTCGAGCATGCCGGCCCACACCGCCTGCGAGCAGTTGAACGCGCCGGTCAGGTTGACGCGCAGGTCACGCTCCCAGAGCTCAGGGGACTGGTCGGGGAGCTGCGCGAGGTGGTCGAGGGTGCCCGCGTTGTTGACGAGGATGTCGACGGGGCCGAGCTCCTCGGCGACGCGCCGGACGGTCTCCGCAACCTGCTCGCGCTCCGTGACGTCGCAGCGCGCGGCGAGCGCCCGGCGCCCCAGCCCGCGGATCTCCTCGACGGTCTGCTCCGAGTAGACCAGCCCCTGCGCCCGGGCCGCCTGGGCCAGAGGGCCGTAGCGCTCCGCGTCCTCGCCGGAGTCGGACTCGACCTGGATGTCCGCGATCGCGACGTCGGCTCCCGCCCGCGCGAGCGTCAGTGCGTCGGCCCGCCCGAGCCCACGCGAGCCGCCCGTGACGAGCGCGACCCGGCCCGAGAGGTCGATCTCGAGCGCCATGGCCGAAGCCTCTCAGATGTACGAGAGATGGACGTCGTCGAACGAAAAGACGCGCGAGGCGTCGCCGCCGTACGCGGCGAGCAGGCGCGGGAAGTAGCCGCGCAGCGCGTCCTCGTAGCTCAGCCGGCGCTCGACGAGCAGCCGCGCGCCTTCGAGCAGCTCGGGCAGGTCCTCCTCGATCCGCGCCCTGCTCATGCTCGGCGTCCGCGGGCCGTCGTCGTCAACCTGGTCCGGCTGGTCGGCGAATTGCGTGAAGGCCGGATAGCGGCGCGTGTCCGGGATCACCGAGTAGAACGGGACGCCGTTGAAGAACCACTCGTGCCACGGCCCGCCGGAGAGCGCCAGCCACGGCGTGCCGACTGCGAGCGCCGCCATTGCGAAGCCGGTGTGCGGCGAGACGAAGAGGTCGCAAGCCTCGACGACCGCGAGCTGGTCGAGAAGCGGCTCGTCGACCGCCCAGACGTCCGCGCCGAGAGACTCGAGCTGCCCGCGTGTCCACGAGGTCGAAGTGCGCCCGTCCCGCTCGAGCTTTCCGACGAGGCAGAAGACCGCGCCGGGAAACGCGTCGGCCAGCGCTTCGAGCACGAGCCGCCACGAGGCCGGCGACGGGTAGCGCGCCGGCTCCGACGAGCCGGCCGGAAGCACGGCGATCCGCGTCCCCTGCGGGAGCTCGCGTCGTCGCGGCAGCTCGAGCCGGAGCTGCCGGTTCGGCACGTACTCGGGTGGCTCCGAGCCGGCCGTCCCGTGTTGGATGCGCGCGCGGAAGTGCCGGTGCGCCGCCTGGTAGTACGCGCGCACGCCGGGCGCGAGCTCGAGCTGGTCGGGCTGGCGCGAGCGCTGGTCGTCGAGGACGTAGTCCCAGTCGCGTGGCACGTGCGCGAGCGCGGCGTCCGGGTCGCCGGTCCGGCCGAGGAAGTCGACGTAGTCCACCGCGTACGTCTCGCGGACGAACGGAGCGCACGAGCCGAGCTCGGTCGCGGTCGCTCCGTTCAGCAGCAGACTGATCTCGACCTCGTCGCCCGCGTAGCCCAGGCAGTAGCGCAGCGCCTCGACCGCGTGCCCGACCGGATGCGCGTACCAGAAGTTGACGAGCAGCGAGCGTGGCAAGGTTTCATCGTGCCAACCCAGGCTGAGAAGGGACTCGCGTTCCAGGCGCTGCACGAGGGCGAGCCGTTCGTGATCCCGAACCCGTGGGACGCGGGCTCGGCGCGCATGCTCGAGGCGCTCGGATTCCAGGCTCTGGCGACGACGAGCGGCGGGTTCGCGTTCACGCTCGGCAGGCTCGACGGCAAGGTGACGCTCGACGAGGTCGCCGCGCATGTCGCGTCCCTGACGGAGGCGACGGAGTTGCCGGTCTCGGTCGACCTCGAGAACGGCTACGGCGCCGAGCCGGAGGCGGCGGCGACCGCGATCCAGCGCGTGGCGAAGGCGGGCGCGGTCGGCGGCTCGATCGAGGACTGGGACCCGGTCGAGCAGCGGCTCTACGAGCGCCGGCCACGCCGCCGAGCGGATCGCGGCCGCGGTCGAGGCGGCCCGGGCGCAGCCGTTTCCGTTCACGCTCACGGCGCGCGCGGAGAACCACCTCCGCGGCAACCCCGACCTCGACGACACGATCGCGCGGCTGCAGGCCTTCGAGAGCCGCAGGCGCAGACGTCCTCTACGCGCCCTGGCTGCAGACGACCGACGAGATCGCCGCCGTGTGCTCGGCGGTCTCGCGGCCGGTGAACGTGCTCGCATCCCCCGGTCTCTCCTTCGCCGAGATCGCCGAGGCGGGTGCGAAGCGCGTCAGCGTCGGCTCGCGCCTCACCTGGGTGGCCGTCGAGGCGGCCGCCGTCGCCGCCCGGCAGCTGCTCGAAGGCGACCTCTCCGCGCTCCGCTCGAGCCCGCCGCTCGACGACTGGTTCCGTTAGGAGTCGCGAGGCAAGAAGATCTCGCGGGCGATCACAAGGCGCTGGATCTGTGACGTGCCTTCGTAGATCTGGAAGAGCTTCGCGTCGCGCATGAGCTTCTCGACCGGGTACTCCTTCATGTAGCCGTACCCGCCGAAGATCTGAACGGCGTCGGTCGTCACCTTCATCGCCGTGTCGGCTGCGAAGCGCTTCGCGTAGGACGACTGCAACGTCGCGCGCTTGCCCTGGTCGAGCAGCCACGCCGCCTGCCAGGTCAGCAGCCGCGCCGCCTCGATCTCGGCCGCCATGTCGGCGACGAGGAAGTTGACGCCCTGGTTCATCGCGATCGGCTGGCCGAACTGGACCCGCTGGCGCGAGTACTCGACCGAGTAGTCGAAGGCCGCGCGCGCGACGCCGACCGCTCCGGCCGCGGTTCCCGGCCGCGTGTGGTCGAGGGTCTGCATCGCGATCTTGAAGCCCTGCCCCTCCTCGCCCAGGCGGTTCTTCGCGGGCACCTTCACGTCCTGGAAAGCGAGCGCCGAGGTGTCGGTCGCGCGCTGGCCCATCTTGTCCAGGTGCTTCTCGACGATGACTCCCGGCGCGTCGGTCGGGACGATGAAGGCCGAGAGCCCGCGGTGGCCGGCCGACTTGTCGGTCGAGGCGAAGACGATCACCCACGAGGCCCGGCCCGCGTTCGTGATGAACATCTTCGAGCCGTTGACGACGTACTCGTCGCCGTGGCGCACGGCGGTCGTCTGGATGCCCGACACGTCGGAGCCCGCGTCCGGCTCCGTGAGCGCGAACGAGCAGAGGATCGGCTCGTCGAGGAGCGGCGGAAGCCACTCGCGCCGCTGCTCCTCGGTGCCCGCGATCAGCATCGGCAGCGCGCCGAGGATGTTCGCGACGATCGACGTGGCGATCCCGGAGCAGCCCCAGCAAAGCTCCTCGCCGATCAGCGCGCCCTCGATCGCGCCGAGGCCTGCGCCGCCGAGCTCCTCGGGGACGTGCGGGTTCATCAGCCCGACCTCGTGCGCCTTTGCGATCACGTCGGCCGGATGCGTCTGGTGCTCGTCGTACTCGGCGGCCTTCGGCCGGATCTCCTTCTCGGCGAACTCGTGCGCGAGCTCGCGCAGCGCGCGCTGCTCCTCCGTGAGCGCGAACGAGACTCCGGTTCCGGTTGCCGCTACGGTCGCCATGTTCGTTGACTGATCAGTCAGTCAAAGCGTAGCGGCGGGGTCTTCCCAGCGAAACCCCGCGGGCTCCGCCGCCGGCTCGATCGGGCTCTTCGGCAGTCCTGGGCGCGGCTCGGGATCGTTGTAGGGCCGCGGCGCGACGTCGTTCGGGCTGTCCGCGTGGAAGAGCGATGCGAGGTACTGGATCTGCCCGCGGCCGGGGCCGAGCTCGAACATCCCGCCGCCGTAGAGGGAGATCCCGTTCGTCTCGCAGTGGTCGTAGAAGGCGAGCAGGTCTTGCACGCGCCCGAAGCGCGACGGCTTCGAGTTGAGCGTCCTCGGTGCGAACGACAGCCCCTCGACGTCCGCGACCGAATGGATCGGCGCGTCCCAGGTCACGCGCTTGCGGTGCGGCTCCAGCACGAGCTCGGTCTCGTCGGTCAGCGCGGGGTCCTCGAGGTACGCCTCCGGGAAGCCCTCGGCGACCCGGCGGTAGAGGTCCGCGTCTGGCGGCGGATCGCCCTCCTGGCTGTAGTACGCCTTGTAGTCGGCTGTCACGACGGCGCCGGTGGCGGCGAGCTCGGCGATCAGGTCGTCGGTCCAGTCGGTGGCGGGGTCGAGCTTGAAGCGGTGGCCCGGCTCGATCTCCAGCCAGCGGCGGACGACCTCGCTCGACGGCGGCGTCCCGAGGCCGGGTGAGACCACGAACTTCACGGGCTGCGGATCGCGGCCGACGGCCTCGGCGAGGCTCTGCCCGGCCTGGCGCAGGGCGAGGTCGAGCGCCGCGCTCTCGTAGGCCCAGCGGCGCCACGGTTCCTCGATCTGGAGCTCGTCGGAGAAAGACGCGAGCGTCCACGAGCCGGAAAGCGGCAGGACCGCGCCCGCCTGCTGCTCGCGGTCGTGGTGCTCCGCGTACCAGGTCACGTCCTCGCCGAGCCCCTCCTCCCCTCCGGCCTGGAGGTGCACGACGGTTGTGACCCGCGTGAAGCCGCGCGTGACGGGCTTCTCGAGCCGCTCGAGCGCGTAACCCTCGACCTGGAGCGGAAGATCGGCGAGGCGCTTCCATAGACTCTCTGCCATGGACTTCGACCTTACAGACGAGCAGCGCCTGATTCAGGAGACCGTGCGCTCGTTCGTCGACGAGCGCGTCCTACCGAACGCGATCGAGAACGACCTCGCGCACCGCCTCGACATGGACGTGATCGAGGGAATGGCGGAGCTCGGGCTGCTCGGAATCGTGATTCCGGAGGAGTACGGCGGCGCCGGGCTCGATTTCGTCGCCGAGGCGTTGTCCTGCGAGGAGATCGAGCGCGGCGAGGCGGCGTTCCGGACGCTGATCTCCGTCCACGTGGGCCTGAACTCGCTCTCGCTGCTGCGCTACGGGACCGAGGAGCAGAAGCAGCAGTACCTGGCGCCGCAGGCGCGCGGCGAGAAGCTCGCCTGCTTCGGCCTGACCGAGCCGGAAGCGGGGTCGGACGTCGCCGCGATGCGCTCGACCGCTCGACTCGAGGGCGACGTCTACGTGCTGAACGGCCAGAAGAACTGGATCTCGTACGCGACGGTCGCCGACCACCAGCTCGTGTTCGCGAAGACGGACCCCGGCGCGAAGCACAAGGGGATCTCGGCGTTCATCGTCGAGCGCTCATGGCCGGGGGTGACCACCCGCGAGACCGAGAACAAGCTCGGCGTCTGGGCGGGATCGACCGGCGAGCTCTTCTTCGAGAACGTGGAGGTGCCGGCCTCGAACCTCCTCGGCGAGGAGGGCCAGGGCTTCGAGATCGCGATGTACGGGCTCGACCAGGGGCGCTTCACGGTCGCCGCTGGGGCTTGCGGGGTCGTGCGCGCCTGTCTCGAGCGGTCGGTCGAGTACGCGCGCGAGCGGGAGACCTTCGGCCAGGCGATCGGCCGGTACCAGTTCGTGCAGGACATGATCGCGGAGATGGTGCTCGGGTACGAGACGTCGAAGCTCCTCGTCATGCAGGCAGCGTGGCTGAAGAACGAGGGCCGGCGAAACACGCGCGAGACGTCGCTGGCGAAGTGGCACGCGACCGAGTCTGCGTTCCGCGCGGCGCACCTGGCGATCCAGGTGCACGGCTCGTACGGCTACTCGTCGGAGTACGGGATCGAGCGCTACTTCCGCAACGCGCGGGCGCCGATCATCTACGAGGGGACGACGCAGATCCACAAGCTGATGCAGGCCGAGCACGCACTCGGCTATCGCGCACTGAACGGCCGCGACGGCGACGTCTCGCCGATCGCCTCGTGGGCACCGGCGCTTTCAGCGGTTCACGCCAGGGCCTAAGCCTCCCTCAGACGGCCGGGACTTCGACTTTCGTCCTCGGCTCGACTTCCATCAGGCGGACGAGCAGCGGGATCGCCGCCAGGATCGGAATCCCGCAGATCGGCCAGAGGACCTGGTACCCATCCGTCGCCTCGAAGTAGGGCCCCGCTAGGTCGATCGCCAACCCGGCGATCGGGGCGCCGATCAGGATCCCGATTCCCTTCGTCGTCGTCGCGAGCCCCGAGACCGCTCCGCGGTGCTCGACCGGCACGATCTTGTAGAGCAGCCCCCACGCCAGCGTCATCACGGTGCCGCCGGCGATCGAGACGGGCACGATCAGCGCGAAGTACCAGTCGTGCCACTCCTGCGCCAGCCCCGCCACGAGGAACCCGCCGCCGTACAGGAACGACGCGAAGAAGATCACGCGCGCGAGCCCGAAGCGGTCGCCCAGCCTCCCCGCGAAGATCGCGGCGATCACGTAGCCCACGGCAACCGCACCCAACACCGCCGACGACATCACCTTCGACTCGTGCAGCCCATGGATGATGTAGAGCACCACGAACGTCCGAGCCGCCGCGAAGGTCCCCTCCCACGCCGAGTTCGCGAGCAGGAACCGCCGAACGTCGCCGTCCGACCAGAAGATGTGCCAGCTCCGCCGCACGTACGCCGCGAACCCCTCGAACACGCGCCCGTGGCCCCCGTCCTCGCGCACGAGCAGGATCACGAGGCTGCAAGCGGTCGTCGTCAGCACAGCTGCGAGCAGGAACGGCGACGGCTTCCAGAGCTTGAAGAGCAGCCCGCCGCCGACGAGCGCGACGCCGATCGCGATCCCGCGCTGGATGTGCTGGATCCCCTGCGAGCGCCCGAACGAGTCCGCCGACAGGACGTCCGGATAGAGCCCGCGGTACGGCGTCTCGAAGATGTAGTAGGCGAAGAAGAACGTCATCACGACGACCGTCGTCGTCCAGAGGTTCGGCATGAACGCCATCAGCAGAAGCGCGAACCCCATCGGCGGAACGGCAACCAGCATGAACGGCCGCCGGCGGCCGAGCGGCGTGTGGAACGAGTCGCTCCACGGCCCGATCACCGGCGAGATCACCAGCGCGAAGACGCCCTCCGCGCCGAGGATCACGCCGATCACCCCGCCGGACTCGGTGAAGCGGCTCAGCAGCGGCGGCAGGTAGGCCGCGGTCGTCGTCAACGAGAAGGCGAGGCCGAACGCCCCGAGGCCGAGCGTCCAGAGCAAGCGGCGCCGCGCCGGCGGCAGCGCAACGAGCGCCTGCGAAGCCGATGTCGTTTCGGTCACGCCGGCGCGCCCGCGTGCTCGGGAGCGAGGCCGCCGGCGACGATCTCGACCACGGTCCGCTCGGCCCGCGCGAGATCCTCGTCCGAATCCGGAAGCCGCCCGAGCACCCAGCCCGTCAGCAGCTCGTCGATCGCGCCGTAGAAGACGTAGCTCGCGAGACGCGCATCGAGGTCGCCGCGGACCGACCCGTCCGCCTGCCCGCGCTCGACGATCGCCTGGATCACCGAGAACGACGCCACGATCTCGTCCATCTCGCCTGCGAGCAGCTGGCTCCGCGTCACCTCGAGCACGAGCACCCGCACGAGGTCCGGATCGCGCTTCCAGGAGCGGATCAGGATCTCCGCGACCTTGCGCAGCTGCTCACGCGGGGTGTCCTCGCCGCGCTCGACGCTCTCGATGGTCGCGATCAACGCGCGCCACGTCTCCCGGAAGACGCTCCGCAACACCTCTTCCTTCGACGAGAAGTAGTGGTAGAGGAGCCCGTACGCGACCCCCGCCTCCTCCGCAATGTCGCCGACCCGAGCGGCGTGGTAACCCTTCCGTGCGAAGACGCGCACCGCCGCGTCGAGGAGCAGCCGGCGCTTGTCCTCCTGCGCCTTGGTCTGGTCGGGCAAGACCGGATCAGTCTAGTAGTTTGGCTTGATGAAGCCGCTCGCGGGGATTTCCGTCGTCGACCTGACGCGCTACTTGCCCGGCCCGTTCGCGTCCCGGGAGCTGATGCGCCTGGGAGCCCGCGTGACGCGACTCCTGCCGCCCGGAGGCGACCCGATGCAGGAGCTCGCGCCGGCCTGGCACGAGGCCCTCAACGCGGGCAAGGAGACGGTCGAGCTCGACCTCAAGGCCGACCCGGAACGAGGCCACGCCCTCTGCGCCGCGGCCGACGTCGTGCTCGAGAGCTTCCGCCCGGGAGTCGTCGATCGGCTCGGGATCGGTCCTGCGGACCTGCCCGAAACCGTCGTCTACTGCTCGTTCACCGGCTTCGGCCCGGACGACCTCACCGCCGGCCACGACCTCAACTACCAGGGCTGGGCCGGTCTGCTGCACGACACCGCGCCCGCGATGCCGCCCGTTCAGATCGCCGACCTCGGTTCGGCGCTCCGTGCCGTCGCACAGATCACCGCCGCGCTGCTCGAGCGTGAGCGCACCGGCCGGGGCGCGCACCTCGTGATCTCGCTGACCGCGACCGCGCACGAGCTCGCCGCGCACCGTCTCGGCGGTGAGCCGGTCCCGCGCCTCCTCACCGGCGGGCTCGCCTGCTACCGGATCTACGCAACCGCGGACGGGCGGCACCTGACTGTCGCCGCGCTCGAGCCGAGGTTCTTCGGGCGTCTCTGCGAGCTCCTCGGCCGCCCGGAGCTCGCCGAGCGCCAGTACGGCCCCGAGCAGGAGCCGCTCGCCGCCGCGCTCGCCGAGGTGATCGCGGCGAAGCCGCTCAGCGCCTGGCTCGAGCTCTTCGACGGCGAGGACGTGAGCGTCGGCCCGGTCGCAACGCTGGAAGAGGCAGCGGCTCAGCTCGGCGGTAAGCCAAGCGCCGCGGGCAGCGCGTAGAGGTCGGGCAGGCGCGCCTCGACCTCCGGGTAGCGGTCCTCGCGATCGAGCAGGAACGCGCGCTCGATTCCTGCCGCGAGCGCGCCCTCGACGTCGTCCTCGGGCGAGTCGCCGATCATCGCCGTCTCGGCAGGCTCCACCTCGAGCTCCTGCAGGATCGCCTGGAAGATCGTCGGATGCGGTTTCGTCCGCCCGAACGCCCCCGAGCCGATGGCGGCGTCGACCGCGAGCCGGTGGTGCGCCACGAACGCTGCGAGGTCGCGGCCGGTGTTGGAGACGAGGCCGAGCTTGAGGCCCTGCGTTCGCAGCACGTCGAGCACCGGAAGCGCGTCCTCGTAGAGCTCGAAGTGCGCCGCGTGCTCCCAGGCGCGCGTCATCTCGACGGCGCACTCGTAGGCGGAGTCGGCGTCGCCGCCCATGCCCCGGATGATCCGCTCGGTGAACGCAACCCAGATCTCCTCGTCGTGCTCGAGTTCCGGGTGGCGGCGGATGCCCTCGACCGCCTTCTGGCGGGCTGCGGCGTAGCGCGTGGGATCGAGGTCGAGGCCGAAGCGCTCGCCGAGCCGCCGGTACCCCTCCGGCCCGAGCTCCGGCCCCGGCCGCGCGATCGTGAAGTCCACGTCGAACAGGACCGCGCGCAGGCTCAAGTGTTCTCCAGCAACCACTGCGCGGTCTCGAGGTGCGTGCGGCTGAAGTCGCTGTCGCCCGCCCACGCGACCGTCTGCGCGACCGCCCAGCCGCGCGCCCGTTCGCGGTCGAGCCCGAGCTCCGACGTGAGCCGGTCGAAGCGGTGCAGGACGTCGCGCTTCGAGTGGCCGAGCTCGAACGAGCGGACGATCGGCGCGACTGCGAACTCGCGCTCGCCCGCGAGCGGCTTCGGGTCGATCACGAGCCAAGGCTCGCGTTCCGCCGCGAGGACGTTGTCGCCGTGCAGGTCCTGGTTCACGAGCACCTGCTCGCCCTGCGTCGGCGAAAGCTCGCGCATCGCCTCGAGCGCCGCGTCGAGCAACTTCGGCGCGAAGCTCCAGTCCTGGCGGGGCAGGTACTCGGCCCACCAAGCCGCCTCGTCGGCCAGCGGCCGGAAAGGCTCACCCGCCGGCTTCCAGAGCCGCGGCAGGAGCTCGACGAAGACATCGAGCGCCGTCTCCTGGCCGGCGGCCGAGAGCGGCGTTCCCGGCACGCAGAGCTCGAGCAGGAGCGCGTGCTCCTCCGGGTCGTGGTCGAGCAGCCGGATCGCGCCGTCGCCGTCCCAGAGCTCGAGCGCCGCGGCCTCGTGCTCGCTCTCACGGTGCGGCTTCTGGATCTTCAGCACGGCCTCGCTCCCGTCAGCGCGCCGGACCCGCTGGACGACGGTGGACGCAGCCCCCGGCTCGAACGACTCGACCGGGGTCAGACTCCAGCGCTCGCTGATCAGGCCGGCGCCGGCCAGCGGTACGCGTCCGCCTGGCGGTTCTTGAGCGACGGGAGCTTCTCGCGCACCCACTGCAGCCTCGCTCGGTCGAGCTCGGCCGAGATCACCGTCTCCTCGTCGGGCGCCTGCGCGAGCACGATGCCCCACGGGTCGACGATCAGCGAGCGGCCGTAGCTCGGCTTCCCCGGCCTCGTCATGCCGAACTGCGCGGGCGCTGCGATGTAGCACTGATTCTCGATCGCGCGAGCCCGCATCAGCACCTCCCAGTGATCGCGGCCGGTCGGCACGGTGAACGCGGATGGAACGGTGACCAGTTCGGCGCCCTCGAGCGCGAGAATCCGGTACAGCTCGGGGAAGCGGATGTCGTAGCAGACGGTCAGCCCGATCGGCCAATCCGCCTGGACGACGACGGGCTCGTCGCCCGCCTCCTGGGCCTCGGACTCGCGATAGACGTTGCCCTCGACCTCGACGTCGAACATGTGGATCTTGCGGTAGACGCCCAGCACCTCGCCGTCGGGGCCGAAGGCGATCGACGTGTTCGCCAGCTTTTCCCGGCCTTCACGCTGCTCCGCGATCGAGCCGCCGACGAGGGTGATGCCATGGCTGCGGGCCCAGCCGGCCATGAGCTCGACGGTCTCGCCGCCCTCGAGCGGTTCAGCCGCCGCGTAGAGGACGTCGCCGTCCCCGATCGCATTCCACTTCTCCGGGAGGACGACCACGTCCGCGCCGGACGCCGCCGCACGGGCGACGAGAGGCTCGGCCTTGTCGAGATTCGCCGCCTTGTCCGGCCCGCTCGTCATCTGGACGCAGGCCACGCGCAGGAGGTCGGTCACGGCCTGAGGATAGCTTTCGGCTCGAATGAGATCGCCCCAGCAGATCCTGGCCGAGGCGCGGACGATCGCCGTCGTCGGCGCGTCTCCGAACCCCGACCGGCCGAGCAACGACGTGATGCGCTACCTCCTCGGCGCGGGCTACCGCGTGATCCCGGTGCGGCCGGCCGACTGCGACGAGGTGCTCGGAGTGCCGTGCGTGTCTTCGCTCGCCGAGATCGACGAGCCGATCGACCTCGTCGACGTCTTCCGCCGGCCGGAGTTCTGCGCGGCCCATGCGCGCGAGGCGGTGGAGGCGGGAGCCGGCGCCCTCTGGCTCCAGGTGGGGATCGTCTCGCCCGAGGCGCGAGAGATCGCCGGGGAGGCCGGGCTCGACTACGTCGAGGACGCGTGCACGAAGGTCGTCCATAAGCTGTACCTCGCGCGATGAGCCCGAAGCCCGTCTACTGGAAGCCGAAGTACGGCACCCGCTCGAGCCGCCACAAGGCCTGGGTCCGGCAGGAGGCGAAGCGCGAAGCAGCGCTGAACCGCGAATCCGCGCCGTCGCTGCGCAACCGCCTGCGAAAACTGCTCGGGCGCTAAGGACACTCGCCCAGGCGACGATTCGCTAGCCCGGCTCCACTTGAGCCGGGGTAGGACCAGCGGCCCCGCCTTCGAGGGCCAGACAGGTGCACGCTGCGCTCGAAAAAAACTCGGCGCGTTTCGCGGCACCGCTGTCCGGCCTGGCCTCTAGGACCTCTCCCCTGGCCGACGAGTACTTCGACCAGACGATGCTCAACCGACAGCGGTTGCTGTGGGCCGTCGCAACCCGACGACAACTAGAGCGATGGGAACCGCTCGTAGCCG
Source organism: uncultured Actinomycetes bacterium (assembly GCA_963717475.1). Lineage (GTDB taxonomy): Bacteria > Actinomycetota > Thermoleophilia > Gaiellales > Gaiellaceae > AC-32. Next base: position 47,530 of record OY970337.1, on the reverse strand, counting down.
GAGCGGTGGTCTGTTAGAACCGTTCCCGCAACAGGGCCTCCAAGCGGTCAAACCGCACGTTGATGTCGCGCACGTCTTGCGCAGTCGCCGGGGCGACACCGCGGGAGCGCCTCATCCGCTCTTCGGTGGCCCGCGCCACGAACGTACTCGTGATCGCCGCCGTGATCACGGCCAGGAAGGCGAGTCCGAGCAGCATCACGAACGCGGCCGCGAGCCGCCCGGCAACGTTGGTCGGGACGTGGTCGCCATAACCTACGGTCGTGACCGTCTGGACGGACCACCAGAGGCCCATGCCGAGCGTGCTGAAGTTCTTGTGGTCGATCGTCGTCATCAGCAGGCCAAAGCCGACTGTCGCGATGGTCGTGATCTCGGCGATGAGAATCGCACCGCCGCGGGGCGTCTTGGCCCGCGCAAGGGCACGGTCGAGCCAGCGCTCAAGGCGAGTCTCGTTTGCCATCTGCGTCTCCTCCTTCGGTTGTGAACCAACGCTACGGCGGAGCAAGAGCCACATGCACCCATCGATGCTTTCCCTCGATTGAGACGCCTCGACTTTCGGGGGACATTCCCCAACACTGGCCCAGGCAAGCGCGGCTTCGTTTGTTGTGTTCTGTCGCGGGTCAGGCCGTGGTGAGCTCCGGCTGCGGGTCACGCGTGGCGAACCGCTTAGCGAGCGCGTGAACGACGGCCAGACCGACGGCGAGCAGGGCGACGCCTGCCAGGATTTGGAAGCCGCGTTCCTCGGCCTCGAAGCCAACCTGGCCGGGCGCGGCGAGCAGCATCACGAGCGAGAACGTGTACAGGCCGTACATGAGCCAGTAGGTCTTGGCCTGGGTCAACGCGACGACGAACACGACTACGCCGATCGCCGTGAGCACCCATCCGGGAGGCGACACAATCGCCACGGGAATCGCGGCGGCGACCCCGGCCGCCGTGCCGAGAGCCTTCCCGCGTATCCGGTCGCGCTTCCCCATGAGGATGTACAGCACGAGGATGAGCACAGGCTCGGGGACCCAGTACGGCTCCGTCCATCCGAGCGCGACGCCGAGCGACGCGCTGGCAGCCAGCACCGCACCGAGCCCGAGGGCGACGACGGCCGCCTCGGGGGCGGAGCGCCGCTCACCGTCCACAACCTCGGGAACCCCGAACCGACGCGCGAGCACGACGCCGTAGAGGGTTGCGATCCCGACGATGAGGCCGTAGACAGACGCGTTCCTGGCAGAGGCCTCCGGCACAACGAAGGTCGCCGCGAACGGAACCATGAGCAGCGGCGCGAACCAGCCAAACCCGATCCCGGCACCCGCGATCACCCCGACGGTCGCGAGCAGTGCCGCCCACCACCAGTCGTAGGCCGTGAACGCGCCCAGCCCCGCCGCGAGCCCTATCAACGGGGCGAGATAGCTCATCCGGCGAGTGCCGCCGAGCTTCGCGCCGACACCGCCAAGGAGAACCCCGGTGACCATGGCCGTGGCTCCGAACTTCCCGACGAGCACACCGATCACGACGGCGGGAAGGACAACAGCCACCAGGAGCGCACCAAGGATGTGCATGGTCCGTCGTGCGCGGGACGGCTTACCGCGGACTTCTACGGCGTCCGCCCCCGCTGACGCCTGACTTGGAGCCTCGACGTGCTCGGTCTCGCCCAAGCGTTCCTCCTGAGCGACCCTTATCCCCGATCAGGCCCCAACGCGCATCATCCGATCAGGACGACGCGGCTCACCCGCAGCACGCGGTCGAGTGACATTCCCGAACACTGGCGCAGGCGAGTGTGCTCGCCCTCGCCGCCGAGTCGGGCTTGGCCCGGCTCGGCCATAGCGGCCTCCGGGTGAAGTCGGTCCTAGCCGCGGCAGCCGCCGCTCCTCGCACCCTCGAGCGAACGCCCACGTAGTCAAGGAGGGGCTCACGGGGGAACCAGATGGTTCCCCCGTGAAGCGAGCGGGGCCAACGGCCCCGCGACGCGCGATCGGGGTGCCCAGATTTGAACTGGGGACCTCTCCGACCCGAACGGAGCGCGCTACCAGGCTGCGCCACACCCCGAGCACGCACAGGTTAGCGCCTGTTCGCTCGGGAAGGCCCGCCGCGCGTCACAGATCCGTCACGGTGCCAGGCACCGTGAAGGAAGCGTCGCGAAGGTGTCACGAAAGCCGAACTTCGCCTGCATCTGCGCGTGGCCGTCCGGTGCCAGGCACCGTCACGAAACTCGAACGTTCTCGAGGAACGACTCGATCGCATCCGCGCAGGCTTCCGGGCGCTCGCCGATCAGGAGGTGGCCGCAGTCGGCGATCACGCGCAGCGGGGCGCGCAGGCGGCGGGCGTACTCGAATGCGTCGCCCACGGGGAGCTGGTTGTCCCGGGCGCCCCAGAGGAGCAGAACAGGGCAGCGGACGCGCTCGAGGTCAGGGCGCGGGTCGTCTCGGACGAGCGCCTTGGCCGCGCTGACGGTGTCCGTGTGCCGCGCGGGGCCCGAGAGAAACGCTTCGGCCATCTCCGACGGAAGCGCAGGCGGGTCAGAGGCGCCCCACCGGCCGAAGACGAGGGTCTTCAGCGCCGCCGAGCGCGCGACCCGCTCGCGGTGCGGGGCGATCCTCCGCCCGGGCTTGAGCAGGCCCGTGATCGTCAGGCCGTAGCGCGCACGCCGCGACCCAGACGAGATTCCCGCGGCGCCGGCCAGAACCAGAGCGCTCACGAGCTCCGGCCGCCGAATCGCCAGGCGCAGCGCGATCGCGCCGCCGAGCGAGTGGCCGACGACCGCGGCCGGGCCGTCCAGGAGCGCCGCGAGGCTATCCGCGTAGGCAGTCAGGCTCGCGGCGGCCGGCAGCGGGTCGGAACCGCCGTGACCGGGAAGGTCCGGCACGATCAGCCGCCGCCCGGGCAGGAGCAGCGGTGCCAGCGCGAGCCAGTTCGCAGCCGAGCCGCCGAGCCCGTGCACGAGGAGCAGCAGCTCACCGTCTCCCGCCACGAGGTAGCGAAGGCGCGCTCCCCGACCCTCGGCGAAGCGCTCCTCGAACCCCGGCAGCTCAGGCTTTGCGTCCGACACCCGCGGCGATTATTCTTGGAGATGATGAATCGCTCGGGGAGGCAGGACCCCTGATTCCTGCCGGACAGCCAAGAGGTGAAGTCGACTAACCCGTCGGCGCAATAGCGCAGGCGGGTTTTTTAGTACCCGCATTTTCTGGACGAACAGGGAGGAGCAGCGAATGGCAAATCACCTGACGCCCGAGGAACTGTCGAAGGAGATGGGGATCGATCGGCAGGAGGTGATCAAGCTCTGCGTCGAGGAAGGGGTCCCGATCTACCAGGGCAAGATCGACAAGACCCTCTTCCAGGCGCAGCTCGAGGCAATCGGCGCCGCCCCGCAGCGGCACTAGGCAACCAGCCGGGCGACGGGCTCGAGCTGCTCGAGCGCCGCACCGCGCCGGTCCGCCTCGCAAACGCCTAGCTCGATCGACTCGAGCGCGACGTCCAGGCGTCGCAGCTCGTCGTCGAGCGCGCCCTCGGCCTCGGCGGCGGCCACGGCCGCCCGAAGCTCGTCCAGGCCGATCTGGTCCTGCCGGAACCGCGTGATCGTGTCGCGGAGAGCCTCGCGGCTCACTTCCGCGCGGCGGCCTTCTTCCGAGGTGCCGCCTTCTTGGCCTTGGCAGCGCCGTCTTCCGACGCCGAGCGGCCCTTGGTGGCGGCCACGCTCTTGCGCAGCGCCTCCATCAGGTCGACCACCGGCGCGTCGGCGACCGGCTCCGGCGCCGCGATCTCCTCGCCGGCCAGCTTCTTCTCCAGCAGCTGGCGCAGGTTGTCGCGGTACTCGCTGTGCAGCGACTCCGGATCGAACTCGCCGACGAGCCCGTCGATCAGCTGCCGGGCGAGCTGGAGCTCGTTGTCGCCCACCTCGGTCTCGCCGACCGCCTCGTCGATCTCGGCCTGCGAGCGCACGTCCTCGGCGAGGAAGAGCGTCTCGAGCACGAGCGCGTCGCCCTTCGCGCGGATCAGGCAGAAGTTCTCGTTGCCGCGGACGACCATCCGGCCGATCGCGGCCATCCCCGTCTCCTTCATCGCCTCGAGCAGCAGCACGTACGGCCGCCGCTGAGCCTGCGCGCTCGACGGCGTCAAAAAGTAGGTGCGGTCGAAGAAGAGCGGATCGACCTGCTCCAGCGGCACGAACCGCGAGATGTCGATCGCGCGCGACGTGTCGTGCTGCGCGATCGCCTCCAGATCGGCCTCCTCGACGATCACGAACTGCCCTTTCGAGACCTCCCAGCCCTTGACGAGCTCGTCGTTCGAGACCTCGCGCTCGTGCGTCGGGCACCAGCGCTTCTGCTTGATCGGCGTCTTGCACTCGCGGTGCAGGGTGCGGAAACTGACGTCCGACGAGCGCGCCTTCGGGGTCGTCGCGGGCGCCAGGCCGACCGGGATCGTGACCAGGCCGAAACTGAGGGATCCGTTCCAGGTAGTTCGCATTTGGGGCCGCTTTCTGTGGATAAGTGTAGTCGGACCGGGCTGGTTCGCCGCCTCGCGCCCGTTCCCTTCTAAGCTGGAAGCGTGGAACGAACGATCGGGCGGCTCTGGCGCGACGCCGTCGGAGCCGGGCGCACGAATGCCGCGTATCTCACCGAGGGCCCGGAAGGGTGGCGCGAGGTTGGCTGGGCCGACGCCGGACGCGCGGTGGACGAGATCGCGAACGGGCTCCTCGCCCGCGGCGTGCGCAAGGGCGACGCGTTCGGGATCCTCGCGCACACGAACCTCGAGTGGGCGCTCTTCGACTATGCGCTCGGGCTGATCGGCGCGGTCGGGGCGGCGATCTACGCGAACAGCTCCCCCCGCGACTGCCGCTACATCCTCGAGCACTCGGAGGCGGTCGGCGTCCTCGTCGAGGACGAGGAGCAGCGCGCGAAGGTCGCCGACCTGGGCCTCGCCCACGTGATCTCGTTCGCGGAGCTCGACGAGCTGCGCGCGCAAGGCCGCAAGTACGCAGCGGCGCACCCCGGCGCGCTCGCCGAAGCCGAAGCGGCCGTCGGCGAGGAGGACCTCTTCACGTTCATCTACACCTCGGGCACGACCGGGCCGCCGAAGGCCTGCATGATCCGGCACCGCAACTACTACGAGATGACGGGCTGCGTCGAGCACGTCGAGGACTTCGCCGTCTCGGACGACACGATGCTGCTCTACCTGCCGCTCGCGCACAACTTCGGGCGGCTGATGCACCTGCTCGGCGCGCGCGCGGGCTACACGCTCGCGTTCTGCCCGGACCCGCTCCGGGTCGCCGAGGCGCTGCCCGCCGTCCGGCCGACGCTGCTGCCGAGCGTGCCGCGCCTCTACGAGAAGGTGCACACGGGCGTGCTCGCCGAGTTCGCGAAGGTGCACGGACCGAGGAAGCGGCTGCTCGACTGGGCGCTGCTGACCGGCCGCGAGGCCAGCGCTGTCCGGCAGCAGGGCCGGGAGCTGCCGCTCTCGCTCGCTCTTCGCCGCGGGATCGCGGACCGGCTCGTCTTCTCGAAGGTGAAGAAGCGCCTTGGCGGCCGCATCCGCCTGTGCGTTTCGGGCGGCGCGCCACTCGCGGCCGAGATCGCCGAGTTCTTCCACGCGCTCGACATCCTGATCGTCGAAGGCTGGGGCCTGACCGAGTGCACGACGGCCGCCTCGGTCAACCGCCCGAACCGCTTCCGCTTCGGAACGGTCGGACCGGCGCTGCCCAACTTCGAGGTGCTGACCGACGACGACGGCGAGCTCCTGATCCGCAGCGAGACCGTGTTCGCCGGCTACTACAAGGACGAGGACGCCACTCGCGAGGTGCTCGACGAGGACGGGTGGCTGCGTTCCGGCGATCTCGGCGAGATCGACGAGGACGGCTTCATCCGGATCACCGACCGCAAGAAGGACATCCTCGTCACGGCCGGCGGCAAGAACGTCGCGCCGCAGAACCTCGAGAACGCGCTCAAGACGACTCCGCTGATCTCCCAGGCGCTCGTCGTCGGCGACCGCCGACCCTACGTCGCCGCGCTGATCACGATCGACCCGTCCGTGGCGGACGGGCTGGCGCCGGCGGAGATCGAGACACGCGTGCAGGTGGCGGTCGACCAGGCGAACTCCGACCTCTCGCGCTTCGAGCAGATCAAGCGCTTCGCGATCCTCCAGCGCGACTTCACCGCCGAGGACGGCGAGGTCACCCCCACGCTCAAGCTGAAGCGGCGCGTCTGCGCCGAGCATTTCGCGTCAGAGATCGAGAAGCTGTACTCGACCTAGAGGCGCCGTGCGCCGACGTAAGTCGCCGCGTACCAGCCGCTCAGGCTCGAGATCTTGACCACGTCGCCGGTGTGCGGCGCGTGGATGAACTGGCCGCCGCCGATGTAGAGGCCGACGTGGCCGAGCCCGTCGAAGAAGACGAGGTCGCCCGGCTGGAGGTCGCCCTGTGAGACCGGCGCGCCGTAGCCGTACTGCGCCGCCGCGTTGTGCGGGAGCGAGACGCCGACCTGCGCGTAGACGTACATCGTGAGGCCGGAGCAGTCGAACCCAGAGGGCGAGGCGCCGCCCCAGACGTAGGGCACGCCCAGGTAGCGCATCGCGACCCCGACGACGCCGCCGTAGCGCGGAGGCGGAGCGATCCCGCCGCCGCCACCGCCACCGCCGCTCGGCGGCTGGACGGTCTGGACGAGCGCGGCCTGGCCGGCCGCCTGCTGCTGAGACGCGAGCCGCGCCTGGGCCTCGCGCTGGAGCTCGGCCTGGCGCGCCCGCTCCTGCGCCTGCAGCTGCACGATCTGGCCTTGGATGGAGTTGAGCAGCGCCTTTCGCTGGCCGAGCTGCGAGGCGATCGAAGCCTTGGCTGCGGCCCGCTGGGAGACGACCGACTCCTGCGCCGCGTGAGCCTTCTTCAGCTCGACCTGCTTCTGCTGCACCTGGCGGCGGAAGTACGCGACCTGGCGCAGGACGGTCGTGTCCTGCTCCGAGAGGCGATCGACGGCGTCGATCCCGTTCAGCATCTGGTCGAGGCTCTGGGAACCGAGCAGCACCGAGAGCGTCGAGTCTCCGCCGTCGGACGTGTACATGTCGACGAGCCGGGACGAGAGCTCCCGCTGCGCCGTCTTGAGGCTCTTCCTGGCGACGCCGAGGTTGTGTGTGTTGGTGGTGAGGTCGTGCTTGATGTGCGCGAGCTTGACGTTCGCGAGGTCGTAAGCCTCGATCGCACGCTCCAGGCTCGAATCGAGCTGCTGGATCTGCGTCATCACGCTCTGCGCCTCCGCTCGCTTCGAGGCGACCGTGTCTGCGGGAGCGGTCCCCGCAGTGGCCGCCGCGAACGCGGCTGCGAGTGCGATGACTAGTGCCGGCGCCTTACGTCTAGTCGAGCCAATGGGGGGCAGATAACTCGACAGGCGCCCTCGTGCGAGGGGCCGGGTCGTCACAAGCACAGCACCCTAACAGGGGTACCGGACGGCCGCAAATGGCCCAGCTGTGTCAATTCGCACCTTCTCGGTCTCGCGCCCGGGACCGCACAAGCTCGTGTGGTACGGTGCCGCGTCGTGCCGGGGGAGAAGCGCAAGCTGCTGCCCGCCTGGCCGGTCGTAGCCGCACTCCTCGTCCTGGGCGGCCTCCTGCCGGCGAGAGTGGCCGCCGATTCGTCGGCATCGCTGCGCTCCCGCGCGGCCGAGCTTCAGCGCCAGAACAGCGGCCTCGCCTCCCGTTCCCACGGCGCGCTTCTCGAGCTGTACGGGCTGGACTCGCAGCTCGCACGAGCGCGGGCCCACATCGTCGCGCTGCGCATCGAGGCGTCGCAGATCCGGGCCGAACGCGAGGCGACCCAGCAGCGGCTGACCGTCGCGCGCCGCTCGCTCGCGGCTGCCCAGCGGGCGCTCGGCCTGCGGGTCCAGCAGCTCTACGAGCAGGGAGACGAGGACCCGCTCGCGGTCGTGCTCGGGGCCGCGTCGGTCAACCAGGCCTTCAACCGGCTCGACACCCTCGGCCGCGTCTCCGACATGGACCGGCTCGTGCTCCGGCAGACACTTCAGGCGCGCCGGCAATACCGCCGCGAATCGCGCGCGCTCGCGGGCCGGGAACGCTCGCTCGCCGGGCTGCTCGCGGACGCAGCCCGGACCGAGAGCAGCCTCGAGCAGGCACGCGCGCAGCGGGCGTCGTACCTCGCCGCGCTCGCGGCCAAGCAGCGGTTGAATGCCTCGTCGATCTCGTCGCTGGAGAGCCAGGCGCAGGCGATCGAGGCGCAGGCCAAGACGATCGTCCCCGTGGTGCCTCCGTCCGGCGGAGGCGGCGGCGTGACGCCGGGCTCGACGATGACCGTCTCGGCGACCGGCTACTCGCTCCGCGGCCGGACCGCGACCGGCATCCCCGTCGGCTGGGGAGTCGTCGCGGTCGACCCGAGCGTGATCCCGCTCGGGACGCGCATGACGATTCCGGGCTACGGCGAGGGCATCGCCGCCGACACGGGCTCCGCCGTCGTCGGCGCCACGATCGACCTCTGGTTCCCGACGCTTGCACAGGCGCGCGCCTGGGGCCGGCAGACGGTGACGATCGCCCTGCACTAGACTCAGTTCGCCGAAAGGGGATCGGTGAGCGAGCAAGCCCAGTCAGAGAAAGGCCAATCGAGTCGACGAAACGATGAGCGTTCGCGTGCTGCTCGTGGACGACCACGATCTCTTCCGCACGGGCCTGCGCAACCTGCTCGAGGAACGTGGCGTCCAGATCGCCGGCGAGGCTTCCACGGGCGCGGAAGCCGTCCGGCTCGTGCGGGAGGTTGCGCCGGACGTCGTGATCATGGACCTGCACATGCCGGGCATGTCCGGCATCGAGGCGATCCGTCAGATCGCGTCGATCGCGCCGCTGGCGCGGGTGCTCGTGCTGACGATCTCCGACCAGGACGACGACGTCCTCCACGCGATCCTCGCGGGCGCCTGCGGTTACCTGCTCAAAGACTCGTCCGTCGACGAGCTGATCCGCGGGATCGAGGCCGCGGCCGTCGGCGAGTCGCTGGTCTCACCGTCGATCGCGGGCAAGGTCCTGCAGCAGGTCAGGGCGCGCGCGGCGTCGCCGGAGCTCGCGGAGACCGTGCGCGCCGAGCTCTCGCAGCGCGAGCTGGACGTGCTCAAGCTGATCGCGAGCGGCCGAGACAACGCGATGATCGCCGCGGAGCTGCACATCAGCCCGAAAACGGTCAAGAACCACATCTCGAACATCCTGATGAAGCTGCAGATCGAGAACCGCATCCAGGCGGCCGTCTACGCGGTTCGCAGCGGGATCGTCTAGCTAGCGGCGCGCGGTTCTGACCCGCGTGCGAAGCTGAATCAGCGTCGCGCGCAGGGTCTCGAGCTCGGTGCGCGCGTGCGACATCCGGCGCGAGACCTGCACCAGCTCCTCGGCCTTCTGCTCCTGGTTGCCGTCGTGCAGCTCGCCCGCGAGCTCGGTCATGCGCCGCTGGAGGCGAAGCTGCTCGGCCTCGAGCGAGAGCGCGTGCGCGTACCCGTCCGTGAGCGTGCGCTCGAGGCGCGCGAGCTCGTCGGGCTCGCGTGGAGCCGGCTCGGCCAGGAGCGCGTCGATCTCCTCGAACAGCGCGGGCATGCTCTCGTACGCCACAGTCAGCCGATTATCAAGCGGCCGGGTCGCGGCGACAAGGGCCGCGAGGCCCATCATCTGGGACCATGCGGCCCAGGCTTGACGACCGTGCAGGTCCTCCGAACAATGATGGCCGTGCGACTTCGCCTCCCGGTTCTCGTACTCCTCGCGCTCGCCCTCGTCTCGACGGCGGGCGCGCAGGGAACGCCGCTCGAGAAGCGGCTCGCGCGGGCGCTCGTCGTGCCGCACGTCTCGCAAGCGCGCACGGCCGCCCTCGCCTTCGACCTCCAGACCGGGGAGACGCTCTTCTCCGAGCACGAATCCCTCTCGCTGGCCCCTGCCTCGAACGAGAAGCTCGCCGTCACCTACGCGGCACTCGCGGGGCTCGGACCGGAGTTCAGGATCGAGACCGACGTCGTCGGGCGCGGCGAGCAGGACGGAACGGTCTGGCGCGGGACGCTGCTCCTGGTCGGCCAGGGCGACCCGACCCTCTCGAGCCGCGGCCTCGCGTCTTTGGCGACCCAAATCCGCGCCGCAGGAATCACGCGCGTGACGGGCGGCGTGCTCGGCGACGAGTCGTTCTTCGACTCCCGGCGCACGGGGCCGGGCTGGAAGCGCTGGTTCTACGCGAACGAATCGCCGCCGCTCTCGGCGCTGACGGTCGACCGAGCACGGTACGCCGGCCGCACCTCGCGGAACCCGCCACTCTCGGCCGCGCTCCTGTTCCGTGCGGCACTGCGGCGCGCCGGCGTCTACGTGGCCGGCGGAGCGGGCACCGGCGTCGAGCACGGGGACGAGCTGCCGCTCGCATCGCTCGAGTCGCCGCCGCTCGCCGCGATCGTCCGCTGGATGGATCGCCAGAGCGACAACTTCACGGCCGAGTTGCTGCTCAAGCAGCTCGGGACCGAGATCGCCAGCTCCCGGGACCACGGCTTCCGGCTCGGCGTACGTGGCGCAGACGCTCGCGGCGGCGGGGATCCCGCTCGCAGGCGTGCGGATCGCCGACGGGTCCGGGCTCTCGCTGCTCGATCGCGTGACGGTGCGGGAGCAGGCCGGGATCCTGCGCGCGGCCTGGGCGGACCCGGACGTTCGGCCGTCGCTTCTTCGCCGCCCTGCCGGTGGCGGGAAGGAGCGGCACGCTTTCCGACCGGATGCGCCGGCCGCCCGCGCGAGGACACGTCGTCGCCAAGACCGGCTCGACGCAGCAGGCCTCGGCGCTCTCCGGCTACGTCAAGCGGCGGTACATCTTCTCGATCGTCCAGAACGGCAACCCGGTCTCGTGGACCTGGGCGCGGCGGGCGCAGGACCGCTTCGCGACGGTGCTAGCCGGCCAGTAGCTTCTTCAGCGCGGCCTCGTCGAGCACCGGCACGCCGAGCTGCTCGGCCTTGGCCAGCTTCGACCCGGGGCTCTCGCCGGCGACGACGCCGGTCGTCTTCTTCGAGACCGAGTCCGCCACCTTGGCGCCCCTCGCCTCGAGCGCCTTGCGCGCCTCGTCGCGGCTGAAGCCCTCGAGCGTCCCGGTGATCACGTAGGTCGAGCCGGTCAGCGGCCCTTCGACCGGCCGCTCCTCGGCGCCGGCCTCGAAGCGCAGGCCGAGCCCCTTCAACTCCTCGACCAGGCGACGGTTCTCGTCGTCCGAGAACCACTCGGCGATCGCCTCCGCGCGCTCGGGCCCGATCCCGTCCACCTCCTGGATCTCCTCCTGCGAGGCCGCGGCGAGCCTGTCGACGGAGCCGAAATGGCGCGCGAGGTTCTGCGCCGTCACCCAGCCGACGTCGGGGATGTTCAGCCCGAGCAGGACGCGCGAGAACGGCGTTCGCTTCGAATGCTCGATCGCCACGATCGAGCTCGTCGCGCTCTTGTCCGCGAAACCGTCGAGCTCGAGCAGCTGCTCCTTCGTCAGGCGGTAGAGGTCCGGCAGCGAACGGACGAGCCCGAGCTCCCAGAGCCGGCGCATCAGCTGCTCGCCCACGCCGTCGATGTCCGCGGGTCCCTGCACCCAGTTGATCAGCGTCTCGAGCCCGCGCGAGGGGCAGGCGCGGTTCGGGCACCGGTGCATCGCCTCGCCCTCGGGCTTGACGATGTTTTCGCCGCAAAGCGGGCACTTTTTCGGCATCCGGAACGGCTTCGTGCCCTTCGCGTGAGCGCCCGCGGGACCGACGATCTGCGGGATCACGTCGCCCGCTCGCTGGACGATCACGAGGTCGCCTTCGCGAATGTCCTTGCGGTTGATGTCCTCCTCGTTGTGCAGCGTCGCGCGGGAGACGGTCACGCCGCCCACCTGCACCGGCTCGAGCATCGCCCACGGGTTGAGCGCGCCGGTCCGGCCCACCCGGATCGCGATCTTGAGCAGCTTCGTCTGCGCCGTCATCGGCGCCCACTTGAACGCACGCGACCAGCGCGGCCGCTGGTGGAGCGCTCCCAGGATGCGCTGCTGCTCGAGCGAGTCCACCTTGATCACGATCCCGTCGATCTCGTAGTCGAGCTCGGCGCGGCGCTTCTCCCAGTCGCGGCAGCGCTTGGCCACGTCCTCGATCGTCTCCAGCCGCTCGGCGAACGGGTTCGTGCGGAAGCCGTGCTCGCGGAGCCACTCGAGCTCCTGGCAGTGCGACTCGAGCGAGAGGCCCTCCGCGAGGCCGACCCCGTAGACCCAGACCGAGAGGGGGCGCGAGGCCGTGATCGAGGAGTCCTTCTGCCGGAGCGAGCCGGCCGCGGCGTTGCGCGGGTTCGGCGCCAGCTTCTGGCCGAGCTCGGCGATCCGCTCGTTCAACCCGCGGAAGCCCGAGAGCGGCATGTAGACCTCCCCGCGCACCTCGAGCACCGGCGGCGCCCCGCCGCCCTGCATGCGCAGCGGAATGGACGGAATCGTGCGCAGGTTGACGGTCACGTCCTCACCCTGTTGCCCGTCGCCGCGCGTGGCGCCGCGCGTGAGGACGCCGTTTTCGTAGGTGAGGTTGACGGCGAGCCCGTCGATCTTCGGCTCGATCACGTAGGCGACGGGCTCGTCGGAGTCGAGCCGCTTGCGAACGTCGTCCGCCCACTTGAGGAGCCCCTCGTCGTCGGTGACCTTCTCGAGCGAGCCCATCGGCGTCAGGTGCTCGACCTTGCGGAAGCGCTCGCTCGGCGGCGCTCCGACCCGCTGCGTCGGCGAGTCGGGCGTGATCAGGTCGGGATGCTCCTCCTCGAGCGCCTTCAGCTCGTCGAAGAGCCGGTCGTACTCGGCGTCGGAGATCTCCGGGTCGTCGAGGGCGTGGTAGCGGTAGAGGTGGTGGTTGACCTGGTCGCGGAGCTCGTCGAGCCGCGCTTGCACGTTCTTCTGCGTGCGGGTCGCCATGAGCCGATCCTACCCAGCCTCTACTACGATTCCGGCGTGCGCGTCGTCGTCCTCGCTTCGACTCTCTTGCTCGCGCTTTCCGGGAGCGCAAGCGCCGCCATTTTCATTTTCCGCATGCCGTCATCGAACATCGGCTGCGCCTACAGCAACGAACCGGGGCTAGGCGGCCCGAGCCTGCGCTGCGACATCCTCAGCGGGCTCAAGCCCGCCCCCGCGAAGCCACGCGGCTGCACGCTCGACTGGAAGTTCGGCTACCAGATGCGCCCGACCGGCAAGGCGCGGACGGTGTGCGCAGGCGACACCACCGTCGACAGGCGCGCGAAGGCGCTCGGCTACGGCCACCGCTGGAAAGCCGGCGGCTTCAACTGCCTGTCCCGCAAGATCGGGCTGCGCTGCAGGAACCGCAGCGGCCACGGCTTCTTCCTGAGCAAGAAGCACTCGTACCGCTTCTAGCCCTTAGTTCTTCGCGTCAGTTCTTCGCGTCCCTCGGATCGACGGTGATCACCCCGCCCGAGAAGGCCCGCCGCCAGACGCCGCCGACCTTCCTCGCACGCCCGAGCGGGAGCCCGAAGTCGAGGCTCGACGACGGCGTGACGTTCGGGCTCCAGATCGAGGCCGATTCCGTGTCCGGCCGGTTGAAAAGGAGGAACGACGCGCGGACATAGGCCTGGTCGGCGGTGTCGCGGCTGCGACCGTACGTGAGCGCGAGGAAGATTCGGCCGGCGCGCTCGACCGCTTGCTCGATGGCTATGTCGGCCGCCCAGTCGGCCCCCGTGGCTACCGGCTCGGTATCCTCACCGAGCTTCAAGAAGTGCTCGTCCATCACGCCCGAGAGCAGGCCGGCCCAGTCGCCCCAGACATCGGCCTGGTCGAAGCTTGCGCCGATGTTCGCAATCACCAGGTAGCCCGCCCGTTTCAACGCCGGCCCGACCTTCACGAGCAGCGCGCGCTCCGCGGCGCGGTATGCGCCGCGCGTCGGGTAGCGCGCGAGCAGACGGTAAGCGCCCCCCAGGTGCCAGCCCGGGTCGGCGAGGGCATCGTCTATGAAGACGCCGTCCCAGGGGGCCGCGTGGAGGAAGCGGAGCACGTTGCGCGACCATGCTTGCTGGTAGCCCCGCCGGCCGATGTCGGCGAACCAGGCCTTGGGATAGTGGACAGAGTTGACGCGCCGTCCGCGCCGGTCGTGCAAAAACCAGCCCTCGCGGGCCTGGCCCCAGGGCACGCCCGCGTTGCCCAGCGGGTCCCGCGAGTAGTCGATCAGGAAGGAAAGGTCCTTGTAGGCCAGCACGCGGAGGTCCGGATAGCGGCTCTTCAGGTCTGCGACGTACGAGGCTCGGCCCGCGTCGAGCAACAGGTAGCGCACGCCGCTCAGGTCTCTCGGGATCGGCTGACTCCACGTGATCCGCAGGACGCCGATGCTGCTGCTCATGGGGACCGCACTGCCCCGGACGGTGCTGCTGGGCACCATCGAGACCGCAAGCGCCGCAGTGGCTGCGACAACCACGCGCTTGAACACGGCGATTCAGTTGTATCGGACCGAGACCAGGTGTAGGCCCCACGATGGAGCGGTGGTGCCAGCCTCCCCCCGGGGACGTCCCTCGAGCAGCCGCGCGAGCTCCTCGGGGGGTCGCTCGAGCATCGTGCCGACGAGCGTCCGCACCATGTGGCGCAGGAACGAGTTGGCCGTGATCTCTAGCTCGAGCGCATCTCCGCGGCGGTGCCAGACGCACGACTCGACGGTGCGGACGAAGACCCTGTGCTGCGTCTCGGTCGGCGTGAACGCGCGAAAGTCGTGCTCCCCGTGGAGTAGGTCCGCCGACTCGCCGAGACGCTCCTCGTCGAGCGGGTACGGATACCACCAGGCGCGCCGCGACTCGAACGCCGAGCGCGTGCGGCGCCGGTAGACCCGGTAGACGTAGCTGCGCGCCTGCGCCGAGTGGCGCGCGTGGAAGTCCGGCGCGGCCTCCGCCGACTCACTCACCGACACGTCGTTCGGGAGCTCCGCATTGAGCGCGTCGCCGACGCGCTCGGTGGGCGGCCCTCCTTCGACCTCGACCGAAGCGACGTTCCCCAGCGCGTGCACGCCGGTGTCGGTACGGCCGGCGATCGCGAGCTCGGACCAGGCCGGAAACACGCGCTCCAGCGCCTCGCGCAGCACGCCTTCGACCGTGCGCAGGCCGGGCTGCGCGGCCCACCCGCGGAAGCCGGTGCCGTCGTACTCCAGCGTTAGCCTCAGCCGCACGTCAGGCTTCCCTGACCTCGTTTGTAAGGCCTGCCTTATGCTCTATATGCTTGCGCATCGTTTGCTACACTCTACTTCATGAGCCCGGGCGATCAATTCCTGCTGCAGCGGGTCCAGCCGGCGATGATCGGCCTCATCGACGGGTCTCTCTCGACCCTCGCGCCGATCTTCGCCATCGCGCTTCACACGCACAACACGTCCGACGCCTTCATCGCCGGGGTCGCCACGGCCATCGGCGCCGGCATCAGCATGGCCTTCTCCGAGGGCCTGTCGGACACGGGCGAGCTGACCGGGCGCGGGAGCCCGCTCGTCCGCGGCTCGATCACCGGCGTCGGAACCTTCATCGGCGGCATCCTGCACACGCTGCCGTTCCTGATCCCGACCTACCACGTCGCCATTTTCTTCGCGATCGTGGTCGTCGCGTTCGAGCTGGTGGCGCTCGCCTACCTGCGCTGGAAGTTCTTCGAGACGAGCTTCGCTCGCTCGTTCGCGTCCGTCACCATCGGCGGCGCGGTCATCGCCGGCGTCAGCGCGGCGCTCGGGTCGGCCTAGACCGATTCGGTCTGGGCGGGCTCGGTCTCGACCGGCTCGGTCTCCGGCTCCGCGTCTTCCGCTTCGGGCCGCCGCCGGCGCCGCACAGGACGCGCCTCCGCGACGTGATCGACCAGCTCGAGGTAGACCATCTCCGCGGCGTCGCCCTGGCGCGGGCCGATGCGGACGATCCGCGAGTAGCCGCCGGGCCGGTCGGCGAAGCGCGGCCCGACCTCGCTGAAGAGCTTGTGGACCACGTCCTGCGAGCGCAGGAGCTTGAGCGCCTGGCGCCGCGAGTGGACGTCGCCGCGGCGGCCGAGCGTGATCATCTGCTCGGCGACCGGCCGGACCTCCTTGGCCTTCGCGACCGTCGTCTTGATCCGGCCGTGCTCGATCAGCGCGCTCGCGAGGTTCGCGTAGAGCGCCTTGCGGTGCGAGGCGTCGCGGCCCAGCTTGCGTCCGGACCGGCGGTGTCTCACGCGGCCGGGCCCTCCTCGCCGCGAAGCGTCAGCCCGTGGGTGCCGAGCGTCTCCTTGACCTCTTCGATCGACTTCTTGCCGAAGTTCGGGATCGCGGCGAGCTCGTTCTCGGTCTTGGTGACGAGGTCGCCGATGGTCTCGATGCCGACGCGCTTGAGGCAGTTGTACGAGCGCACGCCGAGCTCGAGCTCCTCGATCGGGAAGTTCTCCATCCCGTGCGCGAGCGCCGGCTCGGCCTGGGTCTCCGCTACCGCGGCCTCGCCGAAGCCCTCGATCCGGTCGAGGTCGGTGAAGATCGCGAGCTGGCGGATGAGGATCTCGGCGGCCTGGCCGATGGACTCGCGCGGATCGATCGAGCCGTCGGTCGTGACGTCGATCCGGAGCTTGTCGTAGTCGGTGCGCTGCCCGACGCGGGCGGCCTCGACGTCGTACGAGACGCGCCTGACCGGCGAGAAGATCGAGTCGATCGGAATCACGCCGATCGTGTACTCCGGCCCGCGGTTCATCTCGGCAGGGACATAGCCGCGGCCGCGGCCGATCGTGAGCGTCACCTCGAGCTTGCCCTTGTCCGAGAGGTTCGCGATCTCGAGGTCCGGGTTGAGGATCTCGAGCTCCGCGGGGGCCTCGATGTCGGAAGCCTTCACGACGCCTGCGCCCTTCTTCGTCAGGCGCACCTCGATCTCGGGCGAGTCGCCGTGCAGCCGGCAGATCACGTTCTTGAAGTTGAGGAGGATGTCGGTCACGTCCTCGCGGACGCCCGGAAGCGTCGTGAACTCGTGCGCGACGCCCTCGAGCTTGACCGAGGTGACGGCGGCGCCCTCGAGGGACGAGAGCAGCACGCGGCGCAGCGAGTTGCCGAAGGTGTAGCCGAAGCCGCGGTCGAGCGGCTCGATCACGAAGACGCCGCGGTTGTCCTCGACCTCTTCGTGGACGATCCGCGGAACTTGGAACTCCATCAAGCTGGTTCGAACTGCCATCGTGTCCTTTCCTCTTGGTGTTTCTCTGAGCTGGGTTACTTCGAGTAGAGCTCGACGATCAGCGATTCCTGGACGGGCGTGTCGATCTCCGCGCGCTCCGGCAGCTTCAGGACCTTGCCGGTGAGCCCGTCGTGGTCTGCCTGCAGCCAGGGCGTGACCGAGGCCGTCAGGTCGGTCGCGTCGCGGATCACCTGCTCGGCCGGGCTGCCCTGGCGGAGCATGATCACGTCGTCGGGCCGCACTTGGAAGCTCGGGATGTTGACGCGGCGGCCGTTGACCTGGAAGTGGCCGTGGCGGACGAGCTGGCGGGCCTGCGCGCGCGAGGCGGCGAAGCCGAGGCGGTAGACGACGTTGTCGAGCCGGGTCTCGAGCATCCGCAGCAGCTCCTCGCCGGTGATGCCGGAGCCCTTGGCGGCCTTCGCGTAGTACGTGCGGAACTGCTTCTCGAGCAGGCCGTAGTAGCGGCGCGCCTTCTGCTTCTCGCGCAGCTGGAGCAGGTACTCCGACTGCTTGATGCGGCCGCGGCCGTGCTCGCCCGGCGGGTAGCTGCGGCGCTCGATGGCGCACTTCTCGGTCAGGCAGCGCTCGCCTTTGAGGAAGAGCTTCATGCCCTCGCGGCGGCACTGCTTGCACTTGGGGGAGCGGTCTCTCGCCACTAGACGCGCCTCCGCTTCTTCGGGCGAACGCCGTTGTGGGCCTGCGGGGTGACGTCCTTGACGCCGAGGATCTCGAGGCCGGCCGCCTGCAGCGAGCGGATCGCCGTCTCGCGCCCGGCGCCCGGGCCCTTGACGAAGACCTCGACCTTCTGGAGGCCGTGCTCCATGCCTTTCCGCGCGCAGGCGTCTGCGGTGACCTGCGCCGCGAACGGCGTCGACTTGCGCGAGCCCTTGAACCCGGCCGAGCCGGCGGACTCCCACGCGATCACGTTCCCGTCGGTGTCGGTCAGGGACACGATCGTGTTGTTGAACGAGGTCTTGATGTGCGCCTGGCCGATCGCGATGTTCTTGCGCACGCGGCGGCGCGTGCGACCTCGGGTCGCTTGTCTACGCGGGGGCGCCATTACGTCTTAGACGGAGCCTTCTTGCCGCGGCCGACGGTCTTCTTCGGGCCCTTGCGCGTGCGCGCGTTCGTCTTCGTGCGCTGGCCCTTCGTGGGCAGGCCGCGGCGATGGCGGACCCCGCGGTACGCGCCGATCTCCTGCAGGCGCTTGATCGACTGCTGGCGCTCGCGGCGGAGGTCGCCCTCGACTTGGAGGTTGCCGTCGATGTACTCACGGAGCTTCGTGACCTCTTCGTCGGTCAGGTCCTTGACCTTCTCGTCGGTCGAGAGGCCGGTGTCCGCGCAGATCTTCTTCGCGGTCGACTGGCCGATGCCGTAGATGTAGGTCAGGCCGATCTCGAGCCGCTTCTGGTTGGGGATGTTGACTCCGGCGATACGGGCCATGGGGCTAACCCTGCCTCTGCTTGTGGCGTGGATTGGTGCAGATGACCATGGTCTTGCCGTGCCGCTTGATCACGCGGCAGCGCTCGCACATGGGCTTGACTGATGCTCGGACTTTCATCGGTGGCGGTACGTGATCCTTCCCCTCGTCAGGTCGTACGGCGAGAGCTCGACCTTCACTTTGTCGCCCGGGAGGATGCGGATGTAGTGCTTGCGCATCTTTCCGGAGATCGTGGCCAGGACCGTCTGGTCCATCCCGTCGATCTGCACCCGGAACATCGTGCTCGGGAGCGACTCGACGATCTCGCCTTCGACCTCGATTTTCTCTTCTTTTTGAGCCATCTACCTCACAGAAACCGCGCTCGCCGAGCGCGGTTGGGGACACAAAAAAGCACGGCCTGTCGCCGCGGGTGTCAATGGTAGCAAACGGATTTCGACCGTTGCGCCTGGACTTCTGGGACGAAAGACGGCGAGGGCCCTGCGTTCCAGGGCCCTCGCTTGTCGTTTCTCTCTCGCTAGGCGGGCGTCGGCGGCTTCTGCCGGCGAATCGCAGTGATACCGGCTCCGGTGATGAGGAGCATCAGCCCAGCTCCCACCGCAGCAGCCTCTGCGTCGGCCGACGAGATCGAGATCCCGCCTCCGCCGCTTGCTGCCTCGACGCTCGACGGGGCAGTCGCGGGACCGCCACCGGCCACGTCGCTGACGAGCGGGGTCTGCGCGGTCGCCTCCGCGGCCGCTTCGCGCGGCCACTCTGCGCCGCCGGTCATCGCGGCTGTGAGCTCTGACTCCGAGGCCTGTGCGCCTGCGGGACCGCCGCTCACGACGTCACTCGCGAACTGCGACTCCGCGGCCTGTGCGCCTGCGGGACCGCCACCGGACACGTCACTGACGAGCGGTGTCTGCTCCTGCGACGCTGCTGCCGCTTCCCGCGGCCACTCTGCGCCGCCGGTCATCGCGGCTGCGAGCTGCGACTCCGAGGCCTGTGCGCCTGCGGGACCGCCGCTCACGACGTCGCTCGCGAACTGCGACTCCGCGGCCTGTGCGCCTGCGGGACCGCCACCGGACACGTCACTGACGAGCGGTGTCTGCTCCTGCGACGCTGCTGCCGCTTCGCGCGGCCACTCTGCGCCGCCGGTCATCGCGGCTGCGAGCTGCGACTCCGAGGCCTGTGCGCCTGCTGGGCCGCCGCTGACGACGTCGCTTGCGAACTGTGCCTCTGCCGCCTGTGCGCCGGCAGGACCGCCGCTGACCACGTCACTCGCGAACTGCGCGCCTGCTGCCTGTGCGGCTGCAGGACCGCCGCTGACGACGTCGCTCATCGGAGCAGCGACGGCAGCTGTGGCCGCTCCGCCGCCCTCGACGACCGGCATCGCGCGCGCCTGGCCGGCCACGCCGGCGGCAGTGGCCGCCGCGACGCTCAGGATCAGCGCCTTCTGACGCAGGCCGTGCGCATCCACGTCGCTGTCGAGTGCCTGGTCGAGCTCGGTTCCGTCGAATCGAAGCTCGATTGCATCGCCTGTTGCGGTGCGTAGGATCTCCTCGAGGTCCGGCTTCTCCAGCTCGACCTCGAGGGTGTGTGCCTCCACGTCGCCTTCGTCGCCCGTACGGCGGGCGATGTCGAGGGTGAGCAGCGCCGGCCCGTCGGCCGACTTCAGCGTCTCCTCGATATCCGAGCGCGAGAGGGTGGCCGTGACACCGCGCTCTGCGCTCGGCGGCGTCTCCACGAGCCTTGCTTTGCTCTGTGCCATCTTGGCTCCCTCTTTCGGTTGCGCGACCCCGTACTCATGACGGGGGACACGCCTCCGATCTTCCCACAGGCTCGCTACAAGAGCAACAAGCGTGAGGGGCGGCGCATCAGACCTGCCACTTTCCGCTCTCCTGGACGACCTTTCCGTCCAGCTCGATGCGCCCGCCGTCACGCAGGTCCTTGACGATGTCCCAGTGAACCTGGCTGACGTTCTTGCCGCCGACCTCCGGAAGGCCGTTGCCCAGCGCGAGGTGAACCGTCCCGTCGATCTTCTCGTCGAAGAGCGTGTTCTTCATGTGGCGCGTGATCCGAGGGTTGCACCCGATGCCGAGCTCGCCCAGCCGCCGGGCCCCCTCGTCGAGGTCGAGCGTCTCGAGCAGGAACGACTCGTTCGAGTCGGCTGAGGCGTCGACGACGCGGCCCTCCTCGAAGCGGAGGCGGATCCCGGTGACTTCCCTGCCCGCGTAGACCGCGGGAAACTCGGTGAAGGCGATCGTTCCCGAGGCCGAGTCCTCGAGCGGCGAGTAGAAGAACTCTCCGCCCGGCATGTTCGCGCCGCCTGCATCGACCTCGGCCTCGCGGCCGTCGACGCTGAGCGTGAGATCGGTTCCCTCGGCGACGATCCGCACCTCTTTCCCCTCGTCGAACGCCTTCGCGTAGGTGCTCATGCGGTCTTTTTCGGCCTTCCAGTCGAGCAGGCACGAGCCGTAGAGGAAATCCTCGAACTCGGTCAGCGACATCCCGGCTTCCTGCGCGAGCGCCGCGGTCGGGTACTGGCAGCCCACCCACTTCATGTCGAAGGTGAAGACCCGCTCGACATGGGGGCGGATGCCCGCCTGGAGCCGCCCGAGCCGCTCCTGGTCGAGGCCGGTGAGCTCACGAGTGTTCTCCGGCGCCTCGATCCCGATCCAGGCGTCCGCCTCGTGGAAGGGATGCATCTCGATCGGCGAAGGGTTGTCCAGCAGCTCCAGCGGAGCCTCCTGGGCCCAGACGAGGTTGAAGCCCTGGCCGGCGAGGCTGATCCGCGGGATCGCGTAGGCACCCTTTTTGCCGAGGAGGCGGAAGACCGACTCGATGAGCGGCCTGGCGAGCGCTCCGGCCGAGACCATCACCTGCCAGCCTGGCTGGACGTCGAGGCACTCCTCGACGAGCAGCTTCGCGTACTCGTCGATGCGCGGATCGGTCATGTGTGCACTCCTTCGCGGACGGTTGTGAGGACTCGGGGGCCATCCTCTGTGATCGCAACGGTGTGTTCGAAGTGGGCCGAGAGCGATCCGTCCCCGGTCGAGATCGACCACTCGTCGTCCTGGACGACGACGTCGGGGCCGCCCGCGTTGATCATCGGCTCGATCGCGAACGTCATTCCGGCGGCGAGGACCGGGCCGCGGCCGGGCGGGCCGTAGTTCGGGATCTGGGGCTCCTCGTGCATCGCGCGGCCGACGCCGTGGCCGACCAGGCTGCGGATGACGGAGAAGCCCTGCTCCTCGGTCGCGGCCTGGATCGCGTGCGAGATGTCCGAAAGCCGGTTCCCCGGCCGGCACTCCGCGATGCCTGCGGCGAGCGCCGCCTTGCAGGCCTCGAGTAGGTGCTCGGCGTCGGGCGCGATCTCGCCGATCGGGAACGTGTAGGCCGAGTCGGCGACGAAGCCGTCGAGCGTGACGCCGACGTCCACCGAGAGGATGTCGCCCTCGGCGAGCGCGTACGGCCGCGGGATCCCGTGCACCACCATGTCGTTCGGCGAGGTGCAGATCGAAGCCGGGTAGCCCCGGTAGCCCTTGAACGTTGGAAAGCCGCCCTGCGAGCGAATGTAGTCCTCGGCGATCCCGTCGAGCTCCTCCGTGGTCACGCCGGGCCTGGCGCGCTCGCCGAGGAGCGCGAGGACCTCTGCCACGACCGCTCCTGCGCGCGCCATGCGCTCGATCTCCTGCTCGGATTTGCGGATGATCATCGAACAGCCGCCTGTTCGAGCGCCCTCTGGATCTCGACGAAGACTTCCTCCACGGGCGGCTCCGCGGGAACGCCGACGAGGATCCCGCGAGCGCGGTAGTACTCGACGAGCGGCTCGGTCTGCTCGCGGTAGAGGTCGAGCCGCTTGCGAATCGCCTCGGGCGTGTCGTCCGGCCGGCCTTCCTGCTGCGCGCGGCCGAGGAGGCGTTCGATCGCGACCTGCTCGGAGAGCTGGAACTCGAAGACGACCGTCAGCGGCCGCTCGATCTCCTCGAGCATCGCGTCGAGCGCGTCGGCCTGCGGCGTCGTGCGGGGAAACCCGTCGAGCACGAAGCCGCCGGCGGCGTCGCCGGCGGCGAGGCGCTCACGGATGAGCTCGATCATGATGTCGTCCGGCACGAGGTCGCCCGCGTCGTAGATCGGCTTGACCCGGCGGCCGAGCTCGGTGCCGTCGGCCATCGCCGCCCGAAGCATGTCGCCGGTCGCGATGTGCGGGACGCCGTACTCGGCGGCGATCAGCTTGCCCTGAGTTCCCTTGCCGGCCCCCTGTGGGCCGAGCAGGAGGATGTTGAGAGCCACCGCTACTTGAGGAAGCCTTCGTAGGAGCGCATCATCATCTGCGACTCCATCTGGCGCATCGTGTCGAGGGCAACGCCGACCACGATCAGGACCGAGGTGCCGCCGAGGGCGCGCGAGTTCGCCTGCGAGAAGCCGCCGTAGCGGATGAAGATGCTCGGCAGCACCGCGACGGTCGCGAGGTAGAGCGAGCCCGGCAGCGTCAGGCGCGTGAGCACGCGGTCGAAGTACTGCGCGGTCGGCGGGCCCGGCCGGATGCCCGGCACGTAGCCGCCGTACTTGCGCAGGTTGTCGGCCTGGTCGACCGGGTTGAACTGGACCGCGGTGTAGAAGTACGTGAAGATCACGATCAACGACGCTTCGAGCAGCAAGTAGGTGAGGCTCGAGGTCTGGAAGTGGCGGTTGACGAAGCCCTGCGTCTGCGGGAAGTACTGGCCGATCGTCGGCGGGAACGCCATCACGGCGGCCGCGAAGATGATCGGGATCACGCCGGCCATGTTCACGCGCAGCGGCATGTAGGTCGCACCGCCGCTCGTCATCCGCCGGCCCACCATCCGCTTCGCGTACTGGATCGGAATCCTGCGCTGGCCCTCCTGGATGAAGACGACCGCGACGATGATCCCGATCGCGATCAGCGGGAAGAACAGCTTCTCCATCGGGCCGCCGTTGTACCAGGCGGTCACGCCCGAGGGCGCCGTCGAGAGAATCGACGCGAAGATCAGCAGCGAGATGCCGTTGCCGACGCCGCGCTTCGTCATCAGCTCGCCCATCCACATCAGCAGCGTCGTGCCGGCGGTGAGCGTGACGATGATCAGGACGAGGCGGCCCGTGTTGTGCGTGAGGATGCCTTGCCGCTGGAAGAGGTAGGCGTAGCCGGTCGCCTGCGCGGCCGCGAGCGCCACGGTGAGGTAGCGCGTGTACTGGTTGATCTTGGCCATCCCGGCCTCGCCTTCCTTCTGCAGCTCCTCGAGCTTCGGGATGACGACGGTCAGGAGCTGGAGGATGATCGAGGCGGTGACGTAGGGCATGATCCCGAGCGCGAACAGCGAGAAGCGCGCGAGCGCGCCGCCCGAGAAGACGCTCAGCAGGCCGAGGATCGTGCCGCCGCCGTTCGAGTTGAAGTAGCCCTGGATCTGGTCGGAGTTCACGCCCGGCGCGGGGATCCAGGAGCCGAGCCGGTAGAGCGCGAGGATCAGGGCGGTGAAGAGGACGCGCCGCCTGAGCTCGGGCACGCGCCATGCGTTCGCGAGCCAGCTGAACATCTAGCTCTCCTCGGCCTCCTCGGCCGCAGGCTCGTCTGACTCTTCGGACTCCGTGGGCTCCTCGGTCTCCGTCGGCTCCTCGGTCTCCGTCGGCTCCTCGGCTTTGCCGGCAGGGGCAGCGGGCCGTTCGCGCCGCTTCGGCTTGCGCTCCTTGGGCTCGCGCAGGAGCGTGATCGTGCCGCCGGCGGCCTCGATCTTCTCGCGCGCGCTCGCGGAGACCGCGTGCGCCGTGACGCTCAGCTTCTTCTTCAGCTCGCCGTTGCCGAGGATCTTCACGTCGATCTTCGTGTTCTTGAGCACGCCTCTCTCGACGAGCGTCTCGGGCGTCACCTCGGCGCCGGCATCGAAACGCTCCTCGAGCGTCGCGACGTTGACGGGCGCGGTGAAGGTGCGGTGCGGGCCGACGGGCATCGCGTCCGCGGACGTGTTGCCGCGCTGCTTGCCGAGACGCATGTAGAGCGGGTTCTGGCCGCCCTCGAAGCCCGCGCGCATCTTGTGCGAGCCTGAGCGCGACTTCTGGCCCTTGATTCCGCGGCCGGAGTAGCGGCCCTTGCCCGAGCCCAGGCCGCGGCCAACCCGCTTGCGGCCCTTGCGCGCCTGTGCCGGCTTGAGGTTCGAGAGGTTCAGGTCGTCAGGCATCGGAGTCCACCCTCACGAGGTGACGGACCTTCCTGAGCATACCGGCGAGCTGCGGGCTCTCGTCCTTCTCGACGCTGCGCCCGATCTTGCCGAGGCCGAGCGCGCGGAGCGTGCCGCGGTGCCGCTGGCTCTGGCCGATCGCGCTACGCGTCTGCGTGATCTTCAGCTTCGCCATCGCTCTCCTCGGCCGCAACCGCCACCGGCTCCGCCGGCGGCTCCGGCTCTGCGGCCGCTTCCTCCTCCTTGGCCTTCGCGCTCACTGGCAGCACCTGGCTGATCGTCAGGCCTCTCGTCGCCGCGACCTCGTCGGGCCGCCGCAGCCGCTGGAGCCCGTTCACCGTGGCCTTGAGCATGTTGATCGGGTTCGTCGTGCCGAGGCTCTTGGCGAGGATGTCGCGGATCCCGGCCAGCTCGAGCACCGCGCGAACGCCTCCGCCCGCGATCACGCCGGTTCCCTCGCTCGCCGGCCGCAGCAGCACGCGCGCCGCGCCGAACTCGCCGAGGATCTCGTGGGTGATCGTCGTCCCGTGCCGCGGGACCGAGAACAGGTTCTTCTTGGCGTCGTCGACGGCCTTCGAGATCGCCAGCGGCACCTCGCGGGCCTTGCCGTAGCCGAGACCGACGCGGTCCACCTCGTCGCCGATCACGACCAGCGCCGTGAACGAGAACCGCCGGCCACCCTTGACCACCTTGGCGACGCGGTTGATCTCGACCACGCGCTCTTTGAGCTCTCTTGCTTCGCGTTCCTCGATGGCCATACCTAGAACTTCAGCCCTCCTTCGCGCGCCGCATCTGCGAGCGCCTTGACCCTGCCGTGGTAGAGGTATCCGCCGCGGTCGAAGACGACGGTCTCGATGCCTGCGTCCTTGGCGCGCCTGGCGAGCTCCTTGCCGACCTCGGCCGCCTGCTCCGTCTTGTTCCCCTTGAGCTTCTTCAGCTGCAGCCAGCTCGCGCCGGTGAGCGTGCGGCCCTCGAGGTCGTCCACGAGCTGCGCCTCGATCCCGCGGTTCGAGCGGAACACGACCAGGCGCGGCCGCTCGGCGGTCCCGAAGACCTTGGCGCGCACGCGGCGGTGGCGGCGCTCGCGCGCCTTGCGGACGGTGAGGGTGCTCATGCTCGCTTACCGACCTTCCGGCGGACGTACTCGCCCTCGTAGCGGATGCCCTTGCCCTTGTACGGCTCCGGCGGCCGGACCTTGCGCACCTCGGCAGCGATCTGGCCGACCTGCTGCTTGTCGATCCCCTTGACGATCACCTCGGTCGGCGTCGGCACTTCGAACGTGATCCCCTGCGGCGCCTTGAGCACGACCGGGTGCGAGAACCCGACGTTCAGCTCCAGGTCGACGCCGCGCAGCGAAGCTCGGTAGCCGACGCCCTGGATCTCGAGCCGCTTGGAAAAACCGTTGGTGACGCCCTCGACCATGTTCGCGATCAGCGTGCGCGTGAGCCCGTGCAGCGCGCGATCGTCCCCGCGCTCGGTCGGCCGCGTGACGGTGATCGTCCCGTTCTCCTGCTCGACCTTCATCCGCCCGGGAACCTGCTGGCTGAGCTCGCCGAGAGGCCCGTTGACCATCACGCGGCCGGGCGAGACCGCGATCGAGACGCTGCTCGGAACTTCGATGGGCTGTCTGCCGATTCGACTCATGGGCTACCAGACGAAGCAGATCACCTCGCCGCCGACACCCTTCTCGGCGGCCGTGCGGCTGGTGATCAGGCCGTTGGAGGTGGACAGGATGGAGATGCCCATGCCGCCGAGGACACGCGGGAGGCGGTCCTTGCGAGCATAGACGCGGCGGCCGGGCTTCGAGACGCGCTTCAGGTCGGTGATGACGCGCTCGCGGTTGCGGCCGAACTTGAGCTCGACCGTCAGCGTGTCGTAGGGGCGGTGCTTCTTCTTGTTCTCTTCGCCCTGGTTGAACTCTTCGGAGCTGACGATCCGGAAGTCCCGGATGTAGCCCTCTTCCTTGAGCAGGCGGGCGATCTCCACCTTCAGGCGCGAGCTCGGCATGTCGACAGTCTCCTGGAGCGCCTTGTTGGCGTTCCGGATGCGGGTGAGCATGTCTGCGATCGGGTCTGTCTGCATTACCAGCTCGATTTCGTCATGCCGGGGATTACGCCCTCGTGCGCGAGGTCGCGCAGGCAGATCCGGCAGAGGCCGAACTTCTTGTACACGGCGCGCGGCCGCCCGCAGCGGTTGCAGCGGGAGTAGGCCCGCGTCTTGAACCGCTGGGGCCTGCGCGACTTCTCGATCAGCGCCTTCTTCGCCACTTACTCTCCTTCGGGGCTCTCTTCTTGGGTGAACGGCATGCCGAGCGCGCGCAGGAGCGCGAGCCCCTGCTCGTCGTTCTCGGCGGTCGTGGTGATCGCGACGTCGAGGCCGCGGATGTTCTGGATCGAGTCGTAGTCGATCTCCGGGAAGATGATCTGCTCGCGGATCCCGAGCGAGAAGTTGCCGCGGCCGTCGAACGAGCCGGGACTGAGCCCGCGGAAGTCGCGGATCCGCGGCAGGGCGATCGACACGAGCCGGTCGAGGAACTCCCACATGCGGTCGCCGCGCAGCGTCACGCGCGCGCCGACGGGCATCCCCTCGCGCAGCTTGAAGCTGGCGATCGACTTGCGGGCCAGGCGCACCTGGGCGCGCTGCCCGGCGATCGTCGTCAGCTCCTCGATTGCGCTGTCGAGCTGCTTCGCGTCGGTCTTCGCCTCGCCCACGCCCATGTTCAGCGTGATCTTCGAGACGCGCGGGACCTGCATGACGGTGCTCACGCCGAGGTCGTCCTTCAGGCGCGCCCGGAGCTCGTCGTCATAGCGCTCCTTCAGGCGGGGCCTGTAGCCGTTGTTCTCCGATGCGCTCACTTGTCGATCTCCTGGAGGCAGTCGACCCGCTTGCAGATGCGCGCGCGCACCTCGCGGCCCTTGATCTCCTTCGTCGTCATCCCGACCCGCGTCGGCCGGTTGCAGGTCGGGCAGACCAGCATCACGTTCGAGACCGGGACCGCCGACGCTTTCTCGATCACGCCGCCCGGCGTCATCGCCGCGCCGCCCATGCGGCTCGAGTCGCGCATCGGCTGGGGCCGCATGTGGCGCTTGACGACGTTCAGGTTCTCGACGATCACGCGCTTGTCGCGTGGGCGCGCTTCGATCACGCGCCCCTGCTTGCCGCGGTCCTTGCCGGCGATCATGTGGACGAGGTCGCCCTTGCGGATCTTCATCGCAGCGGCCATCAGAGGACCTCCGGGGCGAGCGAGACGATCTTCATGAAGTTCTTCTCGCGCAGCTCGCGCGCGACCGGCCCGAAGATGCGGGTGCCGCGCGGGTTGCGCGCGCTGTCGATCAGGACGGCGGCGTTCTCGTCGAAGGCGATCGTGGTGCCGTCGTCGCGGCCGAACGGCTTCCGCGTGCGGACGACGACCGCCTGCACGACCTCGCCCTTCTTGACCGCGCCCTGCGGGCTCGCCGTCTTGACCGTCGCCGTGATCACGTCCCCGACCCGCGCGTAGCGGCGGTGGGAGCCGCCCTTGACGCGGATGCAGAGAATCTCGCGGGCGCCGGTGTTGTCGGCCACGCGCAGTCTCGACTCCTGCTGGATCACTTCGCAGCCTCCAGCACTTCGGCGAGGCGCCAGTTCTTCGTCTTCGAGAGCGGGCGCGTCTCGACGATGCGGACGAGGTCGCCGACCTTCGCCGCGTTCTGCTCGTCGTGCGCGTGGAACTTGGTCGAGCGGCGGACGACCTTCTTGTAGCGCCGGTGCGCCTTCACCGTGTCGACCTTGACGACGATCGTCTTGTCCATCGCATCGGAGACGACGACCCCGCGGCGCTCCTGGCTCCGGCCGCGCTCGTGCTCGGGCTTCGGCAGGCGGACGATCGGGCGGCGCTCGGCGGGGCGCTCGCGCTTCGGCTTCGAGTGCTTGTGGCGCTCGGAGCGCGGCAGGCGCTTGCGCTTCGGCTTGGGGCCAGACTGGGCCGGAGGCGCTTCCGCCTCGGGCTCGGGCTCTGCTGCGGGCTCGGCTTCTGCTGCGGGCGCGGCCTCCGTTGGGGGCTCGGGCTCGGCTTCAGCTGCGGGCTCGGCCTCTGCCTCGACTGCCGGCTCGCTGGTTTCCTCGGCGACCTCCTCGGCTTCCTCGGCAGGGACCTCGCCGCTCGGCTCCTCGGCGGCCTCTGCCTCCCGGCCCCTGTCGGTCTCGGGCGCCGGCTCCTCGGCGGCCGGAGTCTCCTCGGCCTCGGGCTCGGCAGCCTCAGCCTCGGCAACCTCGGGCTCGGCAGCCTCGGGCTGAGCCGCCTCGGGCTCTGCCTCGGCCTGCGGCTCTTCGGTTGTCTCGTTCTCGTTGTCGGGTTTCTTTGGGTCAGCCATGTGTCTCACTCGTGAGCCGTGAGGCTCGGTCGTTGCGGATGGTCAGAATGCGGGCGATCTCGCGCTTGGCGAGCTTCAGGCGCGCGGTGTTCTCGAGCGCGCCGGTCGCGCCCTGGAAACGCAGGTTGAACAGCTCCTGGCGCGTGTCGGCCAAGCGGTTCTCCAGCTCCTCGTCGGTCATGTCTCGCAGCTCTCTAGCTCGCAAAGAGATCCGCCTCCCGCTTTACCACTCGCGTTCTCAACGGCAGCTTCCGGCCCGCGAGCCGGAGCGCCTCCTTCGCCAGGCGCTCGTCGACGCCGGCGAGCTCGAACATCACGCGTCCGGGCTTCACGACGGCGACCCAGTGCTCGGGCGCGCCCTTGCCTGAGCCCATGCGGGTCTCGGCGGGCTTCTGCGTGACCGGCTTGTCCGGGAAGACGTTGATCCAGACCTTGCCGCCGCGGCGGATCTTGCGCGTCATCGCGATTCGGGCAGCCTCGATCTGGCGGTTCGTCACCCAGCCGGCCTCGAGCGCCTTCAGGCCGTAGTCGCCGGCCTGCACGGTCGTCTGGCCCTTCGCGGCCCCCCGGCGGCGGCCGCGCTGGTACTTGCGGAACTTCGTCTTCTTCGGGAGGAGCACTTACGTCTTTCCCTTCTTGGTCGGCTTGCTGCCTGCGCCCTTGCCCGACTTCTTCTCGGCCTTGGGATCGCCGGGCTTCTCGAGCTTCGTCGGGTCCTCGACCTGCTTCTTCGTCGTGGTCGTGTCGGGCGCCTCGGCGACGGCTTCGGGCACGGGCTGCGTCTCCGGCTCGACGGGCGGCTGCTCCCGCACCGCCTCCCGGCCCCCTGCGGAATCCTTGTCGGTGCGCGGACGCTCGGCGTTGTCCTGTCCACGCGCGCGGTCGCGCGCTCCGGGCCTGCGGGGGCGCCTCTGGCGCACGGGGCCGAGCCCTTCGCGGTCGGGCCCCCGGCCGCGCCCGCCCTCGCGTGATGCGCCGAGACCCTCGGCGGTGCCGCCCCGGCGGCGAGCCTGGTCCTGGTCGCCGAGCCGCTGATCCTTCTGGCCGACGCTCTCGAAGCCCTCGGGCATGATCTCGCCCTTGTTGATCCAGACCTTTACGCCGATCCGGCCGTAGGTCGTCTTCGCCTCGGCGAAGCCGTAGTCGATGTCGGCGCGGATCGTGTGCAGCGGAACGCGGCCCTCGGAATAGCTCTCCGAGCGGCTCATCTCGGTGCCGGCCAGCCGCCCGCCGCACTGCACCTTGACCCCCTGCGCTCCGGAGCGGATCGCGGAGGCGAGCGAGCGCTTCATCGCGCGGCGGAAGCTGACGCGGTTCTCGAGCTGCTCCGCGATCGACTGCGCGACGAGCTTCGCGTCGAGCTCGGGCCGCTTGATCTCGTTGATGTTGATGTGCACGGCCTTGTTCGTCATGCCGTGGATGTCCTTGCGGAGCGCATCCACCTCGACGCCGGACTTGCCGATCACGATCCCGGGCCGCGCGGTGTAGATGTCGATCGTGATGCGCTGGGCGTCCTTGCGGATCAGGATGTCCGACAGGCCCGCGTGCGAGAGCTTGCCCTGGATGTGCTCGCGGATCTTGATGTCCTCGAGCAGGTACGCCGGGAATTCCTTCGTGCCCGTGTACCAGTTCGACTTCCAGTCGTGGATGACGCCGACGCGCATCCCGCCGGGATGAACCTTTTGACCCATTAGGCCGCAGCCTCCTTCTTCTTGGCCGGCGTCTTGCGCTTCCGGGCGGCCGGTTTGCGCTTCGGCTTCTCCTGCTTCTCCTCTTCGTCCTTGGTCTTGGGGGCCGGAGGAGCGGGCTGCGGAGCGACGTCGACGCTCGGCTCAGGACGATGGTGATGTGACAGGTCGGCTTGATGATCCGCGCGGCGCGGCCACGAGCTCGGGCGCGCCAGCGCTTCATCACAGGACCCTCGTCCACGTATGCGGAGGAGACGAACAGGTCGTCGCCGTCGAGGTTGTGGTTGGCCTCGGCGTTCGCGACAGCCGAGCGCAGCACCTTGTCGATGTCGCGCGCGGCCGCGCGCGGCGTGAAGGCGAGAACCGTCCGCGCCTCGGGCACGGAGCGGCCGCGGATGTGGTCCGTGACCAGGCGAGCCTTGCGGGGGGAGATGCGCACCCAGCGCGCGACGGCGCGCACCTGCTGCCTCTCGGCGGTTGCCATCAGCGCTTCACCTCGGTCTTGCGGTCGCCGGAGTGCGCGCGGAACGTGCGCGTCGGGGCGAACTCGCCGAGCTTGTGGCCGACCATCTGCTCGGTCACGAAGACGGGCACGTGCTTGCGGCCGTCGTGGACCGCGATCGTGTGCCCGACCATCTCCGGGAAGATCGTCGAGGACCGCGACCAGGTCCGGATCATCTGCTTGCTGCCTGACTCGTTCATGGAGTTGATGCGGCTCATCAGCCGCTCCTCGACGAACGGGCCCTTTTTCGAACTGCGACTCAACGCTTCTCCTTCCCGCGGCGGCGGCCGCGGACGATCAACTTGTCGGATTCCTTGTGCTTGCGGCGCGTGCGCTTGCCGAGCGTGGGCACGCCCCACGGCGTGACCGGGTGGCGGCCGCCCTTCGACTTGCCCTCGCCGCCTCCGTGCGGGTGGTCGACGGGGTTCATCGCCGAGCCGCGAACCGTTGGACGCTTCCCCTTCCAGCGGCTGCGGCCCGCCTTGCCGACGGTGACGTTCTCGTGGTCGACGTTGCCGACCTGCCCGATCGTCGCGCGGCAGGTGAGCGGGACCCGGCGCAGCTCGCCCGATGGTAGCCGAAGGACGCCGAGGCCCTCGTCCTTCGCCACGAGCTGGATTCCGGAGCCGGCGCTCCGCGCGAGCTGGCCGCCCCTGCCGGGCTTGAGCTCGACGTTGTGGACGAGCGTGCCCGTCGGGATGTTCTCCAGCGGGAGCGCGTTGCCAGGCTTGATGTCGGCGGTGGGACCGGACTCGACGACGGCGCCGACCCGCAGGCGGGCGGGCGCGAGGATGTAGGACTTGGCGCCGTCCGCGTAGTGGAGCAGCGCGATCCGGGCCGACCGGTTCGGGTCGTACTCGATCGCGGCGACCTTCGCTGGGACGCCGTCCTTGAGGCGCTTGAAGTCGATCGTGCGGTAGCGGCGCTTGTGGCCGCCGCCCTGGTGGCGCGTCGTGATGCGGCCGTAGGAGTTCCGGCCGCCCTTCTTCTTGATCGGCTCGAGCAGGCTCTTCTCGGGCTCGGTCTTCGTGATCTCGTCGAAGGCCGAGACCGACATGAAGCGGCGGCCCGGAGACGTGGGCTTGTACTTGCGCAATGCCATCAGGCTTGTGCTCCTTCGAAGATCTCGATCGACTCGCCCTGGCGCAGCTGCACGATCGCCTTCTTCCAGCCGGGCCTGGTGCCGCGCCGGAAGTTGCGCTGCTTGGGCTTGGACTGGACCTTGACGATGTTCACGGACTCGACGTGGACGCTGAACAGCTCCTCCACCGCCTGCCGGATCTGCGTCTTGTGCGCGTCCGGGTGCACCTTGAACGAGTACTTGCGCTGGTCGATCAGCTCGTAGCTCTTCTCCGTCACGACCGGGGCGAGCAGAACCTGGTTCGGATGCAAGGCTCATTGAGCCCTCCCCTGAACCTGCTCGAGCGCCGGCTCGGAGATGAGCAGCGAGCGCGCCCAGACGACCTGGGTGACCTCGAGCTCGGACGGAACCGTGATGACGACGCGGTCGAGGTTGCGGAACGACTTGATCAGACCCTCGTCTTCCTCTTGCGCGACCACGAGGATCGGACGCTCCTTCGCCCATTTCTCGACGAGGCCGAGGGCGGCCTTGGTCGAGGGCTCGGAGAGCTCGGACGGATCGAGGATCCCGAGCGTCCCGGCCTGTGCGTGCGCCGAGAGCGCGCTCCGCATGGCCGCGCGCCTCGCCTTGCGGTTGACCTTCGAGGCGAAGCTGCGGTTGTTGGGCGGGAACGCCATGCCGCCGCCGGTCCAGTGCGGCGCGCGGGTCGAGCCGGCACGGGCGCGGCCCGTGCCCTTCTGGCGCCACGGCTTCGAGCGGCCGCCGGCGACGAGGCCGCGGCTCTTGCCCCCGCGGGTCGCCGAGCGCGCGTCGTTGAGCTCGGCGCGAACGGTCTCGTGGACGAGGTGCGGCTTCACCTCTGCGGCGAAGACCGCCTCCTCGAGCGAGACGCTCTTCTGGGAGCCGAGGACGGGAGCCTTAGGCGCGGCCACGACCCTTGTCCTCTCTGATCTCGACGATCCCGTTGCGCGGACCGGGGACGGCGCCCTTGATCAGGAGCAGGTTCCGCTCCGCGTCGACTTCGTGAACGGTCAGCCCGACCTGGGTAACCCGCTTGCCGCCCATGCGGCCCGCCATCCGGACGCCCTTGCGCACGCGGGCGGGCGTGGCCGACGCGCCGATCGAGCCGGGCGCGCGGATGTTGTGCGAGCCGTGCGTCTTCGGGCCGCGCGAGAAGTTGTGGCGCTTGATGGTGCCCGCGAAGCCCTTGCCGATCCCGATCCCGGAGACCTTGATCCGCTCGCCGGGCTCGAAGGCCTCGACGGTGACGGTCTCGCCGGGAGTCAGCTCGCTGGGGCCGC
This sequence comes from uncultured Actinomycetes bacterium, assembly GCA_963717475.1. Lineage (GTDB taxonomy): Bacteria > Actinomycetota > Thermoleophilia > Gaiellales > Gaiellaceae > AC-32. The sequence continues at coordinate 13,888 of OY970337.1, read as the reverse complement.
GGAACTCGACCAGGCCGCGGTGCGGCCCGGCGTCGCCGAGCTGGCCCAGCCTTGCCTTGGTCACGCGCCTCTTGTCGACCGCCCCGAAGGCGACCTGGACGGCCTCGTAGCCGTCCGACTCGACGGTCTTCACGCGGACGACCGGGCACGGCCCAGCCTCGATCACGGTTACGGGCGTGACGGCGCCCGTCTCCGGGTCGAAGATCTGCGTCATGCCGAGCTTTGTCCCCACGATCCCCTTCATGCCTAGAGCTTGATCTCGATGTCGACGCCGGCCGGCAGGTCGAGCCGCATCAGCGAATCGACCGTCTTAGGCGTGGGCGAGTGGATGTCGATCAGGCGCTTGTGCGTGCGCACCTCGAAGTGCTCGCGCGAGTCCTTGTCCTTGAACGGCGACCGGATCACGCAGTAGACGTTCTTCTCCGTGGGCAGGGGCACAGGCCCGGTGATGGTCGCGCCGGTGCGCTGAGCCGTCTCCACGATCTGGCTCGCGGACTTGTCGAGCTGCTGGTGGTCGTAGCCCTTGAGGCGGATACGGATCTTGCTCTGCGGCACCGGCGCGTCCCTTCCCTTCCTACTTGGTGATCTCGGTCACGACGCCGGCGCCGACCGTGCGGCCGCCTTCGCGAATCGCGAAGCGCAGCCCCTGGTCCATGGCGATCGGCTGTCCGAGATCGATGTCCATGTTGGTGTTGTCGCCCGGGACGACCATCTCCTGGCCCTCCGGGAGCGCGATCGCGCCGGTCACGTCCGTCGTGCGGAAGTAGAACTGCGGCCGGTAGCCGTTGAAGAACGGCGTGTGCCGCCCGCCCTCATCCTTCGAGAGGACGTAGACCTCCGCCTTGAAGTGCGTGTGCGGCGTGATCGAGCCCGGCTTCGCCAGGACCTGCCCGCGCTCGACCTCCTCGCGCTTGGTGCCGCGAAGGAGCGCGCCGGCGTTGTCGCCCGCCTGGGCGAAGTCGAGCGTCTTGTTGAACATCTCGAGCCCCGTGACGACGGTCTTCTCGACCTCCGGGTGGATGCCGACGATCTCGACCTCGTCGCCCGACTTGATCTGGCCCTGCTCGATCCGGCCCGTGACGACGGTGCCGCGGCCCGTGATCGTGAAGACGTCCTCGATCGGCATCAGGAACGGCTTGTCGGTGTCGCGCTGAGGCTCCGGGATGTAGTCGTCCACGGCCTGCATCAGCTCGAGGATCTTGCCGGCCTGCTCCTCGTCGCCCTCGAGGGCCTTCAGCGCCGAGCCGGTCACGACCGGGATGTCGTCGCCTGGGAACTCGTACTTCGAGAGCAGCTCGCGAACCTCCATCTCGACGAGCTCGAGCAGCTCCGGGTCGTCGACCATGTCGGCCTTGTTCAGGAACACGACGATGTACGGCACCTCGACCTGGCGCGCGAGCAGGATGTGCTCGCGGGTCTGCGGCATCGGGCCGTCGGCGGCCGAGACGACGAGGATCGCGCCGTCCATCTGGGCGGCGCCCGTGATCATGTTCTTGATGTAGTCGGCGTGCCCGGGGCAGTCGACGTGCGCGTAGTGGCGGTTCTCGGTCTCGTACTCGACGTGCGAGGTGTTGATCGTGATCCCGCGCTGGCGCTCCTCGGGAGCGTTGTCGATCGACTCGAACGACCGCGCAGCCGTGCTGCCGCCGACCTTCTCCGCGAGCACCTTCGTGATCGCGGCGGTGAGGGTCGTCTTGCCGTGGTCGATGTGGCCGATCGTGCCGACGTTGAGGTGCGGCTTGCTCCTCTCGAATTTCTCCTTAGCCATTCCGTCCTTTCCTTCCTTGTGTTACGTGGCCTGCGAGTCGACGAGCTCGCTCGCGATCGACTGCGGCACTTCCTCGTACCGGTCGAACTGCATCGTGAACGTGGCCCGGCCCTGCGTCGTCGAGCGCAGGTCGGTTGCGTAGCCAAACATGGTTGCGAGCGGGACGCGGGCCTGGATCGCCTGCGCGTTGCCGCGCGGCTCGAGCCCTTCGACGCGCCCGCGGCGCGAGTTGAGGTCGCCCATCACATCGCCGAGGTAGTCCTCCGGGGTCACGACCTCGACGGCCATGACCGGCTCGAGCAGCTTCGGCTTGGAGCGCTTCATCGCCTCCTTGAAGGCCATCGAGCCTGCGACCTTGAAAGCCATCTCGCTCGAGTCGACCTCGTGAAACGAGCCGTCGACGAGCTCGATGCGGACGTCGACGACCGGGTAGCCGGCGAGGATTCCGGACTCCATCGCCTCCTGGATGCCGAGGTCGACGGGCCCGATGTATTCGCGCGGGATCTTGCCGCCGACGATCTTGTCCACGAAGTCGTAGCCCTCGCCCGGCTCCGTCGGCTCGGCGTTGATCACGGCGTGGCCGTACTGGCCGCGGCCGCCCGTCTGGCGAACGAAGCGCCCCTGGATCTTCTCGACAGGGCGGCCGAAGGTCTCGCGGTAGGCGACCTGCGGGCGGCCGACGTTCGCGTCGACCGAGAACTCGCGCATCAGGCGGTCGACGATGATCTCGAGGTGGAGCTCGCCCATCCCGGAGATCAGCGTCTGGCCCGTCTCGTCGTCCGTGCGCACGCGGAAGGTCGGGTCCTCCTCGGAGAGGCGCTGCAGGCCTGAGCCGAGCTTGTCCTGGTCGGCCTTCGTCTTCGGCTCGATCGCGACCGCGATGACCGGCTCCGGGAAGTCCATTGCCTCGAGCCGGATGGGCGCGGTGTCGATCGCCAGCGTGTCGCCGGTGGTCGAGGCCTTGAGGCCCACCGCGGCGGCGATCTCGCCTGCGCCGATCTCCTCGCGCTCCTCGCGGTGATTGGCGTGCATCTGGAGGATGCGGCCGATCCGCTCGGTCTTGCCGGTGCTCGTGTTGAGGACGCGATCGCCGGCGCTGACCTGGCCCGAGTAGACGCGGAAGTACGTCAGCTTGCCGACGTAGGGGTCCGACATGACCTTGAAGACGAGTGCCGAGAACGGCTCGTCCAGCGCCGGGCGGCGCGAGAGCTCGTGCTCGGTGCGCGGGTCGATCCCGTGGATGGGCGGCACGTCGATCGGGCTCGGCAGGTAGTCGAGCACGCCGTCGAGCAGCGGCTGGACGCCCTTGTTCTTGAACGCGGAGCCGGCGAGCACCGGCGTGACCGTGATGTCGAGCGTCGCTGCGCGGAGCGCGCGCTTCAGCATCTCCGGCGTGACCGGCCTCTTCGTCGAGCAGGTAGGTCTCCATCAGCTCGTCGTCGTGGTCGGCGACCGCGTCGATCAGCTGGTGGTGGTACTCCTGCGCCTGTTCGGCGAGCTCGGCCGGAATCTCCTCGATGTCCATCTTCGTGCCGAGGTCGTCGGCCCAGGTGACCGCGCGCATCTCGACGAGGTCGACGACGCCGCGGAAGTGCTCCTCCTGGCCGATCGGCAGCTGCACCGGAACGGGGCGCGCGCCGAGGCGGTCGACCATCGACTGCACGGCGGAGAAGAAGTCCGCGCCGGTGCGGTCCATCTTGTTGATGAAGGCGATCCGCGGCACGCGGTAGCGATCGGCCTGGCGCCAGACCGTCTCCGACTGCGGCTCGACACCTGCGACCGAGTCGAAGACCGCGATCGCGCCGTCGAGCACGCGCAGGCTGCGCTCGACCTCGATCGTAAAGTCCACGTGCCCGGGCGTATCGATGATGTTGATACGAAAATCGCGCCACGTCGCCGTCGTCGCAGCAGAGGTGATGGTGATGCCGCGCTCCTGCTCCTGCGCCATCCAGTCCATCACGGCGGCGCCCTCGTGGACCTCGCCCATCTTGTGGGTGCGGCCCGTGTAGTAGAGGATCCGCTCGGTCGTCGTGGTCTTGCCCGCGTCGATGTGGGCCATGATCCCGATGTTGCGCACGCGCTCGAGTGCGACTTCTGCCTTCGTCGTCGCCACTGTCATCACCAGCGGTAGTGCGCAAAGGCCTTGTTGGCCTGCGCCATCCGGTAGAGGTCGTCCTTGCGCTTGTAGGCGCCGCCCTGCTGCTCGAGCGCGTCGAGGATCTCGCCGGCGAGCTTGTCGGACATCTCCTTTTCCCGGCGGTCGCGCGCATACGTGACGAGCCAGCGCACGGCCAGCGTGCGCGCGCGGCGCTGCGGCACCTCGACAGGCACCTGGTAGTTGGCGCCGCCGACGCGCCGCGAGCGGACCTCGAGCACTGGCGTGACCGTCTTGACGGCCTGCTCGAGCACCTCGACGGGCGGCTTGCCCGTTCGCTCGCCGATCCGGTTCAGCGCGTGGTAGACGATCGCCTCGGCGGTCGACTTCTTCCCGCTCGTCATCACCTTGTTGATCACCTGCGTCACGAGTCGCGAGCTGTAGAGGGGATCCGGCTCGAGCGTCCGGGGCTGAATCTTTGCTCGGCGAGGCACTACGAGCCCCGCTTCGCGCCGTACTTCGAGCGCCCCTGCCGCCGGTCGCCGACGCCGGCTGCGTCGAGCCCGCCGCGGATCACCTTGTAGCGGTAACCCGGGAGGTCCTTGACGCGCCCACCGCGGACCAGCACGACCGAGTGCTCCTGGAGGTTGTGCCCCTCGCCGGGGATGTAGGCGCCGACCTCCATGCCGTTCGTCAGCCGCACGCGGGCCACCTTGCGCAGAGCCGAGTTCGGCTTCTTCGGAGTCTGCGTCATGACGCGCGTGCACACGCCCCGCTTCTGCGGCGCGCCGCGCAGGGCAGGGGTCTTCACCTTCGCCTTGGGGGCGACCCTGCCTTTTCGGACCAGCTGATTTACGGTCGGCATGTACTCCTCGAAGTGGGCACTTACACAACAAAGGTCGGCCGGGGCTGGTGGCCCCTGCCAACCGGAGGACGATGGTAGCGAACGTCCGGCCGAGCGTCAAACGCGAAAAGGCGCATTGCTCCATGGATCAGCGGCTGCCGCAACCGTGGGCTTGTGCCGATCGAATCGAGAGTTTTATAAGTTTCAAGCCATAGCTTGCGGGCTCCGACCCGATTACAGTGAGACCCCGGCGCTCGAGCGGCGGGCCTGGGGGACGACCGGAGGTTGGGCGAGGGAGGAATGTTCGAAGCGGTGAGCAACACGGCCGCCCTGGTGATCGCCGGGGCCGTCGTCGGCGTCGGCTCTCCTCGTCGCGCTCGTCCTGATCCTCGTGCGCCGGCCGTCGCGAGGCGGGCAGGAGGAGCTGCTGACGCTCGTCTCCGAGATGAACGAGCGGATGGAGGCGATGGTGCGAGAGCTCGCCGAATCGCTCGAGCGGGCCCAGGAGGAAGGCCGCCGGAACCGCTACCTGACCGAGCTCGCGGGCTCGATCGACCTCGACGAAGTCCTGTCGCGCACGCTCGAAGCGGCCGGCGCCGTGCCGGGCGTCGACGCGGCGCTCGTCTCCATCGACGGCGACGAGAAGCCACTCGTGGCGACGCTCGGCCTGTCGACCGAGGAGGCCGAGCGGCAGGCCGTCTCCGGGCCACCGGACGGACACGAGGCGCGCGCGATCTTGCTCACGTACCAGTACCCGCCCGCGCTCGACGCCGCCGGCGACCTGATCCGCTCAGGGCTCGCGGTCCCGGTCGCGGGCGAGGTCGGCACGGCCGGCTTCCTGATCGTCTACAGCCGCAATCCCGAGCACCGCTTCTCGGAGGACGAGACCCGGGAGCTCGAGGAGCTCTCGCAGCGGGCCGGGCCGGCGATCGAGAACGCGAGCCGGTTCCGCGAGGCGAGGCAGCTCGCCGACCTCGACGCGCTGACCGGCCTGCACAACCGCCGTTACTTCCACGAGACGCTCGCCCGCGAGGTCGCGCGCGCCCACCGCTACGGCCGGCAGCTCGCGCTCGTCGTCTTCGATCTGGACGACTTCAAGGCGATCAACGACCGCATCGGACACCTGGCCGGCGACTCCGTGCTCGCCGAGACCGCCGAGCGCGTCAAAGACGTCGTTCGGTCGGCCGACGTGGCCTGCCGCGTCGGTGGCGACGAGTTCGCGGTGCTGCTGCCGGAATCGGTCGCGAGCGACGCCGACCAGCTCTACCACCGGCTGCTCGGCGCGGTCGGCTCGCGTCCCGTGGGCGAGGCCGGCCGACTGTCGGTCTCGGCCGGAATCGCGGAGCTGCGGGACGACGACGACCCGACGTCGTTCTTCGAGCGCGCCGACGAAGCGCTCTACCGCGCGAAAGAGCGCGGCAAGGCGCAGGTCGTCGCCTACCGGCCGCCCGAAGAGGGCACCGGCCGGCCGCTCTCGAGCGCGAACTAGTCCGCCGCGAGGAAGGGCAGGTAGTCCGTGAGCGGAACGAGGCCCGCCGTCGGCTGCCGGTCGCGGTAGCAGAGCGTCGCGTAGTCGTACGCGCGCTCGCGGGTGACGAGCCAGTGCTCGTAGTCGTCGTCGCGGACGAGGCCCTTGAGCGCAGTGACGACCGCGGGCCGCGCGACGCCGCAGCGGCACGCCGCCCAGCGGGACTGCCGGCTGGAGCGCACGCACCTGGAACTGCCCGATCATCGTGCGGATCGTCGCCCAGCCCGACCCCTTCAGGCGGAAGAGCTGGGGCGGCGCGTCCGACGCGAGCGCGAGGCCGCGCTTCCTGCCCCCGAGCCACGGAGCCGGCGTCTTCGACTGGACGAGCCGTACGGGCGTCTCGGCATAGCTCGCGTAGTAGTCCTTGACGTCCGGCGCCGGACGGCGGCGGCACGTGGATGTTGGCCTCGATCAGCTCCCGGCGCAGCTCGTCCGCGATCACGCCCCGCGCGACCGACGGACTCGCGTGCGCGCGGGCGAGAGCGCGGCGGTAGGCGCCGGCGCTCCCGAAGTGCGCCGCGATCACGGCTTTCTCGGCAGCGGCGATCTGAGCCGTCTTGAGCGGCTTGTAGAGACTGGCGACGATCCGCGAATAGGCCGCCGTGAAGGCGACGTCGATGTCTCCGGTCACGGGCGTGAGCCCGCGGATCGCGCTCCAGTCGAGGGCTTTGCCCTGAACCGTGCAGCGCGCGCCGGCCGGGAGCACGATCTGTCCCTCGTCACGGGACTTGTCGAATCGCTTCGGCGCGACCTTCGGGCCGTTGCAGAGCTTCGGGTTGCGCGCCCAGAGGTAGACGCAGGCCGCCGTCGGCTTGTCCGGGTCGTTCTCGGGCGAGGTCTTGCCCCACACCGCCCAGCCCCACGACCAGACAGAGCGGAGACCGAGCTCTTTCGCGACCTCTTTCGCGGCAAGCGCCTGCAGCTTCGTGACCTCCAGCCACGAGAGCAGCGCCGCGTGCTCGCGCCCACCCGAGCCCGGCGTCGTGTGGAAGCCGAGCATGATCCCGAGCTTGCTCGTCGGGATGCCCATCGCGGTGTACGGCGCGATGCGGTTGCGGAAGAGCGTCCGCAGCGTCCGGCCGCCGGTGAACGGGCCCTGCTTCGCGACGCGCGGGGCGGCGAAGTAGGACTCGCTGACGATGTCCGCGTAGTTCGCGACCTGCCGCCACCAGTCGCCGGCGACGTCGCCGGTGTACGGCACGGAGGGGATCAGCAGCACCGGATGCGCACCCCGGGCCGCGAGCGTCTGGAGGTAGATCAGGACGTTGCGCCGGTACTGGGCGTTCGTGGGGCTCCAGGGCGTGATCAGGTTCGCGCCGTTGAGCTCGTTCTCGGCGATCACCGGCTGCGAGCACCCCATCGACATCGCGGCCGTGTCGTACATCCGGTTCGCCCGGTCGATCACGTACGACGGATCGAGCGGCTCGAGCGGCGTGCCGACCCGGCGGATGAGGTGCAGGTCGAAGTAGACCGTCTTCGCGCCGTAGCTCCGGAGCAGCTCGGGATAGATGAAGTTCGAGGCCGCCCCGATCACGCCGGGCCGCGCAAAGACCTGCCAGAAGGGAACCGAGCCGTCGGCGAAGTCGATCCAGAGCGTTCCCTTGTCGGGGATCCCGCAGGTCTCGGACGCGGCAGTCGCCCCGGACGCAGCGGACCGGTGCGGCACAGCGGCGAACGCCGCGCACGCCGCAAGTGCGATGAGAACGAAGCGCTTCACCCGACCCGCGTTCAAAGGTAGCAGGGCGGGAAGCAGCGCGCCTCCCGCCCTGACCGTCTACTTATTCGCCGTCGAGGGGCGTGTCGACCTCGGGCACTTCCTCCGCCTCGGTCGACTCGCGTGGCTTTGCGTTGCCGCCGTTCTCAGGGGCGGCGGGCTCCGGCGCGCCCCCGAAGTCGAGACCGAGGCTCGCCAGGTCGACGCCTTCGCCGCCGTCGGTGCCGATCTCCTCGAGCGCGGCCAGCAGGGCCTCGCGCTCGTAGGTCTCCTTCGGCACCTTCTCGGACGGCCCGATGTCGATGTTGCGGTACTTCTTCAGGCCGGTCGCGGCCGGGATCAGCTTGCCGATGATCACGTTCTCCTTCAGGCCCAGCAGCCGGTCGATCTTGCCCTCGATCGAGGCGTCGGTCAGCACCTTCGTCGTCTCCTGGAAGGAGGCGGCCGAGAGGAACGACTCGGTGGCCAGCGAGGCCTTCGTGATCCCGAGGATCAGCGGCTCGAACGTCGCCTGCTCCTTCTTCTTCTCCTTCTTCATCCGCGTGTTCTCGCGGTCCAGGACGACCTTGTCGACGAGCTGGCCGGGCAGGAGGTCCGTGTCGCCGGCGTTCTCGACGCGCACCTTCTTCAGCATCTGCCGGACGATCAGCTCGATGTGCTTGTCGTGGATCTCGACGCCCTGTGACTTGTAGACCTTCTGCACCTCGGCGACGAGGTACAGCTCGGTCGCGGTCGAGCCCTTCAGGCGCAGGAGGTCGGCCGGGTTGACCGAGCCCTCGTGGAGGGCGTCGCCCGGCTCGACGACCTGGCCGTCGGCGACCAGGATCCGCGTCCTCCGTGGGAGCTGGTACGCGACCGGCTCCACGGCCTCGCCGTTCTCGTCGACCTCGTCGGTGAGGATCGAGAGCTTCGGCCCGCGGTCTGTGTCCTCGATGCGCACGGTCCCGCCGACCTCGACGAGCTTGGCCGCGCCCTTCGGGTTCCGCGCCTCGAAGATCTCGACGACGCGCGGAAGGCCGTGCGTGATGTCCGCGCCTGCGACGCCGCCCGTGTGGAAGGTCCGCATCGTCAGCTGCGTGCCAGGCTCGCCGATCGACTGCGCGGCGATGATCCCGACCGCGTCGCCGACCTCGCACATCTCGCCGGTGGCGAGGAAGATGCCGTAGCAGGCCTGACACACGCCGAACTCGCTGCGGCACTTGAGCACGGAGCGCACCGGGATCGTCGGCGCGAGGCCGTCCTCGAGCTCCGAGAAGGCCTCCTCGATGTCGGCCAGGACCTGGTTGGTCACGACGGCGCCCTTCTCGGCGACGACCGTCTTGCCCGGCTTGCCGCTCGCGAGCGGCTTGTGGATCTCGTCCGCGAGGACGCGCCCGAGGATGCTCTTGTTCACGCCCTCGGGGACGTGCAGCGGAATCTCGACGAAGTCCTTCGTCTTGCAGTCCGCGTCGCGGATGATCACGTCCTGGGAGACGTCGACGAGGCGGCGCGTGAGGTAGCCCGAATCGGCCGTGCGCAGCGCCGTGTCGGCAAGTCCCTTACGGGCGCCGTGGGTGGAGATGAAGTACTCGAGCACCGACAGGCCCTCCATGAAGTTGGCCTTGATCGGGCGCTCGATGATCTCGCCCTTCGGGTTGGCCATCAGGCCGCGCATCCCGGCGAGCTGGCGGATCTGCTTGAAGGATCCGCGGGCGCCGGAGTTGGCCATCATGAAGATCGGGTTCAGCTCGAGGAGGTTCTTCTCCATCGCCTGGGCCACGTCTTCGGTCGCCTCCGTCCAGAGGTTGACGATCTGCTCGTGGCGCTCCTCCTCGGTGATGAGGCCGCGCTCGTAGAGCCCCTCGACGTTGCCGACCTTCTCCTCGTAGCCGGCGAGGAGCTGGTCCTTCTCCTGCGGGATGACGATGTCGTTCTTCGAGATCGTGATCCCGGCCTTCGTCGCGTACCGGAAGCCGAGCGCCTTGATCTTGTCGAGCACGCTCGCGATCACGTGCGCCCCGTAGCGCTCCGCCAGATCGGAGATGAAGCCGTCCATCTCCTTCTTCGAGAGCGTCCGGTTGAGGAACGGAAGCTCGCTCGAGGTCCTCGACTCCCGACTCCTGCAGCGAGCGCTCGACCTCGGCGTTGAAGATCACGCGCCCGGGTGTCGTCAGGATGAGCTCGCCGTGGCTGCGGTACTCGATCGCCTGCTGCATCCCGACCTGGTGGCCGTCCTCGACCGCCCGCTCGACCTCTTCCTCCGAGCCGAAGCGCTTCGGACGCGGATCGAGCTCTTCGGGGTTCATCGCGCCGAGGTCGGCCTCGGTGTACGTCATGTAGTAGCCGCCGAGGACCATGTCCTGCGTCGGCGTCGCCAGCGGCCGGCCGTTCGCCGGCGAGAGGATGTTGTTCGAGGAGAGCATCAGGATGCGCGCCTCGGCCTGCGCCTCGGACGACAGCGGCAGGTGGACGGCCATCTGGTCGCCGTCGAAGTCGGCGTTGAAGGCGTGGCAGACGAGCGGGTGAACCTGGATCGCCTTGCCCTCGACCAGCACCGGCTCGAAGGCCTGGATGCCGAGGCGGTGGAGCGTCGGCGCCCTGTTCAGCAGCACCGGGTGCTCCGCGATCACTTCCTCGAGCACGTCCCAGACCTCCGGGACCATCGAGTCGACGTGCTTCTTGGCCGCCTTGATGTTCTGGACCGACTTGCGCTCGACGAGCCGGCTCATGATGAACGGCTTGAAGAGCTCGAGCGCCATCAGCTTGGGCAGGCCGCACTGGTGCAGCCTCAGGTTCGGCCCGGCGACGATCACCGAGCGGCCCGAGTAGTCGACGCGCTTGCCGAGCAGGTTCTGGCGGAACCGGCCCTGCTTGCCCTTGAGCATGTCGGAGAGCGACTTCAGCGCGCGGTTGCCCGGGCCCGTGACCGCGCGGCCGCGGCGCCCGTTGTCGAAGAGCGCGTCGACGGCCTCCTGCAGCATCCGCTTCTCGTTGTTGACGATGATCTCGGGTGCGCCGAGGTCGAGCAGGCGCTTGAGCCGGTTGTTCCGGTTGATCACGCGCCGGTAGAGATCGTTCAGGTCGCTGGTGGCGAAGCGGCCGCCGTCCAGCTGCACCATCGGGCGCAGCTCGGGCGGGATCACCGGGATCGCCTCGAGAACCATCCACTCGGGCCGGTTCTCCGAGGTGATGAACGCGTTCACGACCTTCAGCCGCTTGATCGCGCGCTGCTGCTTCTGGCCCTTCGAGGTCTTGATCGTCTCGCGCAGCGACTTCGCCTCGGCCTTGAGGTCGAGGTCCTTGAGCAGCTCGCGGATGGACTCTGCGCCCATGCCGCCCTGGAAGTAGACGCCGAACCCGTACGGCGAGCCGAAGCGGTCCTTGAGCTCGCGGAAGATCTGCTCGTCGTTGACGATCAGCTTCGGCTCGAGCTCGCGGAAGAGCGTCCACGTCTCCTCGAGCCGGCGGACCGAGTCGACTGCAGCTTCCTTGGCGTCCTCCTTGCGCGACTCCATGTCCTGGTACATCTCGCGCACCTTCACGAGCCACTGGACGATCGCGTCGAGGTCTTCCTTGGCGATCTTGCCGTCCGTGCGCAGGCAGAGGTCGTTCGTCAGCTCGCGCAGTTCGTCGGGGCTCGCGCCCGGGTCGGCCTGCTCGAGGACGTCCTTCAGGAGCCCCTTGCCGAGGTCGCGGGCCTTCTCGAGCTGCTTCTCGTCGACGCCCGTCACGAGCTCCGCGTCCTCGTCCGAGAGCTTGCCCTTCTTGGAGAGCAGTCCCTCGAGCACGCGGTTGATGTGCTTCGTGAGCGCGCCCTTCTTCGAGCCGGTCGCCTTGGCGAGCTGCTTGTTGAGCGGCGCCAGCGCCTCGCGGATCTGGATCGCCACGGTCGCGACCGTCTCGAGCTCCTTCGGCGAGAGGCGGCGGTCGTCGCGGATCGCCGAGTTGCGGACGAGCTCGCGGATCTTCTTCGAGTCTTCCGTCGTGATCTGCGGGGCGACCTCCAGGAACATGCCGCCGACGAGCTCGCGTACCTCCTCGAGCGTCGGCAGGGCCTGCTCCTCGGCCCAGTTCGAGAGGCCGCGCGACCAGAAGTCGTCGTCCTCGTCGAAGTTGCGCTCCGCGCCCTTGGTGAAGAAGTTGCGGCGGCGCTTCAGCCTGTCCTCGAGCGCGGACAGAGCCTCGTCGCGGTCGACGTAGATCTGCTCGGACTCGGCCTTGACCTTGTCCTCGAGGTCGTTCAGGTCCTTCTGCCGCGCCTCGACGTCCACCGAGGTGACGATCGAGGCAGCGAAGTACAGGACCTTCTCGAGCTCGCGCGGGGCGATGTCGAGCAGGTAGCCGATGCGGCTCGGGACGCCCTTGAAGAACCAGATGTGCGAGACGGGAGCGGCCAGGTCGATGTGGCCCATGCGCTCGCGGCGCACCTTCTGGCGGGTCACCTCGACGCCGCAGCGCTCGCAGATGATGCCCTTGTAGCGGACGCGCTTGTACTTGCCGCAATAGCACTCCCAGTCCTTGGTCGGACCGAAGATGCGCTCGCAGAAGAGCCCGTCGCGCTCGGGCTTGAGCGTGCGGTAGTTGATGGTCTCCGGCTTCGTTACCTCGCCCGAGGACCAGTCGCGAATCTGCTTGGACGACGCGAGGCCGATTCGGATCGCGTCGAACTCATTGATGTCGATCAAAGCTCTCCTTACTCCTCAACTTCCACATCTGCCAACTCGTCTGCCAAGGGCCCTGCCTGCGCCTCGGCCTCTTCCTTTGCGTCCCTCTTCCGGGGTGACCTCGACGTCCGCGAGATCGCCCAGCTGCTCGTCCGCCGGCAGGGTCAGCTCGCCCGTCTGGTCGACGCGCTCCTGGCCCTCCTCGGCCTCCTCGGCCGTCGGCTGCCGCGCGGCTGCGCGGAGCGAGCCCGGGGAGAGGTCGATCCCGAGCTCCTCGGCGGCCCGCAGCAGCTCGTCGTCCTCCTCGCGCACCTCGACCTTCTCGCCCTCGTCGGAGAGGACGTTCACGTCGAGCGCCAGCGACTGCATCTCCTTCAGCAGCACCTTGAACGACTCGGGGATCGACGGCTCCGCGATGTTCTCGCCCTTGACGATCGCCTCGTATGCCTTCACGCGGCCGACGGTGTCGTCGGACTTGATCGTGAGCATCTCCTGCAGCGTGTAGGCCGCGCCGTACGCCTCGAGCGCCCAGACCTCCATCTCGCCGAAGCGCTGGCCGCCGAACTGCGCCTTGCCGCCCAGCGGCTGCTGGGTGACCAGCGAGTACGGGCCCGTCGAACGCGCGTGGATCTTGTCGTCGACCAGGTGGAGCAGCTTCAGGATGTACATGTAGCCGACGGTCACCTTCTGCTCGAAGGCGTCGCCGTGGCGGCCGTCGAAGAGCCGCACCTTGCCGGAGCAATGCCGGCCGGTGGGCCGCTTCGGGTCGACCAGGAACTTGATCGGCGAGTCGGGATTCTGCTTCGTCCACTCGACGAGCGCCTCGTCGACGTCCTGCTCGCTCGCGCCGTCGAAGACCGGAGTCGCGATCGGGCTCGGTTCCTCCTCGTCGCCGTTCCCCGCAGAGTCCCTCCCGTCGCCGTTCTCGTGGAAGACACCGTGCGCCGCGGCCCAGCCGAGGTGCGTCTCGAGGATCTGGCCGATGTTCATCCGGCTCGGGACGCCGAGCGGGTTCAGCACGACGTCGACCGGGCGGCCGTCCTCGAGGAACGGCATGTCCTCCTCGGGCACGATCTTCGCGATCACGCCCTTGTTGCCGTGGCGGCCGGCGAGCTTGTCGCCCTCCGCGATCTTGCGCTTCTTGGCGACGTACACGCGCACGAGCTCGTTCACGCCCGGCGACAGGTCGTCGCCGTTGTCGCGCGAGAAGGTCTTGACGTCGATCACCTTGCCGCCCTCGCCGTGCGGCACCTTGAGGGAAGGTGTCGCGAACCTCGCGCGCCTTCTCCTTGAAGA